>KE159810.1:524598-709261 GCA_000403495.2 Lachnospiraceae bacterium 10-1 | reverse complement strand
TGCCTGCTAATGCAGGCATTTAAATCAGGGAGGTTGAAAGAATTTTTCTTTCAACCTTGCTCCCGTCTGCCCGCTTTAACCCGGGGATCAATTTTTTCATTTATTATTTGTGCAATCATATTACATAAAATTACTAAAATGCCGGATAAGATGCATAGCAGCATTAAAAGGTTATAGTCTTTATATCTGGCGCTTTCATAAGAAAGGGTGCCGATTCCGGGATAGGAAAAAACAGTTTCCACAATATAGGTTCCGCCCAGGATATGGGGAACTGAAATCGCCATAAGGCTAAAATAGGAGGGAAGGATATTCCGCAGGCAGTGTCTGTACATAATACTGCCCTTTTTTAATCCCTTGGACTTAGCCAGAAGAACATAATCTGCCCTTACTTCTTCCAACAGCTTGTTGCGTATCATGTAAGCGTAATACCATAAATGGGATGTCACGACTATGATTAAGGGCAGGATTAAATGTAAAATCCGGTCTCCCATATCATTTGGTTTTCCTACGGTGTAGGCACCGCTGCTGGGCAGCCATTTTAAGTTTACGGCAAAAATTAAAATCAAAACCAAAGACAGCCAGAACTCCGGAATACAACTGGTAATAGTACCTGCTTTGCATATAAGCCGGTCTAATAATTTATCTTCATTCCAGGCGCACACAGTGCCAAGAAAAAGAGCAAGCAGGAAAATGAAAAGAAACCCGATACCGCCTAACAGCAGGGTGTTGTCTATTCGTCCCCTGATTACTTCTGTTACATCCGCTTTATATTTATAGGAAATGCCGAAATTTCCATGCAGAGCATTCCTAAGCCAGCAGATATACTGTATAGAAACAGGCTGATTTAATCCTAGCTTATCTTCCGCCCATATCCGTTCCTGGGGGCTCATTTTTTCAACCCGGTCCCCATAATAAGATACCAGTGGATCGCCGGGAGCCAGGCGGGAAATATAAAAAACAATTATGGAAAGAAGCAATACGCTGAAAAGAAACATAAAAAGTTTTTTGCCAAAATAAATGGCAGGATTTTGTCTGGTCAATGCTGCACACTCCTTTCTTCTTCTGGATTAAGGGTGGGAATAGCGGATAAAAGAGCTTTTGTATAGGGGTGCCCGGGATGTGCAAATAATTCTTTTACAGGCGCGGTTTCCACCAGCTTTCCCTGATACATAACACCCACCCGGTCGCACAAAAACTCAACCATTGCGAGGTCGTGGGAGATAAAGAGGAAGGAAAATCCATGCTCTGCCTGCAGGTGTCTGAATAAATTAATAATCTGCGCCTGAATGGACACATCCAATGAGGCTACAGGCTCATCTGCAACAAGAAGCTTCGGCTCCATTGAAAGGGCCCGGGCAATTGCTACTCTCTGACGCTGGCCGCCGGAAAGCTGCGGCGGATATTGATCCAGATAAGAATGATCCAGCCCTACATAATGCATTTGAAATTCCGCTTCTTTCCGGTAAGTTCCGCGGGGCGGTGCGATATGCTGTATTTTCATAGGTTCTGCAATAATATCTCCAACCTTCATCCGTCCGTTTAAGCTGGAGGCGGAGTCCTGAAAAATAAGCTGTCTTTCCCTTTGCAGCATTTTCTTATTTTTCCTGAAAGCTTTTTGGTCACAGGTATTTATTCCCTTATATAAAATGCTGCCTTCCTGATGAGGATAAATATTCATAATACAGCGGGCAAGGGTTGACTTGCCGGAACCGGATTCTCCTACCAGACCGAAAATTTCGCCTTCCCGTATTTGAAAAGAGACGTCATCCACTGCTTTTAATGAACGCTTTTGCCCCAGGGAAAAGGTATGGCAAAGATTCCGCACATCTAATATTACTTTTCTATTTTCCGGAATGGGCACATGGCTGGAAAGTGTTAAATCCTTTTCGGGAGCTATTAAGTCTTTCTTACAGCATGAGCCTTCAGAAAGTTTCATAACCGGAGGGGTGATTTTCGGCGCTCGTTTATCCAAAAGCCATGTAGCTGCATAGTGGGTATCTGTAACGGAAAACATGGGCGGTGCTTCTTCATAATCAATTTTAAGGGCATATTCATTGCGGCAGGCAAAAGCATCGCCTTTTGGCGGAGAAATGAGATCAGGAGGCATACCGGGAATGGTATGGAGCCTGTCCCGGCCTTTGGAAAAGGCCGGAAGCGCCTGCATAAGCCCCCAGGTGTAAGGGTGCCTTGGATCATGAAATACTTCTTCGGTTGTGCCGATTTCCACAATTTTTCCGGCATACATAACCGCAATCCGGTCAGCCGCCTGTGCGGCAACTCCCAGATCATGAGTCACAAAAACGGTAGCAGTTTTCAGATTTTTTTGCAATTCGCGAAGCAGGTTAAGGATCTGGGACTGAATCGTTACGTCAAGCGAAGTGGTAGGCTCATCCGCAAACAAAATCTGCGGGTTTCCGGCAAGGGCAATGGCCATAACGCTGCGCTGTCTCATGCCGCCGGAAAAATGATATGGATACAGCCTTCTGCGTTCCGCAGGACGCTCGATTCCGACTAACTTCATTAATTCTATTACCCGATTGTCCAGTTCTTTCCCGGAGATTTTGGGTTGATGCGCTTTTACTGCTTCGGCTATTTGCGCGCCGATGGTCATGGTGGGATTTAAAGAAGTCATGGGATCCTGAAAAATCATGGAAAATAGTTTCCCACGCAGCTTATGCATGTCCCGCTCTTTATAACTGGTAATATCCACACCATTTACGAAAATACTGCCGGATTTAATTTTGGCGGAGGAACAAAGCAGTCTCATGATGCCTTTACACATAACACTTTTTCCACAGCCGGATTCTCCTACAACAGCCAGCACTTCACCGGGCTGCAAGGATAAGCTTACATCCCTTACAGCCTGTATTTCCCCTCTGGGGGTAAAAAAACTGATTGATAAATTCTTAACATCAAGTAACGCTGACATGTTTTCTCCATTCTAAAAGTTTTAATGCTTTGTCTGCCATCAGGTATACTTATAGAAACTGAGGGCTGTATTTCTTCCTTTATGTTCAGTCTGTAATTGTCCACTCAGCTACGTTCCAGAAAATGCCTACCCCATGATGCCCCATTATGGTATCTGGTGAAATGCCCTGAATGGAAGAAGCGGCAACATAACTGGCATCCACATAGCAGATAAAGGCAAAAGCCGGATCCTTTGCCAGCTCTGTCTGAAATTTATCATATGCTTCGGCACGTACAGCCGGAACATCTGACTGCCTTGCAGCAATCAGGTACTGGTCCACCAAAGGATTTGAATAGCCGCTGTAATTTGCCCCTTTGCCGGTTCCAAATACCTTATATGTATGGTCATCCGCGTCAAAAGGACTTCCCCAGCCGATCAGATAGGCCATCTGTCCGCCCCAGTCTACCTGAGCAGGAATGTCCACACTACAGTCGATTCCCACTTGGCGGAGCTGTTGGGAAGCTGCCAGCGCAATATCAATGCGTACCTGATCGCCCGCCCCCACACTGATGACGAAACCGATCACTTCGCCGTTTCTTTCATAAAATCCGTCAGAATTCATGGTACAGCCTGCCGCTTCAAGAATTTCTACTGCCTTTTGGGGATTGTAATCGTAATGCTCTACTGCTTCATTATTGTAGATATTACGCTGCAACGGACCATAGGCGGGAATGCCCTGTCCAAGAAGGACTGCATCAATAATTGCCTGCCGGTCAATGGCATAGCAGATAGCAGGAATAATATCCTTATTTTCAGTCCAATAATCATTTTGAAAGTTAAAGAGAATGCCCCGATAATCGGAGGTTTTCATGTCGTAGCAGGTGTACCCTTCTTTTCCGGAAAAAGCCTGTGCATCTTTAGGGGTAAGTAAAGCCAGATTTAGTTCTCCTGATTCCATCTGCATGGCTTTGGCATTGTCATCAGGAACAATTTTAAAAATAATTTTGCCTATATTGGGGGCACCTTTAAAATAATCTTCATTTTTTACAAGGGTGATTGCCTGCCCTACGTCCCAGCTTTCCAGTTTATAGGGGCCTGTACCGACGGGATTGCGGAAGAAATCGGATTCCTGCATATCCTCGCCGGAAAGCAGATGCTCCGGTAAGACGGCCATAGTCATGTAATCAAGAAAAGCAACATTGGGGGCAGAGAGATGAAAGGAAATGGTGTTTTCATCAATTACAATAATTTCTTCCACATCTTCATAGTTGGGACTGTTTTCAGATCCGTTTTCCGGATTCATAATTGCCTCAATGGTAAATTTTACATCATCTGCGGTAAAGGCTTCTCCGTCGTGCCACTTTACCCCTTCTTCCAGATGAAAAGTGTAAGTGCAGGAAGCTTCATCAAACTCCCAGCTTTTTGCAAGTCCGGGAATCACTTCATTTTTTCCGTTATGAGCAGTAAGACCATTAAAAATCAGAATGTTAATTTCGCCGTGTTCGTCCATAGCAGGGTTAATTCTGGTGTAATCATTGCTGCCATAGATGAGAGTGTCAAAAGTGCCTGATTGAGATCCGGATGCACCGTCCGTATCTGGTGAATCGGATGTGCCGCAGGCGGATAAACTTAAGAGCATTAAAATTACCAGCAGCAAAGAAAATGTTTTTTTCATAAAGATAAATTCCTCCTGTAAACTGAAATTTTCCTGTTAAAAAAAGCACACAATCCCATTCACGCGGATTGTATGCCTTCATGCACATACATTATCAGGAATATTTTATTGCTAAATTATACAGGAACTTCAGCTCCCAAAAGAGGCTTCATGCCACTTAACGAAATCTACTATATCATAAAAAAGAAAGCATGGCAAGCAGAGCAGAATGGAAAAGAAACTATTTGACATATTTTTCAATTTCTTTTACAACGCCGTCTATGAGTCTTGCCAGCGACAGGTCAGGCACGCCTACAATATAGTTATTACAGTGATTTACTGGAATCAATATCCGTCTGGCATTGCTTTGTCCTATTGCAGCGGCCATCTTCGGAGTAATTTCTCCCATTAAAGAATCTGCAATTACAATTCCTATGGGGCCTGCGATCAGATCTGCATTGCGGCAACAGACAATAACAGAATTTTCCCCAGTGGCGGCATTGTCTGCGCCAGCCTTTAGCATTGCAGATGTGGCAGTACTGTTGGTGCCCACAGCCGTAACAGACTGCTCCGGAAAGCTTTTTTTCACAGCAGAGATGA
This sequence comes from Lachnospiraceae bacterium 10-1, assembly GCA_000403495.2. Classification (GTDB taxonomy): domain Bacteria; phylum Bacillota; class Clostridia; order Lachnospirales; family Lachnospiraceae; genus Suilimivivens. The sequence goes on along the minus strand of KE159810.1, from coordinate 704,099 downwards.
TCTGTCTGCCGATGCCTCCGCCTTGTGCGTCAATTACCAATAGATTCATTTCTTGTCCGCCTTTCTTATGTAATGACTCATTATAGCACAGGATTATGGGCAAGTCTATTTTTGCATAAAAGAAGTCATGGCGATACAGGTTGCAATTTTGGTGATCCTAAGCATGACGATATTTCAACAGATAAAGACCTGTAATTAAAAATAGTTTATTTAGGTAGGGGTATTATATTTCAGTCGAAAATATTACACTATTTTGAAATATTGGCATCTGTAAATGCATTCTGAGTGATGATAAGATTGAACCATCAAAAAAATATATTAAGAAATGGGAGGGTACAAAAATGAAGAAAAAAATCATTGCATCATTGCTTACATTAGCTATGGCTGTTTCATTACTTGCAGGATGCAGTAATTCAGGCAGTAGTACATTAACCTCAAGTGATGTACAGGATACCGAGCAGGAAAGTTCAGCAGAAAACAATGAGATGGTGCAAGAAGCAGGTTCGGGCGAAGCAGTAACAATCAAAGTTTTTTCCAATCTTCCTGATCGGAAAAACGGTCAGGGATTGGTAGAACAGATGATTATTGACGAATATATGGCTGCAAATCCTAATGTGACGATTGAAGTTGAGGCGCTTGATGAGGAAGCCTATAAGACGAAATTTAAGGCATATGTAATGGATGGTATGCCGGATGTTGTCAGCATCTGGGGACAGCCTTCATTTTTAGATGAGGTACTGGATGCAGGGGTACTTGCAGAACTGAATGAGGCAGACTATGCAGATTATGGTTTTATTGCAGGATCGCTGGAGGGGTTTAAGAAAGATGATAAGCTATATGGACTTCCAAGAAACACCGACATTATGCTGATTTACTATAACCAGAAGATGTTTGATGATAACGGCTGGAAGGTTCCTGCTACATATGATGAACTGAAAAAGCTTTGTGCTGATATTAAAGCGGCTGGAATAACGCCGATTGCTATGGATGGCGGAGATGGATGGCCAATGGCATGCTTCCTTACAGACATTTTTGTAAAGGTTGCCGGAACAGATTATGCGGATATTGTACGTAATGCAGTTGCAGCAGGTGATTTTTCTGCACCTGAGATGAAAGAAGCTACACAGATACTGGTAGATTCTGTGGCAGCAGGTATGTTCCAGGTTGGGTATGATTCTCAGGATTATGGAACAACCATGAACTTATTTACTAATGGTCAGGCTGCAATGTACTGCATGGGAAGCTGGGACTGCTCTATGGCATTAAATGAAGATATTGCACCTGAAATTCGTGACAACATTCGGGCATTTACTATGCCGGTAGTTGATGGCGGAAAAGGCGGAGCAAATGACATTGCTGCATGGAATGGCGGCGGTTATGCAGTGTCTGCTGATTCTACTGTGAAAGAGGAAGCAATTAAATTTTTGAATTACATGTATCAGCCGGATAAGCTTTCAAAATATGGCTGGGAAAATGGAGTAGGTATGTCTGCACAGGATCAGACAGCATATCTGACAGGTAATGAGACTGAATTACAGAAGCAGGTTATGGACATCTTGAAAAACGCAGACAGTGTTTCAGGAACACCAATCAATGACTGTGGACCTTCCGCATTCAAGACAGCGATTGAAAGTGAGATTCAGGGTGTATCCAATGGTTCTACATCTGTAGATGACTTCCTCGTGGCGATCGGTGCGGCATGTGAATAAATGCAGAATTAATTAAGTGATTTAGGAGAGGATGTTCCAAAAGAATTTTACTTTTGCAACATCCTCTTTCTTATTTGGAGTTGAATAAGAGATACAATTTATTTTTGCTGGAAAGGAGAATTTATATGAAAAAACTGTATAGTAACAAACTGGTAATTTTTAGCCTTGTTCTGCCGGGGATACTGGTTTTTTTATTTGCAGTTCTGTCGCCGATTTGTTTGAGTATTTATTATGGATTTACAGATTATACGGGAATGGGGAAGGCGCAATTGATTGGATGGGATAATTATATAAAATTATTTCATGACGGTGCATTTGGACGTTCCATAAAAAACTCGCTGCTTTTGGCGATTGGATTTATTTGCATACAGCATCCTTTGGCGATTGTAGTTGCAGCAGTGCTTGATAAACTGCAGGGAAAGGCGGAGGGCGTATTCAGATGTATCTACTTTATACCCAATGTTATTTCTGTAGCAGTAATTGCTTATCTTTGGAAATTTATCTATAATCCGGATTTCGGTCTTCTTAATAATATATTAAAGGCATTTGGGTATCAAGGGCAGATCAATTGGCTGTCACAGCAAAAAATTAAGAGGATTTTGACCGTGGATGAACCAGAGGAATTGAATCATGATGCCAGACTGTGGATGAACTATGCACCAATGAAGATCATACAGGATATGGTGGCAATTGATGGACAAATTAAAACAGTTGCTATATATCCAGAAAATGGAATTAATCCATATCTTAGCTGTGTTGACCGATCCTCTTATATAGGGGATATGGAGCAGGTAAGAAAGCAGGAGATATATGCTCTTGCCATACAGGAAAAAGGCAAGTTTTTGTGGCAAAGAGTAGGACGATATGAGTCTGATACTTATCAGTTTAATCAGGGCGATAAAATTGTTATGTACCGTGAAATTTATGATATGGCGCGCAGAAATAAACTAGGATATCTTGTGATTGGCTCGTCGGCAGAAATATTTGATGAGATATGTCAGAACTCTCTGCGTGACAGGCGGGAAGCGGTGGTGATAATGAGTGAATATGGCGCAGAACTTGTGCGCTGCGGAAATATTAATGATACAGTGATATCCGATATCCTTGCCGAGAAGACATTGAAGATTACAGACCAGAAACTGATTCAGGGCAACACATGGGGAAATTATAACGTTTACTGCTGTCGGGATGAAGAGACAGGAACGATGGTTTATAAAATTGTGCATAAGGTGGGATGGAAGGATTTAAGCAATGCGGTTATTTATGCACCGCTGGCACTGTTGATTGGATTTTTGTTTGGACTATACCCTGTTTTACTGTTGGTTTCCAATATTGTTTCCAAGCCGCTGCATACATTAAGCGCTGCAATGGAAAATTTCAAGCAGGGAGATTTCAGCCAAAAAATAGAGGCAATAACTCAGGACGAAGTGGGCGAGGTATCGGCGTGTTTTAATAGAATGGTAGATGATATTAGAGAACTGATTGATAAAAATTACATTTTGGCGATTAAAGAAAGAGAAAGTGAACTGGATATTCTTCAGGCACAGATCAATCCTCATTTCCTATACAATACGCTGGATTCTTTATACTGGAAAGCAATGGAATCAGAAAATGAGGAGATAGCGGAGGATATTTTGTCACTTTCCCAGTTGTTCCGCCTTGTTTTAAACAGAGGAGACGGAATTGTGACGGTACAGACGGAAGCGGAGCTGCTGGATCGTTACCTGCATATTCAGCAAATGCGGTTTGGGAAGCGGTTAAAATATGAAATATTGTTGGATGAAGCTATTTTAGGAGAAGAAATACCGAAATTGATCCTGCAGCCTTTTGTGGAAAATGCAATTGTGCATGGGTTTGAAAATGCAGATAGAAATTATTCTCTATCCATTATTGGGAAAAGAGAAGATGCGTTCATGACTTTTCAGATTGAGGATACAGGTGTTGGAATGAGCGAGGAACAGATGGAGGCAATCTGGGATAAAGCGGGCAATTGTAAGTATGCAAGCCAGCGTATTGGAAGATATGCGATTAAAAATGTAAAAGAACGTTTGGAACTTATTTACCATGAAAATTATACCCTTCGTATTATGAGCAGGGTTGGACAGGGAACTACTGTGGTTGTGTCTGTTCCCTGTGGGTTAAAGGAGATCAGACAGCATGAGCATTAAGTTGTTGATTGCGGATGATGAGTTTAAATACTGTCAGCAGGCGCTGCGCCTGGGGGCGAAGGAATATCTGCTTAAGCCGGTAAGATCTTCTGATATTTTACAGATGGTTAATAGAGCAGTGGATGAATTGTTTGGAGTGCAGGAAGATGCGAAAATTAAGCCTATGGAAGAGAAAAATCATTTGGTGGAATTGGCAAAAGAATATATGGAAGAACATTATTATGAGAATCTTATGCTGATAGATGTGGCGCAGAAGGCAGGTATATCCCCAGGGTATTTGTCTACTCTTTTTCAAAAGCAGTTATCAAAGGGATTCATAGATTATCTCAATGAGATCCGTATAGAGCATGCCTGCTCTTATTTACAACAGAATTATCTGAAAACATATGAGATCGCCTATAAGGTTGGATTTAAGGATGAAAAATATTTTTCCAAGGTGTTTAAAAAGTTGAAAGGGCGATCTCCTTCCGAATATCGAAGAGGAAATTTGTAAAAAGATTTTTTATAATTTATGAAAATGGTGTGCTATCTTACAAAACTGTGATCAATAAATAGCTTTAATCTTACATGAGGAACTTAAACGCAAACCGTCTTGACATACCCATGCATATTTATATAGAATGAATACACCAAAAGGCAGACTAGGAGGAAGGACTATGTATTTTAAAAGTGTAATAGACCAGGATAAAAGTGCGGTAGTTATCTGTAATTTGCAGCATGAAATTATTTACATGAATCCGGCAGCAATAAAGAATTACGAAAAATGGGGCGGCGAAAATCTGATAGGGCAGAACCTTTTAAACTGCCATAATGAAGAATCAAGAGAAAAGATAAGACAGGTGGTGGAATGGTTTGCCGCATCACAGGAAAACAATATTATATATACTTATCATAATGAAAAACAGAACAAAGATGTTTATATGGTTGCCCTTCGGGACGAGGGCAGGCTGATCGGCTACTATGAAAAGCATGAGTACAGAAATTCAGAAACAATGAAACTATATGATTTTAAAAAATAGGATAAAACCGAAAGGATAAGAGGGTTTATGCCAAATATCAGTGTGTTAATAAAACCGGCTTCTGGAATGTGTAATCTGCAATGCAGATATTGTTTTTACCATGATGAGGTAAAAAACAGGAAGGTGGAGTCTTATGGGTTTATGTCAGAGGAAACTTTGGAAAATGTCATTCAAAAAACCTTGGATTTTTCAGATACAGCATGTTCTTTTACCTATCAGGGGGGAGAACCTTTACTTCGGGGAATTGATTTTTTTAAAAAGTCCGTAGAACTGCAAAAAAAATATAATACAAAAGGCCTGAAAATTTTGAATGCAGTCCAGACAAACGCAACCTGTTTAAATGATGAATGGGCAGAGCTGTTTAAGCAAAACAACTTTTTGACAGGTGTTTCATTAGATGGAATTTTGTTTTCCCATGATTCTTTTCGGATTGACAGTAAAGGAGATGGAACTTTTGAACGAGTCATGGAAGGAATTGAGCTGTTAAAAAAGCATAAGGTGGATTATAACATTCTGACGGTAGTAAATGCATTGACAGCCAAAAAGATTCCGCAGATTTATGAATTTTATAAGCAGAATGATTTTGCATATCTTCAATTTATTCCCTGTTTGAATCCGTTATATAAAGAAAAAGAGCGCTATCCTTATACCCTAACCCCTAAAGCATATGGACATTTTTTAAAGACACTGTTTGACCTGTGGTATAAAGACGTAAAAGAGGGACTTATTTTGCACATACAGCAGTTTGAAGAATATGTAAAAATGCTTTTGCTTATGCCGATTGATGTATGTGGTATGAGCGGAGTATGCTCCAGTCAGAATGTAATTGAGGCGGATGGAGAAGTGTATCCTTGTGATTTTTATATGCTGGATGAGTACAAACTTGGTAATTTAAATAAAAGCTCTTTCATGGAAATTAACAAAAAAAGAGAGGAAATCCGATTTATTGAAGAATCTGAAAAAATTCATGATGATTGTAAATGCTGCAAATATATGTCAATCTGCCGGGGGGGATGCAGAAGGCACCGGATGCCTAAAAACTATTTCTGTTCTTCTTATTATGAATTTTTTGACTATACGATCAACAGATTGGAGGAAATAGCAGAGCTATACAAAAAAATATACTAAACATTTTTGGAGTGAATCAAATTAGTGTTGCAAAAGTACCAATTTTTCTTTCTTAATCATACAGGATTTGTTCAAAATGGCATGTTTCGTACAACTTTTTGCTTTAAATAAGAAAACTTGTTGAGATGAAAAATCGGAATGTGATATAGTGTAAACACATTATAGATGTACGAAAAACTGCAGGGATCGTAAAATTATGAAAAAGGAGATGGGAAGATGAGAAAAAGAATTTTAAGTGGTATTTTGGCACTTACACTGGCAGTAGGTTTGTTGACAGGATGCGGAGGAAGTAAAACTGCCACATGGACTGTTACCTGTCCTTGGGCTCCCTCAGGAGTAGCCGCAATGGTGAGTCAAAAAGCAGCATCAATGTCAGCGAATTATTCCGACAGTGTTATTCTTGTAGCAGATGCGATTAAGGGTGATGCGGCAACTGTTAATACATGGGTAGCTGATACGAAAGCAAATGATACGGAACTGGTATTTGCAGGAGAGGGACTATTTTCCATTACCTCAATTTTGGATCCGGCAAAATTACAATTTACATATGATGATTTTGTATTTGTTGAAAATTTGTATTCTTCCGTATTTGTAATGTCTGCAGATGCAAGCCTTAATATTAATGGAATCGGCGATTTGGAAACATATCTTGCAGGAGTTGATGAAATAAGCGTAGCTGCCAACGGTGCAACCAGTTCAGAGGCATTTTTAGCAGCAGCCCTTTTCGGTTCTATGGGTTATGGGGAGAAGTTAAAGATAACACCTTATAGTTCGGCAGCAGAGGCAGCACAGGCAGTTGCAAGGGGAGAAACTAATTTTGCAGTTTCCCATCAGTCACAGATACTTGAAACTTATCAGCAGGGAGGCGTAACGATTGTTTGTGCATTTGATGCTGAAGATATTGCAGACGGTGAGTTTGCAGGAGTAGAAGGCGTAGGAAAATATGGATATCCTTATTTCCGCAACAGATGCTTTGTACTTGCCCGCTCTGGGACCAAAGCTGAAACAGTTGCTGAATTAAAGAAGCTTTATGACGATATTCTTGCAGATGATGAAATGGCATCATGGCTTAGCGATACAATGATGCTTGAGGTTGACACAATGAGCGAACAGGATGTTCAGGATCACATTCAGAATGTTCAAAACATTGTAAATGAATATTATGATATCGTAGTAAACTAATCGAACCTTTTCATGGGATGGACAGGACCAGATAGGACTGCCCATCCCTTTTTATAAGTATCTTGAGAACATTTTTTTAAATAAAATGACATACGAAACAGGCTGATGCTTCATGAGTATTTCATATGAAAGGAGTTTGAAGGTATGAAAGGAGAACAAAGCTGGTTGGACCGGCTGGACGCAAAAAGGGATAAAATTGCTGAAAAACTTGCTCATAAAGAAGTAAGCCTCCCTATTGAACTTATTACAGGGATTCTTTTTCTGCTTCTTGGAGTGGTGATTTTATTAATTATGCCAAAGCAGGTGCCGGTATCAGATACAGATGTAATTAACGGACGTGCTTTTCCTACTTTACTTATGGTGGTGATGATGATTTTCAGTGGAATAATTTTGCTGAAAGAGCTTTATAACTATTTTATTAAAAAATGTCCGCTGACTACCAAAAAAGTTAATTTACTGGTTGAAGTAAAAGCGCTTGAAATTCTGGCAATATTATTTCTGACTTATTTGATATGTAAGATTACAGATTTATTTGTTATAGGCGCAATTTTTTGCTGTCTTGGATTTTTGCTGTATTTTAGATGCCGTAAAAAAAGCTACTATGCAATTACACTTGTTACGGCAGTGTTAATTTGGGTTGCGTTTCGTTTTGGATTAAATGTAAATTTTTAGGGGAGGGCATCTGTATATGTTAGAGTTTATTGGTCCGGCATTAGAACATTTATTTACATTAGAAAATTTTTTATGGATGAACTTGGGCGTATTTATTGGAGCTGTGTTTGCAGCAGTTCCCGGACTTTCAGTTATTCTTTGCGTCATCTTATTTCTGCCTTTTACATATAGAATGACTGCAATTCCAGGCATGATGTTTCTGCTTGGAATCTATTGTGCCGGCGGATATGGCGGAAGCGTGTCGGCAATCTTGATCAATACGCCCGGAACACCTCATGCAGCAGCAACAATGATGGATGGACATCCCCTTTCTCAAAAGGGACGTACTAAGGCAGCGCTTAAAATAGCATTGTATGCATCTGCTTTTGGAGGCGTTTTCTCAGCACTAATGCTGCTGTTTTTAGGCCCCCAGGTGGCGCAGGTGGCAGCACAGCTTGGAACTGCTGAATATTTTATGGTCTGTCTGTTTGGCTTAACGATTATTGCCGGTGTATCTGGAAAAAGTATGATTAAGGGAATTATTGCTGCCTGTATTGGGCTTTTAATTTCCTGCATTGGAGCGGATCCCATGACAAGCTATGACAGATTTACATTTGGGATTCCCCGATTGTATCTGGGGCTTGATTTGGCTATTTGCCTGATCGGACTTTTTGCGCTTGTAGAAATTCTGGCAAAGGCAGAGAAGAAATCAGGACCTCTTGTATTAGACTCAAAAAAAATAAATGATGATGGAAAAATTACAAAAGATGAATATAAGAGAATGATCCGGCCTACAATTCTTTCTTCTATTATTGGCGTTCTTGTAGGAATAATTCCAGGAACCGGTGCTTCGGAAGCTTCCTGGTTTAGTTATGACAGGGCGAAAGCGATGTCTAAACATAAAGAGGAATTTGGACATGGCAGTGTAGAAGGAATTGCAGCGGCAGAATCAGCAAATAATGCCGTAACTGGCGCTACGTTAATTCCTTTATTGACGATGGGGATTCCCGGCGATGGAACAGTTGCAATTATGCTTTCTGCATTGATGATTAATGGATTAAATCCGGGACTCAGCCTTTTTACCACCCAGGGCGACATCATGTATGCGATTATGATAGGATTAATATTTGTTAATTTATTTATGCTTTTGCAAGGAAACTTTTTGACACGTCTTTTTGCAAAAGTGGTATCTATTCCACAGGAAATTTTAACGCCGATTATTGTTATGTTTTGCTTTGCAGGAGCTTATTCGGTAAATAAAAATTATTTTGACGTGGGAGTAACGTTGATATTTGCAGTGATTGCGTGGCTGCTGCGTAAATTAGATATGCCTCCGGTGCCTATTCTTCTTGGTATGGTACTTGGGAATATGACGGAAACAAATTTCCGCCGGGCTCTTTTGATTTCTAATGGAAACCCTGCAATTTTCGTAAGCAGTGTTTATTGTATTATTTTTATAACATTAACAGTTCTTGCAGTAGCAGCCTTAATAAGGAGCAAGCTGAAAGAATCAAATGGGCAAGTAAAAAAATAGTGGAGGAAAGATTATGGCTTATAATATAATATTTTATTTTACAGATCAACAAAGAGCGGATACTTGTGGATGCTTTGGGCAGCCGCTCGACATTACACCAAATCTTGACCGGCTGGCGGCGGAAGGTGTAAAATTTGATTATGCATTTTCACCTCAGCCCGTCTGCGGGCCCTGCCGCGCACTTTTTCAGACAGGTAAATATCCTACGGAAACAGGATGCTTCCGCAACAATATTATGCTGCCCAAGGACATAAAAACATTGGCGGATTACATAGAAGAGGCAGGATATGAAACTGCTTATATAGGGAAGTGGCACCTTGCCAGCGACGGGGAGTTGGAGAAACCGCCTACCATTGATCACACGATTACTGCCATTCCGCGGGAATTAAGAGGCGGGTATACCGGGTTCTGGCGTACGGCAGATGTATTAGAATTTACTTCACATGGTTATGATGGATATGTTTTTGATGAAAATAATAATCGTATAGATTTTAAAGGCTACCGTGCCGACTGTATTACAGACATGGCGCTTGACTTTTTTGATGAGAGAGATACTGAAAAACCATTTTTTATGACAATTTCCCAAATTGAGCCTCATCACCAAAATGACCGTAAATGTTATGAAGGACCGGAGGGTTCTAAAGAAAAGTTTAAAGATTTCATACTTCCGGAGGATTTGAAAGCTTTAAAGGGCGATGCAGCAGAAGAATATCCGGATTATTTAGGAGCTTGTGAGAGCCTGGACCAAAATTTAGGGAAACTGGTAAATAAACTTAAAGAAAAAGGATTGTATGAAAATACCATTATTATATTTGCATCAGATCATGGCTCTCATTTTAAAACAAGAAATTTAGACAGTCATTTAAATGGGTATGATGATTATAAACGTTCCTGTCATGATGCATGCTTGAGAGTTCCGCTTGTAATCGCAGGAGGCCCCTTTAAGGGAGGTTTAGCGGTAGAAGAACTGGTCAGCACAGAAAGCCTTCCTAAAACAATTCTTGCTATGGCAGGAGTGGATGTGGGAGATGCTATGATAGGAGAAAATCTTTTAGACGTAGTGGAGAAAAAGGACGATAATCGGCCAAACCAGATATTTGCCCAAATCTCTGAGAGCAGGATTGGAAGATGCGTTCGGACACCCAGATACACTTATTCCGTATATGCTCCAGGATTAAATGGTGGTGAAGCGGCATCATCTGAGGTTTATGCGGATGACTTTTTATATGATATGGAAAAAGATCCTTATCAGTTAAATAATGTGGTAAATGATCCTGATTATAAAGATGTAAAAGCGGATATGAGAGAACGCCTTTTGAACTGGATAGAGAAGGCGGAAGGAAAAAGACCTGTAATTACAGATTAAGGAGATGTACTGATGGGAGCTTTGGACAAAAAATCGGAACAAATATATATTTGGATGCGGTCTTATATTGATGAAAATAAGTTTGCGGACAATTCAAAGCTCCCATCGGAAAATGTAATAAGCCACAGGTTAAAGGTAAGCAGGGAAACAGTTCGAACGGCACTGGCCAGGCTGGCAGAAGAAGGACTGATCCGAAAGGTAAAAGGAAGTGGAACCTACATAAATAAAGAAGTGGCTTTGACAAAAGAATTAGGGGGAAACAGCGGCACAATAAAATTGGGACTGGTTTTGCAGGGGCAGGATACAAATGCAAACTCGGCATTACTGGAAGGGATTAGAAGTGTGCTTCCTACCGATGAGGTTGAACTGCGCATATTCCTTACGGACAATAAATTTTCTAATGAGCGGAGATGTCTTTTGACGGTTGTTCATCAGGGATTTCAGGGATTTATTGTAGATGGTGTAAAAGCGAGCCTGCTGAACCCTAATCTGGATTGTTATAAACAGATTTATCAAAAAAACATACCTGTTATTTTTTATAATAATTATTATAAAGATTTGGACTACCCCCGGGTAATCAGTAACGATAAACAATGCGCTGACAGACTTCTTGGCCTATTGATAAAGGCAGGACATAAACATATAGCAGGAATCTTCATTTATGATAATTATCAAAGTATTGAGAAATTTCAGGGAATGGCCACAGCCTTAAAAAGATATGAGGCAGAACTTCAGGATGACTATATAAAATGGTGCATTTCAAATGAAGCACATGATGAACGTTTCATTCATTCCATCGAAAGGTTTTTAAAGGGAATTCCCAAATGTACGGCAATTGTCTGCTGCAATTACATGATCTATCGATTGGTGCGCCAGGCATTAAAAATACAGGGGAAAAAAATCCCGGAGGACTATTCTGTGGTTTGTTTTGACTATTCAGGGGAAGATTGGGAGCAGGAGGGGATTACCTGTTCTATTCACCAGGGATATCAGATTGGTAAGGAAGTGGCATCGCGCCTGCTTAAGATGATTGAACGTAAAGCATGTAAAGGGCAGGATTATTCCTGCATTATGCCGCCTAAAATTTATATAGGAAATTCTATTAGGCAAGTAGGAAAAAGGTAATGGTAAAGGAGTCTGATCATGAATTTTACACAGGCATCTGAAAAGGATAAAAGCGAAATTTTAGCCCTTTACAGGTCTTTGGCAGGAACAGAGTTTTGTGCATGGACGGAAGAGTATCCAGGGGAAATTGATATAGAAGGAGATTTGTCCAGAGACGGGCTTTTTTGCCTTAAGGATGAAAAGGGAGAAATCGCAGGTGTAATTTCCATTGATCAGGATGAGAACGTGGAAAGGCTGACCTGCTGGTCAAAAGAGCTGCAGCCCTCAGCGGAATTATCAAGGATTGGCGTCAGGGTTGAAAATCAGAATCAGGGAATTGCCAGAAAATTACTTCAGCATGCCATGGAAGAATTAAGAAGGCGGGGAAAAAGAAGCGTACATTTGCTGGTATGCAAGACAAATAAAAAAGCAATCCGCAGTTATGAAAAATTAAATTTTGAAGTTGTAGGTGAATGCCAGATGTTTGGGGAGGACTGGTGGTGCTATGAGAAAGTCCTGTAAAAGAAATAAAGCATAAGCTAAAATTCTGAAAAAGGAAAATTTTCTAAAATTTATAAGTGATTGTAAATGTGGAAAGGCTTGACAAATAAGCCCTTTTTTTGATAATATAGTAGCGGTTATTGGAGGGACGATAGTGGTCAAGCTGTGTCACACTGTGGTCCTTTATTTTTCATATTGAGAAGAAGGAAATAGAAAGCAGGTAAATACAGCTTTTTATATATAAGGGATGCCCTGCACTGCAAGATATCCATTTTACATAGTTTTAAGGATATCGTGTAATGCAAGACATCCGTTGTTTGAGAAGGAGACTTTAGTATGTTAAAGTATGTGGTAAAACGAATCATGCTTGCAATCGTTACCATATGGGCGGTTGCTACCCTTACTTTCTTTCTGATGAACATGGTTCCCGGCGGGCCATTCTTATCAGAGAAAGCAATCAGTCCTCAGGCGACAGCGGCGCTGGAGGCAAAATATGGATTGGATAAGCCTTTGCTCCAGAGATATTTCACATATATGACGGATGCCGTCAGGGGAGATTTTGGAGACAGCTTAAAGCAGAGAGGGCGTACTGTTATGTCCATTATAACAATGAAATTCCCTGTATCGGCAAGAGTAGGAGGTATTTCTGTTTTTGTGGCATTATGTCTTGGGATTCCTTTGGGATGTATTGCGGCTTTAAAGAGAGGAAAGTTCCTTGACAGTTTAATCAGTGTACTTTCCACCTGCGGTATTGCAGTTCCCAGTTTTGTGGTCTGCACTTTGTTAATGTATACGCTGGGAGTGAATTTAAAACTTCTTCCCACCATGGGGCTTACAAGCTGGAAGCATTATATTATGCCGGTGATTGCACTATCTTTTTATCCCACTGCTTACATTATGAGGCTGATGCGCTCTTCCATGCTGGACGTACTGGGGCAGGACTATATGCGTACTGCAAAGGCAAAAGGCGTGGCAGGATTTTGGATTTTGTTTAAACATGCAATGAGAAATGCAATTCTTCCGGTAGTTACTTATGTTGGACCTATGCTGGCTTATACCGTAACGGGAAGCTTTGTTGTTGAGAAGATTTTTGTTATTCCGGGACTCGGCGGAGAATTTATCGGAGCCATCGGTGGACGTGACTATACATTGATCATGGGAACAACTATCTTCCTGGCTACTTTGATCATTATAATGAATGTAGTAGTTGATATTGTCTACAAGCTGGTAGATCCCCGTATTAATTTGAAGTAAGTGAAGTAAGGAGCAGATTATGAAGCAGAATCCATTGAGTTTTCAATCAAAATTAAAACCGGAGGATTTCCTTCCGGCTACTGAGGAGGAAAAGCAGAGCCAGATTATCATGCGCGAAAGCGTAGGCTTTTGGAAAGATGGCATGCGCCGTCTTTCAAAGAATAAAGTAGCTATGGTAAGTCTTGTGATTATCATTTTTGTAATGTTTATTTCTTTCATAGTTCCGATGTTCTATCCTTACAACTATAAGGAGCAGTTTAAAGGTGCAAATCATCTTGCACCTATGGAGTACTCCGCAGAAGAACAGGCCCGGATTGATGCAGGAGAAAAGGTTTTTCCCCACATTTTCGGAACAGATAAAATGGGACGTGATTATGCCATCCGCGTTATGATGGGAAGCCGTATTTCCCTGATCGTAGGTTTGGTTGCAACCGCAATTATTTTGGTGATCGGATCCATTTACGGTTCCGTAGCGGCGTTTTTCGGCGGCTGGGTGGATCTGGTAATGATGCGTATTGTGGATATTATCTATACGATACCGGATATTCTTTTGATTGTACTGTTATCCTTTGCATTAAAAGCGCCATTGGAAAATCTTAAAATGGTGCCGGGATTTTCCTGGGTAGGCGTGGTAGGCGAGAACCTGATCAGTATTTTTATTGTGTTTGCCCTTCTTTACTGGGTAGGGATGGCGCGTATGGTAAGAAGCCAGATCCTGACTTTAAAAGAAAGCGAATATGTGACAGCGGCAAGGGCGCTGGGTGTTAAAAATGGAAAAATTATCAGAAAGCATCTTTTGACAAACTGTATTGGTACATTGATCGTAACCACAACACTGCAGATTCCTTCTTCTATCTTTACGGAAAGCTTTTTAAGCTTCCTGGGCATGGGTGTGGCAGTTCCCCTGCCTTCTTTGGGAAGCCTTGCAAGTGATGCTTTAAATGGTATCAATACGTATCCTTACCTGCTATTTATTCCGGCAGCGCTTATTAGTCTTATTATTTTAAGTTTTAACCTGTTTGGAGATGGACTGAGGGATGCATTTGATCCAAAATTAAAACACTAGGAAAGGTGGTTTGGGAATATGTCAGATTATCTTGTAGATATAAAAAACGAGCGGCTTTCTTTTTTCACTCCGGCAGGAGAGGTAAAAGCGCTCAATGATGTTTCCATTCATTTGAAGCAGGGAGAAGTGCTGGGAATCGTAGGAGAGAGTGGTTCCGGCAAGTCTGTAACCGCATATAGTCTGATGGGCTTGACCGCCCATCCGGGAAAACTTCTTGGCGGCAGCCTCTATTTTAACGGTCATCAGATCGAACAGATGTCAGATAAGGAAATGCGTAAAATCAGGGGAAATGAGGTATCCATTATTTTTCAGGATCCCATGACCAGTTTAAATCCGGTTTATACCATAGGAAATCAGATTATGGAAGCAATTCTGCTCCATACAAATAAAACAAGAACCCAGGCGAAGGAAAGAGCCAAAGAATTGCTTGAACTGGTAGGAATCAATGAGCCGGAAAAGAGATTAAAGCAGCATCCTCATGAATTATCCGGCGGTATGCGCCAGAGAGTAATGATTGCCATTGCACTTGCCTGTGAGCCTAAACTTCTGATTGCAGATGAGCCGACCACAGCCCTTGATGTGACCATTCAGGCACAGATCCTTGAGTTGATGGTGGAATTAAAAAATAAGCTTGGCATGGCCATCATAATGATTACCCATGACCTTGGCGTGGTTGCCAGCATGTGCGAGAGAATTGCTGTTATGTATGCGGGCAGGATTGTGGAATATGGTACGGCAGAGGATATTTTTTATCATCCAAAGCACCAGTATACAAAAGGGCTGATTCGCTCTATTCCCAGACTGGACACGAAAGATCATGAGAGACTGGTACCCATTGAGGGAACGCCGGTGGATATGCTGAATCCGCCAAAAGGCTGTCCTTTTGCACCCAGATGCGAAGCATGTATGAAGATCTGCTTAAGGGAAATGCCTCCGGTAACTCATTTTGGAGAAGTGCATTATACCCAGTGCTGGCTTAACCAAAAAGAAGAATTTGAGACTTCGTCTCATGAGAAAGGAGCCGCAGATGAGTGAAAAATTAGTACAGGTAGATCATTTACGCCAGTATTTTCCGGGCGGCGGTTTTGGAAAAAACAAAAAGTATATTCAGGCGGTGGATGATGTTTCTTTCACCATCGATAAAGGAGAGACTTTAGGACTGGTAGGAGAGTCAGGTTGTGGAAAAACCACCACAGGACGTACACTGCTTCGGCTGTATGAACCCACAGGAGGACGTTTTCTCTATAACGACGAAGTGATTTTTGATGTGGAGAAGAAACAGTACGCAGATATGCTTCCCTACAGGAAAAAAATGCAGATTGTATTCCAGGATCCATATGCAAGTCTTGATCCGAGAATGACAATCGGTGATATTATTGGTGAGGCCATTGATGTCCATAAGATGGCTTCAGGTAAAAAGGAAAGATATGAAATTATTATAGAAATGCTTAGTCATGTAGGGCTTAATTCCGAACATGCAAACCGCTATCCTCATGAGTTTTCCGGCGGGCAAAGGCAGCGTGTGGGGATTGCAAGAGCCCTTGCGGTAAGACCGGAATTTATTGTCTGTGATGAGCCGATTTCGGCGCTGGATGTGTCCATTCAGGCACAGGTTATCAATATGTTTGAAGATCTGCAGGCGGAAATGGGACTGACTTATTTGTTTATTGCCCATGACCTTTCCGCGGTAAAGCATATTTCCAACCGAATTGGAGTTATGTATCTGGGCAGAATGGTTGAGCTTGCGGACAGTTACGAGCTGATTACCAGACCACTTCATCCTTATACCAAGAGCCTGATTTCAGCAATTCCTGTTGCAGATCCCAAGACTGCAAGGGAGAGCCAGCGTATCGTGCTTGGGGGAGATGTTCCAAGTCCTTTAAATCCTCCTTCCGGATGCCGTTTTAGAACCAGATGTCCTTATGCAGACGAGAGGTGCGCAGCCCAGACTCCTGAATGGAAAGAGTTGGAAAAAGGGCATTTTGCAGCCTGTCATCATATTGACAAGTGCAATTAAATGTGGTAAACCGATATAGACGCTTTATAAAAGAGTCTGTATTGTTTTATAAAAAATAATTATTTAAGAGGAGGACGAATTATGAAAAAGAGAGTACTTGCGCTCTTACTGACAGCAACCATGATTCTTGGCCTTACAGCCTGCGGCGGTAAAGACACACCGGCAGCAGACGGGGGGGCAGATAGTTCACAGACGACTACAGAGTCTGGCACAGAGAATGAAGATGCTGCCAGTACAGAAACAGCAGACGGCGAGAAGATCCTTTCCGTTCAGGTAGGACCTGATCCTGAGACCATTGATCCTGCGTTAAACTCCGCAGTAGATGGCGGTAACATGTTATTGCATTCATTTGAATGTCTGTTAGCAGTAGACGAGGATGGACAGCTGATTCCCGGACAGGCAGAAAGCTGGGAGGTAAGCGAAGACGGTCTTACATGGACTTTCCATTTAAGAGATGGATTAAAGTGGTCTGACAGCTCTGATTTAACAGCAAAGGATTTTGAATACAGCTGGAAGAGAGTCTGCGATCCTATGGTAGCTGCTCCTTATGCAGAAACCGTACTTGGTATGGTAGAAGGCTTTAGCGAGGCAATTACCGGTGATCTGGATGCACTCCAGGTAGTAGCACAGGATGATAAGACACTGGTTGTTACCCTGGCTAATCCCTGCTCCTATTTTGGAAGCCTTGCAGCATTTGCAACCTTAAGCCCTGTTCAGCAGGCAACAGTTGAAGCAAATGGGGATGCATGGGCAGTAGCAGCAGAAACTTATATTTGTAACGGACCTTTTTACATTTCAGAGTGGGTACCCGGTTCTCATATCCTTATGAGCAAGAATCCTAACTACTGGAATGCAGATGCAATCAAGTTAGATGGTATTAAGTGGAACTTGATTGAAGATGACAATGCGGCTTTAAGTGCATATCAGACAGGTGAAGTTCTGATGATCAAGAGTGTTCCGGCAGAAGAAATTCCTTCTTTAAGAGAGAACAGTGATTTCTATGTAGATCCTATTATCGGAACCTACTATTTGAGCCTTAACACTGCAAAGGCGCCTTTTGATGATGCAAGAGTCCGCAAAGCATTAAGCCTTGCAATCGACCGTGATTATGTGGCAAATACCCTGATGCAGGGAACCTATTCACCTGCATATAACTTCATGGGACCCGGCTGGGTTGACACAGACGGAAGCCAGTTTATTGACAAGGCAAATGGCGGCCAGGCATATATTTCAGAAAATTACGAGGCAAACCTTGAAGAAGCTAAGCAGCTTCTGGCAGATGCAGGTTATCCGGATGGAGCAGGTTTCCCTTCTATCGTTTACTCAACCAATGACCAGGCTTATCACAAGGTAGTTGCTGAATATTTGCAGGAAGCGTGGGCACAGCTCGGCATCGACTGCAAGGTAGATATTGTTGAATGGGCAAGCTTCACACCTATGAGACGTAACGGCGATTATGATTCATCCCGTAACGGATGGGTAGGAGACTACAGCGATCCTTCCAATATGCTGGATCTGCTTTACTCCACCAATGGTAATAATGACGGTAAGTTCAGCAATGCTGAATATGATGCAGCTATGGAGCTTTCCAGAACTACACTGGATGCAGCAGAACGCTCACAGGCACTTCATACAGCAGAAGATATTCTTATGGAAGAAGCAGGATGTGTTCCTGTAGCTTATTACAATGACTTCTGGTTACAGAGTGATAAGATCACAGGTTCCTGGCATTCACCTTATGGATACTGGTATTTCATGTATGCAGATATTGCCGAAGCAGATGCTGCTGAAGCAGATGTTGAAGAATCAGAAGCCGCTGAATAAGCGTGATAAATGATGAGCAGGTGCAATTTTATATTGCACCTGCTTTTTAATATAAAATTAGTCTTATTTAATTGGCATTAGGGAAAATTAGTTTATAATTTAAGTAAAAAATGGAGGTCCCTCAATGCCTGTACAATGTTATGAAAATGTTTCGAAAGATGTAAAGAAGATTATTAAGATAGATACGGAAAATACCAGCTATGTGATTGGTGTGATAGATGACGAACAATTTCTTGGCCACATATATTATGGAGCTTATTTAAATGATTATCATCTTGCGTATGCTCTGCGCATTCAGGAAAATCCCTTTGTTCCATCCCAAAATAATGGGGAAAGACTTTCTTTTTTGGATTCCTTTTCTATGGAATATCCTGCGCATGGCTTAGGAGATTTTCGGGAAGACTGCATCAGCATAGAAATGCCCAATGGAAGTACAGGCTTGTCCTTTAGCTTTGTGTCTTTAAACATACTGGAGGAAAAGCCAAGGCTTTCAGGGCTTCCGTCCACCTTTGGAGATAAGGGGGAATGCACTTGTGTTGAAATTGTCTGCGAAGATGTACATACAGGGCTGAAAGTAGTGCTTTTATACACTGCATTTGAAAAGGCGGATGTGATTACAAGAAGCGTACGGATTGTGAATGCGGGAAAAGCCCCCCTTTATTTGACGAGAGTGCTGAGCGCCTGCCTTGATATGGACGATAAGGAATTTGAAGTGCTTTCTCTTCACGGCTCATGGGCAAGAGAAAGGCAGATTAAGAGGATGCCTGTAGGGTATGGAAGATACAGCGTGGAATCACTGCGGGGAGAATCCAGCCATCAGGAACATCCTTTTATGGCGCTTTTAACGAAGGGAACGAATCAGGAATACGGAGAAGTTTACGCCATGCATTTTGTCTATTCAGGAAATTTTAAAGCGCTGGTGGAAAAGGATCAATTTGATCAAATCCGTATGGTTATGGGAATTCACCCAGAGGATTTCAAATGGAAATTAGAATCCGGCTGTGAATTTCAGGCGCCGGAAGTGGTTTTGGTTTATTCAGGGGAAGGACTTGGAAAAATGACCAGAGCTTTTCATGACTTTTATAGAAACCATTTGATTCAGGGAACTTATCGGGATAAGGAACGTCCGGTACTGATTAATAACTGGGAGGCAACTTATTTTGACTTTGATAAGGAAAAGCTGATTCAAATTGCGAAGGAAGCCGCACAAAGTGGCATTGAAATGCTGGTAATGGATGACGGATGGTTTGGAAATCGTTTTGATGATAAACGCGCTCTCGGGGACTGGTATGTGAATGAAGAAAAGCTGCCAGGCGGCCTTAAGGCTTTGGCAGATGAGGTAAATGGACTGGGGATGAAACTCGGTATCTGGTTTGAGCCGGAAATGATTTCACCTGATTCGGATTTGTACAGGGCCCATCCAGATTGGGCAATTGCCATACCAGGGAGAGAGGGCAGTCTTTGCAGAAATCAGTATGTGCTTGATTTGACGCAAAGAGAAGTGGTGGATTATGTTTATGGGAGAATTTCCCAGATCCTTCACAGCGCCAACATTGAATATGTAAAATGGGATATGAACAGGCAGCTTTCAGATATTGGATCTGCCTATCTTCCAGCAGATCAGACAGGCGAGATATATCACAGGTATATGCTTGCAGTTTATGAGCTGCAGGAGAGGATGCTTAAGGAATTTCCGTATCTGCTCTTGGAAAATTGCTCCGGCGGCGGTGCCAGATTTGATCCGGGAATGCTTTACTACAGTCCTCAGATATGGTGCTCTGATGATACAGATGCCATAGAACGTTTAAAAATACAGGAGGGAACTGCGTTGATTTATCCATTGTCAACAATGGGGGCGCATGTTTCTGCCTGTCCTAATCATACGGTGGGAAGAAGCACGCCTTTGGAGACAAGGGGGCATGTGGCGCTTGCAGGAACCTTTGGTTATGAGCTGGATGTGACAAAACTTTCAGAGAAAGAAAAGGAAATGATATCATTGCAGATTGCTGTGTATCATAAATATAATGAGCTGGTAAGGTGCGGGGATTATTATAGAATTGCCTCTTACTGCGAAAATCATTTTTATGACTGCTATGGGGTGGTGAGTAAGGACAAAACAGAAGCCTTATATACATTTGTACAGGTGCTTGGAAGACCGAACCATCGCAGCAGAAGGATTTATTTAAAAGGGCTTGCTCCGGAAAAGAAGTACAGAATCGAAGGAGAAGAAGAAATAAATACGGGAGATGTTCTGATGAAGGCAGGTTATCTTGTGCAGAATATGTGGGGTGATTTCAGAAGCAGGCTTATTCATTTGACAGAGGTATAACAGATAAGAAGGACTAAGATGAAGGGAAGGCATAGACAAAAATGGCCAAGTCAGTAAAATTAGCGGATATAGCAGAAAAGTTAAATGTAAGTACAGTGACGGTTTCCAAGGCGCTGGCGGATCAAAAAGGCGTCAGTGAAGAAATGCGGGAGCGGATTAAAAGATTGGCTCATGATATGGGGTATAAGCCGCCTGTCAAGACAAGACAGTTGAAAGACTATAAAAACTATAATATAGGAGTAATTATCTCAGAACGCTATTGGGATCAGCAGGAATCTTTTTATTGGAAAATGTATCAGGAGGTGGCGACCAAGGCTGTTTCCAAAGAATGTTTTACAATGCTTGAAATATTAAGCAAGAAAAATGAGCGGGAACTTGAATTGTCCAAGCTGGTCTCAGAAGACAGGGTGGATGGCCTGATTATCATTGGGCTATTAAAGGAAGACTATCTTTCCATGATAATCAAAAATGCTAAAATGCCGCTTGTATGTCTGGACTTTTATGATAAAAATCATGACTGCAACTGTGTGGTTACAGATAATTATTTTGGAATGTATAAGCTTACAAATTATTTATTTGAAATGGGGCATACTAATGTAGGGTATGTAGGCACGCTTCTATATACCAATAGCATTACGGACAGGTACTTTGGATATTGTAAGGCACTTTTAGAACATGGAAAAAAGGTCAGAAAAGACTGGATTATTGAGGATCGAGATATGGAAACGGGTGTTCGGGACAAGGATTTTTCTTTTCAGCTTCCAGAAGAAATGCCTACGTCTTTTGTGTGTAATTGTGATATGACAGCAGGGATTTTTGTTGAGGCCCTGCGGGAAAAGGGGTATCGCGTTCCGGAGGATGTATCTGTGGTGGGGTTTGATAATTATCCGATTCCCGGCGTGTGCAATCTGGGTATCACCACTTATGAAGTGGATATCAGGGAAATGGCGCGTAAGACAATTAATCTTCTCTTAAAACAAATCGCGGGAGATTATCGATACCACAGTATGTCGATTGTGGAAGGACGTATGATATTAAAGGAAAGCGTCAGAAATTTAAAAGAATAATTAGAAGAAGCAGAAAGGGGCTGTCGCTTTAATGAAGGAAAATTCGTGAAGCGTCAGCTTCATTTTTGCTGTTTTTATATGTACTTTCAGGAAAAAGCTTTGGATTGTTCTGTTATTCTGTAAAAAGAGCATACTTTAATAAGCCATTTCCCACAGCTTGAAAGTTTGCTTTAAGATATGAAAAATCAGGCACTTTTCACAGGAAACAAATGTGTTCCGGTCCTGCCTTTTTGAATCTTATTATGAAGTTTATTCATATTCTGCGCCATGGCAAGCAGTGTGCTTTCTGCAAGCACATTTGATGTCCCTTTGCTTAAGTATCTCCTAAACTGCATATCCTGTTTTAAATCCCCAAAAGAACCCTCTGCCTGAATACTCCGATTTGTCCTCAAAAGTATGCCTTCATCCGAAAGAATCCGTTCCAGATCTTCTTTCCTGTACTTCAGAAATGTTTTTGCAACCTGAAGCGTCTTTGTCCTTTCTTCCATAGGTGTTTTGCAATTGTTACCTTTGATACAGTCACTTTTGTAAGGGCATCCGCTGCAATCCTCACATTTATAAACCGTTTTTTCACTTACATAGCCTGTTTTGCTTTTGGAATGTCTGACATGGTCTGTCGTCAGCTTTTTACTGTTTCTACAGGTATAGCTGTCTGACTCGGAATCATACTCCATATTTTCGGCTTTTCCGATATCATTTTTATACTTACGGGTTTTGGAAATCTCGTAGTTCGAAGGCTTTATATAAGAAAGCTGTCCGTTTGATTCAAGAAACAGGTAGTTTTCTTCACTTTCATATCCGGCATCAGCGGTTATATTTTTATATTTGAATTTCAGATGTTCTCCGGCATCTTTCAAAAATGGTATCAGGGTTGTAGTGTCGGTTGGCTGCGGTCCGACGGAAAGCCATGTGATATATTCGGAATCCACACCATGCTGGAGGTTGTAGGCAGGTTTTAACTGTCCGTTGCCCATGGCATCTTCTTTCATCCGCATAAACGCAGCATCATGATCCGTTTTGGAATAGCTGTTTCGTTCCCCGCAGATATGAATCTTTTGATTGTATTCTTTGAGCTTGCACAGATAAGCTTCGAGAGTTTCAATGCTCTTTTGAAGTGGTGTTTTTCTTTTTCCAATGCCATGCACAAAAACTACATTTTCACTTTGCTTGAGGGCATAAAGTTTCCTGCGCAGCTTCTTTACATGTTTCATCTTTACAGTATCCCTGTAAACAATCTTTAGCCCATAAAGCTGTTCACATTCCGCAACAAAATCTGCAAGTTTTATCAGAAGCTTCGCCTGATTCTTTGTCACGGCTTTCTTCCAGACAAAAGTATATTTATTTGCGCTGGCTTCGATTTTTGTACCATCGATGAAAATGGTCTCGCCTGAAATCTCGCCAAGGTCAAAAAGTGTATTGGACATTTCCGCAAGAATCCGCTTGGAACAGGGCGCAAAATGAATGCTTCGGAATCTTGCAAATGTTGCATGGTCAGGAACAGGTGCGCCTTCCAAAAGAAACATAAAATTGATATCCCTTTTACAGTTAAGCTCCATGGAACGGGAGGAATAATCCCCGTTCATGTAAGAGTAAAGCACAATCTTTAGAAGGGTTCTTGGCGATACGGAATTTATTCTTTCATAAGTAGAATATAAGTCAGTCAAATCCATTTCCTCCACAAACTGACTCAGTAACCGCACAGAATCATCTTCCGGGATGATTGTTTCAATATTTAGCGGAAGTTTTAATTGATATCCGCCCTGATTTAGACTATAATTTTTCTGTAAGTTAATGTGTTTGGTCATACATTAATTTTACACCAACTGCCGGATTCTTTCGAGGTCTGGCAGTTATTTTTTGCACAGAAAAGGAGCTGCGCACTAATCACTTAGTGCGACAGCCCCTTCTGTACATTTTCGTTTTTGGGGAAGCAGGGCGGCTTTGACGGTGGAGAACCGGAATCTTTATTGGGACAATTATGTGGGAGCTATTGTAGATGGACAACAGAAGAAATGGCTTTTAAAGAAGAAAGGGCAGACGGAGATTGTGCTGGTGGATGAACAAGAGGGAGGAGAGCATGAAATTCTTGTTTTTAAACGTCAGGATGGGTGCCATGAAATGATATTCTGTTCTTTGGAACTGTCAGATGGCGGAAGACTGTTGTCACCCCCTGTGGTTCCGGAGAGAAAAATTGAGGTGTATGGGGATTCTGTTTCAGCCGGAGAAGTCTCGGAGGCGGAGGACTATCTGGGGAAGGAAGATCCGGTGCATAACGGAGAGTATTCCAATAGCTGGTATTCCTATGGGTGGATGACCGCCCGCAGATTAAATGCTCAGATTCACGACATTGCCCAGGGCGGAATTGCGTTGATGGACAAAACAGGGTGGTTTTTTGAGCCAAATGCAATTGGTATGGAGTCTGTGTGGGATAAGGTGCATTATGTACCAGAACTTGGAAAAAGCACTTTATGGAACTTTTCCCAATATACGCCTGACGTGGTGATTGTGGCATTTGGGCAGAATGACAGTCATCCTTACGATTATATGAAAGAAGATTTTTATGGAAAAAGGGCAGTCTTATGGCGGAAAAGGTACGGGGAGTTTCTAAAAAATCTTCGGGCAAAATATCCGCAGGCACAAATTATCTGCTGTACAACTCTATTGTGTCATGACAAAGCATGGGATGCATCCATTGAACAGGTGTGCCGGCAGCTTGCAGACGAGCGGATCAGCCATTATATGTTTCGAAGGAATGGAAGCGGGACGCCGGGGCATCTTCGTGTAAAAGAGGCAGAAGAAATGGCAAAAGAGCTTGCAGTTTATATAAAAAAGATAATGCCGGATGGGTGGCAGTAAAGGGACGACAGGGAAAATAGGAAAAAGTGATTCGGAAAATGTGAATTTTAATTGTGTATGGGGAAATAATTGCGTATAATAATACATTAACAGATTTAAAAGAAAAAGAGATAGGGTTAATTTGAGAGGAGGACAAAATGGATCAGGAAAGAATGGACATTGAAATCAAACAGTACAATGAACCCGGATATGCACCGGTGATTGATTTTGAAACATGGAGAGTGGCAATACTGAATGATATTGATGAGCTTGAGGTACATAACTTGAAAACCATGCAAAAGCATCAGGAAACCGATGAAGTATTTGTGCTCCTTAGAGGAAATTGTACCCTGTTTACGGCAGGAAACGGAGAGGAAGCCGGTACCATACAAAGCACGAATCTGGAACCCTGCAAATGTTATAATGTGAAGGCCGGCGTGTGGCATACCCATACCCTTATGGAAAACAGCAGTGTTCTTATTGTTGAAAACCGCAATACCTGTGATGAAAATTCCCCCGTGGTGCAATTAACCGATGAGCAGATCCGGCAGCTGCAAAGCAGTTATCATCCAGACAATTGATTGATGAATCTATTTGCAAATATAATAGAAATTTGTTATATTGTATTTTAATAGGGGAGTGACAGGCGGAGGTTGATAATGAGCAATAAAAAGACAATATTAATTGTTGACGATATAGAAATTAATCGGGAAATTTTAGCAGAGATATTTAAAGAAGATTATGAAATTATAAAAGCATGCAATGGAGTACAGGCTGTTGAGATTCTTGACAGCCATTCTGATATTTCAGCAGTTCTGCTTGACCTGATTATGCCGGAGCTGGATGGACTTGGCGTGCTGCGGGAATTAAATAAAAACGGAAAGATTGACAGAATACCGGTATTTTTAATCACAGCAGAAAACAGCAGGGACATGCTTTTGGAAGGATACCATCTTGGGGCGGTAGACGTAATTACCAAGCCGTTTATTGCCCACTTTTTAGTCTGTCGTGTAAATAACGTGGTAGAGTTGTATGAGCACAGAAATGAATTGGAAAGAAAAGTAGCGGAGCAGGTAGAACGCCTGAACCGCTTTAACCAGTCTATGATCGAAACCCTTGCAACACTGATAGAGTTCAGGGACTGTGAATCAGGTGAGCATGTAAGGCGGATTTGCGGGCTTACGGGAATCATTATGACAGAAGTAAGCAATACTTACCCGGAATATTATCTGCCCAAAGCAGAAATTGATAAGATTGTATCAGCTTCCATACTTCATGATGTAGGTAAAATATCCACTCCTGATGGTATTTTAAATAAGCCGGGAAGACTAACCAATGAAGAGTTTGAAATTATGAAGCAGCATACGGTGCAGGGCTGTGAGATTTTAAAAAGCGTTTATGATATTGTGGATGAAGAAACTTATAATTACAGCTATGACATTTGCAGACATCATCATGAAAGATGGGATGGCCGGGGATATCCCGATGGCCTGAAAGGAGACGATATTTCCATATGGGCTCAGGTAGTATCAGTGGCGGATGTTTATGATGCCCTTACTTCTGAGAGGGTTTATAAAAAAGCTTTCAGCCATGAAGAGGCTATGAGAATGATAAAAAATAATGAATGCGGCGTGTTTAACCCCAAGGTGTTAAATGCGTTTGTTACAGCCATTGAAAGAAAAAGAAGCTAGATGGAAGCGGAGAAAGCCGAAGAGAAATAAAGCCAGAGTGTTCACTATGGAGCAGGGTATGTAAAAATATGTACTCTGCTCTTTTTCTGCAGTTTTGCAGGAGAAAATTTGGATAAGATAGAAGATTGTTTGTATATGTTAAGATAAAATCAGAATATATTAAAAAAAATTTTTAATAAGTTTAAATTTATGTTGATTTAAATTTATTATAGTATTAGAATGAAACTGGAGGTATATCAATGTCATTCACAAAAGAAAAACGAAGCAGAATAAAAAATTACATAATGGAAAAAATTTTTAAAAAACAAATTGATTTTGTTAAAAGAACTGCGAATACTTTTTCCATTTCTTCTACTACTGTTTACAAATATATAAATGAGTTGGAACAGGATGGATTGATTGCCAGAGATGCTTCTGGAAATTATTACCTTGTAAAAACATTAAATAATACTTTTACTTTTCATTTAAAAGAGAAAACTCTGGAAGAAGACGTGATATATCGTGAAACATTAAGTTCTTATGTTGAGGACTTTCCCGGGAATGTTGTACGCATTTGGGAATATGCTTTCATGGAAATGTTTAATAACGTAATTGATCATTCGAATGCAGAAAAGGTTATTGTCAACATTAGTCAAAATGCCTTATATACCTGGGTAAATATTTCTGATAATGGGATAGGCATTTTTAGAAAGATAGCAGATTTTTATCATTATGAAAGTCTGGATGATGCTATATTCAGTCTTTTTAAGGGGAAACTTACTACAGATAGTCACAATCATTCCGGGGAGGGGATTTTTTTTACATCAAAAGTTATGGATCATTTTGGGGTAATTTCTGACCAAAAAATTTTTTCTCAGGACAATACCAAGGAAATAGTTACAGACCTGGCTGACGCCTCGCCAACATTTAAAAAGATGCGGGATATGAAGGGAACACTGATTATCATGGCGCTGGCCAATGATACAACAAGAACATTAAAGGAGATTTTCGATATGTATTCTGATGACAATGGTGGATTTACCATAACGCAAATTCCAATTAAGCATATTTGTGACAGCGGTTATCCTGTATCCAGGTCACAGGCAAAACGTCTGTACTTTGGTTTTGATAAGTTTAAAACAGTTATTCTTGACTTTAAAGATGTTGAAGAAATTGGACAGGGATTTGCTGATGAGCTGTTTCGTGTTTATCAAAATAATCATCCTGAAATAGAGCTTCGCTGTGTGAATACCAATGAAGCTGTTGAACGAATGATCCGCCGCACAACAATGAATTAAAGCATATTTTTAACGGGCAGCCAGGGAGAGGCCGCCCCATTTTTTATAAAATTTCCTTTCCTCTCTAAAGTCTGAAAGAAAATGTCCGATACAAATAGTGAAGTTAAAAACATGATGAAAATGAATAATGGAAAATCCACGGAAGGAGGAATCCGAATGCGTATAGAGGCTTATACACAGGTTCAGGGATTATACGATACAAAGAAAACAACAAAGCCGCAGGCTAAGAGCAATACAAGTTTTTCAGATCATCTGCAGATTTCCAGTATGGGGAAGGATATTCAGGCTGCCAAGCAGGCTGTGGCAGGAAGCAGTGATATCAGGGAAGATTTAACAGCTTCTATTAAGGCCAGGGTTCAGGAAGGAACTTATGAAGTCAGCGCAGCAAGCTTTGCTGATAAATTATTTCAAAAATATGAAGAGATGAGGTAATTCAAGTGGCAAGTTTGATGGAAAATCTGATTGAAATATTAGATCTGGAAAGCCGGGAATATGAAAACTTGCTGGAATTATCTACAAAGAAAACTCCGGTCATTGTGACTGGTGAATTGGAAGAATTAGCCAAACTCACGGATGAAGAACAAATCGTTGTCAGTAAGATCAACCATCTGGAACAGCAAAGACAAGAGGCATTTACTGATATCGCCAATGTAATCAACAAGGATGTTAACTCACTGATGCTTGCGGATCTGGTGGATATGCTTAAAGCAAGACCGCAGGAGCAGCAGAAACTGGCTAAGGTACATGACAAATTAAGCAACGCCGTTCATGAAGTAAAGCGTGTAAATGAGCAAAACAGGATTTTAATTCAAAATGCGCTGGAAATGGTGGAATTTGACATGAATATGCTGCAGGCGATGAAAACAGCGCCTGAGACAGCCAATTATAATAAAGGTGCCTGCAACACAGGGGCAGCCATGGGAGTAGATGGAAGAGGCTTTGATGCCAAACAATAATCCTTGTGAAAGTTTTGAGGTGATAATATGTCTTTGATGGGAAGTTTATATATTGGTGCAAGTGGATTGCAAACAAGTCAAAATGCGCTTAATACAACAGCGCATAACATGTCAAATGTGGATACTGTCGGGTACACCAGGCAGCAGGTGCAGCTTGGTACCCGTACTTATAAGACCATATCTAAGAGTGCTGCTTCTAATGCATATCTGCAGACAGGTCATGGTGTAAATTATACTCAGGTTAAACAAGTCAGGGATTATTTTCTTGATAAAGCTTACAGAAGAGAGTCTGGAAGAAGTGCTTATTATGATACTTCAGCAGTTGCTGTGGAAGAGATTGAAAATCTTTTTCAGGAATTGGAAGGAAGAGCCTTTGCCGGTGCGATTTCAAATTTGTGGACTTCGGTACAGGAGATGGCAAAGGATCCTGGGAATGCTGTAAATCAAGGCGTTTTTGTGCAGCGCTGTTCTGAATTTTTAAGCCGCGCAAACGCAGTTTATACCGGACTTTGCGAGTATCAGGATAATTTAAATTATCAGGTGATGCAGCAGGTCAACACCATGAATGCTTATGCCAAACGCATTTCAGAGTTAAATCAGGAAATTGTAAAAATTGAGTCAGGTAAAGTTGAGCATGCCAATGACCTGAAAGATGAAAGAAATCAGCTTATTGATGAATTATCTTCTATGGGATACATTGATGTGCGGGAAGATGCTGATGGAAATGCATTGATTCGTTTGGAAGGCAAGGATTTTGTAAAAGCAGATTCTTACAATGAAATCTGTCTTTATGCAGACAAGGAAACAGGATTTTATACTCCCTACTGGAAACAGCTTGCAGAGACAAACATAGTTAATGGGATAGAAGAGGTTAATATAGAGGGCGCCGAGCTTTTCAACATGCAGCAGATTATTTCCACTGACCGGAATACGGATATTGGCGCATTGAAAGCTATGCTGGTTGCAAGAGGCGACAGGCGTGCTACTCATAAGGATCTGGATCCTGCTTATTATGATAAGGATATTAAGCAGTCCATCATAATGAATGTGCAGGCGGAATTTGATCAGTTGGTTAATAAATTAACCACTGCTATTAATAAGGTGTTTGCAGATGCGGCAGACAGGGAAACCGCAAAGGATCCCAATTCAACCTATATGAGAGATCCGGCTACTGGTCAGGCATACACTATTTTTAATACAATGACAGGCAGCACGGATCCGGCTGACTTTTCCGTGGAAAATATCATTATTAACGGAACCATTAAACAGGCTCCTTCCCTGCTGGGATTTAAGAAACCAGATGGGAAAATTGATCAGGAGACAGCCGACATACTGAAGGATATTTTTACGGAAGAAGCATATACATTAAATCCTAATGTAAAAACAGCTACCAACTTCATTAATTATTACAACAATTTGATTTCACAGGTGGCAAATACCGGTTCTGCCTTGTGGGGAATCAGTGAGAATCAGCAGCTTACCGTTGACAGTATTGCAGCGGCGAGAGAACAGGTGCTTGGCGTTTCCTCCGATGAAGAGATGAGCAATATGGTTATGTTCCAAAATGCTTATAATGCATCCAGCCGGTACATCAATGTAATCAGTGAAATGTTAGAGCATATTATTGTTTCACTTGGAAGATAAGAAAGGAGTGAGGTAAATGCCTTCACAATTTTTTGGATTATATATTGCAGGTTCAGGACTTCGTGCTTCTAACGCAGCTTTGAACACTACAGCAAACAATATTTCTAATGCACAGACGATTGGATACAGCCGCCAGCAGGTGGTACAGCAGGCAAATAACGCACTCCGTACCTTTACCACTTATGGATGTGCAGGAGCTGGTGTGGATACCATTGCAATAGAACGTGTCAGGGACAGCTTTTATGATGTAAAGTATTGGAATAACAATAGTAAGTATGGTGAATATGCAGTAAAAGAATATTACATGAAAACCATAGAAGAATATTTTGAAGATGACAATGTAAGCGGATTTAAAACTATTTTTAATAAATTTGCGGCAAGCCTTCAGTCTATAACAACTAATTCCAGCAGCGACAGCTCCAAGGCACAGTTTATTGCTTCCGCAAAATCGCTTACTGATTATTTTAATAATATGTATGGTAATCTGCAGAAGCTTCAGCAGGATATTAATCTGGAGATTAAGCAAAATGTAGATCAGATTAATTCGCTGGCACAGAAGATTGCCACATTAAATAAACAGATTAATGTAATTGAACTTTCAGGAACTACCGCCAATGAGCTTAGGGATCAAAGAGAATTATTAATTGATGAATTATCTGAGATTGTAGATGTAGATGTGACTGAAGTGCCCATTACCGATCCAAAAGATCCTGACAGGGTGACCGGAGGAACCAGATATCTGGTTCGAATCGCAGGCGGGCAGGTGCTGGCAGATGGAAATGACTTTAATACGCTGACATATGTGGCAAGAGATAAAGACCAAAAGGTAAATCAGACAGATGCAGACGGGTTATATAAAATTATGTGGTCAAATGGCAATGAATTCAGTCTTGCTAATGCATCTATGGATGGAAGGCTGAAAGGTCTGGCACTGCTAAGGGATGGGAATAATGGTGCAAACTTTAACGGTACAGCAACTTCTGTTTCAGCAGATGGCCTTACGGTAGAAATACAGGTGACAGATGAATACCTGAAAAACATGCGTGAATGTACCTTATCTGATACCGGAGGAAGCATTACCATCGGGAATACTGTTTATTATTACGACAGCTGGGAATTTGACGGAACAGATAAGTATACCTTTAAAATGGATCCCAACACTCCTGTAGATCCGGCAAAAGCAGGAACGGAAGCAAGAACGGAGGCAGAGATTAAGTATCAGGGTATTCCTTATTATATGGAACAGATGAACGCATGGATCCGCCAGTTTTCAGAGGCAATCAATAATATCTTCACCAGTGGATATAATGCCAATAATGAACTGGGAGAAAATTTATTTACAGGATTTAGCGGAAATGGCACAGAATACACTATGGCAGATTTTACTGACGCCGATGGATATTATGAACTGACTGCAGGAAACTTTACAATTAATACGAAATTGCTTAAAGATGCTTCTCTGTTAGGAACCCGTAGCAGTGCTGATGTGGGTGTGGAAGAATGTGGAAAGATTAACGAGATAATAGAACTTCTTGCCAGCAGGGATAAATTTAATTTCCGTAATGGAACTGCCGGGCAGCTTCTTGAATCAATTTTATCGGACATTAGTCTAAATACCAGTGATGCCATTACGTTCTGTGAAGTATTTAATGGATTGAGAAACAGCATTGATAATCAGCGGGTTTCCATTTCCGGCGTAGATGAGGATGAGGAAGCAGTAAGCCTGGTAAAATTTCAGAATGCTTATACGCTGGCATCTAAGATGATACAGACACTGACGGAAGTTTATGATCAGTTGATTTTGCGTACAGGGGTGTAGGACAGTTTTAGGAGGATAACAACATGAGAATGACCAATAAGATTATGCAGAATAATTCTCTGTATAATATCAACAATAATAAAATATTGCAGGATAAGCTAAGTACCATGATGTCCACTCAGAAAAAGATTACAAGACCTTCTGATGATCCGGTTATTGCCATCCGTGCCCTGCGCCTTCGGACTAATGTTACGGAGCTGACACAGTTTTATGAGAAAAACTCTCCTGACGCGGAAAGCTGGCTCAACGTTACGGAAGGGGCGCTGAATACAACAACTAAAGTCCTGACAGAAATAATCAGACTGGCAAATAAAGGTGCCAATAAGGATCTGGGTTCAAAAGATCTTGACATTATTGTAGGACAAATGAAATCTTTAAGGGATGAGTTTTATTCCACCGGGAATGTGGATTATGCCGGCCGGTATGTTTTTACCGGTTATCGGACAGATACTACTTTAAGCTTTACGGAGGATGTACAAGAACAGCAGAAAGATGGCTATCCCATTTATAAAATTACGGAACAAAAGACAATTGCTGCTTTTGATACAATCAACCATACAAATATAGGCGGCCTGGAAGGTTTAAATAAAGATAATTACACGGACACGAAGTATGACAATATCAAGGAACAGGATGTTAGCAGTGGAAATATTCACAGACTTCGCCTTTCCTATGATGGTTTAAAAGGGAAACAGCCGCCGGCTAATGATGATGTGGAGATAAAATTTGCAGATCCTGCGGCAACAGATACTTTTTCAGCAGATACGGTGTCAGGCGCAAGCGTTCCCAGCCCTTATGATCAAATACTTGCAGCAAATGCCGCCAATACCGATAAAGTGATTTTTATACCGGAAACAGGAGAGGTTCTTTTTAGTGATAAGGCATATGAAAGAATGGAAAATGCTGTAAAGAACCTGGGGACAGACACGGAACTGCAGGTTACTTATACAAAGGATCAGTGGCAGAAAGGGGATTTAAGACCGGAGCATTATTTTGCATGTGAAAGTACCATAAAGGATGAAGCCGGAAATCCCAAAACCATTAAATATAATGAAGAGTATCTTGATGGTAAAGGTGTAAAACAGTCCATAGAATATGATGTGGGATATAACCAGAAAATACAGGTCAATACCACTGCGGATGAAGTGTTTACACACGGCATGGACAGAGATATTGATGATCTTGAAAAAGCACTTGCAGAGCTTGCAGAAATTGATGCTACCAAAGTTGACTTAGATAAGGTTTTAAAAGGTTTGGATGAGGGCACTCCTGAATATGCTGATGTAAAGAAAAAATATGATGCGGCAGAAAAGGCATATAATTATATCCGCGAAAATGTGCATGATATGCTGCAGAAAACAATTACAAAGGTACAGGGATATTTAGATGATACCAATGTGGCTGTTACAGACAATGGAACCAGAAGCCAGCGTCTTGATCTGATCAGCAACCGTCTTATGGATCAAAAGACAACTTTCCAGGTGCTGCAGTCAGAAAATGAAGATATAGATATTGCTGATGTATTGATTAAGTTGAACAGTACGGAGCTTACCTATAATTCAGCTCTTATGGCAACAGGAAAAATTATGCAGACGTCATTGATGAACTTTATTTAATGCAGGCGTGCCGGAAACGCAGATAGGAGCGATTATGAAAATTAATACGAAAGTATTTGGAGAAATTGAAATAGCAGATGAAAAGATTATTCATTTTCCATTAGGAATTGTCGGATTTCCTGAATTGACTGACTTTGTACTGGTGCATGATGTGGAGAAAGGCAACGGTTCTATTCACTGGCTGCAGTCTGCGCAGGAACCAGCCTTTGCAATGCCGGTTATGGATCCCCTCTTAGTAAAGCCGGATTATAATCCGGAGGTGGATGATGAATTATTAAAACCAATCGGGGAGCTGCAGCCGGAAGAAGTTCTGGTTATGGTTACGGTGACGGTACCCAGCGACCTGACAAAAATGAGTGTGAACTTAAAGGGACCTATTATTATTAATGTAGTAGAAAAGAAGGCGTGTCAAATTATCATAGACGGCGAAGGATATGCGGTCAAGTTCCCTATTTATGATATTTTGAACGCAAAGAAAGCAGGTGAGTAAATGTTAGCTTTATCCAGAAAGAAAAATGAAGCCTTGATTATTAATAACAACATTGAGATTACCGTACTTGAAATCAAAGGGGAGCAGATAAAGTTAGGCATCAGCGCACCGAAGGATGTTCCGGTATATCGAAAAGAGGTTTATGAGCAGATTCAGGAAGCAAATAAGGATGCGGTTAATACAGGTGCAATGGAAGCATTGAGGAATTTGCTGGGATAAGAATTTTTTTAAGCTGTACGAAAGTACAGCTTTTTTGTGAGTTTTTTCTTTCTATCTATAAATTTTTTTGAACTTGTTCCGATATATACTAAAGAAGACAGGAAAACTCTAAAGTTTTAATTTTATTACATCACATGGAGGTGATTATAATGGCAATAGAACCATTAAGCAGTGCTATGACATTTCAGGCACAGACAACACAGCAGGCTAAGCCTGTGCAGAAGACAGCGGTAGAGAACATGGAAGTTGCGACACCGGATAAGGTAACTGCACATGACGCAACAACTGTCAAAGTAGCTGAAACAGGGAAACAGGACAGTCAGAGCGAACAAAGCAGTCAAGACGGTCAAAATGGCAGTTTCGCTGACCAGCAGCAAACAAGCAACGAGCAGATTCGGAAAGCCGTTGAACAATTGAATAAGAATATGTCTCATTCTGAAGCGATTTTTGGATTTCATGATAAGACAAACAGGGTAACTATCAAGATCGTGGATAAGGACACCAAGGAAGTAATTAAGGAAATCCCCCCTGAAAAAACCCTGGATATGATCGCCAAGGCATGGGAACTGGCAGGTATTCTTGTTGATGAGAGAAGATAAAGGAGGCAGATTATGGCATTACGTATGACCGGCATGATGTCCGGACTTGATACAGAATCTATTATTCAGGAATTAGTAGCTGTAAGAAGGACCAAAGTTGATAAGCAGAAAAAGGCACAGACTTCTTTGAACTGGAAGCAGGAGGCTTGGAAGGGCTTAAATAGTAAACTAAGGTCTCTTCAACAGAAATATCTGGCAAACATGAAATTTTCAGATGCTTACACTAAGAAAACAACCAAGGTTTCAAACAGCAGTGCTGTCAGTGTTATTACAGGAGCCAATGCAGTTAATGGTGTTCAGTCGCTGAAAATTGAAAGTCTGGCTAAAAACGGATATCTGACAGGCGCAACAGTGGAAAGCAATAGCGGCGGTAAGCTGACCGCATTATCCAAATTAAGCGACATGAAAGGGTTTATAGGCGGTGATGGAGTCATCAATATCAAAACCGGTGATAAGGATATTGATGTTGCAGTAAATGATAATACCACAATTTCCGATGTACTTACACAACTTAAGAATGCAGGATTAAATGCCAGCTTTGATGAAAAATGGCAGAGAATTAGCATTAGTTCCAAGGAATCAGGAACTAAAAATGATTTTAGCATTACTGCGTCCGGAAGTGTTGGTGCAAGTGCGCTGGAAGCGCTCGGCATTCAGACCGATATCACCAAAGACAAAGCGACTATGGCAGAATATGAGAAATTTGCCAAATATGTGGTAAAAGACGGCTTGGGGCAGATTGACAAAGCTGCTACCCTTGCCAACATGCAGGAAATGATTGACAAAGATGTGGAATCCAGAAAGAATTCTTATCTGAATCAATACAAGAGTCTGAAGGACTCCATGAAGGCTGCACAGGATAAGATTGATGAGATCAACGAGAAATATAAAGATGATCCTTTGAAATCAGTGGAAGAATATGCAAATGAAAGAGATAAAACGAATAAAGCAATTAAGGAAAAACAGGAAGAAATTGAGAAAATAACGGATCCTGACCAGAAAAAGGCAGCACAAGAGGAGCTGGATAAACTGGTGAAGGAAGCAGACGCTCTTACAGAGAAACTGTCTGATGCCCAGGCAGTTAAAAAACAGCAGGATAATCTCGCACAATATGGAGATGAACTGGCTAAAGTAGAAAGCTACATCAACGTGACAGATAATGGTGATGGCACGTACACTGCAACTGCAACAGGCAAGCTTCAGGGTGAAGTGGAAGACAGATACTTTGATAAAGCATCTTATGCAGCAGGTGTCATTGAAAATGGCATTGCAATTAATCCTGACAGGGCTGCCACCAAAATTGACGGGCAGGATGCAGTGATTTACTTAAATGGCGCCAGATATGAAAACAATGATAACACCTTTGAGATTAATGGATTGACCTTTACTGCATTAGCAACTACTGCTGAAAATGAAGAGATTACTGTTACCACTGAGCAGGATACAGATGGTATCTATGATATGATCAAGAATTTCCTGAAGGAATATAATGCAGTACTCAATGAAATGGATAAACTGTACAATGCAGAAAGTGCCAAAGGATATGAACCATTAACAGATGAAGAAAAAGCTTCTATGTCTGAGAAAGACATAGAAAAGTGGGAACAGAAAGTTAAGGATTCCATTCTCCGCAAAGATGAAAACATATCCAGTGTCTCTACTGCTATGAGCGGCATTATGGCTGGAGGCATTGATATAAATGGCAAAACGATGTATTTGTTTGATTTTGGCATTGAGCCCCTTGGATATTTTGAGGCGGCGGATAATGAACGTCATGCATATCATATTGCCGGTGATCCGGATGACGCAGCTACCATGAATAAAGAGGATAAGCTGAAAACAATGATCAGCAATGATCCGGATACTGTAATTTCTTTCTTCACAAAGCTGTCCAGAAACCTGGATACAAAGATGACTGAGTTATCTAAATCAGTGAATGGTTACCGTTCTTATGGAAGTTTCTATGATGATAAGAAGATGAAATCTGATTATGATGATTACACCTCTAAGATCAAGGAGATGGAAGCAAAACTTACTGAATATGAAGATAAATGGTATGCAAAATTCAGTAAAATGGAAACTGCGCTTGCTAAAATGCAGTCTAACGCCAGTGCGGTAACAAGTTTATTAGGAGGCTGATAAGATGGCATTGCCCAATGCTTTTGCACAATATAATAATAATAAGATAATGACCGCATCACCAGCGGAACTGACATTAATGCTTTATGAAGGAGCCATTAAATTCTGCAATATAGCAATTGATGCAGCCGAGCAGAAAAATGTTATGAAGGCTCATAGCAATATAGTCAAGGTTGAGAACATCATAGCTTACCTTCGAAATACACTCGACATGCAGTATGCAGTTGCCAAAGAATATGACCGTATGTACGATTATCTTCAAAGGCGGTTGTTTCAAGCAAACATGAAAAAGGATGTGGAAATTCTGAAGGAAGTAAATACACATCTGCGTTCAATCCGTGATACATGGAAAGAAGTTATGCGCATCAACCGTGGGAAAGGAAACCTATGATTGAAAATTATTTAGGAATATTGGAAGAAAGTCTTGAAAAAAAGGTATTGGTACTTGATGAAATAGAAGACTATACCGCAGAGCAGGAAAGTCTTTTAAAGCAGGAAAAAGTATCAATGGAAGAGCTGGATGCCAATATGGGGCAGAAAGATGAGTTAATCCAAAAACTGACAGCTTTGGATGATGGGTTTGAAACTCTGTATGAGCGGGTAAAAGAACAACTGAGTACAAATAAGGATGCGTATAAAGATCAGATCAAACGGATACAGGAGCTGATCACAAAGGTGACGGAAAAAAGTGTCTCCATTCAGGCTAAGGAAAGCAGGAATAAAAAGCTGGTCGAGGAATATTTCTCAAAGAAAAAGCATGAAATAAGACAAGGCAGGCAGGCATCAAAAACAGTTCTTAATTATTATAAAAGCATGAGCGATACCAGTGCCATATCATCACAAATTATGGATCAAAAAAAATAAAAAAATTTTTAAAAAAGGTATTAAGTATTCGGAGAAGCATCCGATATATAATACAAGTAAAGCGGAACAAACAACTTAAAGAGTGAAAGTTCCGGAAACTAAGGGTTTCAGTTTTACGATTCTGTAATGACTCTTGGAGGAGCGTACGACTTTCAGGAATCATTACAATCAACAAAAATGGTCGCAGGGAAGCGGCATTAAATTCAAGGAGGAATATATTATGGTAGTACAACACAATCTTACAGCAATGAACTCTAACAGAATGTTAGGACTGACAACAAAAACACAGGCTAAGTCAACAGAAAAATTATCTTCTGGTTACAAAGTAAACCGTGCAGCAGATGATGCAGCTGGTTTGGCAATGTCCGAGAAGATGAGACGTCAGGTAAGAGGTCTTACACAGGCTTCTTTGAACGCACAGGATGGTATTTCCATGGTGCAGACAGCAGAAGGTGCTTTGAATGAAGTACATGATATGTTACAGCGTCTGAATGAGTTGGCAGTTAAAGGTGCAAACGGAACTCTTCAGTCAGAAGACCGTTCCTACATTGATCTGGAAGTACAGCAGCTCATGAGTGAAATCGACCGTGTAGCTTCTACCACAACATTTAATGAGAGAATGCTCTTAAATGGTAGCTGCTCTTCAGGTGTTAAACTTCAGGTAGGTGCAGAACAGTCACAGTTTATTACACTGAGTATCGGAGCAATGAGCTGCGCATCTCTTAGCCTTAGTGGTAACGCTAAGACACAGAGTGCAGCAGGTGCTTTGAACAAGAGTGTTAAGAAGGCTATTAAGAACCTCAACCTGCAGAGAGCTAAACTTGGTGCTGTTCAGAACAGACTTGAGCACACAATTAACAACCTGGATAACGTTGTAGAGAATACAACAAGTGCTGAGTCCTCTATCCGTGATACAGATATGGCTACAGAGATGGTTAAGTACTCCAACAACCAGATCCTTGCTCAGGCAGGTCAGGCAATGTTGGCACAGGCTAACCAGACCAATCAGGGTGTATTGTCTCTTCTGGGTTAATCGTTGCAAATTAATTAAAACTACCATAGGAGCTGACTTTAGTCAGCTCCTAATTTTTTCATTAAGGAGAAATATTATGTTAGATTTTCCACAGGAATTTTTTGAGGAAGAAGTAAGGGAAGGATTTACCATTGACAAGACCATGAAAATATTCTGGTCGGCGGAGATGGAAGTTCTTCGGGAAATTGCAGAAATATGTGAGCGGCATGGATTGCAATGGTTTGCAGCTTATGGGACATTATTAGGAGCTATCCGTCACGAGGGGTATGTTCCATGGGATGATGACATTGATATTTGGATGAAGCGGGAAGATTATGATAAATTTATGGAAATAGCGCCCAAAGAGCTTCCTAAAGGTTATATTGTAGAAAGTCCATTAACTGAAAGAGGGTATAAGGAGTTTCATTCCTGTGTTTTTAATGCAAATACAATTAGTGTAGAGAAAGAGCGGCTTCAAAGGTTTCATGGTTGTCCCTTCCTGGTAGGTGTAGACATTTTTCCGTTGGACTATTTACCTAATGATGAAGAAGAACGACAGGGGCAGCACTCAATTTTTTATCTTCTTGGTCTGACAGCTATGCTGCTAAAACAGGAGGAGAGAACAGAAGAAGATGAAGAGGATTTGCAGGATGCTTTAGACACCATAGAGGATAT
Organism: Lachnospiraceae bacterium 10-1; assembly: GCA_000403495.2. Taxonomy (GTDB): domain Bacteria; phylum Bacillota; class Clostridia; order Lachnospirales; family Lachnospiraceae; genus Suilimivivens. Next base: position 664,344 of record KE159810.1, on the reverse strand, counting down.
ATGTGGAGTAAATCTTGAAAGGGAAAAGCTGGAAGGAAAAATGTTAATTTCGGCTGTATATAAAGTAGCCAATCAATTATGTACATGCTATAATGAAGAAGATGGCGATTACTTGGTGCAATACATGGATTATGCCAGATGGGATCATAAAATTTATAAAAAAGAGTGGTTTGAAAAAGCGGTCCAGCAGCCTTTTGAGGGATTTCTAATACCTGTTCCTGTAGGCTATGATGAGGTTTTGAAAAAGATTTATGGAAACTATAATATTCGTGTAATGTCAACAGGAATGCATGAGTATCCTCTATATAATAAGCAGCTCAAGCATATGCGTGAGGTGGTAGGAGGGCTTGAAGAGAAGTACGCCAGAATTGAAGAGTTGATTGCAGAGGCTAAACGGAAACGTATGGAAGAGCTAAAGGAGCAATAATGTTAAACTTTCCAAAAGAGTTTTTTGATGCACAGGAAATAGAAGGATTCCTCGTGGATGCCACCATGAAAACTGTATGGGCGGCAGAACTGGAGGTTCTTCGTGAAATTGCTGAAATATGTGAAAGACATGATATAACCTGGTATGCAGCCTATGGAACACTGCTTGGGGCGATTCGGCATGAGGGATTCATTCCCTGGGATGACGATATGGATATCTGGATGAAGCGGGAAGATTATATGCGTTTTCTTCAAATTGCGCCTAAAGAACTTCCGGAAGGGTATTTGCTTCATAGTCCTATGTCTGAATTGGGTTATCTGCAATTTCATTCCTGTGTATTAAATGCAGGCTCAGTAAGTATTGAACCTAAACGATTGCAGAATTTTCATGGCTGTCCTTTTGTAGTGGGAGTGGATATTTTTCCTTTGGATTATCTTCCTCAGGATATGGAAGCACATGAAAAAGAGAAGGAGTTGTTTGATGTGATAAGCACTACAGCTACTATGGTAAATAAAGAAGAAAGGACACCTGAAAATTTTGTCAGACTGCAAAAAGCGCTTTCTTTTCTACAAAGCAGGTGTGATGCTTCTTTTGAGCCGGAGCTTCTTAAACCGGAGCAAAAGAAAGCACTTGTTTCCAAGTTATATTGGCTGGGCAATCAGGTAGTCATGGAATATGGTAAGAAAGCAAGTGATTCACTTGTGATGTACATGGATTATATCAATTGGAATCATAAGGTTTATCAGAAAGAATGGTTCGACGCAGCAGACTATGCTGCATTTGAAGGCTTCGGGGTGCCGGTACCTGCAGGATACGATTCCATTTTGAAGATAATTTACGGAGATTATCATATGAGGATCAGAAATGCAACAATGCATGGCTATCCTATGTATCAAAAACAGCTGGAGCAGATGAGAGAGATGATTCGTAAAATGGAAGCAGAACAATTTTAAATTTATGGAAACGGATAACAAATGTTAGGTTTTGCAGATGGATTTTTTCAGGCAGAAATAAGAGAAAACTTTCAGGTGGATGTTACCATGAAAACTGTGTGGGCGGCAGAACTGGAAGTTTTAAGTGAAATTGCTAAGGTGTGTGAGAGGCATGGGCTGACTTGGTATATGGCCTTTGGCTCTCTGCTTGGTGCAGTCAGGCATAAAGGATTTATTCCTTGGGATGACGATATAGATATTTGCCTGAAAAGAGATGATTATATACAGCTTCTTCAATATCTTCCCAAGGAGCTTCCTGAAGGATATGTGGTAAGAAGCCCGTTACTCGAAAGCTGGTATCCGGAATATCATTCCTGTGTTGCAAACAGCGATTCTATCAGTATGGAACCGGAACATTTAAAGAAGTTTCATGGATGTCCATTTATAGTGGGAATCGATGTGTTTCCGTTGGATTTCCTTGAAGAAGGCGAAGAAACTTCTTTAAGGCTTAGTTTATTTAAAGCAGCAAGACAGGCAGCTTTGCTGGCAAAAAGCGGGGAAAAAAATAAAAAGTTAAATGAAATATTGAATTTGCTGGAGAAGAAGTGTGATGTGACAATTGACAGAAATGGTTTATCAGAAAACACTTCTGAGGATTGTCGGAATGAATTGTCGGCGAGGCTTTGGGGGCTTGCAAACGATATTGTTATGTCCGGCAGCAGACATAAAACAGACAAATTATCCATGTATTTGGACTATTTGAGGTTTGGCAAGTTTTATCAGACAGCTTGGTTTGAAGAAATGGAATGGATGCCTTTTGAAGATTTTATGGTACCCGTGCCTTCAGAATATGATAAGATATTACGTGCCACTTATGGGGACTATTCTGTGTGTGTAAGGAATACCACACTTCATGATTATCCATTTTATAATAAACAGTTAGAACAATTACGAAAACGAGTGGCCCAGGTAGAGGCGGTCAGGAAGAGGGAAGTGTAATGCTGGAATTTCCGGTAGATTATTTTCGAGATGAAGTAAGAGAAGGTTTTTTAGTGGATTCCACAATGAAGACCGTCTGGGCGGCCGAATTAGAGGTGCTGAATGAAATTGCGGCAATTTGTGCAAGACATGGGCTAAAGTGGTATGCTGCTTATGGAACATTGCTTGGAGCAGTACGCCATCAAGGATTTATTCCTTGGGATGATGATATAGATATTTGGATGAAACGGGAAGACTACCGGAAGATTTTGGGGTATTTACCCAAGGAACTTCCTAAAGAGTATATAGTCAGGGCGCCACATGCAAGAGAAGGTTACCCTGAATATCAGGTATATGTTAATAATAGCGATTCCATTAGCATAGAACCGGAACATTTACAACAGTTTCACGGATGCCCATTTTACGTGGGAATTGACATTTTTCCATTAGATATGATTCCTGCAGATCGGGATAGGGCAGATATGCAGAGAAGCGTGTTTGCAAGTGCACTGATGCTGCAGCAGATGGATTATGATGCAAAGACTGCCCATACCGGAAAAGGTGGAAGCGAAGCGGCGGAGAATACAGCAGCAGAAAATGCAGTGATTATGGCACAGATCGGCAAGGTGCTTGACATGCTGTGGGAGCAGTATAAGATCAATATTGACCGGAAGCTGCTTCGCAGGGAGTGCAGAGAAGAACTATTGATGAATCTGTGGCGTGTGGCAGAGAGTCTGCCTTTTGAAAAGAAAATCACCGAAAGCTGCCAAATTGCTATGTATTTAGATTATCTGAAATTTGGAAAGTGTTTTGAAGCTTCATGGTTTGAACAGGAGGATTATCTGCCTTTTGAAGGATTTAACATTCCGGTACCAGGAAATTATGATGCAGTTCTTAAGGCTATTTATGGAGATTATAAAGTATGTGTGCAAAGTAAAGGGATGCATGATTATCCCTGCTATAAAAAGCAGTTGGAAGAGCTTAGGAAGAGAGTAGCGGAAATTGAGAATCACAATTAAAATACAATGAGAGGCCAGGGGATAAGGTTGAAAGAAAAGAACTTTCAACCTCCCTGATTTGAGTGCCGCTAAAGCGACAGATGGGAGCAAAAATGAATTTTGAATTAAATGCGTCAATGATGTGTGTAAATTATGGAAATTTAGAGAAAGAGGTGCGTGAACTGGATGATGGTGGAATTGATTCCTTCCATATTGATATTATGGATGGAAGATATGTTCCTAATTTTGCCATGTCCTTAAATGATATGTCTTTTATTGCATCTGCAACAGATAAACCTTTAGATGTGCATTTGATGATTGAACATCCCAATAATAATATTCATCTGTTTACAGAAAAACTGCGTAAAGGCGACACTGTATATATTCATCCCGAAGCAGAGTATCACCCTTCAACTACGCTTCAGAAGATCATTGATGCAGGTCTGATCCCGGGCATTGCAATTAATCCGGGAACCAGTGTTGAAACAGTGCTGGAAATGCTGCGTATTGTGGATAAAGTACTGGTAATGACAGTAAATCCTGGAAATGCAGGGCAAATGTATATGCCTTATGTAGGAGAAAAGATATCCAAATTGCTGGAGCTTAAGAGTAAAATGCACTTTAAATTATATTGGGATGGTGCCTGTAGCAAAGAAAAAATTATAGAATTTGCACCTAGGGGAATGAATGGCTTTGTACTTGGGACAACATTACTCTTTGGAAAAGGAAGGCGTTATGGAGAAGTTTTGGAGGATATTAAGAAACTTAAATTTGAGTAGTGATTTTTTGTAAAAATATATAAAGGAGTATATTAACGAGATTATGGGAAATGTATTGGTAACGGGAGCGGATGGGTTCATAGGAAGTCATCTGACTGAAAAATTAGTAAAAAAAGGGTACAATGTTAAAGCATTTGTATATTACAATTCTTTTAATACGTGGGGATGGCTGGATCACTTGCCGGGTGATATTTTAGAACATATTGATATTTTTCAGGGGGATATTAGGGATCCAAACGGCGTGGAAGAGGCTTTAAAAGATTGTGATGCGGTATTTCATTTGGCAGCATTAATAGCAATTCCTTTTAGTTATCATTCACCGGATACATATGTAGACACTAATATTAAAGGTACTTTGAATGTGCTTCAGGCGGCTAGAAAGAAAAATATTCGTACTTTAGTTACTTCTACATCAGAAGTTTATGGAACAGCTCAGTATGTACCAATAGATGAGAAACATCCTTATCAAGGGCAATCGCCATATTCTGCAACTAAGATTGCCGCCGATCGGCTTGCAGAATCTTTCTATCGTTCATTTGAACTGCCGGTAACAATTGTCAGACCGTTTAATACTTATGGACCTAGACAGTCGGCAAGGGCGGTGATTCCTACGATAATTACCCAGTTATTGGCAGGTAAAACAGAAATAAAATTAGGTTCACTGACACCTACAAGGGACTTTAATTTTGTAAAAGATACGGCTGACGGTTTTATTTCTATTTATGAATCTGAAAAAACAATAGGACAGGAAATAAATATAGCAACTCAAAAGGAAATATCAATTGGCCAGCTGGCAGAAGAATTGATTCGACAGATAAATCCAAATGCAAAGATTATATGTGATGAGCAAAGGCTTCGTCCGGAAAAGAGTGAAGTAAACCGGTTACTAGGATCGAATAAAAAAATAAAAGAATTGACTTCATGGGAACCGAAATATACTTTTCAGGAAGGATTAGCTGAAACAATAGAGTTTTTAAGGCATAATCTTGATAAATATAAAACGGATATTTACAATTTATAAATAGAGAAATTACTTTGATATTGGGGAATGGGCAATGATGGAAGATATTTTGGTAAATGAAAATATAACAATACTGCAGGCAATGCAAAAACTGGATGATACTGCTAAAAAAATATTATTTGTAACAAGGGATAAGCAGCTTGTGGCTGTAATGTCTGATGGAGATGTTAGAAGGTGGATTTTAGCCAATGGAAAACTAGATGCACCAATTAAAAATGTTGCAAATTATCATCCCAAATATTTGTTTGAAGAGGAAACAGAAAATGCCTTATCCTATATTAATGCACATAAAATAGAAGCTGTTCCGATTTTGAATAGTCAACATGAAATAGTCAGAATAGTGTTTAGTAAAGAAAATATTAAACCAATTCAGATGGAGGTATTGCAGAATGTGCCGGTAGTGGTTATGGCAGGGGGATTGGGAACCCGCTTATATCCATATACAAAAATTCTCCCCAAACCGTTGATACCCGTGGGAGAAATTCCAATCATAGAGCATATTATGAATGAGTTTAATAACTATGGGTGTAAAGATTTTCATTTAGTTGTCAATTATAAAAAGAGTATGATTAAAGCATATTTTAAAGAAAGTAATGTACGATACAATGTTATGTATGCAGATGAAGAAACACCTTTAGGAACAGGTGGAGGTTTGATGCTTTTAAAAGGGAAAATTCAATCTACTTTTATTTTGACTAATTGCGATATTCTTATTAAACATAATATTGCAAAAATATATAAGCTGCATAAAGAACAGAAAAATACTATTACAATGGTCTGCTCAGCAAAAAAATTTACAATTCCGTATGGCATTGTCGAAATTGATGAAAACGGAGAAATAAAAGAGATGAAAGAGAAACCTTCATTATCATTTTTGACTAATACAGGATGCTATATTGTAGAACCTGAAGTAATAGATGGGTTGGAGGAAAATATCCCAATAGGATTTCCAGATGTCATTGAAAAATGTAAGTGTCAAGGAAAGAAAGTTGGAGTATATCCAATCAGTGAAAAAGCATGGATGGATATGGGACAAATTGAAGAGCTGCGAAAGATGGAGTTATTATTATCCAATGAAATGTAGTAAAATGAAAAGTTAGAAAAACTGAAACGGAAATTAAATATAAATTAGCAGGTGGTTCCATGAAAAAAATAATTATTCTTGGTAAAGGCGGTCATGCGCGAAGTGTAGCAGATGCTATCGAACAAGAGGGAAAATATCAGATTGCAGGGTATGTAGTAAATGAGGAAATAGTTAAGAAAGAGAGTGATAATTATCCAATTGTTGGGAATGATGAAGATTTGCTGAAACTTTATACAAATGGAATCCATTATGCTGCAATCGGAATAGGTTATCTGGGGAAAGGAAATTTAAGAAGAAAATTATATGAGGAATTGAAAAAGATAGGTTACTTTCTTCCAGTCATTTGCGATCCGTCAGCTTCTCTATCAAAGAGAATAGAAATAGATGAGGGTACATTTATTGGGAAAGGTGCTGTCATTAATGCGGGAGCAAAAGTTGAGAAAATGTGCATAATTAATAGTGGAGCTATAATAGAACATGATTGTCATGTGAAAGAGTTTTCCCATGTGGCAGTTGGAACGGTGCTGTGCGGTGGTGTATGCATTGGGAGTGATGTTTTTGTGGGGGCGAATGCCACAGTGATTCAGGATATAGATGTAGGGAATGGTTGCATAATTGGAGCTGGAGAAGTGTTAAGAAAGGATGTAAGCGGCGGTATGATATATCATAATAATAAAACTATAGGTAACATAAAAAATTGCGGGGGGGGGTAAAATAAATCCTCAAAAATATATTGCTTAAAATTTAGATATGTCTGAGGTACATTGTTAGGGAGGAAACAAATGTTTTGGAATGGTTTGCCACTTGTAATTTTCGGAACGTCAGGAATATCTAAAGAAGTCAAAGTAATAATTGATGAGATTAATTCAAAACAGTATAATAATGTATTTGATTTTTTAGGTTTTGTTTCGGAAAATAATCAAGAAGTTGGAAAAAAAATTGGTGAGAGTAAAGTAGTATGTTCAGATGCTGATTTTGAAGAATATATAAAAGCTTTTAAATTACTTGGTGCAGTAATTCCTATTGGAACGTCAAAAATAAAGAAAAAAATCTGGGAAAAAATTTGTAAGTACGATAATTTAGTATATCCAAATATTATTTCACCATCAGCTAAGCTTATGGACAAGAGCAGTATAGAAATGGGAATTGGAAATATTATCTGCAGTGGTTGTATTTTAACAACAGAAATTAAGATTGGCAATTTTAATTTATTTAATCTTAATTCGACTGTTGGCCATAATGTTACTTTGGAAAATTATGGAGTGATTAATCCACTAGTTTCTGTATCTGGTGATGTGACAATTGAGGATGAGGTATTACTGGGGGCAGGATGTGCTATAAAACAGGGAATAACAGTAGGGAAGAAAAGTATTGTAGGATTAGGTGCAATTATTACTAAAGATGTTGTTAGTGAGAAAGTAATGATATGTGAGGCGGCTCATGAAAGGAAAATTTGATGGCAGATAAGGTGCTTATTATTGCAGAAGCAGGAGTAAATCATAATGGAAGTTTGGAGATAGCCAAAAAACTGGTGGATGTGGCTAAGGAAAGCGGAGCGGACATTGTGAAATTTCAGACTGCAAATTTGAAATCGTTGGTTTCTAAGTCTGCTCCTATGGCGGATTATCAGAAGCAAAATACAGGAAAAGAAGAATCACAAATAGAAATGTTGAAAAAACTTTTGCTGTCATACGATGATTTTAAAGAGTTAGCAGATTATTGTAAGAAAAAAGAGATACAATTTCTTTCAACGCCATTTGATATAGAAAGTATACATTTTTTAAATAATATGGTAGAAGTATGGAAGATTCCCTCCGGAGAGATTACTAACTTGCCATATTTACTTGAAATAGCTAAGACAGATAAGAAAATAATTTTGTCAACAGGAATGAGTAATATTGAAGAGATCAGCAATGCAATTGAAATTTTGCAAAGGTGTGGGAAAAGGGATATTGTATTGTTGCACTGTACGACACAATATCCAACACCATATGAAGAAGTAAATTTAAAGGCTATGCTGACACTAAAAGAAAAGTTTGATCTGCCTGTGGGATATTCAGACCACACGGAAGGGATTGAGGTTCCGGCAGCTGCGACAGCTATGGGAGCAGTTGTGATTGAAAAACATTTTACATTGGATAGGGAAATGGAGGGGCCGGATCATAAAGCCAGTTTGGAACCGGATGAACTGAAGCAAATGGTTAAAGAAATTCGCAATATTGAAAAGGCAATGGGAAACGGATTGAAACAACCGGCCACATCTGAAATTGCTAATAAAGTGGTGGCACGAAAGAGCATTGTTGCTTCTAGGCGAATCAAAGAAGGGGAAATCTTTACAGAAGATAATTTAACAACAAAACGTCCGGGAAATGGAATATCTCCAATGAAGTGGTTTGAAGTGTTGGGACAAGCGGCAATAAGAAATTTTGAAGAAGATGAGCTGATTGAATTATGAATAATAGAGAAATAGAAAAAATGATATTGCACTGGATAGCAAATTATTGGGAAGATTTTGATGATGGTATTATAAAATCCAGTATTCCCATTGCACTTGGGCGAGTTGAAGATGACTTCAAAGCCAGCGCATTACCCAGACTATATAACGGAGAAAAAGTTAATTTTTCTTTATATCATGCAGTTTCAAACTCAATTTTTTTATATTATCTCTCAAATACAATATTTTTAGGGGGGTACGAAAGAAGCTGACATTATCTATTATTTAAATAAGATTATGCATGCGAATGACTGGTTCTATCAGATTGAGCTGCCAACACATTTTTTGGCAGAGCACCCTATTGGCAGTGTCTTAGGAAAAGCCGCTTATGGCGACTATCTGTTTATATATCAAGGAACAACAATTGGAGGGAATAGAAAAAAAGGAAAATTATTTTATCCGATACTGGGAAATAATGTATTGCTGTATGCAAACAGCATGGTTTTAGGTGATACCAAAATAGGAAATAATGTTGTTATTTCCGCTGACACATATTTGTTAGATGAGAATATTCCAGACAATTGTATTGTGTTTGGAAAGTCTCCCAATATTGAAATAAAAGTGAAGACAGAACAATATATGAAAGATATGACAAGCCATATCTGGAGATGGTAAGTTTATCTGGAAAAATGTAAGGAAGCTGGGGAATTAGCATGAAAACAATTATAGTTGCAACAGCAACGAGAGCAGAATATGGTTTGCTGCGCCCTGTTATAAAATTGCTTTTAGAGAAGAAAGATTTAAAGACGAAAATAGTGGTGACAGGGGCTCATTTATCACCTGAATTTGGGATGACAGTACATGAAATTGATGATGATGGAATTATTATTGATAAGAAGATAGAAATATTGTTAAGCTCAGATACCCCAATAGCAATTTCAAAAAGTATGGGACTTGCGATGATCAGCTTTGCAGAATATTTTGAAGAAAGTCAACCAGATGCATTGCTGGTTTTAGGGGACAGATATGAGACATTAGCAATTTGTTGTGCAGCTATGAATGCCAGAATTCCAATTTTTCATATGTATGGAGGAGAAACTACAGAAGGAGCAGTTGATGAGGCAATTAGGCATTCAATCACTAAAATGAGTTATCTCCATTTTACAAGTACAGAAATGTACAGACGACGGGTGATTCAGTTAGGAGAAGATCCTGGGAGAGTGTATACAGTTGGAGCTGTTGGAGTAGAGAATGCACTAAAAACGGAATTAATGTCCAGGGAAGCTTTAGAAAAAAATCTTGGATGCCAATTAGGAGAAAATTATGCAGTTGTTACTTTTCATCCAGTAACGCTGGAACATGCATCGTCTAAAAAGCAGATGGAAGAATTGCTGAAGGTAACAGAAGCATTTCCTGATATGAAGTTCTTATTTACGAAAGCAAATGCTGATGCTGATGGCAGAATTATTAATGCTTGCATTGAAGAATTTTTGCAAACACATAAAAATATATATTTATACAGTTCGTTGGGAATGAAAAGATATTTAAGTGCAGTAAAGAATGCGCAGGTTGTAATTGGAAATTCTTCAAGCGGCTTGGTAGAAGTACCGACATTTGGTATACCAACAGTGAACATTGGAGACAGACAAAAAGGCCGTTTGCAGGCGGACAGTATAATAAACTGTGAACCTGAGTACAAGGAAATGAAAAATGCCATAAATAATGCCATTTCCCGTGAATTTAGAGAAAGGGTACGCGTAGTAAAAAATCCTTATGGGGATGGAAATACATCATCTAAGGTCGTGAATATAATATGGGAATGGATGATTGAAAAGAATTTAGACATAAAGAAGAAGTTTTTTGATATTGATTACGAGCAAAGAGAAACGACGTATGAGTGATATTGTTTCATATAGGAGGACCTAATGGAAATATTAGTTATAGGGTTGGGATCTATGGGAAAAAGGAGAATCCGGCTCCTAAAAAAAATAAGATCAGATTTAGTAATTATTGGCGTAGATAGCAATAGTGAACGAGCAGAGAATGTTAAGAAGGAATATGAAATAGAGGTTTCTACAAGTTTAGAAAAGGCGCTGGAAGAATATAATGCAGAATATGCTGTGATATCAACGTCTCCAATTTCACATGCAGCAATTATTCAGAAGTGTTTAGAGAGTGGAATGCATGTATTTACAGAGTTAAATTTGGTAAATGACGGATATATACAAAATATTAAATTGGCTGAGGAAAAGAAAAAAATACTTTTTTTGTCATCAACCTTTTTGTATAGAGATGAAGTGAAATACATAATAGGAAAAATGGGGGATTATGTAGGCAGGGTAAATTACAGTTATCATATAGGGCAATATTTACCTGACTGGCATCCATGGGAGAACTTTAAGGATTTCTTTGTGGGGAAAAAAGAAACAAATGGGTGTAGAGAAATTTTTGCAATTGAATTACCATGGCTTATCAGGGCATTTGGAGAAATTGAGAGCGTGAATGTGCTGGCAGGTAATAATACGGATTTAAATATTGATTATCAGGATAATTACCTAGTGTTAATCAAACATAAAACAGGTCATAAGGGAATGATGGCGGTTGATATTATGTCCAGAAAGGCTGTAAGAAATTTTGAATTGTTTGGTGAACAGATATATATTACATGGGATGGCAGCCCAATGGGGTTAAAAGAATATAATGGGGAAAACAAGGAAGAAAAGACCATAACACTGTATAATAGTGTAGATACTTTAGAGGGGTATAGTTCATTTGTGATTGAGAATGCTTATGAAAACGAATTGAGAAATTTTTTTGAAGTTGTTAAAGGCGAAATACAACCACAATATTCCTTTAGTGATGATTTAATTACATTAGAGTGGATTGACAGGATTGAAGAAAGATGAATAGATTAAAAGTTTGCTTTATTGGTTTTGGTTCCATTGCCAGAAGACATATATCAAATTTAGTGCAGGTATGTCAGACAATGGAGATGGATTTAATAATTGAATTATGTAGAAGCAATAATACCCGTGAAATGGACCCAAATTATGAAGGGATGATCAACACAGTATATTATGGTATAGATGACATTCCGGATGACTATGATATCATATTTGTTACAAATCCCACGAAGTGCCATTTTGATACTTTGGTAAGGGTACAGGAAAAAGCCAAGCATTTTTTTGTTGAAAAGCCGGTATTTGATAGAACTAACGTGGATATTTCAAAGCTTACCTTTCCGCGTGGAGGTGTTTGTTATGTGGCATGTCCTTTACGATATACAAGTGTGATACAGTATTTGAAAAAAAATATTAATTTTAAAAAAATATATAGTGTGCGCAGTATTAGCTCCAGCTATTTGCCCAACTGGAGAGAGGGAATTGATTATAGAACAACTTATAGTGCACATAAGACTTTAGGCGGTGGTGTGGCAATCGACTTGATACATGAGTGGGATTATATTACTTATCTCATGGGAATGCCTGAAAAGGTGCACAATATTCTGGGCAAGTTTTCAGATTTAGAGATAGACAGTGAGGATTTGGCCATATATATTGCACAGTACAAGGATAAATGCGTAGAATTGCATTTGGATTACTTTGGAAGAAAACCAATGCGTAAAATTGAGCTGTACGGGAAAGAAGATACTATTATAGGCGATCTGATATCCAATGAAGTTATATATTTAAATGGAGGACAAAAGCTTACTTTTGATGAGGAAAGAAACGATTATCAGAGAAGAGAATTACTGACATTTTTAGGAATGATCTTTAAAAATGAAAAAAATTCTAATGATATTGCAAATGCATGCCAAATATTGGATTTAGCAAATGGGATGCTGTAGAAAGGAATAATAAAATATATGAAAATTTTGTTTACTATATGCGGAAGAGCTGGATCAAAGGGAATTAAAAATAAAAATATTAAAGAATTTTTAGGCTATCCATTACCATATTACACATTATCTGCATTGGATTTGTATTTAAAAAAAATATCTAATAGTGAAAGTGATATTGTACTGAACACTGATAGTAAAGAACTTATAGAGTTATTTGAAAAAAATCCTATACGTCCTACGTGGATAATAGAACGGGAAGAGAACCTTGGACAGGATAATACACCTAAAATAGCAGTGATAAAAAATTGTCTGGAAGAAATGAAGAAGCGTACGCAAAAAGATTACGATATGGTGGTAGATCTTGATATTACATCACCATTAAGAAGAATATTCGATATTGAAAATATTATAGAAGAAAAAGAAAAATTTTCTTATGATGTTGTTTTTTCTGTAACCGATTCAAGGAGAAATCCGTATTTTAATATGGTTAAAAAAAGTGGAGAATTATTTGAGCGAGTAATAAAATCAAATTTTAACTCACGTCAAGAGGCGCCGGAAATATATGATATGAATGCATCAATTTATGCGTATTCACCTCAATTTCTGTTAACAGGTAAGAATATTTTTGATGGAAAATGTGGAATTATAAAAATGTATGATACGGGAATTTTGGATTTAGATCACGAAAACGACTTTGAACTGATGCAAGTGATTGCAAATTTTTTATTTAATAATGATGAAACATTCGGGGAGATTAGAAAGAATTTACTAATTTAAATATATAATGGACTTACCACGGAAGAGATTCATAAAATAACCGGGTAAGTCCAATTAACAGATTTAGTGTACCAATATATTTATCTGGTTATGAATTTTTATCAAAGAGACTGTCAAAATCAATACGTTCAATTGCATCAAGCATTGTCGAGCGCGAAGCATTCATAAGCTTTATTCCTTTTGAGGCAGCAACGCTTGCAGCAGTTTTATATCCTTCATACATGACAGGAAATATCTCTGCAGAATGCTGGGTTTGATCAATATAATCAGATTTCTCAGGAGGAAGATAGTTTTGTGTAAAATGATTATTTTTTTGACTGTAAGTAAAATCAATTCCTAGTAAATAGATTTCTGTGCAGCCAAGAAAAAAAGCAAATTGTATGCAAAAATAAGTTATGGTAGATGCCCAATACGCACCAGTAGAAAAATCGCTGCTAAATTTAGCGGGACAATTTTCCCCGATATACTGCTTACATACATGGAATGAAATAAAAGGATTTTCCCCTTGATCTTCAGCCAGGCAGTAATCGGCAGCAAACATTTGATCTATATATCCTTCTTTAAGCAGACTATTTTTCCACACCCGATATCCTTCTTTATCCTCTATGAAATAAAAATCAGGGCGCCATTTTGTAGATTCATATGCTGTAAAGATTCCATTTGAAGCAATACAAATTTCATTATTATCTTTTAAGAGATCAAGGTCTTCTATGCGCAGGCTGGGGCCTGTTCCTAAAACAAAACAACGTTTCCCTTTATGCATATTTCTATACTTTTCAAGTTCAGGATTATAGTATTCAGGAAATATATCTTTAAAATCAAAAAGATCAATTTGCCGGCAGGCAGGTATAGTGTTGCGGTTGAAAAAATCACCAGTTATATACAGTACTGCATTTTCATTAATAGTAGAGCCAATGCAGTCGGGATTATTTAGCTTTATGGTATGTAATAATGTTTGGCTGCAATCATTTTCTGGAACAATTAAAGCGCTTCTTTCAGTAGTAGTCAGATAATCTCTAAGAAGCAGACTAAACAAATTTAGACCATATAATAAAATGGAATTTTCGTTAAAAAACTTTTCATCCAGCTTTAGAAACAGGTCTGTAATTACAGTTTCACATATTTCAGGAGGAAGAATATCTGTACGAAGATAAGGGACATTGTCACGATCCAGTATCCCTGCAATTTTATTATGCGGCCAAAAAGGTGAAATGATCATGATACAGTCCTGATAATTTTTAAGATAATCATCATAACTGATTATGGGTAATCCATTATACATTCCTCCAGAAAGAGATTTGTTAGCATCAACAAAAGCCATTATTTGATTTTGAGGAATAATGTTACAAAGATTTTTACCTCTAAAGCCACAGCCCCAGATAACATACTTTAGTGCCATTCTATTTTCCTTTACACATAATTTTTTTATTTATCTTAAAAGTGTTAAAATTCATTTTATATTGTAACATATTGGACTAATGTATTCAAGCTTCGAATTTCTTGCATTTTCGTGGTTTTGTTTGCAGAAACCTAATTTTTTTCATGGAAAATAGGATAAAAACCTTATTTCTATAAGCGTATCCTAAAGTTTTTTCAGAAATGTCCGATATAATTAATAATTAGATATATGTTTAAAATAGACACATTAAAATGGATTTTGTCAAGTGCGAATGGATTCGCTGTTATTTGGGTGGCTCTGCTCTTGATGCAGAGTTTTTTTGTGGTTTGAAATAATATGAGAAAAGATTTAACTAAAAAATTGGAAGGTGAAAAGAATGTATTTAATATATGGGGCGGGAGCAGTAGGAAAAAGATACGTAAAACAATGTAATGAAGCAGATATTACAGATATAGAAATAACAGATTCAAATTCTTTATTGTGGGGGACTTGTTTAGAGGGGCATACTATCATATCTCCAAATGAGGCATTTTTAAGTGAATATGATTATGTTATTATTGCTGCAGAGAGTAAAGCATATGATGAAATAAGATCACAAATAAAGAATCGTATAAAAAATACAACTATTATTTCTTATGGGAAAACGATTGTTTGGAATGACCGGTATTTATATGATACTGGTAATATCAAGTTTATAAAACCTTTGGTTAGCGGCATTTATTTGTTGGAAGATTTTGCATCCAACATTGCTCAGGAAACGTTAAATGATTTGGAAAAATTTGCAATCTGGGGGAGACACAAAAGACTAGATAAGTGGATGCATTATTATGAGGCATACGACAGGGCATTTTCCAAATATAGAAACAGGCCTGTATCTATTCTTGAAATAGGAGTTAGGGGGGGGTGGATCTTTGCAAATGTGGAAAGACTACTTTGGGAAAAATGAAACGGATGTCACCATATATGGAATTGATATTGATTCAAGATGTAGAGAACTTGAGGAGGAGAAAATAAGAATATTTATTGGTTCACAGGAAGATAAAGAGTTTTTGAACCAGGTAAAAGAGAAAATTGGAAAAATAGATATTATCATTGATGATGGTGGACATACTATGAATCAGCAAATTACATCTCTGGAAACATTGTGGGATTGCTTGAAGGATGATGGGACATATTTATGTGAAGACACAGGTACATCATATATGGCTGAATTTGGTGGGGGATATAAAGCGCTAAATACTTTTATTGAATATTCAAAGAATTTAATAGACTATATTCATGCGGAAAATTCAGAAACAGGTGAATTACGGTCAAACCACTGGTCTGAGGAAGTAAAAGCTCTATCTTATTACAACGGTATGGTTTTTATTGAGAAAACCAGTCGGAAGAATCGTATGTATGATTGGATTATTGAAGAAGGGGAATAAAGAGAATGAAACCAAGCTTAAGTATATCAATTCCGGCATATGGATATCCAGATAGTCTGAAAGCCAACATCACCAGATTATTAACCAGTGTAAGGCAAGACATAGAAATTGTTGTGGTAGATAATGATGAGACGGGAACACAGATTAAAGAGTCTATGTTGCAAATAAAAGACAGTCGATTTCATTATTATCAAAATGAATGCAATATTGGAAGAACAAATAATATTGTGAAAGCCATTGAAAAAGCAGAGGCCGATTTTGTGCTTTTAATGAGTTGTGATGATGAATTAAATCTTGATGCTTTAGATAAGGTAATAGAGGCTATTGAGAATTTCCCGGAACTTGCATTGGTTATGGGGACAGTTACCACCAGCTTAGGAGGACTGGCATATCCCAATATTGGAGCCGGAAGGTATGAACGGGGATTTCAGGTTTTGAATGCATTACCTTTTTTGGCAAGCCTGCTTCCAATGGTAATAAACAAAAAATATGTAGATTGTGAAAAGCTGTATGATTTAAACGAAACTTATATGCAGAATCGACTGGCACTGTTGGTTGCTAATAGTGGTGATCTGATAGTTTTGGATTGCATTTTAGGAATGCAAGTGGATTATATGGAAGGAAGGACTGAAGGGGGAGGAGCGATAGAAGTTTTTGAAAACGGAATAGATATGTCTTCATGGAATGCAGGAGGATGTTATTATGGACCATATCGTAGAATTGAACAGCTTCAGTCGGAATTAGATATTATTAATCAGTATAAATTACGGACAGATAAAAAAATAAAAATTGTCGAGAAATTTGTATCACGAAGGATTGGACAGCTTTGTAATTACATAGTAGGATGCCATGATGTATATTTAGTAAAGTCAGCTGGAACAGAAGGATTTATGACGTATGAGGAGGTGTTTACTCTTTTTTTAGCACGTATGGGTGAATATTTCGCAGCGCTGGAACAGAAAAAATGCTATTTTTTTTCAGGAAGACTTCAGGATATGATAAAAAATGAACGACTGTTACTGGAACGTGCCGAGGCTATTCTGAGTGTGATTCAAGAAAAAAATGTAGTTGTTTGGGGACAGGGAAATAAAAGTGAAAAGCTTATCGGCTTTTTGAAGCTGATAAATATTAATGTAAAAGTTATTGCAATAGAAAACAAGAAATATAAACAGGACGTGGAAATTATCGATTTGAATAATCTATCACAGTCAGAAATTGTTTTGATACCTGATGGTTATAGTGATACAATTGAAAAAATACTAAGTGATAAGAGTGAATGCAACTATTACTTTATGGATCAGATGGCCAAATATTTAGCTGTAGTCTATTGCAGTCAGCATAAAGATGGAAATTGCATGAAATCATTTTTGGATTTTTATTAAGATAAGGAGAATAGATATGAAATGCCGTTATTGCAACAATAAAAGTATAAATGAATTTATTGATTTAGGACAACAGCCTTTGGCTAATGATTACTTAAGCGAAAATTCTTTAAACAGGGGGCAATACTATCTCCCATTAAAGGTTGGATTTTGCGAACAGTGCGGATTGGTTCAGGTGATTGACTATGAGGCACCTCAAAATATATTTAATGAGAATTACAAATACTTTAGCTCATATTCGAGTAGTTGGCTGGCACATTGTGAAAATTATGTGGATATGATTGTAAAACGTTTGAAATTAGAAAGAGACTCAAATGTTATGGAGATTGCATCTAATGATGGATATTTACTGCAATACTTCAAAAAATACAATATAGATGCATGGGGGATAGAGCCATCAGCTTCCGTTGCACAAATAGCCTTGGAAAAAGGAATACGAACAAAAATTGAATTTTTTACGGAGGAATATGCAAGAAAAGAATTTGCAAAGAAAGCAGATTTAATTATTGGAAATAATGTTTTGGCGCACGTGCCTGATATTGGAAATTTTATTCGCGGATTAAAGATTGCATTGGCTGAAACAGGTACAATTACAATGGAATTTCCCAGCGTTTGGGAACTGATAAAGAATAAATATTTTGATACAATTTATCATGAACATTTTTCTTATCTTTCACTTCAGTTTGTGAAAAAAGCATTTAATGATTGTGGGTTGGAAATATATGATGTGGATAGGCTTCAGACACACGGAGGCTCATTGAGAATTTATGCAAAACATATGGAAAATGACAACTTGAAGCAAACAGATAGTGTAACAGAATTACTAAATCTTGAAAAACAAGCAGGAATATTGACCGATGATTTATATAATGAATTTGGGAAGACGGTAAAGAATATAAAATATAATATTAACTATCAATTATTAAAGCTTAAAATGGAAGGAAACAATATCATTGGTTATGGAGCAGCAGCAAAGGGGAATACATTATTTAATTATGCCAGTATTGATAAAGACATTATAGAATATGTAGTGGATAAAAGTCCTTATAAACAGAATTTATATTTGCCTGGAAGCCAAATACCTATTTGCAGCGTAAGTAAGATAAAAAGTACAAAGCCGGATTATATTGTTATTATACCATGGAATTTGAAAGATGAAATAGAACAGGAATTAGATTTTATTAGGGATTGGGGCGGAAAATTTATTACATTACTTCCTGATTTTCTGATTTGGTAGTTATAATAGAATTTAGAATAATGAGAGACAGGGAAGAAACCACATCCGGAAATTATTAGGAGAAGATCATGAAAAATGTGTTAGTTACAGGCGGAAGTGGATTTATTGGAAGCGCACTGGTTGAATATTTGGTGAATAACGGAAAGCAAGTTTTTATTCTGAAAAGAAGTTGCACTCCATTAAGTGATTTGCGGGAAAAAAAACTACATGGAGCAACTACTTTGTGTATGGATTTAAAACATATTTCCCAATTAGCTGAATTGGATTTACAAATTGATACATGCTTCCATTTTGCCTGGGATGGAATATCCGGAACAGCTTTATCAGATTGGAAAACGCAATTGTATAACATTGAATACTGCTGCGAATTGTTGAAAACAGTTGGGCAGATGGGGTGTAAAAAGTTCATAGGTGCAGGAAGCTTTGGACAGTTGGAATTAAATGGAGATTCGTATTTAAAAGGACGGGAAAATTTTTATAAATGCGCAAAAGATTCTTGTGAAAATTTTGGCAGAACATTAGCGGGGGAATTAGAAATTGATTTTATTTGGCCTATGATAACGAATTGCTACGGGGTGGGGGAAGAATCCAATCGTTTTATTAATTCTCTGCTGAAAAGACTTATAAAAAATGAAGACGTGGCAGTTAGTGAGGGGACACAATTATATGATTTTGTATACATTGACGATGTGGTAAGAGCATTTTATTTGATTGGAGAATACGGAAAGAGCGGTAAATGTTATGTGATTGGAAGTGGTAAAGCGAAGAGACATAGAGAGTGGATAGAGCAAATACCCCGACTAATCGGTTCAACAGGGCAGTTAAAATTCGGAGAATATAAATATGAAGGAATTTATTTGGAAAAAAAGGATTTTGACATTACAAATTTGGTAGAAGATACTGGATTTTCCCCATTGATTTCATTTGAAGAGGGGATTCGGATGACAGCGCTTTATTTAAAAGAGACTGAAAAGGTAAACTGGTGAGATTGAAAAATGGATATTGAGAAGATAAGGCAGTTTATTAAAAATAAGAAAGTGTTAATTACAGGACATACAGGTTTTGTTGGTGCATGGCTGTGTGTAATATTAGATTATTTTGGGGCGGATGTTATTGGATTTTCCTTACAGGAAGAAGAGGGATCTTTGTATGAGAAAATTAAAAATAATATCAAAATAAAAAGTTATTATGGGGATATTGTCAATATAGATGAATTAGAAAAGTGTATGGATGAAAACAGACCGGAAATAGTAATTCACAATGCTGCGTTTGTTTTTATATTAAAATGTGAAAAAGATCCTTATCAGACATATGCTACGAATGTTATGGGTACGGTAAACTTATTAGAGATCATAAGGAAAAGGGAGTATGTTAGGCATCTGATAGGAGTTAGCAGTGATAAAGTATATAAAAATCTCGACAATGAAAAAGTTTTATTTTCAGAGACAGATGCGTTAGATGGTGGAGAGCCATATTCCTGTAGTAAAACGTGTCAGGATCTTATAATACAGTCATATTATAATACTTATTTCAAGCAAAACATGATAGGCGTTTCATTATTTAGGCCCAGTAATATGATAGGAGGAGGAGATCATAATAAAATACGATTAATTCCTTCAATTATAAATAGCATAAAAAATAATGAAACTTTGGAATTAAGAAATCCTGCTGCCATTCGTCCGTGGCAGGACATTCTGGATGTAATGGATGCATACCTGAATGTGCTAATTCATAATTGGGGCAAAGGAAAATTAAATATTTATAATTTGGGACCAACGGAAGAAAATATTTGTTCTGTATTGGAGATTGTAAAAATTATTGAAAATATTAAGGCCGATAGGGACAGACTAGGTATTGTGCAGGCACAGACAGATAATATAGAAAAAACTTATCTTGGACTTTCAATCGATAAAATTAAGGAGAATGAAGCCTGGATGCCGCGAAAAGGATTGGAAGAATCATTGAGGGACTTATATTCTTTTTATGAAAATGATATGGGGTATAATGCATATGAATTAATGATTAAAGATATAAAAAGTTATTATCAGGTCAAATAGGAGGCAGGGTTAATGAAAGTTGTTTTACTGGCAGGAGGTAAGGGAACAAGAATCAGTGAAGAATCTAGTGTACGTCCAAAACCAATGATTGAAATAGGGGAAATGCCTATTTTGTGGCATATTATGAAACTGTATTCTTATTATGGCTTTAATGAATTTATTATATGCTGTGGGTATAAAGGTTATATGATAAAGGAATGGTTTGCGGATTATTTTTTGCATATGTCAAATGTGACTTTTGACTTTACTGATGGCAACAAAATGATTGTTCATAATAATGTAGCGGAACCATGGAAGGTAACTTTAGTGGATACCGGTGAAGAAACCATGACGGGGTACAGAATAAAACAAATCCAAAGTTATATTCCTCAAAATGAAAGCTTTATGCTGACTTATGGAGATGGTGTATCAAATGTTAATATCGCCGATCTGGTAGATTTTCATAAAAAGCACGGAAAAACTGCTACAATGACAACCGTACAGCCAAGTGGACGATTTGGTATGGTGGATATCAGGGATGATGGAACCGTAGACAGATTTGTTGAAAAGCCACAAGGGGATGGCGGATGGATTAATGCGGGATTTATGGTGTTAAATTATAATGCTTTTGAATATTTAAGTGATGATGAAAATTTATCATTTGAAGATAGGCCTATGAGGCAATTAGTTCAAGATCAGGAAATGGTTGCCTATAAGCATTACGGTTTTTGGCAGCCTATGGATACTTTGCGTGATAAAGTAAAATTAAATACGTTGTGGAAAATGCAGACTGCACCATGGAAGGTTTGGAATTAAGAATGAATCATATAATTGAGGAAGATATAAAAGAAATTATACATACCCCATTGCCATGGGAGGAACTGGCAAATAAAACAATATTAATAACAGGGGCCAACGGATATCTTGCAACTTATATGGTGTATACAATGTTGGGATTGAATGATATAATTCATTTGAATCTAAAAGTGATTGCACTGTGTAGGAATGAAGAGAAAGCATTAAGTAAATTTGGTGAACTAAAAAATCGGAATGATTTAGTAATTCTGATACAAGATGTGGTAGATAATATTGATGATCAGTATCGTGCAGACTATATTCTTCATATGGCCAGTCCGGCTAATGCATATGCGTATAAAGAAAATCCATATAGTGTTTTTTCGGCTAATGTTTTGGGATATCATAATCTTTTGAGCAAATATGAGAAATGGAAAGTTAAAAAGATTTTGGCATTTAGTTCATATGTTGTGTATGGTGATTCTATGCCGGAAGAAGGAACATTAGAATCCTATCGAGGTTCATTTGATTTTACAGATTATAGACATGTTTATGCATTAAGTAAACAAATGACAGAAATGATGTCGAGTATTTATATTGAAAAATTGAAGGCCAATATAAGTACTGTACGTCCTGCTATTATTTACGGACCAGGGATGGGGTATTCGCAAAAAAAACATATAACTGATTTTATAAAAAATTATTTGTTTGATGATAGCATACAATTGAAAAGTACAGGAGAAGTAGTGCGTTCGTTTTTATATATAAAAGATGCCATATTAGCATTTTTAACTGTTCTTTTAAGGGATAAGAATTGCACTGCTTATAATGTGTGCTCAGAAAATTCAGTCTGTTCAATAAAAGAACTGGCGGAAGCTTTTACTACATTAGACAGAACAATAAATGTTGTTATAAACATTCCTTCAGAAGAAGAAAAAAATATATACCTTAAAGCACATATTAAAAGCGGAATTCTCACAAATCAGAAGTTGAGGGAATTAGGATGGGAAGAAAAGACTTCCTTACAAGAAGGCATTTGCAGAACTGTAGAATGGGCGAAAAGTGCAGACTTTATCAACATGTGAGAAGATAGGAGAGAAGATGACAGTTTCAGAGTATATTTTTAATTTTATAAAAGAAAAGGGATGTAATACCGTTTTTATGGTTTCTGGAAGTTCTGCTATGTGGCTCACTGATGCACTATGCAGGAATAAAGATCTGCGTGCGATCTGCTGCCATCATGAGCAAGCTGCAGCAATGGCGGCAGATGGGTATGGAAGAGTAAATGGTATTCCAGGTGCATGCCTTGTGACAATAGGGCCAGGTGCAACAAATGCGATTACAGGAGTCGCACAGGCATATTTGGATTCATCTCCTATGTTTATTTTTTCAGGGCAGGCCAACTCAAAGCTCTTAAAGTATCAAAAGGAATCCGGAATTAGACAAAATGCTACACAGAGTCTTACATTAGACCAGATGGCAGCTCCAATTACAAAATATTTTGCAGCAGTAATGGATCCTGCTGATATCAGATATCACATGGAACGGGCATATTATGAGGCTGTGTCTGGTCGGAAAGGTCCTGTTTGGATTGATGTACCTGTGGACATTCAAAATAGGCAGATACCAGAGCAAATGCACGGTTTTACCCCGGAAAAAGGGCTACAGACAGTTGATTTCTCTCAGATAAAATATGTAATTGACGCATTACAAAGAGCAAAAAAACCAGTCATTTTGTCTGGATATGGGATAAAAAGCAGTGGAAGTGTCAAGTTGCTGGAAACATTAAGTGAAAAGCTGAATATTCCAGTTGCGGTTTCCAGAGGAGGAATTGACTCTTTTTCTTCAATAAATCCGTTATTTTTAGGAAGACCGGGAAGTTATGGTGACAGACCGTCGCATTTTGCAATTCAGGAATGCGATTTACTGTTGATATTTGGAAGCCGATTGTCGGTTTCGACAATTGGGTATTACCCCGAAAAGCTGGCATTAAATGCAACAAAGATTATGGTTGACATTGATGAAAAGGAATTGGCCAGAGACACTGTTCCAATCGATTATAAAATACAGGCAGATCTCAATCAATTTTTAAATACATTATTATGCGAACTAGAAAATGTGAATATATCCAATGATCATAAAGAATGGATTGAACATTGCAAACAGATGAGAAAAAAGTATCCTAATGTTCTTCCAGAGTATGCAGACGAGACGCCGTTAAATGAATATTATTTTACTGATTGTCTTTCACGCTTGGCCGACAATGAAGCAAATATCGTTGTGGATACAGGGAGCGTATGTAATATTGTATCGCAGAGCTGGACGTTGAAGAGTGGACAAAATTATTTGATTTCTGGTGGATTATCGTGCATGGGATTTTGGGCAACGTCAATAGGCGTATGCCAGAAAAACCGCCAGGTGATAGCCATTGCAGGTGATGGCAGTACTCAAATGAATATTCAGGAGTTTGCTACAATGCAGCACAATAAACTGCCAATCAAACTTTTTGTATATAACAATAATGGCTATATGTTAATTCGTCATAACCAGCATAATTATATGGAGGATAGATTTCTTGGGGTAGGACCAGACAGCGGGGTGCAGACACCGGACTTTGTGAAAGTTGCCGAGGCATATAATTTAAAAGCTGTTAGAATATGCTCTGATGATAATATAGATGAGAAAATTCAATATGTGTTGGATTATGATGGACCAGTTGTATGTGAAGTGATTGTACAAGAATTTGCGCCGATTGTTCCAAGAATTGCATCAAGAGTAATGCCGGATGGCAGTCTAAGAGCGGCGGAATTTGATGACTTATATCCATTTTTGGATAAATAAAATGTATGGAGAAGAGAGTATGATTTTAAGAGCAAAAACAAAAACATTATTTTCAGGAAAAGAATTGACAGAAAAGCAACAGCAGAATACAAATCTGAATATACATGAATTGGAGGCTGAAAAGACAATTTTGGAATCCTATCCCAGACGATTAGTCTTTGAATTAACAAATGCATGTAATTTGAATTGTGTGATGTGCGGAAGAAATGCAGCAGATTTTAAACCCACGATGTTTGATATGGATGTTTTTCGCAGTTTTGAACCACTGATGGATATTGTGGAAGAAGTTACTCTGATGGGGTGGGGGGAACCTACGATTCATCCTCATTTTAATGAGATGTTGGAAATTATTAATAAGCACAGTGCCAGAAAGTATTTTTGCTCTAATGGAATGAATCTCAAAAAAATTAAAGATGCAATTTTTGACTATAAGGTTGATGTATTTGCAGTAAGTCTTGATGGAGCGTCTGAGGAAACGAATGGAAGAATTAGAAGGGGATCCAAGATTGATCAAATTACTGCTGATTTGAAAGAAATTGTTCGTATAAAGAAAGAGCGGGGGTTAAAATATCCGTGGATTAATTTTGTTTTTTGCGCGATGCGCTCCAACATACGGGAATTACCTGATTTAGTGCGTTTGGCGGCAGAAATTGGAATAGAGGAGGTTAAGGTAGTCTATTTAACTGTATTTGGAGAAGATTTGATGAACGAATCGCTTTGGGAACAGGATTCACTGGTTCATGAGATGTTTGAGGAAGCAATACGTGTTGGTGAAGAATTAGGTATTGTATTGAAACTTCCACATTATGTAGGGGAAGATGTTGCAGAAGACCGTTATCATAAAGAGTGTTTTGTATCATGGAGGGATTTTTTCCTGGGATCAGATGGATATGTACGCCCTTGTATGTCAACACCGATACAATTTTTTCAATATGATATGAATAAACCATTTATGGAAATGTGGAATGCGCCGGAATATCAGAATTATCGAAAGATTGTAAATGATCAGGAAAAAATGGATAGTCCATGTAAACGTTGTTATCAATCGTCGCATTGCAATTGGAATCGAAAAGAGTCATTTATTCAAATAGGTGAGTCATTTTCTCCTGATTGGGCGAACAAGTAATCTGGCTTTTGCGTTATCGCTACTGTAAAGGCGTATGGATACTAGTTGATGATAAGCAATCTATTATATGGAAAAACACCAATGATTAAAAGGAGGAATAATGGTGGAAAATATTGCAGTAGTCGGTGTTGGAGCATTAGGCAAACGACATCTACAGTCGTTGGTGGAGTTAGAAAGGGATGTAAAGCTTTTTGCAGTTGAAAAAAATCCCGAAACGTTAAAGGCGTTGGCAGAGGAATTTAATGTACAGAATGGGTGCAGCATTACTTGTGTACAGGAAATAGAAGAGCTTCCTAATGTATTGGATTTGGTAGTAATTGCAACATCTTCTGATGTAAGAAGAATGTTGTTTGAAAAATTGACAAACCACGCAGAAATAAAAAATATAATCTTTGAAAAGGTACTGTTTCAAAGGATAGAGGATTATTATTTTGTGGAACAGAAGCTGCAGGAAAAGAAGATTAAGGCATGGGTTAATTGTGCAAGGAGAGAATGGGATTCTTATCATTGGTTAAAAGGAAAAATTTTAAATTGTTCCAGCTTTGCTTTTACTGCAATCGGTGGGCAATGGGGAATGGGATGTAATTCTATTCATATTCTTGATTTGATCGAGTTCCTATCAGACGGGAAATGTCATTTGGATTTAGTCAGATTATTGCCTAATATTGTGGAAAGCAAGAGAAAAGATTTTTATGAGTTCTTTGGTTCCATTACAGGAGACTGTGGCAAATGTTATGCATATCAGGTAGCGTGTATGGATAACACAAATTTACCTTTTATAATAGAAATTACAGGTGACACACTTCGGGCGATCATAAATGAGGCGAAGCAGGAAATTTACATTTCGGAAAAAGAAAATGACTGGGCTTGGGAGAAAATGACTTTTAATGTTAGTTATCAGAGTCAGCTGACCAAAAAAGTGGCACAAACAATATTGGAAATCGGTGACTGTCGTTTGGCGAAATATGAGGATTCGATGAAACTGCATTTGGAGCTAATTACACCATTGATTCAATATTTTGAAAATCAGGGAATGGAGGAAGGATTATGCCCGATAACATAAAAGTCTTATTGGTAGGCGCTGGAAATATGGGAAAAGAATATTGCAATGTACTGAGAGCCCAGCAGATTGAGCCAATTGTAATAGGCAGAGGAAAGGAAAGTGCAAAGAAATTCCAAGAAGAATTAGGACTTCCGGTCTTGACTGGTGGTATAAATTGTGCCCTAAAATCTTTAAACGATATTCCTAAAGCAGCCATTGTGGCAGTAAATGTAGACCAGCTGGCAGATGTAACAGCAGAACTGCTTCGTTGTGGAATACAAAGAATTTTAGTGGAGAAGCCGGCTGGAATGGATCGAAACCAAATTGAAGTATTGAATGATTTGGCGGAGAAAAAAAGTGCTAATGTTTATGTAGCTTATAATAGAAGATATTATGCATCTACGGAAAAAGCGCTGGAAATAATTAAAGAGGATGGCGGAGTATCATCATTTAATTTTGAGTTTACAGAATGGAGCCACGTGATAGAAACGACCAAACATTTGCCGGAGGTGAAAGAAAACTGGTTTTTGGCAAATTCTACGCATGTTGTTGATCTGGCGTTTTATTTGGGTGGAAAGCCTGTTCAAATGTCATCTTATACTGGGGGAAAACTAACTTGGCATAAAAGATGCAGCTCTTATGTTGGCGCAGGTATATCGGATAAAGGTGCATTATTTTCTTATCAGGCAAACTGGGCAGCACCAGGAAGATGGGCAGTAGAGATATTGACAACAAAGCACAGACTGTATTTTAAACCGATGGAACAGCTTGCAATACAAAAAATTGGCTCTGTTAAAGTAGAGGAAATAGAAATAGACGACCATTTGGATAAAGAATTTAAACCAGGCCTTTATAAACAGGTGGAGGCCTTTGTTAAAGATTTAGATGACGGAAAAAGGATCACTTTGTCCGAACAGTTAATGCACATGGATTTTTATGAAAAGATAGAACAAATAAATTCTGTATAGATTAAAATTTAAAAAATATATGGAGCAAACAACAATGTCTTTTACCAATACCAGCAAACTGATAATATTTGGCGCCAGGAGCATTGCTCTTGGCGCTTGTTTAGCCATTGAAAAGTTATATCCTGAATGTGAAGTCATAGGTTTTATGGTGAGCAGCCTTAAGGAAAATCCGAATCGCCTTTGTGGGCTGCCGGTGATAGAAATCGATGATTATGAAGATAAAGATATCCCTGTTTTAATTGCCATCCCTGAAGACGTTCAGAATGTTGTGAGGGGTATTCTTTCAGATAAGGGATTTAAGAATGTTTATTGCCTTACTTCTTCTAAAGAAGCGGAATTAATGGGCAGATACTTTGAGAGCATTGGAAGATTTCCTTCCTTATATAATGATGATCCATATAACAGGGATGATTCATGTAATAGGACTGATTCCAAGGCAGAAATATATATGGCGAAATTCTACAGAGATAAGCCTTTAAAAAACGCATATTCCATTCCGGACTGGGTACATCCCATTCAGGTAGGGGCGGCATTGACGGACCAGAGGATTACTGAGATTACAGATGATTCAGGGGAAAATATTTCTACTAAAAATGTGAATTACTGCGAGCTTACGGCGCTATACTGGATGTGGAAAAATAAGTTGTGCACCGAAGAAACAGATAAGTATTTTGGGCTATTTCATTATAGAAGATTTTTGGATATTACAGATGACGGTCTGATGGCAATGAAAGCAAAAAATGTTGATGCACTTTTGCCATATCCTTTGCTCCATGAGCCGGATATCAGCGAGCACCACAGCAGGTATATTGAGGAGAGCGACTGGGATGCCATGCTGCAGGCACTGAAAGAATTATATCCTGATTATGCGGAACGCTTTCAGGAAATCTTAAGACAGCCTTATTTATACAATTACAATATGATCATAGCAAAACGGGAAATTTTAAAAGACTATTGCGAATGGCTGTTTCCAATACTTAAGAGAACGGAAGAGTTAAGCACGCCTAAAGGCTGGGAGAGGGCAGACCGGTACATAGGATACCTGGGAGAAAATCTGCTGACATTGTATTTTATGTATCATGCAGAAAAATGGAATATTAAGCATGTGGGAAGGGAAATGCTGATCTGAGATTTGTAGGAGGAGAACCTGTGAATACTGCACTTATTTTATCCGGAGGGACTGGCAGCCGCATAGGCGGAAACATACCCAAGCAATATATTGAAATTTGCGGGAAACCGATTATTTGCTATTGCCTTGAAACAATTGCCAGCAATGAAATGATTGATGCAATACAGATTGCGGCAGATATTGCATGGCAGGATTTTATTTTAGGACATATGAAAGATACAGTATTTGAACAGAAATTCAAAGGCTTTTCCTTACCTGGTGCAAACAGGCAGCTGTCCATATGGAATGGGCTTGAAGAAATGAAAAAGTTTGCCTCAGATCAGGATCTGGTTTTTATTCATGATGCGGCAAGACCGTTGCTTTCACATGATCTTATAAGGCAGTGCATTGAGGCAGCAGATGGATATGATGGCGTCCTTCCTGTGCTTCCCATGAAGGACACGGTATATATGAGTGAGGATGGAGAAAAAATAACTTCCTTATTAAATAGAAGCCAGATCTTTGCAGGACAGGCTCCGGAGGTATTTGCTTTTGGTGCTTATTATATGGCAAATCAGGCGCTTTTTCCGGAAAAAATATTAAAGATTAACGGTTCCACGGAACCTGCCATTATGGCGGGAATGAAGGTTAAAATGATTCCGGGGGATGAGAGAAACTTTAAAGTTACAACCAGGGAAGATTTGAAGCGGTTTGAGGAACATGGAGGATTATAATGAAAATTGGAATACTTACATGGGAAAGCTTTGGAAAAGAAGATATGGCGGCAGCATTTATGGAATTGGGACACAGTGTGTTACAGTGTCCTTTTTCAGATGATTCGGAGGCGGATGATCCGGCAGCCGTTCAGAAGCTTGAAGGGAGCATCCGAAAAATATCTCCGGATTTTTTGTTTTCTTTTAATTATTTTCCAGTCGCAGCGATTGCATGTAAGAATTTAGGACTCCCTTATGTGGCATGGGTTTATGACAGCCCTCATGTGAGGATGTATCATTATTCCATCATATATCCCACCAATTATGTTTTTGTGTTTGACAGTGCTGTTTATATGGAATTCCATAAGGCAGGCATTTCTACAGTTCATTACCTGCCTATGGCAGCCAATACAAACCGCTTAAAAGAGATGAATGATTTTGCAGCTTTTGAAAAGACAGGCTGGAAATTGAAACATCAGGTCGCCTTTGTAGGATCGCTTTATACGGAAAAGCACCAGTTTTATCAAAGAATGACTAAAATTTCTGACTATACCCGGGGCTTTTTAGAGGGGCTGATGGAAGCGCAGAAGCTGGTTTATGGATATAATTTTATACAGGAATTATTGAATAAGGAAATTATTGAAGATATGCGCAGATCACTTCCCATGCAGGTGCACGTGGGAGGAGTAGAGAGTATTGAGTATTTGTTTGCGCAATATGTAATTAACCGTCAGATTACCGCTTCAGAGAGGCTGGAGCTGTTAACCCTGACGGCAGAAAAGTTTGGTTTGGATTTGTATACGCCGGATCAGACGCTTAAATTTACCGGCTGCGTCAATCATGGGGCACTGGATGCTTACGCATATGCTCCATATGTGTACAAAATGGCGCCAATTAATTTAAATATCACCTTGCGCAGTATACATAAGGGAATACCGCTTAGGGCTTTTGAGATTATGGGATCAGGCGGCTTTCTATTGACTAATTTTCAGGAAGATTTTCTTTCCTTCTTTACGCCCGGGGAGGATTTTATATATTATGAAAGCAAAACAGATTTAATAGATAAGATTTCTTATTATCTTAAAAATGAAAATGAAAGATGCCAGATCGCGGAAAATGGTTTTTGGAAGGTTGCATCAAAGCACACTTTTACCCACAGGGCAGAAGAAATGATTAGCTGCCTGGCTTAAGAAGAACACAAACTGGGAGGAAAACAGATATGAAGGCATATGTATTACATGGAATTGGAGATTACCGTTTTGAGGAGGCAGAGGTTCCTTCTGTAGAATCCGGAACTGTTCTGGTCCGTGTAAAGGCAGCAGGAATCTGTGGCTCTGATATTCCCAGAGCTTATCGGACAGGCGCTTATTCCCATCCTTTAATTATCGGACATGAGTTTGCCGGAGAAGTGGTTAAAACAGGTGAGGGAGTCAATAAAGGCTGGCTTCATAAACGGGTAGGAATTTTTCCGCTGATTCCATGCATGAAGTGCCCCCAATGCCAAAAAAAACAATATGAGATGTGCAGCAATTATAATTATTTAGGTTCAAGAACCAACGGTGCATTTGCAGAATATGTAAGGGTGCCTGAGTGGAATTTGATTGAACTGCCGGAGCTGGTTACAATGGAGCAGGCGGCTATGCTTGAGCCGATGGCGGTGGCAGTGCACGCAATACGACGGGTGCAGCCTCATTCGGAAGAACAAATTGCGGTGTGCGGGCTTGGGACAATCGGCTTGTTTGTGGTAATGTTTTTGCTGGAGATGGGGTGCCAAAATGTATACGCCGCCGGAAATAAGGATTTTCAGAAAAGCATGGCGGAAAATATTGGTATAAAAAAAGAGAATTTTTGTGATATACGGGATCAGGATTTTTCCAACTGGCTTTTGAACAGAACCGGCGGAGCAGGTGCAGATGTGTTTTTTGATTGTGTGGGAAAAAATGAAGTTATTAAGCAGGGAATTTTAGGCCTTGCCCCAAAAGGAAAGATGATGCTGGTAGGTAATCCGGCATCAGATATGGAATTAGAGAAAAATTTGTATTGGAAAATCCTGCGCAGGCAGTTACAGTTATTTGGAACATGGAATTCTTCTTTTACTCATGAAAAAACAGATGACTGGAATTATGTGCTGGAATCTTTACAACAGCAGCGCATCAAACCGGAAAAGGTAATTACCCATCGGATGGACATTGAATCCTTTATGGATGGATTTGAAATTATGCGTGATAAAAGAGAGGATTATATTAAGATCATGATGACCAATGAACTATAATTTTTTTGAAAAATTTTTTGTACTTCCGTATACGGAATCTATCCATATATATAATAAGTTATAATAATACCATATATGGAAGGGAATACGGATGAAAAAATGAAAGCTCAAGATGTATTAGTGGAAAGAATTAATAATCTATGTAAGGAAAAGAGGATGACCTATTATGCCTTGTCCTATGCTTCGGCAGTTCCAATGACCACATTGATGCATATTGTGGATAAATCAACGGTAAATCCGGGAGTTATGACCATTGGAAAGCTTTGCGAAGGATTTGGAATTTCCTTAAAAGAATTCTTTGATGCTCCTGAATTTGATGAAATAGTTCATTTGGATATGTAAATGTTAGTACTTTGGTACACTTTTTGAAAAAGTTTATTTTTTTTTGGGTGACTTGATTTTGTGTGTGTGATATACTAGCTGTATATAAGGTGCAATTGAGTTATGTGACATGAATACAGGAGGTTTTATATGACTAAAGCAGAAATTTTGAAACAAGAAATTTTGAAGCAGTATAAGAGCGTAAGACAGTTTGCCATAGACATGGAAATTCCTTACAGCACTTTGGTGACCGCATTGGACAGGGGAATTGAAGGAATGGCATATGGTACGGTGATCCGTATGTGTGACAGACTGAGTTTGAATCCGGTTGATTTTTCATCTCTTGAAAAAGGCGAAGTGCTGGGCGAGAAGATCCTTGAAAATAGAGTTATGCAGTATTATATTCAGTTGAACAAAAAAGGACGCAAGAAGATACTTGAAATGATGGAGGATTATGTTCAGCTTGAAAAATACAGGGAGCTGTAAGATTTATGAAAGAGCACTTTAATTATCTGGTCGTTGGAACCGGGCTTTTTGGCTCGGTTTTTTCGTATGAAGCATCAAGACGGGGAAAAAAATGTCTGGTTATTGATAAAAGGGATCACATTGCCGGAAATATCTATACCAGAGAAGTGAGAGGCATCCACGTACATGAGTACGGAGCCCATATTTTTCACACATCAAATCGTGAAATATGGGATTATATGAGCAGGTTTGCAGAATTTAATCATTTTATAAATTCTCCCATGGCAATATACAAAGGAGAAATCTATAATCTTCCTTTTAACATGAATACCTTCAGCAAATTATGGGGAATCAAAACACCTGATGAGGCCAGAGAAAAGATCAGGGAGCAGATTGACGGTCTGCCCATAGGAGAGATACGGAATTTGGAAGAGCAGGCATTGTCTCTGGCAGGTACTGATGTTTATGAAAAGCTGATTAAGGGCTATACGGAAAAACAATGGGGCAGGGACTGCCGGGAGCTTCCGGCATTTATCATCAAACGACTTCCGTTGCGTTTTACTTATGACAATAATTATTTCAGCGATCCTTATCAGGGGATTCCTGTGGGAGGTTACACTGCCATCATTGAAAAAATGTTGGAAGGAACGGAAGTCAGGCTGAGTACGGATTACAGAGAATTTGAGAAAAGTCAGAAGACAGCAGCCGAAAGAGGAGAGGATTTTATTTCCTATGACAAAGTGCTTTATACTGGTATGATTGATGAGTATTTTGATTATTGTCTGGGAAATTTGGAATACCGGTCGCTTCAGTTTGAGGTGGAAGATATGCCGGAATGTGATAACTATCAAGGGAATGCGGTGATAAATTATACGGAACGGGAAATCCCGTATACGAGGATTATAGAACATAAGCATTTTGAATTTGGAAAAGGAGAAGGTACCATCATTACCCGGGAATATCCCAGATCATGGAAAAAGGGAGATGAGCCATATTATCCGGTAAATGATGAGAAAAATAATAAGCTTTTTTCTGACTATATGGAACTTGCATCAAGAGAAGAAAATGTATTGTTTGGCGGCAGGCTGGGACAGTACCGGTATTATGATATGGATAAGGTGGTTGAGGCGGCTTTGCAGATGGTAGAAAAGGAATTATAATAAGGCACAGATCTAAAAGATCTGCGCCTTTAGTATCAGCAATAACTGTTAAAAAGCAAACCACTGTAATTACTGGTCATATAGGGAACCGGGAAATTGTGGCCGGGATTTTTGTATGCAACAATGGTTTTGTTTACGTATTCAATAGGATTTAAGGAAACCTGGTTTGTTTTACGCAGAACTGAGTTAGTAAAATCCTTTATGGTGGAAAACTGTCCGCGCCCCTCATCACCCTGCAATGAACTTTTCAAAGTATCTTCATTAAGAGAAAGTTGTCCGCCAGGCTCAAAAGAAAGTCCAAGTTTTTCAAGATCAGCCTGATAATAGCGGGAGGTTCTTGACATTTCGTTTAATAAATGCCCGCTGCGGGGATTTAGGTCAAGATATTCAGCAGCAGCCCGAATAAAGGAATTATAACCGTCAACCAGATTATTTACATTTTCAGCAAGTGAATCCAAATCTGTTTTAAGACCAATCTGCGTTGTTTCTCCTTCCCCGGTACTAATGCCGTTTAAGGTGACGCTGAACATTTTATCAATCGTAAAACTATTGGAAGGAGCACTGCCTGGTTCACCATTTAAGAGAAATTCCGCATTGGAAGGTTCTCTGGCAATATAATCAATTCCCATATAATCTACCGTACCGGCACGCTTGCTGGTCTTATCATCAGATACATGGAATATAAGATCTTTATTGTTTTTAAGTCCTGTAGCAGTAGAGGCAAGCCGGAGCGAAGAATTACCGTTATCATCTTTTACAATATCGGCATTGATACCGATTTCTGCATTGGTGATCAGTCTGGAAAGGCGTTCCTGCAGATCCAGATTGGTCTCGCCTTCATGGACGTTATATTGAAACTCGTAATTTAAATCGTTAATGGAGATATCGAAAGAATATGCGCCTGGTGCAAGCATTGCCCTATCCTCCGAAGGCAGGAATGAACCTAAGTTGACCTGATTCGAAGCCATGGCAGTTACTTCCAGCTCAAAAGAGGGCATAGCGCCTTCTAGGGAACTTCCGCCGATGTACGCAGCATTTGCAATGTTTTCATTGGTGGAGTAGGCAGCCTTTTTGCCAAGCATTTCCTTTTCATCTAATCCGCCAAGGGAAGCAATGGTGTTGCGAAGCGACCTTGCATTTTCCTTTAGTCCAATTACAAATTTACGAGATTCCTTACTATTGTCCAGTTTGTACAAAGGAGCATCTTTATTTAATTTTACAATGGAGTTATAAATACCCCGAAGTTCGCTCTTTTTATGACTATCATACTGAGTAGAACTTTTTTGGGGTGCATAAGCAGTCAGATAATGGTTATAAACCACGTTAAGTGCTGCATTGTATGACATAGTCAGCCCCTCCCTTCTTCCGTGAATTATACCTGCTGCCAATACCGTTTGGCAGAAAACTTACCCTTTATTAATTATAATATGCTGTAGTTAATAAGGAAGTTTTTGTATTTAGGGCATAAACCTGCTTTTATAAAAATATTCTATCACCGGATGCGTCAGATTTCAATGGGAAGATGGTAATAATGGAAGAAATTTCTCCCTGTTTCTTCTTATTAAAAAATACGAAATTACTTAAATTTCAATTGACTGGAAGAGATGGATATGCTACCTGACTTTGAGAGTTGAACTGTAAAATATAGTGCTAAGCCACAGATTAAAACCTATGGCTTAGCATTTTTTTGATTTCTCCTTCGCTCAAAAAATATGATGTCAATGGAAGGTTGCAAAGAACTGAAAATTCTTTTATGAATGCCGTGCCTCTTGAAAGATTTATATACTTTCTATCTGAAATTTTTGCAGTTCTAAAATCATGAACAAATTCAAATAAATCCTCAGAACAATAGTTGCTTTTTAGTATCTTGAATTGCAGCAGTCTGGTGAGTAATACTGCAAGGTAGCAAATAAGGAAATGTCCTGTTATTGTATCTTTTTTTTGCAGGTATACAGGTCTTGCATCAAGCTGTGATTTCATGATACGGAATGCTTCTTCTATTCTCCAAAGGTTGTGGTAGGCATCATAAACATCCCTGCCGCTCATGGAAATCTCAGAGGTCACCAGCATGTTATATCCGGCAAGCTCAAGAGATTTTTTGATAAGTTCTTCATTTATAGAGACCTTTATCTTACCGTCTGTCTCATTCCCCTTTTTATCTGCAGCAGTGAAGACTACATATTTTGCACAATCACCATACTCTGACTTCTTGGCCTGGGATGCTTTTAGGAGTCTGGCTTTTTCCACTTCTTTCTTGATCTCATAGATCTGTTTCTTTGCCAGTTTGGGATTGTAAGTAACGATCCGCTTTTCCGTGATTTTAAATTTTTTCTCTTTTCCTGTCCCGGGATCATTGAATTTATACTCGAAATCATCCACACATTCCTTCATGCGGTATATAACATCTCCATTGGCATTTTTAACATCTTTGTAATCATTAGGAAGGAGCACCCATGTTTTTTCAACTTCGGGAAGTATCTTTACGGATTTTGAGAAAATATACCCGTCACCATTGTTTAGTGCATGGAAGATGTTTTCTGCACAGTTGAGTCCTTTATCAGCTATCCGGATAGTTCTTCCGGATACGGAATTTCTCTTTTTTAGATCCAGAATGATGTCTCTGATCACAGGCTTTTCGCTTTGATTTCCAGGAAACAGTTTCATGCTGACAGGTATCTGATTTGCATCCAGGAGCAGCCCCAGTCCTACGATTGGCTCTTTTCTGTTTTCTTTTGATGGCCCCTTTTTCCTGAAATCATCTTCTTTATCGATTTCGAAATAGAAGTTGGTACAGTCGAAGTATGTATGGGATGTATCAAACTTGTACATCTGTTTTATCTGATGGTTATAGATTTCAATAATTTTTTCGTATTCACAGCCAATATATTCAAGTCCGTCATAAAGCTGGTTCAGGGAAAAATCATAGGAATCAAAAAGTTTGGGAATTACTTCATCATAGGTTTTTGATTTAGAGCATGGATGAACAAGCCTTGCATAAACAAGGGCTGAAATCATATCAAAAACATTGAAACGGAAATCAGTGGCGGTCTGCATCAAATCAATATATTTTTTTACAGACAGCTGATCATTGATGTTTTTCATAGGGAAATAGCCAATCAGTTTTTCCGGTGAAACATCAGAAATCTGCCTGACTTTTTTTTCATCCTTAGCAGCTTTAAGCTCCTGGTTAAGTTTCACAACTTCTTCTTTGTAAAATGCGACAGGATCATCAATACCCTTTGCCTGAAGTTCGTGGACATATCCCAGTGCTTTATAAGAACGATGCGCCCCTCCTTTGCGTTCAGGATCATAAAAGCTCTCATAAATCTGAAGATAAGTCCCTTTTTTGTAATTAGATTTTTTTAAGAAATATGCCATAAAAGTCACCCTCATACATTATAACACTATGGCACTATATAATCAATAGATAAAAAGAAAATTTGTCAAGTTTATTGAAATAACAAAAAAGCCAGCAAATATGCTGACTTACGGGAAAAAGATATATAGTTAACTCTCAAAGAAATATAGTGTTAAATCCTAAAGATGGGAGTTAATAAGGAAGTTTTTGTATTTAGGGCATAAACCTGCTTTTATAAAAATATTCTATCACCGGATGCGTCAGATTTCAATGGGAAGATGGTAATAATGGAAGAAATTTCTCCCTGTTTCTTCTTATTAAAAAATACGAAATTACTTAAATTTCAATTGACTGGAAGAGATGGATATGCTATAGTTAGTAAACGAGATAAGATTTAGGTCTTTTTTTTATGCTTAAAAATCCGGTAGAAGATTGGAGGAAGGATTATGCGTACTAAGATTACATTAGCATGTACAGAATGTAAACAGCGTAACTACAATACCACGAAAGATAAGAAGACGCATCCTGACAGGATGGAGACTAAGAAATATTGTAGATTCTGCAGAACTCATACAATGCACAAAGAAACCAAGTAATTTCCAGGCTGGTGGGATGGAGCTGAGATTGAAAGTTAAAAATTTTCAATCTGCAAGTTTGTGTCTGCGCGGCATCCACAAACTTGATATGTGCAAAAAGCTGCGCAGAAATGAGGAGTAAAATGGCAGATTCTGCAAAAAAAGCAAAAGCAGCAAAACCCAGTTTTTTCAAGGGGGTTAAGACAGAATTTAAAAAGATTTCATGGCCTGATCGGGATTCACTTTTAAAACAGTCCATAGCAGTAGTTTGTATTTCCTTAGTGCTGGGAGTGGTGATTGCCATACTGGATTTCTTAATGCAGTACGGTGTGGATTTCTTGGTAAATCTGTAGAGTGAGGGTGATTGTATGGCAGAGGCGAACTGGTATGTAGTGCATACCTATTCCGGGTATGAAAACAAAGTAAAAGCCAATATAGAAAAAACAATCGAGAACAGACATCTGGAAGAGGAGATCTTAGAAGTTCGTGTGCCCATGCAGGATGTGGTAGAACTGAAAAACGGTGCAAAGAAAACTGTCCAGAAAAAAATGTTCCCAGGATATGTTTTGATTAATATGGTCATGAATGATGATACATGGTATGTTGTCCGCAACACCAGAGGCGTGACGGGCTTTGTGGGGCCTGGAAGCAAGCCGGTTCCATTGTCAGAAGCTGAAATGAAGCCTCTTGGAATTAAAACGGAAAATATTTCCGTGGATTTTGCGGAAGGAGATACCATTGCTGTAGTGGCAGGCGTGTGGAAAGATACCGTCGGCGTGGTACAGAGGATGGATTTCGGCAAGCAGACAGCAACCATTAATGTAGAACTGTTCGGCAGGGAAACACCCGTTGAGATCAGTTTTGCGGAAGTAAGGAAAATGTCCTGATAA
This sequence comes from Lachnospiraceae bacterium 10-1, assembly GCA_000403495.2. Taxonomy (GTDB): domain Bacteria; phylum Bacillota; class Clostridia; order Lachnospirales; family Lachnospiraceae; genus Suilimivivens. The sequence continues at coordinate 625,958 of KE159810.1, read as the reverse complement.
AGGAAATGTTTAATCGCGATATTTATTACAGGTGTTGGCCTGTATAAATATAAAGTAACTTTTAAATTAGCCTGCATATAAGATGCGGGCTGTGGGAGCAGAATGAGTTTCTGCGCCATACCACGATGCAGTCTTATTTTTATTGGAATATGGAAATCTGAAAATGAATTTTATGTTCCTGCTTAAAGATAGGAAAATGCATTATTATAGGAGGTGCCACAATGGCAAAGAAAGTAGAAGGATATATTAAGTTGCAAATCCCTGCTGGCAAAGCTACACCAGCACCCCCGGTTGGTCCTGCACTTGGACAGCATGGGGTTAATATTGTTGAATTTACAAAGCAGTTCAACGCAAGAACAGCAGATAAGGGTGATTTGATCATCCCTGTTGTAATCACAGTATATGCAGACAGAAGTTTCAGTTTTGTTACGAAAACTCCCCCTGCTGCTGTACTTCTCAAGAAGGCATGCAATATTAAGTCCGGTTCAGCAGTTCCGAACAAGACAAAGGTTGCAACCATTTCCAAGGCTAAGATTCAGGAAATCGCAGAAATGAAGATGCCTGATTTAAATGCAGCAAGCCTTGAGGCTGCTATGAGCATGATTGCTGGTACTGCAAGAAGTATGGGCATCACAGTAGAGGAATAACCAAACATCGGACTAATAAATTTGGAGAGTGGGAGACATAAATGTTCCAAGAGGATGAAATTCCTGGACGTGTCGTTTGAACCATAGGAGGAATTAATAATGAAACATGGAAAGAAATATATAGAGGCTGCAAAACAGGTTGACCGTTCAGTTGCATACGAGCCTGCTGAGGCAATTACATTAGTTAAAAAGACCGCAGTTGCAAAATTTGATGAGACAGTTGAAGTCCACATCAGAACCGGATGTGACGGACGTCATGCAGAACAGCAGGTCCGCGGTGCTGTTGTACTTCCTAATGGTACAGGTAAAACCGTTAAAGTGCTGGTATTTGCAAAAGGTGATAAAGTAAACGAAGCTGAAGCAGCAGGCGCTGATCACGTTGGAGGAGATGAGCTGATCCCTAAGATTCAGAATGAAGGATGGCTGGATTTCGACGTAGTAGTTGCTACACCGGATATGATGGGTGTTGTTGGACGTCTTGGTAAAGTTCTGGGACCGAAAGGCTTAATGCCTAATCCTAAAGCCGGAACAGTAACTATGGATGTTACCAAGGCAATCAATGATATCAAAGCTGGTAAGATTGAGTACAGACTTGATAAGTCCAATATCATTCATGTTCCCCTTGGCAAAGCTTCTTTTGAGGAAGCAAAGCTTCAGGAAAACTTTGATGCTTTAATGGAAGCAATCGTTAAGGCAAAACCTTCAGCTCTGAAAGGTCAGTATTTAAGAAGTATCACACTTACTTCTACTATGGGACCTGGCGTAAAAGTCAGTGTTGCAAAGTATTAATCTAAACCGGATAGTAAGCCGCTCCTTTTTATGGGAGCGGCTTTTTGCAGGTCAAAATTTGCCGTGATTTTGGGGACAGGGCTGGCGGCTGATGCTTTCGGACAGGTTGGAATATTTTCAAAAATGTGATATTCTCTATATTATGAAAGAGAAAAACAGACAGAAAAAAAGAAAACACAGATTTGGGGCCGGCGCGATATTTACTTTGACACTCTGCATTGTTCTTTCCATAGGTATGGCGGGCATTTTGTCTATGGTGTTTTTTAAGGGGGAAGAAACTGGCGAACAGGGGAAAACGGTGAAAGAGGATGATAAGGAACACTTCTTTTGGGAGAAGATGCCGGAGGAGGTTCAGGCGGAACCGGTAATGGGAACAGAAGTTCAAAACACAAGATACGGACATGAGCTTGCTGACGCAGAGTACATGAGGGCGAACTATATTCAGGCATGGGAAAGCTCTCAGCCAGATACGGTGACATTTGGATTCATAGGAGATATTTTGTTTGATGACGAGTATGCCATTATGGCCAATCTTTTGCGGCGGGGCAAAACCATAGACAATGGAATCTCGGGAGATATGCTTACCAGACTGCAGGGGGTGGACGTGCTTGTGGCTAATAATGAATTTCCCTTTACGGAAAGGGGGACTCCTACGGAAGGAAAAACCTATACCTTTCGTGCAGACGAGTCCACAGTCGCTTACCTTCATGACATAGGGGTGGATGTGGCGGTTTTAGCCAATAATCATATTTATGATTTTGGAGAAACCGGTCTTCTTGATACGCTGGATGTGCTTGAGCGGGCAGGAATTCCGGCAATTGGTGCAGGACGGAATCTGAAGGAAGCATCAGCGCCTCTTTATTTTATTGTAAATGATATGAAAATAGCTATCGTAGCGGCTACCCAGATAGAAAGGCTGGATAATCCGGATACAAAAGGAGCCACGGAAGATGGCGCCGGTGTATTCAGGTGCTGGAATCCTGAAAAATTATATCAGGTAGTGGCAGAAGCAAAAGAGCAAAGCGATTTTGTAATTGTGTTTATTCATTGGGGAACGGAAAACCAGGCGGAACCTGACTGGGCACAACTGGATCAGGCGCCTAAGCTTGCCCAGGCAGGCGCCGATCTGATTATTGGAGATCATTCGCACTGTCTGCAGGGAATCACCTATTTTGATGATACACCGGTAATCTACAGCTTAGGGAACTTTTGGTTTAATTCTAAAACACTGGATACCTGTATGGTGCAGGTGACAATTGGACGAAATGGGCTTGAGTCGTTTCAGTTTATACCGGCAATTCAGTCTGACTGCAGAGTGAGTCTGGCATATGGCGAGGAAAAAAGCAGGATTTTGGCTTACATGAGAGGATTATCGCCGGAAGTTACAATTGATGCAGAAGGATATGTATCAAAAAATATTCATTGACATATAGACTTGTATGTGTTATCTTAAATAAGGTCATTTTGACTATGCCGAAGACAGTAGGTGTCCCAAGTGAGAAAAGAAGCTGAAGGGACGTAAGCTTATCACCTACCGAGGAGAAGAGTTTTTATGGTAAATTCTACCCTTCCGCCTTCGGAAGGGTTTTTTATCAATAAGCCGGCTTATAAAGAGAGGCAGTGTTTAATCCTTTCGGCACCAAAATCTAACAGGAGGTAAAAACATGGCAAAAGTTGAACAGAAAAAACCGATAATTGAAGAGATTTCTGCCAGCATTAAAGATGCGCAGTCGGTTGTGCTTGTTGACTATCGTGGACTTACGGTAGAACAGGACACCAACCTTCGTAAGCAGCTTCGTGAAGCAGGTATCACTTACAAGGTTTACAAAAACACAATGATGAATTTTGCATTCAAGGGAACTGACTGTGAAAGTCTTACTTCTTATCTGGAAGGTCCCAGTGCAATTGCAATTTCTACAACAGATGCAACTGCTCCGGCAAGAGTACTTTGCAAATTTGCAAAGGATGCAAATAAGCTGGAAGTTAAAGGCGGCATTGTAGAAGGCGTTGCTTATGATGCAAATGGAATTGCTGAGATTGCTAAGATTCCTTCAAGAGAAGAATTGCTCTCCAAGCTGCTTGGAAGCATTCAGTCTCCTATCACGAACTTCGCTCGTGTTATGAAGCAGTTAGCAGAAAAAGGCGGCGCAGAAGGATGCGAAGCGCCTGCTGAAGAAGCAGCTCCAGCAGAAGAAGCTGCTGCTGAGGAAACAGCACCCGCTGAAGCGCCGGCAGCAGAATAAAAAAGTAAAAATGAACTTTTAAATGAACTATTTATTATGAATGGAGGAAATTAAAATGGCAAAGTTATCCACACAGGAATTAATTGATGCTATCAAAGAGTTATCAGTTTTAGAATTAAATGATCTTGTAAAAGCTTGTGAAGAAGAATTTGGTGTATCTGCAGCAGCAGGTGTTGTAGTTGCAGCAGCAGGCGCTGGCGATGCAGCAGCAGTAGAAGAAAAGACTGAATTTGATGTTGAGCTTACAGAGGTTGGCCCTAACAAGGTTAAGGTTATCAAAGTTGTTCGTGAAGCAACAGGCCTTGGACTTAAGGAAGCAAAAGATCTTGTTGATTCTGCTCCTAAGGTACTTAAGGAAGCAGCATCTAAGGAAGAAGCTGACGATATCAAGGCTAAACTTGAGGCAGAAGGCGCTAAGGTTACATTAAAGTAATTCGCCTGATAAAGTAAAACTTAAGGCTGGCTGAAAAAGCCGGTTGTCAGATCAAATGGCTGTGTGCCGGGAGACCGACACACAGCTTAATCTTTATTCTATTACAAATTTTCCCATCTAAGTAAAATTTTTGTTGACTCAATTTCGGGCTTGTAGTAAAATGTAAGGTGCACTATTGTGTTGAGTTATGCGCTTTGCATGGACAACGCTCATGGGCATTGCTGCATTTGCCAAATGTCTGCCTTGCAGGCGATTGGTTTATTGCTGTCATTATATCATAAAGAACGGGGTGAATAGTCAATGGAAAAGAACAGAATACGTCCTATTGCCGCAGGCAAGAACATACGTATGAGTTATTCACGACAGAAAGAGGTTCTGGAAATGCCGAACCTGATTGAGGTCCAGAAGGATTCTTACAGGTGGTTTCTGGAAGAAGGACTTAAGGAAGTATTTGATGATATTTCTCCGATTGCTGACTACAGCGGACACTTGAGTCTTGAGTTTGTAGACTTTGAGTTGTGTGAAGAAGATGTGAAATATTCGATCGAGAAATGTAAGGAGAGAGATGCAACATATGCAGCTCCCTTAAAGGTTAAGGTACGTCTGTACAATAAGGAAAAGGAAGAGATCAGCGAACATGAAATTTTTATGGGCGATCTTCCGCTTATGACACAGACAGGTACTTTTGTAATTAATGGCGCTGAGCGCGTTATCGTAAGCCAGTTGGTTCGTTCTCCCGGCATTTACTATGCAATCAGTCATGACAAGATAGGAAAAAGACTGTTCTCATCCACAGTAATACCCAATCGTGGTGCATGGCTGGAGTATGAGACAGACTCTAACGATATTTTTTATGTACGTGTAGACAGAACCAGAAAGGTTCCTATTACAGTTCTGATCAGAGCGCTTGGAGTAGGTACCAATGATGAGATCAGAGAGCTGTTTGGAGATGAACCCAAAATTGAAGCAAGCTTTTCCAAAGACGTTTCTACTAATTATCAGGAAGGTCTTTTAGAGTTGTATAAAAAGATCCGTCCAGGTGAGCCCCTTAGTGTTGAAAGCGCGGAAAGCCTTATTAACGCTATGTTTTTTGACCCCAGAAGATATGATTTAGCGAAAGTCGGCAGATATAAATTTAATAAAAAACTTGCTTTTAGAAATAGAATCAGACACCATAAACTGGCAGAGGATGTTATTGATACTCTGACAGGGGAAGTAATTGCTGAGGCTGGTACAAAAGTAACTATGGAGCTTGCTGACCAGATTCAAAATGCGGCAGTTCCTTATGTATATATTCAGACAGAGGAAAAGAATGTAAAGGTTCTTTCCAACATGATGGTGGATATTACAAATTTTGTTGAATGTAATCCCAAAGAATTGGGTATTACGGAACATGTTTATTATCCTGTTCTGGCGCAGATCATTGAAGAATTCAGTGAAAATCCGGAAGAACTTGCGGAAGCAATTAAAAAGAATGTACATGAACTGATTCCCAAGCATATTACAAAGGAAGATATCATTGCTTCTATTAATTATAATATTCATTTGGAATATGGCATTGGCAATGATGATGATATTGACCATTTGGGCAACAGACGTATCCGTGCGGTGGGCGAACTTTTACAGAACCAGTACCGGATCGGACTTTCCAGACTGGAAAGGGTAGTTCGTGAAAGAATGACAACTCATGATGCAGAGGAGATTTCTCCCCAGGTATTGATTAATATCAAGCCTGTGCAGGCTGCTGTCAAGGAATTCTTTGGTTCCTCCCAGTTGTCACAGTTTATGGATCAGAATAATCCTTTAGGTGAGTTAACACATAAGAGACGTCTTTCCGCACTTGGCCCCGGCGGTCTGTCCAGAGATCGTGCCGGATTTGAGGTCAGGGACGTTCATTATTCTCATTATGGAAGAATGTGCCCTATTGAGACGCCTGAAGGTCCTAACATTGGTTTGATTAACTCTCTTGCATCCTATGCAAGAATTAATGAATATGGATTTGTTGAGGCACCTTACCGTAAGATAGATAAGAGTGATCCGGCGAACCCGCGTGTTACGGAAGAAGTAGTTTATATGACTGCGGATGAAGAAGACAATTACCATGTAGCACAGGCAAACGAAGTTTTGGATGCCGAAGGACATTTCGTAAGAAACAGTGTGGCAGGACGTTACAAAGATGAAACATCAGAGTATCCCAAGGCAATGTTTGATTACATGGACGTATCTCCCAAGATGGTATTTTCCGTTGCAACAGCGCTTATTCCTTTCCTTGAAAATGATGATGCTAACCGTGCATTGATGGGATCAAACATGCAGCGTCAGGCAGTACCGCTTCTTACAACTCAGGCGCCTGTAGTTGGAACCGGTATGGAACCTAAGGCGGCGGTAGACTCAGGTGTGTGTGTGGTTGCTAAAAAGCCAGGAACAATTGATTATGTTTCTTCTAATTTAATAAAGATGACCTGTGATGACGGAGAAAAGATGGAATATCATCTGACCAAGTTTTCACGAAGCAACCAGTCAAACTGTTATAACCAGAAGCCTATTGTGCTTAAAGGAAGTCATGTGGAAGCCGGTCAGGTGATTGCAGACGGTCCGTCTACTTCTGACGGCGAACTGGCATTAGGCAAGAATCCTTTGATTGGTTTTATGACATGGGAAGGTTATAATTACGAAGATGCTGTTCTTTTAAGTGAAAGACTGGTGCAGGAGGATGTATATACTTCTGTACACATTGAAGAATATGAAGCGGAAGCCAGAGACACCAAATTAGGGCCGGAAGAAATTACCAGAGATGTTCCCGGAGTAGGTGATGATGCGCTTAAGGATCTTGATGAAAGAGGTATTATCAGAATCGGTGCGGAAGTACGTGCCGGAGATATTCTGGTGGGCAAGGTTACGCCTAAGGGAGAAACAGAACTTACAGCGGAAGAAAGGCTGCTCCGTGCTATTTTTGGTGAGAAGGCCAGAGAAGTAAGGGATACTTCCCTTAAAGTACCTCATGGAGAATCCGGTATTATTGTGGATGCCAAGGTATTTACAAGAGAAAACGGTGATGAGCTTTCTCCTGGTGTGAATCAGGCAGTGCGTATTTACATTGCACAGAAGAGAAAAATTTCAGTAGGTGATAAGATGGCCGGACGTCATGGTAACAAGGGTGTTGTTTCCCGCGTGCTTCCGGTGGAGGATATGCCTTATCTGCCTAACGGACGTCCTTTGGATATTGTGCTGAATCCTTTGGGTGTTCCTTCACGTATGAACATTGGACAGGTACTTGAAATCCATTTATCACTGGCTGCGAAAGCCCTTGGCTTTAATGTAGCTACGCCTGTTTTTGACGGGGCAAATGAAAATGATATTATGGATACGCTGGATCTGGCAAATGATTATGTTAACTTAAGCTGGGAAGAGTTTGAAGCAAAGCATAAAGAAGAACTGCTTCCTGAGGTAGTGGATTATTTATATGAAAACAGGGATCACAGAGAACTTTGGAAAGGGGTTCCTATTTCCAGGGATGGTAAAGTGAGACTTCGCGACGGAAGAACAGGTGAGTTTTTTGACAGCCCTGTTACCATCGGGCACATGCATTACTTAAAGCTTCACCACTTGGTTGATGATAAGATACATGCCCGTTCCACGGGACCTTATTCCCTGGTAACCCAGCAGCCTTTAGGTGGTAAGGCACAGTTTGGCGGACAGCGTTTTGGTGAAATGGAAGTTTGGGCGCTGGAGGCATATGGTGCTTCATATACGCTGCAGGAGATTTTGACAGTTAAGTCCGATGATGTAATCGGACGTGTAAAGACTTATGAAGCGATCATTAAAGGAGATAATATTCCTGAGTCCGGCATTCCGGAATCTTTCAAGGTTCTGCTTAAAGAACTGCAGTCTCTTGGACTTGACGTGAGAGTTCTACGTGAAGATAATACAGAAGTTGAAATAATGGAGAATATTGATTACGGTGATAATGATTATCGTTATGAGATCGAGGGAGAAGACAAGGGCTTCGATTACGAAAAAGGCTCCTTAGGTTCAATGGGATATCAGCAGCAGGAATTTGACGAAGCAAGCGGTGCACTCATAAGTGCAGAAGATGAAGAAGAGGATGATGAATCAGGCGATGCCTTTGATGAGGAATTTGAAATGGTACTTGATTCAGATTCATTTGATGAGTAAAGCAGCCCGACTTTGAAAGGAGCATGGATAGCGATGTTAGAAACAAAGCAAGAAGTGTATCAGCCAATGACATTTGATGTGATCAGGATTGGCCTGGCATCACCTGAAAAGATCAGGGAATGGTCAAGAGGCGAAGTGTTAAAGCCAGAAACCATCAATTACAGAACCTTAAAGCCGGAAAAAGACGGTTTATTCTGTGAAAAGATCTTTGGCCCCAGCAAGGACTGGGAGTGTCATTGTGGTAAATATAAGAAGATCAGATATAAGGGTGTTGTCTGCGACAGATGTGGTGTTGAAGTTACCAAATCCAGCGTCCGCAGAGAGCGTATGGGGCATATTGAACTTGCGGCGCCGGTTTCCCATATCTGGTATTTTAAAGGCATCCCCAGCCGTATGGGGTTGATTTTGGATTTGTCTCCCAGAGTACTTGAAAAGGTATTATATTTTGCTTCCTATATTGTTCTGGATCAGGGTGAAACCAGTTTGGAATATAAGCAGGTTTTGTCTGAGAGAGAATATCAGGATGCAAGAGAAACCTGGGGAAATAGATTCCGTGTGGGAATGGGAGCGGAAGCAATTAAAGAACTGCTTCAGGCAATTGATCTTGAGGTGGAGGCAGCGGAGCTTAAGACCGGTCTCAAAGAATCCACAGGTCAGAAAAGAGCAAGAATTATTAAGAGACTTGAAGTGGTAGAAGCCTTTAGAGAGTCAGGAAATGAACCTTCCTGGATGATCATGGATGCAATTCCGGTTATTCCGCCGGATCTTCGTCCTATGGTACAGTTGGATGGTGGACGTTTTGCCACTTCAGATTTGAATGATTTATATAGAAGAATTATAAACAGAAATAATCGTCTGAAAAGACTGCTGGAACTGGGGGCTCCGGATATTATTGTCCGCAATGAAAAGAGAATGCTTCAGGAAGCAGTGGATGCGCTGATTGATAATGGCAGACGTGGGAGACCGGTAACCGGCCCAGGCAACAGAGCCCTTAAGTCTTTGTCAGATATGTTAAAGGGTAAGTCAGGACGTTTCCGTCAGAATCTTTTAGGTAAGCGTGTGGACTATTCGGGACGTTCCGTTATCGTAGTTGGACCGGAGCTTAAGATTTATCAGTGCGGTCTGCCCAAAGAGATGGCCATTGAGTTATTTAAGCCTTTTGTTATGAAGGAACTGGTGGCGAGAGGGATTTCCCAGAATATTAAAAATGCCAAGAAACTTGTGGAGAGACTGGACACTCAGGTATGGGATGTTTTGGAAGAGGTAATTAAGGAGCATCCGGTTATGCTGAACCGTGCACCTACATTACACAGACTTGGTATTCAGGCATTTGAGCCTATCCTGGTAGAAGGTAAGGCAATTAAGCTGCATCCTTTGGTTTGTACAGCTTTTAATGCCGATTTTGACGGAGACCAGATGGCAGTGCACCTTCCCCTTTCAGTGGAAGCACAGGCAGAATGCAGGTTCCTTCTGCTTTCGCCTAATAATCTCTTAAAGCCTTCTGATGGTGGTCCGGTGGCAGTTCCTTCACAGGATATGGTACTTGGAATTTACTACCTGACACAGGAACGTCCCGGTGCAATTGGCGAAGGAAAATATTATAAGAGCGTAAATGAAGCAATTCTGGCATATGAAAATGGTTTGTGCACCCTTCACTCCAGAATTAAGGTTAAAGTAACAAAAACCAATGTGGAAGGTGAGACGACATCCGGCATTGTAGAATCCACCCTTGGAAGATTCCTCTTTAATGAAATACTTCCGCAGGATTTAGGGTTTGTTGACAGAAGTAAACCGGAAAACCTTCTTCTTCCTGAAGTGGATTTCCATGTTGGTAAAAAACAGTTAAAACAGATCCTTGAAAAGGTTATTAACACACATGGGGTTTCCGTGACGGCAGAAGTTTTGGATCTGATTAAGTCTACAGGCTATAAATATTCAACAAAAGCGGCAATGACAGTTTCTATTTCAGATATGACGGTGCCTGCGCAGAAACAGGAAATGCTGGATGAGGCACAGACTACGGTAGATAGAATTTCCCAAAACTACAGACGTGGTTTGATTACGGAAGAAGAAAGATACCGTGCGGTGGTTGAAACATGGAATGAAACAGATAAAAAGCTGACAGATGTGCTGCTTGCAGGCCTGGATAAATATAATAATATCTTTATGATGGCTGACTCCGGCGCCCGTGGTTCCAATCAGCAGATCAAGCAGCTGGCTGGTATGCGTGGACTGATGGCTGATACCACTGGTAGAACTATCGAACTTCCTATTAAGTCAAATTTCCGGGAAGGCCTGGACGTACTGGAATACTTTATGTCAGCTCATGGCGCCCGTAAGGGATTGTCCGATACCGCGCTTCGTACCGCTGACTCCGGTTATCTGACAAGACGTATGGTGGATGTATCGCAGGAATTAATCATTCGTGAAATTGATTGTATGGAAGATTCAGATGAAATTCCAGGTATGACAGTCAGGGCATTCATGGATGGAAAAGAAACCATTGAAGGCTTAAAAGACAGAATTACGGGAAGATATTCCTGTGAGGAAATTAAAGACAGAGATGGAAGCGTGATTGTAAAACGAAACCACATGATTACTCCCAGCCGGGCTGCAAAGATTTTAAGCGTAGGGGTGGATGAAAAGGGTGAACCTGTTGAAAGCGTAAAGATCCGTACAATTCTTACCTGTCGTTCTCATGATGGCATTTGTGCAAAATGTTATGGCGCCAATATGGCTACCGGCGAGGCAGTACAGGTAGGTGAGGCAGTAGGAATCATTGCAGCCCAGTCTATCGGTGAACCTGGTACACAGCTGACTATGCGTACTTTCCATACAGGCGGTGTTGCAGGTGATGATATTACCCAAGGTCTTCCCCGTGTAGAGGAGCTTTTTGAAGCAAGAAAGCCCAAAGGACTTGCAATTATTGCTGAGTTTGGCGGTGTGGCTTCCATTAAGGACAGCAAGAAAAAGCGTGAAATTGTGATCAACAATCATGAAACAGGGGAATCAAAGACTTATCTGATCCCTTATGGCTCAAGAATAAAGATTATGGACGGGGCAGTGCTTGAAGCAGGTGATGAACTGACAGAAGGAAGTGTAAATCCTCACGATCTGCTCAAAATTAAAGGAATTCGGGCAGTTCAGGATTATATGCTTAGAGAAGTTCAGAGAGTATACCGTCTCCAGGGTGTTGATATCAGCGATAAGCATATTGAAGTGATTGTACGCCAGATGCTTAAGAAGATCAGGATTGAAAACAATGGTGATACGGATTTCTTACCTGGTGCAATGGTGGATGTACTTGAATATGAAGATATGAATGCAAAACTGATCGCAGAGGGCAAAGAGCCGGCAGAAGGCAAGCAGGTAATGCTTGGTATCACAAAGGCAGCGCTTGCAACCAATTCCTTCTTATCCGCAGCATCCTTCCAGGAAACCACTAAGGTTCTGACAGAGGCTGCAATTAAAGGAAAGATTGATCCTTTGATTGGTCTGAAAGAAAATGTAATCATAGGAAAGCTGATTCCTGCCGGAACAGGTATGAAACGTTACCGCAGTGCCAGACTTTCAACAGATAATAAGCTGATGGGGGACATGGATTTTGAACAGGATGAGGAAGAAATGGAAGTTTCCTTTGACGAAGGCCTGGACGAAGAAATGCTGGTAGAGGATGAGCTTTTAGAGGAAGAGACAGAAGAAGCAACGGAAGAGATGGAAGAAGTCTTTGACGAAATTGAAGATGTTCTGGAAGAAACAGAAGTATAAAAACAATGGATGCCGTACTTTTTGAGCTATCCTCATGTTAACGTAATCTCCGCACATACTATGGTAGGTGCGGAGATTTTTAGTAAAAATGCTTGACAAGGAAAATGTGAGCATTTATACTAACTTAGTGTGCATGAAAGGGCATAATCTTTTTTGTGCGCTGAAAAATCATTATTTTATAAACAGGAGGTGAAACAGAATGCCAACATTTAACCAGTTAGTCAGAAAAGGACGTCAGACATCAGTGAAGAAGTCAACGGCTCCCGCTCTTCAGAAAGGATGGAACTCCCTTCACAAGAAAGCAACCGATACTTCTGCTCCTCAAAAGAGAGGTGTTTGTACTGCTGTTAAGACTGCTACTCCCAAGAAGCCTAACTCAGCTCTTAGAAAGATCGCCAGAGTACGTCTTTCCAATGGAATCGAAGTTACAAGCTACATTCCCGGAGAAGGCCACAATCTGCAGGAACACAGTGTTGTTCTGATCAGAGGCGGAAGAGTAAAGGATTTACCAGGTACAAGATACCACATCATCAGAGGTACACTTGATACTGCAGGAGTTGCAAACAGAAAGCAGGCCCGTTCCAAATATGGCGCTAAGAGACCTAAAGCAGGTAAATAGTGTTTGGAACAGATTGGACCCACGAACGTAAACTAATTTAGTGTTGGAATTCTGTTACAGATAAAGGCAGCAGTACAGCAGCAGATTCATGCAGGCTGTGTTACGCAAAATTTGTAATAAGAGATACCCGCACGTACACAAATTGTGAAATTAGAACGACACACTGTGAGTACCGATGATTTAATGAATTTAATTAAGGAGGGAAGAACCGTGCCACGTAAAGGACATATTCAGAAGAGAGATGTATTGGCAGATCCTTTATACAATAACAAAGTGGTTACTAAGCTTATCAATAACATCATGTTAGATGGTAAGAAAGGTGTAGCGCAGAAGATTGTATATGGTGCATTTGCTACAGTAGAAGAGAAATCCGGCAAGCCGGCTCTTGACGTTTTTGAAGAGGCTATGAATAATATTATGCCTGTTCTGGAAGTAAAAGCAAGACGTATCGGTGGTGCTACCTATCAGGTACCTATCGAAGTAAGACCTGACCGTCGTCAGGCATTAGCTCTTCGTTGGCTTACAATGTTTTCTCGTAAGAGAGGCGAAAAGACCATGAAGGACAGACTTGCAAATGAAATTCTCGATGCTGCAAACAACACAGGCGCAGCCGTTAAGAGAAAAGAAGATATGCACAAAATGGCAGAAGCAAACAAGGCATTTTCACATTATCGTTTCTAATCAGACAGATAAAACCGTTATTTGTTTGAAAGAAGCGGCGTGAAGCCCTTATGCAATGCCCAGACTAATATAAGGAGGAAAAAACCTTGGCTGGAAGAGAATATCCTTTAGAGAGAACTCGTAATATTGGTATTATGGCCCACATCGATGCCGGTAAGACAACTACAACAGAGCGTATTCTTTATTATACCGGTGTTAACTACAAGATTGGTGACACTCACGAGGGTACTGCAACCATGGACTGGATGGAGCAGGAGCAGGAAAGAGGTATTACCATTACTTCCGCTGCTACCACATGCCACTGGACTCTGCAGGAAAACTGTAAGGCAAAACCTGGTGCATTAGAACATCGTATTAATATCATTGATACGCCGGGACACGTTGACTTTACAGTAGAAGTTGAGCGTTCCCTTCGTGTACTTGACGGTGCAGTAGGCGTTTTTTGTGCAAAAGGTGGTGTAGAACCCCAGTCTGAAAATGTATGGCGTCAGGCTGATACCTATAATGTACCGAGAATGGCATTCATCAATAAGATGGATATTCTGGGAGCGAACTTTTACGGAACTGTAGATCAGATTCGCACCAGATTAGGTAAGAATGCAATCTGCCTTCAACTGCCTATTGGTAAGGAAGATGACTTTAAAGGAATTATTGACTTATTTGAAATGAAGGCCTATATCTATAATGATGATAAGGGAGACGATATTTCTATTATTGATATCCCTGAGGACATGGCGGATGAGGCTGAGTTATATCGTTCTGAGCTTATTGAAAAAATCTGTGAGCTGGATGATGATTTAATGATGATGTACTTAGAGGGTGAAGAACCTTCTAATGAAGAAATGAAGAAAGTTTTAAGAAAGGCTACCTGCGAATGTCAGGCAATTCCTGTATGCTGTGGTACTGCCTACAGGAATAAAGGCGTACAAAAACTTCTTGATGCAATTATTGAGTTTATGCCTTCACCTTTGGATATCCCTGCAATTAAGGGTACCGATTTAGATGGCAATGAAGTGGAAAGACATTCATCTGATGATGAACCTTTCTCTGCACTGGCATTTAAGATTATGGCAGATCCTTTTGTTGGAAAACTTGCTTTCTTCAGAGTTTATTCTGGTACAATGAACTCAGGTTCTTATGTACTGAATGCTACGAAAGATAAAAAGGAGCGTGTAGGACGTATCCTTCAGATGCACGCAAACAAGAGAGCTGAGCTGGATAAGGTTTACTCTGGTGATATTGCTGCGGCAGTTGGATTTAAATTTACCGCAACAGGTGATACCATTTGTGATGACCAGCATCCTGTAATCTTAGAGTCCATGGAATTCCCTGAGCCCGTTATCGAGCTTGCAATTGAGCCTAAAACTAAGGCCGGACAGGGTAAGATGGGTGAGGCACTTGCAAAATTGGCAGAAGAAGATCCTACTTTCCGTGCTCATACAGATCATGAAACAGGTCAGACGATCATTGCAGGTATGGGAGAACTTCACCTGGAAATTATCGTGGACAGACTTCTTCGTGAATTTAAGGTTGAGGCTAATGTAGGTGCACCTCAGGTTGCTTACAAAGAAACCTTTACCAAGACGATTGAAGTTGACTCCAAATACGCAAAGCAGTCCGGTGGACGTGGACAGTACGGACACTGTAAAGTTAGATTCGAGCCTATGGATGCCAATGGAGAAGAACTGTTTAAGTTTGAATCCACAGTTGTGGGTGGTGCAATTCCCAAAGAATACATCCCTGCAGTTGGCGAAGGTATTGAAGAAGCAGCTAAATGCGGTATTCTTGGAGGATTCCCAGTACTTGGTGTTCACGCTACCGTATATGACGGTTCCTATCATGAGGTTGACTCCTCTGAAATGGCATTCCACATTGCTGGTTCTATGGCATTCAAGGATGCAATGCAGAAGGCAAGCCCAATTCTGCTTGAGCCCATCATGAAGGTAGAGGTTACAATGCCTGAAGATTATATGGGTGATGTTATCGGTGACATTAACTCCCGTCGTGGACGTATCGAGGGAATGGATGATATCGGCGGCGGAAAGATGGTAAGAGCATTTGTACCTCTTTCTGAAATGTTTGGTTACTCCACAGACCTTCGTTCCAAAACACAGGGACGCGGTAACTACTCCATGTTCTTTGAAAAATATGAGCCGGTACCGAAGAACGTGCAAGAAAAAGTTTTAGCAGCAAAGGCAAAATAAAGGTAACGCAACTTTATCTTGCAGAAAAAGTTCTGGCAGCAAAGACAAAATAAAGGTAACGCAACTTTATCTTGCAGAAAAAGTCTTAGCAGCAAAGACAATGTAAACGAATCACAAGCAATTAGTGCTTGAAAATATTGCTATTTTTTAATATAATCAAAGATAGTCGATAAATATTTGTAACGAAAAATTTTCTATTATTTTAAAGGAGGACTTTAGAAATGGCTAAAGCTAAATTTGACAGATCCAAAACCCATTGTAATATTGGTACCATTGGTCATGTTGATCATGGTAAAACAACATTAACAGCAGCTATCACAAAGGTACTTGCTGAAAGAGTTGCTGGTAATGAAGCTACTGACTTCGAGAACATCGACAAGGCTCCCGAAGAAAGAGAAAGAGGTATTACTATCTCTACTGCACACGTTGAGTATTCAACAGAAAAGAGACACTATGCACACGTTGACTGCCCGGGACATGCTGACTACGTTAAGAACATGATCACTGGTGCAGCTCAGATGGATGGCGCTATCCTGGTAGTAGCTGCTACTGACGGTGTTATGGCTCAGACAAAGGAGCATATCCTTCTGTCCCGTCAGGTAGGCGTTCCCTATATCGTAGTATTTATGAACAAGTGTGATATGGTTGATGATCCTGAGCTGCTTGAACTGGTAGAAATGGAAATCACAGAACAGCTTGAAGAATATGGATTCAATGACTGCCCGATTATCAAGGGTTCCGCTCTCAAGGCTCTGGAAGATCCTCAGAGTGAGTGGGGCGATAAGATCATGGAGCTTATGGAGACAGTTGACTCTTATATTCCTGATCCTGAAAGAGCTACAGATAAGCCTTTCCTTATGCCTGTTGAAGACGTATTCACAATTACAGGACGTGGTACCGTTGCTACTGGTAGAGTAGAGCGTGGTACTCTTCACCTGAATGAAGAAGTTGAAATCGTTGGTATTAAGGAAGAAACACGTAAGACTGTTGTAACCGGTATCGAAATGTTCCGTAAGCTGCTTGACGAGGCTCAGGCTGGTGATAACATTGGTGCACTGCTTCGTGGTGTTCAGAGAACAGAAATCGAAAGAGGACAGGTTCTTTCCAAACCCGGTTCAGTTAAATGCCACACAAAGTTTACCGCTCAGGTATACGTTCTGACAAAAGATGAAGGTGGACGTCATACTCCTTTCTTCAACAACTACAGACCTCAGTTCTATTTCAGAACAACTGACGTAACTGGCGTATGTAACCTTCCTGCAGGTACAGAAATGTGCATGCCTGGTGATAACGTAGAGATGACAATCGAACTGATTCATCCTATCGCTATGGAGCAGGGACTTACCTTTGCTATTCGTGAGGGTGGTAGGACTGTTGGTTCTGGTAGGGTTGCTACAATCATCGAGTAATTGTAATATATTCAGTAAAATCAAGGCTTTCGGGGATTTCTCCGAAAGCCTTTTTACATGGAAAGCCACTTTAGGGAACTAAAGTGGCTACAAAATGGCTACGATATTTTATTCCTGCATTATTTTTCTACTTTATATCCTTCAAATCAGCGGCTCTTTCAGGCGAAGTATGATTTTTCTTCAGCATTTTTGCATATTCAAACAGATCACGTCTGGTTATATCGTCTAGCACATATAAATCCGCAATCAATTGATCTACCATAGGCAGCTCTGTGTAATCAAACTTTTTCAAGATACGGGCAGTACGATCTGATATATAGGCGTTCTTATGGCTGTTAATATTCCACTTTTCATTGTCAGACGGAAGAGTTGGTAAGGTTTCGACATCGTCATAGGGATTATCTTTGCAGATAGAACTGATGGGGATATCCAATATATTAGAAATTCTAAGTGCAGTGTCAAAGCGGATAGCAGTATCTCGCTGGATAATTGAATAAAGCGTTGTAGGAGCGATTTTTGCTTTTAGCGCAAGTTGTTTTACTGTCATTCCTTTACTGTCCAAGATATCTTTTAAATTTTGACCATAACCCATGTAATCATGTTCCTTTCTGTTTAACTATATTCTGATATAATGTGTTATAAAGTGCTTCGCGACTATTTTTTATTTAACTTTTGCAGCAATATTACTAAGAGAAGCTGCTAATTTCTTTTCTTCTTCTTCATCTTTGCGAATCTTTTCCCACTGCCTTAAAATCATCATTATAAAACTTTGCATCACTGGGAAAAACTCTAGACAATCGTTTTCACTTAACTCATGAATTCCTTTACTAATAATTCCATAAAATACATGATTATTTACTAATGATTTTGGTAGATACTCTGCTAACATTTTTATTTTTTCATCAACATGTGCCTTGTCAAACTCTTCTTCCTTAATTTTTTTCTCTTCTATTGCCTTTTGACTAGCAGTTACAATAATACGTTCAAAAATTCTTCTAAGATATACAAAAGAACCCACTCCAATTCCAGAAGCAAATAATCCGATGGCTCTTTTAAGCTCCTTTTCATCTTCCTTGGTCATAACTTTTCTATACTCCTTCAATTCAGGGAATGATAAATCTGCAACAGAAGGATATTGACCAATTTTTTTCATTTTATTTCCATATGTAAGAACAATATAGTCCAAATGATGTGTATTATCCATTGCACAAAAAAATTTAAATACCATTAATCGAGTATCATCCTCTAAAGTATTATTAGTCCATGTCCAAGGTTCTTCTGGAGCATCTGCAAAACGGGGACCTCTCATATTTTGAATTTGTTGCCATGATATGATTTCGTCTTCTAAAGAACGTCTTTTTATTTCTTGATTACGATCATCATACCAATAATACGGAATCATCTCACAAGAAAACACTCGGCTTTCCCCACATTTAGGACAATAAATATCAATTTTTACATGTCCCCCTACCAAGTCAGCTAATTCATAAATATTATCCTTTGTAATCTCTAGTTCATCGTACAAGCCTTTATTTACAAGAAAATTCCCAAATACATTATCTATGCTTTTTATTTCTCTTGGAAACTGTTTATTAAATATATTTCTAGTCATAGGCATTGCTTTTTTCATCTCCCATCAAATTATTAAACGCAGCTTTGTTCTATTAGCAATATAAAAGATATTTTATATATTATAACATTGCACAACACATTATGCAATTCGTAAATATCAAAAAATAATTTTAAAATAGTATTGACAAAATAAACAACAAGTAATAATATTAGATTAATACTAATACGAAATGCGTAATTAGAGAAAATATAATGCTGTCAACGCCGATTTAAAATTGTAAGAAAACGCCAACCAAATTTTGTAGTTTTTCAGCGGAATCAAGTTACATCTTCAGGTGTTTCCCTGCTCAAAAAGCGTATTCACGGTCTGCTGCTTCTGGCGCATAAATTCCTTGCGTTCTTTCAGCCTGTATGACTCTCCTTTGATATTGACCACGGTACAATGATGCAGAACCCGGTCCAGAATGGCGGAAGCAATGGTGACATCAGCAAATACCTCATTCCATTGGGAAAAGGTCTTATTAGAGGTAAAGACTGTGGATGTCTTCTCATACCGCCTTGCGATGAGTTGGAAAAACAGGTTAGCCCCCTGAATGTCCATAGGCAGATATCCGATCTCATCGATAATAAGCATCCTGTACTTGGACAGGATTTTAAGCCTGTCCGGCAGCCGGTTCTCAAAGTGGGCTTTCTTTAACTGCCCAATGAGCTGATGGCAGTTGATGTAGTAGGTGGAGAACCGGTGTTTTGCAGCCACAAGCCCAAGGGCTGAGGCAAGATGGGTTTTGCCCACACCCGGCGGTCCAAGGAAAACTACATTTTCCCCGTTTTCCAAGAAACGCATAGTTGCCAGTTCATCAATCTGGCGTTTATCAATAGAGGGCTGGAAGGAAAAATCAAATTCATCCAGCGTCTTCTTAATGGGGAAACCGGACATCTGGACCTGTTTCTCATAAGCGCGCCTGCGCCTGGATTTCGCTTCTTCGGCAAAAATGTGATCCAAAACATCCACGATATTTAACTTCTCCGCCACCGCCCGTTCCAGATAGTTGTCCAGAATCTCCAGGGTGTTCTTCATCTTGAGGCTTTCCAGGTTCTCCCGCAGCCTGTCCATGGTCAGTTCATTCATACAGCACCTCGTCATATCTGGATAAGTCAGAAGATTTTAAAGGAAAATCAATGACTTTGTCCTGTTCCAAAAGCATATTTTCCGCCTCCATCGTCTGTTTCAGGGTGAGCCGTCTGTAGTGCTGTGGATTGACAACCATATCCTTTTTCTGATACGATATTCGGTGCAGGGCTATCTGCTTTCCCTCATAGTAGGCAGGAAAGAATTACCTGATTCAGCATAGCGCAGGTTCTGGCAAATCTAATTCGATTGCGTGGACAGCATATCGCCTTGCATCGCTTTTCAATGAAAACAATAAGCCGGTATTTTCCAGTGTGATCGTCGTGACGGACCGCACTGTTTTAGACGCGCAGCTTCAGGAGACAATTTCGGGATTTGACCATAAGTTAGGTGCCATAGAAACCATAGGAGAGGATAAAAATTCTCAGGACTTGAAAAATGCAATTAATGACGGTGTGCGCATTATTGTTACCACTCTACAGAAATTTCCGGTAATTTATACGGAAGTGGATAAAGCAAATGGCAGATGCTTTGCGATTATTGTAGATGAGGCACATTCTTCTCAGACAGGCAGTTCGGCGCTTAAATTAAAGATTGCGCTGGCAGATACGAAAGAAGCCTTGCGGGAGTATGCGGAGCGTGAAGGTTTAGCGGAGGAAGAAGTTGATCCGGAGGACAGGCTTGTAAAAGAAATGATTGCCCAAGGCAAGCATAAGAATTTGTCCTTTTTTGCGTTTACTGCTACACCAAAGGCGACCACGCTGGAAATGTTTGGGCAGGAACAGGAGGATGGCTCTTTTCATCCGTTCCATGTATATAGTATGCGGCAGGCGATTGAGGAGAAGTTTATTCTTGACGTTCTTCAAAATTACATGACCTACAATACCTGTTTTAGAATTGCAAAGACTATGGTAGATAATCCCGATGTTCCGTCCAGTAGGGCGGCAAAGGTCATCCGTAAATATCAAGAGCTGCATCCTTATAATATCAGTCAGAAATCGCAGATTATTGTGGAGACATTCAGAGATACCACAAGGCATAAGATTGATGGCAAAGGAAAGATGATGGTAATCACATCGTCAAGGCTGGCTGCTGTCCGCTATTACCACGAAATCAAACGATACATAGAGGAAAAGAGATATGATGATGTGGATATTCTGGTTGCTTTTTCCGGTGCGATTGATGATAAGGGCGAGGAATATACGGAATCAAAGCTGAATGTACGCAAAGACGGTTCTCATATCTCGGAGAATCAGACGAAAGCGGAGTTCCATGACAATTTTAATGTGCTGATTGTAGCGGAAAAATATCAGACAGGATTTGATGAGCCGCTTTTACATACGATGATCGTGGACAAGAAGTTAAAGAATGTGAAAGCAGTACAGACCTTATCCCGTTTGAACCGCACTTGTGAGGGCAAGACAGATACTTTTGTATTAGATTTTGTAAACAAGGCGGAGGATATCAAGGACGCATTTCAGCCGTTTTATCAGGAAACATTCCTGCAGGAAGAAGTAAACGCAGACTTACTATATCAGACACAGAGGGAACTGCGGGCGTATGGTATTTACTCGGATGAGGATATTAAAGCATTTACGGATGAGTATTACAAAAAAGGCAGGCAGGACGATAGGGCAATGGGGCGGATGAGCAGCATTTTACTTCCTGTTTCTAACCGTTATAACAAAAAGACGCAGAATGAGAGATACCAGTTCCGCAGACAGGTTCGTAATCTGATTAAATGGTATAGCTACATATCGCAGATATTGAGAATGTTTGATAAAGAGTTACAGAAAGAGTATGTTTTTTGCTCTTATCTGATTGGTTTATTACCCAAAGACCCTGTGGAGTTGGTTGATCTGGAGGGTAAACTGAAGCTGGAATATTATAAGCTACAAAAAACATTTCAGGGTGAAATTGCTTTGGATGAAGCAAAGACGGTATATGTTCCGGCGAAGCATAAAGGTGTTAAGGGGATGGATGAAAAAACACCTTTGGATGAGGTGATTGCGAAAATTAATGAAAAATTTAAGGGCAATTTTACGGAGGGGGATAAAGTTATTCTGTCATCATTAAAGGATAAACTGCTTTCTGATAAGAAGCTGAAAAAGATGGCGCAGTCTTCTGACCCGCAGATTTTTGTGGAAAGCATTTTCCCGAAAGCGTTTGGTACGGCAGCGCAGGACGGATATATGGAAGCGCAAGAATCGTATCAGAGTTTGTTTGAGGATACGGCTAAGTATAATGCAATAATGAGTGCGTTGGCTGAGGTTGTGTATCGGGAGATGAGAAAGAAGGATATAAAGACTTTGGATGAGACAGGTGCTTATACATATGAGATGCCGCAGAATTTATCTATGGTAGCGGAAACTCAAGCACAGTATGGAGAAGATAATAAAGGTACATTTGAGTCCCGTTTGATAAAATAGTCAAATCTTCGAGAGCCTGTGTTGAAATATGCAATTTGTACAATGACATTGCAGAATTATAAGTTTCATAGCTATTCATGTATATATTTTCAATAAAAGGATTGGATGACGATGAATTATTCCGATAAGGTGCAAGCTACCATAAACAGTGCGCATGACACAGCAATTGCAAATAAGATACTGGATATGATGCAGGATTTGTTATTAAAAAATGATGAGAATACAGCTCGCCGATGGATTTGGGAGTTGATTCAAAATGCTAAAGACGTGTCTGGTAAAAACGGAATGGTAAATATCAAAATTGATTTTCATGAGAAAGATAGATACTTATCTTTTGAGCATGATGGAAAATGTTTTACGACAGAGAATATTGTGTATTTGATTTCGCAGGTTTCTTCAAAAGAAAGAAATCAATCTCCAGACAATGGAATTACAGGAAAATTTGGAACGGGATTTTTAACTACTCACTTGCTGTCACAGCAAGTAATAGTAGATGCCTTTTTGCAGGATGAGAATGAGCCACTCAAGGAAATACATATATTATTAGATAGAAGCGGTGAAACTAAGGAAGAAGTTATTGCTGCAGTAAATGAAAGTTTTAGACAGCTTAAGGAAAGTAAAGAAATTGACATTTCTGTTTTGGAGAAAACTGGAGGTTTCAATACTCGGTTTTTATATGAATTGGATGATAAAGGAATAGAGATTGCGAAAAGTGGGCTAAAAAGTTTTTATGCATCAATTCCTTATGTGTTTGCATTTGTGGAAAAAATTAACTCTATAAAGGTAAATGATTTATTGTATATAGAACGTGGAGAAAAAGGTAAACTGGGGCTGGCGGAGGTGCATACAATTTATATAACCGAAAATGGAAACAAAAATAAATTATTTATATTGTTATATCATGAAGAAAAAATAGATTTGGCAATACCTGTTAAAGCAAAAAATAATGAGATTTTTATTGACGAATATCCTAAGGATGTTCCTAAGATATTTTGTACATTTCCCCTTATTGGTACAGAGGATTTTGCGTTTCCGGTTATTGTAAACAGTGCATATTTTAATCCTAATGATCCACGAAGTGGGATTTACTTAACGGATGTCGAGAACAAAGTTGTTGATGAGAACAAGAAGCTGATAAGGCAAGCGTTAAATGCTTATAAAAATTTATTGAACTATGTGGCAGAGCACCATTGGAGGCAAGTATATAATGTTGTACGTATACCAAGACAACCCCAAAGAGATTGGTTGTCTAAAGATTGGTTTGCTGATGTTATTGGAGAATGTAAACAACATATAAAGTATGCGGAAATTGTTGATACAGAAAGTGGCGAAAGAAAAGCACTATATGATCCTTGGGATGATCCAATTATATTTATTATAAGCGACAATGAAACAATAGAGAGAGAACATGTCTGGGAATTGGTAAATCCAATATATCCTGACCGTATAGCACCATTTTTGGATATTCATAAATGGTATGCTTCATTATGGTTGGAATGTAGAAATTTCAATATGCAAAGATTGATTCAGATAATAGAAGAATTTGAATGTTTAGAAACGCTGAAATTAAATTTGAATAATAGCAGCAGTGCTATTACATGGCTAAATAATTTATATGGAGCATTAATAAATTTAAAAAATATAGAGGAATATAAAGCGGCTAAGATATATCCAAATCAATTAGGGCGATTTTGCAGTATAAACGAATTATATAGGGATAATGACATTGAAGATGTATATAAGCAAATTTTATCATTGCTAGATAATGAATGTAAGGAAATTTTGTTAGATAAAGGAATCCAACTGCCGGAAGATATATCGTGTGAAATTTATAATTATGATATGTTATTTGAGGACATTTTGAAAGCGATGAATAATACTTCATTTTCCGAACGTGAAGCAATGGCGAAAATAATTACTTTACAAAATAAAGAAATTAGAGTAGAGGGACAAGCGGAACTATTGAAGCTTTTGAAAACAGCATTTACAGAAGAATTATTGAATGTTTGTGAAGTTCAAAAAATAAATTTTGAAGTCATTGAAGAAGCAAAAAAGTATTGGTGTACCGAGATAGCTAATGAGGTAGGGGAGTGCCAGAATGTTGCTGTTTTGGCATATCATTTAAGCTTGCCTGAAGAAGATACTTACTTGTGGCTGAAAGAACTTATTGAATATTTTGGAAAGTATAAGCATAAAAACTTGTTTGAGAGAAAAACAAAGCCTATTATACCAAATCAAAATGGAGACTTTCTAACAATTGAAGCAGTATTTTTAGATTCTGGAGAAATTGATGATATTTTTAAAGATATTTTAGCTGAAATGGGAAATGACTTGAGAAGTATTTTGTTACCAATAGATATTTATTTAGAACTTCCAGAGAGCAGGGTTAAAGGACTCAAAGACGTTGTACAAGAGGTTACTGAATATATAAAGCAGAACCAAGGGTTAAGTAAAAATCAAAATGAAACTGTTCGATATAACTTTAACAGACTATTTTGTTGGATTAATGATAATCCGGACAAGGCAAAAATATTTTTTAAAGAGATTATTGATAATAAGCATTGGTTAATTGATGATGAAGAAATTGCACAGAATATGAAGAAGGCTGAAAAATATGATAGTTTATTAGAAAAGTATAAGATAAAAAGTGAAAGGGATTTAGAAAATATGCGCTGTATGATATATGGAAGGAAAAAAACCAAAATGAAATACAAGCATTTATTAATGACTTAGATAGTAAAGTTTTGGAGGAATAGATTATTGAAAAAATCTAATTCATGATATGATTTAGCAGATAAATATAAAAACAAAAAATAAAAGAAAAAATATAGGTTGGGTGGTAGCGTAATGCCATATTTTGAATATAGCAAGTCTATAAAAGATGTTGAATATTACGAAATTTTAGAAATGCTCATGGAGCGTTGGGAATTTGAAATTGTTGAGTTTAAGGAAGCTAAGGGCGGTTATGATACAGATAAAATTGGAAGATATTTTTCTGCAATAAGTAATGAAGCAAACTTACGTCAACAGCAATATGGATGGCTTGTTTTTGGAGTTGGAGAGCAGAACAAGACAAAACAGGTAGTAGGAACCTCATTTAAAAAGGGGGATAAAAGTCTGCTTGAGCGTTTCAAATATGAGATTTCCAGAGATACCGCCAATGGAATGACATTTTATGATATTATCGAAATATTTCCGATTTTGAATGGCAAAGAATACCGAGTGCTTATGTTCAAAATTCCTGCGGCGGCGACTGGCATTCCAACAGATTGGAAAACGAATTATTATGAACGGGCAGGAGAAAGTCTTGTTGCATTAAAACAGTATAAGATAGACGCGATTCGTTCACAGGAACGTAAGGACTGGTCAAAACAGGTATTAGAAAAGGCAACAATAGAGCACTTGGATAAGACTGCAATAGATTTGGCAAGAGAAAAATATAAAGAAAAAATGAATCAGAAGCATATTTCGGCAGAAGTGGATGCTATGAGTGATGAGCAGTTTCTTACAAAGATTAAGCTCATGATAGATGGTAAAATTACACAGGCAGGAATGCTTCTGTTGGGGAATTCTGATTTTGATTATATGTTTCAGACTGCGCCGAGCATTATGTGGAGATTGTATGGCGCGGACGGAATGGATAAAGATTATGCGATTTTCAAGATTCCATTTATCAATGTAGTGGATAAGGTGTTTGCGAAAGTACGAAATCTGACTTACCGTTATATGCCTAATCAGTTGACGCTGTTTCCGATGGAAACAGAGCAATATAATAGCTGGCTAATTCGGGAGTTGCTTAACAACTGTATTGCGCATACGAATTATCAGTTAGGTGGAAGGATTTATGTGAATGAATTTGAGGACAAAATTAAATTTACGAATCCGGGGGACTTTATTCCGCAGAAAATAGAGAACGTGTTGGAAGTAAGTTACAGTCCGCCATTTTATAGAAATAAACTTTTAGCAGATTCTATGATGGCATTTCATATGATTGATACCGCAACATTGGGAATCCGCCGAGCATATAATATTCAAAAGGCGAAGTATTTTCCACTGCCGGACTACAATGTATCTTCAGGGGCACAGGTTGAAGTGACGGTATATGGTAAAACCTTGAATGATAATTATATGCACATATTGTATGATCATCAGGATTTAGATTTACAGACAGTGTTTTTGCTTGACAGGGTCCAAAAAGGCTTGTTGATAGAAAAAGAGGATGTAGACAGACTGCGGGCATTGAAACTGGTAGAAGGCAGGATAACAAGTTTATATTTATCGGCATCAGCGGCTAAGAGCATTGATGAGAGTACAAACTATATTAAAAATAAGGGGTTTGATGATAAGTATTATAAGGATTTAATTGTTGAATATCTGAAACAGTATAAAAAAGCCAAAAAGAAGGATATTCGGGAATTGTTATGGGATAAGCTGCCAAATGTGTTGAGTGATGCCCAAAAAGAAAATAAAATCCGAAATATGCTTACAGCGCTGAGAAAACAAGGCATTATTGATACTGACTCAGAAAACCAGCAAAAATCTAATTGGATATTAAAGTGAGATCTTGTTTTAAAATTGTAATTTAAACAAGGTTTATCCAAGATTTAAACAAGAACTATTCAAGGTGGTGATTTATATAGAAATAGAATAGTCAGAATCAATTGGTTGTGAGATATGAGACTTTGGCTGATGAATGAGAAGTTGAGTTTATTTTCAATGGAATTAGATCGTTTTGGGACTTACTTTCAGAGCTTGGACTAAATTGGACTTGTTTTGGACTAAAGTTGAGCTAAATCTTGGACTAAGTTAATGTATTATTCCTTGCAATAAGTCAAAGAATAGTTGGTTAAATATTTTGTAATAAAGGTGTAGTTTAAACAAGGTTTATCCAAGATTTAAACAAGAATTATCCGAGATGAGTAGCTTATGCTAAAATGATCAAGTCGGAATCAGCAATTGATAAGGTCAAAATTGTGTTTGTCTACGGAAGTTTTGAGCATATAGGGGTAAATGATATTATATAGAATGTTGCTGATGGATAATATAAAAAGGATGAAGGTGTATTTGTATGGTTTTAACAGATGAGGAAGCGGAACAATTTTATGATCTATGGATAGCTCTATTGGATTTTGTAAATCAAAAATATAAGCTGATAAAAGAACTTTATGGGATGACATCACCTAAAGGTTTGCCGCTAAAATCAGTAGCGTTTATATCTTCTAAATTATGGGAAGATAAAGATATAATTGATGAATTTGTGCTGTCAGGCTTTAAAAAGATGGATGAAGAAGAAATAGCTATTGTCAGTAGCTGGAAGAGAGCAATACATGGGAAATTTATAGTGGACAGACATTTAAGAAAAGGATCTGTGTTGATTTCTGTTGATAACAATGAGGTATATGTTGTGAAAGGAATTTACTCTTCGTGGCAAGAAATACTGGGAGGTTATCCCATGCCGCAGATTGTGGAAGCTACATTGATGCCATTCAGGGATGTTATTATTCATGACGGAATCGTTGCCCCGTATGGCGTGTGTTTGGGCAGAAATATGTCCGAACAGTCCAAACAGACCTATTTGGCAGCAAAATCAAATGATAATCTACACTATGACTTATGAATGGACAATTGCATAGCAGGAAATAAAAAGATTACAAGTGGAGGGAGAACAGCATGGATAAAACAGATGCAAAGATAGCAATGGAAGAACTGACAATGATGTTGATTTATCTGTCACATTTTACGGAACAGGACAGATTTGCAAATAAAGATGATAAGTATGCGTGGAAAGGTTATAATTTTGATGTGCTTAACAAACTTGATGAGAAAGATTACATAAGGCAGGGCTCACATCGAGCAAAATCCATGTATATCACCAAGGAGGGCGAGGTAAAAGCAAAAGAGCTTTTAGAAAAATATAACATAGCAGACTGGTAAAACATAATCAATAGAAATGCATCATATCGTGTTGTTTGGCAAATTAAATGATGCTTTCAGCGTCACATTAAATGTAGCCATTTTGTGCTGAAACTACACAAATGCAACAGACTATATAAAGCCGAATGGTCACTTTATTTAAAGTTTCAAAATCCCCCACGCACATTAAATGCATGAAGGATTCTGGGTCAGCCAAGTTCGCAGTCATTGATTGCCTGCATGGCGATGTCGGCGGTAATGATTTCTGATTTGCTGCTGTCACCAATGAGCAGGCCGGCATTGCACAGCTTATTGATGATACGCGGTGTTCCGTCAGCGGCGTTCAGGATTGCTTCCACGGCAGCTTCATGGAAAACGGTCTGGTTACAGCCTGCGCCTTTTAACTTTTCGTGGATATAGGAGTATCCTTCCTCTTTGGACAGCCCTTCCAGATTATAATTCATGACCAGCCGCTGGTAAAGCGGCTCATGGATTGCCAGCCGTAAGGTGGAATTCAGTCTGGGAAGCCCGGCAAGGAGAACGGCGGCCCTGTCCCTGGAATCCATTTCAAAGTTAAACAGGATTTTCAGGTCGTTGAGGATGGCATTGTTGATGTAGTCGGCTTCGTCAATGATAATGACAGGGGTCTTCCGCTTTTCAAGGGAAAGGCGGGCGATTTCTTCCTGAATGGTTCTGAAATTATCGGGTTTGCGGAAGGAAGGCTGTACGCCCAGCTCCTGCGCCAGATTTCGGTAGAAATCGTTTGCCGTCAGTGTGGAAAGGCTGGTATGGATTACCTTATAAAGGGAAGGGTTCAGTCCGGCAGCCCATGTGCGGATGACGGTTGTCCTGCCGCGTCCGGCGCCGCCGGTCAGAAGGCCGAACCCCTTTGTTTTAGCCAGATAATCCAGCCGGAAGAGGGTCTCCCTGCGCTCATTCGTATCCACTAAGATTTCCCTGGAATTCTTTAAAAATGGATTGAATTCCAGACCGTACCTTGTAAAATATTCCATCATTCCTGTTCTCCTCTGCATAAATGTATTTTTTTGCGTTTCACAAACGCGTTTTCCGTTTTATTTAAAAGCCGTATGGGTGTGAGTGTTCTGTCTGCTTCCACAATAAAGATATCCTTTAAATCCGGGGAATAACGCAGGGTAATGCGTTGTTTTGCAAAGCGGCAGTCCACCTCATACTCCACCTGGTCAATTACGATAACGCTGTCAGCAGATACCCTGCGCTCGATTTCCAGAAGGAAATTTTTATCAAGCTCATCTTCGGGAAGACGATGGAAGCATTCAGGCTCAGAGAAAAAGCGTTCCTGCGGTGATTTTCCCTTCAGTGAGGAATGGGGAACCCGGTTGTAGGAATCCACGTAGGCAAGCAGATTTCCGCGCAGCTCAGCTAAAGAATGGAAATCCCGGATATCAGGGGAAGCCATCCACTGGTCTTTCATGGTACGGAACCACCGTTCAATTTTAGCCTTCTGTGCAGGGGTATAAGGCTGGTCGTAATGCAGGACGGAGCCGATTCTTGCCGCAAGCAGTTCCATCTGCCTGTTACGGCAGGATTTGCCATTGTCAAAGTTGAATATCCGGGGGGCCCATACTTTGCAACAGCAGATTTGATAACGGACATCAGATTTACAAAGTTGTCATTGAAGAATACATCAATACCTACAATGAAGCGGCTGGCATCATCGATCAGGGCGGTAATGTATACCTTGTGTTTCTGCCCGTCGGCAGTTTTTAAGTAAGGCCCCACGCTGGAGTCGCCACACCAGACCTCATTGATATGAGGACGCTCATAGCGGCGCATATCCTGGCTGGTGGTTGTTTTCAGTTCCAGTGCAAGCTGGTTGACATAGCGGTTAACGGTGGACTCGGAAACTTCACCGGTAATAATGCTGCCATTGTCATGAAGCTGTCTGAAAATCGCAGATGCAGACATGCGCGGATAGTTCAGTTTAAGATATTTAATCTGTTCCTGTAAATCTGCATCCAGTTTTCTGGGTTTTCCCTCATCCACGCGCCCCTGTGGGATGAGGGCATCAAAGCCGCCGTTTTTGTAATTACGGTACCAGCGTTCAATGGTGGCGGCTGAAAAATGTTTCACCGTGCCGTCGGGTGCAGCGGCGCCCTTCTTTGCGGCATCACGATAAAAGGCATCCAGGGAACTGTATTCCTCTGAAAGCCCGTTTATGATGGGTGAGATAACAGAATACCGCATCAGGGCAATATCGTGCTGTTTTTCCTGTGTCATGTGAGGATCCTCCTTCGTTTTTCTATAAGTATAGGAAGAAACGGAAAGGAAGTCGTGTCAGGTTATGTGGTATTCAAAAAAAGAATATTTGGGGTGCAGTGAATCTGCATAAACTGTCTGGCAAAAGCGGAAAAACAACCACGACACAGTTCAGCTTTATTGGAAAGGGTTATCTTTTCGGAAAGGAGACGCTGTTTCCAGTGGCGCAGGAAGCAGCGGATGATATAGCGGCAGTTACTCTCATCGATGGAAGGATTCCTGTTCAGGAGGATTTCCCTCCCTCCTTTTGATTCGTGAGCGGAAATGACTTCAGCCTGTTCATTCATGGAAATCTGTGAATAGGGAACCATGAAAGACGGAAGAAGCGCATGGGTATGGTGACAGCAGGAACAGATAACCCGGCAGATCCGGAAAAAGAGCTTTCCAGCGGGTACTTTCAGGGAACGGATATAGCAGCCATGAACGGAAAGGCAGCCAGAGTGACCGCAGGTACAGGTAAGCCTGTGGAACTGCAGTTGTGCAATAAGATTATTATAAAAATTTGGCGTTAAGGGATTGTTTTCTCCTACAAATATGGTTATCATGGTCTTGTACCCATAGGCATATCTATGGTGTGTGAATGAGGCAGGAAACCAAACTTTGGACGGAGAGGTTCCTGCTTCTTTTGTTGATAGTGGCTTTGACATGATAACAGAAGGTACAGGATAAAACAATCTGACGTAATATTCATCAGAATGAATTATGCTGTACCTTCTTTTAATTTGAAGAATTTACTGGTAATTAGGAGTGGGTAAAGTTACGAATAACAATACGGGTATCAGTACATACATTTGGATTTGTTCCAAGAATAAACCGGCATATCGGGAAGGAAAGGTGCAGCTTATAGATGCCTCTCATTGCTATGAGGCAAGGAGAAAGAGCATTGGAACAAAAAGAAACGATATTACGGATCAGTGTCGGGAATTGATTGTAAAGGCTTATGGTTCTTTTGAAAACTGCGCTGTGTATGGAGATAAGAGCGGAATCTATTGTGAGAGTAAGATATTTGAGACGGTAGAGTTTGGATATAACAAAATTGTGGTGGAAAGACCTGAAAGAGATGAGAACGGGGAAATTGTCCTGAAAAAAGGAAAGCCTGTTGCCGATACAAGCCTGCGCGATACGGAGAATGTGTCGCTTACGCAGGATATTGACAGGTATTTTGAGAGAGAAGTGCTGCCCTATGCAGAAGATGCATGGATTGATAAGAAAAAGACGAAGGTAGGGTATGAGATACCTATGACAAGATATTTTTATGAGTATCAGGCACCGGAAAAGGTGGAGGATATTATGGCTCGGATTCATGTGCTGGAGGCTGATATTTCTGCTTCATTGGAGAAGTTGTTTGCGGAGGAGAAATAGGTATGGCTAGAGAGATGAAGGATAGTGGGATTGAGTGGATTGGGGAGATACCGAAAGAGTGGAAGTTGGTGCCGATTAAATATATTGCGTCATATAATGATGAAACACTCAGTGAAAATACTAATTCAGAATATGAGTTTGATTATATTGAGATTGGTTCTGTTGAATATGGAAAAGGTGTAACTCAAGTTGAACATATGAAATATAAAAATGCACCGTCTAGGGCGAGAAGAATAGTGAAAAAGAATGATATAATTGTATCAACGGTAAGGACATACCTTAGAGCGGTAGCGATTATACAAGATAGTGCAAATATGCAAATTGCATCAACTGGATTTGTAGTAATACGTGCAAAAAAAATTAATTACGAGTATTTGAGATACGCAATATTATCAGAATCCTTTATTTGTATGGTTGAGGCATATTCAACAGGAATAAGCTATCCAGCAATAAACGCGAGAGTTGTGGTCGGCTTTAAAATTCCTTTTCCTAAAAATCAGCAACAAAAGAAAATTGCTCATTTTTTGAATGCGCAATGTACAGAACTTGACGATATTCTTGAAAAAACTCGTGCAAGCATAGAAGAGTACAAAAAGTTAAAGCAAGCTGTTATAACACAGGTTGTTACCAAAGGAGTAAGAGGTAACAGGGAAATGAAGGATAGTCAAAGTATATGGTTTGGACAGATTCCTAGCGATTGGGAAATGAGAAAGATTAAATATATTTTCAAAATTCAGAAAGATATAGCAGGCGAAGAGGGCCATACGGTGTTATCTATAACGCAGAAGGGTATTAAGCCAAAAGATTTATCGAAGAATGAGGGACAGTTAGCCGAGAACTATAGCAATTATCAACTGGTACATATAGGCGATTTCGCAATGAATCATATGGATTTACTGACCGGATGGGTGGATATTTCTAAATATGAAGGCGTAACAAGTCCCGATTATAGAGTGTTTGAATTAATTGATAAGGATAATTATTGCAGTCAATACTATTTATATCTGATGCAGATGTGTTATACGAATCGTATTTTCTATGGGTTAGGGCAAGGAGTAAGTGGGTTAGGGAGATGGAGATTGCAGGCAGATAAGTTCCTGAATTTCTCTATTACCGTGCCAAGTTATGAGGAACAGCAAGAGATAGCAAATTATCTCGACAAAAAATGTTCAGCAATAGATGAACTTATTGCAAAGAAAGAACAATACCTCTCCGAGATAGAGAATTACAAAAAAACTTTAATCTACGAATATGTGACAGGAAAAAAGGAAGTGCCACAGAATTGCTAAACATAAAAGAAATTGCCGAAACAGTGTTTAGGCAATTGGATAAAAAGGAGATAAAAATACATGAACGATAAGAAATATCAGGTGTTTATCAGTTCAACATATACTGACCTAGCCGAAGAACGTAAAAAGATTCTTGATGTTCTTTTTATGGCAGATTGTATTCCGGCAGGAATGGAAGCATTTGTGGCGGCAGATACAGAGCAATTTGAAGTGATAAAAAAAGTCATAGACTTATGTGATTACTATGTGCTGATAATTGGAAAGCGTTATGGTTCAGTTCATCCGGATACTGGGAAGAGTTATACTGAAATGGAATATGATTATGCAATAGAGCGGGGTATTCCGGTTTTGGTATTTGCTATTGATGACAATGTGAAGCTCGCATCAGATAAAACAGAAGCGGATGAGGATAAGAAAGATAAATTAAAGAAGTTTCGCACAAAAGCAATGACGAATAGATTAGCAAGTATATGGGCTTCAACAGAGGACTTAACCGGTAAATTGGCAATTTCAATTATGAAGGCAAAAACGGAAATAAAGCGTCCGGGATGGCAGAGGGCAGTTGATTTTGATGAGGCGTCTCTCCGGCGGGAAATTATGACATTGAAAAGTGAAAATGAACAATTAGCAAATGATTTAAAGGCTGCAAGAGAAGAGATTTCCTCTTTAACGGAGCAAAACAATATTGCGTTTGAGAATCAGGAGATAAAAATAGAATATCATTATTATGATTATGAAGCTCACAGAACGCGATATGGAAGTGTCACAACGAATTTGAAAGAAATTTTTAAGGTGATTGCTACGGAAATGATGGATGTGTCAATTACTGAAAATAGTATTGAAGAGACAATAAAAACAAATTTTTATTCAGGTGATAATACGGTGCATTTGAATGATAGTCAATTTGTAAAAAAAATATTGAATCAGTTTCGGGCATTAAATTTAATAAATTCTTCATGGAGTAAAGAGAATAAAAAATTGTTTTGGGGATTAACATCCAAAGGATGTAAAGTAAGAGATGATTTAATTTTAATTAGGAATTAAAAGGGAGATTTAAATGGAAAACAAATTGATTTTGCCGGAAAATTATAAACAGACATATGACAAGATTGTGAAAATGATTGAAACAGCAAAACATAAAGTATTTGAGACGGCTAATTTTCAAACCGTATATTTGTTTTGGCATATAGGACAAGAACTAAAAGATAATATTTTGAATGGACAGAAGGCAGAATATGGAAAATCAATCGTGAAAAATATGAGCAAAGATTTAGAGTTTCAATATGGGCGTTCTTATGAAAAGAGTTCTGTTTTTCGCATGATACAATTTTATGAAGAATTTCCTGATTTTGAAAAAGTTGCTACACTGTCGCAACAATTGACATGGTCTCATTTTAAGGAGTTGTTGCCAGTTAATGACGAATTAAAAAGAGAATTTTACGCTGTTTTATGTAAAAATGAAGGATGGAGTGTAAGAGTATTAAGAGAACGGAAAAAATCAATGTTATATGAAAGAACTGCGATTTCTAAGCGTCCTGAAGAAACAATTAGGAATGATATTAGGCTTTTGGAAGAAAAAGATATGATGACGGTAGATATGTTTTATAGAGATCCTTGTATATTAGATTTTTTAGGATTGCAGGATACTTACAGTGAAAAAGATTTAGAAAACGCAATTTTGGCAGAATTGGAAAAATTTATTTTGGAAATGGGAACGGATTTTGCTTTTATGGCGCGGCAGAAAAAGGTTACTATAGATGGAAAAGACTACAAGATAGACTTGTTGTTCTTTCATAGAAAATTGAAAAGGCTTGTTGTTGTGGAATTAAAAATTGGAGAATTTGAACCAGAGTATAAAGCACAGGTAGAACTTTATCTGCGATGGCTTAACAAATATGAGCGGATGGAAAACGAAGAAGCGCCAATTGCATTAATATTATGTGCAGAGAAGTCAGATGAAGTAATTGAATTACTTGAATTGGATAAGGGAGATATCAGGGTAGCTCAATATTTGACAGCTATGCCGCCAAAGAAAGAACTCGAAGAAAAGCTGCGTTTGGCAATTCAAAGAGCAAAAATACAATTAGAGCAGCGAATAGAATAAAAGTCGCTACATGTAGCAATTTTTTAAATCGATTTGCGGAGGAAAATCATGAGCATAACAGTTACCACAGAAAAGCAGTTTGAATCAGACATTGAGGCTTTTCTCATATCATCCGAAGGCGGATATACAAAGGGAAACGGAACATATTGAGAATGTTTGATAAAGAGTTACAGAAACCTTATATCAAACCGAAGACCTATGAGAAATGGAAAAAGCGCAGCTTTAAAAAAGATATCAGCAAACGTGAAAACATGGGATATGATGAAAAAGCTGACACATACACCTGTCATGCCGGGAAATCATTGTTTCCTCTTTTTATTAAAAAGCAGAAAAGTAAAAGTGGCTACGAATCGGAAGTAACTGTTTACGAATGTGAAGACTGCGGGAGATGTCCTTATAAAGAAAAATGTACCAAAGCAAAAGGCAATAAGCGGTTATATATTTCCAAAAGTTTTCTGGAGAAGCGGCAGGAATCTTACGAAAACATCCTGAGTGAAACAGGAATCAAATATCGGATGAACCGCTCCATTCAGGCAGAAGGTGCATTTGGTGTTCTGAAAAATGACTATGGATTCCAAAGATTTCTGCTTCGTGGGAAAACAAAGGTAAAACTGGAAATTCTTTTGCTCTGCTTAGGATATAACATAAATAAGCTGCATGAAAAAATACAAAAAGAACGGACAGGAAGTCACCTGTTTGCAGTAAAAGGAACAGCTTAAATTCATGAAAACAGGAACCGTTATTAAAGTACGCCAAAATCCAGCAGATTTTCTTGGAACAGGAAAACGCTGGATTTTTTGTTAGTAGAACTAGAGCAGGGGTATCGCTCAATCATCTGATTTGATGATTTTGCGACACCCCCAAGTAAAATTTTTTCAACTGAATCCGGAATTTATTATTAATTTTGTAAATCAATATGAAAAAGACTTTCGATTTCGGTTTTCATCAGGGATGAATGTTTTTAATGGCCGATACTTTTAGATACTTCGCTTGATTACGTTTCATTGGAGAGAGCAGCCTGTGTCAAGTATTTTCGGCTAGGGCTAAAATACTTGACACAGACTGTTCTCTCCAATACCATTTCAGGGGCGAAGTGTCCAAAAAGTAGAAAAGTAGTAAAAGATAAAAAAATGGCGTCAAAAATGAATGTTTTGACAGCGAAAGCAATTTCATTGACAGTGTGTTGCTGTCATCAAAATAAATGAAAAATATAGTGGTGTCAGTATGTAATGTATTGAAGTCATAAAAAAATAGTTGGCGCTGGGAATAGACAAATTGCAGTCAAACAATAATCTGGTGGCGTCATATTTATGTTATTTGGCGTAATTATCTTAATTTAGCAGTATTTAAGGGAGTTTGGGGTACTCCCCGACAAGATTTAGAATTTCGTGCCCACGAAATGCGTATCTTGCGGCGTTGCGTGCAACGCCTTTTACATAAAAGAAAGGTAATTATGAAAAGTAAAAACTTTTTGGATACATGTACAAAATATGATTTTTTGAACACAGAAAAATATTTTTGTTGTTGAATAGTTATATAGTATAATGTATACTTTAAAATAAAAAGAAGCTTCAAAATTGTTAATTATAATGGTGGGTTTATGAAAAAGTTGGATATTGCAAAATCGGTTATAAAGGATAATGGTGGCATAGCAAAAACAGCACAATTAAATGAAGTGGGAATACGGAATTCTGAAATTGTAAAAATGTGTGAAAGTGGAGAGCTTGAGAGAATTAAACATGGATATTACCAAATAGCTGATAGAATGGAAATATCTGAGGAAAAAATGATAGCTACTTTTTTTAAGGAGGGTATTGTATGCATGGAATCTGCTTTGTTTTACTATGGATATAGTGATAAAACGCCTTTAGAATGGACTATTGCAGTACCGAGAACAATAACCCGAACAAAAATCAAAATTGATAATTTTGCATATAAAATTTATTTTGTCCAAAATGATAAGCTGACATTAGGAAAAGCTGAAGGTATATTTAATGGAATAAAACTCCCTGTTTATGATAGGGAACGTACAGTTTGTGACTGTTTTAAATATAGATTTAAAATGGATAATGAAATTTTTAATAAAGCAATAAATGCTTATGTTGCAGATGAAAAGAAGAATTTGGGAAATCTTTCTAAATATGCAAGAGAAATGAAGGTATACAAAAGAGTTGCGGAGTTAATGGAGGTAATGCTGAATGGGTGATGTGGCAGCTTCAGTACTTGCAAGATTAAAAAATAAGGCAAGGGAAAGTGGAAGAAGTTATCAGTTGTGTCTGCAGCTGTTTTGTCAGGAGGAATTTTTGAGAAGACTTGAAAAATCAAGATATGTAGATAATTTGGTTTTAAAAGGCGGCTTATTTATATATTCATTGACAGAGTTTGACAGCAGAGTAACCGTAGATATAGATTTTTTGTTAAAGAAAATACCTAACACTCCAGAGCAATTAAGGGGTGTTGTTGAAGAAATTATAGCAGTTAGAACGGGCAACGATTTTATATCCTTTGAAATAAAGGATGTTGCACCGATTGCTGTGGCTAAAAAATATGCTGGTATTGGGGTGACAATACAGTCAGTGATCAAGAATACGCGGACACAATTTAGTATTGATTTTGGGGTGGGTGATGTTATTGTCCCTAAACAGGAAAAACGTAGAATACCTACACAACTGGATGATTTTGAGGCGCCTATTATTAATACATATTCTATTGAGACTACAATAGCAGAAAAAATAGATGCAATTCTTTCTTTGATGGAATTTTCCAGCAGAATGAAAGATTACTATGATATCTATTATCTTTCACATAAATTTGATTTTGATGGGAAGGTTTTATGTGAAGCATTAGATAGAACATTTACGAATCGCGAGCATGCTTTTTCATTAGAACAGTTTCAGCAAATTATGACATTTGCTTCTGATGATGGGATGCAGAAGAAATGGAAAGCATTTACAAAGAAAATTGATGTTAAAATAGATGGATTTTCAACGGTTTTGCATGGTATTAATGTTTTTTTGTGCGAACCATATACGAATGTCATAAATGGACATATATTTGAAAAAATGTGGAATGCGAATGAAGGCAAGTGGGATTAGATACTAGACTATAATAAGGTTATTTGAAATGGAGAGTAAAATGAGTAATACAATCAAAAAGTTTAGGTTAGGAGAATTATTTTGTGGACCAGATTTCGGCAGAATGGTTTCATGTTAATTATAATTGTTCTTGCTGCTTGCATGACAGCCCAATATTTTTTACAATAAGTTTAAAGAGTAAAGTTCTAGGTAATTGCGAAACAAGTTCA
Organism: Lachnospiraceae bacterium 10-1; assembly: GCA_000403495.2. GTDB lineage: Bacteria > Bacillota > Clostridia > Lachnospirales > Lachnospiraceae > Suilimivivens. Next base: position 587,589 of record KE159810.1, on the reverse strand, counting down.
AAATCTTGATTCCAATAGGGAAAAGGCCCAGTTGAGCCAGACTTACAGGAGGTGGATGTGGATAACAAGAGTTTTAAGATATGAAAACAAAGCAGATAAGGATATCTGCCCGTGAAATGGTATGAGGTATGTAAGGTTATGCAATCAGAGGTTTTAAACTGCGGATATATTGATGCCTGTGCAGTTTATCAGCCGCCATTACAGTAATAAGCTGGGTAATCCCGGCGAGAAGCAGGTCAGCGTGAAGCGTTTTTTCATTCTGCGTTTTACGCCCCGCAACACAGAAGCTGTCCTTGAAATGGTTGATTGCTTTCTCAACATTTACCCTGAGCTTATAGGTGGAATCCCATTGGGCCGTACCACGGAGCGTACCAGGATAGGCGCGCAGGTTTTTCTCGGGATAAATATAAAACATCCTGCCGCAGGGGGATTCAGTACAGGGATTTTCACAGTGGCAGACACGTTTGCTTTTATTGGTTGTTTTATCATATTCCCATTTCATTTTTGGGCATACAAACTTCATGGTTGGCAGCCCGCAGCGGAGATGGGACCTGCTTCCTTCGCGTTTCATTGGAAGAGACGGGTCTTTAGGACAGCAGGGGACGCCGTCCTTATTCAGCGGGCAGTCGGATTTCGGAAGGGAGATTCTGCCGTTGAGGGGAATGTAAGCCTGCTCAAAGGAAGCTTCCTGTAACAGGTATTTGTAGATTTCAATGGAATCAAATGCAGCGTCTCCCAGAAAAGTTTTCGGATTGAAAAGCGGATGCTTCCGAAAGAAATCCTTTAAAGTGGGAATCAATGCCTTGGAATCGGCAAGACTCTTATTTTCATCCGGGGAATCAGATTTTTTTCCAACAATGATGTCAGGATGAGCCTCAAGAAAATCCTTGCTATAAAAGGAAATATCCCGGACAATGCCGAGACCGTTGGTAATAATACCGAATTTATAAGCATAACAGAAATGCCCGTTAATGTACATCTGCTGAATGGCTGAATTGGCGGCAGCATGGGAAGGCATGGAGCCGTAGGCGGCTTTATAAGGGTCAAAGGAATCGTCCATCCCTTTTGCTTTTTTGAAGGCTTTAAGCTGTTTGATGATACGGTTGGCATATTTGGGATTGTTTTCTGTAACCCATGCCTCAATGCCGGATGTGTCAAAAAGAAGCATGGAAGCTTTCTGTGTATCAATGCAATGGCAAATCGGTTCGGTCAAGTCAACAAGATGATCGAACATGGCTTGTAAGTCCGATAAAAAATTCTGTTTGAACCGGGTGAATTTAGAGGCATCCGGGACAACATCAAACCCGCAGAAGTCCCGCAGTTCCTGGGAGTATTTCAGGAATACAATCAGCAGGGATGTTGTTGGGATTGAGAAGATAAGCTGTAATAACAGAGCCCTGAGCATTGGATAAAGCAGATGCTTACGGGGCCTGCCAGTGGCGGCATGGAAATGAGAAATAAAGGACACTGGGACAATTTCATCTAAGTTGATGGTATTTTCGAGAAGTGCAAGGAACTGATATTTATCATTATCAAATTTATTTTGGCAATCGGTAAAAATATCTGCCAAAGAGAGCTGTTTGTATGGTATCATGTAGGTACAACTCCTTTCTGGTGGATGGTTGATTGTTACTCGACATCTCAATTTTACCACAAACCAGTGAGGAGTTGTTTTATTTTGTAACAAAAAGAATCCCGTATTTATGTGGGTTCTGGCGTTTCGCAAACGCCTAAGTAAAGTTCATGCGAAAGGAGAACGAAATGAAACATATAACAACAAGGCAATTTAGCGTATTAGCAGATTGTGGCAAAATCTATCAGTTTATGCTGGATATTTATGAACGTGACTGGAGAAATGGTGTGCCTGCCCCATTTTTTGAATATGCTTTTTCCTCTTTCTCCTATTGGATGGATATCACTTATTCTTACAAGAACCGCATTTGGGAAGATAACGGCAAGATTGTAGCATTTTGCTTTAATGAATCGCCTGTGACGGATATTTATTTCAGCCTAAAGCCCGGATATGAGGAATTGGCATCAGAAATGATCGCATATGCGGATGCCCATATGCCGATAAAAAACGGGGAGATACAACTGATTCTCTTTGAAGGGCAGAACGCATTGATGAATGCTGCAAAACAGGCAGGATATGATCAAAAATCAGAAATTTGGGATATGCAGTTTGATTTTGATGACGAATTGGATTATTCTTTGCCGGAGGGATTCCATTTCGTTAGTCCCAAGGAGTGTGATATGGACAAGATAAGTAAGTGCTGTTGGAAAGGATTTGATCATGAACAAAATGAAGGGGTATGGAATCACCAATACGAGCAAAATAATTATTTATTAGAGGAAGCACCACATGCAACGATGGATCTGGCAGTTATCATTGCCGATGAAAAAGAAGAATATGCATGTTATGCAGGAATGTGGTGGACTCCCGAAAATAAACTGGCTTATATGGAACCACTTTGCACAATTCCGGAATATCGCCACAGAGGACTTGCTTCGGCGGCATTGTCTGAATTGTATCGAAGAACAAAAGCATTGGGTGCAACGCATATGACAGGAGGAGTTAATGATTTCTACAAGGCAATCGGTTACAAACCGGCAGTGAAATGGACTTATTGGAAGAAATAGCTGTTGGACAAGGTTGCTGGCTGGATATTAGATTACAGCACTTGGTATAGGAGATATGGGACATGGATTTAAGGGTAATAGAAAAATTTGTAAATAGACAAAAAGTAAGCTTCATATGTTCTATTGACGAGAATGGTTTTCCTAATGTAAAAGCAATGTTGAAACCAAGGAAGGTGAATGGCTTAAAGGAATTTTATTTTTCTACAAATACGTCATCACTCAGGGTGAAGCAGTTTCGAAGCAATCCTAATGCCAGTATATATTTTTATCGTAAAGGGCTGATAAAATACACGGGCATTATGCTGGTGGGAAGGATGGAAGTATTAATAGACCAGGAAACAAAGGATATGATTTGGGAAAGAGGGGACACCATGTTTTATAAAAAGGGGGTAACGGATCCGGACTATTGTGTGTTGAAATTTACTGCGGAGTGCGGCAGATATTATTGTGATTTAAAGACGGAGAGTTTTGAGGTATAAATGGTAGGAATATATTTTAGCGGAACGGGCAATTCCAGATATGCGGCAGAATTGTTTTGTAATGAATATGATGAAACTGCTAAGGCATTTTCGATAGAAGACGATAATGTCATTGAGGCTGTGAAAAATGAGGATATGCTTGTATTTGCATATCCAGTGCAATATAGCACTGTGCCGAAAATACTGCGTGATTTTATCATTAGTAATAAAGAAGTGTGGAAAGATAAGAAGATTTTTATCATTGCCACACAGGGCTTGTTTAGCGGTGATGGAGCTGGTATTATGGGGCGGATTTTACAGAAATATGGAGCAGAAATACTTGGCGGCCTGCATTTGAAAATGCCGGATAGTATAAGCGATGAAAAAATATTGAAACGTTCGCTTGAGAAGAACAGGGAGCTTGTAAATGCAGCAGAGCAGAAAATCAGGAAGGCGGTTTCACATTTGAAATCAGGAAATCCAACGCAGGAGGGAATAGGCGTCTTATATCGTATGGCTGGTTTCTTTGGGCAAAGGCTGTATTTTGGGCATAAAACAAAGAATTATTCAGATAAACTGCGGATAGATGAAGATAAGTGTATAGGCTGTGGCAAGTGTGAGAAATTATGCCCTATGAATAATATAAAGGTTGTTGATAAAAAAGTGGTGCAGAAGAATCAGTGCACCATGTGCTATAGGTGTATTAATAATTGTCCGATGCAGGCAATTACATTGCTTGGAAAAAGGGTGGTGGAGCAGAGTGTAATTGAAAAATATATACGATAAGGATTAAGGACGATGTGAAAAAGCCAATAAATTTATAATTAAATATCCTTAGGTATATGATAAAACTTTCCTTATATTTTCTTCCTGAGGAATAATGATATTTATATCTACTTCCGGGTGATCCTTAACGTATGAGGTAAGCATATCCAATAAATTTTCTTTGGACTTCATGTAATCTTCTACAATGATATTTTCTGAAACCCCTAAACGTTTTAAAAGCAATGCGGATACGACGCCCGTTCTATCTTTTCCTGCTGTGCAAAAATACATCACATTTGATGTGGTATTTAATATAGTTTCAAGAATGATGTTCATTTGTTCGTCTATCATTCCACGGTAAACCATATGAAGATGTTCCCTTGACTTTGGCGTATTTCCACCACCAGCCACAGGAAGATGATAATAAGTAAATCCGGCCATATTCTGTAACGGACATGGCGTGCGTTTTAGTTCCTCTGCCGAACGCAAATCTACAAGAGTGGATATATCATTATCCAATAGCCACTGAATTTCTTTTTCTGTCAAAGAAAGCGGAGCATCACTTCTTATGTATCGCATTCCGCCTACAGGTAAAGCACGTGTGTTTAATGTTGATTTCAATAATGAACCCATCTGTTTTATTCTCCTGACTTAAGTACAGCTTCAGGTTTTTCACTCAATATGTAACCTGTAACATGATGCCTCAAATATTTCACTTCCTATAGTACCACACATACTTCCTGTATTCTACCCATATTTTTTCCTTACGAGGGTTTGTAAAGGCTTACACAATAGGATCTGAAGAACTTTAAAATATAGAAATATTTCAGAGAAAGCGAAAAACTAAAGAGGGATTTTAACAGTGTTTGCTATTGCAACTGGATTGGAATGCTGGAAGAAGCGGTAAATCCAGGTTTTATTATATTTCCTTGTGTGATTTATAAACTTTACAATAAAACAGGTGGATAAGTGTGATATAATCAAAATATCAATGTTATTAGATGACAGAGGGATGAGATTAGTTGGAGGGCGGTTTATGAATGAAACTTTTTCACAAGAAGCACAAGAAATAATGAATGAACGGTTTGGGTTTGGCAACAATCGATGATAAGATACCAAATGTACGGACTGTTAATGCATATTGAATGGGCATAATAACTTTGATGATAAAAATACAATTATTTTATGTATTCAATTAACGGACGGCATTCTTTTTTCACATGGAACCAGATATGACATAGACTTTACAGATATTTGATTTTGATAGCCTCCAATTTGCTGATTAGATCACATTGACGTGACTGGGGGCATATGGTATTCTGATACGGGCGTAGCTGGTTTTCGTGGCGTAGTTATATAGAAATAATACGAACTGGAAGAGGTCTGCATGGAGGGCGTGCGTATGGATTATTCAAGGGAGTTTTTTGAACGGGCTGGTGAAAGTGCTTTGGCTGAGGGGGAGCGTAAGCAGCGTAGTGATATGCGCAGTGTTCAGCATTTGGAGACCGTCATTAATGAGGGGCTTCGCGTTGCCTTGCTGGAGGAAACCCCGGATCAGTCTCTGCAGGTGCTGCTGGAGCACTTGGGCAGAGCGCTTAACGGAGAGAGAACCTATATATTTGAACAAAATGAGTCCGGCGGCGATGATAATACATATGAATGGGTGGCTGAAGGGGTGGAACCGGAAAAGGAGAATCTCCAAAATGTGCCTCCTGAGGTATGTGCAGGCTGGTATCGCAATTTCAGCATCGGCAAACATATTGTTATTGAGAGGCTGGAAGATATTAGGGAGGCGGAACCTCTTCAGTATGAGAATCTGAAAAGACAGGGGATACACTCTCTTGTGGTGGTTCCTCTTTATAATGGAGAAAAATTTATTGGATTTTACGGCGTGGATAATCCTCCGATGAAACTACTGGAATACGCATCAAATATGCTCCAGACTGCGGCATATTTTATTGTATCATCTTTGAAGAGGCGCAACTTGTTCCGCGAGCTTCAGAAGCGGAGTTATAATGTGCTCCATGCTCTCAGTGTGGATTATCTGAGTATTTGTCAGGTGGATTTTGATACGGGAAAATATGAGATATACCGAAACAGTGATCAGATGAGTAAGGACTGGGGTGTCAAGTTTGAATACGACTATCAGACAACTATGGAGCGGTATATTTCCATGTGTGTAGTTCCACGGGACCAGGAAAGACTCCGTGACCTGACGAAGAAGAATTATGTGTTGGATCAGCTCAGGACAAAGAAGAAATTCTATGTCCGGTATCAGGTAAAAGATAATTCTTATGGATTGAAGCATATGGAGATTCATTTTTCCACTACAGGGGAGACGAAGGAAAAGAACTGTGCAATTGTTGCCCAGAGGGATGTCAATGCAGTGGTGGAGAAAGAAGAGAAATATAAGCTGGAAGTAAGACAGAAGCTGGAGGATATTCTGGAAGAAGCAAGGACCGGGATCTGGACGATTGAGCTGGAGGATGGGTGCCAGCCCAGGATGTATGGGAATCGGACTATGCGGATCTTATTGGGAGTACCGGATGATATAGAACCGGAGAAGTGTTATCAGCACTGGTTTCAAAACATTGATCCGGATTATGTTGAGATGGTACAGGACGCAGTGCGGGAGATTCTGGAAAACGGACGCTCTGAGGTGATTTATCCCTGGAATCATCCTAAGCTGGGCAAAATATATGTCCGCTGCGGCGGTGTGCCGGACAAAACATTTAAAAAACCGGGCACCAGTCTGAATGGCTATCATCAGGACATCACAGATACGATGGTTGCAAAGAATAAACAGGAGCAGTCTATTATGGAACTGCTGGAAAAGGTCAGACGGGCAAATTCGGCAAAAAGCGAATTCCTTTCTCATATGTCCCATGATCTTCGTACACCCATCAATGGGATTCTGGGAATGCTGGGTATCATGGAGAAAAGCCAGAATGATCCGGACAGGCAGAGTGAGTGCCGGAAGAAAATCCGTGTGTCAACGGAGCACCTTTTGTCTTTAGTCAATGATGTACTTCAGGTCAGTAAACAGGAAAGCGGAAGAAAAGCGGTGGTGGAGGAACCCTTTGACCTTCATGATATTTTGGAAAACAGCATCGCGCTCTTATCTGCCAAGGCGGAAGAAAGGGAGGTTCAGCTGACGCTTAGGGAAGTTGATTTGCAGCACAGCAGACTGATTGGAAATCCATTGCATGTGCAGCAGATTTTGATGAATATCATTGACAATGCGCTCAAATATAACCATCCTCAGGGTTTTGTATTTATACAGGCAAAGGAAATTTCCTGTCAGGATGGGATTGCGACCTGTCAGTTTGTGATTGAAGATACCGGGATTGGTATCAGAGAGGAATTCAAAAAGCATATTTTCGAGCTGTTTACACAGGAGAATCAGGGGGCAAGAACCAACTATAATGGTGTCGGACTTGGTATGTCTATAGTGAAGGAACTGGTTGACCAAATGAAAGGGAGCATTGAGATAGACAGCCAGATCGGTAAGGGAAGCGTATTTATGATTACCCTGCCTTTACAAGTTGATGGAACATGGGATTCAAAACCTGTGGAAGAGGAGCTGAATTTGTGGGACAATATTGCCGGCATGAAAGTTCTTTTAGTGGAGGATAATGAGATTAACTGTGAAACAATGGAGTTCATGCTTACGGAGGCAGGGGCGGAGGTTGTAACCGCAAATGACGGAAAAGCGGCTGTGGATGCGTTTGCAGCCTCTGAACCGGGGACATTTGACTGCGTGCTTATGGATTTGATGATGCCGGTTATGAGCGGATATGAAGCAACACGTGTGATCCGCGGTCTGGACCGGCCAGACGCAGAATCCGTTCCTATTATTGCACTATCGGCTAACGCATTTGAAGAGGATGTTGCGCTGGCGAAGGATGCCGGAATGAATGAACATTTAGCGAAGCCGGTGGATATCAGAAAAATGTTTAAGGTTATGGGCAGGCTGCGCCCCTGATTATTTTCAAAAGTGTATTGTACTTGTGACATTTTGCTAATGTCCTGCCCTTTTTGATTTACGTTGGGAATAAAGACTGGAAAATGGAGATGTAAAAAGTATGAAAAACATAGCTTTGCCGCGTTCTTTAAAAATCAACACGACAATAATCATTTGCCTGAATATTTTCGTATTTTTGTTCTTAGGAATGTCCATTAACAAAATGAGTGAAGGCACAATTGAGAATATAGGTACTACTTATATGTCTGGAATGAATGAGCAGGTATCGCTTCATTTTGAAACGATTATTGATCTGCGCCTTACAATGGCAGAATCCATAGCTCATATTGCAACAGGTAAAGAAGATTCCGGTTACGGTTCAAAAGAAGAAATAGAATACGGTGCAAAGGCAAGACATTTTTTATGTGCTGCATTATATTCCTCTGATGGCAGGATGGAAATGATTTTTGGCGACTCAGTGGAACTAAACCATCCGGAACCTTTTTTGGAGAGTTTAAAAAATGGGGAACGTAAAGCAGCATCTGCGGTAAGCAGCGATGGAAACGGTGTGTTATTGTTCGGTGTTCCCTGTGAATATCCCATGTCCGATGGAAGCAGCAGCCTTGCCATTGTTGTAGGTCTTTCTTCCGCATATATGAGTGAGGTTCTTTTTCTCACTTCAGAGGACTCGCTGGCTTACTCATATGTGATACGTGAGGATGGCAGTAACGTTGTCAGTGGCCAAAGCAATAAGGACGAATATTATTTTGACAATTTTTACAGCATTTTTGAAGGGCAGAATGAAGGTGCGGATTTTTATGTTGAGCAGATGAAGGCGGCTATGAATGCAGGCAGGGATTATTCCGTTATTATGCAAAGCGGCGAATCCCGCTACCATTTGTATTGCACGGATCTGCCTTATTGTGAATGGTATCTGGTGACAGTGCTTCCTTTCGACGAGCTGGATCATGAGATTTCAGGTATGAGCAGCCATTGGCTTATCATGGTTTATGCAGCTTCTTTTGTTGTAATTGCTATGCTTCTTTACATTTTTTTACAATATTTAAAGGTGTTCAGGGGTCAGGTAGCGGAATTGAAACGAATGAATACAGAAATGGATGCGGCACGAAAAGAGGCAGAAAAAGCACAGAAAGAAGCGGAACATGCAAATGCCGCCAAGCAGGATTTTCTGTCCAGTATGAGCCACGACATACGCACACCCATGAATGCCATAATCGGTATGACATCCTTAGCCATAGCCAATATAAATAATCAGGAGCAAACGAAAGGATATCTGCATAAAATTGAATTGTCCAGCAAACATTTGCTTGGGCTTATCAATGATGTACTGGATATATCGAAGATTGAAAGCGGCAAAATGACGTTGAATATTGAGCAGATGTCATTAAGGGAGACTATGAACAGTATTGTCAATATCATGCAGCCGCAGGTTAAGGGAAAGAATCAGCAGTTTTATGTGGCAGCTTATGAAATTATTTCGGAAAATGTGTGCTGTGACAGTGTACGTCTGAATCAGGTATTGATTAATCTGTTGGGGAACGCTGTTAAATTTACACCGGAGCAGGGCACGATTCAGGCAGTTGTGTATCAGGAAGTTTTGCCTGAGGATACTTCCTGCGTCCGTACCCATTTTATGGTAAGTGATACGGGAATTGGCATGTCCAAGGAGTATCAGGAGAAAATATTTGATTCTTTCAGCAGGGAGGACAACACCCGTGTGCAGAAAACAGAGGGTTCCGGCCTGGGAATGGCAATTACCAAGTATATAGTAGACGCTATGGGGGGTCACATTTCTGTACGCAGTGAGCAGGGTAAAGGTACGGAGTTCCACGTTATTCTTGATCTGGCAAAGGTAAATGAGCCGGAACCTGACTTGACGCTTCCGGCCTGGAACATGCTGATTGTTGATGAAGATGAACGGTTGTGCAGAAGTGTGGCTGACTCTTTAAATTTAATTGGCATCTATGCCGAGTGGTGCCTTAGCCTTGAAGACGCAACAGAAAGAATCAATGAGCGCCTATACAGGAATGACGCTTATCATATTATTCTTTTGGGATGGAAAATACCGGGGATGAATGGGATTGAAGCAGCCCGAAAAATTCGTATGCACTTTGGAGAAAACAGTCCGGCATTGCTGCTTGCGTCCTATGATTTTAGCAGAGTGGAAGAAGAAGCCAGACAAGCAGGAATTTCCGGCTTTATTTCCCAGCCTTTGTTCAAGTCCGCTTTAGTTGATGGATTAAAAGCATATGCCGGTGCTCCAGGCGAAGAAACTGTGGACACCACAAATACAGTTGACTTGGAGCTTAAGGGAAAACGCATTTTGCTGGCCGAGGATAACGAACTTAACTGGGAAGTTGCAAGGGAACTGCTTTCCATTCTTGAAATAGAATTGGATTGGGCTGAAAATGGACAGCTTTGCGTTGAAAAATTTGAGAATTCCGCTATAGGATATTACGACGCAATTCTTATGGATGTGCGGATGCCTGTGATGAATGGATATGAAGCTACCGGCTTTATTCGGAAGCTGGAACGGGAAGATGCGGCAATTCCCATTATTGCAATGACTGCTGATGCTTTTACAGAAGATATTCAAAAATGTTTAGAATGTGGCATGAATGATCATTTGGCAAAACCGATTGATATTCAGGATGTGGTCCGCAAATTAAAAAAATATCTGGGCTGCAGGAATTGTTAAAGTAAGAAGGCGTGGGTTAATTATGAAATTTAATAAACTGATACCGGAATTAACTGTCACTGATATTAATAAATCCAGAGAATTCTACACGAAAGTATTAGGATTTAAAATAGAATACGAACGTCCGGAAGACAAGTTTCAAATTGACACAGAAGATAAAGGATAAAGGCATGGAGGGAAAAATGACAACCATATATTTTGTCAGACATGCTGAACCCAATTATGATAATCATGACGATCTATCGAGAGAACTTTCAAATAAAGGATTACAGGACAGAAAACTTGTTAAGAAATTTTTGCTGGATAAGCGTATTGATGCTGCATTATCAAGCCCGTATAAACGGGCAGTTGATACAATTGCTGACTTTGCGGAATCGGTAAATCTGGAAATAGAAATTATAGATGATTTTCGGGAACGGAAAATAGGAAATGAATGGATAGATGACTTTAATACATTTAGCAGGAAACAGTGGGAAAATTTTGATTATAAGCTGACTGATGGCGAAAGTTTGAATGAAGTGCAAAGCAGAAATATAAGAGCGTTAGGTGAAATGTTTACGGTTAGAGGGAAGTAATTTCAGATTAGGCGGTATAGCCCCAATTACAAGGGCTGTACCGTCTTTTCGAGTTCCTATGCGCCTTGCCGTTTCGGTTGCGTGACAGAAAGGAAATTGATTTCCCCTACAAAATTGAAAACAATATCTACTTTCTGTACCCGTTTCCCGTCCACCTTTTCCGGCGCATGGACTATGATTTTCTTGATAAATTCATTGACGATTGTGGGAGTGAGTTCTTTTATCCCTACATACTTGCGGATAATCGCGGCGAAGCTGTCAAAGTCGCTTTTGTTCTGTTCGTAGGTATCGACTTCCTGCTGGTCTGCCTTGACCTTTTCTTCCAGTTCCCGCTGTTCCGCTTCATACTCTGCGGACAGCTTCAAAAATCTGTCGTGACTGATTGCGCCGCTTATGTCGTCCTCATAAATCCGCTTGAAGATACGGTCAAGTTCTACAATCCGTTTTTTTGCCTGTCCGACTTCCCGTTTTCTGCGCTTCATTTCCTTTTCCGTTTCGGCAGAGCGTTGTGCGTACATCATTTCATGGAAAGCCATGATGTCATCAAAGAAAAGGGCAGTCACATCAAATATCCTGCTCCATACTATCTGCTTCAACACTTCTTCGCGGATAAAGTGCGCCGTACAGCTTCCCGTATTGCTCTTATACTTTGCACAGCGGTAATGGTCTTGTGAACCGTTAAAACTCTTACAAGTGGCGAAGTGTAGTTTACTCCCACAGTCTGCACAATATACCAATCCAGAAAACAATCCCTGTCTTTCCGCTTTTGTGGGGCGGCGTTTGTTTGCCCTTAGTTCCTGCACCCGTTCAAAAACTGCCTCTTCCACAATCGCTTCATGGGTATTATAGAAAACCGCCTGCTGTTCCTTTGTGGTAGGAATCCGCTTTTTCAGCTTGTGGGATTTGGAATAGCTTTTGAAGTTCACCGTATGCCCGCAGTAGTCCATACGCTCCAAAATACCGACAATGGTACTATCTCTCCAGTCATAGGGATTTTCGGGAAGTGCTTTCCCCTTTTTCTTTGCGTAGTGGGCTTTGGCAGTCAGTACCTTATCTTCTTTGAGGATTTTTGCTATCTGCATGGGACCTTTCCCACCGATACATAAATCAAAAACCCGTTTCACCACAGCGGCGGCTTCCTCGTCCACAATCCATAGCTTTTTGTCCGCAGAGCTTACCATGTAGCCATAGGGCGGCTTTGTCAGATGTTCCCCCGCCTGTCCTTGCGCCCGCTTGATTGCCCGTACCTTTTTGCTTGTGTCTTTGGCGTAAAAATCATTAAACAGGTTGCGGAACGGGGTAAAATCGTTATCCCCCTTTGCGCTGTCCACACCGTCATTGATTGCGATATATCTAACGTCACGCTCTACGAAAAAGATTTCCGTATAGTAGCCGACTTTCAGATAATCGCGCCCTAACCTTGACATATCCTTGACAATAACCGTCGCCACGTTTCCGGCTTCAATCTCTGCAATCATGCGGTTAAAATTGGGTCTGTCGAACGTCACGCCCGATACACCGTCGTCAATGAAGAAAACAGGATTGGAAAAGCCATTGTCCGCCGCATATTTGGAAAGGACTGCTTTCTGGTTTACAATGCTGTTGCTGTCGCCTTCTAACGTATCTTCCTGCGAAAGACGGGCGTATAATGCTGTTATCTGTCCGGGCTTATATGTATTTGCTGTCATATGTTCATTCCTCCTGTAATGAACGCCCGACAAACAGTAGTGCTAACTTTATTATAGCGCACTTATCCCTGTTTGTCATTGGGCGGTTTGACGGTTTCCGATTTTATGAGCCGTATCATCTTGTCGCGGAGCCGTTCCGAGCCGCCGCAGGAGGTAGACACTTCATAGTATGTGCCGCCGATTTTGTAGCAGACGGTTTCCTCTGTCGGTTTCCCTTTTTCCGGCAGATAGCCGCTGTCCTTGATTTCTGGTTCCCAATCCATTCTTTTCCCTTCCTTTCCGCATTTGCTAAAGTGATAAGTTTCGGAGCAAGCATAGGAAACGGGTACCCATTTCCGTAAATCTGCCCGTCCGCGCTATGGCTTGCCGGACAGATTTTGCTTGTTGGGAAGAATCCCAAACCCTTTTGAAAACCCTCTCACTACCTACAACACCGCACAGGGCGGTTTTGACGGAGTTTTGAGAAAAATTCTTCAAAAAGTTTTCCTTGTTTCTTAATACGGGGAAGTTTGGAAAATGCCAAATATGGATAAAGAAAAACCGAAGTTTTTATGAGCTGTAATGTGGTTTTAGAGTATGTCTGTACAGTTCTGTTCGTCAACTAGAATAGAACACATTATTTGAGATTGACATATCGAAAATAACGTGGTATATTTATAACACAAAGTGCGAAATACACCACATAAAAAGGAGTAACACGATGAAAAATTGGTATGGCTGTATAGGTTTTCTTTCTCTGTTAGGATTTTGGGGGATTTTGGGTGAGGAACCCTTATTCCTATGTTTTTTTGCGTTTGCCCTATTCTTTGAATATTTCTGGGTAAATCCCGATGAAATGTTTATTGAAAACATGAGGAAATGCGCTACTTTTGCGTTTGTATCAAACCTCTTAATTACAACATCCGCAACCTTGATACTGTCACATTTCAATCTTAGCAGCAATCCATTAGCAGCCGGAACAGCATTGGGATTTGGAGTATCAATAGCCATTTTTGCTTTTTCAACTTTTATAATGGAAATTAGAGAGAGGTTAAATGCAAAAAATGATTAAAAACAGAATAAAGGAGTATAGGGCGAGATTTGATATGAAGCAGGAGGAATTAGCTTCAAAAGTGGGTGTGCGTCGTGAAACTATCGGAAATCTTGAAAAAGGAAAATATAACCCTTCTTTAGTTTTGGCATGGAATATAGCAAAAGTTTTTGGTGTAACGATTGAGGAAGTATTTACGGTAGAGGAGGAGAAAAAATCGAAATAAAAATGGATAAAGTCAAATGGATATTATGCCCTGTTTGCGGCAATAAGACACGATTGAAAATTAGGACAGATACGGAGTTAAAGAACTTTCCTCTCTACTGCCCGAAGTGCAGACAGGAAAATTTAATTGACGTAAAGGATTTGCAAATAACAGTTATCCAAAAACAATAAAGAGCCAGACGCATAAGACGCAGAGCCGACAGACTTGTGATAAGAATCACAGTTTGTCGGTTCTTTTTATGTTCAATAAAGAAATTTCTATCAAGTCAGCAGACTTATTTTACGGATAACAAAGGGGAATCGTGATGAAATGCAAAGTATGTCAGCAACAAAATAGAATAGTCATTTATCTGTCAAAAAAAGCCAAACAATTAACAAGGACTATTACGCCTATGAATATGAATACACATATCATTTAGTATGTTTTAATAACTCATATTACCCAAGAACCTATGCGGATATATTCTGCATAGGTTTTGTTGTAATAGCCCCCTACTGGGAAGAAAGGGGGTGAGAGAAAATGAGATATTCTGAACAATTCATGGAACATATTGAATATGCTTTTCATGCGTTCTGCAAGGTTGTCCTGCGCCATGAAGCCATAAACGCATGGCGGGATTTGAAGCGGAAAATGGAACGGGAAATATCCCTTGACTATCTGATGTCGGAACGATATTTTGAACCGTCTGTTATGGACAGTTACTTTGAAAAGCAGGACAAGTCGACCGCATTTCTTGTGTTGGGAAAGGAAGTTATTGTTGATGATGAACGGTTAGCAACGGCATTATCAAAATTGCCGGAGTTAAGGCAAGAAGTTTTGTTACTATATTACTTCATCGGTTATCGTGATAAAGCAATCGGCAGGCTGTACGGGCGTTGCAGAAGTACGATAAACCACAGAAGAAATGTTGCACTGAAACAGTTACGGAAAGAATGGGAGAGATTGAAACATGAGGAATAAAAAATTGATACCTTTTGAGGTAATCGAAGAAGCCGTTGCCGGAGAGCCGGAAGCGGTAGACGCAGTATTGCGATATTACACCGCACACATCAAATATCTGTCTATGTATAAGGGGCATATCAATGACGATACACAGGATAGGTTAAAGGCGAAACTGGTTGAAGCCATATTGAAATTCCGCTTCGACCGATAGGAAGTAGCAAAGACGGGAAAAGCTGTCAAGGGTAAACTTCGCGCTACGCGCCCTTGACAGCTTTTCCCGCCTTTGCTTTTGGGTAATCAAGAGGGTGCAATCGGATAGACCGCTTGCGCCCTCAATTTATTATGGGGATTGTTACGCAGTAGAGGTTATTTTATCCTTAATTTATGCGGCTTTGCGGGCGTTGAAATGGCGGGGCAAGGGTTTTATACGTCTGTCCTCAAAAATGGTGCTCTATAGCGTAACAAATGTTCAACACCATTGAAATCAATGAAATTTTTATTTATGTATTATTGAACATAAATGGAAGTTATGTTATGATTGTAAAAAAGGAGGTCGGAAAATGTCAAATTTAAAATTAAGCCTTTCAATCGGTGAATTATCACTTCAACTAGAGGGGGATGGCGAGTTAGTTCAAACTATGTTAAACGAGTTGCGAGAGAATGGGCTTGGCGAGTTAAGTAAAATTCCAAAAGCACATTTTCCTGCGTCAAGTTATCAGTCTAATTTGATTACACAAAATAATAAAGAATTGTGTAATAATACCGTTGATAATAACTATCCTTCTTTAAAAGAAGTTGCGTTAAAGTGTTTGCCAAAGTCGGAATCCGAATGGATATTATTGTATGCTTTTTATGCATCCGATTTTGGAACAAGGTCTGTCTCTCGTACAGAAATTAAAGAAATGTATAATGTTACCAATCGCATGACGACCAGTAGGAGCAACAATTTTTTTAATAGCCTAACTTCTGTAGTTTCAAATAATTATTTATCTGCTTTAAATGATGATGAATATGCTGTTCGATCAGAAGGACAGATAAAAATAAACGAAATACTATCACGTGAAAATTCTAGTGAAAATAAAGCAAAAACAAAAAAGGTTTCCAAAGGTAAGCAATTTCAATTAATCAAAGACTTAGATTTATCGACTACGACTTCAAGAAAAGGTTTGAAAGATTTTGTAAATGAAGTAAAGCCTACAAGTAATATAAATACTACTGCAACAATTATCTATTATCTGCAACAAATTTATGAATATACTGGAGATATAAATGGAGATATTATATTTACGTGTTGGAGAGAATTAGGAACAAAAATCCCCAATGATTTAGCGGGTAATTTAAGAGATGTTTGTAGTTCAAGATACGGTTATGCAAATGTTGAGAATGGAAATTATAGCATTACTATAAGGGGAATCAATTTGATTGAACATACTATATCGGAAGGGCAAAATAAATAATGGAAAACTTAGAAGGCTTTATTCAAAAAATAAATGGATTTGATAATTTGAAGGCCAGTGAGCAAATAAAATTTTTTATATACTTTTTAACGATTAATGATGACAGTTGGGTGCTTCCAAGGGATATAAATAATTGTTTTGATAAGTTACACTTACAGCCTTATTCTAATATATCATCATATATGAGTAAATTTTCTTCTGGTAAAAATGCTATATTTATTAAGAGTAAATTGGGATACAAATTAACCAGACAAGCTCAAAAAGAAATATCTAATATTATGGGTGAATGTATTTCAATATCTGTATCCGATGAATTATTTCCGTTAGACATATTAAGAAATACACAATACTATCTTGAAAAAATCGGTTTTCAAATGTGTGCATGTTATGAAGCTGGTTTATATGATGCTTCTTTGGTTATGATGCGAAAATTACTTGAAACACTCATTATCGAATGCTTTGAAAGATATAATATCGAAAACGAAATAAAAGATAATAACGGGAACTTTTTTTATTTAAGTGATTTAATTCCTAAGTTTATAAATTCTAACAAATGGAATGTAAGCAGAAATTTATCAAGCTACATTAAGGAAGTAAAAAAGTATGGTGATTTAAGTGCTCATAACAGGCGGTTTTTTGCTCACAAATCTGATTTTGACAAATTCAAATTTGAATTAAGACAAACGGTTCAAGAAATTGTCCTTCTAATTGACTATCCTAATTGGAATAAGTCAGCCTAAATATATTAATACAACAAATTTATAATAAAAAGGACGAAAATTTTTATTTGGGATTTTCGTCCTTTTAGCACTCTGTTTGTCAGCGTTAATGATAGTTGTTGTAAATACTTCCTTATCACCGTAAAATCAAGTGTTAACTGGTTTTAAGGGGAAAAATGTTGTTATTGGAAGCCATGGGACTGCACTGAGTACTGTCATTAATTATTATGACAAAACATTTGGCTTTTCTGATTTTGAAAGAATTAAAAATTTAATGCCCTGGATAGTAGAATTTGTTTTTGAGGATAATACCTGTATGAAAATTCGGTCATATAATCTGTATGAGATTGAGACAGATGGAGTATTGCAATTTGTTTGAAGAAAATATTTTATATAAGGAATAAGAGAAAAAGGATGTCCCAACAGTATTGATTACGGTGTGGGACATTTTTTATTAACATAAGGATGGCATCCGTTGTTTACAAATATCTATTTCCGTGTTATTATATTGAATATAAATTCAATGAATAAGAATTTAATGGATTAGCAGTTAAAAATAAGGAGCTTAAATTGGAAACAAGAAAAGAGCAAAAAGAGAAAAGAAGGCAGGAAATTCTATGTGCGGCGCTGGAATTATTTGTAAGCAGGGGATATGCAGCCACAAAGATAACAGATATTGCAGCGCAGGCAAACATGAGTACCGGACTTATGTTTCATTATTTTGAATCCAAAGAAAAATTATATGAAGAGTTAATACGAATGGGGGTGGAGGCAACCGCTTATCCGGCAGAGCAAAAATGTAAGCACGCAATTGATTTCTTTGTTCAATTTACAACGCAATTGTTTGCGTACATGAAAAAACACCCTGTTACGGCCAAAATGTTTGTGCTTATGGCACAGGCCCAGAGAAGTGAAGCAACACCGGAGCATATTCGGAAAATAGCCCTGCAGGTAAATACAATTGAACAGTTTGTACCGATTGTTGAATGGGGGCAGCAGGAGGGAACCATAAAAGATGGGGATCCCAGGGTGTTTTCCAATGCTTTTTGGTGTTGTATTCAGGGAATTGCGGAGCGCTACGCCACAAATCAGGAGATTGATTTACCACAGCCGGAGTGGATTGTGGATATTGTAAGGAAGAAATAAGGGGGAGCATCTATGAAAAAGGTGGTAATTATCGGCGGCGGAATTGCCGGAATGACAGCAGGAGTCTTATTGCAGAAGGCTGGATTTCAGACAGAGATTTATGAAAAGAATGCTCTGCCTGGCGGATTGTGTACCGGCTGGAAGCGAGAGGGCTATTTTATTGACAACTGTATCCACTGGTTAACCGGAACAAGGCCGGGCAGCGGCTTACATGAGCTGTGGAAAGAGATTGGAGCTTTAGGGGATGGTGTGGAACTGCATAAAAAGGAGATGTTCTTTTCCTCTAAATTGGATGGCCGGGTTTTGACCTTTTGGAGAGATAAGGAAAGAACGCGAAAGGAGATGTTAGAGCTTTCACCGGAGGATGAAAAGGAAATTAACAAATTAATTGATTATGTTTCAATGGCGGAAAATATGACGGTTCCGGTTGAGAAGCCTTTTGACGCTATGAATCCTATTGACTTTATAAAGCTTGGCATGTCCATGAAAGAAATGGGAAAAGTAATGAAAGCCTATGGAAATATGGACATGAAAGAGCTTGCCATGCGCTTTAAGAATCCATTAATCAGACGTGCAATTACAGATTATATGCCCAGGGGATATCAGGCATATGCCTTTCTTGTTTCCTATGCCACAGTAACTGGTGGAAACGGGGATATTCCGGCAGGCGGATCCTTTAAAATGTCACTGCGTGTTGCCCAAAAATATAAAGAATATGGCGGTGTGCTCCATACCAATGCAGAGGTAGAGAAAATTATATTAAGGGGGAAAAGGGCGGAAGGAATTTTGCTGAAAAGTGGTGCAAAGGTTAGTGCTGATTTTGTTATATGTGCGTGTGATACAAATTATACTTTCCATAAGCTTCTACCGGAAGCATATATGCCTGGGGGACTTAAAAAAATGTATGAGGAAAGGGAAAAATATCCAGTCAACAGCGGATTTCAGATTGCTTATGCAGTAGACGGGGGATTCGGGGAGCTTACCGGAACAAGGGTATTTTCCTGCGAGCCATTAAAGGTGGGAAGCCGGAGTGTGTATTGCATGAGCGTTCAGTCCTATGATTATGATCCGGATTTTGCACCGGAAGGGAAAATGATTTTACAGTCCAATTTTTCACAGACAGAAGAAGATTACAGGTATTGGGAGGTACTGTATGCCGATAAAGAGGCATACAGGAAGCAAAAAAATAAAACTGCCCGGGCTGCAATGGAAAGAGTGGTTACGGAGTATCCGTTTTTGGCTGGAAAGCTTCGTGTTCTTGATGTATGGACGCCGATGACCTATACCAGGTATTGTAATTCCTACAAAGGAGCATATATGAGCTTTGTGATGACCAGGCAGGCAAAGAGTATTACGGTACCTGGTAAGGTAAAAGGGCTTGATAATGTGTTGCTTGCAAGTCAGTGGCTAATGGGGCCGGGCGGGCTTCCAACTGCTGCTGCAATGGGGAAATTTGCAGCCTGGCGTATCATAAAAAGGAAGGACATGTAATTGGGTAATAAGGCAAGAGACCGGGAAGATCAGGCATTGGGAATCCGCAGCACCTGACCAATATTCAGAATATCGCTGCTTAATCCGTTCAGGTTTTTGATGGCGTTAACTGTTGTACCATATCTTTGGGCCAGCAGCCAAAGGGTATCTCCCGGGCGGACAGTATATTCAAAATACGATTCGTCAGCAGAATTTGATGCTGGAATTCTCAGCACCTGACCGATTCTTAGATTGTCGCTGGTCAGTCCGTTCAAATTTTTAATTGCGTCAATTGTCGTATGGTACCTTTGGGCCAGCAGCCAGAGAGTATCCCCCGAACGGACAACATATTCTATTACTCCGGTATCGACGCCGGGCGGGATCACATTATTAACCCCCAGATAGGTATTATATAGTGCCTGCCATGTGAGCGGGCCAACTATGCCGTCAGGGTTAAGCCCTGCTGCATGCTGAAATGCGGCAACCGACTGTTGCGTTTTGCTTCCGAAAATTCCGTCCTGCACGGGGGCAGGAAT
Organism: Lachnospiraceae bacterium 10-1; assembly: GCA_000403495.2. Classification (GTDB taxonomy): domain Bacteria; phylum Bacillota; class Clostridia; order Lachnospirales; family Lachnospiraceae; genus Suilimivivens. The sequence continues at coordinate 567,254 of KE159810.1, read as the reverse complement.
CTTAGAATTAAATTCGGCTGCCACATTCAAAAGATATTGCAGGGTAATCACATCCTGCCCGGAGGAACCCAGGCGCAGAATCGAACTTGGCGGAACGGTTCCTATCCCTAAGGAAGTCCCCTCACTGTCCAATTCGGCAAGCCTGGTGACGGAGGTATACAGATAGGAAAGTTTATTCCAGGTGGCTTTTCCTACCAACCCATCGGGTGACAGATTGAAAATATTTTGAAATTTGGTAACCGACGCTTTTGTGCTTTCTCCAAATACCCCTTCTTTATCTGTAATTGCAGGAATTGCAGGGTAATTACGTCGAATTCTTTTCAGATAAGTCTGAATCGTCTGCACGTTAAGTCCTGTATTACCTTCCCGGAGTACAGTGCCGGGATAGGAGGAGAGAACTCCGGTAATAATGTTCGTTTCCGCAATCTCAATATCCTTTGGGTAATAGGAACGCAGTATCTGTAAGGGGCTGCGCCCCTGATTTGCCAGGGAAACTGTTCCCCATTGGGACATACCTGCGCAGGTTACAGTAGTTCCATTACAAAAAGAGGTGAAATAAGGTGAAATCTGTCCCTGCCTGCGGACATATTCGTTAAAAATTTCGTCAACAATCAGACTGATAGACTGATAAATATTCCGGCCATATATAAAATATTGATCATAGGCGGTATTGTTGGTTATGTCAAAGCTGTAGCCGCGGCTCCTGTACCATTCAGTAAAAATCCTGTTTAATGCAAAAGTGATAATCGCATAGATATTTGCCCGTAGAGCAGCCTCTGGCCATGTGGGATAAATTTCACTACTGGCAACATTCTTTACATAATCGGGAAAAGATACCTGAACATTAGCTGCAGATGCATTGGGGCTGCCCAGGTGTATTGTAATTGGATTGGGAATGACTACCTGACGGAGCACCTGGGGCGCCTCTGGTGCTCCGTCAGGCCCTTTTTGATAACGCTGATCTGTCATGGAGACAGCAGGTGCATCAATTTGAATCTCTGTTAAAGCAGGGGAGCGCTGTCCTTCCCGCATTGGAACAAACTCAAGGGGCTGAATAGCCGTCTCACCATCCAGAATTGGTATGCCGGTGATATGAATCGAATTAAACCCTTTTGCAAATGCAAGTACATTATAACCGATAAAAGGCGTTCCCGAAAAATCCGGATCAAGGGACAGGGATTTATCCAGCGTTTCTAAAGCAATTCTCTTCGTTTCTCCGCTTTCATCTGTTGTTACATGATAAACATGCTTCTCCCGGGCATCCGTAATCCAGATTTGTACCCCGCCAAGGGGAAGTGCGTCGTGAGCCAAACGTGCCTGTATGATTAAAAAACCGGTAGCCATAAATGATAGATTTCTCCTTCAAATTCCTATACAATATAAATATGAAGGAAAGCCGATTACAGTTACTTCCCCTTTTCACTGGATTTAAAAATCAGTTTTTCCGCTTGTTAGTAAAGCTTTTTGTCCAAATCACTATAAGGATTGCAGTTGCAATGAAAAACTCTGCAAAAATCACAGGTTTTCCAAATGCTTCCCATTCAAAAGAGAAAAAGAAGTAATGTTCTAAAAAACATACAGCAAAGAACACCAAATAAACAGCAGCCGAATATAAGATATTTTTATAAACTTTCGTACGCGTTTGTTCTTTGGCTAACAGTTGTTTTTGCTGCTGCTCCAGCATATCTGTCTTAACTGATAATTCATCTATTTCTGACGGTTTTAACAGATAATCCAGAGTAACATTAAATGCTTTGCTTAATTCAATAATTTTCTCTACTTCTGGTATAACCTGACCGCTTTCCCATTTGGAGACAGACTGCCTTGAAACATTTAATTGTTCGGCTAATTGTTCCTGTGTTAATTCCCTGCCTTTGCGTAGTGCTATCAGTTTTTCTGAAAATTCCATATATGTTTCTCCTTTCGATTTTTGTATCTTAATCATATCAAAAACCTCATTTGCACTCTAGCAAGATGACTTTACATTTATAAAGCAAACTGTGGAATTCACGGGATTTTTGTGGGAATGTGCAAAACTGGCTGTCTGATTTTTTTAGCGCCAGCTTCTTTGCCATACTTGAGCATTGTCACCACTGTGTTTACTGAAACCTTGATTTTTCATAATTATAAGAAATACTTGTCCCGGCCACAACATCATCAATTTTTTCCAGAATAAGCCAGTCATTCATATTTCCCTGATGCTCAAAGGCAAGGGGAGTTATTTCTTTCACCTCATGGAATTCAATGAGGCAGTGCTCTTCAAATCATATCCGGCAATTGTTCTGGTGATTATTTTATCAGATAAACAAAGGTGTTTCATCTTATTTTTCGCACTGTGAGGATAGGGATGCTTGCTGTATAAATCATAATGATATATAGTTATTATAGCAATAAAAATTTATATGTTTTTTAAGAAAAGAGATTAATTATGGTAGGAATATATTTTAGCGGAACGGGCAATTCAAGGTATGCGTTGGAGTTGTTTTTACAGGAATATAATAAGGAAGTGGAGCCACAAAGAGACGCGGATTTCATTGGGGGTGCCTTTTCCATTGAAGATGGTAATGCGGTTGATGCGGTAAGAGTGCATGATACCATAGCATTCAGCTATCCCGTGCAATACAGCACCGTTCCAAAGATTTTAAGGGATTTTGTGATTGATAATCAGGAATTGTGGAAAAACAAAAAAATATTTATTATTGCCACTATGGGGCTGTTTAGCGGTGACGGTGCAGGAAACTTGGGGCGGTTGCTGCAAAAATATGGCGGGGAAACCGCCCAGAGAGGGGCTTGGCATACTTTGGCGTATGGCGGGACTCTTTGGGCAAAGGCTTTGGTTTGGGCATCAAACCAGGCATTATTCAAGTAAGCTTAAGATCAATGAAGAAGAATGTATTGGATGCGGCCAGTGTGTCAGACTGTGTCCTATGAACAACCTGGAATTGACTGATGAAAAAGCAAAGGCAGGCAGCAGATGTACGATGTGTTACCGATGTATCAATTATTGTCCAAGGCAGGCAATCACATTGCTTGGGAAAAAAGTAGTCTGGCAGAGCAGGATCGAGAAATATTTAGAGGAGGCAGGCAATGAACATACATAATTTTTGGAAGGCTGTACTTGCGCAGGATGCTGAAAAAATGAGAACCTATTTTAAAGAAAGCGCTTACGTGAACTGGCATTGTACCAATGAGCATTTTTCAGTAGAAGAGTATATAAGAGCAAATTGCGAGTACCCGGGAGTTTGGGAGGGGACGATTGAAAGAATTGAAGCAATGGGAGATTTGACAATCGTAGTAGTCCGTGTGTTTGCATCTGACCAAGAAAGTTCTTTTCATGTGGTATCTTTTATGCATATAGAAGAGGGATTGATCAGTTCTTTAGATGAATACTGGGGAGATGATGGTCCGGCGCCTTTGTGGAGAAGAGAGAAAAAGTTAGGAACAGTAATTAAATAATCAGACAGGATAAAGAGGAAAAAGATTTGAGAAAACCCTATATTGACAATCTGCGGAATCTGACGATTCTGCTTTTATTTCCGGTACATACCTTTATGATCTGGAATGATTTTGGCTCCCGATTTTATATTTGGAAGGGAGAAGAAAAGGTGCCAAGTACATTGATCGTATTGGTCAATCCCTGGTTTATGCCCATACTTTTTGTTTTAGCCGGAATCAGCGCAAGATATGCTTTTAAAAAGTATACCGTAAGTGCGTTTCTGATTCAGCGAGTGAAAAAACTGCTGATTCCTTTTTTATTTGGATTGGTGGCGCTTGTGCCACTTCAGACCTTATATGCAAGAAAATTTTTTGACCAATATGAAGGCGGCATTTTGGAAAACCTGCAGTATTATTTTACTCATCTTACGGATTTTAGCGGTTATGACGGCGCCTTCACGCCAGGACATTTGTGGTTTATTTTATTTTTGTTTTTGATTTCAATTATGGCACTGGCGCCCTTTCATTTTTACCCATATGAAAGAGTAAGAAAAAGAGTGGAGCGGATGCCTGCTTTTGGCATTTTATTTTTATTTATCCCAGTATGGCTGATGTATTATCTGGGAAACTTTGGAGGCTTTAGTATTGGGAAGAATTTTGCTCTGTATCTGGCAGGATATTATGTATTAAGTAATGACAGTATATTGGAAAAGCTGGAGAAAAACATAAAATGGCTGTTCGGGCTTTGCCTTATGGAAACCATTGCGTCAGCGGCACTTTATTATAAATTCTCCTATTACGGGGATTTATGGATTCATCTTATTGGGTGGAATTCGATTCTGGTTCTGCTTATTCTGGCAAGAAAGTTTTTAAATAATTCAAATGGATTTACAGTATATTTTAATCAGGCATCCTATCCGGTGTATATTCTGCATCAGTCAATTTTAGTGGCGCTTGCTTATTATGTGGTGAAAAATATCACAGGTATTTTTCTTCAGGTTGTGTGTATTTGGACCGGAAGCTTTGGATTAACCATATTGGCATATCACCTGATAAGGAAAATTCCATTGGTAAGAAATCTGGTAGGAATCAAAGGTGGAAAATAGCAGGGGCGGCGCAGGATACCAGGATATAAGTAATACCAAGAGGCAGAATTTTTAGAGCAGGTTCATAATTTTTAAAGAAATAGATTTTAGTAATAAGGATGAAAAAAGATTCAGCGTATATCGTGGTCAAACAACCCGAATTCTTGCCATACAAAATATGATGTGATAAAATAACCATATATTAAACTCCAATATTCCATACATTATGATAATGATGTGTTGTCTGCTGGCTCTCAGAAAGGTGTAACATGATGCTATGATCAAAATAAAAGATTTTATCAATAGACTCCATGAACAGGAAAAAGTATTGCCGTTCATGCATAATATACCAGAGACCTCCTTTTTGTTCATGCTGGAAAAAGACAGGGAAATACATAAATCGCACTGCAACGTTTTAGACGAGGATTTGACATATTATTTTTATGGGAAACCGTCTTATATCATCAACACGCATAATGATGGGGACTGTGGAGATTTTTATGCTCCAGTGTGCCTGATATTGAATCCTGAGAAAATAAATATGTATAGAGTATTTCCTTTTGACAGCGGCGGATATGCGCATGACATGTTTAATGCGAACAGATACAGCCCATTTGGATTGGATGATTTTGAACTGGATAATGCTGTCAGTTCCATCACTTCGTATGTGTGCACATTTTTTGGTAATAATGAACGATACTATATAGGTAACGTCAAAAAGGATATAATAGTCAGCCCTGATGAAAAAATAGTCAGGTGTTTATTGAATATTGTGGAAAGTAACCGAGATGATGAAAGAAGCAGGACAATAGAAATATCAAGCAAAGACAACTGCGATTTGGGAGAAGCTATAATAGGAATTATCCTGCCGGATGAATTAATGGTAGTAGACGAAATAAGAAACCTGATAGTAGACAAATGGCAAATACCATATTTTACATATGCATGTTTCAGGAGTATGACAATTCGGGAATATACAGCGTGTCTGCTCCAAATAGCGTACAAGTTTCTGAAGTCAAACGGCTATTTTATATAAAATCAGAGAGCAAGTGCAAATGATTCAAAATTTATATAAACTAAAATATATAGTGGGTATAACGGGTGAATTCCCAAGCTTCCTTACGCCGATATATGAACATGCGGGAGAACTTTACAGAACCATATTGGATGATGGGAATACCATAATAATGTTTGTCAAAATGGAACTTCCACTGAATGATCTTAAGACGGTGATTTCTGTACACTCTCCGAGTTTCCTTAAAAAAGTATACCAACAGGCGCTGTATGCATACGCTGCATCAGATGAGAGTTATGTTTGTGGGGAATATAGGGAGGTAAAGGCGTATATTGAAGAAAAGAATCTTCTAAAGCCATTTGTTGATAACGAAAAGGCGATGTTTCAGCTGAAAGAATTGTATTACTTTACAGGCAGGATAAAAGAATGGGGAGATGTTTTGGATAAAATTGATCCTAAAAAATTTGGTAAATTTGCCAGATGGATCAGATATGAACGTCAGAATGTGTTTGAGATATTGCATAAAGACATATGTGGTTTGGAAGATAGGTGTGATTCTGATAAAACTCCTATATTCCTGACACAAACGATGTTTCCGCAGTTTTAGGGATTATAAACATCTTGGGTGGAGAAGCTTTTTTTTCAGGAAAAAATGTCGTGTCAGTAAACTGCCGGAAATTGAACTGCAATGATTTAAGCTGTATAAGGGTGGAAGAAAGCAAGATCCGCCGTTATATTTTTTCTGCATTGTATGCCAGATTCGGGGACAGACAATTTATTGATGCCAGGTTAAATCCTGAAATACGTAATGCCCTGGACAACGTAATAAGAATTAATGGACAGATAGAGCACAGACAAAAACAAAAAATATTTTTTAATGATCCTTCCATAACCTTGACGATCCAACTTCTGCTTGTGGCAGCTACAACTCCTGTACAGACAGAACTGATTAATGCGTCCAGGGATCCTTGCGTGGTTGCCTTGGCTGATTTCCTAAATACGGCAGGGATTTACGCCAAAGGAGCGGGCACTGACAAGATCACTGTGTCAGGAGGAAATAATTTTAGAGAGGCAGTCTATGAAAACATTCCGGATTACATTGAGGCCAGTGTGTTTATATTTGCCTCTATGGTCACAAAAGGCTATGTCAAAATAAAAAACATCATACCGTGCCATCTCAGGGCGGTACTTCATAAATGTGAGGAATTAGGTGCGGAAATTACTGTCCTGGATAATGCAGTCATCGTGGAAATGAATGAGCGCCCCAAGGCTGCAAGGATAGATTTTAGCCCGTTTCCCTGCCTGCCGGACTACTATTCGCCTCTCTTTCTGGTGGTTTCAGGGCTGGCAAGAGGTACTGGTACGCTCTGCAATGATGGATTACAGGATTATTTTTCTGTTCTGAAATGCTTAAAGGATATGGGGGTGGGCATTGGGTTTAGCGCGGATGGGGGAGTGTGCGTCACTGTTATCGATGGGATGGAAAAGTATCCTCTCAGTGATGATATGCTATACTCTGAAGGGGCTATCAGCTGTATTGCACTGATTCTTATTATGCTATCCATAAACGGAAGAAACTTTCTATGTAATTGTAAAGATCTGGACTCTGCTTTTAGCAGGATAGTACAAAAATTGAATTCCATTGGAGCATTTATTACAGGCAGAACTGATCAGACAAAGGATTTACACGATCATGCAGCTGAAGAGGCAAAACGAAAATATTCCTAGGAAAGTCTGTCAGATTGAAAATGCATGGAAAAAAATATTGGATGTTAATGATGCCATTACTTGTTGAAAACACGAGTAATGGCATTTTCACAAATTGTCCCATTTCCATATCAAATCATACCAATCAGATTTTCTTTTTATTCTTCTATATCATTTGTATCATATCAATATTATGAATATCAGTCATGACTAATGACAGGACACAATGACAGAACAAGTGACAGAGGAGGATTGGGGTATGAATTTTTTAGACGGGTTTGGGAAGACTGTGCAGGAAATGCCGGATCAGACTGCAATTGTGGATATGGGAGGTGCAAGGAGCATCTTTCAGGTGCGCCTCTTTCGCTAGGGATGGCGTTAAAGGGCAGAACGCCGGAAAAAATTGAGCTTCTTTTGCAGGAAGAGGCAGAGAACAAAAAAGAAGAAAGCTGCATGGAAATACGAAAGTCTTCGACAGAACGGAAAGAATGGAATCTTACGGATTCCCAGATGGGGGTTTACTTAGAGTGTGTAAACGATCCAACGAGTAAGATGTACAACATTCCCATGTGCTGTGAACTTCCGAAAGACATTGATAAAGACAGATTCCTGCAGGCAGTGAAAAAGGCTATTTCCCTGCTGGATATGGCTGTTTTTGAGGAGACAGTAAAGGATACTCCCAAATATCAAAAGGCCAGAGAATATTTTAAAAATAAACTTATGGATACGGAAGCAGGGGACATTCTTTTGAAGGACTATAAGCCAAAGACAGTCAGCGCAGAAGGCGGAACAGTTCGTATGGCGCTGGGAGAAGAAGTTTCCGTTATGTTGGTGGAACAGTTTGCAAAGCAGAAAGGAATTTCAGAAAATACACTGTTTCTGGGCGCCTTTGCCTATGCTCTTGGAAAGTACACAGGGGAAAACAAAAGCCTGTTCTGCACGGTAAATAATGGAAGGCATACGGTAGGACTGGCACAGGAATATGGAATTGCATCGGATATTTTGTTTGTTTATCAGGGAGAAATGTTGAATGGCCTGTATTTACAGGGAAAACATTACCCGGCGCAGCCCCTTCCGGCAGGCCAGGTACAGGCGGATATTTCCGTTATGGTGATGAAGAGGAAGGGCAGTTATGAAATTTCTCTGGACTACCGTAAAGATCTGTACCAGGAGGAAACAGCAAGAGGCTTACAGAGAATGCTGGTACAGACATTAAAGGGAATGCTTTCCTGTCAGAGCCTGAACCAGATTGCACTGGCTTCGGAACTGGATATACAGATTCTGGAGAGTTTTCATGGAAAAGAAGTTCCCTTTGACCGGACAAAGACCATTGTGAATTTGTTCAGGGAGCAGGTGGTATCCGTATTAATTCCCCGATGCGAGTATATGGCCATTGCGTCTCTTGGGGTGCTGAAAGCAGGAGCAGCCTATCAGCCTCTTGATCCCAGCTATCCCAAAGAGCGGCTTGCCTTTATGATTCAGGATGCAGATGCACAGCTTTTGATTGCAGAGGAAAGCCTTTTGCCCTTGGTAGAAGGTTATGATGGAAAGATTCTTTTGACAAAGGAAATTGGCGCTCTGCCTGAAGCAAAAAAGCTGCCTGGGGCGCCTAAACCGGAGGATTTGTTTATTCTTCTTTATACTTCCGGCTCCACCGGCGTGCCAAAGGGATGTATGCTGGAGCATGGAAATCTTGCGGCATTTTGCCATTGGTATCAAAACTATTACGACTTACAGCCGGAAAGCAAGGTTGTTCAATTTTTTCTGTCTACATTTATATACTAACACCAGATTATGGTTATCGAGGGTGATATTACAGATGCGGATAAGGTGAATGAATTAGGGCAGTATGACTTTGAAAAGATAATCAACTGTGCGGCCTGTGCAAAGCATTTTTCCGCAGATGATACGCTGGAGATTGTAAATTACCAGGGGGTTTTGAATTTAATTCATTTGTGTGGGGAAACAGGAAGAGAGCTGATTCAAATCTCCGCCGTAAGTGTTGCCGGAGAAAATGTCAGGGAAAAAATCCCCAAAGAAAAAAAGCTGCACGAAAACGAGCTGGACTTTGGCCAGAATATTTCCAATAAATATATTGATACCAAATTCCGGGCGGAAAAGGCAGTTTTGACAGCAGTGGCAAAAGGGATGAAAGGGCAGGTCATCAGAGTAGGCAACTTAATGAGCCGCTCCAGCAACGGAGAGTTTCAGATAAATTCCGTTACCAATGGCTTTATGCGCACCCTACGGGGGTATGTGGCTCTTGGCAAGTTCCCTGTATCCGGACTGGATATGCCTGCGGAATTTTCACCCATTGATTCCACAGCAGGGGCAATTGTAAAGCTTGCCGGAGCAAAGGGAGACTTTCATGTATTTCATGCTTTCAGCAGCTATGTAATTCAAATGGCGGATGTAATTGAGCAGATGAAAACAAAAATGAGCTGATTTCGGGACTGATTGCGTACCTGCCGGGAGATGAGGATGCAGGCGGCGTTTATATTGACGCGGATAACAGCTTTACCACAAAAATCCTTTACCGGCTTTCCTTTAAGTGGCCCATGCCGGTGCTTTTAATTTTGCAGATGCTGGCAATGGGAGGCGCGGCGGAGGCTGCGGTGCTTTTGGGAAATGATTCTATGGCGTGTATTCCGTCTGCGCCAATGCGGTGCTGATTGCAGAGCTGTGCGTGGGAGGTGTGATTGGGCTGGCTCCCAACATTGCCGGAATTCTTTATGGAGGAAAGGATTATTATGGAATCCGGGTGCTCTGCAAAAAAGTACTGATTTACAGCTATCTTGTCATTTTGGGGCTTTAATTTTTTGGATTTCCACAGGGAATTGCAGGGCTGTTTGGCATTACAGAGGGAGAAATGCTCATAATGTGCAAAATGGCCCTGCGCATTTTTGCGTGCAGTTTTCTCTTCTATGTATATAACAAGTTTTTAATGTCCTATTATCAGACCATTTTGCAGCCGGGGTTATCAACCTTTATTACAGTGCTGCAGGGATTTGTGGTGGTGGTACCCTTTATTCTGGCTGGAATATTCTGGATGGGACTGCCCGGAGTATGCATTGCCGCCGCGTTAAGCGAGGCATTGACTATTTTGCTTGGAATGCTTTTCCGGATATGGGGGCAGGGCACCAGGAAGTTTCCTTCAGGGGACAGGTACATGCTTCCAAAGGTAAAAGAGGAAAGGTGCTTTGACTTTTCCATAGAAAATCATTTGGAGGATGTAATCAGACTGCGGGATACTTTGTTCTCCTTTTGCAGGGAAAATCATATTGATGAAAAGGATGCCAATTTAATCGGGCTGGCACTTGAAGAAATTTGCGCCAATATTGTCCGCTATGGTTACCGGATTGATAAAAAGAATTATATGGATGTGAGCTTTACCATACAGGATGACACTCCAGGAGCTTCCTCTGGAAGAATATAATGCCTGTGTTTATTGGATGGATGTAAGGGAACTGGAAGATAAGGATTTGTTTTCCAGGTGTTACAAAAGATTGTCTGATGAGAGACGTAAAAAGATAGATTCCTATTTATTTGGAAGAGATAGACGTTTGTCTTTAGGGGCGGGAATTCTGCTGGATAAAGGATTGTCCGCCTATGGACTGAGTGAGGGGGAAGTTTCCATATCTTATGGGAAAAATGGGAAACCCCGTTTATCCAGATATCCTCATATCCATTTTAATCTGTCTCATTCCGGGGAAATGGCGCTGACGGTATTTTCCAGCGTGGATGTGGGGGCGATATTGAAAAGGTGCAGAAAGCGGATTTGACATTAGCGGAAGAGTTTTTGACGAAGGGAGAATACGATTATATTATAGGGCAAAAGACAAAAAATAAGCGGGATGAGGCTTTTTACCGCATATGGATGTTAAAGGAAAGCTTTGTAAAAGCGGTGGGAAGCGGGCTTATGCTTCCCTTTAATTCTTTTGAGATTAAAATAATGACAGATGGCCAAATTGACCTTATCCAGAATGTGGATCGCAGGAAATACTACTTTAAAGAATATCGCTTTGAGGATTATTGCGGAGCGGTCTGCTTTCAGAGCAGCCACTTTTCAGATATTTGTTTATTATAAAAAATATCAATATTGACCTATAAATAAACCAAGATTGGGCATAGAATTAAGAGCATATTGGGGATACAATTAAGAAAAGTGAGAAATTACTTTGTAACGGAGGAAAGTTGAATAAAAATGCGTATTCAACTTATTGATTTGTATGCGCGTCGCAACGCGCAGATGGGTTAAAATGAAGATGAAAAAATGGACCAGAGTAATGTATCAACCTAATTTGCCTCTAAAGGATGGTAAGTATGTGACTGCGTCAAAAGAACATATTTCACTTTCAAAAGAAGCTGCCGGTGAAGGTATGGTACTTTTAAAAAATGAGAATGGCCTTTTGCCGCTTAAGGAGGGCAGCCGGATTGCTCTTTTTGGAAAGGGCAGTTTTGATTATGTAAAAGGCGGCGGCGGAAGCGGCGACGTATTCTGCGCCTATGTACATAATTTGTATGATGGCTTTAAGCTTTTGGGAGGAATCAGTATTTATGAACCTTTGTCGGATTTTTACCGGCAGAATGTGAAAGAACAGTATGAAAACGGTTCAGCGCCGGGAATGACTGTGGAACCGGAATTGGATAAGGAGCTTTTAGAGGGGGCGGCAGCCTGTGCAGATACAGCAATTTTTGTTTTAAGCCGCTTTTCAGGAGAAGGCTGGGATCGCTCCAGCATTGAATATAATGGGGAATATAACCCCTGGGGCGACGAAACTTCCATGCCAAAGACTGCGGGAAATATATTTCCCGACGGAGATTTTTATTTAACCAGAGAAGAGAAAGCTCTATTAGAGCAGATAAAAAATAAATTTGACAGAATTGTTGTGGTATTAAATGTAGGCGGAGTAATAGATACCTCATGGATCAAAGAAGATGACAGGATTGGGGCGGCGCTTTTAGCATGGCAGGGAGGAATGGAAGGCGGCCTGGCAATGGCGGAACTGCTTACAGGGAAAGAAAATCCTTCCGGGAAGCTGCCCGACAGCTTTGCAGCAAAACTGGAGGATTATCCTTCCACAGAAGGCTTTCATGAATCACTGCAATATGTGGATTATACGGAGGATATTTATGTAGGATACCGATACTTTGAGACTATTCCTGGAGCAGGTGGGAAAGTCTGCTATCCCTTTGGGTTTGGTCTATCCTATACCCAATTTGAATTAAAGGTGCAGAAGGCGTTTGAACAGCAGGGGAGGATTACTCTTTTTGTGCAGGTTACCAATACCGGAAAAATGGCCGGAAAAGAAGTGGTGCAGGTATATTACAGCGCTCCCCAGGGGTGCCTGAAAAAGCCTTACAGAGAGCTTAGCGCATTTGCCAAAACAAGAAAGCTCCTTCCCGGAGAGGCGCAGGTGGTAACTCTTGACTTTGCAAAATCGGATATGGCCTCTTATGACGATTTGGGCAAAATTGCAAAGTCTGCATACATATTGGAAAAGGGAATTTATGAAATTTATGTGGGCAATTCAGTAAGAGATGCCGAAAAAATTGATTTTACAGTCACAGTAGAGACAGATGAAGTGGTGCGAAAGCTTACCAGAAAAGCAGCGCCCACCAGCTTGAAAAAACGTATGCTTTCCGACGGAACTTTTGAGGAACTTCCGCTTACAGAGGCTAACGATCCCAACGAATGTGTTCTTGAAAAGATGGTTCCCGGTACGGAGGAGGCCTTGGTTCCGGAGATAAAGGCAAGAGGACGTTATCTTCTTATGAAACCCTATGGGGAAGGCGTAAGGCCGCTTATTGATGTAGCGGAGGGCAGAATGACCATAGAAGAGTTTATGGATCAGTTGCCCACCGAGGATTTGATAAGTCTCCTTGGCGGACAGCCTAATACCTCAGTGGCAAACACTTTTGGCTATGGGAATCTGCCAGAATATGGTGTGCCTAATCTTATGACCGCAGACGGACCGGCAGGGCTTCGGATTAACCCGGAATATGGAATCCATACCACGGCATGGCCCTGTGCAACACTTCTTGCATCCACCTGGAATCAGGAGCTGGTGGAAGCAGTTGGAAAGGCCGGAGGAGAGGAAGTAAAGGAAAATAACATTGCAGTGTGGCTGACTCCTGCGGTCAACATTCACAGAAATCCTCTTTGCGGCAGAAATTTTGAATACTATTCGGAAGATCCCTATCTTACTGGAAAAATGGCGGCGGCAATGGTAAGAGGCATCCAGTCAGAGCATATTGCAGCAGCAGTAAAACACTTTGCCTGCAATAATAAAGAAACCAACCGGAAGCATTGTGATTCCAGAGTGTCAGAACGCGCCCTTCGGGAAATATATTTGAAGGGATTTGAAATGATTGTTAAGGAAGCTGATCCCTGGGTAATTATGTCTGCTTACAATGTGATTAACGGACATAGAGCGTCGGAAAATAAAGAACTTCTTGAGGATATTCTGCGGGGCGAATGGGGCTTTAAAGGGATGGTTACCAGCGACTGGTGGACCAGAGGGGAGCACTATAAGGAAATTAAGGCCGGCAATGATGTGAAAATGGCAACAGGCTTTCCAGAGAGAGTAAAAGAAGCAATAGAAAAGGGCGCCCTTTCAAGACAGGATCTGGAAAGATGCGCAGGGCGCGTGCTGGAATTGATCCTAAAAGTGGATTGACGACAGATTCCCGCAATAAAAGTTAAATCCTTACAGGTGCAATTTTCCTTTCCATATGTTAAAATCTATTTAGGCAGGCTGGGCAAATAAGAGTCAGCCTGTCTACTATACAAATCATATGGGAGGGAGACCATGTTAGAAGAACTGAAAAAAAAGAGTATTAAAAGATCACTATTTTTAGTGATTATCCTGATCGGAATAGGTGCTGTATTGATTGGGATAGAATTTTCAGGTGCTGTGGCAATGATACGCGGACCTGTTGTATTTGAAAGTTTAGAGCCGGATGAGATCAACAGCAGCTATCTGGTGAATGCATCCATTGATACCAATTTTGGTGCATTTATGGAGCGGTATGAGACCAACACAAAAACTCATTATTCAAGGACAACGGACGTATACTATGTGATATGGACCGGAGACGCTTACGCGGAAGAATACAAGTATATGGGGCTGAAAGTACCTGCGTCACAGGAGTCTGCAATGGAAAAGGTTGCAGATGCAACCTATTATGAAGAATACATAGATCCTGTTGAATATACCGGCGCTATCAGAAGGATGTCTGTTAAAGAGCGGGAGTATTTTGAAGATTACTTTAAGGAAGCAGGATGGAGCGATGAGGAAATTGCGGAGTATACTCTTCCTTATTATATTAATGTAGGGGCGTTGACCGGGGGTGCTGCTGTTTCAGCATGGGTTATCCTTGGAATAGGCGTGGTATTATTTCTTTCAGGCGTGCTGCGTCTTATCTACGTATTGCGTGGTGGATGTCTGAAAAACTTTAAAAAAGAGCTGGAAACAATCGGCATCGGGGAACATGAACTGGAAAGCGAGTATGCTGGCGCACGTACATTTGGTAAAAAAACAGAAATACGAATCGGCAGACGCCTTACCTTTTTTGTTTTAGGCACCAATCCTCATGTGCTGTCTAATGAAAAAATTGTGTGGGCTTTCCAGAGAACCACCACACACCGGACAAACGGAATCAAAACAGGAACTACCTATGAGATAGCCTTAAAAAATTATGAGAAAAAGAATTTTCAGGTTTCAGTTCCCAACGAACAGACCGGACAGGAAATTCTACAGTATATTGTTGAAGCAATGCCCTGGGTGGTAGTAGGATACAATAATGATTTGAATAAGATGTTTTCAGGCGATTATCAGAATTTCCTTCAGCTCCGCTACAATCAGGTTCCCCGTGATCCCTATGCAGGATTTTCCGCAGGGGAATCTGTAGAATAAATACGATATTTTATAAATCATAAATGCCTCCTTTTATCAGACAAAAAATCTGACAGAGAGATGACACAGGAATGAGTTTTCATCTGGTTCTGCCCATGATATATTAAGTGAGGGAAGATTTTTGAAAGAATGAGTATGCCGGTGGAACTGCCATATTTGGTAACTGCCGGAATTAAGATAAAATTTAGTTGACAAATACGGGATAAAGTAATATATGTATATATCAGAGTATATATTTTTTCAGGAGGGAAAAGGAGAGTATGAAAAAATCAACAAAAGCAATGCTGATGCTTGTTATGATGCTGGCACTGGTTCTGGCAGGCTGCGGCAGCAAAGAAGTAACAATGAAGGAGTTTGCTTCTTCAGACGGAACTGTAACAATCAGCATGGATGAGAAATGGCAGCTTGAGGATATGGGCGTTGGAAGTGAAGGCTGGGTGGCAGCATTTACTGAAGATGGTTCCGAGGGAATCCTTGTTATGCAGATGTCAAAGGAACTGTATGGCGCTAACATTCCGGATATGGACACATGGAAGAGCGTAATTGAAAGTTCCTACCCCATGTCAGACTTAAAGGAAGAAACAAATCCTTCCATTCCGGGCATGAACATTGCAGGAACTTATAGCTGTACAGTTACTGCCGAGGGTGTAACAGGTGCCGGACGTGTTGTATATGGCGAGACAGACTATGCATATTACAGTATTCTGTATGCATCTCCCAAGCTTAATGATGCAAAGGTAACGTATTTCAACAATGTATGTGCATCCTTTAAGGAGACAGCTCAGTAAATCAGGAAACTGATAAGATGAATTTTTAATGTACATAATGAGTAACGAAAAGCCGCTTGTATAAGCGGCTTTTGTGATAATATTTTTAAAAAGAAAATCAGACACGCGGTGTATTGCGAAGAACAGGAGAAAATATGGCAATTGATAAAGTACGGGAATATTTTAAAGGCTATGGAATAGAAGCTCGTATCAGAGAGTTTTCGGTATCCAGCGCAACAGTAGCATTGGCAGCCCAGGCGCTTGGATGCGGACCGGAGAGGATTGCAAAGACGCTTTCTTTTCTGGTACAGGAATCCCCCGTCCTGATTGTGGCGGCGGGAGATGTAAAAATTGATAATTCCAAATATAAAAAGCAGTTTGGAACGAAAGCAAAGATGCTTTCTCCCGATCAGGTATCAGAGATGACAGGCCATCAGATCGGCGGTGTCTGTCCTTTTGCAGTAAATCGGGGAGTTAAGGTCTATCTGGATGAATCCTTAAAGCGGTTTGATACGGTGTTTCCAGCCTGTGGCAGCAGTAACAGCGCCATTGAGCTTACCATACCGGAGCTGGAAAAATATGCGAAAGAAGAAGGCTGGGTGGATGTGTGTAAGCTGGTAGAAGGCTAATAAAGGGAGATATAAAGTGAAAATTGTAAATTTAATTGAAAATACAAAGGGAAACAAAGAATGCCTTTTTGAGCATGGCCTTAGTTTTTATGTGGAAACTGCTAATCACAAACTGCTTGTGGACACAGGCGCCACAAGCGCTTTCATGGAAAATGCGGATAATCTTGGGGTAGATTTATCCCAGGTGGATGCACTGATTTTAAGTCATGGACATTATGACCATGCAGGAGGGGTTTTAAGTTTTGCAAAAGTAAATCCCGGAGCAGGGATTTTGATGCAGCAAAATGCAGATGGAGAATACTATCACAAAAACGATGAAATTGAAAAATATATAGGCATTGATCCCCGGATTATGGAACTTTCCCAGGTAGAGCTTATAGAAGGAAACAAAAAAATAGATGAGGAGATTTTTCTGTTTAGCGGTGTAACTGAAAGAAAATTATGGCCTTTGGGAAATAAAGAGCTAAAGGTGAAAAAAGAAGGCTGCTTTTATCAGGATGAGTTTATTCATGAGCAGTATCTTGTGCTTATGGAAAATGGGAAGAGGATTTTACTGTCAGGCTGTGCCCACAATGGTATTTTGAATATTCTTGAAAAATTCCGTGAGATATATAAAACAGATCCTGATGCGGTGATCAGCGGCTTTCATATGGGGAAGAAATCCGGCTATACCGGGGAAGATATGGAAATGATTCAAAAAATCGGCAGGGAGCTTAAAAAAACAGATACAGTCTATTACACAGGTCATTGCACGGGAGAAAGGCCTTATGAAGTTTTGAAAGAGATTATGGGCAGCCAGATCATATATGTGCACAGCGGGGATACAATCAAATTGTAAACTAGAAATAAAAAATAGTTGACAATATACCTTTTTAGATTTAAACTTCTATTTGTACAGTTGCAAAAGAAAAGGAAAGCGGATTTATATTATAAAGATCTGCAAAAAGGAAAATTAGAAAGGTACATAGGAAAATGAACAGGCTGGCTGATGAAATTATTGAAGGAAGGCGGTTAACAGAGGAAGAAGATTTATCTATATTATTGAAGGCTGATTTAAAAGAGCTTTGTAAGGGAGCGGATAAGATCAGAAAGGCTCTTTGCGGCCATAAGGCAGATCTTTGCAGCATTATAAACGGGCGTAGCGGGCGGTGCAGTGAAAATTGTAAATTTTGCGCCCAGTCCTCTCATAATTCTACGGACTGCGAAGTATATGGATTTTTGGAGAAGGATATTCTTTTGAAGGAATGTGGACATGCCTTACAGCAGGGAATCAGCCGCTATTCCATTGTTACTGCCGGGCGCAGCATGGAGGGAGAGGATTTAGAGAAAGCAATAGAAGCCTATCAGAGTATGCATAAGGCTTATCCGGATATGATTTTGTGTGCTTCTCATGGACTGGTAAAAGAAAATGATTTAAAACGTCTCCATGAGGCAGGAGTTACCATGTATCATACCAATGTAGAAACTTCAGAACGCTTTTTTCCGGAAATCTGCACCACTCATACATATGCTGATAAACTGGAAGAGATCCGTTTGGCAAGAAATGCAGGGCTGGAAGTCTGCAGTGGAGGCATTTTTGGGATGGGGGAGAACTGGCAGGACCGCTTAGATATGGCAGCTTTGCTTGCAAGATTTAAGGTCAGTTCCATTCCATTGAATTTTCTGATTCCCATTAAAGGTACGCCGCTGGAAAACAATGAGCCTTTGACGCAGGAGGAGATTCTTCGGATTGTTGCAATTTTCCGCTATTTAAATCCCACTGCATTTATTCGGATTGCAGCAGGAAGAAATTACTTTGATAACAGCGGAAAAGCTTTGTTTTGCGCAGGTGCAAATGCAGTACTGACCGGTGACATGCTGACAACTACGGGTAGTAAGACGGCACAGGATAGACAAATGCTGGCTGAAATCGGATACACGTTTGCTTGAATGTGTGAGAAAGGAATGGAAAAATATGAGTGAATCAACATTGGCAAAAACTTCATCAGGATTTAAAGTAAAAACGATTGTATTAATTGGACTTATGACGGCAGTAACTTGTGTGTTAGGTCCTTTATCTGTTCCGTTGCCCTTTAGTCCGGTTCCCATTTCACTGACAAATCTGGCGATATATTTTACTGTCTATGTGATCGGAACAAAGCGGGGAACAATGAGCTATCTGATCTATTTACTGATTGGATTTGTAGGAGTTCCTGTTTTTTCCGCATTTACAAGCGGGCCGGGAAAACTGCTTGGTGCAACCGGAGGCTATTTGATCGGCTTCATTTTTATGGCTGTGATTTGTGGAATTTTTATTGAAAAATGGCCTTCAAAGTTATATTTACATTTTATAGGCATGGTGCTTGGAACGATTGTATGCTATTTGTTTGGAACAGTTTGGCTTGCCTATCAGGCCGGTATGAGCATTCAGGCAGCAGCACTGGCAGGTGTGATTCCTTTTATCCCGGGAGATATTGTGAAGATATTACTTGCAGTGATGGTAGGACCACAGATCAGAAAAAGACTATATGCTGCCGGATTAAATGAGAGTAAAAGGGAATAAAATATATACTCAGTCAACAACATCATCTTCTTAAGCAGAAAGGAATCCTTTGGGTTCCTTTTTGTTTGTGGAAATGCTGAACACTGTAAAAGAAATAAAGTTTTTTGATGTACGGATCGAAAAAAAACGAAAAATATAGATAAAAGCATATAAAAAGATGGACTGATTCAAATAAAAAGTGTAAAATAAGTGTATGGGTTTGGTGATGCGGGGGCGTTACCTTATTAGAAATATTATTTGACATCACAGGAATGGAGAAGAGAATGGTATTTAGTAATAAGAAAGAAAAAAAGAAAGACCTTCTGAAAAAGGAACCTAAGATAAAAAAAGAAAAAACAAAGAAAGTAAAAAAGTCAAAAGGTAAGGGTTTAGGGAATAAGAAAATTAATTTTAAGTTATCAATGAAATCCAATATTAAGGGAACCCTGATCAAAGCTTTTCTTGTGCCCATTATATTGATTATTATTTTGGGAGTTGTATCATACATAACAGCATCAAAAACAATTAAAAACAAAGTGGAGGAATCTTCTGAAAATACCATATCGGCTATGGCAATGTATTTTGAACTGCTGACCAGTACTGTGGCATCTAAAGCCCAGGAAATGGTTATGGGTAATGATATGTCCTCCTATTACGAGTCTTACTATAAAAGAAACGACGGTATGGCTATGCAGTGCTGGCGCAATGCAAAAGAAGACCTGCTTCAGCTTAAATCAAGCGTATCTTATTTGTACAGTTATAATGTAATACCTGAAAATGGAATTTCAATTACCTCCACAGCCGGAAGCGGAAGCATGAGTGAAGGAATTTATTCAAAATTTGCAGAAAGCGCCGAGGGGAAATATCTTGCAGACAATGGTTTGAGAAATGCATGGCTTGGGTATCACAGTGCGCTTGATGAGGATCTTAAAATTTCTCCTAATCAGTATGGAATTGCTTATTTCCAAAAGTTTTTCAGTGTTAATACCTATCTGGTGCTTGATATTACTACCGGGACGATAGAAGAGATGCTGGATGAAATGGATTTTGGCGAGAACTGTATTAAGGCGATGGTTTCTCAGGATGGACGTGAGATTGTCCGCATTTCAAAGAAAGATGGAAATGTTACTGTGTCAGGGGAAACCCCAATATTTAGTGATAAGGAATTTTTTACAAAGAGCCTTCAGGCAAGTGAAGCAGACGGCCGGTACGTACGCTATGATGGAGAGACGTATCTGTATGTCTATTCACCGGTGGGAGAATCCGGAATTATGCTTTGTGGACTCATTCCACAGGACAATATTGTTAAGGAAGTCAGCTTTATCCGTAATCTGTGTATTGCAATGATTATTTTTGCATGTATTATTGCCTTTCTGATTGGAAACTGGATTGCAACCGGCATGGGAAAAGCAGTTAAGGTTATGGTTAAATCCATGGATCAGGTGGCTGCCGGGGATCTTACACAGAATTTTGACATTAAGCGTAAGGATGAATTTGGAACCTTAGCCAAGGGATTAAATGAAATGATCACAGGTATGCGTATGATCATGACAGATATGAAGCGGTTTGGCAATGAAGTAAAGGAAATGGCAGATGGGGTTGCCGAAAAGTCCCAGAATATCAACACAGCCGTCAGGGAAATATCCATTGCGGTAGATGAGGTGGCTACAGGCGCACAGACACAGGCTCAGGAAGCAGATGCCAGCAAGACGAAGATGAGTGGCTTTGCAGGTAAGATTGATAATGTGTGTTCCGGAACGGAAAATATGGGAAATACTGTGGATAAAGCTACTGCAGCAGTGGAACAGGGACGTATCATTGTTGATGAATTAAGTAAAAAATCAGGTACTACGGTGGAGATTACCAAGATACTTGTAGATAATATTAATGATGTGCAGGAGAGGTCTTCAGAAATTGAGGCATTTATAGATACAGTAAACAGCATTGCCCAGCAAACCAATCTGCTCTCTCTCAATGCTTCCATTGAAGCAGCCAGAGCCGGTGAGCATGGACGAGGCTTTGCAGTGGTTGCGGAAGAAATCAGAAAACTTGCGGATGAAACAATTCAGGCAGGTAAGAATATAAAGAAGATAGTGGAAAATATTGTTGATACAACACAGAAAACCACAGATTCTGCAAAAGAAGCGGAAATGATCGTTCATGCACAGGCAACATCTTTAGAAGAAACAATTCATGTATTTGGAGAAATAGATCAATGCGTTGAAGTCCTTGTAAATGGACTAAAGGAAATTGCTGACAGTATGCAGACAATTGATGCGGAAAAAGAACAGATTCAGGATTCTATTAGCAACATTTCCGTAGTTTCCGAGCAGGCGGCAGCAGCCACCCAGGAGGTTACCGCAACCCTGGAAAATCAGGTACAGATCATATCTGATCTGGCCCAGGGGGTAGAGCAGCTCAGGCAGGAAGCAGACGCTTTGGATCAGTCAATAAGCATATTTACCGTTTAACCGTATGGCATAATGTTTTGCAAAGCATCGGCAGTCCTCCTGCCGGTGTTTTTGCATGAAAGAAACGCTGATTACAAAAATGCTTCTTTTCATTACAAGAAAATTTATTTTTTCAATTTTTTACCGATATAAATATAGATGAATTGATAAACAATAACTTTATCTATACAGTGGAGCAGTGGCATTTGTTCCGGAGGGAGGCTGTTTGGATGCTTCAAATAGCAATTTGTGATGATGAAAAGAGTATGGCAGAATATCTGAAGCAATTGGTAGAAAAAAGACTTGAACGAGAGAAAGACTGCAGTGTTATGGTGTTTTCATCCGGTACAGAGCTGCTTAAGGAGGGCAAGAACTTCGATATTTTTTTTCTGGACATTGATTTAAAGGATATGAGCGGAATTGACATGGCAAGATGCCTCAGAAAAGAAAAAGAGGCAGTAATCATATTTGTAACAGCACTAAAGGAATATGTTTTTGACGCATTTGATCTGCAGGCGTTTCAATATTTGTTTAAGCCGGTAGATGAAACACAGTTTTTTAAAGTATTGGATAAAGCCCTTTTGGAATGCCGCTTAAAAAAACAGTCAGAGCCGCTTTTAATCCGTGTAAATGGCACTTATCGAAATATACCCAAAAATAATATTTTATATGCAGAAAATGAAGCCAGAAAAATAGTTTTACATTTAAAGGACGAGCAAATTTCCTTTTATGCTAAAATGAGTGAATTGGAGGGTATGCTTGGAGAACATTTTTTTCGCTGCCACAGAGGATATCTGGTGAATTTAAATGCAGTGAAAGGGTATGATACAGGAAATATACAGTTGAAAAACGGAGAAGTTATTTTGATGGCCAAGCAAAAATACAGTGCTTTTGTAGCGGCATACATGGAGTTTCTGCGCAGAAAATAGGATGGAAGAAGAGTATTGAAGGAAGTCTTTGATATTGTTATAGATCTGGTGGAACATCTTTTAAAAAGATGTTTGATTATATATTTACTTCATGGTCTTTTGGCAGTAAAGCAAAGATATATCAGGCGGGAACGCTTAGTAGAAGCTGGATTTTTGATTATAACCACTTCCTATTATGCGGCAGTTAATTATCTGCCTGTTTTGAAAAAGCTGCTTTATGGAAATGAAGAAGGGATTGTGGAGAGCAGAGGAAGCATTTTTCCCATGTTTCTCAGTATGCTGGTCATGCTGGCATATTGTCTTTACTTCTATGATGGGAAAAGGAGAAGGATTAGTTACCTGATATTTACTGCATATACAATAAATGAGCTGACCATGTTTACCCTGCATACGTTTTTTACATTGCTTTTCAGGGTAACCTCTGATTTAATGCTTCGTCTTGCAATGGATGCAAATGAGTTTATACTGAAAAACTTTGTAATTATATTATATGTGATTCAAATTCTTTGGAATTTGTCCTTTCAGGTAGTTTTTTTACTTGTATATTATTATTCCGTTAAGGCTTTAAAGAACAACTTAAGCTATGTAGGGAAAAAAATAAACAGGGTGCAGGAGCTGTTTCTTGCAGTGCCCAGTGCAATGGGGCTTTGTCTGTGTATTCTGCTTCGAAGTATTTTATATGCTTATCATGGAAAGCAGATCAGATTTTTAATTGACGAATATCCGGAAACAAATGTACTGATTCCACTGGTATCTTCCTTAAGCCTGCTTTTAATCATCTTAAGTGCGGTGATATTGAAAAAGCTGGTGGAGAGTAGTGAAAATGAAGTACTGGTAGAGGTCTATCAAAACCGGCTGAATGATATGGAAGAACATATGAAAGATGTGGAGCATCTTTATGACGGGATCAGAGGAATCCGTCATGATATGAAAAACCACGTGGCAGATTTGGAAATTTTGTTAAAGCAAAACCATACATCAGACGGGGAATATAAAATAGAAATGCAAAAATACCTGGATGGCATGTGCAATACCATGGAGGAACTGGATATGAGCTGTAATACAGGCAATCCGGTTACGGATGTGGTTATCAGCAGGAAGATCAGAAAAGCCGGAGAAGAAAAGGTACCTATAGAATGTAATTTTATTTATCCGTCTGCCTTAAATATCAGTGCTTTTGACTTGAGCATTCTCTTGAATAATGGCTTGGACAATGCGCTGGAGGCATCGGAAAAAGAACAAAAACCATACATCTGCTTGGACTCTTATGTGAGAGAAAGGATGTTTTTTATAGAAATCAGAAATGCATTTACTGGAAACCTGCCGGAAAACGGAGAGGGACTGCATACCACTAAAAGTGATGCAGCGTTGCACGGCATGGGAATGAAAAACATGAAACGGTGTGCGGAAAAATATTATGGCGCACTGAAATGGAAAAGCAGTAATGGGGAGTTTTTATTAACTATTATGCTTCAGGGAATGGAGGAAAAGTATGCGAAGTAGAATCAATTCAATTATCACTCAAAACAGACTGATCAGCCGGGCAAAGTCACGTGCCAGAACGCAGAGCACTAACATTGGAAAAGTGCTGAATAACAGTTCAAATAATGGCAACAATACGTCTAAGGCGATCAAGAATCAGGCAACCCAGAATAATAAAGAATTGAGTAAAGCCGATATGCAGGCGAAGACTAACTTTACCAACATCAGGGATGCAGCAGAAGATCTTAAGGGGCATACAAAAAAGCTCCTGCTTATGCCCGGAAAAGATTGGGATGAGCTGACGGAAGACGAAATTTCCGGATTTAAGGAAAAAGCAGTTTCAGAAGTCGCTTCTATGATTGAAGACTATAACAAAATGATCAAAAGCATGACCAAGGAAGGCGGCAGGGTTAACGAGCTGTATTTAGATCAGGTGAAGAATTACTTTAAAAGTTCTAAGGCTGATTTAGAGGAAATGGGTATCACACAAAGTAAGGATGGAACTTTGGAAGTTAATTATGAAACATTAAAGACAGCAGATGCCAAGAAGCTGAGGGATGTTTTCTGCACAGCAGGAGGTTTTTCAGACCGGGTGAGTAAGAAAGCAGAGGACATTATTTCAAATGCGGAAACAAATCTGGTAGTGATCAATAAAAACCAATATGCAGGAAATTACACCTACAACAGGTATGGAAGCGATATTTTTGATTATATAAGCAATGGCGGCAAGTATAATGCCAGAGGATAAAGGCTGTAGGTTGTGTTTTATATAATATATAGATAACCCGGAAGGATGGACCTTCCGGGTTATTTTGTATCACATGCCTTTATGGATTAATAAACTGAACAGGTACATTTCATCCATTTCAATTTCCATGCATCTCAGCCGTACAAAAGTGCATCCTAATCAAATAAGTATTACATAATAAAAAAAGTCTGATACAATACAAGCAGATACGGAAAAAAGGGCAGGCGCTGGCACAGATATAAAGGGCAGGTAAAATAAATGAAGCTGACAATGAACAGAATCACTCAGGGAGAAGATGAGGTGATCATTAAATTCAGGGAGATGAATGAAAGAATTGAAGCTATAGCGGGTATGGTTCAGGGGAATGGCTGTAAAATATGCGCATATGAAAATGGACAGATGTATCTGGTTTTGCCGGAACATATTTACTATCTGGAAAGTGTGGATGGGATTACCTTTGCTTATTTGAAAGACAAGGTCTGCAAAGTGCAAATGAGCCTTTTAGAGGCGTCAGTCTGCTATGGAGACAGAGGTTTTTTTCGATGTGCGAAATCTATGGTAATTAATATTTACAGAATTGATCATCTGAAAAGTGAGCCGGGCAATCGCATTCTTGCAACGATGGAAAATGGAGAAAAAGTAATGATATCCAGAAAATATGCAAAAGGTCTGCGGCAGATTTTAAAAGGAGGTGCAGAAGAAGATGTTTACGAACTTTAAAGAGAAATTTAAAATCTGGCTGAGTGCAGAGGTTATGATTGAATATAAGGCGTGTATTTATTTTGGGTGTATATTAACATTTGCCTGCTTATATTATTTATGCCAGGGAACTTTTTATGTCAAAATTGTACATTTATTTGAAATTATGATGACAGCTTATTTTGTGGGTTACCTTCAGGTTTATTTTTTCCATAATTTTGATGAGGCGGAACAACTGGATGTCCACTGTATTTGGGGGGCAATACTGTGCACTGGCATCTACACAATAGTTTCCCTGCTGCTTAACTGGTTTGAAAGAAACCTGATAGCGCAGATCTTTTTTGCCGGTTATATGTTATTGCTGTTTTTTTGCATTTATTTAATTAATAAGGCAAAAAGAATGGTTGATACGGAAAAATTAAATGGAATGCTTACAGAATTTAAGAAAGGTGGGGGAGAAGATTGAAAGATAAAGTAATTGAGATTAAAAACCTTACGAAATCCTATGGAAAGAAAAGAGGGGTTGACCATATTTCCCTTTCTGTGGAGAAAGGAGACATTTTTGGATTTTTAGGGCCCAATGGAGCGGGAAAATCAACTACTATACGAAGTATGCTGGGGCTGATTCGGTTTCAGGAAGGAGAAATCAGGCTTTTACAGATGGATACAGTAAAGCAGCAGACGGAAATTTTAAAGCAGGTGGGATACATGCCCTCAGAAGCAATGTTTTATCCTTCCATGAAAGTAAAAGAAGTGATCAGGTTTGCTGCAAAGGCAAGGAATATGGATTGCACTAAGGAGGCGGAAAAGCTCTGCGGAATTCTTGAGGTGGATGGGGAAAAGAAAATAGAGGAATTGTCATTGGGAAACAGAAAAAAGGTAAGCATTGTATGTGCTATGCAGCATAAGCCTGAAATCCTTATTTTGGATGAACCCACTTCCGGGCTGGATCCTTTGATGCAGGAAGCATTTTTTCAATTGATTATGGAATATAACAAACAGGGGTGTACCTGCTTTTTATCTTCCCATGTACTTTCAGAGGTGAAAAGCTACTGTAAAAATGCTGCCATCATAAAAGAAGGAAAAATCATAAAAAAAGACACCGTAAGTAATTTATCCCAATCAAATATGCGAAAAATTTTTGTCCGTGCAAATGGACAGGAGAAGGAGTTTTCATATACTGGTGATATGAAAGAACTGATTCATAAGCTGGATGGCATGGAAGTAGAGGATGTATTAATCAGGGAGCCTTCTTTAGAAGAGATTTTTATGCATTATTATGAACAGAGCAAAGAAAATAATCAGGAAGGCAGTGAAACGAAGCATTAAACGTTTCAGAATGGAGGAAATAATGGCTATTTTAAAACACGAATTAAAAATGAATATAAAGCTGCTTTTTATCTGGATGATCTGCGTAGGCGCTTCCTGTCTGGGATGTATTTTATTATTTAACGGACTTAAGGAGAGCATGGAAGAAATGGCTTTAGCCTATGCACAGATGGGAACTTTTTCCACAGCGCTTGGGCTGGATAAAATGAATGTCAGTACAATGGAAGGTTTTTATGCCACGGAAGTTGCAATTATTTTTGCCATTGGCGGAGCGATGTTTGCAGCTATGGCAGGAGTTATGGTACTGTCAAAAGAGGAAGAAGGTCATACCGCAGAGTTTTTATATACCCTGCCATTAGGAAGATTTGTAATTGTATTTTGGAAATACTTATCAGTGGCGGTTCAGATTTTTCTGTTTAATTTTGGATGCATCTGCTTATGCCTTTCTGGATTTGCGATAGCAGGAGAAATGCCTCCAGGCAGAGAATTGCTGCTTTTTCATGGAGCACAATTTTTGATGCACTTGGAAGTGGGGAGCGTATGTTTTTTGATATCTGCCTGCTGTAAAAGAAAACAGACCGGTGCAGCCCTTGGATTTGCAGTGCTTTTGTATGTTGCGGATTTGATGTGCAGAATTGTACCGGATATTGAAAATTTAAAATATGTAACGCCTTATTATTTTTCCAATGCAGCGGATATCTTTGTTAAGGAAAGTGTGGATGGAACCATGCTCTGGCTTGCTGTCTGGGTTATAGTTCTGGCAACTGGTTTGGCAGCAGTGATTTATCAGAAAAGAGATTTGTCATAAAAAGAATATTTCTCACAAAAAAGAACATACTGACTTTAGAAAATGAAGAAAAAATGTTATCAGATAAAGAGGTATGTGATGGAGAAGTATTATGAGATCAGGCTGGAAAGTATTGGCGGCCTGGGCGCCAATCTATGTGGCAAAATGCTGGGAGAACTGGGGATAAAATACCTGGGAAGAAACAGTACCAGCTTTTCCAGTTACGGTTCGGAAAAAACAGGGACGCCGGTAAAAGGATATATACGATACTGCGATAAGGAAAAGGAGATCAGGATTCATTCTCCGATCATCCATCCTGACCTTTTGGCGGTTTTTCATCAGGCACTTTTAAAAGATATAGGAGTGTGGGAAGGGTGTGATGAAAATACGGAGGTGATTGTAAGCATTGACAGTGGGCAGGCAGCAGAGGAATTTCAGGTTCCTGTATCGGTAAAAGCCTGCCATATCATAGATGCACAGCAAATTGCAATTGAAACTCGTTCCCGAATTAACATGGTAATGCTGGGGGCAATCGGCAAAGTAATGGGATTTGTCAAACTTTCTGATTTAAATCAGATTTGTGAAGATGCTTTGGGAAGCAAATATCCTGATGCCTTAAAAGGCAATCTTGAGGGCATCCGCAGGGGATATGAGGAAGTCAGTAGTGTAAAAGTATCCGGTCTTAGATCAACATCAGATAGAAAGTTAATAAGCGGGGAATCTTCTAAGAAATGGGGTTATATTACAGCTCCCATAGGCGGAATCAATCCCAGGTTTGGCAGCAGTGTTGCGGCAGATCTTTCCCCTTCCAGACAGGGATATATTCCTGTTTTTATTAAGGAAAGGTGCATTAACTGCGGGTTGTGCGATTCTACCTGTCCGGATATGGTTTTTCAGTTTAAAAAGGGAGTGTACAAGGGCAAGGAAATGATGGTAAATCAGGGATTGGATTACTATCATTGTAAAGGATGTTTAAGATGTGTGGATGTATGTCCTGTAAATGCGCTGGTACAGGGACTGGAAGCAGAGCATCCGGATAAAGATTATTTTCTTCCTAATCAGGATATCATACGAAAACCGGAGTACTATATTAAGGCCGGAGCTGACGGATATATTACTTCGGAGTCTTACCTGACGGAAAAAAGAATGGAGGGTGGAGAAGTATGAGAGATCAGGTAGTAGAATTTGCAAGCGGAAATGAGATTGCGGCAA
The DNA here is from genome assembly GCA_000403495.2 of Lachnospiraceae bacterium 10-1. Taxonomy (GTDB): domain Bacteria; phylum Bacillota; class Clostridia; order Lachnospirales; family Lachnospiraceae; genus Suilimivivens. The sequence continues at coordinate 538,540 of KE159810.1, read as the reverse complement.
TTGCAATCAAACAGATAGGCTATGATCTGATGGGGTACTATCCTATCACTCCATCCACACAGATTGCAGAGAATCTGGATATTATGAGGGCTAAGGGAGAAACAGACCTGATTATGATTGCAGCGGAAGGGGAGCACAGTGCGGCAGGAATATGCTATGGGGCGGCTGTAGGAGGCGGAAGGGTAATTAATGCCACCAGCGCCAACGGACTTTTGTATGCCATTGAACAGTTTCCTGTACAGTCAGGAACCAGGTATCCTATGGTGATGAATGTGGTGTGCAGAACCGTATCGGGGCCCTTGTCCATTAAGGGAGATCATAGTGATATTATGTTTATGCTGAATGCGGGATGGCCTATTTTGTTTGCCCATACCGTGCAGGAAGTATATGATTTTAATTTGATTGCGTTAAAACTGGCAGAGACAGTTCTGCTTCCGGTAATTGTGGCTTATGATGGATTTTTTACCAGCCATCAGAAGAGAAGGTGCCTGCGTTTTAAAGAGGATCAGACGGTAAAGAAATTTTTAGGCGCCAAAAAGGAAATGTATCCTTTTCTTGATTTGGAGCATCCTATTACGGTAGGTTCCTACATGAATGAACCGGATCTGATCAACAACAGATATCAGCTTCATCTTGCAATGGAGAGGGCAGACCGTTTGCTGCCGGAATTGTTTGAAGAATATGGAAAGCTTTCCGGACGCGTCTATGAAAAAGCAGAAGGCTATCAGGCGGAGGATGCGGAAACTATTTTAATTTTTCTGGGCTCTTCCTATGATACTTCTCTGGAAGCAATAGATGATTTAAGGAAGCAGGGGCAAAAGGCCGGAGCAGTTACCATTCATACATTAAGACCTTTTCCCGCAAAAGAACTGTTCAGTCTTTGTAAAAACGCAAAAGTTCTGCTTGTGGCGGACAGGCAGGACAGCTATGGCGCCGGAGGAGGAAATCTTTCCATAGAGGTGCGTTCCGCAATGCAGAAGTATGGAGGCACTGCAAGAGTTAAAAGTCTGGTTTACGGTCTTGGCGGAAAGGATTTTTTTGCAGAAGACGCATTAAAAATGTATGAGTGGGCAAAAAATCCGGATACCTCAGATTTTGAATATTATGGAGTTGAGCCGGGTGAAGACTTTGAGGAAAATAATTTTTACGCTCCCTTAACAGAAAAAGAAACAAAGCTTGGTCTTACAAAGGTGGAAAAAACTGAGGATGGGAAGGTTCAGATGACAATCGGGAATTTAAATGCGGCTACGGCAATGCCTAAAAGGCTGGCTCCGGGACATGGCGCCTGCCCAGGCTGTGGAATACCGGTAAATATTAATCTTCTTTTAAAAGCCATAGAAGATCCCGTAGTCCTTTTGTTTCAAACTGGCTGTGGGATGATCGTAACCACTGCTTATCCCCGAACCAGCTTTAAGGTTCCTTACCTTCACAATCTGTTTCAAAATGGCGCTGCTACTTTAAGCGGTGTAGCTGAAATCTGTTACCGAAAACAGAAAAAAGGAGAAATACCTCCCGGAGATATTATATTCATTATGGTAAGTGGAGACGGAGGTATGGATATCGGCATGGGCTCTGCCATAGGAACCGCCCTTCGGGGACATAGGCTGATTCTATTTGAATACGATAATGGCGGCTATATGAATACCGGATATCAGCTTTCCTATTCCACGCCAAAGGGAGCAAGAAGTTCTACCTCCCATGTTGGTAAAAACCAATATGGTAAAACCTTTTTCCACAAGGATATGCCTCAGATTATGGCGGCAACAGGCATTCCTTATGTGGCAACTATGGCGGAAAGCAATCCCATAGACTTTATCAAAAAAGCGGCCAAGGCAGCGTATTATGCCAAAACCACGGGAACTGCTTATGTAAAGGCATTATCTGCCTGTCCCTTAAATTGGAATGATGTGCCATCTACGGAACGGAAGGTAATTGAGGCGGCTGTAAACTGCTGTTATTTTCCTCTATACGAGGTGGAAAAAGGGAAAACCACTTTAAATTATGATCCGGAAAAACAGAATAAGAAAATTCCTGTGATTGACTGGCTTTCCATGATGGGAAGAACAAAGCATCTTAAAAAGGATATTTATGCAGATATTGTAAAGGAGCTGCAGACAGAAGTGGATACAAGATTTAACCGTTTGAAGGAAAAGGCGGCAAATCCGATTTTGTAAATGCCGCGAGGGTAAAATACCCCCACTGCCTGCTGAGTTACAAGTTTGATGCCCGTCAGCCTGCGGCAGGGTATTTAACTTTGGCAAACAGGAAATGATTTGAAATATTTAATGAAAAGAAAGGAAAAGATTATGAAACCGGTATTTCTAAAGAAAGAGGAAGAAATTTTATTTTTAGTAGAAGGGAAAGAAAGCAACTTAAATAGTTGTACCTGTCAGGGATTTTCCATTTTAGACAGCAGTACAGCAGAAGGCGCCGGAGAGAAACACCTGCCGGTGGTTGAAAAGGACGGAGACAAAATTACAGTGTCAGTGGGAAGCGTTTTTCATCCCATGACGCAGGAGCACAGCATTGGCTGGATTTATCTTGAAACCAAAAAAGGCGGACAGTTTGTAAAACTGTGTCCTGATGATGAGCCCACAGCGGAGTTTGTAATGGCAAAGTCGGATGAGGCAGTGGCAGCCTATGCCTACTGTAACCTGCATGGGTTCTGGAAGACGGAGATTGGATAGGCACGCATTATCTATCGTTTATGGTTCTTGCCCCATCTGTGATAATAATGCTAGAATGGCAGTCAATATTAGAACTTTGGTAAAAAGAAACTGAATTGCCGAAGTTCTAATATTTCGCGTTTCAAAGCAAATATTTCTTGACATATAAATAGAATTATGGTAGTTTATTAAAAAGTTTAGGAGAACATAAAAATGCAGAACTTACATTTTACAATGAATTATATGTACATGTATTACAGACGTACTTAGTAGTAATTGTGTTTCGATTGGATGCACAGTTACGCAGGCAGGTCTGATATGTCTGTGCATATAAATCGGAAGGTGTAAGTTGTAATTATGGCGGAATGCCTGTAATAGCCGATTGTTTTAAGAGTGCACTGGACATATTGTATGTTTAGTGTATTTTTTTGTTCACATAAGGATAGCTGGGGAAGCCTGGCACCCATTGTTTAGAAAGGAGTTTTTTATGAAATTATCAAATGGAATCGAAATTATTGTAAGGCCCTACAGGGAAGAAGATGCGGAAGAAATTGTCAAGCTGATTATCAGAAATTTTAAAGAAGTCAATGTGAAAGATTATGGAGAGGAAGCTGTGGCTGCTCTTGCTGCCTCCCATGATGTAAATTGGTTCAAAGGAGTGGCGGAATACGCACATGTGTATGTATTTTGGAATGAAGATAAAATTGTGGGTGTTGGTTCCATATCAAGTTTTTGGGGGAGCCCCACGGAAAGTATATTACTTACTATTTTTGTGTTGCCGGAATTTCATGGGCAGGGGATTGGCAGCCAGATCATTGATACCCTTGAAGCCGATGAATTATTCTTAAGAGCAGAAAGAATAGAAATTCCCGCATCTATTACTGCGGTAGAATTTTATCGGAAAAAGGGATATGAGTATAAAAATGGAATAAAAGAGCTGGATTATGAGCAGCATTATCGGTTGGAAAAATTCAAAAAGATTAGTCAGGAGGAATGGTGATAATGACAATTAGGACAATGAATATCGAAGATTTTGAAAAGGTATATACACCAACTCAAAAGGATTGATTTAATTTAACACGGAGGCTATATTATGGAAGTAACATTATTAAGGGCAAACATTGACAACGCAAAAGAACTACACGCTATGCAGGTTGAAGCTTTTAAAGAATTATTGGAGAAATATCAGGATTATGATACAAGTCCTGGAAATGAAAGCGTGGAAAAAATAGAAGAACGCTTAAAACAGGATTTTACTTTTTACTATTTTATCTGCATAGGACAGCAAAAAGCCGGAGCTATCCGCATTGTTGATATAAAGGAAAACAGAAAAAACAAAAGAATTTCCCCGATATTTATATTGCCGGAATTTCAAGGGAAAGGAATTGCGCAGAAAGCAATCCGGCTGTGTGAAGAAATTCACGGAAACGATAATTGGGAGCTGGACACCATTTTGCAGGAGCCTAAAAACTGTCATCTATATGAAAAAATGGGATATCGTCAAACAGGCAAAACAAAGGTCATTAACGAAAGACTTACATTAACATTTTATGAAAAGAAGGAGGCAGACATAACATGAATGTAAGCATACCTGGTTCCGGTAGATGAACAGGAACACGTGGCAATACCATTGTCGGAGATATATTAAAAGATGGCTTTGTATTAAACGAAGATAACTCACTGCGCAAAGAACTGTTTACTTTAGACGAAATTGATACGATTCGGAGGCAATATGGAATCAAGGAAGTTAAGACTGTAAGCGGGAAGGGCTGTTTTTACAGCCCTTAGGAAGACCGTTTCAATTTATATTGATGTTTATTTCTTTTACTATTTCAATGACCTCTATTTTTCCATTTACCAGCATTTCACATATAGAGGGTTGACTGGCAGGATCCTGTTTATTTTGCCAATAAAGTTCAGCTGATTTTATATTAGCTTCTTTTGTCAACTGACCTGCAAAGCATTTTGAAGCATCACCTATAAAACAGTTTCCGTCTATATGCAGCTTAACAATATGATATGTGGGACGTCCAATTTCAGCAAAATAATTTCCCCAGTTGTTTGCTTCTTCAAATGTCCTGGAAACATATAAACAACTCATACGTGATGGATACTGAGGATATTTTTTCTGCCGGACTTCTTCTAAAGCAAGTTCTCTTAATGCAACTGATGTGTGATGCTCTAATGTTTCAGCGTTATATTTGGACGGATTTGCATATATATCATTCACAATATTTATTTTATCATATACTCTCTGGAAAACACCATTATGATGGTTGTCATCAAATATAATTTGCTGTCCTATGTACATGGGTTTTTCGGTTACAACATGGTAAGCATACATTTTATTTTCCTCTGTTTCAGCCGATAGTAAGAATGCGGACAATTTAAAGCATGTATATTATTTTATGTTCGGGCTGCATGTATAAAATTATAATGTATGAGACTAAAATGTGCAAATACTTTTATTTTATAATAAATATGATAAGAATATGACAGCTATATGTCATATTAAAGATGCTATTCTATAAGTAAGAAAAAATAAAGGAGATAAGCGCATGGAAAAATGGTTGTATGTTATGATGATTGAAAAAAACAAATCATTTAACAAGGTTACAAAAGCTGTAATCGAAAGGCACGTTGCCAACATTAAAGATCTGGATGATAAAGGATACCTGGAGCTTTGCGGTGTTTTTAAAGGATGGCCCGGGGTTGCCGGAATGTATATTTTGAAAACAGAAAACTATGAACAGGCAGAAGAATTTTGTAAAGCGGAACCTCTTGTGGCGGAAGGGTATGCCACATATAAATTAAAAGCGCTGCAGGTGGCGGACAAGGAGAACAATTACCTTCTTTAAGACAGGAAAATGCAGAAAAAATGCAGGTAAGAAAAGGAGCGTCATATGCATTTTGTAAAAGCCAAAGGAATCTTATCATCAAACAACGGAATGAACTTATACTGGGGCTGCCTGCATGGCTGCATTTACTGCGATTCCAGAAGTAAGTGTTATCATATGGAACATGCTTTTGAGGATATTGAAGTGAAAGAAAATGCCATAGAATTATTGGAACATGCTCTTAAGCATAAGCGGAAAAAATGTATGATTGGCACAGGTTCCATGACAGATCCCTATATCCCTTTGGAGATGGAAATTGGAAATGTAAGAAAAGCACTGCAGCTGATTTATCAGTATGGATTTGGATTTACAGTTATCACAAAGTCAAATTGTATTATGCGGGATCTGGACCTTTTGCAGAAAATAAATGAAAAGACAAAATGCGTTGTGCAAATGACGCTGACTACCTGTGATGAAGATTTGTGCAGAAAAATTGAGCCAAATGTATGTACCACAAAAGAGCGTTTTCAGGTATTGAAAACGCTTCGGGATGCAGGAATACCAACCGTGGTGTGGTTAACTCCGATTTTACCTTTTATCAATGACACTAAGGAGAATATTTCCGGAATTTTAGATTTATGTATTGAGGCAAAGGTTTATGGAATCATTTGTTTTGGCATGGGGCTGACGCTCCGGGAGGGAAACAGAGAGTATTTTTATGAGCAGTTAGACCGTCTGTTTCCAGGGTTAAAAGAAAAATATATACGAATGTACGGAAATCAGTATATCGTTGGGAGTCCGGAAAATGACCGGCTGATGAAATTATTTACCCAGAAATGTTCAGAAAATGGGATTGTTCATAATAATGAGCAGATTTTCCAGTATCTTCACACTTTTGAAGAAAAGAATCCTGCGGAGCAATTAAGTCTTTGGAACCTTTGAAGGTTGACGAATTGCCGGGTAGGTGGTATAAACCGGTCTAAAGAACAATTATATGAAAAATGCTTGTAGAAGACCTTCCTGACTGTTATGATAGGCTTAAAAGGATACGATTTTTGCCAAAAATGCAGATAAGAAAAATAAAAAGGAGGTACTTATGATGATCTACAAATGCAGTATCTGTGGATATGTGTATGATGAGGAAAAAGAGGGAAAACCAGTTTCCCAATTGACGGAATGCCCCATCTGTAAACAGCCGCCGGAGAAGTTTGAAGCCCAGCCGGAATCCGAAAAGAAGCCTGTTTCCGTAAATGTTGAGAACCTGGACTTAAGCTATCCCAAAGAAACCCGGAAGATGGACAGTGATTACCGGTATATGAAAGAAATCCACGAAATGGCTGTTACCGGAAAGTCAGCAATTGAGGCGATGGGAACACAGAGAAAAATGCCAAACTGGGATGATGTGCTTGTACTTGGCGCACAGTTAAATCCCATGCCTTTAGATGAACACGCAGAAGTGTCTTTGAAAACTGTAATTGGAAAACATGCAAAAAAGCCTATGGTTCTTGATATGCCGGTTTACATTTCGCATATGTCTTTTGGTGCACTTTCCAGAGAAACAAAAATTGCACTGGCCAAAGGAAGTGCCGCCGCCGGTACAGCCATGTGCAGTGGGGAGGGAGGCATCCTTCCGGAGGAAAAGGAAGCGGCACATAAGTATATTTTTGAATATGTGCCGAATTTGTACAGTGTGACGGAAGAAAATCTGAAAACCTCCGATGCCATTGAAATTAAAATCGGGCAGGGAACCAAACCGGGGATGGGCGGCCACCTGCCAGGAGAAAAAGTTACTCCTGAAATTGCAAAAATAAGAAACAAACCTCTGGGAAAAGATGTCATCAGTCCTTCCAAATTTCCGGGAATAAACAGTGCGGAGGATTTAAAAAGGCTGGTAAATGATCTGCGTATGTTAAGTGATGGCAGACCGATAGGCATTAAGATTGCTGCTGGACGTATTGAGAAGGATTTGGAATTCTGCGTTTATGCAGAGCCTGATTTTATTACCATAGATGGACGGGGCGGTGCAACAGGAGCATCTCCTGCCATTATAAGGGATTCCACCAGCGTTCCTACAATCTATGCACTTTATCGTGCAAGAAAATATCTTGATTCCATTGGATCAGAGATTGATCTGGTAATCACAGGAGGACTCAGGGTATCTTCTGATTTTGCAAAGGCAATTGCCATGGGTGCAGATGCTGTGGCTGTTGCTTCTGCAGCTATGGTGGCGGCAGCCTGTCAGCAATATCGTATTTGCGGCACCGGAATGTGTCCGGTAGGTGTGGCTACCCAGGATGAAAAACTGCGTGAAAGATTACATATTGACACTGCTGCAAAGAGAGTAGAGAATTATTTGAAGTGTTCTGCGGAGGAATTAAGAACATTTGCAAGAATTACCGGAAATGCGGATATACACAGCCTTTCAACGGATGACCTTTGTACAATCAGCAGGGAAATATCAGAGCATACAAATATTCCACATGCAGGTGGAAAATAAATTGATTTAAAATGTAATTTAAAAGTTTTTTACTGTGGCAGGACTTTCATTTTGAAAGTCCTGCTTCTTCTTTTTAACATAAGGATGGCTGCCGGGTAAAATATAATTGACAAAATTACGATTGCTATTTTATAATTGGCATAACTGGTAGTACCAAATCTTAGCTGTAGGAGATGGTATATGAAAACATTGGCAATTGGTGATAACTGCATTGATCATTATGTGAATCGTGGAGAAAAATATGTTGGCGGATGCTCTGTAAATTTTGCGGTGTATATGTGCCAGCTTGGAGCCGAATCTGCTTATCTTGGAGCAGTTGGAAATGATGAAAATGGCAGGCTTGTCTTAAAGGAACTACAAAATGCAAAGGTTGATGTAAGCAAGGTTCATGTGATGGAGGGAGAGACTGCGGTCACAGAAGTTGATTTAGAGGGAAATGACAGGAAATTTCTTGCTTACCGTGAAGGGGTGCTAAAACAATTTAAATTAAATAAGACAGATGAGGATCTTATTCAGAGAGTAGATTTGATACATACTTCCGTATACGGAAATATTGACGAAAAGGTGGCTGATTTATCCAGGAATGCTGTTTTATGCTATGATTTTGGGAACAAGCTGGATTATCAAAATCGGGAACAGGTATTAAACGCAGTACAGTACGCCTTTTTTTCTTACACAAAAGAGGATGAATTTATTTTGGACTATCTGAAAAATGCATACAGGAATTCTATCAAATGTGTGATTGCAACCTTGGGGGAAAATGGCAGTATTGCCTATGATGGAGAAAAGTTTTACAGGCATGGAATAAGAAAGGTAGAGACTGTAGATACCATTGGGGCAGGTGATTCATTTATTGCGGGATTCATGTACGCAAAAATGAACGGAGAAGATATTTTATCCTGTCTTTGGGCAGGCGCTGCCAAGGCAGAGGAAACAATTCAGCATTTTGGGGCATTTTGATAACTAATGAGGGAAGAGAGTGATATATGGCAACATTATTAAGCAGTGAAATATTGGAAAAGCTGGAAGGCAGGATTCGAGAAATGGAAGTTGGAGAAAAGTTTCCTTCAGAGCGCAAAATGGCGGAGGAGTTTGGGATCAGCAGAAATATGCTGAGGGAGTCACTGCGCGTTTTAAGTGATAAAGGATTGATTGAGGTGATTCCGGGAAAAGGTGCATATGTATCCAACAGGCAGGATGAAAAACTGGCGGATTATCTGGAAAGCGTAGTATTTGACAACCATAACTATTTAATGGATATTGTGGAAGTACGGTCCGTTCTTGAAATGGAGGTCTGTCTTAAGGCGGCAAAAGTAGCCACAAAAGAAGACATCTGTGAACTGGAAGCTATCTATGAGCAGATGGAAACCTACCGTAAACACGTAAAGAAATTTAACGAATGTGATGTGGCATTTCACTTGCAGATTGCAAAGGCAAGCCATAACAGCATCTATCCGGCACTTTTAAGTTCCCTGTATGCCATATCTGAACGTAAATTTTTCATGATTACGGAAATATACCCTACTCGTGTGGATTCTGCCCAAAAGGAGCATAAAGCTTTAATTGAAGCCATAAGGGATCAGGATAGAAAAAGTATCAAAGCCATTGCCGGCAAACATTTCGACATCCAGGATATTTTAATCAGCCAAAGCAAAATCAAGGATATAAAAGTATAATGCAATATCTAATTTGCAAAAATGGGGAGCTGTTTTTTAGGCAGCTCCCCATTTGATAGAGGTTCTTTTTTATCCGCGTGCTCTTACAGGCAACTGTTTTTCATATTAGAGGATAAAAAGCCTGTCTAAGAAGGAACAATAATTCCTGAAAATCTTTTTAATGAAAAATATTGACATTTATTCCTGTGCATGTTATTTTATTTATAACAGCACTGGTACTACCGGTTGAACCAAAATAAAAGTCATGACACAAGTAAGAAAAACAAAGGATGCTGCGCTTTGAGAGTCATTCTTATGTGAAAAGAAAAAGTTTGTGTCAACGCTGCATCCACAAACTTTTAAACCATATATGATCTCATCATGTACGGTTTAGTAAAAAGCGGCGTAGAAATGAGGAGAAAATGAATTACCCTGAAGTAAAAGTATTAGAAAATGTGAAAGAAGTATTAAAAGGGATAGAGGACCGCAAATTCAAGAGAATGTATGTGATTGCCTGCGGCGGTTCTTCCGCACTTATGTATCCCAGCCAGTTTTTGGTTGATACCAAAGCAGAAAATTTTGCATGTGAGTACTTAAACTCCAATGAATTTATTTACCGCAATTCCCCGGCTGTGAATGCGGATGCAGTAGTGATTTTGTGTTCCCAGGAGGGAATGACGCCGGAGACAGTTGCAGCAGCCAGATATGCAAAGGGAAAAGGCGCAACTGTTATCACAATTGCAATGGTGGATGATTCCGTGCTTCAAAAGGAAGGGGAATTTTTTGTAAAGTATGGATATTATGAGACAGCAGATCCTATTGATACCAGTTATGGAGTGATGTATCTCTTAACTGCCGGAATCTTACAGGCCCAGGAAGGAATTCAAATTTTTGACAGCATGGTAAAGAACCTGGAAGCATTAAAGAAAGTGATTGACCGGGCAAAGGAGCAGTATGCGGACAAGGCAGCAGAATTTGGACGTGCCTGCAGGGAGGATAAGGTTTTATACTCTCTTGGAAGTGGAAGCGCTTACTCACAGGCTTACGTATTTTGCAACTGCTATATGATGGAGATGCAGTGGATCAATGCAATTCCCATTCATGCAGGGGAATTTTTCCATGGGCCCTTTGAAATCATTGAAAAGAACAGTCCGGTTATTATGCTGATGGGATTGGATCAGACAAGATTTTTGGAAGAGCGTGCACTTACCTTCCTTGAAAAGTATACGGACAGAATTTTTAAAATTGATATGAAGGATGTAGATTTTATGGATGTGGAGGAAGACTATAAAGGATACTTGGGCGCACTTGTGATTAACAATATCTGCCGCATGTTTTCCAAAGCAATTGCAAAAGAGCGGGATCATTCACTGGACATCAGAAGATATATGCATTTAGTAGAGTATTAAAGGGAAAGAGAGGGTTATTATGAAGAGCAAAAAATTAATGAGTTTATTGCTGGCAGGATTTATGGTAGTGGGACTTTTGGCAGGCTGTGGCAGTTCTGAAAAAACAGAAAAAGTGGAAAATGCGGAAAGCACGGAAAGTGCTGCGGATAATACCACAGAAGCAAAAACAGAAAGTACATCAGAGGGGGATATTCAAATTACGGTATTCCACAGATTTTCTGACGGGGCATCCAAGCAGTTTTTTGATGAGGCAGCAGCATCCTTTGAGGAAGCCCATCCCGGGGTAAAGGTTGTGATGACCAGTGCGGATAATGCCAATTACAAGCAGGAGATCAGCGTAAAGCTGGCGAGTAATGAATCTCCCGATATTTATTTTGCATGGAGCGGCGTATATGCCCAGAATTTTGCAGACGGAGGCAGGGCGCTGGATTTAAGCAGTTATATCAGTGGAGATAAGGCGTGGTCAGAGGGAATCATAGCAAATCAGTTTGGGCCTTTTACCTTTGACGGTAAAATTTATGGTATTCCAATTGTAATGGATGGGAAAGCTTTCTATTATAATAAAGAAATTTTCAGCGAACTTAATCTTCAGGTGCCGGAAACCTGGGAAGACTTTATGACAGTTTTAGATGCAATCAGTAAGACAGATTATATTCCTATTTCACTTGGAAATCAGGAAGACTGGGCAACAGGACATTATATGACTACATTGAACCAGCGCATGGTGAGTGCGGATACTCTTGCAGCAGACTACGCGATGGAAGGTGATTTCAGTGATGCACAGTATGTAGAGGCACTTAAACGCCTAAATGAGATGACGCCATACTTTACTCCTGATTTTAATTCTACCTCTTACGATACAGGTATTAATGATTTTATTACAGGAAAAGCAGCAATTTATTATGAACAGTTTAATCAGGTACAGTACATTCAGCCGGCAGAGTTTGAATGGTCATGGTTTGATTTCCCGGATATCAAAGAAGGCGACGGAGATCAAAACGCACTTACCGGTGCACCCCAGGGCTTTATGGTATCGGCAGATACGGCACATCCTGATGAAGCAGTGGAATTTTTGAAATATCTCACATCAAAAGAAGTTGCAGCAAAAATGGTAAAGGATACACAGATGATCAGTTGTGTAGACGGAGCAATTAATGCTGACACAGCCGATGAAAAGGTGGTAGAGATTGCAGAGACAATCAAGGTTGCATCCAGTATTAACCTTTGGCTTGATAATGCAATGGACAGTGAACTGGTAACAGCTTACTTAGCTGACATTCAGCGGATGGTAGGCGGAGGCATGACACCGGAAGAAGTAATGGCTGATGTGCAAAAGACAGCGGGAGATTTAAAAGCTGAATAAATTTACGGTAAATTTGAAAGGAACAGGGACTGATCATTAAAAGGTTCCTGTTCCTTAACAGGAGACATTTTAAAGGAGGCAAGCATGAAAAAAAATAAAATTACGCCTTATCTTTTTATCATTCCTGGGCTTGTTTTATTGCTGTTTTTTGTCTATTATCCTATTTTTCAGAATCTGCGTTATGGCTTTCTTAACTGGGAATTATTTTCCGGCTCAAAGAAGTTTGTAGGGCTGAAAAATTATATGAAACTTTTTGGCAGTGATGGCTTTTGGGTAGCATTTAAAAATAATATAATCTCTCGGAATCTTTAAGCCAGTAAATATAAGGCTTTCAGATTCCTTTTTTATTAAAATCCCCCACTTTTTTTGTCAAAACACTTGACAATTCAATCGAAAAATGCGGCGCTTCGCGCCCTTATTTATAAGACATATTTTTCGATTGGAGGCGATTTCATTTGTTACCTGTTAACTGCGGCAGTCATTCTGACTACCAAAACTTTGTTGTTGAAAACTTACGTAAATATTATCCGAATCCTGATTCCATCGCCTGTTCCACATGGGATATCATTGACCGCTTTTGGAATCTTGACCTTTCCTACACCGATGAAAAACTGAAAAGCACATATTCTGTCTTTGGACCTGAGCCAAGAACCCCTTCCTGCATGCACCGTTCTTACCTGTTGTCCTTGGATTTTAAAGTCACTTCCCTGACTGAGTGGGCTGCACAACTCAAAATCAACCCTCTTTATGCCATTCTCAGCGGTTTTGAATTCGGCGACACTCCCGGTGTTGGTACCTTCTATGATTTTTTGAACCGTCTTTGGGATTCTGATGAAAATAACCTGACTCCCCACATTCATCCCGTTAAGGCTTCTGTCAAAAAGCCTTCTGCCAAAGGTGCCAAGGCAAAATCTGTTGAAAAAATATCTGTCGGGCAGCTCTTACAGGAACTGGAAAATACTTCCCTCCCTGTTTCTGAGCAGCCTTATGGTTCTCTTTTTGACCTTTTTAATCAGGAATTCCTACAGCAGTCTGTTTCTAAAGGACTTATCAATCCTGATGCACTGGCTCTTGCCGGTGACGGCACTCCTGTTATTACATCTGCCAGAGAACGGAAACACCGTGTCTGTGACTGCCCCTCCAAAGGTATTCATGACTGCTCCTGCGACCGTTACTTTTCCCAGCCCGACTGTGATATCGGATGGGATTCATCCCGCTCCTGCTTTTATCATGGTTTCGATTTATATATGCTGGTTGCTTCTGATTCAGAAAGTGACCTTCCTGTTTTTCCTTTGCTGAATCCTGCCTCAAGACATGATTCTCACGGATTCCTGCATACTTTTTTTAGAATGAAAAGTTTTCTGCCTGAATTTCAGATTTCCAAGCTGCTTCTTGATTCTGCCCATGATGCCATGCCGATTTATAAATACTGTAAACGCAAAGGGATTACTCCCTTTATTGACCTGAATGAAAAACGGGGAATCAAAGCTAAATATAAGGATGATTTTACCATCG
>KE159810.1:499387-524168 GCA_000403495.2 Lachnospiraceae bacterium 10-1 | reverse complement strand
TTGATTCTGAAAACGGCATAATCCTATGGGTATTATACACCTTTTTAAGGCATAGCGACAGTTATGTCTGTTTCTCATATTTATTTTTATTCATTTCAGATAATATTCACTTTTCAATGTCCACTGCCAACTGTGCTGACTATAATCACTCAGGATTCCGAGAGATTATATAATATTTTATATATTGTAATTTCCCTTGTTTTTCAAGTGGGATTTTCCCTTATTTTGGCGGCAATTCTGGAAAATATGAAATGGCGGAAACTGTCTACGGTGTACCGCACTACGTTCTTTATTCCATCCCTGATTTCACTTACCGTTATCGGATTATTGTTCACTTTTGTTTTTGAGCCTCAGGGGATTTTAAACAACTTTTTAAGATCAACAGGCATGGGAAATCTGGCAAGAGGATGGCTGGGAGATGAGAAGACGGCAATTTTTGCAGTGATTGCCGTATCTCAATGGAAGGCAATCGGTTACACCATGATGCTTTTCATTGTTGCAATTCAAAGAATTTCAATGGATATTTTAGAGGCTGCAAAGCTGGATGGAGCTTCAAAGGTACAGACTTTTTTCAGGGTAACAGTGCCAATGATTAAAGACACCATTTTAATGGTTATGATTATCACCACAAGCGGCGGCTTTCTGGTATTTAACGAGGTTTATATCATTACGAACGGAGGCCCTTATGGCTCCAGTGAAGTACTTAGTACAATTTTGTATAAAAATGCATTTGTGCATGGAAAGATCGGATATGCATCTGCAATCGGCAATATTATTCTGTTGTTTTCGGCGGTGCTGGCATTGTTTCAGACAGGCGCCTTTTCCGGAATTAAGAAAAAGAAGAAGGGGGATGGCAGCATTTGAAAGGGAAAAAAATAACAAAGGCATCAATTTTTCAATTTCTTTTAGGACTTGTACCATTTTTGTTTTTTATTCTTATTTTAATTCCAGTTGTGTGGATGGCATTAAGCTCTTTAAAAAGTACCAATGAAATTTTTGAAGATCTGTGGGCGCTGCCTGAAAACTGGCTGTTTTCCAACTATGCACAGGCATGGAACACCGGAATATCCAGTTACTTTAAAAACAGCCTTATTGTTACGGTCTGTACTTGTTTATTAAATGTGGCAGTTTGCAGTTTATATGCCTTTTCTCTCGTGGTATTTGAATTTAAGGGAAAAAGACTGTTTCATCTTCTTGCAGTCGGCGGATTGATGTTTTCGCCCATTGTCAGTTTGATTCCGTTGTACCAGGAACTGCAGGCACTGCATTTATATAATACCAGGCTGGCCCTTATCTTGATATACACGGCATTTCAGATGCCTCTTTGCTTTATGCTAACCTATAATTATTTTAAAGATATTGACCGGGCTTATGTGGAGGCAGCGCGTCTGGACGGGTGCAGCAGCATTCAGATTCTGTCTCATGTGTTTCTGCCCATGAGCAAGCCGATTATAATGACAATGATTGTATTGACAGCATTTTATGCATGGAATGAGTTTACCTTTGCCCTTATTTTTATTAGCGGTGAGGCAAAAAAGACGGTGCCTATCGGCCTTTTGGCTTTTCAGGGAGAGATGCATGCAGAGTGGTCTGTTTTGCTTGCAGGGCTTACCATTTCAGCAATTCCCATTATTGTATTTTTTATATTAACCCAGAAATATTTTATTGCAGGCTTAAATGCAGGCGGTGTGAAAGGATAGAAAAATTATGCTTATCGTATCAACATTAGGATTAGAAGAAGAGTATCAAATTATGCTGAAAGAAAAATGCCCTCAGCATCAGGTGGAGCATATAAAGGAGCTTTCAGCGCTTACAAAGGAGCAGCTTGCAAAGACGGAGGTGCTTTTTACCTATGGCTATGACATGGAGCCCCGGATCGTTATGCAAATGAAGAATTTACGCTGGGTGCACAGCGGACAGGCAGGGATTGATGCCATGCCAAGAAAATTGCTGGATGAAATGGGAGTTTTTGTATCAAATTCAAGAGGAATTAATTCGGTTACCATTGCGGAATATGTAATGTGTATGCTGCTGAATTTAGAGCGGAACACTTATCGGTTTTATGAAGCCTTTAAACAACACAGGTGGGATATGGAAACCCATCTGGATGAGGTAATGGATAAAAAGCTTACTATTCTTGGAATGGGTAAGGTAGGGCTTGAGGTTGCAAAGCGGGCAAAAGGCTTTGATATGGAAGTTACGGGAGTGAATCTGGTACCGGTTGTTTCAGAATATGTGGATCATGCGCTTACCACGCAGCAAATGAAGGAAGCCATATCTGACTGTGATTATCTGGTGATCTGTATGCCCCTTACAGAGGAAACCCATCATATGGTAAATAAAGAGTTTCTTTCCCATATGAAGGAATCTGCTGTTTTAATGAATGTAGGGCGTGGAGCGATTGTAAAGACACAGGATCTTGTGGATGTTTTGAAACAAAAAAAGCTGCGTATGGCAATTTTAGATGTGTTAGAGGAAGAACCCTGTCCATCTGATTCACTATTATGGGAGCTTGATAATCTAATGATTACACCTCATATTGCAGGGGATCGGCAGAAATCCTACATGCCCAGAATGATGCGGATTTTGACGGATAATTTAAATAAGTATCCTGATTTTACAAAGATGGAAAATCCTGTGAACATTAAGCTTGGATTCTAGGGGACTACCTATGGAGATTGTAATTATACTAAAGAACATGTCAGTCATTCTTTTGATGGCATTTATGGGATATGTTTTATATAAGAAAGGAATACTGGAGGAAAATACCAATAAAAAATTGTCCACACTGGTGGTGGATTTGTGTAATCCAGCCTTGTCCATTGCCTGCATTATTGAGGATAAAATAACCGCCACCCATCAGGAAATATTGCAGGCAGTGGGGATTTCCATTGCAATTTATGGAATTTTGATTTTGTTGGGAAGTATTCTGCCAAAGCTTTTGAAGATAGAAAAAGGGGAAGAAAAGTTTTACCATATGATGACAGTGTATACCAATGTTGGATTCATTGGACTGCCTTTAGCAAGAGCAATGCTTCATGGGGATGCCATGCTGTATGTTATTATTTTTAATGTACTTTACAGTCTTTTTTTCTATACCCATGGCTATTTTGTTATGGGAAAAAGGAAGGAAAAGGCAGAAAAAGCGGCAGCGGAAAAAAAGGAGAGGCGCAGATTCAGCTTGAATTTGGGGCTGATCAGCGGGGTGGCAACCATCATTATTGTGTGGTTTGATCTTCCCATACCGGAAATTATTGGAAATGTATGTATCTATACCGGAGATGCAAATACCTTTTTGGCAATGAGCTTGCTTGGAGCGTCCATTGCGGCTGCGCCTTTAAAACAGCTTCTTTCCAATAAAAAGCTGTATGGGTTTCTGGGGCTTCGCATGCTGTTTATTCCGATAGTGGCAGCCTTTTTGTTAAAATTTATGAAAGTAGATCAAAATATGGTTTTGGCCTTTACCCTGATGCTTTCCATGCCTATGGCAAGTATGCCCCTGATGCTGGCGGAACGTAACGGGGAGGATACCAGAATTTTGTCACAGGGGATTGCAATTTCCACTGCGGTTTCTTTTGCCACGATTACGCTGGTGTTAGGGTTAGTTTATAGTTAACGACATTAGTATTCCCTCCGGCAAAACAGGCTGATAGTAAGAGGATAGGATAAAGCAAGGGCAAGCAGCGAGCTTAAAAGTAAAATGGCATTTCCGGAAAAGACAACAGCAATTCCCGGGGCTAACAGCTTAGGCAGCAGGTCGTTTGTGATACTGAGAATTATCAGATCAATGCAGAATGCACCAAGGAGAGAGATAATTAAAAACACTTCCCCTTTTTCAGCACCGCTAAAACAGAAGCAGGGAAAGAAAATAGCTCCCGTAAAAAGGCTTATGCTGATTCCAAGCACAAACATGGAAAGGATGTCGATGGGGTAATCAAAGGGACAGCCGTGGAAAAGCCAGGACAAGCTTACGCCAACTGCTGCAAAAATAGTTCCGATTAACAGCCAGATAATCAGATTAAGAAACAAACTTTTAATAATGTCTGACCGTTTTACAGGCAGTGTCAGTTTATATTTTCCCCATTTGGAGGTAAACTCGTTTTTGGTGGCAAATATAGCGCATACGGAAAATCCAATGATTCCTGACAATACATATCCAATTAAGAGAGACTGGCTGATTACTGCAACAGTAAAAGCACCAGACAAAAGCAGAAAAACAGAGAATACTTTTGCATTGGCATAAACAGCCGATAAGTTGTTTTTTATAAGTCCTTTCATACCTGTTCCCCCTTTATTAATAGCAACATAATTTCATCAATTGAAGTATGGTCTATCACAACATCTTTGTATTTCCCGGCGGCTTCTTTTCCGTTGGAAACTAACACGTCAATCTGCAGATCACGCTTTCGGAAAGCAAGAATATCATCAGGATCCAGGGCTTGAAACTGAGATTCTTTTAAACGCATGACAGCATAGTTGTAAACCAGATCATTTTTTGAGGCAGTCAAAATAATTTTTCCGTCGTGAATAAAAACAATATAATCCGCAATTTTTTCCAAATCGCTTGTGATATGGGAAGAAAGTAAAATAGAGTGGTCTTCCTCCTGCACAAACTCAAGAAAAACGTCCAGCATTTCATCGCGCATTACAGGATCCAGCCCGCTGGTTGCTTCATCTAAAATTAGTAGCTGGGGATGGTGGGAGATTGCAGCGGCAATGGCCAGTTTCATACTCATTCCTCTGGAATAATGTTTGATTTTCAGACCGGCAGGCAGCTTAAACCTATCCAGATATGACTGAAACAAAGAAGCATCCCAGGTTTTGTAAAAACCCTGCATGATCTGGGACAGCTTTGTGGGAGTCCAATAAGACGGGAAATTATCGCTATCATATACAACGCCGATCCGCTCCCGTAAATCCGTGTCTGCATCCCTCATTTGTCTGCCAAATAATTTAATTGTTCCTTCTTTATTTACAATGGTATTTAAAATACATCCGATCGTTGTAGTTTTCCCAGCTCCATTTTCACCCACAAACCCTAAAATTGCTCCATAGGGCAGTGAAAATGATACATGATCTAATGTAAAAGCCGATTTCATATTTTTCTGTTTAGGAAAGGCCTTACAGACCTGATGCAATTCTAAAATATTATTCATAATGTGTCTCCTTGTAATATGATTAGTCATTATTCTTTATCCAGATAAAACATAGAAAGCAGCTCCGTCAGTTTTTCAAGGGAAATATGGTTTAACCGCCCAATTTCTGCGGCAATCTGTAAATGTTCTTCCGCAATGCGCTGCTGCTCTTCCTGATAAAATTCCTTATTCTGTGCGGAAACAAAACTTCCCCGCCCTACGGTCGTTTCAATAAATCCGTCCCTTTGCAGGTCTTCGTAGGCTTTTTGCACGGTGATTACGCTTACATGAATGGATTTGGCAAGGGCGCGCATGGAGGGAATCGCCTCCCCGGCCTGCAGTTCTCCGCTCATAATCATAGCCTTGATTTGAGATGTGATCTGCTCATAAATTGGTTTATTGGCATTGTTACTGATGATAATTTCCATATCACTGGGTTATCCTTTATAATGTACTTATTGAACAAGTACATTATAGTCAATTTTAAATGTACTGTCAATGGCAAATTTGCAATGCGATTTGGAGGTAAGGCGCCTTATGGTCTGTTTATAGCTGTGCTTCTTTCAGTTTGCTTTGATAACGGTTGGAAATGCAGGTGCAGTTTGCTATAATGAAAATATATAATAATTTTTTTTTAGGAGAAAGAATATGGAATTGACCATGCTTGGAACCGGACATGCTGTAGTGACGAAGTGCTATAATACCTGCTTTACAATATCGGAGAATGGACAATATTTTTTGACAGATGCTGGAGGCGGTAATGGAATTTTAAGGATTCTGGAGGAAGAAAAGATTCCGCTTACCGGGATTCATGATATTTTCGTAACCCATGGGCATACAGACCATATCATGGGAATCATTTGGATCATCCGTATGATTGGCCAGATGATCAATGAAGAAAAGTATGAGGGGAACCTTTTGGTGTACTGTCATAAGGAACTTTCGCAGGATATTAGGGAAATTTGCAGTAGAACTTTGTGGAACACGGTTACAAAGCTGTTTGATAACAGAATTCGATTTATTATATTAGAGGATGGGGAAAAGAAAAAGATTCTAAGTGGTGAGATGACTTTTTTTGATATTCATTCTACGAAAAAGAAACAGTTTGGGTTTGCTTTCTTAATGGAAAATGGCATAAAGCTGACATGCTGCGGGGATGAACCAATCAATGAAAAAATGGTTTGTTATGTAGAAAACAGTGACTGGATGATGCACGAGGCATTTTGCTTATACAAAGAGAAAAGCATTTTTAAGCCATATGAAAAAAATCACAGTACCGTGAAAGAAGCATGTGAAAGGGCTGAGAAGCTGAAAATCAAAAATCTTATTTTATATCATACGGAAGATATGCATATACAGGAAAGAAAAGAATTGTATTTAGCAGAAGGAATGCAATATTTCAGCGGAAACTTGTTTGTTCCTGATGACAGGGATAGGATTAAGATACTATAAAGCGTTGTGGAAAAGAGGCGGAGAGTGAAAAAAATAAGATCAATTTGTGCTATTGCAATATTGACGCTGGCATTTGTTTTGTCCGGATGTGGGAAGCAAAAAGAGGAAGGTGCAGTTAAGAGCGGAGATGATGAGTACATATATGTGCCGGAGTATCAGGTACTTGGCGGAAGCGGCATACAAGTTTCCAGTGCAGTGATTGGAAATGACCAAAGTGTTTTTTATCTGGAAAGCGATGGAGCGGAGGTTAAAATTGTTTCTTTGGATATGGAAAGCCATGAAACTACAGATCTTTTGGTGGAGCTGGCGGAAAATAAAGAGATAGCAAGTCTTAACAGCGACGGGGAAGGAAATCTGCTCTATAGTGTGATAGGCTGCAGTGATATGGAAACCGGTCAGTTAGAAGAAGTGGTGATCAAGAAAATGGCTCCCGACGGCAGGGAGCTGTTTTCTCTGGATGTAAGTGAAATTTTTCTGCAGCAGCCGGATTTTTATTATATTACAGCGGTGCTTATGGACGAAGAAAATAATTATTATGTTTGTACCGGTGAGAATATCTATGTGATAAAGCCGGACGGAAGCTTATACAGCCACATAGATGCCGGGCAGTATATTAACAGCTTCTTTCGAATGAAGAATGGAAAGATTGTGGCGGCATATTTTGGCGCACAGGGCTTTTTGCTAAATGATGTTATTCCCGGTCAAAAGGAATTAAAACCCTTAGACAGCTCCATTTCATTTGACTACGGGACTTATCAGGGCGGAAAAGATACGGATCTTTTGTATACACAGGATGGGATTTTGTGTTCCTGCAATTTGACGGATGAAAAACCGCAAGAAATTCTAAGATGGACGGATTTTGACGTGAACTCCGGAAATTTGACAGATGTTGCACTTCTTTCCGATGAAAGGATCGCAGCAATCACAACAGATTACATGAGCGAAAATGGTGGAACGGAGCTGGTGCTCCTTACCCGGAAAAAAAGATCAGAAGTTTCCGAAAAGAAAATTTTGACTTATGGAGCCTTTTACCTGTCTTTTTATGCGGAAAGGGATATTACAGCTTTTAACAGGCAAAGTCAGGAATACCGTATTATGGTGCAGGAGTATGGAGATGCGTCCATGTCCTTTGATAAGAAAATGGAGGTTTATGCCAAAGATTTAGAGGCCGGAAACATACCGGATATTATTGACCTTACTTATTGCCCCATGACCTTGGAAACATTGATCTGCGTGGGTGCAGTTGAGGATTTGACGCCCTATTTGGAAGCTGATGAAACTATAAAAAAAGAAGATTATATACCAAACGTATTAAGTGCTTATGAGAGGGATGGAGGGCTGTATGCAATTATGCCCTGCTTTGGCGTGGAGGCTTTTGTAGGCAGAGCAGATGAAATCGGAGAGAAAAAAACCTGGACGACTGAGGATGTGATAACACTTTTAGATTCCAAAGAAGCAGATACTAAGCTTTTGCCTGGTGCGGATAAATGGAGCATCCTGTGGATTATGTGCAATAGGAATCAGGATATGTTTATCGATAAGGACAGTGGAGCATGCAGCTTTACAGGAGAGGAGTTTAAAAAGATTCTGGAATTTGCCAACCGGTTTCCCAATGAAGGAAATGATGATTCTACTTTAGATGATTTAAGAAACGGCAGGACATTGCTGAATCGGGAGGTAATCACGTCTGTTCAGCAGTATCAGATGTATGAGTACATGTTTGGAGGTCCGGTAAATACAATTGGCTACCCTTCCTTTGGAGAGAGCGGTCTGACGCTTAAATCCAACGGAACCACCGTTGCCATGAGCGCGTATTCTGAAAATAAAGAAGGAATATGGGAGTTTATCCGATTTAATCTGTCAAAGGAGAGGCAGGAGAATGCAGGTTCCCCTAATGGCGGTTTCCCCATACTAAAATCTGCCCTTGAAAAACAATTTGAGAAGGATATGGAGCAGGAATATATTAAGGATGAAAATGGCAGTCAGCGGGAAATGCCTAAAAGTACATGGATGAGATCATTGGGAGGTGAGGAGTTTACAGTAGAGGTTTATGCTGCTAATGAGGAACAGGTAGCCCGGGTGAGAGAAATGATAGAAACTGCACAGAATGAAGAAAGTATGAATACTGAGATTTTAAACATTATTTCAGAGGAGGCGTCCGGATACTTTGAGGGGCAAAAGAGTGTGGAGGATGTGGCAGCAGTTGTTCAGAACAGAGTGCAGCTTTATATGAATGAGAACAATTAAGTTTAATACAGCGCGGATTAGAGGGATGGATGATTCAGGAAAGGGAGGAGAAAGGGTGAATTATAAATATCATATAAACACTCCGGTTGGAATTATATGTGTTGAGGCAAATGAAGAGGCAGTTACAGGCTTATATATTGAAAAAAATGAAATATTTCCTAAACAGGAAAAACCTGAAACTGCGTTGCTTAAAAAAGCTGGAATACAATTGGAGGAATATTTCAGCAGAAAAAGAAAAGTTTTTGATCTGCCTTTGGCTCCTTCAGGAACAGTGTTTCAGAAAAAAGTCTGGGAGGCGCTTTGTACGATTCCCTATGGTGAAACCAGAAGCTACGGTGAAATTGCAGCTCAAATTGGAAATCCGAAAGCTTATCGGGCAGTTGGCGGGGCAAACAATAAAAATCCGATTATGATCTTTATTCCCTGCCATCGGGTAATTGGTGCAGACGGTTCTCTGGTTGGATTTGGAGGCGGAATTGATGCTAAGAAATTTATGCTGGATTTGGAGAGGAAAGTGTGAAAACAAACTTTTACATTTCATACATAAAGATGTCCGGCAGTAACATGCATAGTAGTTGACAAGCAAGAACGGTAACTTTTATAATATTGCTGTAGGGAAAAGAATAGCAGTTAAGTATGATAACTATGATATCTCATATTTTAGCTGTGTGAGCAGGGGGTAATGTTGAAATGAAAAGTATTCGAACAAAAATCAATTTATGTCTGATTTTGACTGTTCTGATTGGACTGGTTGCATCCGGAGTTTCAAGTATTATGTTAAACTACAACAATACCATGTCTACTGTAGAACAAATGATGAGCCAGACTGCAGTCTTAGCGGCAGGACGTGCGGAACAGGAGCTGGAGGCGTATAAGAATGTTGTCATAGAAGTGGGATGCATTCCTCAGTTGTCTGATCCAAAAGTTTCAGTGGAAGAAAAACGGGCTATTATTGATGGACGTGTTTCTATGCATGGTTTTCAGAGAGGAAATATTGTTGGTGCGGATGGTATCAGTATTTTTGATGGAAATGATTATTCCGACCGTGAATATGTACGTGAGGCCATGCAGGGAAATGTTTTTGTGTCGGAGCCGCTGATCAGTAAGATTACAGGAGAACTGTCTATTATGGTAGCGGCACCTTTGTATGCTGAGGGGAATATGGAGAAGTCTATTGCCGGTGTTGTATATTTTGTCCCTCATGAAACTTTTTTGAACGATATTGTGTCAGCCATTTCGCTGGGTGAAAATAGCAGGGCTTACATGATTAACAAGTCCGGTGATACGATTGCGGATATTACCCTTGAAACGATTACAGTTCAAAACATAGAGGCGGAGGCAGCAGGTGACGCCTCATTACAGGAACTGGCTTCAATTCATGCCCGGATGCGTCAGGGAGAAAACGGGTTTGGAAGTTATACAAACGGAGAAAACAAAATGTTTGCGGCTTATGCGCCTGTAGCGAATACAAATGGATGGAGCATTGCAGTAACCGCACCACAGATCAATTATCTGGAATCCACGCGGGATGCAATGGTCATTAATATTATAGTGGTGGTGGTTTCCATATTGATTTCCATTGTTGTTGCCTTGACGCTGGCCATTAATATTGGCAGGCCTATGAAGGCTTGTGTAAACCGGATGAAACTGTTGGTAGAAGGTGATTTGGAGACACCAATGCCCAAGATTAAAAACAAAGATGAAACCGGCATGCTTGTCAGGTCGACTGAGGCTTTGGTGGAGGGACTGCGTACCGTTATCAAGGATATCAGCTATCTGCTTAATGAGATGGCAAACCAGAATCTGGATGTTCATACAGAGCATGAGGAGGTATATGTTGGCAGTTTTCAGGATATTTTGCATTCCATGCGCAACATGAGAATTGAGCTTAGCGGTGCCATGCGGCAGGTCAACCGTTCAGCACAGGAGGTGTCAAATGCCAGTGATCAATTGTCTTCAAGTGCACAGACGCTTAGTCAGGGGACTACGGAACAGGCAAGTTCGGTACAGGAGCTGGCAGCTCGAATCAGTGTGATTTCCCAGGAGGTTAAAAATACGGCAGGTGGGGCATTGGATGTCAGAGAGCAGACACATCAGACTGGTGAAAAAGTATTTCTGTGTAATCAGAAGATGCAGAATCTGGTAGAGGCTATGGAAAAGATACAGACCAGTTCCGACCAGATTGAAAAGATTCTTAAGACAATAGATGATATTGCATTCCAGACCAATATCCTTGCATTAAATGCGGCAGTTGAGGCAGCACGTGCAGGAGAAGCAGGAAAAGGATTTGCTGTTGTTGCGGAAGAAGTTCGCAATTTGGCTGGCAAGTCTGCACAGGCAGCTAAAAATACGTCAGAACTTATTGCAAATTCTACGGATGCGGTACATACGGGTACGGAGATTGCCCAAAATACGGCAGAGGTTCTGCTTGGTGTTGTAGATAGTATTCAGTCAGTTGTGGATGCTATTGACCAAATTGCAATTATATCCAGTGAGCAGTCGGAGTCTGTTGAACAGGTTTCCCAGGGAATTAATCAGATTTCAGAGGTGGTACAGAGTAATAGCGCGACTGCTGAGGAAGGTGCAACTGCAAGTGAACAACTTTCTGCTGAGGCGGCCAGCCTAAAAGGATTGGTAAGCCAGTTTGCGCTAGCCTCAGAATGATTAAAAGTTATCTGATGCTGTAGATGCACTGAAGGGATTTATTAAAAAATAAATGGGGAACTGACAGGAACCTATGGAACGGGAAATTGATTTAAAACAGATATCCGATGGAAAGTTTTATTTGGCAAATGATATGGTAAAGGCAGGCTGCAACGATTGTGCAGGCTGCTCTTTATGCTGTCAGGGAATGGGGAGTTCCATCATTTTGGATCCCTATGATATTAACAGCATGGAAAAGGGGACTGGAGCTTCTTTTGAGGAGCTGATGCAGGATAAAATAGAGCTGAATGTGGTGGACGGAATTATTCAGCCTAACATAAAAATGCAGGATAAGACTGTCGGAAACAGCGCCATGAACAGCAGGGACGACCGTGAAAATACCAGATGTGCTTTTTTAAGTGAAGAGGGAAGATGCAGCATTCATTCTTTCCGACCGGGATTTTGCAGGATGTTTCCCTTGGGAAGAATATATGAGGAGGGAAATTTCCACTATTTTTTACAGGTGCATGAATGCCCTTATCCTGGTAAGACAAAGGTAAAGATAAAGAAATGGCTGGGGCTGCCGGAACTTCCCAAGTATGAAAACTATGTAAGACAATGGCATTATTTTTTAAAGGATATGCAGAAAATTGTTAAAGAAACGCAAAGCGATGCTGTGATTAAAAACATAAATATGCATTTACTGCAGCAATTTTACATAAAGCCTTATGGAGATGATTTCTTTTTGGAATTTGAGCAGCGTATGAAGGAAGAAAGATCTGTTTTTATGCATGGAACAGGTTCATAAGCGGAAGGAATGGAGGAAAGCAATATAAAAATGAAACAGCTTGAGCAGTCAAAATTATTTCAAACCATTACAAAGACAGATCTGGAGCGTATTTTAAAATGCTCTAAGGCAGCGACGAAAAAATATGTTGCGGGAACTTATATTTTTGAGCAGGAAGAAGTTCCTTCTAAGCTGTTTCTTCTTTTGGAAGGACAGATACAGATTTGCAAAGATTTTACTTCCGGAAAACGTGATGTGCTTTACCTGGTGGAAGCTGGGAATGTCTTTGGGGAAATCTTCCTTTTTGGCGACAGAAAGAAATACTGGTATGATGCAGTGGCAGTGACAGATGTGACTGTGCTGGAAATGCCTTGGGATTTCTTTTACCATTTTTGTTCCAACGCCTGTGACCATCATAAGCAGTTGACGCAGAATATGTTGGAAATTCTTTCAGAAGATAACTTTAAGATTACCAGAAAGCTTCATATTATCAGCACATCCTCCTTAAGGGAGCGAATTGCTATCTGGCTGATTGATTCTATGGATGAAAAGGGGAATGTGATACTTAAAATGAACAGAGAGCAGTTAGCTGATTTTTTGGGAGTTGCCAGACCGTCTTTGTCCAGAGAACTTATGCGGATGCAGAAGGATGGTCTGATCCGGGTGGAACGAAAAACAATTGAGGTTTGCGACAGGGAAGCTTTGGAGTTTTTACTTATTTGATGAATGAAAAGAAAATAAAATTATTTTTACAGTACGTAACTATAGTTACGGATTTTTTTGTACAAAAACAGTATGATATAGTCACAGTAAATAAATTAACACTTTTTATAAAGTAAAAAATGTCAGAGCAGAGAGAAAAAGAGAGGAGCGATTATTATGGCAAACGTAAACACAGCACAGGTAGATAACTTAGTAAACCTTTTAGATGGGTATGCAGGAAAAGGCGGCCATCATTTAAATGTGAATGTTTTAAACAGAGATATGTTATTAGATGCTCAGAAGCATCCGGAGAATTACCCTCAGCTTACGATCCGCGTATCCGGGTATGCAGTTAATTTCATTAAGCTTACACCGGAACAGCAGGCAGATGTTATTTCCAGAACATTCCATGAAGCAATGTAAATAATTAATATATGAGTGTGTAAAAGGACCTTCGCTGGAACTAGTGTTTAGAAAATACAAGCGTTTCAGAGGAGGTCCTTTTGCCTGCTTAAAAATCCATTCGTGTTAAAATATCTTCCCAGGCCTCATCATCAATTTCTTCTTTTCGAAACAACTTTCTTTTCAAACGGTAATTATTTATAAAAGCGTTAACTTTAGTTAATCACCTTTTTATTCAAAATTCTTTTAAAATAGATTATAATAATATAACAATCTTATTTGAGGGGGATTAGACTTTGAGCCATCCGGGTTATTGTTCAGGCGTTAATGTTGATTTATCAGAAACAGCGGCGTCGAATATGGATTTTGCGTGGCAGGCTATTATTGTGAAACATTTCAAAAGTTTTATGGGGTATCTCCATTAAAATACAGGAAGAAAATAAAAGCGGGCTGAAACCGGAGGAAAGGTTGAATAACAATGGGATCATTTGTAGAATTCAAAAATGTGGGAAAAACCTATCATATGGGAGAAGTGGATATTGAGGCTCTTAAGGGGGTAAATTTTGTAATTGAAAAGGGAGAATTCTGTGTTATCGTGGGTGCATCAGGTGCAGGAAAAAGCACAATTTTAAATATTTTAGGAGGAATGGATGGACTTTCAAGCGGACAGGTTTTATTGGATGGAGAAGAAATTTCTGCTTATAACAAAAAGAAACTGACTACTTACCGTCGGTATGACATTGGCTTTGTTTTTCAGTTTTATAATTTGGTGCAGAATCTGACGGCCCTTGAAAATGTGGAATTGGCAGCACAGATTTGTAAAGAGCCGCTTGATGCAATGTCTGTTCTTGAGATGGTGGGATTAAAGGACAGGGCGGGAAATTTTCCGGCCCAGTTATCAGGCGGAGAACAGCAAAGAGTGGCTATTGCAAGAGCACTGGCGAAAAATCCAAAGCTTTTACTTTGCGATGAGCCTACGGGGGCTTTAGATTATAATACCGGAAAAGCAGTTTTAAAACTATTGCAGGACACCTGCCGAAAGGAAGGAATGACAGTGGTGGTAATTACTCATAATCAGGCGCTGACTGCTATGGCTGACAGAATTATTACCGTAAAAAGCGGAACAGTGCGGAAAATGGAATTGAATGACAATATTGTGCCGGTGGAAGAGATTGAGTGGTAAAAAACTTTTTTACAGGAGTCGGGTTTATGAGCAGTGGAATGATCAAAACAACGATCAGGGAAATTAAAGGAAGCTTCGGGCGATATATGGCGATTTTTGCAATTGTAATGCTGGGGGTAGGCTTCTTTTCAGGTTTAAAAGCAACCACACCGGCTATGATTGCTACGGAGAATACTTATTTAACTCAGCAGAACTTTTTTGACTTCCGGCTGTTGTCAACAATAGGATTTACAGAAAAGGATGTTGAAGAGTTAATGAGTCTTTCAGAAGTAGCAGATGCAGAGGGAGGAGTCTGCATAGATGCAGTCTGTGCTTTGGAAGAAGAAAGTGAGGCAGTTTATAAATTTCATACGATAACGGAGCGGATTAACAAGATTGTGGTAACTGCCGGAAGAATGCCGGAAAAAGCCGGAGAGTGCGTGTTGGATGATGCTTTTTTTAGTGAGGAGGCAATTGGCTCACAAATTACCGTGACAGACAATAATCTGGAGGATACGCTTAACATGTTTGGAACCCGTACCTTTACGGTGGTAGGAGTTGCAAGATCTCCTTATTATATTAATTTTGAGCGTGGGACTGCCTCTATTGGAGACGGAAAGGTATCCGCTTTTCTTTATGTGCCCAAAGAAGCTTTTGATTGTGATTATCTGACGGAAATTTATGTATCGGCAAAGCAGAAATATGATGTTTATACAGATGAATACGAGGATTATATAGATGCATTAATTGATGAAATGGAGGAAAAGACAGGCACGCTTGTGTTTAACAGATATGATGAGCTGGTTACAGAAGCAAGGGATAAGATAGATGATGCCCAGGAGGAGCTGGACGAAAAGGAAGCGGAGGCGGAAAAAGAACTAAACGATGCATGGCAGGAAATTCAGGATGGGGAACAGGAACTTGCTGATGGGGAGCAGGAGATCATAGACGGGGAACAAAAGATTGCAGATGGAAAAAAGGAAATTGCAGATCATGAACAGGAACTGACAGACGGGGAGCAGGAACTTGCTGATGGGGAACAGGAAATCAGGGAAAAGGAGCAGGAGCTGATAGACGCGGAGGAGGAGGTGCGCTTCCATGAATGGGAAATTTTTGACAATGAATTAAAACTTGCCGGATCTAAGGACGAGCTGGAAGCAGCGAAAAAGGAACTGCAGAAGAAGGAGGCAAATCTTCTTGAGCAGGAGGAACTTTTGCTTAGTCAGGAAGAAGAGTTAATTAGGCAGGAGCAGGAACTGGCGGCAAAGGAGACGGAGCTTGGCAGTCAGGTAGAAGCGATGGCTGGCATGGAAGGTATGTGGCAAAGTCAGGAAACCCTTTTAAATGAGCAGTTAGCACAGTTGGAGCAGGCTTATAATGCTGGAAGTATGACAGAAGCCGAATATACGGAAGCAAAGAATGGGATTCTGGCCGGACTGGGTGAGATTCAAATGTATCTGGGGCAGCTTCAGGCCCTTAGAGACGGTCTTGGTCAGGTTCAAAGCGGCCTTGTACAAATTCAGGAAGGCTTAAGCCAGCTTCAGGCCGGAAAATCGGAAATTCAGTGGGGCAAAGAGCAGATCAGGGAGGCAAAAAACAAACTTGCGTATAATGAACAAGTACTTTTGGAGGCAGAGATAGAATTGGCGCAGGCCAAAGAACAGGTAACAAATGCAAGAGCAGAGTTGGAAGACGGAAAAGAACAGCTGGCTCAGGCGAAGGTAGATTTAGAGGAAGGAAGGAGGGAACTTGAGGAAGGAAGAGCAGAGCTGGCTCAGGCAAAAATAGATCTGGCAGAGGCCCAGGAAGAACTTAAAGAAGGAAGAATAGATTTAGAGGAAGGAAAGGCGGAGCTTTCAGATGCAAAGGTAACTTATGCAGATGCCAGAACAGAATTTGAGGAAGAAGTGGCAGATGCCCAACTGAAAATTGATGACGCCAGGGAAGAGCTTGCCGGGATTGAAGAACCGGATGACTATGTGCTGACCAGAAATACCAATATGGGATATGCCTGTTATGAAAGTGATTCTAATATTGTGGCAGCCATTGCCAACGTTTTTCCACTTTTCTTTTTCCTTGTGGCAGCATTGATCTGTATGACCACCATGAATCGGATGGTGGAAGAGCAGAGAACCCAGATCGGCGTACTTAAGGCACTTGGATATGGAAATGGCGCTATTATGGGAAAATTCCTGTTTTATGCAGGATCTGCCGCATTATTAGGGGCTGTGACTGGATGTGTGGGAGGCACATGGCTTTTTCCAAAAGTAATATGGACCGGCTATAGCATTATGTACAGCATGGGGGAAATCGAGTATCATTTTGATTTCTGGATGGCAATGGCTTCTATTGGGGCAGCACTTTTGTGTTCTATGGGAGCAGCCTACATTTCCTGCCGGTACGAGCTGTATAGTGTGCCAGCTAACTTAATCCGCCCCAAAGCACCCAAAAACGGAAAACGAATCTTTTTGGAGAAGATCACTTTTATCTGGAGCAGGATGAAGTTTTTACACAAGGTTTCTGTGAGAAATATTATCAGATACAAAAAAAGGTTCTTTATGATGATACTTGGTATCAGCGGCTGCACCGCACTTTTAGTTACAGGATTCGGCGTCAAGGATTCTGTTACAAATGTTGCAGATATGCAATATGGTCAGGTTCAAATCTATGATATGAGTATTACCTTTAAAGATGGGGTGAAACAGGATGAGAAAGATATATTTGCTGAGCAGACAAGGGGGATACTGGCACAGACTGCCTATTTGTATGAGGAAAGTGTGGATATGGATTTTTCAGGAAAAACGAAGTCAGTTTACATGGAAATTCCGGAAAATGAGGAAGAGATTAGTGATTTCGTAAATCTGCATACAAAGGAGGGAGAGCCGATTTCCTATCCGGAAACAGGGGAAGCGGTTCTCACAGTTAAAGCGGCAGAAAGCATGGGAATCAAAGTGGGAGATCAGGTGGTCATTAGGGACAATGACATGAACAGTCTGACGGTCAGGGTAACTGCTTTGTGTGAAAATTTTGTTAATAATTACATTTATCTGAACAAAGAAACCTATGAGGAGCAGCTTGGCACAGTGCCGGAATATAAAAGCGCATATACAATTGTGCAGGAGGATGTAAATATTCATGAAGCGGCGGCAGTGGTATCCGAAAATAAAAGTGTGCTGGCAGTTTCAGTCATTCAGGACATGAGGGACCGCATTGTTGCAATGATGGAAAGTATGAATTATATTGTGATTTTGATCATTGCCTGTGCAGGCAGCCTTGCATTTATTGTGCTTTACAACCTGACTAATATTAATATTACCGAGCGGATCAGGGAGATTGCCACCATAAAGGTGCTTGGATTTTACGCCAGGGAAACAGCAGATTATGTGTTCAGGGAAAATCTGGTTTTAACAGGTATGGGGGCAGTGGTTGGTTTAGGACTTGGAAAATGGCTGCATTGGTTTGTAATGTACAACATTAATCTTGAAATGATTTCTTTTAAGACGGTAATTATGCCGGTCAGCTATTTATGGAGTCTTTTATTTACCTTTGGGTTTGCACTTTTGGTAAATGGATTGATGTTTTTTAAGCTGGAGAAAATTAATATGGCGGAGTCTCTTAAATCAATAGAATAAGTAAAAAAAGAACTCCGCTGCATATGACAATAAATATGCAGCGGAGTTATAACATTTCCTATTTATTTCTCTTTTTTCTTTCTTCCAATCATTGTAAAGCAGATTATAGCAGCTACAATATAAAGGACAATTGTCACGTAAAGTACCATCTGATAACCGGTAGGATTTACCATAGTGTCAGCATGCCCTTCCAAAGGAATTTCCTGTCCAAAATGCTTCACGATAAAAGATGCCATCTGGTTTCCTGTAAGACCTGCAAAGGCCCATGCGGAAAGGGTAATACCGTGAATGGCACTGATGTTTTTCATGCCATAGTGGTCAGAAAGCAAAGTGGGCACATTGCTGAAACCGCCGCCATATCCGGCATTTACTACAAAAAGTAAAATAAGTACCAGTACCATAAAGAAGGTATTTTGTCCCATAT
The DNA here is from genome assembly GCA_000403495.2 of Lachnospiraceae bacterium 10-1. Lineage (GTDB taxonomy): Bacteria > Bacillota > Clostridia > Lachnospirales > Lachnospiraceae > Suilimivivens. Next base: position 505,582 of record KE159810.1, on the reverse strand, counting down.
TGGTAATGCCCTGTGTAAGAATTACAAGTCCTGTGGCAGCAATAGAGAGGATGAATATAATCTTATAAATGGTATTTCTATCCTTAAAAGTGTCAGCCCATGCAGAAAATCCAAGACGTCCGCCTGCGTTGAAAACAGCGGTAACAGAGGAAAGCACGCCAACCATTCCCACCAGTCCGATACATTTAATAATCATTTTTTCCTGAGAGATCAAGGCAAGTCCGCAGGTAATGTTAAGGTAGAACATCAGCCAGATACCGATAAAGGTTACAGGCTTTTCTTTAATGACATCAATTGCACGTGCACCCTTTTCGCTGGAAGCAGGTTCATGCCATCCGGCAGGTTTTGCAAGAAGGAGATGCCCCACAAACATCATAACAAAATATACCACTGCCAGAATCAGGAACATTTTATAAATACCGCCCTCTCCTAAGGAAGACAGAAGTGCCTGCATGATCGGGCTGGCAATTGCCTTTGCAGCGCCAAAGCCTGCAACAGCAAGTCCGGTAGCTAAGCCTTTCCGGTCCTCAAACCAGAGCATTAGGGTTTTAACAGGAGAAAGATAACCGGTTCCAAGGCCGATACCCATGATAAAACCATAGCACACATAAATGCCAAGTAGTGCTAAAATACTTCCCTTATGAGCTCCGCCATACCAGATAAAGAATCCGGTTCCTGCCATACCTGCAGCAAAGCAGATCGCAGCAATTAAAGAGGATTTATGAATATCCTTTTCCACAATATTGCCGAGAAAAGCAGCCGACATGCCGAGGAAGAAAATGGCAAAGCTGAAGGCCCATTCGGTTGCTCCTTTTGTAAAGCCAATATAATCAGCAATTTCCTGGCTGAAAATGGACCAGCAGTAAACAGTTCCTATGCTGCAGTGAAGTAGTAATGCGGGTATTGCAGCTCGTACCCATTTGTTTTGTGAAAGACCTTTCATGTTACAACTCACTTTCTCATTTGATATATTTTTATGTAGATCAATAAATTCCGATTATTATTATACATGAGAGAGTATGTTTTTCCAAGTACAACTTCAAAATTTACGTTTATAAGGCTTATTTTATTGACGAAATCTGCTTTGTTCGTTATGATAAACAAAGCGTATCTGTGTATTTTAATTTATAAAAGATAGAAAACGATTGAGAAAATAAAACAAGATATATTCGGGTGCCGGGGAAAAGGAGAGCTAAGATATATGAGCTTTGATTCTGTACATTTTTTTGTGTTTTTTCTTATAGCAGTTTTGATTCTTTTTTTTATGCATAAAAAAACAAGGATGGTATGGTTATTAGCCTGCAACTACTATTTTTATATGTGTTGGAATGCAAAGAGTGCATTATTACTGGCATTTATCACATTATGCACCTATATGGCAGGGCGGCTTTTAGAGAATATAAAAGAAGAAAAAATGAAAAAATGGACGATTGCAGGCTGTTGTAGTGTAAGCTTTTTCGTTCTTTTTGTGTTTAAGTATTTCAATTTTTTTGTGGACAGTATCAACGGTCTTTTAAATATGGCCGGAGGCGGGCGGCCAATTGGACTGCGGCTGAATTTATTACTGCCCATAGGAATTTCTTACTATACCTTTCAGGCAGTTGGGTATGTGATAGATGTTTACAGAGGAGAGAAGGCGGAGCATAATTTAATAAAATATGCAGCATTTGTCTCTTTCTTTCCCCAATTGGGTTCAGGCCCTATTGAACGGGGCAGGAATATTTTATGCCAGTTAGAAGAACTGAAAACGAGAAATTTATGGGATTATGATAGAATAAAAAATGGCATTTTATTAATGCTGTGGGGGCTGTTTCAAAAGATTGTCATAGCGGACCGGCTGGCTTTATATGTAGATACGGTATATGGAAATTATCAAAATTATGGTCTTTTGGTAATTGCAACAGCGTTAGTATTGTATGCATTTCAGCTTTATTGTGATTTTGACGGTTATACGAATATTGCATGCGGCGTGGCGCAGATTATGGGTATTACATTAATGCGGAATTTTAAAAGACCATACTTTGCCACAAATATCAGAGACTTTTGGAGCAGATGGCATATATCTTTGACCAGTTGGTTTAAAGACTACTTATACATTCCATTAGGAGGTAATCGAAAGGGAAAATTAAGAAAGCAGTTAAACGTGTTAATTGTGTTCTGTGTAAGTGGGCTGTGGCATGGCGCAAGCTGGAACTTTGTTATTTGGGGAGCGCTTCATGGCCTTATGCAGGTTTTGTATAACCTTTTATCACCTTTGAAGAAAGAGAAAAATATATCTTTTAGTACAAACTTAAGAAATGGCATTATAACATTTGCATTTGTTGATTTTGCCTGGTTCTTTTTTAGAACTTCTTCCTTGCAGGAGGCCTTTGGGATTTTAGGCCAAATGACAAAGGAAGTGGGTGATTTCACCAGTATTTTGGAAGTATTGGGAGATGGAGACAGAAACCTGCTGGTGGCAGGCTTACTAATTTTGTTTATCGTTGATTTTGTTCATGAAAAGGGAATCAGCATTATAAACTGGGTTAAAAAACAGGAAACATGGTTCCGCTATCTTCTTTACATTGGAATCATTTCTTCCTGCATTTATCTGGGCGTTCATTGGGAAATTGATGAGGCGAGACAATTTATTTATTTTCAGTTTTAGAGGTATGCAATGAAAAGAGGAATAAAGGTAATATTTGGAGTTTTTATAATTATAAGTGCTGTTTTTGTGATAAACAGCGTATTGTCTTATATCCTGATTGATGATTTGGATGATGAAGTCAGGTATGCAATGCATGAGCTTTATGAACAGGAAGAAATAGAAACTCTGTTTTTAGGCTCATCACATGTGTTTTGTGGATATGATCCAAGAATTTTAGATGAAATTTCAGGGGAGAATACTTATCTTGCGGCTACGCCGGTGCAGAAAGTAGATGGTTCGTATTATTTGCTAAAAGAAGCTTTAAAGAATAATCAGATTAAAAAAGTTTATTTGGATATGTTTTATCTTCAATATAGGGACATTCCTGCCGAAAGAGGCAGTATACAAATGCAATGGATTTACTGTATAACGGATAATATGAAGAATAATTGGAATCGAATAGAATTTTTATTAAATGCTTCCGACTGCGAGAATTATATAGAAGGTTTTTTGCCATCTGCCCGCTATGGAAACTATTTATTGGATCGGAAAAGAATAGAGAGGGTGATTAAAAGTAAAAGATCTTCAGAATATATAAATTATGAAAATGTTCCATCAGCTTTTTATAAAGGAGCTTATGTGATACCTGGGGGAGTGGGTAATCCTGAAATGATAGCGGATTTAGATAATCTGGAAGTTGCAGAAAGCATCATTTCAGAATATTCTTTAAAGTATCTCAATAAGATAGTGGAGCTTTGCAAAGAAGAGGAGATAGAGCTGGTATTAGTTACAACTCCATTTACTGACTTTTATGTGCAGGCATTGGGAAATTATAATACATTTTATGCATACATGAAAGAATATGCAAAAACCAACGCAATTGAATATTGTGATTTTAATTTGTGCCGCCCGGAACTATTAGTTATGGAAAAGGATGACTTTGTGGATTATCATCACTTATCCGGAAAGGGAGCGGTAAAGTATTCTACTGTATTTGCTGAAATGATGGCTTCTTATGATAAAATGGAAAGGCAGGAGCTGTTTTATGATTCGGTACAGGAAAAAATGGATGATTTATCTCCCCGGACTATGGGAATTTTGCTTGAGAAATCAAAGGACGAGGAAGGTGTGTATTTTTTATCAACTGTAGCTAACTATGATGTGGATGTGGAATATAGGATTTGCACGCTTGATGAGCAGGGAACTGAAAATGAGCTGATACAAGATTTTTCCGATGAGAAAATGATAAAGGTTTCACAAGAGGGAACTTCATATAAGATAACGGTGCGCAATAAAAGCACAGGAGAGATTTGTGAAGAAGGAGTAATAAGCTTATAGATAACTTTTAAACTGAAAAGACACCAGTGGTTTTACCATATCATAAGTTTTCCGGAATTATAAATTGACAAATCGGGTAATCTACATTATGATATCAGTGTAAAAGGCGAAGACGAAGTCAAGTAGTATGAATTATCGCTTCCAGAGAGCCGGGAGGGTGGGAATCCGGCAGAATGAATTCATATGAATAACACCTTTAGCAGCCTTAATTAAAAAGAATGGAAAGAGACTGCTTGCAGTAAATCAGGTGGCACCGCGGATTATAGATTCGTCCTGAATTGATCAATCATCAATTCAGGGCGTTTATTTAAATAAAAGCATAAGAAGAGCGTGGCGGCTGCCTGTCACAAGGAACTTTATAAATTTTTTATATAGGAAAGGAAAGCAAAATGGAATTATCAACATTGTACCGTGAATGCACATTAAACCAGATCTCCGAAAATGATATCGGAAAAGAAATGAAAGTGGCAGGATGGGTGGAAAACATCCGTGATCATGGAGGTGTATCCTTTGTTGATTTAAGGGATATGTATGGCGTGCTCCAGATCGTTATGAGAGATACCTCTCTGCTTAAGGGAATCAATAAAGAGGATTGTATCAGTATAAGTGGAAAAATTGAAAAGCGCGACGAGGAAACCTATAATCCCAAGATTCCTACCGGGACCATTGAGCTAGAGGCACATGCGGTTGAGGTGCTGGGAAAGGTATACAGGCAGCTTCCCTTTGAAGTTGCAACTTCAAAAGAGATCAGGGAAGATCTCCGTTTAAAGTATCGTTTTCTTGACCTTAGAAACCGTAAGGTGATGGATAATATGATTTTCCGGTCTAATGTGATTAAGTTCCTGCGTGAAAAAATGACGGAAATGGGATTTATGGAGATACAGACGCCGATCCTTTGTGCCTCATCTCCGGAAGGCGCAAGAGACTATATTGTGCCATCCAGACATTATAAAGGAAAATTCTATGCGTTGCCGCAGGCACCACAGCAGTATAAGCAGCTGCTTATGGTATCCGGCGTAGATAAATATTTTCAGATTGCACCTTGTTTTAGAGACGAGGATGCAAGGGCAGACCGTTCACCAGGAGAATTTTATCAGTTGGATTTTGAAATGAGTTTTGCAACTCAGGAGGATGTGTTCCGGGCAGGGGAAGAAGTGCTGACAGCGGCTTTTGAAAAATTTGCACCTGAAGGGTATGAAGTGACAAAAGCGCCATATCCGGTAATCAGCTATAAACAGGTGATGCTGGAATTCGGTTCTGACAAGCCGGATCTGCGTAATCCTTTGCGTATTATAGATCTTTCGGAGTTTTTTAACCGTTGTACCTTTAAGCCATTCCAAAATAAAACCGTCAGGGCAATTAAAATACACGGGCATCAGTCCAAGGGCTTCCATGAAAAAATGTTGAAATTTGCTACAGAGATCGGCATGGGCGGACTGGGATATTTAGAAGTGCAGGAAGATATGTCCTATAAGGGACCTATTGATAAATTTATTCCGGATGATATGAAGGTGGAAATGAGAGAGCTTGCAGGTCTGGAAAAAGAAGATACTATTTTCTTTATTGCAGACAAAGAAGAGAGGGCAGCAGTTTTTGCAGGCCAGATTCGTAATGAACTGGGCAGACGTCTGGATATTTGTGAGAAAAATGCATACCGTTTTTGTTTTATTAATGATTTTCCTATGTATGAAAAAGATGAAGAAACCAAGAAAATCGGTTTTACCCATAATCCATTTTCCATGCCTCAGGGAGGCCTGGATGCACTTAACAATATGGATCCCCTGGAAATTCTGGCTTATCAGTATGACATTGTCTGCAATGGAGTAGAGTTGTCTTCGGGTGCGGTTCGGAATCATAACCTTGATATCATGGTCAAAGCTTTTGAAATTGCAGGCTATGACGAGGAAGTACTGAAACAGAAGTTTGGTGCGCTTTATAATGCATTCCAATTTGGTGCACCTCCACATGCAGGCATGGCGCCCGGTGTGGATCGTATGATTATGCTGCTTCGTAATGAGGAAAATATTCGGGAAATCATACCTTTCCCTATGAGCGGAACCGCACAGGATCTCATGTGCGGCGCACCTAACGAGGTAACAGAGCAGCAGCTTCGGGAAGTGCATATTAAAGTCAGGCAGTAAACAACGGATTCTCCTTATGTAAACAACGGATTCCACGTTTGGCGTGCAATCCTTATGTTAAACAACGGATTCCACGTTTGGCGTGCAATC
>KE159810.1:435000-499377 GCA_000403495.2 Lachnospiraceae bacterium 10-1 | reverse complement strand
TAAACAACGGATTCCACGTTTGGCGTGCAATCCTTATGTTAAACAACGGATTCCACGTTTGGCGTGCAATCTTTATATTAAATAGAAAGTTCCTGCGAAGAAAGTGCAGGAACTTTTTCAGCGCATATATAGGCGTTCAGACAACTGTAGGCAGATAAAGCGGCAGTGGGAAAGGTATGGTATTGATGAAATGAAGTTTCGCAATGATATGAAAATATTTATTGTAGGTGGGGGAGAGATCGGCAGATCTCTTGCAGTGCAGTTATCACGTGATGGTTACGAGCTTACAATGATTGACAAGGAAGAAAGTGTTGTCAGTAACATAAGCAATTCTGTGGATGCAATCAGTTATCAGGGAAATGGCGCATCTTATGCGGTTCTTAAAAATTTAAATGCCAGTGAGGCGGATATTTTTATTGCAGTGACAAATTCAGATGAATTGAACATTTTAAGCTGTTTTACAGCACACATGCTGGGGGCCAAGCATACAATAGCCCGTATCAGGGATGTGGATTATGCAACACAGAACCGTTTTTACAGGAACAAGCTTGGTCTTTCCATGATTATTAATCCTGAGCTTGCAACTGCTATGGAAATATACAGACTTCTTCGGTTTCCTTTGGCAACCCGGGTTGAGGTATTTGCAGGCGGAAGAGCCGAATTGGTGGAAATGTCAGTGGGAGAGAATTCTCCCCTTGCCGGAAAATCCCTCATTGAGATCAATAAGAATATGGGAATTAATCTGCTGATCTGTGCAATTGTAAGAAAAGGAGAGGCATTTGTTCCAAAAGGAGATACAATACTTCAGGTGGGAGATATTCTATATCTGACAGGAGCAGCGGAAGAATTCCGAAAATCATTTAAACAATTGAAACTTCCCATAAAACCATTACAGTCTGTTATGATTGCAGGAGGAAGTCGTATTTCCCATTATCTTTCGGAGGTTCTTTTGCGGCAGGGGGCGAAGGTTACTATCGTAGAAAAGAACAAAGAAATGGCAGAAAATCTTTCTGCCTTAGTACCTAAAGCGGCTGTCATGTGTGACGATACCCTTGCTTATTTTGATTCCATGTCCAATGCGGATATTTCTAATACGGATGCATTTATCGCCATGACGGATAATGATGAATACAATCTGGTAGCGGCTATGTATGCGGAGTCGCAGGGAATCAATAAGGTGGTATCACGTATCAATGCAAAGTCCAGATTGAAGGTATTGCCGGAAGGAAGCCGGATTTGTACCATTTCCAGAGAGGATGTTGCAGCAGACAGAATTTTAGGATACAGTCGTTCGCTGCTAAATGCAGAGGATAATGATGCGGTGGAATCCTTGTATCGGTTGATGGATGGAAAAATTGAATTTATAGAATTTAAAATTGATGAAAATGCCAAAAATTTAAATATCCCCCTTAAGAATTTAAATATGCGGAGAAACACGCTGCTTGGATGTATTATCAGGGAAGGCAAAACCATTATTCCCCGAGGTGATGATGTACTTCTTGCAGGAGATACGGCATTAGTGGCAACCATTAAAAGACAAATTGCGCGTCTGGAAGACATTTTTGCAAAGTAGCAGAAAGGCGTAACTGTAATGAATAAAAGGATAATTATTAACTTCATAGGAAAAATTATCTTAATTGAGGTAATGCTTATGATATTGCCTCTTTTGGTGTCGCTGATTTATGGTGACGGAGATACAAGAGGCTTTTTATATACTATGATTCCGGCAGGAATCATAGGCTTTGCGCTTATGAAGGTAAAGCAGAAGCAGGGGAGAATGAGTAGCCGGGATGGGTATTTTATTGTGGCAGCTGCATGGATCATAATTTCGCTGATTGGCGCAATGCCTCTTTATATAAATGGCGGCTTTCCTACTTATTGGAATGCCTTATTTGAGATTGTTTCAGGGTTTACCACTACCGGAGCTTCCATTTTGGTGAAACCAGAGGAACTGGGACATGGTGTTTTGTTTTGGAGGAGCTTTACTCACTGGATCGGCGGCATGGGTGTTTTAGTGTTTGTGCTTATGGTCATGCCCATGGAAAATGATAATTCCATGCATTTGGTACGGGCAGAGGTGCCAGGGCCTACAGCAGGAAAACTGGTGCCGAGAATGCGCACTACATCCATGATTTTATACGGAATTTATACGACAATGACACTGCTTTTGATTTTTCTTTTGGTGTGTTTTGGAATGCCGCTATTTGACAGCTTTTGCCTGGCATTTGGAACTGCAGGTACAGGAGGATTTGCTGTTTCCAGTGCAGGAGTGGCCGGTTATGGCAGCCTCGCAATTGAAGTTGTACTGGGAATTTTTATGCTTCTTTTTGGTATTAATTTCAGCGTATATCATTTGATCATGCTGCGTAAGTTTAAGGAAGCCTTTTGTATGGAAGAAGTAAAGGTTTATTTATCAATTGTCTTTCTTTCAACACTGGCAATTATGTTTAATATTGCAAAAATGGCAGGGGGATTTGGACATGCACTTCGGCAGTCCTTTTTCCAGGTGGCAAGTATCATTACAACTACAGGGTTTGCAACCGTTGACTTTGAATTGTGGCCGGAGTTTTCAAAACATATATTAGTACTTTTGATGATCATTGGTGCTTGTGCAGGATCTACCGGAGGAGGAATGAAAATCTCCAGGGTGATTATTTTGGCAAAATCTTTTGTGGCAGAGATCAGGCAGATTATTAATCCCAAAGAGATTATTACGGTACGCTTAAATGATGCGGTGGTAGACAAAAAGACACTGGATTCTACCAGAATTTATGTGGCGGCTTATATGATACTTCTCTGTTTGTTTACACTGGTTATTTCTCTTGACGGACTGGATTTTACCACTAATTTTACAGCGGTTATATCCTGCTTTAACAATATTGGTCCGGGACTTGCAGGGGTTGGGCCAATGGCGAATTTCAGCGTCTATTCTGACTGGGCGCAGGTGGTATTGTCGGCGGCGATGCTGACAGGAAGGCTGGAAATATTCCCAATGCTTCTTTTGTTTGCAAGATCAGCTCATGACAGGTAATAGTCAGATGAGGCAGACAGCATAAAATATCTTTACTTTATGAGAATTACCAGATACAATAAAGGAGTCACAAAGAAAAATAGTTAGAAGAAAGCGTGGTTATTTCATATGCGTGATTCCATGAAGCAGCTTGAAAAAATGAGAAGAATTATACAGAAGATCTGCGTATTGCTGGATTTGGTGGCGGCAGTGCTGGTACTGGTGGCAATTCTTCTTTCCATAGCAAGTATAGTCAGGGATGTTTCCGTTTTTCAAAGACTATTAACGGATACCTCTGAATTTAAACGGTACCTGGAGCAGATTTTTATGCTTGTCATAGGAATTGAGTTTTTGGGAATGCTATGCAGGCCCAGCTCTGAAAATGTAATTGAGGTACTGATCTTTCTGGTTGCCCGTCATATGATCGTGGGAGATACCACGCCATATCAGGATTTTGTGTCAGTCATAAGTGTAGCACTTCTATGTGTGGTCAGAAGGTATTTAAGAGTATCCGGAGAAAAGCAAAAGGAAAAGCTGGCAGAAAAGAACAAACAGCCTGATGGAAGTAATGAAGATGTAATATAATTAAATTATAATTTAATATTTGAATTTGGGATATTGAGGAACCCCTGCAGCCATATATGCCGCAGGGGTTAAAAAATGGGATTCAAATAAAAGATATTAGCATAATTAAATAACGATTGATATTAATAAGTCATTGCCTCTTCTTCACCATTCATAACACGAAGTGCACCCTGTGCTAATGCAAGCAGTTCGTCTTCTCCGGGATAAACAGTAATGGGGGCAATAAATCCAACTCTGTCTTTTAAGCCGCTTACAACAACTTTATCATAAGCGATGCCGCCGGTAATAATGATCTGATCCACTTTTCCTTTTAAAACACATGACATGGAACCAATATTTTTAGCAACCTGCATGATAAATGCTTCACGCACTTCTTCTGCGTTCTTGTCGCCTTCATTTACCATTTTTTCTACATCACGCATATCGTTTGTGCCGACGTAGGCATTGAAACCGCCATTACCCACAATTTTTTTGTAGACTTCTTTTTCTGTATATTCACCGGAGAAGCACATTTTGATCAATGCACCGGAAGGAACTGCACCGGCTCTTTCTGGAGAAAAGGCACCATCGCCGTCTAAGGCATTAAATACATCAATTACACGTCCCTGCTCATGAGCGCCTACGGAAACACCACCGCCCATGTGTACGACTACAAGGTTTAAGGTATTATATGCCCTGCCCTGCTCTTTCGCAAAGCGTTTTGCAACTGCCTTTTGATTCAGCGCATGGAACACACTGGTACGTGGAAGCTCGGGAACGCCTGAATATCTGGAAATTGGCATTAATTCATCAACAACAACCGGATCTACTATATAGGAAGGAACACTAATGGAGTCGGCTATTTCTCTTGCCAGAATACCGCCTAAGTTGGAAGCGTGCTGTCCCTGCTTACCAACTTTTAAGTCTTCAAGAAGATCATCACTTACTGCGTAGGTGCCGCCGGGAATAGGTTTTAACATGCCGCCGCGTCCTACAACCACCTGCAAAGAGTTAATGTCGAAATCTTTACTTTTTAAAAGGTCTAAAATGATCTGCTTACGAAAATCCTTCTGATCTACAATAGAAGCATATTGGGCAATTTCCTCAGTAGAGTGGCGAAGGGTTTCTTCAAATAAAAGGGTTTCATCTTCAAACACGCCAATTTTGGTGGAAGTGGAACCAGGGTTGATGATTAAACTTTTAATAGCCATTTGCTTTCCTCCAATTATTAATTATTTTTTGCCATAGCTTCGGCAACAACAGCACCTAAAGCAATGGAATTTACCTTGGTTTCAAAATCATCAGAACGGGAGGTTAAGATTACGGGAGCCTTGGTTCCTGTAAGAATATTTCCGTTAATGACTTTTGCGGTATGTACCAGGCACTTGTACACAAGATTACCTGCGTGAATATCAGGGAAAAGCAGAACATCCGCATCACCCTGAATGGCTCTGTCGGTAGCGCCTTTATGTTTTGCAGCTTCCGGATCAATGGCCAGATCTAAGGACAAAGGGCCGTCAACAATACATCCTGTGATTTTTCCATCCTTATTCATCTGTGTAAGTTCTCCTGCTTCAACGGTAGCAGGCATTTTAGGATTGATTACCTCAACTGCTGCAAGAGGTGCTACTTTGGGATTTGTAATGCCGCATGCTTCGGTAATTTCCAGAGTATTATGAATAATATTTACTTTATCTTCCAGAGTAGGATAAGGAATAAATGCTACGTCGGTAAGGAAAAGAAGATGATCAATTCCTTCGATCTCAAATACGCAGACGTGGGATAAAGGCTTGCCGGTCCGAAGGCCTGCTTCTTTATCCAGAACGCTTTTTAAAAAGCCCTTGGTGTCGATTAGACCTTTCATGTACATATCAGCTTTTCCGTCATGAACAAGTTTTACGGCAGTAAGAGCAGCCTGTGTGGTGTCTTCTACGTTAATAATTTCAAAGCCGCTTAAATCAATGTTCATGGAAGAAGCAATTTCCCTGATTTTCTTTTCGTCGCCTACTAAGATTGCATCAGCAATCTTTCTTTCTTTTGCAGCGGATACTGCTTCTAATACGGCAGAATCCTGTGCTACGGCTACCGCTACCTTTTTGGTGCCGCATTCATTAACTTTGGCAATTAAATCTGCGAATGTTTTACTCATTTGTCTCCACCTCGATATTGTTATAAATTAAAAACTACTTCGTTAAAATAGTAACACTGTTCGGCAGAAAAATCAATAATTGGAGAGAGGGATTTCATGCATATTGTTCCCATATTGCATAACAGCAAAGAAGTAAAAAACAAAGGGCAGGAAGCCAGCGGATAAAGCCATAGAGCTTTGACCTGATGGTCCTGCGTTTTCTGATGAAGGATTTCAGTTCTGTCAATGTCCCTTTATGAAAACCGGCTTTTGGTATTAATAAGATTCTTTTTTCTGTAAAATATAATATATATAAATTTCTGGTTTCTCCCATACGTTTTAACTCTGTGTAAGGGAGCTTTTTCTTGAACTTTCCAGTGATTTCCACATAGGCATCATAAAAGGACAGATTTCGTTTTTCGCCTGGTACAAGCTGGAGCTGTTCCTGAAAGCGCTTTGCCCCTGCTTTCCGGGGAAAGGTCTTTGCGATTAACAGAATGATAACAAAGGATGGAAGAATCGTGATTCCAACACCGCCGGAAAGGGAAAGGATCGTGCCAGGGGAAGGAGAGGAAAAATAATCATAGATCATAGAAGGGATGGAGGGCATCATCATAAAAAACATGAAGGTAAGCAAAAGCCATGCAATCACCAGCCCCACATCAATTCTTGAGATTTCTGCCTCCGCACAAATTTCTTCCGTTAACAGATATTCATTAGTAAAAAAGGAGTATTTATTTGACATAATTGATGATTTTTTATCCATAAGAGCACCTTTCCCTGCTATTTTGACTTAAAGTATAAATCAAATCAAGTCGGCTGACAAGATTGATTCTTTTAAATATATTTATGACAGACTATGCGTTTGGTAAAATTTGTGATAAAATAATGAATGAGTATATTGGAAGTATATAAACGGAGGAGCGATAATGAGCGAAGAAAAGAAAATTCCTTACAAAATTTATCTGGAAGAAAATGAGATGCCAGTCAGTTGGTACAATGTACGTGCTGACATGAAAAATAAACCGGCCCCGCTTTTAAATCCTGCTACTTTGCAGCCTTTAACTTTTGAGGAAATGCGGGGCGTCTTTTGTGATGAGTTATGTAAACAAGAGCTGGATGACAAGACGCCTTATATTGAAATACCGGAAGAAATCCGAAAATTTTATAAAATGTACCGTCCGTCACCTTTAGTACGGGCATATTGTCTGGAAGAAAAGCTTAAGACTCCTGCAAAAATTTATTATAAATTTGAGGGGAACAATACCAGCGGAAGCCATAAGCTGAATTCTGCAATTGCACAGGCCTATTATGCGAAAAAGCAGGGACTTAAGGGTGTTACTACGGAAACCGGAGCAGGACAGTGGGGAACAGCGCTTTCTATGGCATGTGCTTATTTAGAGCTTGACTGTCAGGTATATATGGTGAAGTGTTCGTATGAGCAAAAGCCTTTCAGAAGAGAAGTTATGAGAACTTATGGAGCCAGGGTGACGCCTTCTCCGTCCGAGACTACAAATATCGGACGTAAAATATTAGAGGAATTTCCCGGCACTACCGGCAGCTTAGGATGTGCCATATCTGAAGCTGTGGAGGCTGCTGCCGCCCAGGAAGGCTACCGTTATGTTCTTGGCTCCGTGCTGACGCAGGTATTGCTCCATCAGTCAGTGATCGGGTTAGAGGCCAAGGCCGCTATGGATAAATATGGGATTAAGCCGGATGTGATCATTGGCTGTGCCGGCGGCGGTTCTAATTTAGGCGGTTTGATTTCACCCTTTATGGGAGAAAAATTAAGAGGAGAGGCTGACTATCAGTTCATTGCAGTGGAACCGGCATCATGTCCCAGTCTTACCAGAGGAAAATATGTATATGATTTCTGCGATACCGGTAAGGTATGTCCACTTGCAAAAATGTATACTCTGGGCAGTGGATTTATTCCGGCAGCAAATCATGCGGGAGGGCTTCGTTATCATGGTATGAGCTCCGTACTTTCCCAGTTATATCATGATGGATATATGAAAGCAGTCAGCGTAGAACAGACTTCTGTATTTAAAGCAGCGGAAGAGTTTGCCCGGGTGGAAGGTATATTGCCTGCGCCGGAAAGCTCACATGCAATCAAAGCAGCCATTGATGAGGCTTTGAAATGCAAAGAGACAGGAGAAGAAAAGACAATTTTATTTGGCCTTACCGGTACTGGTTACTTTGATATGGTGGCTTATGAAAGGTACAATAACGGAGAAATGTCTGATTATGTCCCTACAGATGAGGAATTGGCGAAAGGGCTTGCAGGAATTCCCAAGTTTCCTGGTAACGAAAATTAAATAGAGATAAATAGTGCCTTTTGTGGGGACAGATTGGAGGGCTTATGGGGAAAAAGCATCTTTATATTATTGATGATTCCAGAACTATTTTGAAATTTGCGGAAGGGGCTTTGATTGGTGCTTACAGAATTTCTCTTTTCCAATCAGGGAGAGATGCGTTAGAACAGATGCATAATGACTGCCCAGATTTAGTTCTTCTGGATATTAATATGCCGCAGATGGATGGATATACAGTGTTCCGGCGCATGAAGGACAGCACTGAGCTGTGTAAAATACCGGTTATTTTTCTTACGGCTGATACGAAACAGGAAAGCGAAGTCATGGGGCTTGAAATGGGGGCAATGGATTACATTACCAAACCCTTTGAACCGCTGGTTATTCAGAGCCGTATTGCACGTATTCTGGAGCTGGATGATCTGCGAAAGCACTTGGAAAAACTGGTGGAAGAGAAGACCGACGAAATTGAAAAGACGTTCATTCAGGCAATTACCACAATTACGTACGCAGTCGATGCAAAAGACCGATATACAAAAGGTCATTCGGTCAGAGTCGCACAATATTGTCTTGCTATTGCGAAAAAATTAAACTGGTCCAAACAGGACTGTCTGAATATTTATTATACAGCACTCTTGCATGACATAGGAAAGATAGGTATTCCGGACACAATTCTAAACAAGCCGGTTAAGCTGACAGATGAAGAATATAGTTTGATACGGAATCATACCATTATGGGGGCTAATATTCTGCGTCCCATTACAATGGTGCCGGGGGTGTGCGACGGAGCACAATACCATCATGAACGCTATGACGGAAAAGGTTATCCTTATGGACTTGCAGGAGATGACATTCCTTATGTGGCAAGAATCATTGGGATTGCAGATGCATATGACGCCATCACTTCTAATCGGATTTATGAAAAGGGCAGGGGAGAGGAATATGCGGTTAATGAACTGAAAAAGGGCAGGGGAAAGCAGTTTGATCCTTATCTTACAGATGTGATGCTTTCCATCATAGAAGAAGGCTTTTTGTTTTCGGATACACCTCAGTTTGAGTTTGAAAATACCGCGTCAGAGGAAGAAGCAGATGCTTTTATTATGGAAGTATGTAAAAAGACGGAAGCAGGTGCACAAAGGGCTGACGACACAGATACACTTACAGGATTCCCCATTCGAAAAGCTTTTGAGATCAGTGTAAATACCTATCTGAATGATCCGCTGCACGACGGAACCATGCTTTTAATGGATGTGGATAACTTCTTATATGTAAATACAAATTATGGACATATTGCAGGAGACCGGATTATAAAGCGCCTGGCAGATGTGATTCGGGAACATACAATTCCTGACGCCTATTTATGCCGCATCAGCGGCGATGAGTTTGCAATTTTTTATCCGGGAGATTCTTCAGAAGAATGGATGGAGGAAATGGCGGAAGGACTGATTAAAACCTTTAAAGAGGCAGTAAGGGATATTGATATCAGCCATAAACTTTCTCTTTCCATAGGAATTACATATACCAGGAATCCGTTAGAGAGATGCAGGGATCTTTTGCAAAAGTGTGACAAGGCGCTTTACTATGTTAAAAGAAATGGAAAGAATTCCTATCAGATTCTGACGCGTGATACAGATGAGTATACGGAAAGTCAGGACAAGGGATTCCAGATTGATATTGCAGAACTGAAGAACCGGCTTACGGAAGAGACGCCTCCTATGGGGGCATATTCCGTAGAGTATGGGGATTTTGAAAAAATTTACCGGCTGGTTGCACGCAGCATAAGCCGGAACAAAAAAGATGCCCAGATCATTTTGTTCTCCCTGACAGAAAATATTCATGGAACTATGGATATCAGTGACTTAAACGAGGCAATGAATATTCTGGAAAATTGTATTATAGGCTCGCTGCGCAAGGGAGATGTCACTGCCCGTTACAGCAGTTCCCAGCAGGTAGTGATCATGATCGACAGCAATCAGGAAAACGGGCACATGATTGCAGAACGTATCATTGCAAATTACTCGCGTATGTATGACAATTATAATATGGATCTGGTGTATAATATTGAACAGGTCAATGCAAAGACCGGTTAATGATGGAAAAGCCTGCGTAAAAATTGAGAGGCCCATTCATAAATGGTTGAATAAAAACTGCGAATCTGATACAATTAGATTTGCAGTTTTTATAAATGGAGGTTGGCATGAACTTAATCCAAAAGTTATTTGGTACACATAGTGAGAGAGAGTTAAAGCGCATAGAAGGAACTG
Source organism: Lachnospiraceae bacterium 10-1 (assembly GCA_000403495.2). Lineage (GTDB taxonomy): Bacteria > Bacillota > Clostridia > Lachnospirales > Lachnospiraceae > Suilimivivens. The sequence goes on along the minus strand of KE159810.1, from coordinate 489,099 downwards.
TACAGGCAATTGAAGATCTGCGTTCCCGGATGATGGAGCTTTCCGATGAGGAGCTTCGTGGAAAAACGGAAGAGTTTAAGAAAAGATACTCGGAGGGAGAATCATTGGATGATCTGCTTCCGGAAGCTTATGCAGTGGTAAGAGAGGCGGCCAGGAGAGTGCTGCATACGGAACATTATCGTGTACAGCTTGTTGGCGGAATTGTTCTTCATCAGGGACGTATTGCCGAGATGAAGACTGGTGAAGGAAAGACACAAACATGTCTGCTTCCTGCTTATTTAAATGCGTTGGAAGGAAAAGGGGTACATGTTGTTACTGTCAATGATTACCTGGCAAAGCGTGATGCTGAATGGATGGGACAGGTACATGAATTTTTGGGACTTAAAGTTGGTGTTGTTTTAAACAGCATGAAGCCGGAGGAAAGAAGGGAAGCATACAACTGTGATATTACCTATGTTACAAATAATGAATTAGGTTTTGACTACCTGCGTGATAACATGGTGATTTATAAGGAACAGCTGGTTTTGCGTGATCTGCATTATGCTATTATTGATGAGGTGGACTCTGTGCTTATTGATGAAGCAAGAACACCCCTTATCATATCAGGACAAAGCGGCAAGTCTACAAAGCTGTATGAGGTGTGCGATATCCTGGCCAAGCAGATGAAACGCGGTGAGGACATGCAGGAACTGACCAAAATGGATGCCATTATGGGCGTGGAAAGAGAAGAGACCGGCGACTTCATTGTCAATGAAAAGGACAAGGTAGTTAATCTTACTGCGCAGGGCGTTGAAAAGGTTGAAAAGTTTTTCCAGATTGAAAACCTTGCAGATCCGGAAAATATTGAAATACAGCATAACATTAATCTTGCCCTTCGGGCAAACAACCTGATGTTTAAGGATCAGGATTATGTGGTTAAAGATGATCAGGTATTAATCGTAGATGAATTTACCGGACGTATTATGCCGGGAAGACGTTATTCAGATGGACTCCATCAGGCGATTGAAGCCAAGGAGCACGTGAAAGTCAAAAGGGAAAGTAAAACACTGGCTACTATCACATTCCAGAACTTCTTTAATAAGTTTGAGAAGAAGGCGGGTATGACAGGTACCGCACTTACGGAAGAAAGAGAATTCCGTGATATTTATGGTATGGATGTGGTTGAAATTCCCACAAATAAGCCGGTTGCCAGAATAGATTTGCAGGATGCGGTATACAAGACCAGAAAAGAAAAACTTCATGCAATTGTAGAGGCGGTAAGGGCGTCTTACGAAAAAGGACAGCCTGTGCTGGTGGGTACCATTACCATTGAGGCTTCCGAGGAACTCAGTAAGCTTCTTAGTAAACAGGGAATTCCCCATAAGGTTTTGAATGCGAAATTTCATGAGATGGAAGCGGAAATTGTTGCGGAAGCAGGTGTCAGCGGAGCTGTCACCATTGCTACCAACATGGCGGGACGTGGTACCGACATTAAGCTGGATGATACTGCAAGAAGTGCGGGAGGCCTTAAGATCATCGGTACGGAAAGACATGAATCCAGACGTATTGACAATCAGCTAAGAGGACGTTCCGGACGTCAGGGTGATCCCGGAGAATCAAAGTTTTATATTTCTCTGGAAGATGATTTGATGCGTTTGTTTGGCTCCGAACGATTGATCAGTATGTTTAATGCTCTTGGTATTCCTGAGAATCAGGAAATTGAACATAAGACCTTAAGTAATGCAATTGAATCTGCACAAAAGAAGATAGAAACCAATAACTATGGTATCAGAAAGAATCTTTTAGAATATGATCAGGTTATGAACGAGCAAAGGGAGATCATTTACGAGGAGAGGCGCCGCGTGTTAAATGGCGAAAGCATGAGAGACGTAATCTATAAAATGATCACTGATATTGCAGAAAATACGGTAGATATTGTGATTGGCGACGATACGGATTATGACGACTGGAATCTTGAAGAGCTTAATACATTGCTTTTGCCCACAATTCCTTTAAGACCTGTCAACAGGGGACGTATCAATACACCGAAAAAGAATTCATTAAAGCAGCAGCTTAAGGAAGAGGCCGTAAAGCTTTATGAGGCCAAGGAAGCGGAATTTCCTGAAACAGAAGCGATTCGTGAGTTAGAGAGAGTAATATTGCTTAAAGTGATCGACAGAAAATGGATGGATCATATTGATGATATGGAGCAGTTACGCCAGGGGGTAGGCCTGCAGGCATATGGGCAGAGAGATCCCTTAGTGGAATATAAGCTCAGCGGCTATGAAATGTTTGATGATATGACACAAAATATCAGGGAAGAAACGGTAAGAGTCCTGTTCAGAGTCAGGGTAGAGCAGAAGGTTGAAAGAGAACAGGTTGCCAAAGTGACAGGCACAAATAAGGATGATACGGCGGCAAAGACTCCGGTAAAACGTGAAAATGCAAAGATTTATCCAAATGATCCCTGTCCCTGCGGCAGTGGAAGGAAATATAAACAGTGCTGCGGCAGAAAGTAAGATACGGATGGTTTAAGGTTGATACCGGCAGAAAGGTATTTAAGCTACTTGGAAGAAGCCGGATAAATTTGTTTTTAGAATAATAAAATAAGAAAGAGGTGAACGTTAAGTGGTAGAATTAGACCAGATGAAGTCTGAATTGCAGACTTACAAAAGCCCTTTAGCGGAAGTGAGGGATTCACTTTGACTTAGCAAATAAGTCAAAAAAGATTGAAGAACTGGAAAGAGAAATGGAAGCTCCCGGTTTTTGGGATGATCCGGACAGCTCTAACCGGAAAATGAAGGAACTGAAAAATTTAAAAGATACGGTGGAAACTATAGAAGGATTATTTAGCCAGTATGAGGATATTGAGACGCTGATCGAAATGGGATACGAGGAAGATGATGAGCAGCTTGTTTCCGACATTCGGAAAGAACTTGATGAGTTTATTTCCGTGTTTGAGAATATTCGTATTGGTACGCTGCTTTCGGATGAATACGACGGGCTGAATGCCATTTTGAAGCTGAATGCAGGAGCCGGAGGGACAGAAAGCTGTGACTGGTGTTCCATGCTTTACCGGATGTATACCAGATGGGCAGAGAGAAAAGGTTTTTCTGTGGAAGTTCTGGATTATCTGGATGGAGATGAGGCAGGAATTAAATCTGTTACTTTTCAGGTAAACGGAACCAATGCTTATGGCTATTTAAAGTCGGAAAAAGGCGTTCACAGGCTGGTACGCATTTCACCATTTAATGCCCAGGGAAAGCGCCAGACTTCCTTTGTTTCCCTGGATGTTATGCCGGATATTGAAGAGGATGTGGATGTGGAGGTCAATGAGGATGAACTGCGGATTGACACATACCGAAGCAGCGGTGCAGGAGGACAGCACATTAATAAAACTTCCTCGGCAATCCGTATTACCCATCTGCCTACGGGAATTGTGGTACAGTGTCAGAATGAACGTTCCCAGTTCCAAAATAAGGACAAGGCAATGCAGATGCTGAAGGCAAAGCTGTATATGCTGAAAAAGGAAGCCAATGCGGAAAAGCTTTCCGATATCCGGGGGGAGGTAAAGGAAATCGGCTGGGGAAATCAGATCAGGTCTTATGTGATGCAGCCTTATACGATGGTTAAAGATCATCGCACTAACGCTGAGACAGGAAATGTGGATGCTGTGATGGATGGAGCAATTGATCTTTTTATCAATGAATATTTAAAGTGGATAAATGTAAACAAAACCTCTAAAGAGTCATCAATGTGATGGCTCTTTCAACATAAGGATGGCTCGCAAAGGTATTTGTTGTTTCACGTAAGAATGCCTCACGAAGGCATCCGTTTTTTTCATTGCAGAAAATAACTGTTTCATAGCAAAAAACTATGACAAAATTTGTAACAGCCCGATGTATATAACAGAAGAAAGGAACAGCTTTTGATGAGGAATTATTTACAGGAGGATGGTTATGAATCTATCAATTAATCAGTCAAATATTTTTTCTGTTTTGAGCCGGCAGTTTGGGGCATTTGGAACATCAAAGAGCGCGCAGGATAAGATGGAGCGTCAGCAGAAAGCGCAAAACCAGATAGACTTTTTAGAAAATCAGAAAGCAAACTTAAAAAATATGGAATGCGACAGCCTGGAAGAGATTGCAAGAAAGCTTGAAATGTTTCATTCCTATGAAGATCAGATTGCAGAAGTGAAAAAGGCCTATAACAATGAGCAGATGGGACACGTCCTGGACGAAGCGATGGAACAGGGCGAGAAGATTGCAGAAGCAGCGGAAAAGACGGAGCCGAAGACACCGGAGGAAAGAAAGAAGGAGATGGCGGAAGAAGCGCTTGGATTAGATGAATCTAAGGGAGCGTTAACGGAAAGTCTGGAAGAAATAGAAGATGCAGTTTCCGAAAAAATGGAGGAAATCGAGGAAGAGGTTTCCGAAGCGATGGAAGAAGTAGAGGAAGAGATTCTTGAGCAATCGGTTAAGAAACTGCAGGAGGGGAATTTGATGCCAGCAGAGGGAATGGATGCAGATAAACTCCCATATATGCCTTTTGATATGCGTGTTTAAATTTCTTTGGACGAAATGTTTTTTTATGCTATTATTCCAAAAAAAGGAAGGAATGGTGTGGCATGGGAAAATCATACTCATATGTGCGTGTAAGTACACAGCATCAGAATGAAGACAGACAATTGCTTGCAATGTTGGAAGCAGGGGTTGAAGAAAAGAATATTTACATTGATAAGCAATCTGGAAAAGATTTTAATCGTCCAATGTACAGGAAGCTGCTGAGGAATTTAGAAGAGGGAGATATTCTGTATGTGAAAAGCATTGACAGGCTTGGAAGAAATTATGAAGAGATTCTGGAACAGTGGAGAATTCTGACAAAAGAGAAGAAGGTGGATATTGTGATACTGGATATGTCTCTGCTTGATACCAGAAAAGGAAAGGATCTTCTGGGAACGTTGATAGCGGATCTGGTTCTGGCACTACTTAGTTATGTTAGTGAGAATGAACGAAAAACACTTAAGGAACGTCAAATGGAGGGCATTGAGGCCGCCAGAAGGCGGGGCGTAAAGTTCGGAAGGCCGGAAAAGAAAGCACCGGATTTTAACAGCACTTACAATAAATGGATGTCAAAGGAGATTACAGCAGATGAAGCTGCCAGGATGTGTGGACTGAAAACAGGAGCGTTTTATTATCGGGCCAGAAAAAGGAAAGCAAATATATCCAAATAAAATAATCCGGATTATCATGTGTGATAGCATGGTAATCCGGATTTTATTATTTTTAAAAAGCATAATTTTTGGAACAACACTCATTTTTGAAAACCAGTATTATTATATTATCATATCGACATAAAATCAACAAATATTTACCGTAATCTTTATCTATTTTTGACAATAATTTCAAGAATTCTATTATTTCAATTATCTATACCTTATTGAACAGAGAAGGGGATAAATAATGCATAAATCATATGCATATTTAAGGATTCCTGCCGGGGATAAAGAAAGTATAGACAAAGTAAATATCATGCGAAACATTCAGGTATCAGAGGAAAATATTTTTCTGGATTATCCTACAAAGAAAGACCGCAAATTTCCACAATATCAATTGATGCTTCAAAAAATACAGGAGGGCGATTTGCTGTATATCTGTAATCTCTCCTCATTAGGGGATGGGTATAAAGAAGTCTGTGAGCAATGGAGAGTTTTGACTAGGGAAAAGAAAGCTGACATTGTGGTAATGGACATGCCTTCAATTGATACACGAAGGGAGAATTCGGATTATGAATTTGGAATAGCTGATATTGTTTTGAACATGCTGGAGTATGTGGCAGCATCAGAGAGTAATGTCCGCAGGAGCAGGCAGCGGGAAGGCATTGTGGAGGCCAAGGAAAGAGGAATTATATTCGGCAGACCGCAGAACCCGGCGCCAAACTTTTCAAAGGCTTATAACCAATGGCTGAATAAAGAAATTTCAGTAGAGAAAGCGGCTGATATGTGCGGGCTGAGCAGAACAACATTTTACAGAAGAGCGAAAGTAGCGAAAGAAAGCACTCATTATGCAGGAGTCAATTAAAAATGGATTATATCGTAGTGCAGGCAGGCGGAAAAGGCACCCGGCTGAAATATTTAACAGAAAATAAACCCAAGGCATTGGTTCCGGTAGATAATTTACCCATGCTGTTTCATCTTTTTCGAAAATATTCGGATAAGCGTTTTGTGATTATCGCTGATTATAAAAAAGAAGTTATGAGAAACTATCTTGAGGCCTTTGCAGATGTGAAGTATCAGATTGTGGAGGCGTCAGGGACAGGTACATGCGCAGGTGTGAAGCAGGCGCTTGATTTAATACCTGAAAATCAATCGTTTATGCTGGTGTGGTCTGACCTTATTTTACCTGATAACTTTGAACTGCCAAAAGAGTATGAAGACGGCATGGCGCAGCCGGTAAATGATTATGCTGGAATATCCCGGACATTTCCATGCAGGTGGAGTTATCAGGATGGAGAATTTGAAGAAAAGCGGTCAGAAGAACATGGTGTAGCAGGTTTCTTTTTGTTCACAGACAAGGCAAAACTGGCTCAGATTCCTGAAAGCGGAGAACTGGTAAGGTGGATGCAGCAAAACCGGATATGTTATCAGGAAACCAGTCTGGCAGGAACAAGAGAATTCGGGCTGATAGAAGAATATGAAAAGCTGGAACAATCCAAATGCAGGCCCTTTAACAAAATAACCATAACCGGCAACTGCCTGATGAAGGAACCTGTTGATAAACAGGGGGATAAGCTTGCAGTCAGAGAACGTGCATGGTATGAAAAAGCCAGAAAATTAAATATAGAAATACTCCCTGAAATATACAGCACACAGCCCCTGCAAATGGAATATATCAAAGGGAAAAATATCTACGAAGCTTCAGAACTGAGCACCACATTGAAAACAAATATTCTCGAGAAACTGGTAAATTCCTTGAAAAAAATTCATCGGGCGGAAAGCATGCCTGCGGATACCTTCAGTTTGAAAGAGGCTTATTTTAATAAGACTTTTAACAGACTGTCACAAATTCAGGATCTGGTTCCATTTGCCAGAGAGAAAAAAATCCTGGTCAATGGAAGAACCTGCAGAAATGTTTATTTTTATAAAAGAGAATTGGAAAAAGTTTTAGAAAAGTTAAATCAGACTTGTGGGCAGTTTCATTTTATTCATGGGGACTGCACATTTTCCAACATGATGCTGCGGGAAAACGGAGATCCGGTTTTGATTGATCCAAGAGGCTATTTTGGGTATTGCGAATTGTTTGGGGATGTGAGATATGACTGGGCTAAGATGTATTATTCCATTGTTGGAAATTATGACAGATTTAATTTAAAAGATTTTAGACTCCATATTGGAAATAATGGAGAGGAAGGAATCAAACTGGAAATTGCTTCAAATCACTGGGAGGACATGGAAGATAAGTTCTTTGAACTTACAAAGACAGATAGAGCGGAAATAAAGCTTTTACATGCTGTGATCTGGTTATCCCTTACCACTTATGCATGGCAGGATTATGATTCTATCTGCGGCGCTTTTTATAACGGAATTTATTATTTGGAAGAGGTTTTGTAAATGACTACATATTTTGATAAACAGCTAAAGGAATTTGAACACGCAATTCACTCTATGGACATGGAATTGTTTGAGCGGTGGGTGACAGAGGGCGTTGAAACATTAAGAGCCGGACACAAAATTATTGTTTCAGGTTTAGGGAAAAATGTTCCGGTATGTGAAAAATTTGTAGGCTCTATGCAGTCTTTGGGACTGGAGGCGTATTTTCTAAATACCAACTCGGCAGTTCATGGCGATATGGGCGTTGTGAAAGACGGGGATATGGTGATTATACTGACAAAAAGCGGGGAAACATCAGAATCTGTATACCTTACAGGGCTTTTAAAAGAACGCAAGGTAAATATGTGGCTTTTGACCTTTGAAAAAGAGAGCACCCTCATAAAAGAAATACCAAACAGCGTTGTGATTGATTTAATCCATGAAGGCGATCTGTGGAATATTATGCCCAATAACTCAACTACAATCAATTTGATTGTATTACAGGGACTGGTCATGAAGATTGCGGCGGTGATGGGACTACAAATAGAAGATTTTAAGAGGAATCATCCAGGTGGGCATATTGGAACTCTTTTAGAAAATAAAAGAAGTTGAAATATAATAACAGATAGTGGTAGGAGGCTAATGAGGCATCGTGGATAAAATTATCTTGTATGGTGCAGGAAATTACTGCGACATATATATTTCCAGTGAAGGAATAAAATATGGTGAAATCATAGGAATTATAGATAGTAATCCGCAAAAATGGAATACTTTGAAGAATGGATATAGTGTCTGCGCTCCGGATATAATTGATTCACATGAATATGGAAAATTAATACTTACTGTAAGGCAACCTGATTTGATTATAGATATGTTGTTACACAAAAATGTAAATAAATCTAAATTGTTTATTTATAATGCAGAAGATCATAAATTGCTGCCGCTTTCATTAATTTATGATGATTATATAAAGAGAAAAATATTCAGAAAAAATGCGGTTCGACAGGTAAAGACTGAGCTGTTAATGGAGACTTTTCGGGAGGAAGAATATACAAATGTTGAAAGAGTGATTGTTATTGGAAGTAATGAAAACTTCGAATTGATAAAAGAGTTTTTTGAAATGTTAAATTGGGATATTACAGTATTGCCAGGTGGAAATGAAGAAATAAATGGTATAAGAGAAACTGACAAATATGTTTTTTGCAGCGAAAACTATAGGGGCGATTTGAAAAAATTCGGGAAGAATTGATTTCAGAAAATCAATGGTTAATAATACCGCTTTTTGATGTTGAGAATACTATTATTTTATAAAAACTGATATGTGATGTGAGGCATTGATGTGATGAATTATTATATAGAAGATTTTACAGAAGACAATTATAAAAGATTATTGCGAACTGTTCAGGAGAAAAGTCATTTTGCTTCATATGAAGAATGCATAAAAACAAATGGAGTTGTATGGCGCCATGATATAGACATTTCAGTAAATCGCGCATTGGCATTGTATCAAATAGAGAAGGAATTGGGGATAAAAGCATATTATTTTGTTTATATGCACAGTTCATTTTATAGTGTTTTAGAAAAAGAGATTGTTAAAATGTTAAAAACTATTTCTGAAAGTGCAATTATAGGTTTGCATTTTGAACCTTCTTTTTACAATTTAAGTACAGAGGATATTGGTGGTTTAGAGCAAAAGATATTATTCGAGAAAAATATGCTAGAGTCAATATTGGATGTCGAAATATTACATATGTCTTTTCATAATCCAGATGTAGGAGGAAGCTGGCACTTACTTCCATATGAGGAGCTTGGAGGACTATATAATGTGTATGGCGATAATGTGAGAAACAATCTGATGTATTGTTCTGATTCTAATGGATATTGGAGATTTCAACGTTTGGAAAATATATTAATGAGTTTGGATAATTCATCCAAATTTCAAGTTCTGACGCATCCGGTATGGTGGCAGGAGTGCAGCATGTTTCCATATGAAAGGGTAGAGCGCTGTGCAAAGGGGCGGATGGAAAAAAGCCTGGAAATTTATAAAAGTGATCTTGAGAAATGCAATAGGGTGAATGTAACGAAGGAAAAAATGTATGATAAAAATTATTGATATACTGCATTTTTTAAAGGAAGCTAATATACCGTATGAATATTATGGGAAAATGGAAATAGTTTTTAATTCATTTTGTGCTTTAAATAGTTTGAAAGCAAATTCCATAACATGGGCTGGCAGTTTGGAAAAAGTGGATATTGATGAATTGAACAAGATAGAAGGCCTGGTTTTAGTAGCAGAGAAGGGGGATGCTATTGATAATGCAGCATTTTCAATTGTTTATGTAGAAAATGTGCGCCGGACTTATTTTAGGATAGTATCTAAATTTTTTGGACATATGGATCAGGAAAACAGAGAAAAAATTATAGAAGCGACAGCGGTAGTGGAAACTAAGATGATAGGCCAGAATGTATATGTAGGTCATCATAGTTATGTGGGACCTGAAGTTATATTAGGAAATAATGTTGAGATTCTTCATAATGTCTCAATACAAGGCAAGGTAGTAATAGGTGATTTTACAAAAATAGAATCGGGGACAGTAATAGGTGCAGTTGGCTTTGGATATTACAAAGATGAGGAAGGCAATCCTATTGCAATTCCTCATTTGGGTAGGGTAGTAATTGGAAGTCATGTAACAATAGGAGCCAATAATACAATTTCGCGTGGGTGTTTGGCGGATACGGTCATTGAGGATTATGTAAAAACAGATAATTTATGCCATATTGCTCATAATGATCACATAGGAAAAAGAACAATGCTTGCAGCAGGTGTAGTGATTTCTGGGAGCACTACTATCGAAGAAAATGTATGGTTGGCGCCTGGAACACTGGTGATTGATGGTGTTTGTATTGAAAATAATGCATTTACAGGTATCGGTGCTGTTGTAACAAAAAATGTATCTAAGGGAAAAGTAGTTGCTGGAATTCCGGCAAAAACTTTGAGGGACAGATATGATTAAGAATATTAAAATTGGCGATTCAGCTCGATTGTCAAAGGTTATGTCAGAAGAAGATGTGTATGAATTTTCTAAGATTTCAGGTGACTTTAATCCGGTACATATTGATGCAGAAGCAGCGAAAAATACAAGATTTGGAAAAAGAATCTGTCATGGAATTTTAGTTGCATCTTTGATATCAGCTGTTATAGGAATGCAGTTGCCGGGGCAGGGGGCAATTTATTTAGAACAGAGTTTAAAATTTGTTAAGCCTGTATATATAGGAGATATGGTTACTGCTACTGTGAAAGTAATGAAGATTGAAGGAAAGATTTTATTTTTGGAAACAGTTATTGTAAATCAGGACAATGCAGAAGTCATTTTGGGAAATGCAAAGGTGATGTTAGATGAATAAAATATTATTTGTTACTATGAACCATGAACATGCAAATGATATGCATATTAATAATGTACAGGCATTTTTGGAAATTTCTCAGGTGGATTTTTTTGGACCTGGCTATGTTTCGAAAGAGAGTATGGAAAGAGGATTAGGTGATTTTTGGAAAGAAAATGGTGGATATAATGTTTTGATCTTAGATTTTTCCCTGGCAATGTTGCAGCAGGAATACTTGGATATACGATTGGCTTTTCATTGGCACAGATATTTTATGTCTGACTTTAGTATATACCAGGCAATAAGATGGGCAGATAATATTGTTAAAGAGGCAAAGCTGGTTGAGGCTGTAAAAATATTATTATATCAATTTGATACATATACATTTACAGATGTTTGGGAAAAATGCATTGATGAATTATTGTTTTCTGGATTTTACTTTTGGGGAAATGGAATTGAGTATTTTCCTCTGCTGATTGTAGACGAAGAAATGAGGAAAAAGGGGGGCACAAATCGATATTTTGATTTTTGTGAAAAAAATAAAGCCAGGATAATATCGATGTCATATAGTACCGTTAGTCCCAAAGAATTTTTTGCATACCCACTTAAGGACAGGATGTACGATATAACTATACCAGGAAATTTAGATGCTTTTTATTACCCGGAGAGGGGGAAAATTGCAAATATAATGAGAACATCTGGCTACAAAGTGTATGACCAGTATTATGAAAGAAATTTTGCCTATCGTACATCTGAATCTTGTGTTTCCCAGACAATATATAGACATGAAGAAGATAAAATGCTTGATACAAAATTAATAGCTCCATGCCCATACATAGATTCAAAATTGACGAGGGAATCTGTTGTTATGTGGAGAGAAAGCTATAATATTGCATTAAGGCAGTCAAAAATTGGCTATGCTTGCGGTGGTTGCGCAAATCAGTTAGTAAGAAAGTATGCAGAAATACCAGCTAGAGGAGCTTTATTGCTATGCCAGAACATTAAACCTCTTAAGAATTATGGTTTTAAGGATTGGGAAAATATGATTATGGTTAGCCCGGACAATATTTTGGAAATTTGTGATTACTTGTTTAAAAATCCTAAAGAGATGCAGTACATAGCAGATAATGGAAGAAAGATGGTATATGAAAAACATACACCAATTAGACAAGCCAGGCATATTATTAAGGCAATTGAAGCTATAAAAGCAGGTACATTTGGGGGTTCATATTGGGAAGATGGAGAGTTCATTATTAAACAATTATGAATTTTCAATAAAAGGAGGATATGATGGAAGTTCCATTTCTTGATTTAAAAATGCAATATAAAGAAATTAAAGGTGAAGTAGAGCCTCTGATTTTGGAAGTGATGGAGAGCTGTTCTTATGTTGAAGGGACATATGTTCGAAATTTTGAAAAACAAATGGAGGAATATTTATCTGTCAGGCATGTTGGGACATGTTCAAATGGAACAGATGCACTTGTGCTTGCACTAAAAGCATGTGATGTGCAGCCCGGAGATGAAGTCATAACAACACCGTTTACTTTTTTTGCAACAGCCGAAGCTATTGCTTCAACAGGAGCAATTCCTGTTTTTGTTGATATTAAAGAGGATGATTATACCATTGATCCAAAAGAGATTGAACAGGCAATTACGAGCAAAACAAAAGCTATTTTACCAGTTCATATTTTTGGGGCCATGTGTGACATGGACAGTATTATGGACATAGCAAAAAGACATGGGCTAAAGGTGATTGAAGATGATGCGCAGGCGATTGGAAGCGAATACAAAGCCAAAAAAGCAGGTACGCTGGGCGACGTTGGCTGTTTTTCATTTTACCCGACCAAGAATCTTGGAGGTGCGGGAGATGGAGGAATGGTAACAACTAATGATGATGGGCTGGCAAAGATTATTCGAGCATATAAAGATCATGGTGCAGGACAAAATGGAGCAGAGGCATTTGCCCTTTTAGGCTTAGGAGATGAGGAGTTAAGTATTAATGAGGCTGTTACGGGTTTGTATAATCCATACAGATATTACAATTACCTTATAGGATATAATTCAAGGCTGGGTGCATTGCAGGCAGCTGTTTTATCTGTGAAGCTAAGGCATTTAGATCACTATAATAGTAGACGGGCGGAAATTGCAGCAATGTATTTTGAAGGCTTGACTGATAAATTACGAAAACCAGTGTACTCAGCAGATATGAAATCATGCTGGCACCAGTTTGTTGTCCGGTCAGAATATAAGCAGGAATTGTGCAGTTACTTAACGCAAAATGGCGTAGGGAATGGTACGTTTTATCCAGTGCCATTGCATAAGCAGAAGGCTTTTAACTCTTCAAATTGTGGAAACCCCAATGCGCATTTACCGATAGCTGAGAAATTATCGCTACAATCTGTATGTCTTCCTATTTTTCCAGAAATGACAGATGAACAGGTTCGCTATGTAATTGATGTGACAAACAAATTTTATGAGGAAAAGTAATTATGGGAAATGTGTTTATACACAAAACTGCAGAGGTAGATCAGGAAGCGGAAATTGGCAGTGGCTCTAAAATATGGAATCAGGCGCAGGTGCGTGAGGGCGCTAAAATTGGAGAACAATGTATTATAAGTAAAAATGTATATGTAGATGAAAATGTTACTATTGGAAATCGTGTTAAAATACAAAATAATGTCAATATTTATCATGGCGTGACATTGGAAGATGATGTTTTTTTAGGCCCATCAATGACTTTTACCAACGATATGTATCCAAGAGCTTTTAATGAAAAATGGCAAATCTCCAAAACATTGGTAAAAAAAGGTGCTTCTATTGGAGCTAATGCAACTATTAGATGCGGTATTACAATTGGTGAATACGCAATGGTCGGAGCGGGAAGTGTTGTAACAAAAAATGTTAGAAGTCATGCTTTAGTGGTAGGAAATCCAGCCCGGCAAATAGGCTGGGTATGCAGATGTGGATGTAAGCTGGATGAGAGCGGACAATGCCATGCGTGTAATGAGTCATACGATTTGAAGGAGTTTATTTGAAGTGAAGAAAATACCAGTAACTAAACCATATTTTTCAGAGGAAGAGAAAAGGATAACTTTAGAAGTGCTGGATTCAGGGTGGGTAGCACAAGGACCAAGGGCTGCTGCATTTGAAAAGAATGTAGCAGAGCATGAAGGAGTTGCAGAAGGTGTTGCAACAACATCATGTACAACCGCACTTCACTTGGCAATGTCTGCGCAGGGAATGGGAGCAGGAATGGATGTGATAGTTCCGGCATTTACATTTGTTGCTACTGAGAATGCTGTTTTGTCTACTGGTGCGATACCTGTATTAGTGGATATATGTAAAGATACATTTAATGTTAATGTCAATAAGTTATTAGAAGTTGTTGAACAGAAGTATTATAAGAAAGATCGTGTACTGATTAATAAAGAGACCGGTAATGCCTTATGGGGGATTGTTCCTGTACATGAATTTGGATTGTGTTGTGATATTTACAAAATAAACAGCATTGCCCAGGAATATAATCTTCATATTATAGAAGATGCTGCATGTGCGTTAGGTTCAAAAATAGGAGAAGTTCATCAGGGAGGATTTGGAAATCCGTCCTGTATCAGTTTTCATCCAAGAAAATCGATAACAACCGGTGAGGGAGGTATGATTCTAACAGATAATGTAGAGCTTGCAAAAGGATTGAGGGAATTAAGGTCTCATGGCTGTACTATTTCAGCAGATGAAAGGGATAAAGGAAAAGGCTTTCTTTTACCTGAGTTCGAAAAGGCAGGATATAATTATCGAATGACAGATCTTCAGGCGGCAATTGGACAAGCGCAGATGAAAAAACTTGATTATATTATTGCAGAAAAGAGGAAGAAAGTTGCTTTATATAATGAGATGATTCAAAGCAGAATACCAGAGTTAATTACTCCTGTTGAACCGGAAGGATTTTTTCATACTTATCAATCCTATGTGTGTATGTTAGATAAGAACAGGCTAAAGGGAAAGTCCATTGAAGATTGCGGTATATATAGAAATTACATTATGCAGGAATTGGAAGACAGAGGAATTGCAACAAGACAGGGAACACATGCTGTACATACGTTAGGGTATTATAGAAAGCGTTTTGGCTATATGCCTAATATGTTTCCTGATGCATATGAATGTGATCGATTGTCTATTGCATTACCTTTATATGTAGATTTGACAGTAGAAGAACAGGAATATGTGATTGAAAATATTGGGGAAGTTCTCAGTAATGGAAATGGATTTTAATGTAATCAAATTATGATGAAAGAATGGGATGAAGATGTACAATCGAGTGTTGTTGATCGGTAGTAAGGATATAGGATTTAATTTATTACAACAAATGTATAAAGCTGCGCCGCAAAATTTTGTTGGCTGTGTGACTTTTGATGATAGTTCAGATACAAGAAGCAGATATGGTGATATAAAGAAATATTGTCTAAAAGAAGGCATATTAGTTGATGTTTTAGAAAAAAGCTGCAATCTTAAAAAATCAATAGAAAAATATAAACCAGATATATGTTTTGTAGCTGGATGGTACTATTTGATTCCAATGGATGTCATTTCTATGGTGCAAGGGGGATTTATAGGAATACACAATTCATTGCTTCCAAGCTATAGAGGGTTTGCACCAGTGGTATGGGCTATGATAAATGGAGAAGAGAAGACGGGTTTTTCAGTTTTTTCTTTAGGTGATGGTGTAGATACTGGTGATATATGGTATCAAAAAGAAATAATTATAGGGCATAAAGATCATATTGGAGACGTTTTAGAAAAAATAAATGAGCAGATTTTTGTCTTTTTTGAAAAAGAGTATTTAAATATATTAGAAGGAAAAATAATTCCATATAAACAGAAAAATGAGAATATTTCATATGGCGCAAAACGTAATCATACAGATGGGCTAATAGATTGGAGTCAAAATGCAATAAAAGTATATAATTTCATAAGAGCACAGTCAAAACCATATCCGGGAGCCTATTTTTTTTATAAAGATGTGAAAATAAGAGTATGGGATGTGGAGCCATTTCCATTTGAAATATATGGAGAAGCAGGACAAGTTGGCATGATTGATGCTGTTCGAAGGGAAGTAGTAGTAGTGTGTGGAAATAACACTGGAATCATATTAAAAGAAGTTGAGATAGAAGACAGAATTGTAAAGATCACTGAATGCATTAAATCATTGAATGACAGGGTTAATTCAAAGTAAGGAGCATGGTTTAGGATGAAGAAATTAGATTTCCCAAATAGAATAACAGTAGAATTGACAAATCAGTGTAATGTTTCATGCACATTTTGTCCAAGACAGTCAGTTAACATGAAAATAGGATTTATGTCTATGGAATTGTATAAAAAAATTATTGATGAAGCATCAGATCATTTGCCTGTTAAATTGGTCATATTTTTCAGGGGAGAATCTTTGCTGCATCCAGAATTTATAGAGTGTGTAAAGTACGCTAAAGATAAAGGAATTGGTCCAATTCAATATGCAACCAATGCTTTTGAATTGACAAATGATATGGCTGATAAGCTGTTGGAAACTGGAATTGATTTTATATCTTTTTCATTGGACACACTGGACCCGGAAATATATAGAAAATCCAGATTGTGTGGAAACCTGGATATAAGTCGTGATAATGTAATTTATTTAAGTAAAAAATGTGATGAAAAAAGAAAAAAAGGCTTGCAGGTGCCAACACTGCAGGTTTCAACTGTTGAAATTGAAGAATATATGCCGGAGCAGGGAAAGTTTATAGAATTTTGGAAAAAGTATGTGGATATAGTACGTGTATATTATGAGCATGATGATAATGGGAAGTTCCGCAACGTAGAAGTTCAGAGACTGTTAGAGGAAGAAGTGCCGGAACGCAAACCATGTCGTAAATTATTTACAGATTTGCTGGTATATTGGGATGGACAACTTGCTTTATGCAATTACGATTGGAGAGGTGGATTGCAGGGGTTAAATCTTAACAAAATGACAATAGAAGAAGCATGGAATTCAAAATTGTACGAACAGTTAAGAGAAGCACACAATAATGGTGAAATTGCAGATGATATTATGTGTCAAAATTGTCAGCATTGGCGCATTGATTATATGCAAAATGGATATTTGGGAAAGCTTTATACGAGGAGAGCATAAAATGATAAGAATTATGCAGATTGGATATGGCTACTGGGGAAACAATGTAGCAAAGAAACTTATATTATCATCTAAATTTGAACTTGAATATCTTGTTGAGACAGATTTAAAAAAATGTGAGATGGCAAGAACTACAATGCCAAATGTTCCAGTAATAAACGATTATCTGGAAAAACTGGATGAAGTAGATGCAGTGGCTATATGTACCCAGACAGAATACAGCTTTCAAATTGCTATGGATGCAATGACAGCAGGAAAAGATGTTTTTATAGAAAAGCCTTTGGCAAAAAATGTTGCATTAGCAGAGCAATTGGTTAAGTTGGCTAAGGAAAAAAATGTTATTTTACATTGTGATCATTTAATGATATATAATCCGGTGGTTCGATATATAAAAAAGATGATTGATAATGGTGAATTGGGAGATGTTATTTATATTGATATTTCACGGATTAACCTGGGACCAATTAGAAAAGATATTAATGCAATGCTTGATTTGGCAGTGCATGACATTGCAGTGATTGATTATTTATTAGGAGGATTTGAGCCGGAATATTTGGATATAGTAGGGACAAAGTTCTGTGGAAAGCAGGAGAATATTACATATCTTACCATGAAGTCAGGGGAAAAACTTGTAAATATTAATTCAAGTTGGATTTCACCAGTTAAAGTGCGTACTACTACTATTGGGGGTACAAAAAAAATGGTGGTATTTGATGATTTGGCAATAAATAAGTTAAAAATATATGACAGTGGTATTGACGTTATCCAGGGAGAAATATATGGCGACTATGAGTTTAAGACCAGAGTAGGAGACGTTTTTATGCCGCATATATCATTTGAAGATTCTCTTTTGAATAGTTTGGAGCATTTTGCCGACTGCATAGTCAAAAGAAAGGAATCCATGTCAGGACCAGAACAGTGCATACGTGTTATGAAAATCCTCGAATGGGCTCAAAACATTTTAAAATCTCAAAAATAGGGTGCCAATTATGATGAAAAAAGTGATAAGAAACATCTATTCTATCCCATATAACAATATCCCAACTGGCGCTAAGGTAGTTATTTATGCTGCTGGCAAAGTTGGGGAAAAGTATGTTCGGAATATTATGATGACAAAAAGATGTGAACTGGTGGCAATCGTAGATTCCAATTACACAAAGAAAAATGAATTATATGGATTTCCAATTTTGCCGCCTGGTGCACTTCAAGAATTATTATATGATTATATATTGATTGCAGTAGAGAATGCTCAGGTGACAGAATCAATTGCAGACAGTTTGATTAAAAGTGGTATAGAAAAAAGGAAAATCATTTGGAATGGAAGCAGCATCTGTGCAGATGACTTGAAACAATTTCAGGAATATGAAAAGTTTTTGGAACGAAATATATTTACCCAGGAACAGCGCTTTTTCATTTTTATGGTTCCAGAGCATGGCAATGGCGGAGATTATCTAATCAACTATTCTGAAGAATCCTTTTTTAAAGAATATTTTCCAGAGAAAAAGGTTTATAGTGTGACAACTGCGGAATGGATTAATGCAGGAGAGTTCTTTTTAAACTTTATTAAACCTGATGATATTATTTTTATCAATGGCGGCGGGTATATCGGAGATTTGTGGCAGGATACAGAGAACTATAAAAGCATTGTTGAGAGTTTTCCCTGTAATGTGAAATTCTTTTTCCCCAATACATTGTCTTATATACAGACTGATTTGAGTAAATATCAGCCATTTCTTGATGAAGCAGAATGGTTTAATAATCAAAAGAATACCTATGTGATGTTCAGGGACAAATATTCCTATGATTTATTCAAAAAATTTTGTGACCGATGTGAATACCTGCCCGATATGGCATTGTTCAATCATGTGAAAAGAAATGTGGAACATACGGAAAATAAGGTGATGTTGTGTTTTAGAAGTGATAGGGAGAAACTGTTTCAAGATTTGGATAAGCTAAAACCTACATTATCGCAGGCAGGAATTGAGTTCGAAGAGATAAGCATTCATGCAGGACAGTTCATGTCTCAGGAATACGGAAGGATTTATTTAAATCAATTATATGAAAAAGTTCAGAGTTCAAAATGCCTGTTAACCGACAGGTTGCATGGGATGCTTCTGGCTGTGATTTGTGATGTACCCTGTGTTGCTTTTGACAATCTGACACATAAGGTTAAGGGCGTATATGACTGGATAAACGATTATGCTGTTTTTTTGGATGATTACTCTGATGAGAATATAGTAAATATAATTAATCATGCAATAGAGAAAAAAAGAATCGCAGGTGATTATGAACCATTAAATAATTATTATGCTCAGATGGCAGAGTATATTAAAGATCGGATAAATGGAAGGGATTAAACATGAACAGAGCTGGAATTTTATTTTTAGGTGATAGTATCAGTTTAGGCTATAGGGATATAGTTAAATATAATTTAAGGGGCTGTTGTGAGGTTTTATTCCCCAGGGAACAGGGGAAATTTGCATCTGATCTGTATCGGATGCTCTATGAATGGAAGAAGTATGTCACCTGTGACAGGCAAATAGACATGGTATATTGGAATGCAGGACTGTGGGACGTGGTGCGTATATTTGGAGATGAGGCGCAGACCAGTGTAGATGATTACAAAAAATATTTGGAAAAAGTTTGCCTGCGATTAAGAAAATTATTTCCAAAGGCAAAAATATGTTTTGCCACAACGACTCCTGTTGTGGAAGAAAGATATACAGATGAATTTTTCAGAAAAAATTCAGACATAGAAAAATACAACAAGGCAGCAGAATGTGTATTAAAAGATAAGGTAGATTTTTTTGATGATTTATATTCTTTCATGCAAAATATAGAAGCGAAAAATTATAGAGATGCCACCCATTTTACATATGATGCAAATCAAAAAATAGCTGCTCATATATGTGGAATTATCAGGAATACTTTTAAAGATGAAATAGATGCTGTAGTGCAGGCTGAACAGTTAAGAGTTTCTAATATTAATAAAGTTATTGAAGATGTTGTTAGAAATAAACTGCCATTAGTTACCTGGGGGGCAGGAAAAATTTTTAATGAGCACAAAAATTTTATTTCATCCTACTGCAATTTGAAGGCGCTTGTAGATAAGGACAGGCGAATTCAGGGAAGTAAGATTGATGGTATTCAGTGCATTGCACCAGACGATATAACTTCTGATATTTCTTTAGTTGTTATTACCATTAACAATTTTGACGCACAATGCCAGATTGGTGATATTTGCAATAAAAAGAATATCAGTTGGTGTACTTATGAAGAATTTATGGATTGTGTATGGAGACTGTATGAAGATGAAATGCTGAAAAAAAGCAATTACATTCCGGAAGATTGTGATCCAGATGCAGTTGAGGATATGAAGAAGTATATTGGGATATCAATACTTGAAAATACCTGTAATTTGGATTGTGAATATTGCTATTTGAGGACAAATCCAAATCGAAGATATGAAGATATTGGAAGAAAAAATCCACATAACCCTTTATTTGTAAGGAAACAACTGAGCAGAAAAGCATTAGGGGGAAGCTGTCTGATTGGGTTAACCGCTTCCGGAGAGACGCTGCTTGCTGATAAATTTGTTGATATTTGTATCGAACTGCTAAAAGAAGGACATTACTTGCATATAGTTACAAATGGCACAGCAGTTGCAAAAATTGAAGAGATTATTAATCGAGCTGGAAAATATGCGAAACATATCATATTTAAGCTTTCATTCCATTATATTCAGTTAAAAAACAAAGGACTGCTGGAAAAATTTGTAGAGGCAGTACGTGTAATAGAAAAAAGTCAGGCGTCTTATACCATAGAAATTATGCCTCATGATGAACTGGTTCCCTTTATTTCTGAGGTGATGGATTTTTCAATGAAGAACTTTGGTGCGCTCCCACACCTTACAATAGGGAGAAATGAAAATGATAAGATGAAACTTTTAACAAACGGCAGTTTTACTGAGTATAACGATACGTGGAAAGTCTTTGATTCCATAATGTTTGATATGCGGATGAAGCTTTATTTAACAAAGGGAAGGGACTGCAATGCGGGGCCGTTAAGCTTTTTTGTTGATTTATATTCTGGGCGCATTGATCATTGTGTTTACTATGAAAATGCAGGTAACTTGTATTTGGATGGGATAAGTGGCTCTAAATTAGATAAAGTTGGAGATTCATGTCCGATGGAATCCTGTTTTAATTGTCACGTATACGCTCCATTTGGAATACTGCCAATGGAGGATGTGCCTACATACTATACAATTCGGGATCGGAAGAAAGCAGACGGGACAAATTGGATTAAAGATGATATGCGCAGATATTTGGATGTAAAGTTGGATGGACTTAAAAATAATGAATAGAAAGCATGAAGATACATTATCCGTAGTAATTGCAATTTATAATACCGGGCAATATTTGAGAAAATGCTTGACCAGCATAGTGGAGCAGAGCTATCAGGTGGATGAACTGATTCTGGTGGATGATGGCTCCACAGATTCATCTGGTGAAATATGCGATGAATTTTCAGAAAAATATGATTACATTAAAGTGATTCACCAGCAAAATAAAGGACAAACTGCGGCTCAAAAGGCAGGAATGAAGCTTGCAGGCGGATATTACATATCTTTTATTGACAGTGACGATTGGATTGAAAAAGATTTTTTTGAAATTTTAATGGGTAAAATGCTTAGTGTTAGAGCAGATGCAGTTATTACGAATAGCTTTCTATTAGATTATGAAAAAAATAATAAGATCTGGGAATCAAATTTAAATCCGGGTTTATATGCAAAAGAGGAGATAGAAAAGGTTATAGTGCCTTTTTTTGTACACAACGAAATAGCGGCGAAAGATACTGTTCTGCCATTTATTCCGGGAAAGATTTTTATTAGAGACACTCTATATAAAATGTCACTTGGAATTGATGAGAAAATAAAACTTGGTCAAGATGGTGCAACTGTGTTTCCATATATTTTAAAATGCAATTTAATTGCGGTGGTTACTTGTCTGGGTTATCACTATGTACAAAGAGAAGGCAGCATAAGCCAGGCTCCAAAATATAATTATTTTGAGGAGTTGAAATGTCTTCAGGAGTACCTGCTGAAATCATGTAAAACAGATAGCCTGGCGGAAGAAGAGAATAATCAGGTAAATATATATATCAGAGATTTATTAATCATTGCGATTAGAGGAATTTACAATTTAGAGATGGGCAGAATTCTTTGTGTGCCGCCTTATGAGAGCATTGATAAAGGATGCAGATTGGTAATCTATGGTGCAGGAAATGCGGGCAGGTCTTTTGTGAAACAGATTTTACATAGTCAATATGCATCTGTTACAGGATGGCTTGACCAGAATTGCAGAGATAACATATATGGAATCTGGGTTGAAGAACCGGAAGCAGTAAAAACAATGGACTACGATCAGATATTAATTGCTATTACGGAGGAAAATTTGGCCCAGACGATCAGAGGCAATTTGGTGAAAATGGGCGTGCCCGACGGAAAAATGATCTGGAAGCCTATCTACTGGGGATAGTAATAACGGAATGCATTCATTTCATATAAGAGGTGTCAGTTTGGTTACGGATATAATAAAAATATTATTTATGAAAATGGAATGGGATGTTTTCAGGATTTTAAATCATATTTCTGATGAAGAGGGCATTCTTGTATTATCAGGAGAAAATGCAAAAATTGATGAGATAAGTGTTGCAAGGTTTGGTGAATATTTGAAAAAGAAATATTTATCAAAAGGCGTAATTTTAGTGAATCGTTTTGAACGGAATATGATAAATCATATAAAGAAAAACACAGCATTACATATTCGGATTATTAGCCTGTCGCCAATCAGGTTAAAACATTTTTACAAATTGCATTGTGTAAAACCATTTGCGGGCAATATAGCATTTACATATATTAATACTCCCAAAGATAATAAACTGGGAAAATATCTGGAAAAGTCGGAACTGGATGAAAATGAATTGGTTTGTCTGGCATTATTTAGATTGGGACATGTATGAGAGATTATGAAAAACTAAAATTAAGAAATCAAATTGAACAGATATTTCAGTCAGGGAATTTATTTCATAAAAAAATATTTTTATGGGGGGCAGGCGATTTCAGCCGGTGTATTGTCAGTGAACTGCTCAAAAAAGGTAAAAAGGTTGAAGCAATTATTGATAATGATAAAAGCAAACAGGGTGCCTTTTGCGCAGGGGTTCCGGTATTGTCTTTAGATGATGTTTCCGGTCAATATGGCCTGAATGACTCGGAAATATGCTTTATCATATGTTCAGATTTTTGGAAAGAAATAGTGAATCAGCTTAATTTAGCCGGGGCTGCCAAAGAGAAAATTACTATATTAAAAAAAGAAAAAGATTCTCTGCGTGAGAAAATATCTGATGCAGTAAAGGGCGAAAAAATATACAAAAACATTACAGAGCAATATGGAAAAGGGAAAGTATTTCTGTGTCCATATACCGGGACAGGAGATATCTATTTGATTGGAAGCTTTTGGGAGAAGTACATAGAAAATTTAAAAATAAATAACTATGTTTTTATTGTTTTATCAAACGCCTGTAAAAAAGTCGCTTCACTTTTTGAAATAAAAAATGTTGTTCTGTTGGAAAAAATGATATATGCGAAATATTTGATTGCATATTATCTCCTGAAAAATTCATCTCTGGATATGGTTATCTTAAATGATGGCTGGAGAGAACTGCCATACAGTTGTACAGAATGGTTAAGAGGATATAAAAAATTATATTTTACTCAGTTATTTCGTGATTTTGTATTTGAATTACCTTCCGATGCAAAACCTCAGCATCCTGAATTAAAGGATATGAATGATTCGCTGCAGGAGTTATTTCAAAAGAACGGATTGATAAAGGGAAAAACTGTAGTGATATCACCTTTTTCAAATACACTGCTTGATTTGCCGCAGAACTTTTGGAGTGATATTTCAAAAAGCTTATTGGAAAAAGGCTATAGCGTATGCACGAATTGTGGATGTGACACAGAGCAGCCAATAGAAGGTACCACTGGAATTTGTGTTCCGTTAGACCAGGCACCGCAGTTTGTAAATTTTGCCGGTTATTTTATTGGAATAAGAAGCGGATTTTGTGATATTATCAGCGGCTGCAATGCCAGAAAAATAATTTTGTATTATAAAAAAAATCGTTTTTACAATGCCAGTGCTTATGAATATTTTAATTTGAAAGACATGGAATTATGCGAGGATGCACTGGAATTGGAATTTTGCATGGATGAATTATGTAGGATAAAAAAAGAGATTTTAGAGTATTTATGAAAGAGAATGAAGAAAAGGATAAGAGAGATGGGAAAGAGAAAAAAGATACACTTAATTAATGATTTACCTCATATTTATGAATTGGAAGATACCATGTCATTCTGCCGGAAATATGAGCATTTATATATTTGGGGAAATGGCGAGACTGAGCAGTATCTTCTTAAATATTTTGACATCTGTGGAATCATTGTGGAGGGGTTTGTAGTAGCAAAGGAAGATGACCGCAATTTGGATTTTTCAAATATTTACAGGAAACTGCCGGTTAAATTATTTGAAGAAATTAAGGATTGTCCATCCGCAGGCATTGTGATTGGCTCATCCGAAAAGCTGTATCACAGGATCATACCCTTTCTGCGCAAAAACAATTTTTCAGATTATTTTGAGATGACAGAATATAACAGGCAGGGAATTGTGTGTCAGGTAAGGCCGAGAACAAGGGAAGAGCTGACATTGGAAATCAGTCTGGCAGATCATTGCAATTTATCATGTCAGATGTGTGATCATTTTTCACAGCTTTCGGATAAATGGTTTCCGGATTATGAACAAATGTGTAATGATTTGAGAAGAATAGGAACAGTATTTGATCATCAGATTGCCGCTATTTCATTCCTTGGAGGGGAGCCTACATTAAATGAACATCTGATTGATTACTTGAAAATTGCACGTGAAGAATTTCCGGATGCGGAATTAATTATACTTACCAATGGTGTGGAGCTTTTGAATCTGGAGAATGGCAAGACTGGAAATTTGTGGAAGGCATGCAGCGATTTTGACATTCATATCATGATTACGGTGTATCCAATTAAAATCGATTATGAAGCTATTGAGAAAAAAGGACGTGAATATAATGTTCTGGTCGAAATGTCCTCTAATATTCATGTGGAAGACTTGACTAAAATTACCAAGATTTCTGACAAGCATACAATGGATCTTACAGGGAGCATTCCGCCTTTTTACAGTGTAAATTGTTTATATTTCAATAAATTCACTGTTCTTAAAGATGGCAGAGTTTATATGTGTCCTATTGCAGCTCATAGTGATATTTTTAATAAGGCTTTTGAACAGAATCTTCAGTTGAAAGAAATGGATTCGCTGGATATTTACAGCATTGAGAGTTGGGAGCAAATTGCAGAATTTAGTGCAAAGCCGGTTCCTTTCTGCCGGTACTGTGATTTAAAACATTGGTATCATCATTCTCAGTGGAAATGCAGCAGTAAAAGAATAGAGGAATATATATGATTCATGCGGTTTTGTACAATGGGTTTGAAGTACCAATGCTGGGGATTGGCACCTATTCTCTGGGTGAAGAGCAGATTGGAAACGCAATACAATGTGGCTATCGATTGATTGATACGGCAGCACAATATGAAAATGAAGATGCTGTCGGTACAGCAATTAGAAAAAGTGGGATTTCACGTAATGATTTTTGCATTTCAACAAAGTTGTGGATTGATGATATGAAATCAAACAATACAAGGAATGCTTTTTTTGAAAGTCTGAAAAGATTAAAGCTTGATTATGTTGATATTTATTTGATTCATTGGCCGGCAGCAGGAATATGTGAAGCATGGCATGAGATAGAAAAATTATATAATGAGGGGTATATCAAAGCCATTGGCGTGAGTAATTTTCATAAAAAGCATTTTGATAAATTATTTAAAACATGCATTATTAAACCTATGGTCAATCAGGTAGAACTGCATCCCAGGTTTCATAACCGTGAGCTGACAGATTATTGTAAGGAAAAAGGAATGGCAGTGGAAGCATGGTCTCCATTTGGCGGAACCGGAAGGCTGTTAAATAACGATATTCTGCAGCAAATAGCATTTAAGCATCAGAAAACAGCAGCGCAGATTACGTTAAGATGGCATATGCAAAAAGGGATTATCACCTTTCCACGATCGGGCAATATGGATAGATTAAAATCTAATATGGATATTTTTAATTTTGAATTGGACGAGAAAGATATGGGATTGATTGACTCTATTGACACACATAAATGTCTGGGGGCTGATCCGGAATTAATAGATGTATAGTATATGGAGGCTTTATATGCCGGAAATAAAAAAGTTGGAAAAATATTTGGAGGAGTATTCATCAATTATTATATTTGATGACAGAAATGAAGAAATCAGAAAATATAAACTTTCCTTTTTTGAAAGGGAGATGGAGTTAAGTGATCAAAAGAAAATCATGGTTATGGGGTTGAAAGATGATGTAACTGCGGATAAGTGGGGATATAAAATAATAACTGAACAGGAATACAATTTTATTTTACGGTTATACAGGATGTACGAATTTACTGACAAGCTGAGGATTGTATCTTATTTTTTACAGTTTGGCTCCATGCTTAATTACTTATCTACGGGAATTATCACAGAGGAAGAATATTTTGAAGCGTTGTTACATTAAGGAAGCAGGGGATTATGGACAAAGAACACTATAACGAAATGGTATCAGCGTTGAATGTGTTAGAGCAGTCAGGAGAATTAAAGGAAAAGAAGCTGTATTTATTTGGACACTGCAATGCAACAGAGGAGTTGGCGGGTTTATTAATTGAAAGACAATATAAACCAACTGCGATATTGGACAATAATACAGCCAAACATGGGAAGAATTACCGAAACATTCCAATAGAAGCACCACAGACAATTCTTTCCGATGATCAGGAAAAAGCTTTTGTATGTATCGTGGCACGAGCTTATGCGGCAATGGCTTCTCAATTAAAAGGGCTGGGGTATAAAGGACAAATCAGAAAACTGGTGGATTATAACAGTTATGCAGAGTACTCCTTATCTGAAGATACAAGAAGCAGAATGAAGAGACGTGAAGTGCAAGGGGAAGAAAAAATTCGTGCATTAAAGAAGAAGTATCCGGGCTGTTTTGTGATATTGTGCCCTTTTGCTGCATTGGGAGATATCTATTTTTGCATGTCATATCTACAGTATTTTTTGGAGAAAAGAAACCGCAGGCAATGTGTGATAGGTGTAATAGGAAGCGCATGTGCACAGGTAGTAAATTTATTTGGTGAAAATAATGTTGAAGTTTTTTCACAAAAAGATATGGATGAAATGATTCAGGCAGCATTGTTTACGAAGGATGCGGATACATTCATACCTCATCAGGACAGGCCCTATGTTGTAGATTTGTCCAGGGCGTTATATGGAAAGCTGATTCCGTTAGAACAGATTTATTGCTGTGGGGTTTTTGGCTTTCCTCAAAATACAAAGCCGGTTGAGCCCTCTGTTTTTAAAGATTATCCTGCACTGGGAAGCATTTCGGAAGGAAAAGCAGTAATTTTATCCCCATATGCAAAATCTGTAACTGCATTGCCGGAAAGCATATGGCGAGGGATTGTTGAATTTTACATAAAGCAGGGTTATAAGTGCTATACGAATGTGGCAGGAGATGAGAGGCCGCTTGAGGGGACGGAAGGGATCAATCCTTCAATTGCGGAGATAAAATCTGTTGTTGAGAGGGCTGGCACCTTTATAGGAATAAGAAGCGGCTTGTGTGATGTTTTGAGAACTGCTAGAGCAAAAAAAACAGCTCTTTACCCAGATTATAATTATTGTGATACACAGTGGAAGGCAATTGACATGTATGCGTTAGAGGGCTGGGATAACAGGGTGGTAAAGGACGATTTTGTATGGCGGATAAATTGATTTTATCAACACTCCCTAAAACATGGGTGTTTGATTTGGATGGAACTTTATTGAAGCATAATGGATATAAAACGGATGGCTGCGACACGGTATTAGCAGGCGTGCAGGAATATCTGCACACAATACCGCTTACAGATAAAATTGTCATTTTTACTTCAAGAACAGAGGAATATAAGCAGATGACGCTGGATTTCCTTGCAGAGCAGGGAATCAGATATGATGAAATTCTGTTTCATATGCCTATGGGTGAGCGGATTTTAGTAAATGACAGGAAGCCGTCAGGACTTGATATGGCAGTTGCAGTGAATATTGACAGGGATAAATTTGAATTGCCCGGTATTATCAGGGAGAAGTAGACTTTAGAAATAAACGGAGTTAAAGGTTATGAATGTTGCTTTACTATTGGCAGGCGGTGTCGGCTTTGGAATTACATCTGATATTCCCAAACAATATATTCGTGTTAATGGGAAAATGATGATTACATATTCCATTGAAACCCTGACTGCCTCTTCTCACATTGACGAAATTCAGATCGTAGCAGAGCATGAATGGAGAGAGTATATTATTGCAGACTGTAAGGAGCATGGTATTAATACAGATAAAATAAGAGATTTTGCAATACCGGGATTTAACAGGCAGGCTTCCATACTAAACGGTTTGCAGAATATTTTTCGGGAGAAAAATGGACTGACAGACATTGATAATGTTGAAGAAAATGATAATGTGCTGATACATGATGCATCCAGACCGCTTGTTACTACCAGGCAGATTGATGACTGCTTTGAGAAAATGACTGATGGATATGACGGGGTTATTCCTGTGCTTTTTATGGAAGATGCCTTTTGCGTGGGTGATAATGAAAACAATGTTTTAGAACGTATTTATGGGAAGATATCGGAAAGGCAGACTCCGGAATTGTTTAATTTGAAGAAATATTACCAGGCAAATATGGAATTAATGCCGGATAAACTTAAAAAAATCGGGAACTCTGTTGAACCTGCGATTATGGCGGGTATGAATTTGGACGTAGTTCTGGGAGATAAGAGCAGCTTTGAGGTGATAACACAGGAGGATTTGGACAGATTTATTTCTATATTTAAATTTTCGTCATGAAAGGGAAAACAGCAATATCTAAAATAGTGGAAAAAATTAGTGTTGAAATTATATAATACTATCAGAGACGGAGTAATCCGCCAACGAAAATATTGTTCGCTCACCGGACGCGTCTAACAAATTTTCGGCTTGAAAATTCAGCTTTATCGCTTAGGCGATAAGGCTATTTTTTATGGAGAGAACATCATGGGATATCAGGAAGGATATGTTTATCACATTAAAGACGAATATTTTATTAAGGCAAAGGATCCGAACCTTATGCAAAATAAGGAAAATGGAAATTACCGTCCAACTTTCTATTGTATGCGTGACGAAAAAATATCTTTGCTTTGGCTGGTTCCCTTCAGCAGTCATGTTGAAAAGTTTCAGGCTGTTTATGATAAACAGATAGAAAAATATGGAAACTGCCTGACTATGTTATGGGAGAATATGACGGAAAACAGGCTGCATTTCTTTTACAGAATATATTTCCGATTACAGAGAAATATATTGACCATATACATACCCGTAATAACAATCCTGTACCCGTCAAATATTCCATACAGACTGAAATACGCACAAAAATGAAACGTATACTACAACTCCATGCTCATGGAAAAAAGATTGTTTTCCCTGATATTTCAAAGCTTGAACGCCTAATGTTAGAAGAATTTTAAGAAGACAGAAAGAGTGCCAGATTCAACCCCTCCTTTTCCTCACCAAATCCAGATAAAAATTAGCATAAACAGCCTGCATATATGGGCGAATCCATATAAGGGAAATTCCACATGATAAAAAGCAAAGAAACAAAAGGGGGAGGAAAGAGATCATAATATAAAAAAGTCTGCCCTTATTCTCCTTCATAAGAGAAATGCTCATTTTAAGCAGTTGGGAAGCCGAGTAATCAGGGAAATCCATCATCAGGTAAAATCTCTGTGACAGCATTAATTCCACAAATAAGGAAAGAATGGTCCCTGCCAGGTAAACAATTGCATAAACTAAAAACAGAATCGCATCACCCGATATTTCATTGGAAGCAAGTGCTTCTTCCGTAAGCTGAGGAAGAGAATTAAGGGTAAAAATTCCAAGGATCATAGCGGGCAGAGAGCACAACACGGATATGCCGCCTGCAACCGCCTGAACGTAAGTAACTTTAGAGGCATCCTCTCCAAAACACCGGAACAAATCTTTTACGGAAGGAACCGCGCCACTGGCAATAGTTAAATATGCATAAGCCTCACCGGCAAGGAAAAAACCGGTCAATATTTGAAGTAGAAACTGGGCGGCACTATATAAAAGAACACTTGCCACAGAGCTTGTTCCTATTATAAGGCTGATAATCATTGAGATCGGAAGCAGACATACACCCATAAGAAGCGTAATAGCTGTTGTTACGCTATATTTTCCAAGTAACTGCCCTTTGGCGGCTGATTTTAATGAAGAAGAAGACATAAATTGATCCATAGATAAATTAAACTCCTGTTTGACGCCCCACAGCAAGCGGCGGGGAATTTTATTAAAATAATTCTGCTATACTGCAATATCCAGATTGTTTCCAATCAGAGATGCGGCATCGGCAGATTTTTTATTTTTGGTGTAGGGATTATTTTCGTTTGGATACTTGATCTGGGTGGAAGTAGTTCCGCCGGCCACATAGCTACGTCCGCATTCAGGGCAGACTGCAGTTTTTAAAGAAACATTAGCAGAAATCACCTTTCCATCCTTTTGGGCAGCTTTGGAGAAGGCGTTGTTTACGTGCTCCTGTTCATGGGCACGCACTCTGGAAGCAGATGCCTCAGGAGAAATATGGGCGGCAGATTTAAAAGAAACCATTTCATCGGAACCGTCCTGATATTTACGGTTCTTACAGGTTTCACATTCTGCCGGGGAGGACTTTCGTCCAGGAGAAACTTTTGTGGATTCACCAGGATTTACAGCAGGATTTTGGGAACCTGAAACAGCATTTGACGAATAACTGCCGGCGTATCCGTTTCCATAATAATTTCCATAATTAAAATTTCCAGTAATGATATTACTCATAAAGTTCTCCTTTCCAAATTCCTTATGCCATCAATATTTTCTGCATTATAAATTTTGATATTGTTAATCTGACTCTCCGGCGTACTCACGCATAATGTCCTCATAAGACATACCTAAGATATCTTCAATTTCCTGTCCGGTCTGTTCTTTAAACTGCTGGTCAATCTGTTGCCCGAATTTAATCAGGGCATCTCCGCTGGTGGATAAAAGCATGGCAGATAAAGATGCGATCATAACAAAAAGAAGCGTTATTGCACCTACTGCAGTTCCAATACCGACTTTGGCAGCAACCAGCATTTTTTTGAAAGATCCTTTTGAAAGAATGGCAAGTACAATTGCAATACTTCCACAGATAATAGGAATATATACCGTAAATAAAGTAAATATGCTGACCACCCCTAAAATCATGGATACCACAGCCATTGTCTGACCAGGGTTACGGGGAGGCATTTTATAATAATTTGATTGATAATTATAATCCATAAATTTTACTCCAATAAAGTACTGGGCAGTATTTCCCGCTTATTAGTATCTTATCACTTTCTCAGGTAGAATACAAATCTTTCTTGAAAAAGAGAGGGGATATCTATTATAATCCCGAGTTTGACACTTGTGAAATCAAAAAGTGGCTACAAACCCAGTAGTTATGCTGGCTGTAGCCACTTTCTCTTTGGAACCGATTTGTGCTATTTTTTCCCTTCTTCTGTTTTGGTACTTTTTATTATGCTCCGCATGGCTGATTTTGAAATAAATTCATAATCCGTATGAAAGCCAAATGCCTTGTGTAAATCATCCGTCAGAACTGTTCTCCTGTAAGAAGGGATATAGCCGCTTTCCTTTGACAAAAGTGTTACCTGCATGGAACGAAGTGTACTTAGAATCTCATTACAGGTATAATTATTTCCGACCTTTTTCTCAAGCAGGCGGTACACAAGCAGGCTGATGTAACAGGTGAGGAAATGTGCTTTGATGCGGTCTTCCCGCCTGACATAGACAGGACGTGCCTCAAAATCTGTTTTCATAATGCGGAAGTTTTCTTCTATTTCCCAACGCTGCCGGTTGATTTTTAAAATCCCGCCTATATCGCCTTCGAGGTTTGTAATGACAGCATAAAAGCCGTCGTATTTTTCCTCATCCCTGATTTTGTCTGAATCAAGTTCACATACTTTCTTTTCTGCGATCTCTCCATCATTTGTCACATTTGTGGTTTTAATAAAACGGGCAGGATCGTTTTGATTTTTGCTTTTGCGTTTTCTTCCGGGCTGTTCGATCATCTTTATGGCGCGTGATATCTGCTGCTCACGGATCCGTTTCTGGTATGCCTTGTATTTGGGGGAGTAGGTAACTATAACTGTTTCATCCATGTTTCCATTTACAACAGGGATCTCCTTGTAATAAATGGTTTCGTAAACTTCCGGGTCAGATTCATCCAGTGTGGAGATGTCGATCCATTTATCAAAGCCGGTTTTTTTAAACTGTGTAGGTTTCAGGGCAGTTTCCCGGTCTTCTTTGGGCATCTTTTTCAAAGACTGGGTGGTAACATAGGAACGGTCTGCAAGGCTGTTAAATCTGCGGTTTGCTCTGCTTCCAAGCCCCGCATCAGAGCAGAAGATAAATTCACTGCAGCCAAAATCTTTTATTACCTTTGATTCAAGAGGTTTTAAGGTTGTCTGTTCATTCTGGTTTCCGGGGAAGATGTCAAAAGCCAGAGGAATTCCATCAGCATCCATAAACAATCCCATTGTAACGATGGGATTAGGGCGGTGTTCCTTACTCTTTCCATAGCGCCTTAGTTCATCTTCCTGTTCAATCTCGAAGTAGTAGTTTGTGCAGTCGTAGTAGAGCACTTTTTTGTTTCTGGGATGAACAAAGTTTGAGTTTTTGTAGAGTTGCTCCTGAATAAGATCAGATTCCTCAGCCATAACCGAGAGTGCACGGTATACATTTGGCAGTTCATACTTTGGAGGTTCAAGCAGTGTTTTACAGTAAGAGAAACTGCTGAGCCTGCTGGAAGGGGAAAGGATCCTTGCATAGATCAGGTCAGTTAAGATGGCTCCCAGGTCATAAGTGTATTTGTGGCGTTTAGAGATTTTTCGACAGATGGCATCGATTTTTAATTCCGTGCACAGTTTTTGGAGGAACAAATATCCGATCTGAAAACAGCGTTCTTCATTCATAGGTATGTAAGCTTTTCTGGAAAGAGAAACCGACACATCGCAGGTTCTGGCATTGTATTCGGCTGTGTCTTTTTCGGCTTCAGATTTTGCCCAGGCCATCATGGCATCAAAGTCATCATCAAACTGTCGGAGTAGCTCATTGAGTTTTCCGAGTTTTCGGTAGATCCGGGAAGAAGTCTTACCGTTTTCTTTCCGGTAGGATTGGTTGATATAAACGTCTTTGTTATTCTCTACACCAGTAATGGAAACATACATAAAAATCACCTCATAAGTATTATAACACAACTAGTGTAAACTAGCACGCATTATTTTTACAAATTTGACAAAAAAATAAGCCCAAAGCAGGCTTAAATACAAGATTTGTGTGTTATGAGGTTTAAAAGGAAGTGTCAAACTCCCGTATCTTATCACTTTCTCAGGTAGAATACAAATCTTTCTTGAAAAAGAGAGGGGATATCTATTATAATAAAAGATAAGCTGTGTAAGCAATGATAAATGTGAAGCAGACGCTTTTATGAATGCATTACAGATGAAATGTTGTTAGTAAAAGAGATAAGTAAAAGTGTATGTGCAGATGGGAGAAAGTATGGATATTATACTGAAATTAAAAGAAGAACTGAAGGTAGAAAAATGGCAGGTGGAAGCGGCGGTCAAACTGATTGACGAGGGTAACACTATTCCGTTTATTTCCCGTTACCGTAAAGAGGCAACCGGTTCTTTAAATGATGAAGTTTTGAGAAATCTTTACGAAAGGCTGACCTATCTTCGTAACTTAGAGGAAAAGAAGGAACAGGTAATCGGAAGTATAGAAGAGCAGGGAAAACTCACTGACGAGCTGAAAGAAAAAATTCTGGCAGCAGAAACGCTTGTGGTAGTTGAGGATCTATATCGTCCCTATAGGCCAAAGAGAAAAACCAGAGCAAGTGTTGCCAGAGAAAAAGGGCTGGAAGGTCTTGCGGAGTTTATTTTAAAGCAGGATGCAGCAGCGCCTCTTACAGAGGAAGCTGTTAAATATATCAGCGAAGAAAAAGGAGTTAAGGACGAGAAAGAAGCGCTGCAGGGGGCAAAAGATATTATTGCTGAAACGATCTCTGATGAGGCGGACTATCGTATTTATATCAGAAACATTACTATGGAGGAAGGAGTCCTTACAAGTACGGCAAAAGACGAAAAGGCGGAAAGTGTATATGAGATGTATTATGCCTATGAAGAGCCCTTAAAGAAGGTAGTGGGGCACCGCATACTTGCTCTTAACCGGGGAGAAAATGAGAAATTTCTTGTGGTTAAAATTTCTGCACCAGTTGACAGAATAAGGCAGTATCTTGCCAAAAAGGTGCTTACTTCGGAGAATGAATATACCACGCCTGTACTTATGGAAGTGATTCAGGATGCTTATGACAGATTGATTGCACCTGCAATTGAACGGGAAATCAGAAACGATCTTACTGAAAAAGCCGAGGATGGCGCGATTTCTGTATTTGGAAAGAATTTAGAACAGCTTCTTATGCAGCCTCCTATTGTAGGTAAGGTGGTGTTAGGCTGGGATCCTGCTTTTCGTACCGGCTGTAAGCTGGCAGTGGTGGATGCTACAGGAAAAGTGTTAGATACTAAAGTGATTTATCCTACAGCACCTCAAAATAAAGTGGAGGAAGCCAAGGCAGAATTGAAAAAGCTGATCAAAAAATATGAAATTTCCCTGATCAGCGTTGGAAATGGAACTGCATCAAGAGAATCCGAACAGATTATTGTAGATTTGATTAAAGAATTAAATACACCGGTCCAGTATGTGATCGTAAATGAAGCCGGAGCATCCGTTTATTCGGCAAGTAAGCTGGCAACAGAAGAGTTTCCTAATTTTGATGTGGGACAAAGAAGTGCGGCTTCTATTGCAAGAAGGCTGCAGGATCCATTGGCTGAATTAGTAAAAATTGATCCAAAGTCAATTGGTGTGGGGCAGTACCAGCATGATATGAATCAGAAAAAATTGGGAGAAGCGCTTGGAGGCGTGGTTGAAGACTGTGTGAATAAGGTAGGCGTGGATCTTAATACTGCATCCGCTTCCCTTTTAGAGTATATATCCGGTGTTTCAAAAGCGATTGCCAAAAATATTGTGGACTATCGGGAAGAGAACGGACGTTTTGTAAGCCGCGCCCAGCTTCTTAAAGTACCTAAGTTAGGACCTAAGGCATTTGAACAGTGTGCAGGGTTTTTACGCATTTTTGATGGCGAAAATCCCCTTGATGCAACCAGCGTGCATCCAGAATCCTATGAGGCGGCAATGAAGCTGCTTGCAAAAATGGGACTTACAATGGATGATGTACGCTTTGCTCAAAAACAGGCAGCCCAAAATAAAGGGATGCTGAAAAAGGAAAAGCCTGTACCGAAAAAAGAGCCTGGAAACAGACAGCAAAAAATTGTTATCCGTAATACCGATACAGCTATGGGAAAAGCACTTGCAGCAGCAATGGGCGGGATGACCATGTCTTTTGAAGAAGATGCAAAAGGGAAAGGACAAAAAGGCGGACAAAATACTGCAAAAGAAAGCGGTATTTCAAATGAAAGCGCAGCAGTGAGCACTCTTGAGAAAAAGATCAAGGATAAAAAGTTGATGGCACAGGAATTGGGCATCGGGGAAATTACCCTTACCGATATTTTAAAGGAATTGGAAAAGCCATCAAGAGATCCCAGAGAGAACATGCCGGCACCCATTTTAAGAAGTGATGTGCTGGATATGAAGGACTTGAAGCCGGGGATGATTTTAAAAGGAACTGTCCGTAATGTAATTGACTTCGGCGTGTTTGTGGATATCGGCGTGCATCAGGATGGATTAGTACATATTTCCCAGATCACAGACCGTTTTATCAAGCATCCTCTGGAAGCTGTAAGTGTTGGAGATATTGTGGAGGTGCAGGTACTTACCGTAGACGCTGCTAAAAAGAGGATTGGGCTTACTATGAGAATTGGCAAGGAGAAGAATTAATGTGTTAATAAAAAAGTGTAAGGTCATTTTACAGACTTTACACTTTTTACATAATTTGGATGACTGGCGAAGCGTTCTGACTGCTCCTTTAAAAAGCTGTTATACAATGCATAGAAGCATCAGCCTTGTGCTTGTCAAGAATACGATGCACCCTTTCAATTTCATCGAGCACTAAGCCAAATTCTTTTTTTATTTCATTTCTTAATACACGTTCTGTCTGCTTAATTTGGGATTCTAAAGTGTCGATTTTATTATTCATATTTTGCAAATTAAATTTCATGTCCTGCATATCAGACTTCATGCCCCGCATGTCAGATTTCATGCTTTGCATGTCGGACTTCATGCCTTGCATTTCTGCTAAAAGCAGATCTATTTTTTCACTATTTGTCATATTTATGATACCCTCCATGTTGAAAGCCCCTTATACAGCTATTGTATCACGGGCAGAGCATGAAGTCTACTTAAATATAGACGAAAATGAAAAATAAATAGTATGGTTTAATGAATGAAATGGAAATACAAATTTATCTATTGCCTACTGAAAGAAACAGTGTTACAATATTTTTCGTAAATAAAGAAAAGTTCTTCGGGGCAGGGTGAAATTCCCTACTGGCGGTATAGTCCGCGACCCATGAGTTTTTGTCAGGTGCGCAGATGAAAACAAAATGGCTGATTTGGTGAAACTCCAAAACCAACAGTAAAGTCTGGATGGTAGAAGAAACTGGCGGTTTACTGTGCATGCAGTAAAACAGTTTTGTGTGAAGTAATTTATGCCCTGAATGATTAATTCCGGCAGGTAAGATAGTTGCCTGTACAGTGGAAGCAAACGTTCAGGGCTTTTACTTTATGAGGAAGAACCTTTCTGAAAATTTAATACTGCAATATGCGGAAGTTTTTAGGAGGAAAAGAAATGAATAATGGATTATGGACAAGTGTAAAAGACAATGTGGTATTTGTGCTGGTTTCAGTGGGAATTGCGGCGGCACTTTTTGGAATTGCTTATCTTACTGAAAAGATATGCAAAAAGAAAAACGGAAGTAATGAAAGAATTTTAAGTACCAGAAAAATGGTGATGATTGGTGTGTTTGCAGCAATTTCAGCAGTATTAATGATGTTTGAATTTCCAGTGCCTTTTGCACCATCTTTTTATGAATTGGATTTCAGTGAAATTCCTGCTTTGATCGGTGCATTTGCTTTTGGACCGGTGGCAGGCGTAATGATAGAGTTCTGCAAAATATTGTTGAAGCTTTTTATGAAAGGAACCAGCACGGCATTTGTTGGGGATTTGGCCAATTTTGTGATCGGGTGCAGCTTTATTCTTCCTGCATCAATTCTTTATCTGTTTAAAAAGACAAAGAAAAATGCTGCTATTGCATCTGCTCTTGGAACATTGATTATGACAGTATTTGGAACCATGTTTAATGCTATTTATTTACTTCCGGCATTTGCAGCTTTGTATGGAATGCCTTTGGATGTTATTGTAGGAATGGGAACTGCCATTAATTCCAATATTACCAGTGTGGCTACCCTTGTGGTTTTTGCAGTGGCGCCTCTTAATTTGTTAAAAGGCGGGAGTGTGTCTTTAGTGACAATGCTGGTGTATAAGAAGCTTAGTCTGATTCTTAAGGAGGCGGCGGTTCCGAAAAAAGTAAAGAAAGTGGAGTCTGTTGTAAAATAACAGTTTGGATTAAAAAAACGTCCGGACTGTAAAGGAGTTTTTATGATTAAGGTAGATCATATTCATAAGGATTTTGTATCGCCTAAGAAATATCCAGGACTTGGCGGAGCTGTTAAGGGCTTGTTTTCTAATGAAAAAGTGATTAAAAGGGCAGTGGATGACATCTCATTTACGATTAAAAAGGGGGAAATTGTTGGATATATCGGCAGCAATGGGGCCGGTAAATCCACCACCATTAAGATGATGACGGGAATCCTGACGCCCACAAAAGGAAGCTGTGAGGTGGCTGGGATTAATCCCAGCCGCCGCCGAAAGGAAAATGCGCAGAATATTGGTGTTGTATTTGGGCAGAGAACCCAGCTTTGGTGGGATCTGCCCTTAAGTGAATCCTTTACCATATTAAAAGAGATTTATAATGTGTCAGAGGAAGCGTTTAATACACAAATGGAATTTCTAAATAAAGTGCTGAACCTTGACGAGTTTTTTGACAGGCCTGTGCGTACCTTGTCTTTAGGGCAGAGAATGCGGGCGGATTTGGGAGCTGCTCTTTTACATAATCCTAAGGTGCTTTATTTAGATGAGCCGACTATTGGGCTTGATCTTGTGGTGAAAGATAATATTCGGAAAGCAATCAAAGAAATCAATGAGAAATACGAAACCACAGTGATTTTAACTACACATGATATTGGCGATATTGAAGAACTGTGCAGCCGGATCATTATTATTGATGAAGGAAAGAAAATATATGATGGTTCGCTTCAAAATTTGAAGGAGATATACGGAACCAAAAGAACAGTGGCGGTGGAGATCAGGGAGCCGGAAAAGGTAAAAGAGCTTTGCCTGCCTGAAATTTTAGGGGTGGAGGAAGGCGGCTTAACCGTCGTTTATGATAAAGAAAGCAGTACTTTGAATGTGACTTTTGATAAGCATAAAATACAGGTACCCCAGATTCTTTCAGCAGTGATGGAAAGAGTGGAAATTAAAGATGTGCAGATTCAGGAGACAGAGCTTGCCCAGATCGTAAAAGAAATCTACAATCATGGCATGATGGAGGGTGAGTGATGGGAAAGCAGTTAAAAATCTACCTGCCATTTGCCACCAATGAAATGAAGCGGCAGCTGGCGTATAAAGGCGCCTTTTATTTGTTTATTTTAATTGACCTGTTCAGCTCCTTTATCAGGTATTATCTTTGGATGGCTATTTATGGAAGCTCCGGACAGGAAGTGCTTGGCGGTCTGTCCCGAAGTGAGATGGTGGTTTATGTGTTCATGGTTTATGTTACATCTTCTGTAGTTATGGTTTCTATTTCCACTCAGGTAAGTAATGATGTGGTACAGGGAACAGTTGCAATGAATCTGATTAAACCCATTGACTACCGTTTGAGTCTGATGTCCCAGGCTTTTGGAGTCTTGATGTATCGGTTTTTGGTACCATGCATTTTTATCTGGATTGGGTTGGAAATATATAAGGTGACAGTGCTTGGGCTTGCGCTGGCAGGGGTAGGGGAGATTTGTTTATTTTTGCTAAGTTGTATTATGAGCTTTTTAATTTATGTGCTGTTTGACTTTTGCTTTGGAATGATTGCATTTTTTACTACTTATATTTTTGGACTTAGAATGGTAAAGGAAGCCTTACTTGGATTTCTTACGGGACAGTTGATTCCCATTAGTTTTTTCCCGGAAACAGTAAGGCGTGTGTTTGATTTCCTGCCATTTTCTTCAATGATTTATACTCCTGTCATGATTTATCTTGGAAAATATACCGGAAGCACACTTATGTTTATGCTGCTTAGACAGGCAGTCTGGGTGGTGTTTCTTTATTTGCTGGGAAGTCTGATATGGAAAAAAGTGACGAAACGTCTGGTAGTGCTTGGTGGTTAACGAAGGTAGAATTCCTGAAAGGGAAAGATTTATGTGGGAAAGGCATGGTTTAAGATGAGTAAACTGAAACGATATCTGCGGCTTTACCGGGTTTTAATTGCCCAGTTTTTAAAAACGATTATGCAGTCGAAAGTTGATTTTCTTATGGGATTGTTTGGCTTTTTCTTCAATCAGATTTTAGGGATTGCCTTTTTATATCTGGTGTTTGAACAGATTCCGTCCCTGAAAGGCTGGACGCTGGACCAATTGATTTTTATTTATGGCTTTGCCCAGATTCCCAGAGGGATAGACCACCTTTTTACAGATAATATATGGCTGGTGGCATGGAGGCTTGTTCTTAATGGGGATTTTGACCGTTATATGTTGCGGCCAATGAACCTCTTTTTTCAGGTGATTGCGGAAAAGCTGCAGCCGGATGCTCTTGGGGAACTTTTGATTGGCACGATCCTTGTGTGCAGGGCTTTGGCAAAAGGGATTGTCATTGTAGATGCACTGCATTTTGTGCTGTTTTTTGTGTCGGTTTTGGCAGGAGCGTTAATTTATACTTCTATAAAACTATTCTTTGCTTCATTTGCATTTTGGCTTAAGACCAGCGGGCCTTTTTTGCAGCTGGCATATGAAATGGCTGACTTTGCAAAATATCCTACGGAAATTTATGCAAAGGGAATCAGGTTTTTAATTACCTGGGTAATTCCTTTTGCTTTTGTGGCGTATCTGCCGGCTGGTTTCTTTTTAAAAAGCGGCATTTCTCCCGGCATCATTGGTGTTGAATGTGTGATTGCAGCGATATTTTGGTGTGCTGCTTATGCATTGTTTCAGTATGGAACGCGGATTTATGAAAGTGCCGGCAATTAAGCTTTGTGGTTTAATTTTTATCTGAAAAGAGCCATAAAAAAATGTTTTTTATGCGTATCCATTATATAGATATTTATCATTTGCACATAATACATAGATTTAGCTTTATAAGCAGAGTAGATGTGCGAAGCTTTTTAGGAGAAGAAGGACTGCCGGGAGGAAGGATTATGAAAAGAAAAGGGATTGGTTTTTTATTAGTAATGGCACTTATAGCGGGGAGTCTGGCAGGATGCGGAAGAAGTGATAAAAGTGCAGAGGCACCAGAATATGCAGGTGGGGAAACAGATGCAGGGGAGTATTATGATACAGTACCTGCGGAAGAAGAATTTTATTTTACGAATGAGGAAGCAGCAGAGGAGCCAGAAGGAAGCTATGTCCAGTCCTGCTATGATTTTGACTGGCCGGAAGAAAATGGCGAAAAGTATGGCAAATGGGAGGAAACAGGATTTTTGTCTGTTATGAATGCTCCCCTTTCCACCTTTTCGGCTGATGTGGATACCGCTTCTTACAGCAACCTGCGAAGAATGATCACTGATGGTTATTCCCTTGAGGATATTCCGGAAGGCGCAGTCAGAATAGAGGAAATGTTGAATTATTTTACTTATGACTATAAAGAACCGGAAGGAAGCGAACCCTTTGGCGTGACCACACAAATTAGTACCTGTCCGTGGAATGAAGAAACCCAGCTTTTGATGATAGGGCTGAAAACACAGGACATTGATTATAAGAATGCACCGCCTTCAAACCTTGTTTTTCTTTTGGATGTGTCTGGTTCTATGGGGGATTATGATAAGCTTCCTCTTTTGCAGGAATCTTTTAGCCTTTTGGCTGAGAACCTTACGGAGAAGGACAGAATTTCGATTGTCACCTATGCAAGCGGAGATAAGGTGGTCTTAGAAGGTGCAAAAGGAAATGAAACCACAAAAATCAAAAGAGCATTAAACTCTCTGAAAGCAGGTGGCGGAACGAATGGAAGTCAGGGAATTGAAACCGCATATGAAATTGCAGAGGAAAACTTTATTGAAGGCGGCAATAACAGAATTATTCTGGCTACAGACGGGGATTTAAATATTGGGCTTACCACTGAGGAAGAACTGGAAGAGTTGATTACGGAAAAGAAAGAATCAGGAATTTTCCTGTCAGTTCTTGGCCTGGGAATCGGAAATATCAAGGATAACAAAATGGAAACCCTGGCTGATAAGGGAAATGGAAATTATGCCTATATCGACAGTCTTAGGGAGGCAAAGAAGGTTCTGGTAGAAGAAATGACAGCTACGCTTTTGACTATTTGTAAGGACGTAAAGTTTCAGGTGGAATTTAATCCGGCTGTTGTCTCTGCTTATAGGCTGATTGGATACGAAAACCGTTCCCTTGCAAAGGAGGATTTTCATGATGATACGAAAGATGCTGGTGAGATCGGAGCAGGACATAGTGTGACGGTTTTATATGAACTGATCTTAAAGGAGCCTCTTTGTACAATGAGCGGGAAGGAAATAGACGAACTAAAATATGGAGACAATTATAAAGAAGAGTTGGAACAGGCCGGCAGCAGCAGTGCGTTAGAGCAGGAGTGGCTTACTATCAGTATCCGTTATAAAAAACCGGCGGAGGAGGAAAGTGAGCTTTTACAGTATCCGGTAAGTTATGACAGCTATATGGCAGAACCGGGGGAGGACTTTCAGTTTGCGGCAGCAGTAGCGGAATTTGGGCTGTTAGCATCTAAAAGCAGGTATCCGGAAGAAGCATCAATAGATCATGTGCTTTCTGTTTTAAAAGATTTAGAACTTAGTGATGAGTACAAGGCAGAATTTGAAGATCTGGTAAAAGAAGTGAGATAAATACTTTTTGAGAGTGAATACCACGAAAAATACTACTTTTTTACTTTAAAGTAGTATTTTTTTTGCCTTTAGAAAAAATTAATATATTTTTATATATTTTTGTAATTTTTTATGTGTATGATTCGTTATAATATGTGAGAAAACAAATTTGACACGCAGAATGTGTCAAATTTGTTTTAGTCCATCCACGCAGAATTAACTGTGCAATTCTTACAGGTAATTTTGCATATCTGGATTGGTAAATATATTTTAAGGTTGACAATTATTGTATTAGATGTATAATACAATAGTACAAAGCAATAAGGAGCAAATAAATACATGAGTGGATTGATTGAAATTCAGGATATGTGTAAAATATACAATCCTGGCGAGAATGAGGTCCGTGCACTGGACCATGTAAACTTATCGATTGATAAAAACGAATTTGTTGCCATCATCGGCCAGTCGGGTTCCGGTAAGTCTACGCTAATGAATATGCTGGGGTGTCTGGACGTACCTACCAGCGGTACATACATATTAAATGGACAGGATGTTTCAGGTCTTACGGATGATGAACTGTCAGATATCAGAAATCACGAGATTGGCTTTATCTTTCAGGGATTTAATCTGATTGCAGGTTTAACTGCCTTGGAAAATGTGGAGCTGCCATTGATTTACCGGGGAGTGGGAAAGAAAGAAAGGGAAAAACTTTCTGAAACCGCCCTGAAAAAGGTAGGACTGTCTGCACGTATTGATCATAAGCCTTCGGAAATGAGTGGCGGACAGCAGCAGAGAGTGGCGATTGCAAGAGCTATTGCACAGGCGCCTCCGGTTATTTTAGCCGATGAGCCTACGGGAAATCTGGACTCAGGTTCCACCAAAGAAATTATGGGAATTTTAAAAGAGCTTCACGCAGAGGGAAGAACGGTAATATTAATTACCCATGATAATGAAATAGCGGCAAGGG
Organism: Lachnospiraceae bacterium 10-1; assembly: GCA_000403495.2. Lineage (GTDB taxonomy): Bacteria > Bacillota > Clostridia > Lachnospirales > Lachnospiraceae > Suilimivivens. The sequence goes on along the minus strand of KE159810.1, from coordinate 445,521 downwards.
CCAAACGAATCATCAGGATTATGGATGGCAAGATTGTGGAAGATAAAATAAATTCAGAAGAGCTGGATTAAATATAGATGCAATAATTTTATAAGTTTATAAGGTGGAGGAAAAAGGAATGGCTGACAAGACAGTAATAAGCGAGGAACAGGCAGCAGGTAATTTACAGGAAAGCAGTAAGGCAGAAATAGAGCTTGTGCAGGGAGAGGAAGCCTCAGGGAAAAAAGAGGGGAAGAAGAAAAAAGAAAAGAAAGAGAAGAAGCCTTTGGATAAAAAGGCAAAGAAGAAACGCAAAAAAATAATCATTTTCAGTATTGCAGGCGTGTTGCTCCTGCTGATCATTTTAAAAAGTGTTTTTGGAGGGAATGGAGCACAGATGATGGTTGCCACCACTGCGGCTGTTAATGGTGAGATAGAGCAGACCATCAGCACCAGCGGAACAGTTATCACGGAAAAAACAAAAAGCTATTTTTCAGAAGTGAATGTGAAGATTGGTGATGTTCCCGTACAGGTGGGGGATGCAGTAGCGGCAGGAGATGTGCTGATTGCATATGACGAGAATGATTTGAATAAGGAAATTGAACTGGCACAGCTTAAAATGCAGTCTGCAGAAGGAAGCTACAGCAATTCTGTTCAGACAAATAATGAAAAACTGGGCGATCTGAATGAAGCCAATGTAAATTTAGATGTTTTGGAACAGCAGATTTTAGATACGGAAGCCTACATAACGAATCTTGAAAATAAAATTGAAAAGAAGAAAAGTGATCTGGCATATGAGGGAGCGCTTCTCCAGATTTCTTTGCTGGATTGGCAGGACCAGCCAGGTTCAGATGAGTATTTAAACTTACAGAAGCTGATTCAGCTTAACAGTTATGAACAGCAGAACAATAAGGAAATAAAAAGCTGGCAGGAGGAACTGGATGCTTATAACAAAATGCTTACGGATTATAAAGAGTATCGTTCTGAAATGAAGTCCCAGCAAAGCTCAGCGGAAAACAGCAGGCTGACTTCCGGTGCAAAAGAAGAATTGGAAGCAGAAAACCAGACAAAAGAAATTGAAGCTGCTCATACTTTAGAAAGTCTTGAAGCTGTAAAGGGAGGCTTAACTGCCGAATTTAACGGAGTAATTACAGAATTAAGTGCTGTCCCCGGCGGTGTGGTTCAGACAGGCTCTCAGATCGTTAAGCTTGAAAGTACTGAGGAAGTGATGGTTGAAATTTCTGTCACCAAATATGATCTGGATAAGATTCAGGTGGGGCAGAAAGCAGCTATTACTATTGGTGGAAAAGAGTATCAGGGTGAAGTTTCCAAGATTAATAAAATGGCGGAAACAAATAACAGCGGTGCAACAGTTGTAAAAACAGAAATAAAATTAAGCAATCCCGACAGCGATGTGGTTTTAGGCGTGGAGGCAAAGGTGGTAATCAGCACAGCACAGGCTTCAGATGCAGTACTGGTACCTGTTATGGCTGTCAATGTGGATGTAGATGGCGAGTTTGTTTATGTAATTGAAAACAGTATTGTAGTGAAAAAGCCTGTAACCACAGGTATCTCTTCTGACACAATGGTACAGATCACAGAAGGACTGACACAGGGAGAACAGGTTGTGACAGATGTGTCATCCGGACTTGTGGAAGGTATGACAGTAGTGGCGATCCCTCAGTAGGAGAGATACGTACAGGGCGTAGCTTTATGAAAGCAGCGCCTTAGACGGGAAAGGCATGGTAAAAAAGAAAATGGCACAAATTTGGGAATACATAAAAATTGCCCTTATGAACATTAAAAGTAATAAAGGGCGTTCGATCCTTACAATGCTTGGTATCATTATCGGTATTTCTTCGGTTATTATGGTCATATCTATTGGCAATGGCGTCCGGGGACAGGTGAATTCCGAACTGGAAGGGCTTGCAGGCGGTCAAATTGCATTTTATGTAGACAGTACAAGGAAGGATACTACGGTAACCTTTGATCAGGCAGATTTTGAAGCAATTGTAACCCAGATCGATCATGTAAAAGGTGTAACACCACAGTTTGGCACATGGGGAACAGCAGAAGGGCCTAAAGGCGATTTTGATATCAGAATGAGCGGTGGAACAACAGGCCTTCAATATATTTCATCGGAACCTATTGCCAAGGGAAAATATTTTTCACAAAATGATTATGATGGCGGCAGTAATGTATGTATAATCACGGAAAGCAGCGCTGTGGCCTTGTTTGGAACCACAGATGTGATTGGTATGAGTTTTGATGCAACCTTCTGGGGGGTGACGCAGGAGCTTCGGGTGATCGGCATCAGGCAGGACAGTGCATCCTCCATCATCAGCGGAAGCTATGGAGTGACCACCATTGAAGCAGAAGTGCCACTTACCTTTATGGCAAATAAGCTGGGGTATTACATTGATGAAATTAATCAATTCTATGTGGTTGCAGAGTCCTCTGCTTATTGTACCGAGGTGGCTGCCAAGACATTGGCGCTGCTGGAAAGCAGGCATAATGTCCGCGGAGAAAATCAGATCATGATGCAGAGCTTTACGGATGTGGCAGCTCAGTATGATACGATTTTAGGATTTATCACAGTGTTTATTTCCTTTGTGGCAGCAATTTCCCTTTTGGTAGGCGGAATTGGCGTTATGAATATTATGTTGGTGTCCGTAACGGAAAGAACAAGAGAAATTGGTATCAGAAAGGCATTGGGAGCAAGAACCGGTTCAGTATTGCTGCAGTTTTTAGCAGAGGCAGGCATTATTACACTGCTTGGAGGAATTATTGGAATTATATTAGGAATCATGGGAGCCTTGGGCGTTTGTTCAATTATGGATATTACTGCTTCCGTGGATGTGGCAACTATTATTATTGCTTCAGTATTTTCCTGCGGTGTGGGAATCTTTTTTGGAATTTATCCGGCAAGAAAGGCAGCAAGGCTCAGCCCAATCGAAGCACTGCGGCATGAGTAAAAAAGTTTTTTATTGCACTTTGCAGTATTTTTAGTATAATAGAAGAAAGATGAGTGGAGAGCACCTGCCTGTGTAGGTGCTCTTTCAGTAAGAGAAGACTTAAAGGAATGTACTTATGGAAGTTGAATTTGATGTGAAAATAACACCGGGAGTACTTTATGACTATATGCTTTATCATACCTATACAAGTGCCTCGGGATTAATTGGAGCAGTGACAGGAGCACTTTTGGTAGTGGCGTTTTTTATGGGCAGCGGTGTATTGTGTCTGATTGCCGGTATTGTAATTTTGGCTTATCTGCCCTGGACTTTGTTTGTGAAATCCAGACAGCAGTATCTTGCAAATTCTGCATTTAAAGAAAGCCTTCACTATAGGCTGACGGAGGAAGGCATGGAGGTATCCCAGAAAGGAGAGGCGCAAAGCCAGAAATGGGAGGAGATGCATAAGGCAGTATCTACGCCCAGGAGCCTGATTATTTATACTTCACCGGTAAATGCCTCTATTTTTCCAAGGAAAGATTTAGGGGAAAAGGCACCCTTGGTCATTGAAATCATATCTACCCATATGTCCCCTAAGAAAGTTAAGATTCGCGGTTAGGAAGTAATATTTAATGGAAGATAAACTTATTGAAACCAATAGTCCGGAGGAAACCTTTGAGCTGGGCAGGCAGATCGGACAGGAAGCGGCAGCAGGAACAGTGTTCACCCTGATTGGAGATTTGGGCACCGGAAAGACGGTATTTACGCAAGGGTTAGCGCAAGGGCTTGGAATTACAGAGCCGGTTAACAGCCCTACCTTTACGATTTTACAGGTATATGAAGAGGGAAGATGCCCTTTTTACCATTTTGATGTGTACCGGATCGGAGACATTTCTGAAATGGACGAAATTGGATATGAGGACTGCTTTTATGGAGATGGGGTGTGCCTGATAGAATGGGCAGATCTGATTGAAGAGATTCTTCCGGAGCATTTTACTGAAATTACCATTTCCAAGGATTTGAAAAAAGGATTTGATTATAGAAAAATACAGATTAAGGAACGGTATTTAGGATGAAGATCATAGCAATAGATAGTTCCGGTCTGGTGGCATCAACGGCAATTGTTGAAGATGATAAACTGGTGGGAGAATACAATATCCAACATAAGAAAACACACTCCCAAACTCTTCTTCCCATGTTGAATGAACTGAAAACTATGGTGGAGCTGGATTTAGCCACTGTGGATGCTATTGCCCTGGCCGCCGGGCCTGGCTCGTTTACCGGACTGCGGATTGGATCAGCTACGGCCAAAGGGCTTGGATTTACATTAAATGTACCGCTTGTGGAGATTCCCACATTAGACGGGCTGGCATGTAATTTGTATGGAACAGATAAACTGGTATGCCCCATTATGGATGCCAGAAGAGATCAGGTTTATACTGGAATTTATGAATTTGTAAAGGAAAAGGAAGCTTCTCTGCCACACAATCTTAAAAGATATGCGCTTTCCACCCTGCTTGATCAATGTGCCGTATCCATAGAGGAGATTGCCGCTAAATGTAATGAAACAGGCAGGGAAGTGATTTTTTTGGGGGATGGTGTGCCTGTATTTGAAGAAAAACTTGCACATCTTTTGACAATTCCCTACAGCTTTGCACCAGCGCATATGAACCGGCAGCGGGCAGCATCCTTTGCCATGCTGGCTTTCCAATATCTAAAAGAGAAAAAAGTGGTGAATGCAAAGGATCATGCACCGGAATACTTGAGATTATCCCAGGCGGAGCGGGAAAGAAAAGGTAAAAATGTTGTTAATTAGAGAAATGAAAGCGGATGATGTGGAAGCTGTCAGCAAAATTGAAAGTGAAACTTTTTCCATGCCCTGGTCGGCAAAGGATTTTTTGGAAATGGTGGAGGCTGATTATGCTTATTATTATGTTGCGGAGCTGAACGGAGAAATTGCAGGCTGCTGCGGCATAAGAAATATTGCCGGTGAAGGCGAGATCACAAATGTTGTGGTTGCCGAAAAACACAGGCAAAAAGGAATCGGCAGGAAGCTGATGGAATATATGCTTGAAAAAGCTTTGGAAAATGGCATGGGAGATTGTACCCTTGAGGTGAGGGTTAGCAATCAGCCGGCAATCAGGCTGTATGAAAGACTTGGATTTAAAGGAGAAGGGGTAAGGCCGGACTTTTATGAAAAGCCAAGGGAAGATGCCCTTATTATGTGGAAAAGATAGGAAGTGCATGGAAGAATTACCACTGTTCCTTATTTCTCTTTTATGTATAATAGTGTTAGGGAGTATATGCGAAATACCAAAGGAGGATAAGAACATGCGAGGTTATTCAGATAAGAAAGAGCTTGTATCCGTGATCTGTAATAAATGCAAAAAAGAATTACATGTGGAAAATGGAATTTTAAAAGAAGGATGCTTTAACGGAAATATCAAGTTTGGATATTTTAGCAATAAGGATGGAAAGAAACATTCCTTTGATTTATGTGAGGAATGTTATGATAAAATGATTAAAGAATTTGCCATTCCGGTAGAGGAGGAGGAAATCGTAGAATTGATTTAAAAACTTTCTTTACAAGAGGATGTGCAAGGATGTATCAGGTTTGGAGGAACTATGCTGGATATATGCTTATTGGGAACAGGCGGAATGATGCCTCTGCCCTATAGGTGGCTGACATCCATGATGGCCAGATATAATGGAACAAGTATATTAATAGATTGTGGAGAGGGAACGCAGATTGCCATGAAGGAAAAGGGCTGGAGCCCAAAACCCATTGACGTAATCTGCTTTACCCACTTTCATGCGGACCATATCAGCGGACTGCCCGGAATGCTTCTCACAATGGGGAATGCAGAACGGACGGAGCCGCTTCTTTTGGTGGGGCCTAAAGGACTTTCCAAAGTAGTTGCCTCTTTGCGGGTGATTGCGCCGGAGCTTCCTTTTGTGATTGACTGCTTAGAATTAACGGAACCTGAGCAGGCCATACAATTTGATGGTTTTCGTATAGAAGCATTTAAAGTAAATCATAATGTGACCTGTTATGGATACAGTCTGATTATTGACCGGATTGGTAAATTTCAGTTAGAAAAGGCATTAGCACTGGGAATAGAAAAAAAATACTGGAATCGTCTCCAGAAGGGGGAAATCATTCAATTAAAAGAAATGACACTTGTGCCGGAAATGGTTTTAGGTCCGGCAAGAAAAGGACTAAAGGTTACTTACTGTACTGATACAAGACCTACCCAGGGAATTGTTAAAAATGCTATGAATGCAGATCTCTTTATTTGTGAGGGAATGTATGGTGAGCCGGATAAAAAGGCAAAGGCCAGGGAAAACAAACATATGACTTTTTATGAGGCGGCGGAACTTGCAAAGAGAGCGCAGGTGGAAAGATTTTGGCTGACACATTACAGTCCTTCGCTAAATCGTCCCGAGGAGTTTTTGCCGGCAGTTAAAAAAATTTTCCCGGCTGCAGAAACCTGCAGAGATGGAAAGTCTTTGGAATTAGTTTTTGGAGGGGATTAGCTCTTTAAAAGGCGTTTTGCCTCACGAAAAGAAGTATGGAGGAGGTATCCGGATGAGAAAGAAACAAAATCAAAACGGAGTGAAGATACTGATCATTGGAGTTATACTGGTATGCCTGGTGCTGGGATATTACTTTTATCTGTCACAAAAAGCAGCTTCCCGTAAGCAGGAAAGCGAAGTGAAGATAACTGAAGTTCAGAATGCGCTGCTGCGAAATCTGGATACCAATTATCCGCCTACGCCGAGAGAAGTATTAAAATGTTACTGTCAGATGGCTCAGTGTTTGTATAATGAAACCTATACGGAAGAAGAATTTAAAGAGCTGGCCCTTAAAATTCAGACATTGTATGACGCAGAGCTGGTTGCAAACACAACGCAGGATCAGTACCTGCAGGCTTTAAAGTGGGATATTGAGCAGTTCACAAAGGAAAAAATTGTGATATCCAGCTACACCTTGTCGTCAGCCACAGATGTGGAAGAGTTTAAACAGGATGGCTATAGCTGGGCTAAATTATATTGCACCTTTACTTTGCGGACGGGGACACAGCTTTCTTCTACACAGGAGGTATTTCTCCTGCGCAAGGACGAGGAAAATCACTGGAAAATATATGGCTGGGAGCTGGTGGAACAGTAAAAGGAATTATTATGGATCATGTGAAAAAGGTTTGAGGACTTTATGGAAAAAGAGATTTGTATATTAGCAATAGAAAGCTCCTGCGATGAAACAGCGGCGGCAGTGGTACGAAACGGAAGGGAAGTTCTTTCCAACATAATTTATTCTCAGATTGCTTTGCACACAGAATATGGAGGCGTGGTACCGGAGATTGCTTCCCGCAAGCATATAGAAAAAATTAATCAGGTGATAGAACAGGCATTGACTGATGCAGACAAAGAGCTTTATGATATGGATGCCATTGCAGTAACCTATGGCCCGGGGCTTGTTGGAGCGCTGCTGGTAGGGGTATCAGAGGCTAAGGCAATCAGTTTTGCATCGGGAATTCCCCTTGTAGGAGTACATCATATAGAAGGACATATCAGTGCCAACTATATTGAAAATAAAGATTTGGAGCCGCCCTTTATCTGCCTGGTGGTGTCAGGGGGACATTCCCATTTGGTAGTGGTGAAGGATTATGGTACATATGAGATTATTGGAAGAACCAGAGATGATGCTGCAGGGGAAGCTTTTGATAAGGTGGCGAGAGCTATAGGATTAGGCTATCCCGGCGGCCCGAAGATTGATAAGGTTTCTAAAGAAGGGAATCCGGACGCAATACATTTTCCCCGGGCTAAAGTTGGGAATTCGGAGTATGATTTCAGCTTTAGCGGTCTGAAATCGGCAGTGCTGAACTATTTAAATTCCTGCCGGATGAAAGGGGAAGAAATAAACACAGCAGATGTAGCAGCTTCTTTTCAGAAAGCAGTTATCGATGTACTTGTGGAACATTCTATGGATGCGGTTTCAAAATACCATTACAACAAATTTGCAATAGCCGGCGGTGTGGCGTCTAACAGTGCACTCCGAAGGGCGTTTGAAGAAAGATGCAAGGAAAAAAATATTGCTTTTTATCATCCTTCACCGGTATATTGCACAGATAATGCAGCTATGATTGGAGCTGCGGCTTATTATGAGTACCAGAAAGGCATCCGGCATGGATTTGATCTAAATGCAGTACCTAATCTAAGGCTTGGTGAAAGAATTTAAGGATATCTGCCGACAGGAAGAGACTTGAAACGAAAGAAAAAGACTTGGCAGAAAGTGGTATGGAAAATGGTAAAAAAAGAACGGACGTCAGCGATTGTTCTGGCAGCTGGCAGCGGTAAACGGATGGAAAGCTCTACAAAAAAGCAATATATGCTGTTACGGGAAAAACCGGTTATTTACTATTCATTAAAGGTTTTTCAGGAGAGCTTCATTGATGAGATTGTGCTGGTAGTATCGCCAGGGGACATTGAATTCTGCCAAAAAGAAATTGTTGGCCGGTATGGATTTAGTAAGGTAAGACATATTATAGAAGGTGGGAAGGAACGATATCATTCTGTCGCTGCCGGATTAAACAGCATTTCGGAATGTGATTTTGTTTTTATTCATGATGGAGCAAGGCCTTTAGTGACAGAGGAAATCCTGAATAGGGCATTATCCTGTGTGAAGGAATTTAAGGGCTGCGTGGCAGGGATGCCTGTAAAGGATACCATAAAGATTGCAGATAAAGAGGGGTATATTTCATCCACACCTGACCGGAAGCTGGTTTGGATGGTACAGACTCCTCAGGTCTTTGAGTACACTTTGATCAAAAAAGCTTACGATAAGCTGATCATGAAAGAAAAAGATTTGATGAAAGAAGGTACCACTATTACAGATGATGCAATGGTGGTAGAAAAATTTATGGGGCATCCGGTAAAATTGGCATTTGGCTCCTATGAAAATATAAAAATAACAACTCCCGAAGATATTATAACAGCAGAAAATTTTATCAAAGACAGGGAGAGCAAAACAGCAGATAAATAATAGCAGCATTTAAGCTTTTAGGTATATTTTACGTATTTAATACATAATAATGGTATTCAGAGCTTAACATTTACGCGCCGCTTTGCGGCGTTTCATTATATATGGGAGCAAACCGCATTGTATAAGCAGGTTTTGTAATTGCTGCCATAGTTGGGAAGGGAATAACAGGATTATGACAAATACGGTAGATGATTTATACCAGGAATTTTTAAGACAAATGGAAGAAGATGCTTTTTTGGAACCATACAAGGAAGCATGCAGATATATAGAACAAAAACTGGAAAAAATAAATATCGAATACTCGGAAAAGCTGGGTAGAAATTTTATAGGGCAAACAATTTGCCGGATTAAAACACCGGAAAGCTGCCTGAATAAGATGATTAAGAAAAAATATATTGTCAAACAACAGACGGCGCAGGAATATTTAAGTGATATTTCGGGAATAAGAGTGATATGTAACTTTTTGGATGATATTTACCGGCTTGCTGAGATTTTAAAAGAAGATGAGAAGCTGGAGGTTATTAAAACTAAGGATTATGTAAAAAAACCCAAATCCAGCGGCTATCAAAGTCTTCATATGATTGTACTTGTTCCGGTGGATGGCGTGGGAAAGAAAAGGGTAGAGATACAAATCAGAACCCAGGCGATGAATCTCTGGGCGGTGGTGGAGCATCATTTTGTATATAAAAAGGGCGATTATGAAAAGTGTGAATTTGAAAAAGATTTGAAAGAATGTGCACGGGCTATATACAAAATAGATAAAAAAATGCTGGTGATTAGAGAAAAAATGGAAGCAGCTTGTAAGGAATTGTAAAAAATGTAAAAAAAGTGTTGACACTGCCAAATTGATTTGCTAGAATAATCATTGCGCTGAGCGAGAGGCGCACGACATGGAGAGGTATCGAAGTGGTCATAACGAGGCGGTCTTGAAAACCGTTTGTCCGCAAGGGCGCGTGGGTTCGAATCCCACCCTCTCCGCTGGAGATACCTTCTCCGCGGACTGATTGACAGTCTGATTCATTAGTAAGAATAAGTCAGCTTGATTTGGAGAAGTACCCAAGAGGCTGAAGGGGCTCCCCTGGAAAGGGAGTAGGTCGTTAATAGCGGCGCGAGGGTTCAAATCCCTCCTTCTCCGTTGGTAATCTCCTAAGATTGCCTGACAAAACAGAACCTTGACAAATAAACAGCAATGCAGCCCTGAAAATTCGAAAGAATAATTCAGAGAACGAAACAAAGAAGAAACAGTAAAGAGACGGGAAAGAGAAGCCAGAGGAGCCTGTGAGGAAAGAAGCAGGCAAAAATCCGGAAAGGAAGAGGAAGCGGAAGCAGCCTCTAAGAAGAAGGAGGAAGGAGTTCTGCCCCGGGAGACAAACAAACATGAGAGTTTGATCCTGGCTCAGGATGAACGCTGGCGGCGTGCCTAACACATGCAAGTCGAACGGAGCCTTAACCAAAGAAGCAGCCAGCTTGCTGGAAGCGGAAAAGGGAAAGGCTTAGTGGCGGACGGGTGAGTAACGCGTGGGTAACCTGGCCCATACAGGGGGATAA
>KE159810.1:0-432500 GCA_000403495.2 Lachnospiraceae bacterium 10-1 | reverse complement strand
CCTGTGTTTACAAGCTGTGGAAGTGCCCAACAGATGCTTGCATCTGTGGAGCACAACCGCGTACTTTTTGTAGAACGGTCCGGCGAGCTGCGTTGTCCGGCAAGGTTAAGCCACTTTAGTGGCGGAGCCGAAGTGAAAGCAAGCGTTAAAAGCGCGTAAGAGTCGGATGCCGCAGGCCCGAAACCGGGTGATCTATCCATGTCCAGGCTGAAGCCGCTGTAAAAGGCGGTGGAGGGCCGAACCCACATCCGTTGAAAAGGGTGGGGATGAGGTGTGGATAGGGGAGAAATTCCAATCGAACCCGGAGATAGCTGGTTCTCCTCGAAATAGCTTTAGGGCTAGCCTCGTGCAGACCTAACGGAGGTAGAGCACTGAATTTCCTAGGGGGCGTCAAAGCTTACCGAAGAATATCAAACTCCGAATGCCGTAAAGGAAGCGCACGGGAGTCAGACTGTACGAGATAAGTTGGACAGTCAAAAGGGAAAGAGCCCAGACCTGCAGCTAAGGTCCCCAAGTACGTGTTAAGTGGAAAAGGATGTGGGATTTCAAAGACAACTAGGATGTTGGCTCAGAAGCAGCCATACATTCAAAGAGTGCGTAATAGCTCACTAGTCGAGAGGTCCTGCGCCGAAAATGTCCGGGGCTGAAACACGACACCGAAGCTCAGGGATTGTATGAAAATATGATCGGTAGAGGAGCATTGCTGACATGAAGAAGCTGTACCGGAAGGAGCAGTGGAGAGTCAGGAAGAGAGAATGCCGGAATGAGTAGCGAGATGGAGGTGGGAATCCTCCAGGCCGAATATCCAAGGATTCCGGGGTAAAGCTGATCTGCCCCGGGTAAGTCGGGACCTAAGGCGAGGCCGGAAGGCGTAGCCGATGGAGAACAGGTGGAGATTCCTGTACTGCTGTATGACAGAACTGCGGGGACGCATGTGGAAAGCGGGAGCCGGGAAAGGGAAAACCGGTACAAGCGAAGGAGGGGGTGTGCAGGAAAAGCCGCACATCAACCCAAAGACGCGACGTGGAGCGAAAGAAAGTAGCGAAGTCCGTGAGCCATGTGCCAAGAAAAGCCGCTATGGCTTATACAGCACCCGTACCGAAAACCGACACAGGTGGATGAGGAGAGAATCCTAAGGCCGGCGGGAGAAGCATTGTTAAGGAACTCGGCAAAATGGCCCCGTAACTTAGGGAGAAGGGGTGCCGCAGAAATGCGGCCGCAGAGAATAGGCTCAAGCAACTGTTTAGCAAAAACACAGGTCTATGCGAAACCGAAAGGTGAGGTATATGGGCTGACGCCTGCCCGGTGCTGGAAGGTTAAGAGGAGAGGTCAGGAAACGAAGCCTTGAATTTAAGCCCCAGTAAACGGCGGCCGTAACTATAACGGTCCTAAGGTAGCGAAATTCCTTGTCGGGTAAGTTCCGACCCGCACGAAAGGCGTAATGATTTGAGCGCTGTCTCGACAATGCACCCGGTGAAATTGAAGTGCCAGTGAAGATGCTGGCTACCTGCGCCAGGACGGAAAGACCCCATGGAGCTTTACTCCAGCTTGATACTGGGATCCGATGCTGTATGTACAGGATAGGTGGGAGGCGAAGAAGTAAGGACGCCAGTCCTTATGGAGCCGCTGTTGGGATACCACCCTTGCAGTATTGGGTTTCTAACCTGCGCCAGTTAACCTGGCGGGGGACAATGTCTGGCGGGGAGTTTGACTGGGGCGGTCGCCTCCGAAAGGGTATCGGAGGCGCTCAAAGGTTCCCTCAGAATGGACGGAAACCATTCGAAGAGTGCAAAGGCAGAAGGGAGCTTGACTGCGACACCGACGGGTGGAGCAGGTAGGAAACTAGGACTTAGTGATCCGGTGGTATTAAGTGGGAATGCCATCGCTCAACGGATAAAAGCTACCCTGGGGATAACAGGCTGATCACTCCCAAGAGTTCACATCGACGGAGTGGTTTGGCACCTCGATGTCGGCTCATCGCATCCTGGGGCTGTAGCAGGTCCCAAGGGTTGGGCTGTTCGCCCATTAAAGCGGTACGCGAGCTGGGTTCAGAACGTCGTGAGACAGTTCGGTCCCTATCCGGCGCGGGCGCAGGATATCTGAGAGGAGCTGTCCTTAGTACGAGAGGACCGGGATGGACGGACCACTGGTGGATCTGTTGGGAACCAGTCCCATGGCAGAGTAGCCAAGTCCGGAAGGGATAAACGCTGAAGGCATCTAAGCGTGAAGCCCCCCTCAAGATGAGATATCCGGATTCAAAAAGAATGAAGGTCCCTTGAAGACTACGAGGTAGATAGGTCCGGGGTGTAAGCACAGCAATGTGTTCAGCTGACGGATACTAATAGACCGGAAGCTTGACCAGAAGAAAGAAATGGCAGATGGAAGTGGTGGATGGAAGATGTTTCCTGTCCTGTGTTCGGTTTTGAAGGCACGTCCTTCACAGAGGGAGGAAGAGCCTCTGAAAGAGAAAAGCAGTGAGCCGCAGGCAGAACTGTAAAGAATAATCCTCGATAGCTCAATGGTAGAGCACTCGGCTGTTAACCGAGTTGTTGTAGGTTCGAGCCCTACTCGGGGAGCTAAAAAATCCACAGACAAAATAAAATTGTCTGTGGATTTTTTGTATTTATTTTTAATTATACACTGGGAAGATTCCAACGATAGTGACTTGCCAGAATGCGGATCATTATGATTAAAAGAGCACCCAGTAACATTGCATAATTAGAAGGAATGAACTGCAACAGTAATACATGCAGGCAGGCGCCGGATATAGATGCACAGGCGTAGATATGTTTTCTTAGGACAAAGGGAGTTTCACCTACCATGATGTCTCTGAGAATGCCGCCGCCGATACCTGTGATAACTCCAAGAAAGATAATTAAAAAATAAAATTCGTTGTAACCGGACTTTATTCCGGTGTCAATGCCTGTAACAGTAAATGCGCCAAGGCCGATAGCATCCAAAATATTCATAATTTTTTCATAGCTTTCCAGATAACGTTTTTCAAGTAGAAAGGGCCAGCGGCGGAACAAAAGAAAAAGAATAAGCACTGTTAAAAAAGCAGCAAATACGTAAACTGGATTTTGAAACATGTTAGGAGGAATATTACCTATAATTAGATCACGGAGCATACCTCCTCCCACAGCAGTAATGACGCCTAGTACAATAATACCGAACAGATCCAGTTTTTTTCGAACGGCAACCATAGCACCGGAAGATGCAAAAGCTATGGTACCGATAATCTCTATGGGGAAAAATATACTTGTATGCAATTTCATTTTACTCCTTTAAATAAAAACAATATAACATACCCGTCTGTGTATCACAAGAAGTAGTTGAAAATTCACTAAATATAAGTCCTTTTTTCCTATAATGTTGACATAAAATTAAAGAAAAGAGTATAATATAACAAATTTTATTTATTAGTTTCTACAGCTTGATAGAGCGACAGGTAATGTGCAGGGGGGATAAGAATGAAAAAGAGGCAGGATGGAAAGAAAACAGATAACGGAATTCCTTTACTGCTTTCTATTATATTAGTTTTTTGCATTTTAGGTGTTGTTGTGTTTTCCGTAGCAAGAAAAATAAATAAAGAAATGTCTATATCAGCAATTCAAAATTTAAGTGAAAGTCTGGATTTGATACAATGCACATTAGAGGCAATTCTGAATAAAGAAGCAGAATATCAAAAAATAATTGCACAGGAAGCAGCCAAGGCAGAGGATTTGGAGGAGTTTATCCTTTCTTACCAAAAAAGCCAGACCATGGTAAAGGTATCTTTGATTTTTACGGGAGAAGAGGAAGGAATTTCTAATACAGGAGAAGTGTTTTCTGAAGAAGAACTGGATTTTTCACTTGGTGAAACGACAAACGGTTTGCAGATATCGCAATCTTATGTAAATCATATGGGAACTTGGGCATATTCAATGAAGTGTCCTGTTATAAAGAACGATCAGGAGATTGCTGCGCTTTATATAGAATATATTTATGAATCTTATGATAAATCACTTCCAGAAGGATTTTATAATGGGAAAGCAATGCTTTATATTATGGATAGAAACACGGAGCGGTTTGTTCTAAAGCCTAAGGGAATGGGGGAGCGTAATGCCGGTCATCTGAATTTGGAGGATTATTACCAGGCAAATAATATCCAGGAAGAGGATATCAGGCAGGAAGTGAATGCCTGCCTGGAAGAAAAAAAGAATATTATGTTTTATCATGATATTCAAGGAAAAAGTTCATTGAATTATATGTGGAAGGTGAATGATGGTTCAATCTATTTAGTGGGATATGTGCCGATCGAAGCGATACAGCAGGAAGGCAGAACAGTAAACCAAAATATATTTATTGTAGTAGTAGTAATGCTGATTGCCTTTTTTCTGTGCTGTATTTTGTATTATTTTAATCAAAGACAGCAGAATAGAATCAGAAAGGAGCGGGAGGAAGAAAGAGAAATACACAATAAGCGTTTGGCGGAAGCTTTACAGGCAGCACAGATTGCAAGTAATTCCAAAACGACCTTTCTCTCAAATATGTCACATGATATCCGTACACCTATGAATGCTGTTCTTGGGTTTACTACATTATTGGCCAGGGATGCAAATAATCCGGATAAAGTAAGGGAATATACAAAAAAAATCACGGCGTCCGGCCAGCACTTGTTAAGTCTGATCAATGATATTTTGGATGTGTCCAAGATTGAGAGTGGGAAAGTTGTTCTTACCATCGAGGAATTTACATTAAATGATCTGGTATCCTCAGTAGATGCAATTATTCGGCCTATGGCAAAGGAAAGAGGGCAGAAGTTTCATGTGGAAGTAATGGGCGTAAAGCATGAGTACTTGATAGGAGATGAGACAAGAGTTAATCAGATTTTGATTAACCTTCTTTCAAATGCCGTAAAGTACACTCCGGAGGGAGGAAATATCTGGTTTCGGATGATTGGTCTGAAACAGCGTTCCAGTCAATATGAGCATATTAAGATAGAAGTGGAAGATGATGGCTATGGAATGACGCCGGAATATTTAGAAACTATTTTTGATGCGTTTACCCGGGCAGAAAACAGTACCACGAATAAGGTTCAGGGTACAGGATTAGGGATGGCAATTACAAAAAATATTGTAGAGCTTATGGGTGGAACGATAGATGTAACCAGTGAAGTAAATAAAGGAAGTCTGTTTAGGGTTGACTTGGAGTTCCGCATACCGGAAGGCCAGGTTGATAAGCAGTTCTGGAAAGAAAATGGAATTTCACGAATTTTGGCTGTTGATAAGGAAGCGGAGGACAGCAAAGATATTCAAGTGCTTATGGAGGATACAGATGTTTTGGTAGATAGTGCTTTCAGTGTGGAAGAAGCTGTACAAATGCTGCAAAATGCTGAGGGTGAAAAAGAAAATTATCAAATGATTTTAGTGGACTGGGATACGATAGATGTAGATGCTTCTTTGGCAATAACAAAAATTAGGGAAATTACATCAGATATAGTGCCTGTATTGTTTATGACGGATGATGATGCAGATGGAATAGAAGATGTTCTGCAAAATGAAAATATGGCAGTTTTACAAAAACCTTTCTTTGTTGCTGCATTTAAAGAAAAAATTGCAGAAATGCAGGCTGGCCAAAATGGAGATGTTGTGTCAGAGGCGGCAGATGGTGAAAATTTAGAAGGCTTGCATTTCCTGGCGGCTGAAGATAATGAAATTAATGCGGAAATTCTGTCTGAAATTTTATCTATGGAAGGAGCAAGCTGTGTTATTGCAGAAAATGGCCAGCTTGTATTGGAGAAATTTATTAATTCTGTAGAAGGGGAGTTTGATGCAATTCTAATGGATGTACAAATGCCTGTTATGAATGGTTATGAAGCTACGAGAGCAATCAGGGCATTAAAACGTAAGGATGCAGGAGAAATACCAATTATAGCAATGACGGCAAATGCATTTGCAGAAGACGAAAAAGAAGCTTTGAATGCGGGAATGAATGTTCATCTGGCAAAGCCTATTGATATTGAATTGCTGAAAAAGGTGATAAAAGAGTATACACGCAAAAATGTAAGTGAAGAAGGGAATTCATTATGAAAAAAAGTAAGAAATATATGGGCAGACTAATAGTAATCTGTTTAGCGGGTGCTGTAGTGTTTTGCCTGGCAGCTTGTGGGGGAAAGGTTGAGCTGGACAATAATCTGATTGCTCAGGAGGAAGAGAATGAACGGGTAGTAAATCTTTTCAGTCCAATGGAAAAGACTATGCCCGACGCTGAAAATGCTGCAAGAACTGCAATGGATATGACAGTTGCAATGGCAGAAGAAAACTTAGGAGTGAGTGTGGCATACAGAACCTATACAGCAGAAGACCATCAGGATAAAACTTATGATGAGGTGACTCTTGAACGGGTGCGTAATGATATGGATGATATGTACTTGTTAAATCCGGATGTTATTATGGCATTGGCGGAAGAAGGAAAGCTTATGGATTTATCAGGGCTTGAAAGTGCAAATAATTTAAGGGATGTTGTAAGAATAGCAAATACAGTTGATGGAAAACTAGTGGCAATTCCTCAGGAAGTGGTGGCTTATGGTTTGTTTATCAATAAAGAAATGTTTGATGAATTCAACCTGGAGCTTCCAAAGACACCGGAGGATTTTCTGGAGTGCTGCAGAGTATTTAAAGAAAACGGAATTGAAACACCCATTGGAGCTAACCGCTGGTGGCTTGAAACTTTTGTTTTTGCACAGGCATACGCAGATCTTTATAATGGAGACAATACGGAGGCCGAGATAGCTGCTTTAAACAGTGGAGAAAGCAAATACAGTGATTATATGCGCCCAGGATTTGAGTTTTTAAAGGAACTAATTGATCTTGGTTATATTGATGCTCAAAAAGCATATGTGAGTGAAGCTGTTGAAGGAGAAGGAGCAGATTTTCTGGCTCAAAAAACTCCGATCGTAATGGCATACTGGGGAGCGGCCAATGCGGATACTCTTTACGGGAATCCGGACTTCGAAATGCTTGTGATTGGATTTCCAAGCAGCCGGGGACAGATGCCGGTTATATCAATGACGGGGATTGCCATAGGAGCAGGTGCGGAGCACGCAGAGGATGCAATGCAGACACTGAATGTAATAACTTCGGATGAAGCACTTCAGATTTATACGGAAACAAATAAGGTGATTTCTCCATCTAAAAATGTGGAAGTAGAATGTATTCCTGCGCTAAAACCTTTGAATGACAGAATTCAGGAAAATGTTTATGTGCTGGCTACTAATGCAGGAATGAAAGTTGAACAGTGGGGAAATACATGTTTGATTGTAAGAGACTTGCTAAATGGAGCTACGGTAGATGAATGTATGGCAGAATTTGACAAACTGCAGGAAGAAGCATTGAGTAAGTGAGTTGATATACAATTTATGTTATGGCGGCGTTTTTTGCCGCTATAAAAAGAAAATTAAAATTCACTCTTGTCAAATGTATAGAAGTATGGTATCATAATTTTCGTTGAGGTTGTAAGAGACCTGATTAAGAAAAGTATGTTAAAGAAAACAGCGGAGCTGTTTTAAAAACGGGAAACCATTTAATAAGGCTCCGTGGTCAAGCGGTTAAGACATCGCCCTTTCACGGCGGTAACACGGGTTCGATTCCCGTCGGAGTCATCAGACTGACTAATGGACCTTTAGCTCAGTTGGTTAGAGCAACCGGCTCATAACCGGTCGGTCCTGGGTTCGAGTCCCCGAAGGTCCACTATTTAATTCACAATAGAATGACTGATAAATTTTGTTATTCATTGTTTTTAATCAGCAACAGATAATTGGCCCGGTGGCTCAGTTGGTTAGAGCGCCGCCCTGTCACGGCGGAGGTCGTGGGTTCGAGTCCCATCCGGGTCGTTTAAAAAAGTTGCATGGGAATTACAGATTTGCAAAACAAATTTAGCAAAGTTAATTCTGAAGGAATTTGTATTTGGGATCTTAGCTCAGCTGGGAGAGCATCTGCCTTACAAGCAGAGGGTCATAGGTTCGAGCCCTATAGGTCCCACGAATCAATTTCATATTGATTATGCCGGCGTGGCGGAACTGGCAGACGCACAGGACTTAAAATCCTGCGGGACTAATCTCCCGTACCGGTTCGATTCCGGTCGCCGGCATTAAAAAAGAAACGTTGTATTGTACAACGTTTCTTTTTATGTTTAATATGAGGATGATCTCACGAAGCGAGGAATCTGTTATGTATTAATCTAAAAACTCTACATGACCGTCATTTATGTGGTAGATTGCGCCAATCACCTTTGCACATTGGGAATCGCTACCATTTAACATGGGCAGATTGTCTTTGATCTTAGAGATAGCATGTTCCACATTTAAGCAGGAAGCTTTGTAGCCATCTGTTTCTTCTCCAATGGCAGCTTTGATCTCGTCAGTGATAGACTTAATAAATCCGCCTGTATGTCCGCCAATAGCAGCTCCTACAGCACCGCAGTTTGTATGGCCAAGAACAACTACTAAGTTAGAACCAAGGTGGTCTACCGCGTATTCAATACTGCCAAGCTGATGATCGCTGATTACATTTCCGGCAACGCGGATTACAAACAATTCTCCGATGCCTGCTGAAAAAATACTTTCCGGAATAACGCGGGAATCGGAACAGGTGATAACAACTGCGTAAGGATATTGACCATTTTCACAAGTGTCTTTGCGGATTGCGGGTGAAACATCTCCTGGACAAGTAGAGGTATTTAAGTATGTTTCATTTCCTTTTTTCAGTTTTAGTAATGATTCTTCTACGGTATTCTTATCATTTGACATATGATAACCCTCCTGATATTTTGTAAAAAGTATATCATTTCTCTTCCAGATTGTAAATCACTAAGAAGCATTCACGAATCATTTTAATAGTAGATTAATAGTGATATTTTTTCTTTTTTCCCAGTAATAATGCACAGGAAATAACAAGTGCAAGTGTTTCGGCAATTGTTATAGCCCACCAGATACCCTCCAGCCCCAATAGAAATGGAAGGAAAAGTACAGCAAGTGTCTGGAACACTAACGTGCGTAAAAATGCGATTATAGCTGATACTCCTCCATTGTTTAAGGCAGTAAAGAAGGAGGAAGCAAATATATTTATACCGTACAGGACAAAAGAAAAGGCATATATATTAAGCGCATGCTTTGTCATTTGAAGAAGTTCTGCATCATAACCTACAAAAAAATCAGAAAGAGGTGAGGCAAGAACCCATGCCAGCAAGAGCATAGCGATTCCACTTGTAAACATTATTAACAGACTTTTCTTTAGCATGTTTCTTAATTCCTTATAATTTCCTGCACCATAGTGATAGCTGATGACAGGGCCGGTTCCTATAGTATAGCCTAAAAAGATGGCAGCAAAGATCATTTGTGTATACATGACAACTCCGTAGGCAGCAATACCGTTTTCGCTTGAATATTATAAGAGTTGGAAATTGTATAACATACCAACGACAGAAGAGGAAATGTTTGTCATTAATTCGGAAGAACCATTGAAACAGGCCTTCAGTATTATAGCAGCCTCAAGTTTTGTTTTTTTCAGACAAAGGAGGCTTGCATTGGGGCGCAAAAAGTAGAATAAAGGCAATATGCCGCCAATACATTGGCCGATCACAGATGCCCATGCGGCACCTGCGGTGCCCCAATGAAATACAGCAATAAATATGGCGTCCAATATAACATTTGTCAATCCGGCAGCAATTGTAGTGATAAAACCAAGTTGAGGCTTTTCGGCAGTAACAAAAAAACTTTGAAACAAGTATTGAAGCATGAAGGCAGTGTTAAAGGCACACATGATCCTGCCATAGATAACACAGTCATCTATCATAATATCAGTAGCCCCCAGTAAATAGGAAATTGGACGCATAAAAATAAAACCTATGATGGACAGGATCACGCCAATGATAAGAGTGAGATATATCATCATTGTAAAATAGCGGTTGGCTCTTTCAACAGCACCTTCCCCTAAAGTCTTTCCTACCAGCGCACTTCCACCAGTACCGATCATGAATCCGAAACAGCCAAGAATCATAAGAAAAGGCATAATTAGATTTACAGATGCAAATGCTGTTTTTCCTACATAATTTGAAACAAAATATCCGTCAACGATTCCATAGAGAGAAGTACAGAGCATCATTGCAATTGTAGGCAAACAAAATTGAAATAGTTTTTTATAAGTGAAATGTTCAGAAATTTTTATTTTCATTTTGAAATCTCCTGTATAGCATTAACTTAATTTTTGGGATTTCCCTGTGTGATTTCAGAGGCAAGGTTTTCCAATAAATTAGTATATTTGTTAAAAAGAGAAAAGAATAGTTTAATTTCTTCATTGGATAAACCTGTTAGAGCGTATTTCTCAATTTTGATTACAAGATCAACAGTTTTTTCACAGAGCACAACACCCCTTTCAGTGAGAGAAATTTGTTTGCTTCGCAGGTCGTTTCCAGGGGTAAGCATAATATATCCGTCAGCTTCCAATTTTTTCAGAGCAGAATTGATGGTTTGCTTAGGCTGGTGCAGACTGGCGCATATTTCATTCTGAAAAGGCATGGATGATTCTGTTCGTATGGTATATAAAATCCAGAAACTGCATTCGGACAGATTCAGTTTTCGTGTAAGGCTACGGTAAATCTCCTCATTCTTCTTAAAGATGTTATTATATTCGGCTAAACGTTCATCAATGTATTTTTCATTCATGGCATATCTCCTATTCTAAAAGAGTCCGAAACCGGACTGATTAGCACATTATAGTCCGATTTCGGATTTGTGTCAAGAAATTTTCATTGACATTTTATATTTTAAGTGTAAATATACCAAGTATAATCATAAGATTATCCATTTAAAATATGGAGAAGGAATGTATCAGGCGATACTTTAACATATCTGGAAAAATGTAAATGACTGCTTAAAGGAGGAGACAGAATTATGTACAAGTTTTTGATTTGTTTTATTGCAGGAATAGGAGCGGGGCTTGGAACCGGATTTGCCGGGATGAGTGCGGCAGCGGTGATCAGCCCCATGCTGATTACCTTTTTAGGGCTTCCAGCTTACGAGGCGGTGGGGATTGCGCTTGCCAGTGATGTTTTAGCCAGTGCGGTGAGTGCATATACTTACGGGAAAAATAAGAATCTGGATATTAAAAACGGGATTGTTATGATGATCAGTGTTTTGGCATTTACGTTATTTGGAAGCTGGATTGCAAGTCTTGTGCCAAATACCACAATGGGCAGTTTTTCCGTATTTATGACGTTGCTGCTTGGAATTAAGTTTATTGTAAAACCTGTAATGGCAACAAAGGAATCCATGAATCAGGTCAGTGGAAAAAAGAGAATCATTCAATCAGTTGTCTGTGGAATCCTTGTAGGCTTTATCTGCGGCTTTATTGGTGCAGGCGGCGGAATGATGATGCTGCTTATTTTAACCAGTGTATTGGGATATGAATTAAAGACAGCAGTAGGAACCAGCGTGTTTATTATGGCGTTTACTGCTTTTACAGGTGCAGTTAGTCATTTTACCATTGGAGGTATGCCGGATTTGTGGTGTCTGGTCTTTTGTATTGTTTCTACACTTTTGTGGGCGAGAATTGCCGCCAGATTTGCCAACAAAGCCAGTGCAATTACTTTAAATCGGGCCACAGGCGTGGTGCTGGCAGTTCTGGGCGCAGCAATTTTGGTAGTGAATTATGCATTTTCATAGCTGAACCGGTATCTGGAAGCTACAATCATTTGTCTTCCTATATATACTAGTTGGTTGTGATCATCATAAATTTCCGTAGAAAGTAAAAACAAAGGATCCCCTGGAGAAATATCCAATAGGGCTGCCTGTTCCACAGTAGCCTTAACTGCATCAATGTATGAGTTAAGGGAGCATTCAATTTTTATGTTGTGAGCCTTTAACAAATCATACAGAGAGTTTTTTAAGGGCTCTGTAAGCAGAAAGGAATACTTATCATACGGATAGTAATTATTTTCTAACATTACAGGAATATTGTCGGCAGAACGCACTCTTTGGATGTAGACCACAGAGGTATGCTCAAATGCGGAATGCTCAGGGATTTCAGGATCACCGGAAAGCATTACCTTTCGCTTTGTTACACTGGCGGAAGGAACCATATTTCCAGCCCGGCAGGAATCGGAAAAGCTTACGGTATGTTCAATTTTACGAAAGATGCGCTTTTCCTGCACGAAGGTTCCTTTTCCCTGTTTTTTAATAAGGATGCCTTCCTTACATAAGTCTTCAATAGCGCGGCGTATGGTGATTCTGCTTACATCATACGCTTCTATTAATTCCAGTTCAGTGGGTATCTTATGTCCGGCGGTGTATTCGCCGCTTTTTATTTTTCTTGAAATATCCTCCTTCACCTGTTCGAACAAAGGAGTGGTACTTGCCTTATGTAAATTCATTCTATTAACTATATCCTTTCCGTAATCTGTAACATTGCATACAGATGTAAGTGTTGACCTTAAAAAAGCATAACATATCCGATATAACATTTCAATACGTATTTATAAAAAGGTTATATGGAATTGGTTATACACAGAACCTTTGAAACAAAAGATTATACAATATAATGTTAGTATTGCAAGAAGAAACATTATATATTGCATAAATAAACTGGTGCAAGTGACGAAAATTAATATATTCCAGCAAACAAATTGATTATAACGTTATATGATGATATAATTTCTATATTACAAGAAAGGAGGAGGGAGGATGAGAAATATGGCAGATGAAATACTTGTTTCTACCTGTATTTATGATTCTGTATCAAAAGTGCCATTTTATGGATATGTTGCAGTGAAAGGGGATTCCATTTTTGAAATAGGAAAGGGAGATGTCCCGGAAAAATATAAAAATGGAGAAATAAAAATTACAAACTATGGAAATGGGACAATTTGTGCAGGATTTGGAGACACGCATACCTTTTTTACCGGATTTATTATAGACCATCTTGGTATAGATCTTTCAGGGGCAGAGGATCTTGAGGAATTGAGAGCAGTCCTTGAAAATGAGCTTTTAAATAAGCGGAATGAAGAAGCTCTTTTCGGCAATCATTTAAAGGAAAAATTGGCGGTACAGGAAGCAACAGAGAATATGCTAAGTGAATTAAGCTCTCAAATACCGATTGTTTTGTTTGTGCCGGGGCATGGGAGATGCGCAATGAATCAAAAGGCGCGGAATCAGTTTGGATTTACGCCGGATACATGTTACGCAGAGGCGCTTTATAAGATGATGGGAATCTATTTAAATGACAGGGGTTTTGTGGATAAAGAGCTGGAAGCATATATGCATATGCTGAATGCACATGGAATTACCTCTGTAAAGGAAATGGGATTTGATAATTTTTATGGATTTACGGATGTGCTTAGAGATTTTGAAAAAAGGGGAAAGCTTTCTTTACGAATCAGTTTTATGTCCCAACCGGTAGGAGAAGAGATCAATATTTCTTATGGAAAAAAGATGCGGGAATGTTTTCGGTCGGAATTTTTACAGTTTGCCGGATATAATCAGATGACGGATGGATTGATTATAAACAGACAGGGACATTTAAAAGAGCCTTATGAAGGAACAGATGTTACCTGTGAAAAGAAGATTGATTACAAAAGGTTGGAAGAGGATGTGCTGGAAGCAGACAGAAACGGATTCCGCTTTACGCTGCATTCAGAAGGAGACGGGGCATTTTGTGAAATACTTAATATTTTGGAAAAGTGCCAGAAGGAAAATGGCGTTTTGAAAAACAGGCATGGCATTACGGATATTGAACTGGCAGAAGAAGAGGACATAAAAAGAATGGCGCAGCTTTCTGCATTTGGGGAAATCTATGCTCAGGTGTATTGTCTGGACACTTATAAGGGCTGGGTAGATGCCTATAGGGAAGTGATTGGTGAACGACAGAAAAGATATTTGAATTTCAGAAAGCTGGCGGATTATGGGATTCGTCTTTGCGGCGCCACGGATCTGCCTATGATGATACCGGACATACCGGAAGCTGTTTATTATGGCTGTGGAAATTACAGTTGCGAAGGAAGCGATAGAATCAATCCCGGAAATGCGTTGACGGTATCGGAAATGCTGGATGTATGGACAATCAACAGCCAGTACGCAATGGAGAGGGAAAATATTTTAGGGACTTTAGAAGCCGGAAAAAGGGCGGATATAGTAATATTTGATAACGATCTTTTTCAGGTACCTGTTGAGAGAATACGGGAAGTTAAAGTGCAAAGAACCATGGTAAATGGGCGGGAAGTTTACAGCAGAGAGGAGAGATAAAAATGGATGGAACGGATAAGAAAAAATTAGGAATGAGGGCATTTGGTCTATTAATTATTTTAGGTTTTGTAAACGCAATCATGTACTGTTTTCCTTATGTCAGATATGTGTTTTATGATCAGCAAATTGCAGCTATGGGAATAACCAACGAGCAGTCAGGAATGCTTTTATCAATTTATTCAATTGTGAATATGGTTACATTGATTCCGGGAGGAATTTTGGCAGACAAGTTTTCCGTGAAAAAGTGTCTGGTATATTCCATCCTTGGTTCTGTGGCGGCAATTGTAATTTATGCCCTGACAATGAATTTTATTGTTGCATGCTTTGTATGGGCATTGGTTGGCGTATCCACGATTTTTGTGTTCTGGTGTGCTATTACTAAGGCGGTTGGAATGGTAGGCAGTGAGGAAACACAAGGGACGTGCTATGGAATTTATTATGCCGCATCAGGAATTGTATCGGCAGTTTTAAATGCGGTATGTTTGTGGGCAAGCAGATTTTCAGATGATCCGGCACAATCCTTTATTATTGCCATGTGGGTGATGGCAGCCTGGACTTTGCTGGCAGCAGTACTGGTAATACTATTTTTTAAGGAAAAAGATATTGCCCCCGGCAATCCTGACGACAGATTTCAATTTAAGTATGTGGGGGATGTATTAAAAAATCCTATGACATGGCTTTTGTCAATTATGGTGATGTGTGCTTACGGTCTCTATACCAGCGTATCTTACTTTTCCCCTTATCTTACGGATGTACTGGGAATTCCCCTTGTGAATTCTTCTTTGATCAGTATTGTAAGAAGCAATTTGATGAACCTTTTGTGTCCTATTGGCGGCCTGATTATTGATAAGATATTTAAATCCGCAAACAAGTGGTATATTGCAGCCTTTGGCGTTACATCTGCAATTTATGTAGGGGTTATGGTGATGCCTGATACCATAAGTCCCGGAGCAGCTACTGTAATTTCGCTTCTTCCAAGTGCAATTGCCATGATGCTTTATGGTGTAATCTGGTCAGGGCTTAAAGAGTGTAGGTTTAAAACCATTTATGCAGGGACAGTAATAGGGATTGGATCATTGATTGGTTATCTTCCGGATTTCTTTTACTTTACCATGTTTGGAAGATGGATGGACAGCTATGGAAATGCAGCCTATAAAATGATTTTTGGTTTTCTCCTGGCAACTGCCATTCTTGGAATGGTGCTTGCATTTATCATGAAAGCCATGATTGCAAAAAAGAAAAGATTAGAAGCGGAGGTATAATTTTATGAAAGTTTCAGATTTAAATATTGAAAAAATGGTAGATGAAATACAAAAAGAAAATGGCATAATATCAGAAGTTTATTTTGTGGCATGTGGAGGTTCATTGGTGGATATGTATTCAGGGATGTATTTTGTCAATGCGGAAGCGGCGTCTATGAGCGCATTATGGATTACCAGTAAGGAATTTGTGCTGACACCGCCTAAAAGATTAGGCAGGCATTCGCTGGTACTTCTCTGCTCTCATGGGGGAAATACGCCGGAAACAGTGGAAGCTGCCGATATGGCGCTGGAAAAAGGAGCCTTTGTGATTTCCTATACTCATAATCCCGAGAGTAAATGTGCATCTGAAAAGTATCATGCAATAGTTTACGACTGGGAGCCGGAGACAGTGCAGGAAAATAAGCCCATGTGCATTACTTATGGCATTTTAAATGAAATCATACATAGGCAGGAGCCGGAATACAAGCTTTATAAAGGGATGAAGGATGGTATCCTTAAGTGTGACCGGATTGTACGAAAAGCAATCAGTGCATACCAGAATAAGGCATGGAATTTTGCAGAGCATTATTACAAAGAACCATTTTTGTATATTATGTCGTCAGGATCTGCTTACGCACAGTGTTATGGCTTTGCCATTTGTTCCCTTCAGGAAATGCAGTGGAAAGATTGCTGCTATGTAAATTCAGCAGAGTATTTTCACGGGCCCTTTGAAGTGACAGACGAAGAACATTTATATATCCTGATGATGTCTGTAGGGAAAACAAGGGAGATTGATCTGCGGGCAAAGAAGTTTTTAGACCGGTATGCAAAGAAATACGAAATCATTGATGCAGATGAATGCGGTCTTAATGAGATTGATGCTGGGTGTGTGGATTATTTTAATGCGGCATTGTTCTATGAAATGAGTGTTCTTTACAGAACTGCAATCCAGAATAAAACTGGGCATCCACTGGATATGAGAAGATATATGGGTGTTGTGGAGTATTAGGAAAGATACGGACAGAAAAGAAAGGAAAATGTATGAAAAGGGATGTAAGCGTAGTGGGATTTGGTGATAATGTGGTGGATATTTATACTCATATGAACAGGCAGTACCCAGGCGGAAACTGCGTAAATCTGGCGGTATATGCGAAAATGTTCGGTGCCAAAAGGTGTGCTTATATGGGCTACTTTGGTACGGATGTAAATGGAGATCATGTGATTGAAACGCTTCGGGCAGAGGGGATTGAGCTTGTTAAATGTAAAAGGATTGCAGGGGAAAACGGCTATTCCAGGTGCCGGTTAGAAGAAGGAGACCGGGTTTTTCTTGATTATAACGAGGGCGGCGTCAGAAGCCGGAATATTTATGAGTTAGATGAGTTTGATTTGGAATATCTGGCTCAGTTTGATTTGGTTCATTCTGGAAATTACTGCTATATGGAAAGTCAGCTTCCTAAAATAAAAGAGGCAGGTCTGCCTTTATCCTTTGACTTTTCAGATGATTCGGATGATGCTTATTATGAAAAAATTGCGCCACTGGTGACTTATGCTTTTTGTTCATTTGCAGGAGATGATGAAGAAACAAAGGCTCACCTTATAAAAGTGGCAGATTTAGGCCCTGAACTGGTCTGCGCCTCAAGAGGGGCAAAGGGATGTATGCTTTATGCAAAAGGAAAATTTTATATTCAGGAAGCAGCACCTCTTGAAAAGATAGTGGATACAATGGGGGCAGGAGATTCGCTGATCACTACTTTTATGGTGGGATATCTGGATGAAATGAAAAAAGGAACGGAGCAGGATATTGCAATTAAAAAGAGCATTTCTCAGGCGGCGCTTTTTGCAGCCAGGATATGTCAGATGGAGGGCGCGTTTGGATATGGAAGGGAAATTTTGATGGAGCGGTTGAAAGGTTAATTTATTTACAGGAAAAAGAACAGCAGGACATTCTTTTGCACAAAGTCCGCATTGAATGCAGGATTTGCATGCGTCCAGCTTTGTATGAATGGACTTTGCAAAATATGCAAGGTCTTTTTCATCCTGTGCATCAGGTCGTCCACTGGCAAATTGAAGAGGCAGTTTTTTTAGTGCCTCCATTGGGGCTGAATATAATCTGATAAGTTGACATAACAATCTCCTTTTTATGGATATGACAAAATGGTTTAGTCAAACTGTTATTAGGTATTGTATCATAGTTGATTTCCTGGTGGAAAGTTTTTATGAAAAATGATACACTGAAAGCGTAATAATTTGTTCAGGATTGGAGAATAAAATGGGAATTATGACGGTATATGGATTTTCCGCAAGAGAAATCAAGCCGGCTTTTTTTATCTGTACTATTATATGGGCAGAGCGGTTGAAATGAGGATAATGAAGCATGTACGAGTGGAAACAGCAGATTCAGGCAATTGTTGATGAAATTGACAACTGTATTAAAAAACGGGAGGATGAGGCTTTAACGCTGAAATTTTTATCGGACAAATCAGGATATTCCGAGTTTTATTTTACAAGAAAGTTCAGGGAAATATCCGGTATGCAGCTCAAGGAATATTTAAGACGCCGGAGGCTGGCCTTTGCCTTAAAGGAGGTGCGTGATACAAAAAAAGGCATTTTGGAAATTGCGCTGGATTATGGATTTTCTTCCCATGAAGCTTTTACCAGAGCATTTAAAGCAGCATATGGCATTACGCCCAGTGAATATAGAAAAAGGAATATGCCTGTGGTTCTTCGTACAAAAATAAACCCCTTTGACCGCTACTTTTTAGGATTAGGAGAAATTGGAATGATTCAATCAACAGAGGATATTAAAATTTATTTTGTAACAATTCCGACTCATAAGTTTTTGCATATTAAAAATTATGAAAGCAATGGGTATTGGGATTTTTGGCAGAAACAGAGCCTTGTTCCGGGACAGGATTGTGAAACTGTCTGCGGATTGTTGGACAGTATAAAGGGGAAGCTGGATGATGAAGGGGGAAGTGAAGCAAACAGCGGAAGCGGCCAGATTATGGCATACATCAATGATCCCAGAGGCCGGATATGCGATTGGGGCATCCCCCGTACTGAATGCTATGGGGTGAGGCTTCCCGTTAGCTTTGATGGGGAGATACCGCCGCAAATGCTTTTAATTGATATTCCAGAGGCAGAGTATATTGTTTTTGAGCATGGGCCTTTTGATTATGAGCAGGAGAATGCAAGCGCGGAAGAAAAGATTGAAAAGGCAATGGCTGACTTTGATTTTAAAGCAGCAGGATGCCATATTGATACTTCTCCGGGCAGAATCGCCTATCTTTATCATGATCCTGAGAGATTTTTTAAATATATCAGACCGGTGGAAAGAGACTGACAGGATGGTATAAAAACGTCCGGCATGGTAGAATGTTGCATATAAGATTAAAAGGGCATGTGGAGCCGGGAGGGAATATTATGCGCAGTGAAATGGAAATGCTCAGGTTGTTTTTAGATATTGCAAATGCAGATAACAGGATTTTGGCTGTGTACATGAATGGTTCAAGAACCAATCCTAATGTGGAAAAGGATATTTTTCAGGATTATGATGTTGTATTCGTGGTGACAAAGACACAACCTTTTATTTTGGAAAGCAGAGGGCCGGAAAGAAGCTGGATCAGCCAGCTTGGAAATATTCTTTATATGCAGTATCCGGATGAACACCCGGATTTTCCAAATGATAAAGAAAATTTTTACGGGTGGCTGATGCAGTTTGATGATGGAAGCAGAGTAGACCTTCATGTGGAATCAGTTGACCATGCAAAGGAGCATATCTGCGACGATAAACTATGTAAAATTTTGCTGGATAAAGAAAAAATCCTGCCTGAAATTCCAAAAGCTACGGATGAGGACTATCATATAAAGCAGCCTTCAGAGGCACAATTTTCAGCCTGCGCCAACGAATTCTGGTGGTGCAGCAATAATCTTGCAAAGGGGCTGTGGAGGAAAGAAATGCCTTACGTACAGGATATGGCAAATTTTGTTGTTCGTAAGCAGCTTGAGAAAATGCTGTCCTGGAAGGTTGGTATCAAGACCGGATTTCGTGTCAGTGTTGGAAAATCTGCAAAGTATTTGTATAAATGGCTTGAAAAGGAAGAATACCAAAATTACTTGAATACCTATTTTGGCGGGAATATGGAAGAGGCCTGGGAAGCAATTTTTCTTATGTGTGATTTATTTTCTTCTGCTGCCGGGTATGTGGCTGAAAATTTGGGATATTTCTACAATGTTAAGGAAGAAAAGGCAGCGGGGGATTTTCTTAAAGCTGTAAGGATGCTGCCGGAGGATGCGGAGAAAGTCTTATAGAGGGAAAATATGAAATCCATATTTATTATTGAAGATGATGCAAATATTCGGGAAATTGAAGAGTTTGCCCTGAAAAACAGCGGATACGAGACAGAAGCATTTGCGTGTGCGGCTGATTTTTTTAAGAGACTGCGTAAAAGAAAACCGTCTCTTATCCTGCTGGATATTATGCTGCCGGATGAGGATGGTATGTCAGTGCTTAAAAAACTGCGTTCGCAGCCGGAAACAGTGGAAATTCCCGTGATGATGGTAACTGCCAAAACCACAGAGCTTGATAAAGTAAAAGGATTAGATTCAGGTGCAGACGACTACATAACAAAGCCTTTTGGGGTTATGGAGTTGATCTCACGGGTGAAAGCCCTCCTTAGAAGGGCCCAGCCTTTTAAATCAGAGGAAGTATTGAGTCTGGATGAGATTACATTATATATGGCTAACCGTTCCGTAGAAGTTTCAGGGGCGGCGATTGAACTAACCTATAAGGAATTTGAATTATTAGCTTTTTTGATACAAAACAAAGGACTTGTTTTGACAAGGGATGTACTGATGGAAAAGATATGGGGTATTGATTATCTGGGAGAATCAAGGACTTTGGATATGCACATTAAGACGCTTAGAAAAAAGCTGGGAGATCAGGGAGAGCATATTAAAACAGTAAGAAATGTGGGGTATCTGGCCAAGTATGACGAAAAGAATTAACCTGAACTTTATTTTGGTTATTGCAGCAGCAATTATATTGTCAGTTTCTTTTTCCACGATTGTTTCCTACCGGCTGTTTCAAAAAGAGGTGTTTGCGGATTTAGCCTCCTTCGCCGGACTTCTGGAGGAGATGAACGTGTTGGATAAGATGAAAAAGGAAGGCTTTGTTCAGCCGGAAGACGAGCTGCGGATTACATGGATTGCGGAAGATGGTGTGGTAATATATGACAGCTATACCAGAGGAGATGTTCTGGAAAATCATAAGGACAGATTGGAAATTATTAAAGCAATGCAGACTGGAGAAGGCACCAGTATCCGAAAGTCACAGACTATGGGGAGGAATATTTTCTTTTATGCAAAAAAAACGGCAGATGGGACTATAATCCGTATTGCAAAGGAAGCGGAAAGTATTTGGAGTGTGTATAAGAACATGCTTCCGGTTACGCTTATTTGTGCATTTTGCTCTTTCTTTATTTCTGTTTTTATTGCCCGCCGCCTTACGAAAGTTTTGATAAGGCCCATTGAGCAGATGGCGGAGGATATGGAGCATCTGGAAAATGTAACGGTATATGGAGAGCTGGCTCCTTTTGTTGAAAAAATACGTTTTCAGCATGAGGAAGTATTGAAAAATGCCAGGATCAGACAGGAGTTTACAGCCAATGTAAGCCATGAGTTAAAGACGCCGTTAACTTCCATATCAGGCTATGCGGAACTGATTGCCAGTGGAATGGCATCTAAGAAAGAAGGGCGGCATTTTGCCCGTGAGATCTATGGGAATGCCCAAAGGCTGCTTGCCATGATTAATGATATTCTGAAGCTGTCGGAATTGGAAGATTCTGATGAGGACAGACTTTCCCTTGAAAGGGCAGACTTGTTTGCCCTTGCCGGTGATTGTATTAAAATGATAAAACCGATGGCGGATAAATATGATGTTTGTGTTTCTTTAAAAGGAACTCCTCTTTTTGTTTATGGGGATAAAAGTCTTTTAGAAGAATTGATTTATAATTTATGCGACAATGCAATCCGCTATAATAAAAAGGGTGGTCATGTATGGGTTACGGTTACGGATAAACTAATTGTTCAGGATGATGGAATTGGAATTCCGAAAAAGTGTCAAAAGCAGGTATTTGAACGATTCTTCCGGGTAGATAAAAGCCGGTCGAAAAAGACCGGGGGAACCGGTCTTGGTCTGGCTATTGTAAAGCATATAGCACAGGTTCATAATGCGGATATTTCATTGGATAGCGATGAAGGGTTTGGGACTACAATCTGCGTGAAGTTTTCGGAAAATCCTCCCTTAGCTTAGCAGATGCTGAATTTCCTTTGCGCAGTTTTTCTGTCGCACATTATGGCTGCATGGCATCAATAATTTGAAGGCTGTGTTCCGACATCTTTTTAAGGCCGGATAGAATATCGGAAAGAATGAATCCTATATCTACCCCGCATTTTCCTTTTTTAACACGGCTTTTATGATTTTTCATAATTTTTTTTTCCATACGGCTTAATTCGTTTTCTAATTGCCATGCGTCATTTGCAGTCAGCGGATCAGGATTTTCCCAGTAGCTTAATGTATCGTTTATCAGAGAACGGACAATATCACAGAGCAGCTCCAGTTCTTTTCTGGCTTCTTTTGAGAAGGCCAGCTCTTTTTTTTCTATTTTCCGAACACTGATTGCAACTCCCAGCGCATAATCAGTAATTCGTTCAATATGTCCTACGCTGTGCTGCATGGCTGACAATTCTTTGATATCTGTTTCTGATAAGGAAGTCAGGCTGATTTTAAACATATAGTCACTGATTTTATCTTCGTACTGATCTACATAATCTTCCAGGTTTTCCACGTGTGCTGCATTTTGACCGTTATAATCAAAAATCAGGGAGAGGGATTCAAAGGCAGCCTCTTTTGCTAAATTCAGCATGGCGCTGGTGGTTTTTCTGCATTGTGCAAGGGCAAAAGAAGGGTTATCCAGGAAACGCTTATCCATGTTGGACAGTGGAGAAAGAACGGATGGAAGCCTTTGTAAATCGGAAGTATCTTTCTCAGGAACGGAAAAACATGCAAGAGCAACCAGCTTACCGGAAAAGGGAAGAAGGAGGATAGTTGCAAACAAATTAAAGCAGGAATGAATCAGGGCAATCCCGGCAGGAGTGACAGTCTGCGCAAGGAAGGAAAAAGGAGAAAAATAGTTAATGAGGTAAAAACCTGACATAAATACTATTGTACCAATCAGGTTAAAGTATAAATGAATAAAGGCAGCCCGTCTTGCATTGACATTTGCACCGATAGAAGATAAAAGCGCTGTAATGCAGGTTCCTATATTCTGCCCTAAAATAAGGGGAAAAACTGCGGCGTAGGGGATGCTTCCGGAAGCGCAAAGGGCCTGAAGGATTCCCACTGATGCGGAGGAGCTTTGCAAAGCGGCAGTAAGCAATGTTCCGGCCAGCATTCCAAGAATCGGGTTGGAAAAGGTAAGAAATAACCTGGTAAATTCGGGAACGTCTTT
Source organism: Lachnospiraceae bacterium 10-1 (assembly GCA_000403495.2). GTDB lineage: Bacteria > Bacillota > Clostridia > Lachnospirales > Lachnospiraceae > Suilimivivens. Next base: position 409,473 of record KE159810.1, on the reverse strand, counting down.
TAAGGGTTCAACAGCGGAACTCATAGTATCCATGCCAAACATCAAAACAGCAAATCCCAACAGGATGTTTCCCATATCCTTTTTTTTATCAGATTTGCAAAACATCAAAAAAATAATGCCCACCATTGCCAGTATGGGGGAAAAGGCTTTGGGTTTCAGAAGCGTGATAAAAAGATTATCTCCCTGAATGCCGGATAAACTTAAAATCCAGGAGGTAATAGTGGTGCCAATGTTAGCCCCCATAATAATGCCCACAGTCTGCCTTAACTGCATGATTCCGGAGTTGACAAGACCGACCACCATTACAGTGGTGGCGGAGGATGACTGTATAACGGCAGTGATTCCGGCTCCTAATAATACTGCCTTAAAATGATTATCTGTCATTTTAGATAGAATAGATTCCATTCTGCCGCCGGAAAGTTTTGAAAGCCCTTCTCCTAAAACATGCATTCCGTAAAGAAAAAGCGCCAGACCGCCAATTAATGTAAGTATGCTTAATAAATCCATAAAAACCTCCATTTTAATTATTAACCTGTTAGCTTTCAGACATGTACGATATTTGCAGGTCAAACAAGTCCAGCTGCTGCAAAATAAGCATATGATACCTTTGTAAAAGCAAAGAGAGTTTTATGTAAAGTATATGTAAAATTTTAAAAAGTAACAGTCTGTCCTGATGTTATTCCCAATAAAAATACTCCCTTTCAGGCAGCAAGTTTGATTAGTTCACTTGTCTGCCTAAAAGGGAGTATATTATTTGCAGGGCAGCTTTTTACAATAATTGCTAGCTTACATAATTATCAAAATATCCCTGAATCAGTATCACAGGGGTTCCCTTATCTCCGGAACCGCTGGTTAAATCACACAGGGAGCCAATTAAATCTGTCAATCTTCTGGGGGTTGTTCCCTGAGATGCCATATCACCTACCAGATTGTCTTTCTTTTCCCTGATACGATTGGAAATTGCTTGTTTTAACGCTTCGCCGGATAAGTCCTTAAAGTCATTGTCTGCCAGATACTTTAATTTCACTTCATTAGGTGTTCCATCAAGTCCGGGCGTGCTGGCAGGCGATACACAAGGATCTGCAAGCTCCCAGATCTTGCCCACCGGATCTTTAAACGCACCGTCACCATATACCATAACTTCCACATGCTTTCCGCATCTGTCCAAAACTTCCTTTTGAATGTCCATTACCAGATCCGTACATTCTCTGGGGAAAAGCTTGATGGTATCCTCCGTTGACTTATTAGAGCCAAGCAATCCGTACTTTTCATTGCAGCCGCTTCCATTTACCGGACTGGTTAAAATGTCATCCATTCCAATGACAACCTCAGCGCCTGCTGCCTTTAACAGTCTCTTGGTGCGTACTCTCGTGTGAATATCACAATTCAGCACCTTTTTTGTATAGGGAAGAATGCTGCGGCAGTCATTTGCAAAAATAATTTCCACTTCTGCCCCGGCTTCTTTAATCAAATCCCCATAATAAGCAACATAGTCCACTCCTGTAAAGGGATGCTTATTTTCTCCAAAAAGCTCCCTGTATTTTTCCAAGGTAAGAACATCACTATAAGGATTGATTCCGGCTTCATCCAGCTGATCTAAGGAAACCAGCTCATTTCCTACTTCATCACTGGGATAGCTAAGCATCAGTACTACCTTTTTCGCTCCCATTGCAATGCCTCTTAAGCAGATTGCAAAACGATTTCTGGATAAGATCGGGAAAATAACCCCTATGGTATCTCCTCCTAATTTTGCTCTCACATCCTCTGCAATTGCCTCCACCGATGCATAATTGCCCTGTGATCTTGCAACCACTGACTCTGTCACTGCTATCACGTCTCTGTCACGAATCTCAAATCCTTCAGCCTCAGCCGCCTCTAATACACTGTCCGTAACAATCTTCACCAAATCATCGCCTTCCCTGATAATAGGACAGCGGATTCCTCTTGATATAGTTCCTACTTTTCTTTCCATTTCTGCTTCCTTTCAAACTTTTCTCCCTTAGTCACATTACCGATGACTGCCTCATTTACGTCCACAAAAATGCAGGCAATGACGCCACCTTTTTTATTATAATATAATTAAATAAAAAAGAAAAGAATTTCTGCATTCCATGTCACCTTATCTTAATCTAATACGTTTATATTATACAGGAGGTCAAACACATGAACATAGAAAAGACAGTTCTAAAATACAGTAACATGCTTTATAAAATATGCATTGTAATGCTGTGCAATGAACAGGATGCTCAGGACGCTGTTCAGGATACCTTCTGCCGATATCTTGAAAAAAGACCGGAATTTAAAGGCCCGGAGCACGAAAAGGCATGGCTGATACGGGTGGCGACCAATATCTGCCGGGACATGCTGCGCTTTCAGGCAAGGCACCCGAAAATAGCTATTGACGACCTGTCACACCGGCTTGCTGCTCCGGAACAGACAGAAACTTTCATTGAACTGCTGGAACTTCCTCCAAAGCTGAAAATCGTGATCTATCTTCACTATGTGGATGGCTACAGCGTAAAGGAAATTGCAGGTATTTTGAAAATCAGTGAAAGCGCAGTGAAAAAAAGGCTGCAGCGGGGCAGAATGTCCTTACGCACAGCATGGAAGGAGGCAAAGATTGAAAATTAAAATTTTCAATCGCGAGATTTGTGTCTGCGCGTTGCTTGACACAAACTCGTCCATGCGCAAAAAGCAGCGCAGAAATGGAGATAATAATGAACGAAACCAATCTGAAAAACACAATGGATCAAATTAATATTCCCGAAGATATGCAGAAAAAACTGATCAAAAATTTATGCCGGCAGACCATAGAGGAAAATTATCAATATAAGTATAAGAAAAAATACAGAGCAAAAATGCTTTTAAGTGCAGCCGCCATTCTTCTGGTCATCGGTGCTGTCAGCATCCCCGCACAGGCCGGCATCCGTTATCTGGTAAAACAGCGGATGGAAAGTATTCCCCGGGAAGAAATGGAATCTACTCTCACCATGCTCTCTTCACAGACTATAAATGCTGACAGTTTTTCAAGAGACTATTCCATTCAGGAAAAGGAACGGATGGCTGAGCTTTTTAAATCCTATCAAAATGGCACTTTTCCTGAAGGCGAACTTCTTCTTTTAGAAGCAAATACAGAAATTCCGGAAAATGTCCTTTGTTATGAAAAAAACACCGGCTGCTTTTATTTACCTGACCGGAGCCTTACTGATGAGGAGCTTTTACAGATTATTGATTTTAATTACAAAAGAGATTACAGTCTCACACTTGATCCACAAGTCCAGTCAGAAATTGCCATGCAGGAAAAAGAACAGGAAGAAATAAAAGCCCGGATAGAAAAGCAGCAAAACAGCATCAGTGAAACGGAAGCCGCATCCATCGCGCAAAAATGGATGGATTCTCTTTTTGGAATCTCCACAGACGGGATGGAGGAAACCATTTATCTGGATAAGGACAGCTTTGACATTCCCACCTACCATGTCACCTACGATATTCAAAGTAATTGTTATTACTATTTTTCCATCAGCACCATAGACGGTACTGTTATGTCCTTCCAGAGAAATGTTGCTTCCCTGCTGGATTCACCGCCTGTTACGGAATCCCAGGCCCGGTTACAGATAACAGAAAATTACCGGACCGCCCGGGAAATCTTAAAAGAGCAAGCTGGAATTTATGAAGATTTTTCAAATGTATCCTGCCACTATATCGCTGAAGATGGCTATATCACTTCCATGAGCATGGCATATTATTTTATAACATCCGATGAAAAGATTTATAAAATAAGTTTCTACAGCGGCACCAGGGAGTTTTACGCTTACAAACAGGTTTCCTCTGAAATCTACAGGCAGTTGCTGGAACGGGAAGAGGTCACAATCATTCCCCTTTCCCCTGAAAATGAAGCATAAAGCCATTTATCCGGCAGGAGAATTCTCTCCTGCCGGAACTCATGCAACAGTTAGTTTCTGCCTTTAAATCACTCTCCGGTTTTTATGCATGGAGTACAAAAGCAAAATCCCCGCAATCGCCCCCAAAAATAAAAGCGACTGAATATAAGGCATAAAATTATAGCTTCCTCCCTGCCAGAAGGAGGCAAAGTCATTGCTCACATAGGTCATTGGAAACATTCCGGCTATTTTCTGCAGCGTTTGCGGCAATTGCTCTGTCTCTATCCCCATCATTCCCGTTATCATCATAATCATAAAATAAAGAAACATGCTTACCCCAAAGGTAATACTGAATTTTTTGAAAATCTGAGCAAAGGAATGGGCGATTACCAGAAAAATAATTCCCAGCAGGTACAAGGACAAAATCAGGCAAATGAGCGAGGAAAAGGCAGGTTTTGGAATGTCCATTGCAATCATCTGAACAAGGCTGAATATAATGAAAGCTATCGTGAGAAAAATCAAATGTGCAATTAACTTTGCTGTTATTTCACTTTTTTCGCTGTAGCCAAAGAGCCGCATTCTTAAAGGTATTCCTCTCTCCACTTCACGGGAATACAAAGCCCCATATCCTAAAAGCATAATGGCCATAGGCATTACTAGGGACATGGACAGAGTAATTGAAGTAAGCACTTCCTGCCGCACATTATCCGGCACCTGGCTTCCCACTGTTTTTGAAAGCAGCAGACACATAATATTAGGGAATACTATCCCGAAAAAATGCGTCATAAAATTTCCGTTTATATTTCTTAATTCATATAACACCATCTTGAAACTGCACTTATTTTTCATTTTCACTCTTTTCTCCCTGCTTTTTTGTAAAATCTTTCCTTTGCATTCATAAACATAATTTCAATATCTGAATTACTTCTTTTAAAATTCACATCATTTTCTATCAGGATTGAAACAATTTTTTCTTCCTCTTCTTTATCACCTGCTGCAATGGCAAGTAAGTGCTCCGGCGCTTTCAGCAACTTAAAACCATTCATCAAATTCCTGTTTTCCTCATGATTATCCATGATAAAAATAACCCGTCCACAATAAGTTTGAAACAGCTCTTCCTTTTTTCCACAGGCCACCACGCTTCCCTGATCCAGCACAAGAATCTTATCTGCAAGCTGCTCCAGCTCGTCATAGTAATGAGATACCACAAGTAAAGTACCTTCCTTATCCCGATACCATCCCACCATCTTTTCCGTTAACTTTTGTCTGGTTTCAAAATCCAGTCCCGAAGTCACCTCATCATAAAAGGTCAACTCCGCCTTCTGCATCATAACCATAATAATTGTAAATTTCTGCTTCTGTCCTCCTGAAAGGACATTGTATTTCTTCAGCAGACATTGTTCAAAATCAAAAAATGAAATCAAATCCTGCAGCTCTTTATCTTCTTTTATCTTTGTATTTAATATGGTTTCCATGATACATCTTACCGGCATGGTGGATACATATTCATTAAACTGCATATGTACCGCCATCTGTTCCGGCTTAAGCCGGGTGGCCACCCTTCCCTCATATGGCACCAGTCCTAAAAGCGCCTTTACCAGCGTGCTTTTTCCTGCCCCGTTTGAACCGATCACGCCAATGCGCTCCCCTTTTTCAAACGTAACAGGGGATGTAATTTTTAGGGCTGTCTGCTTTCCATACCTTACCTGCATTCCTTCAATCGTTAATAACATTTTTTCCTCCATTCCTTTCCCCGTTATGAAAAAATAATCCTTGCCCACACTCCATTTTCCATATTTTCAATTTTTATTCTGTATCCTAAGAGCCTGCTGTAATAAGCTGCCACATACAGCCCCAGACCTTTTCCCCTGCCTGATTCATTGCTGCTGACAAAAGGCTGGTAAATATTGGGAAGAAGAGCTTCGTCTATTACAATTCCATAGTTTTTCATGGAAAGCTCCTTCTCATTTATTTCAATTTCAATTTTTTCTCCCCTAGGAGTATATCCTGCCGCATTGGAAAATAGATTATCAATAATTTTTTTCAGCATTTCCCTGTCCGATAAGATAACTGCGTCTCCTGACTCATAAACGGAAATCTCCCTGTCTTCTAACTGAACCGCATAAGTCTTTACAATCTCCTGTACTAACTGTGCTGCATCTGTCTTTTCTCTTTCCATGTTTTTTGCATGATAATCCAGATATAAAATATCTTCCACGATTTTTCTCATGGACAAAAGCTGCTCTTTTACCTGGGGAAGGTATTCTTTTACATTCTTATATTTGCCTATTTCATTCATCATCCCCTCCACCAGAAGCATGGCTGCTGAAATAGGTGTCTTTAGCTGGTGGGAGGAAGCCCGAAGGAAAACCTCCTGCCGGATATTTTCCTCTTCCAGCTCATGATTTTTTTCCTCCAGTTCCAGATAACTGCTTCGAAGTTTTTCATACAGTTCCTGAATTGCCCTTCCAAGGGCTGCAATTTCATCTTCCCCTTTTGTCTCAAATGGCTCGATTTGCGAATATTCCGCCAGCTTTGCATTTTCCGCATATGCAGCCAGCCGGATCATGGGATCTACAATCTTTCCGGAAAAGAATCTTGATGACACCAGAATCAATAGAAATACCACTGCGATAATCATTGGAAGGCTTCCCATTACCACCGGCGTAATTTCATCCATTTTAGGCGTCAGCGTTGGATAAACAGTAATAATATAAGCATCGTCGGCATGAGCCATAGCTGTATAAGTGGTGTAGCTGTAGTTTCCGTCTGAAATGCCTGCTTCATAGATAAACAAATCGTCCGCTATTATGTGGAATTTTTCGTATTCCCCCTGATAAACCTCCTGATCTGCTTTCCATTCCATCCACACTGCAATGGGATCATCTTCATGAAACAGCTCTCTGCCTGCAAACTTTTCTTTTATCTTTTCCAGAACTTCCATTCCATCTGTCCATACATCATTTTGAAGTTCTTCCCCCGCCTGCTTCGTTTCTCCCATTTTCCGCCCGTTATTCATTTGCTCTCTTATAAAATCAAGCATTCCCTGCAGTTCTTCATCCAGAACTTCTATCGTTACCTTAAAAAATTTCCCCGCCGCGTAAATTTCATTTCCTGTATCCGGCACTTCCAGAGTAAAAACCGCAGAAGGATTTTTTACCGTCAAATTTTCATAGCTTCTGCTTTCCATATATCCCCTTTGCACTTCCGCCACGCTTCTTAAATTACTCTTCATCACATAATCCACATACAAAGAAGGCAGCATAAAAACAAAATATCCCACTACAAAGGCGACCATAAGCACTGCAAGTATCATACTGTAAACAAATGTTTTTTTTGCCAGTTTCATAATTTAAGGCTCCCCCCAAAACTGATAACCAATTCCTATCACTGTTTTGATATAATTTCCCGGAAGCTTTTTTCGAAGATTTTTCACATGAGCGTCTATGATTCTGTCATTGCCCACATAATCTTCATTAAAAATCCGTAAAATCAACTGCTCCCTTGTAAAAGCCCGCTTAGGCTCCCCTTCCAATACCTGCAGAAGCAGAAATTCGCTCAAAGTCAAATCTATAGGCTCCCCGTCAAAAAATGCCTGATAGGATTCTCCATGAATCACCAGCCCTTTTTCCTCTTTTTTCCCGCTTTGTTTTACCCGCCGCAGAATTGTTTCCATTCTTTTTAATAAAATAATAGGCGATACCGGCTTAATCACATAATCGTCCGCATAAAGATTAAATGCCTGCACCTGCGTCTTTTCATCATCCAGCGCAGTTAACATGATGGTAGCCATCATCGGCTTATGCTTTTTGATGTAAGCCAGTACTTCAAGACCGCTTACCTTAGGCACCATAATATCAAGCACTGCCAGATCAAACATCTGCTCTTTGATAAGCGCAAGAGCCTCTTCTCCGTCTTTGGCACAAATTACATCATATTTCTGCATTTTCATGTATTCCGTCAAAACCTCGCGTATCGTAGGTTCATCTTCTAAAAATAAAATCCGCATGAATGCCTCCGTAACATAACTATTTTTACTGCATGAAAGTATTGTAACATATGGATATGAATTCCGTATGAAGCTGGCGCGTAATTTTATGTGAATTTCTCATCAAAAGCATCTTATCTTTTTTGATAAAAAAAAGTGCCTATCGTGCTATTGTCCCAGAATAAAAAAGCGTATATACTTAAAATATATGTTTATCTAAGGGAGGGAACAAAAAACATGAAAAAACCAGTACTTGTCATTATGGCAGCAGGCATGGGAAGCCGCTATGGCGGATTAAAACAGATTGATCCGATTGATACCGAAGGTCATATTATTATGGATTTTTCTATTTATGATGCTGTAAAAGCGGGATTTGAAAAAGTGGTGTTTATTATTAAAAAAGAAAACGAAGAGGATTTCAGAACCTGCATTGGGGACCGGATGGAAAAACGCATTCAGGTGGAATATGTGTTCCAGGATATTAAAAATCTGCCGGAAGGTTTTGAAGCTCCTGCTGAAAGAACCAAGCCCTGGGGCACGGCCCATGCAGTCTTATCCTGTCTTTCTGTTATTGACGGGCCTTTTGCTGTAATTAACGCAGATGATTATTACGGACAACAGGCATTCCAGATGATTTACGACTTTCTTGCTGCCCATGAGGATAATGAAAAATATCAGTTTACCATGGTAGGCTATCTTCTGGAAAACACTCTTACTGAAAATGGTCATGTGGCGCGCGGTGTTTGTGAGACGAATGAGGACGGAAAGCTGACTGCCATTACAGAACGGGTTCGTATTGAAAAGCTCCCTGACGGTCCCGCTTACACGGAAGATGATGGCACAACCTGGACAAAGCTTTCAGGCGAAACTGTAGTTTCCATGAATATGTGGGGCTTTACCCAGAGCATCCTGCCGGAAATCAATAACAGATTTTCCGATTTTCTTAAGAAAAATCTGCCGGTGAATCCTCTCAAATGTGAATATTTTCTTCCCTTTGTGGTAGATGAACTGATCCGGGAAAATAAGGCGGAAGTTACTGTGTTAAAATCCCGCGACCGCTGGTATGGCGTAACCTACAAGGAAGATAAACCTACTGTTGTCAAAGCAATTCAGTCCTTAAAAGATGAAGGACGTTATCCTCAAAAGCTTTGGGAATAATCCGATTATACAGGCTGATCGGACAATGCTTTTATTGAAGATGCATACTCTGAGGGCGTCATGCCTGTTATCTGCTTAAACTGACGGGAAAAATAATGGATAGAAGAAAAGCCCAGGGCATCTGCTATCTGTGTAAAATTATAATGACGTTCCCTTATCATTTGTTTGGCAAGATCTATCTTCATACGTGAAAAGTATTCAATTGCACCATAGCCGCTCCTGGAACGGAATAATTTCTGAAGCTGGGAGCGGCCTATGGAATTACTTCTACAGATTTGTTCAATCGAAATATTTTCATTGATATGTATTTCCATAAATTCCTGTATTTGTGAAAATAATACGCCATCCGCCTTTTGCTTGACAGACTTAATTAGGGGGGGGTGCCAGCGGTGCAGCATGAACCATGTAATGGCGTATCATTTGGATTAAAAACTGCTGCAGATATATCTTAATCAATTGTTCCCCTGCAAAACGCGGACTGTCAGCACGAATTAACTGTTCCTGATAGGGATCATCCAAACGTCCTGAAAAAACATGTCCGGCTTCCTGGATGATCTGGGCAAGCAAAATCCTCTCCGGCTCGCTGATCTGCAGCACCTTCTTTTCAAAGAAAGACATAGCCGGCGAATTACAGGCAAAAGAAATAACTACCAGATTAGGGGCAATCATTCCATTAGACTTTACATTATGAAACTCGTTGGGTTTATGAAAAATCACATCTCCTTTTTTCAAAGAATGAAATAACTCATCTGCAAATACATTTACTTCACCTTTGTCCACACATAGAAATTCCCAAAAATCATGAGATTCACCTGGGAATGAAAAATCACTCATATATTCAAAATAGTGGACTGAAAAAATCTCATCTATAGTTAGGACTTCATTTAAATGCACACTTTTGTAATTCATAATCATCCACCTCTTTTATCTTTAAATTGTTACAAGCTGTAAACAAGCCGATTGTATAAATTTCCCATCTTATTTTGAAACTATAATAATACAAAAATGCAAACAAAGCAAACAAAAAGGAAAAAACTGATAACAAAACAAGATAAAATTTATTTGATTTAAGCATATTGACTATTGTTTCGTTGCGTGAAATTGTAAAAAACTACTATCATTGACGATATTAATTATAATTTTTGTATAGAATACACAAATAAGAGGCCGATAGTGCAAAAAGGGGGACAGATAAGATAAAGACTTTTAAAATTTCTCTCTTTATAATAAAAAACATAAAACTGATTTAGAGTTTATAAAACAATTAAACTCTATAATTGATAATCCAGGAGGTAAAAAATATGAAAAAGAAGATTTTAAGTATGCTGCTTTGTGTGACCATGATAGCAGGATTACTGGCTGGCTGCGGTTCTGATAATACAACTGCTGAAAGCAGTACAGAAACATCTGCCAGCACAAGCACAACCGAAGAAGCTGCTGCACCGGCAGAGTCAACCGGCGATAAGCTTGTATATTGGTCTATGTGGGATGCTGCAGAACCACAGGCACAGGCAATTGCACAGTCTATCGAAGCATTTACTGCTGAGACCGGCATTGAAGTAGACGTACAATTTAAAGGACGTACCGGTATCCGTGAAGGACTTCAGCCGGCACTGGATGCAGGAACCAACATTGATTTATTTGATGAAGATATTGATCGTGTAAATGTTACATGGGGCAGCTATCTGCTTGATCTGGAAGATCTGGCTGCTGCTAATGATTATGAATCAACTGCAAATGCAGGACTCATGGCTGCATGCCGCGAGGTTGCTGGCGGAACCTTAAAGTCTATTCCTTACCAGCCCAACGTATTTGCATATTTCTATAATGTAGATATTTTTGAAGAAGCAGGTGTGACTGCTGTTCCTACTACATGGGATGAATTCCTTGATGTATGCCAGAAGATCAAGGATGCTGGTTATACTCCGATCACAAACGATAATGCATATATTGCCAGCCTGTTCGGATATCATATGAGCCGTCTGATTGGGGAACCCGCTACAGAAGAAGTAGTAAAAAATGGCGACTGGGACAATGAGGCAGTATTAAAAACTGCACAGGCATATGAAGAACTGGCAAGCAGAGGTTTCTTCTCTGAAACAATTGAAAGTAATCAGTGGCCTGCAGGACAGAACACCGAACTTGCTATGGGAACTGCTGCTATGTACTTAAATGGTTCCTGGCTTCCTAATGAAGTAAAGGATATTGCCGGTGAAGATTTTAATTGGGGATGCTTCAGTTATCCTGCAGTAGACGGTGGTGTAGATGGAACAGAAGCTTCTAACTATGGTGCTCAGGTGTTTGCCATCAATGCAAAGTCAACAAAGGCTGAGCAGGCATTCCAGTTGATTACATATTTAACCAAGGGTGATGCTGACAAATTGCTCTCCGAGATGTCTGTTGGTATTCCTGCTGATTCCAATAATGCAGAATGGCCTGTACTCCTCACCAACGTAAAACCGGTTATGGAAAGTCTGACTACCCGTTATCCTTGGGCGGCAGGAGCAGAAGCTAATGCTGACATGACTCCTATCATCGTTGAGAATTTCACCAAGCTTTGCGGAGGTTCTCTGGATGCACAGGGATTTGTAGATGCATTAAAGGCAGCCGGCAATTAATCAACTGTAAGAAAAGTGCATAAACATCCGCACTGATCGCATGAGATAACTATGGCGGCATCGCCTCAGACGGTGCCGCCATGTTTTATTCGTAAAATATGAAAATTAGCAATTTACACTTTCTGATATTGAAAGGAGGTTTCTGGATTGAAAAAGAATAAGACCATGATTGTGGCTTTTCTGGCTCCGGCAGTCATTATGTTTGCCATTATTTTTGTTTACCCGATTATCAGAACTGTCGCAATGAGTTTTTTTAAGATTGAAGGGGTAACAGATGCAGTTTCCAAATGGCAGTTTTCCGGACTTGCCAACTATATAAAACTGTTTAACACACAGCTTTTTCGGATTTCCATGTGGAACATTTTCCGTATCTGGTTTTTTGGCGGGTTGATTGTTATGGGACTCGCACTTTTATTTGCGGCGATCCTGACCAGCGGGATCCGTTTTAAAAGTGCATTCCGGGCAATTATTTATATGCCGAACGTAGTAAGCGCGGTAGCTCTTGCAACTATGTGGCTGCAATATGTATTTAGTCCCAAGTTTGGCTTATTCAAGTCTGTTGGAGATATGCTTCACTGGGAATGGCTTTCCAAGTTCCAATGGCTGGATCCGGATCATTTATTTCTTGCTCTGTTAGTGGCATATTGCTTTGGCATGGTTGGATACCATATGCTCATATTTGCCAGTGGTATTGAAAGAATTGGTGCAGATTACTTTGAGGCGGCTACTTTAGATGGTGCAAATCGAATCCAGCAATTCCGCTATATCACCCTTCCGCTTTTAAAAGGCGTGACTAAAACCAATATTACCATGTGGAGTGTCAGCTCAGCAGGTTTCTTCCTCTGGTCGCAGTTATTCTCTATGGTAGTATCCAATACACAAACCATCACACCAGTAGTTTATATGTATCAAAATATTTTTGGCGCCGGTAACAGTGTTACAGAACGAAACTCCGGTATCGGAGCTGCAGTTGGTGTATTGCTCAGCGCATGTGTGGTAATAATTTTTATTGTATGTAACAAAATATTCAAAGATGATGACATCGAATTTTAAAGGAGGGAGAAAAAATGGCGAAAGAAAAGAAAGTACGTGAGCCTGTAAATTGGAAAAAAGAACTTCATCTGGCTCCCGGTTACATAATATTGTCCCTGTGGGTGCTTTTTACCTTTGTACTTCTTGGCTGGGTTATTGCAGCAAGTTTCTCTACCTCCAAAGAAATTTTCTCAGGAGATGTTTTTAAATTTGCAAGCGGACTTCACTTTGAAAACTATGCAAAAGCATGGAGCACATCCAATGTTTCAGTATTTTTTACCAACTCATTGATTTATGCCACCATATCCTGTACTCTTTTGATTTTGGTATGTGCACCAGCAGCATATGTGCTGTCCCGTTTTACTTTTATAGGTAACAAAATCATTCAAAACGGGTTTGTTGCTTCTATGGGTGTTCCGGCAACTATGATTGTTCTTCCTCTGTTTGGACTGGTTGCAGGATGGAATGTTCTGAATATTTCCCTGGCCAACCGGGCTGCCCTCATTTTTTTGTATGTGGGAATTAATGTTCCCTACACTACAATTTTCCTTTTAACTTTTTTTGGAAATCTTTCAAGAGCCTTTGAAGAGGCGGCAGCAATTGACGGCTGCCCTCCAATGAAAACCTTTTGGAAAATCATGCTTCCAATGGCCCAGCCAGGTATTATTACAGTTACCATATTCAATTTCATTAATGTATGGAATGAATACTTTATGTCACTGATTTTTGCTAATTCAGACAAAGTTAAACCGGTGGCAATTGGACTGTATGGAATGATCAACTCCATGAGATATACTGGCGATTATGCAGGAATGTTTGCATCTGTAGTTATCGTATTTTTGCCAACATTTATACTGTATATTTTCATGTCAGAAAAAATCATTGCCGGCATTACCGGCGGCGGTGTGAAAGGTTAAGGGCAGCAGTATGGACAAAAATATAACAGAATTAATGCAAATTGCAGAAAAGTTTCAAATAGATGGAATGATAGAGCAGATCAAACCTCATGGAAATGGTCACATTAATGATACATACCTTTTAACCTGTCATTCAGATTCGCAGAAAAGACATTATATTTTGCAGAGAATGAATCATGATGTTTTTAAAGATCCTATAGGTCTTATGGAAAATATAATAGGCGTAACAACCTTCCTGCGGAAAAAAATTACTGAAAATAGTGGCAATCCTGAAAGAGAAGCATTAACCGTAGTTTGTACTCAATCAAGAAAATCCTACTGCAGGCTTGAGGATGGTACTTATTGGAGAATGTATCTGTTTGTTGAAGATGCAACCAGCTATGATGCAGTAGAAAATCAAAATGATTTTTATGAGAGTGCTGTTGCATTTGGACATTTTCAAAAGCTTTTAGAGGATTATCCTGCTGCAAGTCTCCATGAGACGATACCCAACTTTCACAATACTGTAGACCGCCTTGCAAAATTTAAAGCAGCAGTTGAAAAGGACGCATTAAAGAGAGCTAAAGATGTTCAAAAAGAAATACAGTTTGTTCTGGATCGCGCAGATGACTGCTGCATACTTTGTGATATGCTTTCATCCGGAGAACTGCCTTTACGCGTAACACATAATGACACAAAGCTTAATAATATAATGATAGATAACACAACCGGAAAGGGAATATGTGTTATTGATCTGGATACGGTGATGCCAGGTTCTGCTTTATATGATTATGGTGATTCCATCCGCTTTGGAGCCAATACAGGTGCAGAGGATGAAAAAGATCTTTCGAAAATATCCTGCGATCTGGAGCTCTTTTCCCTGTTCACCAAAGGATTTATCGAAGGGTGTGAAGGAGCATTAACCGAAAAGGAAATTCTAATGCTTCCTATGGGTGCCAAGCTGATGACGCTGGAATGTGGGATACGCTTTTTGACCGATTATTTGGAAGGTGACAGCTATTTTAAGATTCACCGTCCCGAACACAATCTGGACCGCTGCCGGACTCAGTTTGCTATGGTAAAAGACATGGAAGATAAATGGACGCAGATGCAGGCTGTTGTTGAACAATATTTATAATATTAAATTTTCAAAACTGCCACCAGATTTTTCTGGTGGCAGAAATAAATTTCTATTTTTTAATTGTATTCTTGACGGGAGGCAGTTCAAAAGCAAGGCAGCATCTTTTGAAAGATGCGCCGCAGAGTGTACGTTTATTTTCCGGTTAGAATTACGGACTTTCGAATAATTCCCAGCCCTAAAGGATAAGGACCGGTGTGAACACCAATAGTTGCACCGATCTGATAGATGGGCAGCTCCTGCAATCCATATTTTTCATTTAATGCTTTAAAAACAATATCACGATAGGCGGAAGCCTCTTCATAGTCGTAGCCATAACCTACAGCCACACTAAAATGACAGATCGGTTCTCTTAACTCGTCCAAATATTTTATAATCAGGTCAATGGTTTTTTCCATTGATTTTTTTCTACCCCGGGCAATTCCCGAAGGAAAAATTTCTCCCTGCTTTAAGGTGATGATAGGTCTGATGCCAAGAACGCTTCCGGCAATGCTGGCTACTTTGCCTATTCTGCCGCCATGCTGAAGGTATTCCATGTTTCCTACGGTAAAAAAGATGCGCCCGGTGGATTTGATTTTTTCTAATTTATTGATGGTCTCCTCGTATCCGGCACCGCTTTCCTGCATACGGGCGGCTTCTAATACATATTGTCCCTGCAGAACGGTATTGACAGTGGCGTCAATTACTTTAATACGTGCATCCGGGTAACTTTCCAGCAGCATGTTTTTCGCATTAAGGGCGGACTGCATGGAACCGCTGAACTTGGTTGTGATGCAGATACAAATAATAGGAATTCCCTGTTTGACTACAGGAAGAAATGCATCTATATAATCTTGTGTGGAAGGCATGGAGGATTTTGGGTATACTTTAGGTTCATCCACCATTTTTTGATAAAAGTCCCTGATTCCAATTTCAACAATTTCTTTCTGATAATGTGTATCGTCAAAAGATACATAAAAAGGTACTACAATAATATTTTTTTCTTTTGTAAGTTCCGGTGGCAGATCGCAGGAACCGTCACTGAAAATCTGAAATACTTCACTCATACAGCGTATAGCTTCCTCCCTTAATATCCTTGTTCCAAATGGCTTTATAATTTATAGTAATAATACATTACCACTTCCGGTAAAAATTATCAATACAAACTGGTCATTGGTTTCATATTTAACAATATAAATACCTTGACAAGTAGTTTTTAAAACCATATATATGTTTTGACTTTGCTGGGATAGATGGATATACTGTAAAGAAGGAGGGCAGGAAAAATGAACAATAAATCTTTTGATTATAAAAGAATTGCATTAGGTTATGCAAAGGACCGGCCTTTTTTACACAGTCAGGTGATAGAACTGGTAAAAAAGGACATAGGTTTTCAGGGAAACTTTGAAAATGGTCTTGATGTGGGATGTGGGGCAGGCTTATCTTCGAAAGCCCTGAAAATGATATGCGATTATGTGACTGGTACGGATATTTCCGGTGAAATGGTTGCAGCAGCAAGTGCATTATACCCAAATCCGCCGTATGATTTTTTTCAAAGCAGCGGGGAAGAAATTAAGGCATCGGATAATACCTTTGATATTGTTACTGCGGCGGGTGTGATTAACTGGGTGGAAGAAGAAAAATTTTTATCAAACCTTGCAAGGATCATGAAAAATAATGGAGTTTTGGTTATTTATGATTTCTGGATTACGGATGAAATGCAGGAAAATGCTGATTATTCCAACTGGTGGCATCAAAGTTATCTAAAGGAGTTTCCCAAGCCGCCAAGAAAAGAAAATGTCTGGACGCAGGAAATGACAGAGCCTTATGGGTTTGAAATGAAAAGGCAAAAAGAGTGTTTTTTTAA
Organism: Lachnospiraceae bacterium 10-1; assembly: GCA_000403495.2. Taxonomy (GTDB): domain Bacteria; phylum Bacillota; class Clostridia; order Lachnospirales; family Lachnospiraceae; genus Suilimivivens. The sequence goes on along the minus strand of KE159810.1, from coordinate 392,916 downwards.
GTATGGGTTTGACTTGGAGAGTTTTATCAGATTTATGATGCTGCAGTCCAATGTAAATGCACAAATTGAAGAAAAGGGCAGGCCGCCGGAGATTGTTGAAAAATGGTTTGAAGAGACGCTGGGCCTGATTTTTAAAGGTGAGAGGAAAACATTGATTTTTAAAGGTTATTATTGGTGGCTGCAATTACACAAGGCATAGGTGGTTTTGAAAACTACAGATTTGCTACTTGATTATGCTGGCTGTAAAAAATTGCTTGATTAAAAATATATATTGTGATACACTATCTAAAATTTAGAAATTTTAATTCAGGAGATCACTGATATGTTTATTCATAACAACGTACTGGTCATTTCGATTATGCAGCAGTTTCAGATTTTTCAGTTTAGGGCCACAGCCGTATATCGGTAAATAACCGGAAAGACGCATGGCCATAGGATGAAAAGTCTTATTTGGCTATGCGGTAATCGAGGGTATCATGATAGATAGAAGCCGCATGGTATATACATTTAAATGTATGTAACATGGAGGCTTCTTTTTTTATATATTTTCAGGAGGGATGTACAATGAAAGCAATTCAGGCGGAGAAAGTTTCTAAAAACTTTCGGGTAAAGCAGAAGGAAAAGGGGATGAAAGGCAGTATCAAAGGCATTTTTCACCCACAGACAGAAGAAATTAAGGCAGTTGACAGAATTTCCTTTGGTGTGGAGGAAGGTGAAGTACTTGCTTTTATCGGGCCGAATGGTGCCGGAAAGAGTACCACAATCAAGATGCTGACAGGGATTTTGTATCCTGATGGCGGCAGGATAGAAGTGCTTGGCATTGATCCGGTAAAAAGAAGAAAGCAGCTTGCTTATCAGATTGGCACTGTATTTGGACAAAAAGAGCAGCTTTGGACGCACTTGACGCCCAATGACAATTTTCGTTTTTTTGGTGCGATTTACGACCTTTCAGGCAGGGAAATTGAAAAGCGTATTGGGGAGCTTGCGGATTTGTTTGAGCTTGCGGAGTTCATAAATACGCCGGTGCGGAATCTGTCGTTAGGACAAAGGATTCGCTGTGAAATTGCAGCTTCGCTGATTCACAAGCCTAAGGTATTGTTTTTGGATGAGCCAACAATCGGCCTTGATCCGGTGGTGAAGGAAAATATCCGCAGGCTGATCAAACAGATGAATAAGGAGCTTAATACGACTATTTTTCTCACCAGCCATGACATTGGAGATATTGAAAAGCTCTGTAAGCGCATTGTTATTGTAAACTCCGGTCAGATTGTGATGGATGACTCTATGGAACATTTAAAATACCATTACCTGAACAGGAAAATTGTGGAGGTAAAGCTGCAGGAAGAAGCAGTACTGCCGCCGGTGAAAGGAATCACCATATTGAAAAGAAAGGGCGGTCATATTAAGTTTGAGGTGGACACTTCGGTAATGAAGATCAATGATGCGCTCCGCAGTATTGATGCAGATTGTGTGGAGGATATTAACATATCTAATGTTCCACTGGAAAATATTATTATGGAGATATACCGGTCAAAGGGGAGAGGAGCGGATTTATGAGAAAATATGCAGTAATTTATCGCTCAGTGTTGATGGAAAATCTACAGTATATTGCCAATATTGCTATGGGATTTGTCAGCTATTTTATTATTATTTTCGTGTTTATCAACCTTTGGGGGTATATGTATGCGTCGCCTGGTGACTTGATAGCAGGATATATGAAGGAACAGATGATATGGTATGTAATGATTACGGAAATGATATGGTTCGGCGCCCGCTCGGAGACCGTAACAAGGCAGGCGGCGACGGATATCCGGGGCGGAAACATTGCATATTTAGTAAATAAGCCTTATTATTATCCTTTATATATTCTTGCAAAATATACGGGGGAATGGAGTGTACAACTGCCTATGTATGGGGCAATCACATTAGTGATTGGAATAACAATGGTGGGGCGGATTCCAAACTTTCATATGATGACGCTTTTTGCAGTAATTCCCTGTATCATATCAGGGGTGGTAATTCATGGGGTATTTAAGCTGTGCATCAGCATGTTCTCTTTCTGGATTGAGGATTCAAATCCCTTTCAGTGGCTGTATGATAAGTTAATTCTGGTAGTGGGAACGATTTTCCCCATTGAGATTTTCCCGGCAGTATTACAGCCTGTACTTAAGCTGACGCCTATCTATACGGTCTGCTATGGACCGGCAAAGCTGGTTGTAGATTTCAGCATGGAGAAATATGTTGAAATTTTACTGGTGCAGATGCTTTATCTTACTTTTGGCTGTGGAATGATGTTTTTGATTTATAAAAAGGGAGGGAGGAAGCTGTATGTTAACGGCGGTTAAAAATCAGATACGGGTATGCGGGCTTTCTGTGAAATATAATATTATGCGGGAGATGCTCAACAAGGTTACATTTCTGACAAATATTTTGTTTATGATGCTGAACAATGCCACATTTATCGTACAGTGGGTTATTCTGCTGCGCCTTAAGGACAATGTTGGCGGATATAAGATGGAGGAAATTATGATGCTATGGGGGCTTGCTGCGGGCACCTTTGGTTTATCCCACATTTTATTTGCCCGGGTATTTTCCCTGCCGGATCTGATCATAAACGGCAAGCTGGATGCCTATCTGGTGCAGCCTAAAAATGTTCTGCTTAGTGTAATGACTTCGGCAACTGATACCTCGGCCATTGGGGATTTTCTTTATGGAATGCTGATTATTTGTATTTTTTGTTTCAGTGTAAAGCGGTTTTTCCTGTTTCTTTTGTTTACGGTGACAGGGGCAGTGATTTTAACAGCATTTGCGTTGCTGATGGGCAGTTTGTCTTTTTGGTTTGTGCGTGCAGAGATAGTTGGAAACCATATGGTGGGCAGTATGGCCAGCTTTTCAACTTATCCGGATGGGATTTTTAAGGGGGCGGTAAGACTTTTGTTTTACAGCGTGATTCCGGTAGGCATGTCAATTTATCTTCCGGTTCATATTATGACGTCGTTTGATGTGGGAAAACTGTTTGTGGTGCTGGGGTATACGTTTTTACTTATGGGGGCGGCGGCAGCGGTATTTTACCGGGGGCTGCGGCGGTATTCTTCCAGCAGTCTGATGGCGGCAAGGATGTAATTGCTTAAAGCAGTTCATATCGGATATAATAATCATGTAAAAAAATGATACCCGTTATAAGGGGAGATAGGAGCAAGTTTGAAGAGAATATTAATTGTAGAAGATGATAAGGGGTTGAGGGAAGGAATTGAACTTGCGTTAAAGAGGGAAGATTTTTCTTTTGTACTGTGTGAAAGTATTGCCGGAGCAAGGGATGCTCTTTCTGTAAGGGAAGGTTTTGACCTGATTCTTCTTGATCTTAATTTGCCGGACGGAAGCGGGTATGAACTGCTTAAGGAAATAAAAAATAAAGGAAATGAGCCGGTAATCATTTTAACAGCCAATGATCTTGAGATGGACGAAGTGCGGGGATTAGAGCTTGGAGCGGAAGATTATATTACCAAGCCCTTCAGTCTTATGGTACTGCGTGCAAGAATTGATAAGGCTTTGAAAAATGCTGGAAAAGAAGAAAACCGGATTTACCGCTTTGAGGATTTTTATTTTTCTTTTGAGGATATGCAGGTGAAAAAAGGAGACGAAGAAATCATTTTAAGCAAAACCGAGTTAAAGCTTTTGCAGTTTTTGGTGGAAAATAAAAACAGGATACTTACCAGAGACAGACTGATAGACAAAATCTGGACGGAAGGTGCGGAATATGTGGATGAAAATGCATTATCCGTAACCGTAAACAGGCTGCGTGGCAAGCTGCACGAAAATGGAGAAGGACATTTACAGACAGTGTATGGAAAAGGATATGTTTGGAAGGCATAAGGGGAAAGAAAAGGGAAAGAAAATTCGCATCGGCACGATGGCAAAGCTTGAGGATATGCTGGATGATGCGTTAGATGGCCATTTTAATGAAAGAGATTATAATGAAAGCAGATTTTCAAGGCTTGAGGTAAAATGGAAACGCTTTTTATCCTCCCAGATGACGGCAAAACAAAAACTTTTGGAGGAGCAGGGCAGGATCAAAAGCCTTATTTCTGATATTTCCCATCAAACGAAAACGCCGATATCTAATATTATGCTGTATTCCCAGCTTTTGGAGGAGAAAGAGAAAAATCCTGAGCTCGTTCCCATGATTGAAGCTATCAGGGAACAGTCGGAAAAGCTGGATTTTCTTATCCAGTCGTTGATAAAAACATCCCGCCTTGAAAATGAAGTGCTTATGCTGCAGCCAGTGCTGCAGCCTGTTGCGCCAATGCTTCGTGCAGTGGTAAGTATGATGCAGGAGGAAGCCTTAAAAAAGCAGATTAAAATTATTCTGGAAGATACAAAGGCGCAGGCTTGCTTTGACAGGAAATGGACGGAAGAGGCAGTTGGAAATCTGCTTGATAATGCTGTGAAATACAGTCCGTCTGGGAGCAGGGTACAGATAAAGGTAACTGATTACGAAATGTTTGTGGCGGTAAATGTGACAGATCAGGGAATTGGAATCATGGAAGAAGAGCAGGCAAAGATTTTTCAGCGTTTTTACAGAAGTAAGGAAACAGCGCAGACGAAAGGCGTTGGGATCGGCCTGTACCTTGCCAGGGAAATTGCGGAAAGGCAGAATGGCTACTTAAAGGTGAAGTCACAACATGGGAAAGGCAGTACCTTTTCTTTTTATATGATAAAGAATGAGAGATAATATATGTAAAAGAGATGTTAAATATGTGCCGGAATTTTTTTACGGTAAGCTGTTGCGGAAATTTATAAGATTACTTATACTGTATTTAAATAGTTATATAAAGGTTTGTTTGAAAGGGCGTATGAAATTATGTTAACAAAGTTTATGGTAAGAAATTATAGAAATTTCAGGGAGAATATATGTATAGACTTTAAAAATATTGCAGGATATCAGTTTAGTACAGATTGCATTACAGATAATGTCATTGGCAAAATACTGATCTATGGAAGAAATGCAACTGGAAAGACGAATTTGGGAAAAGCTGTTATGAATATCTGTGCTACTTTGCTTACTGGTGCAAGATATATGAATGACCGGACATTTCTCAATGTCGACTCTGTGGAAAATTCGGCAGTATTTTTCTATGAGTTTCAATTTGATGATAAGAAATTGATTTATAGATATGTTCGTTTGTCTGATACAGAGCTGCAAAGTGAGGAACTAATCATAGACGGAATCGCTATTTTCAAGTGTGATTTTGCCAATAAAGAATATAATTTTGATAATTTAAATTATATTGATGCAGATACTGTCAATATAGAAAGATATTTACAATCGTTTGAATCTGGTGAAGCAATGGACTGTCATTTAGGAACTCAATTGCCATTTCTGAGATGGATGCTTTTCAACGTGGCATTAAAGAGGGGTTCTGTATTAATTAAATTATATAGTTATGTTGAAAAAATGATTATGATTAAGACCAGTGATGCTATGATGCTTCATCCAACAAGAATGAATGAAGCATTCTTCGAATCGTTGGAAGAACCGGAAGAGCTAAAGGAGTTAGAGGATTTTATTAATGCAATGGGAATTGCGTGTAAATTGGAATTGAGGAAACTTCCGGATGGGCAGCGGGAATTATACTTTGTTCATGAAAAGTTAGTGCCCTTTTTTGAAAATGCATCCAGCGGCACATTGGCTTTGATTAACCTGTATCACAGAGTTGTATCCAGAATAACAGATGCTTCCTTTTTGTATTTGGATGAGTTTGATGCATTTTATCATTATGAAATGGCAGAAAAAGTGATTAAATTTTTTAAAAGAAGATATCCAAAATGCCAGATGATTATGACTTCACATAATACAAATTTAATGACGAACAGGTTGATGCGTCCGGATTGCCTTTTTATCCTGTCAAGAGCAGGCACGTTGACCTCGCTTTGTAATGCAACAAAGAGAGAGCTAAGAGAAGGGCACAATTTGGAAAAAATGTATGTCAGCGGAGAATTTGAGAAATATGAATGATTATATTGGTGAAAAAAGAAAACGAAGTCAAAATCTGTTAATTGTGGAAGGAAATCACGAAAAAAATAAATTATTTTGGCTGCTTTTTGCCTGCTTTCCCGAAATTGATATTCATATGGATGACATTTGGATTTATGGAACTAACATCTATCTGCTTTACGATGATATTGAGAAAGAATATGGCGACGGGTGGGCAGAATCTGGTGATGATATTGATTTGCCTTTTGTAATAAGTAAGAAGCGGTATCCGGATAATCTTCGATATAAAATTGATTTTACCAACATTATTATAGTGTTTGATTATGAGCGCCATGATGCAAACTTTTCAGAAGAGAAGATTCTTAAGATGCAGAAGTATTTTACTGATGCAGCAGATATGGGAAAATTGTATATAAATTATCCTATGATAGAGTCGTATCAACATTTGCAGACTTTGCCAGATGCTGGTTATGGTGAGCGGAAAATTTTAGTATCACTACAACCGGGGAAAGAATATAAAGCTTTGGTAAGGGCTGAAACAATGATTGCAAAATATATTGAATATCCTCATAAAATTGAAGATTTATTGAAGGAACGTTATGGAATTACTGACGTGGAGAAGAGAAATAAATGCTGCAATATGATTTTGGATATTTCTGAAGAAAATAAATTAAATGATAAAATTCAAAACATATTGTGCCAGATGATAAAAGACGTCAGTTTAGAAACAGCAAAGTATCAGATTAAAGATATGATTATGCAATTGGGATATGCACATAATGGACAAACGTATTGGGAATGCATGAGGAAAATTTTCAGCCAGATTATTTGTCATAATATTCGTAAAGCAAATAGGATTCAAAATGATCAGTATCTAATAGAAGAAGACAGATATAAGCAATGCTTCGAAGCGCTGGATTTAACAAAAATTTTAGAGATGCAAAATGAAACTAGCCATAATATTAATACAGGATTTATATGGGTATTGAATACTTGTGTATTTTTTGTGGCAGAGTACAATTTTGCACTTGTGAAAGAATGATTTATATTATTTTTCTTATGGAAATTACTAAATCATAATCGGGAAATATGCCTGTGGAACGGATAAGGAGAAGGAAGGGAGGAACGCATAATGAGTAATCTGTTGGAATTTGCAGACAGAGAAGAATTTAGAAAATGGCTCTGTGAGAATTGCCTGTCAAATGCCGGTGTCTGGCTTTTATTTGGCAAGGCTGGCGGACCGAAAACAATAAAAGCAGGAGAAGCCCTTGAAGAGGCGCTCTGTTTTGGATGGATTGATGGACAGATGCAAAGTATTGACGATAAAACTTATAAGAAATATTTTTCCATGCGCAGGGAGAATAGCAAGTGGTCAGAGAAAAATAAGGCATTGGCAGAAAGTCTGGAAGAGCGGGGGCTGATGACTGATTTTGGCAGAACGAAAATAGAGGAAGCCAAAAAAAACGGGCAGTGGTATGCCAGGCAGCCGGCGGCGGTTACAGAGGAACAAATTGCTCAGCTTTCCGCACTGCTGGAAGGATATGAGCCTGCCTGTACAAATTTTCAGGCAATGTCCCTGTCAGTAAAGAAAACCTATACGCGGGCATATTTTGATGCAAAGACGGATGCAGGACGGGAAAAGCGAATTGCCTGGATGGTGGACAGGCTTAATAAAAATTTAAAACCTATGTAACTGCATTCTTTCAAAAGTGTTAGAATTCGGAAAGAAGGCAGAAAGACTTACCTGTTATAGTAAATAATAGATAAAAAATTTATATATAACTTTGTACCTGGGGATGAAGATGTACAGGTACAGGAAGGGTAGGTTATTTTAGATGATTATTTTGGAAACAAAAGGACTGAAAAAGCATTATGGGCAGGATGAAAGTCTTGTGAAAGCTTTGGATAATGTGAATCTTAAGGTGGAGCAGGGTGAGTTTGTTTCAATTGTGGGAACAAGCGGAAGCGGTAAATCAACACTGCTCCATATGCTGGGGGGATTAGATTATCCCACCGAAGGTAATGTATTTGTGGATGGCAAAGATATTTCCACATTAAAGGAGGAGGCGCTTGCAATTTTCCGGCGCAGGAAAATTGGCTTTATATTTCAAAGCTATAACCTTGTTCCGGTTTTAAATGTTTATGAAAATATTGTGTTCCCCATTCAGCTTGATGGGAACTGGATTGATCAGGACTATATCAGCCGGATCATAAAGACATTGGGACTGGAAAATAAGATAAATTCTCTTCCTTCCCAGCTATCAGGTGGACAGCAGCAGCGGGTTGCCATTGCAAGAGCGCTGGCGGCAAAGCCAGCCATTATCCTGGCAGATGAGCCTACCGGAAATCTGGACACTGCCACCAGCCAGGACGTACTGGGACTTTTAAAGGTGACAGCAAAAAAGTTTGAACAGACCATTGTAATGATTACTCATAATGAGGAGATTGCCCAGCTTGCCGACAGGATTGTCAGAATTGAGGATGGAAAGATTGTGACAGAGGGAGGCCGGGTATGAGGAACGTTTCTAATAAAAAAATTATCCGGGTTCTTTCCATAAGGACCATGAAGGAAAAGCGGTGGAAAAATCTGATTGCAGTGCTGGCTATTACCCTTACAACAGTGCTTTTTACTGCGCTGTTTACAGCAGGCAGTTCTATGATGAGCTCCCTGCAGGAGGCAACCATGCGGCAGGTAGGAACAAGCGCCCATGGAGGCTATAAATATTTGTCTGTGGAAGAATATGAAAGAGTGAAGGAAGCCGGTGGTTATCAGGATATCAGCTATGATATTATGGCCGGATTTGGAAGTAATCCTGAATTAAATGGAATTCAGACAGAGGTGCGTTTTAGCGAGGAGCAGCAGGCGAAGTGGAGCTTTAGTTATCCGGAAGAAGGAAAAATGCCGGAAAAAAGAAATGAATGTGCAGCCAGTTCCAAAGTCCTTGAAGCTCTTGGAGTTCCCCTTCGGGTAGGTGAAAAGGTAGCGATTACCATATCCAGTTGTGATGGGGAAGGAAATGAGGTTATTTTTGAGGAGGAATTTACCCTAAGCGGATTCTGGTATTCCAATGATGCTTCCAGGGCACAGGAATTTTGGATATCCAGAGAATGGCTGGATGAAAATATTGATCTTTTATCAGTCAATTATTATCAGCGCATGAAAGAAAAAGGGCTTTATCAGCCAATTGGCTGTGTGCAGGCAGGAATTTACTTTGACTCTTCTTTTGACATTGAATCCCAAATGGAGGAGCTTACCAGACGGGCAGGATTTACTGAGGATGAAATTGGAATCAGTGTGAACTGGGGCTATGGTACGGCCAGAGTGGATGGCTTTACGATGCTTTTGGGCATAGGGCTGCTGTTTCTTATTATTTTGTCAGGATATTTGATTATCTACAATATTTTTTACATTAATGTTACCATTGATATCCGTTATTATGGACTTTTAAAAACCATAGGCGCTACCGGCAGACAGCTTCGGAGTATGGTGCGCACACAAGCACTTATGCTTTCGGCAGCAGGAATCCCTATTGGGCTTTTGACCGGGTGGTTTGTGGGCAGGGGAGTGATGCCTGCGGTTTATCGTGCAACGGTTACTGACGGTGTTACCAACATATCTTTAAACCCCTGGATTTTTATTGGCGCAGCGCTGTTTTCGCTGGCAGTGGTATATATAAGCTGCATCAAGCCCTGCCATCTGGCAACAAAGGTGTCGCCTATAGAGGCAGTACGCTTTGTGGAAAGCATTACTTATAAGAAGAAAGAGAAAAAGGTATCGAAGATTTCCATGTTCCATATGGCAGCAGCCAATATGGGAAGAAATAAAAAGAAAGTGGCTGCAGTGATTGCATCTTTATCCTTAAGTCTTATTCTGTTAAATGCCACTTACGCAATGGTAAAAGGATTTTCCTTTGATGAGTATGTGAAAGATTATCTGCTTAGTGATATGCAGGTTACTCACTATACTATGCTGGATTTGTCAGGAAACTGGCAGAACTGTGAGGCAGTGACGCCGGAAGCAGTTTCAGCCATAGAAAAAATTCCCGGTGTGGACAAGGTACAGATTATAGAAAGTAAGGCGGGGATGGCAGGAATCGGGGAGGAAACAATTGAGCGGTTTTTCAGTTATTTTGAGACACAAATGCAGGGACGTATGGGCGTGGAAGAAATGCTTGGAGGAGTGAAGGAAAGCGGAGAAATACCTGAAAAAGCATTTCACATTGCAGAAGATCTGTATGCAAGCCTGGAAAACTGGGAGGGAACTTTTGATCGGGAAAAATTTGAGCAGGGAGGAACTGCAGTTTTACTGGTGGATATTTTTTCCAAAAACTGGGCTTCAATAGGAGATAAACTGACGTTGAAGGGAGAAGGAACGAAACCAGATAAAGAGGTGGAGATTGTAGCTTCGGCGCAGCTGCCTTATTCCATTGGCACACGCGGCGTTACCTTGGGAGGAATCAGCCTGCTTTTATGTGAAAAAGATTTTAAGGAACTTTATAACCCAGAGGGTGCATTACATGCCTGCATTGATGTGGAGGAAGAAAAAGAGGAACAGGTGATTGCCCAGATTGAAAAATTATTGGAAACAGATTATCCGGAGCTTGTATTAAGTACTAAGAAAACTCTGCGAAAAGAGTTTGAGGCGGAAAGCGGCCTGTTTGGTGTTATAGGCGGCCTTCTTGGATTGATTCTTGGGCTGATCGGCGTGCTGAATCTGATCAATGCCATGATAACGGGTATTCTTACAAGAAAACAAGAGTTTGCCATGATGCAGGCGGTAGGAATGACTGGAAAGCAGCTTAAGCAGATGCTGATAATGGAAGGAATTTTGTATGGAGCATGGACACTGGGAATTACTGTAACCTTTGGAAATGTGGTCAGCTATGGCCTGGTTTATTTATTAGGAAAAAATATGTCATATTTTATATGGGAATTTCATGCACTTCCGCTGGTAATAAGCATTCCTGTTATCGGGCTGCTCTCCATTATCCTTCCGGTGAGCTGCTACCATGTATTGTGTAAAAAGAGTATTATTGAACGTCTGCGTTTGGCGGAAGTGTAAAATATATTTCCCTTGTAGCTGCCTGACTGGTATGTTACAAGGGAAAATTTGCATATATATTTCCCTTAACTAGTTCACACAGATCTTTTACAATATGTTATAATTTTACTTGTGGAGGTGACGGATATGTGTTTTGTATGTGATAGGATTGAAATGATAAAGAATGGTGCAAATCCTTATTTTGTAAAAGAACTGGAGACCGGTTATGTTGTTATTGGAGACCATCAGCATTTTTATGGTTACACCCTTTTTCTTTACAAAGAGCATGGTGACAAAACGGAATTATTTCATCTTGACAAAGCGGAAAGATTAAAGTTTCTTGAGGAAATGTCAATCGTTGCAGAAGCTGTTTCCAAAGCTTTTGCTCCCGAAAAAATAAATTATGAATTGCTTGGAAATGGAGATGTACACCTTCACTGGCATCTTTATCCCAGAGTGAGTGGAGATATAGGCAGATATGGAAATAATGGGAAAGGTCCAGTCTGGTGCTATCCTATGGAAAAGATATATTGTGATGACAACCGCCCAGATAAAAGCCAATTAGCAGAAATGAAGCAAAGGCTGCTTTTTGAACTAAATAAACTATTGTAAGAAGTCTTAATTAAAAAGGATAATGGTACAAAAATGGCTAAAAATAAAGAAGTAAAAACCAATGCAATGCGCATTTTGGAAAAGGAAAAGATACCTTTTACCTGCCATACGTATGAATGTGAAGAATTTACCGATGGCCTGAAGATTGCTGACATGCTTTCTCTTCCGCATGAAAAGGTATACAAAACCTTAGTAACAGTAGGAAACAGTAAAAATTATTTTGTATTTGTGATTCCTGTTGCACAGGAACTGGATTTAAAAAAAGCGGCAAAGGCGGTGGGAGAAAAATCCATATCCATGATTCCTGTAAAGGATATCAATCAGGTGACCGGATATATCAGAGGCGGCTGCACTGCCATTGGCATGAAAAAGCAATATGTGACCAGACTGGATGAGTCAGCAAAAGATAAAGATATAATTTTTGTCAGCGGAGGCAGGATTGGTTCACAAATTGAATTGGAACCGGGGGATCTGCTTAAAGCCTGCAAAGGAGAATATGCAGATCTTATTATGTGAAAGGCATGGGTTAATATGATACACACATCAAAACAGGAGAAAGATCGAAGAAAGCTGGAAAAGAAAAAGGCAAAACAGAAAATAAAAAGAAGAAAGCGTATGAATGCCAGAATTGACAGGATGATATCTTTGCTTGCGGTGCTGGTATGTGTTGTTTTTTCTGTGATGGAAGTGATAGAAAACAGAGAAAATAAGAAATAATTTTTAATTTATAAATACACAATTTATAGTTTCAGGAAAGGAAGCTGCAAAAATGAACAAAAGTATTATAGAATACGAAACAGTGGAATTAGACGATAATGACAATAGTGTCATAATCATTGACCAAACCAGACTACCCGGAAAAACAGAAATAATAAGACTCCATACGGCCCAGGAGATCTGGGACGCCATTTATCTGCTAAAAGTGCGCGGTGCGCCTGCCATTGGAGTGGCAGCGGCGATGGGAATTTATATCCTGGCCAAAGAAATTGCCGGGCAGCAGATAGAGAAGGTGGATTTTGACAGCTTTTATGAGAAATTTAAGGCACAGAAGGACTATCTTAATTCTGCAAGGCCTACCGCAGTCAATCTTTCCTGGGCACTAAACAGAATGGAACAGGTATGCATAAAGGCACATGAAGAGGGAAAAGCAGTATCTGAAATTATTGAGATTCTTGGCAGGGAAGCAAGAGAAATCAAGGAGGAAGATATTCGTGTCTGCAAGGCGATTGGTGAAAACGGTCTGTCTTTGGTAAAACCCGGGGACGGCATATTAACCCATTGCAATGCAGGGCAGCTTGCAACCTGCAAATATGGGACAGCCACAGCGCCTATTTATTTAGGACAGGAGAGAGGGTATCATTTCCGGGTATTTGCGGATGAAACCAGACCGCTTTTGCAGGGGGCGAGGCTGACTGCATATGAGCTTCAAAGCGCCGGAGTGGATGTAACATTGATTTGTGATAATATGTCTGCCATGGTTATGAAAAATGGCTGGGTTAACGCAGTATTTGTAGGATGTGACCGGGTAGCAGCCAATGGAGATACAGCCAATAAGATCGGAACCTCTGTGGTGGCAGCAGTGGCAAAACGGTATGGAGTGCCTTTTTACGTATGTGCGCCTATGTCTACTATTGATTTTAACACCCCTACCGGTACAGAAATTGAGATTGAACAAAGGCCGGCGGAGGAAGTGACGCAAATGTGGTATAAGGAACCTATGGCGCCGGAGGGCATAAAGGTGTTTAACCCTGCTTTTGATGTGACAGACAACGAACTGATTACAGCGATTGTGACAGAACACGGGATTGCCAGAGCGCCTTTTAAGGAATCCCTTGAGAAAATGAGAACAAATGCAAAATAGGATGATAGTAAAAGCAGGCAGCCGAAAGCAAAATTGAAAAAGGAGTTACTATGGATCTGGCGGTATTATCAGATATTCATGGAAATTACATAGCCCTTTCAAGGTGCGTTGAGTATGCATTGGATCAGGGAATTACAACCTTTCTTTTTCTGGGGGATTACTTAGGGGAACTGGCTTATCCCGAAAATACAATGAAAATGATATACCAGATGAAGGAACAGTATCAATGTTATTTTATTAAGGGGAATAAGGAGGATTACTGGCTGAATCATCGCGCCGGCGGCGGTCAGGGATGGAAAGAATGTGATTCCACGACAGGTTCCCTGCTTTACACATACAGCCATTTAACACATAAGGATTTTGCATTTTATGAGAGCCTTCCCATGAAGCGGGAACTTACCTTTCCGGATATGCCGCCTGTGACGGTATGTCATGGCTCTCCTGAAAAAATAAATGATAATATGTTTGCTGACCGGAAGGAAACCTATGAAATTATAGAAAGAGAGAAAAATTTACTTCTTTTGTGCGGACACACTCATGTGCAGGATAAAATAGAGTATAAGGGAAAAATTGCACTTAATCCGGGTTCTGTGGGAGTATCCTTATTTAGCGGCGGCAAATCCCAGTTTATGATTCTGCATGAGATGGAAAAGAAGTGGAAAGAGGAATTTATCAGTCTTTCCTATGATGTGGAAAAAGTAATATATGAACTGCATGAATGCGGACTGGATGTGAAAGCCCCCTGTTGGTGTAAGGTTACGGAACATCTGCTTCGAAATGGAAGCATCTGCCATGCCCAGGTACTGTCAAGGGCAATGGAGCTGTGTAAAGAGGAAAAAGGGTTCTGCAACTGGCCTGATATTCCGGAAAAATGCTGGGAAAAGGCAGTTAAGGAACTGCTATAATCAAAATCCCATTGCTTTTAATTCCGATACGATTTCCACATAGGCTTCAATTACATCAAATCCTTTATAATCCTCCCGTTTTAAATCAATCATGTCTCCATGAGAGATGCCCCGTCTTCCTGTGCTGATAAATGTTTTTTTAAAATTACCCCATTTAGCAGATTCTGCGGTGACAAGACCGTCATTTTTGGACGCACCGGCAAGATACATTAATAAATTTGGAATGCTTAACAGATTATCTCCTAAGGTGTGTTTTACAATGGAAGCATAGCTTTGATAATAAACTTTTGGAGAATCCGGATACTTTTTATTAAAATCCTGGCAGAATCCGGAAGAAAGCTGTTTACTGGCATGGTAACAGTCAGGATGCTGATCTCCCATTCGGCGGTAAGTAAAGTCAAGCAGGGAGGAAACCAGCCGGTATATGCCATCGGGCAGTTTATTTAAAATATTTAAAAGCTCGGAACCCCTGTGAGGAGTGGATATGGTAGTTAAGGATGCCACCTGATCCTCCATATGCAGGCCGCTGATCAGATAGCGGGCATCCAGGCCGCCCTTGGAATGGGCAATGATATTTACCTTATCACAATGATTTTCTTCCAGTACTTTATGGATGGTTTCTTTGATGATTTGGGCATTATTTTCAATAGTACCCCATGCCTCCTGATGGCCGTAGTACACAATAGCGCCATTTCGTACAAGTTCTTTGGGAATACGTCCCCAGTAGTTAAAATACTGAAGATCCCGAAAACCGATTCCGTGAAGCATAACAATAGGATATCTGGAAGCACAAAGCATAGCGCCATCCCGCTGCTTTTGGTTTTCAAAGCGGCAGCATTCCGCATCATATTCAATCTTTGCTTTTCTGCACAGGTATTTTAGAGGGAGCAGATGAAGAATGGGAATCAGTACCCAGCAGAAAAAAAGCACTCTTTTCCACACGCCGAGACTGCGGCAGGTGGACAAAATACGGATGCTTCCATTTAAAATTAGATAGTAGAAAAAAAGAAAAGTCAAAAGTCCGTCAATGGCAAGGGGCCATAAAATATTCCCGCTAATGTGGGAAAGAGGGTAAAGGTACAGCCTGAAAAGATACAAAAAAGGCTGTGCTAAAATGCCCCAAAAGCAAAGCCTTATTATTTTCCTGCCCCCATCCATAATTTTAAGGCGCGGAGGGAGTGCTTCTCGGTCTGAGGCATTAGAATGAGAAGCCTTATTTTTTCCGAAGGGCATGAAATGTAAAAGGCACAAAACTCCAAAATAAAGACAAAGAAGCAGAATGCTTGTTAAGGTATTGACAATGTGTATGTATTGGTAGGAAGCAGAACCGTATAAGTGAAAGAAAAAATCAAAAATAAGGTCATGCTTCCATTTCATTAATAGGTAAATATGCGGCAGAAAAATCATGACTACAACCCCAGTACTTCTTCAACAACCTCGACACCGCATTTGATGCAGTCCGGGCAGGAGCAGAGAACTTTTCCTGTTTCAATGCCCTTTAGTTCTTTGCATACGGTGCTTCCTGTTTTTTCCTGAAACCGCTTTACCATTTCTCTGGAAAGTTTATAAGTAGCTGCTTTGGTGGCAGGATCACTTAGATTTCCGTCGCTGTTTTTAAAACCTGCCAGCATAACCCCTGCTGACAGTGCGCCACAGGTTCCCTCCATGCCGCCCATGCCAAGGCCGAAAGCTTCGCCTGCTTTAAATAAAGTTTCCTTATCAATTCCTGTTTCGTCGGCAAAACTGCAGACTACCGCCTGACAGCAATTATATTTTTGATCATGATAAGAGATGGCAAGTTCTTTTTTGTCCATAACAATCTTCTCCTTAAATGTATTTGTCTTATTTTATCACAAATTCCATTTTATTTCGAGAAATTTCTAAATCTGTCTGCGGCAGGGCAGGTTTTAAATAACCGGGGGAATGAACAAAAAAAGTCAAATTATCACATGAATGGCAATACCGCAAAAAATCAGTCAAAGATATAATGAAACTAGTATATAATCCGTGTACCCAAGAAGGAGGAGGTATTTAAAAATGCAATACGGACATTTTGATGACGACAGGAGAGAGTATGTAATTGACCGGGTGGATCTGCCTACATCCTGGACAAACTATCTGGGAGTAGAAAATACATGTGTGGTAGTAAACCATACGGCAGGCGGATATATGTTTTATAAAACACCGGAATATCATAGAGTTACCAGATTTCGCGGAAATGCAGTGCCTATGGACCGTCCCGGACACTATGTATATCTTAGGGACGCAGATAGCAAAGATTATTGGAGTATTTCATGGCAGCCGGTAGGAAAGCCTTTGGATCAGGCAAAGTATACCTGCAGGCATGGCCTTTCTTACACTGTTTATGAATGTGATTACAGTAAGATAAAAGCCAGCCAGACACTTTCCGTTCCCATTGGGGATGATCTGGAATTGTGGGATGTGAAGATTAAAAATGAAGACCAGGTGCCCAGAAAGTTGCAGGTATTTTCTTACTGTGAGTTTTCTTTCCACCACATTATGATTGATAATCAGAATTTCCAGATGAGTTTATACTGCGCTGGAAGCACTTATGAAGATGGAATCATTGAACATGACCTGTTTTATGAAGAGTTTGGATATCAGTATTTTACCATGAGTGAGACGCCGGATGGCTTTGACTGCTTAAGGGATAAATTTTTAGGGCTTTATCATACGGAAGACAATCCACAGGCTGTTATTAACGGAAAATGCAGCGGTTCCTTTGAAAAAGGAAACAACCACTGCGGTTCTTTGCAGAAGGACATTGTGCTGCAGCCCGGTGAAGAAAAGAGGATTGTATTTATTCTGGGTGAAGGAAACCGGGAAGCTGGAAAAAAGGCAAGGGAAAAATACAGTGATTTTAAGGCAGTAGATGGCGTTTATGAAAGTCTGCGTGATTATTGGAACAAAAAGATAGAAAAGCTCCAAATCCATACACCCAATCAGGGAATGAATACTTTGATCAATACATGGACTTTATATCAGGCAGAAATCAATGTTATGTTTTCAAGATTTGCGTCCTTTATCGAAGTGGGAGGAAGAACCGGACTTGGCTACCGTGATACAGCACAGGATGCCATGACGATTCCTCACTCCAATCCTGAAAAATGCCGCCAGAGGATTGTAGAACTTTTGCGTGGCCTGGTGTCAGCAGGTTATGGACTGCATTTGTTCCAGCCTGAGTGGTTTGAACCAGATACGGAGGTGAAGCCTTTTAAATCGCCTACCGTAGTTCCTGAATTTGATAAGAGTAATATGATTCATGGTCTTAAGGACGCATGTTCAGATGATGCACTATGGCTGGTTTCCTCCATTGTGGAATTTGTAAAGGAAACAGGAGATATGGATTTCCTTGATCAGGTAATTACTTATGCAGATGGCGGGGAAGGCACTGTTTATGAGCATATGACCAGGATTCTTGATTTTTCCAATGAACAGGTAGGACAGACAGGAATCTGCAAAGGCCTTCGGGCTGACTGGAATGACTGCCTTAACTTAGGCGGCGGTGAAAGCGCTATGGTTTCTTTTCTGCACTACTGGGCATTACAGAATTTCCTGCAGATCGCGGTATATCTTGGAAGAAAAGAGGATGTGCAGAAGTACACTGCTATGGCGGATAAGGTAAAGAAGGTCTGCGATGAGCAGCTTTGGGATAAAGAATGGTTTATCAGAGGCATCACAAAGAATGGAAAGAAAATCGGTACTTCGGAAGATAAAGAGGGCAAGGTTCATTTAGAGTCCAATGCATGGGCGGTTTTATCCGGCGCAGCATCTAAGGAAAAAGGAATGAAGGCAATGGATAGTGTAAAGGAGTATTTGTTTACTCCCTATGGAATCATGCTGAATGCGCCTTCCTATACGGTGCCGGATGATGACATTGGATTTGTTACAAGGGTTTATCCGGGAGTAAAGGAAAACGGAGCAATCTTCTCCCATCCCAATCCCTGGGCATGGGCGGCAGAGTGTGAGCTGGGAAGAGGCGACAGGGCAATGGAACTTTACAATGCACTTTGTCCTTACAATCAAAATGATATGATAGAGATTCGCGAGGCAGAGCCTTATTCCTACTGTCAATTTGTTATGGGAAAAGACCACACTGCGTTTGGACGTGCAAGACATCCTTTTATGACAGGAACCGGCGGCTGGGCATACTTCAGCGCCACCCGTTACATATTGGGAATTAAGCCTCAATTGGATCATCTTGAGATTAACCCATGTATTCCGGCTGACTGGAAGGGCTTTAAAGCGCAGAGAGTGTGGCGTGGAGCAACATTCCGGATTCAGGTTGAAAATCCTGATGGTGTGATGAAAGGTATTAAGGAAATATGGCTTGATGGTGAAAAGGTTGAAGAAATACCTGTAATGGAAAGTGGTACGGAGCATCAGGTAAAAATAATCATGGGAAACGGAGGGAATTAAAGTGATCAAATTTGGTACAGGTGGCTGGAGAGCGGTAATTGGAGATGAATTTACCAAAGAAAACATTCAGATATTAGCCAAGGCATTGGTTGATAAAATGCGTGTGGAAGGAGTTGCGGATAAGGGAATTGTACTTGGCTATGACAGAAGATTTCTTTCAAAAGAGGCCATGCAGTGGGCAGGACAGGTATTTGCAAAGGAAGGGATTACTGCCTACCTGATCAATAAGTCGGCACCTACACCCTTAGTTATGTTTTATGTAATGAAACATGAATTTCCTTATGGAATGATGATTACGGCAAGTCATAATCCGGCAATATATAATGGAATTAAGGTGTTTACGGCCGGAGGACGTGACGCAGATGAAAAGCAGACGGAAGATATTGAAAACTATATTAAGGACGTTACAGATATTCCTACGGAAGAAATGGATTATGAAGAAGCTCTGGAAAAGGGGCTGATTAAGGAAATCTATCCTTTAAATGAGTATCTTGATAATATTATTGCGGCAGTAAATATGGAAAAAATCAGGGAAGCCGGACTTAAGGTGGCATTAGATCCCATGTATGGAGTAAGCGAAACTTCCTTAAAGACGATCCTGCTTACTGCAAGGTGTGATGTGGAAACCATTCATGAGAGACATGATACTTTATTTGGCGGAAAGCTGCCGGCGCCTACTGCATCTACTCTTCGGCAGCTTCAAAATTATGTGATTGATAAAAAATGTGATATCGGCGTGGCTACGGACGGAGATGCGGACAGAATCGGCGTGATTGATGATACGGGAAGATTTTTACATCCCAATGATATTTTAGTACTGCTTTATTATTATCTTGTGAAGTATAAAGGCTGGCAGGGACCTGTTGTCCGCAATATCTGTACCACACATATGCTGGATAAAGTGGCGGAAAATTTTGGAGAAAAGTGTTATGAGGTACCCGTAGGGTTTAAACATATTTCTGCAAAAATGTATGCCACAAACGCGGTGATCGGCGGTGAGTCCTCAGGCGGTCTTACGGTACGGGGGCATATCAAAGGGAAAGACGGCATTTATGCAGCCGCTCTTTTGGTGGAAATGATTGCGGTTACAGGAAAGAAACTTTCAGAAATCTTTAATGATATTGAAGCTGAATGCGGCAAAATTTATATGGAAGAGAGAGATTATAAATTTAATCAGGAAAAGAAAGACCGCATTAAAAAAGTACTTTTGGAGGATAAGAAGCTGCCCGAACTTCCTTTCAAAATAGACAGATTCTCTTATTTAGACGGCAGTAAAGTTTACTTTGAAAACGGTGGATGGGTGACATGCAGATTTTCCGGCACCGAACCGCTTCTTCGAATTTTCTGTGAAATGCCGGAGGCTGCCCAGGCGGTAGAGGTCTGCAGGATTTACGAAGAATTTTTAGGCTTGTAAGAAATAGCAGGAGGAAAGTAGCAGGATAGGATTGCGAACAACAATTCTTTCCTGCTATACTTATAATATAAGGAAAATACAAAATGAGAAAGGGCATGTTTATGGAGAGAATTAAAAAAAGGAAAGAACTGCGGTGGAGCATGGTGCTTATGCTGTTGACGTGCTGGTTTTTACCGCTTTTATTTACTTTTTTTATCATTTTCTTTTTTATATCGGACAGAATGAATAACCAGCTTGAGGATACGATTGTGACTTCGGCAGATAAAGCCATTGAAATCAGCCGGATTCGTTTAAGTGAGGCGATAGAAGCTTCTAAAGAGTCCTCATACCTGACGCAGATCAAAGACAGTTATGCAGCATACTTAATTGATGGAGACAGACGGAAGCTGGACCGGGAGGTCAGTCAGTTTATCCGGCAGCAATATACTTATAACCAAAGTTTTGACATGACGCTGTTATATTTTGTAGATGATCCTGATAATTATTACACTGCTTACAGGGGGACCAATACTTATGCAAATGTAACCGCATTTAATACCTATGCAAAAGAAAAAATCGCCCACATAAGCAAGGAACTTGATACAGGAATTGCGTTTGTCAATATTAACGACAGAATCTATATGATAAGAAATATTGTAGACAGCACATTTCAAACATTTGCAGTCATTATTATGGAATTAAATGTGGGAAATATGTTTGAAAGCCTTGAGGGAATATGGGGATGGAGCGAGGGTGATGTTTTTATTGACGGAACTTCTATTTTTCATGTTTATGATGAAGATCCCTGTAAAGATCTGATCAGGGAAAGGTATATGGAACGGTCAGTTTACTATCATGGCAGAAATGGGGCATATGTTTATAAGAGGCTTGAAATTGGAAGACACCGGGTGGCTTTTGCGATAGCCCTTGATGAGTCGGCAATTATGGATGAGACCATAATAGTAAAATATTTTCTTGGGATGTTGATTGTATTCATGGTGCCTTTGATTGTCATAATTTTTGTATTTTTCCATCAAAGGGTTAACGAGCCTATTAATTCATTAAGAATGGCATACCGGGAGATCGAAAAGGAAAATTACGGGTATCATGTTGAGGCAATTGCCCAGCATGAGGAGCTGGCAGACTTGGGAAAAGCATTTAATGCCATGTCTGACAAGTTGAAATATCAGTTTGAAAAAATCTATTTGGAAGAACTGGCTTTAAGGGATGCCAATATTATGGCGCTGCAATCTCAGATCAATCCCCACTTTCTGAACAATACCCTGGAGATCATTAACTGGGAAGTGAGAATGGCAGGAAACTATAAAGTAAGTGCAATGATAGAAGCTCTCTCCACAATGATGGAGGCTACCATGAACCGGAAGAGCGAGCAGCTGATTCCCCTTTCTGAGGAGATGGGGTATGCAGATGCATATTTATATATTATGTCCCAGCGTTTTGGTGAAATGCTTGAGGTGACTAAAGAAATTGACGAGAGGTACTTATATGTCCGTGTGCCAAGGCTGATTATACAGCCTATTTTGGAAAATGCCATAGAGCACGGGCTGAATTTCCGTAAGCAGGGAAAACTGAAGATATCCATATTTGCAAGGGAGGATAAACTTTTCATTGAAATAGTAAATAATGGGATACTGACAGAGAAAGACAAACGAAAGATAGAGGAGCTTTTGAACACTGATACAAAAGAACTTCATTCCGTGAGCCTTGGTATTCGCAATGTTAACAAGAGAATTAAAATGATTTGCGGCCCAGATTGCGGACTTACCATCAAAAGTAACAATGAAAACCATACAGTCAGCACAATTATAGTCAAAATAGACAATTTAGAAAGACAATAAAAGACAAATAACCACAACTCTAGTCATTAACCTTAAGCCCTAAATATTATATGATAGGTACAGATGAAACACACACATACATCTCAAACCAAATTATAAGGGAGGAACAAAAGGTATGAAGAAAAGAGTTTTAGCACTCGTTTTAGCATCTGCTATGGTATTTTCTCTGGCAGCATGTGGAAGCAAAGAAACCGGTAGTGATCAGCCGGCAGAAGAAACAACACAGGAAGAAGCACCGGCAGAGGCAGCAGCACCTGAGGAAGAAGCACCGGCAGAGCCTAATCCTGTTGAACTGAACGTAACAACAACATTCGCAGGTGAAGATGGAAACGCACAGAACTTCAAAGCAGCAGTTGAAGCATGGTGTGCAGAAACAGGCAACACAGTAGCAGATACTTCAGCTACATCTGATGAAACATTTAAGACAAGAGTTATCACCGACTTTGAGACAGGTTCCGAACCGGACGTATTATTCTTCTTCAACGGAGCAGACGCTAACAGCTTTATCGAAGCTGGCAAGGTGGTTTCCATTGACGATATCCGCGCAGAGTATCCTGACTATGCGGGCAATATGAATGATGATCTGATCGTAGATTCTTTAGTAGATGGCAAGAAGTATGCAGTGCCTGTAAATGGATTCTGGGAAGCAATGTTTGTTAACACAGAAGTTCTTGATGCGGCAGGCGTTTCAATGCCTGGTACAGACTACACATGGGATATGTTCCTTGCAGACTGCCAGAAGATCAAAGATGCAGGTTATGCACCTATTGCATGTGCACTTGGCAACATTCCTCATTACTGGTGGGAATTTGCAATCTTTAATCACACCTCACCAGCAACTCATTTAACAGTTCCTGAATCTGTAGACAGTGATCAGGGACAGGCGTGGGTAGCAGGTATGGAAGATATCAAGGCTTTATATGAAGCTGGATATTTCCCGGACAACACATTATCAGCAACTGATGATGAAACATTTGCAATGTTCATGGACGGAAAAGCAGCATTCCTGATTGATGGTTCCTGGAAAGTTGGCGGTATCGTAAGCGCCTGCCAGTCTGATCCTGAAGATGCATCTACCCTTGATGCAGAGAAACTTGCAAAATTTGATGTAACTTATGTACCCGGACAGGGCGACAGAAAAGCAACTGATTTAGTTGGCGGTCTTTCAATGGGTTACTATATCACAACCAAGGCTTGGGAAGATCCCGACAAGAGAGCAGCAGCAGTCAGCTTTGTATCTTATATGACTTCTGATGAAGTAGTGCCTGTCTTTGCACAGCACACAGCATCCGGACTTAAAAATGCACCTGCAGTTGATGAATCCGTATTCAATCCTTTACAGATTAAGGCTATGGCTATGATGTCCGGTGCAACTTCCTTAACAGGAGCAGTACAGGATATTTTCCAGGGGGATTGCAGAGTATCTACATTCGATGGAATGCCTGAAATCGTAACTGGAAGAGTTTCAGCAGTTGATGCGGTAGCAGAAGGTCTTGAAGCATACCAGAACGCACAGTAATAAAAAAGTAATATTTAAACTAAACGGGCCGGAGGTCAAAAGTCTCTGGCCCTATTTATCAAAGAGAGGTAGCTGTTATGGGTGCAAATATATATAAGAATAAAAAACCTTTGGTTATTTTCCTGCTTCCGGCATTTCTTTTTATGTTGGTGTATCTGTTTTATCCATTCTTTATGAATATTATAAACAGCTTTCAGCACATTAAGAATTTAGGACAGTCTACTGGAAGATGGAATGATCCCTGGTATACAAATTACGTTGAATTGATACACGATCCGGTGGTATTAACATCACTTAAAAATACATTGATCATGATGATTGTGACAATTGTAGGTCAGGTAGGAATTGCGTTAATATTGGCACTTTTGGTAGATAATATTAAAGCAGGGGCTAAATTCTTCAGAACGGTATATTTCTTCCCCATCGTAATTTCAGCAACTGCATTAGGTCTTATGTTCAACCTGATTTTCCTTTATGACAAAGGTATGTTAAATCAAATTTTAGAATCATTAGGAAAGACGAGTCTTACCGATTGGAAAGGAGAGGGGCTTGCCCTGGTTACAATGATGCTGCCGGTTATGTGGCAGTATGTGGGATTTTACTTTGTAATAATAATTACAGGATTAAATAATATTTCTGAGGAGCTTTATGAGTCGGCGTCAATTGACGGAGCAACAAGATTTCAGAGAGTGAGATTTATTTCTCTTCCTTTGTTACATAATGTTATTTGTACCTGCGTGGTACTGGCTGTAACTGGAGCCCTTAAGGTATTTGACTTACCATGGACCATGTTCCCGAAGGGTATGCCTATGAAAACTACCTTCTTAACTGGTACATATATGTACTATCAGACAATGGAAGCTAAAAATGTGGATTACGGTTCTACCCTTGCGATTATGCTGGTAGTGCTTGGTATTGCAACATCCAAGATCGTAAACGCTATTTTCAAAGAGAAAGATTATTAAAGGAGGAAAAGAAAATGAAAAAGAAAAAATTTGAAGTATCCTCCATTTTTATATATATTGTTTTGATTTTCTGGTCGCTTACCACCATATATCCGATTATATGGGTAGTGCAGAACTCTTTTAAGGCAAAGGATAAGATTCTGGCAAATTCCTTTTCGCTGCCTACCGGAGAATTGTTTACCCTTGCAAATTACAGAAAGGCATTTGCTAATTTAAATATATTTGGTGCATACAAAAACAGTATTTTTATTTCAACTGTGGTTGCATTGGCAGTGGTTATTCTGGCAGGTATGGCTTCCTTTGCACTGGTTCGCTACAGCTTTAAATTAAAGGGAACTTTGCAGTCGTTGGTAATGGCCGCTATGATGTTTCCTGTATTTGCAACTATTATTCCGGTATTCAGTATGGAAGCAAAGTGGGGAATTGCCAATACCAGCAGTTGGGGGCTTACAATGCTTTCCGTAATTCTGCCGCAGATAGCAGGAAATCTGGCATTTGCAATTGTAGTATTAACAGGATTTATCAGGGGGCTTCCAATAGAACTGGAGGAAGCGGCATATTTGGAAGGGTGTAATGTATTCCAGATTTTCTATAAAGTAGTTGTACCGCTTACCAAACCATCCTTTGCAACAGTAGCGATTTTTTCTTTCTTGTGGAGCTACAATGATCTGTTTACCCAGATGTTCTTTTTAAGAAGACCGGAAATGAGAGCAATCACAAGACTGTTAAATGAATTAACATCTCAGGAAGGAACCAACTATGGTTTGATGGCAGCAGCAGTTACATTGGTAGTTGTACCGGTACTTATCGTATATATTTTCCTGCAGAAATACATAATAAAGGGTATGACGGCAGGAGCAGTAAAAGGTTAGGACAGACAGCTTAAGGGAGGCAGCAAAGGCGGCCTTCCTTTTGGCATTTGTTATTTGTATGTGAGGGGGATTTTTATGTATAAAGTGGTTATTATTGATGATGAGCCGATTATTGTTGAGGGGCTGAAAAAAACTGTTAATTGGGGAAATTTTCAGTGCGTGGTAGCAGGAGTTGCTTTCAGCGGAGAGGAAGGAATTACGCTGATTAGAAATGAAAAGCCGGATATTATTTTTACAGATATTCAGATGCCGCGGCTGGACGGGCTTACCATGATCGCAGCAATTAAGTCTGAGTTTCCCAATGCACAGGTTGCAATATTGACTGGATACAGGGATTTTGATTATGCGCAGAAAGCCATTCGGCTGGGCGTTGCAAGATTTCTGCTGAAGCCTTCTAAAATGGATGAACTAATGGAGGCTTTAGGGGTAATGACGAAAAAACTGGCAGAATTGGAGTCTGATATTTTGGAAGAAAGCAAGAATAATCTGCTTTCTTCCAAAGAAAAAGACGAAAATCCCACAATAGGGGGGGCATCAGGCAGTAAAACAGAAGATACACAAACATTGAGTGGGGAAGAATTAATGGATAGTACTGCAAGCAGCTTTATTGTGAAGAATGCAGTAGCATATATTGAAGAGAATTATAAAGAAAAGTTAAAACTCTCTGATGTGGCTGATCAGGTCTATGTAAGTCAGTGGCATTTAAGCAAGCTTTTGAATCGTTATCTGGGGCAGAATTTTTCGGAGATATTAAACGGAGTCAGAATTAATAAAGCAAAGGAGTTGTTGAAAGATCCGGCTTTGCGGATTGGCGATATTGCAGATGAAGTAGGATTTTTGGATATGGCGCATTTCTCCAGAGTATTTAAAAAGCAAGTGGGCATTTCGGCCAATGAATATAGAAATCAAATGTAAATGTAACGGGCAGTCCACTGTACGGACTGCCCGCTATTTGTATGTCTGTAGTACAGATAAGGTATTGGGTTACAGTGCAGAGAACGCCTCTTCGTCGCAAACGATAGTAACATCTCTGTGAAGCTGAAGTACGGATGCAGGAACTTCAGGGGTAATGGAACCGAAGAATGCTTTTTTTACAATGGAAGCTTTTTGAATGCCGCTGACTACCACAAGGATTTTCTTTGCCTGCATAATGGTTTTAATTCCCATAGTATAGGCTTGTGTAGGTACTTCTTCTATGGAAGAAAAAAATCTTGCATTGGCATCAATGGTGCTCTCAGTAAGAGAAACACAATGGGTTTCTTTTTCAAAAGAGTCACCTGGTTCATTAAATCCAATATGACCATTATTACCCAGTCCCAAAAGCTGCAGGTCAATTCCGCTATGTGCCTTAATAATCTGATCGTATTCGGAACATGCTTTTTCCGAATCAGGCTCTAATCCGTTGGGAACATAGGTTTTATCTTTGTCAATGTTTATATGGTCAAAAAGATGGGTATTCATAAAATAACGATAGCTCTGGTCGTTTTCGGGGGAAAGACCTTTGTATTCATCCAAATTGATTGTGGTAACTTCGCTAAAGTCAATATCTCCTTTTTTGTACCAGTTGATCAATTGGTCATAAGTGCCGATTGGGGTTGAACCGGTAGCAAGCCCGAGAACGCAATCAGGTTTCATAATTATCTGGGCAGAAAGAATATTGGCTGCAACGCGGCTCATCTGCTCATAATTTTTTGTTTTTATTATTTTCATATTTACCTCCATTCCGAAGCGCTATGTGGCGGATGTTAAGCACACCTGTAAGAACGCTTTTACTAAGGATAGCAAACCGGAAGCAGAAAAAGCAATAGATGCAGGTGCTTTGTACAAGAAAGGCATAAAAAGAACACAAATTGGCAAAACAGGAAAACAGTGGACACAGGGCAATAAAAGTAGTAAATTATTGATAGTGAAAAATTTAGGTGCTAATTTACAGGCAGAAAGGAAAAAACATGGCTAATATCATTTCTGATGAAACCATTGAATATGTTGGAATTCTGGCCAAGCTGGAGCTTTCAGGCGAGGAAAAAGAGCAGGCTAAAAAAGATATGGGAAGTATGCTGGACTATATTGACAAGCTTGGGGAACTGGATACGAAGGGCGTGGAGCCTATGTCTCATGTATTTCCGGTAAAGAATGTATTTCGTGAGGATGTAGTAACCAATGAAGACATGCGGGATGCGGTTTTAAAAAATGCTCCGGGAGAAAAGAACGGAATGTTTACGGTTCCCCGTACATTTGAATGAAAAACAGGTTTGCACAGCAGAGCAAACGCAAATTGATTGTGCCAAATATGCAGCGCGGAAAAGAGGATGATAGATGAGTATACTTGATATGACAGCCTGCCAACTTGCAGCGGCTATTAAAAATAAGGAAGTAACGGTGCTGGAGGCCGTAAAGGCTGTTCTTGCACAAATTCATGCAAAAGAAGAAATATATAATTGTTATGTGACAGTAGATGAAGAAGGCGCTCTCGCCCAGGCAAAGGAAATACAGAAAAAAATTGATGCAGGTATTTTAACAGGAGCCCTTGCCGGTGTTCCTGTTGCCATAAAAGACAACATGTGCACCGAAGGAATTTTAACCACCTGTTCTTCTAAAATATTAAATAATTTTGTTCCTACCTTTTCTTCAGAGGCAGTACTGAATTTACAGAAGGCCGGAGCTGTTATTTTAGGAAAAACAAATATGGATGAGTTTGCTATGGGTTCTACCACAGAAACTTCTGCCTATGGCGTAACGAGAAATCCCTGGAACTATGAGCATGTACCAGGAGGCTCTTCAGGAGGCAGCGCAGCAGCGGTGGCGGCAAATGAATGCTTTTATGCACTGGGCTCGGATACCGGCGGTTCCATCCGGCAGCCAGCTTCTTTTTGCGGTGTGGTGGGATTAAAGCCTACCTATGGCAGGGTGTCCCGCTATGGATTAATTGCTTATGGTTCTTCACTGGATCAGATTGGGCCTTTGTGCAAGGATGTGGCAGACTGTGCTGCAATTATGGAGGTGATTTCCACTCATGATAAGAAGGACTCTACTTCTGTCTTAAGACAGGACACAGATTTTACATCTGCTTTGGTGGAAGATGTAAAAGGAATGAGAATCGGTATCCCAAGGGATTATTTTGGAGAAGGGCTTGATGGCCAGGTACGGGACGCGGTTCTTAAGGCAGCAGAGGTGCTTAAGGAAAAAGGCGCCATAGTGGAGGAATTTGACTTAAGCCTGGTGGAATATGCAATTCCTGCCTATTATACTATTGCGGCAGCAGAAGCAAGCTCCAACCTGGAGCGGTTTGACGGAATCAAGTATGGATACCGTGCCGAAGATTATGAAGGACTGCACGATATGTACAAAAAAACCCGCTCCCAGGGCTTTGGACCTGAGGTAAAGCGCAGGATCATGCTGGGAAGCTTTGTACTTAGCTCGGGCTATTATGACGCATATTATTTGAAGGCTCTTAGGGTAAAGGCATTGATTAAAAAGGCTTTTGATGAAGCATTTGCAAAGTATGATGTGATTTTAGGGCCGGTGGCGCCCACCACAGCGCCTAAATTAGGAGAAAGCTTATCGGATCCCATTAAAATGTATCTGGGAGATATTTATACAATTTCTGTGAATCTGGCAGGACTGCCGGGGCTTAGCATGCCCTGTGGCATAGATTCTAAAGGGCTGCCCATCGGCCTGCAGTTAATCGGGGACTGCTTTAATGAAAAGAAGCTGATACAGACAGCTTACACCTACGAAAAAATAAGAGGTGCATTTAGCAGAAAGGAGGACAGATAAAGATGGCAAAACAATATGAAACTGTCATTGGACTGGAAGTTCACGTGGAACTTGCCACGAAAACCAAGATATTCTGCGGATGCTCTACAGCTTTTGGGGGAGAACCAAATACCCATACCTGTCCGGTCTGTACCGGAATGCCCGGTTCCCTGCCTGTTTTAAATAAGCAGGTGCTGGAATACGCAGTGGCGGTGGGACTTGCCACTAACTGTACCATTACCCAGTATTGTAAATTTGACAGGAAGAATTATTTTTATCCTGACAATCCGCAAAATTACCAGATTTCCCAGTTGTACCTTCCAATCTGTCAAAATGGCAGGGTGGAGATTGAAACTGAAAATGGAAAAAAATATGTTGGAATCCATGAAATTCATATGGAGGAGGATGCAGGCAAGCTGATTCATGATGAGTGGGATGACTGTTCCTTAGTGGATTATAATCGTTCCGGCGTTCCTCTGATTGAGATTGTATCTGAACCGGATATGCGCAGTGCCGAAGAGGTGATTGCCTACTTGGAAAAGCTGCGGATGACCATACAGTATTTGGGAGCCTCTGACTGCAAACTGCAGGAAGGCTCCATGCGTGCGGATGTAAATTTGTCCATCAGGGAAGTTGGGGCAGAGGCGTTTGGCACCCGTACGGAAATGAAAAACTTAAACTCGTTCAAAGCCATTGCAAGGGCGATTGAAGGAGAAAGGGAACGCCAGATTGATCTGTTAGAAGCAGGAGAAAAGGTGATTCAGGAAACCAGAAGATGGGATGACAATAAGGGAGAGTCCTATGCCATGAGAAGTAAGGAGGATGCCCAGGATTACCGTTACTTCCCGGATCCTGATCTGGTGCCGATTATGCTGGATGACGCTTTCCTTGATCAGATTCGGGCAAAACAGCCTGAATTTCGGGAAGAAAAGATGCTTCGCTATAAGAAAGAGTTTGACATTCCCGAATATGATATTCAGATTATTACCGGAAGCAAACATATGGCAGATATTTTTGAGCAGACAGTTGCCCTTGGCAGCCAGCCCAAAAAGGTATCTAACTGGCTGATGGTGGAAACATTAAGGCTCCTTAAAGAGAATAATATGGATCCTGAGGACATCCGTTTTTCACCGGAGAATCTTGCAAAACTGATTTCCCTTACGGATGCTAAGGCGATTAACAGCTCAGTAGCCAAGGAAGTTTTCGAGGTAATGTTTGATCAGAATATAGATCCTGAAAAGTATGTGGAAGAAAAGGGACTTAAGACGGTGAATGATGAAGGAGCCCTTCGAAAGACCGTGGAAGAGGTTATTGCCAATAATCCCCAGTCAGTGGAGGATTACCGGAACGGAAAAGAAAAGGCAATCGGATTTTTGGTGGGACAGACCATGAAGGCGATGAAAGGGAAGGCTGATCCAGGCATGATTAACAAGCTTTTGAAGGAGCTTTTATAAGAGAGTTTTTAATAGGAAAAGAAAAAAGATGCTTTTTGACTTGAAAGGTTAAAAAGCATCTTTTACAATAAAATGAGATTTTTTGAAATAAAATTGTTGATATAAGAAAATAAAACGATAAATTTGTAAAAAATCCTTTTAAATGAGATACGGAGCTTGCATAATTAAAAAAATGGTAAAGGAGGAGAAAATGATAAAGGGAAAAGGATTCTTATCTGCTGTTTTAATGTGCCTTGTGCTGTGCGGCTGCAGTTTAACCGGCGGTTCTTCGGAAAGCGTGAAGGCCGAAATTACGCCATTAGAAGAGGCGGCGGAACAGGAAATGGTTGAAGGGGATGAACAGCAGTCACAACAGGAAAATGGTACCAGTAATGAAGAAGGCGGTGCAGAAAATCCAAAAGGTGAGCGGATAGAAGACCAGACCTTTGACGTAAACCTTCGTCCTCTGGGACAGGTGACATTTGCTTCTTATGAGCCACAGACTTCCGAAAATCCACTTGCAGATGTTGTTTTTCAGATTGAAAAGGGGGAGCAGGTTTTATGTCAGCTTCCAGGGGTTAGCGAAGGAAATGTGGGACTGGAGATGTTTGACCGGGTGGAAGCGGTTTCCTTCACAGATTATAATGAGGATAACTATGATGATATTATTATTATCATCAGCTATTATTTTGGGGCAGGCCCCCAGGCGGCACAGCCCCATTCATCAGTCCGCTATTATGAGGGTACGGCGGAAGGAAATTTTATTTACCAGAAAGAAATGTCCGAGGCAGCAGGATCAGCCCTTACCACAATCACGGCAGAATCTGCAAAAGATTTTATTGGAGCAGGAAAAGCAGCGCAGGAGGAACTGGAGCCCTGGCAGCAGGCATATCTGGATTATTTGGCCAATGAGTGTGTGTCAGAGATAAATCAGGGATATGAATTGATTCAGCTAAGCGATAATGAAATTCCCCAGATTGCAGAGGTGGGATATGATGAAGCTACGGGATGCCGGATTGTCTGCTATGCAGATGGCAAAGTCCATGTAAACCAGACAAACAGGCTTTATTTTTCCTATATTCCGGGAGAAAACCTTTTGTGTAATTCCGAGGGGAATATGGACTATTATTACGATCTGGTGTATCAATTGTCCGGTGGGGAGCTGATACCAGTTGCATCCGGCTATTATGGTGCGGAGGATAACAGCAATGTGCAGTTTGACGGGGAAGGAAACCCTGTTTATCAGTATGAATGGAATGGGGTAAAGATGAGCAGGGAAGAGTATCAAAAAGAGCTTTCCAGGGTGTATGATGAATCAAAAGCAGTGACTTATAATTATGATGGACTTCATTCCTTAGAGGAGATGAAGCAGATGATTGAAAATTACTTATAAATAGCGGCAGCACTTATGGAGGTTGTTGTAGAAATGCTGCGACCATGCATGGCTGAACCCAAGAGGAGAAATAATTCTTGCCATTTAGTTGATATTATGATACAATATCCCTCGGTGACAAACAAATGTCCGCAATGGAGATACATATAAAGACATTTGTTCGTCTCAGGAGAATATGTTGTTT
This sequence comes from Lachnospiraceae bacterium 10-1, assembly GCA_000403495.2. GTDB lineage: Bacteria > Bacillota > Clostridia > Lachnospirales > Lachnospiraceae > Suilimivivens. The sequence goes on along the minus strand of KE159810.1, from coordinate 360,688 downwards.
GTTTAGATGCAAAAAGCTATGCAGGTATGGAAAATGGGAACGAACTATTTTGTTGTGAAGGAACAGGCAGTGCCGGAGGTGCTTTTAAAAGTGGTAGAAGCCAAAAAGCTCCTTGATACCGGCAGGGTGCATACGGTGAATGAGGCGGCTGACCAGGTTGGCATCAGCCGCAGCTCTTTTTATAAGTACAAGGATGACATTTTTCAGTTTCATGAAAATTCGAAAGGAACCACGATCACACTTACTTTTCAGATGGAAGATGAACCTGGGCTTTTGTCAGATGTGCTGAAGATTATTGCCGGTTTTGGAGCTAATATTCTGACCATACATCAAAGTATTCCCATTAATGGGGTGGCATCCTTAAGCTTAAGTGTTCAGGCCCTTCCCACTACGGGAAATGTATCGGAAATGCTTGAGGCTATGGAACAGCAAAAGGGCGTGAAAAAGGTCAAAATACTTGCAATGGCGTAAAACAATAGGAGGAAATCAGATGATTCAGGTAGCAGTTATGGGATACGGTACGGTAGGAAGCGGTGTCGTAGAGGTAATCGAAAAAAATAAGGAAGAAATTAATAAGAAATCCGGTGAAGAGATCAACATAAAATATATATTGGATTTAAGGGATTTTCCGGGGGATCCTTATGCAGATAAGGTGGTACATGATGTGGAGCTGATTTTAAATGATCCTGAGATCATGATTATTTGTGAAACTATGGGAGGTTTAAAGCCTGCCTATGATTTTACAAAGAGAGCGCTTCAGGCGGGAAAAAGCGTCTGCACTTCCAATAAAGAGCTGGTGGCAGTGCATGGCCCGGAACTTATTAGAATTGCCCATGAAAATAAATGTAATTATCTGTTTGAGGCCAGTGTTGGCGGAGGTATTCCTATTATCCGTCCGTTAAATTATTCTTTAACAGCAGAGAAAATTGACGGAATCACAGGTATTTTGAACGGAACCACAAACTATATTCTTTCCAGGATGGAAAAGGAAGGCGCCGATTTTGAGGAAGTTTTAAAGGAGGCCCAGGAAAAAGGCTACGCGGAGAGAAATCCTGAAGCAGATGTGGAAGGATATGATGCCTGCCGTAAGATTGCAATTCTTTCTTCTTTGATGTGCGGAAAAAATGTGAAATATGAGGATATTTATACGGAAGGTATTACAAAAATTACTTCCACCGATTTTGCTTATGCCCATGCAATGGGAAAGACCATCAAACTGCTGGCACAGAGCAAGGAGGCTGATGGAAAGTTTTATGCAATGGTAGCGCCCTTTATGATCAGTAAACAGCATCCCCTTTACATGGTAAATGATGTTTTTAATGCGGTCTGTGTTCATGGCAATATGCTGGGGGATTCCATGTACTATGGAAGAGGCGCAGGAAAGCTTCCGACAGCAAGCGCGGTGGTATCGGATGTGGTGGATTGTGCAAGACATATCGGTAAGGTGATTATGTGCTTCTGGGACGATCAGGATGTGGAGCTTACCGGAATTGAACAGGCAGGCCGCAGGTTTTTTGTGCGGGTGGAAGAAGAAAAGGAAAGCAAAGCGCTTCAGGTATTTGAAAGCGTCAGTGTGATTGAGGCGGATGTATCCGGCGAGTTTGCTTTTGTTACGGATCAAATGACGGAAAAAGAGTTTAATGATAAGGCACAGGAAGTAGGAATTATCAGCCGGATCAGAATTGAAGAGTAAAAGTCAAAAGAAAAACATTTTCAACCATGAGAAGGAGTATAGATATAAAGATGTCAGAACGAAAATATGTTGTAGTATTAGGAGACGGGATGGCGGATGAGCCTGTTGCAGAGCTGGACGGGAAAACTCCTCTTGCTTATGCAGATACTCCTGCTCTTGACAGATTAAGCAAAGTCTCAGAAATTGGAATGGTACATACCATACCGGAGGGGATGAAGCCAGGTTCGGATACTGCCAATCTTTCTGTATTGGGTTATGATCCCAGGCGTTTTTACTCGGGGCGGTCTCCTTTAGAGGCACTTAGTATAGGAGTACCCATGAAGGATACGGATGTGGCGCTTCGCTGTAATATTGTAACTATTTCAGAAGATGCGGCATCCTTTGAGGAACAGACAATTATTGATCACAGCTCGGGAGAGATCAGTACAGAAGAGTGTGCTGTCCTTCTGGAAGCGGTAAGAAAAGAACTGGAGAATGAAACTTATCAGTTTTACGTTGGTACCAGTTACCGCCACTGCCTGATCTGGAATCAGGGAAAAGTACTTGAATTATCCCAGCCCCATGATGTGCTTGGACAGGTGATAGGACAGTACCTTCCGGAAGATCCTGCACTTTTATACATGATGAAGAAAAGCTATGAAATTTTGGTAAACCACCCAATTAACAAGGAGAGGAAAAAGAAAGGACTAAATCCTGCCAATTGCTGCTGGTTCTGGGGGGCAGGAACCAAACCTTTGCTTTCTTCTTTTGAAGAAAAAACAGGACTTAAAGGTATGATGGTTTCGGCTGTAGATCTTTTAAAAGGGATTGCAGCAGGTGCAGGCATGGGCGTTGCACAAGTAAAAGGAGCCAACGGAGGTTTACATACCAATTACGAAGGCAAGGTGCAGGCAGCAATTGATGCACTTCAAAATGGCTATGATTTTGTATATATTCACGTGGAGGCACCGGATGAAATGGGGCACCAGGGCAGCGTGGAAAAGAAAGTGCAGGCCATTACCTATTTAGATCAAAGAGTAATCGGGCCTCTCACAAAGCTTCTTGATAAAGACAGGGTAAGTTACAGACTTTTGGTAATGCCGGATCATCCTACGCCGATCCGGGTGAGAACCCATACGTCTGACAGTGTGCCGTATTTATTGTATGACAGTGAATTTCCAAAGGAAGAAAGCTGGAATTACAATGAAAAGGAAGCAATGGAAAGTGGTAATTTTGTGCCTTTGGGGCATACAATAATAGATAGACTTTTGGGCAAATAAAGTTTACATGAGGAGATAACAGTTATGAAAAAGGTAGTGAAGTTTGGCGGAAGCTCTTTGGCCAGTGCAGAGCAGTTTAAAAAGGTAGGGAATATTATTCATGCAGATGCTGAAAGGCGCTATGTAATCCCTTCTGCACCGGGAAAGAGGTTTCCTGATGATATTAAAGTGACGGATATGCTTTATGCATGCTATCATCTGGCTGAAGAAGGAAAGGATTTTAAGAAAGCGCTTGCAGAAATTGCAGCCCGTTATCAGGAAATTATTGACGGACTTTCCCTTTCTTTTTCTCTAAAGGATGAGTTTAAAGTGATTGAAAAGAACTTTAAAGAGAAAGCAGGAGAAAATTACGCCGCTTCCAGAGGGGAATATTTAAATGGAATTATTATGGCTGCATACTTAGGGTATGAGTTTATTGACGCGGCAGAAGTAATCCGGTTTAAAGAAAATGGTGATTTTGATTCGGAATTTACCAACGAGATTCTTAAGAAGCGCCTTGCAGAAACTGACCGTGCTGTTATCCCCGGATTTTATGGAGCATATGAAGACGGACGGATAAAAACCTTTTCAAGGGGTGGCTCTGATATTACAGGCTCTATTGTTGCCAGAGCGGCAAAGGCCGATGTATATGAGAATTGGACGGATGTGTCAGGATTTCTTGTTGCTGATCCCAGAATTATCAAAAATCCTGAAGGAATTGAGACAATTACTTATAGAGAACTGCGCGAATTATCTTATATGGGCGCCAGTGTTCTCCATGAAGATGCAATCTTTCCGGTAAGAAGAGAAGGGATTCCAATTAATATAAGAAATACTAACCGCCCCAAGGACGAGGGAACCTGGATTGTAGAGAGCACCTGCCAGAAGTCAAGATATGTAATTACAGGGATTGCAGGAAAAAGAGGATTTTGCTCGGTCAATATTGAAAAGGCAATGATGAATTCTGAAATCGGATTTGGAAGAAAGGTGCTGCAGGCTTTCGAGGAATATGGAATTTCCTTTGAGCATGTGCCTTCCGGAATTGATACCATGACCGTCTTTGTACATCAGGACGAGTTCATTGACAAAGAACAAAAGGTAGTTTCTGCAATTCACAGGCTTGCAGATCCTGACAGTGTGGACATCGAAGCAGACTTAGCGTTAGTGGCAGTAGTTGGACGGGGAATGAAATCCACCAGAGGAACAGCAGGACGTATCTTTTCTGCTCTTGCCCATGCAAATGTAAATGTGAAAATGATTGATCAGGGTTCCAGCGAGCTAAATATTATAATTGGAGTGGCCAATGATGATTTTGAAACCGCAATTAAATCAATCTATGATATTTTTGTAGAATCACAATTGTAGTCAGCAATTAAAAAGAAAATCTGCCAGGTGCCTGCTTAACAGCCGCCTGACAGATTTTATATAAATATCAATAGAGATTTGACTCTAGCATCTGGGAAAAGTCAATGCTTTCATCCCAGAGAAATTCCAGATATTTCATTCCGGTGTCTGTCCGGTGAGAGGTGGAGATAATTCCAAAGACCGGCACTGACTGTTGATAGGCACCGGTTTTTCTTGCAAAAGGAGAATCTGTCATATAAATACCTACAGGAACAGGTTCCTCCATGTTTTCCGGATGACGGTGGGATTCTGCCTCTGTAAATATTTCTTCCAATGCTTCATCTTCCGAAACATTCATATTATTCATTTCATCCGTATCATCAACGTAATAAGAATCTTCATCGGCGCGCAGTACCTCCGTGCGGTCAACGTAGTATAAAAAGTCATTGTATTTGCTTAATTCTTCTTCACTGAAAATGGTTCTTAAATCTACAAACATTTCACTTAAAGCATGATTATAAAAAACATCGGAGTCCATCATTATAGTATCAAGATCACCTGCCTGCACCAAGGCTGCAAGCTTTTGGGACGATGCCATATCATACTGGGTATAGGTGCGTAAGGAAATATTCATAGTAGTGTCAATGAGACACTCATAATTTTCTGTGTCCAAATCTGCATATTCGGCAAAGGAGGAGGACAGGCTTTCACTGGAAACCTGTGAAGAATGAAACATATAGGCGCAAAAAACAGAGTCCTTTGCCGTAGCGATATCATGAATAAAAGTCACTATAAAGATAAGAACAAGAATACATACGAGAGTGTGGATTTTATAATAGTCCCAGAAATATTTCAGTTTTCCCTTTAAAGTCATATCTCTTGTTTTTAGCTGCTGTTGTCTGATTTCATCGCGGACGCCCCGATATTCTGCGGCATTTTTCTCTTTTTCTGACATGTAAATTCCTCCAAAGCCATATTGTAACGGAAGTGGTCTAAGACGCATACATCTATCATAACGATTTTGCAAAACAGTGTCAATGCGCTAAAACTCCGGTTCTGTTAAAAATAAATAAAAAAAGAATAAACATTTTAAATACTGTCAATTTCCTTGAAAGTTTTCAAAAAATATAATATTATTATATAAGTATCTTTTTACCCTTTTGGGCAGGTTATGGAAAGGAAATGGTTATTATTATGAATGAAACGTATGTAGAATGGCTTGTAAAAAGAAAGACTCCGGCGTATATGGCGTTCCTTAAAATTTTATTTACCGTACTTGCAGTTTTCTTTGTACTGATTGGGCTTTTACTGCTTCCGGCGCTTTTAATCGGCGTTATCTGCGGAGTGGCAGCCTATTTTATTACACTGAATGCGGATTTGGAATATGAGTATCTTTACGTGGACAAGGAGCTTACGGTGGATAAGGTCATGGCAAAAAGCAGGCGTAAAAGAGTTGCAGTGTTCAGCCTTGACAAGATGGAAATTGTGGCACCGGTAAAATCCTGGCATTTGGATAATTTCAGGAACAGAAGCGATAAGGCGGTTGATTACAGTTCAGGAGAAGAGAAACAACCTGATAAAAGATTTGTATTTTACTATGACGGGCAGAAAAAGGTCATTTTCGAGCCAAATGAAGAGATGATTAAGGCAATGCAGACCGTGGCGCCCAGAAAGGTGTTTAAGGATTAATTCAGGCAGCAAAAGAAAATGCAATATATATTACAGGAGGATAGAAAATGGGCCAGATAATTGGTGAAGGAATTACCTTTGATGACGTACTTTTAGTACCCTCTTATTCAAAGATTGTTCCCAATGAGGTAGACTTAACAACGTGGCTGACAAAGAAAATCAAGCTTCACATTCCTATGATGAGCGCGGGAATGGACACTGTGACAGAGCACAGAATGGCAATTGCCATGGCAAGACAGGGTGGAATTGGTATTATCCATAAAAACATGTCTATTGAAGCCCAGGCAGAAGAGGTGGACAAGGTAAAAAGATCTGAAAACGGTGTAATTACAGATCCCTTTTCTTTAACACCGGAACATACCTTAAAGGATGCGGACGCATTGATGGCGAAATTCAGAATTTCCGGTGTGCCGATTACTGAAGGACGTAAGCTGGTAGGAATTATTACCAACAGAGATCTGAAGTTTGAAACAGATTTTTCTAAAAAAATCAAAGAGTCCATGACTTCGGAAGGACTCATTACTGCTAAGGCAGGCATTACTCTTGAGGAGGCGAAGCAGATTCTTGCAAAGGCAAGAAAGGAAAAGCTTCCTATCGTAGATGATGACTATAATCTGGTAGGTCTTATCACAATCAAAGATATTGAAAAGACAATTAAATATCCTTTGGCAGCAAAAGATGAGCAGGGACGCCTTTTATGCGGTGCAGGTGTGGGCATAACAGCAAATGTACTTGACAGGGTAGGTGCACTGGTTGATGCAAAGGTTGATGTGGTGGTGCTGGACAGTGCTCACGGCCACTCTGAAAACGTACTTCGCTGCATTAGAATGATTAAGGAAAAGTATCCTGAACTTCAGGTGATTGCGGGAAATGTGGCTACGGGAGCAGCAGCAAAGGATTTGATCGAAGCAGGAGCGGATGCGGTTAAAGTAGGAATCGGCCCTGGTTCTATCTGTACTACCCGTGTGGTTGCTGGTATCGGTGTACCGCAGATTACTGCCATTATGGATTGTTATGAAGTGGCAAGGGAATATAATATTCCAATTATTGCTGACGGAGGCATTAAATATTCCGGTGATATGACAAAAGCGATTGCCGCCGGTGGAAATGTATGTATGATGGGAAGCATGTTTGCCGGCTGTGATGAAAGCCCCGGAACTTTTGAACTGTATCAGGGACGTAAATACAAGGTGTACAGAGGCATGGGATCTATTGCAGCTATGGAAAACGGAAGTAAAGACCGCTATTTCCAGGAAAATGCCAAAAAGCTGGTACCGGAAGGCGTGGAAGGACGTGTAGCTTATAAGGGAACAGTTGAAGATACCGTATTTCAGCTGCTGGGCGGCCTGCGTTCCGGCATGGGATATTGTGGTACGGGAAGTATCGAAGAATTGAAAGAAAATGGAAGATTTATTAAAATTTCTGCTGCTTCATTGAAAGAAAGCCATCCTCATGATATTCATATCACAAAAGAAGCTCCAAACTATAGCGTGGATGAATAAGATAACAGATTGTGCAGGAATTGACAGAGGATGTGGAAGGGAGTACAGAGTTTGTGGATAATTTGAAAAATGCTGTCAGACAGCAGGAAGAAACAGCGCCGCTGCTTCAGAGCCTGATGGAAGGGAAGGAACTGGAAAAGTGGCAGCAGCATTTTTGTAATATTGCAAATGTGTTTATGTGCTGCGTGGACAGTATGGGAAATCCGCTGACAGAGTTTGAGGGGAACAGGGAGGAGATTGACAGAATAAAAGCCCTGATCAATAAGGAACAATTTTGGGAGATGCTGCTTCGTGTATCAGAAAGCAGGCTTGAAGATCAGGCAATAGAAACAACAGATTACCCCAATCTGCGCTTTGCGGTGATTTCGTCAAAAGCAGATCAAAAACCGGTGGTCAATTGGCTTATGTGTGGTGTGATCGAAGACTTTCAGGATGAGGAAGAGTATGAAAAAGCGCCTCTTGAAGGGTTTCACAGCCAGATCAGTGAAAAACAGTTTGCTAAAGTAGCAGACACTTTGCGGGACGCTTCGAATGAACTGATCAGATATAAACAGGACATCATCAGCGCGCAGGCCCAGAGCAGACGAAGCCGCTGCTCCCAGAAAGAGATGGAAGAGAGCCTGCACCGCAGGGAAATACTGACAGAAATAATGCAGCTTCTTGAAAGTGAAGAAGCTGCTGAAAAAGTGATTCAAAAGCTGTTTGAAACAGTGGGAGCTTTTTTGAAACTGAGTTTTGCAGGGGTGTATTGTCAGCCGGCGGATGAAAAGAAGCTTGAACTGACAGCCGGGTGGAAAGAAAAAAACACAGACTGGGAGTCTTTCAAAAGCTTAGAGGGGGAAAGCTGTGAATTTTTTAAAACAGAAAAAACCCTTGTTTTGTCCTATGATGCCATGCGGAGCAAACAGGAAAGAGCACAAATGGACAAGCTTGGCTTAAAAGCGGTTGTAGTTATCCCTGTAGAGATAAGGAAAAGCGTTAAAGGCTATGCCTGCTTTTTTAAAACATATAATGCCGGGGCATGGCAGATAGAGGAAATCAGATTTATTAATGATTCCGTTAAAATTTTGCAGAGTATATTAACCAGGCATGCCCAGAACAGTTCACTGGCAGATTCCTTTGCATCACTGGAAACAATCCTGAATAATATTGGAAGTGCGGTTTATGTAAGCGATTCGGAGACAGGTGAGAAGCTTTTTGCCAATAAAAGTATGCGGCATACTTTTGACAGGGAACTTAGGGAAGGGTGCATTGATACATTTTTGAGGCAGGGCATTGAGCAGGAAAGTGGAATCAGTGAAATCTATCATTCTGCAAGAGAGCGCTGGTATGATCTTTATCATACTCAGGTAAAATGGGTGGATGGAAAGCTGGCCCATTTATGTGTATTATATGACGTTACGGAAAAAAAGGTGTATCAGAAAAAGAGCGAACAGCAGACCTATATCGATCTTCTTACCGGATTGTATAACCGGATGTGCTGTGAGAAGGATCTGGAAAAATATGTAGATGAGGCTGAAAGGACGAAAAGCAAAGGTGCACTGCTTTATCTTGATCTGGATGATTTTAAACATATCAATGAAGGGCTGGGGCATCAGTATGGAGATGTACTGCTTAAGGCAATTTCCAACAGCCTTCAGAGAGTGGAAGGAATTGAAAATACATGTTATCGGGTGGGCGGCGATGAGTTTGTAATTATCGTACCGCCTGAAAGATTTAAAAAATTGAAACGCATTGTCGCTTCCATTAAAGATATTTTTAAAAAGCCCTGGTTTCTTAAGGATTCGGATTATTACTGTACCATGAGCATGGGAGTTGTGGAATTTCCGGCAGCTGATGGTGCGGTACATGAGCTGATTCAAAGAGCGGATATTGCTATGTATGAAGCCAAGAAAAGAGGGAAAAACACTGTAGCTGATTATTCTGATGAGATTGAAACTAACTCAGGCAAACGTCTTGATATGGAAAAGAATATGCGGGATGCCACTGCTAGGGGATATCAGGAGTTTGAGGTATATTTTCAGCCAATTATTGATATTCAAAAACAGGGAAGGCCATGTACAGGGGCAGAAGCGCTGATCCGCTGGAACAGCGCGGAATTAGGGTTTATACCGCCTTCGGAGTTTATTCCCCTGGCGGAATATTTGGGACTTATTAATCCAATTGGCAATTATGTTCTGAATGAAGCCTGTAAAATATGCAAGTGCTGGAATGATAACGGATATCCGGATTATAAAGTCAATGTGAATCTTTCCGTAGTGCAGCTTCTTCAAAGTGATATTGTGGAAATTGTGGAACGCACAGTGAAGGAAACCGGAATTAATCCACATAATCTTACTCTTGAAGTTACGGAAAGCCTGGCCATCAATGATATGGAACGTATGAAGGCAATACTGGAGAATATTAAAAGTCTGGGGGTAAGGATTGCGCTGGATGATTTTGGAACAGGATATTCTTCTTTAAATCATATCAGGGAAATTCCTTTTGACGTAATCAAAGTGGATCAAAGCTTTATCAAAGATCTTGACAGAGATGCTTACGCCAAGTCATTTATAAAAATGGTAGGAGATCTGGCGGAGGCAATTAATGTGAATTTGTGTGTGGAAGGTGTGGAAACACAAAAGCAGTACAAGATTTTATCGGAAATGAGTGTTAGTATGGTGCAGGGATATTATTTTGACCGTCCCATGAAAAGGGAAGCCTTTGAAAAAAAATATACGCCCCATATTTCTGCTTTATAAATTCATGGGATTGTGCTATGATTACTAATGTTATGATAGAAACTGACTGTAGGAGGTAAAGCCCATTATTTGTAAGTGTTGTGGGCCTTGTAAAAGCAATGAGTGAAATTGAAACAAACGAAAACAAGCCGGAGGAAGAAAAAACAGTAGTATCCAGACATTTTATTGAGCAGATCATAGATAAGGATTTGGAAGAAGGTGTTTATGATACTGTTCATACCAGATTTCCCCCGGAACCCAATGGCTATCTGCATATCGGACATGCAAAAAGCATACTTCTTAACTATGGACTTGCAAAAGAGTATGGCGGCAAGTTCAACATGCGTTTTGATGATACGAACCCAACCAAGGAAAAGACAGAGTTTGTGGAATCCATTTTGGAGGACATTAAATGGCTTGGGGCAGACTGGGAGGATAGGCTGTTTTTTGCATCTAATTATTTTGAGCAGATGTATGAGGCGGCTGTTAAGCTGATTAAGAAGGGGAAAGCTTATGTTTCTGATCTCACTGCGGAAGAAATGAAGGAGTACAGGGGAACTCTTACCGAGCCTGGTAAGAATGATCCCAACAGGGAAAGAAGCATCGAGGAAAGTCTTGCTTTATTTGAAAAAATGAAAAAGGGTGAATTTAAAGACGGAGAAAAGACACTTCGTGCCAAGATAGATATGGCGTCTCCCAATATTAACATGAGAGATCCCATTATTTATCGTGTGGCACACATGTCCCATCATAATACGGGGGATCGCTGGTGTATTTACCCTATGTATGACTTTGCCCATCCCATTGAGGATGCCATTGAAGGAATCACTCATTCTATTTGTACTTTGGAATTCGAAGACCACAGGCCTTTATATGACTGGGTAGTAAGAGAGCTGGAATATCAAAGACCACCCAGGCAGATTGAATTTGCAAAAATGTACCTGACCAATGTGGTGACCGGCAAGCGGTATATCAAGAAATTAGTGGAAGAGGGAATCGTGGATGGCTGGGATGATCCCAGACTGGTTTCCATCGCTGCTTTAAGAAGAAGAGGATTTACACCGGAATCCATTAAACGGTTTGTTGATTTGTGCGGTGTTTCAAAAAGCAATGCTTCTGCAGATTATGCAATGTTGGAATACTGCATACGTGAAGATCTTAAATTGAAACGTCCCCGTATGATGGCAGCACTTGATCCCATCAAGCTGGTGATTGACAATTATCCGGAAGACCAAAGTGAAATGCTGGAAGTGGCCAATAATCTTGAAAATGAAGAGATGGGCACAAGACAGGTTCCTTTTGGCCGGGAGCTTTACATTGACCGGGATGACTTTATGGAAGAGCCGCCGAAAAAGTATTTCCGTCTTTTCCCCGGAAATGAAGTACGTCTTATGAATGCATACTTTGTAACCTGTACCGGCTGTGAAAAAGATGAAAATGGCAGGGTGACGGTGGTACACTGTACCTATGATCCGGAAACAAAGTGCGGCACAGGCTTTACCGGACGTAAGGTAAAAGGGACAATTCACTGGGTGCCGGCAAAAGAAGCTGTTAAGGCGGAAGTGAGGCTTTACGAAAATATTATTGATGAGGAAAAGGGCGTTTATAATGAGGATGGAAGTCTTAACTTAAATCCCAATTCCCTTACCATATTAAAGAATTGCTATTTAGAGCCGGCATTAAAAGATGTTAAAGCATATGACAGTTTTCAGTTTGTAAGGCAGGGGTATTTTTGCGTGGATGCCAAGGACTCTAAGGAGGGAGCGCTTGTCTTTAACAGGATAGTATCACTTAAGAGTTCATACGTACTGCCAAAGGCCTGAATCGTCAATAAACAAGCAGGGAGTAGAAATAAATAGTTTTAATCAAATAATCAGATTTGCATCCTGCACTGCGGCAGCAGATCTGAAAAATAAAAGGCAGTGCGGAAATGAGGAAAAAATGGCCGGACTATTATCTGGATTGGAAAAATTAGGTCTGAAGGACCTGGAGAACATGGACGTATTCGAAGAGGAAAAAAAGAAAGAGGCAATAGAGCAGGCAAATAAGCAGAAGGTGCCTGAAGTGCATGAAGCAGATTTTCTTTTTGATAAAACTTATGCATGCCCGGTTTGCGACAGCAAGATTAAAGTAAGAACAATGAAGGCAGGCAAAGCAAAGCTGCTGCATACAGACTTAGATCTTCGCCCGGTGTATGAGCATGTTGAACCATTAAAGTATGATGCAATCATTTGTCCTGAATGTGGTTATGCTGCTCTTAGCCGTTATTTTGGCGGATTGACAGCAGGGCAGATTAAAGCAATTAAAGATACGATTTCCAAATCTTATCAGAAAACGGAACAGAACAAAGAAACCTATACCTATGAAGAGGCTGTTGAGAGATATAAGCTGTGCCTTGCCAATGCCATTGTAAAACATGCAAAGGCAAGTGAAAAAGCCTACATCTGTTTAAAGGGAGGCTGGCTGCAGCGTGCAATGGCTGAGAAGCTTGATAAAGAAGAGGCAGATTATTCCACCAAACGCGCCCAGTTTAAAGAGCAGGAGAGAGAGTTTTTAAAAAATGCGCTGGATGGATTTTTATCGGCGAGACAGTCCGAAAATTACCCTATGTGCGGTATGGATGAGTCGACAGTGGAATATCTGATTGCCGTTCTGGCAATGGAATTTGAACAGTATGATATTTCTTCCAGATTAATTTCAGGTATTTTAGTATCCCCTTCTGCGACCAGCCGTATGAAGGATAAGGCAAGGAATGTGAAGGAAGTGCTGATTGCAAAGATTAAGGAGAAAAATGCAGGTTAATGAATGATCTGGCAATACGTCTTACGGATACGGAAGGAAAATGTCTGTACCAACAGATTTATGAGTATATTAGAAATGAAATAAGACAAGGGAAGCTTCTTGCAGGAGAGAAGCTTCCCTCAACTCGTTCTTTGGCGGAATATCTTCAGGTGGCAAGGAGTACGGTTGATTTTGCCTATGGACAGCTTACAGCAGAAGGATATCTGGAGGCAAAACCATGTAAGGGATATTTTGTAAGTCATGTGGAAGATTTGTTTCATCTGCCGGAAGATGAGCACAAACCGGTATACGCAGATGCAGATTCTCTCAGGGCAGGTGTTTTGGAAAATAAGGTTGAAGCTTCTTTGACTACTCAACAGGAGAAAAGGGTACAGTATGATTTTTCTCCACATGCCATAAGTCTTAAAGATTTTCCGTATGCCACATGGAAAAAAATCACAAAAAGCATTCTTGTAGATGCCAATAGTGAAATGTTTGCACTTGGAGATGCACAGGGAGATTTAAGGCTGCGGGAAACCATTGGAAGGTACCTTCATTCTTCCAGAGGGGTGAACTGTCGTCCGGAACAGATTATTATCGGGGCTGGAACCGATTATTTATTTATGCTGCTTGAAAAAATACTGGGGCGGCATGTGCCCATTGCGATGGAGGAGCCTACCTATAAACGTGCCTATCAGGTATTTCAATCTTTTGCATATAAGATAGATGCTATTCCGATGGATGCTTATGGAATGGACGTAGAAAAGCTGCGTATGACAGATGCAAGGGTTGCTTATGTTATGCCTTCCCACCAGTACCCCACCGGTGTGGTAATGCCTATTGGAAGGCGGATGGAATTGCTGAAATGGGCAATGGAAAAAGAGGACAGGTATCTGATTGAGGATGATTATGACAGTGAATTCAGGTATAAAGGAAAGCCGATTCCATCTTTGCAGGCATCTGACAGAGATGGACGGGTGATTTACATGGGAACCTTTTCCAAATCAATTGCACCTGCAATTCGTGTTGGATTCATGGTTCTGCCATTAGATCTTTTAAAGATATATAAAGAAAATTGTGGGTTTTATGCGTCTACCGTATCACGAATTGACCAGCGTATTTTAAATGAATTTATTAAGGACGGATATTTTGAACGTTATTTGAACAAAATGCGTAAGGTGTACAGGGAGCGGCATGATTTTCTGCTAAGCAAACTTACCTTTTTTGAAAAGGAATTTACGATTTCCGGAGAAAACGCCGGTCTTCATATTTTATTGTCCAGTAAAAGCTGCATACCGGAAAGGGAGCTTCTTGAGGCGGCTTTAAAGCATGGGATAAAAGCATATGGGATTTCGGATGCCTGTATGGGAAGGGAAGGAAATACAAATACATTATTCAAAAGTACAGTCCTTCTTGGCTATGGTGCCTTGGATAAGCAGGAACTGGAAACGGGAATTGAACTATTAAAAAAGGCCTGGAGTCTCTATCTTTAGAGAACACAGGCCTTTTATACTGGCTATTTATATTGTGTCATCAAAAAATTCTTCCACTTTTTCAGCAGCAGCTTCTGGCTGAACGGGAACCTCTGCTGTGCTGGCAGCTTCGGATGAGTCTGCTGATGCTGAAGCAGCATTTTCTAAAGAGGTGTCTGCTTCTTCAGCAGCTTTTTCTTTATTTAATGCAGTCAGGTCCGTAAAACTGTTTTCAGAAGAACCCTGATTTTCCGTAACGGATTTTACGGTATCTTTTACCTGTTGTACAGAATCAGCAATCACTCCTTTTGCTTTGTGAAAGGCCTCTGAAGCAATTGCCTCAGCCTTATCTAAATTTAATGAAACATAAGAACGTGGCTTGGATTGTTCTGTATCTTCGTCAAGATCTTCGGAAAAATCATCAAAATCATCATCAGTATCCTCAGCCTTGTTGGAGGAAGAATTGTTATCTTTGGTCTGGAAATAGTGGTATGCGCCATAAGCAGCAGCGCCGGCTGCGGCGGAGAAAAGTAAAAATTTTCCAAATTTTTTGGACATAAATATACTCCTTTCGGTTGCTCATCATATAGTATATCTTAATACTATTCTGCGAATTTGAAAAGAGAATATGTATAAAAATTTAGTAAATTTTTTACCAGGTAAAATTTATGAATAAATTGCCATACAATATATGGTAGGTAAGAAAAAAAACTGCACTAGTTTTCCAGAAGTCATTGAATGAAGGGTGCAAATATGCTATATTTAAATTCGACTCGCAAAGTCAATATGGGTGAGAAGGATATGGGGTATTTATGAACGAGAAGTTTTTTGATTTAAAAAAAGAAAAGCAGGATCGAATGATTAATGCTGCTTTAAAGATTTTTGCCATGAATGGCTATGGACATGCCAGTACGGATGATATTGTAAAAGAAGCCGGAATCAGCAAAGGGCTTTTGTTTCATTATTTTATCAGCAAACTTGGCTTATATGCTTTTATTTACGATTATAGTGTGCGTTATATGCTGCTAGAGCTTTCCACCGGTGTATCCTCCAGAGAAACAGATTATTTTGAGCTATTGGGGCAGATTAAGATGGCCGAGCTTCAGGTAATGAAAAATTATCCTTACATGCTGCAGTTTCTAAATAAAGGCAAGGAAGAAAATGTAAGTGAAGCGCTTCTTGAAACGGAGGAAAAGCGCAGTGTGCTTCCAAGGAAGTATACGGAAATTATGGAGAAAGCGGATCTTGGAAAATTTAAAGAGGATACGGATATCGGACTGCTTACGAAAATGATTGATTATACAATGAGCGGCCTTATGAGAGAGCAGTTTTTAAATGATTTTTTTCAGCCGGAAATTTATTTTGGAGAGATAAAGCATTATCTGGAAATGGTGAAAAAGCTTAGTTATAAGTAAAGGAGTACATAATGAAAGAAACACTTTATACGATACCTTTAAATGATGCGGTAAATGCAGGTGATGAATGTCCGTTTTGTTTTATAGAAAGAGAAGTGGAACAGGATCTGCTGGATTTTGTGCTGGGCTCCGGTTCTTCCTATATGGAAAGCGATGTGCGTGAAGCTACCGATAAGGCAGGCTTTTGCAGAGAGCATTTTAAAAAGATGTTTGATTATGGCAATACCCTTGGAAACGGGTGGATATTAAAAACCCATTATATACAGATTAACAAGGAAATGAAAGAGCAGTTTAAGAAATTTGTTCCTTCCAGGTCAGGTTTTATGGGAATGCGGAAGAAAGGCGCGGAGCAGGAAAATTCTGTTAGCGCGTGGGTTAAGGAAAAAGAGCATTCCTGCTATATCTGCAAGCGTTTTGCAGACACTTATGACAGATATATGGATACCTTTTTCTTTATGTTTAAGAAGGATGAAGATTTTAAGAAGAGGATTCTAAGCAGTAAGGGATTTTGTCTGCATCACTTTGGAGATCTTTGTGAATATGCGGAAAGCAGGTTAAACGATAAGGAAAAAAAGGAATTTTATTCTTCTGTATTTGAGCTGATGGAAAAAAATATGGAGCGTCTTCAGGAGGATGTAAGCTGGCTGGTGGAGAAGTTTGACTACCGGAACAAGGATGCGGATTGGAAAAACTCTAAAGATGCCATTCAGCGGGGAATGCAGAAATTAAAAGGCGGTTATCCGGCAGATCCGGTTTACAAGCAGAGCAAGTAGGCTGATCATAGCAGCGTGATCAGCCAATAACATAACCCCAGTATCCAACTGGTAAAAATGCCGTATAAAATTACCGGACCGGCAATGGTAAATATTTTACAGCCGATACCAAATACCTGGCCTTCTTTTTTAAATTCTACAGCCGGCGCTGCCACGGAATTTGCAAATCCGGTAATGGGAACTAAAGCTCCAGCACCGCCGAATTTTACAATGGAAGGATAAATATTCAGGCCCGTCAAAAGAACACTGGCAAATACAAGGATAAGGGAGCAGAAGCTGCCGGCCATTTCTTTATCCATTCCCAGCCGGTTTCCCGCAAAGTTCAGAAGAAACTGCCCGATTACACAGATAATCCCCCCCACAATAAATGCTTTTAACATCTGCAGGTACAGATTGTGGGTTGGAGTAATCATTTTTACATATTCTTCATATTCTTTTTCTAAATTTCTTTGTTCTGGATTCTTAGGTTCACTCATGTTTTTATTTGATTCCTTTCTTTTTATCCTTCTTTTTGTGTTTAGTTTGTCATCATTTTTTGCAAATATACATATCTTCTTAATATCTTGTCCGTATAAACAGTTTATAATAAGGAGTATGAAAAATTGGGGAACATTCTTGTGATTTTAAAGTAGGAATGATACAATAAAAAACAGAGTGTATTAGTTCAAATGATGAGAGCAGGGGAATGTTATGGTAAGTTTTTCCAGTTTGGAATTTATTTTTCGGTTTTTACCGATTTTTTTAATTGTATATTTTGCAACACCTGTTAAATATAAGGATATTGCATTGCTGGCAGGCAGTTTGATTTTTTATGCTTTTGGGGAGCCGGTTTTTATTTTTGTACTTATTTTTACCACACTGGTTAATTATTTGCTGGGGCGGCAGGCATGGAAACTGGGAGAAGGTTTTTTGGTACAGGATTGGCAGAACAAAAAACGTAAGCGCCTGGTAATTGGAACAATTATTTTTGATGTACTTGTACTTGCAGTTTTTAAGGGACTTGCAACTTTTGCAGACAGCGCGCTTCTTCCATTAGGTATCAGTTTTTACATTTTTAAAATGATTTCTTTTCAGGCAGATGTTCTTCGGGGAGAGATCTGGAGCATGCCTAAGTTGAGAAGCACCGCACTGTATTTTACTATGTTTCCCCAAGTGACATCCGGTCCTATTATGCGCTATAATGAAGGGGAATTTGGATGGGAAAAGAGCAGCAGCTTAGAGAAGTTTGAAGAAGGCTTAAAATATTTTATATTAGGGCTGGGAATGAAAGTGCTTTTGGCAGACCGTCTTGCGATTTTATGGAATGATCTGCAGATGATTGGATTTCAAAGCATATCTACCCCATTGGCCTGGTTTGGAGCAGCAGGCTATTCCTTACGTCTTTACTTTGACTTTTGGGGATATTCCCTGATGGCCTCCGGCCTTTTGGTTATGCTGGGTTATGATTTTATAGAAAATTTTCATCATCCCTATGCGGCAAAAAGCATTGCAGATTTTTACAGAAGATGGCATATGACATTGGGCAGTTGGTTTAAGGACTATATATACATTCCCATGGGCGGAAG
Organism: Lachnospiraceae bacterium 10-1; assembly: GCA_000403495.2. GTDB lineage: Bacteria > Bacillota > Clostridia > Lachnospirales > Lachnospiraceae > Suilimivivens. The sequence goes on along the minus strand of KE159810.1, from coordinate 342,496 downwards.
CCGGTGCAGTAAGGGAAGGCTGATACTTAACCTTGCATTGGTCTGGATTCTAACCGGAATCTGGCATGGAAATGGTTATAATTTTATAATATGGGGAGTAGTTCTTGGTCTTTTCATTATACTGGAAAAGCTGTTTTACGGAAAAAAACTGCAAAAGATTCCGGTAATCGGAAACTTGTACGTACTATTACTGATTCCCCTTACCTGGGTGATATTTGCTATTACAGATTTATGGCAGCTTGGCATTTATTTTGGAAGACTGTTCCCATTTATTGGGGGAGCCGGTATAGCGGTAAATTCTCAGGATATTATCAGATATGCAGAAAACTATGGAATCTACTTTGCAGCAGGCATCCTGCTCTGTATACCGGCGGTTTTCGAGTATTATGAAAAACACAAGAAAAGTTTAATTGTCATATTGCTGCTGGTCATTATTTTCTGGTTTTCGATTTACCACCTGTCCATCAGCGCCGGCAACCCGTTTATGTATTTGAAGTTCTAACAGTTCAGCCAAACATATGATGATATGGACGTGACATGCCTGCATGTCAAAGGAAATATCATCATATGTTTGAGCGGAGCGCCCAAACATGAAGCAAAGGAAAAGCCGCGAAGCGGCGAAGGATGCGAAGCATCCGTCTTTGCGAATGGCTGGGGCTGAACTGTTAGGGTAGTGGAGAAGAGAAAAGAAGAAAAACGCACCATGCCTGCATGTCAAAGGAAATTCTAAAGAAAAGTTACAAGTTGAAGGGAAAATAGGTAATACAAATGAAGTTTATAAAGAAATGTCCTGTTGTTATTTTACTAATCAGTATTGGTGTGCTCCTTACAATTGTGGGGGCGGCAGGAAGAAGAACCATATATGCGGATCAGGAGTATGATCCGCTGAAAAAACCGGTTTTATCAATTGTTTTTACAGCAATAAATGATGCCATATATCCTTGGGAGCTGTTTATACATGAAAATCAGGAAGTAATGGCGCGGGGAGATGTGCAGGAAACCGAAGAACTTTCAGAGGAAGGCAGTGACGGGGAGAATCAGCCGGGGGAGGAAGGCATTCCTGCCATAACACCTTCGCCATCTCCCAAACCGACACCTTCACCGGAGCCGACACCTGTTCCAGAGGCACCGTTAGAACGGTTAGAGCCCCTTAGAGAAAGCACGCATGAAGAATATTTAAATCATATTTCAGCAGATATTTACGGAGATGCAGGGACAAAACGTGCGGCGGAATATGAATTTGCCACAGTAGATGAGAGCTATTTTGATGATGCACTGTTTATTGGAGACTCCAGAACAGTCGGCCTTCGTGATTATACAGATTTGTCAGAGCACGCAGACTTTTATTGCGAAACTTCTCTTACCATATATAAGGTGATGGAGGAAAATTTTGACGGGCAGGGAACTGTGGAAGAAGCACTTTCTAATAAGGATTATGGAAAAATATATCTGATGGTGGGAATCAATGAGCTGGGCAGAGGCACCACGGAAGATTTTATGGAGAAATATACGGAAGTAGTGGATACTATTCATGCATTGGAACCGGATGCCAGGATTTTTATTCAGGGTATTATGAGAGTATCGGGGAAAAAGAGCAATTCAGATGCTATTTTTAATAACAGCAATATTAATGCCAGAAACAATGCAATTGCAACATTAGCTGACAATAAGCAGATTTTTTATATTGATGTAAACGAAGTAGTTTGTGATGAAGAGGGAAATCTTCATGAGGATTATACCTTTGACCAGATTCATTTACTGGGAGCCTATGATGAAATATGGAAACAATTTTTGCTGGAACATGGCGTGGTGGAGTAAAAACACCACGCTTTTTCTATATTATATAGGATGTGTTGTTTTGCCCTGTAAAATCATAGGCAGGGTGGTATAGCTTTGCACAAGCAGGCTGGGATTTTTCAATTTGCGCAGAATAATATCTCCTGCCTGGGCGCCCATATCATAGACATCAATGTCTACAATGGTGGGAGGAGGATCTATAATGCCGGAGTAAGGGAAAGAGTCAAAGGTAAGAAAAGCAATTTCGTCAGGAACCTTTAAGCCGCAGTCGTGGATTGCTCTGGAAACGCCTACTGCGATACAACTGTTTTCACATACAATAGCCAGAGGGCGTTTGGAGGGAGGGAGCTGAAGCATTTTTTCAGCCGCCTGATAGCTTTCCAAAGTGCCGGAATCGGTGTATCCAATGCACTCAGGAGCAATGCGGATTCCATAATCCCGCATTTTTCCTATAAAACCTTTTAAACGCTGATTAGAAATAACATCTGTCTTCCGTCCGCCAATAAAAGCGGCTTTTGTGTAATCACAGTTGATTAAATGCATGGCGGCGTACTGTCCTGCAAGCCCATGATTGGTGTCAATCCAGCAAAGGGCGCTGTCAAAACCCGGATGTCCGATAATGATATGGGGAAATCCTGAGGATAAAATCAAATCTGCAGTTTCCTGCTTGGTAATAGCGGAGCCATGTACAATCAAAGCGTCAGCACATTTCTGGGAAATAACCCTGGAGACGGATTCACACGGGTATGTATCTTCGGAGGTGTCCACAAGAGAAAGCGTATATCCGCACTTGGCAAGCTGGCTGTAGACGCCGCACATAATATCAAACATATGAGGATTCCGGTAGGCTTCATTTTTGCTTAGTGCAGTCAGATAGACAATGTTTCTGGTATTTTGCCTTGCAAAGCTGACTGCCCGGGCGTTGGGAGTATAGTTAAGGCGGGCCATAACTGTCCGTACCCTTTCAGTAGTGGCAGGAGAAATAGTGGTCCAGTTATTTAATACCTTTGATACGGTGGAAATGGAAACGCCGGCTTCCTTTGCCACATCACTTATTGTAACAGCCATAAAAACCTCCTGATGGGATAAAACTATAGTGAACATATCTAAAATCACTTTTATAGTATAGCGCTTTCCTAACAAAGTCAATAAAAAGTGTATTTAAATGATTGCAAAAAGTGAAATAAAAGTTGAAAATATAGGTATATAAGCAGTAAATGCATTTAACTGATTCTATGTAGAAATAACAAATCAAAGGAAAATCAAGAAAGCAGTTTCCTAAAAAAGGAGGAAATAAGTATGAAAAGGATATTGAGTATGATAGTTTGCGGATGTCTTGCGGCAGGGATGCTTACCGGCTGCGGCAGCAGGAATAATGTGGCAGATACAGCACAGGAAGCAGGAGGCGCCGAAGAAGAAAATACAGTGGAGGCCGTAGAAAACACAGAAGTGCCAGGGGAAGAAACAGAGCCTGTGGAAGTCAAAATATGGCATGACGGAGACGAGGCAATTATGGGAAAGATAGAAGCTACGGTGAATGAAGCATTAAAGGATCAACAAATAAGCATATCTTTTGAGAAAAAAAGCGGTCTTACCGATCAACTGCAGCTATATGGAAATGATGCGGCAAACGGACCTGATCTGTATTTTTATGCACATGATACGTTAGGAACCTTTGTAGAGATGGGAATTGCAGCCCCTATTTCTGATGTGGCAGGAGAAGATGTGTTTTCAGGACTGCTTCCCATGACGGTAGAAGCGGGAACTTATAAGGATGTTCAATACTTTATGCCGGTTTATTTTGAAACTCTTTTGTTTATGTATAATAAAGCGCTTTGGGAAGGGGAAGTGCCGGAAACTACCGAAGAATTATATGCTTATATGGAAGCACACACAGACACAGGGGCAGGAACCTATGCAGTTGTTAACCAGCATTCCACCGCATATAATGTAGCGCCCTTTATTAATGGATTTGGAGGAGCTGTTATTGATAAAAACGGACAGCCGGGACTGAATCTTGCACAGACAATTGAAGCGGTGGAATACAATAAGAAATTTGCAGCTTTACAGGCTGACGGAGATTATAATACGGTAACCACTTTGTTTAATGAAGGAAAGGCAGCGGCGATTATAGGCGGTCCCTGGCTGGTTTCAGGAATCAAAGAGGCAGGAATTGATCTGGGAATCAAGTCGTTATCTGATTTTAAGCTTCCTAACGGGAACGGACTGGCTCCATTTTCAGGGGTGCAGGGAGTAGGTGTTTTAAAACATGCAGTGGATGAAAAGAAAGATGCTATTGCACAGGTACTTAAGGTAATGGCAGGGAGGGAAGTTGGAGAAGCCCTTGCACTTGGTTCTAACTGCGCGCCGGCCAATATGGAAGCTTATGCAAATCCGGAAGTGGAAGCCAATGAGATGATTATTGCAATCAAAGAGACAGCCGAAACTGCACAGCCTATGCCCAATATACCGGAGATGAGCGTTATGTGGGGGCCTGCGGAAGGGTTGCTTGCAGCAGTTAATAAATCGGGAGAAGATGTAAAGACAGCAGCAGAACGCTGTCAGCAGGATGCATTGACAGCAATTGCAGATATGCAGTAAAGATAAGGAGGAGAGCAATGAAGAAGCGTAAAAAGCTGATACCCTGGCTGCAGAGTATGCCCGCAATGATATTGATCGCAATTATTATTGTATTTCCTGTTTTATATACAGGGTATATTTCACTTACCAATATGAATCTTTATCATTGGTTTGATTTTAAAGTGATTGGGCTTTCCAATTATGCAAGGGCGCTCACAAAGGTGGATTCGGGATTTTTGTCAGCGCTGCTTACCACAATTTTATGGACAGTATTCAATATGGTGATTCAGGTATCGGCCGCTTTCTTTATTGCTCTGGGACTTAATACGGAAGGACTGAAAATCGGAAGGATTTATAAAACACTGCTTATGTTTCCCTGGGCAATGCCTTCCTATATTTCGATTCTCTTGTGGCGCGTGGGAATTTTTAATACGGAATTTGGGTTGGTTAATAAGGTTTTGGTTTCGATGGGACTGGAAAAAGTAAATTTTTTGTCAAGAAATGTGCCTGCATTTTTGTCCTGTATGGTTTTGAACCTGTGGATGGCGCTGCCCTTTATGATTATGACCATAGATGGTGCTCTTCAGAGCATAGATAAAAGCAGTTATGAAAGTGCCCAGATGGAGGGGGCGGGTTTTTGGGCAAAGCATTTTCATATTACGGTTCCTGCCCTGCGGGTGGTGATTATGCCTGCGGTAATCATGACTACTTTTACAACCTTTAAGCAGTTTGACATTATTTATCTGCTGACTATGCAAAAGGGAGCGCTTTCAGGGGCAAGCCTGCAGACAATTATTACTTATGCCCATCAGAATGCATTTGTGTCAAACAATTATGGTCTGTCATCAGCAGTATCCATAATTATATTTGGGATTATTATTTTATTTTCCCTTTGGACAAACCGGAGCATAAAGGAGGATTAAAAATGAAAAAAATAAAGAAAACCATACAGCTTACGTTCCTCCACGTTTTTTATATTATATTGTGCTTTGTGGGAATGATTCCCGTGCTCTATGCGTTTGGACTTTCCTTAAGTGGAAGCGGCGGGGCATTATCCTCTGACTTGTCCTTGTTTCCGGATAAGCCTTCCTTTGAAAATTATTACAGGATTATTGTGGAGGAGCCTTTTTTATTATGGTTTAAAAATTCGATTATTTTAAGCGTGGGTACCATGATTGCTGCCATTTCATTTGGCACGCTGGCAGCATATGCCTTTTCCAGGTACCGGTTTAAAGGGAGAAGAACAGTTCTTAATATGTTGTTATTGTTAAATGCTTTTCCCCAGATTCTGTCTATGTTTGCCTTGTTCCGTCTGTTTAAAAATATGGGGCTTCTTAATTCAAGGCCGGGGCTTATTCTTATTTATGCGGGAAGCATGTGTATTTTCAGCATCTGGAATCTGAAAGGATACTTTGACACCATACCAATAGAAATAGAAGAAGCTTCTAAAATAGATGGAGCAAGTGATTTTAAAATGTTGTGGAAGATTATTATGCCTCTTGCCATGCCTGCAGTTATTGTCACATCAGTTATGGTTTTAATTTTTGTATGGAATGAATATTTGTTTGCCACAACCTTTATGCTCAGTGAAAACAGCTATACTTTAGCAGGCGGATTGTACCAGTTACAGGCAGATGACTATAGCAGGAGCTGGCCGCTTTTTTCTGCAGCGGCAATTATGGTGTCTCTTCCAATTTTAGTGATTTTTTTCTGTATACAAAAATATATGGTTTCAGGACTTACGGCAGGAGGAGTGAAAGGATGAACAAATGTGCCATTTTACATATACCGCTGTCAGAGTATGCTTATGCGGAAGATGAACATACTATAAGGATAAGGCTCCGGGCGGAAAAATATGATTTAAATAAATGCTGTGTATTTTACGGGGACCGGGTGGCTCCCATAAACCCGATTCCTGTGAAAAAAATAGAAATGAAGTTAACTGCCCGTGATGAATTATTTGATTATTATGAGGCTGTGATAAAAGACAGGTATACAAGAGTATGCTATTATTTTGCATTAGATGACGGAAAGGAAAGTCTTTTTTATTATGGAAGAGGATTGCGCAGGGAGATTACCGATAACCGGACTGAGTTTTTTCAATTTCCATATATTAGAAGAGAAGATATTATAAAAATACCTGTATGGGCACAAAATGCGGTGATGTATCAGATTTTTCCTGATAGTTTTGCTAACGGAAAAAGAAACCTTTCAGAATGCGTAAAAGAAATTGATCTTGGAGGAGAGGGAGTCTCAAAATCTCAAAGAGGGGGAACTTTAAAAGGAGTGGAGGAAAATCTGGATTATCTTGAAAACCTGGGGATTAATTGTATTTATTTCAATCCGATTTTTAAAGCAGCTTCTTATCACAAATATGATATTATTGATTATTTTCAGGTAGATCCCTGTTTTGGAAGCAATGAAGACTTAAAACACCTTGTACAAGCCTGTCATGAAAGAAATATAAAGGTGATTTTAGATGGTGTTTTTAATCATTGCGGCACCGGATTTATGGCTTTTCAGGATGTGTTGAAAAATGGGAAAAAGTCGGATTACTATGACTGGTTTTACCAGCTTCCGGAAAAGGTTTTATTGACAGATCCGCCAGAATATGCTGCTTTTGCTTATGTGAAAGAAATGCCGAAGCTAAATACGGGGAATCCGGAGGTTGCCGCATATTTTGCCGGTGTGGGGCAGTTTTGGATTAGGGAGGCGGACATAGACGGATGGAGGCTGGATGTTGCAAATGAGGTAAACCATGAATTCTGGAGAATATTTAAACAGCAGGTTTGCGCCATAAAGCAGGAAGTTTTTTTGATCGGCGAAATTTGGGAGGATGCACAATGCTGGCTTATGGGGGATCAGTTTGATTCTACCATGAATTATCCTTTTTCTTATATTTGCAGGGACTTTTTTGCGGACAGGAAAATCAGTGTTAAGGAATTTGATCAGCAGCTCCACCGGATGTTGATGAGGTATCCCGCCTGTATAGACAGGGTGCAGATGAATTTTCTTGACACCCATGATGTGCCAAGGTTTTTAAGCCATTGCAGAGGGGACAAAAAAAGTGTAGAGCTTGCCATGTTTTTTATGCTTATGATGGTGGGAATTCCCTCCATATTTTACGGGGATGAGGCTTATATTGAAGGAGAAACGGAAAATGCTTACAGGAAGGCAATGCCTTGGAAAGATGGGGAAAGCAGATTATATCATAAAATAAAAAAATGGATAAGTTTAAGAAAAAGTAATGAAGCTTTGCGGAAAGGAGAATTTATCACCCGTTACATGGACGAGGAGGCAGAAATTTATTTTTTTGAAAGAAGTTTTGAAGAAAACAAAATTCTGGTTGGAATCAATCATGGGATGCATAACGCAGAGGTTCCCTGCAAGAACTTGAATTGTGAGAGCCTTGTGGATCTTCTCACAGGAGAAAGGATAAGTGAAAAGGTTTTGTTTGGTGCATTAGAAGGGAAAGTGTTTCAATTATAAATAATTGTAAGACGCATAAAAATCTCCGGATGAGAAAAACTATCAAAAAGTAAATCATCTGGAGGTTTTTTATGGATACGACAGTGGGAGCGATTTTTGAGCAGGGAGAAAGAAGCATTAAGGTGCCGGTTCCCGTTTATATAAGAGCAAGTGCATCTGTAGTTGGTACAAAGGAAGGCGCCGGTCCTTTTGGCGACTGTTTTGACATGGTAGGTGCAGATGATAAATTTGGCTGCAATACCTGGGAGGAAGCAGAGAGTACACTGCAAAAAGAAGCGCTTACCCTTGCGATTGGCAAGTCAGGATTGAAGAAGAAAGAGATTAAGTACTTGTTTGCAGGAGATCTTCTGGGGCAGTCCATTGCCAGCAGTTTTGGGCTGGGCGCTTTTCAGATTCCTTTAGTGGGAATGTACGGGGCCTGTTCTACCTGCGGCCTTTCCATGTCTATGGCAGTAATTATGATTGCCGGGGGCATGACAGAACATGCAGCCTGCGTGACATCAAGTCATTTTGCAAGTGCGGAAAAGGAGTTCCGTTTTCCTTTGGGCTATGGGAACCAAAGGCCCCTTTCAGCCACATGGACAGTAACCGGAAGCGGTGCATTTGTTTTAAGCAGCATAAAGGGAAAAAAGGACAGGGCAATGGTGGACGGTATTACTATTGGAAAGATTGTAGATTTCGGGCTGAAAGATTCCATGAACATGGGTGCATGTATGGCGCCGGCAGCCTGTGATACGATACATCAGCATCTGACAGATTTTGACAGAAAGCCCTCTGATTATGATAAAATAATTACGGGAGATTTAGGAAGTGTGGGACAAAAGGCCCTTTGGGATATGATGAGGGAGAAAGGAATGGATATTTCCAAGGTGCATATGGACTGCGGTATGGAAATCTATGACCAAAGTCAGGACGCCCATGCAGGGGGCAGCGGCTGCGGATGCAGCGCGGTAACTCTGTCAGCTTATATCTTAAAGCAGCTTGAGGAAGGAAAATGGAAAAGAGTGTTGTTTGTCCCTACCGGCGCCCTTTTGTCAAAAACAAGCTTTAACGAAGGTCAGAGCATACCGGGAATTGCACATGCGCTGGAGCTGATAAGCTGTAAATAGTAATAGATTTCGTCTGAAAAATTTCAATTAAAAGGCAGTTCAGCCAAGACACAGGCTGAGCTGCCTTTTTCATCTGCTTTTTTTCGATCTGTACAGCCAGATACATATTTTTCTTCCCAATATTACGATATTTCCCCCAAATATTACGTTATTTCCCATAAGGTAGAAAACTGAAAATTGAAATAATAATATGTTAGTATAGAGGTTTTTACAATAGTTAAAAAGTGCAAAAGTAAGTGCGCATGAAGGGATAAAGGAGAAATTTTATGAGAAATTTACTAGGCAAAAGAGGAATATGCCGAATAACGGCAGTTTTTTTAGCTTTAAGTATTTTATTTGTGCAGCAGCCTGATATGCCGGGGCTGTTTCGGGTGCTTGCAGCGCAGGAGGACAGTCAGGAGATAGCATTTTTCCAGACATTACCGGATGAAGTAAGCAATCAGACGGTTTTATTAGGAACACCTGTAGAGGAACTGTATCTGCCGGATACACTAGAAGCAGTTGTGCTTAGGGAGCAGGAAAAAGAAGATGTGGAAGATAGTGAAGATGGTGAAATAAAGGATGAGGACAAGCTTCCGGAGGAAACCTTTCCTCCGGATGAGGATAAAACGGATGAAAAAGATGAATTAGGGGGGACTGGTTCTGGTGAAGAAGATTCAGGTGAGAATAACGAAGACGGGGATGAGCCTAATGAAGAAAACCCTGATGAAAATCTTTCCGGAGAAGAAGACGACGGAAATAAGAATAATTCCGGCGAAGACAATCAGGAAGATAGTAATTCCGGCGGGGAAACAGCGGAAGGAACTGGTGAAGACAGCTTAGGGGAAAACAATCCAGGTGCGGAAGGAACTGACGGGGACAATTCAGGAGAAAATAACTCTGATGAGAATAATAACACACAGACAAGCGAATCTCAGGAAGACAAAGGCGCAGATGCGGAAGCAGACAATGAAAACAGTAGTGGTGAAGCCGGTATAAATGAACTGTCAAAGGATATAGTTACTGTAAATGCGCAGGTAAACTATGCCCGTCCGTTTGGTCTGCGCCCCACGGAAATAAGGAGAACGGAGACGGTTAGTGAAAATGACCTGATAACAGGGGGAGAAGACACATCCTATGATAATGAGGAGAGCTCAGAAAATACTTCATCGCAGATTGTGGAAGAAACCATTGTCCTGTCAGGCATTACATGGGAAAGTGCGCCTCTTTATGACGGGGAAACACCGGGAGCGTACGTTTTTACACCGGTGCTGCCGGAAGGGTATACACTTATGCAGGGGCTTACGCTGCCACAGATTTTTATTACTGTTTTGGACGCGGAAGATGGTGGAAAAATAGAGCTTTTGGTGCGTCCCTATGACGAGGAAAATTCTTCCCACATGGTTTATTATTTAAAGGATGTCTATGACAGTTATTCATGGGAAGTCTATACAGGGGAAGACTGGCAGGAGATGTTTGAATATGAACCGGAATTTGTGGCAGGCAAGGAGGAATGGTATACCTATAAGTTCAGATGTATTGTAATAAAGGATGGTATTCGTTATACAGCCTGTGCCAAAGATGACTGGCAGATGGGAGATTTTGGGATTATGTCTCTGGCCGCAAATGGAGAAGATACCGGGCAGAGCGATTATATCTATTATTCAAACGGCGCCTTGTTTAATGTGAGAGGAATTGATGGAGGAAGGCAAATACGGACTACCTATAGGGACTTTGGATATAGAACGGCATCTTCTGTAAATGGAGAAAGCCAGATGCTGTGGAATGCAGCAGAAAATGTGGCTATGGGAAATTCTCTGTATGGCAGGAGAGATATTTCTCTGGCCCTTAATGGCAGATATGTAAAGGTACAGTATACGGTAGAAAACAGGGGCTCATCCGTTCAGAATTTTAAGATAGGTTCCTCTGGTGACGTTATGATTGATAACAATGACCAAGCTCCGGTGGTGGGCAGTGCAAGCGGTCTTTTGATGGAAGGCAGGCCTAAAAACTCCTACAAGTACAATTTAGTAGCATCTTCAGTGGATACATTATGGTATGGCTTTTATACAGAAGCATATAGAAATATGTTTACCGATCTGGGAGATAAAAGTACGCCTTATACATCAGACAGCGGTATAGCATGGTCGTGGAGCGGACAGGTAGAGCCAGGGCAAAGATGGAGCAGATATATTCTTTTAGGAGTAGGAGAACTGCCGGCAGCGCCAAAGACACCTGTTCTCAGCAATAAAGATCCCATACTTATTCCGGGAAAGCAGTTTTCCTTTACAGGAACCGCAGAGCCGGGGAATAGGGTTTATGTGGAAGTGGCAGGAGAAGAATTCAGCGCTGTAGCGGATAGTACGGGCAAATTTACTATACCGGTGATAATACCGGAGGATATCCCTGAGGGAAATACAAATGTGAATTTCTATGCGGTATCTCCGGAAGGCGGTGTTTCTGATACAGGAAGTATTGCGGCAACGGTGGCAAGGAAGGCGGCTGTTGCTTTGTCAGATGCAACGGTTTCTGTTATGGAGGACAGTATACTGGATGATACATGGTACCGCAGCCAGATAGCGAGTTCTAGCGGGACGGTAAGCTATAACAGTTCTTTAGTAAAAACCACGACTCCTGGTACTTATAAGGTAACCTACACTGCAAAGATGGCGGGAAGTCCGGATGCACAGGCGGTTCTTACCATTATTGTAATGCCGCTGCCCCTGGAATTATCAGAGATTACGGCGGTCCGCGTAACAGGAAAAGATGAGTTTACGTTAAAGTCTACTTTGGTGCATACTGGCGGGGAAAACATTACAGAGACAGGCTTTGTCTGGGGGGCTATGCAGAATCCTACGAAGGAGTTAAACAACGGTCAGATCAGTACAAGTACGCCAGTGAAAACGAAAAATAGCCAGATTCAGGTGGCTGCAAGTCAAATTGTGGATGGAATTACTTATTATGCCAGAGCATATGTGCTTACCGCAGGAGGAACTATTTATTATAGCAGGCAGAAGGACTTTTCCATCAACGGAAAATCCTATGGAACCTTTACCATTAAAAATAATAATAACAATACCTTTACAGTGACGAGAACCGGCGGCGTTGATGGAAGCCAGAAGGTTTATTTCCGCACGGTCAACGGTTCAGCAGTTGGAGGTACACATTTCACTCATCAGGCATCTTTCCTTACCTTTAATCAGGGAGAGAGCAGCAAGACGATTACGATCGCTGAAAACAAAGTGACCACAGCATATAATAACAAGCCGGCCACTTCTTATTCCAATTCGGACAGGACATACGAGGTGGAAATTTATCGGATAGATGGCGGTGGTATATTGGGAAGCACCACCAGAGCGTCAAGGACCATGGCGAAGGATGGAAATTATGTAGTTGACAGAAGCATTTATAACGTAAAAGAAGACAGGGTTTATTCCTCCACGGTTACAGTAAATGATCCGGCAGATAACGCCGAAGATGGTGGAAAAGATAAAAATTATACAAATTTATGGCATAGCAGAGGCGCTGAAAACCCACATTATACCCGAACTATTCCTGGCGGAGCTTATACCTTAAATACAGCCACCGGATGGGGGTACCGTTATGTGTTATCAGGAGCGAAAGAGAATGCGGGGTATGCAGACTGCTGGATTGGTTATCAGGAACCGCAAAGAGGAGGATTTTATGTTGGGGGTGCTGCAGCAATAAACATACCCGGGCAGAAGTGGGCAGGATGCATTAATGATATTAACGGTACGTATGAAGCTCCTGGCGGAAGCAATTTTGCTGCAACACATTGGAGAGATGACAGCAAAAGTGTAAAGGGGCCGGACGGAAAAGACTATATTTTATTTAGTGCCAGAGAAACTGTGCATGTACATTTTGGTGCACATGGAGCAGATAAAGACGTTTGGAAGCTGAATTCACTTGTAGGATATTCTTGTGTGCTTGACTCGAAAGAGCCTCAGCTAATAGGCATTGCGCCAATGGCAGCAGTTACCTATAAGCCTGGAGATAAATTTACGGTATCTTTAGTTTTTGACGAAATCGTTGATTCTAAGAACAGTAATTTATCCAGCGTGGCGATTGCTACTACATGGGGTAACATTGCATATAAAGGCGGTGCCGACACCAATGTGCTTTATTTTGAGGGGATAGTGCCTGAAAATACACAAGGAACATTGACCATAAACAGTATAGTAAATGGAGCCAATATTAAGGATATGTGTGATACTGCCGGAACTGTATCCAGCGGAAGCGGCACCGCAAGTATTACAGTAAATAATACGAAGCCCAGCGTCAGCATTACCAATACCCAAATAGCAAACGGAACGGCAAAGGCTACTATTAATGGTACAAATATCAATACTTTGCAGTATACCTGGAGTACAAGCAGCTCTATGCCGGTAAATGGATGGCTCAATGGCACAAAGGGAGCAATAGTTACTACCAGACAAACCTCCGGTACATGGTATCTTCATGTAAGAGGAATAAATAACGACACAGGGAAAATGGCAAGCGCTTCAAAGAGCTTTAGCTTTAGCAGTACTGCAGGGACACTACCAGAGCTGGGGCTGGCGGCAGATAACAGTGCATGGGCGCGTACAAGAACAATCACCCTTACAAAGACTCCATCTACAGCTTCCGTAACGGTAAAGACGCCTTCAGGGAGTACAGCTTCCGTTTCCGGTACAAGCTATACGGCAACAGAAAATGGAACCTATACTTTTACACTTACGTCAGGAAGTGAAAAGGTAGTGAAAAGTATTGTAGTCAGCAAGATAGATCGTGTTAATCCTGCTGTTTCAATTGAAGGTCCATCAAATACGACGCATAGTGAAAACGTAATATTGACAATAAGTCCTACGGATCAGGGAGGCTCTGGCATTAAAAGTGTAACTGGCAAGTGGACAAGAACAACAAATGGTGGAAGTTCGGCTACGGTTAATGCCACACTTTCGTCTAATGGAGATGGAACCTATCGGGTAATAACGCCTGGAACGACAGGAAATAACTATACCTTTAAATTGCAGGTTACGGTAACGGATCAGGCAGGAAATACCTATACAAGTCCTGCGTCGGCATCCATTAACTATACGGTAAATCTGAAGATGCCTACAATTACGGTGACCAAGACAGGCAGCAGTAAGGCAGGAGATACCTATTCTTATAAGGTTGTGGCAAATGGAAATACGATAACGACAATTCAGCTTCCGGATGGAACCGCTACAACTGCACTGAACGGTACTTTTACCATTACTTCCCCCGGTACTTATTACGTAACTGTCAGTGATGCGGTTGGCCATGTGGTGAAAAGCAGTCCGATCACAGCCAGCGGAATGGATGGTGTTCCGCCGGAAGTGCGCTTATACCAGAGAGATGAAAGCTGGACAAATAAGCCTGTTCTTATTGATGTAAACATTTATGAAGAGGTAGGCATTGCTTCTATTACGTGGAAAAAACAAGGAAGCAGCACTTCATCCAATTTATCCTACAACAAGGAAGGGGAGTCTGGGTACATAGGAAGCTTTTCAATTACGGAAAACGGAACTTATGAGGTAACAGCAACAGATACCAATGGGAATATAGGAAAGGAAAGCATTACTATATCCAATATTGATACCAATAAACCCAATGTGGCACTGACCATTACAATGGAGCCTAATGAAAATGGCTGGTATACCGCAGGCAGCGTACCAGTCAGGATAGAGTTTTCAGATCCACTTGATGCAGAGGGAAAAGAAGAAAGCGGTATTAGTTCGGTACAGTATAAATGGGTTAACAGTAAAACAGTGCCGGCAAGCGGTTTTACAAACGCCAGCCAGACACAGATAGCTGCAGGGGAATTGAGTTCATCACATGCAGTCAATGGAGAATGGTATCTGTATTATAAGGTAGTGGATCATGCTGGAAATGAGACATCCGGATTTTCAGAATTGATAAAAAGAGATGCAGTTGCACCGACTATTTCAAAGGTTACCGGTCCAAGTGAAGGTGTAAAAGCATCAGAAGGATTTACCTTTACGGCGGTTTCCGGCACACTGGGAACTTCCGGTGGATTTATGACAGGAAGACAGAGCACAGTTCCGGAAGAACAGGCAGCTAAGCTGGCGGAAAGAACGAATGCAGGAAGCCTGACAGGAAACTTAAAGGTAACTGAGGCAGGAACTTACAGATTCAGAATTTATACCTATGCAGGGAAAACAAGCAATTTATATAGCAGATATGTTTATAAAATTTCTTTTAACAGTCAGGGAGGCAGTGCTCTTGATTCTCAGCTTGTATGGCGGGACGATAGCAGTAATCTTGTCTGCAGGGTGATGAAACCTGCTGATCCTGTCAGGGAAGGATATACTTTTGGCGGCTGGTATACGGACAAAGCGTATGAAAATCCTTTTGATTTTAATGTACAAGTAAAAGCAAACATTACACTTTATGCAAAATGGAGCGCCAATACTTATCAGGTGAATTATCAGATAGATGGAGCACCATATATGCCGGAGGATAATTTACAGAGTTACGTTTACGGAGCAGGGATTACTCTGCCGGTGCCTGAAAGGGAAGGATATACTTTTGACGGCTGGTATACAAGCAGTTCTTATACAGGTGAAAAGCAAACAGTAGTAGGAAAGACAGATGTAGGAAATAAAATGTATTATGCCCGCTGGAAGGATATTGAAAAGCCGGTGCTTGCGGCAGCGCTGTCCGCACAGGAAAATGAAAAAGGATGGTTCGGGGCGGATAATGTGCCGAAGATATCTCTTACCTATTCCGACAATGAAGGTGTAAGCAGCCTGATGGTTTCAGTGGATGAAGGCGCATTTACAACGATACAGGGGCTTCCAACAGGGAAAAATGCATCCGGCGTTTATACTGCATTACAGGAAGGAGCACATACTTATGTGTTTAAGGCAGTGGACGCAGCCGGAAATGAAGCCCTTACGGAAAAAATTACAGTGAAGCTGGACACACAGGTGCCAGTAATCGGAGATATCAGCTATGCACAGAAAGAGACAGAGATGGAAGGCTGGATTATAGGAAAGGACAGACTGATTATTTCCATTCCTGTGACAGAGGAAGGAAGCGGTGCAGAGCAGATTCGTTATGATGCTGAGCCTTTTGGAGGCCAGAGCGTTACAAAGACAGCAGAACTTATAAAGGGTTCCGATGGACTTAAGGCGGAAATTCTGCTGGAGGCTGACTGGAAAGGAAGGATCAGTAATATTACCTGTATTGACCAGGCTGATAATGAAGCACAGAGCAAGGATAGCGGAAACATTATCGTAGAAAACCATCCGCCCCTGATTACTGTGCGGGAAGCAGATTTAAGCAATCCTTCAAAGCCTGCGGCAGGCGGAGAATTGTCAGAAGAATACTATGAGGAGGGCATGGCGCCTACCCTTTATGTACAGATTGAGGATGCTTCTTATGCAGGAGATGGCAACAAAATCAGTGCCGGAATCAAGAGCATTACCTATAATCTTGATGGAAAAGAAAATAAAGTAACAAACGGATTTGAAAGTAATCTGAAAACGGATCACAGTTTTCTGATACCGTTAACTGACGAAGCCGGCGTTATTGTGGTGGTGATAAAAGCATCAGATTATGCAGGTAATTTCGTACAGCAAAGCGTCACTGTCAGGGTGAAAGGACGGGAAAAGACGCCGGAGGCACAGGTGGATTACAAGGAGGACAAGATTGTTGATCTGGTGCCAGGTGCATCCTATGAAATAGGCCCGAAAGATGGGGAAAAACAGATCTATACAGCGGATGCAGATGGAACAATTCCCCTGAAAGATGCTTTTACAGATGCCACGATTGTAATTGTAAAGAAAGGGGATGGCATTTATGTAAGTGACAGCGAGGGACAGGAACTTACGATTCCCGGGCGTCCGGAAAGTTTAGATCCGGACAAAGACATTGAACTGACGCCGGAAATATCGTCCGGTGCTGGTGATGCGGAAATCAAGATAAAAATAGAAGTAGATCATGATGACATGGAGTACAGCACAGATGGAGGAAAAACATGGGAGCCGGTTCCTGATAATAAGGTAATTACTGATTTAGAGCCTGGTGAAGTTATTATAAGGGATAAGGCAAAAGAGGATACTCCTCATGGGGAGGAGGTAAAAATTACAATCCCTGAAAGTGCGGTGACGATTACAGCAGTTTTTGACTTAAACTATTCAGGTGGAGGTGATTTTGCTTCCCAAAAGAATTTAGATTATAACAACTTAATCAAAACACCTTCCACACCTCAAAGAGCAGGATATGATTTTGTGGCATGGTATCAGGATGCAGCCTTAACTAAGGAGTGGGATTTTGAAAAGGATGCGGTAGGAAGCAGCATAGATAAAGACAATTATCAGGTGGAAAATAACGTCATTACTGTCAGATTGTATGCAAAATGGCGGGAAAATGTGGCGCCAGTCATAAAAGCAGAATTGTCAGATGGGAAAAAAGAGGACAAATGGCATTCCCAGCTTTCCATTACATTGACTTATTCAGACAATGTAGGTGTGGCAGAGTTGTATGTAAAGTGTGACAATGAAGAATATGATTTGCTGAATGGAATGGCAACGGGAGAGTCTACGAAGGATCCTGTTACAGAAATTTATCCGATTACTCTGGAAGGAGAGCATACTTATATTTTTAAGGCAGTGGATGAGGCAGGCAATGTAACACAGACAAAACCTTTAACAGCAAGATTAGATGCTGTCAAACCAGTGCTTGGAGAGATATCCTATAATGAAGATTATACAAGTTTGTGGAATTGGATCATAAAGAAGGATAGTCTGATTATTACGATTCCTGTTACGGAAGAAGGAAGCGGTGTGGAGAAAGTGGAGTACACCCTTACAGCGGAAAATGGAAATACAGAAAATAAGGCTGCTAAGCTGAAAACAGATGCAGCAGGCGTGGAAGCGGAAATTGTTATTGCACCGGATTATAAAGGAAGCATTACCGGCATTACTGCTGTAGATTATGTAGGAAACAGGTCAGATACCAAGGCAGTTGGTGCAAGCGGCGGAGGCGTGCTTGTGGAGGACAATGCACCGGTTATTACCATTTTGGCCGATTGTTACCCCACAGATACGACTGCAGCCACGCAGCCGGCAGGTGTGGAACTTTCTACAAATTACTATGAGGCAGCCCCTAATCTGCTGATTAAGGTGACAGACGAGGAACAAGGGGTTATTACTTCTGGAATCAAAGGAGTATTCTGGCAGATCAATAATGGAAGTGAACAGCAGCAGGAAGGAAACTTTAACGCTTCTTTAAAGAAGGAATACAACTTTACCCTGGGAAGTCTTGGTGGACGGGCAGGGGAAGTCTATGTGTTAATAAGCGCAGTTGACCAGGCTGGAAATACTTCACAAAAAGGGGTGACAGTGAAAATAAAAGGTCAGGAAAACAAACCGGAGGCAAAGGTAAATTATCTGGAAGACAAAATAGAAGGTCTGGTGCCAAATGCAGAGTATGAGATAACTGACGGGCAGGGAGAGTCGGTAACTGTAAAAGCAGATAAGGAAGGAAAAATTCCCATTGGCGATACATGGCCCGGCGGCTCAGTCAGTGTTGTGAAAAAAGGCGATGGAGTAAATTCTATGGATAGTGAGGCGCAGGTAATTCAGGTCACAGCCCGCCCTGCCATGCCGAATGCAGGAATCGGTTATGAGAAGGAAGAACTGACCGGACTATCCGCAGGAGAAGTTTACCTGATTCAAGGCCAGAAGATTACGGCGTCTGCGGAAGGAACAATTCCAATTTCAGAGAGCTGGTTTGGCAAAAATATTACAATTATAAAACAGGGAAGTGAAGTTGTTCCTAACAGTAATCCCCAGATACTTCCAGTGCCGCCCCGTCCCAAGGCGCCCGCAGGCGTAATTCCTGTTCATGAGAGTGCAAAAGGGGCAAAGGACGGAAAACTGACAAACTTAGATGAACGCATGGAATATCGAAAAGCTGGAAGTAAAGAATGGATTTCGATAGATGAAAAAGTCATTACGGGACTTGCGCCGGGGGATTATGAGGTACGTTATATAGCAGACGGACAAGCTTTTACCTCTCAGACTGTGGTAATAAGCATTGATGAATATAAAAATCCCCAAGAGGACAAAGCCAATGAGGAAGAAGATAAGAAAGGAAATACAGGAGGCAGTTCTTCCGGCAGTTCATCAGAAAATGGAAATCAAAATCCGGCAGCTCCTTCCGGCATAACTGATAAAGACAGTAAGGATGGAGAGGATGATTCAAAAGAGAAAGGACTTGATGAAAAAGGTGCAGGTATAGAAGCAGACAGCAGCAACAGTTCTTCCAATGATACTTCCATCCAAAATGGAAAAGATCAAAATGAAGATGAAAAAGAAGATAATTCAAAGACAGAAATAAAAGATGAGGCGACGTGGACAAAAACAAGGGACATAGTATGTGTTGTGAAAGAGGGTAGAATTGTACCAGAAAACGGGATACAGGATGGAAACACAGCAGAACATGGAGAAGGAGCTGCAACGGTACTTTGGGTAAATAAGGGCAGTGTAATCGTTACGGTAAATAATGTAAATGAAAAACAGTGTACTGCCAGGGTAAGCGATGCTGTTGTGGTGGCCAATGCAGTATTGTCCGGACAGGAGATTGACCAGGTTGCACAGGGAGCAGTGATAGAGATCCGAATTGATGTGGATTCTGTTGACGAGCTGATACCGCAGGAGGACAGGGTGCTTGCAGAACAGGGAATAAAAGAGAGCAGAAAGGAAATTCCCGATCTGATCATTGACAGGTATATTGATATTACCATGTATATGCGTGTAGGGGAAGGAGAATGGAATCCTGTTACAAAAGCAAATGAGGAAGTAGAGATTGTAATTGATATTCCCAAGGAACTGCAGAAGGAAAACCGTCAATTTTATGTGGTACGCATTCATCAGGGAGAATATACACTGCTTGAAGATTTAGATGATGCAGAAGATACGATTACCATACGGACCAGCCTGTTTTCCACTTATGCGATAGCCTTGAGAGAAGGAACACTTGAGGAAAACAATGGAAAATGCGGATTATGCCACATTTGTCCTACTTTCCTTGGAATATGCTGTTTTATATGGGCAGTGGTTATTCTGATATTGGCATCGGGGATCATCATTTTATACCGACATAAGAGAAAAAAGGTATAAAATACTTTTTATAAAACCTCTTAAAAACAGTCAGTTGAAGCATTTTACTCAACTGACTGTTTTGCCTGTATTCCAATATTGATCAATATATTTACAAAAAAAGTTTGGTATAGTGTTTTATAAAAGAATATTGTATGATGTTTATATGGAATCAGTTTCACGTCTTTTCAAAGAAGGGAAAGAAATATTGATATGAATAAAAAAACAGGAAAAGCAAAAATATTGTTTTTATTTCTCTGCCTTATTCTACTTGCAGGATGTGGTAAGAAAGAAGAAGCAGCAGAAGAAAGCAGCAATGAAGTTTACATAGCAGAATATCAGATTTTCCATATGGGGGACAGCAGACCGTATTTGTCAGTGTTTGACGAAAATGGAGGGGTTTTCTTTGCTGGATGCGGAAAGGGGAAGAATGATCAGTTGTTTTTTCTTGAGGCAGGGCAGAGGGAACCGGTGGAAATTGACTTAGGGATTTCGGCGGAAGCCTGGATCACCGGCATGGGACGTGACCGAAAGGGAAATCTTCTTTTGGCATGCAGTCAATATGATGAAACCTTAGAGTTATTTGAATTAAAAAAGGTGTCTGCCGATGGCAGTATACTTCAAAGTCTTGATTTGACCGGGATTTTCAGGAATGTTCCAGGATTTGAGGCGGGCAGCCTTGCAGGGGACGGACAGGGAAATTATTACATTGGAGACAAAAAGAAGCTGTATCTGATTAGTTCAGAAGGTAAATTAGTAAATACATTGGAAATGGAAGTGAGCATTGAAGCGCTCTTTTTGGCAAAAGAGGATAACCTGCTGCTTGCAAGAATGTCAAATGGTACAATTGCTGAAATAAATGAGGATAAATTTTCTGTAAAAAATCCTGACTGTCATATTAATTTTGGACAGGGGATTTACACGTCGGGAGTAGAAACGGAACTGCTCTATGCGCAGGGGGATGCACTTTATGCATGCAACGTGAAGGATGAAGAGCCGGATAAGATTTTAAGCTGGACGGACTGTAACATAAACAGTGCCTGCCTGCAAAGCTTTGTGATGCTGGAGGATGGCAGAATTGCAGTCTTTTCCGTACAGAATGACAGTCAGGGAGAATGTGAAGTGGCTTTACTTACAAAGACGCAGAAGGAAAACGTTCCGGAAAAAACGGTCATCACTTATGGATGCGTGTACCCCAGTTCTTTACTTTGTGCCCAGGTTGTAAGATTTAATAAGCTGAATACACAGTACCATATTGAGCTGAAACAGTATACTGAGGGCAGTATGGACATAAATGCGGCAAAGGATGCGCTCCGTATGGACATTCTTTCCGGAAATGCGCCGGATATTCTTGACATAGGAGCAGGCTTTTCAGAAGAAGAGAACTTTGCACTGATAGAAGCGGGGGCGCTGGAGGATTTGACCTCTCTTTACAGTGAGCATTATGGTGATAAAAAATTGGTGCAGGGATTTAACAGAGGGAAAATGCTTGAGGCTCTCTGCCAGTTAAACATGGATAGATTTGTAGATCAGGAAACTGGGGAATGCCATTTTGAAGAGGAATCCTTTCTACAGATTTTAGAGTTGGCAGGCCGGTTTGGCGGAGAAGAAAAACAAGCTGGTTTTGAGCAGGTTAGAAATGGTGAAATTCTCTTTATGGAAGCCTCGCTTTTATCTGTTTCAGATTTTCAATATTATGAATATCTGTTTGGGGATGAGGTGCGTATTATTGGATATCCGGCTGACAGAGCGTGTGGACTTATGGCGCTTCCATGTGTGTCCGTATTATCAATGAATAAACAGTCTGACAATAAAGAAGGTGTATGGCAGTTTATTTGTTTTCTTTTGGAAGAAGATCAGCAGGCGGAATTAGGAAGAAGCGGTGCGCAGGGAATTCCGGTTAAAAAAAGTGTAATTGACATGTTATGTGAAGAACAGATGGAAATAGAATATGAGGAAGATGAGGAGGGAAATCTTCAGGAAAGAAGTAAAACAAGCTGGAAAATAGACGATATGGTTGTAAAATATTATGCGGTGACAAAAAAAGAGGCAGATTATTTTAAAGGACTGCTGGAGCAAATAGGAAATTCCATGGACACAGGTGTTTCCCAGGGACTGATAACCATTATACAGGAAGAGGCAGCAGCTTATTTTGAAGGTGTAAAGCCGGTGGAGGAGGCTGCCAGAGTTATTCAAAACAGAGCACAGAATTATATAAACGAAACATTTCACATACCCGATAAATAAATTTCTCTGGAAAAATAAATCAGACTTCCGATCAGCTTTCCGGCAGCAGTGGCGGCAATCGCCAGTCCAATGCCATGCCGGAAGCTGATTCTTCTTGCAAAAATGGGAATGGAATCAAGCATTTCTGCAATTGCAAGTGCAAGGCACCCTACAAAAATACCGGCAAACAATCCAAACATACATAAAAAAGCACTTCCCGCAAACTGCCAGATTATAGACGTATCAGCTCCAAATGGCTGCCTTGCAAGCATCCATTTTCCAATTTCTCCGTATCTGCCAAATACACTGAAAAATCCTCCTGCCAGAGTGCCAAATACCACGGCCTCTTCCAGAAAAAATACTTTTTTTGCCACATGAAATTTTCCGGCAAATCTTGGAATTAATCCTACGGATACTAAGACGGTAAATACGCCGGCAGAGGCCAAAAGTCCAAAGCTAAGTCCACAGGCGCCTAAAAAAATCTGTTTAAGAAACATCAATTGTCTTTCCCTCCCTGTCTGCTGTTTCAATCAGTGCTTTATTCACATCTGTTTCATATACACGCATTTCCACTTCGATGGGAGTTGGATCTTTTGTGATCCGCCGGCCTCCAATGTGGTTGAAGAACAGGATAATGCCGGCTGCAAGCCCAATGGAATAAGACACTTCCAGAATACTGTACCCGTCGGTAGAATAGCCCATGACTTGTTCATAAACTTTGGAAAAAATTTCATTAATTCCTATATCATTATGAAAGGCCATTATTGTAAAGCCTGTACCGAAAAAGCTGATTGCGGCAACAAAGATCATTTTAAGCCACTGCACAGGACCTTTATGCTTATTTACATTTATCAGTTCAATCAAAGTGGCATTTTCTCCAATATTTTCCACACTCACATTGGGACATTCTTTTTCAATCAGTTGTATCACTTTCAGAATACTGATTACCTGACGTTTTTTATCTTTTTCATAAAACTGGTGTATTTTTAGGGATTTTACCTTTGCACAGACGGATTTATCTGCACAATAAAGGGAGGCAATGTCTTTGACACATACGTGTTCTTCCATTACCTCCGCATTTTGTTCTGCTTTTAAATACAAAACCAAATTTGCCATGTTTCTAACCATCTCTTTCTTTCTGTGAAAAATATATAGGCTAGTATGGCTTTTTTAACCTGATTTTATTCTTTTATTCTAATATAAACTGCATTAAAACCGGATCATGATCTGAGAACTCATACCCCCAGTCCATGTGCTGATAATAATTGACGCTGACATTGTCAGAAACAATGAATCCGTCTAAGGTGACTGTATAAGTGGTCTGGGGATCGTAAGGGGTTTCGGCACTGCGGCAGGTATTATGGACAACTGCTCCTTTATCTTCCTGTGAAACAACATCCAAAGCCATATGGAAGCCTTCCGGTAAAGATTCACGGGGGAAGGGATAGGCCCATTCCGGTGCGTTTTCCTGGTCATTTTCTTTCAGGTTATGATTGAAATCACCACCGCAGATTACATAATTACCTTTTGCATAATCGGCTTCCATATCTCCGTAAAGGGTAGAAAGCTGCGCCTGTCTTATTTCATCGCTTCCGCCGTAAGCTGATGCATGCACATTATAAATACATAATTGGCGTCCGTTTTCAGTGGGGATTCTGGATATGGAGTAGCATCTGTCTAAATCAACCAATTTGCTGAAGGATTCCGATATGGGCAGGCTTCTGCGTATGCTTTCCGTAATTTCTGCACGGGAATAAACTGCCAGTCCGCTTTTATTTGCGCCATGTGGCTCCCAGGGAGGGAAAAATAAAAAAGGAGAATCATAAGCCTGGGCATAATTATAATAATATCCTTTTAAAAACTGGTTTAAAAGTTCCAGTTCGTTTACATGGTAAGAACGGGTGCCATCAACATCAATTTCCTGTAAAAGCACAAAGTCAGGGCTTACATCCGTAATGATTTCTCCCATTCCACAGACAGCAGCAATCAAACTTTCTTCATCTTTTGCCCAGGAGGATTTTCCTCCGTCCATAAAAAAGCTGTAATCTTTCCGGTAGGCGCCAAAGCCAATATTATAGGTCATAATGAAATATGCATCGCCGGGAGTGAGGGCAAAGTCTTCGTCAAAGTGAGAATTCTCACCATTTCTTTTGACTTCAAGAGTCAAGTTGTCCGGCAGCCGGTAGTAGGCACCGAAAACATATCCTGCGTAAGCACCGAATGCAATAACAATTACTAATAGAATAATAATGATCCGTTTAAGTACTTTTTTCAATTTAAATCTCTCCTTATGACTTCAGGCTGATCTATTTGATACTCATTATTATAAGATAGAATTCTTAAAATAACAATTAGATTGAAAAATTTGAATAAGCCTATTACAATAGATAAGTATGGAGGATTGCATATGCGGCAGATGGAGTTTAAAATGGAACGTCCCGGACTTTTAAAGGAAGGGGATGAAATTACAGTGACGGAAGGTCTGCTTCCAAGTAATTATTATTATACCATTGATCCTGCTTTGGCCATGTCGGGAAATGTCCCGTTCAGGGAAAGAATGCTTGCCCGAAAAGGCAAAGTGATCCGGGTTGTTGAAAACGAACGCGGGTTTTATGTAACAGCAGAATTTGAGTAAATAAAAGATAAAGGAGATAAATATTATGTTAACTAAAGTATCAACGAAAAAAGCGCCGGCAGCGATTGGTCCTTATTCTCAGGGAATCATTGCAAATGGATTTTTATTTGCTTCAGGACAGATTCCAATTGTTCCCGAGACAGGACAGATTGCTCAGGGGGATATTCTTGTTCAGGCGGAGCAGGTAATGAAAAATGTAAGCGAGATTTTAAAAGAGGCAGGAACTGATTTTGAAAATGTGGTAAAAACCACCTGCTTTTTAGCGGAAATGGATGATTTTACAGCATTTAACGGTGTTTATGAGAAATATTTTACCGGAAAGCCTGCAAGAAGCTGCGTTGCGGTAAAGGAACTTCCTAAAAAAGTACTGTGTGAAGTGGAAGTAATTGCGGTGGTGAAGTAAGGGCTGTGATGAAAAATAATATTATTTTAATTGGAATGCCTGGTTCCGGCAAAAGTACGGTAGGAGTGGTGCTTGCCAAAAAGCTGGGCTTTCAGTTTATAGATAGCGATCTTGTGATTCAGGAGCAAAGTGGAAAATTGCTTTACCAATTGATTGAAGAATTGGGGGAAGCAGGATTTCTTGTACTGGAAAATAAAATCAATGCACAAATACAGGCAGATAAGTCTGTTATTGCCACTGGCGGGAGCGCGGTGTACGGAGAGGAAGCCATGCGTCATTTTAAGAAAACAGGGACGGTGGTTTATTTAAAGCTGCCCTATGAGGAACTGGAAGTGCGGCTGGGAGATCTCCATAAGCGTGGTGTGGTGATAAAGAAAGGCAGCAGCCTGCGGGAGCTTTATGAGGAGAGAACTCCTCTTTATGAGAAATATGCGGACATTACAGTTGACTGCAGCGGTATTGATTTGAGAAATGTGATGGAATTGATTGCAGCTCAGGTAGAATGGAAATAGATTTGAGTAAAAAGCGTTTATGGAAATGAGGTTTACACAGAGATGAAAAAAGCAGCATTAGGAAGCAGCTTTCTGTTATTTTTGGCAGCATTTATATGGGGAGTTGCTTTTGTGGCACAAAGCGTAGGTATGGATTACATGGGGCCTTGCTCCTTTAATGGGGCAAGGTTTTTGATGGGAAGCGTTGTCCTTATGCCTTTGATAATTTTCCGCAGGGGAAAGCAAAATACAGAAGGCCAAAAGAAATGGGAAAAAGAAAAAGACGGAAAAAACGCTGTGCTGGGCGGGGTCTGCTGCGGTCTGGTGCTTTGCTTTGCATCGCTTCTTCAGCAGATAGGGATTCAGTATACAACAGTAGGTAAAGCAGGATTTATCACCACATTGTACATTATTATAGTACCTATTATGGGAATTTTTTTGAAAAAAAGGGTATCCGGAAAGGTTTGGATTGGCGCGCTGCTTGCAGCTTTTGGCATGTACCTGCTGTGCATGAGTGAAAAACTTGCATTAAGTAAGGGGGATGCATATGTGTTTATCTGTGCAATCCTGTTTTCCATTCATATTTTGGTAATTGATTATTTTTCACCTAAAACAGACGGGATAGAACTTTCCTGCATTCAGTTTTTGACAGCAGGGGTTATTTGCAGCGGGATTGCTTTGCTGGTGGAAAAACCAGTTCTTCAAAATTTTATTGACGGTCTGATTCCTCTTGCCTATGCAGGAATTATGTCCTGCGGCGTGGCATATACTCTTCAGGTGGTAGGCCAAAAGGATACGGATCCTACGGTTGCATCTTTGATTTTATCAATGGAATCGGTAATTTCCATGCTGGCAGGATGGGTGATTTTAGATCAGGCGTTAAGCGAAAGGGAGCTGCTTGGATGTGGCTTGGTCTTTGGCGCAGTTATTTTGGTGCAACTACCGGATAAGAAAAAGAAAGGGGAGGAAAACTATGTTTAAAAAACTAACGGAATATCAGGTAGAAGGCGGGAAGGTTTTTTTCCGATTTGAGGGAGCAGATGAGGGTGTAAGGCCTTGCCTTGAAATGATTTCCGAAGATATTTTTAATGTATTCATTGACTATAATGGTATGGGGCATCGAACCAGGGCAATTGAAGGAGAGCTTGGAAAAAGGCTTAATTCCGGAGAAAATGCGTGTCAGAAAAAACTGGAAAGGGTGTCATGGGAAGAGTCAGGAGTTGTTATTAGCACGAATAAAATGACTGCTATAGTCAGTGATGGGTTTTGCGTGGACTTTTATGATGATAAAGGGATGCCTTTAAGCCTTGCTTACCGGGGAGAGAGAAAAAGCGGGAATACACTCAGCAAAGAGGCGGCGGAGCTTCTTGAAAAGGAGGGACATGCAGCCCGGGAAGGAAGTAAAGGGTTTAAGGTGCAGGAAATCAGGGCACTGGATAAGAAGGATTGCATTTATGGGCTTGGAGATAAAATGGGATGCCTGAATAAAAGGCATTATGCCTATGAAATGTGGAATACGGACAATCCGGATCCACAGGAAGATAACTTTAAATCACTTTATAAGAGTATCCCTTTTATGCTGGTGCTGAAAGAAAAGGGGGCATATGGCGTTTTCTTCGACAATCATAATAAGACATATTTTGATTTGGGAAAAGAAAGTGAAGATTATTATGTGTTTGGTGCGGATAAGGGAAATTTAGACTATTATTTCATAGCCGGAAAAAATCTTAAGGATGTGCTTACAGGTTACACGAATCTTACAGGCAGATCTCCAATGCAGCAGCTTTGGACATTAGGATTTCATCAGTCAAGATGGGGCTATGAATCAGAAGAGGAAATACGCGACATTGCAAAAAAAATGAGAAAATATGAATTGCCCTGTGACTGCATTCATTTTGATATTGACTATATGGATCACTATAAAGTTTTTACCTGGAATCAGGAAACCTATCAAGATGGAAGAAAGGTTCTTTCGGATTTTAAGGACATGGGAATTAAGGCTGTTACCATAATTGATCCGGGTGTAAAGGTGGAAAAGGATTATCAGGTATATGAGGAAGGGATAAAGGAAGGCTATTTTGCCAGGACGCCGGAGGGAGAGGTTTATGTAAATGAAGTCTGGCCGGGAGACGCGGTATACCCTGATTTTGGAAATCCCAAGGTACGCACATGGTGGGCGGAAAAGCAAAAATTCCTGATTGATATGGGTGTGGCAGGGGTATGGAATGATATGAATGAACCTGCAAGTTTTCGCGGCCCTTTGCCGGATGAGGTGGTATTTACAGACGAAGACCAGCCATCCACTCATTTGGAGATGCATAATATTTACGGACACAATATGGCAAAAGCAACTTACGAAGGCTGGAAAGAATTTTCCGGGAAGCGTCCTTTTGTGATCACCCGGGCCTGCTACAGCGGATCTCAAAAGTACACCACAGGATGGACAGGGGATAATCACAGTATATGGTCCCATATCCGCATGGCAATTCCACAATTGTGTAATTTAGGGCTTTCCGGGCTTAATTTTATTGGTACGGATGTGGGCGGCTTTGGAAGCGACTGTACGCCGGAATTGTTTGCAAGATGGATACAGCTGGGATGTTTTTCACCACTTTTCAGGGATCATTGTGCAAAGGGATGTAAGGCACAAGAGCCCTGGCAGTTTGGAGAAGAGGTTTTGTCTGTCAGCCGGAAATATATGAACCTGCGCTACGAGCTGCTTCCTTATCTTTATGACCTGATGCGGGAATGTGAACTTACCGGAATTCCAATGATGCGCCCCTTGGTACTTGAGTTTGAAAAGGATGAAAATGTAAAAAACCGGAATGATGAATTTATGCTGGGAGACCGGCTTTTAATTTCTCCTGTGGTGGAACAGGGGGCAAGAGAAAAGCTGGTTTATCTGCCTAAAGGAAAATGGTATGATTACTGGACAGGCGAGGAAAAAAAAGGGGAACAGTTTTTTATTAGAAGCGCACCTCTTGATGTGTGCCCTATTTATGTAAAGGCCGGAGCGGTTATCCCCAAATATCCGGTCAGAACTCATGTGGGAAGGGATAAGGATGATCTTTTGATTTTGGAAGCTTATCCTGGGGAAGGAAGTTACATTCATTATCAGGACAACGGTGAGGATTTTAAGTACCAGGAAGGTATTTACAATGAGTACATGCTTATTAATCATGATGGAATGGTAGAAATTGAAAAAAATCATTATGGTTATCGGGAATATGGCCAGATCTTAGTCAAAACAAAATCAAAGTATAAATTTTAAAAAGCAACACAAAATAATCCATGAAAACAACTGTTAAAAAGGAGGTTATCATGGATTATTTTAATGCATTCTGGGTAGGAGGACTTATCTGTGCACTGGTCCAGATCCTGATGGAAAAAACAAAAATGATGCCTGGCCGTATTATGGTGCTTTTGGTATGCCTTGGCGCACTGATAAGTGTATTTGGCGCTTATCAGCCTTTTGTGGAATTTGCAGGTGCAGGCGCATCAGTACCCCTTCTTGGTTTTGGGAATGTACTCATGAAAGGGGTAAAAGAAGCAGTAGATAAAGAGGGATTTATGGGATTGTTTATGGGAGGCTTTAAGGCAGGGGCGGTAGGCACTTCCGCAGCGCTTATTTTTGGATATCTGGCAAGTCTTATTTTTAATCCAAAAATGAAAAAATAAAAAGTGTGCGGAATACATCTGCAAAAGGCGTCCGGAACTGCATGACAGAACAGAAAGAATGAGGTACAATAGTTGAGAAGAAAGTTATAAAAAACATAAAAGAGAAAAGGCAGGGAAAGCAATGGTACAGGATAGATTATATAAATTGAGAGAAAAAATGAAAGAGGAAGGAATTGACTGTTATCTGATTCCTACCTCAGATTACCATGACAGTGAATATGTAAGTGATTTTTTTAAGGTAAGACATTATTTCAGCGGATTTACCGGATCAGCAGGCACGTTGGTGGTGAATCTGGAAAGTGCGGCGCTTTTTACAGATGGCAGGTATTTTATCCAGGCGGAAAAGGAGCTTTCCGGAAGCGGTATCAAGTTGATGAAAACAGGGGAAGAAGGGGTGCCTACCATAAGTCAATATCTGGATCAATGCCTTAAAGAAGGCGGAGTTTTAGGGTTTGATGGAAAAGTTGTGATGGGTGATGATGCAGATGAATATGAAACGGTTTTAAAAAAGAAAAAAGGCAAAATCATATGGGAGAAAGACTTGGCACAGGAGATATGGACAAAACGTCCGCCACTTGTGCATCATCCGGTGTTTTTACTGGAAGAATGCTACAGCGGGGAAAGCACAGCTTCCAAGATTGCCAGAGTAAGGGATGCGATGAAGGAAAAAGAGGCATCCATGCATATATTAACTGCTCTTGATGATATTGCATGGCTTTTTAACATTCGGGGCAATGATGTGGAAAGCTGCCCGGTAGCTTTTGCATTTTGCGTGATTACAATGGAACAGGTACTGCTTTTTGCAAAGGAATGTACGGAAGATGGGAGCAAAGTGTGGGAGTATTTTGCGGAAAATAATGTCACACTCCTTTCTTATCAGGATTTTTATCAGTATGTGTCAGATATTCATAAGCAAAAGGTGCTTCTGTGCAAGGCCAGAATCAGCTGTTTTTTAAGACGTAAACTTGCAGATGATGTGATTATTGTTGACAGGCCAAATCCCACTTCTCTCATGAAGGCAGTGAAAAACCAGACAGAAATGGAGAATTTGAGGAAAGCTCATTTAAAAGACGGAATTGCAGTAACCCGTTTTATGTATTGGCTCAAAAAGAACGTGGGAAAGCAGGACATGACAGAGGTAAGTGCCGCTGAATATATAGAACAGCTTCGAAGGGAAAATGAGCATTTTATAGAGCCCAGTTTTTCAACGATCTGTGCCTATGGTGCCAATGGAGCTATTGTTCATTATAGCGCGGCACCGGAAAACTGTGCCCGGATAAAGCCGGAAGGACTTCTTATGGTGGACAGCGGCGGACATTATCTGGAAGGATCTACGGATATTACAAGAACTTTTGCATTAGGACCTCTTACAGAGGAGATGAAAAAACATTTTACGCTGGTGCTGCGCGCTATGCTTAATTTGAAAGACACCAGATTCCTGTACGGATGCCGGGGCGTCAATCTTGATATCAGGGCAAGAGAAGTATTTTGGGAACAGGGACTTGACTATAAACATGGTACAGGACATGGTGTGGGCTATCTTTTAAATGTTCATGAAGGGCCGAATGGTTTTAGGTGGAAACTTATACCGGATTATCAGCAAAATGCCGTGCTTGAGGAAGGCATGGTGACAACAGATGAGCCTGGCATTTATATAGAAGGAAGTCATGGAGTCAGAATT
Source organism: Lachnospiraceae bacterium 10-1 (assembly GCA_000403495.2). Classification (GTDB taxonomy): domain Bacteria; phylum Bacillota; class Clostridia; order Lachnospirales; family Lachnospiraceae; genus Suilimivivens. The sequence goes on along the minus strand of KE159810.1, from coordinate 311,275 downwards.
GAAAATGAGCTTTTGTGCCGAAAAGGAGAGGCGAATGAATACGGGCAGTTTATGTATTTTGAAGATTTGACCTATGTGCCCATTGATCTGGAAGCAGTAGATATCTCCTTGCTGGAAAAAAAGGATAAAGAACGCCTGAACAGGTATCATAGAGAAGTTTTTGGAAAATTATCGCCTTATTTTGAAGGGGAGGAGCTTAAATGGCTTAAGTTAGTTACCAGAGAAATAGAGTAAGGAGAAATCAGGTCATGATACCTCAGGTTAACAGGGATGATAAGAAAATTTTAAAAAATATCACATGTTATGCATTGGATATGGACGGTACGATTTATTTGGGAGAAAAGTGGATTGACGGAGCAAAGGAATTTCTTAAGGCAGTGGAGAATGCAGGAAAGAAATATATGTTTCTCACCAACAATTCTTCTAAAAATCCTCAGGCGTATGTGGAAAAGCTTGGAAGAATGGGGCTTAAAATCAGTGAAGAAAAAATTGTTACTTCAGGGCAGGCAGCCATTAGCTATCTGAAAAGAAATTTCCCGGAAAAAAAGGTATTTCTGCTTGGCAATGAGCTGCTAAAAGCAGAGTTTGAGGAAGAAGGAATTGCTTTAAGGGACAGGAATGCACAGGTGGTAGTGGCAGGTTTTGACACTACGCTTAATTATGAAAAAATGTGCATGGTGTGCGATCTGGTAAGAGCAGGCCTTCCTTATATTTCTACCCATCCCGATTATAACTGTCCTACGGAAACAGGATTTATTCCTGATGCAGGGGCAATTCATGCTTTCATTCATGCCTCTACAGGCAGATTCCCGGATCATATTATAGGAAAGCCAAATGGGGATATTATGGATTATCTGGCAAAGCGTGCCGGAACGTCAAAAGAGCAGACTGCTATAGTGGGAGACAGGCTTTATACGGATGTGGCGGCAGGTGTAAACAATGGTTATACGGGAATTTTGGTTTTAAGTGGAGAAGCAAGTCTTCAGGACATAGAAAAAGAAAAAATATATCCTGATTTAATTTTTGATTCCGTAAAAGAAATGGTGCCATACATATAGATAAGGATTTAAATAACAGGAGATATTATGGGATTGCAGTTTTATTTTGGGGGTTCAGGGGCTGGAAAGAGCAGACAGCTTCATCAACACATTACAACTTGGGCAAAGAAGGAACCGGAACGTAATTTTTTATTTCTGGTGCCGGACCAGTTTACCATGCAGACGCAGGTAGATTTGGTCAATGCCAGCGAATCCGGCGGTATTATGAATATTGATGTACTAAGCTTTGGGAGGCTTGCCCACAGGATCTTTGAGGAAACCGGTTATGGACATAAGCCGGTTTTGGATGACACCGGAAAAAGTCTGGTTCTTCGGAAGGTAGCAGCAGATTTTAAGGATGAAATGCCTGTGCTGGGAAAGAATTTAAATAAGATCGGATATATCCATGAGGTAAAATCGGCAATTTCAGAGTTTAAACAATATGGGCTTACAACAAAAGAAGTGGCAGGGCTGGCTGAGTTTGCAAAGGGGCGTGGGGCGCTTTTTTATAAGCTTAAAGATCTGGAGGTTATTTATCAGGGATTTAACGATTACATAAAGGACAAGTTTATCACTACGGAAGAAACTTTAGAACTTTTAACAAGGGCGGTTTCAAAATCAAAAATTGTAAAAAACAGTGTAGTTGTTTTTGACGGTTTTACAGGCTTTACAGCGATTCAGTACCGGTTAATACAGGAGCTTCTTGTCTTGACCAGACAGGTCATTGTTTCCATAACTATTGATATGAAAGAAGATCCCTTTCGAAGCGGCGGTGAGCAGGAGCTGTTTTATTTAAGTAAAAAAACGGTTGGGGACTTATGCCGGCTGGCAAAAGAGGCAGGAATTGAGAAAAAAGAAGATATCTATATGAAAAACAGTCCTCTCCCCAGATTTATGGGAAATAAACCAATGGCTCATTTGGAACAGAATCTGTTTCGATATCCGTCTCAGGTTTATGAAAAGGAGCAAAGCAGTATTTTTATAGAAGAAGCTCTTAATCCTGCACTGGAAGTTCAGGCAGTATGTATTCAGATCAAAAAACTGGTATTGGAGGAAGGGTATTGCTATCGGGATATTGCGGTGGTTACCGGAGATTTGGAAACCTATGGAGATTACTTTGAAAGAGAAGCTCTTATATATGATATTCCTGTTTTTTTAGACCGGACGAGGGGGCTTTTGCTGAATCCCTTTATTGAATACATTCGAAGTGCGCTGAAAATTGTTTTAGACCATTTTTCCTATGAGGCAGTTTTTCATTATCTTCGGTGCGGACTTGCTGATTTTTTGCCGGAGGAAATTGATACCTTGGAAAATTATGTGTTAGCCTGTGGCATTAAGGGAAGGAAAAAATGGAGCCAGGCTTTTGTCAGGCTGGGAAAAGATCAAAGTCCTGAGATTTTAGAAAAAATTAATGGAACCAGAAGCCGGCTTATGGAGCAGATTTCGCCTCTTTTGGCAAAACAGGAAACAGCAGGGGAAATGGTAAGAACTTTGTATGATTTTATTGTGGCAGGCAGGATTCAGGAAAAGCTGGCAGGATACGAACAATTTTTTAAAGAAAAAGGAGAAATGGATCGGGCAAAGGAATATGCCCAGATCTACCGGCTGGTAATGGAACTGCTGGAGCAGATTATGGTGCTTCTTGCAAAAGAATCTATCACTTTAAGGGAATTTGCGGAAATTCTGGATGCAGGTTTTGGAGAAATTGAAGTGGGAATCATCCCGGGAAGCGTGGACCGGATTGCAGTGGGAGATATGGAGCGAAGCCGCTTAAAACAGGTAAAGGTATTATTTTTTCTTGGAGTAAATGATGGAAATATTCCCAAAAGCGGAAGTAAAGGAGGTATTATCTCTGATATTGACCGTGAGTTTTTACAGCAGTCAGAGTTTGAACTGGCGCCCACTCCAAGACAGCAGATGTATATTCAAAGATTGTATCTTTATATGAATATGACAAAGCCTTCAGATAAGCTGTATCTTTCTTATTCCCGGATAAGCAGTCAGGGAAAAAGTATAAGACCGTCTTATTTGATTGAAACCATCAAAAAGATTTTTCCCGAAATAGAAATTAAGAAAACTGACATTGATAACAACATCTTTTCAAGGGTTAACCACAACGCCTTTTCAAGGGTTAACCACAACGCCTTTTCAAGGGTTGTGGGGAAGAAGGACGGGATGACTTTGCTTGCAAAGGAATTAAGAGATTATGCGCTGGGAAGAGCAGGCAGTTTGACGCAGGAAGAACTTTACAGCCTGTACCGTATGTATGCAGAAGATGAAACCTATAGTGCATATGCAAAAAGGCTGTCAGAGGCGGCATTTGCCAGATATGAGCATAAGCCCCTTGCTAAGGCAGTTGCCGGGGCTCTTTATGGAAGTATGCTGGAAAACAGCGTCAGCCGTCTGGAAAAGTACGCTGCCTGCGCTTATTCACATTTCCTGCAATATGGACTTATGCTGAAGGAGCGTGATGAATACAGTTTTGAGCAGACGGATATGGGTAATATTTTTCATCAGGTGCTGGAATTGTTTGCAGGAAAACTTGCAGAAAACAATTACACATGGTTTGATTTTCCCGAGGAGGAGGGAGACCGGCTTCTTAAGGAGGCGCTTGAGGCCTGCACGGTTTCCTATGGAGAGACAGTTTTATACAGCAATGCCCGTTATGAGTATGTGACGCAGCGGATGCACCGGATTTTAAAAAGAACGATCAGGACTTTAAAAGCCCAACTGCGGGAAGGAGATTTTGTACCTGCTTCCTTTGAAATGTCCTTTTCAAGGGTAGAGGCGCTGGATGCAGTGAATATTGCCCTTTCGGAAAAAGAGAAAATAAAGCTTAAGGGACGGATTGACCGGATTGATGTGTGTGAAGATGAGGAGCATGTTTATGTGAAGGTAATTGACTATAAATCCGGTAACCGTAAATTTGATTTGGCGGCCCTTTACTATGGGCTGCAGCTCCAGCTTGTGGTATATATGAACGTGGCTTCCGAAATTGAAAAAAAGAAGCATCCGGATAAGGAAGTGGTTCCAGCAGCGCTTCTTTATTATCATGTAAGTGATCCTCTTGTTAGTGCAAAGGAAGGGATGACAGCAGAGGAGATAAATCAGGAAATCTTAAAAGAACTGCGTACCAATGGCATTGTCAATGAAGATGATAAGGTGGTAAGCCTTCTGGATAAAAATTTCACGGATAAGTCGCTGGTGGTGCCTGTGGAACGAAAAAAGGATGGTACTTTTTCTTTAAGGTCAAGTACCATAGTAAAGGAAGACTATGAAACTGTTTCCCAGTTTGTAAATCATAAAATCCGCCAGTTTGGAAGAGAAATTCTGAATGGTACTATTTCAGTCAATCCTTGTGAACAGGGTGGAAGGCAGTCCTGCAGCTATTGTGTATATAAAGGCGTCTGTGATTTTGAGGAAAATGCGGCAGGATATGACCTGAGAATGCTTCCGAGTTCTTCCAAAGAGGAACTTCTTGAAAAGATGAGGGAAGAAATGGGAGAGAAAGGAAATTGACCATGGCAGTTAAATTTACCCCTGAACAGCAAAAAGTAATAGATTTAAGGGATAGAAATATTTTGGTTTCCGCAGCCGCAGGATCGGGAAAGACAGCAGTTCTGGTGGAGCGGATTATCCGTATGATCACAGATACGGAACATCCTGTGGATATTGACAGACTTTTGGTGGTGACTTTTACCAATGCGGCTGCTGCGGAGATGCGGGAACGTATTGGCCAGGCCATCAGCAGGCAATTAGAGAAGGAGCCGGAAAATACACATCTCCAAAAACAGGCTTCCCTTTTACATAATGCCCAGATCACTACGATTCATAGCTTCTGCCTGTTTATTATAAGAAACAACTTTAATGATGTAGGGCTTGATCCGGCATTTCGGGTTGCAGATGAAGGAGAGCTTAAGCTGTTAAAGCAGGATGTGCTGGCAGAGCTTTTGGAAGAGGCATATCAGGAAAAGACAGAAGAGTTTATTTGCTGTGTAGAGTATTTTACAGGTGGAAATACGGATCAGCTGTTAGAGGAATTTATTACCAGACTCTATGAATTTTCCATGAGTTATCCCTGGCCGGAAGAATGGATTGCCAATTGTGCCGGAGATTATAAAATCACAGATGTTATCGAACTGGAAAATTCAGATTGGTGCAGGTTTTTAATTGAATATATTCATATCATATGCGGGCAGTGTGTTAAAAATCTGGATATGGCGCTGCGGATTTGTGACAGACCGGATGGACCTTATATGTATGCTCCTTTGCTTTTAAAGGAGCGGGAAATGCTAAAACAGCTTTTAAAACCGGACAGCCTTAAGGCATACTATGATGCCTTTGAAGGAATTTCTTTTGGAAGGCTTCCTTCTAAAAAGGATGATACAGTAAATCCTGCATGCAGGGATAAAGTTCAGCAGATCCGCAAGGAGATTAAAAAGCAGCTGGAGGATATCAGAAATTCATATCTTTTGATTTCTCCCCAGCAGGCAGTTGAAAGGATGCAGAAGGCAGCGGAGAGTGTGGAAGAATTGCTGCGCCTTGTAATTGTTTATAAAGAAAAGCTGGATAAAAAGAAAAGACAGGAAAATATGATTGATTTTCATGATATGGAGCACTTGGCGTTACATGTATTGCTGCATAAAGATGAAAATGGAAATGTGTATCCTACGGAAGCAGCAAAGGAATACCGCCAGCACTTTCATGAAATATTGATTGATGAATATCAGGATAGCAATCTGGTACAGGAATTTCTGTTAAAAAGTATTTCCGGCGAGGAAGAAGGACATTTCAACCGGTTTATGGTGGGAGATGTAAAGCAGAGTATTTACAAATTCCGTCTTGCAAGACCGGAGCTTTTCATGGAAAAATATAATTCGTATTCCAAGGATGACTCTTATAGTCAACGAATCGACCTTCATAAGAATTTCAGAAGCCGTCCCCAGGTACTTGACAGCATTAACCGGCTTTTTTTTCAGATTATGGGAAAACAGTTAGGAGGCGTAGAGTATGATGAGGAGGCGGCCCTTTACCCGGGGGCAGTTTATCCTGAATATGAGGAAGGAACTAAGGAGCAGGTCTCTTTCTATGAGACAGAATATATTGTAATGGGAAAAGACTCCGGCTCATCGCTTACCATAAAAGAGCAGGAGGCGGAGATGATTGCCGGAAAAATACGGGATTTGTACCGTGAATTTCAGGTAACAGACAAAAATAGCGGTCTATTAAGACCAGTCAGATACAGCGATATAGTGATTCTTCTGCGGACTACCTCGGGCTGGGCGGAGGAATTTAAAAATATTCTTGAAAAAGAAGGGATTCCTGCCTATGTTTCATCTCAGACAGGATATTTTCAGGCAGTGGAAATCAAGGTGCTTTTGCAGTTTTTAAAAATTATTGATAATCCATTGCAGGATATTCCGCTTTATGGAACATTAAAGTCTTTTTTTGGGGGATTTTCTGAGGAAGAAATTGCAGGCTTGCGCAGCAAAGATAAGGAAAGTTCTTTATTTGAGCTGCTTAGTTCCTGCCAGGGAGATCTCCGGGAAAAAGTAGATACTTTTTTAAACATGCTGTCGGGCTACCGGAGGAAAAGCGCGTATACGCCTATTCACAAGCTGATTCAGGAGATTTTGCAGGATACGGGATATCTGGATTATGTGACAGCCAGGCCGGGAGGAGAGCGGCGGAGAGCCAATGTGGAGATGCTTTTAACCCGTGCGGCAGCTTTTGAGAATACCAGCTATTACGGACTGTTTCATTTTCTGCGGTATGTAGAACAATTGGAAAAGTATGAGGTGGATTATGGGGAAGCAGATGTGCTTGATGAAAATGCAGATGTTGTGCGCATTATGAGCATCCATAAAAGCAAGGGACTGGAATTTCCCGTTTGCTTTGTTTCCGGGCTGTCCAAAAAATTTAACATGCAGGATACCAGCGGCAGACTGATTGCAGATATTGATTTGGGAGTGGGGGTGGATTATATTGACACTCAGCTTCGGATTAAGGGAAATACCCTGAAAAAAAATGCAATGGCCCTTAAGATGAAGCTGGATGCATTAGGTGAGGAACTCCGTATTCTGTATGTGGCAATGACCAGAGCAAAGGAAAAACTGATTCTTACGGCAATGACGCCTGATATGGAAAAGTTTAAGGCACAGATGGAGCAGAAAAAAGAATTTCAGGAACAGGAAAAAGTTCAGGGGGAAAAAATTACATTCTCGGATCTTTCCGGTGCAGGATGCTATCTGGATTTTATCTTACCCTGCTTATCCCAGGTGGAAATGGTTGAGCCCCATGAAGTGTTTTTTAAAGATGTGAGTGACGCGACAGAAGAAACAGGACGCAGGCAGCAGCTTCTTACAAAAGTTTTTCACCCTGACTTAGTGACTGACAGGGAAAATGAAATTATGATGCATTTGTCAGATAAGTTTTCCCGAAGCTATGCTTATCAATATTTGTCGGAATTGTTTATAAAAACTACAGTGTCGGAATTAAAGAAAAAGAGAATGAATGATTTACCAGAACGGTCAATAGAAAGTGCAGAAGCAGAGGAAAAGGCGCAGGTACGTATGGAAAATGCCTTTACACAGACACTGTTTGAGGAACCGGAAATTGTGCCTTATATTCCTTCCTTTATTGAAAGCAGGGAGGGAATGTCAGGAACAGACAGAGGAAGCGCCTACCATAAGGTGATGGAACTTTTAGACTTTTCTCCTTTTTTAAAATGGATGAATCCGAATGAGAATACGGAAGAAAAAGAAGGAAAGAGGGAAGAACTGGCCCGTCAACTGGATCAGTTTGTAGAGGAACAGGTTTTGGAGAAACGGTGGAGGGAAAGTGTTTTCCTTACAAAAGTAGAAAAATTTTTAAAAAGCGCTCTGGCATACCGGATGGCAAAGGCTGGGCAGGAGGGAAAGCTAAAACGGGAACAGCCCTTTGTTTTGGGACTTCCGGCCAACCGGCTAGGCACACAGTTTCCGGAAAAGGAACAGGTGCTGATTCAGGGAATTATTGATGTATTCTTTGAAGAGGAGGGGGAAATTGTAGTTGTAGATTATAAAACGGATGCCGTTAGTTCAGAAAAAGAGCTGATCGGGAGATATCAGGTTCAGCTGGATTATTATGGGGAGGCATTGGAAAGACTGACAGGAAAAAAAGTAAAGCAGAAAATCATATATTCTTTTGCACTTGGGAAAGAGATTATGTTATACTAAGAGCGAATCTAAAGGATTTTGAAGCCAAACAATATAATTATGAGGAGGATATTCATATGAAATTTAAATTTGGCATTAAAGAAGTCGTTGCAATTGGTATTGGAACCGCACTGTTTGTTGCACTTACGGAAATTCAGATTCCCACTCCTATTCCCAATACATATTTACAGCCCCGTATGGCGATTATGGCTTTTCTGGCTGCTGTTTTTGGGCCTGTTGTAGGAGGAATCATCGGTCTTTTAGGACATGCATTAGGTGATGCAATGTTCTATGGCAGTGTATGGTGGAGCTGGGTATTCCCTGATGCGGTAGTTGGCCTTGCAATCGGAATATTTGCAAAGAAATATGCAATTAAAGAGGGCGGCTTTGGCGGCTCTAAGATGATCATTCATTTTAATGTGGTTCAGGTGATTGCAAATGCTGTTGCATGGATTGTTGTTGCACCGATTCTGGATATTTTGATTTATGCAGAGCCTGTAAATAAAGTATTTGTACAGGGTGCATGGGCATTTGTAGGAAACATTATCATTATCGGTATTCTGGGAACATTACTTTGTGCAGGATATTCGGCAGTTGGAGCAAAATCTTCCAGTCTTAAAAAAGAGGATTAAACGATATGGTGCCTATTATCGAATTTAAAGATTTTTCATTTAAATATCGAGCGCAGACAGAATCCACGCTTAAGGATATTAATCTTGCGATTATGCCCGGAGAAAAAGTTTTGATCGTAGGCCCTTCAGGATCAGGAAAATCAACACTGGCCCATTGCATCAATGGGCTGGTGCCTTTTTCGTATACGGGAGAAAGCACAGGAGTTTTGCAGATTGCCGGGAAGGATCCGGAAAAGCTTGGGATATTCGGCCTGTCTAAAATTGTAGGCACGGTGCTGCAGGACACGGACGGGCAGTTTATAGGACTGACTGTGGCGGAAGATATTGCATTTGCTCTTGAAAACAATCTGGTTTCTCAGGAGGAAATGATTAGAAAAGTAGATGAAGCGGCAGAGATGGTGGACGTGAAGAAGCTTCTTCACAATGCCCCAGGGGAATTGTCCGGCGGCCAAAAGCAGAGAGTGTCTATGGCAGGCGTTATGGTGGATGACGTTGATATTCTTTTGTTTGACGAACCTTTGGCCAATTTGGATCCGGCTACCGGAAAGCGCGCCATAGGCATGATAGACCAGATACAAAAAAAGAAGCAGAAAACCATCCTTATTATTGAGCACCGTCTTGAAGATGCTCTTTACAAAGATGTGGACCGGATTGTAGTTATCGGAGAGGGAAGAATTGTAGCGGATACTACACCTGCTGAGCTTTTGGCGGTGGATGTTTTAAACCGGCAGGGAATCAGGGAACCTTTATATATTACTGCATTAAAACATGCAGGCTGTGTGATTGCTCCCAAGGATAATCCCCAGCACATTGAAACCATGAATTTGGAGGGATATAGGGATTTTGTAAAAAACTGGTTTGAAAAAGCGCCTCAAAAGCCGGAGAAAAAAGAAACTTCTTCCGTATTGAAGGTGGAGAATCTGTATTTTTCGTATCAGGAAGGAAATCCCATTCTCCAGCATATTCATTTTGATATTAAAAAAGGAGAAATGGTCAGCATTGTAGGGAAAAACGGTGCCGGAAAATCTACGCTTTCCAATTTGATTTGCGGTTTTTATAAGCCTTCCAGAGGAAGGATTCTTTTAAATGGAGAAGATATGGCGCCTCTTTCCATTAAAGAGCGGGGAGAAAGGATTGGGTTGGTGATGCAGAGCCCCAATCAGATGATCTCCAAGCCCATGATCTTTGATGAGGTTGCATTAGGGCTTGTTGTCCGGGGTGTGCCGGAAGAAGAAATAAAGGAAAGAGTTTATAAGACATTAAAAATCTGCGGTCTTTATCCTTTTAGAAACTGGCCGGTGTCAGCTTTAAGCTTCGGACAGAAAAAAAGAGTTTCTATTGCTTCTATCCTTGTAATGGATCCTCAGATTCTGATACTTGACGAGCCTACCGCAGGGCAGGATTACCGGCATTATACGGAAATCATGGAATTTTTAAAGGAAATTAATGAAAGATATGGCATCACCATTATCATGATTACTCATGATATGCATCTGATGCTGGAGTATACAGACCGGGCGATTGTAATTGCAGACGGCCATTTGATAGCAGATGATACCCCTGCTAAAGTGCTGACTAATGAGGAGATTGCAGATAAGGCATATTTAAAGAAAACATCTTTATATGATCTGGCCCTTAGCTGTCAGATCGATCAGCCTTCCGAATTTGTGGAGCGGTTCATTGCCTATGAACGGGAAAGAAGGATACAAAAGGAGGAGCGATCAGATGTCTAAAATACTAGCTTATGAAGAAAAAGATACCTGGATTCACCAGTTAAGCGGAGTGACCAAGCTGATTTTTTTCCTTCTTTGGTGTTTAACCAGTATGCTCACATATGATACCAGAATTTTAATTTTTATGGTAATTTTCAGCATGATTATTTTCAAGATATCAAAGACGCAGTGGAAACAGGTTGGGGCTGTGTTTAAGATGATTATGCTGTTTTTGACGCTTAATGTAATTGCAATTTTTGTGTTTTCCCCGGATCAGGGAACGCACATTTATGGAACAAGGACGGTTCTTTTCCACATTGCAGGACGTTATGATGTGACCATGGAACAGCTTTTTTATGAGTTTAATGTGATCATAAAGTATTTTACGGTTATTCCGGCGGTGTTTATGTTTTTGGTAACCACCAACCCAAGTGAATTTGCAGCATCCATGAACAAAATTGGGATCAGCTATAATGTAGGCTATGCCATTTCCATTGCGCTAAGATACATTCCGGACGTGCAGGGAGAGTTTACCAAGATCAAACATGCGCAGGAGGCAAGGGGGATTGAAATGTCAGGCAAGGCATCCCTTTTTTCCAGAATAAAAAATACCTCCTCCATTATTTTTCCCTTGATCTTTTCCAGTATGGACCGGATTGATATTGTCAGCAATGCAATGGAGCTTCGGGGATATGGAAAACATAAGAAACGCACCTGGTACATGGAAAAGAAACTGCGCAGAAACGATTACCTTACCATTGCTTTTACGGTGGTATTTATGGTGGCTGCGCTGGCAGTTACTTATGCGGATGGAAGCAGATTTTATAACCCATTTATGTAAACAGTTTTGCTGTTAAATAATGGGAAAGGCTCTTGGATGCCTCATATGCTTTTATGAATGAGGCAGAACTGTTATATTTTTTTAAAAGAATAACTTGACAAATACATAAATGTGATTTATTTTTAATACGAATTAAATAACGATTCGCTAGGGGAGCGCAAGCTGAGATTGTGTGAAAGCCAGACATCTTTTACACTAACCCTCATTACTTGAACCGGATAATACCGGCGTAGGGAAGCAGATTTTTATAAATGCGGCAGTTTTATAACTATGACCAATGATTCTATAATTGTTTCATACCTTCTAACCAATAAAACTACCCATTTATGAAAGGAAAAGACTCCTCCTGCGGCGAAAGCAAGGAGGTTTTTTTATGTCTGTTTTTGTAACAGAAATCATTGATGAAGAGTGGGGAAATTCTTTTGAGCTGACAGGGATCGGCTATGGCGTACTGATTGCAGTTATGTTGCTGATTTTTTTGCTGGGCTGTGTGATCAGCAATACCGAAGGAAAGAAAAAAATCGGTACGAAACAGTTGGTGTTTTCTGCTGCGGCAATGGCGCTTGCTATGGTAACAAGTGAAATTAAGCTCATTGATATGCCTATGGGCGGTTCCGTTACTCTTTGCAGTATGTTGTTTATCTGCATCAGCGGCTATTTGTTTGGATTAAGAACCGGACTGATGGCAGCAGTTGCATATGGGTTTTTGCAGCTGGTTTCAAATCCTTATATAATTAGTATTCCACAGATGCTTACCGATTATATATTTGCATTTGGAGCATTGGGACTTTCCGGATTATTTTTCAATAAAAAGTTAGGGCTGCTGAAAGGATATTTGCTGGGAGTTCTTGGAAGATTTTTCTTCACTTTTTTATCAGGGATGATTTTCTTCGGAAGTTATGCAGCCAGTTATAATATGGCGGCACCGGTATATTCGTTTGTGTATAATGGCTCTTATCTTGGATTAGAGGCTTTAATTACCTCCGCTCTTATCCTTCTTCCGCCTGTTTCCAAGGGGATACTTAAGGTGAAAAATATGGTTAACGGGTAAAGAGAATCACTAAACATCTTTACAAAAAACAACAAAAAATATATACTTAGAATATCGGGAATTTTAGAGCAATTATTTAAAATGACAGATTTAGGAGAGTATAAATGAGTGGAGTTTTAAAAGTATTGACCGGTATTCTGGGAGTTATGGCAGTGGTGGCATGTCTGGCAACAGTCGGCATCATTGGCTACTCTTTATCAGGAGCAGGAGGGAAAGAAAATAAAGAAACTTCTCAAAATGTTGGAGAATCAGCAGATTCACAGCAGCCGGGAGTGCCTACGACAGCACCGGTTGAAGTAAACCCGGATGCGTCGGCAGCACCGGATGAAGTTAAGCCGGACGCATCGGCGGCTCCGGAGGTAAAAGAAACACCAAGGCCTGTTAGTCAGGTGGAGGATTCGGAAAATCATGTACATGATTATGAAGAAAGTGTTGAAGAAAAAGCTACCTGTTATAAGGCAGGAAGACTTAAATATACCTGTGAGTGCGGCGATTCTTATTATGTGGATATTATGTCAACAGGACATGTACCGGATGACTGGGAGATAGTCCGGGTGCCCACTGCGGACAGAGAAGGGCTTCGGGTAAAGAAATGTATTTATTGTGATGATATTATAGCCCAGGAAAGCGTTACTTTTGAAAGCGAAGAGGAAGAAGGGTCCGGCTCAGGAAATTCAAATAAGCCGGATGCATCTCATGTTCACCAATATACATCTACAATAGAAAGAGAAGCAACCTGTATTTTAGCGGGACTTAGAAAGTATACCTGCGGCTGTGGTAATTTCTATACGGAAATGATACCCGCTGACGGTCATGTGGCAACAGACTGGACAGTGGTGGAGGAACCTACAACAACCCGGATGGGAAGGGAACAGAGAACCTGTAATGTATGCGGAGTTGTGCTGGATTCAAGGCCAGTTAATGTGTTGACCGCAAGTCCCTCTTCCTCAGCAGATGCAAGTACAAGTCCGGGGAGCAGTGCAACCGCAAGGCCCAGTGCAACTACAAGACCAAGCACAAGTCCGGGGGCTTCTGCCAGTGCAGGCTCATCTGCAAGCCCTTCGTCAGGACCTACACCACATCAGCACAGCTATCGGTCTTATGTGCTGAAAACGGCAAACTGTTCGGAAAAGGGAATTATTTCTTATGTGTGCAGCTGCGGAAGCAGCTATGCGGAAAATGTTGATAAGGATTTAAATAATCATACTTTCCGGTCTGTAGTGATACCTGCTACCAAGGATACACAGGGATATACGGCATATACCTGTGTCAGGTGCAATTTCAGCTATTTTGATAATTATACACCTGCAATTGGCAAGTAAATGAAATAAATAATATTAAAAAGTGTGTGCTTTTTGCGCACACTTTTTTGATCAACAAGCTGCCGCGCAAAGTGTGGCAGCTTATTGATTGTGTACCTTAAGGCAGCCCTTTCTAATGAATGGAATAATCCTTTCATTCCCTGCATATAAAATCATAGGAGATTAAGTGAGTTGAAGGAATATGGAGGTCGCTATGTATGCAGCTAAAAACACGACAGAAGTGATAAGGGCGTTAGAAAGCAGCGGTGAAAAAGGTCTTTCCAGAATGGAAGCGGAGGCAAGAATACAAAAATATGGGACAAACCAGCTAAAGGAACAGAAGAAAAAGGGAGTGATAGCTCTTTTTATGGAGCAGCTTAATGATCCGTTGATTTATATTTTGATGGCAGCAATAGCAATTTCCCTGTTCTTAAAGGAAGCCGGAGATGCGGCGATTATAGCAGCAGTTATATTTCTGAATTCGGTAGTGGGTGTGATACAGGAGGACAAGGCCCGTAAGGCAATTGAGGCATTGCAGCAGCTATCCAGTCCTAAAGCACTGGTGATGCGCGGGGGAGAAAAATATGAAATACCAAGCGGCCAACTGGTGCCGGGAGATATTGTATATTTAGAGGCAGGGAGACAGGTGCCTGCCGATTTGCGGCTTTTGACAGCGGTTAACTTAAAAATAGAGGAATCTGCACTTACAGGTGAGTCTGTTCCGGTGGACAAGACTACCCATGAACTGCCGGAAAATGTGACCGGAATAGGGGACAAGACCAATATGGCCTATATGTCTACAACTGTAACTTATGGCAGGGGAGAAGGAATTGTTACCGCTACAGGAATGAAAACGGAAATAGGAAGAATTGCAGGTTTGATCGATGGCAGCAATAATGAAATGACTCCCTTACAGAAAAGACTGGCGGACATGGGAAAACTTCTCAGCATGGTTGCGGTGAGCGTATGTGCCTTTTTATTTTTAGTAGCAGTTTTGCAGCACAGAGACATTGGAGACATGCTGCTTACTGCAATTTCTCTTGCTGTAGCGGCAGTGCCGGAGGGACTGGCGGCAATTGTAACAATTGTACTTGCCTTAAGCGTATCCCGAATGGTAAAGGTGGGAACTATTGTCAGAAAGTTACCTTCCGTTGAAACGCTTGGGGCTGTAAATACAGTGTGTTCTGATAAAACAGGAACCCTTACCCAAAACAGGATGAAAGTGGAAGAATGTTATCTGGACGGAGAGATTGTTAAGGAAAAAGAGTTAAATGAACGGGATTACAGTTTGTTTTGGGAGGCATGTACATTGTGTAATGATGCGGCGATAGGAGATAAAAGGCTGGGAGATCCTACAGAGCTTGCACTCCTTGATCTTGCAAAGGAACATGGTTTTGACAAAACAGAATTGGAACGGAAGCTGCCAAGGATAGATGAGCGTGCTTTTGATTCGGAAAGAAAGCGGATGACCACCGTTCATAAAAATGGGCAGGGAAAGATTGCCTACATAAAAGGCGCAGCAGATGAAATGATTGATCAGTGCCAGAACATATGGATTTATGGAAGGGAAGTGGCTTTTTCTTCTAAAGCAAAACAGGATGCAAGGAATGCGGTTGAGGAAATGGCCGGCAGAGCCTATCGGGTTTTAGCTGTGGCGGTTAAAAGAAAAGGAGATTTAAAGGACGAAAAAAACATGACCTTTTTAGGCTTGGTGGGAATGATTGATCCTCCAAGGCAGGAGGCAAAAGGTGCGGTGGAAAGTTTTCGCAGAGCTCATGTGGATACGGTTATGATCACAGGCGATCATGTGGATACAGCCTTTGCAATCGCAAAAAAGCTGGGAATTGCAAGAGAAAAAAAGGAATGTATGACGGGCGCGGAAATAGAAGAATTATCAGGCAGCGAGTTTGAAGAGCGGGTGGGAAAGATTCATGTATTTGCCAGAGTTTCTCCGGAGCATAAGGTGCGTATTGTGGAGGCGTTAAAATCCAGAGGAAAAATAGTAGCCATGACAGGGGATGGGGTGAATGATGCACCTTCCTTAAAGGCGGCAGATGTGGGCATTGCCATGGGAAAGGAAGGAACGGATGTGGCGCGTAGTGCGGCAGATTTAGTTCTTACGGATGATAATTTTGCAACGATAGAAAAGGCAATGAAGGAAGGCAGGGGAATTTACGAAAATATCAGAAAAACTATTTTGTTTCTGCTTTCTTCTAACTTTGGGGAAATTATTACCATGCTGGCGGCAGTGCTGGCTGGCTTTCCGGTTCCTTTAAAAGCCAGCCATATTCTTTGGATTAATCTGATAACAGATTCTCTTCCTGCGCTTGCCCTTGGGATGGACAAAAATGATGGCGAAGCATTAATGAAGGAGCCTCCAAGGAAGAGCACAGACGGTCTTTTTTCTCATGGAGGTCTGGCATGCACTTTGTGCTATGGCATGGTAATAGGCATTATTAGTCTGCTGGCATTTTTGACAATTCCTTATATGGAACTTACGAAGGAAGGGATTCCTATTACCATACAAAATCTGGAAAAGATATTAAGGCTTGAACCGGTGCTGTTTCGAGCACAGACACATGCATTTACCGTTCTTGGAATGAGCCAGCTTATGCATGCAATCGGTATGAGGGACGTGAATAAATCCGTATTTAAAATGAAACATATGGACAATCCCTATATGCTTTTGGCATGGGGGGTAGGAATTGTCCTGCAGGCTTTAGTAACGGAGATTCCATATTTTGTATCACTTTTTGGGACCAGCAGGCTGAGCCTTTCGGAATGGTTGACATTAGGAGCGTTATCCAGCATGCCGCTTTTGATACATGAGCTTTTAGTACTTTCGGAAGCGTTGCAGAAAGGAGCTGGGGAAATCAGTTTAAAAAAGGCGGCAGAAGGCGAGAATCATAAGAATGAGTCCCCCCAGCCAGGCGAAGCAGTGTGAGCTTTTATCAGCAAGAATACTTCCTGTTAAAATGCCCAGTTTGATGGAAACAAAATGAATTGTAATTGTAATAAGAAGCAATACAAAAATGGGTAAAGGAAATGCACCGGTGCAAAGTCCTGCGGAAATGTTGTCTATGGAAAGGGCAAGTGCAAGCAGGGCAGCTTCCTTTCCTGAGAGAACAGCCTTATTTGCTTTATTCACTTTTTCTGAGATTGTGTCGGTAGTAAGTCCGTGTGCTTTTAGATGAAGCTGGGGCAGGGCATCGTAAAATTTGTATAAAGAAAGCAGAAACAGAACCGAAAAGGAAATTCCTTTTGTAAGGCCGGCAGGGATAAAGCTTAAAATGATATTTCCGGCAATCATAGAGGCAGTCAGCATACAGCCTGACACAAGGGCGATGATCAGCAAAGAGAAAAAGGGGACAAATACTTTACCCATTCCATAAGAGAATCCTGCTGCAAAAGCATCCAGGGATAGCACTATAACCAATAGTATAAAAAAATATATTGAAAACGTCATGATACATAGCCTTATTTGTTTGCTATATCATATTCCGGTATGGTATAATTTGACTACGATAATTGAAATAATTTGTCGTCACAGGCAGAAGAAAGGTATGGAAAGGTCATGGCGAAAGCAAAAGTATGTGTATTAGCCGGAAAAACGGGGGCCAAAGAATACTCCATTTTAGAGAAACATGCCAGTCAGGGATGTAATATTGCATTTATGGATAAAAACAAAGATCTTGGCAGGATGATCAAAGAAGAGCTGGAAAATGTATATCATGTACCGGTGTTTTTTTTCCATGGTGATATAGGAAGTGAAGAAGACAGAGATATCTTTTTTGCCGCAGTAAAAGAAATGTTTGGGAAATCTGATTATATAATATGTAAAAGTGAATGAACGGAGGGAGCAGAATGAAACTTACTTTTGTGGGAGCAGCTCATGAGGTAACAGGAAGCTGTCACTATTTGAATATCTGCGGAAAGCATATTCTTGTGGATTATGGCATGGAACAGGGGATAAATGCTTTTGAAAATTGTGATCTTCCGGTGCAGGAAGCACTGATTGATTATGTGCTTTTAACACATGCTCATATTGATCATTCAGGTATGATACCGAAATTGGCGGCCAGGGGATTTCGGGGACAGATTTTTATGACGCAGGCATCTGCAGATCTGTGCAGTATTATGCTTCGGGATTGCGCACATATTCAAATGCAGGAGGCAGAGTGGAAGAACAGAAAGGCGAAGCGGAGCAAGGGAATAGAGGTGAGCGAGCCGGAATATACCATGCAGGATGCGGATGCGGCAATTAAGAGAATTGTGCCTTGCGGGTATGATGAAGTGATAACGCTCTGTGAGGGAATCAGGATCCGGTTTACGGATGTAGGGCATCTTTTAGGTTCTGCCAGTATTGAAGTATGGGCAACGGAAGAAGACACTACCAAAAAAATTGTTTTTTCAGGGGATATTGGAAATAAAGATCATCCTTTAATTAAATCGCCCAGCATGACAGAGGAAGCAGACTATGTTGTAATGGAATCCACCTATGGAGACAGACTGCACTCCAATCAGAGGCCGGATTATGTGAAAGAACTGGCAGCTATATTACAGGAAACCTTCGACAGAGGCGGAAATGTGGTGATTCCTTCCTTTGCAGTGGGAAGAACCCAGGAGATCCTGTATTTTCTGCGAAAAATAAAGGAAGACAGACTGGTAAAAAATCACTATGATTTTCCTGTTTATGTAGACAGTCCGCTGGCAGTGGAAGCCACCGGTATTTTTCATAAAAATGAAAACAGCTGTTTTGATGAGGAGGCTTTGGCGCTGGTGCGGAAAGGGATCAATCCGATTTCATTTCCAGGCCTGCGATTGTCTATTACCAGCGATGAATCAAGGGCGATTAACTTTGAGACTACGCCTAAGGTAATTATTTCTGCTTCTGGTATGTGTGAGGCAGGAAGGATCAGACATCATTTGAAGCATAATTTATGGAGACCGGAATGCACCATTCTTTTTGTGGGGTATCAGGCGGTAGGCACATTGGGAAGGGTGTTAATAGAAGGGGTGCATGAAGTGAAGCTGTTTGGGGAGACCATTGACGTGCATGCATCTATTAAGACACTTGCAGGGCTTTCCGGCCATGCTGATAAGAACGGACTGATCGAATGGATCAGTGCCTTTAAGGAAAAGCCAAGACGTGTATTTGTTGTGCACGGGGAGGATTCGGTTTGCAGGGCATTTGCAGAGTGTCTTCAGGTGGAGTATGGAATCAAGGCCTATGCGCCTTATAGCGGTACGGAATTTAATCTGCTTACAAATAAACTGGAATATGAGGCAGTGCCTGTTCCTGTGCGTAAGAAAACCAGGGTGGTATCCGATGTATTTGCCCGTCTGCGTGCTGCAGGCCACAGGCTCCTTGCCGTGATTCAGAAAAATGAAGGAAGTTCTAATAAAGATCTTGCAAGGTTTGCAGATCAGATTAATTCCCTTTGTGATAAGTGGGAAATGTGAGGGAAATCACTAAGCTCAAAAAAACTTCGCTAAGTGATTTCAAACCTCACATAAGAAGAATGACCTAATGGTCATTCTCTGCGTTTAATAAAATGACGGAGGAAAGTTGTTATGAGCAGGGCTGATGAAATTTTTATAACTATGTGCAGGGATATTCTGGAAAAGGGAACCAGTACGGAAGGGGAAAAGGTACGCCCCCATTGGGAGGACGGTTCTTCTGCATACACCATTAAAAAATTCGGAGTGGTTAACAGATATGACCTATCTAAGGAATTTCCTATTATGACGCTTCGAAGGACAGCCCTTAAGAGCGCTACTGATGAAATGCTCTGGATCTGGCAGCAGAAATCCAATAATATTCACGATCTTCACAGTCATATATGGGATGAATGGGCAGATGAGGAAGGTTCCATAGGAAAAGCATATGGGTATCAGATGCAGGTGAAGCATCAATATAAGGAAGGGATGATGGATCAGGTAGACCGTGTGATCTATGATCTGAAAAATAATCCATTCAGCAGAAGAATTATGACTAACATTTATGTGCATCAGGATCTGCATGAAATGAATCTGTACCCATGCGCTTATAGTATGACTTTTAATGTCACCCAGAAAAAGGGAGAGGACAAGCTTACTTTAAATGCCATTTTGAACCAGCGCTCCCAGGATGTGCTTACAGCAAATAACTGGAATGTTGTGCAGTATGCGGTATTGGTTCATATGCTGGCACAGGTGTGTGACATGAAAGTGGGAGAGCTTGTTCATGTGATTGCAGATGCCCATATTTATGACAGGCATATTCCGGTGATAAAAGAATTGATCGAAAGGAAGCTTTATCCTGCACCTTCCTTTTGGCTGAATCCTGATGTGAGGGATTTTTACCAGTTCACCAGAGATGATGTGAAAGTAGAAAACTATTTAACAGGAGAACAAATCAAAAATATTCCTGTTGCCATATAAACAGAAAGGATAAAAGGAAAATGAATTTAATTGTTGCGGTAGATGAAAACTGGGCAATAGGAAACAAAAACGATCTCTTAATCAGAATTCCGGCAGATCATAAAATGTTTCGTCAGGAAACTACCGGAAAGGTAGTAGTATTAGGAAGAAAAACGCTGGAAACTTTTCCCCAGGGACTTCCCCTTAAAAACCGTACTAATATTATTTTATCAACAAATCCGTCCTATAAAGTAAAGGATGCAGTGGTAGTCCACAGCGTGGAAGAACTGCTTAAGGAGTTGGAAAAATATAATACGGAGGATATTTATATTATAGGAGGAGAAAGCATTTACAGGCAGATGCTTCCCTACTGTGATGTAGCACATGTAACAAAAATTGATTATGCATATACGGCAGATGCCTATTTCCCTGATCTTGATCAATTGCCTGAATGGGAGATTACAGCGGATTCTGAGGAGCAGACCTACTTTGACATTGCCTACCATTTCGTAAAGTATGAGCGTACAAAGCCGGAGTAAAAGGCATCTATTGACTTTTCATATAAAAAGTATAATAATAAAAAACAAAAGTTTTTAAGGAGCACAAAGGGATGGAGAAAAAAAATATTGATTGGTCAAATCTTGGATTTGATTATGTTAAGACAGACTACAGATTTGTAGCTGACTATAAGAATGGCACATGGCAGGAAGGTACTTTAACCGAAGATGAAAATGTAGTGATTAATGAGTGTGCCGGCGTTTTGCAGTATGCACAGACAATTTTTGAAGGAATGAAGGCTTATACAACAGCGGATGGACGAACAGTTACGTTCCGGCCTGATTTAAATGCTGAGAGAATGGAACAAAGTGCAGTTAGATTGGAAATGCCCATTTTCCCTAAAGATAAATTTGTAGAAGCAGTGCTTAAAACCATCAAGGCAAATGAAGCCTATGTGCCTCCTTATGGAAGTGGTGCAACACTTTATGTGCGCCCTTATATGTTTGGAAGTAATCCTGTGATTGGTGTTAAGCCGGCAGATGAGTATCAATTCAGAGTGTTTACGACTCCGGTAGGGCCTTATTTTAAAGGCGGTGTCAAGCCTTTGACGATCAGAGTCAGCGATTTTGACAGAGCAGCACCCAATGGCACAGGACATATTAAAGCGGGACTGAATTATGCAATGAGCCTTCATGCAATTGTGGATGCACATAAGCAGGGATATGATGAAAATATGTATTTAGATGCTGCTACCAGGACGAAGGTAGAGGAGACCGGTGGTGCCAATTTCCTGTTTGTTACAAAGGATGGCAAGGTAGTAACCCCTAAGTCAGGCAGTATTCTTCCTTCTATTACAAGGCGCTCCCTGGTGCAGGTTGCAAAGGAATATTTGGGACTGGAAGCGGAAGAGAGAGAAATTTATCTGGAGGAACTGAATGATTTTGCTGAGTGCGGCTTATGCGGTACGGCAGCAGTTATTTCTCCGGTAGGGAAAATCGTGGATCATGGCAGGGAAATTAATTTTTCCAGCGGCATGACACAAATGGGACCTGTTACAAAGAAATTATATGAGACGCTTACAGGCATTCAGATGGGAACCATCAAGGCACCGGAAGGATGGGTTGTGGAAGTAGGCTGATAATTAAACGCTATAATAAAGGCATTCAAGTCTGTTGGTTTGAATGCCTTTAAAGCAATATAGAAGTAAAATATCATTTTATGGAGGCAGTTGAGTGGAAACAAGAGATGTGTTAGAGCAGGTAAAAACAGGTATCATTTCTATAGAAGAGGCGGAAAAATATTTTAAAAAGCAGCCTTTTGAGGAGCTTGGATATGCCAAGTTAGACACCCACAGACAGATTCGTTCAGGCTTTCCGGAGGTGGTATTTTGCAGCGGAAAGCCGGATCAATATCTTGTAAATATTTTTTTGAGGCTGTATGAGGAGAATGGAGAAGTGCTTGGGACAAGAGCACAGGCCGCTCAATATGAACTTGTAAAAGAAGCGCTGCCGCAAGTGTCTTATGATGAAGTGTCCCATATTCTTAAAGTAGAAAAAGCAGGGAAGATACGCCAGGGAAAAATTGCAGTCTGTACAGCGGGAACAGCAGATATTCCAGTGGCAGAAGAAGCGGCTCAGACAGCAGAGTATTTTGGCTCTAATGTAGAAAGAATTTATGATGTGGGAGTCAGCGGACTTCATAGACTTTTGTCTAAGCTGGATGGAATACAGGAAGCAAACTGTGTTATTGCAGTTGCCGGAATGGAAGGTGCACTGGCAAGTGTGATAGGGGGGCTGGTCAGCAGGCCGGTCATTGCGGTTCCAACTTCCGTAGGCTATGGGGCAAGTTTAAATGGTCTTTCAGCACTTCTTACCATGATTAATTCCTGTGCAAATGGGATTGCGGTGGTTAATATTGACAATGGTTACGGTGCCGGCTATATTGCAACGCAGATCAACAGGCTTGGATATTCGTATGGAGGAGAAAATGGGACAGACATTATATTTGGAATGCAGCAGTGGAATCAGCGGTGATATGGCTGTGGCAGCATTGCTGGACTTAGGAGCAGATGAAAAGATATTGCGAAAGGCTTTGGAAAGCCTTCCGGTAAAGGGATTTGAAATAGAGATCAGCAGGGTAAAGAAATCAGGACTGGATGCATGTGATTTTAATGTAAAATTGGACAAACATCATGAAAACCATGACCATGACATGGAATATCTGCATGGGCATCATTACGGACATCATCACGAAAACGAAGCACATGACCATCATCACAAAGATGAAGTACATGAGCATGGACATTGCCACACGCAGGCGGAACATGCACATGAGCATCATGAGCACAGAGGGCTTCCGGAAATTGAAACAATTATCCAAAGGGCCGGCATCAGTGAACGTGCCAAGACAACGTCCTGCCATATTTTTCGAATTTTGGCAGAGGCAGAGGCCAAAGCGCACGGAACTTCTATGGAGCAGGTGCATTTTCATGAGGTGGGAGCAGTAGATTCTATTGTGGACATTGTTGCAGCGGCAGTCTGTCTGGATAATCTGGATATAGATCATGTGATTGTTCCTTATATATGTGAAGGGAGGGGAATGGTGAGATGCCAGCATGGCATTCTGCCAATTCCGGTTCCGGCTGTGGTAAACATTATGGAAGCCCATCAACTGCCTGTCAGGATAACAGAGGTAGAAGGAGAATTGGTGACGCCTACCGGGGCTGCCATTGTTGCTGCCATAAAAACCGGACAGGTTCTTCCGGAACAGTTTACTATTAAAAGAACTGGGATGGGTGCGGGAAAACGCAGCTATGAACGTCCCAGCATTCTCAGGGCAATGCTGATAGAAAAAAAGGAAGACGGAAAGGGTACAAAGAAGGAGATAAAAGACACAATTTATAAGCTGGAAACCAATATAGATGACTGTACCGGAGAAATGCTGGGATATGTTATGGAACGTCTTATGGAAGCAGGTGCAAGGGATGTTCATTTTATACCTGTTTATATGAAGAAAAACAGACCGGCCTATGAACTGGCAGTGATCTGTGATGAACATAAAATTGAGGAGCTGGAGCAGATCATTTTTGAGGAGACCACTACCATAGGGATACGCCGGGCAAAGTTTACACGCACTGTTTTACAAAGAGAAGATGCCGGCATGATGTTGAAAGAAGGAGAACTTAAGGTGAAAAAATGTACGCTTCCAGACGGACAGATACGTTTTTACCCTGAATATGACAGTGCAGCTATGCTTGCAAAAAGAGCAGGTGTTTCACTGGGACAGATCATAGAGGAATGCAGGTGCCATAACAAATAACAGGTTAAATTGATAAAAATGAGGAATTTATGTGTGATTATTCAGTAAAAAAAGAACAGCTTCTTTTAAAAATAAATGAATATGCCGGACAGAATGTGATCGTTGCTTTCTCAGGAGGAGTAGACAGTACTCTTTTATTGAAAATTGCCTGTGATATGGCGAAAAAGGAAGGAACGAAAGTGTATGCAGTTTCCATACAGACCAGACTTCATCCTATGGGTGAAATGGAAGAGGCAAAAAAAACATGCCAGGAGCTGGAAGCAGAGCATGTTGTGATTTCCATTGATGAACTTAAGGAAGCAGGGATTATGAATAATCCTGTAAACCGTTGCTATTTGTGCAAAAAATTTCTTTTTTCAAAAATAAAAGATTTTGCATCTAAACTTGAAATCAGCAGAATTTTAGAGGGAACAAATGAAGACGATCTCCATGTGTACCGTCCCGGAATCAAGGCACTTAAGGAGCTTGGAATTAAAAGCCCCTTGGCAGAAGCAGGGCTCACAAAAGCAGAGGTAAGAAATCTGGCTAGCGAATATGGTCTTAAAACAGCCTCAAAGCCATCAGCTCCCTGTCTGGCAACAAGGTTTCCTTACGGAACGGAGCTTGCCTATGAAGACATGGAACGGGTGGAAAAAGGGGAAGCTTATTTGAAAAGCTTTGGTCTTTATAATGTAAGAATTCGTGCTTATGGAAAAACTGCAAGGATAGAGGTAGACGTGGCGTCTTTTGCGAAAGTGCTTGCTCATAAACAGGATATTATTACATATTTAAAAGAATTGGGATTTATTTACATTACGCTGGATCTGGAAGGATTTCGTTCAGGAAGCATGGATGTGGAAATTAATGTTTCTGAAGCCTGCAAGTGATGGATGAAATGATATAAATATAAATTATGTTATTTATAATAAATATTGATTTTACTTATAAATTGTACTGAGGTATAATCGTAAAGTAAGAGGCTGATAATAAAAAGCAGGTTTTTACAACCTGCTTTTTATAAACAACGAATACCTGCGAAGTCAGGCATTTGTTGTTTAACATAAGAATACAGGAGGAAAATTTGAGATGGTCAAAGCAGTAGTTGGAGCTAATTGGGGTGACGAGGGAAAAGGAAAAATAACCGATATGCTGGCACAGCAGGCGGATATTATTGTTCGTTTTCAGGGAGGCGCCAATGCAGGGCATACGATTGTAAACAAATACGGAAAATTTGCATTGCATACACTTCCTTCCGGAGTATTTTACGATCACACTACAAGTATTATCGGCAATGGCGTGGCATTAAATATTCCACTGCTTTTTAAGGAAATTAAATCCATTACTGACAGAAACGTGCCAATGCCTAAAATTTTGGTATCAGACAGAGCACAGATGGTAATGCCTTATCATATTTTACTGGATCAGTATGAAGAAGAAAGACTTGGAGGCAAATCTTTTGGTTCCACCAAATCAGGCATTGCACCTTTTTATTCGGATAAATATGCGAAAATTGGCTTTCAGGTAAGCGAGCTTTTTGATGAAGAAGTATTGAAGGATAAAGTGGATCGGGTTTGTGAACAAAAAAATATTTTGTTTCAGTATATGTATCATAAGCCACTGATTGATCCGAAGGAGCAGCTTGAGACATTGCATGAATATAAAAAGATGGTGGAGCCTTATGTGTGCAATGTGTCTTTGTATTTGAGTCAGGCAATCAGGGATGGAAAGACGATTTTGCTGGAAGGACAGCTTGGAACCTTAAAAGATCCGGATCATGGAATTTATCCTATGGTCACGTCTTCTTCCACTTTAGCAGCTTATGGAGCTATTGGAGCAGGCATTCCGCCTTATGAGATTAAAGAAGTGATTACCGTATGCAAAGCCTATTCTTCAGCGGTAGGCGCAGGGGCATTTGTATCTGAAATTTTTGGAGATGAGGCAGATGAACTAAGGCGTCGCGGCGGAGACGGAGGAGAATTTGGTGCAACGACCGGACGTCCCAGACGTATGGGGTGGTTTGACTGTGTGGCATCCAAATATGGATGCAGATTGCAGGGAACTACAGACGTGGCCTTTACCGTGCTGGATGTTTTGGGATATCTGGATGAAATTCCTGTTTGTGTAGGATATGAAATTGACGGGGAAGTGACTACAGATTTTCCTGTTACCTGCAAGTTAGAAAAGGCAAAACCCATACTTAAAAACCTGCCGGGATGGAAATGTGATATAAGAGGAATCAAAACGTATGATAAACTGCCGGAAAACTGCAGAAAATATGTGGAATTTATTGAGGAACAGATTGGTTATCCTATTACGATGGTTTCCAACGGGCCGGGAAGAGAGGATATTATTTACAGAAACAGTCCTATTTGTCTATAAAAAACAGAGAGTATGGATATATGAACAGAAATTATGCAAAGGAACTGGATAAAATAATAGAAAATCAGGGAAACAAAGGAAAAAAATTATTTCTGCATAGCTGCTGCGCACCCTGCAGCAGTTATGTAATGGAATACCTTTGTTCTTTTTTTCGTATTACAGTCTTTTATTATAATCCCAATATTACAGAACAGGAAGAATACATAAAAAGGGCAGATGAGCAGAAAAGGCTGATTGCAGCATTTAACAGGCAGATGGAGAGTGGTGAAAGAAAGGGCTATCCCATTGAGGTTGTGGAAGGAAATTATGATAAAGAGCTTTTTTTTGAGAAGGTTAAGGGACTGGAACATTGCAAAGAGGGCGGAGAGAGGTGCTTTCTTTGTTATGAAATGCGGCTTTTAGAGACAGCCCGCAGAGCAAAAGAGAAAGATTTCGATTACTTTACCACAACCCTTACCATCAGTCCGCTAAAAAATGCGGTAAAATTAAATGAGATTGGGGAAAGACTGGCAGAAGAATATCAGATCCCATTCCTGCCGTCTGATTTTAAGAAAAAAAACGGATATAAAAGATCTATTGAACTGTCCAAAGAACATGCCCTGTACAGACAGGACTATTGTGGATGTGTTTTTTCCCGCAGGTAGTGATTCCGGTACTTGGAAAGTGACGTATATGATGCTTGATAAAATGCTTTTGAAATGATAGGATAAGTAATGGTTAATGAAAAAGATTCAAGCGGGAAAGGTATAGGTTAAAATGAAAAAATTTCTGGATTTGATCTCCGAAGAGATGAAAAATGCTTTCGAGGCGGCTGGGTTTGACAGGGAGCTTGGAAAAGTAACTCCATCCAACAGGCCGGATCTTTGTGAATATCAGTGTAATGGCGCAATGGCGGCGGCAAAGCTTTATAAAAAGGCTCCCATTATGATTGCAAATCAGGTAGTGGAAGGATGTAAGGATAGTGAAGTATTTTCACAGATAGAAGCTGTAAATCCCGGTTTTTTAAACCTGAAAATAAAAGAAACTTTTATAAAAGACTATCTGGGGCAGATGTGTAAAGAAGTTAAATTTGGTCTGGAACTGCCGGAAAAACCAAGCAGGATTATTGTGGACTATGGCGGCCCTAATGTGGCAAAGCCTCTTCATGTAGGCCACTTACGTTCAGGGGTTATCGGGGAGAGCATTAAGCGGATTGCAAGGTATGCCGGACATGATGTGATTGGAGATATCCATTTGGGAGACTGGGGGCTCCAGATGGGACTTATTATTACGGAACTGAAAGAGCGTCAGCCAAATCTTGTTTATTTTGACGACGATTATATGGGGGATTATCCCAAAGAGGCGCCCTTTAGCATTTCAGAGCTGGAAGAGATTTATCCCACAGCCAGCGGTAAGTCAAAGGAAGATCCTGCTTATAAGGAATGTGCCCTGGAGGCAACTTTTAAGCTGCAAAGCGGTGTTCGGGGATATCGGGCCTTATGGAACCATATTATGGAAGTTTCCGTGGCAGATCTTAAGCGTAACTACGAAAATCTGAATATAGATTTTGACTTGTGGAAAGGAGAATCTGACGTTCATGATATGATTCCGGGGATGGTGGATTATTTAAAGAAGGAAGGCTATGCCTACCTAAGCGACGGTGCCCTTGTGGTGGATGTGAAGGAAGAAACTGACACGAAGGAAATTCCGCCCTGTATGATTTTAAAGTCAGATGGTGCTTCTTTATATAACACCACGGATCTTGCAACAATTATGGACAGAATGAAGGCGTATCATCCGGACAGGATGATTTACCTTACGGACAAGCGGCAGGATCTTTATTTTGAGCAGGTATTCCGCTGTGCAAAAAAAGCAAAAATGGTAACACCGGATACGGAACTTCTGCACATTGGATTTGGCACAATGAACGGAAAAGACGGAAAGCCCTTTAAGACCAGAGAGGGCGGCGTGATGCGTTTGGAGATGCTGATCAATGAGATTAATGAAGAAATGTACCGCAAAATTACGGAAAACCGTCAGGTAGATGAACAGGAAGCCCGCGATACCGCAAAGGTGGTGGCGCTTTCCGCTATTAAGTATGGTGATTTATCCAATCAGGCTTCTAAAGATTATATTTTTGATATGGACAAATTTACATCCTTTGAAGGAAATACAGGTCCATATATTTTGTATACAATCGTAAGAATTAAATCTATTTTAAATAAAGTAAAAGAGCAGAAAGGTCTTGGAACAGAAGAACTTTGCAAAGCAGGAGAACTGCTTCGTAATGCAGGAAGTGAAGCTGAAAAGTCGCTTATGCTCTCCCTGTCAGGATTTAATGCAATGATGGAAACTGCTTATGTGGAAACTGCACCCCATAAGGTATGTGCCTATATTTATGAACTGGCAAATGCCTTTAACCGGTTTTACCATGAGACAAAAATTGTTACGGAAGAAAATCAGGAAAAGAAAAATAGTTATCTTGCGCTTTTGCTGCTTACCAGAGATGTGTTAGAAACTTGTATTGATGTGCTTGGCTTTTCAGCACCGGAAAGAATGTAGAGGGAGTGCCGCAAATTGTCTGATGGCAGATGCGGATTTGAGAGCTGCCCGCTTTATTGCGTAACTGCTTCGAAATGGGAGATTAACATGCAGTCAGGTTCAGAATTAAGAAATAAATTAAAATCAATCGATCATCGGGGGTACCCTGCTTATAAAGAGCTGAAAGGACAATATGATTTTAAAGAGTATGTGCTTTCTATTGACCATGTACAGGGCGATCCTTTTGCGGCACCATCCAGATTATCTGTGCTGGTTAAGGCGGCAAAAGCAGATTTTCCCGCATCTTTTTATGATACCCATGCGAAAAGAATTACCTTGCAGGATCATTTGACCAGACTTTTTGCAGCCCAGGTAAGCGGAGGAAGCTTTCAGGCTAAAGGCTCAGGGAAAAGCGGACTGCTTGCGGTATCTAAGTGTGGGCAGCAGGTTTTGGAAAGAACGGCGCTTAAGATAAAGAAGGGAGACATTACTCTTAGATTTGAAGCCGGTTTTCCTGCAAATGGCAGAACCATTAATGCCAGAGAACTGGAAAAAATGCTGTTTGACATTCTGCCTTCCTGTGTAAAAAAGAGCTTATACTACGGAAATATTAATCAGGAGAAATTAAAACAGGCAATTTGTTTGTGCCAGGATCAGCAGTTTATCCGTGAAAAACTAAAGGAATTATCTTTATGTGCATTTATTGCGGAGGGAGCAGTTCTTCCACGGGAAAGCGGTATTTCTGAAAAGCCTATGAGGGGAGCGGTACCCTTTCAAAGCCCTGCGTCCCTTAAAGTATCACTTCAGCTTCCAAATAAAGGAGAAGTGACTGGAATGGGAATTCCCAGAGGAATCACTCTCTTTGTAGGGGGCGGTTACCACGGAAAGTCTACCATATTGCAGGCACTTCAAAACGGTGTGTACAATCATGTGATGGGAGATGGCAGGGAGCTGGTGATTACAGATGCATCCGCCATTAAGCTGCGGGCAGAGGACGGACGCAGTATTTCTAATGTAGATATTTCACCGTTTATTAAAGATCTGCCTAACAAAAAGGATACTACCCATTTTTCCACCGAGGATGCCAGCGGAAGCACTTCTCAGGCGGCAAATCTGATGGAAGGAATTGAAGCGGGCAGCAGTTTGTTTTTGATTGATGAAGATACTTCTGCAACTAACTTTATGATCAGAGATCAGTTGATGCAGCAGGTGATATCAGGCAGAGAAGAGCCCATTACCCCTTTTATCAGCAGGGTAAAAAGCCTTTATCGGGACAAGGGGATTTCTTCCATTATTGTGGCGGGAAGTTCGGGTGCCTATTTCCATGTGGCTGATACCGTGATACAGATGAAAGAGTATGTGCCTATTGACATTACGGACAAGGCAAAGGCAGCAGCAGCTTTATATCCGCCGGTTGATAGTGGGGAAGAGACATTTCCTGCTTTTTCGGAACACAGATGTGCCAGGCCTGACATGTCCCTTCGAAAGGATGACAGAATTAAGATTAAGACTATGGGAACCAGTGAGCTTTTGCTGGCAAGAGAAAGCGTGGAACTTAGGTATTTAGAACAGCTAAAGGATCAGGAACAGACGCTGGCCCTGGCATGGATCTTAAAGCATGTGCAGCTTAAGCTTTTGGATGGAAAAAAGGATTTCATACAGATCAGTGAAATGCTGGAAAATCAGATAGATAAAAATGGCCTTGAAAGTTTGTTTGAGAGAGGGGATGTGTCCGCTTCTTTAGCAAGGCCAAGAAAACAGGAAATTTTGGCCTGCATAAACAGGTATCGAAGACTTTATTTTGCTTGAACACTTTTTTCAAGTGTGGTATACTGTAGGAAGTGCAGATGTAGTTCATTGGTAGAACATCAGCTTCCCAAGCTGAGGAGGCGGGTTCGATTCCCGTCATCTGCTTAAAGGAAAAAGCCGCAATCGCAAGGGTTTCTTTAGTGAAATCAAGGGATTGCGGCTTTTGATTTAACGTAAGGATAATTTTTAAGGTGCAGCATTCGTGTTTTTAACTAAAACAATTCCCACATACTGTGTACCCCTGACTGATCAAATCGCTTAAAATGGAACTGGAGGTATCATAGTTTTGCGGTGCTATTTTGGGGACATCGCTGCAGGTTGGGCGGTGGAGTACCTTACTTTCAGTATTTAAAACATAGGCGTCGGCTGTATTTTGCTGTTCTGAATTGTCGTAAGTGTTAAAATTATTTGTATTTTCTCCCTGTACAGTCTGCGTATTTTGTGTTGTCTGTGTATCTTGTGCAGTTTGAGTGTCTTGTTCAGCAGAAGCAGCGGGTGTTTCCTGATTATTTGTCTGTATTTCACCAGTTTCAGGATTTATCTTATATTCGGCCAGAAGCATGCCGCCAAATAGGCTCTTTGCGTCATGTTCTTCTCCATCCACATGCTCATAAACAGATACGTTCAACGTCCCATCCTGCTGCATGGAGATAGAACCGGTAGTGTTTGCGGCATAATTTACAATAGCATGAATCTCATCATCCGAACTGAATAATTTTTGATAATAACCGGCAGCATATTCGGTTATGTCTGCCATATTAGACATTGTGGAAATTTTCCATTTTCCTGTTTCATCGTTAATTACGGAATCAGAAAACCAGAATTCTATTCCGTTAACCTGATAAGAACCTGATTCAATTGTTACGGTGGGTAAAATAGTCGGAGATGGTGCGGACTCTGTACTTTCAGATCCGGCGGCCATAGCCAGAACAGAAGCACCGAAATTTTCATTTCCGGAGTTTTCTGCCTGTACAGTATCAGACTCCTGAGATAAATCAGAGCCTGATCTGTTTGGAAAAGAGCCATTGATGCCGGTATAGATAATGATAAATGCAACTAAAGCGGCAGCACATAGTCCGATTGCGGCCAGAAATGCAGTTAGAATATTAAGCAGTTGATTCTTTTTTTTCATAAGTATAGTTCCTTAAAAAGTCTTATATTTTTAGTAAAAATATTGTATCATATTTGTTTAAGAGAATCGACTGCTAATTGAAAGTTTTTGCCATCAGGTTTATTATGTATCAAAAGCCTGAGTGATTTCATTTTTAATATTGCAGAAAATTATGGCAAGCTGTGGATCAAAATGACTTCCGCCGGATTCTTTAATGATGTCCAGCGCCTGATCTATCGACATAGGCTCTTTATATCTGCGTTTTGAGATCAATGCGTCAAATACATCGGCAACTGCCATGATTCTTGCCCCGATGGGAATATCGGTACCCTTAAGTCCTTTAGGATATCCACTTCCATCCCATTTTTCATGGTGTCCTTCTGCAACCTGTGAGGCAATATCAATATATTCTTTTTCTTCAATATTTCCCATAGCCTCTACAATTATACGACCTCCTGCTGTAGTATGTGCTTTCATTGCTTCAAATTCTTCCTGGGTAAGACGTTCTGGCTTTTGAAGGATGGAGTCAGGAATGGTAATTTTTCCTATGTCATGCATGGGAGCGGCTTTTATAAGCAGTTCCGCATATTCCTTTGTAAGGATATCAGGACAG
The DNA here is from genome assembly GCA_000403495.2 of Lachnospiraceae bacterium 10-1. GTDB lineage: Bacteria > Bacillota > Clostridia > Lachnospirales > Lachnospiraceae > Suilimivivens. Next base: position 278,876 of record KE159810.1, on the reverse strand, counting down.
TATCCTTCCTTTAGGGCGGCATGGGTTAAAAGCTCCACATACTTGCTTCGGCAATTACAATGCTGTGTTCCATTTTTTGAACGGTAGTGTCCATTTCTTGCGAAATATATCCGTCAAGGGTTTCAATGTCGTCTGTAATTTTGTCAATAAAATCTGTGAGAAATGAAGTCATGTAATATTTAGCAGTGGCATCACTGCCTTCACGACTCATTTCAAAAGCATTTTCAGCGTTGCTGAAATAACTAATTGCATTGGAATATACGGTGTGAAATAATTGTTCCTTTTCATCTACTGAAATGTTTTCATTTATTTCATCCAGAAGATTCAAAATATTTTCTTTCAGACGGGAAGCCTCCTCTTCATAGGCCAGCATTGCCTCTGGGGAATCTGCCAGAGTGTGCCATGAAACAATAATATGATGCCGGCTCATTAGCCGGCATATGTCGGACATGTTGAGCCTGTCTTCAAGATTTTCTTTAATATTCTGTTTATAGTTTTCTGATATTTCATTTAAGTTATATTGCATGACAAACATGCCCAGAATACATACGATACTGGCAAAAAGGTTAAGAAGAAACATTTGAAAGGGAATTCGCTTGATCAGTTTCATGTAGAACCTCCTGAATATATACCTGCCTTAATCAGGCTGGGCTGTAATTTCATTTACCGTATTGTCTAATAGTGTCTGAAGATCCTGATCATCAGGGTTTCCACCTGCGATGGTAATTCCAAAAACATATGCAGGATGCCAAAATGCGTCTGTTACGCGTTGGACGTAAGCATATTTTGACTGTTCCGAAAGTGCAGCAAGTGCAGGGGAAGACTGAACGGATTCACTGGACGCAGCATTTACATTTGAGGGGCATTCTCCAGTGGTTTCAAATCGCTTTATCTGCATAGTTTCGTCAGAAAGACATTCCGCCAGTTTCATTGCCCAGGTGCTGTTTTCCGAGTGGGGATTGATACCCAGCAGCTTATAGCCGGAAAAGCTGCACATTTGTACACTGTCTCCTGCAAGGGTATAGCAAGGCAGTTTTGCAGCGGCAAAGTTTTCACCCCACATTTCTTTAATACTTTCCGAATTCCAGGCGCCGTTAATGCCTGCAATAATATTTCCATTTTCAATGCCTTCTAAAAATCCCTGGTCATCACAGTTTATGAAACCGTCATGAGCGGCCACAGCCAGCATTGCATTTGCCACATCAATACCTTTGTAAGGGGTATCGGTTGCATTCCAGTTACAATAATTAGAACGTCCGTCTCTGCTTAATCCTATTTCCAGTCCAGATCCTTTAAAAAAGGAGTAGATATACCAGCCGCTTGAATAGTCAATGGCAGTTTTCTTTCCATTTTGTGCAGAAATATCTAAAATGCGGTCGAGGCTTGTTACATCTTCGCTTGTAAAATATGCCGAATTGTAATACAGGAAATATCCATTTCCGGCAGTTAAAGGATAAGCATATAATTTATTATCATACATTGCCGCACGACATGCTCCATTATTTGGCCCCCCGTTGTCGATAATAATTTGTTCCGTATTTTCTGTTATTTCAAGAAGGGCGCCTGCCTGTCTCAGGGCTTCAAACTGATCATCTGCAAACATGTAAATGTCAGCAGCAGACTGGGGATTAGTCAGTACGGTTTCTTTTGAGGTGCTTACGTTTTCTCTGCTGATTGTTATTTCAAATACAGCTTCATCGGCGTATCTTTTTTGGAAAGAGTCAATTGTCTGTTCCAGAAGATCCCGGTCTTTCTCATCACTCCACCAAATGGACAGTTTTACCACAGGGAGTGAGTTAGGCTGCAGACGGGAACATCCTGTAAACGCGAATGAAGCCGCCAGAAAAACTGCTGCGGCCAGGATCATTTTATTAATGGTAATCTGCATAATTAATTTTTCCTCATTTACTTAACCTGTCAAAATTATAGTAATGATATGATAAAATACAATATTTACATCATAAACGGCATATTCACATCATAAATGGCAGGCATAAAAAAATAGGGGCCCAAGGCCAGACAGAAATCAAATGGAACAAATGTTAGATAAAGTTAGTAAGTTTCCAGCCATATTTCAATAATAAAAGTATTGTTTTCTTCCTGAAATTCAATGCTTCCATTATATTTTTCTATAATCTTCTGCATGGAGATGATTCCATACCCATGAATAGACTTATTTTTTTTATTTGTTTCGAGATTGGGGTTAGTTGATAAAACGGATGCAGGTATGCTGTTTTTAACAATGATATAAGTATAAGATTTTCTGGTACCTATGGTCAACTCAATCTTTGGAGCAAAAGTTCCCGCACAGCCATTTATGGCATTATCCAGCAGGTTGGAAAGCAGGATGCTGATATCCATTTCGTTAATGTTTCTAAATTGGGAATCAATCATACATTTGATTTCGATATTTTTCTTTTGACAGGCGGAAATTTTGTTGTTGATTACAGCATTTATTACTATGTTTCCGGTATCGATTCCCACGACTATTGGTGTCACTTTTTCCTCAATGATTTTTTCAAGGTAAGTTTTTGCCTCCTGAATTTGTCCGGTGGAGATAAGTTCCGAAGCTGTGGTAAGGTAGTGACGCATATCATGACGCAGGGTTTTCATTTCCACATAACGTTCTCGTGCCTCATCAACAAATTTTTCCTGTGCAGTGAGATTTATTTGGGAGACTTTGTAGGCCTCCTTTATTGTGCTGTCGTGCTGTATTTTTTCCATCATAATATATAGAAGAATATTTATAATTGCAATCATGATGCTCACAAAAAGAAGAAAAGGCACTTTATCGTTTCCCAGTGAAATATTTAATAGGGAATAGGCGATCATAAATGTTATGAAAAAACAAGATAACTGGATGAACCATTGAAATCGGCTTAAAGAGTATTGACTGCGTTTGCGGATATTTATAATAATTTCACATACGAAAAAGAATGATAATTTGCTGAAAATTAATACCGGGACACGAAATTTTCCGCCGGGATTTACAATGTCGGAGACGGAACATCCGGAGAGTGCCCGGAAGGCAGCAAGAATGATCAGATTAATGGGCAGGATTGTAATAGCAGGAATAATTGCAACAAAAAATTTTTCATAGATTTTTCCTTGAAAAAATAAAATGGAATATCCTAAAATCAGCAGAAGTAAAAGAAAACCGGAGGTGTTTTCCCATTTTTCGTGTTGACCAAAGAAAATATTTTCCAGGGCAAGAAATATGAAAAATACTATGGATTTCAGAGGTATCAATTTATGATTTTTAAAAGAAAGAAATCTATTACATAATCTTACTAGAATAAAAGATTCCGAAAGAGATGCGGCAATTTCCCAAATAGTATTCATAGTTCACTCCGAATATAATTTTTAAATTTATTTTTGACCTCGTTTACTCTGTGACGACTTAAAAGTATTTCTGTTTTGTCATCAAGAACGATTTGGCCTTTTTCAATAGAGTAAATATATTTACAATTAACGAGATAGCTTTTATGTGTGCGGATGAAATCAAAAGGAGCAAGCTGTTTTTCGAAATTGGAAAGGCTGCCATAGCATTCTAAGTCTTCGCCGCTGTTGACACGTACATGCAGCCAATGCCCGTATATTTCTATATATTGAATGTTGTTTATATCAAGGAAAACGTCGCCTGTTTTTGTCTGAAACTTAAATTTCTTTCCGGCTTTTCGTTTGGCAATTGTTTTATTTAATGCGCTTAACACTTCAGGCAGTTCACTTTCCAGGCGGGATTTTCGGATAAAACGGAAGGGTTGAAATTTTATGGAGGAATATACAAGTTCATCATGCATGGTTACAAAAATAATCAGAGTCTCCCCTAAACGGTTTAACTGTTCGGCAATTTGAAAACCATTGAAAACAGGTATATCAATATCGAGAAAGACTGCATCATAATCAGGAATGTCCGAAAAAAGAGAGCTTCCATCGCTGCATACAAAAATGTCTGGAATATCATTTGGTGGATAAGTTCCTTTGGCAATAAGGATTTTTAATGTATTTGCAAAATTTGTATCATCATCACAAATGGCTATACGCATTTTATTACCTGCCTGCTGCTTTTTACTGGGGAATTGCTTTTATCAAAACAAGCCTTATTTTAACAGGAAAAAAAGGTTATTTCAATTGAAAATGTAATTTTGTATAGGAAAGGCAGGTTGGATGTGATATGATGGTCAATGGCGGAAGAAAAAATGCAGGTGTATCCTTTAAAGGGTATGGAAGGAAATTTTTATGGCAGGAAAATATTATGCGGTAAAAGAAGGGCTAAGCAGGGGGATTTTTCTTACATGGGAGGAGTGTAAAGCCAATGTAAACGGCTATTCCGGCGCAGTGTACAAAAGTTTTAAGACAAGGCAGGAGGCAGAAGCCTTTCTTGGAATCGGACAGGCTGATGTTTGCAAAACAGAGGATTGTGTTAAAATATATGTAGATGGAAGCTATAACAGCACCGCCAGGGAATTTTCCTATGGCATGGTGGTTCTTTCAAAAGAGGGGGAGGAAACCTACAGCCAAAAATTTGATGATGTATCTCTTGCGGCGATGCATAATGTGGCAGGGGAGATCAAAGGTGCCCAGGCAGCCATGCAGTATGCCCTTGATCATCAGATTCCGGCTATAGAGATTTATCATGATTACGAGGGAATTGCAAAATGGTGTCTTGGGCTGTGGAAAACGAATAAGGAGGGCACCAAAGCTTATAAAGAGTTTTATGAAATGGCAAGCAGGCAGGTGAAGATCAGTTTTGTCAAAGTAGCAGGCCATTCCAATGATAAGTACAATGATATGGCGGACGAGCTGGCGAAAAAGGCTTTGGGATTATAATTTATAGAGCAAAGACAGCGGGAGGAAATCACAGTGATAAATATGTTATTAAACAATGAAAATCAGGCATTGCTGGCGGCGTTTGGACAGTTGGCGGCCTTTGCCGGGACTTGTTTTTTTATGGCAAAATGCAGTAAATTTTTACCCAAAGACGGTGGAAGGGATTTTGCATATGACGGGAAACTTTCAGCGGGAAAGCCGAGAGGTGCGGGAATTATTTTTATTCTTATGTTTACGGCGGCCTCTCTTATTTTCATGCCTATTGATATGGAAATTTTGATTTATTTGATTTTAATTGTGGCAGAAATGCTTACCGGATATATGGATGATGCATCGGAAAAGCCTTGGGGAGAATATAAAAAAGGGATATTGGATTTGATTATTGCAACAATTCTTGCAGTAAATTACCTGCATTTTAATTCCAGCACCATTGAGATAGCCACATTGGGAATTCATATTAATATCCCTCCTGTTTTGTTTGGCCTTTTGACGGTGATTCTGGTGTGGGGCTCCATTAACGTGACCAATTGTGATGACGGAGTGGATGGACTTTCAGGAACCTTAACGATTATCACCCTGGCTACCTTTTATGTAATTGATCATATTAAGGGTAAGCCGGATGAATTTACCAATTTGATTTTAGTATTTATCATTTGTATTTTAGGGTATTTATGGTATAATGCAACTCCAAGCAGGCTTCTTATGGGAGATGCAGGAAGCCGCGCAATGGGAGTTTTTATCAGTATTGCCGCATTAAAGAGCGGCAGCCCTGTTTTGTTTTTACCGGCAGCGGCAGTGATTATTTTAGATGGTGGTCTTGGACTTATAAAGGTAGCATTGATTCGTGGATTTAAGATTCATATATTGAAAAATGTAAGGACGCCGCTGCATGATCATGTACGGAAGGTGATGGGGTGGTCCAATACCCAGACGGTGAGCCGGTTTGCAATTATTCAAATTGTGATATCTTTGGCGGTTGTTTATATTTTGCTGTTATAAATAGTGCAAAGGAGGAAAATTGGGATGATGGAGCGGAGGGATAAGGTTAATTATTATCTGGATCTGGCGGAAACGGTGTCTAAGCGCAGTACCTGCATCAGAAGGAAATATGGTGCGGTAATTGTAAAGAATGATGAGGTGATTGCTACCGGTTATGTGGGAGCCCCAAGGGGAAGAAAGAACTGTACGGATGCGGGGACATGTATCAGGCAGGAGATGAAGATTCCAAGAGGGGAACGATATGAGCTTTGCCGCAGCGTACATGCGGAAATGAATGCAATTATCAGTGCGCCCAGAGATAAAATGATAGGAAGCGACATGTACCTTGCAGGAGTGGATGCGCAAACAGGGGAATATATTCCCAATTCAAATAGCTGTTCCATGTGTAAACGTGTAATTATTAATGCCGGAATTGAGCGGGTTTACATCAGAGATGATGCGGACGAATATCGTATGATTCAGGTGCAGGACTGGATTGATAATGATGAATCCTTAGATGGAGTCAGAGGGTATTAAGTTGTTATGGATGAATTATATGAAAAAGCAAAACCTCTTGCGGCAAAGGTGATGAGCTATGCCAGAGACAGCATACTGGTAAATATGCGGTTTCTGGATGTGGTATTGTCGGCTCTTGTACCGGAGCCTCAAAAGGAACTTTCGGGGTTTGCATCAGATGGCGTGAAGATTTATTATGATCCGGTTTTTCTTTTGAAAAAATGTAAGGAAGAACCGGCATTTGCAGTGCGGGCGTATCTGCATATTCTATTTCATCTGATCTTTTATCACAGTTTTCGATATGATAAGGTGGATAAAAAAGCATGGAGTTTGTCAGCGGACATTGCAGTGGAAGCGGCAATTCTGGAGCTTGACATGCCGGGAATGACTTTACGAAGAGATGAAAAAGCAAAGAGAAAACTGTTGGGGATGAAGGGGGAAATCAGTGCTTTTACCGCTGAGAAAATATACAGATATCTTAGAAATTTCCAGATTGGCGGCGGGGAGTGGGAAGAACTTTCAAGCCTCTTTTTTATGGATATTCATAAATTTTGGGAGCCAAAGGAAGAACTTTTTGTTACAGGCGAGCAGTGGAAAAAAATAAGCGAGAGAATAAAAGCAGATTTAAAGTCTTTCTCTAATGGAAAGTTTTCCATGGGAAAAAGTAAGTCAGAAAGTATGGAAAAGAGCCTTTTGGAGGCAGCAAAGGACCGGTATAATTACAAAGAACTGCTTCGGAAATTTACGGTGATGAATGAAGATATGCAGGTAAATGATGATGAGTTTGACTATATTTATTATACCTATGGCCTTGAACGGTATGGGAATATGCCATTGGTAGAGCCTTTGGAATATAAGGACAGCAAAAAGGTCAGGGAATTTGTAATTGCCATAGATACTTCTGCTTCCTGCCGGGGGGCGCTGGTGAAATCTTTTTTACAAAAAACCTATGCCCTGCTTTCAGGAGAAGATAATTTTTTTCGAAAAATGAATGTGCATATTATCCAATGCGATCATCAGGTGCAGCAGGATACAAAAATTACCTGCAGGGAAGATCTGGATTATTTTTTGAGTCATGAAAAGCTGACAGGATTTGGTTCTACGGATTTCAGACCGGTATTTTCTTATGTGGAGGAGCTTTCAGGGAAGGGTGAGTTTGAAAATCTGAAAGGTCTTTTATATTTTACCGATGGATATGGAGTGTATCCGGACAGAATGCCGCCTTATCAGGTGATGTTTGTATTTTTGGACAATGGAGATGAGGGGCCCCAGGTGCCGCCCTGGGCAATTAAGGTGCTTTTAGATTATGAAGAGATAGAAGAATAAGAGAGAAAGGCGTGGTTTTATTATGAACATAAAGCAGGCAAAAGATTATATTGAAAATACAGTGCGTCTTTATTTAAAAAGAGATGAGTTTGGAGAATACAGGATTCCTGTGGTGCGTCAGCGGCCTGTTTTTCTTTTGGGAGCGCCAGGGATTGGAAAAACTGCAATTATGGAGCAGATAGCCCAGGAGCTTGGAATTGCGCTGGTATCCTATTCCATGACACATCATACCAGACAATCGGCACTTGGCCTTCCTTTTATCTCCAACAGAAGTTATCAGGATATGGAATTTCAGGTATCGGAATATACCATGAGTGAAATTATTGCATCGATTTATGATGTTATGGAACATAGCGGCATTTCAGAAGGGATTCTTTTTCTGGACGAGATTAATTGTGTGTCGGAAACTCTGGCGCCTTCTATGTTACAGTTTTTGCAATATAAGGTGTTTGGACGTCATAAGGTACCTGAAGGATGGGTGATTGTGACTGCCGGGAATCCGCCGGAATACAATAAGTCAGTAAGGGAATTTGATGTGGTGACAATGGACCGCCTTAAAATTTTAGAGGTGGAGCCGGACTATAAGGCATGGAAAGAGTATGCCCAGCAAAAAGGGCTGCATGCGGCAGTTTTAAACTTTCTGGAGCTGAAAAAAGATTATTTTTATCGGATAGAGACAACGGTAAATGGCAGAAGCTATGTGACAGCCAGAGGATGGGAGGATTTATCTGAAATTCTTTCTTTGTATGAAGAAGAAGGAATGAAGGTGGATGAAACACTGGTGGAGCAGTATCTGCGCAATGAACGGGTGGTCAAAGAGTTTACTGCTTATTATGACTTGTTTAACAAGTATAAAAAAGAATATCAGACGGAAGAAATTCTAGCCGGAACTTGTAAAGAACAGACACTTGAGAGAGCAAGGGTGGCTGCGTTTGACGAGCGGTTGTCATTACTTGGCATGTTGATTGATAAGATAATGAGTGAGACCAGAGAGGATATGGAAATCAGCGGTTATCTGATAGAACTTTCTAAAAATTTAAAAGCGGTGAAAGCGGCTGTAGAAAAAAGTGCAGGTACCGAAAAGGAAGGACAGCTATCCGTAGATCAAATGTTGGAAAATCTGATGCAGGGAAGAAAAAAGCAGATGGAGCTTTCCCTGATGGCAGGAAGCCTTTCGGAGGCGGATAAAAGAAAGGGCAGACGCATTATCCGCTTTCTGGAGGAGGAAAAAAAGCAGCTTTTTATGGCGGGAATTACAGATGGGAAAGAGGCATTTGCCTGTCTTAAAAAGGAGTTTGATGTTGCAGCGGCAGAGCTAAAAGAAAGAACTTCCGGAACAAAGCGGAGGCTTGAAAATTTATTTGCTTTTGTTCAGAATGCTTTTGCAGAAGGAAATGAAATGTTGATTTTGGTAACGGAGCTTACTGTTAACAATGATAGTGCAAGGTTTATTGGCCAGTTTGGATGTGAGGCATATCAAAGGCACAGTAATGATCTGATGCTGTCGGAACGGAAGAACAGCCTGCAGGAAGAGATTGAGGCGCTTGAACTTGAGTAGAAAAGTGGAAAAAGAGTGATATTTGCATAGATGAAATGACAGGTGTAAATGCCGGGCAGCAGGGGCAGATGGTGGAAAGGCAGACTAACGTGGAGGAGTAAATGGATAAGGAAAAACAGTTGGTAATCAAAGGGGGAGTATTGGATTACCGGAGAGCAGAAAATGAAGTTTCTATTATACAAGGACGGGCGGCGGAGAGTCGAATGGAGATTCCCGATGAAATAGAGGGGCTTCCGGTAACAAAGATTGAGAAAAAGGCTTTCTTAAGCAGCAAACAGTTAAAAGAAATTTTTCTACCGAGAAAACTGAAATCCATTGGAGACTGGGCGTTTGCGTATTGCAGTCAGCTAGAAAGCGTCTGGCTTCCCAAAAAGAACTTATCTGTTGGAAGAGGCGTTTTTAAAGAATGCGAAAATCTTTTTTCCATCTGCCATTTGGATGATGACAGTCTGAAAGCAAAGCAGGCCGGCAGGTTGCTGGGGGCTGTGCCTGTCAGACTTGAGGCGGATTATCTTTTTGTACCGGAGGAAGCAGGAGAAGAAGCGTGGCTTTTCAGGTTTGACGAGAAGTTAAAAGAGTTTTTGGCGGTACCGGATGAGGAAGGCTACACAAAGATGGTTTATTGCGGGGAAGAAGATATTGTTGCAAACATGGATCTTTATCTGGCAGAGCGAAGACGTGCCAAAGTAAGACTTTGTTTTTTACGCCTGATAAATGATATAGGGCTTTCAGACAAGCTTAGAGAAGCTTTGTCTTTTTATCTGGCATCTCATACGAAAGGCTGTGACAGTGAAGCAGCCTGGGAGGTGGTTTTCCTGGAACATGGAAACGAGCAGGAGTATTACGAAACCTTTACCGGGGCGGGAGGCCTGACAGAAGAAAATTATGACAGTATTTTAGACCAAATGAAAGACCAGTATCCTGAAATGAAGGGATATCTGATGCGCTACAAGTCTCAAGACATGTGCGGGACAGATTTTTTTGACTTATTGTCGCTGGATTGAACTGCGTGCGCGCAGCTTTCCGGGAGTGGTGCCATAGGTTTCCTTAAAAGAACGGATAAATACTTTATAATTGGTGATACCGCTGCGTTCCATTAGTTCATTAATATTATAATCAGTGGATAAAAGTTCCTGATGAAAATGAATCAGGCGGATCGCATTAACATATTCCAGAAAGGTCTGTCCGGTATGCTTTTTAAACAGGCGGCAGAAGTGCTCAGGACTTACATTGATCAGTTTTGCCGCATCATTTAATGAAATATCTTCTTTATAATTCGCCTTGACATAGGCAATGATCACTTCCATTCTTTCAAAGTTATGATTTTCCCGTTCTTTGGCCTGTGGACTGATCCGGTGGGAATGATTTTTGTACAAAAGATAGAGAAATTCATATACCACGGATGAAAAATGGAGCAGGTATCCGTCTTCTTTATTTAAGTAAGTTTCTGCCAGTGCAAGAAGGCAGTGACAGAGTCCGGACTGGGAATCATTCCTGGTGATGGAAGGAAAGTATTCCTGAAATTGAAGCAGAGGCACCTGATTTAAAACTCTGGACAAATATTCGGTAGGAATCTGTAAAAGCAGATAATCCGTTTCTCCCCAGGTTCTGGTGGAATGCAGTTCTTTAGAACCTACTACAAGCATATCATTTTCTTTCAGCATATATTTCCGGTCATTAATATAAGCGGCCATTTTTCCCTTTTGAATATAAATAATTTCAAGATGTCCATGCCAGTGCAGAGGTGAATAGTAATTATCTGATTTTGTCAGCATAAAATTAAGCTGTAATCTGGTGTCATCATTTATGATCTCATGTGAATACTTTTCCATAATCAATCCCTCATACAGTAGTGTTCAAAATATCAAAATCATACGGTGATTATAAATAAATTATATTTAATTTCTATATTGGGTGTCAATATTGACTTAAGCAGCATAGAGTAATCATATAATAGTTTACTATTGCTTTTAGTGGTTTTGTAATGCAGGCCGGAGGCAGAATTAAGTTATATCCGGGCTTAAGCAGCATTGATAAAGGGGGAGTAAATGAAACGGGTATTAATTGCCGGAGAGAAAGATAAAACGATAAATTATGAAAATGCAATGAGAGAGCTGGGAGTTTTTGTGTGTACCTCTTTACATGTGCCAGATATAAGCTGTTTTGATGGGCTGATATTGCCTGGCGGTGGGGATATTGATCCCAAATTGTTTGGCCAGCTTAACAAGGGGACGCGTTTTTTTGATCCGGCGCTGGACCGGCTGCAGCTTGCCATATTGCAGGCGTTTATTTTGGATAAAAAGCCTGTGCTTGGAATTTGCAAAGGAATGCAGCTTATTAACATTTATTTTGGTGGAGATATGATTCAGCATTTGGAGAACAGCAGCAGCCATGAGTACATAGAAAAGGATCAGGTGCATGGGACAACTGCCCGGAAAGATTCTTTTCTGGAAAAGCTGTATGGAAGCTGTTTTAGAGTCAACAGCGCCCATCACCAGGGGGTAGACAGCCCGGGGCGGGGGATAGAGTACATCCAGTTCGCAGATGATGGCGTGGTTGAGGGGTTACAGCATAATTATCTTCCGATAATGGGGGTTCAGTGGCATCCTGAGAGATTATGCTTTGCCCATGCGGGAGAAGATGCGGTGGATGGAAGGGCGCTGCTTTCTTATTTTAAAGGACTACTTAAGAATTTTTGAATAGTTTTTAAATCTTTCTTAATTTTATGGAAAAGGCCAATAAAAATCACATCTTTTTGGTATATTAGTAATAGTTTAAAGCGTATATTCGGTTTAGTGAGAAACCGATTTGTGTATCAGCCAAGCTTTTAAGGGAACCGCTTTTGCATATAGAAATATTCAAATATGGAAAAGCGGTTCTTGTGAGAAGACAGGCGGCAAAGAAGGAACGTGAAAAATAAAATAGGAACAGGAGTGCAAAATTTGTTTGGTTCAATGATGTTCCCGTTTTTTTTAGGGATGGTTGTTCTTGTGTTTTTTTTGGTGCCTGTCAAATACCGACCTGTGGTTTTGCTTTTTTCAAGTTATTTGGCCTGTGCTTTTATCAGTCTGTATGCATTGGCGGTACTTGCTGCCGTATCTGTCTGGGTTTGGGCAGAGGGGATTTGGATTGAAAATCTTCAAAATAAGAAAAAAGGCAGTAGAGGCAAAATCGCAGCGGTATCAGCAGTTTGTTCATGTATTTTGTTGCTTGCAGTATTTAAATATGGAAGAACAAAACTGATGGTACCGATAGGATTGTCATTTTATATATTTCAGGCTATTGGTTATTTGGCAGATGTAGCAAGTGGAAAATGCAGCGCTGAAAGAAATTTCAGTTTTTTAGGGTGTTATTTTGCGTTTTTTCCTAAGTTTGTGAGTGGTCCTATTGAGAGAGAATATAATTTTCTTTCGCAAATAAAAAGGCTTGAAAAAGTTAGATTTTGGGATCGGGGAAGACTTTCAACAGCATTTACTTATATTCTGTGGGGATATTTTATGAAAATGGTGGTAGCTGACAGGCTATCCATGCAGGTGAGTATTTTATTCGACAAACCACAGGAATTTGACAGTTTTTGGCTCATGTTAGGCGTGATTTTTTATACCATACAGATTTATTGTGACTTTGCAGGGTATTCCTATATAGCAATAGGATGTGCGCAAATTTTTGGCATTGAGCTGGCACAAAACTTTAAAGCGCCATATCAGGCAAAAAATATTTCTGAGTTTTGGAGAAGATGGCATGTTTCTTTAAGCAGTTGGCTTCGCGATTATATTTACATCCCATTGGGAGGAAGCCGGAAAGGGTTTGGACGAAAATGCATAAATACAATGATTGTATTTATAATATGCGGAATATGGCATGGTGCAGGATTTCAGTTTATTTTATGGGGGTTTTTACATGGGATATATTCAGTTATTGACAGCCTGTTCCAGCGAAATAAACGAAAGGTTCCGGCAGGAAGGCTGTTAACCTTTGCAGAAGTAGCATTTGCATGGATTTTTTTCAGGGCGGAGAATTTGGGACAAGCCTGGTTTTATATCAGCCGTATGATGACGACAGGAATTCATGTAGAACAAATACAGAGTGGAAGGGAAATTCTGGGACTTGGGGGTGTGGAAATTTTTGTGATAAGTGTGGGAATTTTTTTGGTTTGGGTAGTTGATGAGCTATGCAGCAGAAAACAAACGCATTTACCGATACTGATTCAGCAGCGGAAAAACTCTGTGCGGTATCTCATTTTTTATTTCTTGCTGATCGGCATTCTTATTTTTGGTATTTATGGTCCCGGTTATCATACGGAACAGTTTATTTATATGCAGTTTTAAAGGAGTTAAATCATGAAGAAGTTTTTTACGAAGCGGAATAGAGTCAGGCTGGGATTTGTGATACTGTTTATTACTACGATTTATTTAATATCCAGCATTCTTGAGATTAAGTCTTCTCATGGAATTGACCAGCAGGCTGGGTTGTATTGGCAAGGAGAAGATACGGTTGATGTTATAATGATGGGGACCAGTCATGTTCATTGTAACGTTAATACAGCGCTTTTGTGGGAAAAATATGGAATTGCAGCGTATGATTACAGTGGGGCGGAACAGCCTCTTTGGATGACTTATTTTTATCTGAGGGAGCTTTACAAATACCAGAATCCGGAAGTGATAGTCCTGGATTTATATGCACCGGCAAGATTGAAAGAAGATTATCAGTATCAGTGGATAGCAGAAAACATATATGGCATGAGATTTTCTTTGAATAAAATGGAAATGCTGGCAGTAAGCGTAGAACAGGAGAGGATGCTTGATTATTTTCCGTCTTTTGCTGTTTATCACAGCCGCTATGATGATCTTCAGGAAAAAGATTTTGAAAATTTCTTCTGGAATGGGAGGGAGAAAGAAGCATTTAAAGGTTATACGCCCTATTGGGATACCTGGGCACAGGAAGAACCAAAGCTGGCAGAACAGGGAGCGGACGGACTGACGGAAAAGTCAGAAAGATATTTAAGAAAAATCATTGCGTATACCAAAAAAAAAGGAACAGACTTGATATTTATCGTGGCGCCTTATATTATTACAGAAACAGATAAGCAGACATACAATCAGATTGCCAGGATTGCTGAGGAGGAAGAAATTCCATTTATTGATTATAATGAATATTATCAGGAAATTGGTTTGGATTTTCAAAATGATTTTAATGATGATTCTCACTTAAATTATTGGGGGAGTTGTAAATTTACGGATTATTTAGGAAATTTTCTGGCTTCCTGTGACAGAATTCCTGACAGAAGAGGACAGGAAGGGTATGAGTCGTGGGAAGAGCACGTGCGTCTTATTGAAAGTCAGCAAAAAAGCAATGAATAATCCGCAGAAAACATTAGGAGAAATACTTATGATCCGCATTGCAATTGTGGAGTATGCGAAGAAAACCGCATATCTGGTACGTCATTTGGTATCAGCCGTATGCGGCTGATGCCAAATGACGCGGAAGAACCTATAGATATCACTCCGTCTTAAACCTTATTATTAAAAGAAAGAATCAGTAACACACAAGTTATGATCATTAACAGAGCCACTAATAAAACTCCAATATTTATTTGCAATTTATTTGAATGCTGCTTGGATTCAATTAAATTTGAACGACGCAAAGTGGTAACAACAGGTTTGTATAAAAGCATTGTTATTGCCGCATTCAATCCTCCTTTAATTAAATTAAAAGGCAAAAATGCCGGAAGCAACAATTCTACAATAGCTTCTCTCGGATATCCCATATAAATTGGAGCAATTAAATAGTTCCAAAGCATCATTACTACAACCTGACAACTAAAGCCACAAAAAAGGCCCAATATGGCGCCCGATAGTTTATGCTTCTTTTTATAGATAAATGCGGCAGTACATGCAAAGGAACAACTTGAAATGATATTCATAATACAACCCAAGATTCCCGTTCCGCTAATCGTGAACATTTGTACTACGGAAACAATCATTGTTACAGCAAATGAAGTAAGCGGTCCAAAAATCAATCCACCAATTACAATGACAACATCTTTGGGATCATACTTCAAAAAAAGTACGAGTGGGATGCGGCCGACAACCACTGCGATATAAGCAAGCGCGCATAGCATACCTATTATTGTGAGTTTCTTTGTTTTACTGATATTCATTTGAATACCTCCTTAAATAAAATTAACATTTGAAAGTATTTGAATGCCTTCCAAATGTTAAAATTTAAGGTATATTGAAAAAGTCAACAGAGCAATTTGATAAAAAAGAGTGCAAAAATCATAGTCAGATTTATCCTGACAATCTCAATACACCTTCTTTAATCCGGACTATACCGTCGGTTTTGGAATTTCACCAAACCCCACGCTTTCGCGCCCGCGGACTATAACCGCCGATCGGGAATTTCACCCTGCCCTGAAGACATCATTACTATTCAATTGTTTAGAAAATCGTAGCACATAGCAAAGAAAAAGTCAATTTATATCTAATTCATTAGTTTATTGTAAAATACAAGAAGCTTAAAACGAAAGCACAGGATCATAGCGGCAACTGCACCAACAACCGCCTGCAGGATCTGAAAAGGCAGCTTAAGCAGGGCATATTCCGGTGTACTGTAAATGAAAGCTCTCCCAAGGGAATAACCTGTTACCATGATAATTGCACCTAAAAAGACACCAAGACCTGCTCCAAAGGCTTTGATTTTGCAGTCAGAGAAGGCATGACGGGTGCAGAGGGAAATCACAACAGCCTGCAGGCCATGTGTTATCAAAGAGACAAACATAGGCGTGGGATAGAAGAAAAAATCTCCCAGAAAAGCGCCGATTCCGCCCACCATAAATGCCCCAAAAGGATTTAATAAAATGCCGGCTGTGCAGATAACAATGTCATTTAAATAAAGATGCCCGCCGGGAACAGGAACCCCGAAGGAACTTAATGCAATATTCATTGCCATAAGCATTGCAGTGACTGTCATTAGGCGTAAGTAATTTTTATTATTTGAAGATGATATTTTTGCTGCTGTCATAGTTTTTTCCTCCTGAAAAATCATGATGTAATTATAAGTGCACTATTTATGGATTATATTACACATAATATGGAGTGGGAGATAGATCCAAAATTGATATTTTTAACCATACCAGTTTCTGAGGATATAAGTAATTTACATCTAAAATGTGAATTAAAATTTGAAACTGAAAAAAAGAATAAAAAAATAACCATAATTTTGAAAAAAAACTTGACAAATATACTAAGAAAATAGTATACTAGCAAAGCGGTCAGTCGATAAGACAGGCTCATGGGATCTTAGCTCAGCTGGGAGAGCATCTGCCTTACAAGCAGAGGGTCATAGGTTCGAGCCCTATAGGTCCCACTTTCTGTGAATGCAGAATATTTTAATAATATGGCGAGATAGCTCAGTTGGCTAGAGCATACGGTTCATACCCGTAGTGTCGAGGGTTCAAATCCCCCTCTCGCTATTAAAAACACCGATTAAATGCGGTGTTTTTTATTTTGGATTGTATTTCTAATAGAAAAATGTATAATTTTATATATATTTACTTTTTTCGACTTATTGTGCAATTCGAAAAGAGCGGAATATTTTAGTCATATGAAGTGGAAAATGTCGAAAATATTTAATCTTTAAGTTAAAATCCTTATTAGGGATAAAGGTATTGTAATTTTGGCATGTGTATTACCATATAATATTTTTTTAAAATAACAGAAAGGAAAATGGAATATGAAACAGCATAACCACTGGAAAATGAGTCAATTTCAAAAAAAAATTATAAAGATTGTACTTTGGGGATTTGGATTACTTCTTTTATTTTTTACTCTGATATTAAAAAAAACACTTGATTTTAGTATAGTATCAAAAGTAATCAGTTTTTTGTCAATAGTACTTGGAGTGATATTAGCTTTGGTAGAAAAAAAGTTGTGGAAAACATGGATTATGAGGCTGCCATTTTTTGAGAATTATTGGACACCTGTACTTGAGGGGAGATGGGAGGGGAGTCTTGAGAGAAATGGTGAATTCCATGATTTTGCAATTGAGATAGTTCAAAGCTTTACTTCCATATCATGTGTCGCTTATTCTAACCATAGTTCTTCTTCTGCTTATGCAACAGAAATTTTATATGATGATCAGTTAAAAGTTTATAAACTCATCTATTACTGGCATGGGGCAACGACTAATACTACTGAAGATAATAGAGATTCTGACAGATTTGAAGGATTTACTGTTCTAGACATAATTGTTCGATCAAAAAAAGTAGACAAACTTAAAGGTACATATTTTACAAATCGAGAACCTCAACAAACAAAAGGAAATATAATTTTATCTTTCAAACAAAAAACGCTAAAAAAATCATTTGATTAATGTTATACTGAAGGAGAAAAAATGAATTATTTTGAGGAGTATATTGAACAATTGGTATCATTAAGAAAAGGTGAGAAAACTAAGATAAATGTTCATTTTATTGTCAGCGAACCTTTAACGAGTTTTTGTATTGATGTAAATCAAAAAATTAAAAAACATAATATTGGATTTATTAATATGGGGGTGGAGTCTATCATAGTGCCTCACATTTCTCTTTTTATGGGTTTTGTTGATAATTATGAAATGCTAGAAAGAGTCTTTCAACAAGTTGCGGTATATGCAAAGACAATCTGTCCTTTTACACTTGACGCAACTGGTATGTATTTTAAGGGAGTCTCATCAAAGGCTCCTCAATACTTATTTATTGATTCAATACAAACAGAGTTTTTGATGCAACAAAAGGAAGAACTTGATAAATATCTCAAAAATATTGTTTTTCCTATTGAGTGGGATATGAAAAAAGAGCGGGCTCATATTACTGTTGGTTGTTATAAAAATCTTTCTCCAGCTATTCGTAAATTGGTAGATTCTTATAATACCATACCTCCTTGTAAAATATCACAGATTGGAGTTTCTATTTCTGGAACACGGGGAGTAGCTCTTAGCCTGCTAAAAGTATTTGATTTTTGATATGCTGAGTAGTAATGCATATTTTTGCATAAGACTTATGAATAATAGTATGGAAACAAAGAAAAGCAGGCTGTTGCCATTTTATAATTATTCTAGTAAAATGCTGTGGAAGAAAGGATTACTACAATTATGAATACAAAAGAAGCAAATTTAGTTACTCGTATTTTTTCCTGCTTTATCGTATTTGTTTCAGTTACATTGTTTGCCATCACTGCAATTGCTTCAAGTGAAAGCAGTCCTAATGGTGGACCTGCGGTCAAAGATAAGCAGACGAGTGACAAAGGATATATTTGGAAGAATACAGGAGCGGAAAGAAAAACTGCAATGTCAATAGTGCATGAAAGTGCGGATATTCTTTATTATGAGGATGGGAGTCCTTATATTCACGATATACTTACAAATAATACGGACAAAACTGTGACAGAAACTCAGTATTGTATGCTGGCTTATGACGAAAATGGTTTGCCATTAAAGCTGCATTGGAACTTTCTGGACAGCAGTGCACAAAGTAGTTTTGAAAATGTGGTTCAGTCTAAGGAGAATATTATACCCGGTCAAACGCAGGATTATCGTGGCGGCTGGTCATTATATGATGGGGAAATAATGGAGGATTTTTCGAAAGCTGGAAGTGGTGGAGCAAATCAGGTCACGTATGTATTGTTTTGTCTGGAACAAGTTGTTTTTGAAGATGGTTCAGTCTGGAACAACCCGGATTATGAAAATTGGTTTGATACTTATGCAGGGAAAGAAATGGAGACAGACCAGCTGCAAAATTATTATCCCTATGTATACCAGATCGTATTAGACTGAAAGCAATCATATTTTTTATGATTATGCTGATTCCTGAACTGGCTGGAATACAGTAATTACAAAAAACTATAGAAATGCATAATATTCATATCACATGGCAGATTTTTTCCATGATTCCCAAGAAATCCACATACCCTGTGGCACCCATGATCCGGTGCAAAGGCAAGAGCAGCCTGGTGGGCGGACCAGTATTTTTGAATGGAAGCATGCAGCTGCTTAAAGGTAGCAATGTTTTCCTGCAAAGCCTTTAAGGATTTTTTCCCTTCTGGCGAATGGTGGTGCATTTGATAGTCATAATCCCCATTATAAAGTACGATTAAGTCATATTGATCCTGTTCGATCAGCTTAAGAGCCTTTTGATTGCAGGCTTCTTTGGAAGGATAAATGAAATAATCAATTTTGCGGTTTAAAAAAATTTTTGAGATGCTGTCACCTTCCGTAGAGACGATGGCAGCTTTTTTTCCGGCTTGGGGCAGCAGATCAAAAACGGTAGGAACTGTAAGAACAGGTTTTTCATATTTTTGAATGCCATGGTCAGCCGGCAGCAAACCGCTGTACATGGAAGCAAAGCATACCGGAGTAACAGGTGGAATTACAGAGAGCATAGGAAGCTTTAAGTCGATTATCTTTTCCATTTCTTTAAAGTAATCTGCATATTTTTCATAGATCCACATGGCAATAGCGTCAGGATTATAGATAAATATCCGGTCGAAGGCAGGACGACAGTCTAAAAACTGTTTGATGGGCGGAGCCATTTGGATTGTTGGAGTGATGCCAAGTAAATTTAAAATAGTTGCGGCTGTTTGCGTAATGCAGATTTGATTCATATATTTCAGTTGTTTTTTCATAAGTATAATTCCCTTTAAATTTTCTTTTTAATGAAAGATATCTGGCGGGGCCTGGAATCTGCTGTTACCATAAGCCGGCCTGCAGGGCGCGGCGGTGTTCACTTTTTTATATTACATGCAGTAAGGAACCGATGGAGGACAATAATGATCCGGCAATTACAAGAAGCTGGAAGGGGAGTGTGCCGAGCCTGCCGCAGATCTTACTTTTACCAGTGCGTTTGCGGGAGCGGTTATAGGCAATGATAATTCCAACACCTGTTAAAATCTGAACGACTCCTGCAAGGCGGGTAAATCCAACAAAGCTTTGCACGCCCAGTAAGGCAATAAACAGGCAGGGAAGAGTTGAAACAAGCCAGCTGATCTGCTTTTTCCATTTGGTCTGTTCATGGACAATGTCACGCAGATTCAGGGTATTGGCCCAGAAAGAGGTAGAAAGTGCCAGCAGGGAAAATACATAGCCCACAATGCTAACCCAGCCGCCAAGATGAAGGGATAAGTCAACTAAAGCACCATTTTCCGAAATGCTTTCTCCTGCACCGAGTAAGGTCATAAAGGTAATCAGCAGGATAAGAACTACATTAATACCTGTGCCAAGGGCAATTGAGCCCTGTATTTTTTTCCGGTCGCCATTTAAGCCTTTTACCGCCTGTGGAACAGACATCACGGCGGAAAGAGAAAAAGCCACCATACTATATAATGCCAATACATTGCTGCCGGCAATAAATGTACATGGAAGAGGACTGGTACCGGATAAAAGTGTGGCGATAAAGAGAACTCCAATCACACCCACCATAGAAAATACTGCAATTTTTTCGCAGATTCCAACGAATTTCATGCCGATATAAACCACACTTGCGGCAAGCACGTAATAAAGAACCATGCCTAATGCAGGAGGAAGGGAAAACCATGCGGAAAAGACAGCAGCAGCGCCGGCAATAAAGCCGCTGACGTTAACCAGAACAGAAAAGCCCAGGAAACCAAAAGCGATCCATGTAGCAAGGGTTTTCAATTTTCCGGTAAATAGTTCTTTTTCAAAGCATTTGATAAATTGTGCTCCATTGTTATTGTAGGACAGCTCTGCAATCATAAAATGCATGACCAGATTAATCAGGTACGCAAAAAGGAGGATCCATATAAAGTCCTGCCAGCGGTTGCGGGAAGCTAAAAATGGCACTGCCAGAATACCGGAACCTACGCCATGCCCTACAATGATACTGGTGGCTTCCATGAAAGTCAGCCTGGATTCGCTTGTAATTTCGCTCATAATATTCCTCATTCCGGAGCATTTTTGCAGCAGGATAATAAAAATATCCGATTTGCGTTTCCTGTTTACCGCTCCTTGTTTTGTTGTGTATTAATAATATAACATAAGTAATAAAGTGAAACAATTGTAATAACCCTTTACATGAAGTGTTGGCGGTCAGGCTTTATATAGTGTCTTTTTAAAAAACAGGTATGCCATGCTTGGACATACCTGTTTTCCATGAGTATCTGTTGTTGCAGATTTTTTATTCCTGCTTCATCTGTCTGCTCCAGTGGCTGTTTAAAGCCTTGAGACTGAAATTTTTTCGTTTATTCTTCCCCACCCGGGCCATCTTTTCTTGGAACCTCATCAGGAATAATATTGATGGGAAGATCTTCCTGGGGAATATTGCCGTCATCATAGGAATTGGCTGGCTGCTGGCCATTTGGGTAGGTGTTGATTCTTTTTTCTTTGTCCATTTTTACCTCCATTTCAAAGCATTTTTGTGCTGCTGAATAAATTGTTTTGTGTTTTCTTTTTCTTAGTGTTTCCATAAGCTGGAAAATTATGCAAAACACGTATTCCTGTGAAATTAGTATCTTTGTAAAATGACAGATATAGGTATGCTGTTCTTAAAAAGTTGACAACCCAAATGGGGTATGCTATTTTTAAATTAGGCAAATGCCTAAAATAAAAGAAAGGTATGGATACAATGAAAAAGCTGCCTGATGGAGAACTGGAATTAATGATGATTATATGGGAGGCAGGAGAACCTGTTTCCCGCATTGAAATTGAAGAAAAGATGGATACTGACAAGCTTCTTACTGCAGGAACAATTCTTTCTTATTTGTCAAGACTGGAAGAAAAGGGATTTGTAGAGCGGGAGAAGCGGGGAAAAATGAATTACTACCGTCCGCTGGTAGAAAAAAAGCTTTATTTAAAGGAAACAGGGAAAACTATTTTAAAGAAAATGTTTGGCGGCTCTTTAAGCAATTTTGCAACAGCGCTATATGACGGAGAGGAACTGAGCAGTCAGGATATCGAAGAACTACGCCAGTTTTTAGACAGTAAAAAGAGGGATGATGCTTTATGAATTTTAAGAATCTTTTTATAAACAGAAGAAACAGATGTCGATATGCAATAATGGTTTTGCTGGCAGCCCTCGTTATTGTCGGAACTGGACTGATTTTTGTTATTACAGGGGAAGAGGAAAAGAGGCTGGTATCGGATCGGACAGATACCAGAACAGAAAAAGAAGGAACGAAAGAGGAAGGAGAAACGCAGGACGAGACAGGCAGTGAGGGATGGGCAGATACAGACCTGGAGGAAATGGAACTGCAGAATTTTCTGGTAGAGGATTATGCAGATCTGCATATCGGGGAGCCATTCCAGATAGAAAACTATTACATTACCAACCTTTCTCTGGTAGGCAGTTATTTTTTTATTGATGAGAAAGGAACGCTATGGGGCTGTGGGGATAACAGCTGTGGTCAGTTAGGAATTGGAAGAAAAACCACTTATCTGGACACGCCGGATGGAAGTACAAGCATAGAGGAACCGCAGAAAATAGCGGAAAATGTAGTACATGTGGATGCAAGTAATTTTTCCGGCTCTTTCACTATTTTTTTAACCGAAGATGGAAAGCTTTATGGCATGGGAGCAAACATGAACGGGCTTATGGGAATGGATGTGCCGGAGGAAGTTAATTATTTATGGAACCCTGATAATACGACTGCGGATCTGCCTGTGCTTCTTATGGAGGATGTGCGCTATGCCAGATGCGGAATGGGCTCTATTGTGGCATTAAAGGAGGATGGAAGCGTCTGGTGCTGGGGCGGAATTTATACCACATCTTCAATTACCGGAAATCAGACGCAAGGGTGTGTGTATACCAAGCCTCATGTAATGATGGTGGATGCGGTTTATGTAACCAGCGGTTTCTTTACGATGGCTGCAATTAAGGAAGATGGAAGCTTATGGACATGGGGAAATAACAGCTTTGGTTCCTGCGGTGTGGACTCGGGAGACAGAGATTTTATTGAAGAGCCGGTGATGGCGGCGGAAGATGTAAAGATGGTGTGGTTCGACCAGATGCGCAACAATTCTTATAGCACTCGTCTGATGCGGGATACAAAGGGACAATGCAGGTATGACAGTACGACCTTTATAGAAAAAAAGGATGGAACGATTTGGGGATGCGGGCTGGATGTGATGGGGGAAGGCCGGCAGGGAAAGACTTTTCAGTTATCTGGAGATATGTGGGAGCCGCGGATTGTTAATTTTACAAATGTGTTTAACCAGATTTCGATAAGTGAAATGAACCATAATCCCAATAGACTTCTTACAGAATGCAGGTTTGGATGGACGAAAGAGGAGCTTACCACCTATTTGGATGCAATTGGCATGGAGTATTATGAGATGGAGACAGCAGAGGAGGATGGAAGCAACAGGCAGCATTATTATTGGGCAAATGACAACTGTTACCTTTTTATGATGAATGAGTATGAGCAGCTGGCCCAGATTCAGTCTTTTTATGGAGGCAGCAGGGATGGAAAGCTTTTGATTGGCATGAGCAGGCAGGAAGCCGAAGAAATTCTGGGGCAGAGTTATGAGAAAAAGGACTTTCCCGAAAACAATGATTATGAGGAATTTTATTACCAGACAGATACGGGCTTCTATGTGCTGTGCTTTTATAAAGGGAAATTGGAGAGAATCGACGAAAGTCTTTATCCGCCGGAATCATATATGACTACCAAAATATCTTAATACAAACAATAGTGTGAAAAATAAATTTTCAGACAATATTTCTGTGAAAAGCCTTATGCACCATGAAATCAGGACAATAGAAGGCAGGAGGGAGTTTGGTTTTAAATAATGAGTGGAAGATGGAAAAAAATAATCTGGGCGCTTTTGATGATACAAATGTGTTTTCTTCACGTGTTTTTTCTGCGGAAGATCAGGTATACGGCGGATTATTTGTGGTATCGGGTTTGCAAAAAAATTGGGCTGCCCTATTTTCTTTATGAGAAAGGCTTTGCCCTTGTGGTACTTGGCATGACGTTGGTCAGTCTGCTTATGGTTCTGGTGTATTTTGTGAATTATCGGAAATTCAGGGTGAAATGCATTAACGGTATTGTACCGGTAGAAGATGAAGTGGTCAGGCGGAAGCTTGAAAAGGCGTGGGTGCAGGCCGGAAGCAGGCAGGCAGACAGAAGTATTGTCTATAAAAATATTGGAATTGCAGAACCCTTTGTACTTGGCTTCTATCATCCGGTGATTCTTCTGCCGGATTGGGCGTGTAGTTTAGCGGCAGAAGGTGTAGCAGGTGATTTGGCAGACCGGACAATGGAAAAAACAGAAATGCTGGATGTGCTTTTGCTGCATGAGTGTGTGCATATCCGGCATAAGGATACCTGGTATAAGTTATTTTTGTTTTTGTGCAATGCCCTTTGCTGGTATAATCCTTTGGCGTATCTGATCCGCAGCATCAGCGGCAGAGACATAGAGATTGACTGTGATGAAACTGTGGTGTCAGGATGCGGAAAGGAAGAAAGGGCGGCTTACGGGCAGTTTTTGATAGACAGTCTGGAGAAGATGCGGACCAGGGGCTATGTTCATTCTGTCTTTTTCAGTGCGGGAGAAGGAATGATGAAGGCACGGATTGCGGCCATTATGGAGGAGAAAAAGCCTTATAATGTAATTGCCGGTTTTGCAGTTGCCCTGCTTGTTCTTCAAACAGTGTTTTTGGCTGGAATCTTCGGAAAAAGAATGATGATTCAGGTAAAGGAGCAGCAGGCATCGGAAAATATCAATATTTATGATGGCTTTGAAAAGCCGGAATGCTTTACCAGAGAGGTACTTGAACGTATGCTGCCCCTGGCGCCGGCTAAGGAGGATTCTTATTATCAGGAATTAATGAGTCTGCCTTATAGTGAGGTGGAAAGCTATGAAGAACTGCCTTATGCGGCGGAGGGCCCCTGGCAGGTCAGGTTGAAAAGACCGGAACATTATGGGGATTGTATTGATAAATTCATGTATCGTTATTTGAATTATGACAGAGATCAGACTGCCGCAGGCAGGGTTTCGCTGGAGGAGCCGGGCGCTTATACGGGGGTGGAGGCTGTTTATTGGAGAATGCTGGCAGGAGATCAGAAGGAGTTTGTATTTGCAGCGGTAATCAGGGAGTTTTTGGCGGATGAAAGTGCATTAGATAAGGTTCCTTTTTATGGGCAGGTACAGATGGTGGATGGATACTATTATACGTATTATCCTGTGGCAGTTCACGTGAAGATGGTAAAGGACTATGTTTTTGAGCTGCAGGGAATTACCCAAATGACCGAGGCTGTGGAGGCCTTTCGGGAAGCTTATCCTGAAAATGATTATAGTGATATTCCTGCTTTTACAGGAATGCCGGAAGAGGAAAGGGATTATGTGTATGAGACAAAAACAAGCGGCGGTGTGCTTGAAATCAGGAAAAAAGGTCAGGAAAAGTGGGAGACGGTACCGGTAACTTTAGAAGAGCTTTTTACCAGAGGGGATGAAATGGATGGAACCCTTACCCGGCTGCAGGAAGGCAGCTATCAGTGTGATGAAATTAAGCAGATTTTTGCTTACGGAGGAAGTCCTGTGCTGCCCCTTAGTGTGGTATTTTATGATGAAGCAGCAGGTGCTTACCGGAGCAGCGTGGTGACCAATATCAGAAATTTTGGTTCCGTCAGGAGAATTTTTGTATCCTTTCCGGAAAATGCGGAAAAAGGATTTCTGGTGATTACCACTGACCGGACTATGTGGCAGGAATATACCACCTGTTTTGTTACGGAAGATGGAGGGAAAAACTGGCGGGAGTGCTTGGTAGTAGAAGGGGCTGAGTTCATGTCCCATTCTCTTACCACAGACATGCGGTTTATCACCAATGAGGTTGGCTTTATTACCATCAGGGACTCCGAAACTCCTTTTGTAATACGAACGGGAGATGGGGGAGAAACGTGGAGTGAGGTAAAGTTTGATGAAATTAAAGAGTATTATTCTATGGCCTATGCGCCCTTTTGGGAAAAGGGAAAATGGACGATGGACGTTTGCATGGAAGAACAAAGTATTGATGGAGGAGTGAAAGCCAGATATGTTACGGATGATTTGGGCGAAACCTGGAAGTTCCAGGGATTTGTACTGCGGCAGTGAGACGAAAACAACAGAAAAACAGTGGAAAAGGATCATATGCAGGGAAATGCTCTGCCGCTTTTTCGCCCGTCCCCTTTCCCTGTTTTTGGGCGGTGTGTTCTGGTTCCATCTTTATTCTTTGTGCCAATTTGGGCGGATTAGGAAAAATATACCGATTTTGTTTGTATGCGGCGTGACTTTTCTTATCCTGTTTGTGAGATGGATGGCAGTATGCTGGAGGCTGAAAAGAAACAGCCTGCCTTTTACCTATCAGGAAATTGTTATAGATAATGAGCTTGTTACATTAAAAATCAATGATTACAGTACTGCCTTTTCCCTGAAAGACATTGTGTATTACCGGATGGATAAAAAATATTGCTATCTTGTGGTGAAGAAGGGGAAATTTTTTCTTCTTTCCTGTCAGGGAAAAAACAGAGAATTTGTGAAGCTGAAATTATCTACAGTAAAACTTTACCGGCGCTGCCTGCTCAGGCTTCCGGTGATCACCGGCTGGATGGTAGTCAGCCTGATTGGCGCAGGATTGATTGTAAGAAGTGCAGTCCCCTATAACGGCAAGCTGTCATGGTACCTGTGGCAGTTAAAAAATACCAGAAATGTTGTTTTGGTACATGATAATATTTATGAGGATAAGCTGACAGGAATTTTGGAGGATGTGGAGCAGAAAGTAAAGCTGCCGGAAAAGCTCTGCCTTGCCACCAGCTTTTCCCTGCATTTTAGGCCGGACGGGACAATCATAAGCTTTGACACAATGATAAAAGGGTTTGATGAGGATGGAAATTATGTGGATAGTTATCTGATTTCCTATGATGAAAATAAATCAGACAAAATCAGAATTGACCTTCATGGCGCAACCGATGGCATTTATGAGGAAGAAAAGGATTTTACCATGCTGGTAGAAGGAATGGAAGCGGTGCCGGTTAAGCAGACTGTCAGCAGATGGCAGGAAAAAGAATATGGAATTTTGTATTATGGCTGGCGGGAGTTTGACTCCTTTGCGGAAAATATCATTTATTTAAGCGGCGGAAAGGAGATCATTGACGCTTATGATACGATTTTAGGGTACCCGGGAGACTGGAAGTATAGCGGTTACAGCATTTCTGTTTATTGCCCTAATGATGAAAATGTAACGCCTTACCGGTATTTGTACCTGCCGGATGAAATGTTTGAGGAGTTAAAATGGTGGATTTAAAAAATAAGTTGCCAAAAAACTTCCTGCTCATTTAAAATGGTAATACAGATGAATTGTAAAATATTTAGATAAAAGCTTAAGAATTGGAAAACGCCATGAACATTTTATCAATAGAAAACATAACAAAATCATATGGAGAGCGGCCTTTATTTGACCATACTTCTTTTTACTTACAGGAAGGGGAAAAGGTGGGCATCATTGGAATCAACGGAACAGGCAAATCTACACTGCTTAAAATGATGGCAGGTTTAGAGGAACCGGATGAAGGGAGCGTTACGTTAGCCAATCATGTAGTATGTAGTTACCTGCCCCAGCACCCTTTGTTTCAGGAAAAGGACACTGTTATGGAAGCAGTTCAAAGAAGATGTGGAGCAGACAAAGCCCGGATCAAGTCCATGCTGACCAGACTGGGGATGACGGATTTCGAGGCTTTGTGCGGCAGCTTATCCGGCGGACAAAGAAAGCGTCTGGCACTGGTGGCCGCCCTTTTAGAGCCCTCTGACCTGCTGATTTTGGATGAGCCTACCAATCATTTGGATCATGATATGGCGCAGTGGCTGGAAGGACAGTTGATAAATTATACAGGGGCAGTTGTCATGGTCACTCATGACCGTTATTTTTTGGACAGCGTGTCAAACCGTATTGTAGAGATTGACAAAGGAAAAATTTATTCTTATCAGGCGAATTATGCAGGATTTTTGGAATTGAAGGCAGCCCGGGAGGAAGCGGCCCTTGCAAGTGAACGGAAACGCCAGTCTGTTTTGCGCAAGGAGTTAGAATGGGTAAAAAGAGGTGCCAGGGCGCGGACTACCAAGCAAAAGGCCAGATTAGAGCGGTATGAAGAACTGAAAAATGCGTCGGCACCGGCAGTGGATGGGAAAGTGGAAATCAGCTCTGTTTCCACCCGGCTTGGAAAAACTACTGTGGAAATTGAGCAGATTGGTAAAGCCTATGGGGATAAAGTGCTGATTCAGGATTTTTCTTATACTTTTCTAAAAAATGACAGAATTGGATTTATTGGTCCTAATGGCTGTGGTAAGACTACTTTGATGAAAATTCTCACAGGAGAAATCCTTCCTGATGCGGGAAAAGTAATTTTAGGACAGACAGTTAAAATTGGATATTATGCCCAGGAAATCGGTGAAACGGAAATGCCTTCCGATAAGCGGGTAATCGACTACATTAAGGATGTGGCGGAATACGTAAAGACACAGGAGGGAAGTGTGAGCGCTTCCCAGATGCTGGAGAGGTTTTTATTCGAGGGGAAGGATCAGTATGGACTTTTAAGCAGGCTTTCTGGCGGGGAAAAGCGGCGGCTGAATTTGCTGAAGGTGCTTATGGGGGCGCCTAATGTGTTGATTTTGGATGAGCCTACCAATGATCTGGATATTACCACACTGGCCATACTGGAAGACTATCTGGACAGCTTTTCAGGAATTGTAATTACCGTTTCCCATGACCGTTATTTTTTGGATCGGGTTGTAAAAAGGATTTTTGCCTTTGAGAAAGACGGAGTGCTGAAACAGTATGAGGGCGGTTATACGGATTATAAAATGCGCGTGATGCAGGAGGCCGGAGAAGAAAACGGAAAAGCGGCAGGCGGCAGTAAAGATGAGAAAACCATCCATAATAAGAAAAATAGCTGGAAGGAGCCAGAAAAGAAGCTGAAATTTACCTATAAGGAGCAAAAAGACTATGAAGTGATTGAGGGAGAAATTGCAGCACTGGAAGAGAAAATCAGCAGTTTAGAGCAGCAGATTATGGAAGCAGCCACTGATTTTGTCAGACTGAACGAATTAACCGGACAAAAACAGCAGACAGAACAGGAGCTGGAAGAAAAGATGGACCGCTGGATGTATTTGGAGGATTTAAAGGCGCGGATTGATGCACAATGATATATTGTGCGGATATGGGAAAGAAGCAGGAAAAATATGAGAGCAATACAAGAATTTCTTTACCGGATTAGAATTGACAGTATTTTTGAGCTGTTGGCATATATTGGATTTTTTTATTTTCTTTTTAAAAGATTTATTCTGCATAGGGCGCCTGTTCCGTCAAGTGCTTTTAAAAGTGTTCCCAAAGAACTTTTAGCAGAATGCGTGACGCTTTTGAAAAAGAAAGAAAAAGCAGAGTATGGGGTTTATAGGGTTCCGGAGGAGATTTTAAGCATCCTAAGAGCTGATCTTAGGAATGAGGAAAACTTAAAGCGGCTTTTGTGCAGCATCTGCGCTCATCTTGGCATAGACGGGGGATTCATTAAGCTGGTGGTGGAAGATACCTTTATGTCAGACCGGGCAGGAGAAATAGCAACGGATCTGGCGTTTACTACAATCCGGCTGGAATTAAAGCCCCACTATACCCCTGAAGCGGTGATTGCTGTTTTAGCCCACGAGGCGATTCATCTGCATTTGTATTATGCAGGAATTCGCATGAGAGATACATGGGAAAATGAAATTTTAACAGATACTGCGGCAGTTTACTGTGGTTTTGGAGAATATATTTATGCGGGATATGCAGTAATGCGGGGAGAGTTTGCTTTTTCCTACCAGAAGGTTGGGTATATTCGGCAGGAAGATGTGCAGTATATATGGAAGATCATGCAGAAGGAAGAAGGTGAATAAGGTTGAAAGAAACTTTCAACCTTACGTATTTGGGCCTGTTCCCACTTGGGAAAAGCCCAAGGCGGGAAAGGAATGGGTATAAAAATGAGAATTGGAATGGGATATGATGTACACAAATTAGTTGAGGGCAGGAAGCTGATTATAGGGGGCACGGAAATTCCTTATGAAAAGGGGCTTTTGGGGCACTCAGATGCGGATGTGCTTCTTCATGCGGTTATGGATGCCCTTTTGGGAGCAGCGGCACTGGGAGATATTGGAAAGCATTTTCCGGATACCGATCCGGCTTACAAAGGAATTTCCTCAGTCAGGCTTTTGGAGCATGTGAGGAAGCTGCTGGAAGAAAATTTGTTTTTGATTGAAAACATTGATGCCACCATTATTGCCCAGGCACCAAAGATGAGGCCATATATTGATTCCATGAGAAAAAATATTGCAGATGCGCTGGGGATTACCATTGAGCAGGTAAACGTAAAAGCTACAACAGAAGAGGGGCTTGGATTTACCGGAAGCGGTGAGGGGATTTCCTCTCAGGCAGTCTGTCTGCTTACAAGTCCGGTGAATTTAAGCAGTGAAGATGTGACAAACCGTGGATGTGCAGGATGCGAAGGGTGTCCGAATAGAGAAAACGGTTGACAAAACAGGTACTTTTGCATATGCTGATAATGTAAATAGATTTCCAATGGATAAACAGGAAACATATAATAAAATGCAAGGAACGGAGAGAGTATATTACTGCTGCATGTAAGGATGCAGGTGTTTGCCCAGAGAAGGAATGCCGCCGGCTGAAAGCATTCCTGTAAACAGGTAATAGAAGTGCATCCGGGAGCAGGTCTTGTGAAGAAACAGATTTAAAGTGCAGGGCATATAGTAGCAGGACACGTATTCACACGTTACGTGCAATGAGTGAAGGCAGCAGCCTTTAGTAGAGTGGAACCGCGGATAACTTCGTCTCTAGGGAATGAAGTTATCCTTTTTTTAACATAAGGATGGAAGGCAAGGTCTGACATCCGTTGTTTAGCATAAGGATGACAGGTGAAGCTTTACATGTGTTGTTTAGACATTCGGATTAAAGGAGCAATAGAGTGGGATTTATAAAAAGAATTAAAGAAGAAGTTGCGATTATCCGGCAGAGAGATCCGGCAATTCATTCAGCGATGGAGGTTTTTCTTTACCCAAGCTTTAAAGTTATGATGCATTACCGCACTGCCCATAAGCTGTATCTGAACAGGCATTATTTTCTTGCAAGATGGGTATCCCAGCGTGGAGCAAGAAAAACCGGGATAGAAATTCATCCCGGTGCACAGATTGGCAGGGGATTTTTTATTGATCATGGAAACGGTGTTATTATAGGAGAAACGACAATTGTTGGAGATAATGTAACCCTGTATCAGGGAGTAACCCTTGGAGGTACGGGAAAGGAACAGGGAAAGCGCCACCCTACCATAGGAAACAATGTGATGATCAGTGCCGGAGCTAAGATATTAGGTTCCTTTAAAATTGGGGATAATTCCAAGATAGGAGCCGGAAGCGTGGTACTTGAGGAGGTGCCTCCAAACTCTACGGTAGTAGGAGTGCCGGGACGGGTGGTAAAGCGCAATAATAAAACATTACCCCAGGAGGAGTTAGATCAGGTAGGACTGCCTGATCCTATCATGGAGGATTTAACCAGCCTGCATCATGCCAATGCAGAGCTGACCAACCGGATCATTGATTTGGAAAGAGAGCTGCGTAAGATAAAAAAAGACAGATGAAAAGGAGATTATGATGAAAATTTATAACACATTATCCAAGCGGAAAGAAGAGTTCGAACCTTTAGAAGAAGGCAAAGTAAAAATGTATGTGTGCGGTCCTACCGTATACAATTTGATCCATATTGGTAATGCACGTCCCATGATTGTGTTTGATACCGTTAGAAGGTATATGGAGCATAAGGGATATGAGGTGAATTTTGTGTCCAATTTTACAGATGTGGATGACAAGATCATTAAAAAAGCCATTGAGGAAGGAGTAGAAGCTTCTGTAATTTCCGAGCGTTACATTGCGGAATGTAAAAAGGATATGCAGGCGCTTAATGTGAAGGAAGCCACCACTCACCCCAAGGCGACGCAGGAAATCTGCGGTATGCTGGATATGATCGGCACCCTGATTGAGAAGGGGCATGCTTATAGGGCAGAGGACGGAACAGTTTATTACAGAACCAGAAGCTTTAAGGGGTATGGAAAACTTTCTCATAAAAATATTGATGACCTTCAGGGAGGAAACCGTTCTCTTTTGGTAAGCGGTGAAGACCAGAAAGAAGATTCCCTTGACTTTGTGCTTTGGAAACCGAAAAAGGATGGAGAGCCTTATTGGGAGTCACCCTGGTGCAACGGGCGTCCCGGCTGGCACATTGAATGTTCTGTTATGAGTAAGCGGTATCTGGGAGATGAGATTGATATTCATGCAGGGGGAGAGGATTTAATTTTTCCTCATCATGAAAATGAAATTGCACAGTCCGAGGCGGCCAATGGCAAGCCTTTTGCAAAATACTGGATGCATAATGCTTTCCTGAATATAGACAACAGAAAAATGTCCAAGTCGGCAGGAAATTTCTTTACCGTAAGGGACATTATTGAGAAATATGATCCTCAGGTACTGCGCTTTTTCATGTTGTCAGCTCATTACAGAAGTCCCTTGAATTTCAGTGCCGAGCTTATGGATGCAGCTAAAAACGGGTATGACAGAATCGTGACCAGCGTCAGCAATTTAAAGTATTTGCTTGAAAATGCAACATCTGATACAATGAGTGAGGAAGAAAAGAAGCTGGCAGAGGAAGCAAAAGGTTTTACTGCTAAGTTTGATGAGGCAATGGATGATGATTTCAACACTGCTGATGCAATTGCCGCTATTTTTGAACTGGTAAAATTTGTTAATACCAATACAGACGCAGAAAGCAGCAGGGAATATTTAAGCTCTCTTAAAGAAGAACTGGTAATGCTTTCCGATATCTGCGGTTTGCTTGTTGAGAAAAAGCAGGAAATGCTGGATAGTGATATTGAAGCTTTAATCGAAGAGCGTCAGGCAGCAAGAAAAGCGAAAAACTTTCAGCGGGCGGACGAAATCAGAAATGAGCTTTTAAGTAAGGGAATCGTTCTTGAGGATACCCGTGAAGGAGTAAAATGGAAGAGGGCATAAGCTTTTTAAATTTGATTAATAAAAGTTTTGACTTAAAAGAGGTGGATATCAGGACGTATTCACCTCTTACGCTTGCGTATATTGGTGATGCGGTTTATGATCTGATTTTCCGCACCCTGGTGGTGGAAAAAGGAAATACCACACCTAATAAACTGCATTTTCGTACGGTTAAATATGTGAAAGCGCCTGCTCAGGCGCTTTTGATTGAAGAAATTATGGATAAGCTTAACCAGGACGAGCTGGCAGTGTATAAACGGGGGAAAAATGCAAAACCTTATACTATGGCGAAAAATGCAACTATAGGGGAATACAAAAAAGCTACCGGTTTAGAGGCTTTGATTGGGTATCTTTATCTGACGGATCAGATGGACCGGATTCTGGAATTGATTCAAATTGGTTTACATAAAATAGAATAGTGGGCTGCATCTGCTTTATGAAAGTCAGCTTTGGCAGGAAAGGCATATACAGAGATAAGGATACAGGGAAGGCATGGTTTGGGAAAATGGAAAATAATGTGAATGAGTTTAAAATAGAAGGAAGAAATGCGGTAATAGAAGCTTTTCGTGCGGGGAAAAGCGTTGACAAAGTTTATATATTGGATGGCTGCCAGGATGGGCCTGTTTTGACCATCAAAAGACAGGCAAGAAAGCAGGATGTGCAGATTAAATATGTACCAAAGGAGCGGCTTGACCAGATGTCGGAGACTGGAAGACATCAGGGGGTTATTGCCTGTGCGGCAGCCTATGAATATGCAGACATTGAGGACATGTTCCGGCTTGCAGAGGAAAAAGGAGAACCGCCTTTTTTGATTTTGCTGGATAATATCGAAGATCCCCATAATTTAGGGGCTATTATCCGGACTGCAAATCTTGCAGGCGCACATGGGGTGATTATTCCCAAAAACCGGGCGGCAGGCCTTACCGCTACAGTGGCCAAAACGTCAGCAGGGGCTTTAAATTATACGCCTGTGGCGAAGGTGACTAATTTATCCTCCACCATAGAAGAATTAAAAGGCAGGGGGCTTTGGTTTGTGTGTGCCGATATGAATGGAACGAGAATGTACGATTTAAACTTAACAGGAGCCATTGGTCTTGTGATTGGAAACGAAGGAGAAGGGGTAGGAAGGCTTGTAAAAGAAAAATGTGATATGACCGCCGCTATACCCATGCAGGGAGATATTGATTCGTTGAATGCATCTGTGGCAGCAGGCGTACTGGCATATGAAATTGTCCGGCAAAGGCTTGGATAGGCAATGCAAATTTGAGACTTGCGCAGCCCTGCCGCGCAAACGCTCCGGAATGAGGTAGAAATGGAAAAAATAAATAAATTTCTGCTTATGGTGATTGCCATGATGGTGATTATGGTTGCAGCAGTAGGAATTGACAAGGGGCTTAAGCAGATTGAAGCACAAAAATGGGAAAAAGAACGTGTGGCCAGATATGAACAGGCCCGTGCAGAAGTGAATGATATGCAGCTGACGATCAGTGAACTTTCCAAGGATCAGGAGGCAATTGAGGCCTTTATTGAGGAAAATAAGGCATATTTTGATGAGGAAGATTTTTGGTCTGAATTTGAAGAAGAGCTGTTTTTTGATGAGAATGGGGAAGTGAATGTGTCCGGAAATGAGGGAATGAAACTACCGGATTCTATGGAAACGGACGTATCCGGAAACATGGAAATGGATATTTCAGGAAATGATGGAATTGGCGTATCCGGAAATTCTTTAGAGGACGTATCTGGTAATAATAAAATGGATGTATCTGGAAATATGGGGCATGATGTGTCTGGTAATGGGGGAGACGTATCCGGAAATGAAGGAATGGATGTGTCAGGGAACACAGGTACTGATGTATCCGGAAATATGGAAGTTTCTGTATCAGGTAATGAGCCAGGGGGGATGCCGAATAGTGAAATAATGTCCGTATCAGGCAATACCCTTGCAGATAAAAGAAAGATCAGAGGTTCCTATATGGAAACCCAGATGCAGAATGACACAGATCAGAGCGTGATAGAAGGCAGCACCTGTGATTTTTCAGATGTTTCCATTGCCTGCCTGGGAGACAGCATTACACAGGCTTCCAATCTGGAAAATATGGAGGATTATCAACAGTATGCTTATCCAACAAAATTAAAGGAAATTTTAGGAGCCGAGAGCGTTACAAACCTTGGAATTGGAGGTTCTTCTATTGGAAGATACTGGGATAATGCCTTTGTGGACAGATATAAGGAAATTCCAAAGGATACGGATTTGATTATTGTAATGGGAGGTACAAATGACGGTTTCTGCCTGACACAGGAAGAACTGGGAACGGTGAAAGAGAGGAAACCTAAAACATTTATCGGGGACTTGGACGAGCTGATGCGCGGACTGAAGGCAGATTATCCTGATGCCACCATCGTGTTTGCAACGCCTCTGCCTAATGTGCTTCATGATATGCTGAAGAAAGAAAGAGACTATTTGCTTCCTCAGATTATTTTAGTGAATGCCATTAAATATCTTGCAAAAGAGTATGAAATTCCGGTAATTGATTTGTATAATTCTAATATATTAGATACCCATGATGCGGCGGTCATTTATAATTATATGCCAGACGGGGTGCACTGCAACCCGTCTGGATATACCATTTTGGCAGAGCACTTTGCTGCGGAACTGATTAAAATTTATGAACAGGAAAACAATAATGGATAAAAAATATGAACAATGCAGTGATGAAGAGCTGATTGTCCGGCTGCGGGACGGAGAATCAGCAATCACTGATTATATTATGGAAAAGTATAAAAATCTGGTGAGAAGCAAGGCAAAATCCATGTATATTTTAGGAGCGGATCAGGAGGATTTGATTCAGGAGGGCATGATTGGGCTTTTTAAGGCGGTGCGGGATTACGATACGGGAAGAGATGCAAGCTTTTTTACCTTTGCCGATCTTTGCGTATCCAGACAGATGTATACGGCAATTCAGGCGGCAGGGCGTCAGAAGCATGCTCCCTTAAATACATATATTTCTCTCTATGCCAGCGC
The DNA here is from genome assembly GCA_000403495.2 of Lachnospiraceae bacterium 10-1. Classification (GTDB taxonomy): domain Bacteria; phylum Bacillota; class Clostridia; order Lachnospirales; family Lachnospiraceae; genus Suilimivivens. The sequence goes on along the minus strand of KE159810.1, from coordinate 242,583 downwards.
ATTTGAAAGCGACAGCTTAGATAAAGGAGAGGAAGGGGAGCTTATTAACAGTGTAATATCCCAGTCAGAAAGAAATCCTGAGGAAGTATTGATTGACAGGGAAAATGTGGAACTTTTAGAGCGCACCATTGATAAAGAATTGAGCAGTTTTGAAAAGCAGGTGCTGGATTTGTATCTTACGGGAATGAAATACAGCCAGATTGCCAAGGTCTTAGGCAGAGATGATAAATCTACCGATAATGCATTGCAGAGGATAAAGACCAAGTTAAAAAAAGCAATTTTGAAATAGCACACCTGTCACAAGACAGGGACGTGTTACAGGTGGCTGTTTAAGGGAAGGGCTGGCGGAATGGTAGCTACTCATAAAACAGTATCAACCAACAAACTGAAATAGGGTAGCTGTCATACGGGGTGCAGAAAAAGGCGAGTGAGAAACAAAGCGTTTCTTGCCCGCTTTTTTCATGCCCCTTGTTACGCAGTAGGGGCTGAAAAAGCATTGATACAGGCGGCTTTGTGGGCGCATTTCCCATGCGGCAAGGGATTTATACCTTTTCCCTCAAAAACGCCTTTCTACTGCGTAACAAAACCGCGGTAATTATCCGGCGGAGCATAGACCGCCTATCTCGGATTGCCCTATGTTGGAAAAGCCTACGTTGGAAAATCCAACGCAATTAAATAAAGATATAAATAACTAAAGAAAAACCAAATACGGATTTAATCAAATACCGATTCCATTCCTATCCTTTCCTTTCCCTTAATTGGACTTATGTCAATACTTTGGACAAAAAAAGTCGAAAGATTATGCTGCTTTTTTGAGTTCCTCATCCTCCTTTTGCTGTGGTGTCAAATAACCAATAGAGCTATGTATCCGCTTACGGTTATACCAGCCTTCTATGTATTCAAAGATTGCTCTGCGGGCTTCCTTTGAATCCTGATAAGTATGAAGATATATTTCTTCCTTTTTCAGTACAGAATGGAAGGATTCAATGCAGGCATTATCGTATGGATTTCCCTTACGACTAAAGGAATGCAGGATTTCTTTCCTGCTCAGGCAATCTTCAAACCCTTTGCTCGTATACTGGCTTCCAAGGTCACTATGCAAAATGATTCCTTTTGTATCCCTGACGTTCAGGCAGGCATTCTCTACCGCTTTCACTGCCAGTTCCGCTGTCATAGATGTGCCATAGGCATAGCCGATGATTTTACGGCTGCACAAATCCATGACAGACGCCAGATAAGTCCATCCTTCTTTCTGTACATGGATGTAAGTAATATCCGTACACCATTTTTTGTTGATGGTTTCCGTTCCAAAATCACGTTTCAAGATATTCACTTTATCATCCGGGATACTGTCGTAATTGGCATGGTGGTTGTACTTTTTTACTACCACAGAGCGCAGTCCCTGCTCTGCCATATGCCTCTGGACCCGCTTGATGCTGCAGGGTGTCCCGGCGCCATTGAGTACACGGCATAGTTTGACAGCCCCGTATCTGCGTTTGGAATCCTCAAAGGCCTGTTTCACTTTCCTGCTGAATTCCCCATACTCCATCCGCTTATTTGAAGGTACACAGACCAGAGCCTTGTAATAAGTACTCCTTGGGAATTTCAGGGCACTGCAAAGCTGGGATATCGAGTAGTTGATTAAGTTATTCTGGATAAATGTAACAATTTCGGCTATTGTTCTTTTGCGAATATGGCGGTCGCTTTTTTTAGTATTTCATTCTCGATCTTAAGGCGCTGGATTTCTTTTTGGAGAGCCTTATACTCCTTGAGGGTAACCGTTTCCTCATCTGATACCTTGATAGGGGAAAGCTGCTTTACCCAACCGCTGATAGTACTCCGATTTACGCCATATTCACGTTCCAGTTGTGGATACGAGGTTCCTCCGGCATTATACAGATCCACGATCTGCTGTTTAAATTCCGGAGTGTAAGATTTTTGATTTTTCGCCATGCTGAACATCTCCTTTTCACTTTCATTTGATAGTATAGGTTGTTCAACTTTTCCTGTCCACACTTATATACTAACACCAAATCCCTTTCCAAAAGAAGCGGCAGAGCCGCCGGAAAGGAATGGAATGGAAATAGCAACACAAAGAAATATCGTTTGCTATGTTACGCAATAGAACGCCATTTTTAAGGGTGGGAGTATAAAACCATTGTGCCTGCCCCTATCGCCGCTGTAATGCCGCTTAAATCAAGCGTGAAAAGCACTCTATCGCGTAACACATTCCATAATGGATTGAGAGCGTAAGCGGTTTATCCGCTTACGCTCTCTTAGCCGCCTAACAGCAAAGACAGGGAAAGCCGTCAAGGACGCGCAAGCGTGCATTTTATCCTTGACGGCTTTTTCTGGCTTTGCTACTGCCTACCTGTCAAAACGGAATTGCAGGATAGCTTTGATAAGCTGTGCTTTCAGACTGTCTTGAATATCGTCATTGATATGTCCCCGATAGGTAGACAGGTATTTGATATGTCCGGCATAGTGCCGCAATACCGCATCTATGGCTTCCGGTTCTCCAGCGACAGCTTTTTCAATGACTTCAAAGGGTATCAGCTTCTTGCTCCTCATGTTCTGATTTCAACCATTCCTTTCTCAACTGCTTTAATGCCGCGTGTTTCCAGTAATTCGCTGTGCTTCTGCTCCGCCCGTACTCGTTCCCGACTTCTGTATCAGTGTAACCGAGGAAGAAATACATCAGCAGGACAGCGCGCCGCTGTTCTGGCAATCTGGCTAATGCGTCCGCTAACCGTTTGCTTGCCACAACAATTTTCTGCCCTTTCACAACAAAAACAGTTGGAATGTCGTATTGCTCAAAGTAATTGTCTGTCGTGAACGGCTCAAAGTGCGTTTCGGACATCAGATAGTCAAGCGATACTTCCCGCTTCTGCTTCCGTCCAAAATCGCGGTATGCGCTGATTGCCGCGTTACGGAGAACAGTTCTGCAAAAGGCGGCAAAGGCATATTCGATATGCTCCATGAATTGTTCAGAATACCTCATTTTTTCATCACCCCCTTTCTTCCGTAGGGGGCTATTACAACAAACGCCCATGCGACATAAAGCCACATGAGTGTTTGGGTAATACATGATTATCAGGTTCCTGAAGCCGTTCCAATAATATGAATTATTAAGACATACTAAATGAATAGATAATTCATATTGACGGGCAGACGGATACAATGCCTTGTATTGGATTTTTTTAACAAATTATACTTAAAAAATAAAAAGGACATGGCGACACCTCCTCGATACCGTCATATCCTTAGAAAAGTTATTGATAGATTAATTTCATTGTTTTACATAGCCCGATAGCAAGTATAAGAGTCAAGATTTCTGCCACAAATGGAGCAATCCAAATAGCGTCGCTTCCAAAGAGTATAGGAATACAGAAAATGGCAAGTGCTTTCAGCACAATACCTCTGCTAATTGCTATGGCATTTGCCGATCCTGTTCTTTTTGTCGAAAACAGAAATGCTGTGTAAATAAGGTTCAGTGCCATAGGGATAAAGGATAGGCTAAATAATGGCAAAGCTGCCGAAGCTGTTTGTACAAGGTCGGGGTCCTGATTAAATATGCAAATTACGGGCTTATCAAAAATAAATAATGCTCCGTATATTAAAATTGACAAAATGCTGTTAATGATAATTCCGCAACGGAAATACCAGTTTATTTCCGCTGTATCTTGCTTGCCGTAACAATGCCCCCAAAGAGGCTGTAAACCTTGCGCTACACCAGAAAGGATAGCGTTTGCAAGAGAGTAAATAAAACTCAAAACGCTAAAGGTAGATACGCCAATATCCCCTATTAGGCTTGCTAACATAAGATTATAGCAAAGTGCGGTAACAGGTGTTGTGAGTTGCGTAACGGCTTCTGGCACACCACGCTTGCATATTTTTTTCATCAGTGAAAAATCAATTTTGAATAGCTTAATCCGCAGTTCGCCCTTTTTTCGCACGAAATGGGAAAGCAGGACAAGGACGGAAAGAACCTGCCCCAAACCGGACGCAACTGCCGCGCCAATCACACCCATATCTAACGGGAAGATAAACAGCCAATCCAAAAAGATATTTGCTGCTGCACCTACGCACATTCCTGCAAAGGAAAGAGCAGGTGATCCGTCATTTCTGACAAAAACAGAAAGACAGGTACTCATGAGCATAGGAATGGAAAAAGCAGAATAATAAAACAAATAATCTGCTGACATTTTCCGCATTTCTTCACTTAGTTTTCCTGCACCGCTTAAATCAACAATCTGCTGAGAAAATGCCATACCCACAACCATAAGCAATATGGAAAGCAGAACAGTTAAAGAAAATGCCGTCATAAAAGCATGATTTGCACCGTCTTTATCTCCCCGCCCCATTCTGATAGCAACAACGGTTGCGCCGCCCATAGGGAACATGGCTGCGATAGCAACAACAAAAGTGATAAACGGAACACCAATATTGACAGCCCCCAACGCAGCCGAGCCGACGCCTTGCCCGACAAAGATTCCGTCCATAACGTTGTAAAGATAAGTTACAAATAATCCACCCAATGCAGGGAAGATGTAAGCAAATAAAGATTTTGTTTTTGTGTTCATCAAGATACCTCCCATAAAGGAAGCGGGATAAAGCCCTTTCAGCTTTATCCCGCTACATAAAACAAGAAGTGGGATAAAGCCCCAAATGGTCTTATCCCACTTCAACAATCTTATTCGATTGCAAGTCCTCTGACAAGCAAAAATATTGTAACATGGAAGCTATTCAAAGTCAACAGAATTGATGATAGCAGATTTCTCAAAGATAGTTGCGGAAAACTTTCGAAAATGAAGCAAATTGCTTTTTATGCCATTTGGGGAGAGATAGAAATAAAAAAGCTAAATTTTATCTTAAATCTTTGGCAAAATCGCCATGCGCGGTGTAGTAGGTAATGAAAGAAAAATTGAGAGGGTTTGGGATACTTCCCAACAAGCAAAATGCAACGCATTTTCGGAAAAGGGTACTCTTTTCCTATGCTTGCTGCGAAACTTATCACATTACAAAACAAGGAAAGGACGGGAAAGGAATGGAACGGAAACGAAAAATCAAGGATGGGCATATTGTAGTGGAAAATCCGCTGTTTCAAGAATTACCAACGCATGAAGTAACAATAAAATCCGGTAGGACGCTCTATCGCTTTACGGGCAGCTATGACGGGGAAAGGAGCCTGCCCCACAAGGTTTTACGCCTTATGGAGCAGGAACGGGGCAAAAAAGATGTTGATTAAAAATGCCGGAGCCGATAAAATAGGGGTAAGCAATCCTGTATTGGCAGACTGCCCGCCGATGAAAGGAGCAGAAACTATGTTAAGGCAGTCTGGACTTATGTCAATACTTTGGACAAAAAAAGTCGAAAGATTATGCTGCTTTTTTGAGTTCCTCATCCTCCTTTTGCTGTGGTGTCAAATAACCAATAGAGCTATGTATCCGCTTACGGTTATACCAGCCTTCTATGTATTCAAAGATTGCTCTGCGGGCTTCCTTTGAATCCTGATAAGTATGAAGATATATTTCTTCCTTTTTCAGTACAGAATGGAAGGATTCAATGCAGGCATTATCGTATGGATTTCCCTTACGACTAAAGGAATGCAGGATTTCTTTCCTGCTCAGGCAATCTTCAAACCCTTTGCTCGTATACTGGCTTCCAAGGTCACTATGCAAAATGATTCCTTTTGTATCCCTGACGTTCAGGCAGGCATTCTCTACCGCTTTCACTGCCAGTTCCGCTGTCATAGATGTGCCATAGGCATAGCCGATGATTTTACGGCTGCACAAATCCATGACAGACGCCAGATAAGTCCATCCTTCTTTCTGTACATGGATGTAAGTAATATCCGTACACCATTTTTTGTTGATGGTTTCCGTTCCAAAATCACGTTTCAAGATATTCACTTTATCATCCGGGATACTGTCGTAATTGGCATGGTGGTTGTACTTTTTTACTACCACAGAGCGCAGTCCCTGCTCTGCCATATGCCTCTGGACCCGCTTGATGCTGCAGGGTGTCCCGGCGCCATTGAGTACACGGCATAGTTTGACAGCCCCGTATCTGCGTTTGGAATCCTCAAAGGCCTGTTTCACTTTCCTGCTGAATTCCCCATACTCCATCCGCTTATTTGAAGGTACACAGACCAGAGCCTTGTAATAAGTACTCCTTGGGAATTTCAGGGCACTGCAAAGCTGGGATATCGAGTAGTTGATTAAGTTATTCTGGATAAATGTAACAATTTCGGCTATTGTTCTTTTGCGAATATGGCGGTCGCTTTTTTTAGTATTTCATTCTCGATCTTAAGGCGCTGGATTTCTTTTTGGAGAGCCTTATACTCCTTGAGGGTAACCGTTTCCTCATCTGATACCTTGATAGGGGAAAGCTGCTTTACCCAACCGCTGATAGTACTCCGATTTACGCCATATTCACGTTCCAGTTGTGGATACGAGGTTCCTCCGGCATTATACAGATCCACGATCTGCTGTTTAAATTCCGGAGTGTAAGATTTTTGATTTTTCGCCATGCTGAACATCTCCTTTTCACTTTCATTTGATAGTATAGGTTGTTCAACTTTTCCTGTCCACACTTATATACTAACACCAGTCTGGCAAAATTACCGCCCTCTATTGCCGCTTATCGCGCGATGATGAGAAGTCAAAAGGACGTAAAGCCAAGTGATTTTTTTCGGCATCCATAAGGGATGCTGTTTTTCTATTATTGGATAGCCCCGACAAATTTGTAGTAGATGGTAATGCGCTTTTCCTTACCCTTGCGGCAGCGCCCCATACCTGGCGTTTCGTAAATCGTAATCCGGTCAATCAGTTCATGAAGCATGAAGCGGTCGAGTTTTTCAAAGCTGGTGTATTTTCGGATAAGGTCAGCGAAGCGGTCAATATCGGCCTTGGTATCCCGAACCTTTTCCAGTGCCTTTTCCATCTCTGCAATGTTCGCTTTCAGCGTTGCCCGTTCCGTATCGTAATCTGCGATAAACATGGTAAAGATGTGGTCGGGCAGCTTGCCGCTCATATTGTCCTCGTAGGTGCGTTTCAGCTTCATATCCAAGTCAGCCAGCCGCTTCTTTGCTGATGCCAGGTCGCGCTTCATTGTCGCGGTCTGTTTCTGCTGATCGGCGCATTTCAGTTCCATCAGTTTCTGTGCTGCTTTCTCGGTGTCCTCGCTGAACAGTCTGGCATTGCGCTGAATATCCTCCTGAACCACCTGATAAAGCGTGTCACGGTTAATATAGTGGCTGGAACAAGCTACTGTCCCTATCGCCTGACTGCGCCCGCACATATAGTAAAAATACTTCTGCTGGCTGACACCCAACTTCATGGATGTTCCGCAGGCTTCGCAGTAAAACAGTCCTGCAAACAGCGCCGGCTCGTCTTTGGCTTTAATGGTCTTTTTCCGCGCAATCAGTCTTTTTTGTGCTTCATCAAATAATTCGCGGGATATGATCGGTTCGTGCATATCAGGAACAACTACCCAATTTTCTTTAGGGATAGGTTCCCTTTTTTTACTTCGGTAGGATGGCGTGTACTGCCGCCCCTGCACCATGCTCCCCACATAGATTTCGTTTTGAAGCATGAAATGTACATAAGTCCGTGTCCAGAAGTGGCGGCGTTCAAACTCGCCATCCCGTTCAGGATTGTGCTTACGGAAACGTGTATATTCCTTGGGGGATAAGATACCCTCGTTGTTCAGGGTTGTTGCAATGCTCCTTGCCCCAATCCCTGCCGCGCACATTTCAAACATCCGCCGGACAACCGGCGCGGTTTCCTCGTTGATAATCAGCTTGTGCTTATCGTCAGGATGCCGCAGGTAGCCGTAGGGGTCGAGTGCGCCAAGGTATTCACCGCGTCTTGCTTTGGTATGGAGCGTGGACTTGATTTTTGTGGAAATATCCTTGGCGTACATATCGTTTAGGATGTGCTTGAACGGCGTAATATCCATGCTGCTGGTCTGGTTCAGCGTGTCAACGCCATCGTTCAGGGCAATGTAGCGTACATGGCGCTCCGGGAAATAAATCTCTGTGTACTGCCCGCACATGATGTAGTTACGGCCAAGGCGGGAGAGGTCTTTGGTAATGACCAGGTTGATGCGCCCTTTTTCAATGTCGGCAATCATCCGCTGAAAGCCGGGACGATCAAAATTCGTACCTGAGAATCCGTCGTCGATATAGGTATCGACAACCTCCCAGCTGGTGTTAGTATATAAGTGTGGACAGGAAAAGTTGAACAACCTATACTATCAAATGAAAGTGAAAAGGAGATGTTCAGCATGGCGAAAAATCAAAAATCTTACACTCCGGAATTTAAACAGCAGATCGTGGATCTGTATAATGCCGGAGGAACCTCGTATCCACAACTGGAACGTGAATATGGCGTAAATCGGAGTACTATCAGCGGTTGGGTAAAGCAGCTTTCCCCTATCAAGGTATCAGATGAGGAAACGGTTACCCTCAAGGAGTATAAGGCTCTCCAAAAAGAAATCCAGCGCCTTAAGATCGAGAATGAAATACTAAAAAAAGCGACCGCCATATTCGCAAAAGAACAATAGCCGAAATTGTTACATTTATCCAGAATAACTTAATCAACTACTCGATATCCCAGCTTTGCAGTGCCCTGAAATTCCCAAGGAGTACTTATTACAAGGCTCTGGTCTGTGTACCTTCAAATAAGCGGATGGAGTATGGGGAATTCAGCAGGAAAGTGAAACAGGCCTTTGAGGATTCCAAACGCAGATACGGGGCTGTCAAACTATGCCGTGTACTCAATGGCGCCGGGACACCCTGCAGCATCAAGCGGGTCCAGAGGCATATGGCAGAGCAGGGACTGCGCTCTGTGGTAGTAAAAAAGTACAACCACCATGCCAATTACGACAGTATCCCGGATGATAAAGTGAATATCTTGAAACGTGATTTTGGAACGGAAACCATCAACAAAAAATGGTGTACGGATATTACTTACATCCATGTACAGAAAGAAGGATGGACTTATCTGGCGTCTGTCATGGATTTGTGCAGCCGTAAAATCATCGGCTATGCCTATGGCACATCTATGACAGCGGAACTGGCAGTGAAAGCGGTAGAGAATGCCTGCCTGAACGTCAGGGATACAAAAGGAATCATTTTGCATAGTGACCTTGGAAGCCAGTATACGAGCAAAGGGTTTGAAGATTGCCTGAGCAGGAAAGAAATCCTGCATTCCTTTAGTCGTAAGGGAAATCCATACGATAATGCCTGCATTGAATCCTTCCATTCTGTACTGAAAAAGGAAGAAATATATCTTCATACTTATCAGGATTCAAAGGAAGCCCGCAGAGCAATCTTTGAATACATAGAAGGCTGGTATAACCGTAAGCGGATACATAGCTCTATTGGTTATTTGACACCACAGCAAAAGGAGGATGAGGAACTCAAAAAAGCAGCATAATCTTTCGACTTTTTTTGTCCAAAGTATTGACATAAGTCCACAGCCCTGTTTCTGCACATACTCGGTCAGCAATGCCCGCTGGTTCCCAATGCTCATAGATTCGTGGTCGGCTCCATCTTCGGAAGAAAGCCGGCAATAGATAGCGGCTCTGTAATTCTGTTGTTCTCTCATAAAACTGCCTCCTTATCAGTCCGAGAAACAACAGGGTTTATGCTCGTCTGTCATCTATACTACACCACATTAAAACGTTAAAGTCAGGCTGACAGCCTGCTGCTTCTGACGATACTGCACACATATTTTAACTGCTTGTGTCGTAAAGGATTTTCTTTACGGCGGCTTCGTGGATGGCTTCGCTTGACGTCCTTGTGCCGCTGAAAACGCCGACCACCCGGATGGTGTCGCGCCCGATGGTAATACCTACAAACCAACAAAAGGAAAAATGGACGTTGATTTACAAAAAATTCCTCTCATTACCTACAAAACCACACAAGCCGAAATAGGCGGGAATTTTGGGAAATTTCTTCATTTACCTTTTATTCCCCACACCACCGAAAATTGAAAACTGCCAAACAAAACAGGGCAAATTTCCTCTTTGCCCTCCCTCCACGGACAGCTTGCGGATTTGCCAAACAGGAGAGAAGATTTCTTTCTAATCCCCCTTTGCACGGCGCAATACTGACGATTTTTAAAAATGCCAAAAATGAGCGCAAAAAAACAGGAAATCTTTTTTGATTTCCTGTCTTGGTGTGCCGTTCTATGTAGCAACGGTTATTCAGTTTTTTGCTAGTTACAATTCTACAACCTTGAAGTTATCACCTCACAAATTCTTTGAAAGATACAAAACCAAATCGTCATTATTTATGTCGAAAATACAGTGCCGAGAGCCATAATAGCCGCATTACTTAAAGCATGCAAAATGATACTGCTCCACAGGTTTTTATTGGATTTATAGTACATAAAGCCAAGAGCGCAGCCAGCAAGAACATGTTCCGTCATAACCATTTTGAGTGAATTTATAATGCTCCCTGCCGTATGGTCCCATAGATAATATGCAAACGGAAAATGGTACAACCCAAACAGAATGCCAGTAAGCAGTATGGCCAGATATGGCTTTTTTAGTGAATCCATCATAGTTCTTTGCAGAATGCCCCTGAAGAAAAATTCTTCCGTAAATGCTGCTGTAAGTATCATCAGGCAAAAAAATACTGGAAGTTTTACTAATATGTGGAGAATATTCGTTATATTAAAACAAAATCCCCCTAAACCAAAGAAAAGGATAATAACACCTTGGTATGCAGCACAAATCAATAGTATCCTTAATACGGTTTTTCTGTCAAAATGTCTTAAGCCTGATTCTTTCAAGGCTTGTTTTATTTTCTCTTTTCTGAAAACAGCGATAATCAGGAGGGGAAAGAGAACCAGAAACAACCAGTTTGATAATTCACTTATTATATCGACCTGAAAAGCACAGCTTATGTAAGACAGCATAAAATAGAATATATACCATGCTAAGCCGAGAATGAGTTCCTTTTTATTTTTAGACAAATATTCTATTTCATCAGAGTTCTGTTGTCCTGTTTTGTCCATTTTCCGTTCTCTGAATACAATGGCAATCAACAAGATTAATATTACTGAAAAAAACATAAACATTCCCTCCTAAAATTTGTATCAGTAACGCTTATAAATCCCGATTGTGATTTGATGATTTTTAAGGGAAATATTAGCTGTTATATTTTATTATTAAAGTCATCGCTAACCCTTGAAAATACTAAATTTATAGCAGGTGAGCTTTCCCCTAAAGTTTCCCTTGTGTTATATCTTCCCACAAGGCTTTACAAACCCTGATAAGGGAAAAAATAAGGGAAACAAAATCATATAAAACAGTATAACAAAACATAGGGGAATTGGCAAACTGATTGAAATGCTTTCAAAAAATCTATGAAAAGAGGACAGATAAAAATCAATATGATTTATGCAACATATAATATCCACCATAACAGCATTGACGTATATACTCATGCAGGTTATTTTCTACGGATAGACTGCGGCAAAGCGGAAGAAGGATTGAAAACCACTCCCTGTTCGGAATGTGCCTTAAATGCTTTGGCAATAGATGAACCGCTTGAATGCGTCCGTCTATATCTTGAAGGAAATATGCAGATATGGATAGATGCGGAAGATTCACTGGAATTGTGGTAATTTAGACAAAGAGAGGTTCAGTTTGTGCCTCTCTTTATCTTTAAATTATATTTTTCACACTCTGCCTCTAATTTGGGAAAATTTAGGCAGCGGTTCCTTCCTGCAAATGGTTCATTGGATATGTATTTCCTATACAGGACATTTGCTTTATTGCAGATTACCTCATTATTCGTCTGACACCATTCCAGTTCCAAAGTACATAACTTCTTATAATATCTGATATTTTCTCTATCCCTCTTAAAAATGGTGGTATCAACAAGCTGCAATTGTTCTTCTTCAATAGGTATCATCAGATTAAAATTCAGAACGCCTAATAATTTTCCATTTACTTCAATTTTGGAAAAGTCCATAGAGTTTTTCATATTCTTATGTTTTTCCTTTGGCGATGAAAGCGGTATGCAATATTTGTGAAAGCCACAAATAACAACGATCCCGATAAAAACCCTGTTATCCTTTCCTGCCTGTGGCGAAACAGAAAGCACTTTATCGTCTATATTATGTAGATTACGGATATATTTCATATCCACCTTGTATAATTTAAAATCTGTCTGCATATATCTCCTCGTGAAAAATGGCTATGCGTTTCCACATAGCCATTGTGTAGTAACTCCATTAGAGTTGCTAACGCTTTTAGCAGTCCACTTTGCGGTAGGACTCACCACTAATAGTATAATACCATATTTCTGAAAATAGTCAATCCGTTTTCAAAAATTGGTCTAAAATTTAGCATTTTAGTATAAAAGTCCAATATAAAAGATTTCTATTTTAATCCATCTTTAACAGCGTCCGCAGTATATTTTTTTCCTGCAATAGTAATTGCCAAATTGTCAGCGCAGCCGGAAAATACATATTCACCCATTTCAATAGCTCCATTCCCGATATCAACTGTTTCTAATTTCTTACAATATTGAAATACCCTGTCATCAATTTTAATCTCATTATCTGGCTTTGAATTATCGCATATTGTAACATCGACAAGATCCTCACAGCTATAAAAAGCATATTCCCCCATAACAACCAGATTACAGTCTATACTTACAGTAGTCAAATCCTCACAACTGGAAAAAACACTGTCGCCCATGTCAACTTTGGAACCTGTAACCGTTAAACTTTCAAGGGAACTGTATTGAAAAGTCCTGTCATCAAAAGTTAATGTACAATTTGTCATCTCGACTTTAGCGGAATCGCCACAGCTATAAAAGGCGTATTCTTTGGTTTCTACTATGCTGTCCGTAAACACAATGGAAGTCAGGTCTTCACCGGAAGAAAAAGCGCTTTTTTCAATTTCCATTTCACAGTCACTGATGGTCAGGCTGATAAAATCACCATATTGGAAAGCGTTTTCTTCAATAATGCCGGTACAGTTAGAAAAAGTCACCTCCGCATCTTTGCCGCAGCTGTAAAAGGCATATTCATCTGCCTGAATATTGCAGTCTCTAAAAGTAATCGAAGCTAAATCCTCACAGGAAGAAAAAGCGCTTTTGTTTATTACCGGACTGCCGCCGATTATATTTACCGCCGTAAATTCACCGTATTGGAAAGTATTCTCGTCTATTTCATAATTGTAATTTACCAACGTAATGCTGTCCACATTTTCGAGAGAGTATAAGGCATATTTCCCAATCAGTGTAACAGTATCTCCATTTGGACTTTCCAAAGGTATGACAATATCTTTCTCTGTACAGGTGCCGATTCCGGTGATTGTACAGGTGCCGTCACCATTGCTTTCAAATTCAAAACCCTCAGAAGGTTTTAAATCAGTTTCTACGGTCTGGTTATTTTGAGTCTTTTCATCAGTGTCAGAATTTTCTTTTGTGCTTGGAACTGTGGTTTCTGTTACGGGACTATCCTTATCACTGACCCCGTTACTCTCTGTTACGGTATCCGCTGAACTGATTTCATTATCCGCAGCATTTATGTCACTATTATTTCCACAGCCTGAAAGACATAACAAAGTACACATTACGACACACAATGGATTTGATAATTGCATTTTTTTACTCATAAACATTTCCTCCATTCTAAATTTTCGGTTCTAATATTTTGATATTTGGTTTTCATAAACTTATTTTCTAAGTAGTTAAGCCAATCATAGAAACAATCTTCCATAGTTACGACCGCTCCCAACATCATGAAAAAACAAGTTTCAGACCAAATACCTTATTATTGAAGCAGATATTTTATTAACCTCCTTAATTTTTTTGTATCAAGCTATAAAGAATCTCAATCTGTTTCTCGATTCGCCCCTTTTCTTTTTCCAATTTCTTCATTTGGTTCTCCAAAAGTGGACTGATACTTGTTTTCGGCGCATCAATAATCTCTTTAATTTCTTTTACAGAAAATCCGATTTCCTGATACATACGAACGATACCAATCCTCTCTTGTGTAGCAGCATCGTACAGCAAATAACCCATCTTATTTTTTCCTGTCGGCTTTATAATTCCTGCTTTCTCATATCCCTGCACCGCCCTTCTTGAAACTTTATACTTATCACACACTTCCCGCAATGTTGCATCCTGCATACAGTTACCTCCTTATCAAAGTAAAATTGCACGTTACGTGCAGTCAACTGTTTTTTGTCAAAAATACGGTTTAAATATCTGCTTCATAACAGGAAGTGTTTTTTTGCGAATTATGTACAAAAAATTCAAGGCACAAAAAAGTCTGTGAAATTTCTTTCACAGACTTCAGACTGTAGACAAAGTCCCGCACTTTTGTGCGGGATTTTTCTATGATAAAAGCCGAAAATTGAGTATTATTGCGGCTTTTAAGGGGCTTTTCTGATATAATAGAAGTATCAAATCAAGGCAGGTATTTCTACTTATGATGACGCAGAATGCAGACAAAAAGAGAGAACAGATTCAGTTCCTTTGTATGGATGACATGGTTCCACAGGATCATCTTCTGAGGATTATAGACAAGGCAATTAACTGGAACTTCATTTATGATCTTGTAATTGACAAATACTCGCACGACAACGGACGCCCAAGCATGGATCCTGTCATGCTGATTAAGATTCCTTTCATCCAGTATCTCTATGGAATTAAGAGCATGCGGCAGACTTGCAGAGAAATCGAGGTAAATGTTGCCTGCCGATGGTTTCTCGGTTTGGATATGATGGATAAGGTGCCGCATTTTTCTACCTTCGGGAAAAACTACACCAGACGCTTTAAGGATACTGACCTTTTTGAACAGATATTTTCCCACATCCTGATGGAATGTTATAAGTTTAAACTTGTTGATCCTGCCGAGGTTTTCGTGGATGCCACTCATGTAAAAGCAAGAGCCAACAACAAAAAGATGCACAAGCGCATTGCCCACGAAGAAGCTCTGTTTTATGAGGAACTGTTAAAAAAGGAAATCACCGAAGACAGGGAAGCCCATGGGAAGAAGCCTCTGAAAGAAAAGAATGATAAGGGCGATGATGATAACGACAGCACGCCATCGGCTGGAGGTGATCCTGGAGAATTCACGGATGACCTTCCCAAAGATACCAAAACAATAAACTGCAGCACTACGGATCCCGAAAGCGGATGGTTCCGCAAAGGAGAACACAAGAATGTATTTGCCTACGCAATAGAAACTGCCTGTGATAAGAACGGCTGGATTCTTGGTTATACAATTAACCCCGGGAATCTGCATGACAGCAGAACTTTTAAAGGACTGTATGACAAGATAAATGGCATCGGCATAGAAACACTGGTTGCAGATGCAGGCTATAAAACTCCGGCGATCGCAAAGCTTTTGATAGATGACGGGATCAAGCCTCTCCTGCCTTACAAAAGACCAATGACCAAGGAGGGATTTTTCAAGAAATATGAATATGTATATGATGAGTATTATGATTGTTATATCTGCCCCAACAATAAAGTGCTGACATACTGCACAACAAACAGGGACGGATACAGGGAGTATAAAAGCTGCGGAGCATCCTGTTCAGAATGCCCGTATCTTTCACAGTGTACGGAAAGCAGGGAGCATATCAAGGTTGTGACACGTCATATCTGGGAACCATACATGGAGATGTGTGAAGATATCCGCCAGACACTTGGAATGAAGGATTTATATGCACTCAGAAAAGAGACCATAGAAAGAATCTTTGGGACCGCAAAGGAGAATCATGGGTTCCGGTATACACAGATGTATGGAAAAGCCCGGATGGAAATGAAAGTCGGACTTACATACGCATGCATGAATCTGAAAAAGCTGGCAAAGATCAAGGCGAAAAGAGGACTTCTGGAGACAAGAGATTTTTTCAGAATTTCTGTTTTAGACGCAATTTACTTCATAAAAGAAAAATGGCTCTGGTGCACACGCACCAGAGCCGCTTTGTCTACAGTCTGAAGTCTGTGAATTTTCTTTCACAGACTTTTTTGTGCCTTGTAGAATCATATATTACAGTTTAATTATAGTTTACATCAATTTCCAAAGTACTTTCTATTTCCTTTAAAACATCCACCACCTCATCTAATGTTTGCTTATTTGCATTGGTATGCTGTAAATCTATCTTTTTGCATCCCGATTTTACAATCTGATTCTTCATTTCATCAATACTGCCACATTCATTGTCATCAATTTTAATTATGTTCCAATCTATGACAATAATAATTGTGTCAGATTTCTCTTTACCTATTTCCAAATCTGTCTCTTCATTTTCTGATTGACCGCCGGGTGCATTGAAAGAATCCACATTAATCTGATTTCCACTATTACCTACAGCAGCCTCTTTCGATTCTTTATCTTTCTTTTTACATCCTGTCAATGAAAACACCATAGCAAAACACATTACAAAAATAATATAAGCCTTCCAAATCTTCTTGCTTTTCATCTTTCATTTCTCCTGTAATCGATTTTTATTTCCAAAGTTTCCTCTAAATTATTTAGCGTTTGCATAACTTCATCATAAGTCGCTTTAATTGCGTGTTCATGTTCAAAAATATATTCTGTCTCTTTTTGTTGAGAACTGATTTTACTTATTTTATCTGCTAAATCTTTTGCATCATCACATTCTTCTTCCCCAACATATATTTTGTTTTCTTCAACCCTTATGATTATCTCTTGATTTTGTGAATCAGCATCTATCTTATCTGTCTCTGAGGCAACCAAAACTTGATTTCCTTCTTTACTACCGTCCCCCAAACCAAACCCTCGTTTTCCAATAACTACGCCACACGCTAAAAATATTAAGATTACAACAAAAATAATTACTTTTTTCATCTTAGGCTATTCTCCTTCTAAAATGTTAAGTCTATATCTTACTTTGTCGCCATACCTTGTTTCAAAATCTGTCAATACTTTTTCTACATCATTATAATCATCCGCATATATTTTGGTCATATCAACTGAAAAAACAAGATAAATATATTTATCCTCTACGTTTCCCTCTAATTCTTCATCAATAGATTCCTTTAAATCTAATTTCAAAGAATTTACTGCATAATCCCATTCTTCCGTAGAAGTCCGTTTCACGCTATGCGTTTTATTATTTTCATCAGTTGCACACCCATAAGTCAAACATCTTGCAGTATTATTATATCGGTTTTCTAATCCGATATTGTAGACAATAACAATGTCATCCATGTATTCATAGGAATTAACTTCATTTTCTGCATTATGCAGTTGTTCTAATAATGTTTCTAAATCGCCTTCTTCAAGTTTTCCCAATGCGTTGGCTAATTCCTCGGAAATTCCCTCAAACTCCGCCAACTCTTTTTGCATCTCGGCATTCTCTTTTTGCAATTCGCCTACTTCTTGACTGCTCGCTTCTACAAGTTGAGAGTTCTTTATCATAACCGCAAAAATTAAAATCATCACAATATCAAGAAGTGATGTCAATTCGATTACGATATTTCTTATTCTGTTCTGCCTCATTCCTGTTCCTCTTTTCCTTCATATCGAACGACATAATTAGTATCTTCAACAATCCTTTCCATAGGTCCAGAAACTACTGCATCAATGCCCTTAAATACGATTGCAAATAAAATCCCCCAAAAAGTTGTACTTAATGCAACCATAAAATTCCCCGTTAATCCTTCAATATCGTCAAATTCTTTAATAAGTGCAGCCACAGTGCCTAAAATTCCTAATAAGGGAAATATAGCAGTAATATTCGTATATAATGTATATAGGATAATCATTATCTGATATTCTCCTTGCAATTTATCAATTTTATTACCGTCCCATCCCATGTCAGGAATAAATTTGCGAGCACTATTGCCTTTGCGGTATAACAATTTAGAC
Source organism: Lachnospiraceae bacterium 10-1 (assembly GCA_000403495.2). GTDB lineage: Bacteria > Bacillota > Clostridia > Lachnospirales > Lachnospiraceae > Suilimivivens. Next base: position 224,701 of record KE159810.1, on the reverse strand, counting down.
ATCTTTTTCTCTGACATTATAGTAAGTACGAATATCACTGCATTTGCAATTGCAACAGTGATGATAACCTTATTCCCATATTGATAAAAAAGATTAACAATGGTATTCATAATAAAATCCTTTCTATTAATTCTATTTTTTCTCAGAAAGTTTTTGACAAAATTACAAAATCCGACACTTTATTATACGCCAATCACTTACCTCTTTGTAAGAGCAACATGATATTTGGTTTGAAAAGATAAAAGAGCGACTATCTCGCCCCTTTATCCTTGTTTTTGGAAGTCCGAATTGTTTGTCTGTCTGCATTTTCCCTTTGATAATTCTGCAACCGCTTGTGAATGCTTTCTTTTTCCTGTTTTTGTGCATTGTCTCCATAAAGTTCCTCCCACCTGTCGGATTCTTCCTGATATTCAGCATTAGCGGTTTTGGCGACAGCAAAGGTTTTATAGACTACTTCAAGGCTTAAAGGGAAAGATGTTTGCCCTACTCATTTTATCCGTGCCGTTGTCTTGGAACAGGGCGTATTCGCCCACATGAGATTGACGATTGCCTGTGTCGCAAACCATGAAGAACAATTCCGAAAAGCTATGGCAGCGAAGCGGCGGCAACTGACGCAAGCAGAACGGCGGATAGAGGAACTTGACCGATTATTCAAGCGTATTTATGAGGACAACGCCAATGGGAAACTATCTGACAGCAGATTTCAAATGCTCTCCGACGATTACGAACAGGAGCAGGAAGAACTGCGGGAAAAGCTGTTGCGATTGAACGAAGAAATTAACGAACAGGAAGAACAAACAGAGAACATTGACAGGTTTATCAGCAAAGTACGGAAATATCTTGACTTGGACGAATTAACGCCCTCTGTCTTAAACGACATGGTAAAGGCGGTGCACGTTCACGCGCCGGATAAGTCAAAGGGGCATAGGGAACAGCAGATTGACATTTCTTATGACCTTGTGGGAATACTCCCCGCGTCTTTACTGAATGACCTGCAAAATGGAGAAACGGCATAGTCCGCAAGCTACGCCGTTTCCCGAAAACATTTCAAATACTGTCTTATGAGTGCTGCCCTAAATGACAAGCCCTTTTTCTTTTTCCAAGACTCCCTTTTGGAGCTTTATTGCTGCATTAATTTCGCTTATTTATATAGTTCAGATGTGGTGCCGCCATAAGCATAGGTGACCGGAAGGCAGACAAGAGGCGGTTTGGCCGGCATGTTCTCCTGAAGAAGTAAATCTACACACATTTCTGCAATTTCTGAAGCAGGCTGCACGATAGTGGAGCACACATAGTCTTTATTTCCAAAATGACGTATACCGTCAAAACCGATTACCTGCACGTCTTCCGGAACTCTTTGATTCATCCTGCGCAGCGCCTTTATAATGGAATAAGCAAGGGAGTCCGTTACACAGAAAATTCCGTCAAAGGATAATCTGCCTGCGTGAATGTGATCTGACAGAAAATTTTCAAATTCTTCAAAAGCAGCTCCGTCATTTAAAATCTTCATTTCATAGTTTAATCCCCGTGCAAGACATCCGTTTTCAAATCCGGCTTTTCGCTTGTTGGGTTCATTGGTTAAAGAAGAACCGATTCTTAAGAAAGCAACATTTTTGCAGCCAAGATCAGCAAGTTTTTCGGCAGCCAATTGGCCGCCGGCAAAATTGTCGCTGGCAACACAGGGGATTTTAGGTCCCATAGAGCGGTCAATTGCAATAAATGGAGTGGTTTCTTCAACAATCAGATTAGGGTTGTAGGTAAGACCAATGATTCCGTCCACTTTATTTTGCTGGGCCATTGTAATGTATTCCTGCTCCAGTCCGGAGTCATAATCTGTGGAGCAAAGAAGCATTCGATACTTTCTTTTTAAAAGGGAAAGATTAATGTAATAGGCAAGTGAAGCAAAAAAAGGCTCCAGAGTATTTGGAATCAGTAATGCTACCGTATGAGTTTTATTTGCCTTTAGTCCCTGCGCATAGCTGTTGACCTGATAATTCAGCTTTCTGATGGCTTCCTCTACACGAATCCTGTAAGAATCACCTACAGGAAGACCGTTTACTACTTTGGATACGGTGCCAAGAGCTACTCCAGCCTCTAAAGCTACGTCTTTCATGGTAGGAATGGAATTTGTTTTTTTCATGGCCGGTTACCTCCTTATGGTGTTTATTATAATACAGAGAATATTATTTGTAAAGATTGTTTCATGAAAATAATGAAACGTTACATAGATAGTGTGGGTGGAAATACAGTCAATATGCACAAATTAAATTGTAATAAATATACAAAAATGAATCAATACACAATAAAATTCGAGAAACACATTGACTGAATTTAAATAAAGTGATAGTTTTATAAGTGAAATAGAAATAACGTTTCATAAAGCGCGCGTTAAAACAAAAAATAAACAGATAAAATTTATGAGGTTATATCGTCCGACGAGAAAGGAGAGAAAAATATGAGTAAAAACAGGTCGGCAGCACCAAAGGGGGCTCTTGGGAGGCGTATACGGGACAACTGGCAGCTTTATGCAATGCTCTTGATTCCGGTGGCACTCACAATTATTTATAAGTACATACCTATGTATGGCATACAAATTGCTTTTAGGGATTATAAAGCCAGTCGGGGATTTACGGGGAGTGAATGGGTTGGTCTGGAATGGTTTCAACGGTTTTTCAGTGCACCAACTTTTGGACGTATGATGAAGAATACAATATTATTGAGCTTTTATAGTTTGCTCTGGGGATTTCCAATTCCGATCATTCTGGCGCTTATGCTGAACCAAATGCGGTTCCAGAAATTTAAAAGGGTAACTCAGACAGTACTTTATGCACCCCACTTTATTTCCATTATGGTTGTCTGTGGTATGATTCGTATTTTTTTAAGCCCTTCAGGCGGTTTGATCAACCTGATCGCAGGAACTTCCATCGATTTTTTGACAGAATCTGCTGCTTTCCGCACGATTTACATTGCATCCGGAATCTGGCAGGATGCAGGCTGGGGAATTATTGTTTATATGGCAACGTTAGCTAATGTTGATACGTCTCTTTATGAAGCGGCAAAGGTGGATGGAGCATCTTTGTTTCAGAGAATCAGACATATTGACATACCTGAATTAACTTCTATTATGGTTTTAAATCTGATTATGAGTGCTGGCGGTCTTATGAATGTCGGATTTGAAAAAGTCTGGCTTTTGCAGACGGATTTAAATAAAGCTACAAGTGATGTGATTGCTGTTTATGTTTATCAGCAGGGTATTGAAAATGCTAAATACAGTTACTCTACGGCAGTTGGTTTGTTTAATACGGTAATTAACATTATTTTGTTAATTGTGGTTAATAAGGTGGCGGGTAAGATATCCGAAGACACCAGTTTTATATAGGAGGTGCGGCATGAAAGAAAATACAAAATCAGGAAAGCTGACAGGACTTTCTGAAAAAAGCAGTGACATTATACTTGTTATTATCTGTGCTATTATTTTGTTTGTTGTTGCGTATCCATTGTACTATGTACTGATTGCTTCTGTGTCAAATCCCTATGATGTATATGCAGGCAAGACCTTCCTTCTGCCGAGTCAGTTTACTTTAGAGGGATATAAGGCTGTGTTTGCAGATCCTGCTATTTTAACCGGCCTTTTCAACAGCTTTAAATATACAATCATTGGCACGGTATTTTCGGTGGTGGTTCTTTATCTGGCGGCTTATCCCTTAAGCGTTAAAGAACTTCCCGGAAGAAAGGCCTTAAGCATTTTCTTCATTATTACAATGTATTTTGGCGGCGGTATGGTTCCTACCTATTTGATTGTAAAAGAGACAGGACTGATTAACAATATGTGGGCGCTTTTCCTGCCGGGAGGCGTTGCAGTTGGAAATATGATTATTGTGAGAAACTTTTTTGAGAACAGTATTCCAAAGTCAATGGAAGAAGCGGCAAAAATAGACGGCGCTTCTCAATGGACCACATTTATCCGCATTGTAGTGCCTCTTAGTCGTTCCATAATGGCGGTTATGGTAGTATTTAGTATGGTGTCTTACTGGAACGACTGGTTTACTTCCATGATTTATCTGCCATCACCGGAAAGAGCGCCGCTGCCTTTGGTGCTGCGGAATATTCTCATTAAAAGCTCTGCAAGTGCCAGCCAGGCAAGTACCATATCTGGCGGATTTGCGGAACTGAACAAAATGACGGAAATGATTAAGTTTTCATCCATTATCATAGCGGCTGTTCCAATGCTGATCATTTATCCGTTTGTGCAGAAGTATTTTGAAAAAGGTTTTATGGCCGGTGCGGTAAAAGGCTGATTGCCAGAAAGGAATTCAATTATGAGAAAGAAAAATAAGTGCAAATGTGGTAAAAAAATTGTAGCCTGTGTACTTGTGGCAGGTTTTATGTTATCATTAACAGCATGTGGAAATAAAGACTATGGAAATCATGAAAAAGGAGTTGCCAATCCGGATACAACGCAAACGCAGTTTGCCATTATGGGTGCGCAGAGCGCTTTAAGCCCTGGGTATACCAATAATGTGGTTTTAAACCAGCTTCAGGAGGAGACAGGGATCAGTATCGACTGGACTACCATGAGTGAGTCTTTGGCGGAGCAGGTGAATATCCGTATAGCAGGAGAGGAACTTCCTGATGCTTTTATGGGAGTGGGATTCAGCAATTATGACATATCCCGTTATGGCGATGACGGAACTTTTATTGATCTTACCCCTTATTTAACGGAAGAATATATGCCAAACTTAAGCAGGATTCTTGAGGAAAATCCGGATATCCGAAGTGCGATTACTATGGATGACGGATATATTTATGGTCTTCCGGCAGGGGAGCGGATGGGAACGGCAGGGATTGGCGCAGAGGAAGATTACAGTATTTATTCCATACCCCAGTTTTCCATGATCAATAAGGCCTGGCTGGATGACTTAGGACTAGAAGTACCCACTACTTTAGAGGAACTGCACACAGCACTGAAGGCTTTTAAAGACAACGATATGAGTGCAAAATACTATGGAAATGATCCGGGAACTACGATTCCCATGAGTACGGGATTTGATCAGTGGTGTTGGGGACAGAATGTTTTTTATGCAGGATTTGGATTTACTAACTGGCCAAATGATGTTTGTAATGACCTGGTGCTGCGTGATGACGGAACGGTAGATTTTATATGTGTTTCGGAGGAATATCGGAAGGCAGTTACTTATTTTCATGACTGGTATGCGGAAGGGCTGATGGACGTGGAAATGTTCAGCCAGTCTGATACCCAGTTAATTTCAAAATGTTCCCAAGGGTATGTAGGTGTGGCAACATGGTGGTATATTGAGGAAGTGATGGGGGATTATGCCGGGGATTATGTTTTTCTTCCCATACTTGAAGGCCCTGACGGAACCCATAATGTGACGGTGCGTACCGGCGGCGGGATTAACAGCGGCCAGCTTAACATTACAAAGGCATGTAAGAGTCCGGCGAACCTTTTGAAGTTTTTTGATATGTGGTATGATCCGGAAATAGTTATGCAGCTTCAATATGGCCCCATTGATGTTTACTTTACAAAGCAGAATGAAGAAGGGGTATGGCTGAGTATTTCAGATGAAGAAAGCAGAGAAAAGTATGGAAAGAGTTCAGGAGAATTAAAGGGAGAATGTGAAGTTGCAGGTCCAAAGCTGATTTTAAGTGATTATTATCAGACTACCTTTCGAATGGAAGACCGGGCGATTGAACGTTTGACAGATTTGTATGAATTTTGGATGCCTTATGTGGAGAGTACCACAACTTATCCTGTGGATTGTGTATTTACCGGCAGGGAACTGGATGATATTGACTGGTATAAAGCCAATTTTGAGAGTGCAGTTTCAGAGCAGGAGGGCTTATGGCTGAAAAATGGTGGTCCAACAGATGAGGAATGGGAAGCATATATTAAGCATTTGAAAGAAAAGTGTGGAATGGAAAAGCTGTTGGCAGCATATCAGGCAGCATATGACCGGTATGCCGGAAAAACAGTAGAATAAATTATTTTAGCAGAAAGGAACAGGTGTTGATATGACAAGTCAGACATTACGTGAAGCAAGAAAATATGAGGAGACTGCTGAAAAAATTATTAAAAAGGAAGACCGTCCGGGGTTCCATTTGTCTGTGCGCACAGGCTGGCTGAATGATCCCAATGGCTTTTCTTATTATAAAGGAGAATATCATTTATTTTATCAATATTATCCCTATGAATCAAGGTGGGGAAGTATGCACTGGGGGCATGCAGTAAGCAGGGATCTTCTGCACTGGGAATATCTTCCGGCAGCTTTGGCGCCTGATGAAGCTTATGATAAGGATGGATGCTTTTCGGGAAGTGCGGTGACACTTCCTGATGGCAGGCACCTGCTTATGTATACCAGCGTATGCAAAAAGCATTTGGAAAATGATGTATTTTGCGATATACAGACGCAGTCCCTTGCTGTAGGCGATGGCATAGATTATGAAAAATACGCAAAAAATCCGGTGCTTGATGAAAAAGATCTTCCGGAAGGCGCCAGCAATATTGATTTCCGTGATCCTAAAATGTGGCAGGCTGAAGATGGCACCTTTTATTGTGTAATAGGAAGCCGTCCGGCAGATGGAAGCGGGCAGATTTTATTATATACAAGTAAAGATGGATTTGAATGGAAATTTAAAAGTGTATTGATATCCAATCGTAATCGTTTTGGAAAGATGTGGGAGTGTCCCGACTTTTTTAAACTGGATGATGCATGGGTGCTGCTTGCCAATCCCCAGGGAATGCTTCCAAAAGGCTTTGAATATCATAATGGAGACGGAACACTTTGCTTAATAGGGGATTTTGATGAGGAAGCCGGCACTTTTACAGAAAAAAGTGATCAGTCCATTGATTATGGTATTGATTTTTATGCACCACAGACTGTTCTGGCTCCCGATGGGCGGAGAATTATGATCGGCTGGATGCAGAACTGGGGCACCTGCAGCTTAAGAACGCCGGAAGAACCCTGGTTTGGCCAGATGAGTATTCCCAGAGAATTGTCGGTAAAAAATGGCAGGCTTTATCAAAGACCTGTGAGAGAACTGGATGAGATGCGCTGCAATAAGGTTGAACACTTAAATGTTTCTTTTTCGGACATTATCCGTCTTGAGGGTGTTAAAGGAAGACGAGTGGATATGGAGGTAGTATTAAGACCGGAAGAAGGACAGGAGATATATCAGAAAGCGGCAATCCGCTTTGCCCAGGACGATAATTTTTATACAGCCTTGAGTTTTCGTCCAAGAGAATCTATACTAAAGGTAGACAGAAAGTTTTCGGGCTCCAGAAAAGCTATTATCCATCAAAGACGCAGCCTTGTAAACAGCACTGATGGGAATCTGAAGCTGAGAATCATATTAGACAGGTTTAGTGTGGAAGTTTTTGTAAATGATGGAGAGCATGTTTTGACAGCTACCATGTATACGGACCAAAGTGCAGATGGCATTTCCTTCTTTGCAGACGGAAAAGTAAACATGGACGTTGTAAAATACGACTTATATTAACTGTTCAGCCATGCAGAATTGGAGTCCTGTTATAATCAGTTCAACAATTGGGAATTTGGAGAGAGGACAATGGAATTTAAGCTGATTTCCATAGCCGCCTTAGTTGCTTTTTATGGCTGCTATTTTATAAAAATGTTTCGTCAGAAAAAGCAGGGAATACAGACAGACCAAATTGGAAAGGGGAAAGCCGGTTTTGTAAAATTTGTGGAAGTTACAATGAAGGCTGTTGCTGTTCTTGCTTTCGCGGCAGGACTTGTCAGTATTTTCATTGGGATAAGTCATAGCCCTGCCGCTGTTCGGGTTATAGGGGCGGTGATGAGTGTTGCAGGAACGATTGTATTTATTGCCGCAGTACGGACTATGCGTGATAGCTGGCGGGCGGGAGTTTCCAAAACGGATAAAACGGAGCTTATAACAAACGGAATTTATCAAATCAGCCGCAACCCTGCCTTTTTAGGATTTGATCTTTTGTATATTGGTACGTTGTTGATGTTTTTTAACTGGATTTTGTGTGTTCTAACTGTTTTTGCCGTCATTATGTACCATTTGCAGATTGTCAGTGTGGAGGAGGAGTTTCTGCTTGCCGCATTTGGAAATGAGTATCTGCAATATAAGAAAAAGGTCTGCCGCTATATTGGCAGAAAACGGTAAATTCCCATTTATCGGGCAGATATCCTTCAATGGTCTGCCTTCTGCTTTGGATATTTTGATGAAAGGCTTTTCGAAAGGGCTTTCAATAACACAAATCTTTAAAGGGAGAAAATTAATAAATAAGGAGAGGACAGATGAAAGATTTTGATGTAACAGCATTAGGGGAATTATTAATTGATTTTACTGAAAATGGAAAAAGCAGCCAGGGGAATCCTCTGTTTGAGGCAAATCCGGGAGGAGCGCCCTGTAATGTGCTTTCTATGCTTTCGAAGCTGGGACATAAGACAGCGTTTATCGGAAAGGTAGGAAAGGATTTCTTTGGAGAGCAGTTAAAAAGTGCAATCACAGAGGTTGGAATTGATCCATCTTATCTTTGTATGGATGAGGAGATTCACACAACCCTTGCCATGGTACATACCTATCCGGATGGAGACCGGGATTTTTCTTTCTACCGTAATCCGGGAGCCGACATGATGCTGACGGAAAAAGAAGTGCCGGAAGAGCTGATCGGCAATTCAAAAATATTTCATTTTGGAACTCTTTCCATGACGCATGATGAGGTAAGAAAGGCTACGAAAAAAGCGATTGACGTTGCAAAAAAAAGCGGAGCAGTGATTTCCTTTGATCCTAACTTGCGTCCTCCTTTATGGAAATCCTTGGAGGATGCCAAAGAGCAGGCGGCTTTTGGCTTTTCCCAGTGTGATGTATTGAAAATTTCCGACAATGAAATTCAGTGGTTTACCGGAGAAGAGGATTATGATGAAGGAATTAAAAAATTAAGAAGTCAGTATGATATACCGCTGATTCTGCTTTCCATGGGAAAAGAAGGAAGCAGGGCTTATTATAAAGACTTAAGAGTAGAAGTTGGCGCATTTATACAGGAAAATACCATTGAAACCACTGGCGCCGGTGATACTTTTGGGGGATGCTGCCTGCACTTTGTGTTGAAATACGGATTGGATCAGCTGGATGAGGAAAAACTTAAGGAAATGCTCCAGTTTGCCAATAAAGCAGCATCAATTGTCACCACCAGAAAAGGGGCTCTTCGGGTAATGCCTTCAGAGGAAGAAATTAAAAAATGTTTGTAGGGCTATATGGAACGGGGCACACATTGTGCCTCGTTTTATCAATTTTTAATAAATAATTTATTGACATAAAGCTTTTTTGTTTGATAAAATAAATTAAAGCATCAATATTCTAACGGAAATTTGTTTCTGAAATCTGATTTTCTAATAGGCAATCCCAACTTGGGATGTTCGCCATCTGTTTTAGAATCCTTGCTTTATTACCAATAAAAATGAATAGGCAGGGAGTAAATGACGGTTTTGCGGATCGTAATGTGTAATGAAAACTCAGAGCTATTCCTTTGCCTTTGGAAGGAAGGTTGAAAGAAACTTTCAACCTTACGTATTTGGGCCTATTCCCACTTGGGAGAAGCCTAAGCGGGAAAGGCATGGGTATAAAAATGAATAAAACGAGAGAAAAAAAGGATGTTGTAGAAAAGGAGTTTGTATCTTTTCCGGATATTGCGGCAGATGTAATCAATGTGCTGTTGTATGAAGGAAAAGAAATCGTGCAGGCAGATCATTTACGTTCAGGGCCCACGGAAACAATTTATCAGGGGTGGGAAATACTGAGAAGCCAGTATGAGGATTTGTGTAAATATGAGTTGTCTGATGGAAAAATAAGATTAATGTATTTGATTGCCAATCAGAGCGTGACAGATGGAAAAATGCTGCTGCGCAAGGCAGGCTATGTGGGAGGTATTTACCGAGAGCAGTATGAGGAAAAAATGCAGGATTGCTTTCCGGTGATTCAATTTGTACTTTACTGGGGCATCCCCGGATGGAAGAGCAGCCGGGAGCTTGGAAAGTTGTTTGGAAAACGGAATTTTCCAGAGGAGACATGGAAATATATTGATGAATTAAGACTGCATATATTTGAGATGAGACACCTGCCGGAAGAAACAAGAAAGTTGTTTCAAAGCGATATGAGGATTGTTGTGGATTGCCTGGCGGAAGGAAATGGATATCGCTCTGACAGGAAGATCAAACATAAAGCAGCCTTGATCAAAATGATCAAGGTACTTTCAGGAGAAACAGATACGGAAGATGTTGAAAAATGGATGGAAGAGCAGGGAATCAGGGAGGAGGATGAACTTACAGTGTGCGAATTATTTGATCAGTATGTGAGGCAGGGAAGAATCGAGGGAATTGCAGCAGGCAGAACTGAGGGAATTTCAGTTGGCAGAATAGAAGGAGAAAACCGTTTTGCGAGATTGGTGCAGGAGCTTATGGATGGTGGAAGAAATGAAGACCTGAAAAAGGCAGTTTCTGATCAAAGCTATAGGGAACAGTTGTACATGGAAGTCAATTTGATTTAAGGGGTTCCAAAAGTTTGCCCGTGAAGGATAGATTCCCTGATCGCGGTATGATGTAGTGCCAAGCCAGGGATTACAACCTGTGGCTTGGCATTTTTTAGTTAATTTGGAAGAATTAAACAGATTGTCCATGAGTTTATTTTTCTGGATTAACGATTATATCAATCAGATAAAAAAGGCCAAGGGGCTTGTAGGGAGAGAAGAATTCAGGTATAGTAAAGAAAGTCGATCAGTCTGACTGAATATGGGAACTTAAAGTAGTATGAAGAAATTTCAAGGTGGGAGAAGGTTTCATGATACACATTGCAATTGTTGAAGACGAGGAAATGTATTCTAAGCAATTAAACGACTATGTAAAGCGCTACTGTGAAGAGAGTGGAGCTGCCATAAAGGTTACTTTTTTTACTGATGGAGATGAAATCGTTCTGAACTATTCCGGGAATTACGATATTATTCTCATGGATATTCAGATGAGATTTATGGACGGTATGACAGCAGCCGAAAAAATACGCCAGCTGGACAATAAGGTCATCATCATGTTTATTACCAATATGACGCAGTATGCAATCAGGGGATACCAGGTAGATGCGTTGGATTATATGGTAAAGCCGGTAGAATATTTTTCCTTTTCTCAGAAAATGTCTAAAGCAATTGAAAGGCTTAAGACGAGTGAACGCAGATATATATCAATAACTACCGATAATGGGATGAAAAAATTGGATATTGATGAAATCCTCTATGTGGAAAGCTTTGGACACTATCTGAATTATGAAACCTTTAAAGGAGTATTCCAGACCAGAGGCACCATGAAAAATACAGAAGAAAATTTAGAACCTTATGGCTTTTGCAGAATCCATAAGGGGTATCTTGTCAATATAAAGTATGTGGAAGAAATAAGAGAAAATAACTGTATTCTTGGAGTAAGGCAGATTCCGATCAGCCGGGTTAACCGAAAAAAATTTATGGAACAGTTGACAAATTATATTGGAGGGGAAACTTAAGTATGGAATCGATTTATCAGGATATTCCCAGAATCTATACTGCCATTGCCGAGTGGGCTGCCTGCATGGTATATCTTTTGCTGTTAAAAAAATCCGGACGGAAGAAGTTTTTTGCAATCAAAAGTGTGGCAGCGCTGGTCATTCAAATTCTGTTTTTGGAATTTACCGGAGGACTGCCAATATTTTTTTGGATTCCATGCATGATGACGGCAGCCTTGCTGATGTATTTTTTTATTTGGCTTTGCGGGGATGTTACTGCAAAGGAATGTCTGTATTGCTGCACGAAAGCTTTTCTGCTGGCAGAGCTTGCAGCTTCTTTAGAATGGCAGCTGCATACGTATCTGTCTGTAACAAGACTTCCGTTTTTATATATAGGAAGGTTTGCGCTTTTGATCGCAGTATTTACAGCTGTGTTTGCCCTTGCTTATTTTATGGAAAAATCAATGTTTTTAAGAAGTTATTTGGAACAGTTGTCCATGAAGGAAGTCCTTGCGGCAACAGGATGTGTGGTGGTAATTTTTGCATTCAGCAATATGAGCTTTGTGGTTACAAACTCGCCTTTTACAGCCCAGATAAAAGCAGATGTCTTTATTATACGAACATTAATCGACATGATGGGAGTCATAATTCTTTATGCATTTCAGAGAAGAATTGGCGAGTATGTAGCAGAAGCAGAAATAAATGCCATGCAGAATACTCTAAAAGCGCAGTATGAACAGTATCGCAATTATTTGGAAAGTGTGGAAATGATACAAATCAAGTGTCATGATCTGAAACATCAGATAGCAGGACTTAGAACAGAAACGGACGCGGAAAAAAGAAAAGAATGGCTGGATGCCATGGAGCAGGAGCTGAATGCGAATGAAATTGACATAAATACAGGAAATAAAGTTCTTGATGCGATTCTGGGAGGTAAAAGCCTCAGGGCAAAGAAAAATCATATTCAGATGACCTGTGTGATTAATGGAAAATTGCTGGATTTTCTGCATGTAACGGATATTTGCAGTATTTTTGGAAATGCTTTGGATAATGCGCTGGAAAATGCCATTATGATTGATGATGAGAGAAAACGCCTGATTCATATTACTGTTTCAGAGCAAAAAGGATTTGTTTTTATAAAAATAGCAAACTATTGTGAAAACCCCATTGAAATAAAATCAGGAAAAATGCCGGAGACAACAAAATCAGATAAGAAAAACCATGGATTTGGATTAAAAAGCATCCGGCAGTCTGTGGAAAAATACGGGGGAGCAGTCACAGCTGTAATGGATCAGAACTGGTTTGAATTAAACTTGCTTTTTCCTAAAACGGTCAATCAGGCAGATTGATCGTTTGTGCCATATAATGACCGGTTGTGCCACGGATAATATATTAGAAACAAAAAGTGCTAGTATGTTTAAAGAAGCGGCATAAATGGTTGTTACATAAAGGAAACATAGGAGGAAAAAGAGTATGAGAAAAAGGATGTTAAAAAAATGGATGGCTCTGATGCTGTCAGGCACGCTTGTACTTGGGCTGATCGGCTGTGCAGATAATGCAGAACAGCCTGCAGAAACTACACCGGAAGTTTCAGACGTGCAGGAGAGCCAGGAAGAGGTGCAGGAAGCATCTCCGGAAACTCCGGTTCTTTATGAATCTGAGTATGGCAGCAAACAGGAAGCTTTACAGGCCGGACTTGACCTGAACTTAGCGATTGCAGAAGAAGGAATGATTCTTTTCAAGAATGAAGGGAGTGCACTTCCAATTGCAAGCGGATCTAAAGTTACATTGCTGGGATATGCGGCAATTGATCCGAATGCCGGCGCCAGTCATAATGTTGTCGATGCATCAGCAGGAGCAGCGATTGCACAGGCAAATATAATTTCCAGTATGGAAGAGGCTGGGTTTAGTCTGAATAACACAGTACTTGACAGCTATACGCAGTGGGCATCGGAAGATGTAGAGGGAGCAGAAGCAGATGAGAACGGAAATGTTCCTAAGAAAACATCTGATATTCTGGTAGCAGACGATTTTGCGAAAGCTGCTGAAACAGATGAATGGAAAGCATCTTTGGAAGAATACGGTGATGCGGCTTTCGTTGTAATTTCCAGAGGAACAGGTGAAATTGCACAGAATGGAAGAGTTCATGAACTTCAGCTTGATGATATACAGTACGAACTGATTGATTATGCAGCTGAAAATTTTGATAAAGTTATTGTATTGGTGAATAGCTGTACACCCATTGAAATTGCAGGAATTCAAAGAAATGATGCAGTAGATGCGGTGCTGAATATTGGGGAACCGGGTGATAACGGACTTGCAGCATTAGGACGTGTACTTACCGGTGAGGTGAACCCTTCCGGAAGAACAGTTGATACATGGCCGGTTGATCACACACAAAATCCAAGCTACACTATTTTTAATACCAGAGTAAGTGCAATGGCACAGGGGGAAGACGGAAACGGTACCATGACCGGATATACCCAGTACAGCGTAAACGGCGAACCGGTAAATACCTGGTCGGTGGGATATGAAGAAGGCATTTATGTGGGCTACAGATACTATGAAACAAGAAGTTTTGAAGAAAATAAATCAGGTGCTGAAGATGCATGGTGGAATGCAAATGTAAACTATCCGTTTGGTTACGGACTTTCCTATACTGATTTTGAATGGGAAGTTACCCCGGCCACAGCAGCAGATTCAACCGTTACCAAAACAGATACTTTGACTTTTGATGTAAAGGTAACCAACACCGGCGATATTGCAGGTAAGGATGTTGTTGAATTATACTATACAGCGCCTTATGGCAAAGAAGAAACCGGTAATGATACTGTCATTGAAAAATCATATGTTGCTCTTGGTGATTTTGCAAAGACAAGTGTACTTGAACCGGGCGCAAGCGAAACGGTTCAGGTATCCATAGATGTTTCGGACATGGCTTCCTATGATGATGTGACGGACAGGACATATGTTCTTGATGCCGGAACTTACAATATCAAGATTGCAGGAAATTCACACTATGGAATGATGGAAAATGACGTTGATTTCGATTACATGGTTGCAGAAAAAGAATTGTGTAACGAAGCAGTCACCGGTGCGGAAATTACAAATGCACTGGATGATGTAACAGAAGGCTTTGCAAGTGAAGGCTATACAGCTTTAACCCGCAGCAATTTTAAAGGAACAATGCCCAATGGCTTTGAAGCAGTAAAAGAAATCTCAGAAGAAGAATATGCTACATGGGGCTATGATAATGATGCATTTAATGCATATTATGATGCAGCAGCAATTGGTACGCCTACTTATGAAACAGATGCAGCAAACCGTACCGAAGAGCAGTATTCTGTCGTATTATCTGATTTGATTGGTGCAGACGCAGATGATGCAAGGTATCAGGAACTGGTAGAACAGCTTACATTGGAGGAATTAGCTGATTTAGTAAATGTAGGCGGATTTAATTCTGTGGGCATACCATACATTGGTAAACCTTACTCTCGTGATACAGATGGCCCTAAAGGATGGACCGGTAACTATACAGATACAAATGACCGTTATA
Organism: Lachnospiraceae bacterium 10-1; assembly: GCA_000403495.2. Lineage (GTDB taxonomy): Bacteria > Bacillota > Clostridia > Lachnospirales > Lachnospiraceae > Suilimivivens. The sequence goes on along the minus strand of KE159810.1, from coordinate 209,616 downwards.
ATTACTTTAGTGCAGAGCCTATGATTGCAGCTACCTACAATGAAGATCTTCTTTATCAGATGGGTGAAGTGATCGGTGAGCAGGGATTGTGGGGCAACAGTACGGCAGCAGGCGGAATGGTATACAGCTATACAGGATGGTATGCACCTGGTATGAACATTCACCGCTCTCCTTTTGACAGCCGTTTCCCTGAGTATTATTCAGAAGATCCTTTCCTGACAGGAACTATGGCAGCAAACGTTTCCCAGGGAGCAAAATCCAGGGGATGCTATATCACATTGAAACATTTCGCATTCCACAATGATGGCGGCGGCTCTTCTACCTATCGTTTTGGAGCAATAGGAAATGGTACGGATAAAGAAGGTTTGTCCGCATGGATGACAGAGCAGACAGCCAGAGAGATTTACCTGAAAGGATATCAGAAAGCAGTAGAAGAAGGCGGCGCTACATTTGCAATGGGTTCCTTCACGAGAATAGGTAAGACATGGTGTGCAGGAAGCTATGGTGTCATGAACCAGATCACCCGTGGAGAATGGGGATTTGAAGGTGCTGTTGTTACAGATATTGTAATCTATAATGCCTGCAACGCATATCAGTTGATTAAGGCCGGATCCAGCATGATGCTGGATGCAAAGGTGTATGGTCTTGAAGGCGGCAGATATCTGGATGTAGATGAAATACTGGCAATGGAAGAAGAAGACAGAAATATTACAATTCATTGTATGCAGGAAGCAGCAAAGCAGATTTTATACATGGTTGCAAACAGCAACGCAATGCAGCTGCCTAAGGGTGCTAAGATCATCTATGCGGATACCGTTGAGGTTGACGGTGAAGATGTTGCCATTGAGCTGACAGAGGCAAAAGTGGGAACAGCATATACTTCAGAACCGCTGAACACTGCAATTTTAAATACCTATTATCCCTATTCAGCTATTACCTATGCGGTAGAAGGATTACCGGAGGGTATGACATTTGATGCAGGAACAGGTATCATTGGTGGTACTCCGTCTAAAGCAGGCGACTATACTATAAAAATTACGGCAGAAGCAACCGGATATGAAGCAGCTTCTATTGAACTGCCACTGACAGTAGTAAAGTAAAATAATAAAAACAATCGAAACAGGTGCAGTTGCAGTACAATCTGCAGTTGCATCTGTTTTATTCAAAAAAGAGGACAAGGTTGAAAGAAACTTTCAACCTTACGTATTTGGGCCTATTCCCACTTGGGAGGAGCCCAAGCGAGAAAGGCATGGGTATAAAAATGAAAAAGAATGTAATAGCAGTTTTATTGATGACAGTAGCAATGGTTTGTATGACAGCTTGCGGGGGCAGCGGTGCGGAAACCGGAAATGATGTTGAGAGCGAAACAGCAGAAGCGGAAACAGAGTCAGGAACAGAATATGTATTTGAAGCAGAATATACTGTATTGGAAGGGCTTGAGGGACTTGGCGTATCGGGATCTCCCACTGGAATCGGTCTTGCAAAGGAAAATGCCAAAGCAAGCAATGGCTTTTACGTAGGGGAACTTGGAGCTAAAAGTCCGATTACTTTTGTAATCACATCAGATGTGGACACAACGGCTGTACTGAAAGCAGTGCTTGGTTCTAATACATTAGGAAACTGTACATGGAATCCTGAGAGCTTTGTAGTTACTGTAAATGGCGAAGCAGTTCAATATAAGGAATTTACAACGGATAATGGAACGGATGCAAACAATCAGGAGAATTTTAAGACAAAAAACCTGGGCGAGATTTCGCTGAAAGCAGGAGAAAATGAAATTGTTTTTTCAGCAGGCGACAACACCTACCGCAGCAATATGGCCAGTGCTCCTTCCATTGACTGTCTTAAAATTACAACGGATGCAGTGCTTTCCATGGAAGAGGTCGTAGAAAATATCGAATAGAATTGTAAAGATAAATGCCTTTGGCAGAAATGGAGAGGAATATGGGTTTTATTTGGAGGCATAAAAAGACAAAAGTTTGGTTTATCGTGACGGCAATTGTACTTTCTCTGGAAATCATTATTGATGCGGTTCTTTTGACTGTTCCCATTGCTGGAAATTCATTAAGTCTGGTATTTGGCGGGGAACGTGCTAATGTGGTTGAGGATAATAGGGACGAGAGGTACGACAGGCAGTATGCCGATAAAGAAGAAGTGCTGAATGCAGCGAATGAGTTTGTAGTTGAGGTGGAAAAGGAAGGAATTGTTTTGCTTAAAAATGAAAATGGCGTGCTTCCTCTTTCTACAGAAGATGTGAGAGTCAGTGTATTTGGAAAGAATTCGGTAAATATTGTTAATTCCGGCTCCGGCTCTGCCAGCAGCAATGGCTCTGATGCACAGAAAACATTTTATAAGAGCCTTGAAGAGGCAGGAATTTCCTATAATGAAACACTGAAAGAATTTTATGAGAGCTCTGCAAAATCCGGTTCAGGAAGACCGGCTAACCCTGCTATGACATCAGGACAAAGACTGCCCGGGTTTGAAACAGGTGAAACGCCTATAGAGTCTTATACTGCTGATATAGTGGACAGCTATGTGGATTATCAGGATGCGGCAATTGTTGTTTTTTCCAGAATCGGAGGAGAAGGATTCGACTTGCCGAGAACGATGCAAAGCAGTTTTGGAGGTGCTGCCATTACAGGAGCAGCTTCGCCGGACAGCCACTATCTGGAGCTGGATGCCAATGAAAAAGCATTGCTGGAACATGTAAAAGAAAACTTTTCAAATATTATTGTTGTCCTGAATGTAGGTACTACAATGGAAATACCGGAATTAGAAGCAGATGATGAAATTGATTCCATTCTTTGGATCGGATTTCCCGGAGCCTCCGGTATAATGGCATTGGGACAGATTTTAACTGGTACAGATGCACAGGGCAGCCAGATTAGTCCTTCTGGACATACAGTAGACACTTGGGCGGCAGATTTTACAAAAGATCCTACCTGGTATAACACGGGGACTTATGGCAGCGAATTTGGCAATCGTTATCTTTATAACGGTGAAAAAACAGATTATGCTTTTGTAAACTATGAAGAAGGTATCTATGTTGGATACCGCTATTATGAAACCCGGGGATATGAAGAAACAAAAGCTGATCCCCAATCGAAATGGTATGAAGACAATGTAGTGTATCCTTTTGGTTATGGGCTTTCCTATACCACATTTGACTGGGATGTATCTTTTGCAATGCCGGAGGGAAGCACGATTACAGAGGATGACACCTTGGAAGTATCTGTAACTGTCAGAAATACAGGAGATTATGCGGGAAAGGATGTTGTTGAATTATATTACAGTGCACCTTTTGATTATGAAGGGCCTGCAATTGAAAAAGCACACGTTGTTCTGGGAGATTTTGCAAAAACCGGATTACTTGCTCCTGGAGAAGAAGAAACGCTGACACTTACGCTGGATGTGAAGGATATGAAGTCCTATGACTACGCAGATGCAAATGAGAACGGATTTAAAGGATATGAGCTGGAAGCAGGAGATTATCTTCTTGTGGTAGGAAGTGATGCACATACTGCAAAAGCAACCGCAGAATACAAATTGAATGAGGATGTGCAGATTGCATCTGAAATGAATGCGCAGGGCGAAGCGGTAGAAGTCGTAAATGCATTTGATGATGTGAGCGCAGGTATCTTCGGAAACAATACCTATGCGTCTTATATCTCACGTAAAGATTTTGCCGGCACAGTTCCAACGACTTATTTGGATGACAGTGAAAGATCCCTTACAGATGAGTTGAAAGCTGAGCTGGATGAATCCATTAAGCGTAAATATACAGAACCGGATGCAGGAAAACCATGGGAAGTTACAGGAACTGCACCTTCCTTAACACCAGTGAATAACGATTTGTCTTTGTCGGATATGTTTTATGATGATTCCGGAAATTATGTTGGAGAAGTAAGCTATGATGATCCCAGGTGGGAAACTTTGTTAGACGAGATTTCGCTGGATGAGATGAAGAATCTGGTGGGATTTGGTGCATTCCGTACAAATGAAGTGAAGGGAATTGATGGAGTAGTGGGAAAACCGCTCACAACGGATGCAGATGGCCCCAGCGGCTTTACAAGCTTTTTGTCGGAATCAGTGATATATGGAACTTGTGCCTATCAGGCAGAGTGCGTAATGGGTTCTACATGGAATGTGGAGCTTGCGGAGAAAATGGGCGAACTGGTAGGTGAGGAAGGCCTTGCAGGAAATGAAAAAGGGGACAGACTACCTTACTCAGGCTGGTATGCGCCTGCTGTAAATATCCACCGCTCTCCTTTTGCAGGAAGAAACTGGGAATATTACAGTGAAGACGGTCTTTTGTCCGGTAAATTCGCTGCAAGTGTTATTAAGGGAGCAGATAAAAAAGGCGTTTACTGCTACATGAAGCATTTTGCAGTAAATGATCAGGAAACAGACCGTGAATATAACGGAATTCTTGTATGGTCGAATGAGCAGGCAATGCGGGAACTCTACCTTCGTCCTTTTGAAATTGCGGTAAAAGAAGGCGGAGCAACCGGAATGATGACCTCCTTTAACCGTCTTGGCATGAAGTGGGCGGGAGGCAGCTATGCTCTACTGACGCAGGTGCTTCGTGATGAATGGGGATTCCATGGCTGCGTCATCACAGACTATAGCCTGAATACTTATACACATGTAGATGAAATGATCCGTGCCGGTGGAGATCTGTTTTTAACGCAGGATGCCAAGACGTTTTCCATGCCGGATGATGCAACACAGATTTCACTTCTCCGGCAGGCAACTAAGAATATTTTGTATTCTGTTGTTAACAGTAATGCCATGAGTATCAGGACAGATGGATATCTGATGCCGGTATGGAAGGTAATTCTGATAAGTGTTGAAGTTATTATTTCCATAGCATTGGCACTCTGGGGAATATTAGCAGTTTACTCTATAAAAAAGACTGAGAAGCAGGAAAAAGAAACGCTGACTACATCTGAAAACTGATAGATTTCCAACCTGATGACAGGAAAGAAAAGATGTAAATTTAGAATAAAAATCTGAAATGAAGCTGAATTATTCGGTTTATGTAGATGTTAAGAGTAGTGCGGGAATAATAAGGGGGCTTCCTATTGATAGGAAGCCCTTTCGTTTTAAGGAGAAATGAGATGAAACATCAGGAAATTATCGATAAAATGACAATAGAGGAAAAGGCAGCCTTTTTAAGCGGAAAAAGCGAGTGGGAAACCAGAGATATTCCTCGTTTGAGTATTCCTTCAATCTTTTGCGCCGATGGACCTCATGGTGTACGAAAGCAGGCGGGAGCAGGAGACCATTTGGGATTAAATGAGTCCCTTCCGGCTACCTGCTTTCCCACAGCAGCAACAATTGCTAACAGCTGGGATGAAAAATTGGGGAATGAAATAGGAGAAGCTTTAGGAAAAGAGGCTGCCGCAATGGATGTTCAAGTACTTTTAGGTCCTGGATTAAATATAAAGCGAAGCCCTTTCTGTGGTAGAAATTTTGAATATTTTTCGGAAGATCCCTATCTGGCAGGCAAGATGGCGGCCTCCTACATTCGGGGGATACAGAGTAAGGGGGTGTATGCCTGTCCCAAACACTTTGCAGTAAACAGTCAGGAACTTCGCAGAATGGCTATGAACTCAGTGCTGGATGAGAGGGCGCTTCGGGAAATTTATCTGACCGGATTTGAAATTGCAGTAAAAGAAGGCGGAGCAGGAGCAATTATGACCAGCTATAATCAGGTCAATGGTACTTATGCCAATGAAAATCAGCATCTGCTGCAGGATATTCTGCGGAAAGAATGGGGATTTGAGGGCATCGTGATCACAGACTGGGGCGGTTCCAATGATCATGTAAAGGGAGTTCAGGCACGGTCTGATCTGGAAATGCCGACACCGGGACTGGACTCTGCAAGGCAGATTATTGCGGCAGTCAAAGACGGAAGCCTTTTAGTGGAGGAGCTTGATACTTGTGTGGACGATTTGCTGGATGCAGTGCTGACATTAAATGATAAGAGCAGATCCCGAAAAGAAAAGTTTCAGGAAGAAAAACATCATGAGCTGGCAAGGAGAGCAGCAGCAGAAAGTGCGGTACTGCTGAAGAATACGGAAAATATACTGCCCTTAAAAGACGGATGTAAAATTGCTGTTATTGGTGATTTTGCAGTGGAACCCAGGTACCAGGGCGCAGGCTCTTCTATGGTAAAGCCTACATTTATAGAAACCATTAAAGAAGCAGTCAAAAATTACAATTTTGATGTGATTGGCTTAGCCAGAGGATACAGGCGGACAGGAGAATCAGATGATGCTTTAAGAAAAGAAGCCCTTGATATTGCGGCAAAGGCGGATGTGGTTCTGTATTGCTTTGGACTGAATGAAATGAGTGAGACTGAGGGACTGGATCGCACTCATATGAGAATACCTCAAAATCAGATCGAGCTTCTAAAGGGAATTTCTCAGGTTAATAACAACATTGTAGGTCTTTTAAGCGGCGGTGCATCCATAGAGATGCCTTGGAATACATTGTGCAAAGCTATTTTGCATGGTTATCTTTCCGGCCAGGCGGGAGCAGCGGCAATGCTTGATATTTTAAGCGGCAAAGTGAACCCCTCAGGGCGATTGGCAGAAGGTTATCCGATCCGGTATGAGGATACACCGGCTTTCAGATATTTTCCAAGTACAGAGAGAAACGCAGAGTATCGGGAAAGTATCTTTGTAGGATACAGATATTATGATACCGGCAGTGTCCGCGTGCAGTATCCCTTTGGCTTTGGCTTATCATATACGGAATTTACTTATTCTGATTTATGCGTTGATGAGCAGGGAATCAGGGTTGTGATTACAAATACCGGGGACAGGGATGGCGCAGAAGTGGTTCAGATGTACATAGGACTGCCAAATGCCATCGTATTCAGACCGAAAAAAGAGCTGAAAGGCTTTTCAAAGGTGTTTTTGAAAGCAGGAGAAAGCAAGGAAGTGCATATTCCGTTTGATGATAAAACTTTCCGCTATTGGAATGTAAAGACTGGTAAGTGGGAAGTAGAAGCAGGAAAATACCAGATTATGGTAGGGGCCTGCGTTGCTGATATCCGCCTTGTAGAAGAATTGGAAGTGAAGGGAACAACTTCGGAATATCCCTATAATCCATCTTTGCTTCCTTACTATTATACAGGAATAATACAGCAGATATCCGATCAGGAATTTGAAGTTTTGCTTGGACATCCGATACCGGATGGTAAATGGTCCGGGGAACTTGGAATAAATGATGCAGTTTGCCAGATGTATTATGCCAAAAGCCTTATGGCTAGATTTATCTATAAAATCCTCACAAAAAAAATGAAAAAGAGCGTAGAAAAAGGAAAACCGGATTTGAATCTTTTGTTCCAGTATAATATTCCGTTCCGCGCCATTGCGAAAATGACAGGCGGTATGGTGAGCATGGACATGGTACGTGGATTGGTAGAAGTGGTGAATGGAAAGTTCCTGCGTGGAATGGGCAAGGTGATAGGCGGTTTTTTTGCAAACATCAAAGCGAATAAAGCTTATGAGAAAAGATTATCAAGTGGGAAAGGAGTGGAAAAATGAGTGAAACAAAAGAAAAATGGATACATATATGGAATGACTTCGAGATAAAGCATCCCAAAGCGGCAAAATGGATCTATCAGATTTTCTATTTTTTCGTTTTCAGCATGATGGTAACGGTATTCCAATATTTGGTCTTTACATTTATGCCTGGCATCCTTGGTATAGAACTGGCCGGCAGGGAATTTATGTGGCCTGAAAAAGAAATGCATATTCTGGGAGTAGACTTTACATGGAGTCTTCTCGGATATAATGTTCTGTATGATGCCGGCGGAGCGGTGATGATCGGAGGCGGACTTGGCTATTTCATCAGCTATGAAACAGGATCCTTTCTGGCACAGTGCATCAACTTTCCACTGCAGAGAAATGTTACATTTAAGAGCAAAGGCAATCCGGTTTATCAGGCAATGTGGTACTTTATTGCATGGATTGTAATTTCACTTATATGCAATGGATTTAATAATTTATGGATGCCGATTGCATCTGCTTATGTTCCTCCGGCAGTTTATAATTTGCTTGTAACATTTATTACAGGCGGAGTATCCATGATTATTTTCTTCTTTGTATTTAAAATTATCTTTCCTGAAGGAAAGGCAGAATAGTAGTTAAGCTTAAAAATATAATGCTAAGCCAAGGATAACCTATGGCTTAGCATTTTTCATATGTGTGTTTGGGACGGTTATAAATTGTCAAATACCATTGTTTCCTTTTCCAGTCCTTTGACAACTTCCTGATTTACTCCCATACGCTGGGTTATATCTTCCATATCGTCAGCTAAACTTTTTGTATTTCCGGCAGCGTTAGAGATTCCACAGGCGCTTTCATCAATGGCTTTTGTAATAAGGCCGATAGCATCTGTAATTTCAGACATGGAATTTTTCAGGTGTTCTGTCCGCTGGTAAAATTCATCCATAGTCCGGCGGATATAAGCTGCGTCTTCTTTATATTGGCTGCCGGATTGTACAAACGCCTGAAATTCTGTAAGAACAGATTGACTCATATAATCGATTAACTGTTGTGCATTTTCAGAAAGATTATGTACAGCGGCGGTGACTTCATTATTAATCTCCTGAATGCGGTTGGCAGCTTCCTGGCTGGAATGGGAAAGTTCACGTACTTCGCTTGCAACGACTGCAAACCCTTTGCCGGCAGATCCTGCATTGGCGGCCTCTACAGAAGCATTAAAGGCAATCAGCCGGGTTTGCTGTGCAATGGCAAGAATTTCTCCAGTCAAGGCTGTAATTTGATTGACGCTGTTACTTTTTTCAATAGAGTCATTAAGAGCGCTTAGAATTTCTTCTGTTTTGACGCGGGTAGTTTCTGCACTATTTCGTGCAGATTGCTGCATTTTGTCTGCCCGAGTATCCATTTGGGCAGTATAAACTGTGAGAGCACTGCATTCTTGTGTCATGTTATGTACATCAAGTCTGACATTGCCTGCATTGGAATTAATGGCGGATACATTGCCCGCTACTTTTTGAATTGAAGATGAAAGCTGCTCTACCAGAGTGGATAGCCCGGCGGCGCTTCTTTTTGAAGCTTGTGTTCTTTTTAATACTTCGTCGGTCATATGGTTGATATGTCCGGAACTTTCCTGAATTGTTTTTAAAATGCTCTTAATTGGAATCAATATATATTTTTTAATAAGCTTTAAATCGGCAAATACCAGAAAAGTGCAGATAATAACTGTACTGATGCCTGCCGCCAGAGAGATAAGATATACTGTAGAAAGGTGGTTCCTTGCTTCCTGAGTCTGTTTGCTGATAGATGCACTTAATACATCAATATCTGATTTCATGGCATTGGCGTATAACGCAACATCTTCGTTAGCAAGAATATATGCATCCTGTGTTTTGTGGCTGGCGCTGGCACACACTAATTGAACCAGTGCATGTTTAAATGAAGCATAATTTGAAAGCAATGTTTCGTATTGCGTCTGGTCTGCAGGCAGAAGATAATCTTTATATTCTGAAAGCATCGTATCTAATGAAGCCTCGTCCTTTTTGATTTGTTGTACCAGAACAATCATAGTATTATAGTCTGTGGCAACAATATGACTTAGCGCCATCTGATGTATGTTCATGGAAAGCTCGCAGATTTCTGCCAGCCGGTTGCTGCCATCCATATAATTGTCAGCAATATTAGATGCGCTGGCATTTACATTTTGGATATTTACAATAGAAAGGATATTTGATAAAAGTGCTACCATTCCCAAAAGGGCAATGGGGATAATCAAACGATGTTTTAAACTGATATTCTTCATTTTATGTAGATACTCCTTTATGCCAAATCAGAATATTTATTTAGATGTTATGGAGCGGTGATCCCCTCCACCATCGTATCTAGTTGACTTTGAAGACTTTCTCCGGAAGGGTTTCCGGACAAAAGGTTTGCAGTAAATGTAGTGACCGGATCCCAAAAATTCCCGCCAATGCGTTGTAAACAAGAAAATTCCGATTGTTCCAACAAGGCGGCAATAGCGGGAGAATTCTTCACTTCCTGAGAGGATGCCGCATTGATATTGGAAGGACCTTGACCACGCATCAGAAAACGAAGTTTTTGGTTTTCTTCATTGGTGATCCATTCGGCCAGTTTGACTGCCCATGTTTTTTGCTTGGAGTAAGCATTTACTCCGATTAATTTATAACCGGAAAAAGAAGACATTTGAATCTGCTGTCCGGCACAGGTATAAGAGGGCAGTTTGGATGCTCCAAAATTACTGCCCCAGGCTTCTTCTATAGCAACTGCATTCCATACACCGCTAACACCAGCGATAATGGTGCCATCTTTGACTCCTGTCATAAATCCGGCGTCATCTGTGCTTAGAAATCCGGGATGGGCTGCGATATTCATCATGGATTGTGCCACGTCAGTTCCCTTGATTGCCCCATCTACGCTGTTCCAGGTACAGTAATTGGTAATACCGTCATCATTTAATCCTACTGTGAGTCCGGTGTTGCCAAATAGGGAATACACATACCATCCGGAGGACCAGTCCATGTAAATTTTTTTCTCTTGTGAGGCGGCAATGTCTAACATTTGTTCTAAAGACAAAATATCTTCTTCGGAAAAATACTGTTTATTATAATAAAGGAAATATCCATTATCTGCGGTAAGCGGGAATGCATATAAGGTGTCATTTACGGATGCAGCATGGACAGCTTCTTCCAGGTTAGTCTCTTTTATGATTTGGGGATTTTCCACAGGATCCAATGCTCCGGAAGCTACCAAAGTGTTTAACTGGTCATCAGCAAAAGCAAAAACATCAGCGCCCTGCTCCAGATCTCCCATCAGCATATTGGTGCAGCTGCTTTCAGTTTGAGGCACATAAGTAATAAGAAAATCTGCCTGCCCAAGGTATTCTTTTTGAAAACTGTCAAAGATTTGGCGCAGCAATTCCTCATCTTCTTCGGCGCCCCAGACGGTCAAGTTGACCGTTTCAGAACTAATATTTGGTGTTTCTTCTTCTATAGGATTTGCGTTTTCCTTCTGACATCCAGATAATAATACAGCCAAAAAAAGGGCCGAGAGTAATAAACAAAAAAATCTTCTCATGACCTGCTCCATAAAACAATAATATTTTTGATAATAATAACACCATAAAAAATTTTTTTCAATTATTTTTTTATCTGCTGCCGGAACAGCAAAAACCTGACAAAAGTTTGCCTGTAAAGGACAGATTCCCTGATTGCGGCATGATGTGGTGATATGCTATAATCATACTAGCCGCAGTAATGTGGCAAAAAGTGGAAAATGAAAGCGGCATAACTTTGCTTTTTAAGGAATGGCAAAGAGTCCGATGCTGCGGAAAGGGAAGGAATTATGGGTAAACTAGAGGAAATTAAAAAATTGTGCAAGGAAAACAATATCCGTATGATCGATTTTAAGATGACGGATATTGATGGAAGGTGGCGTCACATTACGATTCCGGTAGAACGTTTTGGGGAGAGTACATTTACTTATGGAATCGGCTTTGACGGTTCGAATTATGGGTATGCGCCCATTGAAAAAAGTGATATGGTATTTTTGCCGGATCCGGATACTGCTTATGTAGATCCTTTTGCGGAAGTTCCTACACTTACTATGTGTGGAAATGTCTGTACCATTGGAAAGGGAGAAAATAAGCCTTTTGACCAGTACCCCAAAAATGTGAGTCTGCGTGCCATAGAATATATGAAGGAGTGCGGCATTGCAGACCAGATGGTGATCGGACCGGAGTTTGAATTTTATTTATTTGATTCTGCACGTTTCGAAGTTTCGCCTCAGCAGTGCGGTTATCGGATAGATACCAGACAGGCAGATTGGAACTGCAGCCTGGATACGCCGGGAAATAACGGTTATGAGGTTCCTTATAAGGGTGGTTATCATGTGGCAGCACCTCAGGATGTAGGATATGATCTGCGAAGCAGAATGTGTATGATGATGGAAGACTGGGGAATTAAAGTGAAATATCATCACCACGAAGTAGGCGGCCCCGGCCAGATGGAAATAGAAGTTGAGCTTGCAGATATGCCTGATATGGCGGATAACACCATGATCATTAAATATATTATTAAAAACATGGCTGCAAAAGAAGGAAAAACTGCAACTTTCCTGCCTAAGCCTATCTATCAGGAGGCAGGCAGTGGCATGCATGTGCATATGCTGCTTTTTAAGGATGGACAACCTTTGTTTTATGATGAGAATGGGTATTCAGGACTGAGCCGCACCGCTCATTATTTTATGGGCGGACTGCTTAAACATATTGCTTCTTTATGTGCATTTACCAATCCTTCCACTAACTCATTTAAGCGCCTGGTGCCGGGGTTTGAAGCACCCGTTACTATTGGTTATGCAACATCTAACCGCAGTGCGGTAATCAGGATTCCTGCTTATGCAAAGTCTCCGGAGACCAAACGGTTTGAATTGCGTAATCCTGATGCGACTGCTAATCCATATTATGCATATGCGGCAATTTTAATGGCAGGATTAGACGGAATTGAAAATCAGATTGATCCGGAAGCAAATGGATGGGGGCCTTATGACTTTAATCTTTATACCCTTTCAGAAGAAGAACAGAAAAAGATCAAAGGACTGCCTAAATCATTGGGCGAGGCATTGGATGCGCTGGAAGCAGATCATGATTATTTAACAAAGGGCGGAGTTTTCCCGGAGAGACTGATTGATGTGTGGGTAGCACGTAAGCGGACAGAGTTAAAGAAAATGGAGCAGATACCTTCCCCTGCTGAATTTAAAATGTACTATGACCTGTAATGACAAGTCCGGTTACTAAACAGTATTTATTTTTAAAACGGATGGCGCGCGTTGTGTGCCATCCGTTGTTAACATTAGAGTAAATGGTAAGGCATGGCGGACTAACATAAAAGCGATTCATAAACAGCTTTATCGCTGTCTTTAAACACATTAAATATGATGCGGTCTATAAATTCACCCTGCTTTGATAAAAATTCTGCGGTTGTTCTGCAGGCAATCCGGGCTGCTTCTTCATTTGGAAAATGGAATTCCCCCGTTGAAATACAACAAAAAGCAACCGATCTTATTTTATTTTTCACACAGCATTTCAGAACAGTTTCGTAGCAATTTATCAGATTCTGACACAACTGCTCATTTAATTTGTCATGGACAATTGGTCCAACAGTATGTATTACGTAATTGCAGGGCAGATTATAGCCGGAGGTCAAGGTGGCAGTGCCTGTTGGTTCCTCATAATTTTTACCATACAAGATACGACGTTGATTCATGATGCGGCTGCATTCTTCCCGAAGCTGCATGCCTGCACTGCTGTGAATGGCATTGTCAATGCACTTATGACATGGAACAAAACAGCCCAGCATCTGGGAATTAGCAGCATTTACAATTGCACCTGTTTTAAGCCTCGTAATATCTCCCTGCCAGATGGAAATTTTGTCCGAATAAGGAAATGTGCTGTTAAACTGCTCCTTTATGGTTGGAATATCCGCTAAAGTTACAATGCCTTTTTCAGAAAGCTCATTCTTAAGATAAGCGTCCTGTAAATTCAGCAGCTCGTTGGAAACTGGATTTGGCATACGGATATTCATAAGGGAACGAATCATTTTTTTCTTTTCTGCCAAGTCAAGACCATTGATTTCTAGTTGTCTGTATTCAGCAGAATCTTCTATTAGCATTTCTAAAAAAGTATTTACGCTATGTGTAGAATTCATTATAAGTTCCTTCCAGTTTTATTTTTTACCGGCGCCCTTAAGCTGATTTGGTTTACATTGGTGCTTCCTGCAAGAAAATCACTGGTTACCTTGTATTTGCCGCTAAAAGTATCAATACAGGCAAAGATATGAATTTAAAGTAAAGCGACTGAAAATCTGCATATACTGTACCAACTTTTCGTTTTACATGCCTTATTTTAATCCTGATTTACATGTAATGTCAACGGTTGCAAATTAGAATCTGATTATCATATTTTAATATATATTTTATTGACAAACCATATTTTGACTTATTACAATAATTTAAAGCTAAAAATCTAACAACAGTTTTAATTAAGTTGATTAAAGTATTTTCGGGTGAAACGGATACAGATGATATTGAAAAATGGATGGAGGAGCAGGGAATCAGAGAGGAAGCTGATTTATTTTAACTAATATGTAAAAAATATATAAAATTTTTTTAGAGTATATTGACTTGAACAAAAAGAGTCAATATACTCTTTTTGTTGGGTTCCGACCGACTGGTCGGACGGAAAATGATGGTGTGCTGGCAGGCATATCTTTTAAGGAGCGTATACATATGTTGTCGAAGTTTAGCGTTAAAAAGCCCTATACGGTGCTGGTAGCAGTGGTGCTTGCAATTGTACTGGGTGTTGTGTCATTTACTAAGATGACCACAGATCTTTTACCGAATATAAGCCTTCCCTATGTAATTGTAATGACTACTTACGTAGGGGCAAGTCCGGAAACGGTGGAGGCAGTAGTTACCAAACCCGTGGAATCATCAATGGCTACGGTAAGTAACATTGAAAGTATTAGTTCGGTTTCCAGTGAAAATTATTCAATGGTGGTTTTGGAATTTTCTCAGTCTACGGATATGAATGCAGTGTCGCTGGAAATAAGGGAGAATCTGGATCAGATCAAAAGCTTTTGGGACGATTCGGTGGGAAATCCCATTATTATGAAATTGAATCCTGATATGCTGCCGGTTATGATTGCAGCAGTAGGTGGTAATAACATGGACGCGTCACAGATTACAACGCTTACGGAGAATACCATTATTCCGGAGCTTGAGAGTATTGACGGTGTGGCTTCTGCCAGTGCCACAGGTCTGTTGGAGGAAAGTGTTAATGTAGTTATCAGGCAGGAAAAGATAGACCTGATCAATGAGCAGGTATTTGCATCTATTGATGTGGAAATAGATGAAGTAAAAGAAGAATTAAATGAAAATAAGCAGGAAATCTATGATGGACAGGCCGAGCTTGCGGATGCCAGATCAGAGCTTGCAGATTCCAGAGAAAAGCTGGCAGACAGTCAGCAGGAGTTGGAGGACAGCCGCAGGGAATTAGAGGAGAGCAGGCAGAAAGTCATTGATGGAAAGGCTGAGATCAGTGAAAAGAAATCCCAGTTGGAAGATGGGAAAAGCCAGCTTGCAAGTAAAAAAGAAGAAGCCGCCAGAAAGCTTGCGGAGGCAGAGACTGAAATTTTAACAGCCAAGGCGGATTTAGAAGCAACCAAGATGCATATTACTTTGGAAATGTCTACCCTGCAGGCGCTAAAGTCCGGTTTGGACCAGATGGAAGCTGCTGCGGCAGCTTATGGGATTACAGAGATTACAGAGTCTGAGGTAACGAAGGCAATTGGGATGCTGGAGGCCTCAAAACAGCAGATAGAAGGAATTATTACTGATTTGGAGGACAAAATTGCATTAGATGGTGATGATAGTTCATTAGATGATTTTTATGCAGGATCAATTAATGCAATTTTGTCTGGATTAAAAGTAGATATGAGCGTGGAGGATGGTATGCCAACCAGTGCCGGTATTGCGGCGCTAAGCTCTGCACTTGCCGCTATAGATGCAAATATAGCAACCCTCGAAACCTTAAAAACAAGCTGGGACGATATGCAGGCCAGCTTAAATGCCAACACAATGGGACTTGGTTATGATAAATATATAGCCCAGCTGCAATCCTCTCTTGCCCAGTTGGAGGGAAATATGGCTCAGCTTGACAGTGCCCTTGAACAGGTTTATCAGGGGAATCTGACTGCGGCCATTGAGTTTGCCAATGCCCAGACGACTATCAGCCTGGGAGAAATGCAGATTACATCTGCGGAGGCCCAGTTAGACGCCAGCGAAAGTCAGTTAGAAGCAGGCGAGGAACAGATTGAGGTCGGACAGGAGCAGATTGATTCTGGATGGGAACAATTAGAAGATGGGGAAAAGCAGTTAAACGACAGTGCCGAGCAATTGGCAGATGCCCTTCAGCAGATTCTTGACGGGGAGGAAGAATTAGAGGAAAACAGGGAAAATGCTTATGATAAGGCGGATATGAACGGAATTTTAACGGTGGAAACAGTAGAGTCTCTTTTGCAGGCCCAGAATTTTTCCATGCCTGCCGGATATGTGACAGAAAAAGGAATTTCTTATTTGATTCGTCTGGGGGATAAGCCGGAAAGCATAGAAGAATTAAAGAAAATGCCTATTTTAAATCCGGAGATGGATGATGTGGATATCATTACTCTAGAGGATGTAGCGGATGTATTTATGACGGATAACTCGGCAGATATTTACGCAAATGTAAACGGTGCGCCGGGAATCATGGTTACCATTCAAAAACAGACAGGATATTCTACCGGAGATGTTTCAGATAAAATATTAGATAAATTTGATAAACTGATGGAGGAAAACGAAGATTTAATGCTGATTACCCTGATGGATCAGGGAATTTACATTGATCTTGTTATGGATTCCATTATCAATAATATATTGTTTGGCGCAGTACTTGCAGTTTTAATTTTGATCTTATTTTTGAGGGATTTAAGGCCTACGGCAGTGATTGCCTGCTCCATCCCCATTAGTTTGATTACCGCTATTGTGTGTATGTATTTTAGCGGAGTAACCTTAAATGTTATTTCCCTGTCAGGACTTGCCCTTGGAATTGGTATGCTGGTAGACAACTCTATCGTAGTAATTGAAAATATTTACCGTCTGCGCAAGGAAGGCCATTCGGCAAGGGAAGCGGCAATAGAAGGTGCAGGGGAAGTGGCAGGTGCAATCATGGCATCCACTTTAACAACGGTATGCGTTTTTCTTCCTATTGTTTTTACGGAAGGCATTACAAGACAGCTTTTTGTAGATATGGGACTTACCATAGGCTACTCGCTGCTGGCCAGTCTGATCGTTGCCTTGACGGTAGTGCCTGCTATGGCATCTAAGGTTTTGGGAAAGACAAAGGAACAGAAAGAAGGAAAATTTTTTGATGGATTGATTCAGATATATGAAAAACTGCTTGCATTTTCTTTAAGATTTAAGCCTGTGGTGCTTATTTTGGTGGTAGTGCTTTTGGTGGTCAGCGCAATTGCTTCCTATTCCAAAGGAACTGCATTTATGCCGGATATGGACAGTACCCAGTTTTCCATTACTCTTACCATGCCGAAAGACACCTCTTTATCTGATACTGCTAAAGTATCCGATGAAATTGTTGACAGGCTGCTTATGCGGGAGGAAATAGAGGATGTGGGGGCAATGGCTTCGGCGTCCACAATGACCATGCTGACAGGAGGCGGGAACGCTTCCACCAATTCCACCAGCTTTTATGTTTCTTTAAGTGCGGATAAGGATAAAACCAACGAACAGATTGCAGATGAAATTATGGTGGACTTAGAGGAGCTGCTTACGGAAAATCAGGCGGAGATTATAATAGACACTTCTTCTATGGACATGAGCGCTATGGGTGGAAGTGGTGTAACTGTACAGGTCCGGGGACGTGACATTGATGTGCTGCAAAAAATTGCAGGAGAGGTTGCTGTAATTGTGGAAGGTGTGGAGGGAACAGAAAATGTTTCTGACGGACTAGAAGAATCCACAGGAGAACTTAGGGTGATTATTGACAGGGATAAGGCGATTGCCCATGGAATGACTGTAGCCCAGGTATTTGCCCAGGTGGCTGAAAAGCTGGCGGAAAGCAACAGTGCAACAACTCTTGAAACAGCAGAAAGTGAATTTGGAGTTTATGTAAAAGATGCTCAGGATATAGCCCTTACCAGAGAGTTGCTAAAGAGTTTGGAAATATCCAGAACGAAACAGGATGGCACGATGGATAAATTTTTACTATCGGAAATTGCATATTTTGAAAATACAATTTCTCCTAAGGCTGTAAATAGAAGCGATCAAAACAGATATATTGCAGTATCTGCCGAAATAGCAGACGGATATAATGTAGGACTGGTTTCTGATGTGGTGGAAAGAGAATTAGATCAATATAATCTGCCTGTTGGATATTCCCTTGTCATGTCCGGTGAAAATGAAACGATAACTGATGCAATGGAACAGTTGTATTTAATGCTGCTTTTGGCATTGATTTTTATGTACTTGATTATGGTGGCTCAGTTCCAGTCCCTGCTTTCACCTTTTATCATTATGTTTACCATACCGCTTGCTTTCACCGGCGGATTCTTTGGGCTGGTGGTCAGCGGCAGCGAGCTTAGCGTAATTGCATTGATTGGTTTTGTAATGCTTTCCGGTATTATTGTAAATAACGGTATTGTGCTGGTGGATTACATCAACCAACTGCGCAGTGAAGGCATGGATAAAAAGCAGGCAATTTTAGAGGCCGGAAGAACCAGACTGCGTCCGGTGCTTATGACAGCGCTAACCACGATTCTTGCCTTGGGAACAATGGTATTCAGCCATGATATGGGTTCGGAGCTGGGAAAACCAATGGCTATTGTCACCATTGGCGGTCTTGTTTATGGTACTGTATTAACACTGGTGGTTATTCCATGTGTTTATGATATTTTTTCCAGAGAAAAGAAAGAACCGGGAGAAGAAAATGGTAAATTAAAGAAGCTTTTTATTAAGGAAATAAAGGAGCATGGTTATGATGATGGAAAGGAGTGAATTGGCGCCTAAAGTTACGGCAACTTATCAGGCAGTAATCGATCTTTTAATGGAAGGTGTTGACGTAGGAAGTCTGACAGTTTCAGAGATTACAGGCAGGGCAGGAATTGGAAAAGGAACAGCTTACGACTATTTTTCCAGCAAGGAAGAGATGATTGCAGGGGCTCTCTTTTATGAAATAGAAACCTCTTGCCGGGCTTTATACGAATTACTCAGACAGGAAGAAACATTATATGATAAAATGAACTTGATTCTTATAAAAATGGATGAAAGGGTGGCCACAATTGGCTGCTTTGTGAAAGTGCTTCATTTGATGCTGGATCATTCTGCTGTTGGCTGTGAACTGCGGAAAAAGATTCAAAATAAGAGGCCTGATCAAATATTACTGACAGATTTGATCAGGAAAGTAGTTATAGAAGAAACAAAGGATATTGGAAAGCTGTCGCAGCCTGATCTCATATATCTGGTGATGACAATTTTGTCCCGTATGATCTGTTATGCAATGTATCAGCTTGATTGTCAATATTCAAATGGATTAAACACTGCCGGGATAAAAGAAAGCACTATGCGGGAAATGGCCTGCCGGGATGTATGCAGGAGTGTGGAAGCATATAGGGAAAAAGGATTTTAAGGGATAGTTCTTGAAAAAAAAGAAAAGAAAATATATGATAGTAATAGGCGTTTGCATGTATGTTTCGCAAACGCCTATTGTTAAGGAAGAGTTAAATTTAAAATTAATAAAAGGAACATTTTTATGGCATATTTTCCTTTATTTATCAACATAAAAAATAAACCTTGCCTTGTGGCAGGCGGCGGAAAAGTGGCAATGCGTAAGGCCCGGGTGCTTCTGGATTTTGGTGCCCAGGTGTTTGTAATAGCACCTGTTATTGAAAAAGAAATAAAACGGATGAAAGAAATCACTGTTATGGAACGGGAATTTCTTTTGGAGGATATAGATGACAAAACACTGGTAGTGGCGGCTACTGATGATGCAGCTGAAAACCACCGGATTGCAGAGCTTTGTAAAGAGCGGGGAATTTTGGTGAATGCAGTGGATAGAATAGAAGACTGCAGCTTCATTTTTCCTGCTTATGTAAAACAGAAAGATGTGGTGGCCGCTTTTTCCAGCAGTGGAAAAAGTCCGGTGCTTACGCAATACTTAAAGGCTCAGGAATATGAAATTTTAACTGGGCAGATTGGATGTTTAAATGATCTTTTGGGAAGTTTAAGAAGCAGAGTAAAGCAGCTTTTATCCACAGAGGAAGAAAGAAAGTGCTTTTATCAGGAGCTTTTGGAGCTTGGTCTGGAAAAGGAGAGCCTGCCTACAGAGAGGGAAGTGGAGGCATTGCTGACCGGGTATCAGATTTCCAAAATGGCAGACAGGAAAGAGAGGAAGGAAGAAAATGGATCGCACCAGAAGACTAAGGAGCAGTGAAGCGTTAAGAAGCATGGTCAGGGAAAATCATGTAAGGGTAGAGGAATTAATCTATCCTGTTTTTGTGATTGAAGGGGAAAATATTGTAAATCCGGTGGCTTCTATGCCGGAAATCAATCAGTATTCTCCAGACCGGGTTATGGAAGAGGTGGATCGGGTAATAGAAGCGGGGATTAAGGCTGTTCTTTTATTTGGAATACCGGCTTACAAGGATGAAGCAGGAAGCGGTGCTTATGCGGAGAATGGGATTGTACCAAAAGCAATCCGGCTGATTAAAGCAAAGTATCCGGAACTGATTATCATTGCGGACGTGTGCCTGTGCGAATATACATCTCATGGACACTGCGGGCTGGTGCAGGATGGAATTATTTTAAATGATGAGACGCTTCCCTTGCTGGCCAAGGCATCTGTTACATATACAAAAGCTGGTGCGGACGTGATTGCGCCCAGCGATATGATGGATAAAAGAGTTTTGGCTATCCGTAAGGCATTGGACAGCGCCGGGTTTGTCAATATACCGATTATGTCCTACAGTGCAAAATTTGCATCAGGCTATTATGGGCCTTTTCGTGATGCGGCACACTCTGCCCCCGGATTTGGAGACCGGAAAACTTACCAGATGGATCCTGCCAATGGACGGGAGGCACTTCGTGAAGTAGAGGAAGATATAAAAGAAGGCGCCGATCTGATTATTGCAAAGCCGGCCCTTGGATATATGGATGTGATTAAAGAGATTTCCCTTAACTACAATATTCCCATCGTGGCATATAACGTAAGCGGAGAATATGCAATGGTGAAGGCAGCAGCGTTAAATGGCTGGATTGATGAAAAGAAGATTGTTATGGAAAATATGGTGGGGCTGAAAAGAGCAGGCGCAAAAATGATTATTACTTATCATGCATTGGACGTGGCGCGCTGGATACATGAAGATATGGGAAGAATATGCAGATGAAAGGCTGTTTTTAGGAATTTATTATTATGGAAGAAAAATCTAAAGAATTATTTGAACGTGCAAAAAAACATATGCCAGGCGGCGTGAACAGTCCGGTGCGGGCTTATGGTGCGGTAGGGCGTACGCCAAGGTTTATTGCATCTGCAAAAGGGGATCGGATTACAGATGTGGATGGCAATGAAATGATTGATTATGTCTGCTCCTGGGGACCGGGAATTTTAGGACATGCACATCCCCGGGTGATTCAGAAAGTGAAAGAGGCCTGTGACCTTGGAATGACCTACGGTGCTCCTACCATGCGGGAGGTGCAGTTGTCAGAGTTGATTTCCCGGCTGGTTCCTTCCATGGAAGTGAGCCGTCTGGTAAATTCCGGTACGGAAGCAGTAATGAGCGCGGTTCGGGTGGCAAGAGGCTTTACAAAGCGGGATAAAATCATAAAATTTAAGGGGTGCTATCATGGCCATTATGATGGACTTTTGGTAAAAGCAGGATCTGCGGCTCTTACCACCTCTTTGCCGGACAGTGCCGGCATTCCTGCCGATTTTACAAAGCATACCCTGATTGCAGAATATAATGATAAGCAGTCGGTAAAGAAATTATTTGAGGCAAATAAAAAGGAGATTGCGGCAGTGATTGTGGAACCGGTGGCGGCCAATATGGGAGTGGTGCTTCCGGATGAAGATTTCCTCCCTTTTTTAAGGGAAGTTACTTTACAATATGGTGCCCTTCTTATTTTTGATGAGGTGATCACAGGATTCCGTCTTGGCCTTGGCGGGGCCCAGGAATTTTATGGAATTACACCGGATCTGACTACCCTTGGAAAGATTATAGGCGGGGGAATGCCGGTGGGAGCATATGGAGGAAGGGCGGATATTATGAGGATGGTATCTCCGGATGGGGCGGTTTATCAGGCAGGTACTTTGTCGGGAAATCCCATTGCAACTGCAGCGGGGCTTGAAACGCTTACCATATTAATGGAAGATACTTCAATTTATGAGAGACTGGAAAAAAAGGGACAGGCCCTGGCGCAGGCAGTGAGAAAAGCAGCGGGAAACAAGGTGACAGTGAATCAGACAGGCTCTCTTTTAAGCATCTTCTTTACATCAGGAGGCGTTCGTAATTATACGGAGGCAGCCAGTTCGGATACTACTGCTTATGCGGATTATTTTGGATATATGCTGGATCATGGAATCTACATTGCACCCTCCCAATATGAGGCAATGTTTGTGTCAGATGCCCATGGGGATGAAGATATTCATCAAACCTGCCTGCTTTTTAAGAACTATTGGAAGCTTTTGAAAGAGATAAAAGAGAGGCGTGGAAATTAAATTGGAACAGATGCAGTTTGGTTACATTGGAATTAACTATAAGGATGCAAAGATAAAAATACGGAACAAAGTTTCCTTTACGGATAACCAGAAAATAGATTTTTTACAAAAGGTGGGAAAGAGTGGAATTGACCAATGCATGATTTTGTCTACCTGTAACCGCAGTGAGCTTTTCTTTTTTTTCAGGGAAGAAAAACAATTGGAAGATTTAAGAAGCTTATATGCTGCCAGAGTTCCAGAAATAAAAAACGCCAGTTATTTAAAAATATCTTTTGGTGTGGAGGCAATGGAATATTTGTTTCGAATTGCTGCCGGGCTGGAATCACTGGTGCTGGGGGAAGACCAGATTCTTGGACAGGTAAAGGAGGCGCAGGAGTTTTCAAGGACGCTGGGGTATGGTGGAAAAGAAATAAACCGTGTAGTGAGGGACGCTGTTACTTGTGCGAAGAAAATTAAATCAAGATTTAAAATCAGCGAAAATCCGCTTTCGGTCAGTTCTATCGGAATCAGGCAGGTGGATCAGATATATGGAATAAAAGGAAAACAAGTTCTTGTAATTGGAAGCGGCAGCATGGCAGTGCTGGCAATTCGTTATCTTTATGAATATAAAGCAGGTAAAGTGACGGTGTGCAGCCGGACGCTTGCCCATGCAAAAGAATTATTAACTGATTTTCCTGATCTTTTCACTGTGCCTTATGAGCAGCGCTATCAGGAAATCGAAAAAAGCGATATTGTGATTTCGGCAACAGCTTCTCCACATCTGGTAATACGCAGGGAATCCATAAAGCTTACACACAAAATGGTTTTTCTGGATCTGGCGCTGCCCCGTGATATTGATGAAAGATTAAGGGAAGAGCCGCTTGTTCATTTGCTGGATCTTGACACCATGGAGCAGATTGCGGCCGAAAATCAGGCGCAGAGAATACAGCTTACGAAAATCAGCAGAGAATGGATTAAAGAAGCGGTAAAAGAGACGCAGCAGTGGCTTTCAGGCAGCAGAGTGGATGCCACAATAGAATCTCTTCAGCAAAAGTGTGATCTGATTGTGGAGGATAGTTATTCCTATCTGAACCGGAAAATGGATTTAGGAGTAAGGGAACAAAAGCTTCTGCGTAAAATATTAAAAGCTTCTCTGCATCGTCTGCTCAGGGAGCCGATTCTGGAACTAAAGCAGCTTGAATCCAAAGAGAGACAGGAGGAATATCAAAAGGTGGTGGAGGAACTTTTTCACATTTAGCAGATGGATTTAACATGGAGGATAGTGTGAAAAATAAATTTCACACTTTGTATTTGAGCAGTATCGCAAGCAGTGCTTGCGATATGCATGGAGATTAGAATGAATTATAAAATAGGCACAAGAGGATCAAAACTGGCACTGGCACAGGCTGATCTGGTACGAACACGTCTGCAGGAAGCTTATCCGGAGGATACTTTTGAACTTAAAGTGATCAGGACAAAGGGAGATCAGCTTAAAGATGTCCCCTTAGGTAAAATTGGAGATAAGGGGATTTTTGTAAGGGAAATTGAAGAGCAGATTCTGGAAGGTAAGATACAGCTTGGCGTTCACAGTATGAAGGACATGCCCTCCCAGCCTGCTTTGGGGCTTGTGTTTGCAAAAGCATGGAAACGGGAGGATGCCAGAGATGTATTGATCTTAAGGAAAGAGAAGTCTCTTTCGGACCTTCCTGAAGGGGCTGTGATCGGCACAGGCAGCATGCGCCGGAAATTTCAACTTTTGGCAATGAGGAGGAATATTCAAATTGTAGATATTCGGGGAAATGTGGATACAAGGCTGAAAAAGATGCAGGAACAAAAGCTGGACGGGATTGTGCTTGCAGCAGCAGGATTAAAAAGGCTTGGAATGGAGCAGATAATTACCCAGTATTTTGAGGCGGATGAGATGATTCCGGCGCCTGCCCAGGGAATTTTGGCACTTGAGCTTCAAAGCGCCAATGAAAGACTTTTGTCTATGTTAAACACGCTGGCAGATGAAGAAACCGAAAAAAAAGCAATTGCTGAGCGGGAATTTTTAAAGGAAATGGGCGGAGGATGCCATGTGCCTGTGGGTGCCTATTGTGAAAGAAGCACAGAAGGAGCTTTAAGACTTCATGCAATCTATGGGAATGAATCCGGCAGCTGGTTAAAGCGTGTGTCAGTAACGGGACAGGAACCTGGGCAGTTGGCAAAGAAAGCGGCAAGGCAGATAGAGATGGAACGGAAGGCGTTTGAAAATGGATTTAATGGAAAAGCATGAAAAACATTTGGAAGAAGAAATGATGCCGGAATGGGAAAACTGTGGGAAAGTGACATTAGTGGGCGCAGGACCGGGAGATATGGGACTTATAACAGTGAGGGGGCTTGAAGCAGTCCGCAGGGCAGACTGCATTATTTATGACAGGCTTGCGTCACCGGAATTTTTAAGGGAGACAAGAACGGACTGTGAAAAAATATACGTGGGAAAGGAAAATCACCATCATACCCTTTCACAGGAGCAGATAAATGAGCTTTTGGTGCAGAAGGCTCATCAGTATAAAAATGTGGTCCGCTTAAAGGGTGGAGACAGCTATGTTTTCGGAAGAGGAGGGGAAGAGGGGATTTATTTAAAAGAGCATAAAATTTCCTTTTCAGTGATTCCCGGCGTCAGTTCTGCAATTGCAGGGGCTGCCTGTGCAGGAATTCCGGTTACCCACAGAGGGGCGGCATCAGGTTTCCGCGTGGTGACAGCACATGGGGCGGATGGACTGTCTGAAATTGATTTTTCTTCCATGAAAAATCCAAAAGAAACCCTTGTTTTTTTAATGGGGCTTGGCAAAGTGGAGGAGATTGCCAAAGGACTTATGCAGGCGGGACGAGAAGGGGATACGCCGGCGGCAGTGATCTCCCATGCAGCAGCTGACAGGCAGAGGACAGTGACGGGAACCCTTAAGAACATTGCACAAAGAACAAAGGAGGCGAAGCTGACTTCTCCGGCATTGATTGTGGTAGGAGAAGTGGTGCGTTTACGGGAGCGTCTGATGCTTCCCTTTCTGGAGGAAACACCTTTTGACGAATTAAAGCCTTTAGCAGGAAAACATTATCTGGTTCCGGTAATCCGGTCTTTAAAGTCCCCGGAAAGGGAAAAGACATCTGCCGGTTTTTTTACAAAAACAGGGGAAAAGAAAAGCCTTGGGGAAATGCTGCAAAGGTTAGGGGCGCAGGCAGAGGAAGTAGTGGTTGGACAAATTCAGACGCTTCAATGCAATTTGTCAAAAGAGATGCTTAAGGAGGCTGACTGGATGATATTTTCCAGCAGCAATGGTGTGGCCGGATTTTTTGAAAACCTATATGCAGCGGGGCTGGATAGCAGAAGTCTTGCAGGCAGCAGCATTGCCGCAATTGGAAAGCATACTGCAAAGGAGCTGCTCGGATATGGCATACGGGCGGATTATATTTCTGAAAAGCAGCATGGAGAGGCATTTGCAGCGGAGATCTCAGAAAAAGCGGCAGATGGAGCGTGTGTTTTGTATTTTTCAGCGGCAGAAAACAGCGGTACCATTGAAAATCATTTGAAAAAATGCCATCTGATTACCATTCCTGTTTATGAAAATAAAAAAACGGAATTTACTTGTGAATGGAAGGCGTATGATGGTATTTTGATCACTTGTCCTTCTTCGGCAGTCAGATTATTTCAGGCCCATGATAAAAAGCGGCCGGTACCATTCGTGTATTCTATAGGACCTTATACCACAAATTGTCTTAAAAACATGGGAATTAAAGAAATTGCAGAGGCCGGGGAACCCTCTTATGAGGCGTTATGCACGCTTTTGGAAGAGGAGATTACTTTAATCACGCCTAGGATGGAATATGCAGAGGACATTATGGGGTACCGGAAGGAATTTTTAGAGTTTAATCCCAAGGAAGACATGGGCGGCACAGGTAATTTAAGAGATTGTGAAACTGCCCGGGAATGGGTGGATTACGTAGAGACTATGCACAGGAAGGAAACCTGCCCGCCTGAGCTGGTGGATTCTGATATTTATTTAGGCGTCAGAAGGCGGGATAAGAGAATCGTAGGAATGATTGAATTCCGGCATCACATTGATCACCCTGTTTTAGGATTGTGGGGAGGACATATCGGGTATTGTGTCCGGCCATGTGAGCGGCAAAAGGGATATGGAAAGCAGATGCTGAGGCAGGTGCTGAATAAGTGCACAGAAGCAGGGCTTAACCGGGTAATGATCACCTGTGACGAAAATAATACGGCAAGTGAAAAAACCATTTTATCCGGCGGGGGAATTTATGAAAAAACCGTATGGTCCGATCAGCTTTCCGCCTACATGAAACGGTTTTGGATAGAACTGTAATCCGGGTGTCTGTTGAAAGCAGGCATAAGGGAGCACAGGCTGAATAAAAATGCGTATTCAGCCTGTTGATTAACATAAGGATGGCAGGAGGAGCCTGACATTCGTTGTTTGTACGCGCGCCGCAACGCGCAGATGGATATAAAAATGAGGATAGAAGATTACCCATATTTATATGAAACCCACATGCATACCAGCGAGAGCAGTGCCTGCGCCCGCAGCACGGGAAGAGAAATGGCACAGGCGGCAAAGGAGGCCGGCTACACCGGTATTATCATTACAGACCACAACTGGTATGGAAACAGCTGTATAAGTGCCGGTCTGCCCTGGGAAGAATGGATTGAACAGTTTTGCACAGGCTATGAACATGCAAAAGATAAGGGAGAGGAAATAGGGCTTGACGTGTTTTTTGGCTATGAGTCCTGCTATCAGGGAACGGAATTTTTAATTTACGGGGTAGACAAAATGTGGCTGAAACAGCATCCGGAGATTAAGGATGCGTCCATTAAGGAACAGCATGAGCTGATTAGGAAAGCGGAAGGAATGGTAATTCATGCCCATCCCTATAGAGAAGAATGGTATATTCCCAAGATCCGGCTTTTCCCGGAGGATGTGGACGGGGTGGAGGGAATCAATGCCACCCACTCTTCTCCTTTAAGCTTAAGTCATAATAATCCGGATTTTGATAAGCGGGCAATTGCCTATGCAAATGAACATAGGCTGCCAATCAGTGCCGGATCGGATATTCACACTACTGATCTTTTGGGCGGCGGTGTTGCATTTAAGAGAAAACTTAAATCAATTAGGGATTACTGTCAGGTGATTTTAAGCGGTGAAGATTATCTTTTGACAAATGGAGCTGCCTGGTTTGATTCAAAAGGAAAGGAAATCGGATGAAGTTTTTACATGTGGCAGATCTTCATATCGGAAAAGTAATTAATGATTTTTCCATGCTGGAGGATCAAAGGTATATTTTATCTCAGATTGCGGACATGGCAAAAGCAGGCGGTGCGCAGGCAGTGGTGATTGCAGGGGATGTTTATGACAGGGCAATTCCTCCGGCGGAGGCAGTGACTTTATTTGACGGATTTTTAAATGAACTGTCCCGGATGGGAATACAGGCGGTGATCATCAGTGGAAACCATGATTCACCGGAACGATTGTCTTTTGGAGAAAGTCTGCTTTCCAGACAGGGGGTTCACATTGCAGGAATCCAAAAGGATGTGCTGACAAGGGTGAGCTTCCAAGGGAAAAAAGAGGAGACGGAGTTTGTGCTTTTCCCGTTTATGAAACCGGCGCAGGCAGGGGTAAGAACCAGCGGGGAAGCGGTAGAACTGCTCCTGAAACAGTACTGGGAGGAAGAAAGTGTGCCGGAAGGAGAGAGCCCGGAAGACAAAGATATTCTGCATAAGGAAAAACAGCAGATGCAGATTTCAGGGAAATGGAAGAAGAACCGGGTGCTGGTCACGCATTTTTTTGTGACAGATGCGGGACGTGAGCCGGAGCTTTCCGACAGTGAAACTGCCATTCATGTGGGAGGGCTTGACAATGTGGACGTATCTTTGTTTCAGGGCTTTGATTATGTGGCATTAGGGCATATTCATAAGCCTCAGAGAATCGGCGATTATCCTGTATGGTATGCAGGCGCTCCACTACAGTATTCTTTTGGGGAAGCCGGAATGACTAAGGCGGCTCTTATGGTAACATTGGATGGGCAGGGACTTAAAAAAGTGGAAAAGCTGCCCCTTTTTCCCATGCGGAGCATGAGAAAAATAGAGGGAACCTTAAAGGCGCTTTTAGAGGCAGCAGAAGAAGAGAATCCAAAAGCGCAGAAAAAAAGACAGGATTATATTCAGGCGGTTTTAACAGATCAGGGCGAACTGATTGATCCTATTGGAACCCTTCGCAGCAAATACCCTAATGTGATGCAGATTGTAAGAAAAGAGGCGCAGGATTTTTTATTAAAAGAGGAATCAATGCAGGGGAGTATGCTTGTTGAAAAGAAAGATACTTTATCCATGTTTGAAGCTTTTTACCGGGAAGTAAGGGATGCAGTACTTTCAGATGAGGGAAAAGAGATTATGGTGGATGTAATTAAGGAGTTGGAAGGATAGAAGTATGAAGCCTGTGAAACTGACTATTTGTGGATGGGGACCTTACAAGGAAAAACAGGAAATTGATTTTTCGGGCTTTAAGGAAAGAGGGATTTTTTTGATTACCGGACCTACCGGTGCAGGAAAGACCACTGTTTTTGATGCAATAACCTATGCGTTGTATGGAAATATGAGTGGGGAGGTCAGGGAAAAGAACAGTGTCCGCAGTGATTTTGCCAAGGCGGATACCCCTACTTATGTGGAGCTTTCCATGACACATAAGGGAGAAAACTATACCATCTACAGAAATCCGGAATACCTGCGTCCCAGTAAACGAAAGAGTGCAGGAACGCTTACAAAAGAAAAGGAGCGGGCGGTTTTTACCGGACCAGATGGAGGGGTAGTGGAAGGCAGCAGTGAAGTAACCCGCGCCGTACAGGAGCTTTTAAGGCTGGATTACCGCCAGTTTAAGCAGTTGTCCATGATTGCACAGGGAGAGTTTACAAAATTTTTGTCTGCATCTTCCATAGAAAAAACAAAAATCTTTCGGGAAATTTTTGCCACTGACCTGTATGAAAAAACAGCTTCTAATCTGAAAAAAAGGTCAGGAGAAATCTACAGACAGATTATGGAATTCCGTCACAGGATGGACGAAGATATTGATATGCTTAAGCGGGATGGAATTACCAAAGAAGAGGAAGGCAGCTATTTTTATCAGGGAATCATTTCCTATTTGGAGGAACAGGTAAAGGAATTAAGAAAAGAAAGCAAAGCCGGTCAAAAGAGTTTGGCTGGGAAAGAAGAGCTGGTGCAGGCACTTACTGCAAAACTGGCAAAGGCTGAAAAAACAGCAGGACTTCTTGATAAGCTGGAGGCGGAAAAACAGCGCCGGATGGCGCTTTGCGCCAGGGAAGAAGAAATGCAGGAGAAGGTACTTCTTTTAGATAAACAGGAAAAAGCCGCCTCTTTAAGAACAGAAGAACTACAGCTAAATGCAGTAGAAGAAAAGACGGTTTTACTTTGGAAAGAAATAGAGGAAATTTCAGAGGAAATCATAAGCCTGAAAGCGCAGAAAGAGAAGGAGGAAGGTTTTTACAGGTACAGGCAGGAGCTTTTGACTGCTTATCAGGAGGAAAAAGAACAGGCACAGGCGGAAATTCTGCTTGCCCGGGAGAAAAAGGCAGAAAAAGATAAGAAAGATGAGTTATGTAAACTTCAAAAAGCTTATTTGAAGGCTGAGCAGGAGGAGGAAAAGGCAAAGTCCCTTTATGAACAGGCCGATAAGGCTTACCGGCATGGAATTGCCGGGATTCTTGCCGGAAAATTGTCCGAGGGAACGCCCTGTCCGGTGTGCGGCTCTCTCCACCATCCATTGCCTGCCATGGCAAAGGACGGACTTCCCGGGGAGGAAGAGGTAAAACAATTAAAAGCAGAATTTGAGAAAAAACAAAAACAAAGAGTGGATCTTCACGGAAAAACCACCGCACAGCTTACACAGGTTCAGGAACTTAATCTGCGCGTGGAAGCGTTTGAAAAGGAATATCTTCTTATGACCGAAAGAAGAAAAGGACGTAAAGAAGTCATAAATGAGTATATTGCGGCGTACAGTGAGGAAGAATTTAACATATATTTGAGAAAATACGAACAAAGGCTTGCGGTACTTGAAGAAAAGGAAAAGCTGCTGGAAAAGAAAAGGAAAGAGCATTTAGAAGAAAGCAAAATGCTGAGCCGGCAGCAGGAAACCTTTTATGAAAGATGCCTGATGCTGGGATTTGAAACAAAGGAAAGCTATATTAAGGTTCTTTCTGATCAACAGACTATGCAAAAACGCAGGGAAGAAATCCAGAATTACCGCCAGGAATGTCACTTAAACGACGAAATGATTTTACATCTTGAGGAAGAGACAAAAGAGGAAAAGAGAGAAGACATTAAGCTGCTTACAGAAAATGTGCAGCAGGCAGTAATGGAAAAGAATGGGCTTTTTGAGGATTGCAGGAAGTTGGAAAACCGCTTTCAGAGTGTGAAAAAAGTACTTTCCTCATTAAAAGAAAAAAACGGAAAACTGGAAGCGTTAATGAAAAAATATAGTCTTCTTAAGGACTTGGATGATGCGGCAAACGGAAACAATAAAAAGCGGCTGGTGTTTGAACAGTATGTGCTTGCTTCTTACTTTGAGGAAATTCTCCACGCGGCAAATATCCGCCTTGCCTGTATGAGCAGTGGAAGATATAAGATGCGCAGGGTAAAGGAGGTTTCAGACGGCCGCAGCAAAGATAATCTGGAAATTGAAGTGATGGATTATTATACCGGTAAATACAGATCTGTGAAGACTTTGTCAGGAGGCGAGTCTTTTAAAGTGTCCTTGTCTCTTGCACTTGGGATGAGTGATGTGGTGCAGAGCAGGAGCGGAGGACGCAGGGTGGAAGCGCTTTTTATAGATGAAGGCTTTGGAAGTCTGGACAGTGAATCCCTGGAACAGGCCTGTGTCACTTTACAGAGTCTGGTAGAGAAAAACAGGCTTATTGGGATAATCTCCCATGTGCCTGAACTGGCAGAAAAAATCGGAGATCAAATACAGATCCGCAAAACAAATGCTGGAAGTGAGGCTGTTATTATGTTATCTTAGTAATAGCGGTGTTTAGAAGCATAAAAGGACAAACGGAAGATTTGGGAGGTATTTATATGGAAAAACAGTATGATGTGATTATTATTGGTGCAGGTCCGGGAGGTATTTTCTGTGCCTATGAATTGTTAGATAAGAAAAAAGACTTAAAGGTATTGATTGTGGAAAAGGGACGTTCCATTGAAAAGCGTCAGTGTCCCAAGCGTATTACCAAGCAGTGTGTAGGATGTAAGCCCTGCTCTATTACCACAGGATTTGCCGGTGCCGGTGCTTTTTCGGATGGAAAGCTTTCTCTCTCCCCTGATGTGGGCGGGAATCTGCCGGCAATTTTAGGATATGATGAGACGCAGAAATTAATTAAAGAGTCTGATGATATTTATTTAAAATTTGGCGCGGATACCAGTGTTTACGGGTTGGACCGCCAGGCAGAGATCAGGGAAATCAGGAAAAAAGCCATTAATGCAAACTTAAAACTGGTGGAATGCCCGATTCGTCATTTGGGAACGGAAGAAGGCTATAAGATTTATGAAAAGCTTCAGCATCATCTGGAAAAAATGGGGGCGGTTCTTCACTTTAATACTATGGTAGAAGA
The DNA here is from genome assembly GCA_000403495.2 of Lachnospiraceae bacterium 10-1. Classification (GTDB taxonomy): domain Bacteria; phylum Bacillota; class Clostridia; order Lachnospirales; family Lachnospiraceae; genus Suilimivivens. Next base: position 177,615 of record KE159810.1, on the reverse strand, counting down.
AATTCTTGTAGAAGATGGTAAGGCTGTAGGCATTAAAACAGATAAGGGAGAAAGCTTCTTTGCAAAAGAAATCGTATCTGCAGTGGGCAGGGAAGGGGCTGACTGGTTTAAGGATAAATGCGAAGAAATTGGAATTGAAACTACTCCCGGAACGGTGGATATTGGCGTCCGGGTGGAAGTCCGTGATGAGGTTATGCAGTTTTTAAATGAAAATCTTTACGAAGCCAAGCTGATTTATCATACGCCGACCTTTGACGATAAGGTAAGAACCTTTTGTACCAATCCTTCTGGTGAAGTGGCTACGGAATACTATGAAGGCGGTTTGGCGGTGGTTAACGGTCATGCTTATAAATCAAAGGATCACAAGACCGATAACACCAATTTTGCCATCCTGGTAAGCAAGAATTTTACCAAGCCTTTTAAGACGCCTATTGAGTATGGCAAACATATTTCCCAGCTTTCCAATATGCTCTGCGGAGGAAGAATTATGGTTCAGACATTCGGGGATTTTAAGAGAGGAAGAAGAACCACAGAGGAACGTCTTTGCAGAAACAATCTGATTCCCACCTTAAAAGATGCAGTACCGGGAGATCTTTCCTTGGTATTTCCACATCGAATCATGGTGGATATAGAGGAAATGCTGGTTGCACTTGACAAGATCACACCGGGAATTGCAGCAGATGAGACGCTGCTTTACGGGGTGGAAGTGAAGTTTTATTCTAACAGGGTAATTGTAAATAAAGATTTTGAAACCAGTATTTGCGGTCTTCGGGCAATTGGAGACGGGGCCGGCGTCACAAGAGGACTTCAACAGGCGTCTGCAAATGGAATCAGTGTGGCCAGAAGTATTTTGAGGAAAATAGAAGTATGAGGAAAAAAATAATCCTGCTGTCTTTGTATATCCTGCTGCTTTTTTCCTTTACAGGATGTAAGATTAAGGACACGGATACTAAGCTGGTGCTTACCACTGGTTTTAAGAAGGATGAAATTTTCCGGATAGAAACAATGTCCGGCACTCTGCCTGAGATAATGGTATATCTGACCAATGCACAGGAGCAATATGAAAGTGTGTATGGAGAAGAAATCTGGAAAACAGATTTAAATGGCGTGACGCTGGAGGAAAACGTTAAAGATATGGTATTGGCTCAGCTTGCCCAGATTAAAACCATGAATCTGCTGGCACAGCAGTATAATGTAACTTTAAACTCTACGGAAAAGGAACAGGCCCGTGCAGCAGCAGCTCAATATTTTAGTTCTTTAAATGACGCGGAAATCGAAGCCATGCAGGTAACACAGGAAACCATTGAAACTCTTTATTCGGAATTTGCGCTGGCTAATAAAGTATATGAGTATATCATAAAGGATATCAATCCTGAAATCAGTGATGACGAGGCCAGAACGATTACAGTGCAGAATATTTTGATTAAAACCTATACGCTGGACGGCACGGGTAAAAAACTGGATTTTACAGATGCGGTAAAGGAAGATGCAAGAAAAAGGGCGGAAGAAATCCTGACACTTGCCCATGAGGAAGACTGTGACTTTGAAGAACTGGTGCTTACCTACAGCGAGGGGGAAAAGGGTACCTGGTCCTTTGGCAAAGGAGAAATGGGGAAGGAGTTCGAGGATATTGCTTTTAACTTAGAGACAGGCCAGGTCAGCGGTATTATTGAAACGGATTATGGATTTCATATTTTAAAATGTATCAGCACTTTTAACCGGGAAGAAACAGATGCCAATAAAATTAAGATTGTGGAAAAAAGAAAGGAAGAGGTATTCGGACAGGAATATGATGCCTTTGTGGAAACACTTACAAGAACCTTAAATGAGGACTTGTGGGAAAAGGTTTCCCTTAATAGAAATGAGGATGTAAGTACCCGGAATTTCTTTGATATTTACAATCAATATTTTAGTTAATAAAAATTTTAGAATTAGGAAAAGCCCGTAAATATCAGGTATTTTGTGAATTATTAGCACTCATATTAAATGAGTGCTAATTTTGCCTTGACTTTTTTAAGAAGGGGAATTACACTTAATTTTAGTTCAGAGAAAAGGAGTGATTTACTGTGGCAGAGAAGCATGGCAACTTATCAATTAATAGTGAAAACATATTCCCAATCATTAAAAAGTGGTTATATTCAGACCACGATATCTTTTTCAGGGAGTTAATATCTAATGGCTGTGACGCCATAACCAAGCTGAAAAAATTGGATATGATGGGAGAATATCCCCTTCCCGAAGGATTTAAGGGAAAGATTCAGGTTCTTGTAAATCCGGAGGAAAAGACGCTTAAGTTTATCGATAATGGTATCGGTATGACCGCAGATGAGGTGGAAGAATACATTAACCAGATTGCTTTTTCAGGAGCAACGGATTTTATTTCAAAATATAAGGATAAAACCAACGAAGACCAGATTATAGGTCACTTTGGACTTGGTTTTTATTCTGCATTTATGGTAGCAGATGAAGTGCATATTGACACACTTTCCTGGCAGGAAGGCGCTGCGCCGGTGCATTGGGAATGCGATGGCGGTACGGAGTTTGACATGAAAGAAGGGGACAGGCAGGAGGTAGGTACCACCATTACCCTTTTTATCAATGAAGATGTGCTGGAATTCTGCAATGAGTACAGGGCAAGAGAAGTAATAAAGAAATACTGCTCCTTCATGCCTACAGAAATCTATCTTTCCAAGGAAAATACCACCGATACCCAGACCATTGATGCAGATGAAAAGCTGGATACGGATACGGTAGTGGAGGAGATTAAACCGGAAAAGGAAGAGGACAAATTAAGGTATAAAATTACAAAGCGTCCTGAGCTTTTAAATGAAACCCAGCCTTTATGGATGAAACATCCCAATGACTGCAGCAAGGAAGAATACCTTGAATTTTACCGTAAGGTTTTTCAGGATTACAAGGAGCCTTTGTTCTGGATTCATTTGAATATGGATTATCCTTTTAACTTAAAAGGTATTTTGTATTTCCCTAAGATTAACATGGAATATGAGTCTATTGAAGGTGTGATTAAACTTTACAATAATCAGGTATTTATTGCAGATAATATTAAGGAAGTGATTCCTGAATTCCTGATGCTCTTAAAGGGTGTGATTGATTGTCCTGACCTGCCCCTTAACGTATCAAGAAGTGCACTGCAGAATGATGGTTTTGTGAAAAAGATTTCTGATTACATTTCCAAGAAAGTTGCGGATAAGCTTTCCGGTATGTGTAAGACAGAAAAGGAAGAATATGATAAATACTGGGATGACATCAGTCCTTTCATCAAGTTTGGATGTTTAAAGGATGATAAGTTCTGTGAAAAGATGACAGATTATATTCTGTTTAAGAACCTGGAAGGAAAATATCTGACGCTGCCTGAATGTCTGGAAGTGAATAAAACAGATCCTGACGAAGTGGAAAAGACAGAGAAAGAAGAAAACCAGGAAGAAGGAAAAGGTCAGGAAGACGGGAAGGAAGAAACTTCGGAAAGCGAAGAAGTAAAAGCTGAAGTTGTGGATGCAGAGGGTAATGTAATCAGTGCAGATTCTGAGGCTGATACCGGTAGTGAAGCAGAGGATGCAGAGGAAGAACCCAAGGAAAAGATTATTTATTATGTAACCGATGAAAAGCAGCAGAGCCAGTATATCAACATGTTTAAGGCAGCTAAAATGGATGCTGTGATTTTAACACACAATATTGACCAGCCTTTTGTTTCCCAGCTTGAAGCAAAAAATGAAGGAATTAAGTTCCAGAGAATTGATGCAGACCTTACGGATACCTTTAAGTCAAAGACCAGCAAAAAAGCAGAAAAAGAGTTGGAGGAAGCAGCCGAAGCAATCGGTAAGGTAATGAAAAAGGCCCTTAAGAAAGACAAGATCACTATTAAGGTGGAAAAGCTGAAAAACAAAAAGATTTCTTCCATGATTACGCTTTCTGAGGAAACCAGAAGAATGCAGGATATGATGAAAATGTACTCCATGCCCGGCATGAATATGGGAGACATGGGAAGAGAAGGGGAAACTTTGATCTTAAATGCAAACCATCCGCTGGTTCAGTATATTATGGACCATACGGAAGGCAGCAATGTAAATATGATCTGCGAACAGCTTTATGATCTTGCCCTGCTGCAGCATGCACCCCTTGAACCGGAAGCCATGAGCAAGTTTGTGGCAAGAAGCAATGATATTATGATGCTGCTTACCAAATAAAAATGCGAAATAGTGTACGCTAAAGATAGCAGGCGATGTACAGCCTGGCAAATAAGCGGGTTAACAGATGGCAGGGACTGTTTGAGTCTCTGCCTTTTCTGTCAGATGATACAACAGATAAAGTATATTTTGTTGATAGACCAAGGGGCTTTAAGAAATCAGGAATATTTGGCTGGAAAATGCTGTCCGTGAGAAAAATTATTGAAGTAGATTCATGTTTTACAGGGGGAGACGATGTATGTACAGGATTGGAATTTGTGATGACGATAAAGAATTATGTTCCAGATTAGAAGAGCAGATTTATCAAAATACAAAAGAATTGTCAGTGAAAGCTGAAGTTGAAGTCTGGTATTCCGGTGAAAGTATATTGCATGACATGCAAAATGGAATACAGCTGGACTTGATCTTTCTGGATATTGAATTGGTACAGGCAGACGGAGTATCGGTAGGTAAATTTATTCGCAATGAAATGGAGGACATTAATACCCATATTGTATATATTTCTTCTAGACAGGCATATGCCATGCAGCTGTTCAAGATCCAGCCCCTTGATTTTTTGGTAAAGCCTGTATCAGACGGGCAGATTAAGGAAGTACTGATCAGAAGCATTCGACAGAAACAGAGCCTCAAAAGCTGTTTCGAATACCAAAAGGGAAGCGTAATATTCAGAATTCCCACGAAGGATATTGCTTATTTTATGAGTATGGACAAGAAAATCAGAGTTATCACAAGGGATGGTGAAGATGAATTTTATGGAAAGCTGAAAAGTATCATGGAAAGACTTCCGGCTGATTTTATGATGATACACCAGTCTTATATTGTCAATCAATTATATGTCAGCGAATATTCCTACGATTGCGTGAAAATGTCTGATGGAACCATTTTAGGCATTAGTAAGCCATACAGGAAAGAAGTAAGAGGCAAAATAAAGCAATATGGGAGAGCAGAAATATATGGTGAATTATAAGATGATATCTGAATTGATTGTAAATATTCTGAGGGTGGTGTTGATCAGAAAAATAATGGAGCTGTTTTTTACCGCAGACGAAGAGGAAGGGAAAAAGATACAAGCCGGATTTGTATGTTATTATCTGCTGTATACCATTCTATACAGTATTTTCAATATATCGGTATTATACGGAATCTGTAATTATCTGGGAATAGCGGGACTTACACTTTTTTATCAGGGGACATGGAAAAAGAGGATATGGGTATCACTGGCGATATTCACTACGGATATGGCGTGTACTCTTGCGGTATATTTTGCCCTTTCGCAGGAATTCGTTCTACAACAGCAGGCAATTAGGACGTTACTGCTTTTGATCTGCGTCATATTGATTGGTTACGCAGCTTATCCGGCAGACAGCAGAGAAATAGCGTTTGATAAAAGGCAGACCGGTATTTTGCTTATTATTCCCGTGGCAAGTGTATTTATTTTATGTGCTTTGCTGTATGGGAGATATGAGGGTGTGGCGGCCGCAATGATATGTATTTCCATACTTATCATCAATCTGGGCATATTCCGTCTCTATCATATGATGGCGGATAACTACAAAAATTTAAGGGAAAAAGATATATATCGGCAGCAAACATACGCATATCAAAACCAGTTGGACGTAATTATGGAATCACAGAAGCGTATCAGGGCATTAAAACATGACATGAAAAACCATATATTGGCGCTTCAGGTGCTTTTGCAGAAAAAAGATTGGAAGGAGGCCCTGAGATATCTTGATTCCATGCAGGACTTTATGACGAACCCGGCAGAGTATATTACCACAGGAAACGAGTCTGTGGACAGCCTGTTAAATTATAAGCTGCAAAGAGCAAAAGAGACTCTGAATATAGTAGAGACAGGAATCAGCATACCGGAAAAACTGATGCTGCGCTCATTTGATTTAAATGTGGTGTTGGGGAATCTGCTTGACAACGCAATAGAGGCGGCATGTCAGACAGAAGAAAAAAAGCTGAAAATAGCAATTAAGCTTGAGAAAGGAATTTTGTTTATCCATATCTGCAATAGTTGCCAGGGTATTGCAGAGGGAAAGGTACAGTGTCTAAAGACAACAAAGGAAGATGTGTCAAATCATGGAATTGGTCTTTACAATGTGCGGAGAATCATCGAGAAGTATCACGGTGAGATGGATATGGTATGTGAAAACGGAAATATGAAAGCAGATATCATTATGTACATAAAAGAGATGTAAATCAGAGATTCACAGATTCTTTGGCTGATTTCGTCATAAATATGGTCTGATTTCGCCAAACGCCTCCAAATTTCTGTTTTTGTGGTATGCTTTGAAAGACAATATTAAAGAAAGCAGATGACCGGAAATAAAGTCGGTTGCCGGTAATCATGCCGGAGTATACAGAAGCTTACAGGGAGGTATCAGTATGAGAAAAAACAGATTATGCTTAACGATGGCGGCAGTATTGTGTGCGTCTGTGTTTGGCGGCTGCCAGAAAGCGCCGGGTGCGACGGAAGGAAACGATATTGTGCATGCGCAGGGCGATATAGAAAGGCAGGTGCAAATTGCCACGACAGATACACAGGGGCAGACACAAGCGGGTAGCCGGGCAGACGAGCAGGAACAGACAGCAGACTGGTATCAGGGTTCTATAGGAACAGGTGATAATAAAATCAATATAAATGCAGCAATCCCGGCAGTCCCTGATAACCTGTGCATCATCACGCTGGGGCCAAATGACGGGCTTAATAGAGATGCTCTGTTGGAATTTCTTGACAGCGAAAGTGACAGCATAAAAGACACTTCCCAGGAGCTTTTAAATGAGATTGAGGAGAATGACAGGTATAACAGCACCCCGCAGGAAAACGAAGACAGGTGTCTGTATTCTAAATTTGGAGACCACAGTGCAGCCAGGCTTGGGGATGGAGCGAAGGAAGCATCGTTTACATACCACACAGGGGCGTATTATATTAATCATGAGTTAAAGGAAAAATGCGTTAGGATTTTCAGCGGGAACTTCAGTGAAACACTCATTACGCAGGATAAAATGGACGAAGGCAGCTTTCCGGCAAACAAGGCTGTGGAAATTCTTCTGGACAAGGCAGAGGCTGCCGGAGTGAGTGAGCTTTCAATTAGAAAGGTTTATTACAAAGAGGGAAATGGGTACAGCTTCTACGAGATGGAATTTGTACCTGTTTATGACGGGATAGCAGTGGATATTGGAACCGATGCTTATGCCCTGGGACAGGTTTGGCCAAATGGATTTGCGTCTGTTTCCGAGGAGGGAGTGGCGGAGGTAACCCTTATAGATTTCTGTGGAAAGGCAGTGGATAAAGAGCCCGTTACGTTGCTTTCTTTTGAGCAGATTTTAAAAATACTGGAGCAGTATCTGGATAATGGCATGATAGAATCACAGGGCAAAATAACATACGACAGGGTGGAATTGAATTATTATCCGGTGCCAAATTCTGCACCTGCCCCGGACGAGATAGAGTATAAGCCGGAACTGTTGCTTACGCCCATATGGCATATATATATACCTCTTGATGAATACGTGGACGAAGGTTACGCTGAAACATCCGAACCGGCACATATATGTGTGGATGCAGTCACGGGAGAACTGGTAAAGACGGATTAGTAAACACGGATTCGGTATACTGACAGGTAAAGAAATAGAAGGTGCAGAAGACATGTATATGAAATTTTTATGGAAAGACATCGGGAGAAGTTTTGCTAATCCGGGATTTTTTGCAGGCTTTGTCGGGCTTGGGACACTGCTTACATATAATTTTGTCACGGAATCGATTCATTCGGGGAGTCCTTATTATGCCATTGTAAATATATTGGCAGCATCAGGGTTTATCGTGTTTCTTCCCGTGTTTCCGGTGCTGGGGTATGCGTCTCGTTTCTGCGGGGAGTATGAGAGTGGATATTACAGGTTTATCCTTTCCCGAATGAGACCACAAAAATATGCACAGATGAGGAGCATCAGTGTTGCGCTGTCGGGGGGAGTTATTGTTGCGCTTCCTTATCTTCTCATATGTCTTGTAGCTGTGCATCTGGAAACGCCGGGGCTGGCGGATATTAATGCTTTAGGGACAAATGCTTTGAGAGTGGATGCAGATATTGAAATGGTGGTGATAGGCAGGACTTATGGGATTGGCATGATGGTGGCAGTTAAGGTATTGCTGGGTTTTTTGTTCGGAAGCGCATGGGCGCTGGTGGGGCTGGCGTTTGCAGTGTGGATGCCAAATAAATATGTGTCGATGACTGGGCCCTTTGTTTTGTACGAGTCCCTTTATATTTTGATGCCGGACAGACTAAATCCCGCCATCCTGGTGCGTGGGGATGATGTGGGGCATCTATTGTCGGTGGTGCTGGAAGGTGTCTGGATTTTTGCTGCCGCTGCCGTTGTCATGGCAGGATTTAAGAGGAGATGCCGGGATGAGTAATATAAGGATTACCAGGGCAATAAGAATTGCCCTTGGGCTGTTGCGGCAGGAGATGGGAAGCGTCAGGGTGATTATGGGCTATCTGCTTGGGTTTACAGTTCTGGCACTGGGATTAAATGATTTTTTGAGATATGCAGTGGAGATCGAAGAACCGGTCAACATTTTTGAAGCTTTTATTATCGTGGAAAGTCAGGGTACAGCAGGCAGATTGTGGGTATTGGGCTATCTGCTGATTTTGGCGAATGCGCCTTTTGTAAAAAGAAACACTTATATTATTCTATACCGCAGCGGCAGGCGCATCTGGAATATGGGTATGCTGTTATATGTTTTCATACAGGCTTTTATGTACACAATGTGTTTTGCTGCAGCATCCACAGCAGTTAGTGTTCCGTATGGTTTTTCAGGAAAAATCTGGAGCAGTCCTGCCTATATGCTGGCAACAGGTGCCTCGCATACAATTGCTGAAAAATATCATGTATCTTTTGAGGGCATGGCATTGATGAAACATATGACAGTTTTACAGGCATTTGGGATTACTTTTATGTACATGTTCTGCTATTTTGTCTTTCTCGGAGTTTTACTGTATGTCTGCAATCTCATGTTTGGCGGTTTTTGGGGATTGGCAGCAGTGGCTGTGGTACATTTGGGAAGAGTTATCCTGTCATTTACTGTCAAACTGCATCAGAGCCCGGTATACTATGTGGATGGTTCAGGTGGTTATTGGAGATATCCCTGTATAATGATGGCTTTTATTTTTGCTATGGCAGCAGTGTCGTTATTTGCAGTAGAAAGGGTGGATATTCAGGCAAGATAGGCGAAAGGACAAAGGGAGGCAATAATGAACCGGAGCATGATTTTAGATTTTTTCGGCGGAGTTTCACAGGATGGATTAAGCTGGGCGGTTGATTTTGATAAGGTGCTTTATGAGCTGGCAAGATGGCTGGTTCCCATTGGAATCTGTCTGCTGGCGGAAGGCGTCGGGCTTGAAAAGTGGAGGAAAATGGAGCCGCTTGTGTGTTATCGTTATACAGCAGTTAAAGTATGGTGGAGGCATAAATTTGTCAGGAACCTGTTGAATGGCATATTGGCGGCGGCAGTTTTGTTTATAATAGCGATGATGATTGATATTATAAACATCAGCGGGATTCTGGAAGAGGGATGGAAAGTGTTCTTTTTATGGTTTGTCCATATGATAACGATAATGTCCTTGTTTCTTGTGCTGGATTTGACGGGGCTCAGGAAGTTTGCACCGGCAATCTTACTTTTGCTGGAAGGATTTACTTTTCTTGTTGGGTTTACATATATGGGAACAGTCCGATTGATGTTCGGAATGTGGGGGATGTATTTTCAGAGCAGGTGGTATTACGATAATACGGGAGTTCCCGTATTATCTTCTTTGATAACAGAGATAGTACTGATTGTACTTGGTTATCTGGCCGGAGGAATTTTGCTTAAAAAAGAAGCACGAAAATAAACAATATACCTGTGAAGCAGAAAGTAAGTGGGAAGTTAGAAACAGCATGTTTCCGAAACTTTAATCAGGAAAGAAAGGGTTTTTATATGGCAGAAATTATCAGCATTGAGAACTTAACCAAAAAATTCGGTGATGTTACCGTTATTGACAATGTTAATCTTAGCATTGAAAGAGGAAAAATTTATGGGATTATCGGAAGAAACGGTTCAGGAAAAACTGTTTTGTTTAAGCTTATAACAGGCTATTTAAGCCCTACCGGCGGGCGGGTTGTTGTAAGTGGAAAAGAAATTGGAAAGGATATAGATTTTGCAGACAATATAGGGATTATCATAGAAAACCCCGGATTCCTGAAAGGATATACAGGATTTAAGAATCTGGCATACCTGGCAGGTATACGCAATGTGATTGGTAAAGAAGAAATCAGAGAAAGCATGGAAAAAGTAGGGCTTGATCCAGACAGCAATAAAAAGGTTGGCAAATATTCGCTGGGAATGAAACAGCGTCTGGGCATAGCACAGGCTATCATGGAAAATCCTGAGATACTGATTCTGGACGAGCCGATGAACAGTCTGGACAATCAGGGCGTGGAAGAGATCAGGAAGCTTTTGATGGAACTGCGGGATGAGGGGAAAACGATCGTATTGGCAAGTCATAACAAAGAAGATATAGAAATTTTGTGTGATAAAGTATGTGAAATGGATCGGGGAAAATTGAAAATACAAGATTTATAATGTTCAAACGATATACAAAATAATTGTCCTGCAATGAGGTTTACAGGTACAAAAATTAATAGAAATGCATAAACAGAGAAGATTCGATTCTTTTAACATTTATTCATTGTAAAAAATGTGATTATTTTTCAAAAATACAATGTATTTTTTGTGATTATATGACATATTAAACTTGCTCAAAAGAGAATCCTGACTGCTTATGAGCAGGACTTCTCCAAACATACCCCCAATGAGTTCGTCCCTAAAATTCGTATGTTATGAAACAGCAATCATGTGGCTTACTGATTGTGGTCTTGTGCATAAGGTTAGCTGAGTCAATGGGGCGGGTATTCCGTTGAAAGTCTATGAAGATTTGTACGTTTATTATTATACCAATGACAGATTTTAAAAAGGAAGGCTGGCTTATAAATCTGCCGCTCTATAGGATTGAAAAGATTGCTGAAATAATAGATGAACAGACTGCTGTGTGACCAACGGGGAAACCTCTGCATATGATACTGATAAGTATATTTGCAGAGGTATTTTTATGCCTGATCATAGTTTGCACAGTGCGCAGACGGATAACGCCGGTATGGGAAAGTTGCAGATCAATGTAACTTCATCATTGGGGCTGATTCCAATACAGGATGCAACAATAACCATATCTTATAAGGGAGTGCCGGATGTGACCATAGAAAAGCTGATCACGAACTCTTCCGGCCAAAGCGCAACAATTGATCTTCCTGCGCCTCCCATAGAATACAGCCTGACTCCTGTGGAACAGCAGCCTTATTCGGAATATAACATACAGGTGGAGGCCCCCGGTTATGAGCCGGTACTGGTTTCCGGAACGGAAATACTGCCGGATGTTACGGCAGTTCAGCCTATTCGTTTAAATCCGCTTGAAGTTGCCACGCAGCAGGAAGATACTATTGTAATACCGGATCATACTTTATATGGAGAATATCCCCCTAAAATTCCGGAGGACGAAATTAAGCCTGTGGATGAAAGCGGAGAAATTGTACTTAGCAGAGTTGTGATACCTGAATATGTGGTTGTTCATGATGGATCGCCCGGAGATTCCACTGCCCCAAATTATTATGTGAAATACAGAGATTATATTAAAAACGTTGTTTCCTCGGAAATTTATGCAACCTGGCCGGAAAGCGCAATTTATGCAAATACACTGGTGATTATGTCATTTACTTTAAACAGGGTATATACGGAGTGGTACCGAAACCACCGCAAAAGAAGTATAAAATATGAATTGACAAAATGATATCAAAATGATATCTTTAAAATATCAAAACAACGGAGGAAAAGGAAATGGAAGAAAAAATATTACAAAAAAATAAAAACGGAATGGGAATGCTGCTCCTTTTTATATTGTTATATGCATCTGGCATAGGAGCAATTGTATTGGGAGCTGTTTTGCTGGATGGTCATGGAGACGGATTTGCGCCTGGCATCATAGCATTAGTGCTGGGAATCCTTTACACAGCATTTGGCTGGGTTTTCTTTTGCGGACTTAAAGTATTAAAGCCCCAGGAGGCGTTGGTTTTAACTTTGTTTGGAAAATATATAGGTACTTTAAAGGAAGAAGGATTTTATTATGTGAATCCTTTTTGCGCCAGTGTAAATCCGGCAGCCGGTACGAAATTAAACCAGAGCGGTGATGTGGAAAGCAATGCGGGAAAGCTTTTGCAGGTATCTGCTTCAGCAGCAACTGCGGAATTAGCTTCCGGTACAAGTAAAAAGGTGTCCCTGAAAATAATGACGTTAAATAACAGCAGGCAGAAGGTTAATGACTGCCTGGGAAATCCTGTGGAAATTGGAATTGCTGTTATGTGGAGAGTAACCGATACGGCAAAAGCAGTATTTAACGTGGATAATTATAAGGAATATTTGTCCTTACAGTGCGACAGTGCGCTTCGAAATATTGTTCGGATTTATCCTTATGATATAGCGGAAAATGTGGATACTACCGGAGATGGAGTGGCTGATGAGGGAAGCCTTAGAGGTTCCAGTGAAATGGTTGCCAACCGTATCCGCAAGGAAATTCAAAGTAAGGTTTTAGATGCAGGAATTGAAGTGATTGAGGCAAGAATTACTTATCTTGCTTATGCACCGGAGATTGCAGCAGTTATGCTGCAAAGACAGCAGGCGTCTGCAATTATTGATGCCAGAAAGATGATTGTTGACGGAGCAGTGGGAATGGTGGAGATGGCGCTGGATCGTCTTTCTGAAAAAGAAGTGGTTTCTCTTGATGAGGAGAGAAAAGCGGCTATGGTATCTAACCTTTTAGTAGTACTTTGCGGAAATAGGGATGCCCAGCCTATTGTAAATTCAGGATCACTTTACTAATGGCTGATAACAGTAAAAAACAGGTTCCTTTACGTTTGTCGGCAAAATTATATGATGCCATTGCAGCCTGGGCTGAGGATGACTTTCGATCTGTAAATGGTCAAATAGAATATCTGCTGACAGAATGTGTCCGTCAGAGGAAAAAGAACGGGGCGCCGGTTCCTCATGAACTGGATATTCCGCTGGAGCTTAATATAAAATAGTGACATTCCGGTGTGTTTCATATATAATAAATGATGTAACTAAAAACCTTAAGTCATGAGGGTTCATATTTCTATGAATCCCATGACTTTTTGGCTGTAGTTTCAAAAACATAAGAAAAATGGTGGGATGGTAATTATGAGTAGAGCAGGAAGAATCATTGCAGCAATTATGGCAGCAGTAGTTATTGTGGTATCAGCAGTGTGTGCCGGCCCTGTGGTTGGTGACAATCCGGACTGTGTGGAGGCGGCAGGCAGGCCTGTTTCAATCAGTTCCTGTGTGATTTCAGGAAATGATGTGGTTTGTCAGCTTAAATCCTCTGGAATTCCTTCAAGTGATGACGGAAAATTCTATGTTTATGCTGATGAGGTTTTTCAGGATGGCACGGTGGGAAATATTGTAGCTTCTGCTAAAGCAGGAACCTCTGTTTCCTTAAGCTTTCCCCTAAATTACAATACGGATCAGTCAAATTTAAGCCGTAAATTCCTGATTGCAGTTAAGCGGAACGGACAGATGGTTCAGGTAAGCGATGAACATTATATTACCAATCCCGAGGCAATTGCAGCATATACTTCTGCACGTCAGGACAGAGGAATCAAGGGCATTTTGCCGGATGTGACCAGGGTTTCTAATGGAGAGCTGCAGGATCTTGGAATTCAGCAGATTGTATACAATATGGATATCGGGGAGATTTGTGCGGATGCGTCAGTTCCCGGTGCGGTTCCTTTTGATTACAATGGACGGACTTATTACTTTAATGGTGATATGATTTCAAAATATGATTCTACGATCAGAAGCTTTAACAATTATGGAATGCAGGTTACACTGGTGCTTTTAAATGGAGGAAAAAGCCCCTATGCCCAGGATTTGATTCATCCGCTGGCAGTAGGCGGCGACTGTCCAGGGTATGCCATCAATGTGGCAGATGCATCAGGAACGGAGCATTTGAAGGCGATTGGGGCATTTTTGGGACAGCGTTATTCCGGAGCGGCAGGCTGCGGACAGGTGGATAACTGGATTGTGGGAAATGAAGTAAATGCACGTACTTCCTGGTGGCATACCAATTCTACTTCGCTGGATTTAAATGTGAATATTTATGTAAAGGCTTTTCGTATCCTATATAATGAGATAAAAAGCAAAAATGCCAATGCCCGTATTTATAATTCCATTGATCAGGAATGGAACAGACTTTCAAATCCCGGAAGCTTTCTTGCCAGGGGGTATCTGGATCAATTTAATTATTACATAAACCGGGAGGGAAATATTGACTGGGGACTTTCTTATCATCCCTATAATTCTCCCTTATATGATCCTTACGCATGGAATGGGCCGGCAGTGTGGGTGAAAAATAATCTTTCCACCCCCTATATTACTATGCAGAATATTGACCTTTTGATTAACTATATGCATCAGAGCCATTTTTTAAATCCAAACGGGGAGGTGAGAAGCATTTCTCTTGCAGAAATCGGTTATACTTCTTCTTTTGGAAGTGAGGCGCAGGAAGCATCCATTGCCTATGGTTATTTAAAGGCAGCGTCTCTTCCGGATGTGGATGCATTTATGCTGTTCCGCCAAACCGATGACGCACATGAGATGGAAAGTCATTTGGCCCTTGGCCTGTATGACGTAAATGGAAATAGAAAGCCTGCTTATGAGATATATAAAAGCCTGGGAACAGCAAATGAAGCTGCCGCTAAAGCAAGGGCTTCTGAGATCATTGGCATGGATATTGACCAGATGATCAGCCAGAATATTATATGGACAAGAGGCGGAACAGGAGTCGTACAGTAGGCTTAAATTTTTTAGGAGTCTGGACTTTGAAAGGAGCATGATTATTAATATGAGAAATGATTCAGAACAAAAACATAAGGGACATGGGAAAGGAATACGTTTTACTTTATCCCTGGCACTGATTTTGACACTTATTTTCAGTCTTGCCGGTTGTGATGGGTTAAATTTAGGAGGAAAACAGCCAAAAGCAAAAAGTATTGCAGAGGCAGCGGAGAACAGTCTTACAGCCTTACAGACAGGAGATTTTGAAAGCTTTGCCTCTTATCTGGAGGAAGGAAACGAACTACTTCATGTGTTTGCTGCAATGGAAGGGGAAAGCATTCCTGAAATGGATAAGGCTTATCAGCTTTTTTGCAGCCAGCAGTCTGACATGGAATTTACCATTGGGGAGGAAGTGGAAAACCTCCATGGCATGATTTATATTAAGGTTAAGACAAGAGATTATGGCAGTTCAATTTATGAGGCTATGCTTGATGCATTAGAGAAGCAGGCAAAAGAAGGCGGAGATGTTTACACAAATGTGGGAGGCTGGATGGAACAGGGCATCAGTTCTGCACAGATGGGTGAAGAGGAAGAAGCAAAGGCGGACTATGCAGCTAAAAACGGAGGCTATTATTTACAGCACAGAGGTTACCCTGATCTGGAATTTTTAAATGTTTTAACCGGCGGATTTTACGATTATGCAGACGTGACCATGACGGTGTGTACATATGAGGAAGAAGGTTATAGTCTGCGCTATGATATAGCAGCTGTTGGAGATACCATTATCAGCTTTTTGAAAAAAGAGGGGATTGATGAATCTTTAGTGGATCTTTCCTTAGTGGAACAATTTAAATTAGAGCAGGAGCAGCGCTGTGATATGCTGTCCGGTATTTATGGCAGCGTCCTTGTGGAAGATGGAATGGTATTTACCACCTTTGGTGTAGATTTTTCTGCGGCAAACCAGACAGATCTGGTAAATGCAGGAATTGTCAGCGGCGCTTATGATACCAGCTTTGCTGAGTATCTCAGTTTAAGTTCCACCATTTCAGGATTTGAAAGTGATGGAATTGACTGTGTGACTACACCTCAGTATGAGGAGGAATAAGCAGATAAAAAGGGCGGCTGTGTGCATTTATTTTTTCAAACACTGTAAAATTGGTTCAATGTACTTTTTGTCCGAAATATCATAGGATGTGGAAAGCATTTTTATCATTTCCAGTTCTGTGTCCGTTTTATTCTTTTTTGCTGTAAGCATGTTTAGAAACATTTTCATCATAAGTTTGGATGAAACAGGCATTTTTTCATAATTTATGCCGCCCGGGCAGTAAAATAAATTCACTTTTTCCAGTTCTGTGTCACTGAAATTTTGTTTAAGGGCAGGTTCAATTTCCGGATTATCTATTGGGCCTGCTCCAACACAAAATACAATCAGTTTTTTATCTGTCCATTTATCCATATTGCTTTTAAACCAGTTAATTTTACTGATGCTGCCTCCACGTGCCCAGCCTCCAAAAATAATCACTTCGCAGGCAGAAAGATCTTTCTTTTTTGCTGCTGATAATTCAAGACATTCAGCTTTTGTTTCTTCTGCGATCCACTGGGCATAACGTTTTGTAAATCCTGTTTGTGAGTTATAAATTACGATTGCTTTCATTTGATTTCAGTCTCCTTTTTCCACTGTCAATCTTTTTTTCTAAATTTTCAATTCCTGCATATAGTTTTGACAAAAGAACAAAAAGCATCTCTATCTCTTCGTCTGTGTAAACTTCAAAGAGATATTCCAATTCTGCCTGATGCTCTGAAAAGTCCTTTTGAAAATAGTCGTTTGCTTTTTCCGTAGGACAGATACACATGGCTCTTGTATCATTTGGACTTTGCTTTATGTTAATAAAACCTTTTTTTGCCAGAACATCAGCTATTTTTTTAATATTTTGTCTTGAACAGCCCAGCAAATTTCCTAATTGAGTAAATGTCAATGGTTCTTTTGACTGCCTGATAACTGACAATAACATAAATTGTTTGAGTGAGACTTCAGGAATATGGTTATCAAAAAGTGTCTGCAATTTGTTTCCTGCAATAAATAATGTACTGAAAATAGCTTTTCTTTGATTTTTAGTAGTGCTTGAAAACCGTGTAATCAAATCCTCCAGTTTCATAATAGTTCTCCTATAGGCAACTTGTTGCATATCTGATTATAGCAACAAGTTACCTATGTGTCAATGACCAATATCTGGTCAGTGCTTTTGAATACAAAAAAGCAAAATTACATAAATATGTAAAAAGCAGGCGGAAAATAGGGTAACTACATGGTTTCAGAAACAGGATACAAAACCTGGATTTCCACAATTTCTTATAAAGATAAATTTGTAAAGGTTACGGTGGAATTTCCTGAGCAGTCTGACATAAAAGCCCGTCAGGAGTTAACCGGCAGGCTGAAAGCAATGTATCTGGAAAAAATAGAAAACAGCATAGCCCTGCCTCAGGCTGAAGACAGTGCTGCATCCACAAACCTGGAATGGCAAAAGCAGCGCGGAAATGAGATGAATCATGAGTAAGAAAGTCAGAACATTGCTTCGAGTATCTTCAAAGCAGCAGCTTCATGAGGGAGACATTCCTGTTCAGCGGGCGGAAGCAGAGCAATATATCGCCAGGCAGTCAGATTGGGTTTTTGACAAAGAATACATTGAAAAAGCAGTATCTGCCTATAAAAACAGCGTGGAGGACAGAGAAGTTTTACAAAAGATCCTTGCAGATGCCAGGGCTGGGGAATTTAATATTTTGCTGGCCTATATGTCAGACCGGATTGGCAGACAGGAGGAATATAGTTTTTATGTAGCTGCCTTAAACCAGTTGGGAATAGAGGTATGGACGATAAAGGACGGGCAGTTAAAAACAAGGGAGCATACGGATAAACTACTGAATTTTATCCGCTTCTGGCAGAATGAAGGTGAAAGCAGGAAAACCAGTATGCGTGTGAAAGATGCCCGGAGGGAAATGGTAAAGGCAGGAAAATTTCCGGGGGGCAGGGCGCCCTATGGATATAAGCTGGTACCCTCCGGCATGGTAAACAATCATGGACGCCTGTTAAAGAAACTTGAAATTGTGGAAAAAGATGCGGCGGTAGTTAAAAAAATATATGATCTTGCCATTTTAAAGGGAATGGGGTATGAAAAAATATCCAGAACACTGAATGATGAAGGGATTTTGTCTGCTGCAGGCAGTAAGTGGAAACCTGCTGCTATTGCCGGAATTTTAAAAAATCCCATTTATATGGGAGTTTACGCCATCAATAAAAGAGGCGGGGCGGAAGGCACAAGACGAATGGACCGCAGGGAATGGATTTATTCTGAAAAACAGATTCCTGAATTGGTTATTATTCCCAAGTCAGCATGGGAAAAGGCGCAGGAAATAAGAGAAGAGCGGATCAGGAAGCTAAATACCTCTAAGGAGCAGTCCCTGAAATTATATGAAGATCAATATAAGGTGCCTTTTACCACCAGAGGAAAGCTTGCACTTATGGGGCTTGTCTATTGCGGATACTGTGGTAAAAAATTAAAAAATGGCAGCTATTGCAATCACTGGACGGTCAAGTCAGGCAAAAAGAAAGTTTCCTTTACAGGCAGATACATCTGTCCGAATCAATGCATGGAGCGCAAAAGTTACGGGCAGGATTATTTGGAAAGCATTGTATTCCAGGTGGCCGCAGCGTGTATAAAACAGTTGAAGGGAATTGATTTTTTTGAGGATTTAGAGGGTATGCGACAGCAGGAAAAAGCCGGATTTAAAAGGGAGCTGAAACAAATTGAAAAACAGATACAGAATCTGAACCTTGACCTTAAAACCTTAGAAGAAAAGATACCGGAAGCAATCAGGGGAGAGTATTACTTCAGCGCGGAAAAATTATCAGAATTGATAAAGGAAAAAGCGGACTGTGTGGATAAATTAAAAGAAAGAGAAAAAGAAGTGAGAAGCAAAGCGGCCAGGGCTGAAAATCATAATGACAAATTGAAAAATTCTCTTGAAATGAAACCAGATTTGGGAATAACTTTTGAAAGCGCAGATACACAAACAAAACGAATGCTGTTGTTTTACATGATTGATCAGGTTATTGTAAAAGATGATGATGTGAAAATAAAGCTTAAAATCGGCTTTGAAGATTTTATACACGAAACCCCTGGCTTTGCTGTACCGGAACAAGGGTTATAACTTTACCATTACCTCCTCTACTGCCTACGATCAAAAGTGGATGCGTGGAAGAAATGTTTACGAAAACATTGACCGGGTGGTGGATAATGTTTTTGCCAATTATTTGTCAAGGCCCGGGGTAAGACAGCCCATTTTTACCGCTTACTGTGATGGAAGAAGAGTCACCTGTGACGGATTAAGCCAGTGGGGTTCCAGATATTTGGCGGAAGAAGGATATTCAGCCATTGACATTATACATTATTATTATGGAAGCGATATGTACATTAATTCTGCTGACAGCATTGCAGGAGTACCCTCTTCCTGGCCCGGATATAATCTGACCATTGGCTCTTCCGGTGAAAAAGTAAGACAGATGCAGCAGCAGTTAAACAGAATCGCCCAAAATTATCCTGCGATTCCCAAGATTGCGGCAGACGGTATCTATGGACCGGCTACCGCACAGGCAGTAAAAGCCTTCCAGGGAATCTTTAACCTGCCCCAGACCGGCGTTGTAGATTATCCCACCTGGTACAGCATTTCCAACATTTACGTAGGAGTAAGCCGTATTTCCGAACCCGGCTGATTACCTTAATTTACACTCCCGCTGCCAGCCTGCGCCTCGTACAAAGGTATTTTACAACCTAGCGGAGATAGAGTGTCCATTTTTATGGAGCGGGAGTATGGCAACGAAGAATGAAAACTCTATCTCCGCTTTGGTTTAAACATTCTGTAAACAGCAACAGGTGCATCTTATTCTTTTTTTGAAGGTTTGTTGCGAAGAAGGGTAAAATAATGGTATACTAAATTTGAATATTTACTTAAGAAGAACAGGCAGACCGGAGGAAACAAAAGCGTGCAGGATGCAGTAAAGAGAATACTGGAAGGAAATTTTAATAATGACATTCATGCACTGGATTTTTCAAGTCCTGTGATTGAACTCACCCTGCGCGAAGGAGAAGATTACGAGGGAAGCTTTACCATATTTGGCCAGGAAAATGAGCTGACAGAAGGGAGCGTTTCCTCCAGCAGACTCAGAATGCAGTGCATGACAGATCAATTTTCAGGCCCCCAGGAAGAAATTTTGTATTATTTTGACGCGTCAGGCATGACGGAAGGTGAAACGCTAAGAGGAGAATTCAGGGTAATATCCAATCAGGGAGAGTACTATGTTCCCTATATTGTGACCATTGCCTCTGACAGTCTGGAATCTGGAATCGGAAAAATCAAAAATTTATTCCATTTTGCAAACCTTGCCAGAACAAATTGGGAGGAAGCAGTCAACCTTTTTTACGCAAAGGACTTTGAACGGGTTTTTGGAGGTGTGGACAAGCAGTATTATGGTGCATACAAAGGCCTGCTGGGAGGAAGCAGACGGGAACAAAATGTGGAAGAATTCCTTTTGCAGATCAAAAAAAAGCAAAGAATCGAATTCCTTTTAGAGGAATCGGAAATACGAATCGAAAATCCTGAGGATATGGCTTATTGCAGGCTGGTAATTAACCGTAATGGATGGGGATATTCCGAATTAAATATTTCCCTGCAGGGAGAGTTTCTTGTACTGGAAAAGGAAATAATCAGAGATGAAGATTTTCTTGGAAACTGCTACAGACTGCCTTTTTATGTCTCACAAAAAGGGCTTCATGCAGGCAGAAATTACGGAAGTATTCAGCTATATAACCCCTATGTGTCCCTTAAGGCTGATATCATAGTCATAAACAGACCTGTTACTGCAAAGATATCGGGAATCAGAAGGCAGAAAAAGCATACCATTATGGAATTGATGCAATATTATGAGGCCTTCCGCACCAAAAAGATCAGTGCAGCTTCCTGGATGAAGGAAACCGGAGAACTGGTGGATGCACTGATCCAGGTGGATGAAAGAGATCCGGCATCCAAATTATTTCAGGTACAGCTTTTGATTACTATGGAGAGGGACAATGAAGCACAATGGATTTTGGATCAGACAAGTGCCATGATGGAAGAAAGCTTTGATCCGGCATTGTATTGTTATAAGCTTTACTTGACCACCCTGTTAAATCGACAGGAAAATTATATAGATGAAGTGGCTGGACAGGTGGAGAGGATTTTTGCTCAAAACTCTGACAATTGGCGGATTGCCTGGCTGCTTTTATATCTTGCAGACGACTACACCAGAAGTCCTTCAAGGAAATGGCTTATTTTAGAGGAACAGTTTAAGCAGGGCTGTAAAAGCCCGGTGATTTATATAGAAGCATGGAATCTACTCCTGGCAAACCCATCTCTTTTGATGCGGCTGGATGCATTTGAACTACAGGTGCTTTCTTATGCTGCAAAAAGAGAACTGCTTACTTCCGGTATGATTGATCAGATTGTTTATCTTGCCCAGAAGCAGAAAAATTACACAAAAAGATTATTTTTTATTTTAAAAGAGTGTTACAAGGCAGTGCCGGCAGATGAGGTGCTGCTGGCCATATGCACTCTGCTGATTAAGGGGAACATAACCGATGAAAATGCATTTTCCTGGTATGAAAAGGGAATTGAAAAGGAACTAAAGATTACAAGACTTTATGAATACTATATGATGTCCTTAAGGCTTAGGGACGACTGTGTAATACCAAAAATAGTTTTAATGTATTTTGCTTTTGACAGTAGTCTTGATAGTTTACACAACTCGTTTCTCTATGCATATGTATACCGGAATAAGGAACAGTTTCCGGAGCTGTATCAAAGTTACAGGGAGCAGATAGAGCGTTTTGTGGTATTCCAGATTATAAAGGGAAAAAGCAACCGGTATCTGGCATACCTATACAAAAATCTGCTGACACAAATGATGATTACCGAGGAAACTGCCAAGGGACTTATAACGGTGCTTTTTATTCAGCACCTGACGGTTATCAGGGAAGATATTAAAAAAGTAATTCTGATTTATGAAAAAGAGTGTCAGGAAACGGTTTATCCGGTTTCAGGAAAAGAAGCATACATTCCTGTTTATGGAAATGATTTTCAATTGCTTTTGGAAGACGGAAGAGGAAACCGTTACTGCAGACAGGAGGAATATATTCTTGAAAGGCTTCTTTTGCCGGACAAATATGCTGCAATGATAGCACCTTATGTAAGCGGATGTGTACACTTTGATTTGTGGCTGTGCGAAAGAGGACGGGAAATCGGTGTGGTTAACAGTGAAAATGTGGAGTATATGAAGCGGGTTGCCGCTTCCGATCAGGCGGCTGTGTTAGTTAAGCAGGAAATACGAATGAAGCTGATCCACTTTTTCTACGATAATGACAGAATGAACGAGCTGGATGACTATTTAAGAGAGTTAAAGCCGGAACAGGTGGAAAACAGCAGTTTTACGGAAGTAGTACGCTTTATGGTCATTCGGGGCATGTATGAAAAAGCCTACCAGTGGATTAAAATGCGGGGCGGGGAAGGCGTGGAAGCAAAGCTTTTGGTAAGGCTTTGCAGCAGACTGCTTTTAATGGAGGATTTTTCAGAGGATAGGACCATGAAGCAGCTTGCCTTTATGGCATTTAAAGCAGGGAAATATGATGAGAGATTATTGGAGTATCTCTGCACTCATTTCAGGGGTACCAGCAAAGAAATGCGCGATATCTGGAAGGCAGCGGAAGCCTTTGGGATAGATACCTATGGATTGTGTGAGCGGATTTTGGTACAGCTTCTTTATACTGGTGCCTATGTGGGTGAGAGAGAGCAGATTTTTAAAAGCTATGTTTGTGGCGGTGCTAAAACTGAGATTGAGCTTGCGGTTCTTGCCCAATGTGCTTATGATTATTTTGTGAAGGATAAGCTAATTGATGAGTTTGTACTTGAAGATGCACAAAAGGTAGTGGAGAGAAGAGAAGAACTTCCCTTTGTATGCAAGCTTGCCTATACGAAATATTATGCGGAAAACAAAAAGCAGATCAATGAAGTGGTTTCCCATTACCTGCTTTTGTTCCTCAGACAGATTCTCAGCCATAATAAATATTTTCCTTACTTTTTGGAATATGTTGACAACGTTGCTTTCATGAGGACGTTTATGGATAAAACCATGATCGAATATCGTGTCAGGGAGGGCAATAAAGCAATGATTCATTACCTGATTGAGAGGGATGGAGAAAGTGAAGGGGAATACATAAAAGAAGAAATGCAGAATATGTTTGGCGGTGTATGTGTTAAGCAGTTTATTCTTTTCTTTGGAGAACGCCTACAGTATTATATTGCAGAGGTGGAAGAGGGAAAGGAAAGTCTTACGGAAAGCGGAACCTTAAGCCACAGCGATACCGAAAGGGATGAGAGGGAAAGCAGATACACAATGCTCAATGATATTTCTATCGGGCGTAATCTGCACGATTACGACACGATGGAAAATCTTCTTTATGAGTATTTTGAACAGGATCATGTGATAAAGGAATTATTTCACATGCTTTAGTATATTCGGGGAGTCAGCCAGGAGATGTTTCAGAACCAGAAAGAGCTTACAGGAAAAAAAAATAGTAAAAAAGTAGTAGTGGGATATGATCTGGGATCAGACTATGCACAGATCAGCTATTGCAGTTTTGGGGAGGAGCCGGAGACAGTTTCAGCAGTAAATGGTACCGAACAGTATAATATTCCGGTGGTGCTCTGTAAAAGATACGGTGTGGGACAGTGGTATTATGGAAAAGAAGCTGTGAAGTACGCAAAAGAGGGAGAGGGAACGTTAGTAGAAAAGCTCCTTGATCTGGCAGAAAGGGGAGAAGAGGTTATCGTAGAAGGAGAAGCTTTTGATCCGGCGGCGCTTCTTACCTTATTTGTGAAGCGGAGCCTTTCTCTTTTAAGCATCCGGATTTCCGGAGCCCGTATAGAAGCTTTTATGTTTACTGTTGAACAGCTTACACCACGGATTGTGGATGTGCTTGGAAAGGTGGCAGCAGGCCTTAAACTGGAGGCTGCCTATATTTGCTTTCAAAGCCACAGGGAAAGCTTTTATGCCTATATGCTTCATCAGGACAAAGAACTGTGGAAAAATGATGTGCTGATATTTGAATATGATAAAAACTTGAAGGGATTATGTCTGGAATGTAATAATAAAACACAGCCTAAGGTTGTTTTTATTGAACAATTGGATTATCCTATGATGGAGCGCAGAGTGTGGAAAGAGGAAGAGGCTGAAAAAAGACAGCAGATGGAGGAGCTGGATCAATTATTTTTCAGTATTGCCCAGGAGGTATTAAAGGAAAAAATTGTATCTACGATTTTTCTTTTGGGAGATGGTTTTAAGGAGGAATGGGCAAAAGAATCCTTAAAGCTGCTTTGCAGAAACCGCAGGGTATTTCAGGGAAATAATCTCTACAGCAAGGGAGCCTGTTATGGAATGACTGAGCGGTTATCGCCTGGCCCCCTATGGAAAGAATATGTGTACCTGGGAAGCGATAAGCTGAAATCCAATGTGGGAATGAAGGTTTTACGCAAGGGGGAGGACTCTTATTTTGCAATTTTGGATGCAGGCGCAAACTGGTACGAGGCATCAGCAGAGTTTGATATTATATTAGAAAGCGGAAACGAGCTGGAGTTTTTGATTACCCCTCTGACCGGCGGCAATGTGGCCAGCAGGGTGCTTACCCTGGAAGGCCTTCCGGAGCGGCCGCCGCGCACAACCAGATTAAATGTGCGTATTGAAATGACTGGGGTGGATCAGGCAGCAATAACGATAGAAGACATGGGATTTGGAGAATTGATTCCGTCCAGTGGAAAAGCATGGACGCAGATGGTTCAGGTTTGAAATTAAGGGAGCGCATTTATGGGCAGAGTATTGTTATGTACAGGAAAGTATGCCAAAAAACCATATTGTTTTGAGAATGTATGTGTGAATGTGTATTGTGTGGAAGAAGTGTGTTTCTTATTTGCAAGTAATCCCTTTATGATTGATCAAAGCGTAATGAGAGAAGAACTTGCGCAATGGTTGGATAATGAATGCGGCCTTACGGACCTGAGCCATCAGCTTCTAAATATTTTAGGAAAAGGCAGTCAGCCAGGAATTTTTGTCAATACGATAATGAGTTATGTAAACTATTGCAGTGACGTGGAAGTTAAGAAAATTGATCAGGTTCTGCAGGGAAATGTAGGACTAAATGATTTTGAAAGACAAAAAAAACAGGCGGATTTTCTGCTGAAAAACCGCCGGTATATGCTGGCGATTGAGGAATATGATGCTTTGTGCAGAAGACTGCCCGATACGGAAAGTTCTCTGAAACCTGTTATTTATCATAACATGGGAACAGCCTATGCCGGGATATTTATGTTTGGGATGGCAGCAAGATATTTTAAAAAGGCTTATGATATGATGAAAAATGAGGAGTCAGGAATAGAATTTTTAACGGCCCAGAGGCTGTATTTAAGCGAAGATGCTTATATTGCATTTATCGGAGAGCATGGGGAATATTATAATTTATCCATGCAGGTGGAAAAAAGGCTGACAGCAGCAAGGGAGGAGTTTGAAGCTTCTCAGGAAAACAGGATGCTGACAGCACTGAAAATATATAAGGATGAGGGAAATGCAGCTTCTTATTATGAGGAAATTGATAAGATCATAGCAAAAAAGAAGGATGAATACAGAGAATTTGTCTCGTAGTAAAGGTGAAGTATGGGTTTATTAAAAAAACTTTTTAACTGGAAAAAGAAAACCGAGGATCCTGTCTTCGAGATTGAAGACTGGAATGAGGTAGTTTACGACAGAAGTGATTTAAAGATTAATGACACACAGCAGCGCAAAGAGTACGTAAAGGGGTGTCTTGAGCAGATTGCAGAGGCATCTAAGGAACTGGAGGCACTGCAGTTTGAGTATAATATGGTGACTTCTTATCTGAAAGATATGGAAGAGATTGAAGCCCTGCCTGAGGAAGAAAAGGAAGGGCTTATGGTATATGCACGGAAAATTGAAGAGCTGGAAGAGCGGCAGTCCGGCTATAAAACACGTGCAAACCGTATGAGCGACGTAAAATACCACCAGATAGAACGAATGGAGGAAGACGTTCAGGAAGGGTATGAAAAGCTGGCAGAGACCGAAGAATACCAGGAATTGATTAAACGGGATTTAAAGAAGCTGGATGGGGAAAAGCATGCCTATCTGTTTCGGAGAAACGAACTGCACAAGCTGATAGAGGATACCAGATCTATGACAATTGTCTGCACTGTTGCGGTAATCGTATGTATTTTACTGCTTATGGCCTTACAGTTCGGGCTGCAGATGAATACCAGGCTGGGATATCTGGCAGTGGCAGCGGTGGGAGCCATAGCTATCACGACTATTTTTGTAAAATATAACGATTCCGTGAGAGAATTAGCCAGGGTAGAAAATGGAATCGGGCAGATTATCCGCCTTCAAAATACGGTAAAGATAAGATATGTAAATAATACTCATCTGCTTGATTACTTATATTTAAAATACAATGTATCCAGTGCAGGCGAGCTGGGCAAGAGCTGGCAGCAATACCAGGAAGAAAAGGCAGAACGCCATAATTATCAGATGGCGGAGAGGGAGCTTGACCAATGCCAGAAAGACCTTCTGCATGTACTTAGGCGCTATCAGGTAAAAGATCCCATGATCTGGCTGCACCAGACAGCAGCACTTTTAGACAAAAAAGAAATGGTGGAAATACGCCATAATCTGATTATTAGAAGACAATCTTTAAGAAAACGTATGGATTACAATAAGGAAGTTATTGCAGGAAAAGCTCAGGCTGAGATCAAAGATCTGGTGGAAACCTATCCCAAATACGCCAAAGAAATATTAACCATTGTTGATGAATACGAAAGGGATTTTTCTTGACTTCTCTTAACCGGCATGATAGCATGTTATTCGGACGTAAAAATACTTTACTATGATAATATGACGCAGTGAAGAAGTGAAAGTGAGTCATGCATGGTGAAAACAGAGTGGAGGAAAGGTTGAAAATGAAAAAATTTATTGTATTATTGACAGTGGCAGCAATGTCCTTTGGCGTGTTTTCTGGCTGTGGCAGCAAGGAACAGGAAAGCCAGGAGACAGTGGCAGAAAATGAAAGAGTAACTTTTACGGTAGGATTTGATGCAGAATTTCCCCCTTATGGTTATATGGATGAAAATGGAGATTATACAGGGTTTGACTTAGATCTTGCAGGGGAAGTGTGCGCGCGCAGGGGATGGGAACTTGTAAAACAGCCTATTGACTGGGATTCTAAGGATTTTGAGCTTTCTTCCGGTTCCATTGACTGTATCTGGAATGGATTTACCATGAACGGACGTGAGGATGCATATACCTTTTCCGTACCTTATGTGGATAACAGTCAGGTATTTGTGGTGAAAGCAGATACAGGAATCGCTTCTTTTGCTGATCTTTCAGGAAAGATCGTAGGGGTTCAAAAGGACTCTTCCGCACTGGCAGCTTTAGAAGGGGACGGGGCAGAACTTGCTGCCTCATTTGCAGAGTTAAATCAGTATGCGGATTATAATACCGGATTTATGGATTTGGAGTCAGGGGCAATTGATGCACTGGCTGTAGATATCGGCGTTGCAGATTATCAGATTGCATCCAGAGGGGACGGATACTTGATCTTAGAAGAAAAGCTGGCAACAGAGCAGTATGGTATCGGCTTCCTTCTTGGAAATGAAGCGTTGAAAGATCAGGTGGAAGAAACACTTTTAGAGATGGCAGAAGACGGAACCTTTATGGAGATTGCCGAAAAGTATGGTCTTGAAGGCAGCGTCTGCCTGGGCAGATAGCAATAGTAAACGACATTTTTAATGTCGTTTACTATATTATATAGGAGAACAAATGAGTGTAGGAACTATGTTATTGCAATTAGGAAAAGGGATGATATCAACCACGGAAATTTTTTTCCTGACGCTTTTATTTTCCCTGCCCCTTGGTTTATTTATATCTTTTGGCAGAATGTCTAAAAATGGACTGCTTAGAGGAATCAGCAAGTTCTATATTTCTATTATGCGTGGTACACCACTAATGCTTCAGCTATTAGTGGTGTACTTTGCGCCTTATTATTTATTTGGATTAAATTTAAGAGGGTATCGTTTTTTTGCCATCATTCTTGCCTTTTCCATTAATTATGCGGCATATTTTGCAGAAATCTACAGGGGAGGTATTGAATCTATGCCCGCAGGGCAGTATGAGGCGGCTAAGGTGCTTGGATATAACAAGGTGCAGACTTTTGTGAAAATTATACTTCCTCAGGTAATTAAGCGGATTATGCCTTCCATTACAAACGAAACAATTACCCTTGTAAAGGATACTTCTTTGGCCTTTGTGCTGGCCCATGCGGAAATGTTTACCTTAGCAAAGCAGATTGCGGCAAAGGAAACGAGCATGGCGCCCCTTATGGCGGCAGGAGTATTTTACTATATTTTTAATTTTGTGGTGGCATTTTCAATGGAACGAATCGAAAAAGCTTTGAATTATTACAGATAACTGGTATCATATGTAAGGAAAGGAACCAGATGGAAAACAGTACAAATGTCTTATTGGAAATTAATCATATGTGCAAGGGATTTGAGGGGCTTGATGTTATCAAAGATATTTCTCTTTCTGTGAAGAAAGGAGAGGTGGTATCCATTATAGGTCCTTCCGGTTCCGGAAAGTCAACCCTGCTTCGCTGTGCTGCCATGCTGGAGAGGATGGAGGGCGGGGAACTGATCTATCTTGGGAAAAAGGCTGCCTGGGAAGAAAATGGAAAATGCATTTATGCAGGGAAAGCAGAGCTTAGGGAAATTCGGAAAAACTTTGGTCTTGTGTTTCAGAATTTTAATTTGTTTCCCCATTACAGTGTTATGAAAAATATAACGGATGCACCTGTGAGTGTGGAAGGAATATCGAAAAGTGAGGCAAGGATAAGGGCGGAAAAGCTGCTGGAGCAGCTTGGACTTTCTGACAAGGCAGATGCTTATCCTTATCAGTTGTCAGGAGGACAGCAGCAGAGAGTATCCATTGCAAGAGCGCTGGCATTACAGCCTAAAATTCTTTTTTTTGATGAGCCTACTTCTGCATTGGATCCTGAGCTTACCGGAGAGGTGCTTAAGGTAATCCGGCAGCTTGCAAAGGAACATATGACTATGATTATAGTAACCCATGAGATGCAGTTTGCCAGAGAATTATCTGACCGGATTATTTTTATGGATCAGGGCGTGATTGTGGAACAGGGGACGCCGGAGGAAGTTTTTTCTTCAGATAAAGAACGGGTGCGGGAGTTTACCAAAAAATTTCAAGCATAAAATTTTATTGCCGAAAAAGCGGCGGAATGGAGGAAATCATGGAAAAATTAGAACAGCTATATGAGGGAAAGGCAAAAAAGGTATTTGCGACAAATGATCCCGATGTGGTAATTGTGGATTACAAGGATGATGCCACAGCGTTTAACGGAGAAAAGAAGGGAACCATCGTTGGAAAAGGGGTTATCAATAACCGCATGACCAATCATGTGTTTAAGCTTCTTGAAAAAGAAGGAGTTCCTACTCATTTGATCGAGGAATTAAGCGATAGAGAGACAGCAGTAAAAAAGGTTGAGATTGTTCCCCTTGAGGTAATTATCAGGAATGTGGCAGCAGGCAGCTTTTCCAAGCGTCTTGGCGTGCCTGAGGGAACTCCCTTTAAGGAGCCTACCATTGAGTTCAGCTACAAGAATGATGAACTGGGCGATCCTCTGATTAACAGTTACTTTGCAGTTGCCCTTGGACTTGCCACATGGGAAGAAATTGAAACCATTAAGAAATATGCTTTTAAGGTAAATGAAGTGTTAAAGGCTTATTTCCTTCAGGCTGATATTAAATTAATCGATTTTAAGATCGAGTTCGGACGTTTTCACGGACAGATTCTTCTGGCGGACGAAACATCACCTGACACCTGCAGGTTATGGGATGTAAATACCAATGAAAAGCTGGATAAAGACCGTTTCCGCAGAGATCTTGGAAATGTGGAAGAAGCATATAATGAAGTGTTTAAACGTCTGGGACTTGCATAAACAGGAAGTTTGCCGGATGGCAGGGAGTTTATCAGATGAAAAGAAAAAGCGTTATGCCTGTGGAGGGAAAACATGACTATACAGGTACCGGATGGGCGGATAAGCCGGGAGAAGAGTGCGGCGTCTTTGGAATGTATGATTTTGAGGGCGCAGATGTGGCATCCACGATTTATTATGGGTTATATGCATTGCAGCACAGAGGCCAGGAAAGCTGCGGTATTGCGGTAAGTGATACCAAAGGGCCTAAGGGAAAGGTATTAAGTTCTAAAGACATGGGGCTTTTAAATGAAGCCTTCACTCCGGAAATTTTAGAAAAGTTAAAGGGAGATATCGGGGTAGGGCACGTGCGGTATTCCACTGCCGGAAGCTCTACCAGAGAAAATGCCCAGCCTCTGGTATTAAATTATGTAAAAGGAACCCTCGGGCTTGCCCATAATGGAAACTTAATCAATGCACCGGAATTGAAAAGGCAGCTGGAATATACCGGGGCAATTTTTCAGACTACCATTGATTCTGAGGTGATTGCCTATCATATTGCAAGAGAGCGGTTAAATTCCAATACCGTTGAAGAAGCGGTGGGACGGGCTATGAAAAAGCTAAAAGGGGCCTATTCCCTGATTATTATGTCGCCCCGCAAGCTGATTGGAGCCAGAGATCCTTTTGGATTTAAACCCCTTTGTATTGGAAAGCGGGATCATGCCTATATTCTGGCTTCGGAAACCTGCGCTCTTGATACGGTAGGGGCGTCCTTTGTAAGAGATGTGGAGCCGGGAGAGATTGTTACCATTTCTCCGGAAAATGGCATTGAGTCGGATAAAAGCATGTGCATCTCGAAAGAAAAACATGCCAGGTGTGTGTTTGAATATATTTATTTTGCAAGGCCTGACAGCTATATTGACGGTATGAGCGTCTACAATTCCCGTATTCTGGCAGGAAAATTTCTGGCAATGGATTCCCCTGCGGGGGCGGATTTGGTGGTGGGAGTGCCGGAATCGGGCAACTGTGCGGCGCTTGGCTATTCTTTGCAGTCAGGGATTCCTTACGGACAGGCTTTTGTAAAAAATAGCTATGTGGGAAGAACCTTTATCAAGCCGGGGCAGAAGAGCAGGGAAAGCAGTGTGCGGGTAAAATTGAACGTTTTAAAAGAGGCAGTGGATGGCAAGAGAGTGATTATGATTGATGATTCCATTGTGAGAGGCACTACCTCGGACAGGATTGTGCATATGCTGCGGGAAGCAGGCGCTAAAGAAGTACATATGCGGGTTAGCTCGCCGCCCTTTTTGTGGCCATGCTATTTTGGAACAGATGTGCCTGCAAGAGAACAGCTAATCGCTTACAACCGTTCTGTGGAGGAAATCTGTAAAATCATAGGAGCCGATTCCCTTGGATATCTTAAGGAAGAAAGGCTGACACAGATTGTTGAAGGACGCCAGATCTGCACAGGATGCTTTAATGGAAATTATCCCCTAAAGCCGCCTACGGAAGATATCAGAGGGGAATATGACACATAGTAGCAAACAGATAAAGTAAATGAATATTCAGACAATATTTCCACTACTTTATTATCTGCATTAATAAAAATAAGGTAAATAAGGAGATTTATAAATGAGTACGGATAAATATGTCAGCCCCCTATCGGAACGGTATGCCAGCAGGGAAATGCAGTATATTTTTTCTCCCGACATGAAGTTTCGGACCTGGAGAAAGCTTTGGATTGCTTTGGCCGAAACAGAAATGGAGCTTGGCCTTTCTCAGAATGGAAAGCCGGTGATCACAAAAGAACAGATTGACGAGCTTAAGGCACATGCACAGGACATTAATTATGAAGTGGCAAAGGCAAGGGAAAAAGAGGTGCGTCATGATGTTATGAGCCATGTATATGCTTATGGACAGCAGTGCCCGAAGGCAGCAGGCATCATTCATCTTGGAGCTACCAGCTGTTATGTGGGAGATAATACGGATATTATTGTGATGAAAAAGGCTCTTTTGCTGGTGAAAAAAAAGCTGGTCAACGTGCTTTATGAATTGGCGGCTTTTGCAGATAAATATAAATCCCAGCCTACACTTGCATTTACACATTTTCAGCCTGCCCAGCCTACAACAGTGGGAAAGCGGGCGACTCTTTGGATGCAGGAGTTTATGCTTGATTTAGAAGATCTGGATCATGTGCTTTCCGGCATGAAGCTTTTAGGTTCCAAGGGAACCACCGGTACCCAGGCATCCTTTTTGGAGCTGTTTAACGGAGATCAGGAGACCATTGATAAAATTGATCCCATGATTGCGGAAAAAATGGGATTTCAGGAATGCTATCCGGTTTCAGGGCAGACCTATTCCCGTAAAGTGGATACCAGAGTGGCAAATGTGCTTGCAGGTATTGCCGCCAGCGCCCACAAAATGTCAAATGATATAAGACTTTTACAGCATTTAAAAGAAGTAGAGGAGCCTTTTGAAAAGAGTCAGATCGGTTCGTCCGCGATGGCTTATAAGAGAAATCCTATGAGGAGTGAGCGGATAGCCTCTCTTGCAAGGTATGTGATGATTGATGCTTTAAATCCGGCAATTACCTCTGCCACACAGTGGTTTGAAAGAACCCTGGATGATTCTGCCAACAAGCGCCTTTCTATTCCGGAAGGGTTCCTTGCAGTGGACGGAATTTTAGATTTGTGTCTGAATGTGGTGGACGGTTTGGTGGTTTATCCTAAGGTAATTGAAAAACATATGATGAGCGAGCTTCCCTTTATGGCTACGGAAAACATTATGATGGATGCGGTAAAGATGGGGGGAAACAGGCAGGAGCTTCATGAGAGGATCAGAGAACTGTCCATGGAAGCAGGAAAGAACGTAAAGGTGGAAGGAAAGGAAAATAATCTTCTTGAGCTGATTGCGGCAGATTCGGCATTTCCTATGAAACTGGAAGATCTGCAGAAAACAATGGAGCCTTCCAGATATGTGGGACGCTCCAAAGAGCAGGTAGAGAGTTTCCTTACAAAGGTGATACAGCCTGTTCTTGATAAGAACAAGGAACTTCTTGGTATAAAAGCAGAGATTAATGTTTAAGGAGGCGTGAATTTTGGGCGGATTTTTTGGAGTGGCTTCAAAAAAAGATTGTGTGTTTGATTTATTTTTTGGTACGGATTATCACTCTCATTTAGGCACGAGAAGAGCCGGAATGGCAGTGTATGATAAAGACACTGGATTTGACCGTGCAATTCATAATATTGAAAATGCACCTTTTCGTACCAAGTTTGATAAAGATGTAAATAAAATGCATGGGAACCTTGGGATTGGCTGTATTTCCGATTATGAGCCGCAGCCTCTTTTAGTACGGTCCCATCATGGAACTTATGCCATTATGACAGTGGGAAAAATCAACAACATGGATGAGATCGTAAAAGAGATTTTCAACCTGGGACATACTCACTTTTTGGAAATGAGCGGTGGAGATATCAATGCAACGGAGCTGGTTGCAGCGATTATCAATCAAAAGGATAATTTAATTGAGGGTATCCGTTATGCCCAGGAATTGATTGATGGTTCCATGACGCTTGCACTGCTTACCCCTAAGGGAATTTATGCTGCAAGGGACAAGATGGGAAGAACGCCTGTTGCCGTAGGCAAAAAAGAAGAAGGGCATTGTGTTTCTTTTGAAAACTTTGCCTATTTGAATTTAGGATATGTGGAAGAGCGGGAATTAGGACCGGGAGAAATTGTTATTGTAACGCCGGAAGAGGTGCGGACACTGGTAAATCCTGGCAGCGAAATGAAAATTTGTACCTTTCTATGGGTGTATTACGGCTATCCTTCTTCTTCCTATGAGGGCATCAGTGTGGAGAAGATGCGTTATAACTGCGGCAGGCTGCTTGCAAAGAGAGATGACGCAGAGCCTGATAATGTAGCGGGTGTGCCGGATTCGGGAATTGCCCATGCAATTGGTTATTCTAATGAGTCGGGAGTTCCCTTTTCCAGGCCTTTTATTAAATATACGCCTACCTGGCCTAGGTCCTTTATGCCTACCATACAGAGCCAGAGGAATTTAATTGCAAAAATGAAGCTGATACCGGTACATGATCTGATTCATGACAAAAAGCTTTTGCTCATTGATGATTCCATTGTGAGGGGTACCCAGCTTCGTGAAACAACTGAATTTTTATACCAGAGTGGGGCAAAGGAGGTTCATATAAGGCCTGCCTGTCCTCCTCTTTTATACGGATGTAAATACTTAAACTTTTCCCGTTCCACCTCTGAGATGGATCTGATTACCAGAAGGATTATCAAGGAAATGGAAGGAGATGGAAAAAATGTAAATTTAAGTGCTTACTCTAATCCGGAAACGCCTGAGTATCAGGAAATGATAAAGAGGATCGGAGTGCAGCTTAATTTTACATCCTTAAAGTATCATCGGTTGGATGATATGATGGAATCAGTAGGAATTGATAAAAGTAAACTATGTACTTTCTGCTGGGATGGGAAGGAATAAATACAACAAATGGCACGCGCAAAGCGTGCCATTTGTTGTATAATACAGTAGAAGGCCTTATACAAGAAGGCGGATGGCTAACTGATAAGACTTACTTTCGCCTTCTTTTAACATTTGAATATCCCTCTTGTTTATAAAGTTGTTATCTTCATCTGCAAAAATAGCTGCACCATTCCAGGGCTCTACACATAAGAAAGGCGCTTCCACATTAGAGGGAGTCCAGAAAGCAACAGTGGCAAAATCAGGATAATCCACCTGTACGCCTTTTCCCGTGGAAGGATTGATAAGCTGTACGCTTTTTGATTTCATATAAGGAAATACCATTGCATCCGTATCAAAAAGAGAGTACTCCAAATGTATGGTGTCACTGTCATCTAAGAAACGTCTGGTATTTACCGGATCAAATTGTAAATTTTTCAAATCGTATACAGGGCTGTCACAGGTTTCCCTGTAAGGGAATTTTAAGACATAATCCGAAAATTTTTCACCTTCATTAAGGGGGCACATAAATCCGGGATGGGCACCAAGATGATAGTACATATCTTTATCACCCTTATTTTCCACCAGATATGTGATATGAAGCTCAGGACCATTCAACTCATAGGCCATGCTGAGACGGAAGCGGAATGGGTAACATTTTAAGGTGTCTTCATTATACTGGAAGAAAAAAGTAATTTTATTGTCAGATTCCTTTTCGTATTCCATATCAGTGGTTTTAGCAAAACCATGTTTGGGTATTTCATATTCCGTACCGTTTATCCATGTTTTTCCGTCTCGGAGGTTTCCGATGGTTGGAAATAAAAGGGGGGAAGAACGGAACCAAAAGGCAGGATCTGAATTCCAGATAAATTCCTTGCCGGTTTCATTTTTGTAGGACTTTAATTCAGCCCCTACTGTCTCTATCTGGACAGTATAACCTTGATCTTTTAACGTAAGCAGCATAAAAATCATCCTTTCTTTTTTGTTTAGGTTTGAACCCATTATATTTTATTTATAAGAGTTTTCTGACGGTGGAGCACTGCAGCTTTCACGCTTGATTAATTGAAAAGGCAGTTCAACCTTCATGGAGATCCGTTTTCCGGTCTCAATCCGGTCTATCAGTATTTTGGCAGTCATAATACCCAGTTCTTCCATAGGAATATGAATTGTAGTGAGCATGGGAGTAGTATATTGACTGGTTTCAATATCATCAATTCCTATAACGGAAAGCTCATCAGGAACTTTAAGACCAAATTCCCTGGCGGCCTTCATAGCACCGATTGCGGTTAAATCATTGGCGCAGAACAGGGCAGTGACTTTATTTTTGGAAGTTAAAAGCTTTATGGTTGCGTTGTAACCACCTTCAATACAAAGGGGAGTATCAATAATCAGTTCCCTGTTTAAAGGCAGGGCAAGCTGGGAAACTGCATCCCAGTAGCCACGGTAGCGGATTTCGTTTCTGCGCTCTCCAAGATATGCAATATGTACATGTCCCAGTTCTGCAAGATAACTTACGGCAGTTTTGGAAGCAAGGTAGGCATTACATGTAATCTGGTCAAACTCGGACTCAATGTTATTAAGGCCGGTGTAGATGATTCTGCTGTAGTTTTCCTTTAGAAAGGACCGGGTTTTTGAATCAGGGCGTCCTAAAATAGCCACACCTTTTACCTTTGTCTGACGGATCATTTGTTGAATGTCAGGATTTTGAATATCCTGATAGGAATAAATATATTTTACAATATATCCGCTGCGCAGGGCTTCCCGTTCAATGCCTCTTGTTATTCTTGAGAAAAAAGGATCTGAGGTGTGGGTGCGGGCCAGAATACATCCTATTGTTTTAGGAATATTACTGCTTTCCGCACTAAAATTATGAAGCTTTAAATTTCTTGCCGAAGAATTGGGAATATAGCCTGTCTCACGTATGATCTGCCAGATTTTGTTTTCTACTTCTTTTCCTGCTGCCTTAGAACCGGGATGATTGATCACTCTGGATACGGTGGAGGCAGATACTCCGGCAAGGGAAGCGATTTCTTTAATTGTCACACTTACCTCTCCATTTCTATTTTATACGATTTATTTTATCATAGGGAAAGAGTTTACGCAAACGTTTGGGTAAATATTGCGCCAAGGTGCGTAGGAAAGAAAAATAGGGTGTGCTACTATGTTTATAGGAATAGTTTAAGTTCAGATGAAAGGAGTGCTGGTGATGGAGGGAAATTTACTTGTAGTGCATGGCGGAGGACCTACCGCAGTTTTGAATGCATCTTTGTATGGTGTGATCAGGCAGGCGAAAGAGTGTCCTGAAATTGGGAAGATTTATGGAGCTATAGGAGGCTCAGAGGCGGTACTTACAGAAAATTTTCTGGACATGGGGGAGCTTCCTGATGAAAAGATTGAACTGCTGCTTCAAACGCCGGGTACGGCTATCGGTTCTTCCAGATTTCCGCTTGAGCAGGAACAATATGAGGCAATGGTTTCCATTCTGAAAAAAAATAATATTAAATATGTGCTGTTTAACGGGGGAAATGGTTCTATGGATACCTGTGGAAAGGTCAGCAGGGTTTGCCAGGGAGAGGGAATTTACGTTGTAGGCATTCCTAAAACTATGGACAATGACATTTCCATTATTGATCATGCACCAGGATTCCCAAGTGCGGCAAAATATATTGCCACCGTCACAAAAGAGGTGGGAGCCGATGTAAAGTCTCTGCCTATTCATGTGTGTGTGATAGAAGCTATGGGGAGGAATGCAGGATGGATTACAGCAGCTTCTGCCCTGGCAAGAAAAAATCCCGGTGACGCCCCGCACCTGATTTATCTTCCGGAGAGGAACTTCTGCGAGGAAGAATTTCTTGAGGATGTGAAAAAGCTTTATGATGAATTAGGCGGTGTAGTGGTAGTAGTCAGTGAAGGGCTGCGCAACGAAAAAGGAGAATCCATTGTACCACCGATTTTTAAAACGGACAGGGCGGTTTATTATGGAGATGTGAGTGCATACCTTGCAGAACTTGTTATTAAGAAGCTGGGAATCAAAGCAAGGAGTGAAAAGCCCGGGCTTTGTGGAAGGACTTCCATGACGCTTCAGTCTGAAGTGGACAGGGAGGAAGCCGTTTTGGTGGGACGGGAGGCTGTAAAGGCGGCTGTGGCAGGCGAAACCGGAGTGATGGTAGGAATCCGGCGGAAAGAAGGGGAAAAATATGAAATAGAAACTCCCCTTATTCCCATTGAAGAAGTTATGCTAAACGAAAGGGTAATGCCGGAAGAATATATTAATGAAAGAGGCAATGATATTTCAGGACAGTTTGTAACATGGTGTCGTCCTTTAATTGACGGAGAACTGCCTGAGATGGTGAGCTTTAAAGATGAAGCGGTACAAGTGTTAAAAAGCAGAATATAAGGAGGGAAGAGATGAAGCATATTTATCTGAATCTGAAAAGATTCGACATTCCAAAGGAGGCAGGAGGCGTTAACAGTATTGCGCCGGCAGATCAGTGGGGCTCATATATTATAGAGCACACAAAAGATGCGCTTAAGGAGTATGGTGAGGATGAGGCAGAGTTTATTATGTATCTGCCGGAAGCCCATCTTCTTTCAGCAGCAGGAGCATTAAAGGGCAGCAGTCGTATTATAATAGGTTCTCAGGGAATTCACAGGGAAGATGTAAGTACAGGTGGAAACTTTGGCGCCTTTACTACCAACCGGACGGGAAAGGCAGTCAGGGCATTGGGATGCGGCAGTACATTAATCGGACATTGTGAGGAGCGGAAGGATAAGGCCGGAATTTTGGCGGAGGCCGGGGTAACGGATACCGATGCGGTTAACAGAATTTTAAACCAGGAGATTAAGGCGGCTGTATCGGCAGGACTTACGGTTCTGTACTGCATAGGCGAAAATGATACGGAGCTTGACAGATGGCAGGAAGTGATTGGAAAACAGTTGGAGATAGGACTTAAGGATGTGGATACTTCTAAAGTTGCCATTGCTTATGAGCCGATCTGGTCCATTGGGCCTGGAAAAACACCTGCCGGAAAGGAATATATTCAAAAGATTGCCAGATTTGTAAAGGAGCGTACAGGCGGCCTTCCGGTTGCCTACGGGGGCGGTCTTAAGGTGGACAATGCTGCTATGCTTGCATCCATACCGGAAATAGATGGCGGTCTGATTGCACTTACAAGGTTTCAGGGAGAAATTGGATTTTATCCTGATGAATATCTGGAGATTATCCGGACTTATATGGGCAAATAATTTTATGGATAGATTAGAATGGAGGGTAATATGAGATTAGAATTTGAATATGGTCAGGGAACTATGGCAGCCAATCTGCCAGATAATACGGAAGTGTTTATTCCAGGAGAAACTATTCCGGATCCTCCTTATATTCCGGAGGATGAATTAGAGGCAAAGACACTGGAATCCATAAGGAATCCAATGGGCA
The DNA here is from genome assembly GCA_000403495.2 of Lachnospiraceae bacterium 10-1. Lineage (GTDB taxonomy): Bacteria > Bacillota > Clostridia > Lachnospirales > Lachnospiraceae > Suilimivivens. Next base: position 138,425 of record KE159810.1, on the reverse strand, counting down.
TGGAACCCCTTTCCAAGCTGGCAAAAAAAGGCGCTAAGGTTACCATCGTATTTCCGGACAGAGTAAAGGGAGGCGAGCAGCCCACCTCACACAGAAAAGTATCAATTAAGCTGATTTTAAAGGAACTGTATGCGGCAGGAGTGGAAAAGAAGGACATCCTTCTTATTTGTTCCAACGGACTTCACCGTAAGAATACGGAGCAGGAAATCAGAGGTGTGCTTGGGGAGGAACTTTTTAATGAGTTCTGGAACTGTGGGCAGATTATCAATCATGATAGTGAGGACTACGAACATCTGGTAGACTTGGGAACTACGGACAGAGGCGATCCGGTTCTCATGAATAAATATGTTTATGACAGTGATGTGGCAATTTTGATCGGCCATACACAGGGAAATCCTTATGGCGGTTACTCAGGCGGCTATAAGCATTGTGCAACGGGAATCACTCACTGGAGATCCATTGCATCCCACCATGTGCCCAAGGTAATGCATCAGCCTGACTTTGTGCCGGTAAGCGGTCACTCCATGATGAGGACAAAGTTTGATGAGATTGGACAGCATATGGAAAAATGCATGGGTAAAAAGTTTTTCTGCTGTGATGCAGTGCTGGACACTTCTTCCAGACAGATTGCCATTTTCAGCGGTTATGCAGGGGTTATGCAGCCGGCTTCCTGGAAGGTTGCAGATAGTAGAACCTATGTACCTTTTGCCGAAAAGAAATACGATGTAATGATATTTGGAATGCCGCAGTTTTTCCATTACGGGGAAGGTATGGGAACCAATCCCATTATGATGATGCAGGCGCTTTCTGCCCAGGTAATCCGTCACAAGAGAGTTATGAGTGATAAATGCGTTATTATTTGTGCTTCCATTTGCAACGGATATTTCCATGACGAATTGTGGCCTTATTTAAGAGAAATGTACGATATGTTCCAGAAGGATCAGATGAATACACTGCCGGATATGAACCGCTTGGGAGAATATTTTGCAACCAACGAGGAATATATTCGCAAATACCGTTATACCAATGCATTCCATCCTTTCCATGGTTTTTCCATGATTGCATGCGGACATATTGCTGAGATGAACACTTCCGCTATTTATATCTGCGGTGCGCAGGAACCGGGCTATGCAAGAGGAATGGGATTAAAGACCAGGGCAACCATTGAAGAGGCTTTGGAGGATGCAAAGAAAAAATATGTGGGAGAAAATCCTCATATTCTTGCACTGCCTCTTACCTTTAAGAAGAGTGCGGTACATTTGATGATGAAAGATGAAGTTTATAATGGTTGAAAATACGTAGAAGAAAGGAAGGAAAGAAAAATGCATGAGTATTATTACTACACAAAAGAAGAACTGTTAAAAAGCCCAAAGATTCCGCTTATTGTTATGGAGGACAATGCGGTTGTATTCCAGTCCATTGCACAGGAAATGGCGGATGAAATCGAAAGAAAAAATGCTTTGGGAGAAAAAACGGTGTTTATCTGTCCGGTAGGCCCTGTTGGACAATATCCTTATTTTGTGGATATTGTAAACAATAAAAATATTGATCTGAAAAATGTTTGGTTCATCAACATGGACGAATATCTTACAGACGATAAGCAGTGGATACCTAAAGAGCACCGCTTAAGTTTCAGAGGCTTTATGGACAGAACTGTGTACACGAAAATTAAGCCGGAACTGGTTATGCCGGAAGAACAGAGAGTATTTCCGAATCCTGATAACCTTGGCTATATTCCTGAACTAATTGAAAAATTGGGCGGTGTGGATATTTGCTTTGGTGGTATCGGCATCAATGGGCATGTGGCCTTTAACGAGCCTCAGGATGAATTAAGCGGAGAAGAATTTTTACAGCTTAAGACAAGAGTGCTGCCTATTTCAAAAGAAACAAGAGCGGTTAATTCCATTGGAGATTTAAACGGTGCTTTGGACGATATGCCTCATTACTGTATTACAATCGGCATTAACGAGATTTCCCATGCAAGAAAAATCCGTCTGGGATGCTTTAGGGACTGGCATAGAAGCGTGGTACGCCATGCTGCCTATGGTGAACCTGAGGCACATTTTCCGGTGAGTCTTTTACAGAGCCATCCGGATATTAATATTAAGTTTACGGAGTTTGTAGCAAATCTTCCGGAATGATAAAATGGTTTTTGGAAATGTGATTTGGCAGGCTGCCCGAAGATATGCTTTGGGCAGTGCTGTCAGGCAGTTTGAAAAAGGAGAAGGAAAATAGAAATGGAACAATATATTGTAAACGGGAAAGTATTTTTAAATGGAAGCTTTCAGGAAAAGACCATTGGAATAGAAGGAGGCTGCCTTCATATTCTTCCGAAAGAAGAAAAGCCTGCTGATGGAGCAGCTGTTTATAATGCAGAAGGGAAAAAAGTAGTACCTGGTTTTATTGATGTACATACCCACGGAGCAGTAGGAGTGGATGTAAATGCGGCATCAGCAGAAGAATTAGGTAAGATAGGCCACTTTATGGCTACCCAGGGAACCACTTCCTGGCTGTGTTCCGTACTTACCGATACCAAGGAGCAGACGATTTGGTGTATCAACGAATTTAAAAAGCACAGAAAAATGGAAAATAACGGTGCCAATCTTTTAGGAATTCATCTGGAAGGGCCTTTTCTTGCACACGAATTTAAAGGCGCCATGCCGGAGCATCTCCTTCGGGATGCAGATGTAGAGCTGTTAAAGGAATATCAGGAAGAAGCAGAAGGAAACATTAAATATTTAACGGTGTCTCCTGAGATTGAAGGGATTGTAGATGCAATTCCCGCCATGAAAGAGCTTGGAATTGTAGTGGCAATCGGACATTCAGGGGCAGACTATGACACCTCCATGAAGGCCATTGAAAACGGTGCGGCATCCTGTACCCATATTTTTAATGCAATGAAGCTGCTCCACCAGCATTTTCCGGCAATTATGGGTGCTGCAATGGAATCTGACATCTACTGTGAGGCTATTTGTGACGGACGCCATCTTCATCCGGGAGTTGTACGTCTCCTTCTTAAGACGAAAGGACTGGACAGAGTGGTTGCAATTACAGATTCCATCATGGCAGCAGGACTTCCTGATGGAAATTATAAGCTTGGCGTAAATGACGTAGTAGTAGTGGACGGGGACGCAAAGCTGGCATCTAACGGTGTCCGGGCAGGAAGCACATTGACTACAGGGCAGGCATTAAAGAATCTTTTGAAATTTACAGGACGTCCTATTGAGGAGATTTTGAAACTACTTACGGAAAATCCGGCAAAACTGATCGGTGTTTTTGACAAGAAAGGCTCTATAGAAGAAGGAAAAGATGCCGACCTTGTTATTTTGGATGAGGAAAATAGTGTAGTGGATACTTTTGTAATGGGAAAACAAATTACAAGATGAAAGGAGATTATATATGCCATTAGTACCTTTAAGACCGTTGTTGGAAGCGACGGATAAATACCATTATGCACAGGGAGCGTTTAATGTAAACGCAGTTGCCCAGGCGAAAGCAGTAATTGAAGTACATGAGATGTTCCGTTCAGCGGCAATTCTGCAGGGGGCAGATCTTGCCAACGGATTTATGGGCGGGAGATGTGACTTTTTAAATGCCACGTTAGAGGATAAGAAAATCGGGGCAAGAAATATTGCTGACGCAGTTAAAAAATACGGAGAAGGATCTCCGGTGCCGGTAGTCCTTCATTTGGATCATGGAAAGAATTTTGATTCTGTAAAAGCGGCTGTTGAGGGAGGATATACCTCTGTTATGATCGACGGCTCTTCCCTGCCTTTTGATGAAAATGTGGAGCTGACAAGAGAAGTTGTTAAATATGCCCATGAACGGGGAATTACAGTAGAAGGAGAGTTAGGTGTTTTAGCCGGCGTGGAAGATCATGTATTTGCCGCTTCCTCCACTTATACAAATCCCTTAAAGGCGGTTGATTTCTTTAAGAAAACAAAGGTAGACTGTCTGGCGATTTCTTATGGCACCATGCATGGACCTTCTAAAGGAAAGGACGTAAAGCTGCGGAAAGAAATTGCAATTGCCATTAAGGAATGTATGAATCATGAAAATATTTTTGGAGTTTTGGTATCTCATGGTTCTTCCACTGTGCCACGGTATATTGTGGATGAGATTAATGCATTAGGCGGGGATGTGCAGAATGCCTATGGAATTTCTGCTGATGAACTGCAAAAGGCAATTCCCTGTGGAATTGGCAAGATCAACGTGGACACGGATATCCGTCTTGCAGTAACAAGAAATATGAAAGAATTTTTTGCAATGCATCCGGAGAAGCATAACAGTCCTTCTATCGGAGCAATATATGAGCTGTTAGAGAAAAACAAAACACAGGTTGATCCCAGAGTATTCTTAACACCTATTATGGAAACTTTGATGAAAGGAACCATTCCTGATGAGGATGTGGCGGCAATTGTGGGATGTATTGAAGCCGGAGTAAAAGAAGCGGTGGGAACACTGGTTGTAAAATTCGGTTCTGTGGGAAAAGCGCCTTTGGTAGAATGTGTTACTTTAGACGAGATGGCCGAGCGTTATAAAAAAGCTGGAATCTAAAAAATGAAATGCTGTCAGGGGGACAGGGACAAAATAGTATGAAAAAAAATCATACTGTTTCAGCGGAGAATTTTACAATATAATGTAAATAGAGTTTGCATTAAGTAAAAAAGAAAGGAAAACCGCTATGAAAGAAAAAAACAAAGGTGGGAAAATCCCCAATAAAGTATGGCTGCTTATTTCCTTTTTAGTAGCTATGGTTTTATGGTATTTATTGTCCCTGAACCCGAAAACAGCAAGAAGCTTCCCGAATATTATCGTTACTTTAAGTTCTACAAAAACAATGATTGAGAGAGGGGTTTTCTGGAAGGATATTCAAAGCAGTCTGATTTCTGTCAGCGCCGGCTTTGTACTTGGCTTTATCTTATCGCTTCCTACGGCGATCCTGATGGCCTGGTACCGTCCAGTGAGAAATATTATTGAACCCTGGATTCAGTTTGTAAGAAATATTCCCCCTCTGGCTTACGTTCCCCTGGTAGTTATTTCTGCCGGTGTAGGAAGAAAGCCGCAGATTATCGTTATTACCATCGCAACTTTTCTGATCATGACAATCACAATCTATCAGGGAGTCATCAATATTGACGAAACACTGATCAAAGCAGCCCGGGTACTTGGAGCTACGGATAAAGACATTTTCTTAAGGGTTATTGCTCCGGCCACATTGCCTTTTATTATGACAGCAGTCAGACTTGGTGCTTCTGTTGCCTTAACCACTTTGATTGCAGCAGAATCCACAGGTGCAAGTGCAGGTTTGGGAATGCGTATCCGTTCCCTGAACAACAGCTTTGAATCTGAACCTATGTTGTTGTATATTATCATTATTGGTATTATCGGCATTACCGTAGAAAAGGTGATTAAACTATTAGAAAGGAAGTTGACGGGATGGCAGGAGAAGAGAGAAATATAAAATTAAAAATAGAAAATGTTAAAAAGATATATAATTCCCGCAATGGGGAAATGGTGGCGTTAAACGGAGTAAATCTGGACATTGCCGAAAATGAGTTTATCTGTGTGGTAGGCCCTTCCGGATGTGGTAAGTCCACACTTCTGAATATTATAGCAGGATTGCTTGAGCCATCTTCAGGAGCAGTGTACTGTGACGGTAAGAAAGTAGAAGGAACAGGAACGGAGCGAGGCGTTGTTTTCCAGCAGTACGCATTGTTTCCTTGGATGACCGTAAAGAAAAATGTTATGTTTGGCTTAAATCTGCAGGGAATCAAAGGAAAAGAAGCAGAAGACAGAGCCATGAAATACATAAAAATGGTACAGCTTGAAGATTTCCTTAATCATTATCCCAAAGAACTTTCAGGCGGTATGAAACAGAGAGTTGCCATTGCAAGGGCTTATGCGGTAAATCCTTCCGTACTTCTTATGGATGAACCTTTTGGTGCATTGGATGCACAGACAAGAACCCAGCTTCAGTCAGAACTTTTGGAGACTTGGGAAAAAGAACAGAAAACTTGTTTCTTTATCACCCATGATGTGGATGAGGCAATTATTCTGGCGCAAAAGGTAATTATAATGAGTGCAAGGCCTGGACGAATCAAAGAGATTGTGGATATTAATATTCCATATCCCAGAACCCAGGAAACAAAAATGTCCCCTGAGTTTTTAGATTTAAAGAACCATATTTGGGGGCAGGTATATCAGGAATATCTTGAAGTTAGAAAGTAAAAAGATAGTTAATTGTCTGTTTTCAGACATTTATCTATAAACAGTCTATTTTAAGGAGGATAAAAAATGAAAAAAGTTTTAAGCGTGTTGTTAACGCTGGCAATGATCGCAACGTTTGTTGGCTGTGGCGCAAAAGAAGAACCCGCTGCACCTGCAGCAGCAGAAACCCAGGAGCAGGCACCTGCTGAGAACGCTGAAGAAGCAGCTCCGGTTGAAGAGGAACAGGAAGCAGCTCCGGCTGAGGAAACATATGAACCTGTTACTTTACATGTGGCATATATGCCCAACTACGGAAGCTTATGGTCAGTACTTACTGCAAAAGAAAAAGGCTATTTCGAAGAAGTAGGCATTACAGTAGAAATGGTCGAGTTTGCAGACGGTCCTACCATCATTGCAGCAATGGAATCAGGAAGTATTGATGTTGGATATATTGGACAGGGAGCACACAAGCTTTGTATCAATGGCCAGGCATCTATTTTTGCACTTTCCCATATTTCCAATGGTGATGCGCTGATCGGAGGCCCTGGTATTACAAAGGTTGAAGATCTTGCAGGTAAGAAGGTTGCTTATTCTTCAGGAAGCTCTAGTGAGGATATCCTTGTAAATTCCTTAAATGCAGCAGGAATGACAATGGATGATATTGAAGCAGTGGATATGGATGCATCTGCGATTGTTACAGCTATGCTTTCAGGCGGTGTTGACGCTTGTGCAACATGGTCACCTAATAGCTTAAAGATTTTAGAAGAAATGAGCGATGCAACAAAATTGACAGACAATATGACATTTAAAGATACTACAGTATCTTTGGCAAGCTGGATTGTAATGCCTTCTTATGCGGAAGAACACAAAGATATTCTGGTAAGATTTGCAAAAGCTCTCTTCAAAGCAATGGATTACGCAGCAGATGATCATTATGATGAGGTTGCACAGTATGTAGCAACTCAGGTAGCACAGGATTATGACAGTGTATATGAGCAGAGAGGCGATGCCGACTGGCTTACAGGTAAGGAAGTATCTGAAGGTGCTGCTAACGGCCTTGTAGAAGGATATTATGAAACACAGAAACAGGGATTTGTAGCAGCAGGTGCAGTGGAAGTTGATCCTGTTCCGGCAGTTTCTGATTACGTAATGCTGGATGTAATGATTGAAGCAGGAAAGTAAATAGAAACGTCCGCTTATTTTTAATAGTGTAATCAATTGAGAGTAGTGTGTCTTTATGGTATACTACTCTCAACCATTGTAATGGGCAGGGAGGTGATTCAAGTGCTGATTTTACTGCTGGGAGCTTTTTTGATTGCTTCTGGTTTTGTACTGCTGAGAAAAAGAAGCATAGAATCATTTTTTCTCTCTGGAATGTGTATCAGCTTGATGCTGGAGTTTACGGGGATCCTGATCTTTGCGGCGAAAAAAGGTGGATATTCAAGAGAAATGCTGGAATTTCTGTTTGTGTCAATGGAGTTGAAGGGGAAAATCCAGTATTTGGTCATTCCCTTAAATCTGATTGGCTACATGATTGCATTAGGACGGTACCTGTTTCCCTTTTTTCTTTTGCAGATAGCTATGCAGTATTCCATGATTTCGGTCATTCGACGAAATTCTGTGTTAAAGAAAGTATCTGCCATTCTGCCGGTTTTTTCTTTGATTGTCTATTATCCTAAAATTTATAAGGCAGTTATAGCATGGAAACCGGATTTTCAGGATTTTATTGTAGAATTTTCTTATTTTTGGATTTTGTTTTACATAGCAATAGCAATGCTTCTTTTAGTTATAGAATTTTTATCCATAACAATGGTATTTTTCAGAAGACAGTTCAGCTTAATTGTAATATGTATGATCGCAATGTCAGGGCTATATTTAATTTATTGTGGACAGGATCCGGGACAAGTGTATCGGTTTTACAGCTCTTCCTATAAATGGAAACGGGGAATTGGCTACTTGCAGCATATGTGGGATATTAGGGCGTATTATCTGTTAATGCTGGTAAATGTGATCTGTGGTATTTTAGGCTTTATCAGCCTGCTTCGTTATACACAGGAAAGTTATGCAAGCGACATGGAAGATGTAGTAATGGAGCGGAAATATAATACTGCCAGAGTAGGAACGCTGGTGTTTGTACATAGTACGAAGAATCAGCTTCTTGCAAATAGAGTTATTTTCAAAAGGCTGAATAGTCTTGACTTGGAGCAGAAAGAGGATATAAGGAAGGCGGAGGAATACATTACTACACTGGCAGACATCAACGAAGCACTGCTGGAAAGAATGGAAGAGCTTTACCGTTCGGTGAAGTCAAGTTCTATCCTTATGGTGCCTTGTCAATTGGAGGAGATCGTACATGACTCTTTAAATCGGTTTTATAATAAGTTTCCCAACGCTTTGGTGGAGGTAGTATTGGAATCAAATGCTGCTATTTTGGCAGATAAAGCGCACCTGTGTGAAGCAATTTATAATTTACTGATCAACGCCCAGGACGCAGTGGACGCGGCGGAGCGTGGGGAAGAAGGACAGGTTTTTCTTTTGAGTCATGATGAAAGGCTGTATACGGTAATTGAAGTAAAAGATAATGGGGTGGGGATCCCTAAAGCTTTGATGAAGAAGATTTTTGATCCCTTTTACACAAGCAAAAATAGAAATCATAACTGGGGAATGGGATTATATTATGTAAGGGCAATTGTCAAGGGGCATTTAGGAAGCCTGCGTGCAGAAAGCAGGGAAGGAAAGGGCAGCAGTTTTTATATTTTACTGCCTAAGTACGTCAATGAGAGATTGGCAGGGAACCAAAATGGAAACAAAAAATAGCAAAGAGAAAATAAAAATAATGATAGCAGATGATTTTCCCCTGCTTTTGGAAGACATGTGTGAACTGATTGACCGTCAGGAAGATATGGAAGTGGTGGGAACAGCCGGAAGCGGTAAGAAAATTGTGGAGCTGGCCAAGGAAACAAAATTTGATATTATTTTGATGGATATTGAAATGGAAAATTTAAATGCCGGGATTACTGCCACGGAGCTGCTGAGGGAGCAGCTTGGAGATGTCAATGTTATTTTTCTGACAGTGCATGATACAAATGAAATGATTTTAACGGCAATGGGGGCAGGCGCAGTAGATTATCTGGTAAAAGGATGCAGCGAAGATGAGATACTGAATCACATAAGGAGTGCTTATACAGGAAATCCAATTATGGAACGTAAGGTGCATGACGTGGTCATGCGGGAATATGTGAGACTTCAAAAGAGTGAAAAAAGTCTTTTGTTTTTTATTAATAATATATCCAGACTTACACAGACGGAAAGAGAATTGATTAAAAAGCTTTTAGAAGGTAAAACGGTCAAGGAAATTGCAAAGGAAAGATGTGTGGAGCCAGTGACTGTAAAGACGCAGATCAAAGGATTGTTAAGGAAGTTTGGATGCAGTCGGACAAAAGAAGTGATAAAAATGATCAGCGATTTAAATATAACACATCTTTTTCTTTAAGTTAAAAGGAGTATGGTATGAAATTATTCGCAAATAAAACACAAAAAAAGACAGGAATGGAAACCAATAGTTTAAGACACAGCCCGCAGGAAAAGCTACTTGAAGGATTGAGTAAAAATCTGGGCAGTTTAAATAAAGATATTTTGGAAATGAATTATATAGCGGACAGCACAAATGTGGCAATTAATGCTGTCGGCAATTCGATAGATGTTATTAATGAAGGAAACAGCGAACTGGCAACACGAACCAAGGAAATTAATCAGATTACCATTGAAATGGGAAACCTTATCGATCAGACCAGCCGTTATGTGGAAGATTTGGATAAGGTTACTTTAAATATGCAGAACAGCAATGAGGAAGTTGTCAATATTTTCAGGGAACTAATTGAAGAAAATGCCAATACGGAAAATTATATTGAAGAGATTTCGGTAAATACAATTGAAACCAATCAGGCAACCAAGGAAATTCAGCAGGCTATTGATATGATTAACAGCATTGCTGCCAAGACTAATCTTTTAAGCTTAAATGCATCCATAGAAGCGGCAAGAGCAGGGGAGGCAGGCAGAGGATTTGCAGTAGTTGCAGGAGAAATACGCGCGCTTGCAGAGCAAAGCAGACAAAGCGCTGAAGTCATAGAGAAGATCATAGCTACGCTGGAAGAAAAATCCAATAAATCAGTGGAGAATATTAAGACGGTACAAAGCGCTTTTGAAGCGCAGACATCAAGTCTTGAAAAAACAAATGAGCTGATGAAACAGACTAATGTTTTGATTCAGGATGTTGCCCTGAAAGTGCGCCAGATTGAGGTCAATGAGAAAGAGCTGGATGATAAAAAGAATGTAATTATAGAAAATATGGAGTCTTTAAAAACACTTAGCGACAGCAATTACTCAGCGACTGAAAATATTGTATCTCATTTTAAGAAAATAGTGAACAATTCCTTTGGCATCGGGGAAAAGGCATTCGATGTATCTGCGGTTCATGAAAAGATGAATGCAGTTTGTGAGCTGGCGGCATTAAAGGCACAAGGAAATAAATCCACGAAACCGGAAATCCTTAAAGTGGCATATATGCCTAATTATGGAAGTCTTTGTGCGGTAGTGCCTGCAATGAAACTGGGATATTTTGAAAAAGAGAATTTGAAAATTGAATTATATGAGTATGCTAACGGTCTGGAAATTATTAAAGCGATGGAAGAAGGAAAGATCGACTTGGGATACATTGGAAATGGAGCACATAAATTCTGTATTAAGGGACGTGCATCTATTGCAATTATGTCCCATTTATCCAATGCCGAAGCAATTATAGGAAACAGATCCCATGAAGTGCGTACGGTAGCAGATTTAAGAGGAAAACGGATAGGAAATGTAGAGAATGCATCCAGCGAGACGATTCTGAGGATTGCACTGGAAACAGAAGGTATTTCTCACAATGAGGTGGAAATTATCAATATGAAGCCGGAAGAAATTGTTGCTGCAATGAAAAAGGGCACTTTGGATGCCGGTGTAATTTGGTCGCCTTATACATTGGAAGCGTTAAAAGGACTTGGAAATGACGGAGTGGTACTTGCCAATAATATGTCCTATTCCAATAAGACCGCCTCCATCTCCTCATGGATCACGCTGCCCCAGTATGCCAGAGAACATGCAGATGTTGTACTGCGCTTTACAAAAGCTATTTATAAAGGTATGAATTACAGGGCTATAGAAAATAACGTAAAACAGGTGGCTGACTGGATTTCGGAAGTAACTGCAATTGATAAAAAGAGTGCTTATGAGCAGCGCAGAGATGCACAATGGCTGACAGAAGGCTTTGTGAGCGTGGGTGCGCAAAAAGGTGATGTAGCCAGATTTTATGAAATTCAGCAGAGAGAGTTTATGGAGGCAGGCGCTGTAGAAAGAAGCGTTCCCATAAGCAGATATGTTCTGCTGGACAATATGAAACAGGCGGCGCAATATTAGAAAATTGTGCCATTGAAATAATGAAGCGGCACAGAGACATAGTGTAGTATACAGGGAGATGATAGTAATGGAATATTTGATCATAGTAATTGTTTGTTTTTTATCTTCGGTAGTAGGAGCCATCTGCGGCATTGGCGGCGGAGTGATTATTAAACCGGTGCTGGATGCTACCGGTGTAATGGCAGTGACGACAGTTTCATTTCTTTCAGGCTGCACGGTTTTATCCATGTCAATTGTTTCCTTATATAAAAGCATGAAAGCAAAGCGTGACTTTGATTTTGATAAAGTGTTTGCAACAGTACTGGCTCTTGGCGGCGTAGTGGGAGGTCTTACTGGAAAGGAACTTTATCAGGGGATTTTACGCTGCCTGACAGACAGCAGCAGAGTGGGAGCAATCCAGGCATTTGTGCTTATGCTGGTGACTGCCGGAACTTTAATTTATACCATTTTTAAAGGAAAGATTCATACAAAAAATGTGAGGAGCAAGGCGGTTATCTTTCTGATTGGCGTTGTGCTTGGAATTATGTCTTCTTTTTTGGGAATTGGCGGCGGGCCGATTAATTTGGTTGTTTTGTTCTTTTTCTTTTCTATGGCAACGAAACAGGCAGCAATGTACTCAATTTATGTTATTATGTTTTCTCAGATATCCAGTCTTTTATCAACTGTAATCAAAGGGAATGTTCCGCCTTTTCAGCCGGCAGTGCTGTTATTAATGGCGGCATGCGGCATACTTGGAGGTCTGGCAGGGAGCAGAATAAATAAAAAAATTGAAAATGAAACGGTAGACAAACTTTTTATGGCACTGATGGGATTAATCATATGCATTAATATCTATAATATTTTCAGATATATATAACAGAAAAAACTTTCTATTTTTATGATTATGTTGTATAATCTCTGTGTATAAACATTTCAGATAACAAATCGTAATAAATTCCCGAAAGAAAACCTGAAGATTTAGTAGATTTAGTGTAATACAATGTGACTATAAGAAGATGGAGGATTTTATGAGAGAAAAGTATGAGTCTTTGGCGCTTGCGGATTTAAAGGCAATTGCAAAAGCCAGAGGACTAAAAGGCACATCAACGATGAAAAAAGCACAAATCGTAGAGTTGATGCTTGCAGAGGATGAAAAGGAAAAGGCAGAAGGAAAAAATGTCACACCGAAGCCCGTTTCGGTAAAACCTGCTATGTCAGGAAAGCCGGAAGGGAGAAATGACCGTCCTGAAAAGGAAGGAAATGTTAGAGAGGCCAGAACAGAGAGAGCAGAATATAAACCGGAACGGACAGAAGGACGTGTAGAAGAACCGAAAGCTGATGAGGACAAGTTTCCGGTAGAATTAGACAGCGGTATTGCTGCCAGCGGTATTTTGGAAGTTATGCCGGATGGATATGGATTTATTCGCTGTGAAAATTATCTGCCCGGAGATCATGATGTATATGTAGCGCCCAGTCAGATTAGAAGATTCGGGCTGAAGACAGGAGATATTTTAGAGGGAAATACCCGCGTTAGAACTCAGGGGGAAAAGTTTGCGGCGCTGCTTTATGTAAAAAGCATTAATGGGTATACACCGGAGGTGGCTGCCAGGAGATGCAACTTTGAAGATATGACGCCTATTTTTCCCAATGAAAGACTTCATTTGGAAATGCCGGGTGCCAGTGTTGCCATGAGAATTATGGATCTGATTAGTCCAGTGGGAAAAGGCCAGCGTGGTATGATTGTATCGCCGCCTAAAGCAGGTAAAACAACTTTGCTTAAAGATGTAGCCAAATCTGTAAAACGCAATGCACCGGAAGTACATTTGATTATTCTTTTAATAGATGAACGCCCCGAGGAAGTTACAGACATTAAAGAAGCAATTGAAGGACCTAATGTGGAGGTTATTTATTCTACTTTTGACGAATTGCCTGAACATCATAAACGTGTTTCGGAAATGGTAATTGAGAGGGGAAAACGCTTAGTAGAGCATAAGAAAGATGTAATGATACTGATCGACAGCATCACAAGGCTGACCAGAGCTTATAACCAGACAGTGCCGCCAAGCGGGCGTACCTTATCCGGTGGTCTTGATCCGGCAGCATTACATATGCCAAAACGATTTTTTGGTGCAGCAAGAAACATGCGGGAAGGCGGTTCCCTTACAATTCTTGCGACAGCACTGGTGGATACCGGAAGCAAGATGGATGATGTGGTTTATGAGGAGTTTAAAGGAACTGGAAATATGGAGCTTGTACTTGACCGGAAGCTTTCGGAAAGAAGAATGTTTCCAGCCATTGACATTCCAAAATCCGGAACCAGAAGAGAGGATCTGCTCCTTGCTCAGGATGAACTGGAAGCAATGAATATTATGCGTAAGAGCCTGAATGGATTAAAGCCTGAGGAATCCGTAGACAAAATTCTTGATATCTTTGCAAAGACCAGAAATAATCAGGAAGTTGTAAATATGATAAAAAAAATAAAATGGTTTTAAAAATGCTTGCATGATAGGATAAGCTATGATATAATAAAAAAGCTGTTTCAGATTAGTGCATGAAGACATAATTATTAAGTTATTATAGAGAGGTGAAAGCATGAAAGAAGGAATTCATCCTGAGTTTTATCAGGCAACTGTAACTTGCAACTGTGGTAATACATTTGTAACAGGTTCAACTAAAAAAGATATTCACGTTGAAGTTTGTTCTAAATGCCATTCATTCTACACAGGCCAGCAGAAAGCTGCAAGAGCTGATGGACGTATTGATAAGTTTAACAAGAAGTACGGTGTAGAAAGCAAATAATTTTGCAGGAAAAGGTTGGGGTGGTCACATCTCAACCTTATTTTGTGCGAGCAATGAGTCAAGCGCGTATGCTCTGCATACGCGCAGCAGCGTAAGGGACCATGTAATGCATGCTCGCATGCAATTACATGAGCGCTTACGCTGCGAAGTGGATGCGCAAGCATCCACATTTGACGAATGCCGCGGCAGAAATATAAATGCGCAGTTATGCGTATTTATATTTCCTGTGCTTACCGGTCATTTTACTATTACGCATACTTTAATTGCTACGCAATTATCTTTTAGAATATGGTCCGCTAAAGCGGGCAGATAGGAGCAAGGTTGAAAGGAAAAGCATTCAACCTCCCTGATTAGATAGCCCGCAAAAGCGGGCGGATTGGAGCAAGGGTGAAAAAGAAAAGACGCAGCCGCTCATCCGGAATCGGCGGACAGGCCGTTTTAGAGGGCGTTATGATGAAAAATAAAGATGACTATGCGGTAGCCATCAGAAAACCAAATGGAGAAATAGAAGTTGAGATGGAAGTATTTCATGGCTGTATGCATGGAAATATACTTACCAAAACTCCGTTTATCAGAGGAATTTTCAATTTTATAGATTCTCTCAGGCTGGGAATGAAAACACTTAATTATTCAGCTTCCTTTTATGAGGATGAACAGGCTAAGGAAACTAAACTGGATAAAGCGCTTGATAAAATGTCAGGCGGCAGAGGGGAAAATGTACTTATGGGAATCACAACAGTGATTTCTGTTTTACTGGCTGTGGGCATTTTCATTTTACTGCCCTATTTTATTTCCTCTTTTTTAGTTGGATATATAAGAAATGCCTCTTTATTGGTAATTATAGAAGGCATAATCAGAATATTGATTTTCTTTGCCTACGTGGTGGGAATCAGCCTTATGAAAGATATTCACAGGCTGTATCAATATCACGGGGCGGAGCATAAATGCATTAATTGTATTGAAAAGGGAAGACCGCTTACGGTGCATAATGTAATGAGAAGTTCCAGAATTCATAAACGCTGTGGAACCAGCTTTATGTTTTTTGTCATGTTTGTAAGTATTGTATTATTTTTCTTTATCAGAGTGGATAATGCAGCACTTAGGATAATGCTGCGTATTGCGTTGATTCCGGTAATTGCAGGAATTTCTTATGAAATTATCCGTCTTGCAGGAAGAACTGACAATATTTTAGTAAAAATTATTTCGGCACCGGGAATGTTGTTACAGCGGCTTACTACCAAGGAACCGGATGAAAGTATGGTTGAGGTGGCAATTAAGTCGGTGGAGGCAGTGTTTGACTGGAAGGAGTATTTGAAGGAAACCTTTGGGTATGAAGTGGACGACTCCTGGATGGATGATGGGGCAGAAAAAGATTCTAAGGAGGCAGAACTACCTGACGATGGAATATGAAACGTTGTACCGACTGGGAGTAGAAAGGCTAAAGGAAGCACAGATCGATGAAGCATTGCTGGATGCTCGCCTGCTTCTGGAAGAAGTTTGTGGAACGGATAGAAATTACCTTCTGGTACATGGAAATAATTCCGTGTCAGAGGAAAATTATAATTGTTATGTAAACTATATTGAAAAGCGGAGTCATCATATTCCACTTCAACATATTTTAGGATATCAGGAGTTTATGGGGCTTCATTTTAAAGTAACTCCGGATGTATTGATTCCAAGGCAGGATACGGAAACGTTAGTGGAAGAGGTTATGAGGAATCTTCATGATGGCATGCGCATTTTGGATATGTGTACCGGTTCAGGCTGCATTTTGCTGAGTCTTTTAAAGTATTCCAATGACTGCCTGGGAACAGGATGTGACCTGTCAGAAAAGGCTCTTTTGGTAGCGGAAGAAAATGCCAGGTCGCTTGGAATAAGTGCGGAATTTATACAAAGTAATTTGTTTGAAAATGTAGCAGGCAGATATGAAATTATTGTTTCCAATCCGCCTTATATTTCAAGTGAAGAGATTCCGACTTTGATGGAAGAAGTGCGGGAACATGATCCACGCATGGCCTTGGATGGAGGAAAGGATGGACTTTACTTTTATCGTGAAATTATAAAGCAGGCAGGTGATTATCTATACCCCGGCGGTATGCTCTTTTTTGAAATTGGCTGTCAGCAGGCGGTGGAGGTAAGTCATTATATGAGGCAGGCAGGGTATCAGGAGGTGGCAGTCTGCAAAGATTTATCCGGACTGGACCGGGTAGTATCCGGAGTATATACAGGGTAAGGTTTACTGATTAAATGGCTGCATACGCGGCGGAATGAGAGGAATCATGTTTGATAAATTAGAAGATCTTTTAATCCGTTTTGAAGAGATTTTGAGTGAATTAAACGAGCCTACGGTGGCAAATGATCAGCAGCGTTTCAGAAAACTAATGAAAGAGCAAAGCGATCTTACACCTATTGTGGAGGCATATAAGGAATATAAAAAAGCAGGTCAGGATGTGGAGGATTCCCTGGCTATGCTGGAGGAAGAATCTGACGATGAAATGCGTGAAATGCTGAAGGAAGAGCTAAATGTAGCTAAGAAGCGTATTGAAGAGTTGGAACAGGAATTAAAGATATTACTTCTGCCCAAGGATCCTAATGATGACAAGAATGTTATTATTGAAATAAGAGCTGGTGCAGGAGGCGATGAAGCGGCGCTTTTTGCAGCAGAAATTTACCGGATGTACGTGCACTATGCGGAAGGCCAGCGCTGGCGGGTGGAAACCATGAATGTGGATGAAATCGGTATTGGCGGTATGAAAGAAGTGCAGTTTACTATTATTGGACAGGGTGCATATTCCAAAATGAAGTATGAAAGCGGCGTTCATCGTGTGCAAAGAGTTCCGGAAACAGAAAGCGGCGGGCGGATTCACACATCTACCATTAGTGTGGCAGTTATGCCTGAAGTGGATGATGATATTGATATTGTGATTGAAGATAAGGATATACGAATTGATGTAATGCGTGCTTCCGGAAACGGAGGACAGTGTGTCAATACCACTGATTCTGCGGTACGTTTGACACATTATCCCACTGGTATTGTAGTGTATAGCCAGACAGAAAAATCACAGCTTCAGAACAAAGCAAAAGCGTTTGCCCTTTTAAAGGCAAAGCTTTACGACATAGAACAGCAGCAGAGACATGACGCAGAGGCTGAGATGAGAAGAAGTCAGATTGGAACAGGCGACCGATCTGAAAAGATCCGCACCTACAATTTTCCCCAGGGACGGGTGACAGACCACAGAATTGGTCTTACCCTTTATAAACTGGATAAAATTATGAACGGGGATATTCAGGAAATCATCGATGCATGCATTGCCGCCGACCAGGCAGCAAAACTTGTAAAGATGAATGAGAACTAAATTGCCTGGTCGGTTTCGACCAAGGCAGCAAAACTTGTAAAGATGAATTATAAATAGCGGAACCTTATACACTGAGGTTCCGCTAAGTTATTTTTATTAAAGAGACAGATATGTGTTTCGAACTCTTTATTTTGGATATAAAAGGTGCAGGCACTGCCCCATGTTCTGTTTTCGGGCTTATCTCTCGTCTTGAATATGCCGGATAAGATACCCATCAAAATCACTTCAATCTGTAATAGCAGATATTTTTCCCAGAGCCTTCTCTCTTAAGTTCGCCGTAGGCTGCCAACTTACGGAGAGCGCCTCGATGGAGCTTATGCTGAGAGATCGACAAAGTTCACGAATATTCTGCTTGGTAAAACGACTGATTTTATTCATCGTAGCACGTCTTACTGTTTCCAGAGCAGGCAGTTTGGTCTCAACAAGTGCAAAGCGGTCTTCAAAATCCTTATAGGCTACAAGAATAGTTCCAAGAAGATATTTGATAAATGGAACAGCGTCCTCAGTGCCTTCGTACCATCCATTCTGTGCCTGATCGATGGCATCGTAGTAAAGGTCTTTGTTTTTAGCAATTTTTTGGTCAGGAATGTCTATTTTTGTCACTTAAGTAAATAAAAACTTTAGATTTGTTCTCTGCATTTATGTCTTTCATTTCATTTTATATGCCTTTCGTTCCTTACATTTCAAAATAACAGAAAAATCTGCCGATAAATTAAGTGACAACAGAAAGGCAGGATATTAAGAAATGAACTATACACATTACATCATCAGCCCTTTGATCAATGGCGGTCATTATGGGAACAGAGGGTTCGCCTCTCCCATGAAGGAGCTGAACGGGCAGACTATTTTGATAGAAAACTGTGAAAATAAGAATGACAGCTATCGTCAGAAAACCAAATATGATGACAAGGCAGACAGATATTTTAGTACATATGATCTTGGGATATTATTGCAGAACAGGGACAGCTATCTGGAAGGAAAATTGGAATCAAACGGAGATGTAGACTGCTATTCATTTTCCTATGCCCAAAAGAGCTTTTATGAGATGATGGGCATAGGGACAAAAGTAACAGTTCGGCTGGAAAATATCCCGGAAGGCTGTGATTATGATCTTGTAGTTTACGATGCGAAAGGAAACCAGATAGGGATAGCGAAAAATAACGGTGATGGTAGTAAGGTACTTACCCTGCCGGATTGGGACGAATCAAATCGGTATACCATCAGAGTGGAAAATCACGATGGCGGGAATGTGGATACAAAAGAGCCTTATCGTATCCGTATTATGGAAGAAAAGTACCAGAAGCAGGAGAAAGTGAACAGTGGACAGGATTATGACAGTGAGATCGAAAGACTGCATAGAAAGCAGTATGATTCCCTGACGGAAGATGAACGCTATACGGGTAAAGAAAGCGTGGAAGAACTGCTGGAGAAGAAGGCATCTGGAGAAATCCTGGATAAACGGGAGGAGGCTTACCTAAAAATTTTTGCGAATCTGCATGATTATGAGCGGGCGGCGGCCAATGGCAGACTGAAAAACACTTTGTTCCCGAAAATGCAGGAAGCATTGGAAAAAGCAGGGATTGACGTGCAGGGGAAAGAGTATGCCATAGAGATGGATATCTATGGGAAGATAACTGTTATTGGGGAGCTTTCGGAGGAAGAAAAGCGGAAGGCTGCGGATGTGATTGAGGAACAGTTTTCGGATGAACTATGGGAGTCCCATATGCAGGCGTCAGATTATTCCACAGCAGAATACAACCGGATCAATGCTTACAAGACGACTACGAGCTTTCTTGAAAAAGCAACAAAAGGTCAGTATTCATGGAATGATATATCAGTGGATGGGAATGGAAAGATCAGCGGGCTTCCGGAAAATCTGTGTCAGTTATTGAATTCACAGGAGAGCAATGGCAGATATGAGCAGTTAAGGGATGATATACTGATGCTCTATGACTATGCGCAGGCATATGGAATGGAGGGGCTGTCAGGTTACAAAGTAAGATATGAGGAGGCAGGCTCTAACTGCCTGGATTTATTATGAGGGAGCAGATATGGCGAAATGACAAAGAGGCGCAATAACAAAGAATATGGAGGATTAGGAAAATGAGCATTAACGGAGTAGGAGCAGCAGGCTGCCAGGCGGCAGGATATGGAGTAAGAAGGACACAGCAGAATGCGGCTGGAAAGAGTTTTGCAGAACAAGTCAATAACGTGGCAGCTAAAAAAAGCCATATTGTTTATATGAAAACAGATGATATGTTGTATTCCGGAGGCAATGGAACGGGACTGTCTTTTTACATTAAATATGCAGAAGGTTCGACGCAGGATGATCCTACTGTGATTGCAAAGGGTGTTGATGAGAATGGAGATGAATTTGAGCAGACTATACATATCAATAAGATTAATCCGAAGTTTGCAACAATCGTGGAGATGAGGGCATTAGAAGCCTATACGGGTGTGGAAAAGAAAAACGGTTTCAGTTCACTTCCAATGGAAACCGGAAGCATGGGGCTGAATGACCGGAGGGATTTCATGGATATGTTCAGGGATGTAATAAGTGACATGAAACTGCTTAGCCAGAAAAAGACGGCTGCATATTACCAGTACAGTATGCAGGTATATTGGGATTTTATGAATAAGAAATAATTTCATGGCAGCAAATGTAAAGGAGAAGGTGAAATAATGCAGGTCAGTTCGTCCAATGGTTCATTGCAGAACAGATATTTTCCAGGAACAGGAAGCATAGGTGGTATCCATCTGCCCGATTTTAATGATAAATATGTTTTCTCAAAAAAGAAAAGCGGTGTCAGTGATGAAGATTACCGGAAGCAGATCAGGGAACAGGCTTATGAGGATTTTGCGAAAGGGCAGTTCCAGAACAAATCGGAGGGGTTTAACAGGCTGATGAAAAGCTACACATCGGAGGTATCCCCGGACAGAAAAGGAATCATCACTTCCGGGCTGAAAGCTGTTTCAGAGAACAGGCAGAATGTGCTTAAGCCCATAGACTTTGTGGCAACGCTGCTTGAAGGGAAAGTGAAATATCAGAAACTGCCATCAGGCAACAGCGATTACATAGAGTTTTATGATAAGAACGGGGAGATGGTTGCGACTTATTCCAACAATGGGTGGACGATGTATACCACCAATGCAGAGGCTTCCAGACAAACGGAAATGTGCATGATTTATAACGAGGCATGGGGAAATGCCAAGAGAGGGATTCCGCTGATGGGCGAAGAAATGGTCAATGGGGAAAATTCACAGAATGGTTTTGATGCAAAGGCATAGCGGGAAACAGCTATTCCCTATTATTTTCTCCCCAGATACATAATTGGTCTAAAACAGTCATTAAGGATCTGCCCCTGTCACTCAGGCTGTATTCAACTTTCGGTGGTATCTGAGGGTATTCCTTTCTGATGATAAGCTGGTCTGCCTCCAGTTCTTTCAGATTGTTGCTGAGTGTTTTGTCTGACACGTTTTTCAGATATCGCCTTAACTCATTAAACCTCACAACGTCAAATTCCATCAGGCAGTAAAGTATGACCATCTTGTGTTTACCAGATATAAGGGAGAGTGTATAACTGAACCCTGTATCCTCGAAATTTGCCTCTTCAATATAATTCTTTATCATTTTACGCTTTCCTTTAAGATAGTACTTGTGATTTTTCTGTTACCTGTTACAATTATATATATAGATGCAGATCATGTCAATAAAAACAAGAAATGAGGTAATTGCAATGAGAAAGAAACTCAGCATAACAGAAGGTATCTTTCCGATGCCAGTTTTAATGGTGGCTACTTACAATGAAGATGGCAGTGTTAATGTTATGAATGCCGCATGGGGGACCATGCAGGAAAGGGGCAATGTGGCGCTCAACCTGACGGAAACACATAAAACAGTAAAGAATATCAAGGAAAGGGGAGCGTTTACGGTAAGCATCGCTGATGTCGCCCATGTGGTGGAAGCAGACTATTTTGGTGTTGAATCAGGTAACAGGGTTGCAGACAAATTCGAGAACAGCGGCCTAACTGCAAGTAAATCCGAAACCGTGGATGCTCCTGTCATCAATGAATTCCCACTCTGTCTTGAGTGTGAGTTTATTGAATATCAGGATGGAAAATACGGATGCGGCGTCATTGGCAGGGTAGTAAATGTAACAGCAGACGAAAGCGTTATGGCTGGTGACAAGGTTGATATGTCCCTGGTAAATGCAATCGCTTTTGATCCTTATACGCATGGCTATTACAAGGTAGCAGAAAGAGTGGGCGAAGCTTTTAAAGACGGCCTACAGTTAAAAAAATAATACTAACACAGGGGCTTGCCAAAGGGAGGCCCCTGTGTTGTTTTAGGAAAACCACCCAGCTGTACAAAACAATGAAAGTACATTCAAACCAAATTCATCCCGTATTGCATTTCCAAGAATTTAAAATAAAGCCTTGCCGATCTTTGAGATGGCATAATATTGATAATATCAATCCTTATTTCTCAAAGGTAAATTTCCACAATTAACATTTCTGAAACAAATTTAGGAGAAGTATCATAACTTATCGCAGAATGGTGTAGTTTGAAGAAAAATTGGTGTCAAAATGGTGCACGAATCTGACTGATGAAATGATGTATTTGTGTGAAGAAACGAAAAATTGTTATTCACAGGAAGCGCAATCTATGGAGAAGAATTATCTGATGTAGTGGCAGACATACAAGTGTCTGTCATTTTTGATGGAATTTTTGGATTGGATAAAAGTAAAATCTACTAAGTAAATTGCATCAGGTAGTGGTGAAAATTAAAGAGGATTATTTATGCAGATTTGCTTTCCGCTGATCAGAATCCTCCGTATGGAATAATTTTAAGATGCTGACGACTTTTAAAGCATTAGCAATTACATTCTGTGGTCTTTTAACATTCAATCCATGCACAAGGTAGATGTAATAAGCAGTGTATTGCAGTTTAATACAGACGGCAAAGTTTCCAACGCAACATTTCTCTTATCAGTGGAGGCATATATGGAGACACAGAAGATGGATGATTCATACTTACATGTAGTGCCTGCATTAAAGCAGATAAATGTTTATTTTTATATTTTCCATAGGAATACTTGACAATAGACATGTAATTTCACTATAATGAACATTGTTCATATTGAGGTGATTGAATGAATACAGTTGTGACATCAAAAGAGGATATTTTAAAAACCAGCCGGGAATTGATTCAGCAGCGGGGATGGTCTGCGGTCAATATCCGTTCTGTCGCCATAGCCTGTGGGGTATCGGTGGGATCCATTTATAATTATTTTGATTCTAAAGCTGCGCTTATATGCACCACAGTGGAAAGTGTCTGGTGTGAGATTTTCCACCGCCCAGAAGACAGTGATGTATTTCAGGATACACAGGCCTGTATTACATGGATGTACGAGCGGATGGAATATGGCTGCAAACAGTATCCTGGCTTTTTTACAATGCATTCTCTGGGGTTTATGCAGGAGGAAAAATCTGATGGGAAACGGAGAATGCAGCAGACATGGCAGCATATTTTAGATGGACTGTGCTTCGTCTTAAAGCAGGATGCCAGGATTCGGACTGATGCGTTTACGGAACAGTTTACAGCCGAAAAATTTGCGGATGTTTTGTTTTCCATGATGCTGTCTGCATTGATGAGAGAAGATTATGATGCTACTGCCGTACTGGAAATCGTCCGCAGAACCCTTTATTAAAAATCCATTGAAATGTGGTATTTTTTAAAACATAAATTGAACAATGTTCACCAAAGGAGAATAAGCTATGCAAGCAATTGTAGAAACCCTGTTTGATGCTGTCTATCTGACTTCTGTTATTACTATCGGAATATTAATGATCAGGGGCAGTAAAGGAAACCGCCAATTCGGTCTGTTTGGATGGATGGCAGTTGTGCTGGGGGTGGGAGATTCGTTTCATCTGGTTCCCCGCGCTCTTGCCCTGTGCACTACTGGTCTGGAGAATTATACTGTTTCTTTAGGCATTGGAAAGTGGATTACTTCAGTCACGATGACGATTTTCTATGTGCTGCTTTATTATGTTTGGCGGCAGAGGTATAAAATTACCGGCCAAGGCGGCCTTACCGCCATCGTGTATGGTCTGGCCGGTGTGCGGATTGCGCTGTGCATGATGCCCCAGAACCAGTGGCTCAGTGCCGGGGCACCCCTCGCCTGGGGAATTTATCGAAATATCCCCTTTGCCCTGCTGGGGCTATTGGTCATCATATTGTTTTACCGCAGTTCAAAGGAGCACGGGGATAAGGCATTTAGCCGGATGTGGCTGACCATCGTGCTGAGCTTTGGTTTTTACATCCCGGTAGTGTTGTGGGCAGATGCCATACCCATGATAGGGATGCTGATGATACCCAAAACCTGTGCTTATGTGTGGACGGTACTCATTGGATATTTTGCTATGAAACAGGAATGTATGTAAGGGAGGTATAATTATGAAACGCTATATAAATTCGGCTCTGCTGTACGCCATTCTTGCGATGGCTGGCGGTGTGTTTTACCGGGAGTTTACCAAGTTTAACGGTTTTACTGCAAAAACTACACTTGCAGTTGTTCATACCCATTATTTTTTGCTGGGTATGGTGTTTTTTCTGCTTTTGCTTCTGTTGGAAAAGAGCTTTTCCTTCACCAGTGAGAAAACAAGGCGGGTACTGGCAGTTTATCATATTGGTCTGAACCTGACTTCAGTGATGCTTGTTGTGCGAGGGGTGCTCCAGGTACTGGTACCTGCCTTGTCTTCCGGAATAAGTGCGGCAATCTCCGGATTTGCCGGGATAGGACATATCCTGTCAGGAGTCAGTATGGTACTTCTGCTTGTGCAAATCAGGTGTAAAGTATCGGCAGAACAGGCATGATTTGAAACTGGCATATTTTAGCAGCGGAAGGCCCGGGGGCTTTCCGCTGTTTTTTGTTACGCGTAACTTTCTGCCTTTTCCCGGTTGTTAGCCGGACTAATAGTTATTTAAATTATGAAATCAGATATGTGACAGATTATTGCAGAAAATATATAGAGTTTCCTCCATGTCAAAACTATTATTATATGTAAAGAAAGTATGATAGGCGTTTTGACAGGAGGTGCTGCAATGAAAATAAAGCATGGAAAAATAAGAAAGATCAAAAAGTATATTCCTTTTTATGTAATGCTTATTCCCGGCATTATATATCTTATCATAAATAATTATATGCCTATTCACTGAATGAGGATTTTAAAGAAAAATATCCCGGAAAACGTTTACCCTATGGATTTGCTCCTGGTGAAGTAATAAGCGGCGCTTCATTAAGGCAGTTTGGGTTTGTGGTTCCGGAGCCGGCAAATGGATTTCAGGCATGGCAGATTTATATAAAAGATTTGAAATTCTTATAATCTGCTTTATAATAAACACAGGCAATGCATGTGATCAACTATGTTAGAAACAGAAACTTATTTTAAATCAAATTAAAAAGATTAAGTGGGAGGAAGACGTGCTTATGAACGGCCTCCCATTTTTTGTGAAAATTTGTAACGAAAACAGATTTGATACGTCTAACCATAAAAGAACAAAGAAGGAGGTGACAGACACGTGGATTTGGAAAACAGTTTTGAAAAAATATACCGGGCTTATTTTATGGAAGTTTATTCTTATGTAATGACGTTTGTGAAAGATTCTGAACAGGCACAGGAGATTACACAGGAAACCTTTTATCGGGCAGTCAGGAATCAGAACAGCTATAGACGGGAAGCCAGTGAGTGTACATGGCTGTGTGCTATAGCCAAAAACTTATGTATGGACAGCTTTAGGAAAAGGCATAAAAATGAAAGTCTTGATCAGGAAATACCGGCAATAGGAAATATTGAGAATATGATGCTGGATAAAGAATCTTCCCTGCAGATTCATCAGATTCTTCACAGTATGGAGGAGCCTTATAAAGAAGTATTTAGTCTGCGTGTATTTGGAGAATTGTCTTTTCAAAATATCGGATTAATTTTTGGAAAATCGGAAAACTGGGCGAGAGTTACCTATCACCGTGCAAGACTGAAGATTCAGGAAAAAATTTTATAGGTAGGAAAGGAGTATGATTGTAAAAATGAAAGAAATAAAATATGAATGTGAATTGATACGGGATTTGCTGCCCCTTTATCAGGATGGTGTATGCAGTCAAAGCAGCCAAAAGGCAGTAGAGGAGCATTTAAAAAATTGCTGTAACTGCGCACAGATGGCGGAAAGGCTAAAAAATTATGAGGTGGATGAGGTTTTAATAAAAGAAAAAAATAATGTTTTAACCACGCATGAAAAGAAAGAGAGAAGAAAAACAGTTACGATAGGCATGATTACAGCAGGTGTGCTTTTTGTACCGGTAATTGTATGTTTGATTTGTAATCTGGCGATTGGTCATGCACTTAATTGGTTTTTTATTGTGCTTGCATCTTTAATTCTTGTAGCTTCGATTACGGTACTTCCGTTAGTGGCTGAGAGAAAAAAATGGATTTGGACAATTTTTGGATTTACCTGTTCACTGCTTTTTTTGCTGTTGACATGCTGTATATACACCGGAGGAAGCTGGTTTCTTGTTGCGGCGGCAGGCAGTATACTTGGACTATCTGTTTTATTGGCGCCTTATGTAGTGGGCAATATACCGCTGCCCCGGTTTTTACAGAATAAAAAGGGGCTTGTCGTCATGATATGGGATACCGTATGGATTTATCTATTGATTGCAGCTTGTGGAATTTTTGTAAAAGGAGAATATTTCTATTGGCATACAGGGCTTTGCATTACCACCTATTGCCTCTGGCTGCCTTGGTTTGTTTTTGTCGTGTGCAGATATTTTAAGATGGATAAGCTGATAAAGTCAGGACTGATTGTGATAGCAGGCGGAGTGTATACTGCATTTACAAATGATGTTATCTGTAAGGTGACAGGAATAAATCAGGGTGGAAGTATTTTTGATGCAGATATGATAACAGGTGGAACCATAGACCGGCTGGAAGCATTAAACGGAAATATTTTGCTGACGGTTTTGATTTTGTCTGTTTTAGCAGGCGGTATATTAATTTTGGCAGGGCTGAAAAAGAAAAGTTAGTTCTTTTTGACTTTTTTATTAAGCCCTTCGTTATACAGGGTAGAGGAGGTGGTTCTGTGCTTGAGAAAATCATAAGAAAGTATTATGACGAAATCTTCTGTTATTGCTATCATCATGTGGAAAGTCCTGCCTTGGCGGAAGATCTTTGTCAGGATACTTTTGTAAGTTTTATTGAGCATTATGGCAGGTACCGGCAGGAAGGCAAGACCAGAAACTTTTTGCTTTTTTGTTCTGCAAGGTTCAGGTCTTCTTTAGCGATGCTGGCAATTGGAATGACAGTCCTGATTGGACCGGCCTTCTTTCCCATGAGCAAAAATAGCGGGTTATGGAATAACATTAATTATTTGTTCCCCGTAAGGGCGGTGGATTTTAAAAAGATACTGGGATCCTATGTAAGTTATAGAGTGGGCGGCTGGGTGATTCCTTATGTGGAAATGGTGGTGCTAGTCTATACAGCAATTGGAATAGCCGCTCTTATCTCTACGCGGAAGGGATTTGTAAAGGTAAAAACATTTGAAAGAGTGTGCATTAGATGGTATGATAGAACAATGATTATGATACACAGGAGGCTTTTTTAAAATGCGCAGTACTTTTTCAGGAAAAGTGGGATATGTTTTAGCAGTTGCCGGATCAGCAGTAGGGCTTGGGAATATTTGGAGGTTTCCTTATCTGGCAGCGAAATATGGCGGAGGCATTTTTCTGCTGGTTTATCTTATTTTAATGTTGACCTTTGGCTATGCGCTGATCGTATCGGAAACTGCGTTAGGACGTATGACAAAAAGAAGCCCGGTTGGAGCCTTCCAGGCATTTGGAAAAAAGCTTCCTTTTAAAATTGGCGGCTGGATTAATGCGGTAATTCCCATGTTGATTGTACCCTATTACAGTGTGATCGGCGGCTGGGTGGTTAAATATTTATTTGAATATCTGCGGGGAAGTACGGCAGTTTTGGCCGAGGATACTTATTTTACTGATTTTATTACGGATGGGTTTCAGACTGAAATTTGGTTTCTCTTGTTTAGCCTTGCAGTAGTGTTTGTACTTTTTGCAGGGGTAAAACAGGGAGTAGAGCGGGTTTCCAAGGTGATGATGCCGGTGCTTGTGATATTGGCCATTTTTGTGGCAGGTTATTCCATGACGAGAAAAGGCGCATGGGAAGGGGTGAAATATTTTCTGATTCCTAATCTGGAGAATTTTTCCTGGATGACAGTGGTTGCCGCTATGGGGCAGATGTTTTATTCTTTGTCTATTGCTATGGGAATTTTATATACCTATGGTTCTTATCTTCAAAAGGATGTGGATATTGAAAAGTCTACTACGCAGGTGGAGGTGTTTGACACAGCAATTGCCATGCTGGCAGGGCTTATGATTATTCCAGCGGTTTTTGCATTTTCAGGGGGCGATCCTGACACATTAAAAGCCGGTCCTTCTCTGATGTTTATTACTATACCGAAAGTATTTGCAAGTATGGGATTTGGGACTGGTGCAGGCATCATGTTTTTCCTGCTGATACTGCTTGCTGCACTGACCAGCGCAATTTCCCTGGCGGAATCAGGAGTTTCCACTTTTGAAGATCAGTTTGGATGGAGTCGTCATAAGGCGGCGGCATTTATGGGAATTGTCATTATTTTATTAGGTTCGGCATCAGCCCTTGGCTTTGGTGTACTTGATTTTGTTTCACTGCTTGGGATGTCGATTCTCGATTTCTTTGATTTTATGACAAATTCGGTTATGATGCCGATAGCTGCACTGGCAACCTGCCTTTTGATCGTCCGGGTAGTTGGGCTTTCCAAAATAGCACAGGAAGTAGAGCAGTCCTCCGGCTTTAAAAGGAAAAAGATGTATTTCTTTTTTATGAAGTATTTAGCTCCTGTTTGTATAGTAATTATTCTGCTCAGCTCCATTGCAAATGTACTTGGGTGGATTAGTATGTAGGTGTAAAATCCGGAGACAGCAGTTTGGCCGGAGCGGTGTTATATAAGGAGAATTGACACATGAGCAAAATTTTGGTTTCCGGGTTAGTCAATACAGAGACTACTGTAAAGATCAAGGAGTTTCCTATTCCATATTTTCCTATAGATTACCCTTTTTTTGGGGTAAATACCGACGTGGCAGGTGTAGCTTATAATCTTTCAAAAGCCTTAAAATCACTTGGTGATCAAGTGAGGCTGCTTTCCATGACAGGGAGCGACTTTGGCGGAGAATATGTGAGAAAGGAAATAGAAGCAATCGGCATAGAAACCGTGGATATGCAGCAGCTAAGACAGACGCCAAATTCTGTTATTTTATATGATGGGGAAAGAAAAAGGCAGATTTATTGTGACCTAAAAGATATTCAGGATATGTCTTTTGACTTTCCAAGGGAAATGTATCAGGATTGTGATGTGATTGTGGCGTGCAACATCAATTTTAACAGAAATCTTCTTAAAAAAGCAAAAGCGGATGGAAAGCTGATTGCAACAGATGTACATGTACTAAGTGACATTGAAGATGTATACAACATGGATTTTATGCAGTGTGCGGATATTTTGTTTTTAAGCGACGAAGCCATAAGGACGGATGCAGAAGATTTCCTTATGGAAATAGAAAAGCGTTACGGAAATGAAATAATAGTTTTGGGACAAGGAAGCAAAGGGGCATTAATGTATGTGAAAAAGCAAGGAAAGTTTTATGATTTCCCTGCTGTCAAAACCGGCAGGATAGTCAATACGGTAGGAGCAGGAGATGCACTGTTTAGCGGATTTATTCACTATTATGCAAAAGGGGCTGATGTGACAGAGGCGCTTAAAAAAGCGGAAATCTTTGCTTCTTACAAAATAGGATTTGACGGTGCGGCCAATGGGTTTGCCGATGAACAAAAGATAGAGGAGCTGGCGGCGGAAATTGTGTTTTAGCAAGGGGGAAAAGAGTTATGATCAGTTTTGCAAAATCAAGAATGAATCAGTTTACATATAGAGAGTGGATCGGCTGGTTTGCGCATAATAATGACCAAAGATTAGCCATAGACTTTTCTAAGGAAAAGGGGCTGTCGGAGGAGGAAGCTAAGTTGATTTTTCCTTCTATAAGAGAGTTTCAAAAGGGAGAAGGATCAGACGGAAAGTACCTTTTGCAGGCGGTGGATCAATTTGCCTGCCGGACGGGGATGGAAGAATACCGTGAGGCTATGGAATGGTTTGTCAAGGAAGAAAACTGGCACTCCGCGTATTTGAGAAAGTTTATGGATTACTATCGCGTAGAGGTCAAAGACAGGTCATTTTTAGATCAGATATTTCGCAAATTAAGGAAGGCAGGTGGAATCAAAGGTGAGGTTACCGTTTTGGTAACAGCAGAAATGATTGCTTTAACGTACTATGATGCGTTAGCAAAAAGTACAGATTCCCCCGCGCTGAAAAGTATCTGTGAACAGATGCTGCACGATGAAATACCTCATATTATGTTTCAGTCTTATACCTTAAGCTTCTTTGAAAACAGCATGAAAGATAAGCTTTTAAGAATTCTGCTGATGGAAGGGACACTGCTTTTCGTATGGGGAGCATTTCGAAAGGTCTATTTATCCGGTGGGTACGGATTTTGCAGATTTTTTAAAGAAAATTTAGGATACCTGCACCAGTCTGTATATTTGGCACGAAGCAGAAGACAGAATTGATTTTTGAAAGGGAATCAGAGCCCCTTCCTTTTTATAAATTTATATGCTATTATGATAAAGTTGAATAAAAATGTAAATTGGAGGAAGGAAGCATGGAACGAGAACGTCTTGGAAGTCGTTTGGGATTTATTCTGCTTAGTGCAGGCTGTGCCATCGGCATAGGAAATGTTTGGAAATTCCCGTATATGGTGGGACAGTATGGGGGAGGCGCATTTGTACTGTGCTACTTATTTTTTCTGATTGTTTTGGGAATACCTGTAATGACCATTGAATTTGCACTGGGACGTGCATCAAGGAAAAGTCCGGTTAAGTTATATAATGAATTGGAAAAGCCAGGGCAGAAGTGGCACCTGCATGGTTATGCAGCTATGGCTGGCAATTATCTTTTAATGATGTTTTATACTACGGTGGCAGGATGGATGCTGCACTACTTTTTTTATATGGCAGGAGGAACCTTTGAGGGTACGGATGTAGCAGCAGTAGGAAATGTATTTGGAAATATGCTGGCTGATCCTTACGGAATGATAGGGTTTATGGTGGTTGTAGTCGTCTTGGGGTTTGGCATTTGCTCCATAGGATTGCAAAAGGGACTGGAGAGAGTGAGCAAGCTTTTGATGATAGCTTTGCTTATAATTATGGTTGTTTTGGCAGTTAACAGTCTTTTGCTGGAGGGTTCAGGAGAAGGACTTCGCTTTTATCTGCTGCCGGATTTTGGCAGAATGATGGAAATTGGAGTCGGTAATGTTATGCTTGGCGCAATGACACAGGCATTTTTCACTCTTAGTCTGGGAATTGGTGCGATGGCAATTTTTGGCAGCTATATTGGAAGAGAGCGGGCACTTTTGGGGGAAGCTGTCAATGTGGGAATTTTAGACACTTTTGTAGCGTTTGTTTCAGGCCTTATTATTTTCCCGGCCTGTTTTGCCTATGGCGTCAGTCCGGACAGCGGCCCGGGGCTTATTTTTGTAACTCTGCCAAATATTTTTAATCATATGCCGGCAGGAAGACTATGGGGAAGCTTATTCTTTGTATTTATGTTTTTTGCTGCTTTTTCAACGGTACTGGCAGTGTTTGAAAATATTATTTCCTGCTGTATGGATTTATTTAAGTGGACCAGGAAAAAGGCATGTGGAATTAATGCTGTTTTGATGATTGCATTGTCTCTTCCCTGCGCAATGGGCTATAATTTATTATCCGGTTTTCAGCCAAGAGGTACAGGCTCTACTGTACTTGATCTGGAGGATTTTTTGGTAAGTAACCTGTTCCTTCCGCTTGGAAGTTTGATTTATGTAGTGTTTGCCACCAGCCGTTATGGATGGGGCTGGGATAAGCTGGTTGCGGAAGCAAATCAGGGCAAGGGATTAAAGGTTGCCAATTGGATGAAGCTTTATATGACTTATGTCTTACCTGTGGTTGTGTTGATTGTATTCTTATTGAGCTTGTAAAGATTGATGTGCTGCCAGAAAAAGCAGTAAATGAAAAGGAGAAAAATTATGCTGGAATTTAAATATGACACACAATTGCTGATAGAAGGGGAAGACTTGGACGAAGATGTGATTTCCCG
Organism: Lachnospiraceae bacterium 10-1; assembly: GCA_000403495.2. GTDB lineage: Bacteria > Bacillota > Clostridia > Lachnospirales > Lachnospiraceae > Suilimivivens. Next base: position 106,339 of record KE159810.1, on the reverse strand, counting down.
GTATTTCACGGAAAACTTTAAGGGTGACTGTCTTTTGGCAGTGGGAGATGAAGAACTGATTAAAATTCATTTCCATACCAATGAGCCTTGGAAGGTGCTGGAGTACTGTGCAACATTAGGCGAGATCTATGACATTGTGGTGGAAGACATGGACCGTCAGTCCAGAGGATTAAAAGGGTAAATCTCAAAATGGCATCTTATCCTTTTAAAATGTAACTTATCCCTCCTGATATTTTATAGGGTACAGAAATGTGTTAGAGTAACCCTTATAAAATGAAGGAGGGATTTTTTATGCAAGATAAAGAGGATGAAAAGTGCAAAAGCAGGATGAAACGTCCGGTGAAGGTATTGCTGATTTTTCTGCTTATAGCAGTGGCTGTTGGAATATTATTTAAATTTATCATGTTTCCGCCTTATGATGCGCCGGCTGTATCAGGAAATCATAAGGTTTTAATAAAGGAATATACCTGGGTGGACGAAAACAGGGTGGAAGCTTTTACGGATTCGGGAGAAAACAGGGAGCTTACGGTAAAGTTTTGGTATCCTGAGGAAGATGGCAGCTATCCGCTGGTCATTTTTTCTCATGGTGCATTTGGGGTAATCGACAGTAATTATTCCACTTGTATGGAACTGGCCTCAAATGGTTATGTGGTGGCAAGCATAGGCCATACATATCATGCCATGTATGTAAAAAATGTGAAGGGGAAGGTTTTTCTGGCAGATAAAGAATTTATGCAGAGTGTATTTGTTGGAAATGGGAGGTATGATCCGGAGCTGGAAAGACAGTTTTATGAAAACTCTCTTGCATGGATGGAGCTTCGCACAGGAGATGAAAATTTTGTTTTAGATACCATTTTGGAAAAGGCAAACAAGGGAGAGGAAGATCCCTTTTGCCTGATTGATGCTGATAAGATCGGCCTGATGGGGCATTCTATGGGAGGCGCTTCTTCCGTAGCGCTTGGAAGAGAAAGAACGGATATTGATGCAGTGATAGATCTGGAAGGAACCATGCTGGGGGAATATACTGGATTTGAAAACGGAATTGAAATTTATAACAAGGAACCTTATCCTGTTCCGGTACTGGATGTTTTTGGAGCAAGGCTGTATGATGAGATAAAAATGCCGGAGGATTTTGAAGAGAAACATCATGACTGGCAATATGTGAATTTTTACGTGGGCGAGCACGCTGCAGACTACATGGCAGTGGCCTTTCGTGATACGGGGCATTTGAACTTTACGGATCTGCCTCTTGCTTCTCCCTTACTTGCCAAATTGATGGGAGTAGGAGAAGTGGATGCCAAAAGCTGCATGGAAAATGTAAATGCAATTGTACTTGAGTGGTTTGACCATTATCTGAAAGGAAACAGTAAATTGGATATTGAACCGGAATATTGATGTGCTGCCGGCAGCATAGATAATGATTAAGGAAGGAAATGGAATGAAGGTTAGCATCAGAAAAATTACTGATAGGGAAAAGGAACAGGTAATTATTGAATGTGTTCATATTACGCCGGAAATTGAAGATATAAAAGCCTATGCATCTTTAAAGGGGACAGAACTTTCCGGAATCACGCTGGAACAGTTAATGATCCGCTTTCGGCTGGAGGATGTTTATTACTTTGAGGCTTTGGATGAAAAGGTGTTTGCCTACACAAAAGAAAAGGTGTGCCAGGTGAAAATGCGGCTGTATGAGGTGGAAGAATTTTATAAGGCTTATCACTTTGTGCGGTGTTCCAAGTCAGTGGTTTTAAATTTGATGCTTCTTGATAGCATCAGCCCTGCATTAAACGGACGTTTCTTTGCACATATGAAAAATGGGGAAAAAGTAATCATTTCCAGACAATATGCTCCGGAATTAAAAAGAATTGTTATGGGAGGTGAAAGGGATGAAAAGTAAACTTGTTGATATGATGATGTCATTTTTTATATGTACTGCCTGTATTACGATTCTGGAAGGAATCATTGGCAGGATTTTTTTTCCACAGCTTACCTTTGGGTATGAGGCCTTCTTTTCACCGCCTTTTTTTGGTTTTTTGTCTGTACTTTTCAGCATTGTAAATTATTCTAAAAAAGAATTAAGCATCCGCCAGGTACTGTTTCGACGATTCCTTCATTTGCTCTTGATAGAAGGGCTGGTTTTGGGGCTTAATTATATGACAGGAGCATTGTCTGATTTTCTTTTTTTCTTTGTTCTTGCAGTCTCTGTGGCAGTGGTATTTATTTTGGTTTATGTGTTTGTATGGATAGGGGAGAGAGCCAGCGCAATGCGGTTTAACGAACAGCTTAAAATCTACCAGAGCAGGCAGGGCTGAAGTTGGTAAGGCAGCCAATTTCCCCGGAACCTGAAAATTGGCCATCCTGCCAAACTGACACTTGCTATTCCCTTTCAGTGTGATATGATTATGCAGATGAAGGATAAAACCCTGTCTCAATTTGATAAATGTATATTTATCAAAAGTCTGGTTTATGGCTGACAGGGATAAGTGGAATGATTATGGCTTTAAGGAGGAGAAGGAAAATGGAGAATCATTTTACAAGAGAAGAAGCGTTTGCTTTGCTGAAGGAATATAATAAGGAGCCTTTTCATATTCAGCATGGGCTTACGGTAGAGGGAGTTATGCGCTGGTATGCAAAAGAGCTTGGGTATGAAAATGAAGCGGATTATTGGGCGAATGTAGGTCTTTTACACGATATTGATTTTGAATTATATCCGGAGCAGCACTGCTTAAAAGCGCCTGAACTGTTAAGAGAAGGCGGCGCATCGGAGGATATGATTCATTCCATTTGCTCGCATGGCTATGGTCTTTGCTGCGATGTAAAGCCGGAACATGAAATGGAAAAGGTTCTTTTTGCAGTAGATGAGCTTACCGGTTTGATTGGTGCGGCGGCGCTTATGCGTCCCTCCAAAAGCGTAATGGATATGGAGGCTTCCAGCATAAAAAAGAAGTTTAAAGATAAAAAATTCGCAGCAGGGTGTTCTCGTGACGTGATCAGACAGGGAGCTGAAAACCTGGGATGGGAGCTGAATGATCTGTTTGAAAAGACAATTCTTGCCATGCGCTCCTGTGAAGAACAGATTCAGGAAGAAATAAGCAGGTTATGACAGGGCTTGGCACGATTATCAATACAGCGGCGGTAATTGGCGGCGGCCTGATTGGAATGGGGCTGCATTGATTTTCTGCGTGGGAGTCAATATTGCATTTGGAAAGAGATTTAAGGTAGGCAACATGCTTCCGGCGCTTATTATACCGATTCTTTATGATTTGATTATTTAACGGGCAGGAATGGAAACTATAAAATGGTTTCCATTCCTATTTTTTGCGGTTTCAGTCCGCAGGATTGATAAAATTTCATGGCCGGTTCATTTAAACTCCAGACGTTTAAGGTTACGTTATAGCATTTCGATGCCCGTGCAAAATCAAGCACTGCTTCGTAAAGCTTTTTCCCGATATGCCGGCCGCGAAGGGCTTCGTCCACACATAAATCATCTATGTATAAAGTTTTAATATCTGTCAGAATATTATTATTTATATGCTGCTGGAAAATACAGAAAGCATATCCCAGCACAGCATTCTTTTCGTCTACTGCGACAAAAATGGGGCGCATATCATCCTGAATAATGTTTAGGAGCTCTTCATCAGTGTACTTCTTTGCTCCATATTTAAACAAATCCGGGCGTCCCTTATGATGTACCAGACAAACCTGCATAAGCAGATGATTGATTCCATCCATGTCCTGTTCTTTTGCACGTCTTATTTCCATGATTATACCCTCCCTGGTAAAAAATATTCTGTAGCCCAGCGTGGATAGAGCTTTCATTCTTCGTCGCCAAATCCACACAAAATTATATCACATTTTCACAAACTTGACTTTTTTTTTCATAAAATATACAATTCATATATAAGCAGTCGGAATTAGTAGTGTGGAAAATAAATTTTCACACTTCGTATTTGAGCAGTATAGCAGGCAATGCTTGCGATATGCATGGGATTAAAATGAGGAAATGAGGTAAGAGTGAAAAATCTATGAAAATATCCACAAAAGGAAGATATGCATTGCGGTTGATGCTGGATTTGGCAGTTTATAATACGGGGGAGCCGGTGAGTCTGAAAGATATAGCCAGGCGGCAGCAGATTTCAGAAAAGTATCTGGAGCAGATTATTTCCATATTAAATAAAGCAGGATATGTAAGAAGTATCAGAGGCGCGCAGGGAGGCTATATTTTAAAGCGGGAACCGGCGGAGTATACAGTAGGCATGATTTTGCGCTTAACGGAAGGGGATCTTGCACCGGTTAGCTGTGTGGGAGAAGACCGGATAGAGTGTGAACGGAAACAGGATTGTGTAACCATTCGGATATGGGAAAAGCTGAATGAAGCAATCAATGGAGTGGTGGATCATATTACTCTGGCGGATATGGCCTTGTGGCAGCAGGAAAAAGCGGATGAGTATGTGATTTGACGCAACAGTTCAGCCAGTCAATGATACTGTCAGACGAAGCGTATATTCTGGTGGGCAGTACTGTGCGGTCCTATCTTTCATGGCTGAAAGATACGGGAAAACTCTCAGCTTTATTTCATGATGAAATGCTTTTATGGCAGAGTTTATAGTGCAGAAGGGGAAATATAGGGGGAACCGGTTATGATAGAGGATTATAAAAACAAAGGACTTCTTCTTTTAAAAAAGGGGCAGAAAGGGATGATTCATGCCGTATTCAGCCGCTTTGGGCTGATTTTACTATTACTGATATTGCAGGTTCTGTTTCTTTTCAGTATTTTTCAGTGGTTTGAAGAGTTCCTGCCGCATATTTTTGGCGGAGCGGTGGTGCTCACATTTATCATGGTAATTTATCTTCTAAACAGTAAAATGAACCCTACGGCAAAGATCACATGGCTGATTGTGATTATGCTGCTTCCTGTGTTTGGAGTGCTTTTGTTTTTGTATACTCAAAGCGATATAGGACACAGAATTTTAAAGGCACGTATCAATTATATTATTACAGCCTCTAAGGAGTGCATACCTCAGCAGGAAGAGGTAAGGCAGCATTTGACTAAGGAAAATCCGGGGGTTGCGGCACTGGCTCATTATATGCATAGAAGCGGCTGCCATCCGGTTTTTGAAAATACAGCGGTTACTTATTTTCCTTTAGGGGAAGACAAGTTTGAAGAGATGCTAAAGCAGCTTGAGGCAGCAAAGCATTTTATTTTTATGGAATACTTTATTGTGGATGAAGGACTTATGTGGGGCAGAGTATTGGAAATCCTTGCAAAGAAAGCGGCTCAGGGAGTAGAAGTACGTGTGATGTATGACGGAAGCTGTGAATTTGCCCTGCTGCCCCGGGATTATCCCAGGCGGCTTAGAGCATTGGGGATTAAGTGTAAGGTATTTGCCCATGTGTCGCCTTTTGTATCCACCCATTACAATTATAGGGATCACAGAAAAATACTGGTGATTGATGGACATACTGCTTTTAACGGAGGTGTGAACCTTGCAGATGAGTATATTAATCAAAAAGAAAAGTTCGGTCATTGGAAAGATACCGCTGTCATGCTGAAAGGGGATGCTGTCAGAAGCTTTACCCTGATGTTTCTTCAGATGTGGGGAATAGATGAAATAAAAGAGGAAACCGTTGATTTCCTTTCATATCCTGCCTATCCCGTGGAAAAGGCCAAAGGCTATGTGATTCCCTATGGGGACTGCCCGCTGGATGATGATAAGCTGGGAGAAAGGGTGTACATGGATATTTTGAACAGATCTTTGTCCTATGTACACATTATGACTCCATATCTGATTTTGGATGGAGAAATGGAAACTGCCTTGAAATTTGCTGCTGAAAGGGGAGTGGAGGTAGTACTTGTGCTGCCGGGAATTCCTGATAAGGCAATACCGTATGCATTAGCCAAAACCCATTATGCATCTTTGTTGGAGTCAGGAGTAAAAATATATGAATACACCCCCGGGTTTGTCCATGCAAAGGTATTTGTCAGCGACCAGGCGGAAGCAGTGGTGGGAACGATCAATCTGGATTATCGCAGCTTATATCATCATTTTGAGTGCGCTACTTATTTGTATCGGACAGACTGTATTCAGGAAATTGAAGCAGATTTTCAGTCTACCCTTGCAAAATGCAGGCAGGTTACAACAGAAAGTGTGTGCAGAGAAAAATGGATGGTAAAATTAGTGGGACGATTAATGAAAGCGGTTGCTCCGTTAATGTAGTGAACAGGCGTATTGCGGAACAGATGAAAAGCGTGTATAATATAAGCGTTTGTGAAAGAGAAATACAATATGAAAAGAATGCAGAAATGAGGTAGATTATGGTACAGTCAAGAACCCATACATGTAATCAGTTAAGAATCAGCGATGTTGGTAAGAAGGTAACTATCACAGGCTGGTATGATAATATGCGGAAGGTCAGCAAAAATCTTGGATTTTTGATCCTTCGTGATTTTTACGGCGTAACCCAGGTAGTGATTGAGACGGAAGAAATGATGGCAAAGATTTCTGGAATCAATAATGAATCCACCCTTTCCATTACCGGTGTGGTGAGGGAGCGTTCCAGTAAAAATTCCCAGATTGAAACAGGGGAAATTGAGGTGGTTCCTGAGGAAATCACTGTTTTGGGAAAATGTATTTATAATGAGCTTCCTTTTGAGGTGAACCGTTCTAAGGAAGCAGATGAAGCCACCAGATTAAAATACAGATATTTGGATCTTAGAAATCCTGCGGTAAAGGAAAAAATTGTACTGCGGAGTAAAATTGTGGCAGAGATCAGAAAGAGCATGATTGAGCATGACTTTCTGGAAATTACCACCCCCATTTTAACCTGCTCTTCTCCGGAAGGAGCAAGGGATTATCTGGTTCCTTCCAGAAATCATCCAGGGAAATTTTATGCACTGCCCCAGGCTCCCCAGCAGTTTAAACAGCTTTTAATGACATCCGGATTTGACAGATATTTTCAGGTGGCTCCTTGTTTTCGGGATGAGGATGCCAGAGCAGACCGTTCTCCCGGAGAATTTTATCAGCTGGATATGGAAATGGCGTTTGCAACGCAGGAAGATGTATTTGGGGTAATAGAAGACGTGCTGCCACCCATCTTTGCCAAATATGGCAAATATAAGTCCGCATCTGGTGCGCCCTTTGCAAGGATTTCCTATAAAGATGCAATGGAAAAATATGGTTCTGATAAGCCGGATTTACGAATAGATCTGTTAGTGCAGGATGCTACGGAATGTATGAATGACTGCGGTTTTGAACCTTTTGAGGGGCAGACTGTGAAGGCAGTTGTAGTAGATCACTTTACAGCAACCCGAAAGGTGATTGATAAGATCTGCGCTGATGTGGAAGTGCAGAGCGGACAGAAGGCTTATTGGTTTAAGCTGGATGAAAATGGGGATTTTGTAGGAGGTATCTCCAAGTTTTTACAGGATAGAAAAGAGCAGGTGATTGAGGCGCTTGGCTTAAAGAACGGTGATTTTGTAGGACTGACAGCAGGTAAAAAGACGGACGCCCAAAAAACAGCCGGTGTGCTGCGGAAATTCCTGGGGATGAACTGTGAAGCCCATATGAAACAGGAGTGTTATGAATTCTGCTGGATTGTGGATTTCCCCATGTATGAGATTGGTGAAGAATCAGGAGAGCTGGAATTCTGCCATAATCCTTTTTCCATGCCCCAGGGAGGAATGGATGCACTTTTAAATAAAGATCCGCTGGATATTTATGCTTATCAGTATGATCTGGTATGTAATGGGGTGGAACTTTCTTCCGGTGCGGTGAGAAATCATGATCCTGAAATTATGGTAAAGGCATTCCAGATTGTAGGTCTTACGGAAGATGATGTAAAAGCAAAGTTTCCTGCTATGTATAATGCATTCTGTTATGGTGCGCCTCCACACGCGGGAATTGCACCTGGCGTGGACCGGATGGTGATGCTGATTGCCGGAGAAGACAGCATTAGAGAAATTATTCCTTTTCCTATGAATAAAACAGCGCAGGATGTTATGATGGGAGCGCCTTCGGCAGTTGATGAAAAGCAGCTTCGTGACGTGCATATTAAGATTGATCTGCCTAAAGAAACACAGTATGGAGGATGATATGAAAAAAAGCAAAATGATATTTATGATGGTTTTGGGATTAAATATACTCCTTCTTGCCGGCTGTGGGAAGAAGTTGGGAGAAGAGTTTACGGATGAGGTCAATACATTAACTGGCGTATCGCTTACTGTGGATGAGGATAAAGTGTCTGAAACAGGGGTTGCTTATACTATTGATAACCAGTCTGATAAAGATATCAGCTTTGGACAAGATTACAGCCTGCAGATGGAAAAGGATGGAAAGTGGTATCAGGTGGAACCAAAGGAAGCAATCGCTGTAACGATGGAGCTCTTGTGGCTTCCGGCAGGAACTTCGGAGACTTATGAGATCTGGTGGGATTCTTCCTATGGAAAGCTTGCTTCCGGACATTATAGAATTGTGAAAAGTGTTTCTGATAATGAGTCAGGGTATTACCTGGCAGGGGAATTTCAGTTGTAGAAAGCAGTAAAATAAAGTAAAAAGATGCAACTTTGGTGCAAAAATGATGCTGTTTTGATGCAGATAAAGTGTACACTTTAATTAGCTCTGAGTGGAGTGTGGGAGTTTGATGTACAGGAAGGATAAGGGCGCAGGAATTATTTTCCAGAGATGTGGTCAACATTCCGGCTGGTGTAAAGCATTGGCATGGAGCCGCCCCATATAGCTGGTTTTCCCATCTGGCAGTTGAGGTTCCGGGAGAGGAGACTTCCAATGAATGGCTGGAGCCTGTAGAGGAAAATGAGTATTTGGGCGCATTGTGTAAGAATTGATATAAACAAAAATCATCCTGTCATTTACGACAGGATGAATTTTTGTGTAATATTGTTTTTAATCATTTACTCAGGAGAGAAGAAGGCGACTGCAACAGCACCGGGGCCTACATGAGTGCCGATAGTACCTCCTATGGTTGAGATGGGGAGTTCATCAGTATGTCCTTCCCAAATCGATTTACTGTATTCAATATATTGCTTTATTAAAGTATCGTCTGATCCGGTATAACCCAGGGAAAAAGGTTTTTCAAAATCAATACCGCCACACAAACCAATCTGTTCGATTAAAAGGTTATTCCCATGTTTTGCGCCTCTTGCCTTTCCGAGGACAGCCACTTCGCCATTTACCACCCCTACAACAGGCTTGATGGACAGGACGCTTCCGGTAAATGCGGCAGCCTTTGAAATGCGTCCGCCTTTTTTCAAATATTCCAGAGTGTCCAGCAGAGCGATAGTATGTATTCTCTTTTTACTCTTGTTCAATTCCTCTGCAATGGATGCGGCATCCAGCCCTTCATCCTTAAGGCGCAGAGCGTATTCAACCAGTGCATGCTGCCCCACTGCAACGTTTTCACTGTCAATTACGTACACCTTTTCCTCAAATTCCGAAGCGGCAACAAATGCATTTTGATAAGTGCCGGAGAGTTTGCCGGATAAAGTGATAATAACAGGCTCATCCCCATCTGCCAAAACCCTGCGGATTGCTTCCTCAAAGGTATAAGGAGAAATCTGGCTGGTGGTGGGAAGTTCTTCACTTTCAATTAATTTTTCATAAAATTCTTTGTGTGATAAATTGATTCCATCCTGATATTCTGTGCCATGAAAAGTTATGGTAATAGGAAGAATAATCAAATCCTCACGATTTGAAACTGTAATGTCTGATGCTGAGTCGGTGATAATTTTTATAGCCATATGTTAACCTCCGTATCGTTTACAGAGGTTGAGTTTAGCACATGTCTGGCAGCCTGTCAATAAAAGAGGTTTGATTTCCGAGAGCTATCCCTTTACTCCGGCTGACACAGCGCCGATCAGAGATGTTTTTACCGTGAGCGTAAGGTAACTTATCATTTCTTCTTTTGTGCGGTCAGTCCGGTCCAGAAACCAGTCAAGGAGCATTCCTGAGAGTGCATTTGTATAAAAATCACATAAAAACTGTTTATAATTCTGAGAAATTGAAGCATTCATTGCGTTTTCAATTCCATCAATTATGATGGTAATGGAATCATGAAATTCCGAGAGGAAAAAGCGCTTCATTCCTTCCCGTCCCATAGCGTCGTAAACGCAGCACAATATATGGTCATTTGCATCAACGTAATCAATGACAAAGCGGACAACCTCTTCATAATCGTGGAGAAGGTCAAACTGCTTGACTACGATAAGCGCCTCCTGTTCCAGCATCCAGTGCAGCATATCGTTGATGTCCTCAAAATGATAATAAAAAGTTTTCCGATTCATTCCGCAGTCATTGCAGATTTCACTTATGGTTATCTTTGAAAGGGGCTTCTTTTTCATAAACTTTTTAAATGAGTTTACCAGTATATGCTTTGTATTCAGAGAAATATCTTCATGTGTCATGCTGTTATTCCTTTCTTTTTTGTCCCTTTCTCTTTTTGAAATAAAAAAGTAAAAGGATGAGAATGACTCCTGACGTACAAACAAAAATGACAGTTAAAGTACCTGGCCCGGGTTCTGCGGGGGCGTCTGTGCACCTGAAAGTAAATTCAGGTGTGTCTGAATAAAAAATGAAATAACTTCCATTGGTTTCAACCTGAGGTTTTTTCCAGCTTTCTTTTTCAAAAACTTCTATTTGTGGATGCGTCATGCCGGAGGGAATAAGATATCTTATCATATAAGGACCGTTCCAGGTACTGGAAATGGAAATCTTCCAGCATTCGGACTTAAATGAGGCAGATTCCGGTTTACTGTCAGTCTGTGTCAGAGTAAAAGTATCCCCAGGAGCAAACATTCCCTCTATCAGTACTATGGCTCGCTTGCCAATTAATTGCTGGCTTTCCAGCGTAGTGATATATTCAGTATAAATGGCATCTATTGTCTGGTCAAAGGTAACAGAAGTATGGTCAAAGTCAGGCCAGCTGCCAATAAAGCCTTCTTTTTCGGGAACCTGTGGCAGAGAATCGGAATGGAAGGTGTCGCCATAGTTTAAAGTGACCACTGCAACAGGCTTTTCATCAGCGGTAAAGGTAAGATAAATATTGTTAAAAATATCAGGCAGATCTGGTGAAGCCATAAAGTCTTCATAGGACAGGGGCTGAGCTTTCCCCCCATAACTCACTCCGTCAATACCGGCAAAGCCGCCTTCTACAAAGTAATTACTGCTGATTACAGCATCAGAAGAAACATTGCCTGCAATAGAACCCAGGTTGTAATTTCCCTGACTGATCTGTACCATGCTGTAGCAGTTGGAAATATTAGTGCCATATCCTGCAATGCCGCCAATTTGATAATCCCCTTTTAAGGAGCATTTGGCGCTGCTTGAACGGATGGTAGAAGAACTATATCCTGCAATACCGCCGATCATTGCACCGCTTCCGGTAATCTGACCGCTGCTTAAGCATTCCATAATACTTCCCAGGTTCATTTCACCTGCAATACCGCCCACATAATCTGTTTTACCAGTGACATTGCCATAATTTTTGCATTGCCTTATTACAAGGCGTTCCCTGTAGCTGAAATTCAAAGAAAGATCATAGTCTTCCAGATCAAAATCCCCTTCGGGATCCAGGGTGTTTTCACGTGAAAGAGAACCTGCAATACCGCCCACATCAAGATCACCATTTATTTTTCCATTATTGATACAATTCATTACTTTTCCCGTAGTATCCGTAAGCTGATCTTCATCGGATACATCAGCATAAATATCATCAGGATGTGTATGGTCTGGATTGGTAAGCAGATTACCAATTACATTTAATTCATTTACAATTGCCTGAAAATCATCCAGCAGGATCTGGTCTTGTTCGTCAAGCATGGAATTCAGCTTCCGCATATCCAGGATAATGGCAGAAAAACTGTTATTTAATGTCACTTTGGATGAGGAAATGCGGGAACTGATGACAGACGCCTGATTTTTAACATTTCCCTGCAGGTCATTTAATGCCTGTGAAGCATCCTCATATACATTATTCTGCACTTTATTAATATCTTCCTCTATTTGCTTCCGGTCAACGTTTAAGCCATCTTTGATGGAATTTCCCGATACGGAAGGCCAGTTTTCGGGCCATTGGAAGGAAGGGGAGGGAGAAGATTCAGGAACCGGTGATGATGCAGCTTCGGGCGCTGAAAGCACTTTTGGGCGGCACCCTGCCGGCGCTGCGTATAAAGGGGCGGGAGTAAACTGTCCTTCCTGAATGCTGGTTTCATTTGTATAATCAGAGGACACGGTCGGTTTCGGTGTTGCGCCTGTTTCCGGAGAAGCAGCCGGCTCCAGCGTTGCACTTGCTTCCGGAGAAGCAGCCGCATCTGACGCTGCACCTGTTTCTGGCTGAGCGTTTGTACCTGGCGCAGCAGTTGCTTCCGGTGTTACAGATGCTTCCGGCGTTTTTTCAGGTTCCGCAGATGGAGACGAAGATGGCATCTGCAGTTGATCTAAAAACTCCAGAGAAACAGGCTTGGGAGAAGGAAGCGCAGTAAGGTCCGTCAGGTTGGAAAAATCATCAAAGTATCCGCTGGCATTATTCATAATGGTATCCACAGCATTCTGGGCATTTTCTACGGAATCAAGCAAAATGTCTACCTGTCCGGTGAGAGAAGCAGAAGAGTTGGAAGCATCCTCATTCAGTCTGGTAAGAAGCTGATGAAGTGTATCAAGCTCCGAACTGAGCTGTGAGAGGATACTTTGAGTAAATTCCAGTTCACTGCTGGGCTCCATTTGTCCAGCAATGCCGCCCACGTCCTTACGTCCGTTTAAAAGTCCATAGTTGATGCAGCCCTCTATGTAGCCTGTCTGTCGCCCTGCGATTCCTCCTATATTGTATCCAACATGCTGATAGCCGATAGAGCCATTGTTAATACAGCCCTTTATAATGCCGGAATTGCAGCCTGTAATGCCGCCCACGTCTGTTACGGAGGAAGCATTTTCCGTGGTGAGAAAATCGCTGATGGCAGCGTCAAGTTTGAGAGAGGAAAGATCAATTCCTTCGTCGGAGGCGGTTGTATTAATGAAAGCGTGGTTGGTACTGCTTAAAATGCTGCCTTTATTATTGCCTGCAATGCCGCCTGTCAAGTGACTGCCATATACGACGCCGTTAGAAGAGCAGTTGGCAATCACACCTGTCAGCTCATTTACGCCTGCAATGCTGCCGGCTTCGTCTGCACCGGTTACATTTCCGGAAGAACTGCATTCATTTATATATCCATAGTTGCAGCCTGCAAGAAGAGCCAGGCCGGAGTGGCCTTTCTCCCCCTGGGCAGTGCCGGATACGGATAGCTGGTGAATCTCCCCCTGCTCCTGCACATAGCGGAACAGGCCGATATAATTACTTCCACTGTTTAAAGACAGTCCCTTAATCACATGCCCCTGTCCCAGGAAAATGCCGCCAAAGGTTGGAATGGGTTCAAAATCTGTATTACTTACATCAATATCATTATCCAAAACAAAAATCTTATTTTGGGACCAGGTATCCAGGTTACATTTTTTCGCAAAGGAAATCAGATCCTCCAATGTAGAAATATGAACTGCTTCTGTAAGATCATATTCAGAAGAGGATTCTTCTTTTTCAGAAGCCGCCAAAACAGCCACAGGCTCTGAAAAAGCCACAATGAAAGTCAATAAAAATACAGCTGTTTTACGAATTGCAGATTTAAGAGGTCTGTTCATCAAAGTCACTTCCTTCCGTTAGAGTATCTTTATTATGGTCTTCTAATGAGACAGCTTTGCCGGAGGTAATTACTGCATCCATGTCACCCCGGATAATGCCGTAAAAGCTTCCTTCCAGAACGCCGTCTACATGCCCGCGAAGGTGTCCCTGCACCCGGATAAGACCAGAATAGGATTTGGAGGATAAATTAATTCTGTTCAGTTCAAAACTTGTATGCTCAATAATGTTATCGCCAAATACAAGTATTTGTGGAAGCACTGCCAGTACAAGGAAAATGGAGATAATGGTTCCTCTGCTTAAACAGCTTCCAATTGCAGAAATAATTGGATTGGTAGTCATCTGTCCGATCAATGCACCAGCCACTGTAAGAATGCTGCCCGATGTAAAAATAGTGGGAAAGGCTTCGTTCAGGGCTTCTATGATTGCCTGTTTTGGATGCATTTCCTGCTTTAAATCTTTGTAATGGCTGGAAATTACAATGGCATAATCAATATTGGCACCCATCTGGATGGAGTTTACGATCAGGTAGCTTAAAAAGTACAGGGGCGAGTTTTGCAGGTAAGGGAAAGAAAAGTTGATCCAGATACTTCCCTGAATAACCAAAATCAGTAATACCGGCAGTCCTGCCGACTTAAAGGTAAACAGCAGAATGATAATTACAAACAGTGCTGATAAAATACTGATCAGCAGATTATCCTGTCCAAAGGAGGAAGATAAATCATAGTCGCTGGTGGAATTTCCAATAACGTATACAGATTCATCCTCATAATAGCGGGCAGCTTCTTTATGCATGACTTTCAGAAAATCAAAGGTTTCCTGACTTTCTTCTGGAAGATTTAAATAAACCACGAGGCGGGAATATTCATCTGTCTGTAATTGAAGTTTTGCTTTTTTTAACTGATCAAAAAGATCGTCCAGAGTATTTTGGATATCTCCTTCCAGAGTGATGTTTCCAGCTTCCATTTGATCCATCAGGAATAAAAACATGTCAAATAAAGGAACCTGATAGTGATCAAGTCCGCTTAAAATCTGTCCATATTGATCGTCATTGACCGCATAGGCAGAGTAAAGAAGCTTGGCAAGCTCATATTCGATGCCTGCAAGCTCGGAAAATTCCCTTGGATTTAGGGCATCTGTTAAGGCATAGCTATCCATAGCTTCTATATTGGCAAGCCCCATAGCGGATTTGACTTCAGGATAGCTTTCCAGAGTTTTTAAAAGAGCTGCTTCCGAATCATAACTGCCGGAAGGAATGACCATAGCCACCATATTGCTGGTACCAAAGGTGCTTTTTATTTTCTGGTAAGAAATCTGACTTTCGCTCTGTTTGCTGGTAGTTAAATCCGTATAGCTGTAGCAGTAGGGGCACTTGTTTGCCCAGATACAGACTATTATCAGAACAACAGCAAATATGGGCGGTACGATAAAGCGAGTTGCCACATCCATTTTTCCAATCAATGTAATCCGCGGCAGGAGTTTGCGGTGCTGGGTTTTATCAATCAGATTACTGAACAGCATCAGCAGTCCAGGCATTAATGTAAATACGGACAAAAGGCTTAACAGGATTGCCTTAATTAATACTGTAGCAAGATCCAGTCCAATGCCAAAATGCATAAATGCCAGTGCTGCAAGGCCGGATATGGTAGTTAAGGAAGAAGAAGATATTTCCGGAATTGCCTTGGCCAGCGCTGCAATACAGGCTTCTCTGGCAGGCATGGTTTCATGCTCGTCACTGAAGCGGTGGCAGAGAATAATGGCATAATCAATGGCAAGGGCCAGCTGCAGCACTACTGTTACAGAGTTTGAAATAAAGGATATTGTGCCGCAGAGAAAATTAGTACCCATATTTAAAAGCGCTGCTACGCCAAAGGTGGCTATTAAAACAGGAACCTCTGCGTAGGAGCGGGATGTGAGGGTGAGGACAACAATAATAATGACAGCGGCAATCACGATAATGACCTGCATTTCCGTTTTTAATGCGGTAGCGGTGTCCTCGCCTACCTCTGTATTTATGTAAGTGTCATATCCGGAAAGAAGCTCCTTAATATGATTCATGGCTTCCACGCTGATTTCATCGGAAGCGGTACCGTCAAAGGTGATATCAAACAAAGCAGAGGAATTTATAAAGTGATCCTGGGTATTGTCAAATTCTACGCTGGACACACCTTTTATCTCAGAGAGTTTATCCTGCAGGGTAAGTCCTTTGTCATAGGAAATGTTAGATACCATTACTTTTGCAGTTCCATAGGTGATAAATTCCTCATTCATAATGGTAAGACCGCGCCGGGTTTCCGTTTCTGCCGGCAGGTAAGTAGTGATGTCATTTTCCACCTTAACCCATTCTGTTGAGAAAAAGCAGAAAACTAACGCGAAGATGTACAGAAGGAAAAATAAATTACGCTTATCTACAATAAAAGCAGCCAGCTTCTCCATAGGAGATGATTTTCCTTTTTGCATTTCAATCAACCCTTTCATTTAACTTTGTCAGATATTATAGAAATAAAGACTGGAAATGACAATACCCAAATTGGGACATTTGTCCGGTATTTGATCGACTGCGCCTGGGCAGGCTGATTCGTATAAATCCTTTACTCTTTATTCATAGATTGTTATAATAAAGACGGATGAGAGTGTGAAAAGAAAATATGAGATGTATCATATAGTTAGTAAGAATTTGGAGGCAGAGAAAGATTCATGTTGCCAAGGCAGTTTTTAGACAGGATGCAGAGAATGCTGGGAGAAGAATATCCCGCATTTCTTGATGGATATGAAAAAACGAAAGCATATTCTCTTCGCATAAACAGGCAAAAGGGAACAATTGAAGAATTAAAGAAAAAAACATCATTTTTATCAAAAAAGGTTCCCTGGACCGAAAATGGGTATTATTATAAGGAAGAAGACCGTCCCGGGAAACATCCTTTTCATGAAGCAGGGGCTTATTATATTCAGGAAGCAAGTGCTATGGCTTCGGCAGTTTATCTGGACGCACAGCCGGGAGAGCGGGTTTTGGATTTATGCGCCGCACCGGGCGGAAAGAGCACCCAGATCGCAGATGCCATGCAGGGAAAGGGACTGCTTGTCAGCAATGAAATCAATCCTTCAAGGGCAAAAAGTCTGGCGGAAAATATAGAGCGCATGGGAATAAAAAATGCACTGGTAGTAAGCCATGAACCGGCCTTTTTGGCGCAGCGTTTTCCAGAGTACTTTGACAGGATTTTAGTGGATGCGCCCTGCTCAGGAGAAGGAATGTTTCGCAAGAATGAGGAGACTGTAAGAGAATGGAGCTGTGAAAATGTGCTGATGTGTGCCCAAAGGCAGGCGGAAATTTTGGAGAATGCTGCAGTTATGCTCCGGCCGGGCGGAAGAATGGTTTATTCTACCTGTACTTTTTCTACTGAAGAAAATGAAGAGACTATAAGCGGCTTTTTGAAAATGCACCCTGAATTTGAGATAGAGGAAGTAGAGAAATTTTCAGGTATGGCGCCGGGAATGCCGCCTTTAGAAAAGGCTGTAAGACTTTGGCCCCATAAGCTGGAGGGAGAAGGGCATTTTCTTGCCAGCCTTAAAAAGGAAGGATATCAGCCAATTCAGGCAGAGAGTCTTTATGGAGAAGAAAAAGGTATTTCACCAAAAGATTGTAAGGATTGGCTTGCATTTAAGGAGCAGTACATAAAAACAAATCTGAATGGCGTATATTTTAAACTGGGAGATCAGCTTTATCTTTTGCCCAAAGGGGCGCCTTCTTTAAAAGGACTTAAGGTACTGCGTCCCGGTCTTCACTTGGGAACCTTTAAGAAAAATCGGTTTGAACCTTCTCATGCACTGGCCCTTGCATTAAAGCCAAAAGAGACTGTTTGCTGCTATGGGCTTTCCGTAAATGAAGCAGCAGACTATATAGCCGGAAACACTTTTTTGACAGAGGGAGAAAAGGGCTGGTATCTGATTACGGTGGAGGGATATAGCCTGGGCTGGGGAAAGCTTGCCGGAAACGTAATGAAAAATCATTATCCAAAAGGACTTAGAAAATAAGGGGATAACTGTGGAAAGGACAGGGCTGTCTGGATGAAAAAAAGAATTTGCATGGCAGTGCTTGCAGCCTTAATTATTATAGGAAATGCTGGCTGCGGGTTTCAGAATAAAAATGAGAATTTAAGTGTGGGCATGGAAGCAATAACCGCATTGGAATACGATAATGCACTTGCCAGTTTTGAGGCCGCAAGGCAGGCTGGTGAGGAAGAGAGGCTTATTCTTCGCGGGGAAGGACTTGCCTATATGGGAAAGACCATGTACACTGAGGCAGCGGCAGCTTTTGAAGGGGCGCTTGCCTGCAGCAACGGAAGAATAAAAAATATAGATTATGATATTAACTACTATCTGGCCACTGCTTATATAAAGCTGGGAGAAGTGGGAAAAGCAATGGATGTATACAATGCAATTATAGCGTTGAAGCCGGAAGAAAAGGACGCCTATTATCTGCGGGGAGTGATTTACACCCAGCAGGGAAATTTAAACAGCGCAAAGGAAAACTTTGATAAGGTAACTGCATTAGATTCCTCCAATTATGACAGGATAATTGATATTTACAGCATTTTGGCATCGGAAGGTTATAAGGAAACCGGACAGGAATATCTGCAAAAGGCTATGGATGCAGGCACAAAGGGCATGACCAATTATGAAAAAGGCCGAATCTGCTATTACCTGGAAGACTACGAAAATGCCAGAACCTATTTGGAAAAAGCACGTGATGAAGGCGGATTTGAATCGGTACTCTTCTTAGGAAAGACCTATGAGACGCTGGGAGATAACAACTATGCCATCAGCGTGTATAAAACCTATTTGGACAGCGTAGGACCAAACCCACAGGTGTTAAACCAGCTTGGACTTTGCAGAATGCAGACCGGTGACTACGAGGGGGCTTTAAATGCATTTCAGAGTGCCATGAATATAGAAGAAAATGGTATGATGCAGGTTCTTAAGATGAATGAAATTGTTGCATATGAAAGACTTAAGGACTATAAGAAAGCCTCCGTTCTTATGGAAAGCTATTTAAAGACTTATCCTGATGATGAGGAAGCAAAGCGGGAATATATATTTTTAAAAACAAGATAACTGAAGGCAGAGGAAATCAATCCGTTTTTTGAAGGTCTGATTATGTGAAATAACAGCACAATATATTATGTTAACAACATTATGTTAACACAATATATTGTGTTTTTTGTTGACTTTTATTTTTCCCAATGTTACACTTTTACTACACACTGTTTTTTAGTGTGTTACACTGCTTTTTTCAAGTGTACATACAAAATGATGCGGATGAAATGCCTGCATCATGAAAATTGGAGGGTAATTAATGTTTCAGGTCATTAAAAGAGAAGGAGACGTAACGGATTTTACGTTGACCAAAATCAGTGATGCCATAATGAAGGCCTTTAATGCCACAGATGTTCAATATAACAATGATGTGGTGGATTTACTGGCGCTTCGGGTGACAGCGGATTTTCAGTCAAAGGTAAAAGAAGACTGTATTCACGTGGAAGAAATTCAGGACAGTGTGGAGAAAGTATTAGAGCAGACTGGGTATGCCGAGGCGGCAAAGGCATATATTTTATACCGTAAGCAGCGGGAAAAAATGCGTACCATGAAATCTACTATTTTGGATTATAAAGATGTGGTAAACAGCTATGTGAAGATAGAAGACTGGAGAGTAAAAGAAAACTCTACGGTCACTTATTCTGTAGGGGGACTTATTTTAAGCAATTCAGGTGCAGTTACAGCCAATTACTGGCTTTCTGAAATTTACGATCAGGAGATTGCAGAAGCCCACAGAAATGCAGATATACATATTCATGATCTTGCCATGCTCACCGGATATTGCGCAGGCTGGTCATTAAAGCAGTTAATTACGGAAGGACTTGGGGGCATTACAGGAAAGATTACCTCAGCTCCTGCATCCCATTTATCAGTGCTGTGTAACCAGATGGTGAATTTCCTTGGAATTATGCAGAATGAATGGGCGGGGGCCCAGGCGTTTTCTTCCTTTGACACTTATCTGGCTCCTTTTGTAAAGGCGGATGAGCTTTCTTATAGGGAAGTGAAAAAGTGCATTGAGGCATTTATTTATGGGGTAAATACTCCCAGCCGATGGGGAACCCAGGCGCCTTTTTCCAATATTACCCTTGACTGGACTGTGCCGGCAGATTTAGCGGAGCTTCCGGCAATTGTAGGCGGAAGGGAAATGGATTTTAAGTACAAAGACTGTATAAAAGAAATGGATATGATAAATAAGGCATTTATTGAGACTATGATCGAAGGAGATGCCAATGGAAGAGGGTTCCAGTATCCTATTCCTACTTATTCCATTACCAGAGATTTTGACTGGTCGGATACAGAAAATAACAGATTGCTGTTTGAGATGACCGCAAAATACGGAACACCGTATTTTTCCAATTATATAAATTCTGATATGGAACCCAGTGATGTGCGGAGTATGTGCTGCCGTCTGCGTCTTGATCTGCGAGAGCTGCGCAAAAAGACCGGAGGGTATTTTGGCTCGGGAGAAAGTACCGGAAGCGTGGGCGTCGTTACGATTAATATGCCGAGAATCGCTTATCTGTCTCAGGATAAAGATGATTTTTTCAGGCGTCTTAATAAGATGATGGATCTGGCGGCAAGGTCCCTTAAGATGAAACGGGACGTGATTACAAGGCTGCTGGAGGAAGGGCTTTATCCTTATACGAAGCGTTATCTGGGAAGTTTTGAAAATCACTTTTCAACCATTGGATTAATCGGCATGAATGAGGTGGGATTAAATGCGAACTGGCTTCGGTCAGATATGACGGATAAACGCACTCAGGAATTTACAAAAGAAGTGTTAAATCATATGCGCAACAGACTTTCAGATTATCAGGAGCAGTATGGAGATCTTTATAACCTTGAAGCAACGCCTGCTGAAAGTACTACTTATCGTCTTGCAAAGCATGATAAAAAAAGATGGCCTTCCATCAAAACGGCAGGGAAATTTGGAGATACTCCGTATTATACCAATTCATCCCACTTGCCGGTAGATTATACGGAAGATATTTTTGATGCGCTGGATATTCAGGATGAGCTGCAAACGCTTTACACTTCAGGAACAGTGTTCCATGCATTTTTAGGAGAAAAGATGCCTGACTGGAAAGCAGCAGCCGAGTTGATCAGAACCATTGCGGAAAACTATAAACTGCCCTATTATACCTTGTCTCCTACCTATTCCATTTGCAAGGAGCATGGTTATCTGGCAGGAGAGCAGAGAACATGCCCTCATTGTGGAAAAACAACGGAAATTTACAGCCGGATTACAGGGTATTACCGTCCGGTGCAAAACTGGAATGATGGCAAGCTTCAGGAATATGCCAACCGCACTACTTATAAAATTTCCAAATCTGTTTTAAAACGCCCTGTTACAAGCATAGTTACCTTGTCAGACTTCGAAAAGCCTAAGGCAGAGGTTTCTATAGAGGCACCGCAGAGTATTGCCTATTTATTTACCACGAAAACCTGTCCTAACTGCAAGCTTGCAAAGGCATATTTAAAGGATTATAAATATGTGGCCATTGATGCGGAGGAAAATATAGAACTGGCTCAAAAATATGGTGTAATGCAGGCACCGGCCCTGGTGGTGGTAAACGGTGATTCTTTTAAAAAGTATGTAAACGCATCAAGGATTAAGCAGTTTTCGGAAAACCTTAAGGCAATGGCATAACAGATAAATTATTTCACAGATAAATGCATTTGTTTTGAGAATATTATGTTTGCAGCCCAAGTCCAAAGGGCCGGAGAAAGGAATGGTTATTAAAATGATTAATCAACTGGTAAGTAAAATTAAAAAAACAAGTGCTCCTATTGTGGTTGGATTAGATCCCATGATGAAATTTGTTCCGGAGCAGGTAAAGACAAAAGCATTTGATGAGTTTGGAGAGACTTTAGAGGGGGCAGCGGAAGCTATCTGGCAGTTTAACAAGGAGATTGTTGACAATATTTATGATGTGGTTCCGGCAGTGAAGCCGCAGATTGCCATGTACGAGCAGTTTGGCATTCCCGGTGTGATGACCTTTAAGAAAACCATTGATTATGCAAAAGAGAAAGGTCTTATTGTAATCGGCGATATTAAAAGAGGTGATATTGGCTCTACCTCGGAAGCTTATGCAGCAGGCCACCTTGGAAAAGTGCAGGTGGGAAGCAAATCTTATTATGGGTTTGACGAAGACTTTGCAACCCTTAATCCTTACATGGGTTCTGACAGCGTGAAGCCTTTTATTAAGGTGTGTAAGGAGGAAAATAAAGGGGTGTTTGTTCTTGTTAAGACTTCAAATCCCAGCAGCGGCGAGTTTCAGGACCGTATGATTGCAGATGCGGACAACAAACCGCTTTATGAGATCGTTGGTGAAATGGTAGCAAAGTGGGGCGAAGATCATATGGGAGATTCCTACAGCTACGTTGGTGCAGTGGTAGGTGCCACTTACCCTGAGATGGGAAAGATTCTTCGTAAGCTGATGCCCAAAAGCTATATTTTAGTGCCTGGTTATGGCGCACAGGGAGGCAAAGGCGCGGATCTTGTGCATTTCTTTAATGAAGACGGGTTAGGAGCCATTGTAAATTCTTCAAGAGGAATTATCGCAGCTTATCAGCAGGAAAAGTATGCCTCCTTTGGACCAGAGCATTTTGCGGAGGCTTCCAGAGCCGCAGTGGAGGATATGCGTAAAGATATCATGGGTGCATTAGAAAACAGGTAAGACGGTTGATTTGACAGGAGGAACAGAGATGATTTATAAAAAATTTCAGGATTTGGAACTGTCAGCTTTAGGAATGGGCGCCATGCGGCTGCCGGTTGGAAAGAGTTATGAGGATATTGATGAGGCGGCAACAGAAAAAATGGTTGCCTATGCGATGGAAAATGGAGTAAATTATTACGATACAGCATGGGGATATCATGACGGTCAGTCGGAAATTGTCATGGGGCGTATTTTAGGAAAATATCCCAAGGACAGCTATTATCTTGCAACAAAGTTTCCAGGGTATGACCTTTCCAATATGGACAAGGTTGAAGAAATTTTTGAAAAACAGCTTGAAAAATGTGGTACGGAATATTTTGATTTCTATTTATTCCACAATGTCTGTGAAATGAATATAGACGCTTATCTTGATCCAAAGTATGGTATCTTTGATTATCTTGTGAAACAGAAGAAAAACGGGCGGATACGCCATCTTGGTTTTTCGGCGCATGGAAGCTGTTCTGTTATGAAACGCTTTTTAGATGCTTATGGAGAGCAGATGGAATTTGGACAGATTCAGTTAAACTGGCTGGATTGGACGTTTCAGGACGCCAGGGGAAAGGTAGAGCTTTTAAAAGAATATCATCTGCCAGTATGGGTAATGGAGCCTCTTCGCGGAGGAAAGCTTGCTTCACTTCCAGAAGAACCTGCAAAGGTGCTTTCAGATCTCAGGCCGGATGAGGATATTCCTGCGTGGGCATTCCGGTTTTTGCAGAGCCTTGATGGTGTTACCATGATTCTTTCGGGAATGTCTGATTTTGAACAAATGCAGAAAAATGTAAAAACCTTTGAAACGGAAAAAACGCTTGACGGGAAGGAAATGGATGCGTTACTTGGAATTGCAGATGCAATGCTGAAAAAAAGCGTTCTGCCATGTACCGGGTGCAGGTACTGCACCAGCCACTGCCCTAAGGGACTGGATATTCCCGCGCTTTTGGAACTCTACAATGAGCACAGCTTTACCGAGGGCGGATTTATAGCGCCTATGGCTTTGATGGCAGTACCGGATGAGAAGAAACCGTCCGCCTGCGTTGGCTGCAGGAGCTGCGAGGCGGTATGCCCCCAGCAGATTAAAATTTCGGAAGCAATGGCAGACTTTAATAAAAGACTAAATGGTTAGGAAAAATGCTGCAATTCATCAATAACCAGCGATAATGACAGTTGGAGTATTGATGGATTGCGGCCTTCTATTTGTAAATGTAGAAAAAATTGTATAGAAATTCAACACAATTTAATTTTGTTATATATATAAGTGGTCTATGTAGTGTTTTCTTATTTGGAAAATACTAAATCTGGTATTGTGCATTTTTTATTTCAATATTCTGAATTCAAATATTCTTTGTGACAAATTACAGTTCGCATGCTATACTCAGTTTGAAGATTAAAATCCCTATAAAAACAAGGAGAGTTGTTGTGAGTGATAAAAGTTTATTTTATAAAAGTTTTGAGGCAGGAACAGAAATAGATGATTTTTTTGAAAAACTGCAGGAATATGCAGAGGAAAGTCCAAGTGGAAATCCGGTATATATACTGAATAATCCGCTTGGTGATAAAAAATATTCTTATTCTTACGAGAAAGCAGTAGTGATTCTTGTGCCAAAGCATAAACTGTTATTTCTTCATTATGGAAATAATGCGGATGCTTTTGAGGATTTTATAGAAGATTTCCTGGAAGATACCAGCCATTTATCGGATAAATATAATTATACCCAGATTTTAGGCAGAGCACGAAAATGGAGAAATGATTTTGTTGAGCAGATGGAATACGTGGATATCAAGGATTTAAGCGTTGATGAAGTATTGGATAAAATTAAGCTGCCAACAAAGGAAAATGAAAGAAAAGGAGAATTTTTGATTTCTCTTTTAACAGGAAGCATCAATAATATTGATAAAACAGGTTTAGATTATCCGGAAACTATTTTAGAAAAAATCAAAAGAAAAATTGTACTTTTTGACGGAGATCAGACAAGGTTTATTTACAATGAGCCAAAAGAAAAAAGAATCATAATACAAGGGCTTGCAGGTACTGGAAAGACAGAATTGCTATTGCATAAGATCAAGGAAATTTATACGAAGAATGATAAGGTAAAGATTGCTTTTACATGTCATAATAAAATACTTGCTGAAAATCTCAGGGTAAGGATACCAGAGTTCTTTACTTTTATGAAGGTTCAGGAGCAGATAAAGTGGGAAGAAAAATTATGGGTAATGAGTAGTTGGGGCTCAAAAGGCAACAGTAATTCCGGAGTTTACAGCTATATTTGCAATTTTTATGGAATTCCATTTGAAAGATTTTCCTATGATACTACATTTGATGCTGTTTGTCGAAGGGCTTTAGAAAATTTGCGGGAGTTGGGCCAGTTAGAATATTGCTTTGATTATATATTGATTGACGAGAGTCAGGATTTTTCAGAGAGTTTTTTTGATTTGTGCAGTAAAGTTACAAGAAAATGTGTATATATTGCGGGAGATATTTTTCAGAATGTATTTGAAAGTGAGGATGTCAGCAAAGTAGAGCCGCAGTTTTTACTGAATAAATGTTATCGAACAGATCCTAAAACGCTGATGTGTGCACATGCAATAGGTATGGGGCTGTTTGAAAAAAATGGAAAATTAAGATGGCTTACTGACACTGCATGGAGTGACTGCGGATATGATATCAGAAAGTATCAGGGCTATTATGACCTCTATAGAAAGCCACTTAGAAGATTTGAAGACCTGGGAAATGTGAACATTAGCAGCCTGGAGGTGATTCCATCTGGCAGGCGGGATTATTTTAGTAAGATCATGGAAATTATTCAGAAAATACGTGAAGAAAATCCTAAAGTAGAAGCCGAGGACATTGGAATTATGTTTTTGGAAAATTTGAATATGAATTATTCTCTAGCGAATCGGCTTCAGGCGGCAATTAATGAGAAATTTAACTGGGATGTAAACATTGGTTATGAAACAAAAGAAAAAAAGAAAGGGGCTTTATTTATAAGCAACAGAAATAATGTAAAAGGATTGGAATTCCCATTTGTTATTTGCTTTATGCAAAATAGTTTAACAGGGAACCTTCAGACGAGAAATTCCATTTATATGATGCTTACAAGATCATTTATTACCTCATACTTTATTTTACCTGATGAATCTCAAAATATTGATGAAATTATTTATGGGGTTAATGAGGTGAACAAAAATGGATTTCTTCATGTTCTTGAACCGGATGAGGAGGAAAAAGCCCGCTTGAAAAATGCAATTATTAATAGAACAAGTGTGTATAAGTCACAGAGGGAAATTGTAGAAGAAATTCTGGATGAATTGAATATTAACAAAGGACAAAGAGAAAAGTTTCATAAGTTAGTGGGAATTATGTGTAAAGATGAAGTGGACAGAGATAAAATACACGAAATCATAGTAACAAACTATAATATGATGGGTTGAGGATAATGTTATGAAAGGTGCAATTGAAGTACCCGTTGGGAGATTTTATTGTAATAAAATCTCTCAGCCGATCAGAGAAAAGAAAGACTGCATTTTATTACTGTTAGATACACTTGAGATATTAGTTGCTGCTATGCCTTTAAATGGAGATGAGAAGGCGAAAATTGTTATAAGAAACAGTAAAATGAGCAGGGCATTTTATTTTATGCAAGATAAATATTATTCGATTCTTTTTCCATTTTCTTTGGAAGAAAGAGAAGAAAACGATTCATATGCAATATATGATCCTGTTTTAGATATGGAAGTGAATAACAGGGAAATATCATTGATGAGAACTATTCTTGATAGAATAGATTTTATCAATTCAACAGTAGAAACTATGCTTGAAAGCATTTATTATGATATGGAAGGTGAAGAATATGCAGGCATCGAAATAGAAAGATGTTGGGGGCTTCTTATGAGAATGTTTTCTCTTGAACTGGGATATATTCGTTATGATTATGATCCGGAACATGTAAATGGTGATTTTCATCCGCCACATCATTTAGATATTAACTATTCCGCAAAATGTACATATAAACTGGGACTGAAAGAAAAAATCTCAATCAATGACTTTACAGATTTGCTGGATATACAGACGAAGTGTAAATATCTTGTCTGAAAAGGATAAAAATAGGCGTGGAGGCAGTACTGTGAAAAAGATTGTGGTTGTTTTTATGATAATTATGTTGGTCAATTTATGCGGCTGTTCAGAAGACAGTGAAAATGAGGAGCAAAACAATGTTAATGAAACATCTGAACAGGAGGTAGAAGAAAGTTATTTTGACAAATACAGTGGCTGGCCTTTAGATGGAAAAACAAATGAGCAGGTTATGTCAGAAGGTGTAGCAGAAGACAGCACTGGTAATGTGCGGGTTTATGATCCGTCATGGACGGAGGAGGAAATCATGGATGCAATCAATGAGCGGAGCCAGTATTATAAGGCAAGCGCCTATTATTCAGAAATAATTGATTATTGGGAAAATATCAGAGAAGTCAGGGACATTCCAAACCTGATGGAACCTTTGTTTGAAACTGATAGAAAGTATTACACAAAGGAAGAATTTGAACGCGAGCCCATGCTGGTAATTCATCTGGCAAAAAATGAAATCTATGCAAGACATGGCTACATATTTAAAAATACAGATTTGTATAATTATTTTATGGGATGTATCTGGTACAATCTCACCTGCAGCAGTAAAGATTTTAGTGACAGCGTATTTAATGAATATGAAAAGGCAAACCTTGAAATTCTGACAGAACTGGACACGTATTAGAGTACTGCTCTGTTGTTTTTTGGCAATACTATTGTCTTGTTAAGAAACAGTAATAAATGAGAGGTATGGTGAAAGAGAAAACTACTATGATGATTAATTTAAAAAATGAACAAGATATTTTGATTGATCAACTGGAATATACAATAAATTATCGTGGGACAAAGGCTAAACGATTATTGAGGAGCGAATCTTTTATACAGCATGTAAACATTTTGTATTCTTGCTTTGTAGCATGTTTATCAATTTGGAGTCTTTTAGTTGATCAAAAATTTATTAGTTTCATAGCAACTATTATATCAATAATACTGGTAGTATCCATTACATATCTTAATTCGCAAAGATATGCTGCACGGGCTAAAGATTTAGAAGCAAATATACTTGATTTACGTAATTTACAGTCAGATTTATTAGTAAATTTATCTGAAGAAAAATTATTTGAAAAATGGGAAATATTTAATAGTTATTTAGCAGCCAGTGAAACAGAAGACAATTATGATAAGTTATATTATGATGTTTTTGAGTATTCTCCAAGCAAAAATAAAGAGAAAGTACGTAATTTAAGGGTTATTCAATTTTATGCACAGATGATTGTATGTATACTTCTAAAGGGGGTTATTATCTTATTGCCATTTATTGCGACAGGGTTTTTAATATATTCTATGCTCACAGGAACTATATCTAATATGGATCTTTTATTGTCAAACAGTTGACAGCCTAGAGGGGTATATGAATATAAAAGAGTAGGAGAGGATGTAAAAAATGCATCTGACTTGCATACAGGGATTTTTGACAGTGATGGATACATTATTTTACAGGCGGAATATTCTGAAAAAAATTATGCTGCTGAAATAGAAAGACTGCGCGGTATTTCCTGTTCAATTACAAATGGTAAAGCGGAAAAGTTTACAAATTATGTGTTATATGAAGCGGAAGACTTTGCATATCCGGCGTATTTGACATGCGATGGCTTTTCTGATATGTATGAGTATGCATTAGTAGATAAAGAAAATTGTAGAATTACGTATATTCTTGTAAATTATCCAGATAGTGATGTTTTTCCGTCTGACTTTATAAAATATACAAAAGCAGAAATGTTTTATAAAATTGACAGAGGGACGGAATGCTTTAGTATATACGCTCATTCTTTTGATGGCGGAAAAACATTTATTGTAAATGACAACTGGTGAAACAAGGTAGTGTTTTGAAATTAAAAAAAATAGATTGACTCCCTAACAGTTGTTAGATATAATAGTGCCTAACAACTGTTAGGGGGATGTTAAGTGATGAATGAAACAAAACAAAAAATATTAGATGTATCATTAGACTTGTTTTCTCAAAAAGGATTTTCTGCGGTTTCTATCAGAGATATTTGTAAAAGTGTAGGAATTAAGGAAAGCTCCGTCTATTATCATTTCAAAAATAAGCAGTCCATTTTCAACGAGCTTCTCCAGCGTTTTGAAACAACAGCAACAGATTTAATGTGCCAGTTAGAACAGGGGGTAAATGCTTTGCCGGATGCTTCCGGGGAGAATTTATATGGAAAGACCTGTGGCTGTTTTTTTGAAAACTATTTGATGGATGAATACTGTAATAAGATGCTGCGGCTGCTTTCCATTGAACATTTGCACAACGATGAAATGAGAAAAATATATGATTACTGGTTATTTGATAAACCTCTGAATTTTCAGGGAAAAGTGTTTTCTGTGTTATCAATGTCAGGAATGATTCAAACAGAAGACAGCAGTTATTTAGCGGTGAAATTTTATGCGCCGATTTTTCTTTTTATGCAGCGCTGGCTTTTTTCCGGGGCATTGACAGAGGAATGCAAACAAGTCTTTCGGGAAAATGCATATAAACATGTAAATCATTTTTTTAGTGAATTGGGGGATAAGTAATATGGCAAATATATTGATTGTAGGCGCAAATCAGGGAATTGGTTATTATCTTGTAGAAAGACTGTTAGAATTGGGAAATAATGTAACGGTATTAGATATTCAGACAGATGCTGTTGAAGCATTAGAAGAAAAATATAAAAATACAGTTCTGCCGGTCATTGCAGATGCGCGGGAACTTTCAGGCATTACAAATGGAGTCCGGCAGGCAGTTGAGCGTTTTGGAGATATTGATATTGCCATACACAACGCCTGCTTGTGTACCTTTGAAAGCGAAGAGGTTACCGGTTATGAAGTATACCAAAAGGTAATGGATGTGAATTATTTTGGAGCGTTGCGACTGGCCAAAACGGTTCTTCCCTATATGCGAAAAGCAAAAAAGGGGCGTATTATATTTACAAGTTCAGGCGTGGGAGTTACCGGCTTTGCAAGCATTTCTCCATATGCTGCTTCTAAAGGGGCAATAGAATCATTGGCTAAGTGCCTGAAAATAGAAAATGAAGAATATGGGATTTCCTTTCACTTATTTCATCCACCATTAACAAATACAAAATCAGCGTCGGGAATCTCTGTTCCAAAAGAATTTAAAGCAGATGCTAAAAAAGTTGGTTATGGATTAGCTGACCGCATTTGGTCAAAAAAGTTTGTGATTTGTCACTGCGCAGCACAGGCAATGCAAATAAAATTTCCTATCGACATCCTCTTTACATAGGAAAAATGATGACCAGAGCAGCACAAAGAAGTATACGTACGTCTTAGCCTTATATTTTTTGGCAGTGGGGTGATAAGAGAACTGTTTCTTATAATTTGTAAGAAAATTGTAAGAAATGTCCTGAGAACTTTGTAAAAAACTAATGATAAGCTTTTATCAGCTCAAGGAGAAAGCTTCTGGCAGCAGATTTGCCTGGCCAGATTATAAAAAATGACAGAAAGGAAGACAAAAAAGAGAATGGGTGAATGTGTACTGGTAGTGGATGATGACAGGGAGATTGTAAAGGCCATCAGTATTTTGCTGAAAGGAGAGGGCTATGAGGTGCTGAAGGCCTATGACGGGCTGCAGGCACTGGACATTCTTTCCACCCATCCGGTGAAGCTGGTGCTTATTGATGTGATGATGCCGAAGCTGGACGGGCTTTCTGCACTGATGCGTATCAGGGAAAAACAAAATATTCCCATTATTGTTTTAAGTGCAAAAAGCGAGGATAGTGATAAGGTGTTAGGCCTGTCTATGGGCGCGGATGATTATGTGGCCAAGCCCTATAATCCGCAGGAACTGGCAGCCCGGGTAAAGAGCCATCTGCGCAGATATACCAGCCTGGGAGACATTCATACCAGAAGGGGAGAGGACGAAATTGTAAATGGCCGCTTATCTTTTAAGACTGATGAAAGGGTGCTTTATGCAGATGGAGAAGCAATAAGACTTACCGCCACAGAAACAAAGATTGTGGAGCTGTTTATGCGGAATCTGGGCAGAGTGTTTCCGGCAGAGGAAATTTACCGGCGTGTGTGGGAGGAAGAGGCCTTTGCATCAGAAAAAACTGTCATGGTTCATATCAGGCGTATTCGTGAAAAGCTGGAGCTGAATCCAAAAGAGCCAGAATATATAAAGGTGGTGTGGGGCATTGGATACAAAATGGAAAAGCAGGAAAAATGCAATTAGTACTTTATTTTTTGTTTTAGGCGCAAGTCTGTTGCTGGGAGGCATGGCGGGGATTATGAAGTATAAACCGGGCAGCGTGCGCCTTTGGCAGGTGAATGAACTGTTTTCAGGAGACTACCAGAATAATTACAGATTTCAGGATTATATCACAGGATGGTTCTGGAACTTTCTGACTATGGCAGCAGGAGGCAGTTTAAAAGAGTCATGGGGTTATGGCATGGACGGTTATTGGGGCAGCGATTATTACGGAGGCTGGGGCGATGCACCTGATACATGGGACTATGACTGGGAAGCCTGGCAGGACAGTATGGATGAAATGGTGGATATTTATGAGGAGACGGAGGAAGAATGGGATAGACTTCAAAATGAAGGAGCCTGGGAGGAAGCGAAAGACGCTCTTGAAAGGATGAAGGCTTATGAAGAAGAAATAAGAAATCTTCAGGAAATGATCCAAAGTGAAATGGGAGCCGGCCGGGGTTATGGATTAAAAGAGCCTACGCAAGAGGAGAAAGATAAAATTGCCCAAGAATATCACGAAAGGATTAAAGGGGATAAGAATCTGCTCTATTTGATTTCATATGAAGATCAGGTTCTGTACGCTAATACAGATCTTTTATCTGGAGATGGCAATATGACTGCGCCAAAGGGCTACAATTTCCTTCTGTATTTTGATGGGGAAAAGGTAAGGATTATTAAGGACGGAAAAGAGCTGGACATTTATGGGGACGGTTATTACAGGGAGGAAAGTTCATGGCAGGAAGCAGGCGAAAGAAGGAACTGGTATGTTCCCGGCTACCTGAATTTTCCGGTGGATGAAGGCATGAAAAAGGTTAAGATTTTTCTTGCTGCTGCTAAAGAGCCGGTGCTGTACCTGGATGGAAGTTATGGAACCGGCGGTAATGGGCAGTATAATAATTCCCTGTATTGGATGAATTATTACTGTCAGGAGAATCGAGAGATTTTGAAGAAGGAAGCAGTATACTTTATTCTTGGGCTGGTTTTGCTGCTGTCAGCATTTCCGGGCAGAAAAAGCAGAAGGGAAATGAGAGCGAAAATTGCAGGCATTCAGGCAAAAATTTGGGTGGAAGGCAAGCTGCTTTTGATGGTAGGACTACTGTTTTTTGTATTTATTATTATTAAATGCAGCAAGCAGGATTATGGCCTGTGGCAGGAACTGGGCGAAATCTACTATTATGAATATGGCTTTACAAATCTTTTTATATATGGGAAAGAGATATTGAAAAATGCCCATCCGGCTGCATGGATTGTACTGTTCTGGGGAATTTATCTGGTTTTTAATGATTTCAAATATAATAAAAAGATATGGAACAGCAGCCTGTGCGGAAAGCTTTACAGTACATTTTCGGTTAAAAGCTTAAGCTGGCCGCCTGCCCGGAAAATGGCATTGAGAAACAGCACGCTATTTGTTGGAGCGACGTGTTATGTTTTGCTTTTGCTGGGAATGATTTTTTGGCGGATAAGAGGGTACGGGAATAATAGATTGATTTTTGTTTTGGTTGTTTTTGGTGCGGCTGCTTTTCTTTTGACGGCATATTTTGTGGGAAGAAAAAATATGGAGACAGCTAAGGATATGGAAATAATTTCCGGATACATCAGCGAAATTCGAAATGGTAATTATCAGGGGATTGAGGGAAAAGCAGCCGGTCATGATCTGCAAAAGGTTATGGCGGAGCTTGAAGACATCCGTCATGGCCTTGAAGAAGCTGTGGAAGAGCAATTGAAAAGTCAGAAAATGAAAGTGGAACTGATTGCAAATGTATCCCATGACATTAAGACTCCTCTGACTTCTATTATCAGCTATGTACAGTTTTTAAAGCAGGAAGAAGAGCTGCCTGAGCATGTAAAGGACTATGTAAAGATATTGGATGAAAAGTCACAGAGGCTGAAAAACATGGTGCAGGATGTTTTTGCAGTGAGCAAGGCAGCTTCCGGGGAACTGCCCATGCATATGGAAAAGCTGGATTTTGGAAAGCTTCTGTGCCAGACAATGGCGGATATGGAAGAACAGATTGAAGGAAGTCAGGTATCTTTCCGCACAGATTTGCCTGAGTCACCAGTGATGATTATGGCTGACGGACAGCGGATGTACCGGGTATTTCAGAACCTGTTTCAGAATGCCATACAATATTCTCTTGCTGGTTCAAGGGTGTATGTGACACTGCAGACAAAAGGCGTTATGGCATCTGCCAGCGTGAAAAATGCTTCTTTGATGGAACTGGACAAGGAGAAAGATTTTGCCGAGCGGTTTACCAGAGGAGATGAGAGCCGCACAGATGGCGGCAGCGGCCTGGGGCTGGCGATTGCCCAGAGCTTCACGGAAGCCTGTGGCGGGGAATTTTTATGGGAGACGGATGCTGATTTGTTTGTAGTGAAGGTTTCCTTTAGAATTGCAGAATAAAAATTTTGGGCAGTAACCGGAAGAAGAATCGGTTTCTGCCTTATTTTTACCAAGTTTCATTGAAAAAGTCTCTGCTTTATGGTAAACTTAGGAAGAATTCATACAGGAAATTTGATTAACCCTGTGTCTTGATAGAGGGCATAAAGAGAGGAATAGAAGAATGGAACAGTACAAGCAGGAGTTTATTGAGTTTATGGTGGACAGCCAGGTACTTAAATTTGGCGAATTTACATTGAAGAGCGGAAGAAAATCTCCCTTTTTTATGAATGCGGGGGGATATGTAACCGGCACACAGCTTCGCAGACTGGGCGAATACTATGCAAAGGCAATCCATGATAACTATGGCCTTGATTTTGATGTGCTCTTTGGACCTGCCTATAAAGGAATTCCCTTATCGGTAGCAGCAACTATGGCAATCAGCGAGCTGTACGGAAAAGAAATTCGATATTGCTCTAACCGCAAGGAAGTAAAAGATCACGGAGATACCGGTATTTTATTGGGCAGCAGGTTAAAAGACGGAGACAGAGTAGTAATTATTGAAGATGTTACCACTTCCGGCAAATCAATAGAAGAAACTTATCCGATCATTAAAGCGCAGGCCAACGTGGAGATTAAGGGACTTATGGTATCCTTAAACCGTATGGAGAAAGGGCAGGGAGAAAGAAGCGCCCTTGCAGAAATAAAGGAAAAATACGGTTTTGATGCCAACGCTATCGTGAATATGCAGGAGGTTGTGGAATATCTTTATAATAAGCCCTATAAGGGACAGATTTACATTGATGATACGCTTAAAAAGGCAATTGATGTATATTATGAGCAGTATGGAGCAAAGTGAAATACCCCGCAGCAGGCTATGGGGCATTACACCTCGCGGCATTCGTCAACTGTCCGTGTAAGTACGGCCGCCTGACTCATTGCTCGCGGGAATAAATTCTGATTATGAAAGGAGCATCCACATGGAAGAAAAAGTTTATAAAACCATGAACGGAGCAGGTGCAATGAGTATCGCAGTAGGTGTTGTAACACTGGTTACGGGAATTGTCTGCGGAATACTGATGATTATAGGCGGCGCAAAATTATTGGCCGGTAAGTCGAAAATTTTATTTTAACGGAAAGGGCATTTCTGGAAGCAGGGATGCCTTTTATGAATGACAAGAGCTGAGCTGTTATTTTAGTAGAAAGAGATTGGCAAAATGTTTAGAAAAAAAGGTTATATTTTTACCACAAAGCACCATTCTAAAAGAGGGATCATGTCAACTGTTTTCGGGGTACTTTCCATTATTACACTGGGAAGCAGTATTTATCTTTCCTATTTAAATAAGGGAGAGGTAAATGTAAGATATGCGTCGGCGGCGGTTTTGGCAGTGATTTATATGATCACAGGAATAATTTTAGGGGCATGGTCCACCATAGAGCGTGAGAAATTTAAAATGTTTACTGTGCTTGGGATTGTTACAAATGTTGTGGCATTTGGGATGTTGAGCATTATTTTGTATGCAGGCGCTTACCTGGATTAAGAAGGTTCTGGTTAGAGCTTCATATTCACATGGAAGAATCGCAAAGGAAGCGGTTCTTCATACAAATTGTTTGTGCCGCAGGCGGCATGACGGGAAGGTTGAATATAATGATTGATGAAAGGTTTTTACTTGCGAAAGAGCGTATCGAAAAAATAGAAAATGAAAATGTGCTTATGCAGACATATCAGGATTACTTTAAAAAAGCAGCAGGATTTCTGCTTATGGTCTGTGATAATTATCAGTTTATTATAGAGGGGGGTCTTGGTAAAGGGACGCTTGAAGAACTAAAGGTAAGAAACTATAAATTATATGAAGAGATTCTTCCGGGAAATTACGAAGAAAGCTATGCCAATCCTGAAAAAAGTGTGTCTTTGTTTGGAGAAGAGTACGGGAAAATTCTGTCTTTTTTGTATGCGGAACTGCGTAGCATCATTCCATTTGCATATGAAAGAAAATTAGAGGAAATGGTAATAAGGCTGGAATTATTTCTGGAAGTCTATGGTTCTTTTTGCTGTGAACAGGAAGAAAATAAAGTGCTGCCTTCCAGCGAAGCTTTAAAAGAAATTATTTACTGGTATGTGAATGATTACACGAAGGATGCGGCGGAAACGAAGCTTTTAGATATGTTGTGTCCGGAGTCAGACTTTGCGCTCCGCATCATAGAAGGAGACTTGTCTGATCCCAGATATCTTTATTATTTTGGAGAATATATAACAGACAGCCAGATTGAAACGTGGAGGCATTTAAATTCCCTGCCGGAAGAGACACTTAAAAAAATGGCGGACACTTATACGGAAGGATATCGAATTGGCTTTGAAGTGGGAAATAAAGACATTTCAAAAAAGAAAACGGTTAATATCCGGTACTGCCTGGGCTTTGAGCCTATGATAAAAAAGGCAGTGGACAATTTTAGGAAAATTGGGCTGGAGCCTACGATTTACCGGGCAGCTTCCAGCATTCTCCAGGGAAAGGGAATGAATCGCAACGGATACTATGGCACAATTCCAAACAAACAGTACGATTTTGACCACAAGGATGACCAGGCTTTAATTCTTGATAAAAGGCTGGTTCAGGTTCGCCTGGAGGCGCTTAAGGAAGGCTTTGAAAAATATAAAGAACGGGCATCTGTTTTTGGCGGTCCTGCTGTTATGGAGGTATTTGGCGAAAAATCCGTGGCTCTTAAAGATAAGCCTTCGGCCATCCATTTATCAGAAAGCCAACAAAAACTCACTGTTGAGTATATGGCGGCGTCAGGGGAAATACAAAACCGGTATATTAAAGGAGAGGAAAGAAGCTTTACTATCATTGCCTTTCCAGTACCTGAAATTGGAAAAGATTTTTCAAAGATCTTTGATGAGGTGATCCGTATTAACACTTTGGATTATCAGCTTTATCAGAGAATGCAGCAAATTATCATTGATACCTTAGATCAGGGGCGTTACGTGCTGGTAAAGGGGATGAAAGGAAATAAAACCAATTTAAAAGTTATGCTGCACACTTTAGAAGATCCCCAAAAGCAGACAAACTTTGAAAACTGTGTGGCGGATGTAAATATTCCCGTGGGCGAAGTCTTTACATCTCCTGTCCTTGCAGGAACCGAAGGAACATTGCATGTAAGCAGAGTTTATTTAAATGAGCTGGAGTATAAGGATATT
This sequence comes from Lachnospiraceae bacterium 10-1, assembly GCA_000403495.2. Taxonomy (GTDB): domain Bacteria; phylum Bacillota; class Clostridia; order Lachnospirales; family Lachnospiraceae; genus Suilimivivens. The sequence continues at coordinate 69,964 of KE159810.1, read as the reverse complement.
TATCTGACCATAAAGGATGGCATGGTTACAGATTATGGCTGCAGCAATTTTGATACCGCAGAACAAAACCGGAAATATATCAGGGATAATGTGCTGTATCATCATAACAGCCTGCCTCTTGGAGAATTTGCCATTGGCACCAATACCACAGCCTTTGTGGCAGCCAGAAAATATGGAATAGAGGATAAACTGCCCATTTTGATTGCAGAAAAGACGGGGCCCCACTTTGCAGTGGGAGACACCTGCTATTCCCACGCGGAGGATGTGAAGGTTTATAATCCGGATGGAAAGGAAATCATAGCCAGAGACAACGAATATTCCATAAAAAGACTTGAAAAAGACAGCAATGCATATTTTAACTGTCATACAGATATCACCATACCCTATGATGAACTGGGAGAGGTCAGTGTGGTGACTGCTGATGAAAGAGTCATTACAATCATAGAAGAAGGCAGATTTGTGCTGGCCGGATGCGAAGAGCTTAATGCACCGCTGGATGAGTGAAATACCCCGCGGGAATAAACAGTTGCAGAAAGGCAGTGTTTTATAGTATGATGTTATAGAATATAAGGTACAAAATGGAAGGAGTAATTATGGCACAGGTAGGAATTGTGATGGGCAGTGATTCGGATATGCCCGTTATGGCAAAGGCGGCGGATGTCCTTACGGAACTTGGAATTTCTTTTGAAATGAAGATTATTTCAGCCCACAGAGAACCCGACGTATTTTTTGAATATGCAAAAACTGCTGAGGAAAAGGGATTTAAAGTGATCATTGCAGGAGCAGGCATGGCGGCGCATCTGCCGGGGATGTGCGCGGCGATTTTTCCCATGCCGGTAATTGGTATTCCCATGCATACCACTTCACTTGGAGGAAGAGATTCGCTTTATTCGATTGTTCAGATGCCTTCCGGAATTCCGGTTGCCACAGTTGCCATTAACGGCGGGGCAAATGCAGGACTGCTTGCCGCTAAAATTCTGGCAACTTCGGACGAGGCGCTTTTAACGAAGCTTAAGGAATACAGCCGGAATCTGAAAGAGAGCGTCCAGAAAAAGGACGAAAGATTAAGTCAGGTAGGATATAAGAACTATTAAAATAAATTTTTGAAAGGAACAGGTAGTTTAAAATGGATTACAAGAATGCCGGAGTTGACATTGAAGCTGGCTATTTAAGTGTGGAATTAATGAAAAAGTATGTGAAGGAAACAATGCGGCCGGAAGTGCTGGGATCTTTGGGAGGATTTTCGGGAGCATTTTCTCTTTCAGCAATTAAAAATATGGAAAAACCTGCGCTTGTTTCAGGTACGGACGGTGTGGGAACGAAAATTAAACTTGCTTTTATAATGGATCGGCATGATACGGTGGGAATTGACTGTGTTGCAATGTGTGTGAACGACATTGCATGTGCAGGCGGGGAACCTTTGTTTTTCCTTGATTATATTGCCTGTGGTAAAAATTATCCTGAAAAGATTGCATCAATTGTAAAAGGAGTGGCGGAAGGCTGTAAGCAGTCAGGGGCAGCGCTGATTGGCGGTGAGACAGCAGAGCACCCCGGACTGATGCCGGAAGAGGAATATGATCTTGCGGGATTTGCAGTAGGAGTAGTGGATGAAAAGAATCTGATTACCGGTGAAACAATTAAACCGGGGGATGTTCTGGTTGGAATTGCTTCCTCCGGAGTACACAGTAACGGATTTTCTTTGATAAGAAAAGTATTTGATATGACCAGGGAAAGTCTCGATACATATTATGACGAACTTGGCGCAACTTTAGGGGAAACACTGCTGACGCCTACAAAGATTTATGTGAAGGCGTTAAAAAGCATAAAAGAAGCAGGCGTTACTGTTAAGGGATGCAGCCACATCACAGGTGGAGGCTTTTATGAAAATATACCCAGAATGCTTCTGGAAGGTGTTCGTGCCGTGATTGAGAAAAACAGTTATCCTGTTCCCGCAATTTTTGAACTGATGCAGAAGAAGGGAAATCTGGAAGAAAAGATGATGTATAATACTTATAATATGGGGCTTGGTATGGTATTAGCCCTTGATCCGGCGGATGTGGATAAGGCGATAGCAGCAATTGAGGCGGCCGGCGAAAAGGCTTATGTGGCAGGCAGGGTGGAAGCCGGAGAAAAAGGAGTTGCCATATGCTGAATATTGTAGTATGCGTTTCAGGCGGTGGAACGAATCTTCAAGCGATTATAGATGGAATTAGCAATGAAACAATTAAGAATACAAAAATAACAGGTGTTATTAGTAATAATCCAGGGGCCTATGCTTTGAAAAGAGCGGAAAATGCAGGGATTCCGGCATTTTGTATTTCTCCTAAAGATTGCGGAAACAGAGAAGAATTTAATCAGAAGTTTCTAGACAAAGTCATAGAATTAAATCCTGATTTAATTGTTCTTGCCGGATTCCTTGTGATTTTACCGAAAAAAATGATTGAAACCTATCGTGACAGGATTATTAACATTCATCCCTCGTTAATTCCTTCTTTTTGTGGAACCGGTTTTTACGGGCTGAAGGTACACAAGGAGGCACTGCGGCGGGGGGTTAAGGTGACCGGTGCAACAGTTCACTATGTGGATGAAGGAACGGACACAGGAAGAATTATTCTGCAGAAAGCAGTGGAAGTATTAGAGGATGATACGCCGGAGATTTTGCAAAGAAGGGTTATGGAGCAGGCGGAATGGGTGATTCTTCCACAGGCTATTAATGAGATCGCACAGGCAGATCAAAAGTGAATGCGGTTTTATAAAGATGTGTATGGAAAGAGAGGCATAATAAATGAAAATACTGATAGTGGGAAGCGGCGGCAGAGAGCATGCAATAGCTGCCAGTGTGGCAAAAAGCCCGAAAGTAAGTAAAATCTATTGTGCGCCCGGGAATGCGGGAATTGGTCTGATTGCGGAATGTGTGCCTATTGGTGCAATGGAATTTGACAAGATTACCGCTTTTGCAAAGGAAAAAGAAATTGATCTTACCATTGTGGGCATGGACGATCCATTAGTAGGCGGATTAATTGATGAATTGGAAAAGGAAGGACTTCGTGCATTTGGTCCTAGAAAAAATGCTGCAATTTTAGAGGGAAGCAAAGCTTTTTCCAAGGATCTTATGAAAAAATACAATATTCCAACAGCAGCATATGAAACTTTTGATTCTGCAAAAGAAGCTTTAAGTTATTTGGAAAGCGCCCGGTTTCCTATTGTGCTGAAGGCAGACGGTCTGGCCCTTGGAAAGGGAGTTTTGATTTGTCAGGATCTTAAAGAAGCAAAAGAAGGCGTCAAGGCAATTATGCTGGATAAACAGTTTGGCACTGCCGGCAACCGCCTTGTAATAGAAGAGTTTATGACAGGAAGAGAAGTCTCTGTCCTTTCCTATGTGGATGGTAAAACAATTAAGACCATGACTTCCGCACAGGATCATAAACGGGCGCTGGACGGAGATCAGGGGCTGAATACCGGCGGAATGGGAACTTTTTCTCCCAGTCCATTTTATACAAAAGAAGTGGATGAATTTTGCAGGAAAAACATTTATCAGGCAACAGTGGACGCTATGGCAGCGGAAGGAAGAGAATTTAAGGGGATTATCTTTTTTGGACTTATGCTGACTGAAAATGGGCCCAGAGTTCTTGAATACAATGCCAGATTTGGAGATCCTGAGGCGCAGGTAGTGCTGCCCCGTATGAAAAATGATATTATAGAAGTGATGGAAGCATGCATTGACGGGACGCTGGACCAGATTGATCTTTCGTTTGAAGATAATGCGGCAGTTTGTGTTGTTTTAGCTTCAAAAGGGTATCCTGTAGAATATGAAAAGGGCTTTTTGATAGAAGGACTTGAAAAATTTGAAGGACAGGATTCCTGTTTCTGTTTTCATGCAGGAACGAAAAAGACAGATCAGGGGATTGTGACAAATGGAGGAAGAGTTCTTGGGATCACTGCGAAGGGCAGGGATTTGCTGGAAGCAAGAAAAAATGCCTATGAAGCGGTACAATGGATAAACTTTGAAAATAAATATATGCGTTGTGATATAGGAAAGGCAATCGAAGAAGTATAAGAAGGGGGATGGGTGCATGGCAGAAAAAATGCGGAAAAAACTGCTTCAAACTGAACTGGAAAGGCCTACTTTATGCAAAGCATGCAGTGGGGTTTTGGTCTACAAGGGAATAGGCGAGTACAAATGTGAAGAGTGCGGTGCGCTGGAGTATGATGATTATGGAAAAGTGCGTAATTATCTGGAAAAGCACAGGGGGGCAAATGTAGCTGAGATATCTGGCGCCACAGATGTATCACATAAGGCAATTCGGGAAATGATCAAGGAAAGGCGGTTTGAGATCGTTGATAACCGTGGTGGGTACCTAAGATGCGAAATATGCGGAGAAGGTATAACCAGTGGCCGGCTTTGCAGTAAATGTGAGGAAAGCTATCACAGAGATGTGGAAGCAAAGGCAAGGGAAGACAGGAAGAAGGGCATGACAATGACAGGCTATGGAGAAGCGTCAACCGGGGAACGTGGAAGCAAGCGTTTTACGAGAGATAGATAAGGAGAAAGCAAATTGAAGAAGTTAAGTACACGGATAAAGAAAATCAGCTTGGTCAGGAAAGCTGCTGCTGTGGCTTTTATGGCAGTTGTATTTTACATGACCGCATTTACCAGTATGGCTGCTGAAGGAACGATAACAGCAGAAACTGCTAATATTCGTAAGGAAACAAGTACGGATAGTGAAGTGGTTGGAAGTACGGTAAAAGGGAAAAAAATTGATATTCTGGAAGCAGTCAAAGACAGTTCGGGAACTGTATGGTATAAAGTTGCCATTTCAGGCGGCGGATATGGGTATATCAGAAGTGACTGCGTAAGTACTACAGATACAATTACGGTAAATGAAAATACAAGTACACTTGCAAATAATGAAGGAAGTACTGCAAAACCTGCCGACACGGTTCCTACATCAATAGGAGAACAGCAGGCGGTGATCAGTGCCCAGACAAATGTAAGAGTACGTACCGGGGCATCCACACAACATGATACGGTAACCTCTCTTCCTAATGGAACACCTGTTACATTGATCGGAGAAGCAAATGACAACCAGGGAAAGAAATGGTATCAGATTACCTGCGACTATAATGGAAGAAAAATAGAAGGATATGTTCTTGCTTCTTTAACTGCTCCTTCTTCCGGCGAAAGTGTCAGTGAAGGTGCTGGTGAAGGAAGTCAGGAAGGCGGACAAGAGGAAGGAAATCTGGAAGGAACAGAAGGTGGTGAAAATCCGGAGCAGACACCGGAGGAAGGTGGAGAAGCTGCGCCTGAAGAGAGTGAAGGTGAGGCACCTCCGGAAGCACCGCAGGAAGAACATAAAGATTATGAAATTGTATATGAACAAAATGAAGCCGGTGAATATGAGTACTTTTTTAATAACTATATAGCGGGAAACCAGCAGAGCGTTAGCAATCTTCTTGCAGTGGTGGAAGCTAATGAAAAACTGCAGGGACAGATAAAGAATGGAAAAATAATTATTATTGTACTTGCCGCAGTTATCGTACTTTTATTTATTGTAATTACGGTACTAATCTTTAAAGTCAGAGATTTGTCTTATGAATATGAAGAAGACGAGGAAGAGGAAGAAGAAGAGGAGGAAGAGCCTGTTCCTGTGAAGAAACGTGTGAAAAGGCGTACGGAAGAAGAGGAAGAACCTCCTGTAAAGAAACGTATCAAAAAGCAGATAGAGGAAGAGGAAGCTGCACCAGTCAGAAGGAAGAAACCGGCTGCTTCAGGAACCACAGAGCGGCCTGTAAGATCAGGCAGGCCCCGTGCAAAGGAAGACAGGGAGTTATATGCAGCAGAGAAAAAGGAACCGGCTAAGAAACCGGTGACAAGAAAGCCCCAGAACTTTTTGGTAGATGATGACGAATTTGAATTTGAATTTTTAAACATGGATGATAAAGACTTGTAGGTATAAGGAGGAATAGCGTCAGCTATTCCTCTTAAAGGATATGCACATGATAATTGAAATAGATTTTAATAGCGGTGAGGCGCTTTATCTGCAGCTGCGCAATCAGATTATTTTGGGAATTGCAACAGAGCAGATTCAGGAAGGAGATGCACTGCCCTCTGTCAGACAGTTGGCGGATGATATCGGCATTAATATGCACACTGTCAACAAAGCTTACACTGTGTTAAAGCAGGAAGGTTTTTTAAAGGTAGATAGGAGAAAAGGAGCTGTAATTGCACTGGACATTGATAAATTAAGATGTCTTGAAGAAATGAATGATGAATTACGGGTAATTCTTGCAAAAGGAATTTGTAAAGGGATTTCCAGGGAGGAAGTGTACCGGGTGGTGGACGAAGTATATAGAGAGTTTGGAGGAGCTTAATATGCAGTCAGGTGGTTTTACGGATAAAGCAAAGACAGCGTTAATGCTGGCAAAAAAGGCAGCAGGGAGGATGTATGCCGGCTATATAGGGACGGAGCATATTCTGGTTGGACTGTTAAAGGAAAAGACCGGAGTTGCGGCCAGAGTGCTGGAAGAAAATGGTGCTGATGAAGAAAAAATCATGGAGATGATAAAAGAACTGATTGTACCGGAAATAACAATATCTGTAAAAGAGAGAGAAGGATATTCACCCAGGGCCCAGGAGGTTTTAGAGGAAGCACACAGACAGGCAGATCGTTTTGATGCTGAGAAAACCGGAACAGAGCATATTTTTCTGGCTTTATTGAAAAGTGGAGAAAACGTAGCGGTACGTCTGCTTAACACGCTGGGAATGTCTGTTCAAAAACTGTATGTAGATACCCTGGTGGCAATGGGAGAAAACGGAGGGCTGTACAAGGAAGATCTGGGTAAAAAACAAAATAAAAAAAGCAGGCAGGCGTCTACCTTAGAACAGTACAGCAGAGATCTTACGGCGCTTGCAGCGGCAGGAAACTTAGATCCTGTGATTGGAAGAGAAAGTGAAATTAAACGGGTGATTGAAATTTTAAGCCGCAGGACAAAAAACAATCCCTGTCTGATTGGAGAACCAGGGGTAGGAAAAACTGCTGTGGTGGAGGGACTTGCCCTTCGCATTGTGGCAGGGGAAGTGCCTTCTACGGTGCAGAATAAAAGACTGCTTACCCTTGATTTGTCAGGAATGGTTGCAGGATCAAAATACAGGGGAGAATTTGAAGAGAGAATTAAAAGAGTAATACGTGAAGTGCAGGAGGATGGAAATGTAATTCTTTTTTTGGATGAGATGCATACCATCATTGGAGCCGGCGGTGCAGAGGGGGCAATTGATGCTTCGAACATTTTAAAGCCTTCACTGGCAAGAGGAGAGTTGCAGCTGATCGGGGCTACTACAGTGGCAGAGTATCATAAATATGTGGAAAAGGATGCTGCGTTAGAGAGGCGTTTTCAATCAGTTTATGTAGAAGAACCTTCTGTGCAGGAAGCAGTAAATATCCTTAAGGGTGTGGCGCCTAAGTATGAAGATCACCATAAAGTGACTATTACGGATGAGGCGATTCAGGCAGCGGTACAATTGTCTCAGAGATATATTAATGACAGAAATCTTCCGGATAAGGCAATTGATCTGATTGATGAGGCGGCTTCCGCCCTCCGGCTTAAAAATATGCACAAGCCTGAAAAATTAAAGGAAATGGCAGATCGGATTTCACAGATTGATGAGGAAGTGGAGCAGTGCCTTAAGGCGCAGAATTTTGAAAAAGCAGCTTCTGTCAGGGCAGAACAGGAAAAGCTGATAAAGAAATATGAGAGAACCAAGGAGAAAATACGAAAAGAACAAGCGGAAAGCGGATTATCTGTAGGAGAAAATGAAATTGCAGAAGTAGTAGCCTCCTGGACAAAAGTTCCTGTGAAAAAGCTGACAGAAAAGGAAAGCGAAAGACTGCTTAAGCTGGAAAAGATTCTCCATAAGCGGGTAATCGGGCAGGAAGCGGCAGTTTCGGCTGTATCACGCGCTATTCGAAGAGGAAGAGTTGGTTTACAGGATCCTGACAGGCCCATTGGATCGTTTTTATTTTTAGGGCCTACCGGTGTGGGAAAAACGGAACTGAGCAAGGCTCTTGCAGAGGCCATGTTTGGCTCTGAAAATGCTTTGATCCGTGTGGATATGTCGGAATACATGGAAGGTCATTCAGTATCAAAAATGATAGGTTCGCCTCCGGGATATGTAGGTTTTGAGGATGGAGGACAGTTAAGCGAAAAAGTACGTAAAAACCCTTACTCGGTGGTTTTGTTTGATGAAATTGAAAAGGCACATCAGGATGTATTTAATGTGCTTTTACAGGTATTGGATGATGGTCATATTACTGATTCTAAAGGAAGAAAGGTCAGCTTTAAAAATACGATTCTTATTATGACATCCAATGCCGGCGCACAGAGAATTATTGCTCCTAAGAATCTTGGTTTCTTTGCGGAGACAACGAAAGAACAGGATTATGAGAAAATGAAAGCCGGAGTGATGGAAGAGGTAAAAAGGCTTTTTAAACCGGAATTTATTAATCGTATTGATGAGATTATGGTATTCCAGCCGCTTACAGAGAAAGAAATGCATGAAATTATAAATCTTCTTGCAGATAATCTGACGGAAAGATGTGAAAAACAAATGCAGATCAAACTTTCTTTGAGCAGTGCGTTAAGGGAGCATATTGTCAGCACTTATTCGGATGATAAGATGGGGGCAAGACCGTTAAAGAGAGCCATTCAAAATGTGGTTGAGGATAAACTTGCCGAGGAAATACTGGAAGGCCGCATTTTACGGGGAGACAAAGTCTCAGCCGGATATCGGGAAGGAAAAGTAACATTTACAACAAAAAAATAATAATATTATGTAGAAAAACAGTGCAATTTGTATTATACTGTAGCTACAAACTATCAGGAGGAAATACAGATGGCAGTAGTAGTAGAATTGCTCCGCAGTGAGGCAGACGGTGCAATCAGTTTTGGCAATCATAAGTTGCAGCAAAAAGCAAAAGTAGAAGACTTCGAGCATGAGGGGGATATGCTTAAGGTTAAGACTTATCAGGCGATGACCAAGCTTGAGAAAAACGGAATGTTTTTGTATGAGTCTGTACCGGGTACCAGTGTTCTTGCATTCCATGAAAGCGAAAAGGGAGTGGAATTCGTTGCTGAGGGAAATGGAGACGCACAAATTACCATAGGGCTTATGGATGATACGGAATATGAGGTGTTTGTGGGAAATGAGAGCATTGGCACTATGCGGACTGGCCTTGGCGGAAAACTGAGCTTAAGCGTAGAGCTGGAAGAAGATAAGGAAGTACCTGTAAAGGTCAGACAAGTTTAAAAGTTAAATCATGCCGGCACCGGAGATTTTCTCCGGTGCTTTGTATATCAATAAGAAAAAGGAAATAAAAATGGCAAAAGGAAAAACAGTGGCAGTATTTTACTGCCAAAACTGTGGACACGAATCCTCTAAATGGATGGGGCAGTGTCCGGGATGCAGACAGTGGAACACATTTGTGGAAGAGACAGTCAGCACAGCAGAAATGAAAAGCGGGGCGGGAGTACGCAAGCAGATTAAGGAAAAAGCGCAGCCACGCATATTATCTGAAATTACAATTAAGGATGAGGATAAGATTCTTACCGGAATCGGAGAATTAGACAGGGTGTTAGGCGGCGGGATCGTGCAAGGTTCTCTTACTTTAGTAGGAGGAGATCCAGGAATCGGAAAATCAACCCTGCTTTTACAGGTGTGCAGAAATCTGGCGGATGCCGGACATAAGGTATTATATATATCCGGAGAAGAATCGGGAACGCAGATTAAAATACGTGCGGATCGTATCGGCAGTTTTTCAAAAAGTATGCTGCTTTTGTGTGAGACAAGTTTAGAAACCATAGAGGAAGCCATCCGCAGGCAGGAGCCGGAAGTAGTGGTGATTGATTCTATTCAGACGATGTATAAAGATGGGATATCCTCTGCTCCGGGCAGTGTTTCCCAGGTGAGGGAATCCACTGCGGTGTTTCTCCAGCTGGCAAAGGGACTCGGCGTTTCCATTTTTATTGTGGGACATGTGACCAAAGAAGGAACTGTGGCAGGGCCGAGGGTTTTGGAGCATATGGTAGATGCAGTTTTATATTTTGAAGGAGACAGACATGCTTCTTACCGCATCTTAAGGGGTGTAAAGAACCGGTTTGGTTCTACCAATGAAATTGGGGTTTTTGAAATGGAAGCGGCAGGTCTTAGAGAAGTAATGAATCCTTCGGAATTTATGCTAAGCGGCAAGCCGGAGGAAGCAAGCGGTTCCATAGTAGTCTGTTCTATAGAGGGAACCCGGCCTATGCTGATTGAAATACAGGCGCTTGTGTGTCATACAAGCTTTGGCATTCCAAGGCGGCAGACCATTGGGACGGATTTTAACAGGGTAAACCTTTTAATTGCTGTTTTGGAAAAAAGACTGGGGCTTGCACTTGGAAACTGTGATGCTTATGTTAATATTGCAGGCGGCATTAGAATTACAGAACCGGCAATTGATCTTGGCATTGCAATGGCTGTTGTTTCCAGTTTTAAAAATAAAAGTATTGATAATAAAATGATTGCCATAGGCGAAGTGGGGTTAAGTGGTGAAGTACGTGCGGTAAACCAGATTCAGGCAAGGGTGCAGGAAGCCAAAAAACTTGGGTTTACTTCCTGTGTGATTCCGGCAGTATGTTTAGAAAGCGTAAAAGAAATAAAAGACATTAAAATAACAGGAGTTAAAACAGTAAAGGATGCAATGAACCTTTTGTAGGTAATAGCTTAGCCGGAAAACGGACTAGAAATGAAAATAAAGTATCCAAATTGAATATTTTATGGTAAGATAAAATGAAACTTTGCTTATACAAAAGGCTAAAGGAGGTATACGCAGTATTGCAGACATACCTGCAATGTGCAAAAGAAAAGAATGGAAAAGAAAAAATGGATCAAGCACATTCCACTATTTATTCTGGAATTTGTTGTGCTTGTGGCAGCGGCCTTAGTTTTATATATTACACTTAAGGCAACTGATAAAGAAGGCGGTGCGGTCAAGGATAATCTTCAAAGAGAGAATATTGCTGTCAATGAAGAGGTAAAAGTTAAAGTTGAAGAAACAGAAGAAACAGGCCCGGACAGCGTCTATACAGGGGTTGTCAACGTAGCGTTTTTTGGAGTGGACGCCCGTGACGGAAGTTTGGGAAAAGGAAACAGAAGTGACACCATTATGGTCTGCTCTGTTAATTTAGACACCCATGAAGTAAAGCTGATTTCCATATACAGGGATACTTACCTGAACTTAGGAAATGATGTTTACAAAAAATGTAATGCTGCTTATGCAAGAGGGGGCCCGGAGCAGGCGATTGGAATGATCAATACGAATACTGATTTGTATGTGACTGATTATGTGACAGTAGGCTTTGAAGGACTGATGAAGGCTGTGGATGCATTAGGAGGTGTTGAAATGGACATTACGGAAACGGAAATGATTCATTTAAACAATTACCAAAGTACAATGGCAGCAGAGATGGGAATTGAATACACTCCTGTAACCGTGTCGGGAATGCAGAATTTAAACGGACTTCAAGCTACGGCATACTGCCGGATCCGTTATGGAGGCGGTGATGATTTCAGACGTGCTGAAAGGCAGAGAGATGTGCTTACCGCTATGATTGAAAAGGGAAAGACAGCTTCCATAAGCACATTGACGGAAGCTATGAACGCAGTACTTCCTAATGTTCAGACATCACTTGATATTGAAGACATTCTTTCCATGCTTGGTGTACTTGCCGATTTTCAGGTCACTGTAAGCGATGGATTCCCCTTTGAGGGAATGCGGAATGGAGGGACTATCAGAACGGAAGGTTCCTGCGTGGTACCTACTTCCTTAGAAGATAATGTTGTTAAGCTCCATCAACTGCTTTATGATGAAGAAGGTTACGAACCCTCTAAAGAAGTAAAGGAATTCAGCAGAATCATAGAAGAGGATACGAAAGATTATCTGCAATATTGACAAAAGAAAATTGTTGACAGGAATATACATTATAAGCTATAATAGCATTCGGTGGTTTTAAGAAACCATCGGTAAAGGGGCATAGTTCAAAGGTAGAACAGCGGTCTCCAAAACCGTCGATGTGGGTTCGATTCCTACTGCCCCTGTTTAGAAGTAAGAAATAACACCGTAGAAATACGGTGTTATTTTTATTCATGAGATATATCTTTATAATCTAATGTAGACTCCCGTAAAATTAATTGGGGACGCAGAAGGGTTTTGCTTACGGACACATGGTTGATCAGGCTGTGCAGGGCCATATAACCGCATTTTCCCAGTTCAATTCGTTCCTGCCGGATGGTGGTAAGTGCAGGGGTTGTCTGGGAAGATAAAGGAAGATCATCAAAGCCAACTACACTGATATCTTCAGGAATACGGTAGCCAAGCCGGGTACATTCTTTGATTACACCATAGGCAATTAAGTCGTTGCCGCATACAATGGCTGTCACACCATTTTTAAGAAAGGCCGGTACAAAATATTTTGCAGATTCAGGTACAAAGTAGCCATTGGCAATCAGATTTTCATCTGCCTCAAGACCATGTGCTGCCATGCTTTCGTAAAAGGCCTGCTGCCGGTGCTCCGTGACCATAGAGTGGAGGGAACCATTTAAAAATGCTATTTTGTGATGCCCTAAATTAACCAAATGTTCTACGACGGTGTCAATTCCTTCGAAGCTGTCTGTGCCTATATAGGAAACATTTGGATTTTTTTTGATAAAGTTATCAAAAAGAGCAGTAGCCACAGTGGTGTAATTTAGCTGTGACATCCACTCATCCTGAAGGGCAAATCCCACTAGAAAAGCACCGGAATATCCGTTTTTCAGCATATAAGTGTCATATTTTTCTTTTTGCTGGAATTCAGGATTAACAGGAAGGATTGTTATATCCCATTTATCCCTGTAGGCAGCCTGTTTAAATCCAAGAACAATATCATAGCCAAAGTGTTCAGGTTTGGTATAATCCATATTTTCAATAAAAAGGCATAGCTTTTTATGCTCTTCTTTTTTCATTTTTTTAGTGGTATAGCCCATTTCCACAGCAGTATCTAAAATCTGCTGTCTTAAGTCCTCACTGATGTCGCTTGCTCCGTTTAAGCCCTTTGACACAGTGCCTAAAGAAATTCCCAGTTTGTTTGCAATATCTTTGATTGTAACCATTTAATCTACTTCCATATTAGTAATATTTGCTTTAGTATATCGCATTTTGACAGAACATTGCAAGTAACAGTTTTTCGCTTGTAACTGTCCGATTGACAACAATATGTTTAAGTGTTAAATTCAATGTTAGAAAAATGCATTAGACCATATTGGGGAAAGGAGATTGTTATGTCAGGACATAAAAGAAATAGTATAAGATTTCTGGCATTACTGATGGTGGTCAGTCTGCTTCTTGCAGGATGCCGGAACATGAAGGAGATGCCGGAAGAGGCAGCTGCAAATGAGCAGGAAACGATAGAGGGAAATGGACAGGAAGGCCAACTGCCGGATAACCAGAATGTGGAACAGGAAGGGGAGCAGGATGAACAGGCATTGAGCGGACAGGAAATAGATGAAATCCTTCAGGGATGGTCAGCGTGCAGTCTTGATCCTGTACCGGCGGCAATGGAAGACAATTTCCGTACATATTATGAAGTATTTGTATACTCCTTTTATGATGGAAATGGAGATGGAGTAGGCGATCTTCAAGGGCTTATACAAAAGCTTGATTATATTAATGACGGGGATCCTGAAACTAGTTCAGACCTTGGATGTAATGGAATCTGGCTGATGCCGGTTATGCCTTCGCCCAGCTATCATAAATATGATGTGACAGATTACTATGCCATTGATCCGGAATATGGAACAATGGAGGACTTTGAGACACTGATAACAGAATGTGATAAGCGCGGAATCAAGGTAATTATCGATTTGGTGATAAATCATAGCTCATCTGAACATCCATGGTTTAAAGAGGCCTGCAGCTATCTGGCTGCACTTGGAGATGAGGAACCTTCCTTAGAAGAGTGCCCTTATGTAGATTTTTATAATTTCAGCAAGGAACAGCTGGATGGATACAGTCAGGTGCCAGGAAGCGATGTCTGGTACTATGAGGCAAGATTTTATTATGGAATGCCGGATTTTAATCTTTATAATGAACAGCTGCGGGAAGAAATTGCGGATATTGTTGATTTCTGGTTTGCTAAAGGGGTGGGAGGCTTCCGCCTGGATGCAGTGAAAGAATATGTTTCCAATGATCATCCAGCAAGTACGCAGATACTTACCTGGTTTACCCAGATGGTAAAAGAAAAGAAACCGGATGCCTATCTGGTGGCAGAGGCATGGACAGATATCTCTGCTTACTCAGGATACTATGACAGTGGAATTGACAGTATGTTTAATTTTGGGTTTGCAGACAGCGAGGGAATCATTGCAAACGTGGTAAAAGGAAACAAGCAGGCCAGCGAGTACAGCCGGTCCCTGGAGGAAATACAGGACTTATTTGGAGCACATAATCCCGGATATATTGATGCTCCCTTTTATACCAACCATGACATGGGAAGAGGTGCAGGGTATTATGCGGGAGAATATTCTCCGGCCCAGACCAAAATGGCAGGAGCATTGAATCTGCTTATGACAGGAAGCGCTTTTGTATATTATGGCGAGGAATTGGGAATGAAAGGTTCCGGAAAGGATGAAAATAAACGGGCTCCCATGTATTTTTATGATGATCCTGAGGCAGAGGGAATGTGCGCAGGGCCTGTGGATATGGGAACGGTTACGATGAAGTATGGAAGCCTTGAGCAGCAGCAGAAAGATCCTTATTCCGTTTATTACTATTACAGAGAAGCAATTCGGTTAAGAAATGCATTTCCGGAAATTGTAAAAGGAAAAGTGGAAAATCTGGAAAACTACGCAGATGAAACATTGGCGGCATTTTTAAAAACTTATGAAGATGAAAAATTATATATTTTCTGTAATATATCTCCTGAGGAAAGAACAATTAACCTTGCAGAACTGCCAGAGGATGCATTGCAGCTGCAGTGCGGTTTGTATGTGGATGAAAATCGTGCGTCTATAGATGCAGACACCCTTTCTGTTCCCGGGTATGGAATTGTGATTTTAAAATAATGAATACAGGCAGACAAAAAGCCCTGAGATTTCTCTCAAGGCTTTTTGCTTGTGTAAAAGGGGAATTCTTTCGGAATTGCTAATTGCAGAACTGATTTTTCAACTCAGCTCTATTAAGATTATATTAATTTTAGAACTAAAAATCTATAAATATATTGCTTAAATATAATAATATGTTGCTTGTAATGCATTCTCATTTTAGAGTGTACAATTTTTAATTTTATGGTAAGATAAAAGTGTATGTATATTTTCTAGTGAATACAAAAGTATTGGGGAATGGAAGGAATGAAATTTTTATGGAAAATGAAAACGTCTACAGACAGGAACTGGTAAATAAATACCAGGATGCCATGAAGGATTTGTTTCGTTATATTCCGTGGCTGGAACAGAAAGCAGGCAGTAAAATGGTACATACTTATTCAGGAGATAACTGTCCAAGCAATTCGGTTCCGATTCCGGTGTATGACGGTACACTTTTGGGGTTCGTTAAGGATATGCAGAAAACAGGACTGATGGACCGTAATTATATGTATGTGTTTGCGCGTAAGAATATTACCAGTGAAAAGGATGAAATCAGGGTAATTGACGAAACGGAGTTTAAGGAAATAGAAGTTATTTTTGGGATTATGGCCAAATATGTGCTGGGAGGAATGACAAAAGGAATGCTGTGGCCCAGTGCAGTAGAAAATGGAGTATTTCTGCATGGATTAAGGCGTATCAAGGAACTGCTTGATATTTGGGATGAACCTCTGGCATAGGAGATAGGTATGGGTGATAAATCAGCACAAAAGAAAAAGTTTATTGTAGAAACAGCAAGGCAGGTATTTAAGAAAAAAGGTTTTAAGGAAGTTACCATGAAAGATATTGTGGAGGCATGCGATATCAGCCGGGGAGGGCTGTACCTTTATTTTCAAAATACCAAAGAAATTTTTGAGGAGGTGCTTAAGCTGGAGCAGGAGGACGCAGATGATGTGTTCGAAGCAGGCATTTCAAAAGAAGCAACTCCTTCAGATGTTCTGGCTTTATTTTTAAAGGAACAGAAAAAGGAACTGCTTAACAGAAAGCATTCTTTAAATAAGGCTGTTTATGAGTACTTTTTTGAAAATCCTGTGTCTTCTAAGGATAATCTTTTAAAACGTCAGTTTGATGCTGCGGTTTACATTATAGAAAAGCTGATAGAAGCAGGTGTGGAAAACGGTGAATTTTATTGTGAAGATTCCAGAGGCGCGGCAAGAAATATTATGTATGTACTTGAAGGGCTTAAAATTGCTTCTGAAACCAGAGGAATCAGTGAGGC
Source organism: Lachnospiraceae bacterium 10-1 (assembly GCA_000403495.2). Taxonomy (GTDB): domain Bacteria; phylum Bacillota; class Clostridia; order Lachnospirales; family Lachnospiraceae; genus Suilimivivens. The sequence continues at coordinate 53,537 of KE159810.1, read as the reverse complement.
AGTTGTAGATCGTGAGATTATGTATGTGATGCAGGGGCTGATCGCGGAGGAGTGACGCACAAAAGGGCATTTGGCAGGTTTGATCTGCAGGATGCAGGGGTAAAGGGTATGATAGAAGAAGTTTTTTCAATAGAGCTTCCGGTGGGAGAGAGACTTGTCATTAATAAAAACAGAATGACAGGAAAAAGGCCGGACAGTAAGCGACTGACGATAGTTACCGGCATTCATGGAAACGAATTTGAAGGTCAGTTTGTCTGTTATGAGGTCATACGCAGGATCATGACGGACAAGGAAAAGCTGACAGGAACAGTAGATGTTTATCCTGCGCTGAATCCTCTTGGACTGGATGTTGCAGCAAGGATGATTCCTAAGCAGAATTTGGATCTGAACGGAATATTTCCAGGGAAGGAAAGCGGGACCACTATGGAGCGGGTGGCTGCAGCGATTGTCCGGGATATTTCCGGGGCAGATATGTGTCTGGATGTACATGCCAGTGATAGCTTTGTAAAAGAAATCCCACAGGTACGTGTTAATGAAAAGTTTGCAGATAAACTCCTTCCTTTTGCCAGACTTTTAAATACGGATATGGTTTGGACGAATGCATCTGTAACGGTTCATGAATCTACACTTGCTTATTCCATGAACATGCTGGGCGTACCCTCCATGGTAGTGGAAATGGGAGTGGGAACGAGAATAGACAGAGGCTTTGGAATGCAGGTAGTGGAAGGCATTTTTCATTTAATGAGAGAGCTTGACATGTGGGAAGGCGCAGTTGGTGAGATTCAGTACCCTGCAATTTCTACGGACGGAGAAGTTGAATTTATACGTGCCGGTATAAATGGGGTATTTCTTCCTGCCATTGCGCATAATCATTATGTACAAAAAGGGGATAAATTAGGAGAGATCATAAGTCCTTTGGAAGGACATGTTTTATCGGAAATCAGGGCTGAAAAAAGCGGACTGGTGTTTACTTTAAGAGAGCATCCCTTTGTACAGGAAGGCGCATTACTTGCAAGAATACTTACAGGCATTGAGGGGGAATGATCATGTATAAAGAAGAAGTCTGCAGAGTTCACTCTTCCTACCGGGAGGATATGGTTGTACAGGGGTATTGCTTTGGGAGAAGGGAGGCTGATCCGGCAGCATGTATTTTAGGCTCTGTGAGGGGAAATGAAATTCAACAGATGTATATTTGTTCTCAATTAGTCAGGGCATTGAAGGAACTGGAAGCCAATGGCTGTGTAAATTCAAATAAAAAGATTTTGGTAATACCTGTTATCAACAGCATGAGCATTAATGTGGGCAGGAGATTTTTCGGTGTTGAGGATGTTGATATTAACCGATGTTTTCCGGGAAGAGCAGATGGAGATACCACGGAGCGGATTGCCTGCAATATCTTTTATAAGATTATGGAATACAGTTACGGGATACAGCTTACCAGTTTTTATATTGAGGGAGAATTTGTTCCCCATGTACGGATGATGGAAACAGGGTATCAAAATGCATCTCTGGCAAATTTATTTGGGCTGCCTTATGTGATGATAAAAAAACCTACTCCTCTTGATACAAAAACATTAAATTATAATTGGCAGAATGATATGACAGCTGCTTTTTCCGTATATACAAATAAAAACGATTCTGTTGATGAGGAAAGTGCAAAGCAGGCAGTTGCCGCAGTGCTTCGCTTTTTAACCAGGATGGGAATTATAAGATATGAAAGCCACAGTGGTTATATCAGCCATGTGATTTTTGAGCAGGATCTGATAGATGTATTTGTGGAATCAGGGGGAATATTTAAGGGATTGGTAAGGACCGGCGAGGATGTGAGATATGGATATCCTTTAGCGGAAATACTTGATCCTTATGAAGGATATATTAAGGAAATTATAAAGGCGCCTACGGATGGAATCGTATTTTTTGCACATACGCAGGCACTGATCTCTCAAGGAGATGTGGCATACCGCCTGATTCACAGGCTTCACCAGTAGGAAGCTTGCGGCGGTAATATCCGTTGGGGCGGTCTTGCAAAATATAAGGAATTCAGTATAATAAAAGTGTTACACAATAAACTGAACTGTTAAAACAAAGTAAACGGAGGATGATTAATCTCACCATGGGAAACGTAAAACGTATCTATGTAGAAAAGAAAGCTCCTTTTGCGGTAAAGGCAAAAGAATTACAAGAAGAAATCAGCAGTTATTTGGGAATTACAGGCATTCGTCAGGTTCGCGTGTTTATCCGTTATGATGTGGAAAACCTTTCGGAGGAAACTTTTGAACGGGCATTAAAGGGGGTATTTGCTGAACCACCTGTTGATATTTTATACAGAGAGTCTTTTGAAATTCCTGTGGATGGGCAGGTGTTTAGCGTGGAATATCTGCCGGGACAGTTTGACCAGCGTGCAGATTCTGCCATACAGTGTGTAAAGTTCCTTAAGGAGGATGAGGAGCCGGTAATCCACACTGCGGTTACTTATTTGATTATTGGAGAAATTTCTTCCAAAGAATTTGAAAATATAAAAGCGTATTGCATTAATCCGGTTGATTCCAGAGAAACAGGGATGGAAAAACCGGATACTCTGATTGCAGCATATGATGATCCGGCTGATGTAATTATATTTGACGGATTTATCGATATGGAAGACGAAAAATTACGGGAATTATATGAGAGTCTGGAACTGGCCATGACCTTTAAGGACTTTCTTCATATTCAAAATTATTTTGCAAATGAAGAACATAGAAATCCTACCATGACGGAAATACGCGTGCTGGATACCTACTGGTCAGATCACTGCCGGCATACTACTTTTTCTACGGAGCTTAAGGAAATTGAATTTAAGGAAGGCTATTACAGAACGCCTATTGAAACTACTTATCAGAGCTATCTGGACACCAGAAGCGAGATATATGCAGACAGAAACGATAAATTTGTCTGCTTAATGGATTTAGCGCTGATGGCAATGCGTAAATTAAAGAAAGATGGAAAATTGCAGGATATGGAGGAATCAGATGAGATTAATGCCTGTTCTGTGGTGGTTCCTGTGGAGGCAGATTACGGAGACGGACCTGTCACGGAAGAGTGGCTGGTATTTTTCAAAAATGAAACTCATAATCATCCTACAGAAATAGAACCTTTTGGCGGCGCGGCAACCTGTCTTGGCGGTGCCATCAGAGATCCTTTGTCAGGCAGAGGATATGTATATCAGGCTATGCGTATTACCGGTGCGGCGGATCCTACGGTTCCGGTATCTGAGACTTTAAAGGGAAAATTATCCCAGAAAAAGCTGGTGCGTGGTGCTGCCAGCGGGTATTCTTCCTATGGCAATCAGATTGGGCTTGCCACAGGTTATGTGAAGGAAATTTATCATCCTGATTATGTGGCAAAACGTATGGAGATTGGCGCTGTTATGGGTGCTGCTCCAAGAAAAAATGTGATTCGGGAAACTTCCGATCCTGATGATGTGATTATTTTACTGGGAGGAAGAACAGGGCGTGACGGGTGTGGAGGTGCAACCGGCTCTTCCAAGGTACATACGGAATGTTCAATTGAAAAGTGCGGGGCGGAGGTGCAGAAAGGAAATGCGCCTACGGAACGTAAAATACAGAGGCTTTTCCGCAGAGGAGAGGTTAGCAGGATTATTAAAAAATGTAATGATTTTGGGGCAGGCGGCGTATCTGTGGCAATTGGAGAGCTGGCAGCAGGTCTTGCGGTAGATCTTGATAAGGTACCTAAAAAGTATGCAGGGCTTGACGGTACAGAGCTGGCAATTTCCGAGTCCCAGGAAAGAATGGCTGTGGTAGTGGCTCCAAAGGATGTGGACAGCTTTTTGGAATATGCTGCAGAAGAAAATCTTGAGGCTGTGCCTGTCGCAGTAGTTACCAGCAATCCCAGACTGGTGCTTAAATGGCGTGGAAAAGAAATTGTTAATATTTCCAGAGCATTTCTTGATACCAACGGAGCCCACCAGGAAACAAGGGTAAGTGTGGATATTCCGGAGCAGGAAGAAAATTACTTAAAAAAGATTGCGGTAGAAGGCGTACAGAAGGCATTAGAGGATCAGGATATAAAAGGCGCATGGCTTACCCTGTTAAGCGACCTTAATGTCTGCTCACAAAAAGGACTTGTGGAGATGTTTGATTCTTCTGTTGGTGCAGGCAGTGTATTTATGCCCTATGGTGGAAAATACCAGCTTACGGAAACCCAGGTTATGGTGGCAAAACTTCCTGTTTTAGAAGGAAAGACTGATACAGTAACCATGATGAGTTATGGATTCGATCCATACCTTTCTAAGTGGAGTCCTTATCATGGAGCTGTTTATGCAGTTACGGAATCTATGGCTAAAATCGTGGCAGCGGGCGGTGATTTTAGTAAGATCCGTTTTACCTTCCAGGAATATTTTAAGCGTATGACCTCTGATCCGGAAAGATGGGGGCAGCCATTTTCAGCACTCCTTGGCGCCTATGACGCACAGATTGGATACGGACTTCCTTCTATTGGAGGAAAAGACAGTATGTCAGGGACATTTAATGACATTGACGTACCGCCCACTTTAGTATCTTTTGCAGTTGATATGGGAAAGAAAAATGAAATGATCACTCCGGAATTAAAGGAAGCAGGGGATGAACTGATTCAATTCTGGTTTGATAAGGATGAATATGATATTCCGGTTTATGATCATGCAATGAGTATGTATAGTTATATTACCGGATTGATGCGGCAAGGCAGAGTAAAAGCGGCTTATGCTCTTGACTCAAAAGGGCTTTTGGCAGGAATAAGCAAGATGGCTTTCGGTAATCAGTTAGGTGTCAGCTTTAGAGAAGAATTAAAGGCAGTAGATTTGTTTGAAAATTGCTTAGGAGATATTGTTCTTGAAATGAACAGTGCAGATGTGGCGGCCCTTTTTGAAGAAAAGGAAAATGGCGGTGAAGCTGAAAGACTGAATTTCCGAAAGGTGGCAGATGTAAATCACGAGAAGGTCTTTACATATCAAAATGTAACTGTAACTATGGAGGAAGCCTTAAATGCATGGAAGTCTAAACTTGAAAAAGTATTCCCTACCAAGGCAGAAAAAGGTACTGAACCGATAGAGAGCAGGCTTTTTAAGGCAGAGCATGTTTATGTGTGCAGGAATAAAAAGGCAAAACCAACGGTATTTATACCGGTATTTCCGGGAACCAATTGTGAATATGACAGTGCAAAGGCTTTTAAGGCTGCCGGAGCGGAAGTGATTACCAGGGTATTTAAAAATCAATCGGCAAAGGAGATCAGAGAGTCTGTTGAGGTATTTAAAAAAGATATTGACCAATCACAGATTATCATGTTTCCCGGAGGCTTTTCAGCAGGTGATGAGCCAGATGGAAGTGCAAAATTTTTTGCCGCGGCTTTTCAGAATGCTCAGATCAAAGAAGCAGTTATGAAGCTTATCAATGAAAAAGATGGTTTGGTTCTTGGTATTTGCAACGGATTCCAGGCTCTGATTAAATTAGGACTGGTGCCCTATGGGGAGATTACAGGACAAAAGGAAGGTTCTCCTACACTTACTGTTAATACTATCAACCGTCATATTTCCAAGATGGTGTATACCAAAGTGGTTTCCAGTAAATCTCCCTGGCTGCAAAAAGCAGTGCTTGGGCAGACATATGTAACGCCGGCTTCTCATGGTGAGGGAAGGTTTGTAGCATCAAAGGAGTGGATTGAAAGGCTTTTTGCAAATGGACAGGTGGCAACCCAGTATGCAGATTTAAATGGCAGTATATCAATGGACGAAGAGTGGAATATCAATGGTTCTTATGGGGCCATTGAAGGAATTACATCACCTGACGGAAGAGTACTGGGTAAGATGGCGCATGTGGAGCGCCGCGGTGATGGTGTGGCAGTAAACATTTACGGAGAACAGGATCTTAAGATATTTGAATCAGGAGTGGAATATTTCAAATAAAAGTTATTGTTGAGGCAGGGTAACGCTGAAGGTGGTCATTTCATTTTCACTGGATGCGTTTATGGAGCCTCCATGAAGTGTTACGATTTCTTTTGCAATGGCAAGCCCTAAGCCCGCGCCTCCGGTGTTGGTGCTTCGGGCTTCATCCATTCGGAAGAACTTTTCAAAAATAGCATTTAGTTTTTCCTGTGGAATGCTCTTTCCCTGATTGATAAAGCAGATAAAAATGTCTTTTTCCCGCTTGCCTGCATAAACTTTGATAGGGGAATTGGGATAACTGTAGGATATTGCGTTTTTCAAAATATTGTTGAAAACCCTTGCCAGCTTGACAGAATCTCCATAAACAGTCAGGTCTTCTTCTGCCTGGAGTTCTATGGTATTGCCATGATCGGAAAGCAGGGGATAAAATTCGTCAGTTAACTGTACCAGCATAAAGGACAGGTCAATCGTTTCTTTTTCAAGAATAATTTCCTGCAGATTATAGCGGGTAATTTCAAAAAATTCGTTAATCATTTTTTCAAGGCGGAGTGCCTTTTCCAGTGTAATATGGATATACTTTTTACGTTGTTTTTCCGGCATGTCTGCCGCTTCTTCCAATAGATCCAAATAGCCGATTACGGAAGTAAGAGGTGTTTTTAAATCGTGGGCCAGATAAGCAATCAGGTCGTTTTTTCGTTCCGTTTCCGTCTTGACTGCCTGCTCTTGGCGCTGCATAGTGGATTTTAATTGTACGATCTGTGTAGCTACCTCAGCGTAAGAAGGGGGAAATACATCATCAGAATCAATGTCATGGTGTATGTAGGCATGCAGCATTCGGCTTGTTCTGGAAATGGATTTGCGTACCTGCAGTCTTGCAAAAAAATGTGCGGCCAGGTAAATAGAAAGAACAAAAAATACCAGCAGCAATAAAAACAAAGTGAGAAGAAAATGCTTTAACTGAGGCCAGAGCGGCGTATATATGATCCGCAGTTCGTTGGTTTTCGGATCCTTCAGTTCTTCCATTTGGAAATAATTATTGGAAAACCAGTCAAGAAAAGAACCATTAAGAACTACATCTGTAAGATAATAAATGCCATAGCCGATGCCTAGTGCAAGGCTAAGGAAAAGAATCAGTACTATGAAAAATTTTGTTTTATCCTTAGCCTTCAATTTTGTATCCGCACCCCCAAATGGTTTTGATGTATTTTGGATCTTCAAAGGAATCATTCATCTTTTCACGCAGATGTCTGATATGCACCGTAATGGTGTTGTTGCTTTTACTGAAATATTCTTCGCCCCAGACACAGTGGAACAGTTCTTCCGCACTGATTACTTGTCCCTTTTTCTGACAAAGGACATAAAGAATTGTAAATTCCGTAGGTGTCAGGGATAAAGGCTTTTCATCCAAAGTGCATTCATGAGTTAGATTATTCAGCATAAGTCCGCCATGAATGATGATATTTGAGTCATCATTATTCGTTGAGATTTGATTATATTTTTTGTACCTGCGAAGCTGTGCCTTTACCCGGGCAATCAGTTCTAAAGGACGGAAGGGCTTGGTCATATAGTCATCAGCACCTAAAGTCAGTCCGGTAATCTTATCGGTTTCAGCTTCCTTGGCAGTAAGCATGATAATAGGGTAATTGTGATGTTCCCTGATTTTCTGACAGAGCTTAAAACCGTCCATCCCAGGCATCATAACATCTAAAATTGCAAGGTCAAATTCCATTGTTTCTGCAAGACGACAGGCTTCTAAGGGATCATAAAAAGAGTAAACCGTATAATCATCGCTTTGTAAATAGAGGGTAATTAAATCTGTAATTTCTTTTTCGTCATCAACAACTAGTATTTTTTCACTCATAAGTATACCTCCATAAAAATATTATAATAAATGGAGAAGCATGTCAATTATACATGTCATGAGTTGTATATATTACTGTTTATTTTTCTCCGGCTTGTAGACATTTATGGGGATACTAAGTATAATAAGAGACAGGATTTTTGCGGATAAAGTAAAGGTTAAACATCAGGGAAAGGGAAGGCACATGGAACAAGATAAAGCGGTGCATTGGATAAGGAATTTATGTGCATATGCAGGAGAAAGTAAAGATTTTGCAGAGGCATTTTATGAAAAATTAAAACAAAATAAAGAAGTTTATGAAGAGTTTGTATATTTCATGGAAAATGGAAATTTTGCCTGTCGGGCAAATGTGAAGGGGTATACGGTGGTAGATGTAATGGTCTGGCAGATGGATCATTTTAAAGCAAGGCTGGATCAGGATAACAGCAAAACCAGACAAAACGGGGACAGGATGGTTCTGCTGGCATTTAATACATTTTTAAATCTGGTAAAGGAGCCTGATCAGTATATTCGAAAGATGCAGGCAGAGACTGGAACGGATTATCCGGAGAAATATTAAAAGTGTAGTCGTCTTCTTACTGCGTCACGTAAGCGGCGTCTTGATAAAACCGTGATCAGGGCAATTGCAATAACACTGCATACGGTAAGAACGATTGCCGACCACATTATTTTAAGGGGTGAATCTGTGTAACTGTCAATTAACAGCTCAATTCCCACGCACAGTATGGCAGTTTCCAGGAAGAAATAAAGTGCTGTGGTGATGTAAGAAACAGGAAAGGAACGGAGCAAAAGGGCAAAAATTTCTATTAATATTGTGGCCAGCAGGGTAATGGGAAGTGCCAGCTCATGAAACCATCTGTCTGATGAAGTGTTAAATGTGATCATATACAGGTAAAAGCCTGTGGCAATTCCATCAAATAACAGGGAAATGTAAATGGGCAGACGGGTATAGACAAGCACCGGAATCAGCACCACAAATAAAAGCAGGCAGGCGCCGATAATAAACAAAGACCAAGGGGACTGGGAAAAAACAAAAAGATTCAATAAAAGACAGCATAAGGAGGTGGCAGTTAATGAAATGGTGGAAAGGATTGCCAGATCCTTTCTTTTTACCACATCCACCTGACCGCTTTCTTTAGGATAGGGAGAAGTTCTTGTGATTTCCTCCAGCTTAGAAGGATTAATAACAGGAGTATTACAAAGCGGACATTTTCCAAGGGAGGCATCCAGTTCGACACCACAGTTTACACAATATGACATAATTGATTCCTTTCTATTATTTCTAAATTTGGTCAAAGAATGTATCTAAACCTTCCCGGTTGCTTTCAATGGTTACATGAACACCATCTGCAACCAGTTTTCTGAAGAAATACCGTTCCACATCAGTTTCCATAATGTTGCTTGCAAAATTAATAGTGAGAGTATCTTCAAAGCTGATTATGGCGCAGTTAGTACGGGAGGAAAAGGGCTGTCCCATGTAAATATCAAAACGGTCAATATAAGGCTTCATGTCCTTCGGAACTTTAAGTGCACCCATGTTGGTAAGGCCGGCAGAAGAATTTTTATCCTGAACCTGGGTATAAAACTGCCGAACCACAAAGTCTTTGATAAAAAGAGGAACCACCCGGATAAAGGAATTTTGCTGGGTACGTGCATTGGTGGTAATATCTCCTTTTAAAAATTTCTCATTTATATAGTAACGCATGTAATTATGGACTTGAATCACAATTTCTTCAAAGCTGTATTCACCCAGCCTTGGATCAATGGAAGGATAAACCATAGTGATAAAATTGCGCAGAGTTTTTGAGGGGAAAAAACGTCTTAAATTCACCGGCATGGCAATTTTAACAGGACGTAAATGTATGCGGCGTTCTTTTTTCTGCTTTTGCAGCAGGGCGTATAAAAGGACTGCATTTAAGTATTCAGTAATGGTTGCATTGTATTTTTTGGCAACAGCCATTACCTGTTTGACAGACAAGATGCCGTCAATTACGTTAAAGGTGTAAAAAGGTTCTCTCGTGCCTCTGACTCTGTAAGTTTTTTCTCCTGGACGGGGTGGACATACTTTGGCATTGGCGTAACGCATATAAGCGTCTTCCAGCTCCTCAGGATCAGGCGGTTCATTAATATCTTTGACGAAATACTGATTGGAGACCTGATGGCCTAAAAGCCTTAAGTATACGGCAGTGATCGTCTGCAGCACATACATACCGCCGGTACCGTCGCCAAGACAGTGGTGTGCTTCTAAAGAGATTCTACAGCCATAATAATAAATACGGAGCAGATAGCGATTGCCTGCTTTAAAGGGCATAGGCATACAAAAATTGCGGATATCCTTCTGAACAAAGGGGCCTGGGCGGTTGTTTGGCTCCAAATAACGCCAGAACAATCCCTTTCGGATGGCAGTTTTGTAGGTAGGAAAACGGGTGAGGGCGATATCTGCCGCCTGTTGCAATATATCTGCTTTTACAGGCTCCTTTAAAACAACGGACAGCCGGTAAACGGAAGAAAAATCCCTTCTTTGCAAAGTGGGATAAACGATAGCGGACAGATCAAGTTTGTACCAGATTTTAGGCTCCTGGCGATTGCCTTTTTTTGAATTTTTCAAATGAGAATTTCCTTCTGGTTTTAAATATTTTGTCAGTTGCTTAAGGTAATTGCTTCAGATATAAGTAGTATACCACAAAACGGAAAAAATGTGTTAGAATAGAAAAGAAACTTTGAAAAGGAGCGTAAGTTACAGCTATGGCAAGGAATCAGAATAGAATGGCCCTGATTAGGAAAGTACATGGAATGATAGACAATCAGGATCTTGAGAAGCACCGCCATTCCCAGGATCAGGTGGGTGCGCTTTTGGGCAGTTCAAAAGAACGGGCAATTCAGAGTGTAAAAATCGGGGAAATGGACGGGGAGTGGGTATCTGTCAACCGGGTTCATATGAAAAAATATGTAATTTTGTACTGCCATGGAGGAGGATATTCTACCGGAAGCAGTCTGTATGCAAGAATATTAACCACCAAGCTTGCTGAGAGTACTTCTATGGACGTACTATGCTTTGATTACCGTCTTGCACCTGAAAATCCTTATCCGGCAGCGTGTGAGGATGCAATGAAAGCATGGGACTACCTTATGCTTTTAGGATATGGGGCAAGGGATGTGATTGTAGCAGGAGATTCTGCGGGAGGCAATCTGGCATTGTCTCTGGTGCATAAATTGAAGCAGCAAAAGCGGCTGCTGCCCAGGGGACTGGTGCTTTTATCTCCCTGGACGGATTTGACTTCTTCAGGAAAAACACATGAAACAAGAGCAGAGGCAGATCCTGTTCTGGATGCGGAATATTTAGAACGGATGATTCATAATTATGTGGGAACTAAGGAAGTGAAAGATGTGGATCTGAAAGAGCCTATGATTTCACCGCTATTTGGAGATTTTTCCGGTTTCCCGCCCACCTATATTCAGGCAGGTGATAATGAGATTCTGCTGTCAGATTCTGTAATGCTTCATGAAAGGATGGTACAAGCCAATGTTTCTGTTAAAATAGATGTTTTTAAAGGGATGTGGCATGTATTTCAGATGTCGCCGTTTAAGACCGCATATGACGCTATGGAAAAAAATGCCGAATTTATTTTTGATATCTGTCGTTGAAAAAAGGAATTTTGTTATTTGTACCGAATAATGATATTAGGAAGTTCTTTGAGTGTGAAAGCAGGAGCTATAAATGGACATACGAGAAAATCTGGAACAGCTTGAAATGGAATATTTAAGTCCTTATGCTGCTCATAGCGCGGCTTCCAGAGGAAGACTGCGCGGAGAAGATGAGTGTGATATCCGTCCCGTTTATCAGCGTGACAGGGACCGGATCCTGCATTCAAAATCTTTTAGAAGATTGAAGGATAAGACTCAGGTTTTTTTATCACCGGAGGGAGACCATTACAGAACAAGACTTACCCATACTTTGGAGGTGTCTCAGAATGCAAGAACCATAGCCAAGGCGCTTCGTATGAATGAAGATTTGGTTGAGGCAATTGCGCTTGGTCATGATCTTGGGCATACACCTTTTGGTCATGCTGGTGAGAGGGCTTTAAACGCGGTCTGCCCTTATGGATTCTGTCATAGCGATCAAAGCGTGCGGACAGTGGATATTCTTGAAAAGAATGGCCAGGGGCTAAACTTAACGATGGAAGTCAGGGATGGAATACGAAATCACCAGACCAAGGGAATGCCATTCACATTGGAAGGAAGAATTGTCCGTTTTTCTGATAAGATTGCTTATATTCATCATGATATGGACGATGCTGTCAGGGCAGGCATTTTAAAAGAGTCGGATGTGCCTAAGGAAATTGGAGATGTGATTGGTTACACTACCGGAATGCGGCTGGATCATTTTATTCATGACCTGGTTTCTACCAGTTATGGAAAAGATGATATTATGATGTCTCCGCCTGTCGCCAAGGCCATGAAAGATCTGCGCAGATTTATGTTTGAGAGAGTCTACCAGAACAAAGATGCCAAAAGTGAAGAGGGCAAGGCTGAAATGCTGATACAGACGCTTTATAACTATTACAGGCATCATTTAGAGCGGCTGCCGGAGGATTATGGGAATCTGATCAGGCGGGGCGAACCAGAAGAAATAGTAGTTTGTGATTACATAGGCGCCATGACGGACCGTTTTGCAATTGCCAAGTATGAGGAGATTTATATTCCAAAATCCTGGCATGGATGATTATATGGTTTTAAGGAAGTGCATGTGGGAAAGGCATAGGAACAAAAATGTATTATCCCGACGAGTTAGTAGAAGAAGTACGGATGAAAAATGATATAGTGGATGTAGTTTCAGGGTATGTGAGGATCCAGAAGAAGGGAAGCAGCTATTTTGGACTTTGCCCTTTTCATAATGAAAAGTCGCCTTCCTTTTCGGTTTCCCCAAATAAGCAGATGTATTACTGTTTTGGCTGCGGTGCCGGAGGAAATGTATTTACTTTTATCATGGAATATGAGAACTATTCTTTTCCAGAGGCGATAAAGCTTCTTGCTGACCGGGCAGGAGTGAATCTGCCTGAGGTGGAATATAATGAAGAAGCGCGGAAAAAGGAAAGCAGACGGGCAAAGCTTTTAGAGATTAACAAAGAGGCGGCAAGGTACTTTTATTATCAGCTCCGTTCAGAAAAGGGGCAGGTTGGTTTCCGCTATCTGCATGGAAGAGAACTTTCCGATGAAACCATAAAGAAATTTGGCTTGGGATTTGCCAATGTGACCAGTGATGATCTTGTAAAATATTTGAAAAGCAAAGGCTATGAGGACAAGCTGATCTTAGAATCAGGTCTTGCAAGCTTCGATGAAAAATTTGGGCTGCATGACAAATTCTGGAACAGGGTGATGTTTCCCATTCAGGACAGCAATCACAAGGTGATTGGGTTTGGCGGACGGGTTATGGGAGATGGCAGGCCTAAGTATTTGAATTCACCGGAAACTATGATTTTTGATAAAAGCCGGAATTTGTATGGACTTAATTTTGCACGTACCTCGAGAGAGGGAAATATTATTTTGTGCGAAGGATATATGGATGTAATTGCCATGCACCAGGCAGGGTTTAATCAGGCGGCAGCATCTCTTGGAACTGCTTTTACAGCAGGACAGGCCAATTTGTTAAGGCGTTATGTAAAGGAAGTGGTCTTGGCCTATGATAGTGATGGTGCAGGGGTTATGGCGGCCCTTCGGGCAATTGGTATTTTAAAAGAGGTAGGACTTACAGGGAAGGTTTTAAATTTGGAGCCTTATAAGGATCCGGATGAATTTATAAAGAATAAGGGAAAGGAAGCTTTTGAACTAAGGATTAAGCAGGCAGAAAACAGCTTTTTCTTTGAACTTCGCATGCTTAAGAGAGATTATGATTTGAATGATCCTGAAGCAAAAACCAGATTTCACAGGGAGATTGCTAAAAAACTCTGTTCCTTTTCTGAGGATGTGGAGCGGGAAAATTATATTGAGGCGGTGGCAGAAAAATATCATATTGGATATGAAAGCTTGCGGAAACTGGTGCTTTCCTATGCGGCGCAGACCGGACTTGCATCGCCTGCGGTAAGGCCTAAATCAGGTATTCAGACCAGGAAAGATCCTGAAGAAAACAAGAAAAAGCCCCAAAAGCTTTTACTTACATGGGTGGTGGAAGAACCAATGGTCTACCCCAAAATAAAGAAATATATTTCTCCGGAGGATTTTACGGAAGATTTATATAAAAAAGTAGCCGAAAAGCTTTTTGCTGACTTTGAATCCGGCACTGTTTCTCCGGCAGCGATTGTAAGTCTGTTTACGGATGAAGAGGAACAAAGGGAAGTTGCCGAAGTGTTTAATACAAAACTGCCCCGGCTTGAAACAAAGGCAGAACAGGAAAAAGCATTTCACGATATTGTGCTTGCAGTTAAACGAAGCAGTCTGGAGTATTTTTCCAGCCGGCTGGGAGGCGATATTTCGGCCCTGAATCAGGTGATTGAGGGGAAAAAGGCACTGGAAGAACTTAGAAAAACGCATATTTCGCTGGATTAAGGCTAATAATGGTAATGTTTAGAATATTAGGAAGGACGGAAAACCGAACATGGATGAAAACACACAGGCAAAGTTTGATGAGAAATTAACAGGACTCTTAGCTGTTGCCAAAAAGAAAAAAAATGTATTAGAGTATCAGGAAATTGTGGATTATTTTTCTGATGCTACATTGGGTGAGGAACAATTTGATAAAATCATTGAGGTACTTGAACAGAATAATGTAGATATTCTGCGAATTACTGAGGATGATGAAGTGGATGCCGAGGAGATTGTTTTATCCGAAGAAGATGAAGTGGATGTAGAAAATATTGATCTTTCGGTGCCTGACGGGATTAGCATAGAAGATCCGGTCAGAATGTATTTAAAAGAAATAGGAAAGGTGCCTTTACTAAGTGCGGAAGATGAAATTGAGTTTGCCCTTAAAATGGAGGCAGGCGCTGTAGCTCAGGAAAAGATTGCAATTCTGGAAAAGAGAATCGGTAATGTAGATGAGGCAGAGGAGGCAGAGATCAGGGAAGAAATTAAATCTCTAAAGGAGGAGCTGGAAGCTGGCGATGAGGCGAAAAAAAGGCTGGCGGAGGCGAACCTTCGTCTGGTAGTCAGCATTGCCAAAAGATATGTTGGACGTGGAATGCTTTTTCTTGATTTGATTCAGGAAGGAAATTTGGGGTTGATTAAGGCAGTTGAAAAGTTTGATCACCGTAAAGGTTTTAAATTTTCTACTTATGCAACCTGGTGGATTCGCCAGGCAATTACAAGAGCAATTGCAGATCAGGCCAGAACAATTCGTATTCCTGTGCATATGGTGGAAACCATCAATAAGCTGATCCGCGTCAGCAGGCAGCTCCTTCAGGAGCTGGGGCGTGAACCTACTCCGGAGGAAATTGCAGAAGAAATGAAGCTTCCTGTGGAGCGTGTTCGTGAAATCTTAAAGATTTCTCAGGAGCCTGTTTCATTGGAAACCCCTATAGGAGAGGAAGAAGATTCTCATTTGGGCGATTTTATCCAGGATGATAATGTGCCTGTCCCGGCAGATGCAGCAGCGTTTACTTTATTAAAGGAGCAGCTGGTAGAGGTGCTTAGTACGTTAACAGAAAGGGAACAGAAGGTTTTAAGGCTTCGTTTTGGACTGGATGACGGACGTGCCAGAACATTAGAAGAGGTGGGAAAAGAGTTTAATGTTACAAGAGAGCGTATCAGGCAGATTGAGGCGAAGGCTCTCCGTAAACTGCGTCATCCCAGCAGAAGCAGAAAATTAAAGGATTATCTGGATTAATGGCAGAAAATATAACTTTATCCGCCAGAATGCAGGCTGTGGCAGACATGGTTAAAATTGGAAACCGGGTTTGCGATGTGGGTTGTGATCACGGGTATGTGTCCATTTATCTGGTTCAGCGTGGGATTGCGCCAGGTGTACTGGCAATGGATATAAATAAAGGACCTTTGCAGCGGGCAGAAATACATGTGGCGCAGGCAGATCTTTCAGAGTACATAACGCTGCGGATTTCGGATGGACTTGACAAGTATCAGAGTGGAGAGGCGCAGACATTGATCTGCGCAGGCATGGGGGGAAGGCTGATGCAGAAAATTCTGGAAAAAGAGCCGGAAAAAACAAAAAGCTTTGCACAGATGCTGCTCCAGCCTCAGTCGGAACTTTTATCCTTTCGGAGATTTTTAAGAGAAACGGGATATTCTATCAAGAGGGAAAATATGGTACTGGAAGGGGATAAATTTTATCCTATTATTGAGGCAGTACCAGGTATGCAGGGACGGATAGAGAAAGACTATGAGCTTTCAGACAGATTTGGCCCCAAACTTTTAGCTGACCGCCATCCTGTTCTTATAAATTATCTGCAAAGGGAGTGGAAAAACAGCCTGAAACTAAAAGAAGTTTTAAAAGCGTCCAAAGGAAGCCGGCGTGCAGAAAAACGCTGTATGGAACTGGAAAAGGAACTTGTTCTTTTAGAGAAAGCATTAAAAATATGCGGCTGTGACTTGTAGAAGGAGAGAGCCTGTTATGGTAACAATTACAATTGACGGTGTACAAAAAAAATATCCCAAAGGAATAACTTTTGAAGAAATCGCAAAAGAATATCAACCTCAGTACGATAATATGATTGCACTTGTAATGGAAAACGGTAAGATAAGAGAGCTGATTAAAACAGCAGAAAAAGATAGTGAGCTTTCATTTATCACCCTGAAAGACAGCAGCGGCCATAAATCTTATGTGAGGACTGCCCTGATGACGCTTGTAAAGGCGGTTTATGATGTTTTAGGAGGGGAAAAGGTAAGTAAGGTAAAGGTAGAGTTTGCCATCGGACAGGGATATTACTGTAATGTTAAAATGGAAGAGAAATTGAGTGACGCACATGTGAAGGCAATCCGCAGGCGGATGATGGAGCTTACCAAGGCAGATATTCCTATTACAAAGCGGTCGTATCCCATAGATGAAGCAATGGAAATTTTCCGCAGGTATAAAATGCATGATAAAGAAAAACTATTTCGTTACCGCCGGAGTTCTTTTGTAAATATATATTGTCTGGATGGCTATTACGATTACTATTATGGCTATATGCTTCCAAGTACCGGATATTTAAAATATTATGATGTGATGCTGTATGAAAGTGGAATTATGCTTTTAATACCGGGAAGCGAAGATCCTTCAAAACTAGATTTTTTTGAGCCAAAAGATAAATTTTTCAGAACACTCAGTACTTCAACCCTTTGGGGAGAAATGCTGGGAATTGATTCCGTAGGCGATTTAAATGATGTGATCTGCAGAGGCGGGATCGGGGATATGATTTTGGTACAGGAGGCTTTGCAGGAACGAAGAATCGGAGAGATTGCCAGGGAAATTGTAAATAAGGGAAATATTAAATTTGTACTTATTGCAGGTCCTTCCTCTTCAGGAAAGACTACCTTTTCCCACAGACTGTCCATCCAGTTAAGAACTTATGGATTAATTCCCCATCCTATTGCATTGGACGATTATTTTGTGAATCGGGAAGATACGCCAAAGGATGAAAATGGTGATTATAATTATGAGTGTCTTGAGGCAATTGACCTTAAAAAATTTAACCAGGATATGAACCGGCTTCTTGCAGGAGAAACAGTGGAGATTCCCCGCTTTAATTTTAAATTAGGCAAGCGGGAATATCATGGCAACTTCAAAAGACTTGGGGCGGAGGATGTGCTGGTAATAGAAGGCATACATGGACTGAATCCTGCTACTACATTTTCCATGCCGGATGAAAACAAATTTAAAATATACATTAGTGCGCTAACCAGCATTAATATAGACGAGCACAACAGAATACCTACCACTGATGGAAGACTAATCCGCAGAATGGTAAGAGATGCAAGAACAAGAGGAACCAGTGCCAGAAGAACCATAGAAATGTGGCCTTCGGTAAGAAGGGGAGAGGAAAAATACATTTTTCCTTATCAGGAAAGTGCTGATGAAATGTTTAATTCGGTACTGATCTATGAACTGGCAGTATTAAAACAATATGCGGAGGCTTTGCTTTTCGGCATAGAAAAGGGAGTGCCTGAGTACTATGAGGCAAAACGCCTTCTTAAATTTTTAGAATACTTTCAAGGGATAGACAGCAACAACGTTCCAAACAACTCCATATGCCGGGAGTTCATCGGAGGGAGTTACTTTAACGTTTAACAACAGTTCAGCCATGAAATAATGATAAAAGAGCGTGAGAATACAAGTAAAAACCAAGTAGGATAAATGATCGCGGCTGTCTCCGCAAGGATAGTACGCAGCCCTATGGCTTGCGTATGATTGACAGGTGAGGAAAGTCCGGGCTTCACAGGGCAGGATGCCGGATAACATCCGGTGGAGGCGACTCCAAGGCCAGTGCAACAGAAATATACCGCCAAGAGCTTATGGCAGACCAAAACTTGTGAGTTTCGGTGAAAAGCCGGACTCTTGGTAAGGGTGGAAAGGCAGTGTAAGAGACTACCGCCTGTGCGGTAACGTACAGGGCACATGTAAACCCCATCCGAAGCAAGACCAAACAGAAAGCGTTATCAGCCGGCCCGGCAAGCTTTCAGGTAGGTCGCTTGAGACTGTTGGCAACAACAGTTCTAGATAGATGATCATTCACGACATAACCCGGCTTATCGTCCTGCTTGGTTTTAACTATATATTACATTTCTTAAAAACCAAATTCCCAGTATGCTAAGTAAATTATGGTAAATAATGTGGAAGAAAACTTTATACATATGACGAAATTATGGAAATAATAGTGAAGTATGGAAAACCACAGGACTTAAATGATAATGGAAAGTACAAGAGGTAAATAAATACAATAAATTGAGAAAAAAATATTGAAATACAAACTATTGAAATACAAATTATTTTGTGATGGGATGTGATCAAAGCATACGATTTCTTTAAGCGGAAGCTTACCTGGCAGCAAGGCTGTATCTGGCAGAATATCTGTTCTCAAATTCTTGAAATCCTGCTTTTATAAAATCCAATAAATTAATGGCAGGAAACAGGAATGTAGTAATATTCATTAAGAATTTTGCTTAGATTCATGATGATTTTCTGCGCAAAAGGAGGAAATACTGTGAAAGAAAGTAGCGGATAGTCAATAAACAGCACATTTTAACAGGCTGTCTTATGGCAGCCTTTGGGAAAGCATTGTTTTAGAGAGCTAAGAAGCCAGTTGGGATTCAGAAAGGATTCCTTCGCTGATAAGTAGTTTCTTAGCCTGCTTGATAGCCTTTTTTTCTGTTTTTCTTTCAGAGGTTCAGGCATATCAATTTTGTATAAATCGGTGCTTTCAGGAACGGACGGCGTTCCGCTTGATGAGATTTACAGCCTTCGTGAGGCAAAGCAGAATGCCCAAGTAGCGGGTGCAGAGCGTGAGGGTATGAAAAAGCGAATCAGCGAAATGCAACAGTTCCTCGACGAACAGCAGCAGGACATTACGGAATACGATGAGCAGTTGGTTCGCAGGCTGATTGAGAAAATCACGGTCTATGATGAGAGGGTTACAGTGGAGTTCAAATCCGGCACAAGCGTGGATGTGAGAAGATAATATTTTATGAAATGCACCTTGCAGCAATGCAGGGTGTTTTTCTGTTACAGAAAGTTCATCTGCACGTCACGTGCAGGTCTTGTATTTTTGCGAATTATATGTTATAATAAATTATCTTATTTGTGTTAGAACTAACAAGAGTTGCGAATAGGAGCGGCGAATATATGATTAAAAACAATATTGAAGTAGATGTAAAAGTAAAGTGCATAGAGAACGGAACTACCCAGGCGCAGCTTGCGGAAACAATCGGAACAACAGGTCAGTATGTAAATCGCATCATCAAAAAACAGGACGGTGTTGTGAATAAGACGTTCGTGCAGATGCTTGAGGCTCTTGGATACGATATTGAACTGACTTATGTGAAACGAGATTAAAATCAAAAATAATTATTCGGAAAGGAATACATTATGAGTGATTTAATACCTTACAGTGAGCAATTTGAAAAAATTGTTGATATTATAGAATCTGCAAAAGAACGTGCATACCGTAAAGTGAATGAAGAACTGATTCTAATGTACCGTGATATAGGCGAATATATTAGTTTGCAGTCTGATAATGCGGAATACGGTGATGCATTTGTGCAGAAACTGGCAGATTTCTTTGCGACGAATTATCCTGATCTGAAAGGATTTAATCGTCGTGGACTTTACAGAATGAAACAGTTTTACGAATTTTACAAAGACAATGAAAAAGTGTCACCACTGGTGACACAATTGAGCTGGACGAACCATCTCAAAATCATGTCTGCGTGTAAGAGTATGGACGAACGTATTTTTTACATGAATATGTGTATTAAAGAGCGTCTTTCAAAACGAGAATTGGAACGTCAGATTGACAGCGGATACTATGAAAGATATATGCTGTCGCAAAAACCATTGACACCTGCTATCGAAGAATCCAGAAGAGCAACTGGCAATGTTTTTCTTGATAGTTATGTGCTTGATTTCCTTGATGTGCCGGAAACAGTATCTGAACGGGATTTGCAGAAATCTATTATACGAAATTTGAAAGATTTTATCCTTGAGATTGGCAAGGACTTCACTTTCATCGGTGAGGAGTATCGTGTACAGGTCGGAAAACACGATTATTATATCGATTTGCTGTTTTACCACAGAGGTCTTTCATGTCTTGTGGCGTTTGAACTAAAAATCGGAGAATTCAAGCCGGAGTATGTTGGCAAGATAAATCTTTATCTTGAGGCTCTTGACCGAGAAGTCAAAAAAGACAATGAAAACCCGAGCGTTGGTGTTATCCTCTGTGCAAGCAAAGATGATGAAGTGGTAGAATTTGCTCTCAGTCGTAGTTTGTCCCCGACAATGGTTTCTGAATATAATCTGAAATTGATTGACAAGAAACTGTTGCAGAAGAAGTTGAAGGAGTATATTGAATTGGCTGGAACTGTTTCTGAAGAAGAATAAAGCGGTACTTACTAATTAAATCAAGGAGCATATGAGCATGGAATATACAAGTAATGAAAAACAAATTCTCTCACTCATGGAGAGAACAGATTTTTGAAATTTATCAAAAAATGATGTGTTGAGTTATGCGTCAAAGCTAAATGAACTGCGTCCGGAAGTTGCTCAACAAGTTATTGCCCAGTACCCTGAGTTGGCAAAACTAATACAATCCACAATGGTTGAATATAAGGATATTTTGGAGAAAATTGTCGCAAGTGATGATGAAAGCACAAATCAGGTGTATGGTATTATTAACAAAGAATTATATAGTGCATCTGATAGTAGAAAAGAATTTATAGAATATGCTGATAAGGTCCGTGCTGACTTAAGTAAATGCCTTGATAATCCGAATCTGACACCAGAGCAACAAAAAGATATTCTTGACCGTCAGATGAAAATCTTTCATGCAGCAGATAAAAAAGATACTGAAATCAGAGAGCATGAAATGGAAATGGCTCGTATGGCGGATAAGAAGGATACCGAGAAAAAAGAGTTTAATTGGAAGGTTCTTGGTGCTGCAAGTTTTGTTGTGCTTACAGCAGTAGGAATTGGCACAGCAGCATTGGGCGGAAAGTTTGATTTTAAGTTACCTAAGAAGAGTTAAAACGGAGGTAAATGCGATGAGTGATTACACATATTCCTTACCTTTCTCCAACGAAAGATTTATGAAAGGCATCATTATGATGCTAAAAAAGGAAAACAAATATGACCTTGCCAATTTGTTGAGAGGTGCAAATGTCCAGGTAGAAAAAGGTACTTATTCATATTATGATGGCGGCTGGGGAAGAAGCAATGCCTTGGCAGCTTATATTACTTTTTTTGTGAATCCAGAATATTTAGATATCTTGGATTCTGAAGAGAACAAAAAAACACTGGACAAAATATGTAGTGGATTAATACCTCCTGATGTTGGGTTTGATATTAAAAGTGTTTCGTTCAACATGGATTTAACGAAGGATTTCGAATTAGAAGATGATTTGATTTCTGATTTGGAAAACAATGTTAACTCTAAAGCCTATAAAATAATGGGAGAACTTCTTCCGGAGGATATTAGAACAAAAGGCTATCAGATGGCAGAAGCATATACCTATCTATATTCGGTTGAAAACTCGTTGAGATTGTTTATTGAGAAAGTGGCAAAGGAAAAATACGGTGAAGCTTACTTTTCTCATCTCACTATTCCAAGTAGTTTGCAAAGAACCATTTCTGGAAGGCAGAAAAATGATGAATCCAACAAATGGTTGAGCGTAAGAGGAACAGAGCTGTTTTATTTGGATTTTAAAGATTTGGGAGCGGTTATAGATAATAATTGGGACATCTTCAAAGATTATTTTCCAAGCCAATCTTTTATAATCTCCAAGCTAAATGATATGGCTGAATGCCGAAACAAGATTGCACATAACAGCTATGTTGACGATATCGAAAGAAACTTGATGAAAACTTATTATAATGTTATTTTAAGACAAATATCGGATTCTGTAGATAAATAGTAGGACATATTCCCGTAAACGGCTCAACCACGAAAAAGGCTGTGGATATGTTCCCTTGCTCGTGAAAATAGCAAAGACATTCAGCCTATCGTATCGAGCCAGATAGTATGAGCAAACATATCTACGGATATAATTGAAAAAGTATGTAGTTTTTAAAATAATAAAATATAAGATATTAAAGTTTGGAAAGAATATTATCAAAAGAAGGAGAATCAATGCGAAATAAGAAAAATAATACTCCAATCGTTGTGAGCTCACATGATGTGCATTTGGATTCTGATTATGTACAGTGGATTCATGATATAAAGGAACGTTTTAGAGGTGCCCAGTTAAAAGTAGCTGTGAAGGTAAACTCAGAACAGTTGTTATTCAATTGGTAACTGGGACGGGATCTTGTTTTGCGAAAATCGGAGGAAAAATGGGGAAAAGGTATTGTTGAGCAGTTAAGCCTTGATTTACAGCATGAATTCCCAGAGGTAAGGGGATTTTCAGCCAGAAATCTTTGGAATATGAAAAAATGGTATTCTTTTTATGCATTAGCTAGAACTTCAGGTGATTTAATTCATGCAATGGATGATAATTTAAAACTTGATAGTATAAAACTGCAGCAGATTGGTGCAGAAATTCAAGAAAATAACGAGGAAGAAAAACTGCACCAAGTTGGTGCAGAAATGTCATTTCCCTCTTTTTTCGGTTTTGTGCCCTGGCGTCATCATGTAGAAATTGTTTCAAAATGTAATTCCGCGGAAGAGGCATTGTTTTACCTTCAGAGCACAATTGAAGAAGGCTGGAGCCGAAATGCCTTAATTGATTGTATAAAAGCTGATTTATACCATAACAAGGGAGTGGCAAACACAAATTTTGCGGAAAAACTTCCAGGAGTACAGGGAAAGATAGCACAGGAGATTGTAAAAGATACTTATGATTTTAGCTTTATTTCTTTGCCGCGAGGATATGATGAAACGGTGCTGGAAGAGGCATTGGAACAAAATATTACCAGATTTTTGCTGGAACTTGGAATGGGATTTGCAAAGATAAAGACCAGACGGAAGTGCAATGGGCATTTCAGGGAATTCAAACACCCATGGGAGTTGCCTCTTATGATAATATTAAATTGGAAGAGATTAAGAAGCAGCTGCCTACCGAGAAAGAGATTCAGCACCGTATTGAATTAGTAGAAAAAGAATTTAATTTGAACAGAAAGAAACAGAGGAGATGATGTCGGATAGTGGGGATAGGGCGATGAAAACTTTGCTTGTTTCTTCTGTATATAGTATAAACAGCAGTTTTACCAATTCCCCAAACCATTTTACCAATTATCAAAATTCCTCAATTTTGATACCAAAATCAGCCTGCAAAAACTTTTACCAACCAAAAGTCTGGTAAACCCAAATGTGAACATTCCTCAAACCAGCCTAAATCCAGAGTTTCTGCCAAAAGTTCGCAAAGCAGATGAAATATATTATGGAGACTACAAATCAGGTGGCAGAGAATACTATAAGCAGCAGGATAAAGTAGATTCATAAAAAAATAAAGAAGATCAGAAATTCTGAAAAGATAGAAGTGAAGTTTATGCAGTGTTGGGAAGAGCTGGTATACGCAAGACAGGATGGTGTGGCGGAAGGGCTGGAATTGGGAAAAGAGCAGGGGATAGAAGAAGGAATAGAACAAGGAATAAGACATGGTATAGAGATATTGCTGTCAACATGCAGCGATCTTGGAATTTCCCGTGAAACAGCGTTTGCAAAGTTAAAGGAAAACTATAGCTTACAGATTTGAAAACAGAGGAATACATGAAACTGTTTTGGAAAAATGATGATATTGCATAGCTGTGACAGGTTTTTGGATATTGGAGACAGACAAAATAGATGCAATTAGAAATAAAGAAACGAATTTTCCTGATAATTACTATCTTTTTGATGGGATATATAACTGCCTGCAGTGACAGAACATTCGTACCAGACGAAGAGATAGCAGAGACAGAAATTGTGGCGGAGGAAACAGTAGAAGAAATTGTGGTACTTCCGCCTTTGATTCAGGCTACTACTTTAGAGAGCGATTACAGGACAATGGCCCGTCTTGGATTGGCAGCTACCTCCTGTTCAGAGCAGGGAGATTTAAGGCAGGCGTATGAGAATGTGCTATGTAGCTGCGTTCGGATTCAGATAGGAGAGCATTATGGCAGCGGCAGTATTTACAGAATGTTGGAGGATGAAATAATTATT
Organism: Lachnospiraceae bacterium 10-1; assembly: GCA_000403495.2. Lineage (GTDB taxonomy): Bacteria > Bacillota > Clostridia > Lachnospirales > Lachnospiraceae > Suilimivivens. Next base: position 28,984 of record KE159810.1, on the reverse strand, counting down.
GTGACTAACAGGCACGTGTTACAGTACTGGAGTAAGGATTGTTTTGTGACTTTTTTTAATGGCGCAGTTACGACAGGAACCCTGATAAGGGTATCAGACGAGGCTGATTTAGGATTTATCAGCATTCCGGCGTCGGCTTTTACTTATCAGGAGCTTCTTGTGTTTAAAAATGTGCGGGTACCGGTTAAACTTCTTTTGGATTCCTGGCATAAAGAGGATACGGAGAGTATTTCAGAAAGAGATAAAATATTTTTTATCGACATTGCATCTGACTGGAGAAGTCCTGTTTGTATAGAAGGAGAAGTAATTGCACCTTTCATGTTTTTAGAGGAGTTTCAGATGGAAATGCTTTATGGAAAAGGGAATGCAGTTCCGGGAATGTCCGGCAGCGGTGTTTTTGACAGATATGGGAATTATGTTGGAATGATAACTGGTGGAACTTTGCAGGGGGAGATTGCTGCAGTTCCGGTAGAAGTGATTGAAGAAGAGTTTGAAAAAGTAATATTTAATAATTTACATACAAATTAATGTGAAGAATTCACAATAATATTGACATAAAATGCAAAATTAGGTGTATAAATTGGATAGATCAACCAGCATTATGTTAAATAAAGAACCAGCTCACATGACGGTATGAGCTGGTTTAAATATCTAATCTATATCATATAAAAATTAAGCCATCTTGTTTACTGCCTGAGCTAAACGAGATATTTTTCTGGATGCTGTATTCTTATGATAAACACCCTTGCCTGCAGCTTTGTCGATAGTAGCTGTAGCAGCAATTAAAGCCTGAGAAGCAGCAGCTTTATCATTTGCTTCAATAGCAGCAAGAACTTTCTTTACAGAAGTCTTAACACCAGACTTGATAGCTTTATTTCTTTCAGCCTTGGTTCTGTTTACTAAAATTCTCTTTTTTGCAGATTTAATATTAGCCACGATGTACACCTCCTATTATAATCATCAGTTTCCATGATGTTTCATTAAAGCCGGAGACACGGACGTTTTAATGTAAACACACGCATATTATTTTAAAGTTAAAAATGATATCTGTCAATACATATTTGGAGAATAATTGGAAAATACTGAAATAAAAGTTATTGTTCACATATTGATTTAAAGGTTAGTGTGGATGATACCAGATAAAAATCATAGTTTCAGGAAAGGTTGATTATGAGCGGATTTAAGGTAAGGACAGATTTGGCCCTTGAGATGCGGGAAAGTATGGAGGAAAATGCAGGAGAGTGCCGGGGCGTTTCTGTGGAAGAAGATTATAAAGAAGAAAGTGAAATTAAAATTACAAAGGTGATTATAGAGACCATGAATGGTTCTAAGGCGATGGGCAAGCCAATGGGAAGTTATATAACCTTAGAGGCGCCTGCAATGACGCAGCCTGATGAAAATTATCATCAGGAGATATCAGAAGAACTATCCAGACAGTTAAAAGAAATTATTCCAGGAATTGAGCAGGAAATTTCCATTATGGTAGTTGGGCTGGGCAATAGAGATGTTACAGCAGATGCTTTAGGACCTAATGTAGTGGATAATCTTGTTATTACCAGACATATGGTAAAGGAATATGGCAAAGTGGCTTTTAATAACAAGCAGATTCATATGGTCAGTGGGCTGATTCCCGGTGTTATGGCAAAAACCGGAATGGAATCTCAGGAGATTATCAAAGGGGTGGTTGAAAAAACAAAACCTGATGTTGTGATTGTGATAGATGCACTGGCAGCAAGGTCAACAAGACGATTAAACCGCACAATCCAGATCAGCAATACAGGAATCCATCCTGGTTCCGGTGTGGGAAATCATAGAAATGCAATTACGGAGGAAACCCTTGGAGTTCCGGTAATTGCAATTGGTGTACCTACGGTAGTGGATGCTGCCACGATTGTAGGTGATGCATTTGAAAAATTAATGCGCCAGACAGGAGAAGAACCAATTGACATACAGGATGAACTGCTTTCCGGGCTGGGAGAACTTTACAATATGTATGTGACAGGCAAGGACGTGGATTTTGAGATTAAACAGATCAGTCATATTATTTGTAATGCGTTAAATAGCGTTTTTGAAAATTTTTAAGCTTAGAATGAATGTCCAAATACAGGCATATAATTCCATAGCGGGGTGTATGATTTGATTTGGAAAAAGTTTGAAACTATTATAAAAAAACGTATTGTACTAGGACTGCTGACAGCCTGCGCCATATGCAGCATAATAAGCTTCTTTCAAAAAAAAGGACAGGAAGATGGTGGAACTTCCGGTTGGAGGATGGCGGTAGGCAGTTTTTTCAGTCATCAGATGGAAAGAGAATTTTTTCAGATTCCAAGATATTTAGAAGAAGGGGAAGGACTTTCTCTGACAAAGACAGAGAGCCTTTTGGGGGAACAGATCCTCTTAATGAAGTATCTTTTTATGGAGGAAGAACCTATAGAAAATGAAGATCCTTTGACCGCAGAGTTAATCGGACAGTACGAAGGCACTGACGAGGATTTCAAAAATATTGATGAAGAGTCGCTGGACTACAACGAAAATGCCCTTCATATTGAAAACAGCGTGCTCCAGGAAATGGAACGGGAAAATAATATACATAATACTGAGCAGGAAAATAATGTCTCAATAGACAATGAAAATATGGAGGCGGCCGATTTAGACGTGCCGATAGAATTTCAAATACCGGAATATCCGGCATATTCTTATGACTGGTCGGAAAATTGGGATTATGAAACGCTGATATCCAATTTTTACGCGGTAGATAAATCCACATATTTAAAGGAAGAATATGTAGGTTTAAAACAGCTTTTGGAGCCGGATTTATCAGTAGATAAAAATACTGAGGGGCCGCAGATTTTAATTTATCATACCCACTCTCATGAAGGATTTGCTGATTCTGTGCCAGGTGATCCTTCCACAACGATTGTGGGAGCAGGTGATAAGCTGGCTTCTTTGCTGGAGGAGAAATACGGTTTTAAGGTGCTTCATGATACAGGAATTTATGATGAAGAGCGGGACGACGCTTACAACCAGTCTCTGCCTGCAATTGAAAAAATTCTTGCAGAAAATCCTACTATTGAAGTAGTGATTGACTTACACCGGGATGCGGTAAGCAATGACAGGAGGCTGGTAATTGACCTGCAGGGGCGTCCTACGGCACGGTTTATGTTTTTTAACGGATTGAGCTATAGCAGAAAAAATGGTGAAATTGAATATCTGGAAAATCCCTATATTCAGGATAATCTGGCATTTTCTTTTCAGGCGCAGGTGGCAGCAAACGAATTGTATCCGGGAATTGCCCGAAAGGTTTATTTGAAAGCATACAGATTTAATATGCATTTGATGCCGAAATGTATGCTGATTGAATTAGGAGCCCAGAACAATACGGTAGAAGAAATCATGAATGCCTGTGATCCGCTGGCTCATATCCTTGCCATTGTGTTGGAATAAATAATGTGATAAAATACCAATGAATAATACGCAGACACAAACTTACGATGCGTAAAAGAAATGAGGTATTTATGGCACAGATAGATCAAAGTAAAATTAGAAATTTTTGTATTGTGGCACATATCGATCATGGTAAGTCCACATTGGCAGATAGAATCATTGAAATGACAGGACTTTTGACAAGTCGGGAAATGCAGGCTCAGGTACTTGATAATATGGAACTGGAGCGGGAAAGAGGCATCACTATTAAAGCCCAGACAGTCCGCACCATTTATAAGGCAAAGGATGGAGAAGAATATGTTTTTAACCTGATCGATACTCCTGGTCATGTGGATTTTAACTATGAGGTCAGTAGGAGCCTTGCCGCCTGTGACGGGGCAATTTTAGTAGTTGATGCGGCTCAGGGAATTGAAGCCCAGACGCTTGCAAATGTGTATCTTGCATTGGATCATAATCTGGAAGTGTTTCCGGTGATTAATAAAATTGACCTTCCCAGTGCGGAACCGGATCGGGTGAAGAATGAAATTGAAGATGTAATTGGAATAGAGGCACAGGATGCCCCTCTTATATCGGCAAAGAATGGCGTCGGAATAGAGGATGTTCTTGAGGCGGTTGTACAGAAAGTTCCAGCTCCCGGGGGAAATCCGGAAAAGCCTCTGCAGGCACTTATTTTTGATTCTATATATGATTCCTATAAAGGGGTGATTATATTTTGCCGTATCATGGAGGGCAGAGTGGCGAAAGGAACCAGCATCCGCATGATGGCTACCGGGGCAACTGCTGAAGTGGTTGAGGTGGGATATTTTGGAGCAGGCCAGTTTATCACCTGTGAGGAGCTTTCAGCCGGAATGGTGGGTTACATCACGGCCTCCATAAAAAATGTAAAGGATACAGCGGTGGGAGATACAGTGACAGATGCAGAAAACCCGTGTGCGGAGCCTTTGCCGGGATATAAAAAGGTAAACTCTATGGTTTATTGCGGCGTGTATCCGGCAGATGGGGCAAAGTATCCGGATTTAAGGGATGCACTGGAAAAGCTTCAGTTAAATGACGCTTCCCTTCATTATGAGCCTGAAACATCTATCGCATTGGGGTTTGGTTTCCGGTGCGGTTTTTTGGGACTGCTTCACTTAGAGATCATACAGGAACGTTTGGAGAGGGAATATAATCTGGACTTGGTGACAACAGCACCTGGCGTTATTTATAAGGTTCATACTACAAAGGGTGAAGTGATTGAATTGACGAATCCTTCAAATTTACCTGATCCTTCCGAAATAGAATATATGGAAGAGCCGGTGGTTTCAGCGGAAATTATGGTAACCACAGAATTTATTGGTTCCATCATGGAGCTTTGTCAGGAGAGGAGAGGCAGATACCTGGGAATGGAATACATGGAAGAGACCAGAGCACTGCTGAAGTATGATCTCCCTTTAAATGAGATTATTTACGACTTTTTTGATGCTTTAAAATCACGATCCAGAGGATATGCCTCTTTTGATTATGAATTAAAAGGGTATGAACAGTCAGAGCTGGTAAAGCTGGATATTCTAATTAATAAAGAAGAGGTAGATGCACTTTCCTTCATTGTCCACAAAGACAGCGCCTATGAAAGAGGTAGAAAAATGTGTGAAAAGCTAAAAGATGAGATACCAAGGCATTTGTTTGAGATTCCAATTCAGGCAGCCATTGGCGGTAAGATCATTGCCAGAGAGACAGTGAAAGCCATGCGCAAAGACGTACTTGCCAAATGTTATGGCGGGGACATTACCCGTAAAAAGAAGCTTTTGGAAAAGCAAAAGGAAGGAAAGAAGCGTATGCGTCAAATTGGCAGCGTGGAGATTCCTCAAAAGGCATTTATGAGTGTTCTGAAACTGGATGATAAATAAGAAAGCACAGGCGAAAATGAAAAAACTTAGTATTTATATTCATATTCCCTTTTGTGTGCGTAAATGTCTGTATTGTGATTTCCTTTCTGCACCGACAGAGCGGGAAGTTATGGATAGGTATGTAAATGCGCTGTGCAGAGAAATTATAAAAAAAAGCAGCATCTGTAAAGAATATATAATAACAACTGTTTTTATTGGAGGAGGTACACCTTCCATTCTTTCGGGAGAGCGGATTGAAAAAATAATAAGGACTGTACGTGAAAACTATCAAATGGAGGCAGGCTGCGAAATTTCCATAGAAGCCAACCCCGGAACAATTACGCCTGATAAATTGGAAAGTTGGCGTAGAGCAGGTATTAACAGGCTGAGTATAGGACTTCAGTCTGCTCAGAATAATGAGCTCAAAGCGCTAGGCAGAATCCACAGCTTTGAAGATTTTCTATACACTTACAAAATGATTGTTAAATCAGGATTTGATAATATAAATATTGATTTAATGTCAGCAATTCCGAAGCAGACAATTGCAAGCTGGCAGGAGACGTTAAAGGCAGTATGTTCCTTAAATCCGCCGCCGGTGCATATTTCTGCTTATAGTCTTATTGTGGAGGAAAATACGCCTTTTTATGAAAATACTCCCAAACTTCCGGAGGAAGATGAAGAAAGAAATATGTATAAGATAACAAATGATATTCTTTTTGATATGGGATATATGCAATATGAAATATCCAATTATGCTAAGCCGGGGTATGAGTGCAGGCACAATCAGGTTTATTGGCGAAGAGGAAATTATCTGGGTTTTGGCATTGGTGCAGCATCAATGGTTGAAAATGTTAGATACAGCAACATCAGGGAATTAGGCAGTTACATCCATTTCTGTGAAGGCGGCCTGGATGCAATAGAAAAAACAAGTCTTAATCATCTGTCGGAAAAAGAACAAATGGAAGAGTTTATGTTTTTAGGACTACGTATGACAGAAGGAGTTTGTGAAGAAGATTTTTATAGAATTTTTGGAGCATCAATAGAAGAAATTTATCCGGAAATTGTTGAGGATTTCTGCAGGAAAGGCCTTTTAAAAAGAAAATTTAACAGAAAAACCGGAGAACACTGGATTATGCTTACCAGATATGGAATTGATGTAAGTAATACTGTAATGGCGGAATTTTTACTGTCATAAATTGTGAAAAAATCCCATTTGCATGATGAAAAATCCCATTTGCGAGTATTGTATTGCTATTTTTCATGTGAATTTGTATAATATTTATAGATTTAGTTATTGGAAAGGCACTACAGGGGCAATGGAGTCATAGAATATTAAAAATGACTTTGGGGGCGCCCTTTGAAAACCTTTCAAAAACCTTTGTCAGCATCGGAAGAGGCCCATTATATACAGGTGATGCAGAAAGGAAACAGCGATGAAGCCGCACAGGCCAGAGATATTTTGATAGAACGGAACCTGCGTCTGGTAGCCCACATTGCCAAAAAATATCAAAACGTTGATGAGGATATGGAGGATTTGATTTCCATTGGAACGATAGGGCTGATTAAGGCAATATCTTCCTTTGATGCAGGAAAAGGAAAACTCAGTACTTATGCTTCCAGATGCATTGATAATGAATTACTGATGCTGCTTCGTGCAAAGAAAAAGACCAGAGGAGAAGTTTCTTTATTTGAACCTATTGGAACGGATAAAGAGGGAAATGAAATTAATCTTTTGGATATTATGGAGCATGAGCAGGAAGATATAACGGAACAAATGGAATTATATGAAAACACCAGAAAGCTGGCAAGGCTTTTGGGTGAAGTGCTAAACGACAGGGAGCGGGAAATTATTTTACTGCGTTACGGACTTATCACAGGAAGAGAAGTGACACAGAGGGAAATAGGTGAGGCGCTGAATATATCCAGAAGCTATGTATCAAGAATAGAAAAGAAAGCGTTATTAAAATTAAAAGAAGGCTTTTCAAATTAACGGGGGAACAAAAATGCAATTTAAAAGAACAGAAGAACTTAAGACGGGAATGAGGCTGGCGCGTCCCATCTACAACAAAAACGGAGTTTTGTTGTATGAAAGGGACTCGAAGCTTACAACCCAGGGAATTATTAGTATTAAAAATTTTGGGCTTATTGGTATATTTATTTTAGAGCCGGCGGAGCCGGCACCTCCAATGACACCGGAAGATATAGAATTTGAGAGATTCCAGACTATAAATGTTTTTGCGATTATGGATGAGCTTAAACGCATAACGGAAACCGGAAAAAGCGGTAAATTTCAAATTATTATATCAAATATCATTAAAAGCTATGGACATTTGGAGAAAAAAATTAATTTTATCCAGAATCTGAGAAGTCAGGATGACTATCAGTATAAGCATGCATTAAATGTTGCAATTCTCTGCGCAATGATTAGCAATCAGCTGAATCTTAAAGTGGAGGATCGGCTTGACTTGGTATCTGCCGCCCTGCTGCATGAATTATATAATTATGAATTAGTGGACAGGGTATGCTCGGCAAATCCAAATGTGCGTCGTTTTATTCAGCAGGCAGACAAGATCGCGGAGGGAATGGAAAGCGGGAAGATGGATACTTCCGTTAAGATTTTGGAAGGCGGAAGAATTCTTGCGGCAGCTCAGGTTTTTGATGACATGACAGCCATGAGTCTTGACAGAACGCCTGAGTCTGAGATTGCCACAGCCAGGTATCTGATGGATAACAAAGAATTTTATTCGGAAAAAGTGGTCAGGGCGTTAATGGATTCCATTAATATTTTATCCCCCGGCGTTTGCGTGGAGCTTAGTACAGGCGAAAAAGCACTGGTTCTGGTGGAAAATATTAGTGATATTTTCCGGCCTATGGTGCTGGGATTTACCAATAATGCAATTATAGATCTTGGAAATAAGTATACATATGAAGATGTTAGAATTGTAGATGTTATGAAAACTATGGACAATCGGCATATTATGGATACGGAAACGCTGCGGCAATACGGTTTTGATTTAAATGGAAATAAAAATGTTATTATATAAAGAAAATTTATAAAAATTTAATTGATTTTCAGGTCAATTTTTACTAAAGTAGACATATCTGATACAGATATGTCTACTTTGTGTAAAAACATATTCTTAAAGACGTCTTACAGATTCTTGTATTTCACAAATAATCCGGTTTTAAGTAAAAATTTATACTGCATGTTTAGGAAAGGAGAAGCGATTGTTTAGTAGAATTTTATCCGGTGCTGTTTTTGGCATTGAAAGTCATCTGGTTCATGTGGAGGTAGATTTGTCTGCCGGGCTGCCCTGCTTTATTATGATAGGCAGTCTGGAGGGAAAGGTGAAGGAATCGGGGGAACGTGTTAGAATTGCCCTTAAAAACACTGGAATTTCCATACCTCCTATGCATATATCCGTTAATTTTTCTCCTGCAGATTTGAAAAAAGAAGGAACGGGATTTGATCTTCCTGTTTCTATCGGGGTGCTGACTGCAATGGAAAGGATTCCTACAGGATGTGCTGACGGTATGTTGATTTTGGGTGAGCTGGGATTAAATGGAGAAGTTAAGCCGGTAAAAGGGGTGCTGCCTATTATGATCAGTGCGGTAAAGGCAGGGGTAACCAGATGTCTGGTAGCAAAGGATAATGCAAAGGAAGCTGCCGCTGCCGTAGGTATGCATGCGGTTGGCGTAGAGGATCTTAAGCAGGTAATTTCGTATTTAAAGCTGCCGGAGGGAGAACGGGATGAGATGATACCGCCAAAAGTAAAAGATATGGAAGAAGCATTTTCTATGGAGGAATGGGACAAGCCGCAGGAAAAAGATGATTTTTCACAGATCATAGGACAGGAGAGTGTGAAGCGCGCGGCGCTGATTGCAGCCGCAGGCTTTCATCATATGTTGATTATGGGCCCTCCAGGATCTGGAAAAACCATGATTGCAAAAAGACTTTCCACAATTCTGCCGCCTTTATCCAGAGAAGAAAGCTTTGAAGTTTCCTCTATTTATAGTATATCAGGATTACTTCCGGAAGGAGGGAAACTGCTTTTGGAGCGTCCTTTTTTAAGCCCTCATCATAGCATTTCACCTGTGGCGCTTTCAGGAGGAGGAAGACAGCCCAGACCTGGGATTGTCAGTCTGGCTCATAGAGGCGTCCTTTTTTTAGATGAACTGCCTGAGTTTAAGCGTCAGACGCTGGATCTGCTGCGTCAGCCTTTGGAAGATAAGAAAATTCAGATTGCACGAAGCGGCGGCAGTGCTGTCTATCCGGCGGATTTTATGCTGGTAGGAGCAATGAACATCGCAACAACGAAATTGATACAATGCGGAATTGCGGAAATGCCTGAAAACAAGGCATTTCACGGGTTCTGCAGTTTTGTTTTTTCGCTTTTTGAGCCTTTTTTCTGTCGAGGGAGCAGCTCCGTTTTCTGATTTTGCACCACTTTTTAACGATAGCAGGAATCGTTAAAAGGTTTGAATGGGGTGGGGCAGAGCCTTGTATTGGGAGCGATAAAAAATATTTAACAGCGGCACAGGCGGCTATTTCCAAATGATGCCATAGGATTTTGGGTACTAACAGGCGAAAGTATTGAAGAATGGCTTAAAATCAAGGAATTTAAGGTTTGGTGGGGTTCATCACGGTGGGTGGTGGACCCCGCTTTTTCGTGTTTTTTGATGCCGCTGATAGGATGGCGATAGGGGCAAAAATCGTACTATCAGGCAAAAGTATACTTTCACGCAAAAGTCAGGGGTTTCCGTGATAGTATAAAGCGGAAAGGTAAAAGGGTGTAGGATATTGGCGGTTTTTGTGGAAAAGGGTATTAGTTTGACGGAAAATGCTGTTGAAAAACGGGGGATATGATACAAACACGGAAACTGCTCGGAGTTTTCGTGTTTGCATATGAGTTTCCGTGATAATATGGGGTTTTGCGTGATAGTATACAGAAAAATTGAAAAAGGTAAAGAACGCATCAGCTTCTCGGCTTGTATTTGAAAACGGGATTTTCTCCTTAGAGCCGGACATACAGTTATGAAAAGCCAGTCAAGGTTCTCCTGCTGATTTTTTTGTGTAGCATGACGGCTGGATGGTTCATTGCATCTGGTAAATGCTATGAACAGCCTGTTTAATATATTTTCTCCCTTGTTCAACAATGTTAAAAGAGTTATTGGAGAAGCACCATGTAGCCATTGTGCCTCTCACAATGCTTTCAAAATAATTGAAAATTTCATTGCATGAAAAATCGGAGGATGAATACGCTAAACTTGATTCTATTTCATCCTGCAATATTTTGATAAAATATCGTTTGCTGAAATGTTCGGAAGGTCCAGGCATACATGCACTTAGATTTAGCGAATAAGCTAAGCAGGTAAGTTCATATCCAGCGTATTCTGCAAATTCAAATTCCAGATTTAAAAAGTAGGTGATACGTTCAATTACGGATTTATTAGGGTTGGAGGCTATAAATTCATTGTAATGGGTGCAGATATAGGTTCCCATATCAGCATAATAGCTTTCCCTTACAATATCTTCCTTGGAGTTGTAATGAACATAAAATGATCCTTTTGCCAATCCTGCTGTCTGGCAAATTTCACTTATAGTAACATTATCGTACCCTTTGCTTTTTATAAGTGTGACTGCTGTTTCAAATATTTTATTTTTTGTATCAACAGCTCTATCTTTGCGTGTTTTTTTCTGTTCCATTCCTTGACTCCTTATAAAATGCTATTGACAATATGGATGGTAGTAGTTAAAATAGTGACCACGGTCATTGACTGCGGTCACTATTATTCTAACACATTTTTGCAGGAGGTACAATATGTTTATTTTTAATCTGACTTATATCAAGCCAATTTTGGAAGTTGAAAAAATGTTACCGGCGCATATTAGTTATTTGGAAAAAAACTACAATGCAAAAAAATTTATTTGTTCTGGAAGAAAGAATCCACGAACTGGCGGGATAATTCTTTGTAATTGTGCCACAAAGCAGGAGGCAGAACAGATTATGAAGCAAGACCCATTTTTCCGAGAAAAAATTGCCCGGTATGAAATAATTGAGTTCGTACCATCTAAATCATTGGAAGAATTTAAAGCATTTATGGAAAAAATCAAATAGTGGATTAGCTTGAAAAATGAGATTTTATGTCTAATGAAACGAAAGGAATAAGCGTTTTCATGATGAAATAATTGTGGCGAGGCTGGAAAAGATACCATTGATTAAGCAAAGACCGCCGCACTATGGCCTTCATTCGCCATATGCGGCGGTCTGCCGTTTTCGCAGGCAGGTTTGACAGCAGAAACCGCTTGGAAAGCGGGAAAATCAGAGTTAATATGCTTACACGGCGGTTCGCGTTTCCACTATATCGGACGAATGGCGAAAAACTTTAGGGCTGATTTGGGCTTTCAAAAACAAAAAATCTGCGATTCACGTAGCCAGATTAACCATTCACGAAGTAGACGTTAGAAATCGCCCTTATTTTTCCGATAAGTTAGTTGAGGACTGGAGGTGGCAGAAACGATAAAAATTGCGGTGTGTGATGATGAAAAAAACATAAGGTCTTACCTCGTTTCGCTCATCAAAAAGCAGGGAGGGGAATACGGCATCACGGAATATGCCTCTACTGATGCGTACCTCTCGGACGGTAAGGAGCATGACATTATTTTTCTGGACATAGAGATGGGCGGCTCCGGCGCAGGTCTGGACGGCATGGGGCTGGCAAGGCATATCCGGGGCATGGAGGCGCAGAAACAGCCTATCATCATTTTTGTGACAGGGTATGAAAAATATGTGTATGACGCATTTGACGTAGGGGCGTTCCAGTATCTGGTAAAGCCCGTGGACGAACAGAAATTCGCAGAGGTGTTCGGACGGGCGGCGGGGCAGATTTTATCCGAGGCGGAGCAGCGGAAGAAAAAACTTGTGATCCAGTATGGCGGCGAGGGAAAGGCGATACCGCTGAATGACATTTATTACATGGAAAGCCGGAACCACAATATCATCCTGTACCTGAAAGACGGGAATATCGAATACTATGCGAAGATCGGGGATTTGGAGGAGGAGCTTGCGGGGCAGTTCTACCGCATCCACCGGGGATACCTTATCAACCTTTTCCATGTGGAGGGTTACGATAAGGCGGAGGTAAGGATGGCGAACGGGGATAAGCTGCTTCTTTCAAGGTATAAATATGACGGCTTTGTGCAGGCGTACATGGATTACATTTCGGAGGAAAGCCTATGAGCCAGCCAGCGTTTGAAATAGTGAATAGCATCTTGGATATATGGAAGATTGCCGTACAAGCCATCATGTTCCTTGTTTTGTGGACGGCGGCTTTCAGGGAGAAAAAATCAAAAAGGGATGGCATTGCGGCAGTGCTGTTTATCCTTGCCAATATAGGGACAGGATTCCTTCCGTGTACCGCTTGGGTAAGATATGGTGTTTCCGCTCTTGCCATTATGGGATATGGCGGAATACGTTATAAAAAGCAGATTGGAAAAGCAGTATTTGTGATGCTCGCTTTTTATAACATCCATTGTCTTGGCTATTTGATGGCGAGCAGTATTTACGAAAAAATAATAAATGTAATGATGAAAAGCCTGGATATGATGCAGGATAGTTATTTGCAGGAAATGTATCACTACATGACAGTTGGGATGTTCTGTTTGGTATTTGCTTATTCGGTATTATTTGTGGCAATGGTGCTTATTTTGTACAGACTTATGAAGGATGTAACCATAATGGCGTGGCAGGATGTTATCCTGCTTTCCATTCTGAATTTTGTTGGGAGCATGATTGCAAACGTGGTCAACGGGCTGCTGATTGTAAGAATAGATACGGATGCTTTTGTGCTGTTTGATGAAAAGCCTGACCTGCTTTGGAAGGTTCCCATGATAGCATTATGTATTTTTGCGGGAGAGGCCGCCCTGATCTATTTTTGGCAGAGATACCGCATCCTGCTTGCCGAGAGACAGAAACATTTCGTGGAGGAACAGCAGGTCAAGGCCATGAAGAAGCGTCTGGAGGAAGCGGAGAATTTCTATGGAAGCATCCGGAAGGTGCGCCACGAGATGAAGAACCATATGGCGAACATTAAAGGACTGGCAGGAGCCGGGGAGTATGGGGAAATAGAGGATTATATACGGCGGATGGATGAGACCATGCAGGAACTGGAATATAAGTATGTGACGGGGAATGCAGTAACGGATGTCATCATCAATGACAAATGCCGCAGGGCGGAAAAGGCGGGAATCCGGTTTGATGCAGATTTCCGGTATGGCGGGGAAATTCCCGTGTTTGATATGGGGATCATATTGAACAACCTTTTGGATAATGCCATAGAAGCCTGCGAAAAACTGGAAACAGGTAAAGGATTTATACGCCTTTCATTAAAGCGGAAAAAGCAGTTTTTGATACTGTATGTAGAAAATAGCTTTGACGGTGCTGTCCCTGTAAGCAAAGGCAGTCCACTCCCGCCTACAACGAAACAGAGTATCCTGCCGGGAATCATTACGGAGCATGGGATAGGGCTTGAAAATGTGCGGGATATTGCAGAGAGGTATTTCGGCGGTGTAAACATAAAAGTGAAAGGGGATGTGTTCCATGTGACGGTAATGCTGCAGCAGGGGGAGGTGGGGAAGGTAAGTAAATGACCTTGCACTAAATGAAACTCAAAAACAGATTAAAACGGAGGAATAAAAATGGCTATCAGTGGAATAGGACAGAATTATTATCAGAACAATGTGGAAACAAAGAGAAATACGAAAAATGTGAACGGTACGGAAAAATTCGCACTGGAAAAAACAGGCAGTACACAGGAATTATCGGAAGCCGAAGAAATGGAGCTGTTCAAGAAGGAATTTTATGAAGACCTTTCTAAAGTCACCAATCATAGGACGGTGAGCAATGCGGCTGTCAATATCTCGGAGGCGGCATTCAAGGCAATGAAGGAAGACCCGCAATACAGGGAGAAGGTTCTTTCACTGATTCAGAGGGATTGGGGGGATTCCTATGCGCCGAGGAACTGTTCCGTGCTGATAACTGTCGGTGCGACTCTGAATGAGTACAGGGCGGATTCATGGCCCGTTGGGTATGATTCGGAATTTGATGTGCGTTCACAGAACAGTTTCTATAAAAGGACGAGTGAAAAAAAAGACAGGCAGAAGGAACTGCTGGAAGAATATCTGGAAAAGCGGGCGCAGGCTAAGCGACAGCAGCAGGAGTTATTGGATGAAAAGGTTGCAAAGGCGGAGCAGGAGAGAAGCAGGCTGGCAAAGGCATGGGCTGGTGACAGGCAGATGGCGGCGGCATCCAATGCTTATGATGCAAATGTCATGACGGAGACAGCGGCAGGCGGAGATACGCTGCTTGGGTAATGAAGGGCATCATGCCCGGACTTACCGCAAGGGGGCATGGGCGGCTCCGAATGACAGAGGGGCCGCAGGTAAGATTTTTTGAAGGAGGATGATTATTATGGCAATGGAGATTACAAGCAATTACAGCAACTATGCGGCAAATTATGCTGACATCGTGAAAAAGCAGGATAGCAAGGCGGCAGCAGAGGTAAAGACAAGCAAATCAACAAACAGCAAAGACAAGGTGGAGGCGTATTATGAACAGCTATGCAAGAAATTTCCGCAGATAAATTTCAACACAAATGGCGGCGTATTACCGAGCAACAGCAGCAGAGTTACGGTGAATCTTTCGTATGACTGTTTGAAGAAAATGGCAAATGATCCTGAATTCGCAAAAGAAATCGAATGGAATCTGTCGGGAGAAGTTGCTGCAAACTCAATGGTTTATGGGTGGGCGCAGAGAGATGGTGTCGTACTTGGCGGAAGGACTGTTACATATGATGCCAATGGCAACAGGCAGTCATCCTGTGGCGGCATGAGGACAGCAAATACGGGAAATGGAAATGGAAATAACAATACTGATAAAATACAGAAGAAATATAAGGAAGAGGAAGAACGCCTGTTAAAAGCCAGAAAGAAACGTGAAGAAAAGGAAAAAATAGCTGAAAAGCAAGCAGAGAAAAAGGCGGAGGAAGAAAAAGCAGCGGAACGTCGGGCAGAAAGAAAAGAGCATATGGAAAAACTGATGGAAGGGACGTACAAGGTATCTGCCATTGGCACGGATATGAAAAGTGTTACGCAGAATATTGTTGAGGTGGTTTCAGGCACATCATCATCCACAGGGGGCAGTTTTGACATAAAGGCGTAAATAATCCTTACATCCAATTCCGCAGAGATGCATAAAACTTTTCCCCTGCGGATTGCTCAGGCATATTGCATGGGAGCGAATGTGGCTCTAACGACAGAGGGCTGTTACATAAAAGGAAATCGGAGGATATGAAAAATGCGTGTCAGCAGAATACCGGCATTACTTATTACGGCAATGATGATTCCAGCGATCAGCGGATGCACCACACAGGGAGGCCCCGCCCCGGATGCCGTGCATCAGATTGAGGATGGCGGTCCGGCGGTCTATGATGATGACCCGATGGCGGTGGAGCCGCAGCTTGACGAAGATGAGCTGGACGGGGATTCGGATGAGTCCAACGTGCAGGGGGAGATCATTTCGGCGGAACCGCATAAAGGGAGTGCGGATTGAAAAAAGTATTTACTGGATTTATATAGGATTTCGGCAGAACGGCAAACATAATGAGTCAAAACAAAGAAAAGGAGAGTGCAGATTATGAATATTGATTACAGCCAGTTTTACAGAGGGACAACAAATGTCCCCTCATATGGAAGCGGTGCATATAGGAAGGACACCGTTGTAAAATATGAGTTCAACACCACGGATGAACATGGTAACAAGGTCATGGATAAAATGTCGAGGGAGGAAACCCTGCAGGCGATGAAGGACATCCGTTCACAGTATGGGGACAGCGTTATCGTGGAGTTTTCGGGAGACGGCATGGCGGCCCTTGCGGAGGGCAGGAAGGGCTGGACGGTGCCGGAAGATAAGGAAGCGGTGGAGGCAAGAAATGCGGCATTCCAAAAGGATATCGTGCAGGTTGACAAGTCCTTAAATAATCTCCCGGCATATTCGGGGATGTATGGTGCAGACAAGGCGGTTGCGTCCGCACTGGAGAACTGCGGCAAAGAGGAGCAGGGATTTGTGTATGACATCATCCGGCAGAATTTCCTTGTCGGGAACAGCGGCTCCATGACGGAAGAGGAGCGGCAGGCGAACATATCGCTCGGCATGAAGAAAGCGGAATATGCGGCGGAAAACTTTATCCCGGAGGAAAGCAGGAAATCATTCATGGAGGCAATGGAATCCATAGCAAAGCTGGCAAGTGCGGGAAAAGCGGACAGTAACGGAAACATGGATTACGGTGTGGCGAAAGGCAGGTATCTTGGGCATGGGAGCAATCTTGTCCAGACCACAAATGCGCTTGACATGATGCGGACGATGGACAAAGACGCATACGCAGAGTACCAGAAGATGGGGGAAAAAGATGACGGCGGGCTTAGTTCACTGAAATACCTTACAAACTGGTATGTGGATGCTGTAAAGAAGAATCCTTCGATGGTTGATAATTACGAAAAGCAGTCGGAGGAATATGTGGAGAAGAAGGTGAAAAATCAGAAACTGGATAAGACTTTTGCGGGCTTAAAGACGGGAAGCAAGGCTGCTTTCTTTGAAAGCTTGAAAATGTTCCAGAGCAAAAATCCCAATTTCCTCTCATCCATCATAAACCGGGAGCTGGCATCGAAGTTTTGGGGATTTTAGGGTTATGGAGGTGAAGGCTGGTATGAAATTTGGCCGGGGAACATAGGCAAAATGTAATTATGAGGCAATGAACTGCTCAGACTTATCATGAGAGAGCAGAGGCGGCTCTGAACGACTGAGGGGTTGCAATAAAAAATAATGGAGGACATTTAGAGATGAGCATTAGCGGAGTAGGACAAAATTATTATCAGAACAATGTGACATCAGTGAAAAACAAAAAGAACATGAACGGCACGGAAGAAACAGGCGGTATGCGGGAATTAACAGAAGCGGAAGAAATGGCTGCTTTCAAGAAGGAATTTTACGCAGAACTTGATAGGATACCACGAGACAGAACCATAGCAAATGTAGCAGTTAATATATCGGAGGAAGCATTTAAAAATATGAAAGCTGATCCAAAGTACAGGGAACAAATGTTGTCTGTAATCAGGCGTGATATGACTGGCTCTGTCGCCCCGGCTCCAGACTGTTCTTTGGTGATTACGGTAGGAGCCACAGCCAAAGATTATAGGGCAGATGGATGGTCTGTTAACAATGATTCGGAGTTTTATGCACGTTCTCAGGACAGCTTTTTTAAGAAAACAAGCGGGCAGAAAGACAGGAATAAGGAACTGCTGGAAGAATATCTGGAAAAGCGGGCGCAGGTTAAGAGACAGCAGCAGGAACTTTTGGATGAAAATGCTGTAAAGGCGGAGCATGAACGAAGCAGGCTGGCAAAAGCATGGAACAGTGAGAGGCAGATGGCGGCGGCATCCAATGCTTATGATGCAAATGTCATGACGGAAACTGTAGCGGATGGAGATTCACTGTTTGACTGAACAAGGCATTTGACCAGAATTATTGTGAACAGGAAGGAAAAAATGTATGGCAATTAGCATATCAAATTATCCTGTATATTTGCAGGATGGCCTTAAACTTGATAGGGATTGTTTGAAATCTCAGGAAAGTCAAAATGAAGGCCGGAAAGTATTTGATGGAGATTCATTAGAAGTTTCCCCATTATCGAAAAACAGGGAAATCTTAATGGATAGAATTAAGCATACGGTGGTGCAGTCGGCGGCATCACTCAGCGATATGAGAGCTGGAATATTAAAGGAAATCAGGGAAGAAAAAGGGCAGTATGCTTATTCCGATGTAGTGAATGCCTGTGGATTGAGTTATGCAAGGCTCTATGCTGAAATCGAACAGCGCCATGAAAATGAACAGTATTATGAGACAGATGGGACATCGTTGACAGAGGAAGAAGAAATTGAGTGGCTGGATATGCAGTATGAGCAGGAAGTAGAGTGGCAGAAGTCCTGTGCCAGAATAGCAGCACAAGGGCAGGCATTTCAGGGAAATATTCCTAAAACGCCGACAAAAGAGATGGAAGAATTGGAAGATGCATTCTATCAGGCGAGGGACGCTTATATGAAGCTACACCGGGAAAGCAGGCAGACGGGGAAGCCGCTTGTTTTGCATAATTATATGTTTGGCAATAGCCAGATGTATGAAATGCTCAACCGATTAGGAAATTTACAGAGGAGGGTGAAATAATGCAGGTCAGTTCGTCCAATGTTTCATTGCAGAACAGATATTTTCTAGGAACAGGAAGCATAGGCGGTATCCATCTGCCCGACTTTAATGATAAATATGTTTTCTCCAAAAAGAAAAGCGGCATCAGTGATGAGGAATACCGGAAGCAGATTCGGGAACAGGCATATGAGGATTTTGCAAAAGGACAGTTCCAAAACAAATCCGAAGGATTTAACAGGCTGATGAAAAGCTACACATCGGAAGTATCCCCGGATAGAAAAGGAATCATCACTTCCGGGCTGAAAGCTGTCTCCGGGAACAGGCAGAATGTGCTTAAGCCCATAGACTTTGTGGCGACGCTGCTGGAAGGGAAAGTGAAATATCAGAAACTGCCATCAGGAAACAGCGATTACATAGAGTTTTACGATAAGAACGGGGAAATGGTGGCGACTTATTCCAATAATGGGTGGACGATGTATACCACCAATGCGGAGGCTTCCAGACAGACGGAAATGTGCATGATCTATAACGAGGCATGGGGAAATGCAAAGAGGGGCATTCCGCTGGCGGATAAAGAAGCGGTGGGGGTGGAAAATCCGCAGAATAGCTTTGACGCAAAAGCATAGAAGGAAATAAAACTCATATCCCCGATAAGCCACAGCCTGACAAGGCAGGGTGGGCTTCTCCGGCGTTCCGGCAGATTGGGGAATCGGGGAGCAGCGGTTGTCGGGAATGCAGAAATAAATTGCTCAAACTTGGAGGGATTATGAATAATACTGTTTTGGAATTTGAGTGCATTGGCATGGATGGCGGAAGCAAATTTCCCATCGAATATACCGGGCGTGGGCAGGACATATCGCCGGAATTTATAATTAAGAATCTGTCACCGAATGCGAAAACCCTCGCTGTTACATTGGAAGATTTATCACATCCAATCAAGGATTTTACGCATTGGGTTATATGGAACATTCCTGCCACTGACAGAATAAAGAAAAATATTCCTGCTGGCAAGGCTGTGCCAGTGTTGGGGAATGCCCGTCAGGGGATAGGATATGGCCTTCACCGTTATGCGGGGCCGAAGCCGCCGAAAGGGAAAAAGCATTTTTACCGTTTTACAGTCTATTCCCTGGACTGTGAAATAAATATAAGCGCCAACTCTATGAAAAGATATTTTCTGAAAAAGGCTGAAAGGCATATCATCCAAAAAGGTAGTATTGTTGGTGAGTTTGAATAGAGACCCCGATTGTTTTCGTGTGATGAAAATGGAGGTGTTTTCAGTGTTAAAAAAGCTGAATTATATTTTAAATATAGTTGCTGGATCGTTTATCGGAGCTTCTATTGGTCATGGAATTTATGTGTTTTGGGAGTATAAGACACATCCCGGCTTATATGCCATGCAATCAGCACCGTGGTATACCAGCATTTTCGTATATGGTATAGTTATGCTTATTCTTTTGGCAGTGGTGGTTATTGCAAAGTTAATTATTCGGAAAAAGATAAAGCCTGCAGACGCATAATCACCAATACGGCACAGAGGACGGACAGGGCGGCATCCCCGGCGTTCCGGCAAAACAGTGAGAGGGGAATTGAAATGGATATAACGGGAATAGCAAAAAGCCATCAAGCGGACATCCCCGGTGTTCCAGTGGATTAGTGAATCGGGGAGCAGAGGGAGTTCTGTGAATGGTAGTAATAAAAAATTGACATAAGGAGATTTTTAAATGGACGTTACAACAAATTCAAATCTTTGTAGATTTCAGACAAATGATGTCAGGCAGGCAGCAAGGCACAATATTGAAAATCACGAGGAAATTGTAAAAAGGGTTCGGGATACTTTCAAGCCAACAAAGGATTTTTTTGAAAAGATGACTGAACAGACAGTTGCTGTATGTGACTGTTATACGAATTATCAGATTACCACCAATATGCCGGAGAACGTTTTCAGCGATTCCTTTGGCTATGCTATGCAGCATGACATTGCAGACCGGATGGAGGATTACTATGCGGGCAAAATGAGTGACGATGAACTAAAACAGTATTTTAATGACTGCTGCTCTGATATGCGGATATACAGGGCGCAGCAGCACCAGACTTCGGGAAATGCAGACGATGATAATATGCAGATTGTCAGCCAGATATATGAAATTTTTGCTAAGGAAAACGCGAGGGCAGCCGG
The DNA here is from genome assembly GCA_000403495.2 of Lachnospiraceae bacterium 10-1. Taxonomy (GTDB): domain Bacteria; phylum Bacillota; class Clostridia; order Lachnospirales; family Lachnospiraceae; genus Suilimivivens. Next base: position 8,243 of record KE159810.1, on the reverse strand, counting down.
CAATGCGAATTATAACGAAGGGGCACAGGCCAATGCATCCTACGGTAGCAATTATAGGAATGATGACTGGGTTTACTATAATGCGGATTACCATTACCAATGTGGGGAAGTGAAGGATTTCTTGGGAGCGGCGGCAAATGAGGTTGCAAAGAAGTGGGGAATCGGCGCTGTTGATACGCAGGAGATAGAAAAAAATTCCAAGTTTACTATAGATGGAGGGTTTGATTTCAACAGTGTATGGAACTTTACATATCGGAACCAAGTGGGGCGTGCAAGCATAGCGGATGAGGGTGTGGAACCGCCAAGGGATTTCAAGTTTTTCTACAAAGAGCACGTTGACAACAAGGCAAAAATGGAAATGTGGATGGGCGGCCAGAAGAGAAGCATTGATGTTCCGTTCTATATCACGCGGGACAGCCTTAAAGGGCAACTGTACAATGCAGATGAGCTTATGAAAGATTTTTATGGGAAAACAGACCGTGCCAGAGAATACTCCGGTTTCATGGGACAGTTATCCATATTTACGAGATGGTATTCATGGCAATCAGGAATCAATAACAGGTTCGGGAACTTTATACCGGAAGCATAAATACATATATCCACACCACGCGAAGAAAACCAATAAAGCACAAAGGATAAAAGGGAACTGGCAGGAACAGGCTGGTTCCCTTGTTCCATATCAGTGCGGGGAGGCGGTGGTCAATGGAAAAGGTGAAATGCCCGAACCCTAAGTGCGGGCGGCGCATCTTTGACATTGAGGAGATGCCGCCGGGAAAAGTGGTGCTGGAAATGAAGTGCAGGCATTGCGGGGAAATCATACGGGTGGGCTTTAGCCCAAAGATGGTACATAAGAAGAACAGGCGGCAGGGGTAGCCCTGCCATTTTTTTGTATAGGCCGTGATTAGGAATGCACTCCGTGGACATACTTACAGTATACATGGTAATTTATGGAAATTACCACTGTAAGGATGCCTGCACAGGGCCGTTCCGCTGATCACGGTTAGAAATCCAGAAGTGGCTGTGGGAGGATACAGGAAATGTGCAAAGTAAGGTGTCCGGCGTGCCGGAAGGGGATCTGCGAGATAATTGCCACCGCAGAAGGAAGGGCAGTCATAGTGTTGAAATGCCCCCACTGCGGGAGGATAGTCAGGCTGGAATGGCTAGTACAGACCTCATTGAAAATGAAATAATGTTTACTCAAAATGAGCGAGCGGCCAAGTGACGAGCTGCGAAGGGCCGGAGTAAAGCTAGAGACTAATACCTTAGCTTACTCCGGCCTTTTTTACGTTTCAAGGTAGTTTCATATCAAATAAATACAGCGTTTCTGGCTTTACGAAGGCGTAAAGAAAGGAACGCTTTATGTCTGGAAAAATCAATACATTCTGCGTCCTGCCGGGTTCCGGCGGGAGGTGTGAATGAAGATCACCTATGAATTTGTGACAGGGGAAATCTCCGAGGTGGAGGTGGACGAGCGCCTCGGAGGGATGCTGCTGGATTTAGACCGCCAGCAGGAGAACAATGACCAGAAGGAGACCCGCCGCCACTTCTCCCTTAATGGCATGGACTACGAAGGGGAGCTGTTTGCCTCGGCGGAAGATACGGAAAGGACGGTGGAACACCGGGAGGATATGGCGCGGCTGTATTCCGCTATGGAGGCTTTATCCCCATCCCAAAGGGAGCTGGTGGAGAAGGTCTATTTTGAAGAACGGAAGATTACGGATATTGCCGCAGAGGAAGGTGTGGATAAATCTGCCATTTCTCATCGGTTGGAGCGCATTCATAAAAAACTTAAAAAAATTTTAGATTAGACCGTCAACTTTTGCCTTTCCCGTGACCTAATAGTGAGGGCAGTAATCAGGAGCGTCCTCAGAAAGAGGTGAAAAGTAAATGAAACACAGCTTGAAGATCAGCTATACCAAAGAGCCGGGCTCCGGCGGGATCGTTTGGTGCAGGACTGTACCTTTGCGCGAGCGCCTGCTCCGGCGGCTGTTCGGTGAGATGCGCCGGGTTACGATCATTGTTCCCGGTGGCAGCGTGGAGGAGCTTTCGGTAAAGGAGGTAGGGACGGATGCGTAAGAAGGTTTTTATCTGCAGCCCCTTCCGCGGCGACATGGAAGGGAATGCAAGGAAAGCGGCTGCCTACAGCCGCATGGCGTGTGAGGAAGGGTATCTTCCCATTGCGCCGCACCTTTTATTCCCACAGTTTTTGAACGAGGGAATAGAGGAGGAAAGACGGCTCGGCATCTCTATGGGGATGGAGCTGCTCGCCTTCTGCGATGAGGTGTGGGTGTTCGGGGAAGCCACCGAAAGGATGGCGGCGGAGATCGCATCTGCCACAGAGCAGGGAAAAGAGATCATTTTTAAGGAAACGGAGGGAATGTAAATGGGAAGTGAATTATTGAGGATCGCGGAAGGTTTCTCCATCGTTGCGGAAGGTCTGCGGGGCCTTGCCAAAGCGGAGGGCGGCACAAAGGAGAAAGCTGTGAAAGCACAGAAACAGGAACAGCCGGAAAAAGCGGAAGTACAGCAGGAATCCCCTGCCACGCTGGAGGGCATCCGTGCGCTGATGGCGCAGAAAACGCAGGAGGGGAAATCGAAGGAGATCAAGGAACTTTTGCAGAAGTACGGCGCGGCGAAGCTCTCGGCGGTGAAGCCGGAGGACTACCCGGCGCTGATGCGGGAAGCGCAGGTGCTGTGATGGGGAAACACGCATTGCTTTCCGCATCCTCGTCCAAGCGGTGGCTCTCCTGCACGCCGTCCGCGCGATTGGAGGAACAGTTCAGGGATGAGCCGGGCGGCAGCGTCTATGCCGAGGAAGGCACCGCCGCCCATGCCCTTGCGGAGCATAAGCTGAAAAAGGCATTGAGGCGGAGGTCAAAGCGCCCGGTTTCTGATTACCACTGTGACGAGATGGAGGAATGCACGGACGGGTATGTGGCCTTTGCGATGGAGCAGGTGGAGCTTGCAAAACAGGAATGTAAAGACCCGGTTGTCCTGATCGAGCAGCGGCTGGACTATTCCGCCTATGTGCCGGAGGGGTTCGGAACAGGCGATCTTTTGATTGTTGCTGACCATGTCCTTACTGTCATCGATTTGAAGTATGGGAAAGGCGTGGCGGTGGAGGCGGAGTGGAACCCGCAGATGATGTTGTACGGATTAGGGGCGCTGGAGCTGTTCGATGCCCTCTATGACATTGAAACCATCCGCATGATTATCTACCAGCCGCGTCTTGAATCCGTCAGCACATGGGAGGTTTCCGTAAAGGACCTGATGGAATGGGTGGAGATGGAATTAAAGCCAAAGGCCGTGCTTGCCATCAAGGGCGAGGGCGAGTTCCATTCCGGCGACTGGTGCCGGTTCTGTAAGGCGAAGAACACCTGCAGGGCGAGGGCGGAGGAATATTTAAGGCTGGCGCAGATGGAATTTAAACAGCCTCCGCTCCTTACGGATGAGGAAATTACGGAAGTCCTGAAAGTGGCGGACGAGCTTGCCAAGTGGTCTGCGGACGTCTACGCCTACGCACAGGACGAGGCGGTCACGAAAGGCAAGAAATGGGCCGGCTTCAAGCTGGTGGAGGGCAGGAGCAACAGGAGATATACGGATGAGGAGGAAGTGGCGCAGGCGGCGCAGAAAGCCGGGTACACGGACATCTACAAAAAGACGCTCATCGGCATCACGGAGATGGAGCGGCTGCTTGGGAAGAAGAGATTTGCAGAGGTGCTTGGGAAGCTGGTCTACAAGCCACAGGGCAAGGTGACCTTAGTGCCGGAATCGGATAAAAGGCAGGAGATTGTTGCAGCAACCGCAGAGGCGGATTTTAAGGAGGAACAGAACAATGAGTAATGAAAATGCGAATTTGACAAAAGTAATCGTACCGTGCAGGTTTTCCTACCTGCACTGCTGGGAGCCCAACGCAGTGAGCGATGGCGACCCGAAGTATTCCGTATCGGCCATCATACCGAAGTCGGACACGGAGACCATTGAGAAAATAAAAAGGGCAATAGAACAGGCGAAGAAGGATTCCGTTTCCAAGTGGGGCGGCAAGGTTCCGGCGAATCTGAAACTCCCCCTCCGGGACGGTGACATTGACCGCCCGGAGGATGAGGCGTATGCGGACAGCTATTTCTTCAACGCCAACAGCAAGCAGGCTCCGCAGGTGGTGGATAAGAACGTGCAGCCCATTCTTGACCAGTCGGAGGTGTATTCCGGGTGCTACGGCAGGATCAGCGTGAACTTCTACGGATTTTCCACCAACGGCAATAAGGGCATTGCGGCGGGGCTTGGCAATATCCAGAAGCTGCGTGACGGGGAGTCGCTTGGCGGCAGGACGAACGCGGAGGATGACTTTGACGCGGTGGAAGTGGATGATGAGGAAGATTTTCTTGGGTAAGGGAACCGGGGCGGCGGGTGACTGCCGCCCGTCATCCAAAATAAATACGCAGGAAGGAGCCATGAAATGGGGCGAATTTTAGAAGCCGACATAGAGTCGTTTTCGGATGTGGATTTAATTAAATGCGGGGTATACGCCTATGCGGACAGCCCTGCTTTTGAGATTTTACTGTTTGCCTATTCCTTTGACGGAGGGGAAACACAGATCATAGACCTGGCGCAGGGGGAGAAGCTCCCGGCAGAGGTGGAGGAAGCCATCTTTGATGTGTCAGTGACCAAGACGGCATACAATGCAAATTTTGAGCGCACCTGCCTTTCTAAATATTTCGGGAGGTACATTCCCCCGGAGTCCTGGCATTGCAGCGCGGTACAGGCGGCTATGCTCGCCCTGCCCCGGTCACTGGAGGATGTGGGCAGGGTGCTTGGACTGGACGAGCAGAAAATGAAGGAAGGCAAGGAACTGATCCGGTATTTCTGCGTCCCGTGCAAGCCCACAAAGGCAAATGGCGGCAGGACGAGGAACCTCCCCTGCCATGCGCCGGAGAAGTGGGAGCTTTTCAAGACTTACTGTAAAAGGGATGTGGATGTGGAGAAATCCATCCGCAGGAAACTGCATAATTTTCCAATCCCGGAAAGCGAGATGGAACTGTACCGTTTAGACCAGCGCATCAATGACCGGGGCGTGCTGGTGGATATGGAGTTGGTAAGGAATGCGGTTTCCTGCGAGCGGCTCCATAAGGAAGTGGTGACGAAACGCGCCTATGAACTGACGGGCTTAGAGAACCCCAATTCCGTGGCACAGCTTAAGGGCTGGCTTGGGGACATGGGGATGGAGGCGGAGAGCCTTTCCAAGAAAGCGGTGGCGGAGATGATAGCGGAGACGGACGGGGAAGTGGAGGAACTGCTCAGATTAAGGCTGTTAATGGCGAAAACGTCCGTGAAGAAGTATGAGGCTATGGAAAGGAGCGTCTGCTCAGATGGGCGTGTTCATGGTTTATTGCAGTTTTACGGAGCCAATAGGACCGGAAGGTTTGCGGGGCGCTTGGTCCAAATCCAAAACCTGCCTCAGAACCATTTACCCGATCTGGAACTGGCGAGGGAGCTTGTGAAGCAGGGCAGATTTGAGGATATCGAACTTTTATATGATTCCACACCGAATGTTTTATCAGAATTAATCCGCACAGCTTTTATCCCGAAGCCGGGATGCCGCTTTGTGGTGGCAGACTTTTCCGCAATCGAGGCAAGGGTACTGGCATGGCTTTCCGGGGAACAGTGGCGGCTGGATGTGTTCACTTCCCACGGGAAGATTTATGAGGCATCTGCATCCGCCATGTTCCATGTGCCTGTGGAGGAGATCACCAAGACCTCCCCGCTTCGGCAGAAAGGGAAAGTAGCGGAACTGGCCTGCATTGCAGAAGACAGCCTTGTACTGACGGATAAAGGCTTGGTGCCGATTCAGGATGTAACGGAAGAACATCTCTTATGGGATGGTGAAGAATGGGTAAAGCATGACGGCGTGGTTTGCCGTGGAAGAAAGGAGATCATGGAGTATGAAGGACTCAGGGCAACCGCAGACCACCCGGTCTGGGTGCAGGGGCAACAGGAGCCGGTACAGCTTGGAATCGCCGCCGCCCGCGGCGCACATCTCATACAAACCGGAAATGGTGGGGACGCAGTACGGATGGGTGGAGATCATTTCACCGGAGAAACGGTGGAGCCAGACATGGAACCACTGTTATGTGCTGACAAGGTGCATGGGATGTGGGAGCGTACAGTGGCAGTGTTTAGGAAATTTAAGGGAAGGAAAATCCAAAGGATGCCAGAGGTGTTCCAAGCCCCGGCAGATACCCCGGTGGCTGGACAGGAGACTGACGGCGGCAAAGCAGAGGTGCGAGAATCCAAACGAAAAACAGTATGCAAGGTATGGCGGAAGGGGAATCGAGTTCCGCTTCGCATCCGTGCTGGAGGCAGGTCTGTGGATACTGGAAAATGTGGAGAATGTGCGGCGGGACTTGGAACTGGACCGTATCGACACAAACGGACATTACGAGCCGGGAAACCTGCGCTTTGTGGAAGGTGTGGTGAACAGGGCGAACAGGCGCATCAGCGTGATCCCCTTTTTCTATCAGGACGAGTGGCCGTATGCAAGGGGTGTTGTGACAAGGAAGCTGTCCGATGGGATGAGCCGGGAAGAGATTATTGCAGATGCGCAGAAAGCGGTGGACGAAAAGAGGAAGAACTGGCGGCTGATAGAGGCACGGCTAGAGTTTATGACATACGAAATGCGGGCTCCAGACACCGTTTTACCGTATCGGGGCGCTTAGTGCATAACTGTGGATATGGCGGCGGGATTGGCGCACTTACAAGTATGGGTGCGCTGGATATGGGCGTGGAGGAAGCGGAGCTTCCGGGGCTGATTGCTGACTGGCGCAGATCTAACCCACACATTACAAAGTTCTGGTGGGATGTGGATGCCGCCGCAATAAAGGCAGTTACAGAAAAGCAGAAAACAAAGGTCGGGAAGATCATTTTTGAATATAAGAGTGGGATTTTATTTATCACGCTCCCGTCCGGACGGAAGCTGTCCTATGTGAAGCCGAGGATGGCTGTGAACCGATTCGGGCGCGATGGGCTGACCTATGAGGGCATTGCGGAAAACAAGAAATGGAGCCGGATAGAGACCTACGGCCCCAAGCTGGTGGAGAACATCGTGCAGGGGACGGCAAGGGATTTACTGGCGGAGGCTATGCTCCGTGTGGAGAAGAAAGGTTATCCTATCGTGATGCACTGCCATGATGAGATTATAGCGGAAGTGCCGGAGGGCATCGGCTCCGTGGATGAGATGTGTGAGATCATGGCGGTACAGCCAGAATGGGCGGAGGGCTTGCCATTGAGAGCGGATGGTTACCAGTGTAGTTTTTATCAGAAAATGTAGGAGGAGAAATATATGGAGAGAAGGAATGCGGAAGGGTACCATGACCCCACAGCCTACGGCGGGATGCGTATGGCGGAGCAGAAAGCGGAAAAGGAAACGGTAAGGATGGTTTATAAGAACGGGAGGATGGAGCTTTATATCCATGAGTTCTTCCCATGCAGGTTGGCGGTGGCAAGGAAGGTGTTCCCGCTGATCCGGCGCTTTGCAAAAGAGGATGACAGGGAGAAACTGAAACAGTTCTTACGGATAAAGGCACGGGAGCATTCCGGGAAGGTCAGGGCTTTTTCAGAAAAGGCGGAGTCCCTTACTGCAAAATCGGAGGAATGGCATTTCTACAGAAGGAAGGCCAGGGAGGAACAGATCATTTATAACCAATGCATGAAAAATCTGAAATTATTGGAGGGCAGGAAGGAATGAGGATACAGATCGCAACAGGCAATTCAAGGATGGAGAAACGGTGGAACAACGTGGAGATGGAGCTGGATGAATTCATAGAGCGCATCTCCCACACCATCCGCACGGCGGAGACCGTGGAGCAGTATATGAAAATGACGAAAGCGAAGCAGGACGCCATTAAGGATGTGGGCGGCTATGTGGCAGGGAGGCTGAAAGGCGGCAGACGGAAGAAGGACAGCGTGGAATACCGTACCATGATTGTGGAGGATATGGACCATGCGGTTCCGGGCGTGATTGAGCAGATAGAGATGCTGCAGGATTACCGCTGTCTCATTTATTCCACCCACAAGCACACGCCGGAAAATCCAAGGTATCGTTTAGCAATCCCGCTGTCCCGTCCGGTGTCGCCGGATGAATATGTGGCAATCGCAAGGAAGGTGGCGGAGGACATCGGGATTGAGATGTTCGATGATACCACCTATGAGCCGAGCCGCCTCATGTACTGGCCGTCCACCTCCGCTGA
>KE159809.1 GCA_000403495.2 Lachnospiraceae bacterium 10-1 | reverse complement strand
TACGGCGCAACCGCTTTCTTCGCCGTGCTGTTCATCCTGTTCCTCGTCCTTGCCATCGTCACCAAGATCAAGGCGAAGAAGCAGAACTGACGCATCTTTCCCTGCCCGCGCGGGCAGGTCATTTCCTCCAGGGAGCCGTTAAGAAACTCGAAAGAGGGACTCGACGGCTCCTATTCATTTGCTGAAAGATAGGGTAAACGATTGAATTAGGTGCGTTTTTGTGCGAGCGCGCATAGTACCCCTTACCCCAAGAATCGGAGGATTCTTTTGGCTACGCTGCGATCTGCTGTTTTTGGAGCTTGTTGCAGTATTTGTAAAGGTTGTGCCCGATAGAAACGAGATATAGCTCGGTTCGGACGAAATCAAGGGTTCTTCGTCGGATTCGTCGGTAATCCCGATCCTGCTTCATGATTCCGAAGGTACCCTCCGCTTGGATCGATCGGTTCTGTCGAAGCAGCGCACCGTGGATGCAGTTCAGGTTTTCCAGCACTTCTTCGTGGATTTGCGTCAGCTCTCGATTCAGCCGGATCGTTCGGTTCTTGTCGGTCTTCTTGCATTGCGTGGCATACGGACAACCGCTGCAATCCTCACAGATGTAAACCTCTTCCTGCCGTCCGTATTTGTTTCCTTTGACTGCTTTTCGGTAAGCGAACAGCATCTTTCGATTGTTCGGACAGATCAGATTGCCGGATGAATCTGTTTTGAAGTTGACTGCACGAAACGGATCATTGGCGTACTTTTTGTCTTTCGTCTCTTTCTCATACATGGGGAACTTCATATACGGCTCCATGCAATGTTCTCTGCAATACAAATAGTTATTGTAAGAACCGTATCCCGCATCTGCTACCGGATATTTGGGACAGAATCCATATTGCTTGCGGAATTTCTCCATGAGCGGTATGAAGCAGTCCATGTCCGATCGGTATTGCTGTACATCCACTGCGGCAATGTATTCGTCCGCTACAGCGATCTGAACGTTATATGCCGGAAGCAGTTGATCATTTCCCATGTAATCCCGTTTCATGTGCATGAATGTTGCGCCATGATCTGTCTTGGAATAACTGTTTCGTTCCGAACCACAGATACGAAGTTTCTCAGTGTACTCTCGCAGTTTCTCCGTATATGCCGTCAATTGTTCGTAATACCGTTGTTCCTTGCTTTTGCGGTGTCCGCGTCCGGATACAAACTTGTTTGGATCGATCTGCGTGATCTCCCGGTAGCGGAAAGCGATCAGTTTCAACGATTCGGGAGAATACTCGGTATTGGTTTCCACGCAGACGCCCATTGCTGCAATGGACTCGTTGATCTGCTCCAATAATGCAGTGATCTTTCCGAACAGCTTATACCGGCTTTTCTCCGTACCTTTCTTCCACACGAAACTATACTTGTTTGCATTTGCTTCCAGCTTCGTCCCGTCGATATACACGTGCTGCAGATCCACATGCTCTTTTTCGAAAATGCACGCATTGATCGCCTGAAAGATCTCCTCGATTTTCCCTTGCAATTCTTCCCGGATAAAGTATCCGAACGCACCGTAGCTCGGTGTTTCCCAGTCCATGAGATACATGTATCTGAGATTCACTTTGCAATCGTCGTCCAATGTTCGCAGTGCAGCATATCCGTGTTCCATGAATCCGAACAAAACCGTTTTCAGCATATTGACTCGATTATACCCCGGACGTCCCATCCTTCCAACAGGACGTTCCGACAGGTGCTTCCATACCTCCGCTTCCTCCATGAGCCTGTCAAATGCCAATACCGGATCGCAGATATTCAACATATCTGCAAAAAACACTGGAAATCTTCCCTGCTTTGCGCTATTATACTGTTGTTGGTATTTATTCACACAAACATTATACCACATAGCAAGACTCCCGGGGAAACTTTCCTCGAGAGTCTTGCTATTTCTTTCAGGGACTTTTTTAACATCCCCTTT
>KE159808.1 GCA_000403495.2 Lachnospiraceae bacterium 10-1 | reverse complement strand
ATGGGATAGATAATATAAATCCTGCCCTCGTCGTCCAGCCACTTGTTTTTCTGGGAGAGGGTGGAACGGTCTAACAGCAGCGAATACAGCAGCTTGGCGGTCTGTGAAATCTCCATTTTCAGCAGGAAACGGGGATACGGCAGATAGGCGGGCAGCCGCGTGTCTGCCCTGATATAATCAGCGATAGGATCACCTCCCTGTGTTCGGGTTGATTTTGGCGTATTGTCACGCATTAAAACGCCGTTTCCGGGGGAAAAGGATAAATGTATCGCGTACCCTTTGACACCCACGAAAAAAGCCTTGATTTATGCGGGTTTGAAAGGCTCTAAAGCGTGACATCTCTGCCTTTGTTTCCGCTTTCTCTCGGCGGCTTTGATTTTCTTCATGCGCCCGGCGCAGTCGGGGCAGTATTTTCCCCGGTTGGATTTGGGGACAAAGGCCGCCCCGCAGACGGCACACCGTTTCCGGCTTCCCCGGCACAAGAGGGCTGCGGCCAGCTCCCCGTCAAGGGGCAGGACAGCCACACGGAACCAGTGGCACATGAGGGAAAAGGAAATGCTCTGGACGCACACGCAAGGCTCCCCGTCGTCCAATAGCAGGCAGTTCCCCTCATCGTAGTTACAGCACTCATGTACCAGCCGCCGCGCCCGCCGGTGCTGGCGGTAGTCCATGTGGGGCAGGTTATCGCTCATGGCTCTGCTCCTTTCTGCGGTGCGGCTCGTCCCGGCGCAAAATCTGGTCGATGTTCCGCTTGACGGTCTGCAACTCCTTGAACCGCTGTTTCTGTTCGTGATAGGTGTTATACAGGCCGTCTTTCTCGGAGATAAGCTGCTCGATCTCGGCCTGCAACGCTTTCCGGGCGGGCAGCTTGGTAATGCCATGCGCCTTGAAATACCGGGCTGCTGCGTCGGCTATGATAAAATCGCTCTCATGGGCCTGCCGGTATGCGGCGCGGGCTTTCTCGGATTTCTGTGCCCGCAGCCCGTCGCGGGCGGCCTTGGTCTGGGCGTAGGCCAACACCTGCCGCTGCAACTTCTTTTTCCCTTGCAGCTTCGTTTCCAGTGCTTTCAGTTCGCCGCTGGTCTGGCGCATTTTCTGATAGGCGGTGTCAACGGCGGCTTCTAACTGCTCCGGGGAAGTAAAGCCGTATTGCTGGTAGACGGACAGCGTTTTGGCGGCCTGCTTCAGATTGTGTATCTTCGCCCAGCGTTCATAGCCCCGGCCTTTGCCCTCGGCCATTTTCTGCTCAATGTCCACAAGCCGCTGCACTCCGTCCTGTTTCGGGGCGGCTATCTCGGCTCTGGCAACCTGCAAGCGGTCTTTTATGGTGCGTGGGGGATCGGGGGATCTGGCT
>KE159807.1 GCA_000403495.2 Lachnospiraceae bacterium 10-1 | reverse complement strand
GCGGGGTGGAGAAAAACGTCAGCGGTTCGCCGAGCGTCGGATGCTGAATCGTCAGAAGGTATGCCCAAAGCCGGATCTGATTGCCCGGTCTTGCCGCCGGATTGTATCGCATATCCCCCGCGATCGGCAGATGCCGGCTCGAAAGCTGCACGCGGATCTGGTGCGGGCGCCCTGTGCCGAGCGACACATCGAGCAGCGCCGTTTTGCCGTCGCGCGCGAGCGTCCTGTAATCGAGCACGGCGCGCTTGGCGCCCTCCGTCCCCTCCGGCACGACGCGCGAGGTGTTGGTGGATTCGTCCTTCAAAAGCCAGTCTATGAGCGTGTCCTTTGCCTGTGGATCGCCCTCGACGATCGCGGCATAGCGCTTCTTTGCCTGCCGGTTTTGGAACTGCGCGGTCAGCCGCGCCGCCGCCTTTGACGTGCGGGCAAAGACCATCACGCCGCCGACCGGGCGGTCGAGCCGATGCACAAGCCCGAGATAGACCTCGCCCGGCTTGTGATACGCCTCCTTGATATACGCTTTGCAGCGCGAAAGCAGATCCTCGTCGCCCGAAGCATCCGCCTGCACGGGGATGTTTGCGGGCTTTTCGACGACCAGCAGATGATTGTCTTCGTATAAGATATGCAGCGATTCGGAATTCACGGCGTCCATCTCCCGCTCGCGCCGCACGGCAGCACCAGACCGCCGCGCCGGATCGGCAAGCCGACCTCGTCGCTCTCCACGCGCCCGTTCGGCAAAGCGAGCTTCAGCACATTGGACAGCACGGACGGCGCAAGCCCGGTCGTGTAGGAATTGATCAAAAAGAAGCACGGCGTGTCGGACAGCAGCTTTGCACACGCTTCCACGAGCGGAAAGAGGTCGTTCTCAATCTTCCACATCTCGCCCGTCGGACCCCTGCCATAGCTCGGCGGGTCCATCAGGATGCCGTCATACCGGTTGCCGCGCCGGATCTCGCGCTGCACAAACTTGCCGCAGTCATCGACGAGGTACCGGATCGGGGCGGACGCAAGCCCGCTCGCGGCGGCGTTGTCCTTTGCCCAGGCGACCATGCCCTTTGCCGCATCGACGTGCGCGACCTCCGCGCCGGACTTGGCGCAGGCGCACGTGGCGCCGCCGGTGTAGGCAAACAGGTTCAGCACCTTCGGCGCTCTGCCGTATTTTTGGCGAAACGCTTCGATGTTCTGCCGCATCCAGTCCCAGTTCACCGCCTGCTCCGGGAAAAGCCCCGTGTGCTTGAACCCGGTCGGCCGCACGACGAAGCAAAGATCGCGATACCGGATCTTCCAGCTCTCCGGGAGCTGCTTTTGATATTCCCAATGCCCGCCGCCGGAGGACGAGCGGATGTAGGTCGCGTCGCACGGGGCGTCCTGCATCGTCCAAACCGCCTGCGGGTCGGGG
>KE159806.1 GCA_000403495.2 Lachnospiraceae bacterium 10-1 | reverse complement strand
GATTCTTTGACGGACGGGGAAAAGAGCTGTCCTGTCTGTGGCACCCCGATGGTACCCATCGGTACGGAGATCGCCCGGACAGAGCTTGTCTTTCATCCGGCAGTTTTGGAGCGTGTTGATTATATGGCGACCACCTATGAATGCCCGGACTGTAAGGATTCGCTTGAACCGCAGTTCGTCAAAGAGGAAGGCGATGTTCCTTTGGTTCCCCACAGCTATGTTTCCGCCGGTCTGGCTGCCCATGTCATGTATGGAAAATTCATTAATGCCCTGCCTTATTACCGGCAGGAGAAAGACTTTGAAAACCAGTTCGGAGTAAAGATAGGGCGCGGCACAATGGCACACTGGACGATCTACTGTGCGCAGAATTATTTCTCTCCAATGATCGGTTACTTTCACCGTCAGCTTGTAAAAAGAAAGTATGTTGCCGGGGATGAGACGCCAATTCAGGTACTCAAAGAAGCTGGCAGGCGGGCACAGTCAAAGTCCTATGTGTGGCTGTTCCGCTCCGGAGATGACGGACTGAGTCCGATCATCGTTTATCAGTATCATCCGACAAGAAACGGTGATGCGGCGGCGAAGTTCTTTGCAGGATCGGAACCCGGCGCCTATATCAATGTAGACGGATATGCCGGATACAACAAGCTGAAAGACTTCAAAAGATGCTGCTGTTATGCACACATCAGAAGATATTTTCTGGAAGCCATCCCAAAAGGGAAGGAGAAGGATTACACTGATCCTGCCGTGCAGGGCTTCCTCTATTGCAATAAACTGTTTGAATACGAGCGCAGTTACCGTGAAAAAGGGCTCTCTTACAGGCAGATATACAACCGTCGTCTCAAGGACCAGAAACCTGTCATTGAGGCTTTTATGGCGTGGATCGATAAGCAGAAGGCTCCAAACGGAAGCCGCCTTGCCAGAGCCTTAACCTATGCAGGAAATCAGAGACCGTACATGATGACCTATCTTGAGGATGGGCACTGCAGCATATCGAACAACTTAAGTGAGAATTCCATCCGCCCCGTAACAGTGGGGAGGCGCAACTGGCTGTTCTGCGATACAACAGACGGCGCCGATGCCAGCATGATGGTATATTCACTCCTTGAAACTGCCAGGGCGAACGGCCTGAATCCTCAGAAGTATCTGGAATACCTTCTCGAAGCAAGACCGAATAAAAACATGTCTGACGGAGAACTTGAAAACATAGCTCCTTGGAGTCCTAAAGTTCAGGCATGCTGTGTAAATAAATCATAGAGTAGTGAGTACGGGAAACTCCCGGACTTTTCCAAAGGAGATACCCTATTATTTAGCGCTTACAAAGAATCCAGCAGAACCTCCCTGCAGGGAAGATGCTCAAACATCTCCTCATACGTTGCCTTGGGTTTGCGTTCTCTTTTGTGAGCTGCAACATCTATGATCTCCGGTTCTATGATCTTAAGTGTCCTGTCATCCGGAAGTTCCTCTGCAAAGAGATTCATCTGTCCGGGAAAAGGTGCTTTCAGCTTTTCGCTGGAGGAACCAAACAGTTTCGCTTTCAGGTAGTCCACTTCCGCCTGCTTATTGCCCAGCTCCCGGCGCAGGTCTTCAATGGTCTTCTGTAAAGAATCCATGGTTCCTGTCTGGGACAAGATCAGTTCATTCAGTTTTGAAATGGTGTCCTTTAGCTCGATAAGCTGGATGTCTTTTGCTGAACGTGGCATGTTTTTCTCCCGTGTCTGATATACGTTAAGTATACCACAAAACAGGTTCAAAAGCCAGTAAAGCCAATGGTTTCAGGACATTTTGATAGCTTTTGGCTGTTCGATTTCAAGGCCCGACATCAGCCAGTCGAATTGCTGCCAGGTGATGGGTTTTACCTCGGAGCGGTTCCTTGGCCAGCGGTATCTTCCCTGCACAACATCAAGCCGTTTATATAAAAGGACATAACCATCCGGTTCACGAAGCAAAACTTTGATACGGTCACACCGTTTGCCACAGAAAAGATAGATGGAATGCTCATTGGGTTCTTCTCCCAGCTGATCCATGACGATGGCGTACAGACCATCCAGGCTCTTCCTCATATCGGTATAGCCCGTGATGATGTAGATGTTTGCTGCACCGGAAATATCACCAAGCATGCGGCATACCTCCGATACACTTGAGCGTATTTTGGATCACTGTGTCATCTGCTCCATTAAAGAAACGGACCCTGATATTTCCACACTCTATTTCAGCTGCAATACATGGAGGGGTAGGTCTGGCCGGATGGCTAACATTTTGCTCCACCATCGCAGGAGCAGATGCAGGAACCTCTATCATATCGAGTTTTACGATCTCCTGCTTTACAGGGAGGGCCGAAATCCTGTTGGCAGAGTCGGGAATAGAATATCCCGCTTTGCGCAGTTTGCTGACCCAGTTATAAAAGGTTCCGGGGTTAATTCCCTGATTTTGACACCACTGGTAATCGGAAAGTCCACTGCGGCGGCATTCCATTATGAGTTTGATCTGTTCAGATTTTCTTACACCATTGGGATTCATAATGATCGCTCCTTGAAGACAGAGTAAAACGCTTGCCTCTAGCATTGAAGGTAGAGCAAAATGCTCGCGTTTCCTAACAATCATTATATAATCTTTGAAAGGGGGATGAAATCCACCCCATTACTTTGCGCTTAC
>KE159805.1 GCA_000403495.2 Lachnospiraceae bacterium 10-1 | reverse complement strand
CCTACGACTATTGTCCTTGGCTTAGGCCCCGACTTACCCTGAGAGGACGAACCTTCCTCAGGAAACCTTAGGCTTTCGACGGCAAAGATTCTCACTTTGCTCTCGCTACTCATGCCGGCATTCTCTCTCCAATACAGTCCACAGTCTCTCACGATTCTGCTTCTGCCCGTATTCGTTGCTCCCCTACCAATCACTTGCGTGATTCCAAAACTTCGGTGTACGGTTTAGCCCCGGTACATTTTCAGCGCACATTCACTCGACCAGTGAGCTATTACGCACTCTTTAAATGTGTGGCTGCTTCTAAGCCAACATCCTGGTTGTCTGTGCAATTGCACATCTTTTCCCACTTAACCGTTACTTTGGGACCTTAGTTGTTGATCTGGGCTGTTTCCCTTTTGACGACGAAACTTATCTCCCGCCGTCTGACTCCCGTGAATCAATTATTCGGTATTCGTAGTTTGATAGGGTTCGGTAAGCTTTGTGGCCCCCTAGCCCATTCAGCGCTCTACCCCCGATAATCTCTCACGAGGCTAGCCCTAAAGCTATTTCGGGGAGAACCAGCTATCTCCGAGTTCGATTGGAATTTCTCCGCTATCCACAGCTCATCCCCGCATTTTTCAACATACGTCTGGTTCGGTCCTCCACGACGTCTTACCGTCGCTTCAACCTGTCCATGGATAGGTCACCCGGTTTCGGGTCTACTATATGCAACTATCCGCCCATTTGAGACTCGGTTTCCCTGCGGCTCCGGTGCTCTACACCTTAACCTCGCTGCATACAGTAACTCGCCGGCCCGTTCTACAAAAAGTACGAGGTCGCTTTCGCTCCCTCTGCTTGTAAACACAGGGTTTCAGGTTCTCTTTCACTCCCCTCCCGGGGTGCTTTTCACCTTTCCCTCACGGTACTATTTCTCTATCGGTCACCAAGTAGTATTTAGCCTTGGGGGATGGTCCCCCCATCTTCCCACCGGATTCCTCGTGTCCTGTGGTACTCTGGATACTCGCCTCATTCGCCACTTACGCGTACCGGACTGTTACCGTCTTTGGTCTGGCTTTCCAACCATGTTCTGCTTCGTGTCTTCCTGATTCCGCAAGTCCTAAACCCCGATCGTCCGTAGACATTCGGTTTGGGCTCTTTCCCGTTCGCTCGCCGCTACTGAGAAAATCGATGTTTCTTTCTTTTCCTCCGGCTACTTAGATGTTTCAGTTCACCGGGTTCCCCACATAACACTATGGATTCATGTTATGTTGATATGATTGCTCATACCGGGTTTCCCCATTCGGAAATCCATGGATCAAAGCCTGCTTACGGCTCCCCATGGCTTATCGCAGTTAACCACGTCCTTCTTCGGCTCTTGGTGCCAAGGCATTCACCCTGCGCTCTTTATAGCTTGATCTATTTTCTGATTCTCCATACAATTAATTGCATGAGTCTCGGCATTTGAAATTGCAGATTTCGGTCTTTGTGTTTTACACTTACCTACGTCATTTTCTTTCTTAATGTCTTTTTCTCCGCGAATTACTTTTCTCTATGCAGTTTTCAAGGTGCTTGGTGGGCTCAAGTGGACTCGAACCACCGACCTCACGCTTATCAGGCGTGCGCTCTAACCGACTGAGCTATGAGCCCTCATCTCGCATACTCCGTGACTCCCTCACCCCATACTGTCTTACAATATGGTGGAGGTAAACGGATTCGAACCGATGACCCCCTGCTTGCAAAGCAGGTGCTCTCCCAGCTGAGCTATACCCCCGTGTGCCGGCTTCTCGTCCTTATGCCCTTTTGAAAGTGCTTTCGCACCTTCAAAACCATATAGTGCCAACAAAACTCTTCGCAAAACTCCCCGCCATGCGATCCCTTTTCAGAATCCATGGTTGTGTACTCCC
>KE159803.1:7047-7588 GCA_000403495.2 Lachnospiraceae bacterium 10-1 | reverse complement strand
CAGTTTACAAGGAACTACACGCAGACCGTGAAACGGGCTGCTGACAACAAACGGCGCTATGCTCCCGGCTGGGTGCATAGCACCTGTTTGTTGCGGGGGTTTCCAAAGGGGGCAGCGCCCCATTTGGCACACGACTTTGCGGAGCAAAGTGTAGTGTGTTATACGCTCTGTCGGCGTTGCCCTGAAAATACCGTTGCCGCCGGGGAGGGCAAGGGCATTTGACGCGGCAGGAAAGCAGGGCTTTGTTTGGGGCTGGTAAGCCGGAAACAAAGGGCTGATTTCAGCAGCAGACAGGGCGTATTATGAAAGCCCCCGTCCCTCGTCCTCCGCCCCCGGCCTATGGGACAAAAAGTCCCAAAGCTCTGGACACCGTGACCAGATGTGTGGCCACACTCCGGGAAAAGTAGCAGGACGGCAGGAAACCGTCAAGGCTGAAATGAATGGGCTGACGCCCGGCCTTGACCGTTCCCCGCCGCCCCGCTGGATGGGTGGACAAGGTGGCCAATCCCTAAAAGTGTTTGGCCGCACTCGTTCATTTTGG
>KE159803.1:0-1962 GCA_000403495.2 Lachnospiraceae bacterium 10-1 | reverse complement strand
CCTTGATTACCCATTAGCAAAGACGGGCGAGACTGTCAACGGCGGCGCTGAAAGCGCCGTTCATCTTGACCGTTGACTGGCTCGCCTGGCTTTGCTACTGCCCGTAAGAGATGGAAAAACAAGATGGAAAACAAGGTTAAAAATGGTTGACAAGTCTATCGGATGTGTGTTATACTGTGCGACAGTTTGAGATTGGAAGGAGGCTTACGTGTGTTAATTTGTGTACGCTAATAAGCAATAAAAAGTAGAAGTACCTTTCCACATGATGGTGGGCTTTTTTTGCGTGCGTATGCAAAGGAACACGTAGGTTTGACACGAGCAGTCTTTGAACTGTATCGTGGTGTTTTTTCGTGCTTTGTTGTTATGCAGGCGTCTGCCCTCTCTGTGGGACAACGCCTGCTTTTTATTGCAGAAACAAAGGAACAATGCAATAAAAAAGGAGGTTCGCATTATGACCCAAAACAACAATTCATGGAGAAAAACTTATTTTACACTTCTTGCCGGACAAGCAATATCCTTTATTAGCAGCGGTATTTTGCAAATGGCCATTATCTTTTATTTGGTTGCGAAAACTAATTCTGCAATCATATTGACGGCGGCAACACTGATTGGATTTTTGCCGCAAGCCTGTTTAGGCCCGTTTGCAGGTGCTTTTGTTGACCGGCACAGCCGTAAAAGCGTAATGATTGGTGCGGATTTGATAATTGCCGCCGCTGGCGGTATTCTGGCGCTGGTGGCGTTTTACATGGAATTGCCCGTATGGTCTATTATGGTTGTCCTGTTAATCCGAAGTGCGGGAACTGCTTTTCATTCTCCAGCATTCAGCGCAGCAACACCTATGATTGTGCCAAAAGAGGAACTTACAAAATGCGCTGGTTACACGCAGACCATGCAAGCAGTAAGTGCGATTATCAGTCCAGCTGCCGCAGCGTTTTTATATGCTGTTTGGCCTCTTAATGCAATTATATTGTTAGATATTGTGGGTGCAATCCTTGCCTGTGTGACTGTTGCGATTTCGTCCATACCAACGCCTGAACTATGTCCAGAAACGAAAAGACAACAGTTTTTACAGGATATGAAAGAGGGGTATGTGGTATTAAAGCAAAACAGGGGCCTCTTTGCTCTGCTCTGGATTGGTGTAATTTATATGTTCTTTTATATGCCAATCAGTACGCTTTTTCCTCTCATCTGTATGTCATACTTCAAAGGAACACCGGCCCATGCCTCTGCCGCTGAAATTGCTTTTGCGGTTGGTATGCTGCTTGGCGGAGTCATTCTGAGCATTTGGGGCGGTTTTAAGAAACGGCGGTACACCATCGGTCTTTCCGTTCTCCTGATGGGCGTTAGCAATATGCTCTCCGGGCTTTTGCCGCCAGACGCATTTCTTGTCTTTGTTGTGTGCTGTACTGTTATGGGAATTTCCGCTCCATTTTACGGTGTGCAAAATGCGATTTTTCAAGAAACGGTCAAACCAGAATATCTGGGGAGAGTTTTTTCTCTACTGACAAGCGCCGCTTCCCTCGCCATGCCGTTTGGCCTTGTCATTTCCGGGCCTCTGGCGGAGCGGCTGGGAGTTGAGAAATGGTTTGTCATTTGCGGAATTGGCATTATCATCGTTGCGCTTGCCGTATTTTTACTACCCGGTTTGAGAGAGATTGACAATACGCAATAATCAACTGCACCTTTTTCTATTACTAAACAAAATGCCTGGATGGTGGTTCTGAAAAACCAGAACCGCCGTTCAGGCATTTTTTATCTTCGTCCTCTCTGCGGTTTTGGATTCTTCAGCAAGTCGGATTTTTCCGCAATCTTTTTCAGCCACTTCCGTTCTTCTACTGACAGCTTCCTAAAATTCAGCTTGAGCCGTTTGCAGATAAACGCCAAGTACGCTTGTTCCGTGTCGCTGTCCTGGCTGACGATTTCACCAGCAGTTTCCAGCATTTCTTTTAGCGGGTTATCCTC
>KE159802.1:8021-9106 GCA_000403495.2 Lachnospiraceae bacterium 10-1 | reverse complement strand
TATTTTAAGCTATCACGTTTTACCTTCTTAAGCCTTACTATCATTACCATAGGAATTTCTTTGTTGGTTTTAAAACATTCTTCATAAAATCCATCAATGACAAATCCAGCTCTAAAACAAAGGTTAAAAATATCTTGTATGGAACGATGATAATAAATCTGCTCTTTCGGTTGCCCTTCAATCGCTATATCATAGTAACTGTGCGGTGTCATATATTTTTCAGTCAACGTGACAAAACAAGGGTGTTGCGTTGCAAAGACAAAAATTCCGCTTTCCTGCAACAGTTCATAAACAGCCATAAGAAGTGGTTCAATATCCGTAATATCCATAATTGCCATATTAGAAACTGCTTTCGTAAAGGCTCGATTTCTTTTTAATTCTAATATACTTTTTCTATCGGTCGCATCCGCCACACAAAATTCAATTTGTTTTGCATATTGTGATTGCCGTCTTTTAGCCAATTCTATCATTTTTTTGCTGTAATCAAAAGCGACAACCGAAGCGCCTCTTTGTGCAAGATACGAAGAATAATTTCCATTGCCACACGCAATATCCAAAATGTAATCCGCAGGATTAGGAGATAGAAGTTCCGTTACTTTGGGACGCACTACCTCTCTGTGAAATTCATTAGATTCGTCACCCATTGCATTATCCCAAAATTGTGCGTTCTCCTCCCAGATTTTTTTACTTTCCTCTGTTCCCATGTTCTCTCCCACTCCCCAAATTTGCTTTTTTGCTTCCATTAAATCTTCCTTACTATATTCCATTGTTACCCTCCATAACTTCTGATTGTTGCCGTCTTGACGATTATGTATCTTTACATTACCTTCTGAAACATATGGCGCACCTTGTCCAGGCGGCTGTTTGGACGGCGGGGCTGGATGACCGGCTGACCGACAGCGGCCTGATATCCTTTCAGCTCTGTAAGGCATACGCTCCGCCCGTTGGTGTAAAAGGCCAGATCAGTACGGTATGCCTGTATACAGCGGGCGGGAATCTCGCCAGTAAAGACAACTTCATCCTTTTTTACCTGGGCCGTTTCGATGGTGGCACAGTATTTCGGTGCATCATGATAAGCCCTGGAA
>KE159802.1:0-2441 GCA_000403495.2 Lachnospiraceae bacterium 10-1 | reverse complement strand
CGGGAATCTCGCCAGTAAAGACAACTTCATCCTTTTTTACCTGGGCCGTTTCGATGGTGGCACAGTATTTCGGTGCATCATGATAAGCCCTGGAAAGGTATTCCTGGGGCGCATAGAGGATGAAGGAGAGATAAGGTTCCAGCAGCTGCGTCCCCGATTCCTTCAATGCCTGTTCCAATACAATCGGGGCCAATGAGCGGAAGTCCGCCGGCGTGCTGACCGGACTGTAATAAAGCCCGTATTCAAAGCAAATCTTACAGTCCGTTACGTTCCAGCCGAACAAGCCCTGCTCCAGCCCGTAACGGATACCATCCCTGACAGCGTTTTGAAAACTCTGGTTCAAGTATCCCAGCGAAACCCGGCTCTCGTATTGTACACCGGAGCCAAGCGAGAGTGGTGTAACAGACAGTCCTATGGATGCCCAAAACGGGTTGGGCGGCACCTCGATATGGATGGTGTGGCTGGCTGCTTTGAGCGGCCGCTCCATATAAATGACGGAGGGTTCCTTTACCACTGTTTCAAGCTTGTATTTTTCCGACAGCAAAGCGGAAACAACCTCCAACTGCACCCGGCCCAAAAAAGAAAGAATGATCTCATGGGTGATGGAATCCACTTCGCAACGCAAAAGCGGGTCAGTATCCGCAAGTTGCGTAAGAGCGTCCAGCAGCCGTTCTCTTTGCGCTGCCGTTTTCGGCGCAATCGTCGTCCGCAGCATGGGGAGGGGGTCCTCGCGCCACCTTTTACGAGGGAGCCGGGTTTGGTCCCCTAATACATCGTTTAACCTCACGCTGTCGCTGGGAAGGATAACAATTTCACCCTGATAAGCGGTGTCTGTCCGAACAATTTCCCCTTTGGATGGAATACGCATCTCTGTGATTTTCAGCTTTTCTCTCCCGGCCAGGGCCACCGTATCCCGCAGGCGCAGCGTTCCGCTGTATAACCGTAGATAGACACGCCGCTGGCCGCAATCGGTGTACTCAACCTTGAAAACGCTGCCGCATAGGGCGGCGCCCCCCTGTTCCCCAATCGGTTGGAACAGCCCTGTCACCGCATCCATCAACGGTTGAATGCCAAGGCCATTTTTGGCGCTGCCATGATAGACTGGGAACAGGGAGGCGTCTTGAACCCGCTGCTGTTCCTCCCGCGCAAGTTTTTCCCGGCTGATTGGTTCTCCTGCGATATACTTTTCCAATAATTCATCGTTATTTTCGATGACCGCATCCCATGCTTCTATGTCGGTATTTTCCTCCAGGACTATTTCCGGGGACAGCGACACCGTCTGCTTGATGATAATATCGGCGGAGAGCTTATCCCGAACAGACTGAACCACGCTCTGCAAATCAACGCCAGCCTGGTCGATCTTGTTGATAAAGATAACGGTGGGAATGTTCATTTTCCGCAGGGCATGGAACAGAATACGGGTCTGGGCCTGCACGCCATCTTTAGCGGAGATCACCAAGATGGCCCCATCTAAAACAGCCAAAGAGCGGTACACCTCCGCCAAAAAATCCATGTGGCCGGGCGTATCCACAATGTTAACTTTACATCTGTGCCACTGGAAGGAAGTGACTGCCGCTTGAATGGTAATCCCACGCTGCCGCTCCAAAAACATGGTGTCCGTCCTCGTTGTCCCTTTTTCGACGCTCCCCGGTTCTGAAATGGCTCCGCTGGCATATAGCAGGCTCTCCGTCAAGGTCGTCTTTCCAGCGTCTACATGGGCAAGAATTCCAATATTGATTATTTTCATGTGATTGTCCTCCCTTTACAGCCCCAAAGGGCATAAAAATCCCCAGCAGTAAAATACTTTTACCACTGGGGATTATAAGTTGCGGACATACACATATACAGCATACACCTGTTTGTGATTGCTGTTTTTGGGGATATGTCAAAATTGATAAGGCAAAAGTATTCTTAAATTGGGTACAAAAAACTAAGCCCCTACAAAAGGAGCTATCATAATCCTTTGTTCCCACTATTTGATTATAGTTTTATTTAAGAATACCTTGCCGCATATTTTTTACTCCTTTTCTGGATTAAATCATTGTATCACATCAGTTTTAGGAAAGCAAGTACCTAAAAGAAATTTTTCTTCCCCTTATATGTAACAATCATACCGGCTTCCTAGCGTTCAGAATGTTTTCTGCTGTCTGCTGTGGTGTTTGGTTGGAATTGTCCAACCAAAAGCCGATCCGTGGTGTTGTCTGCATTTTACTAAATACAAATTCAATGTATACAGAAAGATATAAGGAGTGGGAGGGATTCCGCCGTAGTTGGCATTGTAGGAAAATCCAAAAGTTTAGATTTTCCCACAATGCTTATCTTTTGGTCTTTGGTTCGGAATAGTGTAGTGCTGGCGGTCTATCTCTTGTTTTCGGTTGCTTGCTTCCTTACCGTACATGAGCATTGGCACCGGGGTTATCGTTGCCGTAGCCTTCGAGCAG
>KE159801.1:10365-17095 GCA_000403495.2 Lachnospiraceae bacterium 10-1 | reverse complement strand
AAAAAAAGCAGTCCCTGTCATCAATTATGAGGTGAAAAATATATCCATAGATGATTTTTCGCATTGCAAACGAAAACTATATTTTTCTATCCTGGTTGACAATGATACCAGAAAAAGGCTGGAAGTGGTTTCTTCCAGACAACAGCCGGAAGTGGTGGAAATCCTTAGAAAGTTTAAGAATGTAGAAACAGTTACAAGAGATTTTTCAAGGACTTATAAAGCTGCCATAAGTGAAGCCCTGCCAAACGCGAAACAGATTGTGGACAGATTCCATATATTAAAAAATTTAACGGAAGATATACTGGAATATCTGAAACGCAGGATGAAAGACAAGGTTAGGATCGCAGATCTGTCACCTGCTCCGATATCGGAAAAAGAAGTATTAAATATACGTGAACGCAGGAAAATAGAAACGGGTTTGAGAAAATGGGAGGTAATTAAAGAAGCCCAGAGGTTAAAAAGAGCTGGTAAAAATAATACGGAAATAGCAAAAACACTTCAGATAGCCCGTCCTACAGTTATAAGATATCTGAGTATGACAAAACCTCCCATTGATTCCAGACCATGCAAACTGGATCCATACATACCAAGAATCAAAGAACTACTTTTAAGCGGATATGGGTATACGGAAATATTCAACCAGATCAAAGAAGAAGGATATACAGGCCAGATTTCCTTGTATAACAGTAAAATGAAAGGAATCCGCTGGGAAACGAAACATCGGGTTCATTATTTAAAAAGAAGTGACATAAAAAGGCTGTTATATGTACCACTTGAAGAAATCCCAGACGGACAAAAGCGGAGAGAGATAGAATATTACCTGAAAGGACAAACAGAATTGGAACAGGTACTAAAACTTGTGTCTGATTTTAAAATTCTCCTGTCAGGGAAAGATGAAACCGAACTGGACAGCTGGATAAAAAGAGCAGAAATCCTCCAAATCACAGAAATTAACAGCTTCCTGAAACTGATTCGGTCGGATCTGTAAGCTGTTAAAAACGCAATAAAATACGATTACAGTAATGGCCCTGCCGAAGGGCATAATAATAAGATAAAAGTAATAAAAAGACAGATGTATGGCAGATGTAAATTTGATCTTCTTCGTTTAAAAGTATTGTGTTAATTCAACTAACTTGACAAAGAGCCAAAATTCTGTGTCTATGGATAAAAATCTTTATTGATATGAATCAGATATGTAGAAATTTGCTGTCGAATAACATTACTTTTATGTTGTCGAAATTCTTTTCTGATAATAGTATTGCCAGCTTATTTATTTTTATACAGGTATATTAAATTTTTTGCATGCCAACCATGCATTAGCAGCAGGAATACGGCTGGGGCTTTCTGGCAATACTGCTAATGCCGATGGAATAAGGCTGGGACATTTCTTGATAAGATGTGGTGTCCCGGCTTTTTCTTTTTACAGGTACTGGGTAAGCCTGTCTCCATAAAGGGCGATCATCTGGTTCAGTACCTGATCCCAGTTCCTATACCGCTGGGTCCATTTTTTGACTACGTTCCCACTGGCAAGATATAGCATTTTTTCTAAGGAGCTGTCGCTTGGGAATATGCTTTTTGTTCTGGTCACTTTCCGGTACTAATGGTTAAGTCCTTCTATGATATTTGTGGTATACATGATGCGCCGGATATCAGCGGAGAACTGGAAGAAGGAACTGACATCCTCCCAGCTGTTTTCCCAGCTGCTGACTGCATAGGGATATTTCCGTCCCCATTTTTCTTTGATCTTTTCCAGCTCTGCCAAGTGCAGATGCTTCATTCGGGGCATTATATACCGCCTTAAAATCAGAAGAAAACTTCTTCAGGTCGCTGTAATTGACATATTTGAAGGAATTGCGCAGCATATGGATGACACATCTCTGGATCTGCGCATCAGGATAGACCGCACTGATTGCTTCCTTAAATCCTGCATGCCGCAGTTTTTCAGGTCATTTAACATTCCCAGCCAGAACCTGCTGGTCTCATTGGTGCCTACGGCAATGCTCAAGATATCTTTATAGCCGTCTGCCGTAATACCCAGTACAATGTAGGCGGCACGGCTCAGTATCCGTCCGTCTTCCCTGACTTTATAATGGATACAGTCCATGAATACAAAGGGATAGATGGGGTTTAATGGCCGCGACTGCCACTCTTTGACTTCCGGAAGTATCCTGTCTGTGATCTTGCTGACCATCTCAGCAGACAGTTCCATCCCGTAAAGCTCCTGTATCTGGGAGTGTCCGTTTCTCTTATTGGATGTGGGGACATCGCCTTTTTGGTTCTTTTCATAACCGAGGGAAGCATCCAGTTCCGCCTCCATAAGCTCCTGCAAGATATCTTTGAAACTGTCCCTTTTTAGTACCACAAAATGCTTCGTTTTGTATGCTGTGGGAAGGATGAGGGAAAAGAAGAGTACCCTGTGGGAATGAATCCTACAAGATCCTGAATTTTTACTATATTTTCTTATTGCTTCTGCCGCTCTCAGCAAAAATTATAATCTGCATGGAGCAAAAAGTTGGTCTGCAAGAACAACTTTTCATCACTCGAACTCGTCTCACATGAGAGTCTTTTTCTTCTATTTTTGTCTCCAATATCTACTAAAATACATAGTTTCCATATCATTTCAACTACTTTTAGAACCAGAGCAGAACCAACAGAGAGAATAGAACAAAGGTTCTTAGAGAACTACCACTTTATCTCAAATACATTCTCTTAGATAAATATTCTTCAAATTTTAAAATCATAATATCAAAAATTTCTTGCAACATACTAATTTTTCTCGAAATATTGGTATACTCTACAGTTATCCCATTTTCACCATGCGCTATTCTATTTCTTTGATTAACCAATTGATTAATCTCATTTTGATATTTTGCCAAACAATTTTCTACTCCAAATTTACTCAAAATTATAGTCAACTGTTTATAATTCAAATTAGATTTAGCAGTAAGTAATGTCGGATCTATATATAGTGCCCTATCATAATCCCTTGTAAATTTTTCTGCAAACTGACATGTTTGTTCAAAACTTTGTTTACCAGCAAGAGGCTTTAATACATCTTGCAAAGAGAAAGCATATAATTCAATACGAACCAATTTTTTATCCAAATGTAAACTATTTAAATATGAGATAAGTTGTTTAAAACTTTCAACAACAAATCCCTCCCAGTGGGCATATATGTATGGAATACACATTCGATAATATTGATCTCTAACTTTTTGTGAATAGTTATTTAATGCCAAAATTCCGACTTTTTTCAAACTCTCTAACTCTCTTACACGCCATTCTCTACTAGCTATTATTTCATTAGTAAGTGGATGCATTTCTATAACTCCGATATTCCTAACAAGATTTGTTTTGCAATTTTTACCTTATTAGTTATACTTGTTGGATTACTACTCGCTGAACCAACATATTTTGTAAATTCTTCTTTTTTCTTCAATTCAGCAATTTTTTCCCCTAATTCAGTGATATTTATCTCCGACAGATTAACGCTTTTCTCTGATAAGCTTAACATTATTGCATCATACATACTTGTAGTAAAATATCTTTTCCCGAGTTTAAAAATATTTTGTTCTTTTAATCCATTGAGAACATTCATAATATTTTCAAATAATTGTCTATCAGTATTGATCCCGCTTTCATCAAATTCCCTGCATTGGCTTTCTAAATAATCATCCATATAATCTTGTATATTAGCCTGACTATATCTAGTTCCTTTGTTTTTCAAAGTCAAGTATCTCAACACCAATTCATCATAATACATCATCTCTTCGTTTAATGAACTAATATTTACTATTTCTCTGAAAATCTCATTATTCGATAATTCTCCCACGAAATCGCTATATCTACTATCTAACCCTCTAAAAATACAATTTCGTATCTCTTGTCTTGACAACCCTTCTCCACCAGTATTTAGCCGCTTGAAAAGCTCGTACCGCATTTTAAATTCGCTTTCTTTAAGGATTATTTCCACCCTACATGGTGTCCGTTTTATTTGAAGTTTGTATTCTAATGGCAGAGTATCTATGGTAATGTCTTTTAATCCCTTTATTAAACTACCTTCAACTAACTTAAGTCCATTTTTAGGGAACGAATCTCCATTTTCGTCCTTAAGCTCATTAAAAAAGGCTAAAACTGTAGACACTCTTTGTAAGCCATCAATCAATTCCCATTTACCATCTGCATTAGTTGCCACAAATATTGATGGGAAAGGAATTCCCAATAGTATTGACTCAATAAAATCAGATTGTCTTTGTTCATTCCATCTAAATGCCCTTTGATATTCCGGAGAAATAATTATTTCCTTATCTTTATACATATTGATTACTTCTCCAAAAGACATATCCATCCTTTCAGATTTTATTTCTTGACGATACTTTTGAATTTCATCGCTAATAGCCATGCAAATCTTCCTCCCGATTATCATATATTATATTCCTGACGTTTGCTCATAAGATATCCTAAAATACACTATTTCCATGTTACTTCAACTATTTTTAGTTCTAAAGCAACAAAATAAAGCCCCAAAAATTTTACGCCAACTGCAATCCAGCCAAATCCCTTACCACTTCAATCGGCAACTCAGCATCTTCCGCAATTTCTTCAAGTGTCTGCTTTCCTCTTGCTATCAAACGGCGTGCAAAAGCCTTTTTCTCTTCCGTAACCCTTTTTTCTGCTAAATCTTCAAATACCTGACACATAATTTCCTGACCTCCTTCTGTTTCCTTGAAATATTTCACCTGTTCTGCCAATATCGGATAAAACATATCGACAGAACTTAAACATCTAAAATCATGCATCAATTTTCCGACCGGATCATTATCATCTTTATAACTGCCATTCACATATATAATGTGTGAACCATCATTAAAGTATGCGCCAGTCTCTTCTATCGTTCTATTGACATGATATAAAGAGCATCCTGCTCCTATTACATCATTTGCAGTTATGAATATCACATAAGAATCATGGATTTCCTTAAATTCCTGTCCCACTTTCAGCATTTTTGTATCAATCATGCTGCTGTGAAACCTTGCTCTATGGACATCCGCTCCTTCTGATGCACGCTGAACCTCTATATCGTAAACTTTATCATTCCCATCCACTGCATAAATATCTATGGTAATAGAACGCCCACCGGGCATTGGGTTTTTATACTCTCTTTGTGCCACCACATCCAATACCCGCAAATCATTACGCCGGAGAATAACATTCAATAACAGTTCTGTAGCTTCTATATTTCTGTCAAATACCAGCGTCATAAGATTGTCATCCAATAGGCATAATTTTCTTATTGCATCCAGAGTCTCTTTTCTTTTTAAATCCATCTGCTCCTTCGTATCCATCAAACCACCCACCTTTTCATTCAATATCATATCACGACTATACCGCTTTTTCAATTGTCTCTTCCTTTCCGGCGTCAAGACTTAATACATGGCGATACTGCTCTAATTCCAACTCCGCCTTCCAATTCCTCCGCTTAGTCGGTACTTCTTTATCAAACAGATATGCCGCCCCATCCATGATATCTACAATCGTTACCGCAAGCGCCAGATAATCCCTCTTTAACTCCTGATAACCTTCCTCTGATAACAAGAAATAGCCGGACTGGATTTGTCCGGCAATTTCTCTCATAACTGTCTGCATTTCCTGTAAGGAATCTACGAGCCGCTGTATATTCTCTTTCTTGCCAACCACAACAATATTGAATATACGCAGCTCCTTGTAATAAAATCTTTCCTCTTCATCAGGTTCTTCTATCAGTCCATTCAACTGGTCATCCAGATCACGAGACTGGTTCGGATATAAATGAGAATATGTAACATCATACCGTACAGTTTACTCACATATTCTTCCGATTCCAATACCAAAAAATCAGGAAGCGTAATCACCCTTTTGCTTTTCGCTGTCTTTGGTTTTGTAATCACATCCCTTCCATTGATTCTTTGATATGACTTCGTGATAGTGATCTCGCTGACCATCTCAGCGGACAGTTCCATCCCGTAAAGCTCCTGTATCTGGTCATGGATATCCCTTGTACTCATACCCCTTGCATAGGGGGAGAGCACTTTTTCTTCAATACCGGAGATGTCCCTCTGGTATTTGGGGATGAGCTTTGGCTCGAATTCCCATTCCCGGTCTCTCGGGACATCGATCTGGAATTCCCATACTGGCTCTTTACTGTTTTAGGCGAGTGTCCGTTTCTTTTATTGGATGTGGAGACATCGCCTTTTTGGTTCTTTTCATAACCGAGGGAAGCATCCAGTTCCGCCTCCATAAGCTCCTGCAGGATATCTTTGAAACTGTCCCTCAGCAGGCTGTAAACATCGGCTACGCTGTTTAGGTTGTTATCTGCAATAATCTGTCGTATTTGCTGTTTTGTTGCTGGCATAAAAAACCTCCTTTTCGATAAGAATTGTCATATCATGATTCTTACCAAAAAAGAGGTATTTTTTTCCAAGGACACAAACTATTGGCTCTTTGTCAAGTTAGTTGAATTAACACAATACTTTTAAACGAAGAAGATCAAATTTACATCTGCCATACATCTGTCTTTTTATTACTTTTATCTTATTATTATGCCCTTCGGCAGGGCCATTACTGTAATCGTATTTTATTGCGTTTTTAACAGCTTACAGATCCGACCGAATCAGTTTCAGGAAGCTGTTAATTTCTGTGATTTGGAGGATTTCTGCTCTTTTTATCCAGCTGTCCAGTTCGGTTTCATCTT
>KE159801.1:0-8630 GCA_000403495.2 Lachnospiraceae bacterium 10-1 | reverse complement strand
AGTTCTTTTAATAGTTCATTTAATTCCATATCATTCACCCATTTTATGATAACATAATAAAACAGGTTATTCAACTAACTTGACAAAGAGCCAAACTATTTTACACTACCAGTCATTTCTTTCCGTTCAAAGAGGGATGACGTATAATAAGTTTCGCAAATTAATTGCATAAAAATAGACATGGTCTATAGCCGTTTGGTAGAATTAAGTCACCACAACAAAATTTGCCAAAGGAGGTATAGAACCATGTCTGATAACATTATACAACTAAACGAGGACTTAATAAAGCACGATCTGAAAGACCTTGTCCGCTCCAGTGTGGAAGAGACTCTCAATACCCTGCTCGACAAAGAAGCGGATGAACTGGTCAACGCCCAGAAGTACGAACGTTCCAGTGGCCGTCAGGGTTACCGTTCCGGACATTATAAGAGAAATTTTCAGACCACAGCAGGGGAAGTGGAGTTAAATGTCCCCAAGCTCAAAGGTGTCCCTTTTGAGACTGCCATCATCGAACGCTACCGCCGCAGGGAATCCTCTGTGGAAGAAGCCCTGATCGAGATGTATCTGGCAGGTGTCTCCGTACGCCGGGTAGAAGATATCACGGAAGCCCTTTGGGGGACCAAAGTATCTCCCGGCACGATCAGTAATCTCAACAAGAAAGCTTATGAACATATCGAGCAGTGGCGCAGCCGGCCACTGTCCGGTGACTATCCCTATGTCTATGTAGACGGTGTCTATCTCAAACGCAGCTGGGGCGGTGAGATCCGGAATGTTTCCATCCTTGTGGCCATTGGTGTAAACAGCGACGGATTCCGGGAGATCATCGGCGCAGCAGAAGGAATGAAAGAAGATAAAGAAAGCTGGCGTTCATTCTTTGTATGGCTTAAGGAGCGGGGACTTTCGGGAGTCAGACTGATCATCGGAGACAAAAACCTGGGTATGCTGGAGACCATTCCTGAGGTGTTCCCAGATGCCCGCTATCAGCGATGCACCGTTCATTTTTACCGGAACCTCTTCTCTGTTACGCCCCGCAATAAAATGAAGACAGTCGCTATGATGCTGAAAGCCATCCATGCCCAGGAGAGTAAGGAGGCCGCCCGTGAAAAAGCCCGCAGCGTATCAGACAAGCTCAAGGAGATGAAACTTTCCGCAGCAGCAAAGAAGCTGACGGAAGGCATAGAGGAAACCCTTACCTATATGGACTTTCCTACCCAGCACTGGACGAGGATCAGGACCAACAATACCATAGAGCGGTTAAACCGTGAGATCAAACGCCGGACAAAGGCGATTGGTGCGTTTCCGGATGGTCAGAGTGCTCTGATGCTGGTATGTGCCAGACTGCGCCATGTAGCCGGGACCCAATGGGGCACCCGTCGTTACATGAATATGGATCACCTCTCCAAACCGGAGGAGGAACTGCTGTCTGATATCATAGCCGGCTGACTATTGGCTACCAAACGGTGGAAATTAAATTTGCGAAAAAATCTTGACACTATCCAAAGAGGTCGCATAAACCCCCAAAAAAACGTCAGTATTATTAAAGTATGCCAAAAATCCTGGAAAGCTCCAAAAATCAAAGAATACTTTCCGAATCTTTCTGCACATAGAGTAAGGGTGCCGCTCAATCATCTAATTTGATGATTTTGCGACACCCCCCCCAATCTTAAAATATTACTTTTTATCCGTACAATTAGTTCCTTCATGCACATAAGCTCCCATCAATATACAGGGCTCATTTTATATATTCTCAGTTATACAGGTGGAAGCATCCCATAATATTTCATATAAGCTACAACAGTCGTGGTCATTACTGATGATAAAACATTTTTCCCCAAACTGCCAATTTGTTTTAGTCCATCCTTTATCTTAGAAGTATCCCCACTATTAACATCCTTAATTGCATTATCAATGACAACAATCTGATTTTCTTCCACTTTAGTTTTTAATATTTCCAATTCATCTGCCAATCGTTTTAAATTCTCTGCCAATTGAACATCTTCCTGCTTTAACTCAATTGAACCTTCATAATAAGGGCCATTGCTTTCGATAATTCTGCTATTATTCACTTCACCAATTTTCACCTCTCCGGCCTCCTTCACATTTAAACTTACCTTAACATCATTTTGACTATGGTTGTGATTTTTAATGATATAAAATCTCTGTGTAAAATAACCGTGCTGCACTTCTAAATCCTCATGCCTGCACAATTGAAATCCTTCTAAATTGATATTCGAAAAGTCTTTACTTTCTTTTGAATATACAATAAATTCCATGCGATTGTTAAATGGCCTGCTATTTTCCTGATCCAGAATTTCTTTTGCAAATTTGTCAAAATTCCTTCCTTTCGAAATGTTTCTGCCATAAATAATGCCTTCATAATCTTTCTGCATATTGCATAAAACAATTTTAACATCACGCACATCCTGGCAATTGTCTATAATTTCCCCCAACTGATTCTCCAAAGAAATTTCACTTTCCATATTTAGAAGCAGATAATTATAATCAATTTTGTTTTCACCCAGACTATGCTTAATTGCCTGTTTATATAATGCATCAGGCAACTGCGTTGTTCCTGAGTAAATGATAAAGATAGTTTTACATATCTTATAAAACATAGCTTCTTCTTTCAAAAAGATATCACACTTGTCTATTAACGCCCCTGCCTCCAATTTAAATTCCTGAAGACTTCTTACTATTTTTTCCTCATCGAAGCCTCCATTGTCAATACTCTCCAATTCCATTAGTTTTTCAGGTGGAATATAGTTAAAGTCAGAATGTGTTTCTGCAAATTTTATGTTATATACTTCACCCATTTTATTCAAGTTATAAGCTAAAGAAATCAGGAAATCACCACACTCATCTATATAATCAATTATATTAGGATTACGATCTACCGATTTAGATAAATAATCTATACTTGAACGCACAACATTTTTATTATATTTTGACATACTTCTAAACAACTTTTCTAATAAAGAATCATTCTTATAACAGACATATTTCCATATCCCACTGCATATACCATCAAATTTATCCCTTATTTTTAACAAACTTCTCTTAGCTGTCAAACCTTCAATCTGTACTGATAAAAACAAATAAATCTCTGCTGCCAGTGACAAAAGTCTTTCTTTTTCATTATTTCCTATAGCCAACAAAGTCAGGAACTTATTATAAGACGGAACATATTCAAAAAGATGTCTTTCTTCTTCTGCTTTTTTACTTAAACCATGACGATAACATTTTCTTAATACAGCAAAATCATATGCAACAATATTGGCAAAATCAGACCATGTATTATCCTCAAAATCCTTTCTCCAATCCACTACGCAGTACTTTTCAATATATTCTCCCTTATCATTTGTACCTTTACGCAAATTCAATAATTCCAATTCCGTCATTTCATCTGCTAAAAGACTTTTTTGCCCGGCCTCATATCTTTTCCCCTGCGCAACAGACACTCTGGGGCCAAATTTTGCATAGGAAACCTCGAAATAATCCCCCTCTACAGCTTTTATCTTTTCTTTTTGTACATTAGGAAAAATATCCTTTTTGGCTGCACTTCTAAAAAACAGGACACACAGTTTCTCATATTCTATTTTGTCAAGATTATCTTTACCCACATAATCCAAATATTGTCCTAACATGTGAGAAAACAATTCCATTTCTTTTTCAGAAATTTTAGCTACTTCTCCTCCCTTATAAGCTCTTACAATGCAATGGTTCTTCGTGTGCACAACAGAGGGAATAAAAATCCCTCTGTCAATGAAAATATCAATTAAATTAGATAATGCATATTTATCATAAGTGATATTACATTTTTTGATATATGCCTCTAATATATTAACTGAAATTACATTTTTGGCAATTTCACTTCCATTCGAATTAATATACTTTCTTACAGAATTTTTCCCCAAAACAAGATCATATACCTTTGAAACATATTCATTAAATAGAAAAGAATCAATATAGGAAGATTCCTGATTATATATAATATTAATCCCTTCAAAAAACATGTTTGCTTTTTGATCTAACTCATTTTCTTCAAAAAGACATTGAGAAAATTGAGCAATTTCATTACTTTTTACTTTTTTGGAAGTTAATTCATCTAATATTTCCTTAAAATACTGTTTTATAAATACATTAGAAAATATATATTGAAATATATTCAATTTATTTTCATATTCAGTTCTAATATTTGTTTTCTTAATTATATCATTCAATGCAGGAGTGTTTACTAATTCATATAATTTTTCTACTAATGAATAGTCAATTTCTGGAAGAAGCACAAAAGGCAGTAACAACATCTCCCCTGATATTTTATTGTATATCATCCTGATTTTCACATAAACATGCTCCAGCGGTATTTCTTCTGGAAAAATATTTTTAAGTATAGTGCTTTTAAAATGAGTTACCCGGCTGCAAATACCAAATTGCTGCTGTGTGCTGCTCGTAATATCCACACATTTATTAAGAGCAAAAAAATGCTCCACTTCATCATGATCTCTAAAATATATTTTATATATGGGTTGATCAATATTATATGGGCATCCAGATGCCGCAATATACTCGGTTATGAAAGTTGCCAGTTCACAAATATCCTGTTCATTAAGAATTACATACGGATGTCTTATGAATCTCTTATATTCAAAGCTTTCATTTTGGATAAAATCAATATCACATGCTGCAATATATATATCAGGCTTGATACCTGCCTCTTTAAGATTATTCATTGCTTTTGTAATAGATGTTCCTTTTACGACAACATCATCAATTAAAGCTACCTTTTTCCCAACATATCGCTTTAATACGTTATACTCCAATGCCCGGCTTGACATTATACAGCACTCTGGACTTTTCTCAATTTCCCCTTGAATAATAAGTGCACTATAAAAGCATATGGACTTTCTTGCCATAAAAATAACCGCATCGTACTGTTTTAAAAGTACGTTCAGCCGCTTTACATATTTCTTAATAATCTGTGAAAATTTTTCTGAAAAAATATTATTCAAATCAACTGTTCTTTTCATCTTGTGTACCTCTTTATTGTAAATAAGTATTGTGTTAATTATACTATGCAGTGTATATTTTGACTAGGAATTAAAGTTCCTTGTGGCCGGATATTGTTTAGAAAAATAGTATGTGAGCTTGAAATATTTTCCTAAATATAGATAGTTTTTTAAATGGAACTATAGTCTATTTATATTTATGAAAAAAAGATTTATAATATTTTTGTCTACAAAAACTTGTAACATAAGGGGCCATAATTAATGGATAATCAAGAAAAAAAACGCTTCAAAATATGCAAATGGGAAATTAATCTTCACTTATCGCTAAAAATACTCTTGCCTATAATAGGCATTTTCTTTTTTGTATTGTATATTTATCTTAAAATTAACGAATATCTCTTTTCTTCATTGATTTGCAGTATATTAGAATTGTTTATTTCATCAATAATTATAGGTACATTTTTATCCTATTCTGATTTAGCAAAAATAGCAGAAATTACAGCAACTGCACTCAAACAAGAAAATGAAAAAACACTTAACCTCTGGAAAGATCAAACAAGTGAAACCATCAACAACATACAGCAAAAAATATCTGAAATTGCAAATGCTTTCGATTATATAGAGCACGTGGAAAATTTTCCGCTAAATCAATTAGATAACAACAAGTTAAACAAATTAATTGATTTAGCCGGAAATCAAAAAATTAACCTTTTAATAGAATCAAAACTGTTTGATGAAGATAATAAATGGCAAGAGGGGTTTCAAGACCTCTCAAAAAGATACCTGGAACAATTTCGTAAATTACAACAAGGTCATTTATACAGAACATATAAACGAGAAATAGTATTGACACCTAACACAGCAAAGAAGATAATAAAAGTACATGTGGTGCTAAATATAATTATGGTAACTTCATACACTGGTAAAACGCCGAATTATTGCTATACTCCTCGGTTTAAAAACAAGAAAGATGCTGAAACTTTGAAAGTCAGCGCTGTGAATAATGGAAAATCAGTTGCTTGTAATGGCGGAGAATTAGTAAAGCGAGATGATCATCTGACACGCGAATATAAAATAGAATTAGATTCCAATTGTAGAAATTCTTTAACTATAACAAGTTATTATTGTTATAGCTTGGATGATACGTATACTTTTTTTGAAGCCTATTCTACCCAAAACCCAAGTTGTGAATTTACTTGTAAATTCAAAATTAACGGTCCAGAAGCAAATAAATGGGATATTAAAGTGGATAATTATAAGTACCAAATCAGCGGCATAGATAACCCAAATTTAGACATAAAAGAAATGCCAAATGAGCATTCTATATGGATTACAAAAGAAAACGCAAAATGGATTTCAGAAGGAATTACTTGCCTAACACTATTCAGAAAGGACACCCTTCATGTACAGAAAGCTAATTGCTCCGATTAATATCCAATGGGAGTTAACGCCGGATTGCAATTATAAATGTATTCACTGTTATAATGCATGGCGAAAAGATAATATTAATATATTAAATACAGATATTAATTATATGGCTATAACAGAGGAGATTATAAAGTGCCACATATTACATGTTACACTTACCGGTGGGGAGCCCATGCTTGTATATCAAAATGTTAAACCTTGTATCAATAAATTAGTCGATAATGGAATAGAAGTATCTTTAAATACTAATGCTTCTCTGATAAACGAATCTAATAGTGCAGAATTAAAACAATTAGGTATATCCTCCGTTTTGGTATCTCTAACATCAGGCATTGAAGAAACATGTAACTCAATAACACAGAATAAAAATGCATGGGAAATGACTCTACGAGGAATCAAAGCATTATGCTCTCAAAACTTAAAAGTATCTGTGAATATGGTTATAACTTCTCTTAATATTAAAGATATTTACAAAACTGCCAGTTTACTGAAAGACCTTCCTATTGAAACATTTGCAGCTACAAAAGCAGCAACTCCATATAGTTATCATGATTTTGACAAATATCGAATTAATCGAAAACAACTGGAATATGTATTTGATGAATTATTACGAGTTAATCATGACTTTGGCATCAAAGTGTCCACATTGGAATTCTATCCTTATTGTGCATTTTCCAATCAACAGCACTTTGAAAAATTCGGAAGAAGGATTTGTTCCGCAGGAAAAACTGAAATTGCCATTTCATATGATGGTAAAATAAAGGCATGTCCACATTCTACACACGTGTATGGACATTACTTGGAAGGCATTACAAAGGCCTGGAATAAAATGGATATCCTTAGAAATGAAAGTTTTATCCCAGAAAAATGCAGCAAATGTAAATATGTTCTACAATGTGAGGGAGGCTGTAAAGAGGAAGCATATGTTGCATCTGGAACTTATACACTTCCAGATCCTTTCGCTCAATTTGATCAGCATATTGAATTTGAGGCCAAATCCAGACATAAAACGTCACAATTAAGTTCTTATGAGATATCCAGCCACCTGAATGTTAGAGAAGAAAATGAAACACATTCTTTAATATATGTATCAGCATTTGACTGGATTTTAGCAGACAAATTACTTGTCAATTTATTAAAAGAACAAACACATCTTTCTGAAAGTAATTTATGTAAATTGTATGATATCTCTAAAGAAGAAGCTTCTATAATATTAAGAAAATTATTATCCAAAAACATTATTAAAAGAGGAACAAAAAATGAACAAAGTAGATAGTATTATTAATTCAATGATATACACAGAAGCAACAAAT
The DNA here is from genome assembly GCA_000403495.2 of Lachnospiraceae bacterium 10-1. Lineage (GTDB taxonomy): Bacteria > Bacillota > Clostridia > Lachnospirales > Lachnospiraceae > Suilimivivens. Next base: position 883 of record KE159801.1, on the reverse strand, counting down.
ACATTCTGTATCAAAAATGATACGCAACATGCAATATTTGTTTCTAACGCGCTGGATACTAGTGATAAGTGTGACCATTGCGATTTTTGTGACTGTGATGGAGGACCAAGCTGGTAATTTTTAGCATCTAAATAAATACCGAATCGTCACATCTTCCAGCTGTTTTTTTACCCACGCAAAGTATTCCTCAATAAGCGGCTTTATGCTGTCCTGCCGCTCCTTAAGTCTTTCTTCCGGCGAAAGCGTTAAAGGCTCCCTCCAGTTTATAAATCTGTAAGATCCGGTTTAATGCCTGATATGCGACAGAACGCCTCACCGCATCCGGCATAATGCCCATAGCCCAGGCAGCACAGGGCGTTTATACACAGCCCCCAAATATGAAGTTTTCAAAGTACAAATCATTGTGTATGCTGTAAGCGCAAAGTAATGGGGTGGATTTCATCCCCCTTTCAAAGATTATATAATGATTGTTAGGAAACGCGAGGTAAACGTCAAATCATACGCCTAGTCAGATTATAGATTTTCTGTCAAACTTTAAAAAACTAATAAAACTAACTAGTTTTTTAAAGGAGGCTAACAATGGATAAGATCACACATGAAATCCGACTTTCCAACTGGAAAGCAGTCATCGAACAATGCAGTTTAAGACCAGAAGGCCAGACTGTAAAACAATGGCTTGCTGATAACGGGATCAATGAGAAAACTTATTATTACTGGCAGAGACGGATAAGAAAAGAGGTTTTCGGGCAGATAAATCTGCCTCAGCCAGCCGAAAACCCGGAACTGGCGTCTGTTTCATTTGCTGAGATACCGGTTATACCGGAACAAAGAGAAACGACCATGGAAGCTTCTTTTCACGCAGATGCAGTTATCCGGACAGGAA
>KE159800.1 GCA_000403495.2 Lachnospiraceae bacterium 10-1 | reverse complement strand
GGCTTTATCGGGCCTGCAAGAATTTTTCTTTTATTCAACTGTCAAACTACCGGCCACAATTTCGAATTGTGGCAATTTTTTGTATTATTGCTTTTTAAGTAACCATAGTGTATTATAAAATTAACGGAAACTGCGAATTTTTAGCATAATATGGGGGAATATTGTGGATAAAACAATATTAAAACGAAATGAAGAAAGTATATTTAATAAAATAAAAAACTTTATTGGCAGAGATGTTAAATCAAAAAATGAGTCAAAAAAACTGATTGTAGTGATCAGATTTTTACTTATTTTAATAATGGTATATTTTTCTATTAATGGATTATTCTATATACCAAAATTAGATTTTAAAAAGTTTTTATATATTATATTCTTTTTTGCCGTGTTTATAAGTATTTTTTATATGTCATACCATTGTAAGTCTTTATCCACTTTATGGATGTTTAATATAGTAATGATTGTATGGATTTGTTCAATTGTACATATGTTTGGATGGAATATTGGAGTTCAGCATTTCTTAATGGTACTTTTGATTTTATATTTTTTCTCCAGTTATAAAAGATATTTACAAAAAATATCATACGCGGTTTTTTTATGCACATTTAGAATTGTACTTTTTTTTATTTATCATTACAAACAACCTATGTGGAAATTATCTACAGATGAAGAGAATATTCTGCAAATAATTAATACAATTACAATTTTTGTTTGTATTTCAGTGATTGCATTTATTTTCAGCAAAGATAGTCAGGAACTTGAGGGAAAATTGATAGATTACAATTGTATGTTGGAAAAACAGGCAAATACAGATACTTTAACGGGACTTTATAATAGAAGAAAAGCAATTGAATATATGGAACAATTGACAAAAGGTCAGACTGATTATGGTGGATTTAGTTTGTGTATCTGTGATATAGATTTTTTTAAAAAAGTAAATGATAATTATGGACATGATTGTGGAGATGAAGTATTAAAGGCCATTTCTGATATTTTTATAGAAGAAACAAAAAAAGATGGTTTTGCTGCAAGATGGGGAGGAGAAGAATTTTTATTACTGTTTCCCAAGTGCAATGGTGATAATGCCTGTATTAAAATTGAACAGATCCGTAGAAAGATTAAAGAAATGCGGATTAAGAAAAATGAAATTGAAATTGGTGTTACAATGACCTTTGGAATAGCAGAATATGATTATATTAATGGTTTAACAGCAACAATTAAAGAAGCTGACGAAAAATTATATCTTGGAAAAGAAAGAGGAAGAGATATTATTATTTTTTAATGATTGACAATTTGTTTTTTGTTTGGTAGATTAATTACATTATAGAGATGAGAAAAACACATTGATTTAAATATAGGATTTGGCAGTTAGTGTCTGTAAATTGAAAAGATTGAGAATTTATGGCATAGCAAAGCTAACGTAAGTCCAAAACCTACGCAAATAAGGGGGTATGAACTGCTCTTTATTATGCGATTCGTTTTACAGCTTTGAGCTTACGGTAGGATTGCCTGGTGTCACTGGTGATTGCAGCAACGGCAACCGCTAACAGACTGATATGGGCAAGTGTATTCAAGTTTGTAACAGATGATTTATTTCTTACCCACATACGTTTCTGCCCGGTATTTTTGAAACGGGAATTGTATCGCTCACATTCTGTACGAAGGGAGTAATTATTTTTGAAGTATTTGCTGTCTCTGTCAATGGAGAGTCTTAAATCATCGGGAATGGTGATGTACTTTGTACAGCCGCGATGCTTTTTGCCATTGTAGAAGTTTTGGTGATGGCATGGACAGTCTGCATTTTTACTTAATTTTAATGGACAGCAGAATTTTTGACGGGTGCGTCCACTATCGGAGAACTTACCATCCTTCCACATGGCAAGTCCAGCTTCACAGATAGGATTTCCTTGTGGAAGAAGTGTTGGATTTTTGGCATTTCGTTTGTTTAAAGGAATAATACATTCACCTTTGTAGAGTTCATGCACCTGATTATAGATATTTTTAACATCATAGCCTTTATCAGCAAGGAAAGTACATTCTGTTATAGGCAAAAAGGTATGTGTGTCAGCAAGAATATCAAGTGCAACAGTAGAATCACAGACATTGGCTGTAGTGGTCAGTTCATAAATGGGAAGACCTGAAATACAGTCAACAAGAACATGATTTTTGTAACCCCAGTAGAATTCATAATTTTTCTCATTTGTTTGGTTAGAAGCAGAATGTACACCAAGTTTACAATCGGCATCTGCTTTGGGCTGGTTATCAGGCTTAAATTTGTTGGAGAAAAAAGATTTTGGATTATTCTGCGAAGTGTTGGCAGCGATCGGAGTTGAATCCAAACCAATAAAAGAGGCATCAATCATCCCTTGTTTTGAAAGATAAAGTACCTGAGATATCATAATAGAGGAAAGTATATCATTATCAATCTGTTTTAGAAAACGGTCGAAAGTCCAGTAAGATGGTAACGAAGCAGAAATATCAAAACCACAGTAATGGGCGATAAGAAGGTTATTGTTAAGATAATCAAGAAGGTCTGTAATCATGGAAAAGCCTTCACATTTCATAACAATAAACGCACAAATCATGGCGTGATTAGAAAAACCTTTTCGTCCGGTTTTGGGGAATTGCGGTACAAAGGATAAATCAAGATTCAGAAAAAGCGAATCATAAAACTTTGCAGCTGGTTGTGAAGTAAAAAGACGGATGTCTTTTAAAATTTCCTGACGGTAGATAATAATCAGCTCCTTTCGGTGAATTGATTCTGACAACTTAATTATACCATTTGGAGCTGGTTGTTACTATAAATTTGGAGTGATAAAAGAGGTTGCCATGCTTCGCAAACCTGCATAAATACTGAATGTGTGGAGTTTTGCTCATGGCTATTACATTAAGTAATGGAGGTGTGTAGATGTTTATTATTCTTCTTAATAACTAATTTCATAAGTTGTGTGTAGAAGAAGAACATCTATATCCTTTTTTAATTATAAGTGAATGTATATTTCAATTTATTTTTATGTATAACTACGTATATTAAAGGTGCAGAAGTTTTCTTCTGCACTTTTTGTTAACATAAGGAGGAATGTATATGTCACAAATTAATGTAAATAATTTAACTTTTTATTATGAAGGAAGCTATGATAATATATTTGAAAATGTATCTTTTCAATTGAATACTGATTGGAAATTAGGATTTATCGGTAGAAATGGAAAAGGAAAAACTACTTTTTTAAATCTTCTTATGGGAAAGTATGAGTATAAAGGTAAAATAAGTGCTTCTGTAATGTTTGATTATTTTCCTTTTGAAATAAAGGATAAAGAAAAAAATACAATTGATGTAATAGAAGAAATTTATCCTGAATATGAATTTTGGAAGATATGCAGAGAATTAAATTTTTTGCAAATGGATGCAGATATTTTTTACAGACCATTTTATACTTTAAGTAATGGTGAGCAGACAAAAGTTTTATTAGCATTGTTGTTTACAAAAGAAAATCATTTTTTATTGATTGATGAGCCTACCAATCATCTTGATATTGATACAAGAGAAATATTAAAGAGATATTTAAATAATAAAAAAGGTTTTATACTGATTTCACATGACAGATTTTTTATGGATGGTTGTGTAGATCACGTGCTTGTGATCAATAAAACTGATATTGAAGTGCAGCAGGGCAATTTTAGTTCCTGGTGGGAAAATAAAAAAAGACAGGATTCCTATGAGTTGAATGAAAATGAAAAGTTGAAAAAAAATATTTACAGATTAACACAGGCTGCCAAAACTACCGGACAATGGGCAGATCATGTGGAAAATACTAAGCTGGGAACCAAATCATTTAAAAATGGACAGCATATTGCCAATCGGGATTATATAGGTGAAAAGTCTCGTAGAATGCAAATGAGGCGTAAAAATTTAGAAAAGAGAAAACAAAAGGAAATTGAAGAAAAATCTGAATTACTTAAAAATTTTGAAACAGTAGAAGATTTAAAAATTATACCATTAAAGCATTATAAAGAAAAATTAGTTTGTATGGAAGACTGTATAATTGCATATGGTGAAAAAGAGATCATTAAGAATTTTAATTTAGAAGTAAATCAAGGTGACAGAATTTTTTTAAAAGGGAAAAATGGATGCGGAAAGTCCAGTATTATTAAAGCTATTATGCAAAGTACAGTTGAAGAAACGGAAAAGAAATATATTTTTCCTACATTAAAAAATGGACATATTGAGATACCAAATCAAATGATTATATCTTATTGTTCCCAGGATACGTCTATGCTTCATGGAACAATAAAAGAATATACGGCAGAAAATTCTATTGATGAGACACTCTTTATGACTATTTTAAGAAAATTAGATTTTTCCAGGGTTCAGTTTGAGAAAAGAATTGAAGATTATAGCGGAGGACAGAAAAAGAAAGTTCTTTTGGCAGGTAGTTTATTAAAAAAATCCCATCTTTATATTTGGGATGAACCATTAAATTTTATTGATGTATTTTCCCGTATGCAGATAGAAGAATTAATTTTAAAATTTAAACCTACCATGATACTTGTAGAACATGATAAAATGTTTATGGAACATGTTGCAACAAAGATTGTAGAACTATAAAATATTGCAGGGAGGCGTTTTGGATTGAATCAGGAAGAAAAATACACACAAATGACTACGACTCCGATACCAAAGCTAATTTGTTCATTAGCAGTACCCACAATTATCAGTATGCTTGTCACATCTTTTTATAATATGGCAGATACTTTTTTTGTGGGAAAGTTAGACACTCAGTCAACAGCAGCGGTAGGTGTGGCTTTTTCCATTATGGCCATTATTCAGGCCGTAGGTTTCTTTTTCGGACATGGTTCTGGAAATTATATATCAAGAAAGCTGGGAAGTAAGGAATTTGATGAAGCGGAAACAATGGCGGCAAATGGGTTTTTCTTGTCTTTTTTTAGTGGAATTCTAATTGCCTTACTTGGAATAATTTTTATAAACCCTTTGTCTGTTGCTCTTGGTTCTACGCCTACAATTCTTCCATATACCAGAAAATATTTAAGTATTATACTTTTGGGAGCTCCTTTTATGACGTCCTCTCTGGTATTAAATAATCAGCTTAGGTTTCAGGGGCGGGCATCTCTTGCTATGGTGGGAATTGTAATTGGTGCAGTGCTTAATATTGTTTTAGATCCCATTTTAATTTTTGGATTTCAGATGGGAATTTCAGGTGCAGCAGTTGCAACAATAACCAGCCAGCTTTGCAGTTTTCTTTTGCTTGTAATTTTAGTAAGTAAAGGTGGAAGCATTGTTATAAGATTTAAAAATTTAAATATCAACCTTCATTTTATTAAAGAAATTTTCAGGGGAGGAATTCCATCTTTATGCAGGCAGGGGCTTGGAAGTATAGCAGTTATCTTTTTAAATCATGCTGCAGGTCTACATGGAGATGCAGCCATTGCCGGTATGTCAATTGTTAATAGAATTACAATGTTTGCAAATTCGGCATTGATTGGGTTTGGGCAGGGATTTCAACCGGTATGTGGATTTAACTATGGAGCAAAGCTTTATAGCAGAGTGAGAGAAGGATTTTATTTTTGTGTAAAGTATGCATTTGTATTTTTGCTATTCATTTCGCTTTTATGTGGAATTTTTGCACCGGATATTGTGGCATTATTTCGAAAAGAAGATGCAAAGGTAATAGAAACAGGTACGGTGGCACTTAGGTTGCAATGTATTACTTTTCCTTTAAATGCATGGATTGTAATGAGCAATATGATGCTGCAGTCCATAGGAAAAGCTTTGAAAGCATCTATTGTGGCAGGAGCAAGACAGGGGTATTTCTTTATACCTCTGATCCTGATTCTGCCTTATTGCTTTGGACTTTTAGGTGTGCAGATGACGCAGGCAGTATCAGATGTGTGTACGTTAATTTTATCTATTCCGCTTTCTTTAAGCGTCTTAAAAGAAATGAAGGAATAATTTTTTAGAATGTCCATATTCTTTATTAATCGGTAAATTATATGATATTTTAATTTTTTATTAATTCTATATTTTTTTATCGGACAAACAAAAAATTGTGTTATTATATTATCAAGAAAAATTTATTTAAGAAGGGCGTTTGATATTTTTGCAGGTAAGCAGATCTAAAATCAAAGAAAGTTTATATGAAACTCTAAAAGCAGTTTTTCCTATTCTTGCAATTGTTTTGCTATTGTGTTTTACAATTGCGCCTATTCCTCCCAGTATATTAATGACATTTTTAGTGGGAGCAGTTTTGCTGATATTGGGAATGCTGCTTTTTAATATTGGTGTAAATATGTCAATGACTTCTATGGGAGAGAGAGTTGGAACGATTATGACAAAGTCCAAAAATCTTCCAATAATGATTTTAATAAGCTTTGTAATGGGGGTTATTATAACTGTTTCAGAGCCAGATCTTCAGGTTTTAGCACAGCAGGTTCCTTCAGTGCCTAATGTGGTTCTAATTTTGGCAGTGGCAGTTGGAGTGGGAGTTTTCCTGGTTGTTGCATTACTTCGTATGTTATTTGGGATTGCTTTATCTCATTTACTTGTGTTTTTTTATGTACTTGTATTTATTCTTACTTTTTTTGTGCCAAAAGATTTTCTTTCTATTTCATTTGATTCCGGTGGTGTAACTACAGGTCCGATGACAGTGCCTTTTATTATGGCTTTTGGTATTGGTATTACTGCGATACGAAGTGATAAACATGCGGCAGATGACAGTTTTGGCCTGGTTTCACTTTGTTCCATAGGTCCTATTCTTGCAGTTTTAATTCTTGGAATGGTCTTTCATCCGGGACAGGGAGAATATGTTTCTGACAGTATAAAAATTGTTGATAATACAGTTGATCTTTGGAGATTATTTTCAAAAGAAATTCCTACTTACATAAAGGAAATGGCAATTTCTCTTCTTCCAATTATTTTGGTATTTGGTGTTTTTCAAATTATTGCAAGAAATATCAGTAAAAAAGCATTGATTAAAATAGGTATTGGCCTGGTATATACATATGTAGGTCTGGTGCTATTTCTTACAGGTGTCAACGTTGGGTTTATGCCGGCCGGAAATTACTTAGGGCAGACCATAGCAGCACTTTCTTATGGATGGATTATTGTTCCCATTGGTATGGTAATCGGTTATTTTATTGTTTTGGCGGAACCGGCGGTATTTGTCCTTACAAAGCAGGTAGAAGAAATAACTTCAGGAGCCATTTCTGCCAGAGCAATGGGGCTTAGTCTGTCAATTGGTGTATCCGTATCAGTAGGATTATCTATGGTGCGGGTGCTTACCGGTATTTCTATTTTGTGGTTTATTTTACCTGGTTATGCAATTGCATTAATTTTAACCTTTTTTGTGCCAAAAATATTTACAGCAATTGCTTTTGACTCGGGTGGTGTGGCATCTGGTCCTATGACTGCTACTTTTCTTCTTCCATTTGCAATGGGTGCATGTGCAGCGTTGGGAGGAACCATCATTACAGACGCTTTTGGAATTATTGCAATGGTTGCCATGACGCCGCTTATTACCATTCAGACAATGGGTATGGTTTATAGATTTAAGGAAAGCAGTCTCAGAAAAAAAGCATCCGGAAGAGAAGATTATACACCACTGGAAGCATATGGAGATATGGAAATTATCGAATTATAGAAATGGGATGACATATGGGTAAATTATATTTAATGACAACGATTGTTGACAGAAAAATAGGAAAAAAATATCAGGAGCTTTATAAGGAAAATGAGCAGCATGTAATGTTTGCAAGCTTGGGAAAAGGTACTGCAAGCAGCGATATACTGGATTATTTTGGTTTGGAGGGTGCAGAAAAGCTTGTTTTGTTTTCCATACACGAAGAAGAAGAATGGTACTTTATAAAGAAAAGGCTTCAACAAAAATTAAAGATTGATGCTCCCGGCGGAGGAATTGCTTTTATAATTCCTTTAAGCAGTATTGGTGGAAAAAAAGTATTACAGTTTCTTTTAGAAGGTAAAGAATATCAGAAAGAGGAGGAATCAACCTTGAAGGATACGGTACATGAACTTATTATTGTAATTGCAAATCAGGGAAATATAGATTTAATTATGAATGCCGCACGGGAAGCGGGAGCATATGGCGGTACGGTGATTCATGCAAGAGGAACCGGAATGGAAATAGCCGAAAAGTTCATGGGAGTGTCCATTGCAGCAGATAAAGAAATGATATTTATTGTTACTAAAAAAGAACAAAAGAATGCAATCATGGGTGCAATTATGGAAAAAGCAGGTATGGACAGTCGGGCAAAATCTATTGTATTTTCTCTTCCGGTTACAGATACAGCAGGTCTTAGATTAATAGAGGATTAGCTATAACAGCTAATCCTCTATTAATAACCCTACCGGGCAATGGTCTGATCCAAAAATATTTTTATAAATAACAGCATCTTTTAAAGAATTATTTAATTTATTGGATACAAGAAAATAATCAATACGCCAGCCTGCATTTTTTTCTCTTGCCTTAAAACGGTAAGACCACCAGGAATAAGCGCTTTCCAAATCAGGATAAAAATACCGGAAAGTATCTATGAATCCTGCTTCTAAAAGAAGGGAAAATTTATTTCGCTCTTCGTCTGTAAATCCTGCATTTTTGCGGTTTGTTTTAGGATTTTTCAAGTCAATTTCCTTATGTGCAACATTCATATCTCCACAAATAATTACCGGTTTGCATTCTTCCAATTTTTTCAGATAAGCAAGAAAATCCTCTTCCCATTCCATTCTGTAATGTAGTCTCTTTAATTCCTCTTGTGAGTTAGGAGTATACACAGTGACCAAATAAAAATTTTGAAATTCCAGAGTAATAACCCTTCCTTCATGATCGTGTTTTTCTATTCCCATTCCATAAGAAACTGATAAAGGTTCTTCTTTTGTAAAAACAGCTGTTCCTGAATATCCTTTTTTTTCCGCATAATTCCAGTATTGGTGATAGCCAGACAGATCCATGGTTATTTGTCCTTCCTGCAGTTTGGTTTCCTGCAGGCAGAAAACATCTGCATCTTCATTTTTAAAAAAATCAGGAAAGCCTTTTTCCATACAGGCACGCAATCCATTTACATTCCATGAAATAAGTTTTTTCATAAATCTTGTCCTTTCCAAACAATGTCGTAGCTACATTATACTAAATTTTAAGTTTGAAAAACAGACAAAAGGAGAAAAATGTCAGGAAGCCAGAATTCTTTTTTCAATGATGTCTAAAGCCCGTTCATTTTCTTCCTGGCAATAGGATACCATTTCGTCATTTCCCTTACTTTCAAGAGATGAAATATCTGCTCCAAGCTGAATATAGCAAATATAAGAATCGATAATTTCTATTCGTGATGCAAATACCTTTGCTTTATTTTGAGGCTGCTGTTCATAAATTTTAAGAAGAGTTTCTCTATAATCATTTAGATATTTTTCGATGTTATCCATTTCTCCTTCTTTGGATTTTATGAGAATCATCATGTCTATGCCTGCTTCTGTTCTTTGGTATTCAGCCAGAAAATCATCATACATATTTTCTGAAATACCAGTTCTTTCTGCCAATTCTTCAGAACTAAGAAGAGTATCGGGCCAGTAGTTTTCTCCTAGAATTTCTACAACAGCACTTTTCAGGTCATCCATTGGACCGATAATTTTGTATTTTGTGCCTACTTGTAAAGTGTTAACAGCATCTTCTTCACCATTTCCCTCATTTATATATGCCTGGTTATGTTCCATATGGTTTTCAGATTCATCTCTTCCACAGCCGAAAAAAAGCATGGAGCTACAGAATAATGTTATTGTACCAAGAATAAGATAATTTTTCATAGTAATTCCTCCTCATGTTTGATACATGATCTATATTTACTAAGTATTTCCATGTATTAGACAAAATATGTAGAGGTATGATAAACTATCGGTATGGGATAGGAGAAAAATTATGTTATTTAATTCCTATATATTTATATTTTTATTTTTGCCGCTTGTACTTGCAGGATGGTATCTTTTTAATAATTTAAAAGCATATAGGCTGGCTAAGCTTTTTTTGGCTGGTATGTCACTTTGGTTTTACGGATACTTTAATGTAAATTATCTTCTTGTTATTATTTTCAGCATACTTGGAAATTATTTTCTAAGTTATCTGATGAAATTTTCCCGTACCAGACTGACAGACCGGCTTGGTTTGATTTCCGGTATTTTATTGAATCTGGGATTGATTTTTTATTTTAAGTATTATGATTTTTTCTTTGAAAACATCAATTTAGCATTTCATACTAATTTCACCTTGAAGAATATTCTGCTTCCCTTAGGAATCAGCTTTTTTACCTTTCAACAGATTTCTTTTATTATTGACAGGTGTACCGGTAAGGCGGAACACTATTCTATTGATAATTATTTGATTTTTGTAACTTTTTTCCCACAGTTGATTGCAGGCCCGATTGTTCTTTATAAGGAAATGATTCCTCAGTTTGAGAATTTGAAAAACAAAAGATTTCAGGCAGAAAATTTTGCCAGGGGCATTACTCTTTTTACATTAGGGCTTGGAAAAAAGGTATTGCTTGCGGATGTACTGGCAATTCCCGTAAATTATGGATTTGATCATACGATATTTTTAGACACACCGTCTGCTTTGCTGGTGGTTTTGGCTTATACCTTTGAGATTTATTTTGATTTCAGTGGTTACAGCGATATGGCTTTGGGACTTGGGAAAATGTTTAATATTGAATTGCCGGTCAACTTTAATTCGCCTTATAAGGCGTGTTCGGTAAAAGAATTATGGCAAAGGTGGCATATGACATTATCCCGCTTTTTTATTCAGTATGTTTATATTCCTTTAGGTGGCAGCAGAAAAGGAAAGATAAGAACAATTTTAAATATTTTTATTGTATTCTTTTTAAGCGGTCTGTGGCATGGTGCTAACTGGACGTTTATCGTGTGGGGTGTTATGCAGGGACTTTTAGTGATTTGGGATAACCTGGGAATTGTAGGAGTAAAGGAAAACGATAAAGATTCTTTTCCGAGGATTACAATTCCTAAATGGCTGGGCTGGATATTTACATTTGGATTTTTTAATCTTTCACTGTGCTTTTTCCGTAGCGACAGTATGACAAATGCATTTCAGATGATAAAAAATATTTTTGCTTTTAAAAATACGGGATATATTTATAAGGTAACGGCGGTCCTGGATATTCCTGAATTTTATCTGATTAAGCAGTTGATAAATCTTTCTGCGCCAGATTTACTTAAGTATGGATATCTGGTTTTGTTTCTTTTCATATTAGTGGTCAGTATTTTTATTCTTACGAGAAAAAATGCAATTCAGATTACAAAGGAACATTCTCTGGATTCTAAGCTTTGTTTCATTATTACTATTATTTTTGTATGGTCTGTAATTTCTTTTTCACAGGTCAGCACCTTTATTTATTTTAATTTCTAAATAAATTTGAATGACTGGCTGCATTTATAAATAGGCGGGAATGGAGATTTACTATGTCAAAAAATTTTATAAAGCATTTTGGTATATGGAGCGGCATTCTACTGCTTTTATGTATTCTGGCAGTAGTATTGTTTGATCCTTTTTTTCAATATCACAAACCTCTTCCTGGGTTTAAGGCAGTATTGACTGACAAGGAATATCAATGTACAGGTTCTCTTAAAACTTTTGATTATGATAGTGTGATTGCAGGATCTTCCGTAGCAGAAAATTATTACAATGACTGGTTTAACAAGGGATTTGACTGTACTGTGATTAAGGCAATAAGATCTTACGGAGCTACAGCAGATTTATGCTTTCTTTTGGATATAGCTTTTGAACATCAGGATATTAAATATGTTTTTTATAATCTGGATCCTTCCGCACTCACAGCAGATGCGCAGACTACTTATGAATTAACAGGATGTCCTATGTATTTATATGATGATAATTATATAAATGATATAGAATACTGGCTGAACAAAGGGGTTTTAATGGAAAAAATTCCTTATTTGATTGCCAATTCCGTGATAGACGGAGCTTATGATGAAAATGATTCTTATAATTGGGCACAGTGGAAGCAATTTAATTCGGATATGGCACTGGGGCTTTATATACGCAAGCCTTCTATTTCAGAAATGAAACCGGAAAAATATTATGAGGATATATTAAATCAAAATCTGAAACTGCTGACTGACCGCATAAAGGCCCATCCCGACACTACATTTTATGTATTTATTCCTCCCTATTCCATGCTTTGGTGGGATAATATTTACAGGGAGGGAGATACGGAGAGTTATCTTTATAATATGGAATATACAATGAAAACACTTCTTTCTTATGAAAATGTAAAGTTTTATTATTTTCAAAACGACAGGAAGGTTATTACCAATTTGGAGAATTATATGGATATTTTACATTTTTCTCCAGAAATCAATCATTATATCTGTGACAGCATGATGAGTAACAGTCACAGAATAAACCTGAATAATTACAAGGAAAATATTAATGAAATGAGAGATCTTTCTTATGAGATAGTAAACGAACTTATAAAACCCTATGAGGATCAGATCAAGGTAGATCTATATGATGATTGATCATACAATTTGAAAAGTTTTTAAAATGGCCCATATATAAGGGGCGCCGAAAACGCATAAAGATTTAGGGCCGGTGATGTGCTCCGGATCATTTTTTATTTTTTCAAGGGCTTGGGAAAAAGTAGCTTTTGTAATTGATTTGGAGCGTCTGTCCACAAAAATTTCTCCTCCTTTAACATAATATGTAAAAGGAAGGCGTTTCATAGTATAGAAGGTTTCGTTTTGATGCTTTATCAATAATTCCCATAGAAGGTCAATTGTAATTTTTTCATCCATAATTTTATGATTCCTTAAATTTATTTTGATTACTTCATACCCTTTATGTTAACATTAAATTATAAATCCGTAAACAAATCATGCAAAGATGGAGAAAAAAAGTGACCTCACGAAAAGTAACGATTAAAGACGTAGCAAGAGAAGCAGGTGTTTCCATTTCAACAGTGTCTAATGCTCTAAATGGAGTGGATGTACTTCATCCATTTACCAAGCAGCATATCCTGGAGGTAGCAGAAAGACTTCATTATGTTCCCAATTTAAACGGGAGAAATTTGAAATCGCAGGCAACGAAAGTAATCGGATTATTTATCACATGTCTGACAGGTTCTTATCATGGCATGCTGGCAGATTCTATTTATAAATGCTGTCAAACCTATGGTTATGAGCTTAATATATTTATCAGTGATAAGGTTGATAATGCTATGATCAATCTTTTAGGACATCGGGTAGATGGCGCTATTATTATGAATAAATTTATAAAGGACAGGGAAGTTAAACTTTTGTCAGAAAATGATATACCTGTTGTTTTTATTGACAGAAAGGAAAAGGGGAAGTATTTATCCAGTGTGGTTTTTGATCCGTATTATGAAGGTGAACTGGCTGGAAAATATCTGCTTAAATTAGGGCACACCACTTTTGCTTATATATATGGTTCCGGAAATAGTTTTGACAATATAGAAAGGCTGAAAGGATTTCAGGATACGTTAGGAAAATCAGGCATAACTCTTGCAGATGATTATATTTTACAGGGAAAATTTGAAAAAAATACCGCATATCATTCTGTATCAGAATTCATAGAATCAGGTAAACCTTTGCCTGAAGCAATATTTGCAAGTAATGATTTAAGCGCTATTGGTACCATAGAAGCCTTTTTAGATAAAGGAATTAAAATTCCAGATCAGGTTAATATAATTGGATGTGACGATATAGAGATTTCACAGTTAGTAAGGCCTTCTGTTACAACCATAAGAACCTCATTTGAAGAACAGGGATCTTTGGCAGTTGAATATTTAATGAGATTAATTAAAAAGGAAGAAACAGGTAAAATTGAAGTACTTCAAGGTAGAATCATTGAACGTGAATCTACCTGTATAAGAGGCGGAAAAACGCCTATGCACAAGAAGCATCTTCAATTAAATTCATAATAGTTTTAATGGAGTTTAGCTGATTGCTTTTTCCCATAGCATCAATGTAAGTTTGTCTTGTAAAATATAATTCAGTGACTTTCTCCGTGAGAAGATCGGCAGAAAGATAATCGTCATCAATCACCATGGAAAATCCTTGTGATTCAAAGGATTTGGCATTTAAAATCTGATCGCCGCGGCTGCTGTTTGCAGATAGCGGAACCAGAAGATTAGGTTTTTTTAGTGCTAACAGTTCACAAATAGAATTGGCCCCTGCACGTGAAACTACTATATCTGCCATAGCGAAGAGGTCTTTTAGTTCATTTTTTACGTATTCAAATTGTATATATCCTTCCATATGAAGAAACATATTGTCTATTTTGTCTTTTCCACAAATATGAACAATCTGAAAATCATTTAAAAGTTTTGGAAGTGCTTCGCGTACAACTTTGTTAACGGAAGCAGCACCTAAACTTCCTCCAATTACTAAAATTACAGGCTTATTGACAGTAAAATTACATAAGTCAAGAGCTGAAATCTTATCACCTTTTGTCAATTCGTCCCTGATTGGAGAACCTGTAAGGACTGCTTTTTCTTTTGGAAGCATGGATAAAGTTTCAGGAAAATTACAGCAGATTTTTTTTGCCACAGGAATACATAGTTTGTTTGCAAGTCCCGGAGTCATATCAGACTCATGGATAATACAGGGAATGTGCAGGGATGCTGCTGCTCGTACAACAGGTACGCTTACAAATCCGCCTTTAGAAAAAACCACGTCAGGCTTTATTTTTTTTAAATACTTTCGGGCCTGTGCCAATCCTTTTATGACGCGAAAAGGATCTGTTAAATTTTTAAGATCCAGATATCTTCTGAATTTACCGGTAGCAATTTCATAATAAGGAATGTCAAAGTCGGTAATCAGTTTTTTTTCAATTCCATCATAAGATCCAATATAAGAGACTTCATATCCGGCTTCTTTTAAATAAGGCAAAAGAGCAATATTAGGCGTAACATGACCTGCTGTTCCGCCTCCTGTAAGAACTATTTTTTTATTTAAGATAGAATGACCTCTCATAAATAAAGCCTCCGGTTTTAATTGTTTTCGCTTTTCAGCATTTCAAGGGCATGGGCAAGCTGGTCAGGACATGAAGTAGTCTTGAAACCGCATCGAATTCCTTTTAGTTTCGTGATGGCTTCGTCCACAGACATGCCTGTTACCAGATTAGCAATGCCCTTTAAATTACCGTTACAGCCTCCAAAAAATTCTACAAATTTAACTTTGCCATTTTCCACTTCAACATCAATAGAGGTGGAGCAGGTGCCTTTTGTTTGATATTTCATAATTTCTCATCCTTTCTTTAATGGATAAGTATAGCAGAAAATTAAGATTTTTTCCAGTATGAAAAGATATTTTGACGAAATTTGGCGAGGAATTACAAGCCCTGCCTTATTGAGAGAAAAAACCTCTTCCTCTATAATATAAGTAAGGAAAGGAGGAAATATGTTTACAATTATTTATGAACACAAAATACTTACAGGTTTGATTTCTTTTTTTCTGCTATCCAGTATGATATGTCAGATTATTTCCGGCATTATATATCAAAAAATGATTTCAGAATCGGAAAATATGTCTGCAACAGAAAACAGGTTTTTAAAACAGTGTAAACAAAAATATGCTAATTATTACAAGTTAAACGGTAAAATGGTTAATACGGGAGTATTTGTGGACAAGTTTCTTCAAAAAATCCGTGTTCTGGGAATCCGTCTTAACCGGTTAAATTACATAGCAGGTCAGATGATGATGTTATCTGTGCTTACCACAGGGGTTTCTATCTGCCTTTCTTTGGCAGCAGGAAGCACTTTATTTCAGATCATACCCTATTATTTGATCAGTATACTGGGATTATATTTATATTTTTCTGTTTCAGGAATTGTAGATGTGTTGGAAAAGAGAAAAGCGCTTAAAATAAACCTGATAGACTATCTTGAAAATCATTATGCGCCAAGGTTGGAAACGGAAAGGGAAAACGCTTTGGAGGAAGGAATAAAAAAACGGGAAAAATATGCCAAGGAATTGTTATTTGACAAAGAACCACAAACGGAAAATGCGACAATACCTGAAGAAAAACCCAAGGCAGATGTAGAACGGATTCCCAATAATCATCAGGATGAACTGGAAAATCTTTTAGAAGAATTTTTTGCGTAGATAATTGGAAATAAAGATTTCTTGTGATAAAGTTGATAAAGATATACATTAAGATAAATCCAGAGGTGAGAAACTTATATGGAAATGACAGATAAAAGCAAAAAAAGCCGGTATGAACTTTTAGACAGTATAAGAGGATTGGTGCTTATCAGTATGATTTTATATCATGCCTGCTGGGATCTGGTTTATTTGTTTGGAAAGAACTGGAGTTGGTATCAGGGAACCGGTGCTTACCTCTGGCAGCAGAGCATATGTCAGACATTTATTTTATTGTCCGGATTTTGCTGGTCTTTAGGAAAAAAACCAGCAAAACGCGGACTAATTGTTTTTTTAGGAGGAGCAGTAATTTCTATAGTCACTGTTTTGTTTCTTCCTGAGGATAGAGTGGTATTTGGTGTCCTTACATTAATTGGAAGCTGTATGCTGCTTATAATTTTGTTTCACAAAGTTTTAAAAAATATACCTTCTGCCATAGGTTTTTTGACTTCCATATTGCTTTTTGTCATTACAAAGAAGATAAATTATGGCTATATAGGATTAAAAGGTTTATGTGAATTTAATTTACCGGCCGGTTTATATAAAGGACCGGTTATGACATTTCTTGGGTTTCCATCCCCAGGTTTTTATTCGACAGATTACTTTTCCTTATTTCCCTGGTTTTTCTTATTTTTGTCGGGATACTTTCTTTATAGATTATTGGATAGATCAGGAGACGGAAAAATACTGAATAAATATTTCATTCGGGGAATCAAACCCCTTACTTTTTTGGGAAGGCACTCTCTGTTCATCTATATGCTACATCAGCCTGTAATTTATGGAATATTGTTGTTATTTGATTCATGTAATGTCTGATAAATTTCATTAAATATTTTTTTGCAAGTGGAAGTAATTAATGTAGTAATGATAAAAGCTGCTATAAAAATAAATGCCATTTGATTTTTAAACTGCTCAATCAGCAATCCATAAACAGCCTGGCCTATAGGCTGAGAACACATACATATACACATAACGCAAGATGTAACTTTTCCAAGCATATGTTCAGGTGTAAGCATTTGCAGGTAAGAAATCATTACAATAGAAAACAGGGAGGAAAGAGTTATCATAAAAAAACAGCAAGTGATGATAACATAATAAATAACCATAGCCGGCGGAGCAAAAAGTAATACTGCTGCAATGGGAAGCAGTGATAAGGAGGAAAGAATAAGCAGCAGGTATTGATGCCGGGGCAATATTATTTTGGATAAAATGCCTGCCAGCAGTCCACCAAGCAGGCTTCCGGCAGCCAGTGCTCCCTGTGCATATCCATATAATTGATTTCCGGTTATTACAGGAAAACCAAGAGTTTGTGTAATAATAACCGGCAAAGCAATAATAATAAGGGAGCTGAAAAATAAATTTACAGAGGCTGCGGCAATAGATAATTTCCAGATAACAGGTCTTTCATTTCTAATAAAATCCAGACTTTCTTTTAAATCCATTTTGAATGTTGCAATAATAGAAGTTGAGACGGTATGCTGCTTGTAAGGAATTTTAATAAAAAGTTCCATAATTGCAGAAAAAACAAAGCATGGAATGCTGATGTACAAAATAGGATATATTCCAAAAAAACCAAAAACAGCGCCTCCTGCAATTGGTCCTGATAAAGAAGCCAGAGATGAGACTAAATTAATTATGGCATTTCCCTTTATTAAGTTTTCTTTTGACATAAGAAGGGGAATGCTGGCTTGTACGGCAGGCTGATAGGCAGCCTGTATTCCATAAAGAAGAGTCAGCATAACAAGAATAATCACAGTCAAATTAATTTGACTAAAATACAAAGTGAATAATAAGGTAATAATGGCTGTAAGAAAATCTAAGGCAACCATAATATTTCTTTTGTTTATCCGGTCAGCAATCATACCTCCAATGGGGGATAAAAGTATCATTGGGATAAAGGAACAGGCTGATACCAGGCCAAAGAGCATGGCAGAGTTTGTTTCATTTAAAAGATAAAGAGGCAGGGCAAATCGGAGTATTGCGTTTCCAAACAAGGAAATAATTTGTCCTATGACAATAAGTATAAAGTTTTTTTCCAGCATAAATTTATCCTTTCTTTTTCCTAATTTTAAAATTGCTGTAGATTGTTTAATAGATATAACATTTGCATACAGTTGCGGGCTACCTAGTTTGGTTTTCACCATAGCAACTTTTGGTTTCAAGTAATAAAATATCGGTTGCGGAAAAAGTATGTATTTAAAGTTCTATAGAAATGAACTAATAATTCCTTGAAATATTTACTATATTATGTTAACATATTTCAACTCATTTAAATTAAATCTATAATCTGAAAATAGTATGTTAAACATAATAATTATCAGGCATTTTAATATGAGGTAAGTACATATGAAGAACGTGATGATCAAGGGAACCGGCGTATATACACCTGCAAATAAGGTTTATAACGAACAGTTAGATGAACATTTTGAAAAGCGTGGACTTAGTGCACATAATCTTATGAATCACCTGGGAAGAAGAAAACGCTATTTTATTTCTGAAGGAGAAAACACTATTACCATGTGTCAAAATGCAATTGATGCATGTATGTCCAAAAACAAGTTAAATTTAACAGATTGTGAAATGCTTGTAGTTTGTACGGACACGCCTGAATATTTATTTCCTACAAATGCACTTAAGATTGTAGGACTATATGGGGAGCGGCTTAAAAATGTAAGTGTAGCTTTTGATATAAACAGCAATTGTACAGGTATGATTCACGGGCTGGATGTTGTTTATAAATATATGAAAGCATCAAATATACGTAGTGCTCTGGTGGTTGGATGTTTTTGTATTACTCCAATTGCACTATGGTCTGATACGGTGGTTTATGCAACCTTTGCCGACGCTGCTGCCTGTGTTGCATTATGCATGGAGGATGCGCAGGAACCTGGAGGATTTTTGGATACTTACCTATTTACGGATGCAAGTTATCATGGCTATATTACTTATCCCAAATGTGGTATGTCAAAGGTTCCATTGAAGGCCATTGAGCCAAATAAAAAAAGGCTGGAGTGGAATCCTTTCCCCATGGATTTTATTCCGGAACAATGGTACAACGGAATTCATCAGATTTTAGAAAGAAATAATTTAACTTCACAGGATGTGGATTATTATATTTTTTCACAACTTAGCGATGAATTTAATGTGAAAACGCTGGAGTTACTGGGTATATCAGCGGAAGATCATAAATATTATTTTGTGGGAAAGGAGTACGGATATACAGGAAACACATGTCCGATTATGTGTTTAAACAGATTATGGGACATTTATTCAAAAAAAGGAAATAAAATTATTATTTGTACGGTTGGAGCAGGGTATTCCATTATTGTACAGTTATATGAATTTTAAGGTAAAGGGGAAATATATGAAAACAACAGAAAAAACTATTAATCATAATTTGACAGCATTGGATGAATATATAAACAAGGTATACAAACTTGTTTTAATATTAGTGCCGGGGGCATGTCAATGTGCCGGTCTTGCCTATACCTTTGAAAAGATTATGGGATGGCTTCCTTCGGTTAGTTGGACTTTGCTGATTTTATTTGATGTAACCTGTCTGATTTATCTTATCATAGGAATTTATTTTGTACTGACCGGAATTAAAGATGGTCTGGTCACTCAGGGCAAACTTAGGGGGGGCAAAATCTTTTTAACTGTAATTATGTTCATACAGTTTAATTTTATACTTTATATGATTCCCGCTACGGATTTTTGGGGATTTGCTTTTTTCTTTGTATTATTAACAACTTTTTTCCTGGATTATAAAATGGTTGCTGTTACATCCATAGAAATCGGAGGATCGGTAATTGCAGCGTGGCTTCTTTACAGCGAAATACATCTGCCGATAAATAATGAATATTTTATGGTAAACTTGCTTGACCGTGTTATTTGTATCGCACTTTCCCTGCCTACAACAGTGTTGTTGACTTTCTTTGTCCACCGCTTTCTTATCAATGCCAAAAAGGATGAAATGGAACGTAACAATGAACATGTAAATAATGTTTTGACTTCCGTAAAATCCGTATCAGAAAAGTTATATTCTGCCGGCATGATGCTCTCCCAAATTTCAGCAAATGAAAGTGCTTCTGCAGAAGAATTATCTGCTACAAGTGAGCAATTATTAGAAAGCAGTAATTTACTTGAAGTAAAGACAGAGGAAAGTATGTCTAATTTAAGCGAGCTGGATCAGTGGAAGGAAGTAGTTGCTGATAATGTAGGAAAAGTAGAAGTTACATCAAAGGATCTGCTGGATAAGTCAAAAGAAAATGAAAAATTATTAAACAGCCTGCATTCTATTAACAGTGAAGTATCACATTCTATGCGTTCAACTATTGATGTAACCAAAAAGTTGTCTGAAGCTGTTAAGGAAATTGGCGCTACTTTAAATTTAATTAATGAAATTTCAGAGTCTACTAACTTGCTGGCATTGAATGCATCTATAGAGGCGGCAAGAGCTGGTGAAGCTGGCAGGGGTTTTGCCGTAGTAGCACAGGAAGTAGGCAATCTGGCAAACAACACTAAGAATTCTCTGGCAGAAGTAGAAACTGTCATTGAAAGAGTGCAGAGCAACGTAGGTGAAATAACTTTGCATGTGGAAGAAAATTCTCAAAAGCTGGAAGAACAAAACAAGTATTTCAATCATGTGTTTAAGAGCATACAGGATATGACAGGATTTCTTAATTCTTCCGTGGAGTCTATTAGTACGATGGGTAAAGCTCATGATAATCAGGCGGAAGTTATCCGAAACACCGTATTAATTAACAGAGATATTGCTGAAAGCATCCAAACGGAAAATGATCAATTTGTTTCTATTAACGCTATGGTTGAAAGTAATGTAAAGGATATAACGGAAATGACAGAACAGATTAATCTGATTAATGGAATGGTAGATGAAATAAATACTTTATTGAAAGCTGAAGAATAAATTCTATGTAAAACAACAGATACCTACTTTAAAGAGCATCCTTATATTAAATGGGCATGGTACATAAATTTGTATACATGCTCATTTTAGTTGTTGTATCTTGGCAAAAAAGAATGATATACTGTGACTATGTGTTTTTTAGGATTAATTAAAGGAGTATGTAAAAGTGATGTTTGATATTTTATCAGATACCTTGCTGGATGGGTTAAAACTGCTTCCGTTTTTATTTATTACTTATCTGGTCATGGAATACATTGAACATAAAACCAGCCAAAGAACAGAACAGGTTATGAAAAAATCCGGGAAGTGGGGGCCGGTTTTAGGAGGGATGCTTGGAATTATGCCTCAGTGTGGATTTTCAACAGCAGCCTCTAATTTATATGCAGGACGTATTATTACCCTTGGAACATTAATTGCCGTATTTTTATCTACTTCCGACGAAATGCTTCCTATCTTGGTGTCTGAGCAGGTAAATCCAGTTACGATTATCAGAATTCTTGTGCTAAAAGCAGTGATTGGCATAATAGCAGGTTTGCTGATAGATTTTTTGATCCGCAGCAGGAGAGGATATAAAAAAGAAGAACTTCGGATAGAGCATTTGTGTGACCATCAGCATTGCCATTGTGGAGAAGGAAAAATAATGAAATCTGCACTCAGTCATACACTGCAGATTTTTATATTTATAATTATTATTACTTTTGTTCTTAATTTTGCAATTGGTTTTGCAGGGGAGGAGCAGATGGCAGCAGTTATTTCCAATAAGCCTGTTTTGGGGCCTGTAATATCCAGCCTC
Source organism: Lachnospiraceae bacterium 10-1 (assembly GCA_000403495.2). Lineage (GTDB taxonomy): Bacteria > Bacillota > Clostridia > Lachnospirales > Lachnospiraceae > Suilimivivens. The sequence continues at coordinate 25,552 of KE159800.1, read as the reverse complement.
ATTGGTTTAATTCCCAATTGTGCTTCTTCTGTAGTGCTGACACAGCTTTATCTGGAAGGAGTTCTGGGTGCAGGCGCTATGATAGCCGGACTTTTATCAGGTTCAGGGATTGGGCTTTTAGTGCTTTACAGAGTGAATGATAATATAAAAGAAAATGTAAAAATTACATTAGTACTTTATATAGTGGGATTGGTATTTGGAATTTTAATAGAAGGCATAGGGGTGATGCTATAAAGAAACATGTATTTCAAACAGACTGATAAAGATTTATCACATAAGAAAAGCACCATCCCCAAGGCACACATGTCCTCAAAAATGGTACTCCCAAATGCGTCTTCAGGGGCTCGAACCCTGGACACCCTGATTAAGAGTCAGGTGCTCTACCAACTGAGCTAAAGACGCGTATGACATTTATTTAACGTTTAATTTACAACGCAAGAGTTATTATAGTATAATGTCTTTTAGTTTGCAAGTATTTTTTTAAAAATTTTTAAGGTTTTTTTAAGAAAGGATTTATATGATTTTTGATACACATGCACACTATGACGATGAAGCATTTGATCCCGATAGAGAAGGTCTGCTTAAAAGTCTTCACAATCAGGGAATAGATTATATTGTAAATGTAGGTGCCAGCATAGATTCCATTAAAAAAACACTTGCCCTTGCAAAAGAATATCCATTTATTTATGCGGCAGTGGGTGTACATCCTTCAGATTCACAAATGTTGTCTGAAAAGCACATGAAATGGATAAAAGATATGGCGTCATGTGATAAAGTGGCTGCCATAGGTGAGATTGGCCTTGATTATTATTGGAAGGATCCGGATAAGGAAGTTCAGAAAAAATGGTTTGCAAGGCAGCTTCAAATAGCCGGAGAAGTAAAACTACCGGTTATTGTGCATTCTCGTGATGCGGCAAAAGATACTTTGGATTTGTTAAAAGAACAAAGAAAAGAGCTGACGCAGGTGGTAATTCATTGTTATTCTTATGGAAAGGAGATGGCGGCAGAATTTCTTAATTTAGATTTTTATTTTGGCATTGGAGGAGTTCTTACTTTTAAAAACGCCAGAAAACTGATAGAAGCGGCAGAATATATTCCTATGAACAGGATCTTATTAGAGACAGACTGCCCTTATCTTGCGCCGGAGCCTTATCGTGGAAAGCGTAACCAGTCTTCCTATATTGATTTTGTGGCACAAAAGCTGTCCGAAATTAAACAGATCAGTAAGGAAGAGGTGCTGGCTCAGACAATGCAGAATGCAAAAGAATTTTATGGGAAAGAAAGGTTTTGAAAAATGACTTATTTAGCGGCGCCCGCAGCAACATTAGAAGTTATAAACAAGTACGGATTTCATTTTCAAAAAAAATACGGACAAAACTTTTTGATAGATGCTAATATTTTGGAAAAGATTATAGAGGCAGCAGAAATTACAAGGGAAGACGGCGTTATTGAAATTGGACCGGGAATTGGTACAATGACTCAGTACCTTGCAGAACATGCCAAGTGGGTTGCTGCAGTGGAAATAGATAAAAATTTAATACCGATTCTAAATGAGACGCTTTCAGAATATAAAAATGTAATGGTTCTGAATGAAGATATTTTGAAATTAGACATAGGCAGGCTGGTACAGGAAAAAAACAGTGGACGGCCTGTAAAAATTGTAGCGAATCTGCCTTATTATATTACCACACCCATTATTATGGGGTTGTTTGAAAGCCAGGTGCCTTTATCAAGTATTACAATTATGGTGCAGAAGGAAGTGGCGGACAGAATGCAGGTGGGGCCTGGAACAAAGGATTACGGTGCTTTAAGCCTTGCAGTACAGTATTATGCCAAACCGGAAATTATGCTAAAGGTATCTCCCTCCTGTTTTATCCCCAGGCCAAATGTGGGAAGTGCAGTAATACGTCTAACCAAATTTACGGAGCCGCCGGTGCAGGTAGAAAGTGAAAAGAAATTTTTTTCAATTATCAGGGCAGCGTTTAATCAAAGGAGAAAAACCCTTGCAAATGCTCTTACAAATTCCATTTCATTGGTTGATGAAAAAGGAAACGGAATGAAGGTAACCAGAGAACATGTATGCAGTGTGCTTGATCAAATGGGGCTCAACCAGACTATAAGAGGAGAAGCTCTTACTTTAGAACAATTTGCGCATCTTAGCAACATTTTGTAAAGCAGGCTTTCTTTTTGGACAACTACAAGATATATGGGTAAAAATCCCAAAACATGACCATATATTGAGGTTTTTTTCCATATTTTTTGACAGATGAAATAGCATATGGTAAACTTAAAAAATGAAAATAGGATAAGTATGCTTTAGGGCAAAATATGAGGTGGCATCCTTGGATAAATATGAATATAAAGTACGTGCGGATGAAATTAAATCCCTGATTTCAGAAGGGGAATATGCCGAAGCGGTTAAAATAGCAGATTCAATTGACTGGCGCAGGGTAAAAAGCGTTATGATGCTATGCACCATTAGTGATTTATATAAAATTAACAGAAGATACGAAGACAGTAAGGATATTCTCCTTCTTGCATATGAAAAGCATACGGGAGGACGTCTTATTGTCTATTCTTTGTGTGAACTTTCTATTAAATTGGGGGAGCTTGTTCAGGCACTTGAATATTATAAGGAGTTTGTACAGTTAGCGCCAAAGGATAGTGGAAGATACGTTCTTTTGTATAAATTATACGAAGCCCAGGAAGTCAGCTTAGAAGAAAGAATTGAAGTATTAGAAGAACTGAAACAGAGAGATTACCGTGAGAAATGGGCATATGAACTTGCGTATTTATATCATCGTGTGGGGCTTGCTTCAAAATGTATTGAAGAATGCGATGAAATGTTTTTATGGTTTGGAGAGGGCAGGCATGTTTTAAAAGCATTAGAGCTTAAAATGCTGCATGAACCTCTTAACGCTGATCAACAGGCCAAGTATGATCAGATGAAATTAACTGGTGGATTTATCCAGTCAGAATATATGGCTGACCAGCAATCGATTATGGAAAAAGCCGGCGAGGAGACGGAAGACGAAGAAGATGATGAGTTTAGTTTAGAAGAAAATATTCTTACAGACAGTACTAAGGAAATGCCGGCAAAAGAAGAGATTGATATTCAAGTGAAAACAGTGGATGTCAGTCAGTATAATACGATCAATCTTCAAAAAGAATTAGCAGAAAGTATGAAGGAATTTTTAGATCAGGGTAAATCACAGGATATGCCTGTGGAAAATACGCAGCCTTCATTAGATGAAAAGGTTGAGGAACCTTTGAAAACCGATGGTAGTAAATTTGAACCGGAGATTAATGATGCCGAAAGTGAGTTAGTGGAAGATAAAAATACTTTTTTAGATCAGGAGGTTTTCTTTGGAAATACGGAGGAAGTAAATATTCAGGATGTGGTTTCTGAGCTGATGCTGAAAAGTAATGTGATATCACCTTTTGCGCCTGTAAATGAGCAGGTGAAAGTACAGGAGACGCCGCTTCCGGAAGCAAGTCCGGTTTCTTCCGTCAGCAATACGGGCGTAATTAAAACTTTTACAAAAAAGTCCGGTTATGATGATATGTTGTCACAGGAATATGACGGTCAAATTTCTCTGGTGGTACCTGAAGCAGAAAAGGTTGAAAAACAAATTACCGGCCAGCTTAGTATAGAAGATATTATGGCTGAGTGGGAAAGAATGAAGCAGGAAAATGAGCGCAAAAGGATGGAGACGATCCGTCAGCGCGTTCGTCAGCAGACGGATACACTTTTTGCTGATTTTGATGAATCTACCAAGTCCGGCCTTTTAGAGAATCTGGAAGAGGCTATGGTAAAGGCAGCCATTAAAGAAGAAAAACAGAAAACCACATTAGAACGTCCAAAAGTAATCAAAGTAGCGGATATAGAAAATGAGGAAAATCAGGATAAAGATCCTGTTCCGGAATTAGTTGAAAGTCCGGATGAGGAAAATTTGGTTTTAGAAGATGAAATATCAGAGATGACAGAAGAATTGGATACAGCATTACAGGAGGACGAAGAAGACTCTGTTTTAGAGACAACAGAAGAAGATTTATCAGAGAATACAGAAAATACTGCAAAAGAGAAAAAGACAGTTCTTCCAGAAGAAACATCAGAAAATAAAGAGGCAGAAAAATCAGAACATCCTGATGGAAAAGAAAGTGAAGATAAGTATGTGGTCAGAGAAATGTCAAATAGTGAAAGAGAACAGTTTGCTCCGTTTATTCATCACAAAAAAACCAGAAAGCAGATTGTGGAAGCAATTGACAATATCAGTATGGCGTCATATACCGGCAATGTAATCATTACTGGTGAAGAAGGAACAGGAGCAATTGCGCTGGCTAAGCTGCTGGTAAAGGAAATACAACTTTCTGACAGTAATTTTTCCGGAAAGGTAGCCAAGATTTCCGGTGCAACTTTAAACAAGAAAGAAATTGGGACAACTTTGTCCAAGCTTATAAATGGAGCTTTGATCATCGAGACCGCTGCTTCCATGAAAAAAGCTACGGTGGAAAAGCTCTTAAAAGAACTGAATCAGGAAGAAAAAGGCCTTATCATTCTCATGGAAGATACCAAATCTGCCATGAATGAATTACTAAAAAAGAATCCCGAAATGAAAAATGCATTTAACTTGAGAATAGATATTGAGGCGCTGGATGATCAGACACTTGTAAAATATGCAAAGAAATATGCATTGGATCAGGAGTATTCTATTGATGAACTGGGAGTTTTAGCACTGCATACAAGAATTGCAGATATGCAGACAAGTGATCATGAGGTTACATTAGCGGAAATAGAAGAACTTGTTGATGAAGCCATTTATTATGCAGACAGAAAGACGCCAAAGCATTTCCTTGATATTCTGGTAGGAAAGAGATATGATGAAGAGGACATGATCGTCCTTAGAGAAAAAGATTTTATGCACAATTGATTTGGGGGGTTAAAAGTATGGGCAAAGCAGAAAAAAAATTAGAAAATGAAGTATTTATTTCAGAAGCAGACCAGTATTTGTTTGCACAGGGGACTCATTACGACATTTATAAGAAGCTGGGTGCGCATCCTTCCACACAAAATGGAGAGAAAGGAATGTTTTTTGGCGTGTGGGCGCCAAATGCTGCAAGTGTGCATGTGATAGGAACATTTAACGGTTGGAATGAAACTGCAGATCCCATGACTAAATTAGGTCCGGGAGGAATTTACACAACGTTTATTCCCGGAGTGGGAGTTAATGAATTGTATAAATTTTTAATTATAACTCCTTCAGGCGAAAAGCTTTATAAGGCAGATCCCTTCGCCAACAGTGCTGAACTTCGTCCCGGCACGGCATCCAAAACAGTTGATATCTCAGGGTTTAAATGGACAGACGATTTATGGATGAAAGAAAGACAGGAAAAGGATTATAATCATGAGCCATTGGCGATTTATGAATGTCATATTGGTTCCTGGATGAGACATCCCAGACCTGATGAACAGGGTTTTTATAATTACCGGGAATTTGCAGACAGGATTGTGGAATACTTAAAGGAAATGAAATATACCCATGTTGAGCTTATGGGAATTGCAGAATATCCTTTTGACGGCTCATGGGGATATCAGGTAACCGGCTACTATGCGCCTACTTCACGTTATGGAGAGCCAGAAGATTTTATGTATCTGGTTAATCTGCTTCATAAAAATAAAATTGGCATTATTCTTGACTGGGTTCCGGCTCATTTTGCAACAGATGCACATGGACTTGGACGGTTTGACGGGCAATGCATTTTTGAAGATCCGGATCCCCGTAAAGGTGAGCATCCTGATTGGGGAACGAAGATATTTAATTATGGAAAAACAGAGGTTAAAAATTTCCTGATTGCCAATGTGCTGTTTTGGATTAAGGAATATCATATTGATGGAATTCGTGTAGATGCAGTAGCTTCCATGCTGTATTTGGATTATGGCAAAAAGGATGGACAATGGGTGGCAAATAAGTATGGCGGAAATAAAAATCTGGAGGCAATTGAGTTTTTCAAGCATTTAAATTCTGTTGTACTGGGCACCTATCCGGGATTTTTAACCATAGCGGAAGAGTCTACCGCATGGCCTAAGGTAACAGGAAATGTGGAAGAAGATGGTCTTGGATTTTCCTTTAAGTGGAATATGGGATGGATGCATGATTTCTGTGAGTATATGAAACTGGATCCATATTTCAGGAAAAATAACCACTATGCCATGACCTTTGCAATGTCTTACAATGACAGTGAAAATTATATTCTGCCTCTTTCTCACGATGAGGTAGTACATTTGAAATGTTCTATGGTAAATAAAATGCCTGGATATCAAATCGATAAATATGCAAATCTGCGCTGCGGATATACATATATGTTTGGCCATGCAGGGAAAAAACTTCTCTTTATGGGGCAGGACTTTGGACAGGAGCGGGAGTGGAGCGAAGAAAGAGAGCTTGACTGGTATCTGTTAGGTGAGGATTTAAATAAAGGTCTTCATGAATATGTAAAAGAGCTTTTAAAGATTTATAGAAAATATCCCTGCCTGTATGAATTTGACAACTGCTGGGATGGGTTTGAGTGGATTAACTGTGATGATAAGGATAGAAGCACATACAGCTTTTTCAGAAAATCATCCAATGGAAAAAACAATCTTTTGTTTATTATTAACATGACACCTATTCGTTGGGAAAATTATAAATTAGGCGTGCCGAAGAAGAAAAAATATAAATTGCTTTTAAACAGTGCGGAAGAAAGATTTGGAGGAGCCGGCGGAACTATCCCAGGTGAAATAACTGCGGTCAAAGAAAATTGTGATTATAAGGATTACAGTATTACACTAGATCTTCCTCCTTATGCGGCAGCAGTTTTCATTTTCTAAAATTTTTTAAAAAGTAAAGACGTTAAGAAAATATAAGTATATGCCGAAATAAAGGGTGAATGCAAAAGCATTTACCCTTTTTACATATGTGAGTCAAAAGAAGGATAAAGGAAAGACGTAGGTATTATATATGAATGTATTACTTGAAGGGACAGAAACAAAGGCTGTCCGGACGTATACAAATGTAGGCAGGGAGACAACTTCACATCGTACACCACATGGTACTGAAAAATCAGAAAACAGTGGTTTTGCATTAGACATTTCTGGCACAGTTATGGATAACAGCGCTTACGCAGGTCATGGACGGACCGCAGAAGAAGTTATGCTTGAGGCAGGGCAGGAGGATATTACCGCCCGCCGGAACTATATGGCAGTAATGTCTAATACTATGTCAGATGAAGATTTTGCAAAATTGCAGAAAGAAGGTTTTCATCCCGGTAGTACGGATATAGAGACAGTTGTAACCATTATTGATCATATTAAGGCAGCTCTTTTAAAAGGCGGAACTCAGGTAGTGGGCTATACGGATACCATGAGTGATGAGGTACTTAAGAATATTACAGGGAGCGAAGCCTATGCGCAGGAATTAAAAAAACAATTTGCCGAAAGAGATATTCCCCTTACGGAGGAAAATGTTGCTGCTGTAACGGAAGCATGGAATATGCTTTCAGGAACAGATAACATGACAGATGGCAGTATAAAATATATGGTTGAAAATGATCTGAAACCTACGCCGGAAAATGTATATACAGCAAAATATTCCTCTATTAGTGATGGAAACAATCAGGGAAAAGGTTATTATGCGGCAGGCGGAGTAGCTGGCTATTATGCCAAAAAGCCGGAAGAAATAGACTTTGAAAAGTTAAAGCCTCAGATGGAAAAGGTGATCGGCGAAGCAGGATATGAAGTAAATGAAGAAAGCCTTGCAGATTCTAGGTGGCTGGTTGAAAAAGGAATTCCCTTAAATGAAGATACATTTTCTTTGTTAAGATCAATCAGGCAGCAGCATTTTCCGGTGTCTTATGAGGAATTTGTGTCTGCAGCAGCCTGTGCGGTGGCGGATGGCGTTAATCCGGTAAAAGCAGATTTAGGTAAAGATCATACTTATGTAGAAAAAGCGGTGGAAATTAACGAAAAAGTAGGTCTTTTGGAAGATAGGGCAGTAGATCTTATTATTTCCAGGGAATTACCACTTACATTAAAAAATATTTTTGCTGCACAGGATTGGCTAAGTGAAAATAAAAGACAGGAACCAGATCAGAAAAATGCAGGATTAATTGTTAAAGGCCATAGGCTTCTTGAAGAAATCAGATTAAGTATGAGCGTGGAAGCAAACTTACGTCTTTTAAAACGTGGTTACCAAATAGAAACTGCACCTTTAGAAGAGCTGGTTAAAAAATTAAAAGAAGCAGAAGATAGTCTTTCCAAGGGTTTGATGGGGCAGATAGATGAAAAAGAGGCAAAGGAAAAAGCTTCATTATATCAGGAAACACTGGAAACAGTGGAAGGCATTCGCTCATCACCTGCGGCAGTTTTAGTTCGAATATCTACAGAAAACACTTTAAGAGAAGTATATGCTTATGGCAGCACTACCCGTATGGCTTATGAAAAGGCGGGAGAAAGCTATGAAACACTTATGACAGCTCCCAGAAGCGATATGGGAGATTCCATTCAAAAAGCTTTCCGCAATGTGGATGCAATCTTAACGGATATGGGTATGGAGCCCTCTGAAGAGAACAGAAAAGCAGTACGTATTCTTGGAAGAAATGGTCTGGAAATTACGGAAGAGAATATAGAACAAATCAAGGAAAAAGATGATTTGCTTTGCGGCGTGATCAGGGAAATGAAACCAGGACGGGTTTTAAATATGATAAGGGATGGAGTTAATCCTTTAAATATGTCTCTTGAGGAGCTGAAGCAATATTTCAATGAACAGACAAACCCCGCCGAAGAGATAGAATCTTATAGTAAGTTTTTATATAAGCTGGAGAAGCAAAATGGTATATCAGAAGAAGAGAGAAGCGCTTATATTGGAATTTACAGAATGGTGCATCAAATTGAAAAGGCGGATGATGCGGCAGTAGGTGCTATTTGGCAAAGCGGAGCTGAATTTACCTTTGGGAATTTATTAAGCAGTCTTAGAAGTGCCAGACATAAACCAATGGATTATAAAGTAGATGACAGTTTTGGCGGAATGAATGCCCGTGACACAGGTATAGAGAATATAACCAGCCAGATTGAAAAAGCCTTTGCCTTAAGTCCTGCAGCAGGAAAAAAAGAGCTTGAAAATATCCTTGAAGAGATGGGAGATCAAAAGGCAGGCGAAGAATTTGACCATATGGTATATGAACAGGTGCGCAGGGCGGTAAAATCAGAAGAGGCAGTTTTCCAGCATTTAAATGATTATGAGCAGCCGGTTACAGCAGATAATCTTTTATCGGCGGGCAGTTTCCTTAAAACGCCTGGGGATATCTGGGATCAGGCGAAAAGGTTGAAGGAAAAGGATGAAAATTATCTGGAAAAAGCCGGCGAAAAGGTGTTAGATGCTTTAGAGGACGGTAAGGAAGCAGCAGATGCATATGAAGAATTAAAGGAAACCGTTCAAAGCCTGATTGAAGAAAGAGCAGCTACAAATATAGACTCAGCCATTGATGTGAAAGCTATGAGCACTTTATATAAACAAATGACGTTTATGGGAAATATGGCCAGGGAAGAGAATTATGAAATACCTGTTAATATTAACGGTTCTTTAACTTCCATTAACCTTAAGCTGATACATAACAGTCAGGAAGAAAGCAAAGTGACAATCACCTTTGATGGAAATGGAATAGGAAAGACAGCAGCGGAATTTAAGCTGGCAGATGAAAAGTTATCAGGTTTTTGTGTATGTTCTTCCAATGAAGGAAGTCAGCTTTTTAACGAAAACAAAGAACTGTTTGAAGCAAAGTTGAATGAAGAGCAAATAAGCTATGGCGAAATTTATTTTGCAACCAGCGAAAAACTTGATTTGACAGAATTTTCTTTAAAGGAAAGTCATAATAGACAGTCAGGTGACAGCTCAAAAACGCTTTATCGGGCGGCGAGAGCATTTATTGGATTTGCACAGGAAATAGGAATACAGAAAGGAAATACAGTTTATGAAAATTAATTTTAATGCATCAGCAGTTATTGCAAACAACTCGTTAACCAGAAATGACAATCGATTAAAGGATTCTTTAGCAAGATTATCTTCCGGCTTAAAATTGGTTAATGCTAAAGATAATCCTTCCGGTCTTGCCATGTCAAAGCGTATGAATGCGCAGATAGAAGGAATTAATCAGGCAACACAAAATGCAGGTGACGGCATCTCTATAATTGAAATTGCTGACGGAACTTTGGCAGAGATACATGATATGCTTCAGAGAATTAATGAACTTTGTGTAAAAGCCAGTACGGGAGCAATTACAGATGGCGACCGGGAGATGATAAATGATGAGGTAAAACAGTTAAAAGAAGAAATTACAAGGATTTCTTCTGAAACAGAGTTTAACGGGCAAAAGATATTAGATGGCTCCTTTGACCTTAAGGGCTATACGGATAATGAAAATGTTAAGGTAAATTATTATGATGACCAGATGATAAGTGGAACCTACGAAGCAACGGTAAATGCCACTTTTAAAGCAGATGGCACAATTGATACGGTTACCGTTACAGGAAATGGAGGTTTTCCGGCGGACGCTGAAATTGCAAAAGTAGACGGAAATGTTGTGACAGTAAAAGGAAGTGATAATTTTGAACTGAAGCTGAGCCTTGTAGGTTCCAATCCTATTGCAGGGATGGTAGAAATCAGTTTGGAAGGATTCGGCTCTATGGATATGCAGATTGGTGCAAATGAAGGGCAGCAGCTAGGTATTAGAATCCCTAAAATTTCTCTTGAAAACATTGGAATTTCTTCCATTGATTTAGGAACCGCAGATGGAGCCAGCGAGGCGCTTGGCAAAATGAATGATGCAGTTGTATTCATTTCATCTGTAAGAAGCGGCCTTGGAGCTTATCAGAATCGTTTAGAGCATACCATCAGTAGTCTTGACATTACAAATGAAAATATGACTGCCGCTTATTCACGTATTATGGACGCGGATATGGCAGAAGAAATGACAGAATACACAACTTTACAGGTATTAGCCCAGGCAAGTACCTCTATGCTGGCACAGGCTAACGAGAGGCCTTCTCAGGTACTACAGTTATTACAGTAGTAATTCATATGGGAGGTAACTCTAATTTGAGTGTCTGCTAAAGCAGGCAGATGGGAGCAAGGATGACAAAGGAACTAAAACAACAGTACACTCTTAAAATAACACAGGCAAATAAAACTCAGCTGGTAGTTATTTTATATGAGATGTTTCTGATTTATGTTGAGGAAGCTAAATGCGCTCATGAGAAAGAAGACAGAAAAGGCTTCCGTGAAGGAATCAGAAAATCCAGAGGATGCCTGAAAGAACTAATGGCATCCCTGCATTTTGAATATGAACCGGCAATGAATCTTTTGCAATTATATCTTTATGTGAATAGAGAACTGGCAAGAGCCGACATACACAACGATACCAAAGAGCTGGATCATGTAAAAGCAGTTATGACAAAGCTTCATGAAGCATATCAAAAAGTAAGCGAACAGGATACATCCCAACCGGTTATGGTAAATACGCAAACCGTATATGCAGGTCTTACCTATGGAAAACACACCCTTACTGAAAATTTATCCGATCAGGGTAGTAGCAGGGGTTTCCGTGCTTAAAGGTGTACGATGCATACTTTCTTCAGGCAGCAGGCTTAAGGCCGCTGCCTGTTCTAATAAAAATTTATACCGTTTCATTACAGAGTTTACTTCATAAATATAACAATCAATTAGATCAGGTTCGGTCACATTGTCAAATCCGGCATATGCAATTTCCAACGCTTTTTTTGTTTTTTCCAGATCAGATAACAGTGCATTGCGTTCAATTTCCTTTTCTGTTAAAGTGCGGTTTACGCGAGAGCTTTGACTAAAAAACATTTTCATATTGGTACCTATTCCTTTCCCACAAAAGCGAAATAACCTCTTTACATACTATTCCGTAAATATCCAATAATTACCTGTCTTTAATGAGTATAAGCATAAAATTTTTGATTTATACCGGTATATGGCAAAAAAATGGGACATATATTGAACAAAAGGGGGTTTAGATTTTATGGATACCTATGCAGGTGTTTTTTTAATATTAGGAATATTAGTCCTGGTTCTTTTTATTGGCGCTATGAAAAGCCGGACAGAATGGCTGATTAATTTTGTGCTAAGAGGCATTATGGGAATGATGCTGGTATACTTTTTAAATTTTATGTTTGTAGATTTGATGCCGGATATGAGGATTGGGTATAATACCATCACTTTTTTAGCAGGTGGTTTTCTTGGAATACCTGGGGTGGCGCTTCTTTACGGAATTAATTTTTATATGCTTATGTGGTAGCGGAAATTAGTTTATTGACAACCTTTAATCCCTGTATTTTACAGGGATTGGAGGAATCATAGAGGCAAATTTTCGTAAGGATTTGTGAAATACTGCCAAACTTAAAAAAATTAGCTGAAGCTACTTTACATTTAAAAATATTTTATTTATAATTCATTTTACAAACAAGAACGTTCTTATTTATCATTTAGATTCATTTATTTCTATCAGCATATATACAGTGAAAATGCTGATTCTGGTTTCATAAGAAGGATTCCTTCAGGTATCAAATTTTTAATTTTTACAATGTTTTAACAGGGACAATGTAATTTTGCAATTGGAAAGGGGGTTATTAGTGGATAAAAAGATCCTTGCAATTTTTGACAGCGAGGAGGGATATGCTTATCGGTTGATGGATTTCATTAGTGGAAAAACAAACCTGCCTTTTGAAATCTATATTTTCACAGAAGGAAGTAAATTTTACTCCTGTGCTAAAGTTAAGGATATTGAGTGCCTTCTCATTTCGGAAAGTGTTTATAAAAAGGAAGTGGATACTTTACAAATTCCGCATATCATCATTCTCAGCGAAAGCGGAGAAAATCTAAACAAGGCTCTGCATCATATCAATAAGTATCAATCGTGTGAAACCATTTTCCATCAAATTATGGCGTATTATACGGACAAATCAGAAAATGTTTTATCAGTCATAGGCACAGGACTTAAAAGGATGAATGTGATTGGCATTTATACCCCGATAGGAAGGTGTTTGCAGACAACGTTTTCATTAACGTTAGGACAAATGCTTGCAAGGAAGCAGAAGGTTCTGTACTTAAATTTTGAAATTTACTCAGGATTTTCCCGAATGTTGTGCAAAAATTTCAGCAGTGATATTTCTGACTTAATGTACTATTTCAATTGTGCCAGAGAAAAATTGTTATATCGATTAGAAAGCATGGTAGAAACTGTAAATGGTTTGGATTTTATCCCTCCTACGGAAATTTATCAGAACCTGGCAGGCATTAGAGGGGAGCAATGGCTGGATTTGTTTCGGGAAATAGAAAAAACAGGAAAATATGAATATTTAATTTTAGATTTGACGGATGGAATTATGGATCTATGGGAGGTTTTGCGCGGATGTGATTACATTTATACCATTGCCAGGGAAGATGGTTTATCCATGGCAAAAATAGAACAGTATGAAAGAGTATTGGAAAGTGTGGGATACGGAGACATTAACGTAAAAACTGTTAAATGGAAATTACCGATGTTTAAACAGCTTCCTTTAAAATTTGAAGAATTAACTTATGGAGAATTATCGGCTTTTATACGGTCAAAGGTATATCCCGATCTTTTTAAGGAGGATGGCGGTGAAACAAAATAAGGAAAGCAGTTTGCAGGAACTGATTTTAGAAAGGCTGGATTTGTCAAAAGAAATGACAAAGGAGCAGGTTCAGGAAATCATTGATGAACAGATTAATCAGGAAAGCAAGAAAAGACATTTGGAAGTTTCTGAAAGAGAGCATCTGCGAAAGGAAATTTATCATTCCATCAGACAGCTGGGCATACTGCAGGAATTAATTGAAAATCCTGATATTACGGAAATAATGGTAAATGGTACTCAGGGAATTTTTATAGAACAAAATGGCAGATTACAAAAGCTTGATATTTGTTTTGATTCTGTTGAAAAACTTCGGCATGTAATCTGGCAGATCACTGCAGGCTGTAACAGGGTAGTAAATGATGCTTCTCCTATCGTGGACGCCAGACTTCCAGATGGTGCAAGAGTGAGTGTTGTATTAAATCCTATTGCTGTTAATGGTCCGATTCTTACCATCAGAAGATTTCCACAGACACCAATTACGATGGAACAGCTTATTGATACAGAGTCAATTTCAAAGGAATGTAAAGATTGGTTGAAAGAGCTTGTCAGGGCAGGCAGAAATATCCTGGTATGCGGTGGGACAGGCTCCGGCAAAACAACATTTTTAAATGTATTATCCGAGTTTATTCCAGACACGGAAAGGGTAATTACAATTGAGGACAGTGCGGAGCTGCAGATAAAAAATATTTCTAACCTGGTTCGTCTGGAAACCAGAAATGCCAATGTGGAAGGCTGTAAGGAAATTACCATACGTGATTTGATCAAAGCATCATTACGTATGCGCCCGGACAGGCTTATTGTAGGAGAAGTACGGGGAAAAGAAGCCATAGATATGCTGCAGAGCGTTAATGTTGGACATAGTGCCATGACTACGGTCCATGCCAACAGTGTACGGGATGTAGTCAGCCGGTTGGAAACAATGGTGCTTATGGGAATGGAAATGCCTATTTCTGCAATACGGAAACAAATTGCATCCGGATTTGATCTTTTGGTTCACTTGGGAAGATTAAAGGATGGCAGTAGAAAAGTGTTGGAAATTGCGGAACCAGTTAAATTTTCAGAAGGAGAAATTAAAATGCAGACAATTTATCAATTTGAAAAAAAGGGGATTTCTGTAGATGGAAAAGTAATGGGAAGTTTGAGAAAGACAGGAGAGCATTCCTATGAAAAACTCTTATGAGCTTTTATTTTATACACCTGCAGAAAAACGAATATTACTTGGAAAAAGCATAGGAATTATGCTGTTACTGAATTTCTTTTTTTATCAATCTATGTGGGCACTTTTTCCACTTTTAGTGGTTGGATATTTGTATTATCAGATGGAGAAGAAGCTTCTTGAAACTAACAAAAGGCAGCAGGTGCGAGAACAGTTTAAAGAGTTAATGCTGCTTGTGTCTACCGGATTAAAAGCAGGATATTCCGTAGAAAACGCCTTTTTATCAAGTTATGGAGATATGAAAGCATTATACGGAAAAGACAGCAGCATATGTCATATAATACAAATTCTTAAGTCGGGCAGAGAAAACAATGTACCATTTACTGATTTATGGAAACAAATAGGAAATCAGCTGAAAATAACGGAAATAAGCGAGTTTGCCAGCATCTATGAAATTTCATATAAAAGCAGCGGAAATATGTCATTAATTATGGAGAAAACAGCAGAAATTATTGTTCATAAAATTGAAACAGATAAGGAAATCCAAATTTTATTAAGTGCAAGAAGATTTGAACAAAAAATAATGAATATAACGCCTTTTCTGATTATGGCATATATCAGTTTAACCTCTCAGGGATATTTTAAAAGTCTTTACCATTGTGTACCGGGTGTTGTTCTTATGAGTATTTGTCTTTTGGTGTATCTGGCAGCTTATGTAATGTCAATTCATATTGTTTCCATAGAAATTTGAAAAAGGAGTATGTATGGAAAATCCGTTCCGTATTTTTGCAGTTAAGTTTTATCAAATTTTAAAACCATTAATTTTTAAAAGACGTAATCAAAAAGTAATTAAAGATTTGATACAGCTATCTCCTTCTGCCAACGTGGAAAAATTGTACGATGGTTATTTGATTAAAAAGATATCAGCAGTTCTCTCTTTTTTGGTTATAGGAATAGTATTTGTGGTCCTTTTTCATGTCAGCAGCCAGATGGAAGGAAACTTAGTAGAAGGAATGCAGGTAAAAAGAAATGAGTGGGGGGAAGGAGACTATACAATTAAGCTGCAGGCAGTAACCAAGGACTGGCGAAGAGATATACCGCTCTTTATAGAAGAACGTAAACTGACAGAAAGAGAAATAAATTTATTGCTGAAAAATTTGCAGACAGAGCTGCCTGAGATTATAAAAAAGGATAATCAGGATCTGCAGAATATAATAAGTGATTTATATTTACCATCTTTTGTATCAGGATATCCTTTTCAGATTAGATGGGAAAGCAGTGATGATGAGAAAATCAGTTCTAGTGGAAAAGTGGAGCGATCCTTGATGACAAAAGACAGGGAACAGATAATGCTTACTGCAATACTGACATATGAAGGAGAAAAAGCTGATTTTTCCTATGATGTATGGGTGCTGCCAAAAGATTTTAAGGAGGAAGATGAATTTTTCTGGCTTTTGGAAAATGAACTTAATGCAGCAGAAGAAAATGAAAAACAAAGTACATTTATTAATTTGCCTGTAAGTTTGTATGGAAAAGAAATCGAATGGAAGGAGGTTAAATCAGAAGGAAGTATAGTTTTCATATGGGCTGCTGTTTTAGGAAGCATAATGATATGCAGAGGAATGGACAGGGATCTTAAAAAAAGCTGTGAAAAGAGAAGAAAACAATTACTTGCTGATTATTCAGGGTTTGTCAGTAAGCTCCAGTTGTATTTATCGGCTGGCCTTACCGTAAAAAATGCATTTATCAGAATAAGAAATGATTATGACAAGAAAAAAAGCTCTAAAAGTAAAAATTATTTATATGAGGAAATGAAAAGATCCTGTTATCAGCTTGAAAATGGAATGATGGAGGAAAAGGTATATCAGGAATTTGGCAGACGATGTGAGGAAAAGAGATACAAAAAGCTTGCCTTTTTATTATCTGTACATTTAAAACAAGGTAACAGCCAGCTTCTAAAACTATTGGAAGAAGAAGCTGACAGTGCATTAGAGGACAGAAGGCAGTTTGCAAAAAGGACAGGAGAAGAGGCAGGAACAAAACTTCTTTTTCCCATGATGCTTATGATGCTTGTGGTTATGGCTCTTATTTTACTGCCTGCCTACTTTAATTTTGGAGACATTTAAAATTGTGCAAATGAGAAATGGAGAAAAGAATGAAAAAAGAAACTAATACTTTTAAATTTAACAAAAATAACAAGGGCATGGGAACTGTGGAAATGATATTGATTATTGTAGTTTTAATTGGTCTGGTGCTCATATTTAAAACCCAGATTCAAGGACTGGCAGGAACGATATTTGAAAAGATTTCAGCAGACAGCTCTGCTATTTTAGCCTAATGAAAGGATATCTGACGGTTTTTCTTGCAATGTCTTTATCTATACTTACAGGGTTTATTTTACTGCTGACAGGGAGTGCTGTTAAAAATGCGGAAAAGGTCAGATTTGAAAGTGCTGTCGATACAGGAATGAATGCAGTTCTTTCAGAATTTCATATAGGACTTTTAGAAAGATATGGGCTGATTTATGTGGATGCTTCTTATCTGGGAAGTAAGCCCTCGATTGCTAATGTTGAAGCCAGGCTCAAGTATTATGTGGAAGAAAATACTGTACAAATTTTAGGAAAGAAAAATGCACCCTGGGGATCTCTTAACCATATTCAGACAGAAATTTCTTCTTTTGACACAGCAGCAGCACAAATGGGTGCATCTATGAGAAATCAGGCAGTAAATTATATTCGGGATAAGGGCATTGCCGGCAGAGAAAAAGAAGCCTTTGATTTTATGGAAGAAATACAGATTTTAAATGAGATGGATCCTGTAGGAGATTGGAGCCGGATTATGGAGCAGCTGTGTGGAATTGAACTTCCTGTGATTCAAAATGAAAAAGGCTTATGGGAAGAGGTTCCTTTATCTAACCCTGCAGACTGGGCTTATGGAATGTTAGGAAGCGATATTCTCTATTTGAGTCAGGCAGATTTCCAGTCTGTTAATCCGGCGCATATTTTTCTTGAGGATTATATTTCCCACAGAGGAATAAATAATAAGGAAACTAAAGACAGAAAATTTGAGTGCGGCAATGAAGACTTTCTTTCTTATTTATTTGAACAAATGGGTTGCTTGGGAAATGTAAGGAATGCCTCTTTGCTTGACTGCCAGCTAGAATACATTGTAGGAGGAAAGGATTCCGACCTGGAAAATGTAAGAGAAGTAGCAAAAAAGCTGTTTAATTGGAGATTTGCAGATAATTTCTTATGCGCTGCTGGAGACGGAGATTTAAAAGCGCAGGCATCTGCAGCGGCAGAAGATCTTTTGGCAGTTCAGTTAAAAGAAGAATTTAAAGATCCGGTAGTCCAAAGTATTTTATATGCCTGCGCATTTATGGAGAGTATTGGAGATCTTCGGGTAATTTACAGTGGAGGTATGGTGCCTGTTAGAAAATCAAATCATCAAATGTCAGTATTCCATGTGCTAGGCGGCAATTTATATTCTGTTGGAAGTGAAGGCGGATTTACATATGATCAATATCTTGCCTGTATGATTTTGTTGGAAAATGAAGTAAACGTAAATTTGAGGGCAATGGATATTATGGAAATGGATATACGCTTTCAGGATGGAAACAAGTATTTTGCAATGGATTGGTGTATTGAAAGATATGAAGCAAACATGTCAGCAAAAGATGGCAGTGGAAATATTTATTCTTTAACAAGGAAATATGGATATTTTTAGCTAAAACGGAAGAAAGGAAAAATGCTCTCTTTAGACGGGCAGAGTAACTATAAAATGCAAAAGGTAAAGGTCCCTTCTCTCAAGGTTTTCAAATATATAAATGTTTCGTTTTATAAGGGAGCATTTTTTCTTTCTTCCGTAAAGGCTAAAGCAGGAATGGCACTTGAAGGAAGCATGGTATTTCCCGTATTTTTGTTTTTTATTATGACAATTCTTCTTAGTCTTGAGGCTGTTCGGTTTCAATCTCAGGTTCAGGAAGCTCTGCATCAGACAGGAAATAAAAATGCATTTCTGGAATATCAGGTGAAATATTTGGGGGGAATCAAAGAAAATGTGCCAAAACAAGTAAAAACTTACCTGGATAGCCAGTTGTCCCCTTATCTTTGCATTCAGGGAGGAGAGGAAGGAATTTACTTACAGGATCTTTCAGTTCTAAAAGAAGGAAAAATTGAATATAAAATCAGCTATGAATTAAAGCCATTTATCAATTGGATTCCGATTGGAAAGATTATAATTAATGACAGGTTTTTTAGTCATGGGTGGATTGGCTATGTAAATGGTTCAGAGCAGGAAAAAGAGGGGGAGACGGAAATATATGTATATATAACGCAAACAGGAAGAAAATATCATTTGCTGCGGGAATGTACATACCTGTGTGTCGAGATAGAGGCGGTAAAGTATGAGCAGATCGAAGATTTAAGAAATTTTTCTGGTGGAAAATATTATGCTTGTGAAAGGTGCAGACCGTTAAAAGCAGGAACTGTTTATATTACTTCTGAAGGGAGAAGCTATCATGGACAGGCAGACTGTTCGTCTCTTAAAAGAACTATTTATATGGTTCCTTTAAAAGAAGTGGCGGAATATGATCCCTGCAGTAAATGTGGAGAATGACAGTTTAAGGAAATATTAGCAGGAGCTATTGAAATATGATTCATTACATTGGGGGACTATTATTTCTGGCTGTATTGGCAGTTCAGGATATAAAAGAGAAAAAGGTTTCAATATATAAACTTCTTATTTCTGCAGCTATGGCTGTTATTTACTGGATTTTTAAAGGAGAGTTTAGCTGGCAGGAACTTCTATGGAATGCAATACCCGGCGTAATGCTTTTACTGCTGTCGATTATTACAAAAGAAAATATTGGATATGGGGATGGATTGACAGTTATAGTTTTAGGATTGTGGACAGGTATTTGGTTTACATTTTATGTTCTTTGTGCGGGATTAATGCTTTCCGGTGTTTACGCAGCTATATATTTAGTCAAAAAAAAGGGAGAAACAATACCGTTGATCCCGTTTTTGTTAATAGGAATGGAGGTGGTGTTACTATATGCGTAAAAAATGTAATGGATATTTTACAATAGAAGCAGCTTTTATTTTGCCAATTGTATTATTCATATATCTGGTAATTATTCTTTCTGCCATGTTTTTATATTGCAGATGTGTAATCTCCCAGGATGAGTTTTTATTAAGCATGCGGGGTGGGAGGTTAACTTTAGGAGAAGAAAAATATGGGGAGGCTATTTATGGCAGTGAGGCGGAAGCTTTTTGGCCGATTGAAAATTATGTGCAGGAAAGATTTTCTTCCCGCAAGGAAAGTTATCCATTTTATCCCCAGAAAAAAGTGCAATGTCAGATAGATAATAAAACAATAACAATTAAGGTGGTGCAAAAGGGATCAAATAAAGAAATCATAAAACAGGTACAAAGAATAAATCCCATAAAAATTATTCAGGAAGGGAGAAAGAATAATGCTTGAAACAAAATACTTTAGGGATTACAGGCATAATTATCTAATTATAAAAGATAATGGCTGTTTATTACAAAATACATACCAGCGAAAAATGATTACGGAAAACCAGATTAAGGGGCTGCTATCCAGTCAGGAAAGAAATATAAATGGAGAAGTATTGCTATATTATGAGATAACTTCAAAACAGAGCTTGTTTAGTATTTATGATGGCAAATGTATTTATATGAGTCAAATACGGGAATTATTTATGCAATTAAAGCTTGTAAATGACATGCTGCTGAATTATTTATTGGATGGAAGCTGTCTGCTTTTGCTGCCTGAATATATTTTTCAAGATTTGGAGACAAAAGAATTTTACTTTTTATATTATCCTGATCCGGAAGAAGGAGGATTTGAAAAGTTAATTGATTTTCTAATTGCAAGGGTAAATAGTGAGGATATGAAAGCAATTGAAATTGTGTATAAAATAGCAGATTTATTTCATCAGGACCGGTTTGTATTGGATGAAATTCTAAAATGGTTTCAAGAGGAAGAAGAAAATGTATATAACATTTCCGAAAATCCCACATGGGAAGATCAGGAGAAAAATGAAATTATCTATACCAACCAAACTAAAGAAACAGTTGAGCAGGAAACAGAAGAAGAAAGGCTAAATTGGTTTGACAGAATTGTTTCAGCATTTTTAGAGAAAATAAAAAGAAAAAAAGTGTCAGGAAAGAGAGAAGAAGTATATCAATATGCCCAAACCAGTGAAGATATAATATATGAACAGAAGTTAGATGCAGGAAATACAGTTTTTATTCCCTGGACAGAAAGTTGTGAAAACAAACTATACAGCATGAATAAAAAAAACAAATGTCATATTGACTTGGAAAAGCTTCCCCTTACTGTAGGTAAACTTGCCGGTGCAGTAGATATGGTAATTAATGAAAACAGTATAAGCCGAATGCATGTTAAATTTTCACGAAATGGAAATAAAATATTTATTACGGATTTAAATTCAACTAATGGTACCTTCCGAAACGGTATACGCCTTTCTCCTAATGCCTCGGAAATAATAGAACCGGGAGATGAAATTCGCCTTGGAAAATTAAAATTTGTTTACAGATAAAAGAAACCGCTTTATACTAAATATAGTAGTTTACAGAAAGGCAGGGGCAATATGAAGATAAATATTTATTATGGCGGAAGAGGTTTTATAGATGATCCAACTTTATACGTAATTAATAAGATGCAGGCAGTGCTGGAGGAATTGCGTGTTACGGTTGAGATGTTTAATCTTTACGAGTTGAAAAACAATATTACCACACTGCCTCAGACTTTAAAAACTGCAGATGGAATTATACTGGCATCTACAGTGGAATGGTTTGGTATAGGTGGCTATATGCATCAGTTTTTAGATTCCTGTTGGTTATATGGAGATAAGGAAATAATTTCAAAAATCTATATGTGCCCTATTGTAATGTCAACAACTTATGGCGAAAGAGAAGGAAAGCTGACGCTTACAGGCGCATGGGAGATGTTAGGAGGCCTTCCCTGCAGCGGAATTTGTGGTTATATTGCTGATAGTACGGATTTAGAACGCAACGAGGATTATAACAGAATTATCGAGAAAAAAGCAGAGAATATGTATCGCACCATTAATCAAAAGATAGCATGTTTTCCTGCAAGCAATCAGGCCGTAAAACAAATGGTGTCTTTGACTCCTAATATTGATCTTACTCCGCAGGAATCGGAACAATTATCTCAATATGCTGCTGATGACAGTTATGTAAAAAGACAAAAACAGGATATTCAGGAGTTAACCAGTTTATTTAGGGATTTAATGGATAATAGTGACCAGGAAGATGGCAATGAAGAATTTATCAAAGAATTTAAAGAGCATTTTGTACCACAAGCAGGATTTAAGGCTGTTTATAAAATACAGATAGAAGGAAAGAAAAAACCTTTGATTATAGAAGTAAACGGATCGGAAAATGATTATTACTATGGAAGTGTGGAACATTCAGATGTAGATATGCAAGTGAGCAGAGAAACTATGAATGATATTATATCTGCCAGAATGACATTTCAAAGGGCCTTTATGGGAGGTGCTATGAAGATGAAAGGTGATTTTAAAGTTTTAAGGACATTAGATCAGATCTTTGCATTTATGGAAAAAACATTATAAATAAGGAGCATGTAAATGAAAAAAGAAATGATTTCGCAGGATAATTGTATTTTTTGTAAAATTATTGCAGGTAAGATTCCATCTCATACAATTTATGAGGATGAGCAGTTTAAGGTGATCCTTGATGTAGGTCCGGCAACAAGAGGGCATGCACTTATCATTCCAAAGAATCATTTTACTAATCTTTATGAACTTCCTGAAAAAATGGCAGCAGATGCAATGAAACTTGCTAAAAAATTAATGATTAAAATGACGGAAAAACTACATTGTGATGGATTTAATGTGATTCAAAATAATGGAGAAGTTGCAGGACAGACAGTTTTTCATTTTCATATGCATTTGATTCCCAGATATAAAGAGGATGGAGAAATATTGAAATATATTGCCGGAGAACCTGGAGCAGAGGAATTAGAGCGAATCAGAAAGACAATTACGGAGTAATACTGGGGAGATAACTTAATAATGAAAACAATTCATGTAAAAGAAATTATAGAAAATGTAAAGGAAATGTGTATTGAAGCTAACCATTACCTGACAGATGACATGAAGCAAGCTTTGAAACAATCAGAAAAGAAAGAAAAATCACCCTTGGGAAAACAGATATTGGCTCAACTTGAAGATAATTTAAAAATTGCTGCGGAGGATATGATTCCAACTTGCCAGGATACAGGTATGGCTGTTATTTTTATAGAAATAGGGCAGGAGGTTTATATAGAAGGAGGAATTCTTACAGATGCTGTAAATGAAGGGGTAAGGCAAGGATATGTAGAGGGATATCTTCGTAAATCTGTGGTGAAGGATCCCATATTCAGAGAAAATACGAATGATAATACCCCTGCAGTAATACATTATGATATAGTTGCTGGTGACCAGATTAAAATAGTACTTGCGCCTAAAGGCTTTGGAAGCGAAAATATGAGCCGAATTTTTATGCTAAAACCTGCTGATGGAATAGAAGGTGTTAAAAATGCAATCCTTACTGCGGTTAAGGATGCCGGGCCTAATGCCTGTCCTCCTATGGTAGTAGGTGTGGGTATTGGAGGTACGTTTGAAAAATGTGCACTTCTTGCCAAAAAAGCACTTACACGTTCTGTAAACGAGTATTCTCCAATTTCATACATAAGTGAGTTGGAGGAGGAGCTATTGAAAAAAATTAATCAATTGGGAATAGGGCCAGGGGGATTAGGAGGAAGTACTACTGCCTTGGCTGTAAACATTAATACTTATCCTACACATATTGCCGGACTTCCGGTAGCTGTTAATATTTGCTGTCATGTAAACAGGCATTGTGTGCGAGTACTTTAAAGAGGAAGGATATAAAAATCGTTATGAAAAAAACAATTACGGTTCCTTATGATGAAGAAACGGTAAAACAGCTTTGTAGTGGAGATTATGTGTATTTGACAGGCACTATTTACACTGCCAGGGATGCGGCCCATAAAAGGATGTATGAAGCATTAGAGCAGGGTAAAGAACTTCCCTTTGATATAAAGAACAATGTTATTTATTATATGGGACCTTCTCCGGCAAGGAAAGGGCGTCCGATCGGCTCCGCAGGACCAACAACGGCCAGTAGAATGGATAAGTATACTCCGGCATTGTTAGACCTTGGGTTAAAGGGCATGATAGGAAAAGGGAAAAGAACAGAAGAGGTTAGACATGCAATTGTTCAAAATGGTGCTGTGTATTTTGCTGCAGTAGGAGGTGCAGGAGCATTACTCTCAAAATCAATTGTCAGCTCAGAGATAATTGCATATGATGATTTGGGGACAGAAGCGATCCGTAAGCTTCAGGTGAAAAATTTTCCTGTAATTGTTGTAATTGATTCTAAAGGGAACAACCTTTATGAAATAGCAATTAAGGAGTATATGGAGGATGGATCAGCTTAAGAAGCGGATGATATAAATTATGAGAATTGCATTAATGATAATCAGACTTTTCTGGAGGGGACCCTACTATTTTTTAAAAATATGGTGGTGCAGTATAAGCAGCAAAGTTTCTTATGAAGAATCTTTTGCAATAATTAAAAAAGTAACCCAAAAAGCAAATCGTGCCGGAAGGGTAACTATTGAGGCATATGGACTTGAAAACATTCCTGAGGAAGATGGATTTATTTTTTTTCCGAACCATCAGGGATTATTTGATGTACTTGTATTTTTGGATTCATGCCCCAGACCTTTTTCTTTTGTGGCAAAAAAGGAAGCCAGTAATATTATCCTTTTGAAGCAGATCATTAGAGCATTGGGTGCTTATGCAATGGATAGAGAAGATCTTAAGCAGTCAATGAAGGTAATTTGTGCTGTGACAGAAGAAGTGAAAAAAGGAAAGAATTTTTTGATTTTTCCAGAGGGAACAAGGAGTAGAACAGGCAATCAGTTGATTGAATTTAAGGGTGGAAGTTTTAAAAGTGCAACAAAGGCTAAATGCCCAATTGTTCCATGTGCTTTAATAGATTCGTATAAACCATTTGATGAAAATTCAATTCGTCCGGTATCCGTTAAACTATTTTATATGCCGCCTATTTATTATGAAGAATATAAAAATATGAAAACTGTGGAAATAGCAGCGGAGGTTAAAAAGCGAATCGAAGAAACCATTAAAGAATATTTTGTAAATTTAAAAGAAAATTAGTCTAAAAGAAGATACATTAAAAATATTGACAAATAAAATTAGCTTATGTATAATAAAATCTGCGTTGCAAAACGTATAATAAAATGTTGGTAGCGGTGTAATTCAGATTATGGAGAAATACTCAAGAGGCTGAAGAGGCGCCCCTGCTAAGGGTGTAGGTCGTTCACGCGGCGCGAGGGTTCAAATCCCTCTTTCTCCGTTTCAGCTACTAATAAGATGCAGAAGTGTTAAAAAAAATAACACTTCTGTTTTTTTAACAAAAAACAGAACCATTATTTTTACAAACATAAAACATAAAGTAACAAAAAACTGGTGAAATGAAAAGGTAACTTCCACCTTGTAAGTGTAACTTCTACCAGAGATAAATTTTTATGTTCAAAAAAGGTTTATCTCTGGTATTTTTGTG
>KE159799.1:1461076-1467259 GCA_000403495.2 Lachnospiraceae bacterium 10-1 | reverse complement strand
TTTAAAATTTTTCTCATATTTTTTTGAGAAGTAATCTGATAGTCGCTTCGGAAACCAAAAGCATCATGCAATGCATCTGTTAAATCTGTCCTTGTGTAAGCAGGAATATATCCTTCTCCGGGGGCGATCATCATATCCATAGTCCTCAGGGTTCTGATGATTTCTTCGCAGCTGTACTGCTCTTTCAGTTTCTTTTCGAGTATTCTGTAGATTACGAGTGCAGTGAAGCATGTTGTAAAGTGGGCGGTAATCCGGTCTCTTCTGGAAAGATACACAGGTCTTGCTTTGAATTCTGTTTTCATGATCCGAAAGCATTCTTCGATTTCCCATCTTTTCTGATTGATTCTGATGATTGCTGCAACATCATAATCCAGATTTGTGCATATGGCATAGAAGCCGTCATATTTCGCTTCATTATCTATCTGTTGCTGATTCAGCGAAGTAATGGTTTTGCTTGCTGCTTCTCCATCGGCAGTACAGTGCCCCTGCTCGATAAAACGCTTTGGATCATTTGGCTTTTTCCTTGAAATGGAAGAAGGATTTTCAACGAACTTTCTCGCTCTTGCGATCTGTCTTTCCCTTACCATGCGTTGATAATTACGGTATTTGATGGAATAAGTTACAATAAGATGCTGTTCAAGATTGTCTTCATTAATCCATCGGTCTTTATAAAAGACTTTGTCGGAATCCTTTTTTTCATCCAGTTCACAGAGTTTATACATTTTCTGATCGCCGGGGATATACCAGTCGTCATCATCCAGGCAGAAATCCTGTAAAAACCCTTTGAGTTTTTTGATAGACTGTGTTGTTACAAAACCACGGCCCTGGATGCTGTTGAACTTTCTGTTTGCAGTGGATGAAAGTCCGGAATCGGTACAGACAATAAAGTCTGATGATTCAAAGTCTTTTAAGATTTTTTTCTCTAACGGAGTCATGGAAGGCTGTTCATTCTGGTTTCCATCAAAAACCGAGAAGGAAAGAGGGATGCCATCCGCATCCATGAACAGTCCCATCTGGACTATGGGATTGGGACGGTGTTCTTTCGAAACGCCATATTTTCTGAAATCATCTTCCTGCTCGATTTCAAAGTAGTAATTAGTGCAATCATAGTAGAGGACTTCTTTTCTGCGTTCAATGGCAGACTGGGAATTTTTGTAGAGTTCTGCCTGAAAGAAATCATTTTCTTTGGCAATCACTTCGAGAGCTCTGTAAATCTGATGCAGGTTACACTTTGGCTGTTCCAGAAAGTTTTGGGCGCTTTCAAGAGAGGATAACTTCGAGCCGGGTGCAATGATTCTGGAATAAACAAGCATGGAAAGAATGCCATTCAGGTCGTAATCAAATTTATATTTATCAGAGATAGAGTCACAAATCTTATGGATTCCAAGAGAGTAGTAGATATCCTGAAGGAACAGATATCCAACGTTGCAGGAGCGGCGGACATTCTTGTCAATCAGCATGGAAGCGGAATATTTGAGAAGAATTCCCTGTTTTGATTGTTTTTCTGCCAAGGTCAGTTTTTTTGTATATTCCTTTGCCCATTCAATGGGATCCATATCACCGCATCTGGCTTTGATTTCTTCAATGCTGCCAAGACGTTCAACCGTTTTGGTAGTTGTTTTGTTTCCAATACGGACAGATTTCTGGATATAATAAGCAGGGGATTTTTTAGTTCCGGCGCAAGTCAGTTTCATAAGCAGCCTCCTCTTTATCTCTATTATAGCATAAATACTTACAAATAGCCACATAAAAGTAGAGAAAATTTGACAAAAAAATACAGGCATTATGCGGCCTGCAAGAATTTTTTTCTTATTCAACTGTCAAACTCCCGGATGGAGGATTACAACCTTCCTGAAAAAAATTGAAAAAAATTTTTAATTTTTTTTTTCATAAAAAGCGTGCTTTTATTTTAGAAAAGTGATATAATGTAAAAGCCATGATGATCATATCGGATTTTCCGGTATGATCCGTACTTACCGCTCCGGTTTTGCTTCCGGGGCGGTTTTTCTT
Organism: Lachnospiraceae bacterium 10-1; assembly: GCA_000403495.2. GTDB lineage: Bacteria > Bacillota > Clostridia > Lachnospirales > Lachnospiraceae > Suilimivivens. The sequence goes on along the minus strand of KE159799.1, from coordinate 1,465,249 downwards.
AACAACAGATGCCGGCTTTGCCGGCATTTGTTGTTTCATAAGGGTATTCTGCAAAGTGAGGTATCCATTTTTATATAACTGTGGGAATAAACTATAACTACAGGAATACTTTTTGGGCATCATTTTGATTGATAGAATAAAAGGTAATGAAAAACAGAATTATATGTTATCAAAATTTTGACATCATAATGCTATACTCCCTAGCAGGGAGAGCACATAAATAGCTATTTTTGTGTTTAAAACACAAAGATAGCTATTATTTTTTTACATAAGAATATCTCATGAAGCGTGACAGTTGTTGTAAAACATAAAGAGGTTTCGAAAGCATGACATCCGTTGTTTATCCATAGAAAATTTTCTTGAATTGGGTGTTTACGTATGGAAAAAAAATTCCTCCTTGAAATAAAAGGAGGGATAAATATGCTGTATGAAACAATAGATAGGGCTCAAAATGGTGACAAGGAAGCAATGCAGAAATTAGTAGATCAATTTACACCTCTAATGAGGAATAGGGCCAATAAATTGGGATATGAAGATGCTTATGAGAATATCCGTTTATATTTTATTGAATTGATTTATTTTATGAAACTGGAAAAGATCAGGCTGAAGGAGGATGGAGGCATTACTTCTTATATAAATGCTTCAGTTGACAATTTTTATAATAAAGAAATGAAAAAAAGGGATAAATGGAAAAAGGAAATTGTAATATCAGCGCTTCCGGCAGAACAAGAGTATTATGTGGAAAAAAAGATGTCAAAGGAGGACAAGGCTGATATTTTCATGGAATTAAATATAGCGGAAAAACTGGCACCATATGAATATAAAATTATTTATATGATTTACATAGAAGGTTATTCTGTTGCTGAAATCGCCAGAGGTGCGAATAAGACAAGGCAGGCGGTCAATCAGTTGAAAAAGAGAGTATTAAAAAAAATAAAAGATATGATGTTTACATTTTGAGAAATAAAGGCTCTTTTCCTAATAACGAACCATAAAACTTTTTGCACGAAGGAATCTGTCTGTTTCACATCTGTTGCAGTTTCGGTGCAGGGAGTTATAAATAGTGAAAGGAGGCAGCAGGGCATGGATGAAATGGATGTAGCTGTAAAGCTGGAAGTTCATGGGCATGAAATTAATTCCTTAAAGAATCAGGTAAGTGATCTAAAAGAAGAGTATGAAATGATTCAGGAACTTGCCATAGCAGTGAACAAAATGGCAGTAAACATTGAAAACATGCTTCGGGAATTGAATAAGCAGAGTGAGCGGCTAAAGCTCTTGGAAAGAGTACCAGCAGAAACCAGCAGGCAGATAAAGGCGGCAGTTATCACTACGCTGGTGGGCGGGATTATAGGCGCTGTGATGACTGCAATTTTAACTTTGTTTTGACAGTCCGTTAAAGCGGGCAGATGGGAGTAATTATGAAAAATGAAAAAGTAAAAAGATGGCTTAAGGCAGCAGGAATCAGAATGTTAAAGACAATGGCGCAGACCGCAGTGGCAACGATCGGCACAGCGGCGGTGTTAGGAGATGTGAACTGGATTATGACAGCATCCGCTTCGCTGCTGGCAGGAATTTTATCACTGCTGACCTCTATAGCAGGATTGCCGGAGCTAAAAGTTGAACAAACACTTTTTTCGGACCAGGCAATAGAAAAAATGGAAAGGGGAAGAAGAATATGACGATAGGGGTTAACTGCGGCCACACTCTGCATGGTGCAGGAAGCGGGGCTGAAGGGCTGTTTCGGGAAGCTGAGCACACAAGGCTGGTAGGACAAGCTCTCGTGGATCTGCTCAAAGAAGCAGGAATTTATGTGGCAGATTGTACCATTGACAAGGCAGATACCTGTCAGGAGTACCTTGCAAAGGTAGTTTCATTTGCCAATAGAGAAGATCTTGACTGGTTTATCAGTATCCACTTTAATGCTTCTGCGTCTCATAAAGGAAAGGGAGTGGAAATTTATACTTATAAAGGGAAGCAATACCCGCAGGCGAAGGCTATCTGTGAAGAAATGGCAAAGCTGGGATTTGAAAATCGCGGAGTAAAGGAAGGCAGCGGCTTGTACGTAATCCGTAAAACCAGGGCAAAGGCTATGCTGGTGGAGGTGTGCTTTTGCGATAATCAGCAGGATGTGGATACTTATTACAAGATAGGAGCTGCCAGGGCAGTTTCCCAGATTATTTTTAACAGTATTTGTGGGCAGTGCAGGCAGGGAGAAAATGAGAAAAGCCCTGGCAGGGTGCAGGAGAAATCAAAAGAACAAACCACCTTTATGGAATTTGTAGGAGCAATTGCCAGAAAGGACTGGAAGGAAAGGCGGATTATGCTGCCTTCTGTAGTGACTGCACAGGCAATCAAGGAATCTGCATGGGGAACATCCGAACTGGCCTGTAAGGCAAATGCATTGTTTGGGATCAAGGAAAACGGTTGGAAAGGACGGATTTACATTAAAGAAGCCATAGAGCAGAAGCCGGATGGCAGTTATTATAAAGTAGATGATACCAGATGGCGCGCTTATGATAACTGGGAGCAGTCTATACTGGATCATAACAACTACATTGCTACAAGAAGCACGGATGGCGGAAGAAGCCTGCGTTATGGGGCTGTAATCGGCTGCTGCGATCCTGAACTTGTGTGCTGGTATTTGCAAAGATGCGGCTATGCAACGTCTATCACCTATGCAGAGTCATTAATGAAAGATTATGTGGTTAAATATGATCTTACAGTTTATGATAAGCCATAAACGTATGAAAAATAAATACTGCGTGCGTTTCTGAAATCTTGAGAAAGCGTACGCAGTATGCTAAAATATTTTTATAGAAAATCATACATAAGGAATGCGCTCCAATGCAAATGCAAAGGTATTCACAAAACTTTGAATATGGTTACGTAATGCGTCAGTCCAAAGAATTTTTGGTGATATGTATCATTGCTGATATTGCTTCGTTAATATTTATCTTTGGATCCGTTTTCATATTAGATACAAATATAGAGATTGCCCTGCTGATTTTTGGAACTTTCTTTGTTTTGGGAATTGGTCTTACAATTTATGCTGTAGCCTGGCGATGTGTTATAGAAGGGGAAACCATGACATTTTACTGTCCTTTTTTGCCGGTAAAAGCTATTAAGCTTTATGAACTCACAAGGGTAACATATACAGAAAACCGAACTGGTGGATATGGTACTGGTAAAAAAATGCTGACAGGATACAGGGATAAGAAAAAAGTTTTTGAATTTTTAGATGATATGGTTGGTTTTGAGCTTTTTTATTATCAGCTTTATCAACTAGGGAAAATTGAAAAAAATGAATTGAAAGAGGAGTTTGTACTTAAAAATACGAAAAGAAATATGTTTTCTGCTGTTTTTGGAGTCGTACTTTTTGGTGGAATGCTTATAGCCATTTGCGTTACAAAGGAGATAGGCAGAAAAGCATTTTACATCATTTTTTTTGCATGTGCTACGCTATTTTATGTAGATGATATGATAAAAGAATTGCTTTGGAGGGTGACGGTCAGTTATCAGACAATAGAGATCAGAAATGGGTATGGCATAAGTAAAAGCTATTTTATTAAAGATATTTCCAGAGTGAAAGAAGAAAGTCATAATATTGTTCTGTTTGTGGGAAATAAAAAAATTGCAAAGATTTCAAAAGATTGTGAGAACTTTATCCTTTTACAGACAAGATTAGACTATGAAAAGAAATCTTCATAATAAGAAAGCCTACCGCCGGTTAAGACGATAAGCTTTTTTATTAATAAGCTGACTCGTGGAGCATGGCAGATTTTGATATATCATATTGACTGCACAAGTCATGTGTGTTTAGTTTTTGTTTGTCATATATTTCATAAGCATTTGTACATCTTCGGGTTCAGAAGCGATCAGCTCCATTTCATTAATGAAAGTATTATCATTAAAAAGCTTGGAGATGGCAAGGTATTTGGTCAACTCTGACTTTAAATTAAGACGATCGCCCTGATTGGAAACCAGTTCTACAGAGCCTTTGCATTTTTTGATTATGTCCAGAAACTTTTCCACATCATCAATATTATAGATTTTCATAATAATTCCTCCTTACATAATAATAATCTCTCGGAATCTTTAAGCCAGTAAATATAAGGCTTTCAGATTCCTTTTTTATTAAAATCCCCCACTTTTTTTGTCAAAACACTTGACAAT
>KE159799.1:1396507-1459491 GCA_000403495.2 Lachnospiraceae bacterium 10-1 | reverse complement strand
TCATATTTATTTTTATTCATTTCAGATAATATTCACTTTTCAATGTCCACTGCCAACTGTGCTGACTATAATCACTCAGGATTCCGAGAGATTATAATAACATATCATTTGCTGTTTTACTTTGTGCTTATTTTATCAATGCGGTATCATGTATACAATATTCAATATGCATAAATTTATGATAAATTCTTTATTAATCTATAAAAAGTGTACAGAAAAAACTGGTACGCTGTAAGAGGACAGTCTAACCGCGGTACATCCCATAATCAAAAATTAAGAACCGCAGGAGGTATAGTGCTTTATTCCCAGCCTCCAGAAAAACAGGCAGGGAAAAATAAACAGGCAGGCAATAGCTGGCAGCAGACAATAATAAGGCTTTCCCAGACCTAACAGGTAGAGTAGTGGATAATATTGGATAAGTGCATAAGGAATCACGAAAGTACAAAACAGCAGTACTCTTTTTCCGTAAATGCATACAGGATATTTACCATATTCCCTTGCGCCATCCGTAAAAACATTAATAAACTCCAATCCTTCTATGGTAAAAAAGCAGAGGGAGGCATAAAGGAGAAAAATCCCACAAAATACGATAGTACCTCCAATCAGCATGAAAAGTACGGTAAGCAGCTTTCCCCAGTTCCATTTGATATGGCTGACTGCAAAACCATAGGAAAACATTACGACAGCCTGAAGGATGCGTCCGATCCGGCTGAATTCAATGCGGCTTCCTAAAATTTGAAGAATTTCACTTCTGGGCCTTACCAGAATCCTGTCAAAATCTCCCTGTCTTATCATAAAATCAAAGTTGTCAAACCCTCTTGCAACGGATTCTGCCAGTGAAAACTCCATAAGGGTAATTCCGAAACATAAAAGAACTTCATTGTAAGTAAATCCATTTACATTGTGAAAACGCTGAAACATAAAGTACATTCCTAAAAACACGTTAAAAGATACCAGAAACTGACCAATGCAGGAAAGAAAAAATGAAGTTTTATATTCCATAATACTTTTTAGCTGCATTACAAAAAACTTCCCATATAAACGCATGTGAAATTCCCCTTTCTATAATAAAAATACATCTGAAAATTTACAGATTCATCCACCTTGTATGGTGATTTTTTTCATTGCAAGAGCATCAATTATCCGTCCCAGACTAAAAAGCGCAAAAAGCCAGAAAAGCTGCAGGCCGGCTGCCTGCCATGCAGCAGCTCCGGATAAGTCACCGCTGTAAATGCGCAAGGGTACATTTTGCATGGAAGCAAAAGGCAGTAATTCTAAAACCTTTCGGACCTGATCAGGGAAAAAAGGAAGGGGTATAGTTGCGCCTGAGAAAAATTCCACTACAGACACAGCTACCATGCGGATGCCCTGGGGCGATAATGTGAAAAAAGAGATCATATAAACCAGCATACAAAAGCCAACCGTTACACCCGTGCCCATAAACAGGGTAAATAAAAACAGGAAAAAGGCAGCAGGACTTTCAGGGAGCATCAGTCCATATGGTGCGGGGATAAAGGCCGTTGCCAGTAAAATAGGAAGGCATCGAAGCACTGCCTTGGAAAAACGGTTGGCAAGACTTCTGGCAAACCACATGTGATAGACATTGATGGGGCGGCATAGTTCATAGGCAATGTTTCCATTTATAATAGAGTCGAAAATTTCATTTTCCATCATCCATGCCATAAACAGGGCCAAAAAGGCCTGCTGCATCCATACATAACTGCAGGTGGCCTGAAAGGTCATTGGAAAGGAAGATGAGTCTGCCTGATAAAAGGCACGGAACATAAGAATTTCCATAATCCCCCAGGCAAACTGTGTAATAATACCGGCAAGGGCGGCAGTTCGATATTGAAGCCCCATGCTGAATCGCAGCCGGAAAAAAGCAAGGTATTTTTTCATATGTGCTCCTATCTGCCCGCGTCAGCGGGCCTTCAAATATTATGATGGCGGTAGAAAGCCGCCAGTGCTTCTTCGGTACTTTCATCCCCGTTTTTTATATCATGAATATTTCCGTCTAAAAGGATTTTCCCTTTTCCGATCAGAATAACACGGTTGGTAAGCGCTTCTATATCCTGCATGTCGTGGGTGGTCAGAATAACGGTTGTATGTTTTTCCTTATTTATTTTAAGGATAAAATCCCTGACTGCCAGCTTGGATACGGCGTCTAACCCGATAGTAGGCTCATCCAGAAAAAGAATGGCAGGATCATGAAGCAGAGAAGCAGCAAGTTCGCAGCGCATTCTCTGCCCTAAGGAAAGCTGGCGGACAGGTGTTTTTAACAGCTCCGAAAGATTTAACATATTGCAGAGCAGCTCTAAATTCTGTTTGTAGGTGAGGGCATTGATACGATAGATTTCTTTTAACAGCTCAAAAGAATCCAGAACAGGCACATCCCACCAAAGCTGCGTGCGCTGGCCGAAAACTACGCCAATATTTTTCACATGTTCAATTCGATTTTTCCAGGGAATAAGTCCGTTTATGCAGCATGTACCCGTTTCCGGGGTAAGAATACCGCTTAAGATTTTGATAGTAGAGCTTTTTCCGGCACCATTGGGCCCTATGTAGCCAACCATTTCACCATCTGAAATCGTGAAAGAAACATCGTTTAAAGCGTGGATATACTCATGTTCTTTGTGGAATAAAGCTTTGAACGCCGAAGAAAATCCGGCATCACGTTTAGAGACCTTATAGGTCTTTGAAATGTGTTGTGCAGTGATCATGACTGCTTCCTCCTGGTAGTATTATAGTTGTTATAACTTGCCAAGCCGGTCTGCTGTCTCTGGGGATTTGCCAGAGAATTACCGCAGGTAAGTATGTAGTTTATAAATGTTCCTTTATGCGAAAGGAATTAAAGAATATCACATTCAAAAAATAAAGTCAAGAATCGCAACTGTAGTATTTCTTAAATATTTTTTCGCAGTCGTATTCCGGGGCAAACCCCACTGCCAGGTTGTAAATGGGCAGAACTGTTTCTATCTCTTCTTCCAGAACTTCAGCTATTTCCTCTGGACTTTGGCCTTTTTTGATTTTTTTGCATATCAGATTAATTAATTTTAGAAGTTCTCCTTCGGTCTTACCATATATTCTGCCCTCTTCTCTGGCATATGCTATTTCTTCCCATCTCTGCATATACTTTACCCCCATCTTTTCTGAAAGTTTAATTTTATTAACCTGTCGGTGTATCAGCTTAATTTTACTACTTTTTGTATCAAAGGCCGTTTTATCAGTTGTTTTATTAATATATTCCATAAAATCCAGAAATTCCTGTGAAAAGTCTTTTTTATTTCTTCCATTGGTATTGATAAAAATCCTGACTGCACCGTCCTTTATCTTTAGATCCGGGGATTCCCGGCAGATACCTTCAAAGGTGTACCGATACAGTCCCTTTCCAAAAAGATCAAAGGGAGCAATCAGTATAAAACAGCTGTCATTCAGCAGATTAAAATCTGTACTTCCCGGCTCTAAAAGCGACACATCCAGCTGGGACTGATAATAGCGGCTTCTTTTTATCAGGTTTCCCGTATTTTTCTTCTGCATTTCCGTATAATACAGTTTTTTCTCTTCATCCATGCTGACTACGTCAAGTCTGATCTGACGCAGCTGCGGCGAAACTCTCAGTTCCTTTTCTGTCTGCGGCTTTGTAAGAAGCGCGGTTTCGTTTTCAAGCAAAATACTGATGACTGCCTGATAAGCCTCTCTGTCTTCCATTGTCTCGTCAAACAAGAACTTATCCACCAGGTTTAAGTTCTTTAACTTTGTGGTTACATTATTTTCCATATAGCTTCCTCCTTCTGGCAGGAAACACAGAAAATAGATACAGATTTTTCCAGGTGAAGCTGTGCTGCAAATGCAATCCATTCTGTAAGATTTCCTGCTGTGTTTAAATGATTGGGTTTTAAAGCAGGATTTCAGAAATTTAAGAACAGATTGTTCTGTAAGATGCAGCTTTAACTGCTAAATAAGCCATTGCTTAAAGAAATCGTATGCTTTGGTTTTATTATAATGGCTGTTTAATATTATTGCAATCTTTTTTGTTCAGTTTTATGGCAATTTATAGGTGATTCGTTACATTTTTGGCGGTAAAACTAAGTATTTTTAGTTAGATACCGATATAAATAATAGGATACAGGATAATGGAATATTCTGATTTGGAGGTAGATGGATCTATGAGAGTACATAATAATACTATTTTTATGGGTGATAACACCCTAAATGACAGACATAATGGTGGGGCGCAAGAAAAAAAGAATGGAAACAGTATCTTTGCAGGAGACTTAAATAAAAAGTTTGATCCTATTACAAAGAAAAGACAGGATGCCAGAAAGCAGGCAATGAAGATGGTAAGCGACGTATGGGCTGGCGATCGGAAAATAGACGAAGGTATTGAATCAAGCAGAAACAAGATCAGAGAATATCAAAATCAGAAGTATGAAGCCGAAAAAGGGCTTAAAGAGATTGAAGATGCCCAAAAAGCATTGAGGGATAGATACGGAATTACAGATGAGGTGAAGGAGCAGCAGGATCTTTTGCTTCTTGAAAGAAAAGAAAATGCGCAGAAAAGAGGAGAGGATGCAGAGTCTGTATTTACCCCTGAGGAACAGGAACGTCTTGCACAGCTTGAGGCAGATGGGTTTACCGAGTACCGGGAGCAGTCTTTGGACATGAAGAAGGAAAAGGAGCGGCTTACAGGGGAGTGGCAGAATGCGAAAGATGCGATTCATGCGGAACTGGTTTCTATTTCCAGTACCCAGATTGACAGGCTGAAATATCATGCAATGATTGATGCCCAGAATGCGGCAGAGGACATTATGGAAGCTGCCAGCGAGGAAATTGTGGGTATGCTGGTTGATGAAGCCAAAGATCATATTGATGAGGAAATGGAAGAGAAGAAGGAAGCAGCGGAAGAAAAGGCCGAGAAGGAAGAAGAAGAGGAAGAAAAGATCGAAGATGCCAGGGAAGAGAAAGAGTCCAGGAAAGAGTTTGCGGAAAGCTCTGCCGAATATGCGGAGTATGTGACCAAAGCCCTGACACAGATGGATGATACAATGGGCGAAGTTCAAAGAGAGGTCAAAAAACTGCTGGAGGAGCTGAAGCTGCTTGACGAGGATTTGAAAGGAGCGGCAGTGGATACTTCTATGTGATTAGAAATATCAGGTCTCATAAGGCATTTCAAGAGCATCCAGAAAATGAGTCATATGATTATCCCAGAGTTTATCCGGGGTTTTATCGGGAAGAAATGTATGAAAAGCGGTGGCAGTAATGCAGGTAAGCATACTGCCATCGTATTTTATATTCAGCACAAAGGCTTTAATGTCATGCAGGGAGATACCGGCCTCATTTTCAGATAATATTTTTTCAATCTGTTCCGGTTTGTAATGTAAAACAAATTTGAAATTAACAGGGGTACGCTTTCCTTTTATTAAATCAAAGCACCGGGGACGGATATCCTCCCATTGGGAAAACTCATAGGGGGGAAGAACTCCCTCATCATTTATATCCCCTGTGAAAAATTCTCTGACTATATGACCGTCAATAACAAAAGTATTGTAGGTTGTAATTGTGGCCTCAGCCAGCAGGAAACAATCGAAAGCTCTGCCTCCAAGAAATTTACTCATAAACTTTTTTACATCTTTAATCTGGTAGGATTTCATACATTCTCCTGTGCATATTTTTCTGACTGTCCGGTAATCAGGGCGTGATCATCAAAATAATTGATTTTCATGGAATTTTTAACGCTGTCTAATGTTTTAACGGCAGCTTCCCGGGCTTTCAGACTTCCCTTATGAAGGATTTCATAGACGGCAGGAATATCTTTTTCCCATTCTTTTCTTTTGGAGCGAACGCCGGAAAGCTCCTCCTGTAACACATTGTTTAAGAATTTCTTTACTTTAACGTCTCCTAAACCGCCTCTGGTGTAATGGGCCTTTAACTCTTCCAGATTGGTATATTCAGGAAGATATTCAGCGAAAAATTCGTCCTTACAAAAAGCATCCAGATAAATAAATACAGGATTGCCTTCCACCTGACCGGGATCTGATACCTGCAGGTGGTTGGGATCAGTAAACATGGACATTACTTTCCTGCGGACTTCTTCTTCTGTGTCGGAAAGATAAATACAGTTATTTAAGGACTTGCTCATTTTGGACTTTCCGTCAATGCCGGGAAGTCGTAAGCAGGCTTTATTATCAGGAAGCAGTGCGTCAGGCTCAACCAGGGTATCGCCATATACGGAATTAAATTTGCGTACAATCTCTTTGGTCTGCTCTATCATGGGGAGCTGGTCTTCTCCCACAGGAACAGTGGTTGCCTGAAAAGCGGTAATATCTGCCGCCTGACTGATGGGATAAGTAAAAAATCCCACAGGAATACTGGCTTCAAAATTACGCATTTGAATCTCAGATTTTACGGTAGGGTTTCTCTGTAGTCTGGAAACTGTCACAAGATTCATATAATAAAAGGAGAGCTCGCAAAGCTCGGGGATCTGGGACTGGATCAAAAGAGTGGATTTTTCAGGATCAAGTCCGCAGGATAAGTAATCCAGGGCAACTTCAATAATATTCTGTCTCACCTTTTCCGGCTGCTCGGCATTGTCTGTAAGCGCCTGTGCATCTGCAATCATTATAAAAATTTTATCGTATATTCCGGAATTCTGCAGTTCAACCCTGCGCTTTAAGGAACCAACGTAATGTCCTACATGAAGACGTCCGGTAGGCCTGTCACCGGATAAAATAATTTTTGACATATTTTGATACTCCTTTTACTGGATTTTCTAGGGCAAAAAATGCCTTTCTGCTCCATTATACACTATAAGAGGAGTTTTTCCTAATAAAATTTCTAAACAGAGAAGACGCTTTTATAATTAAGGGGACCAAACGGTAATTTTTAATAACTTTATTGTCACATTAACACTGGATATTTCTCTGCTGTTGGTATAGAATGATAACAGTTTAGCCATGCAGACAAACAAGGAGTAAATATGAAGTTTTTAAATAAAATCCAGGATAAAATAACTTATGTACGCATTATTGCAGTTGGCTATATGACGGTGATTCTAATAGGAACGCTACTTTTACTGCTTCCGCCGGCTACAAGAGCAGGCGAAAGCACAGGAATTCTTACTGCGCTTTTTACAGCCACAAGCGCCACCTGCGTGACCGGACTTGTGGTAGTGGATACAGCTACTCACTGGACAGCTTTCGGACAGACAGTGATTCTTTTGATGATACAGATCGGCGGCCTGGGATTTATGACACTGGGGGTTTTGCTTGCACTTATCTTAAGACGGAGGATTTCGCTGCGTACAAGAGGAATTTTGCAGGAGAGCATGAACTACATGCAGCTGGGAGGCGTAATCCGTCTGGTGAAAATTACATTTTGGGGAACTTTTCTATTTGAAGGGTGCGGAGCGGTACTTTTAGCGGTGCGCTTTATTCCGGTGTTTGGTATAGCCAAAGGGATTCTTTATGGTATTTTCCATTCTGTATCAGCCTTTTGTAATGCCGGATTTGATCTGATGGGGGGATATTCGGGCAAGTATTCTTCTTTTGTGGAATTTCATGGGGATGTACTGATTAATTGCGTGCTGATGGCATTAGTTATTTTAGGCGGCCTTGGCTTTTTTGTGTGGAGTGATTTGAAAAAGAACGGGTGCCGCTGGAAAAGGTATATGCTGCATACAAAGATTACATTGTTTACCACAGTGCTGTTGCTTGTGGCGGGAACTATTCTTTATTTTTTATTTGAAAATGACAATCTTCTTGCACAAATGAGTGGAAAGGATAAGTTTCTTGCAGCCCTGTTTAGTTCGGTGACAGCCCGGACCGCCGGTTTTAATACCATTGATACGGGAGGCCTTACCGGAGCATCCAAGCTGCTTACCATGCTGCTGATGTTTATTGGAGGAAGCCCCGGCTCTACGGCAGGCGGTATCAAAACAGTGACTGCGCTGGTGCTGGTTGCCTATGTCTGGTCTAATTTAAGAGAGAGCAAAGGTGTTAATATGTTTCAGCGGCGGCTGGATGATGATGTAATTAGAAAAGCAAGCAACGTGGTAGTGCTCAGCATGTTGATGGCGGTGGTTTCAGTGATATTTATCTGCTTTATCCAGCCTTATCTTCCGGTGGAGGATGTGATGTTTGAGGTATTTTCGGCAATCGGAACAGTGGGAATGAGCACAGGTCTTACCAGAGATTTATCCACTGCTTCCCGGATTGTAATTATTTTATTGATGTATTGCGGACGAATTGGCAGCATGTCCTTTGCCCTTTCCTTTACAGAACGGAAAAAGGTGGCGCCGGTTCAGTTTCCGGTTGAAAAAATAATGATAGGATAAGAAATGGAGCACAATATGAAATCAGTATTAATTATTGGACTTGGCGGATTTGGACAGCATCTTTGTAAAAAGATGGTGGAATTGAAAAACGAGGTAATGATCGTTGACGAAAAAGCGGAAAAGGTTGAAGAACTGATGCCCATTGTCACAAACGGACAAATTGGAGACTGCACTAATGTGGAGGTTTTAAGAAGTATTGGAGTAAACAATTTTGACATCTGCTTTGTATGCATTGGAACAAATTTTCAAAGCAGCCTGGAGATCACATCGCTTCTTAAAGAAAATGGAGCAAAATATGTAATCAGCAATGCAACAAGGGATATTCAGGCAAAATTTCTTCTGCGCAATGGGGCGGACGAAGTTATTTATCCTGATAGGGATATTGCCCAGAAGGCGGCGATACGCTTTAGTGCAAATCATGTGTTTGACTACATTGCCATTAATTCCGAGTATTCTATTTTTGAAATTCCGGTAGCTTCGGAGTGGGTAGGAAAAACCATTAAGGAAGTAAACTTCCGCGCCAGATACAAGGTAAGTATTTTAGGTATTAAGAAGAATGATGTCACCAAGTTGATGCCTATGGCGGATCATGAATTTGATGCAAAGGAACATTTAATGGTTATTGGACAGATTGAAGATGTAAAGCGTCTTTTGAAGAATTTTGAAAATGAGACAAGTAAGAAAAATCGTAAATAGAATTGCAGGAGATATAAAAGGGGTGGCTTTGGTACTGATACTGTTTCTTGTCTATTATCTGATTATGAACGCAGTGTTTCAGGCATTTTGTCCACTGTTGATTTTAACAGGGGTTCCCTGTGCAGGCTGCGGGCTTACCAGAGCGGTTATTTTTTTGCTAAAGGGGCAGGCTTTGCGTGCGTTTTCCATTAATCCATCGGTTTTTCTGATTCTGCTTTTTTTATTATACTGCGGGTATTTCCGGTATATAAAGGGAGAAAAGGTAAAAGGATTTTCAGTGGCGCTTGGGGTTTTGGTGGCAGGTATGCTTATAATCTATGGATACCGTATGTATCTTTATTTCCCGGATAAAGCTCCCTGTGTTTATAAATATGATAATTTGGCAGCCGGATGGATTCCCAGGTACCGTAAATGGATGCAGGAATTGCTGCGTGCCATACGCTTATGGCGTCTTGCATAAAAATACACGAAATATGGGATTAGCTTATCCAGCGTCCTGAAGCGCCGCAAGGCAGAACCAGATCAGTGCCGCTTACAGGCAGGCCGATTTCAGAGGAAACCACCTGACCGCCGAACTTACGGGCAACGGTGGTTTTTAACATATAAGTCAGTACTGCGCTCTGCAGTCCTGTTGTATAGGAATTAATCAGGAAAAACAGGGAATCTTTGCTTAACAGCTTTGTGGAAAGCTGGATAAAGGGATAAATACTTTCCTCAATTTTCCAGATTTCTCCTTTAGGGCCTCTTCCATAGGAGGGCGGATCCATGATAATGCCATCATAGGTGTTTCCGCGGCGGATTTCCCGTTCCACGAATTTAACGCAGTCATCTACCAGCCAGCGGATAGGTGCATCCGAAAGACCGGAGGCTATAGCATTTTCTTTTGCCCAGCCTACCATGCCTTTTGAAGCATCCACATGGGTGACATGGGCTCCGGCTTTAGCGGCAGCAAGAGTTGCGCCGCCGGTATAGGCGAACAGATTCAGCACTTTAAGGGGACGGGAAGCATTTTTTATTATGTTGGAAAACCAGTCCCAGTTGACAGCCTGTTCAGGGAAAAGACCGGTGTGCTTAAAACTAAAGGGTTTTAAATGAAAAGTCAGATCACGATAATGGATGCTCCATTCGTCAGGAAGCTGAAAGAATTCCCACTCGCCGCCGCCCTTTGTGCTGCGGTGATAGTGTCCGTTTATCCGGTTCCAGCGGGAGTCTTTTTTGGGAGTGTTCCAAATGACCTGTGGATCAGGACGAAGCAGAATATAATCTCCCCAGCGCTCCAGTTTCTCCCCGCAGGAGGTGTCTATTACTTCATACTCGGTCCAATTATCTGCAATCCACATGGTGTTTCCTCTTTTCTTCGTGATGATATATTTGATTATATACTCTATAGATAATAGAGAAATGTTTTTGAAAAAGCAAGAACTTTCTATAAAATATAGGAGGTGCAGTAGTGAAAAGCCAAAAAAAAAGATGCCCGGGATGCCGGCGTGAAAGCTGCGATGGGTGTGGAATCTACCAAAAATTAAATACCAATAAACAGGTGAGAATTTCTTTTCCTGAGGGGTTTGAAATTCAGCCTGAAAAGGGGATGGGAATTTCATTTGATGTGGGAACTACTTCCCTTGCAGGTATGCTTTGGGATTTGGAGGATGGAACACTTTTAAGTGCGGAAACCGGTGCTAATCCCCAGGCTTCATTTGGCGCAGATGTAATCAGCAGGATTCAGTCTGCTGTGGAAGATAAGGAAAATCTAATAAAGATGCAAAAACTGCTGGTTGAGCGTCTGGATGAAATGGCAGAGCATCTGGTCAGGATGGCAGAAGAAGATGCATTAAAAGAGATGAGACTGCTGAAGAAAGAACAAGTCAGGAAGGTTACTTTTGCAGGAAATACTGCTATGTGTGAAATTTTGCTTGGAATAAAGCCCCAGGGCTTATCTCAGGCACCCTTTCAACCGGATTACTTTGATACAGAGTTAAGAAAGGGAGGCAGCCTTGGTTTTCGGTTTTTAAAGGAGGCACAGATGATCATACTGCCGCCTGTTGGCGGATTTGTTGGGGCGGATGCAATGATGGTCTATAGTTATGTAAACTTAAAGGAACCGGTGAGAAATTTTCTGGCAGTAGATATCGGCACCAATGGAGAGATAATTCTGCAATGTGGGAAAGGGAAATATGCCTGCTCTGCGGCAGCAGGACCAGCCCTTGAGGGAGGCGCGGTCAGTCAGGGGATGCGGGCAGTAAAAGGAGCAGTGGATATGGTTTCTTTAGCGGGAAGCTTTCCCGTGCAGGATATTGCGGTAAGAGTGATCCAAGGCGGGCGGAGCCTGGGGCTCTGCGGCTCCGGACTGGTGGATGCACTTGCCCTGCTTTACCGGATCGGCGTTCTGGACCACACCGGCTATATGAGAAGTACACAGGAGGCGGAAAAAGCGGGGGTACCCAGACGAATCTGCGGTAGAATTTTAGATGAGGCGAAAGATGGTGGGGAAAGGCGTTTTCTATTAACTGATTCCAGCCAGCCGGTTTATTTGACGATGGGAGATGTGAGGCAGTTACAGCTGTCGATAAGCGCCATACGCTCCGGGATGGAGACTTTACTAAAAAAGGCCGGCTGCCAGGTGGAAGAGCTGGATTATGTTTATCTGGCAGGGGCGTTTGGCTCCTATATTGGAATTGAAAGTGGAATACAAACAGGGCTGTTTCCGGATATAGACAGAAAAAAGTTTGTTCAGGCCGGAAATTTGGCGGGAACAGGCGCTGCAATGGCTTTACTTTCCAAAAAAATGCAGGAGCAGACAGGGAAAGAAAAGGAGCAGATTGTCCATGTGGAATTAGCAGGGGAGCCTGTTTTTCAGGAATTGTTTTTAGAACATATGAATTTTCCATTGCAAATGTAAAAAGTCATGGTATGATGAGTCAGGAGAGATTAAGACCGGATAGAAGGAAAAACGCAAGAGGGTGAAGGGACCGCAGGAAAAATGGACAGAGAATTTTTAAAGAGAAAAAAGAGAATTGTAGTAAAAATAGGAACCTCTACAATTACTCATGTGGATACAGGGCATTTGAATTTAATTAAGATGGAAAAGCTTGCAAGAGTTTTAACAGACATCAGAAATCAAAATAAAGAAATTGTACTGGTATCCTCAGGCGCTATTGGAGCAGGAAGAAAAGCGCTTGGAATCAAGGAAAAGCCAAAGAGTCTTTCAAAAAAGCAGGCATGTGCGGCAGTGGGACAGGCGAGGCTTATGATGATTTATCAAAAGCTGTTTGCAGAATACAACCAAACCATTGCCCAGATCCTGATCACAAAAAGAACCATGATAAATGAAATTAGCAGGAAGAATGCGGAAAATACTTTTCTGGAGCTTTTGAATATGGGAGTGATTCCTATTGTCAATGAAAATGATACGGTATCCACCGATCAGATTCAGGATGAAAATTTTGGGGACAATGACACCCTTTCAGCAACAGTTGCCCAGATGGTGCAGGCAGATATGCTGATTCTTTTATCAGATATTGACGGGTTATATACAGATGATCCACGTAATAATGAAGAGGCGGAATTTATCAGTTGTGTGGAAAAAATAGATGATAAGCTGTTTGCCATGGCAAAGGGAGCTGACACTAAATTTGGCACCGGAGGCATGGCGACCAAAATTGCAGCGGCTGAAATTGCCAATTCAGTGGGCGTTGATATGGTAATTGCCAATGGAGATGATCTGGTAAATATTACCAGAATACTGGATGGAAAAAAAGTGGGAACGCTGTTTAAAGCATAAAAATAACGGATGGCTGTCGTGCGCCATCCGTTATTTGCTGTCTTTTTTATATGCTTATTGCTAAAATGCCCTGGCGGGGCTGGCAGTGCGGATTTACAGCTTATGTATAAACAGTCCGCTTCGCAGTTTAGGTTCAAACCATGTAGATTTAGGAGGCATTAACAGTCCGGCATCTGCCACGGATAATAATTCTTCAATAGAGGTGGCAAACATGGAAAATGCTGCGGCCATATCGGAAGACACCCGTCGTTCCAGCTCGTCAAGTCCCCGGATCCCGCCTACAAAATCTATGCGCTTATCAGTGCGGGGATCTTTAATGTTTAAAATTGTTTCCAGCAGGTGATCCTGAAGAATGGAGACATCAAGTCCTTTTACGGGATCGGTGGAAAAAAGCGCGTCAGAGGCTGTAAGCAGATACCAGCCATCATTTAAATACATGCCAAAGGTGCCTTTTTTACCGGGGGATACCTGTGCCTGCCCTTTATATTCTACGTCAAATCCTGCGTTTTTTACAGCGTCTAAAAAGGTTTCTTTTGATAATCCGTTTAAATCCCTGACTACTCTGTTATAAGGCATGATATACAATTGGTCATCAGGAAACAATACGGACAAAAAGCGGTTGAATTCTTCCTCACCGGTATAATCAGGATAAAGGGTGCGTCTGTTCAGCCCTACTTTTACTGCGGAGGCACAACGGTGGTGACCGTCAGCGATATAAGTACAGGGAATCTGTTCAAATAGCGTTTCTAATTGTACAAGAAGATCTTTTTCTGAAATGCGCCATATTCTGTGAGTAATATTATCAGAAGAGGTGAAATCATAAAGAGGTGTTTCTGTTTTAACTAAGGATACGATTTCATTGATCTTCTGGACGGAACGGTATACCAGAAAAATGGGACCGGTATGGGCATTGGTGGCATCCACGTGGCTGATCCGGTCAAGTTCTTTTTCCTCTCTGGTGTTTTCATGCTTTTTTATAATTTGATTCTGATAGTCATCCACCGAAGAACAGGCCGCGATCCCTGTCTGGGAACGTCCATCCATGACCAGCTCGTAGATATAATAACATGGCGTTTCTTCCATTATAAAAGAACCGTCAGCAATCATACCATCCAAAAGTTCCTTTGCTTTTTCATATACTCTGGGATCATAAGTGGCTACATCATCAGGAAACTGGGTTTCTGCCCGGTCTATTTTTAAAAAAGAGAGTGGTTCTCTTTGGACTTCAGATAAGGCTTCCCTGCGGTTATATACATCATAGGGAAGTGCGGCGATGCGCGGGGCCAGATTTGGAACTGGTCTGAGGCTTTGAAAAGGGGTTACTTTAGGCATATGGTTTTCTCCTTTGTCTTAAAATGATTGGGATGTTAAAATCCTTGATCTATAGAGATTATATGTTGAAAGCGGTAATTGTGTCAATAAATGGGCTGAAGACTGCCTGGGAGTTTTGGTTCACATAATTATTACCACAAAAATTTCCAGTTAGTGTCTTGCACTGGAAATATAAATGTACTATACTATATATACAAAAGTAGGTTTTAAGAAATGTGCAGGCGGTGGAAAGCACAGGAAAGGAGTATTCGTGAGAATTTCAAGTGTACAAAATGTACCATATGCGCAAAGGGTAAATTCCATATATGGAAAGATAGCTAGTGGTAAGAAAATTCAGAAAGCTTCAGATGATGCAGCAGGTCTTGCCATTGCCAATTTGCTGAAGAGAAACAGCAAGGGACTGGATGTGGGCGCTTCAAATATTCGGGATGGAATTGGCGTTGCCAATATTCAGGACGGGGCGCTTGGAACAATGCAGGATTCTCTGCAGCGAATACGCGAACTTAGTGTTAAGGCATCTAATGGAATGTATGGTGATTCCGAAAAGCAGATGATTCAGGCCGAGGTTGATCAGCTTTTGGCAGATATTCAGGATACGGCAGTAGGCACACAATATAATGAGATGAAGCTGATGGACGGAAGTATGGCAGACATGGACATCGCTGCCAGTGCGGATGGAAAAGGCTTAAAGATCAACATGGAGAATGTAACGCTTAAGTCTCTTGGCCTTGAAGGATACAATGTCACAGGTAAATTTGACATTGGAGTCATTGATGCTGCTATGGAAAAGATCAGCACGGCAAGGAGCCGCACAGGAGCAGGCACCAATGCTCTGGAACATGCTTACAATTATAATAAAGGAACTTCCCTTGATCTTGTGGCATCCAGAAGCCGCATAGAAGATCTGGATGTACCAAAGGCAGTTTCAGAACAGAAGAAAAACAAACTGCTTCAGGACTACCGCATGGATATGATGCGTCGGAAGATGCAGGATGGTTCAGGTGTATTAAGACTATTTGGCGGAATGTAATTGTAAGTTAAAGAACACAATAAAAATAAGTGATTAATTCCGGCGGCGCCAAAAGGCCGCCGGAATTATTTTTGTATAAAATTGTTTTTCTGAATGGACTTGATGTTGTTGTTTTTATGGCATTTCGTAAAGTTTCGTGATATGATATCTGATAAAGGCAGACGCCATAAAATAAAACTTTATTCATGCTGTATCAATAGAGAGAGGCATATTATGGGAACTTATTACGAGACATACATAGCTCCGATGGTAAAAAATCTTTTGAAAGGATCACAGACAAAGAAATTTACGGTTGTAAGACATTACAATGCAGTTGCAATAACAGATGATGATGTTCGGGCCGCCCAGGAAGCGTACCCTGGCATGTATGTGTGTCATCAGCATTTTAACGGTTCGAAAATGATAGAAACTTTTGAACCGTTTGTCAATGTGATAAAAAATATTTATGAAATCTTTGAAAGTGACAAAACGCCGGAGGAATTTATTGACCAATTTCCTGTTTATCCACTACATCGTTCTATTTTTGTCAATATGGTAAGCAACCCTCTTTATAAAAGAGAAGAAGAAATTATACTTGATGAAATCGGTTATGAAAAGCAGCAGATATTAAGAGCAATGAAAGCAGCTCTTACTATGTTGTCGGAAAAACATCCCATGCTTTTTATGCTGGATCACATGAATATGGCACCCAGGTCTGCAATTTTGCTTTTGCTGGATCTTTTAGAGGCAGGGCATGAAAATATTTTTGTCTATGGGGCATTTAATGAACTACATTCGCAGCCGCCTTATATGGTGGAAACATGGGAACGTTTTCTGGAAAAACTGGAGGACTATAACTGCATTGTAGATGGCACGGAAGAAGAAATTGAAGTGGAAGAGGAACATACTCATTTTCATTTCGAAAGCAGCCATATTGAAGAATATCTGGTAAAGCTGCACAATATGTATTACCTTCTTGACTATGAACAGGCCCAGTATTATCTGTCTATTATTTATCACAAAATAGAAGTGGAAAAGCTTTCAGTTGCAGAGGATAGTGTATTTAAATTTTACATACTGTATGCCCTGATTTCGATATATTCTGATATGCCAAAGGCTTTGCTTTTATGTGATAATCTTCATTTTCTTCCTGACAAGGATAAATCTGCCGGAAAAAAATTCTGGTATTTTTATATTCTGGGGCAGGTGCAGATGTACAGTGGTAATTTAAATGCTGCCAAAGAATGTGCTGATACTTGTATGAAAATTGCAAAAGAAACGCTGGATGAATATCATGAGTTTTTGGCAAAACTTTTGGAAGTAATGACGAGAATGTCAGGCTGGCACAATATTTTCTTTTGCGTTTCGGATATAGATGTTTCACCAGTCTTTATGGAACAGGCGAAAAAATACGGGTACAAAAACCATTTGGCGTATACCTACATTTTTGCCTATGATAATGATGCCGGACTGTTGGGCGGAGATAAAAAGTTTGAAGACAGCCTGATTCATTTTAATAAGGGGATAGAAATTGCTGAAAAGCTGGAAAATGAAAATCTGCTTCTGATCGCATACCGGAAAAATATTATGCTTTCCTCCCTGTATGGTTTGTATGAGGTGACGAATCACTATTATTATAAATCTATGGAGATTGTGGGGGAACAGGACTCGGTCAGACTGGCTGATATATATAATGGCCTGGGATACAATTGCTGTGCTTGTGAGCAGTATGAGGAAGCGAACCGGTATTACAATAAGGCAATCCTTATTTATTATCGATTGAACATGATAAATTATGTGGGTGAAACCTTGTATAATATGGCAGTCAATTGCCTGCTTGCAGATGAGAACGAAACAGCTTTTGAATACCTGCAAAGCTGTGTGAAAATTATAAATATTCTGCATTTAAATGATCTGCGTGTCTGTAATATTTCCAAGGTATTCGGACTTTTAGCGCTTTGCAGCCACAGGCTTGCAAGAAGCTATGATACAAGAATTTACCTGGACAATGCATTACAGTTTTTGGGGCATATTTTGGATCGCTCTGTGGAAGAAAAAATTCAGGGCGGAAAACTGGATGCTTCCTATACCGCATGTGATGATGATTTGTTTCTATATTATTATGTCAGTGCGCTTGTGGAGATGGATAAAGACAAACTGGAAGAGGCGCGCATGTATATGGAACGTGCCCGTATCTATGAGGGAAGAAGTACCGGATTTCAGTTTTTCAGCGTGGTTATGTATGAAATCACTATGGCGGAGCTTTTAAGGAAGCTGGGAAGGAAAGAAGAAGCTTTAGAAGAACTGGAGAAGGGAATTCGCTATGCAAAGCAGTGCGGTGTTTTGGAAAAACAGCATATGCTGGAAGCAGCCCGGCAGGGAATCGTATATAACAGGGAGCATAAAAAGGCAGCCCTGCTATCAGATGTTACGCTTCAGGAAATTCAGGCTGCAACAAAGCAGGCAGGAACCATTAAAGACTATGCCGCTTTAAAAAAACGTCTGGAATTTATTTCCTCATGGCAGAAGATGATTGATATTTCAGGCAAGAGCTTTTCAGAGCTGGTTAAAAATTCTTTGAATACATTTATGCTTAATTTCAGCATAGATGCCATGATATATATTAGGTATAAGGAAGGCAGGCCGCAGATATGCTTTGATACAAAGCAGGCAGCTTTAAGTGATGAGGATATTGAGAAAATTACAAAGTACTTTTTGGTACACCGTTCCGGATTTGTGACTTCAAAACTTAAGAAAAATTATATGGAATACAATCGCATTCTTTCTTTGTTTGGAGTTATGCAGATCTGTTCTATGGTGTGTATTCCTTACTATATTAATGAAAATTTAAATAGTGTATTTATTCTTTACATTTTCATGAAGGATAATTGGAATGCACCCCGGACTAAATTTATGCTGGATGAAAGTGATATGGATTTTTTCAATCTGGTGCTTTTACAGTTGCAGAATTCAATTGAAAAGCTGGAGAATGAAGAACAGATAAAAAATATTAACAGCAGGCTTGAAAAATCGGCGATTACTGATTATTTAACAGGACTTTACAACAGGGATGGTTTTTATCAGAGGATAAAAGACTGGATACAAAATCAAATTACCAGAGACATTACTTTTTTATATATTGATCTGGATAATTTTAAATATTATAATGACACCTTTGGTCATGCAGTGGGAGACCGGATTTTAAAGGAAGTGGCGGAAATTTTGCGGCAGATTTCCAAGGACCGGGGTTTTGCCACCAGATATGGCGGAGATGAGTTTCTGATTAGTTTTCAGTTTGTAGCAAAAGAAAGTACATTGGCCCTTGGCAGAAGTATTCTGCGCATGATTAAAGAAAAGAAGGGATTTGCAGATATTATTTCAGAAATGCTTAAGAAAGATATTGTGATTCCGAAAGAAAAGGAATTATCCTGTTCCATAGGGATAGCCGATGTAAAAGGGATTGTGGATGATGACCATATTTCAGAAACAATTTCAAAGGCAGATGAGGTTCTTTACAGGATCAAACATTCCACTAAGGGAGATGTAAAATACGCTGAGTAAGGCACTTTACCACAGTACTATGATAAAATTTTGGTTGACGGATAGGATTCGCTCATATATAGTATATAGGGACACGCGGATAAATATCGGCGGGGATCTATTTTTACTTGCAGGCTTGTGTGAATGTGGATTTGCAGGCTGTGATGAAAGGAAGGTTAATTATGAGCGATTCACTTGGATGGATTATTGTTGCCTTTGCGCTGTATCTTCTGCTTATGGTGGGAGTGGGTGCAATGTATGCAAAAAAGAATAATAGTACGGAGGATTATTTCTTAGGAGGCAGGAAACTTGGCGGATGGGTTGCTGCTTTGTCAGCACAGGCTTCGGACATGAGCGGCTGGCTGCTTATGGGGCTTCCCGGCTCTGTTTATGCGTTAGGGACAGGCCAGGCATGGATTGCCATTGGGTTGTTTATAGGAACGGTGCTTAACTGGCTTTTCATTTCGGGGAGACTCCGCAGATATACAATTCGTGCAAATAACGCCCTGACACTGCCCACTTATTTTGAAAACAGATTTCATGATAAAAAAAGAATTTTGCTTTTTATTTCTTCGGTAACAATCGTAATCTTCTTTTTGGTATACACGGCATCAGCACTGGCGGCAGGTGGAAAACTGTTTAATTCAGTATTTCGTGTGGACTATAAGATTGCATTGACCATTGGAGCCATCGTTATTTTGGTTTATACTTTTTTGGGGGGTTTTATGGCTGTGTGCACTACAGATTTTATCCAGGGCACACTTATGCTGGTGGCTCTTTTAGTAGTACCTGTAGTTGCATTAGGGCTGATTGGTCCTGACAGTGTTTTATCCAATATTGAAATGAGCGGCGTAGCAGGCGGGGCAGGTTCATTTTTAAGCCTTTTCAGCAATGGAGGTGAACCTTACCGGGCGGTAGATATTATATCGGGACTGGCATGGGGACTTGGATATTGCGGTATGCCTCATATTTTAGTCCGCTTTATGGCGGTCAAGAATGAAAAGGAGTTAAATAAATCTAAAGGAATTGCAATTATATGGGTATTTCTTTCTCTGGTGCTGGCGTGGGTGATTGGAATTGTGGGACGTGCCTACCTGTATCCTGCGGTACTTGCCGGTGGGGAGGAAGAAAAAGTATTTATTAATATGATTATTAAGCTGTTTACTGAGGACGTGAAAATTCCAATTATTGCAGGTATTTTTCTATGCGGTATTTTAGCGGCAATTATGTCAACAGCAGATTCCCAGCTCCTGGTAAGTGCATCCAGTGTAGCGGAAGATCTGGTGAAAGGGATTATAAAAAAGGATGCTTCCGAAAAGACAGTATTTCGGATCAGCCGCATCACGGTTCTTGTGATTGCTGTTTTGGCATATCTAATCGCTCTTGATCCCAACAGTTCCATTATGGGGCTGGTTTCCAATGCGTGGGCCGGACTTGGGGCAGCGTTTGGGCCAACCGTACTGCTTTCTCTTTATTGGAAGAGGACAAACTTTGCGGGAGCGGCAGCAGGAATTGCATCAGGAGCTGTTACTGTTCTGGTTTGGGATTATATTCCACTTGCCAGCGGCCAGACACTTGGCGCAGCTACAGGATTGTATTCTCTGGCAGTAGGTTTTGCGGTCAGCATAGCGGCAATTGTGGCGGTTAGTTTATTGACAAAGGCACCCAGCGACGAAATGATACGGGAATTTGAGGATGTCAGTCAAAAGAAAGTTGAATAACAGTACTTTTGCTTAACTTATATTTCCTCCTGATAACCGTGAGATTTTAAAAAATCGAGAATTCGTTGCAGTTTTGTGCTGACAGCAAGGTATTCTGCCATGATAGAATCTCTCTCAGCTATGGCAGAGTCCCTTTCGGTTATAACTGAATCTCTCTCAGCTATGGCGGAGTCCCTTTCGGTTATAACTGAATCTCTCTCAGCTATGGCGGAGTCCCTTTCAGTTATAACCGAATTTCTTTCAGCTATGGCAGAATTTCTTGCGTTCATAACGGAATTTATTTCAGAAATAATGGAATGTTTCTCAGTCATAGCTGCATCCCGCTCAGCCTTTAAAGCATTTACTTCCTCCTGAAGTTCTGTGACCATCAATCGTTCCATATTTTTGTCCATAATGTAAAGCGCTTCTGACAACATATTCATTATCTCCTCGGGATTTTTGACGAAATCTGTAATTTCCTGATAAATAGCAGCAAAACATGGAAAAGCATTAATTAGTGAAGTGATAGTTTCTGCATCAGTGGCACTTAAAAAGGTGAGCCATGCTTCTAAATTAGTACTATCTTTAGTTATATTATGTACGATAGAATGGAAACTGTCAAGACAAATAAAGATATCTTCATGCAGACCGGAGGAGTTCTGATAAATATTGGTGTCAAATGAAGAAGTACGTCTGTGGATATATTTATTTTTGACAGAATGAAATTCCCGGGGACTTTTTTCCATAAGAATGATACAGTAGACTTTATGCAGATTCTGAAAGGAAAAAGTCTTTCCCTGCTCTTGTTTTGCTTGTGAGTACTGACGCATTATAATATCCGATGCATAGCAGTCAGCCCGGGCAAGAGGAAAGCTGTAGCCAATTTTCTGCATTTCTACATTTGCAAAAGAACCGTCATCCAACTGGACGAGTACATCTATCACAACGAAACTAGCCTATTCATTTAGCTGCATACCTTCCCGGGGAATTACTTTGATAATTCGTAAGGGACGATCTAATATGGCAGACAGAAGTGCTTCCAATCGGCTATGGCAAAGGGAAGGATTAAAAATCCGTCGAAAGACCGGATCATAAGTTACTTTCAGCCCGTGTTTTCCAGTGCAGAAATCAATTAATTCTTGTTTTAAATTAGATGGCAGTTCAGAATAGATTTTCCATGCACAGGGGTGGCTGTTTAAGTAAAATTCTACTTTTTCCTGAGAAGGGAAATCAGGAAGCGGAGCTGCCTGGGGAGTGAATAAAGTAGTCGTGGCTTTAGACATAGGATGTCCTCCTTGAAAAGAAATTTTAAGAAAATAATTTGATACTATTGAAAGAATGGTTACATTTATATATAGAAGTGATGTAAAAAGTTATAGCATAGTTAGTTTTTGGATACAACAGTATTTTTATTGGCAGGATATAGAAAAATAATTGATTTTGTGATAGAAGAAATGTTAAGAAGTACAATATACTGTATAAAATCTGAAGAGGGCATAGTTTAGATACAATATTTTGTGTTGTGCAGTTTTGCTTTTTAAGTTAGCCTGCATAGTTGACGACTGCCTCATTATTCATAAAAGCGTCTGCTGCGCATCCGTCGCCACTAACGTGGCTTGTCTTTTATTTCATAAATGAGGCGCTGGGCGGATGGAATGGTGGAAAAGTGAATTAGAGGAAGGAGACAGTTCAGCAGCCTCATTATTCATAAAAGCGTCTGCTGCGCATCCGTTGCCACTAACGTGGCTTGTCTTTTATTTCATAAATGAGGCGCTCCGCTCATGAAATATCTGCAACAGTGCTTAGAATGCAAGCATTCACGCCCTATTGCAGATATTTCATGGCTGAACTGTAAAAAAATAAAAAAACACTTGCATGATTGGAAAACATCATGTATACTATCAAGTGCTGTGGCATGATAGCTATGAAGCGTGAGGTTGCTGCTGTGCTGAAAAGCATTGCAGGTTTTCCGTGGAGCGAATGTCAAGAGGCTGGTATCTGCCAGACCTAAGAACCTGACGGCAAGTCACTGTACAGAAATTAGTCTGCCAAGGAGCAGAGACACGTGCGTTAAGCAAACTGTAAAGTGTGCGGAGGCAAAATGAATCCGCATAAAACAGACATCAGGGTAGTTCGAAAAGATATTACCCCTTGTTTTAGAAAAACAGGACACGCACGGAAGAGTGTACAGTCACCGCTTGTCGTACTTAAATTCTAAAAGTGCGAAAAGGAGGCGACTTTTTTTATGGCAAGTCAAGTAATGAGAATCACACTCAAGGCTTATGATCATCAGCTGGTTGATGCATCTGCCAAGAAAATCATCGAAACAGTCAAGAAGAATGGATCACAGGTGAGCGGACCGGTACCCCTTCCTACTAAAAAGGAAGTTGTTACAATCTTAAGAGCGGTTCACAAATACAAAGATTCCAGGGAACAGTTCGAGCAGAGAACCCATAAGAGACTGATCGATATCATCACACCTACACCTAAGACGGTAGATGCATTGCAGAGACTGGAAATGCCTGCCGGTGTGTATATTGATATCAAGATGAAAGCAAGTAAATAAAATACTTGCCGCAAGTAAATAACACTTGCAATAACCATTAAACTAGAATGGCCCGATAGAGGCCCGCTGTAGAGGCAAATGGAGGTATAAAAATGAAAAAAGGTATTTTAGCTACCAAGCTTGGAATGACACAGATTTTTAATGAAGACGGAAGCTTGGTTCCTGTAACAGTACTTCAGGCTGGTCCTTGTGTGGTAACACAGATCAAGACAGTGGACAATGACGGTTACAGTGCGGTACAGGTTGGCTTTGTTGATAAGAAAGAAAGAATCGTTAACAAAGACAAAACCGGTAAAAAGGAAGTTATCCACAGACATGGCGTTAACAAGGCTATGAAAGGGCATTTTGACAAGGCAGGAGTTTCCTGCAAGAGATATGTTAGAGAATTTAAGTTTGAAAATGCCGGGGAATATACACTTGGAAGCGAGATTAAGGCTGACATATTTGCAGTTGGTGATAAGATTGATGCATCTGCTGTTTCCAAGGGAAAAGGGTTCCAGGGTGCGATCAAGAGACATGGACAGCACAGAGGTCCTATGGCCCATGGTTCCAAGTTCCATCGTCATCAGGGTTCCAATGGCGCATGCTCTTCACCGAGCCGTGTGTTTAAAGGAAAAGGAATGCCTGGCCACATGGGCTGTGTAAAGGTTACAGTACAGAACCTTGAAGTGGTAAGAGTGGATGCTGAAAAGAATCTGCTTCTTGTTAAAGGTGCGGTACCCGGACCTAAGAAAGCCTTAGTTACAATTAAAGAAACTGTTAAGACTGTGGCTAATTGATGAAAGGAGGATTATTCAGATGGCAAACGTATCTGTTTATAATATGGAAGGCAAAGAAGTTGGCACAATTGAATTAAATGATGCGGTATTTGGTGTTACAGTTAATGAACATCTGGTACACATGGCAGTTGTACAGCATCTTGCCAATAAGCGTCAGGGAACACAGAAAGCAAAAACACGTTCTGAAGTATCCGGCGGCGGTAGAAAGCCCTGGAGACAGAAAGGAACCGGTCATGCAAGACAGGGTTCAACAAGATCCCCTCAGTGGAAGGGCGGCGGTGTTGTATTTGCACCTGTTCCAAGGGACTATTCATTTAAACTAAACAAAAAAGAAAAAAGAGCAGCGCTTAAATCCGCTCTTACAAGCAGGGTGGAAAGCGGCAAACTGATTGTTTTGGATGAACTGAAGCTTGATGAAATCAAGACCAGGAAGTTTAAAGCAGTTATGGATAATTTAAAGGTAAACAAGGCACTGGTTGTTCTTGCTGATAAGGATGAAAAAGTAATTAAGTCTGCAAGAAATCTTCCTACTGTTGGTACAACACAGGTTGAGCTGATCAATGTTTACGATATCCTGAAAGGTGATACGCTGGTTCTTACCAAGGATGCAGTGGCAAAGATTGAGGAGGTGTTTGCATAATGGCAGCAATTGAGTATTATGACGTTATCCTTAAACCGGTCATTACAGAAAAGAGTATGGCTGGCATGGGCGAAAAGAAATATACTTTTTTGGTTCATCCTGAAGCAAATAAAGTTATGATCAAGGAAGCTGTTGAAAAAATGTTTGAAGGCGCAAAGGTTGCCAGGGTAAACACTATGAACCTGGATGGAAAGACCAAAAGACGCGGTATGACATACGGCAAAACAGCTAAAACCAAAAAGGCAATCGTATGGCTTACAGAGGACAGTAAGGAAATTGAGATTTTCGCTGGGCTCTAGGATGAAAAGAAAAGCTAAGATGCCAAAGAACAGCATCTAAGCATTTCTATAGTTTCATCCAAGAAGAATGCTGCGCATTCTTCTGTATGGTAATGGTAAAGTAATAATTATGCACACATAAGTGCGATATGAAATGAAATTCGAAAGGAGAAAGAGTCATGGGAATTAAGACATATAACCCATATACACCTTCCAGAAGAAATATGACCGGTTCTGATTTTGCTGAAATCACTAAAAAAGAACCTGAGAAGTCACTTGTTACTTCACTTAGTAAAAATTCCGGTCGTAATAATCAGGGTAAAATTACAGTAAGACACCGCGGAGGCGGTTCTAAGAGAAAATACAGACTTGTAGATTTTAAGAGAAATAAGGATGGAATTCCTGCAACAGTAATCGGAATCGAATATGATCCTAACAGAACCGCAAACATTGCACTGATCTGCTATGCAGATGGCGAAAAAGCCTATATCATAGCACCTGAAGGCCTGAAAGACGGTATGAAGGTCATGAACGGTCCTGAAGCTGAAGTAAGAGTAGGCAACTGCCTTCCTTTATCAGCAATTCCGGTTGGTACTCAGGTACACAACATTGAATTATATCCCGGAAAGGGCGGCCAGATGGTTCGTTCGGCTGGAAACAGTGCACAGCTTATGGCAAAAGAAGGAAAATATGCAACCCTTCGTCTTCCCTCCGGTGAAATGAGAATGGTTCCTATTGTCTGCAGAGCTACAGTTGGCGTTGTAGGTAATGTTGACCACAGCCTGATTAAGATAGGTAAAGCAGGACGTAAGCGCCACATGGGTATCCGCCCTACGGTTCGTGGTTCTGTAATGAACCCCAATGACCATCCACATGGTGGTGGTGAAGGTAAGACTGGAATCGGACGTCCCGGTCCTTCTACACCTTGGGGCAAGCCTGCTCTTGGACTTAAGACTCGTAAGAAGAAAAAAGCTTCTAATAAGCTGATCGTAAGAAGAAGAGACGGCAAGGCCATCAAATAATTAAGGAGGAGAGAAGAAAATGGCTAGATCACTGAAAAAAGGACCTTTTGCAGATGCAAGTTTGCTGAAAAAAGTAGATGCGTTGAATGCATCAGGACAGAAGCAGGTTATCAAGACCTGGTCCCGTCGTTCTACAATCTTCCCCTCTTTTGTGGGACACACATTTGCAGTACACGACGGAAGAAAGCATGTACCTGTATATGTAACGGAAGATATGGTTGGACATAAGTTAGGTGAGTTTGTTGCAACCAGAACCTATAGAGGACATGGAAAAGACGAAAAGAAATCTAAAGTAAGATAAGGAGGTTTTAGTAATGGCAAAAGGACATAGATCCCAAATTAAAAGAGAGAGAAATGCGCAGAAAGATACAAGACCTTCAGCTAAGTTATCTTACGCAAGAGTGTCTGTTCAGAAAGCATGTTTCGTTTTAGATGCCATCAGAGGCAAAGATGTGGAGACTGCACTGGGTATTTTAGAGTATAATCCCAGATATGCTTCCAGCATCATTAAAAAACTGTTAGAGTCTGCTCGTGCAAATGCAGAGTATCTGCACAGCCAGGAT
Organism: Lachnospiraceae bacterium 10-1; assembly: GCA_000403495.2. Lineage (GTDB taxonomy): Bacteria > Bacillota > Clostridia > Lachnospirales > Lachnospiraceae > Suilimivivens. The sequence goes on along the minus strand of KE159799.1, from coordinate 1,433,253 downwards.
CCTACAAAGTATCCGAATCCGGAGCACCTTTATATTGCAGAATGCTATGCAAACAAGGGACCTACAATGAAGAGAATAAGACCGAGGGCACAGGGTAGGGCTTACAGGATCGAAAAGAGAATGAGCCACATTACAATCGTGCTTGATGAAAGATAGGGAGGAAACAGTCTGCAAAGCAGGCTGACGAAAATGCTTTGCATTTTCGGGACAAAGAAAGGAGCAAAGTGATTATATGGGACAGAAAGTTAATCCTCACGGCTTAAGAGTCGGTATTATTAAGGATTGGGATTCTAAATGGTACGCAGAAGACGATTTCTCTGATTTCCTTATAGAGGACTATAACATCAGAGAATTCCTTAAAAAGAAATTATACAGTGCCGGAGTTTCCAAGATTGAAATTGAAAGAGCAGCAGGCAGAGTAAAAGTTATTATTTATACAGCTAAGCCCGGCGTGGTAATTGGCAAGGGCGGTGCTGAAATTGAAGTAACTAAGAAAGAACTTTCCAAATTAACAGGAAAGAAAGTATTGGTAGATATCAAAGAAATTAAGAGACCTGACAGAGATGCGCAGCTTGTTGCTGAGAATATTGCACAGCAGCTTGAAAACCGTGTGTCATTCAGACGTGCTATGAAGTCCTGCATGGGCAGAACAATGAAAGCAGGTGCGCTTGGAATTAAGACTTCTGTTTCAGGACGTCTTGGCGGTGCAGATATGGCTCGTACAGAGTTCTACAGCGAAGGCACTATTCCCCTTCAGACACTTCGTGCTGATATTGAATATGGCTTTGCAGAAGCTGACACAACCTATGGTAAAGTAGGTGTCAAGGTATGGATTTACAAGGGTGAAGTACTTCCTACCAAGAAAAATGAAGAAAAGAAAGTGCAGGAAGGGAGCGATAAATAATGTTAATGCCTAAAAGAGTTAAACGTCGTAAACAGTTCCGCGGCACCATGAAAGGAAAGGCTACACGTGGCAACACAATTACTTATGGTGAATACGGCATTGTTGCAACGGAACCATGTTGGATAAAGTCAAACCAGATCGAAGCAGCCCGTATTGCTATGACTCGTTATATTAAGCGTGGCGGTAAAGTCTGGATTAAGATTTTCCCTGACAAACCAGTAACAGCAAAACCCGCAGAAACACGTATGGGTTCCGGTAAAGGTACATTGGAGTACTGGGTAGCGGTTGTTAAACCCGGACGTGTAATGTTTGAAATCGCAGGAGTTCCCGAAGAAATCGCAAAAGAGGCTTTACGTCTTGCAACTTATAAGCTTCCTTGCAAATGCAAGATCGTTTCTAAGGCAGACTTGGAAGGTGGTGCATCAAATGAAAACTAACAAGTATGTAGAAGATTTACAGGCAAAATCCGCTGCAGCATTGGAACAGGATCTGGTGGCAGCAAAAAAAGAACTTTTCAATTTGAGATTCCAGAACGCAACAAACCAATTGGACAATACCGCAAGGATCAAAGAAGTTAGAAGAAATATTGCGAGAATTCAGACAGTGATTACTCAGAAACAGAAAGAAGCGTAAATTTAAGGATATAGCCTTGAGGAATGTCAAAGAAAGGAGACTTTAAGTCGTGGAAGAAAGAAATTTAAGAAAAACACGTACCGGCAAAGTTATCAGTGATAAAATGGATAAGACAATTGTTGTTGCAATCGAAGAGCATGTTAAGCATCCTCTTTACAAGAAAGTCGTTAAGAGCACTTACAAGCTGAAAGCGCATGATGAGAACAACGAGTGTGGTATTGGTGACACTGTTAAGGTAATGGAAACAAGGCCTTTGTCCAAGGACAAGAGATGGAGACTTGTGGAAATCGTAGAAAAAGCGAAATAGTTGGAAGGAGAATTAGCATGATTCAACAGGAAAGCAGACTGAAGGTCGCTGACAATACAGGTGCAAAAGAAATCCTTTGCATCAGAGTTATGGGCGGATCTACAAGAAGATATGCAAATATCGGTGATGTAATCGTTGCTACGGTTAAAGATGCAACACCAGGCGGCGTTGTAAAAAAGGGTGATGTGGTTAAAGCTGTAGTTGTCCGTACTGTTAAAGGTGCACGCCGTAAAGATGGTTCTTATATTAGATTTGATGAAAATGCTGCTGTTATTATTAAAGATGATAAGACTCCCAGAGGAACACGTATTTTTGGACCGGTAGCAAGAGAGCTTCGTGAAAAACAGTTTATGAAAATTGTTTCTCTGGCTCCCGAAGTATTATAGGAGGTGCAGTATGGCAACATTAAAGATTAAAAAAGGCGACACTGTAAAAGTGATTGCCGGCAAGGATAAAGGAACAGAAGGAAAGGTAATTGCTGTTGATGCTAAAAAGCATAAAATCACCGTAGAGGGCGTCGGCATGGTTACCAAGCATACAAAACCTTCTGCAGCTAACCAGAATGGTGGAATTATTCAAAAAGAAGCTCCCATTGATATTTCAAACGTAATGTATGTTCACAAGGGACAGCCTACAAGAATCGGCTTCAAGTTTGAGAATGACAAGAAAGTACGTTTTGCAAAGTCAACTGGTGAAGTGATCGATTAATTCTAGGAAAGGAGAACTGGAAGCGTGAGCAGACTTAAAACAATTTATAATGACGAGATCGTAGATGCTATGATCAAAAAGTTCGGATATAAGAATGTTATGGAAGTGCCGAAGCTTGATAAGATCGTTGTCAACATGGGCGTTGGTGAAGCAAAAGACAATGCAAAAGTATTGGAATCTGCTGTAAAGGATATGGAAACGATTACCGGACAGAAAGCGGTACTTACCAAAGCAAAAAAATCCATTGCAAACTTCAAGATCAGAGAAGGCATGGCAATCGGATGTAAAGTTACTTTACGTGGGGAGAAAATGTATGATTTCCTGGATCGCCTTGTGAATCTTGCATTGCCTCGTGTGCGTGACTTCAGAGGTGTAAATCCTAATTCTTTTGACGGAAGAGGAAATTATTCACTGGGTATCAAGGAACAGCTTATCTTTCCTGAAATCGAATATGATAAGATCGATAAGGTGAGAGGAATGGATGTAATCTTTGTTACAACAGCAAAGACCGATGAAGAAGCACGTGAGTTATTAAGATTATTTAATATGCCATTTGCTAAATAGAAGGAGGTAAGTTCATGGCTAAAACATCAATGAAGATTAAACAGCAGCGTAAACCTAAATTTTCTACCAGAGCATATACTCGTTGTAGAGTTTGTGGACGTCCCCATGCTGTTCTTAAAAAATACGGAATCTGCAGAATCTGCTTCCGTGAGTTAGCCTATAAGGGACAGATTCCCGGCGTGAAGAAAGCAAGTTGGTAAAAATCAGTTTAGCAGGGCAGAGCTTTTCGGAATTTGCTTTCGGCAAATTTCAGGAAAGTAAGTATTTTAATAGCGGCTCTGGCGAAATGGCGAGGATATTGCATTGATATTATATAGGAGGAAATAAAATGACAATGAGTGATCCTATTGCAGATATGCTTACAAGAATTCGTAATGCAAATACTGCAAAACATGACACAGTAGATGTTCCCTCTTCCAAGATGAAACTGGCAATTGCTGACATTCTTCTGGAAGAAGGCTATATAAAAAAATATGATCTGATCGATGAAGGAAGTTTCAAGACAATCCGTATTTCATTAAAATATGGTGCAGACAGAAATGAAAGAGTTATCAGCGGTCTTAAGAGAATTTCCAAGCCTGGTCTGCGTATTTATGCAGGAAAGGAAGAACTCCCCAAAGTGCTTGGAGGCCTTGGAGTTGCAATCATTTCCACGAATCAGGGTGTGGTAACTGATAAAAAAGCAAGAGAATTACAGGTAGGCGGCGAAGTGCTTGCTTACGTTTGGTAAAAAAACGTTGACCTTGCGGTCAAGTTTGTTGCATGAAATAATGTAAATATTATAGGAGGTACGGGCATGTCACGTATAGGAAGAATGCCAATCGCGGTTCCTGCAGGCGTAACTGTAGAAATTGCAGAAAATAACAAAGTGACTGTAAAAGGTCCTAAAGGAACACTGGAAAGAGTGCTTCCGGCTGAAATGGAGATCAAGGCAGAAGGAGCAGAAATTATTGTCTCCAGACCTAATGATTTAAAGAAAATGAAGTCTTTACATGGTCTTACAAGAACTTTGATCAATAATATGGTTAAAGGTGTTACAGATGGCTATGAAAAGAAACTGGAAGTAAATGGTGTTGGTTACAGAGCAGCAAAGTCTGGTAATAAGTTAACCTTATCTTTAGGATATTCCCACCCTGTAGAGATGATTGATCCTGAAGGAATTGAAACAGTACTGGAAGGACAGAACGTCATTATTGTTAAGGGTATTGATAAAGAAAAAGTTGGCCAATTCGCAGCTGAAATCAGAGACAAGAGAAGACCGGAGCCTTATAAGGGCAAAGGTATTAAGTATGCTGATGAAGTGATCAGACGAAAAGTTGGTAAGACTGGTAAGAAATAGATAAGGAGAGTGTAAAGATGGTTAGTAAAGAGTCAAGACAAAAAGTTCGTGTTAAAAAGCACATGAAAATACGTAACCGCTTTAGCGGTACAACTGAAAGACCTCGTCTTGCAGTATTCAGAAGTAATAATCATATGTATGCTCAAATTATTGACGATACAGTTGGAAATACTCTGGTTGCGGCTTCTACAGTAGAAGGTGAAGTAAAATCGCAGCTTGAAAAGACCAATAACGTTGATGCGGCAGCATATTTGGGAACAGTGATTGCAAAAAGAGCAATCGAAAAAGGTATTGATACCGTAGTCTTTGACAGAGGCGGCTTTATATACCATGGTAAGATCGCAGCATTAGCTGATGCAGCCAGAGAAGCTGGCCTTAAATTCTAGGAAGGGAGAAACTTAACATGAGACATACAATCATCGATGTCAGCGGCATGGAATTGACAGAAAAAGTAGTTTCTATCAAGAGAGTAACTAAGGTTGTTAAGGGTGGACGTAACATGCGTTTTACAGCTCTGGTAGTAGTTGGAGATATGAATGGCCATGTAGGCGCCGGCCTTGGAAAGGCAACGGAAATTCCTGAAGCAATCCGCAAAGGCAAAGAAGATGCAATCAAGAATATGGTTTGCGTTGCAATTGATGAAAGCAAGAGTATTACACATGACTTTACGGGGAAATTTGGTTCCGCTTCAGTTCTTTTGAAGAAGGCTCCCGAAGGTACAGGTATCATCGCTGGTGGTCCTGCACGTATCGTCTGCGAGCTTGCAGGTATTAAAAATATCCGTACAAAATCTCTTGGTTCAAATAATAAGCAGAACGTTGTACTTGCAACAATCGAAGGTTTAAATGCACTGAAAACACCTGAGGAAGTAGCAAGAAAACGTGGTAAATCTGTAGAAGAAATTATGGCATAGGAGGGAACGTAAATGGCAGATCAGAAAATGTTAAAGATTACTTTAGTAAAATCTCCCATCGGAGCAGTTCCCAAGCATAAAGCTACTGTTAAAGCCATGGGACTTAGAAAGCTGAATAAGACCATTACTCTGCCGGATAATGCGGCAACAAGAGGTCAGATTCAGCAGATCAGACATTTATTAAAAGTTGAAGAAGTTTAAAAGATAAGGAGGTGTCACAAATGAGTTCAATCGAATTATCCAATTTAAGACCTGCAAATGGTTCTAAGCACAGTGATAATTTTAGAAGAGGTCGTGGACACGGTTCGGGAAATGGTAAGACGGCTGGTAAAGGACATAAAGGTCAAAAGGCACGTTCAGGAGCACCCAGGCCCGGATTCGAAGGTGGACAGATGCCTTTATACAGGAGAATTCCTAAGAGAGGCTTCACCTGCCCCAGTTCAAAAGAAATCGTTGCAATTAATTTAGGCGTATTGAATGATAAATTTGAAGAAGGTGCCGTAGTTGATGTTGAAGCATTGATTGAAACCGGCATTGTTAAGAATCCTAAAGACGGCGTTAAGATCCTCGGGAATGGAGAAATTACCAAAAAGCTTACAGTAAAAGTTAATGCGTTTAGTGCGACTGCAAAGGAAAAGATTGAAGCTGCTGGTGGAAGTGCAGAGGTGATGTAATATGATTACAACCCTAAAAAATGCATTTAAAATCAAAGAAATTAGAAACAAAATATTATATACATTGGGTATGCTTGTTGTGATCCGTTTAGGATCACAGCTCCCTGTGCCCGGTGTGGACAGACACTATTTTTCTAACTGGTTTGCTCAGCAGACAGGTGATGCGTTCAGTTTTTTTGATGCTTTTACAGGTGGTTCATTTTTAAATATGTCCATCTTAGCGCTTAATATCACACCTTATATTACATCTTCCATTATTATGCAGCTCCTTACCATTGCAATTCCCAAACTGGAGGAAATGCAAAAGGAAGGCGAAGACGGAAGAAAGAAAATTGCTTCTATTACTCGTTATGTGACAGTAGCGCTTGCATTGATTGAATCTTCTGCAATGGCGTTTTTCTTTGGCGGCAGCGGACTTCTTGAGGTGAATAACATCTTTAATAAGCTCACTGTTGTGGTAGCCCTTACGGCAGGAAGCGCATTCCTTATGTGGATTGGCGAGCGAATTACGGAAAATGGCGTTGGAAACGGCATTTCAATTGTGTTGGTGATCAATATTATTTCCAGAATTCCACAGGACATAGACAGGCTCTTTAACCAGTTTGTGTACGGAAAGGCAATTGCCGTAGGAGCAGTAGCTGCAATTGTTATTTTAGCAATTATTCTGGCAATGGTAATTTTGGTCATTATTTTGAATGACGGAGTTCGGAAAATCCCTGTTCAATATGCAAAAAAAGTTCAGGGAAGAAAAATGGTTGGAGGCCAGACCTCATCTATTCCATTAAAAATTAATACGGCTGGTGTTATTCCAATTATCTTTGCATCATCTCTGATGCAGCTGCCTGTAATCGTCTGCAGTTTTTTTGGTTATTCAGGTACAGGCATATGGGCGCATATCCTGAAGGGATTAAGTTCCAGTAACTGGTGTAAGCCCAGTGAACTTGTGTATTCCATTGGATTAGTGGTATACGTGGTATTAGTTATTTTCTTCGCATACTTTTATACATCTGTTACCTTTAATCCTTTAGAGATCGCAGAAAACATGAAAAAACAGGGAGGTTTTATTCCGGGAATCAGACCTGGGAAACCGACCAGTGAGTATCTGACAAAAATCTTAAATTATATTATCTTCATCGGTGCTGTTGGTCTTACGATTGTATGCATTATTCCGTTTGTATTTAACGGTATATTTGGCGCTTCGGTTTCCTTCGGCGGGACCAGCCTGATTATTATTGTCAGTGTAGTGCTTGAGACAATGAAACAGATTGAATCACAGATGCTGGTGCGTAATTACAAAGGTTTTTTGAATGACTAGGTCATTTGTTTATTAAATACATTAGAGGTTAAAGAAAAGCATAAGATAGAGAGAAACTGCTTTTCTTTGCCTCTATTTAATATTTGTGCTGATGCCCCACCTTGCGGGTTACTGACAAAGCGGAGGATTTGTTATGAAAATAATTATGTTAGGCGCCCCTGGCGCCGGTAAAGGCACACAGGCCAAAATGATTGCAGAAAAATACAGCGTTCCTCATATTTCCACTGGTGATATTTTCAGAGCGAATATTAAGAATGGTACACAGCTGGGAATGGAAGCGAAAAAATATATGGATCAGGGACTATTGGTGCCTGATGAACTTACAGTGAAAATTCTTTTGGACAGGGTGGCAAAAGAAGATTGTGCAGGCGGATATGTTCTGGATGGATTTCCAAGGACTATTCCCCAGGCACAGGTGCTTGACAATGCACTAAAGGAGCTTGACGATCAGATCGATTTTGCCATCAATGTGGATGTACCGGATGAAAATATTGTAAGGAGAATGGGTGGAAGGCGTGCCTGCTTAAGCTGTGGTGCTACTTATCACATAGAACATATTCCGTCTAAGAAAGAAGGCGTTTGTGATGCCTGCGGCAAAGAGCTGGTACTGCGTGATGATGATAAGCCGGAAACAGTAAAGAACCGCCTTGATGTTTATCATCAGCAGACACAGCCATTGATTGACTTTTATGAGAAAAAAGGAATTTTAAGGACAGTAGACGGTACTGTAGACATGAAAGATGTGTTTGCAGCAATAACTGCTATTTTAGATTAGACAGATTAAGCTGGAAGGCAAGGATTTAAGATGGCTGTAACAATCAAATCAGAAAGAGAAATTGAATTAATGCGTGAATCCTGCAGAATCCTTGCACAGGTTCATGCAAAGCTTGGAGAAGTCATAGAACCGGGGATTTCCACATGGGATATTAATGATATGGGGGATAAGCTGATCCGCAGTTACGGATGTGTCCCGAATTTCTTAAATTATAATGGATATCCCGCATCCATATGTGTATCCGTAAATGATGAGGTAGTGCATGGAATTCCCTCTAAAGAAAGAATCCTTCAGGAAGGTGATATTGTAAGTCTGGATGCAGGGCTTATTTATAAAGGATATCATTCTGATGCTGCCCGCACATATCCGGTTGGTAAGGTCAGCAGTGAAGCGGCAAGGCTGATAGAGGTAACAAGACAAAGCTTTTTTGAAGGAATAAAATATGCAAGGGCAGGAAGACATCTGCATGAAATTTCGGGAGCCATTGATGCATACTGTACAAAACATGGATATGGTGTAGTCAGGGATCTTGTAGGGCATGGAATTGGAACAAGTCTTCATGAGGAACCCCAGATACCAAATTTCAGGCAGTGGAGAAAGGGAATTAAACTCCGCGCTGGAATGACGCTTGCCATAGAACCCATGATTAATATGGGAGGTTGCAATGTGGAATGGCTGGAGGATGACTGGACGGTAGTTACGCAGGATGGCTCTCTTTCAGCTCATTATGAAAACACAGTACTGATCACAGACGGGGCGCCGGAAATCCTTACTTTGCTGCCGGGACAAATGTGATGCTTGCAGGAAGGAACAGATAAACCATGATAGGAATGTTTGCCATATCAAAAGCAGGACATGACAAAGGACGGATGTATCTGATCGTAAAAGAAGAGGAAGATTTTTTTTATCTTGCGGATGGCAGAAGCAGAGGAATTGAAAAGCCAAAGAAAAAAAGAAAAAAACATCTGCAGCTGGTAAAATCCGGTATTAGTGAACTGCTGAAAGAGAAGCTTGAAGGAAATCTGACAATATATAATGAAGAAATTAAATATGCAATTAAAACAAACGCTGGCGCGCTGCGCGAGCCAGCTTATTGTAATAAGAATGAATGAGGAGGTAACGAATGTCAAAGGCTGATGTAATTGAAATCGAAGGAACTGTAGTAGAAAAACTCCCTAATACCATGTTTCAGGTAGAACTTGAAAATGGACACAGAGTGCTTGCACATATTAGCGGAAAATTAAGACAGAATTTTATACGTATTCTTCCCGGTGATAAGGTTACTTTAGAGCTATCCCCCTATGACCTGAGTAAGGGAAGAATTATATGGAGAGATAAGTAGAAATAAATGTGAAAATGAATGCAGGAATCCCTTGCATTTATAGATATATCATGATATAATGTAAAACGGTCTTTTTTGAAAGGAGGGTTTAACATGAAGGTTAGATCATCAGTAAAACCGATTTGCGAAAAGTGCAAAATCATTAAGAGAAAAGGACGTATCAGAGTGATCTGTGAGAATCCGAAGCACAAACAAAGACAAGGATAATCCACTGTATAAAAACAGGAGGGTTCTTGTCCAATTATTATGAAGCGGCTGCAGTGTAGCCTTTTTTAGGTATACACTGATTTATATAATTGTACGAAAGAGCCTTAGAGATTACTTCTTGGTTCGTGAAAATTTCGCACGCGAAAATTTCGCGTAAGATCGGAAAATCCGATTGGGCAAAAGAATGCCCCAATCAATTAGTATCAGTGCATAGAAGATGCGCGAAAGAAAATGGAGGAAACGTAAATGGCTCGTATTGCAGGTGTTGACTTACCTAGAGAAAAACGTGTGGAGATTGGATTGACTTATGTGTATGGAATCGGAAGAGTAAGCGCTAATAAGATTCTTGCAGCAGCGCAGGTTAATCCTGATACCCGTGTCAGAGAGCTGACAGATGATGAAGTTAAGAGAATCAGTGAAGTGATCGACGCTGATTACATGGTGGAAGGTGACCTTAGAAGAGAAGTTGCCATGAACATCAAAAGACTTCAGGAAATTGGATGCTACAGAGGAATCCGTCACAGGAAAGGTCTTCCTGTACGTGGACAGAAGACAAAGACAAACGCAAGAACCAGAAAAGGCCCCAAGCGTACGGTTGCTAACAAGAAAAAATAGAAATTATCAGCAGAAAAACAAGCGGCTGCGAAGCAGACATTTGTTTTTAACTGATGATTTCACGAGAGAATTGATTCGTACGAAATACGGATGCCGCAGGGCGGCATAATTCTCGAGTAGAACACGCAAACAATATCAAAGAAAGTAGGTTAGTTTAAATGGCAGCAAAGAAAGTTACAAAAAAAGTGACAAAAAAACGTGTCAAGAAAAACGTTGAACGCGGACAGGCACATATTCAGTCTTCATTTAACAATACAATTGTTACACTGACAGATAATGAAGGAAATGCTCTTAGCTGGGCAAGTGCCGGTGGTCTTGGTTTCAGAGGTTCAAGGAAATCTACTCCCTATGCAGCTCAGATGGCAGCAGAAACTGCAGCTAAGGCAGCTATGATTCATGGTTTAAAGACAGTAGACGTTATGGTAAAAGGTCCTGGTTCAGGACGTGAGGCAGCAATTCGTGCCCTTTCTGCATGCGGTCTGGATGTAACCAGTATCAGGGACGTAACACCTGTTCCTCATAATGGATGCCGCCCGCCTAAGCGTCGCCGGGTATAAAACACAAAAAGTATTTCTAAGGTGACAAAAAACGTCATCTAAGAAACACTAAGTTTTGTGTAGTTAACATAAGGATGGCTGGCAAAGCCTGGCATCCGTTGTTTAAAAAGTCAAAGACAAGATATTAAATTATAATGTTGGAAGAAGGCGTTTTGGCGCTGTAAACAATAACAGGAGGAAAATATAAAATGGCAGTAAACAGAGTTCCGGTATTAAAAAGATGCAGATCCCTTGGTCTTGATCCTGTATTTTTAGGATATGATAAGAAATCCAACAGAACAAATGCAAGAGCAGGAAAAAAGGTAAGTGAATATGGCGTTCAGTTAAGAGAAAAACAGAAAGCAAAATTCATTTACGGCGTTCTTGAAAAGCCTTTCAGAAATTATTATGAAAAAGCTGACAGAATGAAAGGCATGACAGGTGAAAACCTTATGGTTATTCTGGAAAGAAGACTTGATAATGTGATTTTCAGAATGGGATTTGCCAGAACAAGAAGAGAAGCAAGACAGGTTGTAGGCCATAAGCATGTTTTAGTAAATGGCAAGCAAGTAAACATTCCTTCTTATTTGATCAAAGCAGGCGATGTGATCGAAATAAGGGAAAAATCCAAATCTTTACAGAGGTATAAAGATATCAGTGAGGTAACAGCTGGAAGACTGACTCCTGAATGGATCGAAGTGGATTTGGAAGCATTTAAGGGAACCGTAAAGAACCTTCCTACCAGAGAAATGATTGATGTTCCTGTTAATGAAATGCTTATCGTCGAATTATATTCCAAATAAAATCACCAAACGCCGGCACGCATGCGTGCTGGCTTATTGGGCGAAAAGAAGTGTTCGTAAAGGAGGGTGTTTGCAGTGTTTGAATTTGAAAGACCGAATATTGAGGTGGCAGAAATCTCTGAAGATAAGAAGTATGGCAGATTTGTGGTTGAACCGTTGGAAAGAGGATACGGTATCACACTTGGTAATTCCCTTAGAAGAATTATGCTTTCTTCTCTTCCTGGCGCTGCTGTGAGTCAGGTTAAGATTGAAGGAGTGCTTCATGAATTCAGTTCTATCGAAGGCGTTAAGGAAGATGTGACTGAAATAATCATGAATATCAAGAGCCTTGCTATCAAAAACAACAGTGAAACCAATGAACCCAAAACCGCATATATCGAATATGAGGGAGAAGGTGTAGTTAAGGCGGCTGATATTCAGTGTGACCAGGACATTGAAATTCTCAATCCTGATCTTACCATTGCAACCTTAAGCGGAAAAAATACCAAGCTTTACATGGAACTTACTATCACAAAAGGCAGGGGCTATGTAAGCGCTGACAAAAATAAGAGCGAAGATTTGCCTATCGGTGTTATTGCAGTAGACTCTATTTACACACCTGTTGAGAGAATTAATGTAACCGTTGAAAATACACGTGTCGGCCAGATTACAGATTTTGACAAGCTGACGCTTGATGTTTACACAAATGGAACACTGGTACCCGATGAGGCAGTTAGTCTGGCTGCAAAAGTACTTAGCGAACATTTAAGTCTTTTCATTGATTTGTCCGAAAATGCCAAGACCGCAGAGGTTATGGTAGAAAAGGAAGAAGATGAAAAGGAAAAGGTATTGGAAATGAGTATTGACGAGTTAGAATTGTCAGTTCGTTCCTATAACTGCTTAAAGAGAGCTGGTATCAATACAGTTGAAGAATTAACCAACAGAACTTCCGAAGACATGATGAAGGTACGTAATCTTGGACGTAAATCGCTTGAAGAAGTTTTAGCTAAATTAAAAGAATTGGGATTGCAGCTTAATCCTAGTGATGAAGCATAGTGTGGTAAGTCCAAAGAGCCCAGGCTATGTTCTCATAAATGGTGTGCAACTGCATTCGGTAAGTAAGTCCAAAGAGCGTAGCCGAATGTACCATGACGGGCACAAAGCCCATTGAGAAGAGGGACTGTTCTTTAGAGAAAGTTCTTCATGAAAGAAAGGAGCCGAAAAATGGCAGGTTACAGAAAACTGGGGAGAACCTCAAGTCAAAGGAAAGCATTACTTAGAAGTCAGGTGACAAGCCTTATTTATAAGGGAAAAATCGTTACCACACAGGCAAGGGCAAAGGAAGTTCAGAAAATTGTGGAAGGACTTATTGCACTTGCAGTAAAAGAAAAAGATAACTATGAAACAGTTAAGATTTCCGCCAAAGTTCCGGTAAAGGACAAGGATGGAAAGAGGGTAAAAGAAGTCGTAGATGGTAAAAAGGTTACCAAATTCGAAACTGTTGAGAAAGAAATCAAGAAGGATCTTCCTTCCAGATTACATGCAAGACATCAGATGGTTAAGGTTTTATATCCTGTAACCGAAGTTCCTGCTACAAAAGCAGGAAGAAAAAAAGGCACAAAAGAAGTTGATTTAGTTGCCAAATTATTTGATGAGTATGGGGCTAAATATGCAAGCCGCAATGGTGGTTATACAAGAATCATCAAGATTGGTCAGCGTAAAGGCGACGGAGCTATGGAAGTAGTTCTTGAGTTTGTTTAAAAAGTAACGATTAAGAGAGCTTGATAATTCAGGCTCTTTTTTCTTTTTATATAAAGTGCGCTTTTATTCTTGCTGAAAAGTGAGCGTAATGCTAAACTAATAATAAAGTACTGATGAAAAATATAAAGGAGAAAACAGATTTTGGTAGATAATATATATCAATCAATTAAGGCTTTTTTAAAATCGTTTCTTAATTTACTGCTTGCAGTGATAGATCTTGTTACCAGCCTGATTAATGGACTTGCATCTATTTTAATAAGGCTTAAACCACATATATCTCAAAAATATTCAGAATTGAAAAGAGAAAATGAATCAAAAAGAAATGACAGTATTTCAAATAATTTTGGGCGTGAAGAAGCTCTTGTGGAAGAAATTCGTAATGAATGTAAGCAAAAAGTAACCAGCAGGGAAAAGTATTTTTACATAGCTGCCAGTGTATCAAATGAAGGGGATGGATTTTATGCTGTTGTGACAGCTGTGCTGCTTTTTTCTTTTTTTGGAGTAAGTATGATCTTTGGAATCAGCACTTTGTGGCAGGCAAGAGCTGTTGGAATAATTGCTATGGCTGTTTTGTGTATAGCAGGCTGTATTATAATTTCCAGACACAGGAAAAAAATGCTTAAGAATAGATTGCTGAAGCAAATACTTGAGGAAGAATTTTCTGAAAAAACCTGGGAGACAATTCAGACAAGTGAAGAATCACAGTCAGATCAAACCGCTGTTATACAGGCAATCAGTGTGGTTGGAAAGTAAACAGCAATAAGTTAGATTAATCTACTGCCTTTTGAAAATGCTGGTAATCTTTACAGGAATTCCAGTTGCCCCCCCAGATAAAGCCATGTTCTTTAAATAATTGATAGCATAAATCATTTTCATCAATTTTATATGGAAAATTTTGAGAGCGGTCAGCATATATTTCGCTTCCCTTTGGAGAAATATATGTTTCACCGCTTCCATCTTTGTTAAATACAACGTAAGGATTATAAAAAGGATTAATGTCAATAGCGCATCCGATGGCATGCCTGGATAAGTTTGAAGTGCCATCCACTACCCTGTAATTAAAACAGGAAGTATTGTTATCCAGCATGGACGCAGTATCATCTCCTGCATACTCATCAATTAACCGTACCTTTTCGATCTGATATTCATTCAAATAAAGCTGATAAAATATTTCCACTAAATCCTGGGCAATGGCCTTATTGCAGATTAACTCACCTGATTGAATATCTCCATTAAAATCATAATATTTAATTCCCAAGTAACGCAGATCATCATAAGAAACTACAAGTGCGCTGGCCGCTTCATCAGAAACAATATTAGTTGCCGGGATGGCAAGTGCTGGAGCTATGGTTTCAGAAACAGGATAAGAAATACCTGTAATTCGTGCAATCACATCATCCGTTAAAGGTTGATAAAAAAAGCCCTCCTCATAATGTGTGCTTTCAGAGGACTCAGTAGTAACAGGAACAAAAGAATCCGGTGAGGATGAGGGCACGGCCTCATCAGGTGACAAGCCAGCATCCCCGGCAGAGAAATCTCCGCTGCTTTCCGCCGAAAAAATATCGGAAGAGGAAGGCAAAGGGGAAGGAGTGTTATCAGTGGAAGCAATGGGACTTGCAGTTCTATCAGGAGTTGCATATGCAATTTCTGGATTTTGATCAGCATAATTAGAAAGCGTCTCTCCTTTCGTCAAAAGACGTATCCCGGCAGAAGAAAATACAATAATCAAAGCCAAAAAAAATACAGGTTTTATCCATTTATCCATAACAATCCTCATTTCCAGAATCAGCTCTAAACAATTACTATAAAAGCATCATAACACAATCTATTGCAAATAAAAACAATATCTTGTACAATGGAACAGAACTATTGCAGGTGAAGCAGACTTTTTACGAAAGGCACAAATATCAAATGGGAATTATTGAGGCCAAAAATCTTGTATTTGAATATATAAGAAGGGATGAAGAAGGAAATGTTGAGGGAATCACCCGGGCGATAGACGATGTCAACCTTGATATCAGGCAGGGGGATTTTGTTGCGGTTCTCGGTCACAACGGTTCTGGAAAATCCACTCTTGCCAAGCACATTAATGCTATTCATTATCCCACTGAAGGCACAGTATGGGTTGACGGGAAGGACACTTCTGATGATGTGAATCTGTGGGAGATCAGACAGGAAGCAGGCATGGTATTTCAAAACCCTGATAACCAGATTATCGGGCAGGTAGTGGAGGAAGATGTTGGCTTTGGACCGGAAAATCTTGGTGTTCCTACAGCTGAGATCTGGCAGAGGGTGGAAGAGAGCCTTAAGGCAGTGGGAATGTATGAATTTCGAAAGCATTCGCCCAACAAGCTTTCCGGAGGGCAAAAGCAAAGGGTTTCCATTGCCGGCGTTATAGCAATGCACCCAAAATGTATTGTTTTAGATGAACCGACAGCAATGCTGGATCCTAATGGGCGCAAGGAAGTGATCAGGGCGGTACGGGCTTTAAATGATGTGGAAAGAATTACAATTATATTGATTACTCATTATATGGAAGAAATTATCCATGCAGATAAGGTATTTGTCATGGACAAAGGGAAAATTGCAATGGAGGGAACCCCGAGAGAAATATTCAGCCAGGTGGAAAAATTAAAAGAACTTAGGCTTGATGTTCCTCAGGTTACACTTCTGGCACATGAACTTAGAAAAAGCGGGCTTGATATTCCGGAGGGAATTTTATCCTGTGAAGAATTAGCAGCGGCGCTGGGACTTTCAAAAGGAAAAAATAAAAGGGAAAGGCTCAATAAAAACAGCGCAGAAAAGAAGGAAAAATGTCTATAATTTTAGATCATGTAAGCTATATATATGAAGCAGGCACAGCGATGGAGTTTGCGGCGCTTAAGGATATTAATCTGGTGATACCTGATGGTCAGTTTATTGGATTGATCGGTCATACCGGATCGGGCAAATCCACACTTGTGCAGCACTTAAACGGACTGCTTGCGCCTACTGGTGGCAGCATATATTATAACGGTGCTGATATTCATGACAGTGATTATAATAAGAAGGAATTACGCAGCAAGGTTGGGCTTGTATTTCAATATCCTGAGCATCAATTATTTGAAATTGATGTGTTTTCGGATGTGTGTTTTGGTCCCAAAAATTTAGGACTTAATAAAAAGGAAACAGAACTGCGGGCATATGCTGCATTAAAGCAGGTTGGGCTTGAAGATGAGTACTTTTACCAGTCCCCCTTTGATCTTTCCGGCGGCCAAAAACGACGGGTTGCCATTGCAGGAGTGCTTGCAATGAAACCGGAGGTGCTTATTTTGGATGAACCTACCGCAGGACTTGATCCTAAGGGGAGAGATGAGATTTTAGACCAGATAGCAAAACTGCGCAGGGAGACAGGAATTACCGTTATACTGGTTTCGCATAGTATGGAAGATGTTGCCAAGTATGTGGACCGGATTATTGTGATGAACCGGGGACAGGTGTTATTTGACAACGAGCCAGGAGAAGTGTTCAGACATTACAAAGAGTTAGAGCAGGTTGGACTTGCGGCACCCCAGGTGACTTATATTATGCATGAGCTTAAGCAAAGAGGTTTGGATGTGGATACTGACATTACAACCATTGCAGAGGCAAAGAATGAAATATTAAAAGCATTAAAGAAATAAACAGCGGGCTGTTTGTAAGGAATGAGGAAAAATGTTAAGAGACATCACTTTGGGACAATATTATCAGACAGATTCAGTGATTCACAGGTTAGATCCAAGGGTTAAGCTGGTAACCACCATCTGTTTTATTGTTTCCCTTTTTGTAGTAGATAATTTCATAGGATACTTAATTGCAGGGATTTTTCTGGCAATGGTGATCAAATTGTCGAAAGTTCCTCTTAAATACATGCTTAGAGGAATGAAATCCATTGTATTTTTGCTGATCATAGCGGTGGTTTTTAATTTATTTTTGACGCCGGGAGAGGCGGTTGTTACCTTCTGGAAGATAAAGATTACAATGGAAGGTATCCGGCAGGCTGTTTTTATGGCAATCCGGCTGATTTTCCTGATTATGGGCTCTTCCATAATGACTTTGACAACCACTCCAAATAATTTAACGGATGGAATGGAAAAATTGTTAGGACCGCTTAGAATTTTCAGAGTACCTGTTCATGAGATCGCAATGATGATGTCCATTGCGCTGCGGTTTATTCCAATTTTGCTTGAGGAAACAGATAAGATTATGAAAGCCCAGATTGCCCGGGGAGCGGACTTTGAGAGCGGCAATCTGATTAAAAAAGCCAAAAGCCTTGTGCCCCTTTTAGTTCCTCTTTTTATCTCAGCATTCAGACGTGCAAATGACCTTGCTATGGCAATGGAGGCCAGGTGTTACAGAGGCGGGGATCATCGGACGAAAATGAAGCCTCTTATTTATAAGAAAAGAGATGGATTGGCATATGGTGTTGTTGTATGCTATCTGGCGCTTTGCGTTGTGATCGGCAGGGTATTGCTTTGACAAGGTAAAGCAGCAGACTTGAATGGCCATTGCCAGGGGAAATGAATACAATGCAAATCCCCAAACAGTATGAGGGATTAAGACTGGGAACAATATGAAGAGAATAAAACTGATAGCAGCTTATGATGGAACAGCCTATCATGGCTGGCAGTTTCAGCCAAATGCGCCTACTATTGAGGGGGAATTAAATAGAAGCTTAAAAGAAATTCTCCATGAGGAGATTCAGGTAATCGGGGGTAGCAGAACGGACGCAGGGGTGCATGCCCTATGTAACGTAGCGGTGTTTGATACAAACTCACGTATTCCGTCAGAAAAATTTCCTTATGCCTTAAATCGAAGGCTGCCGGATGACATTAAAATTCAAAGCGCAGAAGAAGTTCCGGCGGGGTTTCATCCCAGACACTGCGCCAGCCGGAAGACTTATGAATACAGAATATTAAATGTTCCTTTTCCAATACCAACAAAAAGATTATATTCTTATTTTACTTATGTACCTTTAGATGTGGAACAGATGGCTCATGGGGCAGAATTTCTGATTGGGGAACATGATTTTAATAGCTTTTGTGCAGCTGGGGCAGTGGTGGAATCTACTGTCAGAAGGATCTATGAGCTGAAAGTTGAAAAAGCTGGCAGTGAAATTACAATTCGGGTACAGGGCAATGGATTTTTATATAATATGGTAAGGATTATCGCCGGAACGCTTATAGAAGTTGGGCGGGGAAATTTAAAACCAGAGCAGGTTAAAGAAATTCTGGATGCAAAGGATAGACGTTTGGCAGGAGCTACAGCACCGGCCTGCGGGCTTACATTGGTAAAATACGAGTTTGAGGATAAGATAAAATGAGACAGAGGAACAAAGGAAAACGTCTGAACAGTTATATGGAAAATTATGTGGTTTTTGACCTGGAAACTACAGGAATCAATCCTGAAAAAGATGCGATAATAGAAATTTCGGCAGTTAAAGTAAAGAAACACGAAGTAGTGGGAGAGTTCTCTACTTTAGTAAATCCTGGGAGGCATATTCCGGCAGGAGCTACAGCCGTAAATGGAATTACGGATGATATGGTAAAAAATGCCCCCGGCATAGAAGCTGCTATAAAGGATTTTTTGGACTTTATCGGGGATCATGTGTTGGTGGGGCATAATATTCACACTTTTGATCTAAATTTTATTTATAATGTGGTAGACGATTGTTTTGATAAAGAAGTTAAAAATGACTATATTGATACCTTATATATGGCAAGAAGATGTCTTCCGGAACTATCCCATCATAAGCTTACGGATATTGCGGCGCATTTTGGCATGGCCACCGAAGGAGCACATCGTGCATTGTTTGACTGCGTGATGAATCAGTGTTGTTATGAAGAATTGGGAAAACTTATGGAAAAAAAGAAAGAGGAAGGTGTGGACGAAGAGGAGCAGATCTGTCCTGCATGTGGCGGCCTGCTGATTTTGCGGAAAGGAAAATTTGGCATGTTTTATGGGTGCAGCGGGTATCCTGCCTGCAGGTTTACCAAAAATGTCAGATAGGAGCAGATTAAATGCATTGCCGGTAAATGCGTATATTCTGCAGCTTATGAATGACTTGGCTAAATTGCTGTGAAAATGTACTGTAAAAGTGAAAATATGGTTGACACGCGTGGAAGCGTATAATATAATTATTCAGTGTTGTAAAGTTAAATAATGCTTTATCTGATGCTGTTATGGTGCGCGTAAGCACCGGAAGGCATCAATCCCTAGATAAGGTGTTATCAATAGATACTTTGAAGATATTTAAAAGATTTTTGTCGGCCCGGACATCTGGCAGAAGGATGGAGAATATCGGAAGAACCAATTTTAAATGGAGGAAATATCATGAAAACATTTATGGCCAGTCCTGCTACAATTGAAAGAAAATGGTATGTAGTGGACGCTGAAAATATGACATTAGGACGTTTGGCTTCAGAAGTGGCTAAAGTTTTAAGAGGAAAAAACAAAGCAATCTTTACACCTCACATTGACACTGGCGATTATGTAATAGTTGTTAATGCAGATAAGGTGAAAGTAACAGGCAGGAAGATGGATCAGAAGATATACTATCATCACTCAGATTATGTTGGTGGAATGAAGCAGGCTACTTTACGTGAAATGATGGCTAAGAAGCCTGAAAAGGTAGTAGAACTTGCAGTGAAAGGCATGCTTCCCAAAGGACCTTTAGGAAGACAGATGTACACCAAGCTTTATGTATATGCAGGTCCTGAGCATAAGCATGCAGCTCAGAAACCCGAAGTATTAACATTTTAAAAGGGACTGAAAGGAGAAAATCAAAATGGCTAAATCAGCAAGATTCTACGGAACAGGTAGAAGAAAAAAATCAATTGCCAGAGTATATTTAATGCCCGGTAAAGGTGAAATTACAATTAATAAAAGACCGATAGATGAGTATTTTGGACTTGAAACTTTGAAGGTTATCGTTCGTCAGCCTATGGCAGCTACAGATACAGTTGATAAGTATGATGTACTTGTAAATGTACATGGCGGCGGTTATACAGGCCAGGCTGGTGCGATCAGACATGGTATTTCCAGAGCGTTACTTCAGGTAGATGCTGACTACAGACCAGTTCTTAAAAAAGCAGGTTTCTTAACAAGAGATCCTCGTATGAAAGAAAGAAAGAAATACGGTCTCAAAGCAGCTCGTCGTGCACCACAGTTCTCCAAGAGATAATCTTACGGAAACGCAAGAATCGAGAAAAGCTCGATTTTACAAGGGTTACAGAGGTTGTGGAAAGTTGTCAGATGTGCTGGATTTCAAACGGTATGCAACACGAATATCAATGATATGTATAGGACATTTTCAGAGAAATCTGGGAATGTCCTTTCTCTTTTTGCGCGTTCCTACAAGCGGTGCATTGGCAGTTGAATATTGGATGGGAGTGCTTGCACTCACAGACATATATTCGGCGGCAAATAGAGCGTGCCAGCGCGACGTGAGCAAGATTGCAACGCAATCTGCGAATGACCGCTTGGAACTAAATTCTATTAATCGCATCTACAAGTTCCTTTATATCAAAATGGGTGTATACCTTTTCGGTTAATGTCATAGCACCAGAGTGCCCCACAATCTTTTTGATTATTGTCTGATTCACACCGGCTGCTGTTAGCATTGAGATACAGGTGTGTCCACAGCAATGTGGTGTGTGGTCAATCTTAAGTTGCTCCATCAGTGGATGGAAGTAGCTGTCATAATAATTTCGGTATTGGAACTCTTAAATAGCAAAGGTAAGTTTGTGTTGGAAGATGTTTATTTTGAATTAGTGAATTCATTATGTGATGGTAACCCCAAAACTATTGCACAAATATTAGAGGATGAAAGTCACCAGAAAGATATAGAAAACTTGATAGCTAATTATTGCCAAAAAGACGGGCAATATTATGTTGAGAGAAAAGATATTAGTAAACCTAACGAAGATGCTATTGATATTTCGATATTAAGTGGTACGGATTTTGAAATATTAGTACAGAGTTTGTTAAAAGAAGAAGGTTATGAAAATGTTATAAAAATGGGTGGTGCTGGTGATTTGAGTGTTGATATAATTGCATCTAAACGACAGCAGGATAGATTGTTACATTATATTTTCCAATGCAAGCGTTCTCATTCTTTCTGCATATAAACGTTGTATAGGATCTGAACCTACATTTGATGCCCAACAGTATTGCATTTAGGACAAGACGTTTCATAATAATGCCGTAAAGAATTAAGTTCTTGAATAAACTTTTCAAGTGTGTTTTTTACATTAGGAGTGGCATTGATAGATAACAAAAGTTTTGAAATAAACAATGGCATATGCTCTATTATAATGAGTGGAATGAAAAAAACAATTACAAATAAAAAATATCAATAAATTTTTCGCATCGAAAAAAACAGGAGGCGGTCCAAATGGACAATAAAAGTTTATCACACTTGGGTGCTTAAAAGAAATTGAAACATTTATGAGCATGTGTAATGTAATGGCATTTGGATAACAGACAAATTTTTATGCTGAAAATTCAATGAGTCACGAAGGTACAAAACAATAAGCGGCTGATAATCAGAATATTAAGAAGTAAATTGCCTTGAAATTTAAATGTTAAAATACGTTGCTTGCAGCAACGGACAGTTCTTCATATAATTGTGGTAATGACTAAGAGGAAGGAGATTTTTTTTAATGCTCAACGAAAACATTAAAGCAATTAGAAAATCAAAAGGACTTTCACAACAGGAACTGGCTGTCAGGCTGAATGTGGTGCGGCAAACAATTTCCAAATGGGAGCAGGGATTGTCAGTTCCCGATTCTGATATGTTAGTCCTCATATCGGAAGTGTTGGAAACACCTGTAAGCACATTTTTGGGAGAAACTATTGTTGAAACAAAGGTTGATAATTTAAAAGTGATTTCTGAAAAATTGGAGGTGATAAACTTGCAGCTGGCACAAAGGAAAAGCACAAGAAGGAAACTTCTGAATTGGCTGCTTATTTCATTGTGCGCGGTTATAGTAACAATTTCTGTGATTCTAATAGTGATAAATAGTCCTTACCTAGGCTGGGATTATGGCAGTCCTGAAACTGCTGTTCTCGGGGTAGTATTTCATTCATTTGAATGGCTGTTTGTCAGAGCAGCTCCAATTATCTTTATTGGTACAATTATTGGGATTTTTTTAATACAAGGGAAAGAATAAATTCAATTATTATTATTTAGGTCTGGCCGATGCGCTGGCAGCTTGGTACAATAGAGTAAATGGAGATAAAAAATACTGAAAATATGGAGAGTGCAGGAGGATGAAAGTGACAGACGAGCGTTTAAAAAAACAATTAGAATTTATTTTGGAAATTGATAAGGAAAAAAATATTTTTCGTCAGACGCATTTATCAGATCACGGAAGAAATGAAAATGATGCGGAGCATGCATGGCACATAGCAGTCATGGCATATCTTCTGAAAGAATACTCCAATGAAAAAATCGACATTGGAAGAGTGATGATTATGTGTCTGATTCACGATATTGTAGAAATTGATGCCGGCGATACCTATGCCTATGACATTGAAGGGATGAAAACCAAAAAAGCCCGAGAGGATGCGGCAAGAGAGAGGATTTATTCCCTTCTGCCGGACGACCAGAAAAAAGAGCTGCAGAATATTTTTGACGAGTTTGAGGGAGGTAAGACGCCGGAAGCGAAATTTGCTCATGCAATGGACAATTTGCAGCCATTGCTGCTTAATACCAGCAATGATGGTAGTGACTGGATAGAGCATCAGGCAGTGGCAGATCGAGTGTATGCAAGGCATAACAAAACGAAAGAAGGATCGCAGAAGCTGTTTGAATTGACAGATGCACTGATTAAAGAACATATTAAAAAAGGAAATATCAGAACGAAAATATGAAAACAGATGCCAGTAAACCTAAAAATATAAAAGAAAATAATATACGTCTTATTCTTGCAAGAATCAGCTTTGTGATGTGTACGGTGTATGTCGTTGTGTTTAGCAATAGCAGTTACATGAAAAAGGATGCGGAATATCTTTCCGGCAGTCTGCCGGAAGGGAAAAGCACTGGCATCTCCAGTATTCTTTCCGTTTGCAGAAAATATGGCAGGCATCTGGATTACAAAATGGAAAATGAAATCTGTTCCGTCTGTGCCGTTCTGAATTTATGAAATCTGTCAATACATTTCGTAAAATTTTTCAACCAAATTTCCCTGAAAACCGACCAATTTTGTCAAAGCCGATTTTTTGAGCGGCTTTTTGCTATAATGGTATACATAAGATAAAATTGGAGATTTCGATTCAATAAAGGGACAAATGCGAGGTGCAAACATGACAGCAGAACAGAATGAGATTATTCCACGGATTTTACGTGATATGAATGACGGTGTCCTGGTGGTGGACATGCATGGGAAAATCATCTACATCAATGACAAGGGGTGTGGCATGCTTGGCGTGGATGGGAGTGTGTTCGGAAAGAACTACAGCAGGGTGTTTCTGGAAAACGAGGCAAATGAGATCAATGACGGATTTCATCAGTTTGTTTTGGATGCTATTTATGACAAAGAGAATACGCATACAGGAGAGGTTTTCCATCAGGCGAAGAACCAGGAACTGAAATCTTTTCGCCTTATTTCGTCTTTTCTGTATGGGGAGGATGGCATTAAAAAAATAGGCATAGTAGTGGTCTTTTCGGATATTACCGAGGTGGCAAAATTGAACAGGCAGCGCAGGGAAGCTTCCACGGTGTTTTCTGTGTTGATGATCTGCGTGTGCGTTTATCTGTTTCTATGGAGTCTTCTGCGCTATCTTGGAATAGAGCCGCCGGGGCATGTTATGAGTCTGATGATTGAGGGAATTTCCATCATCATGTTCATTATTATTCTGAAAACTACCAGCTTTTCCATTCGGGATATAGGGCTTAAGGTTGTAAATATAAAGAAAACTTTTGTGCCGGACATTGCAATTACGGTGGTAGTAAGCGTCCTTTTGGTAATTGGCAAGATTGGCATTCTCAGGATTGCGCCTGGCTTTTTTCCGGAAGGAGCCCCATTTTGGGACTGGAGCGTGGGCACCTTTGCAGATGTTATTTATCCCCTTACTGTGGTTTTGCAGGAGTTTTTGGCAAGGGGCGTGATGCAGGAAAACCTGAACCGTATTTTCGCGGGAAAATATGCAGGGCTTTTGTCCATTGTGGTGTCAGCCCTTGTGTTCGGCGTTCTCCATATCGCTTATGGACTCCCTTATATGCTGGCAGCATCGCTGCTTCTTGGCGTTATGGGAATTTTCTACCATAAGCAGGGAAATATCTGGGGCTTATGTATTATTCATTATGTACTGGGGGAGGTGGCAACATTTTTGCGGTATTTGATTTGATTATTACACCATTTAATTGGGTATGGTGGGGCGTTCTGCTGCTGGTTTTTCTAATGGCTGCCATCTTATGGAGGCTTCGGCGGGGAAAAAGAAATTGGAAATTCCTATCGTTTTTGGGGATACTTGTAACAATCTATCTGGCGGTTTACAAAACGCTTTTGGCTTTCTGTTCAGATTTTGATTTTCATGTATGGAATGAGCTTCCATTACAGCCTTGCAATTTAATTGCCATCCTTACAATTTTTTCCGCTGGGATGGGGGAATCATGTATAGGCAGGAGCGTAAAGGGACTTTGCTTTTATGGGGGAATCGTGTTCGGGACAATTGCCATGGTAATGCCAATAGACGGATTTTCGAACATTCCCCTGTTTTCCGTAAAGGCTTTGGGTTATTTTGGGTTTCACGCTCTGGTGGTAGTTCTGGCTGTCAGTTTTGCTTCTATGGGGATATATCGTCCACGCATAAAGGATATTCCCGGGATACTGTTTTTGCTTGTCCTTATGGGCGGTCTGGCACATGGAGTGAACCATCTACTGCGCATGACGGTATATCCGGATGCCAACTATTTCTTTACATACGGTTTAGAAGGCAATGTGGTAATGGATGCTTTGACAGGGATGATACCAATTGAATTTTTGTGGATGATGCCGCTTGTTCTGCTGATGGCCGCGCTATGCGTGTGCATTACGGGGATTGTGGGCGCACTGAATAATTTGATGCAGTAATGTATTTATAAAATGAGTGGAAAAGATTGTCAGGAAATGAAGCTAATTTGTTTCCTGACAATTTTATTGTATTTACTAAAAAATATTGTTGACTTTATACTAAGTATATCCTTTATAGTAAGAGTATAAAAAGGAGGAGACAGATGAACATTCAGGAGTTGGAAAGTAGATGTGGGGTTACAAAACAAAATATTCGTTTTTATGAGAGAAAAGGACTGCTTCATCCGGACAGAAATCTGGCGAACAACTACAGGGAATATAATATGGAAGATGTAGAAAGGCTTCAATTTATTAAGATGATGCGAAAGTTAGATGTTTCAATTGAGGATATCCGGGAGGTGCTGGAGGGGAGGTATCCTATGGAAGACTTAATGCAAAATCACCTTGAGGAACTTGAAAATAGAAAAAAAGAACTGGATGCCGGAGTTAAAATTTGTAAAAAACTGCTTCATACACAGCTTAAGGAGCTGGATACATCAGCAGTTCTTAAGGAAATGGAAGAGATGGAAGAAAAGGGAGGAAGCTTTATGAAAATTGTGGATGATTATAAAGAGTATACAAAAATGGAGCATAAAAGGAAATTCAGCTTTGTGCCTGATAATATGGCTTTGAAACCGGAAGAATTTTCAGAGGCGCTGCTTACTTATGCAAAAGAAAATGATTTAAATCTTGTAATTACCAAAGAAGGGATGTATCCTGTTTTTGAGGTCGATGGAGTAGAATACACAGCAGAAAGGACCTTTGGGCGCTTCGGCGCAGTGATTCATTGCCATATGACACATCCTGAGGAATTGGAAAAGGAGTTTGCCACCGTCTCGGAAAAACAAAGAAAATGGTTTAAACTATGTAAAATAGTGTGGGCTCCGCTCTTTTTGCTTTTCTTTTTTATGATTACCAGAGGAAGTATTGTAGGGGGACTCATTGCAGGAATTGGAATGATTCCATTTTTAGTATGGGCATTTCAAAATTAAAAATTATGTGTGAACAAAATTATTTTCAAAAATCTTTATCAAATTTTACCCTGGAAGCTGCCAGTGGCGGAGCAATCCGCCACTTGGCAGACTTAGGCTTATCAGCAAAGCAGATTAGCGAAAAACTAACTTTTCCCACGCCTTTTGAGGTTGTGAAAAAGATACTTTGGCAGAGACTGGTTGATTCAGGTGTTGTGCTTTTAGAGGAGCCAGGCAGCGGGGAGCAATGTGGAAAACCTGTTTATACGGTAGACCATGGCAAGTTTGGAAAAACCAGCTTTCGAATGATAACTCCAGAAAGAAAAATTGCTGAAAAGGTTAACTGGAGGGAGCCTGCTGATTTTTCTATCTGGAAAGCACGTGGAGGCAGAGTGGAAGAACTGGCCGGTCTCCTTGCGGAAAAATGCAAGGTAAACGGAGAAAAGGAAGCGTATGTGTCATGTTGTTTCGGAGTGGGTAGTGGAAGCATAGGAGGAAACACTGCGAAAAGTATTCCAAAAGGCAGCGGAGAGAATGTAGAAGTATCTGTTCAAAGTTATGACACAGTTCTGGAAGTGTTGAATGGAAGACAAAGAGAATATATTTCAGGTCTTTTATGGGAACCCCAGGTCTGTTATCACAGGCTTGATCTGCGTATGCGGGAAATTATAGTTAAACTTTATACGGAAGGACTATATCATGGAAACTGTTATTTTTTGAATTTGAAAGAAAGAATAGAAATTTAATATAATAAAAAGAGTGATTTAGGACATCCTATGAGATATGAAGGAAACAAAATTATCCCATAAATTTGATTATTATGTGCTGCTCTTTTTTTCCATTGCCCATTTAGGGTGGCTCTGGGAGGTACTACTGTATTTATTTACGGAGCATGCACTTATAAACAGAGGCGTATATAGAGGCCCTTATCTGCCAATTTACGGTGTGGGGGGACTTTTATTATGTCTCTTTTTTAAATCTATGACAAAGAAGCCAGTCCGGGTATTTTTATTTTCTATGGCAATATGCAGCATATTGGAATACCTTACAAGCTTTTTTCTGGAGAGACGTTTTGGAATTAAGTGGTGGGATTACAGCAGTCATTTTCTAAATGTCAATGGGCGGATCTGCCTGCTTGGAGCAGTAGTTTTTGGCCTTGGAGGGGCAGCGCTGGTATGCTTGTACCTGCCCTTTTTTGAAAGGCTGTATAACAAAATACCTGTAAAGTGGCGGATTGTCATCTCTCTTTTGGCCTTGGCTGCTTTTGCAGTGGATGGCACATATTGTGCCATGAAGCCGAATGCCGGGGAAGGAATCAGTTATCGCTAAGAGGGAAGGGGATGGAGGAAAAATGTATGGAAAAATCATTGATTCATTTCGTCAGCAAATTTACAGCTCTTTGCAGTCATTTCTACCCAGGCAGGTTTAAAGCCGCATTTGATAGCATTCCGGACTGACTTAATATTAGACCATGCAGCGCAGTAAAATGGTACCTTTCCCTGTTCAAGGATTAAAAGGGCCAGCTGGCTTGTGAGGGCGGCGGCAATTCCCTTTTTCCGGTAGGGCGGAAGTACGTCTATGCCAATCTGCCACATTGTTTCGCAATCGGCAGAACATCCGGCCAGTGCAATCAGCCGGCCATCATCATAAGCGCCTACACCAAGAACGTCTTTTTCCTTTCTTTTTTCGCATAAGGCATTGCTCCATTCTTTGGTATATAGATCTTTAAAATCATCATTATGCAGTATTTTTACTTGATATTCACAGGGGAGTTTTTGAAGTTTATCCATATCGGGAAGAAAGTATTCTGCCATAAAGCAGATTTTAAGGTCATGCTTCTTTAGACCTTCATTTAAAACGTGCATATTGGGTGTTTCAAAGCAATGTTCTATAGGATATTTTTCAATATAAGATGTGACTAAATCAGTCAATTGGCTGCTGGTCTGGGCTACAATATTACTGCCATAGGAAACCAGATTACATTCTAAAGGAAGCGATAAATAACATCTTGCTTTAGGATGAGCTTTGGAACGAACAACCACATTTGTATCTTTCATAAAATCTGTCGGTTCACAATTACATTCATATGCGGATTGACGTAAGGCAATTTCTAAAATTTCATAATTTTTCATAAAAATTTTCCCTCCTACTTGCTTAAATTTTACAGGACTGTTATAGTAAAGTCAAAGCATAAATTCTATCATTCATTTAAGTGATTCTAAAACCTTCTTATTGATTCTGAGAAATCTATGCTTTTGTTCACCATTAATCTAAGCAGGGATTTCGAGGACAGGCAGAAATTTCCTGTGTATGCAAAACGGGAAAGATGCATAAGAAAGGATAACTTGTGTGCGAAATTTCCTATGGAAGAAAGGAGATTTTTTAATGAATCAGAAAAAGTTTGAAGAATTGGAGCTTAAGGATGACTTTATATTTGGAAAAGTCATGCAGAATAAGGAAATCTGTAAAAAGACACTGGAAATTCTTTTAGGGATAGAAATTGAGGAAATTGCATATCCCGAAAGGCAGAAAGCAATTGAAATTACTTATCAGGGACTGATAGATTTAAACCTGATAGAAAAAGGGGCGACTTATGATAAATTAAATAAAAGCTATGTTATTTTTATCTGTACTTTTGATCCCTTTGGAATGGGAAAATACCAATATACGTTTCAGAATTTGTGCAGAGAAAATACGGAGCTTGCATTGGAAGACGAAGCAGTGAAAATATTTTTTAATACAAAGGGAAATTATGAAGATGCGCCTAAAGAATTGGGAAAACTTTTAGCGTATATAGAAACCAATCAGCCGGAAAGCGCATTTACGGAGGAACTTGCCCATGAAGTAACATGTGCAAAGCAGAATAAGAAATGGAGGCGTGAGTATATGAAAGAATTGATCTATTATTATGATATGAAGAAAGAAGCAAGACGGGAAGGAAGAAAAGAAGGAATAGAAGAAGGAAGAAAAGAAGGAATAGAAGAAGGAAGAAAAGAAGGAAGAGAAGAAGGAATAGAAGAAGGAAGAAAAGAAGGAAAACAAGAGGGAAGAGTGGAAGGAAAACAAGAAATCAACCGGTTAAATCAGTATCTGGCAGGGCAGAACCGTATAGATGATATGATCAGGGCAGCCAGGGATGAGGCATATCAGAAAAAATTACTGGATGAATTTCACAATTATGAAGCAGGAGGCGTATAACGCTGCCTGCTTCGGATGAAAGATATATCTGGATTATTGCCGGTGAGAACTGATGCAGCTGGAAATGTAAGATCGAATTTCCTCTTTCGGTTTTCCAAGGGCAATGGAAAGTTCCCCATAAAGAGAGGATTCTGCAAGATCAAAATAGCGACTGTCTAATGCAGTTACTTTATGTCCGGCTGTAATTCTGCTTTCCTTTCGAAGATGAATGGTTTTCATTAACTGAACCCATGATTTGCTATTGTTGGATCGTATATATGTTTTATAAGTCTGCTCCAGTGTTTTTTCGTCGTTTAGCGGAATTGTGGGAATATCCGGTATGGACTTGATCAGATTGTCGGCTTCCTCACGACTCATGGCATGGCGGAGCAGGGTGTCAGCGGTATCCACCGGGGTATAAATGGTGCTTTTGGATGTGGATACGGGCTTTAGAAGATAGTACTTCCGGTTTTTGTCAATGCCGGAAATATTCAGTGTGGTAATGTCCTGTATGCAGCAAATTCCATTATGACCATAAACAACAAAATCACCTTTTTGAAACATGGGAAACCTCCTTTGAAAAATAGATACTTTATAATTATCTTATCAATATTTTTCCCAAAATGTTAGTATAATCTTAATAAAAAATAAATTTTCAGCATTTTGGCATATAAAGTGATCGCGCAATTTGTACAAATTTACAAGTTTTTAACTGAAAGTGGCAGGCAATATAGATATAAAAGTTATATAAATCACAGAAAGGAATTATATGAATATTTATCTGGTTAGACACGGAGAAACGGACTGGAATCTGGAAAGTAAAATTCAGGGACAGACAGATACGCCTTTAAACGAAAACGGAAGAAAACAGGCCAGGGAGCTGGCGGAGAAGATCAGCTTAGAGTTTTGTGGCATTGGAAGCATTTATACAAGCAAAAAAAAGAGAGCTTTGGAAACGGCAGGGATTATAGGAGAAAAGCTTGCGATTATGCCGGTAATACATCAGGGACTGGAAGAAATCTGTCTGGGGAATTGGGAAGGATATACATGGAAACAAGTGAGAGAAGTTTTTTCGGAGGAATACCAGAAGTGGCATCAAAACCGGCGTTACCAAATACCGCCTGGGGGAGAGTCTTATCAGCAGCTTTTAAACCGCCTTTTGCCGGCTGTTGATGATATTGCTCAAAGGGAAAAAAAGGATACTCTGCTGGTGACGCATAGTGCAGTTATTATGACATTAATGTCATATGTGTATGATACGCCTTTTGAGGATATGGCAAAAAATTATAAGACGGGCAATGCAGTTATTGTTGAACTGTCGGCAGAATTATTTTACAGCAGATATATAAAAGAAGGTATTTAGAAGAAACATCTATTTTGAAAAGGAGCAGGGCATGAAGCGGTTGGTGATAGGTATTCTTGCGCATGTAGATGCAGGAAAGACAACTTTATCAGAAGGAATGCTGTATGTAAGCGGAAGTATCCGCAAACTGGGCAGAGTGGACAAGAAGGATGCTTTTCTGGATACCTATGGACAGGAGAGGGAAAGAGGAATTACAATTTTTTCCAAGCAGGCGCTTCTTTCTTTAAAGGAAACTAAAATTACGCTTTTAGATACTCCGGGGCATGTGGATTTTTCTGCTGAAATGGAGAGAACTTTGCAGGTGCTTGATTATGGAATATTGGTTATCAGTGGAAGTGATGGGATTCAGGGACATACGCTTACCTTGTGGAGGCTTTTAAAGCATTATAACATTCCGGTATTTCTGTTTATAAATAAAATGGATCAGCCGGATGCGGATAAAGGAAATATTTTAAGTGAGTTAAAAGCTTTGCTGGATGAGAACTGTGTGGATTTTGCAGACCAGGAATCGGAAGAATTTTATGAAAGCCTTGCAGTGAGCGGAGAAGAGGCACTAAATGAATTTTTGGAAACAGGGAAAATCAAACAAAACAATATCAGGAAGCTGATAGGGGAAAGAAAAGTTTTCCCCTGTTTTTTTGGCTCGGCGTTAAAGCTGACCGGTGTGGAAGAATTGCTTACGGGTGTGGATTTTTATACGGTACAGAAAAAGTACCCTGATGATTTTGGAGCCAGAGTTTATAAAATAACAAGGGATCAGGATGGCAGCCGTCTAACCCATTTAAAGATCACTGGAGGAAGTCTTAAAGCCAGGGAAGTGTTGTGTGGAAAGGAAGGAAGCTGGAAAGAAAAGGTAAATCAAATCAGAATTTATTCAGGAGAAAAATTTGAGCAGGCAAGTGAGGCGGAGGCAGGCGAAATATGTGCTGTTGCAGGACTAACAAGGACTTTTGCAGGAGAAGGGCTTGGACATGAGGAAAAAACAATATTCCCGGAACTTTCCCCTGTAATTTGTTATGCGGTTTTACTGCCGGAAGGATGTGATGCGGCGTTAATATATCCCAAATTTAAACTCCTTGAGGAGGAAGAGCCTCAGCTTCATCTTATGTGGGATGAACAAAATAAAGAGATTAAGATTCAAATTATGGGGCAGGTTCAGATTGAGGTTTACCGCCGGCTGATACAGGAAAGATTTGGAGTGGATGTAGATTTTGGTGTAGGAAGTATTGTTTACAAAGAGACAATAGCAAATACAGTGGAAGGAGTGGGACATTTTGAACCCCTCCGCCACTATGCGGAAGTGCATCTTTTACTGGAACCGGGAGAAACGGGAAGCGGCCTGGAAATTTCTGCGGACTGCAGTGAAGAGGTGCTGGCTAAGAATTGGCAGCGTCTGGTGTTGACTCACCTGGAAGAAAGAGAACATCCAGGGGTGCTTATAGGTGCACCCATTACCGATATGAAAATCACATTAAAATCAGGGCGTGCACATCAGAAACATACAGAGGGAGGAGACTTTAGGCAGGCAGTATACCGGGCGCTTAGGCAGGGGCTTATGCAGGCTGAAAGTATTCTCTTAGAGCCCTACTATGAATTTATGCTGGAGATACCGGAAAGCGCGGTGGGGCGCGCTATGACAGATATTGATAAAATGAATGGCAGTTTTACGCTGCAAAATACAATTTCAGGACAGGCAGTGCTAAAAGGGATGGCTCCTATGGCTGCGCTTTTAGAATATCAGAAGGAAGTAACAGCCTATACCAAAGGGACAGGCCATCTTTATTGTAGTATGAAGGGATACTATCCCTGCCATAATACCCAGGAAGTATTGGAAAAAAATGCATATAATCCTGCAGAAGATGTCGAAAATCCTGCAGATTCTGTTTTCTGTGCTCATGGAGCAGGCTATATTGTTGGGTGGGACAGAGTTGCAGAATTTATGCATGTGGAAAGCTGTATGAAGGAAATGTGTGCAGCTAATGACGAAAACGCGGTTATATGCCCAAAATGGATGGATACAAAAAAAGCAGATATGGAAATGTCTCAATGGATAGGACAGGAAGAGGCTGATGATATTATAAAGCGGACATTTTATGCTAATAGAAAAGAAATTAAATCAGGAATAAATATCGGATGGAAGAAAAGTACCCAAAAGGGTATAGTAGATGGGCATGTGAAAGCCCAGACTCGAAATTACCATCCGTCAGTTAAGAAAGATAAATATCTGCTGGTAGACGGCTATAATGTTATATTTGCATGGGAAGAACTGAAAGAGCTGGCCAAACGCAGTCTGGATGGAGCACGGGGGAAACTGATGGATATTCTTTGCAATTATCAGGCAATTAAGAAAATGAATTTGATTGTGGTTTTTGATGCATACCGACTGGAAGGGCATCTTACGGAAATATCAGATTATCATAATATTCATGTGGTATTTACCAAGGAAGTGGAAACTGCTGACCAGTATATTGAAAAATTTGCACATGAGAACAGCCATAGGTATGATGTAACCGTGGCAACTTCAGACGGATTGGAACAGGTCATTATTACGGGAGAAGGCTGTCAGTTAATATCTGCAAGGGAATTTCAGGAGGAAATTCAAAGGGCATCAGGGCAAATCATGGAAACTTTTTACAGTACTAACTTAAAGGAAAAGAATTCTTTTTCCAATAGTTTAAATGCTAAGTCCCTGGAGGAAATGGAAGCTTTTCATGAGGCTTACCAACGTTCCCAAAATAAATAGATCAATGTAATGCAGGTTAACATCAGGATCATACAGGCATTGATTATATGCATACAGACAGCTTTAATTTTTGTGAAATGATTGGCCTCCTGCAGGGGAGAAAAAGATAAGTAATATTTATTTCCAAGTCCTAATGCGATGGCTGTGTAAACGAGGCAAATTGCTACATAACGAAAATCGCTGCTGCAAGTATAGGGATAAATAATAACGAATGCTGCAAAGGAAATCAGCATGATTACATATCCTGTCAAAAGAAAAATGGTGTCTTCACGACGGGTTCTTTTGCTTATCAGTACAAAAACCAATAAGATAGCGGTTGTTATTCCAAGAAAGACAGCTAAAATAAAAGTAAGCTGGCACATGGAAAGAAGAATGTCAGAAAGGCCGGCAGGATATTCTTCGGTAAACATTGAGGTGTGGAACATAATAACCCAGGTATTATTGCAGGCAGATGCACCAATGGGATGAAAGGGAAAATCGAAATGCCAGTCTGCAAGGGCAGGAATGCCCAGTCTTTCCCAAAGGCTATAAGGAGCTGTGTACATGGGAGAGGTTTCTCCCGGAACAGGAACTCCCGGCTTTTCACTAAAACGGATTAGATTTCTTATAATCCATGACAGGCCGATAGTAATGACTATTGCACCGAAAATACAATAATTTTTGATCCACTTAAAAAGCAGCCCTTTATCTTTTTGCTTAAGGACGGAGATAAAATGCATGAGAAATATAATACCCAAAGGAATGGCAAGAACTGCTGAATTTAGCTTTGTAATCATCCCTAAACCAATTACCAATGATAGCTTAATCAGTCCCTTTAAGTCTTTGTTTCGTATCCACATAAGTGAGTAAAAAATGGTAAGGCTCATAAACAAAATAGTGAGCATATCGTTATTCACACTGCCGGCCATTATAATCGTTGCCGGATGAAGAGCCACAAAACCAAGGCCTATATAAAGGCCGGTTTCTCTTATTTCCAGCACCTTCAAAGTTTTCCATACCACTGTCATGAAAAGACAGGAGTAAAAAAGCGGAAGAATTTGCAGGTTTTCAAAAGCAAGGTCTTCAGCAACACCCGCAAAAATATTAAGCTGAAGCCATAAAAAAGAAATGAAATGGTGTAAAGGCGGATGGTAGTAGGCAAACAGTTCATATGGATTAAGATCAGGCAGTTTGTGAAATTTGTAAATATATTCGATATATCCAATATGCCCGGGGTTGATGAAGTCAGTTCCCATGCCGGTGTAGGCGCCGGCATCGTGCTGCCGGTCGTAAAGACCTGATAAAAGCACATAACCGCATCTTAATAATACACCCAGGAGAATCAACAAAAATACGATTGTATTTTCATTCAGTTTTCGGGATAGTTTTAAATAAAGAAAAATACTTGCATACAGCATGGCAAGGAAAACCAGTGCCAGTACTTTTGTACTGTGGGAGCTGTAGAAAAAGCTGCTGCCTTGTGCAATAGCGGTAAAAAGGCAGGATAAGAAAATAGTAAATATAATGCAGAAAGTTGTTTTTTTTATTGGATTATTGGAGGCGGTTGTATCTTGAAAAAGTAATTTTTTCATGGGCGTATCCTTTCAAATCCCGATTTAATAAATTGAAATAACATTAGTTATTTTGTTATCCACTACCTGAAAACGCCAAATGGAATGGCCTGGGAGACGGTGTTCGGTTAAATACCAGACTTGATCAATCTGAGTAATATAATAAGGGGTGCCGCCTCCGATAAAATGACTGTAAACATCTTCATACCCTCCAACGGGCAGATCATTTAAATCGTGTACCCGTATTATGGTGGCGTAGTCCTGATTTCCGGTTACATCAGTGGATATGGTTATGTAAAAGTAATCTTCAATTTTGGTAAGCTGGATCATACCTGCCATTTGTGAGGGAACAGGGTATTCCTTTTTTATCTTAAAGCTGTAAAGATCAGCTTCTATGATACTTGAATTGCCCGAAACAAAGTAAATACGGTCATCAATAATGGTAAAGGAACGGACGTACACGCCATTTAAAGAAGGGATGGAGCGGACTTCGGTCAGGTACATCCGGGGATTGTCCGGAGCATGGCGGAACAGGTACATTTCACCGCTTTGAGAGCTCCAGGCATAAAAAGTATCCGTATATTCATCATAAATAATATAATGAGGGCGGTCTCCTATACTTGAAAATTCCTGTGTGGGAACAAACACCAACCGGCCATTTTCATTTAAGCGTTGTTCCATAACCAAAATCCGGTTGTTTTCCGTATCATCAATCAAATATACGGTTCCATCACTGGCAAGGGTATGGCCTTTGGATATATCATTTGTCATAACCTGCCATTCATATAAAGGATCCTCTAAATTGTCATGATAAATTACCTGATCGTTGTAACAGTCCACAATAAAATAGATATCATTTATCTTGGTGATATAGGTAGGCACGCTTAATGTGGGATGCGGGTTATTTGGGATGGTATTTAAAGAAAAGGTGTCAAAATCAATCAAGTCTGATTCCTTTATATAATCTTCAGGGATATAACTATCTGCCGGTGCCGGCCTTTTTGCACTGCAGGAAATCAACAGCGCCGCAAGGAAGCATTGCATCAGCAGAAAAAAAGATTTTCTTATGAAACTTAATGGATAATTAATATTTGTATTCATATCCTTATTATAATTTTTTTATTAATTTTGTACAGTGCTTTTTTCATATTTGTTACATCAGTTCAGCCAATCAATTATGTTTTAAAAAAGTGTATTTTCTGGTGACTTATAAATGGCCATGGCTGAATTGTTACTAATAGTATTGTTACTAATAGTATTTGACACAAAAGAATTCTCATGGTATGCTTTAAACACTTACCGCTGAGAAATCCAATTAAATATGTGAATTGTACGGATGACCTGTCTATGGAAGTTTCATGGACAGGTTTTATTTGTCTGAAAAACTGTTAAAAGAATTTATAATCTCTCGGAATCCTGAGTGATTATAGTCAGCACAGTTGGCAGTGGACATTGAAAAGTGAATATTATCTGAAATGAATAAAAATAAATAT
>KE159799.1:1385979-1394692 GCA_000403495.2 Lachnospiraceae bacterium 10-1 | reverse complement strand
ATTGTCAAGTGTTTTGACAAAAAAAGTGGGGGATTTTAATAAAAAAGGAATCTGAAAGCCTTATATTTACTGGCTTAAAGATTCCGAGAGATTATATTTCAATAGGGAGGTAAGAAAAATGAGACAAATTATTATAAAGAAGAAAAAGAAAATTAAAGTACGCAGACGCCATAGGCTGGTAAAACGATTACTTTCAACAGCGGCAGCTCTTTGTATTTTGGCAGGAATGCCTTTGGATGTGCACGGAAGTGATAAAGCAGAGGAAAACGTACAAACCCATCGGGAGGTTGTTACAGAGATTTTTCATAAACATGTGGGAAATAATGCAGAGCAGGGAGGATGCTATAGTGAGCCTGTTTTTCACCAGCATGAAGGAAATGAGAAGTCCGGAGGATCCTGTTATCAAACGCCGATCTATCACAGTCATGCCGGAAATGAAAATGAAGGCGGCGGATGCTATACGAAATCTGTTTATCATGAGCATCTTGGAGATGAACTGCAGGGCGGCGGCTGTTATGGGGAGATTACCCATTTCCACATTACAGAATGTTATGAAAAGGCGGATTGTCTGATGAACCATGCGCCGGACGGGAATATACTTGAAACATGGACAGATACTTGTTTTGCTCATGGGCAGACTGCCTTTGGAAAATCAAAGGGAATTGCCACACATAATGACTGTGATAAGGGACTGCAGGAAAGAATCTACAGTTATTGTCTGACCTGTGGATCAGTCAGTCCCTCCCTGCACTCTTATCAGAAATTAGTTTGTCAAATACAGGAGGGAACGGTTACTGGATATCAGAAAAACTGCGGTAAGGATGAGACAACCATTGACGGTTATAGTACAGACTGTGGGTTGGAAGAAGGGAAAATAGAGAAATATTCCATTAGCTGCAATAAGACGGTTGATGGATATGGAACAGGGTGCGGGTTTACAGAAAACCAGCTTTGCGGCCGGCTGATCGTAAGGAATGAAACTGAAGGAAAGGCGGAAAAAGCAGTTTTAAGTGTTCACCTGGAAGATTTGACCGGAGGAAGGTTAAATCTTTGTATACCTGCTTATGAGTGGAAGAATGAAAATGGACAAGTGCTTGGCAATGGAGAGAAAATAGAAGTAAATGAAAATGGCAGATATTCGGTACTGGTCAGGCTGGAAAATAAAGACGTGGATGATTCAGGACTGCATAGCAGCATTTTTGTTAATAATATAGAGAAAGAAAATTCCGGTCAGACATCCACACCTGGCCATTTGCCTTCGCCAAGCGCTTTGCCGGAATCGGGCAAGGAATCTCATCCTACAGCAATGCCCAAAGTACCGGAAAATGGAGGGGATTCCTCATCAGGAGAAAGCAGCTCCAATCCTTTGGAAGCACAAGTGCCGCAAATCGAAAAGTCCATAGAAACAGCGGAGATTATGGAAGGCATAAGAGAAATAAACAAGCCTTTAGCAAGAACAAAAAAGGCATTTATACCAGAAAAAATTGAATTATCCCCTTCACCGGAAAAAACACCTGTTATAAAAGAGAGCCAAACAGTGGCAATGGAAGAATATGATGCACGGGGGGAAGAAATTACAGTAAATGAAGAATCGAAAAAAGTCAGGCTTTTTAATATACCGGCAGTCAGAATGATTGTAATATCCGGCGGTGTTCTTTTACTGATGCTGGCATTAGCACTGCTTTTTCTTTACTTCAGACAAAGCGTAAGCGTATTTAACGATAATGGACAAGGGCGCATGCTCTTTTTAGGCCGCTGTCTGGTAAAATATGAAAATGACTGCTACGGGATTGTGATTTCGGAAGAAATGGAAGAAAAGGCATGTACCAACAGATACTGCATTAAGCCTGGACTGTTTCGGATCGGTAAAAAGGAAGGAGAAGAGCTGATCATTAAAAAAGGAAATAAAAGCATTACTTCTTATTTAGACAGAGAGATGATTGTGATGCTGTAAAGACAATACTCCAATTCCTTTATTTATTTATAAAACCCCCTTGATTTTGCATATTGAACGTGATAGACTCGTAGTGTTTATAGAAATAAATGCATATTTATGCATAAGGAGGAGAAAAGTATGAAAAAATTAATAGCTTTATTTCTGGCAGGAGTAATGACAATGTGTATGCTTACAGCCTGCGGAAGCAAGGAACCTGATGAAGCTGTGGAAACGGTACAGGGAAGTGAAAACGCACAGGGAGAAACTGGTGAAGCAGAAGAAGACGGGGACGTACTGGCAGACGGTGTGCTTACTGTTGGAACCAATGCTGAATTTCCGCCTTTTGAGTATGTAGATGACAATGGGGAACCGGATGGCTTTGACATTGCGCTGATTAAAGCAATTGGTGAAAAGCTTGGTGTAACTGTTGAAGTAGAAAACATGGAATTCGATTCACTGGTATCTTCTATTGGAAGCAAGATTGATATTGCAATTGCAGGTATGACGGTAACCGATGAAAGAAAGGGCTCTGTTGACTTTTCAGATCCTTACTATGAGGCAGTTCAGTTTGTGATTGTACCTGCAGGTTCTGAGATTGCAACAGCAGCAGACTTAGTTGGTAAAACAATTGGTGTTCAGCTTGGAACTACAGGCGATTTTATTGCAAGCGATGATATTGCAGATACTACTGTAAATCAGTATAATAAGGGAGTGGATGCGGTAAATGATCTGCTCAACGGAAGAGTTGACTGTGTGATTATTGATAAAAACCCTGCTCTTGTATTTGCCAGCAAATTTGAAGGTCAGTTGGTTGCTCTTGATGGGGCACAGTTTGAATTTGGCGTAGAGGAATATGCAATTGCACTGCCAAAGGGGGATACGGCACTGGCCGAAAAGATCAATGCAGCTCTTGAAGAAATTAAGGCAGACGGAACCTTTGATAAGTTAGTTGAAACTTATATCTAAGGAAGTACAGATAGTGGTTTAAGTTGATAGAAGAAATTGTAAAAGAGGATAGCATAAAAATACATGCTGTCCTCTTTTGGAGGAAGAGAAAGGAACTTATGATATGCAGGCGTGGTTCGAGGAAGTAAGCAGGCGGTTTGTGGTGGCATTTATCACTGGTGACAGATGGAAGCTTTATATAAAGGGACTGGGCGTCACATTGGAAATAGCGTTTTTTGCGGCAATTCTGGGACTTATAATTGGTACGGTTATCGCCCTTATGAAGCTTTCCACCAAAAGAAATGGGAAAAAGACCATATGGGCACGGATTGCCAATGTTTACATAGATGTGATCAGAGGAACACCTTCTGTTTTACAGCTTTTAATTATGTGGTTCATTATTATGTCAAGCTGCAAAAACGGTATGCTGGTTGCCGTGCTGTCTTTTGGCATTAACAGCGGCGCTTATGTGGCGGAGATTGTCCGTGCCGGAATTATGGCAGTAGATAAAGGACAAAGTGAAGCGGGGCGTTCTCTTGGACTTTCCAAGGCACAAACAATGATTTATATTATTATTCCACAGGCGGTCAAAAATGTGCTGCCCCCTATTGGAAATGAATTTATTGTCCTCTTAAAGGAAACAGCTATTGTAGGCTATGTGAGTATGACGGATCTTACCAGAACTGCCAATCAGATCTCGTCAAGAACCTTTGAAGCTTTTATGCCGCTGATTGGAGCTGCGGTAATTTATTTTGTCATAATAAAAATATTGACAGTGCTATTGGATAAACTGGAGAGGAGACTGCGTAAAAGTGATAATCGTTAAAGACCTGCATAAAAAATTTGAAGACAATAACCACGTACTGCGAGGGGTGAACTATCACGTTCATCAGGGAGAAAAGATTGTAATTGTGGGGCCTTCCGGTTCAGGAAAAAGTACCTTTCTGCGCTGCCTGAATCTTTTGGAAACACCTACAAGCGGTGAGATTTGGTTTGACGGACAGATGATTACAGATCCCAAAATAAATATTGATAAAATCAGAGAACATATGGGAATGGTTTTTCAAAACTTTAATTTATTCAATAATCTTTCTATTATGGATAACATTATTTTGGCACCTGTAAAACTTAAGCTGATGGGAAAGGAAGAGGCAAAGGAAAATGCCCTTAAGCTTCTTTCAAGAGTGGGGCTTACAGATAAGGCAGATGCATTTCCAAGTCAGCTTTCCGGCGGACAAAAACAAAGGATTGCAATTGTCAGGTCCC
This sequence comes from Lachnospiraceae bacterium 10-1, assembly GCA_000403495.2. Classification (GTDB taxonomy): domain Bacteria; phylum Bacillota; class Clostridia; order Lachnospirales; family Lachnospiraceae; genus Suilimivivens. The sequence continues at coordinate 1,390,545 of KE159799.1, read as the reverse complement.
TGGCCATGAATCCCAGAGTCATGTTATTTGATGAACCTACTTCAGCCCTTGATCCTGAGATGGTGGGCGAGGTTTTGGATGTTATGAAGGAGCTTGCAGATTCAGGAATGACGATGGTGGTAGTAACCCACGAAATGGGATTTGCAAGAGAAGTGGGAACCAAAGTACTTTTCATGGATGAAGGAATCATCATGGAAGAAAATACGCCGGCGGAATTTTTTGGAAGTCCTAAGTGTGAACGCCTTCAGGATTTTTTATCCAAAGTTTTATAAAAAAGGATCAATCCTGATGCCGGGATGCCTGTCCGGGGTCAGAGACAGGCATCAGCGTTGTAATCACATAAAAGGGAAGAGAAAAGACCAAAAAATATACATATCTGAATTCCGTTGCAACAGGAGTTGCAATCAGCACGGTAAAAAGCAGCGCCAGGCTTGGAAGATATAGAATCAGTTTTGAAATTTCCCCTCGGATAAGAGAATTTCCAATACAAAAGATAAGTACCCAGCAGGCGGCGCCCATACTCCAGAGAATGCCATAAAGGGGAAGTATTCCGCCCAGCTTTATGGCAATTTCTTTTCCCTTGACCACAAGGGGGCCGCGAATAAGAGGTGTGTGGGATACGCCTAAAGAAGTGGCGCTGACACCTTCTGCATCTGCCACCGGATAAAAGGAATCAGGGTACCAGTATCCATAGGTCTGGTGCATATAGGCAGTAAGATAGTCACCTGGATACCGAAGGCCAAGGCGGAGCCACAACTTAAAAAACTCTTCCTTATGTGTTTCTAAATAGGACTGATCTCCGGCACGCACCAGTTCTTTTATGTTATCTGCAAAATAAGGATTATACAGCTCCTTAATATAAGTCAGATCCACTACATTTTCTATCAGATCAAGCTCTTCCGGCGATAGATACCGGTCATTGCAGAGAACTGCACTGATCTGCTGTGTGGGAATGGATAAAGATTCAATTAAGTCCGGTTGTGTGACAGCGAAAGCATTCATAACCGGAATTTTTATGATAAGCACAGTAACCAGAATACCAAATAAAACAGGATACATGTTTTTTGCTTTTTTCCTGAAATGGATCAGTAAAAATGGCAGGCACAGCAAAAAGGCATACCAGCCATTGGAGCGGAACAGGCACAGCATAAGGCCGGATACAATATAAATACTCCAATTAACAATCTGCTGTCTGCGGCGGATACGGTTAAGAAAAGGCGTTTGGCTGCCTGCAAAAGAGGGTGTGGGCATAACAACGAAGCGCATTAAGGCACAGCCGAAACAAAGAACAGCGGCGGCAAAAGGGATATCTTTCCATAAAGTTACGGAATATACGCCGTGATAGGGAATCAGCGCATAGAATAAAGTGCATAAAATGCAGATGCAGGGGTTGATGCGGCAGAGTTTTAGCGTATTTATAAAGTAAGAGACACTAAAGGCAAGGATACACATCTGAAAAAGGGTATAAAAAGAAAGTGCAGCAAGCATACTGCCTGTAAGCTGATATCCAATGGTGTAAAGCAGTTTGATTAACATGGTATGCACCCAGGGATGATGATTGCTGTAGGGATTTATGCCAAGCACCTGCTCAAATTGTACGATACTGTCGGGTGTCATGATTCCTGGATACTGATATAAAAAATAAGGAAGCCAGCACAACATACATAAGAAAAAGGCACATAACCCCGGATGCAGCAGAAAAAATCCTTTTATGGATTTTTTCTGAAATTGTTCATTATAGAGATCAGAAAAAAGCAATTTATTTAAACGTATTTTATTGGTGGTAAACATAAAAAGGAATGCCAAAAGGCGGTAGAACAAAAATACAAAGCCCAGAAAAACCGCAATAAGGATACCGAGCCGGAACAGGGGGCTGGTTAAGGTTTCAATGTATTTAGGAGAATCTACTGCCATGTATAGTATTGTAAAAAGTACAGCGGTAAAACCGGAAATTTTATAAAGAAATTTCTTGCGGTCGAATTCATACTGCTGCAGGCATTTGTCTTCATAATTGTAAAAAAGGAAAATAAGGAGGAAGAAAGCTAAGGTCAATAGATTGCCTGGCTCCATGCGCCCTGCCTTCATAAGCGCCCATGTGGTAAAAAAGCTTTGAATGACTATGAGAAAAGATTTTAGCTTGACAGCTTTCATGGCAATAACTCCTGTTCCTGAAATATGTATTATGATATACTTGGAGTAACAGTTTAGTCTGTTACTACTCAAAATATAGTAGATGCAGGGCAAGTTGTCAACTGCGCTGACAGCAGTACATGGGAAAGCAGCAGTTTAAACTGTTTATATTTGAAAAGTGGAGAGGAAAACATATGGTAACGATCAGTTTGTGCATGATAGTAAAAAATGAAGAAAAGATACTTGCCAGATGCCTTGACAGTATTTGTGATTTGATGGACGAGATAATTATTGTAGATACCGGATCTACGGATAAAACAAAGGAAATTGCCGCCGGATATACCCAAAAGATTTATGATTTTACATGGACCGGCAGCTTTGCAGATGCCAGAAATTTTTCTTTTTCCAAAGCGGAATGTGAATATATTTATACGGCGGATGCTGATGAGGTGCTGGATAGGGAAAATCATGAAAAATTCAGGACACTGAAAAGACGCCTTCTGCCTGAAGTAGAGATGGTGCAAATGTATTATGGAAATCAGCTTTCCTATGGAACTGTCTATAATTTTGACAGAGAGCTTCGGCCGAAATTGTTTAAAAGACTACGAACCTTTCAGTGGATTGAACCGGTACATGAGACAATAAGACTTTTGCCTGTGGTGTATGACAGTGATATAGAAATTACCCATTTGCCTGAGGAAAGTCATGCAGGAAGGGACATTGAGATTTTTCAAAAAATGATAGATGCAGGACAAAAACTGTCCCTGCGGCTTATGAATTTATATGCAAGGGAAGTTCTTATAGCCGGCAGCGGACAGGAGCTGGTGAAGGCAGAGGAATATTTTACCCAGGCTGCAGAAGATCCGCAGACAGGAGAGGAACAGCTTAAGGAGGCAGTCTGTGTTATTGTCCGGGCAGCCAGAATCAGGGGAGATTATCTGAAAATGTTCCGTTATGCCATGAAGGATATAGCCGGTAATGAGGGCGGAGTAAGCGAAGTGTGCTATGAGCTTGGGGAATATTATTTGGATGAAGGAGAATATCAGGAGGCTGCCATTTGGTATTACAATGCTGCCTATGAAACTGCAAGCATTTTAAATATTCATTGTAGTCAGGAACTGCCTCGTTTAGGGCTTTGCCGGTGCTATGAGGCCATGGGCTTTTATGAACAGGCGGAAAGTTATAAGAAGGAAGCCGAAGAACTTGCATCATTTGCAGGATAATGTTACCATGAGTAAGATTCTTTATCAGAAAAATATTTAAGCTTTCAGAAAGGAAACCGGGTATGAGCTGGGAAGAAAATATAAGAAGAGTGGATCCTTATGTTGCGGGAGAACAGCCGGGGCAGGCAGGTGTCATTAAGCTGAATACCAATGAATGCCCTTATCCCCCGTCTCCTAAGGTGACAGATGTTATAAGACAGCTTGAGACGGATATGTTAAGACTTTATCCTGATATGAATGCTCAAAAGCTGGTGGATGCGCTGGCAGACTATTACCATGTGAAACCGGAACAGATTTTTATAGGGGTGGGCTCTGATGATGTGCTTGCCATGTCATTTATGACTTTTTTTAATGGAAATCAGCCGATTTTGTTTCCTGATATTACTTATTCTTTTTATGATGTGTGGGCGGATGTGTTCCGAATCCCATTCAGGAAGTGCCCTCTTGATGAAAACTTCCGGATTAAAAAAGAAGACTACTTTGCACCAAATGGAGGTGTTATTATTCCCAATCCCAATGCACCTACAGGGGTACTGGAGCAGACTGCATTGTTTGAGGAAATCATAAAGGCCAATCCGGATTCCATAGTGATTATAGATGAGGCCTATATTGATTTCGGGGGTGAAAGCATGGTGCCCTATGTGGACAGGTATGATAATCTGATGGTGGTACAGACTTTTTCCAAGTCACGGGCAATGGCGGGAATGCGGATTGGTTTTGCCATAGCAAATGAAAAAATGATCCGGTATTTAAAGGATGTGAAATTTTCCTTTAATTCCTACACCATGAATATGCCAGCTATTTTGGCAGGAACAGCGGCAGTTTTGGATGATGCTTATTTTAAGGAAACCGTTGGGAAAATCATAAAAACAAGAGAGTGGACAAAAAAGCAGCTAATGCGGCTTGGATTTTCCTTTACCGATTCCAGGAGTAATTTTTTGTTTGCTGCCCATAAAAGGGTTCCGGCAAAAGATATCTTTCTTGCTTTAAAAGAAAACAATATATATGTCAGGTATTGGAATAAGCCCAGAATTGAAAATTATCTGCGCATCACAATAGGAACTGATGAACAAATGCAGGTATTAGTGGATTTTTTAGAAAATTATTTAGCATAAATGTTATAATCTCTCGGAATCCTGAGTGATTATAGTCAGCACAGTTGGCAGTGGACATTGAAAAGTGAATATTATCTGAAATGAATAAAAATAAATAT
>KE159799.1:1268341-1384254 GCA_000403495.2 Lachnospiraceae bacterium 10-1 | reverse complement strand
ATTGTCAAGTGTTTTGACAAAAAAAGTGGGGGATTTTAATAAAAAAGGAATCTGAAAGCCTTATATTTACTGGCTTAAAGATTCCGAGAGATTATTGTTTTGAAATGGAGGAAAACATGATTAGAAATCTATTAAAAGGAATGGTAATGGGGATTGCCAACATTATTCCCGGTGTCAGTGGAGGAACTATGGCAGTCTCCATGGGAATTTACGACAAGCTGATTCACAGTGTGACGCATTTGCTGAAAGAATTTAAGGAGAGCATGAAGTTTTTGATCCCTATTTTTCTTGGAATGGGAATTGCGCTGGTGGGATTGTCTTTTATCATTGAACCGGCTTTTGCCAACTTCCCCCTGCAGACAAACTGTTTGTTTATCGGCTTAATTGTGGGAGGACTTCCGGCGGTTATTAAAAAGGTAAAAGGAAAAGGAATTAAGGCCAGCTATATTATTCCTTTTTTAGTTTTCTTTGTAGTGGTAGTAGGTATGGCCGCCATAGGAGAAAAAGAAGGCGCGGCAGCAGATCTTTCTTTCAGCCTTTGGTCAGTAATCAAATTGTTTGCGGTCGGAGTTGTTGCTTCCGCAACTATGGTAATTCCCGGCGTCAGCGGTTCTATGATGCTGCTTCTTATGGGATATTATAATCCAATCGTAGCAACAATCAAAAATTTTGTCACAGCGCTGGCTGCTTTTGATATAGACGGTATTTTGCAAAGTTGTGGAATCTTAGTTCCCATGGGACTGGGAATTGTTGTGGGTGTTATTTTAATTGCAAAGATGATAGAGTTTATTTTTGAAAAATTTCCTGTGCAGGCATACTGGGCGATCATTGGACTGATTGTGGCATCTCCCTTTGCCATCTTTTTACTAGGGGATGTGGGAACCATTACAGTGATAAGTGTGTTGGTGAGCGTGGTTACTTTTGCAGTTGGATTTGTGATTGCTATGAAACTGGGAGAATAATTTGGACGCATATACGGATTTTGCAGGGGTGTATGACATTTTTATGGATAATACCCCATATCAGGAATGGGCGGATTTTCTGACGGAACTAATTGAAAAATATGGAATATCAAAGAGAAGGCAGTATGCAGAAGGGGTGGAGCGGGGTGATGGTTCCATACAGGAAGAGATTTTAAATTCCGAAAAAAATCTGGTATTGGATTTGGGATGTGGAACCGGCACTTTGACAGAGCTTTTGTATCAAAAAGGTTTTGATATGGTGGGCGTTGACAACTCTGAAGACATGCTGAATGCAGCCTTTGCCAAACGGGAAAGTTCAGGCAGTGGGATTTTATATCTTTGTCAGGATATGCGGGAACTGGATTTGTACAGCACTGTGGGGACAGTAGTCTGTGTTTGTGACTCCATTAATTATCTTTTGGAAGCGGATCAGGTGGAAGATACATTTAAGCTGGTCAATAATTATCTGTACCCAGGCGGGCTTTTTATCTTTGATTTTAACACCCTTTATAAATATGAACAAGTAATTGGGGATGTCACGATAGCGGAAAATCGGGATGAATGCAGTTTTATATGGGAAAACTTTTATCATGGCGAAGAACGGATCAATGAGTATGATCTGACTATTTTTGTAAAAGAGACGGAGAGGGATTTGTTCCGGCGGTTTACGGAAACCCATTTTCAAAAAGGCTATACCCTTGAAGAGATGAAAGGATTTGTAAAAAAAGCAGGAATGGAATTGATATTAACGCTGGATGCGGATACCCGTAAAGCACCTACAAAGGAAAGCCAGCGTATATATGTGCTGGCAAGGGAATGTTTGAAAGCACAGAAGAAATAATACCTGTTTGGTCATTTTTACCTTACAGGTGCAGTATTTTGGATATAGAAAGGTTTGGAAATTTAAAATGGCAGATTATATTGTCAGGGCAACAGCTGCAAATGCACAGATCAGGGCATTTGCGGCAACTACCAGAGAGCTGGTGGAGGCGGCAAGAAAGGCACATGATACAAGTCCGGTGGTAACAGCAGCTTTAGGGCGTCTTTTGACAGGCGGCGTAATGATGGGAACTACCTTAAAAGGAGAAAAAGATTTATTGACTTTACAGGTTAGTGGTGACGGCCCTATGAAAGGGATGACAGTTACGGCAGATAGTCAGGGGAATGTGAAGGGGTATGCTATAAAGCCCCAAGTGATGCTTCCCCCAAGCGCCCTTGGTAAGCTGGATGTAGGCGGGGCAGTAGGAAAAGGAATGCTTCGGGTGATCAAGGATATGGGGTTAAAAGAGCCTTATGTGGGGCAGACTACTTTGCAGACAGGAGAGATAGCCGAAGATCTTACCTATTATTTTGCAACTTCTGAACAGGTACCCTCCAGTGTGGGGCTTGGTGTTTTAATGGAAAAAGATAATACGGTAAAGCAGGCAGGCGGGTTTATCGTGCAGCTCATGCCTTTTACGGAAGATACGGTAATTTCAAAGCTGGAACGAAATCTTGCAGAGTTTTCTTCTGTCACTACGGTGCTGAATGAGGGAAAGACACCTGAGGAGATGTTAAATCTTGTCCTTAAGGGAATGGATGTGGAAATTACAGATACCATGCCGGCGCGCTTTTATTGCAATTGTGATAAAAAAAGGGTGGAAAAGGCAATTATCAGCATTGGAAAAAAGGAAATCAGTGAAATGATTTCCGAGAATAAGCCCATAGAGGTGAACTGCCATTTTTGCAACACTTTTTACAACTTTTCGGTAGAGGAGCTTAAAGCGGTTTTGAAAAAATGCAGCAAATAAATTACAAAGATAAATTTGGAAACATATGATTCTTGGCTTGTGAAAAGGCTGGAAAGGCATGATGATTTTATGAAGCATGGGTTTATCAAAGTGGCGGCAGTGACGCCTAAGATGAAAGTAGCAGATACAATCTATAATACGGATCAGATTTGTGCAGGAATCGAGGAGGCGTCAGGAGAAGGCGCTAAAGTCATTGTGTTTCCGGAGCTGTGCATCAGCGGTTACACTTGTGGAGATTTGTTTTTGCAGGAAAGACTGCTTGCCTCCTGCAAAGAGCAGCTAATTAAAGTGGCCCGGGCTACGTTAGGGAAAGATGCCCTTGTGTTTGTGGGACTACCTTTGGAGCGAAAGGGAAAGCTGTATAATGTGGCGGCAGCAGTCCATAATGGAGAGATTCTTTGCTTTATTCCCAAGACTTTTATTCCTTCTTACGGAGAATTTTATGAAACAAGGCATTTTCAGGCAGGAAATAAAAAAGCCGAAATATTGGTTTTTGAAGGGAAAGAAATTCCTTTTGGGACAAACATTTTGATGCAGGCGGAAGGAATAGAAGGACTTTTAGTGGGCTGTGAAATCTGTGAGGATATCTGGATGCCGGACGCACCGGGAATTTCGCACGGGCTGGCAGGTGCCATACTTTTGGTGAATTTGTCCGCTTCCAATGAAACCATTGGTAAAGATGTTTACCGAGAAATGCTGGTGAAATCTTCCAGTGCAAAATTGATTGCAGGCTATGTGTATTGCAGCAGCGGAGAGGGAGAATCCACACAGGATCTGGTTTTCGGCGGCCATGATATGATTGCGGAAAATGGAACGATCCTTGCCCAGGGCAAGAAGTTTGAAAGTCAGGTATTATATGGGGAAATTGATATAAACAGGCTGCGCATGGAACGCAGGAAAATGAATACCTTTGCCTGCGGCAGGAGAGAAAGGGAAGAATACCTTGTAATTCCTTTTCATTTAAAGAAGGAAGAGACAGTTCTTACCAGAACTTTTCCTGGTATGCCATTTGTGCCCGGCGATTTAAATGAAAGGGCAAGGCGCTGCGAGGAAATATTATCTATTCAGTCTATGGGATTGAAAACAAGATTTGCCCATACCGGGTGTCGGAAGGCGGTGATCGGTATATCCGGCGGTCTGGATTCCACGCTGGCGCTTTTAGTAACGGTAAGAACCTTTGACATGCTGAAAATAGAGAGAAAAAATATTATTGCTGTCACAATGCCCTGCTTTGGAACTACGGACAGAACCTATGATAATGCCTGTAAACTGGCGGAAGAATTGGGGACAACGCTGGAGGAGGTCAATATTAAGGAAGCTGTTACAGCACATTTTCAGGATATCGGTCAAAATCCTGAAAACCATGATGTAACCTATGAAAACAGCCAGGCAAGGGAACGTACGCAGGTTCTCATGGATATAGCCAACCGGGAAAGTGGAATGGTAATCGGCACCGGAGATATGTCTGAGCTTGCCTTGGGCTGGGCAACCTATAATGGCGACCATATGTCCATGTACGGGGTAAATGCAGGAGTGCCTAAAACACTGGTGCGCCACCTGGTGCAGTATTATGCGGATACCTGCGGAAAAGAGGCATTAAAGAGGATTCTTTTTGATGTGCTTGACACACCGGTAAGCCCGGAACTTCTGCCTCCCGAGGGCGGTAAAATATCTCAGAAAACAGAAGATTTGGTGGGGCCTTATGAGCTGCATGACTTTTTCCTTTATTATATGTTAAGGTGCGGATTTGAACCGTCAAAAATTTTCCGAATTGCAAACAGATCCTTTGCCGGACAATATGAGGAGGAAGAGATTAAAAAATGGATGAAGATATTTTATGGAAGATTTTTTGCCCAGCAGTTTAAGCGTTCCTGTCTGCCGGATGCCCCCAAGGTGGGAAGTGTGGCAGTATCGCCAAGAGGAGATTTACGTATGCCCTCTGACGCCTGCGTGCGGATATGGATGGAACAGGTAGAGGAAATGTGACTTGTATAGAGAATAAATGCCATAACTGTTGGCAAACGGGCAGTTCACAAAAGCGGACTGCCCGTTTAGCATGCGGTTAGGAGTGTATGTTCCCATGCCAAGGCCCTGCTTATTTTGGCGAAGGAGAAGCGGAAGAGGCAGGAGAAGGTGAAGGAGCCGCCGCTTTTCCAAGGGAAGTTTTGATGGCATTTAAAAGTACCATAGAGGTATATTTATTGTCATCTGCATAAGTAATATTATCCAATGACTGATTTTTTATAATCTGGTTTGCCAGGTCGTCAAAGGAAGGTTCTAAAAGCGGAAACATGGTTGTAACAGCTTCATCCAGATTTACAATGCGGATGTCATTAATATTGGTTTCATCCACAGTAACTTCTACATCCACCGCATTATCATTTAAAATAAGAGAAGTGGTATATATGCCGGGAACATATGTAGCAGCAGGGTTTTCCACAGCATTATTTTCTTCCTTATTTTTGGGTACAAACATAATGATCAGGAGAATGATAAATAATATCCCCAGTACAGCGAAGATACCGGTATATATTAATTCTTTCAGATGAAGTACAACGATTTTGGTTTTGGAGCTCATAGGATTTCCCCGTTACATTCTTTTTACTATAGTATTATTGGAGTCGGGGATTTATGCATTATTATAAATTAGTATTGACAAAGAGGCAAAAAGATTGTTATTCTGATACAGAACAAAGGCGTTCTTATGACAGCAGGCATGACTGGCGGCTGGGATAGGAAGGCCTTTTATCGTATGAGAAAGGAAAGATATTATGAGAAAAAATTATTCAAAGAAAGATATTATGGAACTGGTGAAGGATGAGGATGTGGAATTTATCAGGCTGCAGTTTACAGATATGTTCGGCAGTCTTAAGAATGTGGCCATCACAGCCAGCCAGCTTGAGAAAGCTTTAAATAATGAATGTATGTTTGATGGTTCTTCTATTGAGGGATTTGTAAGGATTGAGGAATCAGATATGTATCTGCATCCCGATTTAAGTACTATGGAGATTTTCCCCTGGCGTCCCCAGCAGGGAAAGGTGGCAAGGCTGATTTGTGATGTTTACCGCCCCAATGGAATGCCTTTTGAGGGAGATCCCAGATATATTTTAAAGCGGGCCATTAAGGAGGCGGAAGATCTGGGGTATCGCTTTGAAGTGGGGCCGGAGTGTGAGTTTTTCCTGTTCCATACGGATGAAAATGGAATGCCTACCACTCTCACTCATGAAAAGGCAGGTTATTTTGACTTGGGGCCTTTGGATTTGGGAGAGAATGCAAGAAGGGATATGGTGCTTACCTTAGAGGATATGGGATTTATTGTGGAAGCCTCGCATCATGAAGTGGCGCCGGCTCAGCATGAAATTGATTTTCAGTATGACGAAGCGCTGGCAACAGCGGATAATATTATGACCTTTAAGCTGGCAGTCAAAACCATTGCCAAAAGGCATGGCCTGCATGCAACCTTTATGCCTAAACCCAAGTTTGGTGTGAATGGTTCCGGCATGCATATTAACATGTCTTTATCCAAAGACGGAAAAAATATTTTCAATGATCCCGAGGACGAATTGGGATTAAGCAGAACAGCTTATTATTTTATCGGCGGCATTATGAAGCACATGAAAGGAATGACGGCAATCACTAACCCTTTGGTTAATTCCTATAAGCGTCTGGTGCCGGGATATGAGGCACCGGTGTATATTGCATGGAGTTCTACCAACAGAAGCCCGCTGATCCGTATTCCCGCGTCAAGAGGTGCGGGAACGAGAATTGAGTTGCGCTGTCCTGATCCCTCTGCAAATCCCTACCTGGCATTGGCAGTGTGTCTGCGGGCGGGGCTTGATGGCATCGTGAATCAGATTGAGCCTCCTGCAAGCGTGGACTTGAATATTTTTGCCCTGTCCGAGGAGGAAAAGAAAAAGCTGGGTATTGAAGCTATTCCGGGCACTTTGATTCAGGCAGTGAATGAACTGGAAAAGGATGAACTGATCAGAGATGTATTAGGCAGACACGTGTCTACAAAATATATAGAAGCAAAGAAAAAGGAATGGGAAAATTATGCCTCACAGGTTACCAATTGGGAAGTAAATCAGTATTTAAACCAGTATTAGTACACGCAGAAAAATAAGATAGGAGGTGTGCGGATGACGGGTATAATTGTTGCCCTTCCCAAACCGGAAGATGCGAAAAATCTGAAAAATCTTCTGATGAGAAACGGGATTTCGGTAACTGGCGCCTGTACTACCGGCGCCCAGGCGATTGCGCTGGCAGACGGATTAAACGAAGGCATCATCATTTGCGGGTATAAGCTGGCGGATATGATCTATGCCCAGCTGCATCAGGATATGCCTCCCGGATTTGAAATGCTGCTTATTGTTTCGCAGCATATCATAGGCGGCGGTATGGTGCAGGGGGGAATCATGTGTCTTTCCATGCCCCTTAAAGTGCATGACCTGATCAACACGGTTGATATGATGACCAGAGCCATAGAGCGGAAAAGACGCAGACAAAAAAGTAAACCGAAAGAGCGAAGCAATGAGGAAATCAGGCTGATTAAGGATGCAAAGGAAGTACTGATGAACCGAAATCATATGACCGAAGATGAGGCCCATAAATATATACAAAAATGCAGCATGGACAGCGGAACCAATCTGGTGGAAACTGCCCAGATGGTGTTGACTATGATGAAGGGATAGGGAACTGTTTTGATAAGAGAGATTAACTGGTGGAAATGCTTACATTGAATGTTTTTCAAAATTCTGTCATAATGGAAAGGGAAAAGGAGGTGCCGGAAAATGAATTATAAATTGATGCACAAACACATTCATGTGGCGGATATTTTGATTGATGAAGCAGCATGTGCTATCGTAAAAACAGGAACGGTGTATCATTTGGAGCATCTTCCGGTGGGGAGCCTTGACGGAAAAGGGCATATTGACAGGGCAGCCTTAAATGAATGGTGGCGTGGGCGCGCTATTCCGGCAAGCAGACAGGGAATACAGGAGGCCTCTGTCAGATGCATGTGGACATACCGCAAAACCTTTTAGATAAATGCATGGGATTAAGCTTATCAGATCAATATTGGATTTGTCCTGCAGACCGGCAGGTGAAATGGTCAGAGGTTAACTTTTTTGAAAATGATTTTTCTGAAGATGTGGGGAATATTCTTTTTGGAAAAAAGTCTTCGAAAAGGAAAATAAGTTTGCTTTCTCCAGATAATACTTCTGACGGGTGGCTGAAGAAAAAATGGAGTATTTCGGATGGCAAAAGGTACCTGATAAAAGGAGGCAGCGGCATAAACAGGCAGGAGCCTTATAATGAAGTATTTGCCAGTATACTTATGGACAGATTGGGGATTTCCCATGTTTCCTATTCACTTATGATGCAGGAAGAAGAACCTTACAGCATATGTGAGGATTTTGTAGGGCCAGGGACAGAACTGGTCAGTGCATGGTATATTATGCAGACAGCAAAAAAGGAAAATCATGTATCGGTTTATCAACATTATTTGAACTGTTGTGAAAACCTTGGAATAAAAGGGGTAGTGGTCGAAGCATCCTGCTTTTGAGGGAGTGGAGTTAAAGCATATTATCACATCTGAAAAGACAGGTGGACAATTCAGCTTTCATCTTGTGAGGATAGCGCCTAATAAGAAGATTGGCAATCACATTCACGAGAAACAGTTAGAAACCCACGAAGTCATATCCGGAACAGGCGTATGTGTGAACAATGGAACGGAATTGTCTTACGAACCAGGAGTGATTTCCATTTTTCCCATTGGCGTACCACACGAAGTTATAGCAGGAGAGGATGGGCTTTATCTGTTCGCAAAATTTATGCCTGCGTTATGCTGACTTGATTTCTCTTATTTGATTATTTTGGAGGATAATTTGTAAGTCAGCGGAGACATGCCTACCTGCTTTTCAAACTGTTTAATAAAGTGGCTTTGATCGCAAAAACCTGTGGTCAGAGCCACTTCAGTCATTGTTTTACTCTCGAGCATCAGCCGTTTAGCCTTGCGAATACGGTTTTGAAGTTGAAATTGATGCGGCGTAAGACCTGCTTCTGCTTTAAATGTTCTGATAAAGTGATATTTGCTGATAAATGCATTTTTCGCCATTTCTTCAATACTGAATTTGTTTTCGGGATATAATTCCAACTGCTTTTTATAATGAGTGATCAATGGATTTTGACTGCAGGGGTGCAAATCAGCAGGGGCAGTAAGTGAGTAGAATTTAACTGCCAGGTTTAGGCGGTTTAATAAGTAAATAATTTGGTTCTGACTGATTTTTTCCTTATGCAAAGCATCCGGCAGTAAAGTCATTACATGCTCCTGAATGCTATCTTCTGCATAGCAATGTATTATATTTTTATCAATACATAAACTGAGAAGAGTATAGCTGTTATGTGCTGATATACGGTGTGGAATATAGGGATAAATAACAAAAGTCTGATTCTTTTTATAAGTCTTTATTTCGTTGTAAGCGGTAAGCATGACAGAGCCATCCAGTACAATACCGATCGTAAGCACAGAAACATGGTTATGTATGGGATAGGATATTGCCACATTATTGCAGAAAATAAGTTCAACACCTGTGTTTAAATTTCGTATATAGCGTACGCTGTTTACTGCTGCCATAAATATAGTTCCTTCCGTTTAATGTCTGAAACTTATAAAATATCTTCCGCCTATAAAGTCTATCGGCTCGTTTGCGAGGATTACTTACAGATACGTCATTGTGCGGCAAAATAGAAAAATGCTTGACAGGCAGCCCTTTTTTCAGGTAAAATGCACTTTTAACTGGAATTTACACTGCAGGTCATATAAGGAGGAGTTTATGAAAATTGAACATATAAAAGAAAATAAGGCTGATATTGCAGTTGTTTCCAGCAAGGAAAAACTGATCGTGGATGTGCAGTCCGCTTTAGATCTGGCAATGACAGTCAAATATGAAACAGGCGTCCAGAGAACGACGCAGGAAGTGCTGATTGCTGCAATGGCCATAGGATATGCAGATGAAGCACCTGATAAAAGGCCGAGAAAAAAGCTGGACGAGATTGTTAAATGGTGTGAATAAAATAGAGTAAAAGTAGATGCTTTGTTAAGATATATCAAATCAGGATTTATTTAGATATTTGATTGTGACAATCGAAAGTAGGAAATGACAATATGAAGAAATATGAAATAGACAGCGAATTGGCAAAACTGACGAAGCAAAAGGCGCCATCAAATATACACCTATATCCGATTGTGAATATGGCAATGAAATTATCTGCATGTGAATCAGATGATAAAGTTACCGTAAAAAAGTATGTAACACCTGGATATAAGAGCGGAAAACTATCTACTTTTGTCATTGAGCCAAAGAAACATAGTGGTATTCTTCCTTGTATTGTATTTTATCATGGTGGGGGATTTTTACTAAAAGCGTCAAGGGCACACTACCAGATTGCAAAATGGTATGCGGAAATGGCGAAATGCAAGGTGGTTTTTACCGATTACAGATTATTACCTAAAAATAAATATCCTGTTCCTGTTGAAGACTGCTATTGCACGTATAAGTGGATACTTAATTATGCTGATACATTAGAAATCAATAAGGATAAAATAATTGTGACAGGCGATAGCGCCGGAGGTAATCTTGCCGCTGCGGTTACGTTGATGCTATGGGATAGAATTCATATTTCACCCTTGGGGGCAATGCTGATATATCCGGTTACAGATAGACGTATGATAACGGAATCTATGAAGAAATATACGGATACGCCTGTTTGGGATGCAGCACTAACAAAAATGTTTTGGAAAGCGTATTTAGGAAATCAAGAGACGAAACAAATTCAATATGCGTCGCCTATAGAAGCAGAATCATTGGAACATTTTCCAAATGTGTATATGGAGGTGGCTGAGTTTGACAGCCTTCGTGACGAAGGAATAGCCTTTGCAGAAAGATTACAGGCAGAAGGTGTTTTTACGGAGCTTCATGAAGTGAAAGGCGCATGTCATGGCTATGAAACAGTGCTTGAAAGCAGAATTGTAAGAGAATCCATACAGAGAAGAATTCGCTGGATACAATCTATTTTTAATAAACAATGAAAATCAATCAGCCAATTTCCTGTTTATCAGGCAGTAATCCAAGGCGCTTTACAGTCTATTCCTGTCGTTGGTTCGACGGATTTACTGTTTACTAATTTACCTTATACCTCAAAATTGTTTTGAGCTTATCTGCTGCTACTCTATTAGTCAAATAGATTTCTCTATGACAATCTGATATGCGTTGCAAACCGTTTTCTTTCATCATAATAAAATTAAACTTGGGTATATCTACTAAAGCAGGTATACTTTTTGCTCCATACAGAGCTTTTTCGTGCTTTCTCCATTCAAATTTCATATCAGAACCTCCTTATGGAAGCAGTGAACCAAACATAACCTGACACCTATATGTCATGTTCTGTATTTTCCGGCATTTTCTGTAATCTTTTTATTGGAAAAATGAAATATTGAAGATAGAGGTTCTGGATGTTGAAGCAAAATCAGATAGTGTATTTAAAATACATTTTTATTATTTTTTACATGTATAATTTTAGTATTGATTTAATATTTGAAATGAAATATTATAAAATTATAGAATAATTAAATGCAAATGGAGATACGACATGGCTAGAAAACGGAAAAAATATATTACAGACAGGGATTTGGATATACTTCAAATTATGTGGAGGCATTCCGGTTCAATGACAGCATCTGAAATATGTAGACAGGATGATACTCTTACCATGAATACAGCACAGGCAGTTTTGCGGAAACTGCTTAGGGAAGGTTTCATAGAAGTTGCAGATATTGTATATAGTGGAACAGTTTTAAGCAGAAGCTATAAAACATCAATATCTGAAGAAGAATTTGCAGTCAGACAGATGACGCTGGATTATATGGAGTATGGAGAAAAATTAGATAAATCTTCTTTGCTTGCCGCTTTGCTGGATCTTGAGCCTGATCCGGACAGGCGGGTAATAGAAATCAACAAATTAGAGCAGATACTGGATGAATATAAGAAGAACATTACGCGGAAAGAAGGGGGATGATAAATCAATGTCATTTAGATAAGGACGATGCAAAGAACAGTGTATGTAGAAATATGTACCCTGTTCTTTTTTTGTATAATTTCATAAAGCACTTGACAGGATAAACCAAATGTGTGGGGCTGTTGCAAAAGTAGATGAATAATCACTACTGGAGCAATGGCTCCGTTTTTTGTGTCTAGAAATAGAAAAGCAGACTCCGAAGAGCCTGCCATCCGTGGTATAATAAGTTATGACCAGTAAATTAAAATACCATAAAAATTATACCGAATTTGGCGAACCTTATCAACTGGTTTTGCCATTAAGTTTAGAAGGTCTGGTCCCTAATGATGATTCTGTTCGACTGCTGAGCCACGAATTGGAGGAATTAGATTACAGCTTACTGTATCAGGCTTACTCTGCCAAAGGCAGAAATCCGGCAGTGGACCCAAAGACCATGTTCAAGATCCTGGCCTATGCTTATTCACAAAATATCTATTCTTCGAGAAAGATCGAAACCGCCTGCAGGCGCGACATTAACTTTATGTGGCTGTTAGCCGGTCAGAAAGCACCGGATCACAGCACCATTGCCCGTTTCCGTACAGGATTTCTGGCAGAAGCCAGTGCCAACAAGTATACTTTTGTGTGGAAAAAGTCTGTCGGGAAATGGGAAGAAAAGATGTTCCGGAAGATACAGGAAGCAGTACAGCTCCTGAATCATGAATACATACAGGATTTTTCGGTCGGTGCCCAAACAAGGACACAGGATCTGCAAAAGATATCCCGGTTTCTGGAAGAAAAATGCAGGGCAGACGAAACCGTCTTTGTTTATGGACGAGGCAAAAGGAAGGACAGGAACCAGAGGTATCTGGAAATGTTCCGCAGATTTCTTGAACGCCGGAGAATTTATGACTGGCATGCAGCCAGTTTTCAGGGCAGGAATAATTACTGCAAGACAGATCCGGATGCCACCTTTATGCATATGAAGGATGACCATATGCGTAATGCCCAGCTAAAACCGGGATATAATGTACAGATCGCCGTTGACAGTGAATACATCGTAGCAGCTGATATTTTCCAAGACAGAAACGATGTATGGACACTGATCCCATTTCTGAAGACAATGGAAGAAAAACTGGGATTACGATACCCAAGTGTAACAGCAGATTCCGGCTGCGAAAGTGAAGAAGGTTACAGCTTTTTAAGGGAAAACAGACAGAAACCTTATATCAAACCGCAGACCTATGAGAAATGGAAAAAGCGCAGCTTTAAAAAAGATATCAGCAAACGTGAAAACATGGGATATGATGAAAAAGCTGACACATACACCTGTCATGCCGGGAAATCATTGTTACCTCTTTTTATTAAAAAGCAGAAAAGTAAAAGCGGCTACGAATCGGAAGTAACTGTTTACGAATGTGAAGACTGCGGGAGATGTCCTTATAAAGAAAAATGTACCAAAGCAAAAGGCAATAAGCGGTTATATATTTCCAAAAGTTTTCTGGAGAAGCGGCAGGAATCTTACGAAAACATCCTGAGTGAAACAGGAATCAAATATCGGATGAACCGTTCCATTCAGGTAGAAGGTGCATTTGGTGTTCTGAAAAATGACTATGGATTCCAAAGATTTCTGCTTCGTGGGAAAACAAAGGTAAAACTGGAAATTCTTTTGCTCTGCTTAGGATATAACATAAATAAGCTGCATGAAAAAATACAAAAAGAACGGACAGGAAGTCACCTGTTTGCAGTAAAAGGAACAGCTTAAATTCATGAAAACAGGAACCGTTATTAAAGTACGCCAAAATCCAGCAGATTTTCTTGGAACAGGAAAACGCTGGATTTTTTGTTAGTAGAACTAGAGCAGGGGTATCGCTCAATCATCTGATTTGATGATTTTGCGACACCCCCTGTAAAAAGAATCCTAACTGCAATGTTGTCCTTATCTAAATGACATTGGATGATAAATATGCATTTTTCATTTTCCAGCGTGCTTATTGCAATTTTAGCAAGTAATTTGATTTTAATATTTATAACTGCAGTGTTATATAAGAAAAAATTCTTTTTAACAATTGGCTATCGTGTTTTATTGGCTGGCTTAGTGATTGCTGCATTACGTATTATAGTTCCTTTAGAATTGCCGAATATAAAAAATATATACTTTCCTAAATTTATTTCTTATATAATTAGCAGGCTTTTGACGCCGCGGCTTTATATATTTAGTCATTGGTTTTCTATTTGGGAGTTGTTTTTAATTGTATGGGGAATAGGCTTTCTGACAGGAGTGTATTTAAGCATCAGGCAATATCACCAGTTAAAAAAAGTAATTATTTCGCAGGGAAAAGAGTTGACTGATAATAAGGAAATTGGGGAAT
The DNA here is from genome assembly GCA_000403495.2 of Lachnospiraceae bacterium 10-1. GTDB lineage: Bacteria > Bacillota > Clostridia > Lachnospirales > Lachnospiraceae > Suilimivivens. Next base: position 1,370,079 of record KE159799.1, on the reverse strand, counting down.
GCCTTGAAAAAATCTGCTTACAGAAAAATAAACGTAATAGTTTTAAAGTTTATCAATGTCCTGTCATTAAAGTTCCAATGGTTTTTGGATTTAGAAATCCCAGTATTTTATTACCGGAAGAGGTTGGATTAGATAATCAACAATTATATTTCATTTTGTATCATGAAATGATGCACCATTTTAATCATGATTTATATATTCAGATGATTATAGAGCTTCTTTCCATTTTGTACTGGTGGAATCCTGCATGTAGAGTACTCAAAAAACAGATACATATTTTGTTGGAGATGCGCGTGGATGATGAGGTTATTAATCAAAATCCGGAAGAAACGTCTGCTTATCTTGAATGTTTGCTTTATCTGGTTAAGAATTATTCAAAAAATATATCTTTACCGGAACATATGATGGGGTTTATTAATGATAATTCTACTTTGATCAAGCGTTTTGAGATGCTTACTGATTCAAAGGCAGGGCGCAAAAAACGTTTGCCTGGTGCAGGTATAATTGTTTTTTCTATCATTGTATATATGTCATCCTACTTATTGATATTTGAAGCTAATTATTGTTCTCAGGAAGTACTCGACAGAACTTTTGAAGTAACAGCAGATGATTCCTTTTTTATAAAAAATGAGGATGGTACTTATGATCTTTATTACAACAATGAACGTATTGATACAGTGACATCCCTAGAGTATTTGCTCATGTGAGATAAAGAAGTAAAAGAAGTGTAAAAAATTTTGCCGTTCCCTGTCCGGCTGACTGCCGGACGGGTCGGGCTTTAGTCGGGCAATTCTACTTTGCCGACAAAAGAGTAATAGATTTCGATTTCCTGTCTGCGGAGCTTCCCCCGGCGTTTCCCGTCAAGAGATTCCGATTCGTGGATAATGATTTTCTCCACAAACTCCCGTAACAGGGTAGGGGTGAGTTCCTCAAAGCTGGTGTACTTGCGTACCACTTTCATAAACTTTTCAGCGTTTGCCGTGGCTTCCAGCGTTTTAGAAAGTTCGCTCTGCAAAGCGGCGGCTTTCTCTTTCAGCTCCTTTTGCTCGGCTTCGTAGTCTGCCGAAAGTTCCGTGAAACGCTCGTCCGATATGCGCCCGGTCACGCTGTCCTCATACAGCCGCTTGAAGATAGCGGAGAGTTCCGCAATCCGCTTTTCTGCCGCTTCCAGCTCTTTCTTCTTTGCGGCGTTCCGGCGTTTGCTCCCGTCCTCGGTCTGGTCGGTCAACAGCTTCATAAACCGGGCTTCGTGCTTTGCGGCGTAGCTGGTGACTTTCCGTAGGTTCTCGGTCACTCCGGCGGTTAAAAGGTCGGTGCGGATAAAATGCGCCGTACAGTCTGCCGTGCGCTTCTTGTAGCTGCCGCAGATATAGCAGTCCTGCCGCCGTTTTTCGGTCTGATACCTCTGCTGGTACATGACGCTTCCGCAATCCGCACAAAACAGTATGCCGGAGAACAAGCCCACTTCATCATAGCGGTTAGGGCGTTTGCGCTGCTTGCGCAGCTCCTGCACACGCTCCCATGTGTCCCTGTCGATTATCTGCTCGTGGTGATTCTCAAAGATTGCCTGTTTGTCCTCGCTGTTGTAGATAATCTTGTTCACCTTGTAGGATTGTGTGGTGGTCTTGAAGTTCACAAGGCAGCCCGTGTATTCCCGGTTTTCAAGGATATGCACCACGGTGTTCGCCGCCCACTTGCACTCGTAGCCGGGGTGGTAGCGGCGGGTTCTCCCTGTCCGGCGGTATTCCAGCGTTCCCGGCGTGGGGATTTCCTGCTCCGTAAGCATACGGGCTATCTTGGTCGGACCGTTCCCGGCAAGGCATAGACTGTAAATCTGCTTTACCACGGGGGCGGCTTCTTCGTCAATGATGAAATTTTCGTCCTCGTCCATGAGGTAGCCGTACACGGGCTTGCTTGTGACGGGCTTCCCACTCATGCCTTTTGAGCGTTTTACCGCCCGGATTTTCTTGCTCGTATCTCTCACCAGCCATTCGTTAAAAATATTACGCAAGGGCGCAAAATCGTTGTCGCCCTGTGCGCTGTCAACGCCGTCATTGATAGCAATGAAGCGGACGCCGTTCTGTGGGAAAATCATTTCGGTGTACATTCCCACTTGAAGATAGTTTCGCCCTAACCTTGACATATCCTTTACGATAACCGTTCCCACAAGCCCCGCTTCAATGTCGGCAAGCATGGACTGGAAGCCGGGTCTTTGGAAATTTGCCCCGGAGAATCCGTCGTCCGTGTACCATTTCAGATTGCCGAAGCCGTTCTGTTTTGCGTAGTTTTCAAGGATTCGCTTCTGGTTGCTAATGGAATTGCTCTCGCCTTGCAGCTCGTCCTCATGGGATAACCTCGGATAAAGGGCGGTGATTTTTTGGGTGGTCTGTCTTAACATGGTTTCCTCCGTTTCCGACAGCCAGCCCACTATTCCGTATGTCTATTATACCATAGGGCGGGGCTGGCTGTACAGTCCTTTTTGTTACTTTATGGCACATAATGTCGGATAAATTTCAGCAAGGAATGTCACTTCACATGGCATGGGCGGCAGTTCCCCCGGCTGCGCTTTCCGCTTCCAGCACTTTCATCATCTTGTCGGCGGCGGTGGCGGTGGTGTCCTGTTTGAAATAGCCGGAAACCACAAGGACGGTATTCCCCCGGCGTACCTCGGTCACGCAATCCGGGCGGCGGGCGGTAGTGGCGGCGTTTCTGTTGGGGGTGTCGGTCATAGGCTCTCCTTTCTGTTCAGCAGCATTTTAAGGCGTTCCATTTTCGCCTGTGCTTTGGCTTTTCTGAAATTCTCCCCGGTAATGCGGACGGGGGTACACATTTCCGTAAGGCGGTCATATATCCGGGCGTGGGCGGTGTCCTCCGGGTTCTGCAATTCTTCCAGCGTCAAATTCGTTGTGACAATCAGCGGCTTTTGGCTGCGGTATCGGCTGTCAATCACGTTATAGACTTGCTCTAAACCGTATTCCGTGCCACGCTCCATGCCGAAATCGTCAAGGATAAGCAGGTGGAAGCTGCAAAGGCGGGAGATATATTCGTTCCTGTCCTTGTAGCTGGCGGCAAGGTCATTGAGGATAAGGGCAAAATTTGTCATGCAGACAGGCACTTCCAGTTTCATAAGGGCATTGGCGATACACCCGGCAAAAAAGCTCTTGCCCGTGCCGACATTCCCCCATAACAGCAGCCCGTGGTTCTCCGCTTTCATATGCCCCCATTGCTCCACATATTCACGGGCAAATTCCATTTGCGGGCATTTCCCGTTGTCATTGTCAAAATTCCATTCCCGCATAGCCGGGTCGGTGAAGCCTTTCCGTTTCAGCCGTTCAACCGTGTCAAAATGTCTGCGTATATCCTCGGCGGCTTGCTGTTCGTCAAGGATTTTCCGCTTGCAGTCACACGCCCGTGGGTGTCGGTCACGTCCGAAAAGGGTCTTGCCCTCCGGAAAGTAGGCTTCTTTGGGCTGGCGGCATTTCCCGCAGTATAAAAGCCCGTCCTCGCCTATGTAGTCCTCCGGCTCTGTTTCCTGTGCCGTGGCAAGCCGGAAAATAGCGTTATCATAATCACACATAAAATCGTTCCTCCTTGTTCATGGTCTTTTACGCCCTGTTTACGGGGCGTTGTGTCTATGCGGTCAAAGGCTCTCGCCCTCTTTGTAGGAATAATCGGGGATTCCCTTTTTCGGCTTCCCCTTTGCCCTGTCATCAGCCGCCCAACGCCGGATAGTGGCGGCATGGTTCTTGTATTTCTTCCCGCTGGAAGCGATATAGCCGGATAGGCGGTCTATGTAATACTCCCATTTGCCGGGAAGTTCCTCTTGCAGCTCCGCAAGCTCTTTTTCTGACAGGAATACATTTTCATATCTGCCAAAAGGGGCGGGGGCTGTCTGTCCTGTTTTTATCTCTCCCTCTCTCTTTATCTCTAACTCTATATCTATCTCTTTCTCTATCTCTATCTCTGGTGGACAAATGTCCGCCCCATATGGTGGACGTTTGTCCGCCACGGCTTCCGGCAAGGCTTTCTGTTCCTGCAAAGCCCGCCTTGCCCGGCGTTTGCGCTCCCCCTCGGTAGAGGACTGACCGATTAAAAGCTCAATGTTGCTCATGTATAAAGCCCCGTTCTGCAACGGTTCTACAAGCCCCAGTTTCATAAAAATCTGCAAAGCCCTCTCCACTGTGCCGACTTGCTGGCGGGTGATTGTGGCTATCATCTGTGCGGTGTAGGGGATATTTTCGGCAAGCTGGAGCTTTCCCCCGTTTTTCAGTGATTTTAGGTACAGCTTCAAGAGAATGTTTGAGTAGAGCATACCGTCCTGCATACTTTCCAGCAGCACGATAGCGTCCTCGTCAAAATAGCTCTCTTTCAGCTTTAGGTAATAATATTTGCGGTTGTCTGCCATTCGTTCCTCCTTTGGTCTGTTCTGTGGCTTCTGTTACGCAATTAAAGCGGCTTTTGTGGGGGTAAAGGATAAATGTACCGCCTACCCGTTGAGGGCGGTCAAAAAAGCCTTGATTTACGGGGGTTTGGAATATCCTAAAGCGTGACATTTATCCCTCTGTTTCCGCTTGCGCTGTGTGGCTCTGATTCTTTTCATGCGTCCGGCGCAATCCGGGCAGTATTTCCCCCGGTTGGACTTAGGGAGAAAATACCCGCCGCACTCGGTACAGCGTTTCCTGTCTGCCCGGTGGAGCAGGGCGGCTTCCAGTTTCCCGTCCAGCGGCAGCACGGCGGCAATGAACCAGCGGCACAAGAGGGAATAGCTGATACTCTGTACACATACGCAAGGCTCGCCGTTATCCAGCAAGATACAGTTGCCGTTATCGTAGTTGCAGCACTCATGCACAAGCCGACACGCCGCCCGGTACTGGCGGTAGTCCATGTATGGTGTTTTTGCGCCCATGCCTTTAACGCTCCCTTTCCGGCTTCCTGTCCGGGTACAGCCTCCCGGCGGCTACGGCGGCATGGCTCTTTATCTTGATTTCTCCCCGCCCCTCGCTGGCTCTTGCGTTCTTATAGCCCTCATCAGAGAGGAAATAGCGGTGGCGTTCCCCCGGAAATCCCACGGGGCTGTCGCTGGTCTTTACGTCAAGGACAATCATGTGGCGGGTTTCGGGGAGAAAACGCTCCATGCCCGTCAAGTCATGCCCCTGCATTATCGGCTGTTTCGTCTGTGCCTTTGCTTCCGCAAGCCGCCGCCGGATAGAGTTTTCATGCCCCGCAAGGAAACGGGCTTTGTTGTCGGCTATGAACTGGCTGCACTCCGGCTCTGGTATCTTTTGCAGCTTTTCTATTGCGTTCTCCATGATTACCCTTGTCAAAAGGTCTTTAATCACGGGTACGGTTTCTTTCATGCCGCCTATGGTTTCCGCTTTGGTGGGTGCGGCGTACTGGTAAATCATTTCAAGCTCGCTGTTCGTAAATCTCATTGTGCTACCTCCTGTGGCTGTTTTATTATCGCTCCTGTTCATGCTTTTTCTGCTGGCTCGGTGCGCCCCTCAAAATCTGCTCGATATTTCCCTTGATTGTCTGTAATTCCTTTGTTTTTTCCCGCTTCTCCCGGTATTCGTTGTAAAGCGTGTTCTTCTCCCGTGTAAGCTGCTCAATCTCCGCTTGTAATGTCTTGGACGCTGGCAGCTTGGAGATTCCCTGTGCCTTGAAATACCGGGCGGCAGATTCAGAAATGATAAACTCGCTTTCATGCTGCTCACGGTAGGCTCTCCGGGCTTTCTCCGTTTTCTGCGCTTTAAGTCCGTCACGGGCGGGCTTGGTCTTGATGTACGCTAATAGCTGTTTCTGCAAGTCTTTTTTCTCCCGTAAAGTGCTTTCCACGGTTTTCAGTTCGGCGTGGACGCTGTTCAGTCCCGCACTGGCGGCGGTAAGGGCGGCTTCCAGTTCTTCCGGGGAAGAAAAGCCGGATTCCTCGTATACGCTCATGGTCGCCGCCATTTGCTTCAGATTGTGCAAAGTCGCCCACTTCTCGTAGCCTTTCCCCTTGCCCTCGGCTCTCTTGGCGGCTATGTCTACCATGCGCTGTACTCCGTCATTCTTCGGGGCATTTATAGCGGCTTTATTGCGCTGTAAGCGGTCTTTTATGCTGCGGGGGTATTCCTCTTTGGGTGCGGGTGTTTCGGCGGCTCTGGCGGCGTTCTGCGTGTTTATGGTGAGTGCTTCCAGTATGGCGGCACGGTCAAAATCATCACCTAATTTCCGGGCGGTGATTGGCTTTGTCCTGTCCGGGGTGAGATAGCTCAATCTTCCCCGGCTTTCCTTGATGGTCACGCCTTGCTGTAACAGTTTCCCGGAAAAGTCCTCAAAGGAAACGGCAGAGGACAGGGCGGTGCGGATTGTTTGTCGTAACTTCTCCTTGTCGGTTTCAAACTTGGTCTGTCTGGGCGGCTCTCCTGTGGCGGCAAGGGAAGCGTTCTCTTTATCCAGTGCGGCTTGTCCTTTCCGTTTCGCCCAATACTCACGCTCGGTGACACGGTTCTTGCTCCCATGCAATAAATCAATCTGATAGAGGTTTTCCCGGTGGCACATCTCCATGACTTCCGCTTTGAAATACTCCATAGCTGCGTCCGTACAGCGGTGCTTGCAGCCCTCCCTTGTGTCCGCTGGTCTTTCCATGTAGGGAAGCAGCGGCACTTCCGCAATCCGCAAAGAATTGATTACGATATGCACATGGATGTTGCCGCTGTGGTTATGCCCGTCCGGGTGGGTGCATACAAGGGCTTGGTGTCCGGGGAAATGCTCTTTACAGAACTGCTCGCCCAACTGTTGCGCCCGGTCTACGGATAGCCCATTGTCGGCAGCGTCACGGGGGTCAAAGCTGATGATATAGTGGTGGCTCTTTACGTCCTCCCGCTTTTGGTTCTTGCCGTATTTCAGATTGGAGCGCATACACGCTATGGCGAAATCTTCCCCGCCGCAATTCAGAGAGGAAATGCGGTAATCATCACGGAGAACAAGCCGCCCGTTTTCGTCCAGTGTAGGCTTCATGGTAAACTCGTCATGCTCAAAAGTTAGGTACTGCTCGGCAGCTCCATAGTCGGCATTTTTAGAGCTGATATGTTTGAACGTTGCCAACGGCTTCACCTACTTTCTGCAAGACTTCAAACTTCAAGGCGGCAAGTTCCGCTGTGGCGGCTCGCACTTCTTGGGAGAGGGCGTTATAAGGTGCGCCGTACTCGTTCAGACAGCGGGCTATCTGGTTCAAGTTGCCGCCGATTTTTCCGTATTCGGCTGTTAGCTTCCCAACGGCAGAAAGCAATTCATCATTGACCGTGGAAACGGTGATAACCGGGCGTATGCTTGACTTAATGAGGGCTTGCCGGATAAACTCGGCTTGGCTCATTTTGCAGAGGGTGACACGCTCGGAAAACTCGGCGTATTCTTCCTCGGTCAAGCGTGTCTTGATTACCCGGCGGCGGTGGGGCGTGTTGTATTTTTTCATGGCTGTAAACCTCCTTTCGTGGGTGGATTTTTTCAAGCGGCGCAAGCCGCAAAAAGGCGGGCTTGGGGTGGCAACCCCAACAAGATTCCCGCAGGACAAAATGAGCGATTAGCGAAATTTGGTACTGTGGTAGAATCTTGCTCTTAAAAAGTGGCGGCTTCCTCTGTGTGGGCTTCCGTCAATACCTTTAGTGCCGCAAGCGGGAATTTCGCCAAAGCTGCGGCGATATTTCTCCCCCTACTACCTACAACACCATGTAAAGCAAAAATGACGGAGATTTACGGAAATTTTCCTCTATTCCTTACAAAACCGCACAAGCCGGAATAGGCGGGAATTTTGAGAAATTTCTTTTTATCCCCCTTTGCACGGCATAATACTGGCGATTTCTGAAAATGCCAAAAATGGGCGCAAAAAACAGGAAACCTTTTTTGATTTCCTGTCTTGGTGTGCCGTTTTATGTAGCGGCGGTTATTCAGTTTTTCGGTATGTCTGTTCATCAAAACGGAACTTGAACAGGGCAGCGACAAGCCGCTGTTTTATGCTGTCCTCGGTATCCCTGTCGATATGCCCGTTTTCAATGGCAGCGATTCGGATACGCTTGCTGTAATGCCTTAAAACCTCGTCCACGGCTTCCGGCTCGCCGCTGGTCGCCCGGACAATCGTTTCATAGGGCAAAAGGTTCGGATTCCCCATGTGAAAGCACCTCCATTTTCCTTTGCAGGAGTTTTAACGTCCTGCGGATTTGATACCCGGTCGTACTCCGGCAGCGTCCGTACATTTCCCCGATTTCCTGTTGTGTGTAATCTCCGAAAAAGTAAAAGAATATGATTTCCCGGTTTCTCTCCGGCAGAGATAACAGGGCGGCGGCAAGCTCCCCATTGGTGAGGATAATTGTCTGACCGCATATCGTTATGTGGTATTCTTCATAAGGTGCTTCAAAATATTTGTCTGTTGTGCCTAAAGGGTAAAATTTTTCTTCTGTGAGGTATTCAAGGGATATTTCTTTTTGCCGCCGTCTGCTCCTGTCACGCCATGCGTTGAGTGCCGCAAAGCGTATAACGGTCTTGCAAAAACCGTTGAACGTATACATGATATGTTCCCTATATGCTTCTGTGCAAGGCATAAATAATTCCCCCTTTCTCCCACATGGGGCGTTGCATGGTTTATAGTTGCTATTCAATATTGCTTAGATTTCCAAATGCTGTTTAGCTTTGCTGACACCTTTGATATAATAGACTAACAGTTTCCAGCACCCACGCCCAATAAGATACAGAACTACTCCCATGACAATACTGATGATAAAGACAGCTACCGGATTTTCAATCCCGGAAATACCGATATAGTTGGCATAGGGAATACCTAAATTCAGTAGTGAATCAATCAATTTGACAGAACCCATAATAGGAGTAGCTATTGCACAAATGATGAACACAGGGCTGCAAATCGCAAGAACTGGAATTACAATCAAGCCGGAAAGACTTGCAATACTATAATAGGCGCAAATAGCAAGGACTCTATTCCAACTAAAAGAATTGCTTTTTGCAATCAAATCCCCCAGATACGCTTTTGCCAACTCTTTGGGATTGCCCAGCCGTTCAGTAATTTGTTCTGCGGTTTTTCCATCGCCTTGCAATTCAAGGATTTCACTTTTGATTTCTTTCACAATATCAACACGTTCGGATATTGGCAAAGGTTTCAGATACTTTTCAATTTTTTCAAGATAGTCATTTAAAATTTTTTCCATAGTCTTATTCTCCTTTAATTTCATTGATTGCATTTAACAAGTTATTCCATTCTTGAGACATAGCAGAAATATATTCAAGCCCTTTGTCTGTAATGGAATAATATTTTCTCGGCGGCAAACCCTCGGCACTTTCCTGCCATGAGGACGAAACATATTCTTCTTTCATTAGCCGTCTGAGTAGCGGATAAATTGTATTCTCTTTTGCAGCTAAAATAGGATATTTTTCTAATGTGCTGATAATTTCATATCCATAAGATGGTCGCTGCCTTATCATTAACAGAATACAAAAATCAAGTGTCCCACGTTTGATTTGGGATTTCCAATCATCAATATTCATATACTGTACCTCCTTGCTATATATCGTACCACACAGTATATCTAATGTCAATGGTATATCTGAAAAAAATTAAGATTATACATGTTATAAGTAATGCGTAGGATTTCGCCGACGTAGGCACTGTGGGAATGTGCATAACTTGCTGTCTTATGGAGTTGTGGGAAAGTCTGTTTGCAGAATGTGGGAAAGCTGCACTTTAGCTTTTCCATGTTCTGTGAACGGACTTTTCCATGACGGAATAGCAAGTTATACACATTTCCACGGTGCTTATCTTTTGGTCTTTGGTTTCTTTGGTTCGGAATAGTGTGGTGCTGGCTGTCTATCTCTTGTTTTCGGTTACTTGCTTCTTTACCGTACATGAGCATTCGCGCCCGGATTGTCGTTGCCGTAGCCCTCCATCAGATTGATTACGCCCCAGATACCAAGCCCGGCTCCAAGTGCTACAACAAGGGTCTGCAAAACGTCTACTGCGCTATTGAAAAATGCCATAAATATATCCTTTCTGCCGCGTCTGCGGCTGTCCGGCAAGCGGACAAAAGGCGGTCAGCGTATGCCGCCGCACAAAAAAAACCGCCCTCTGGTAAAGGCGGCTGTCCCCGCGCTGCGTAAGTTCTGCGGCGCGGCGGTATTCAGTTGTAAGGGGTGCGGCTCCTGCCGCTGTGTACTGCGCCGGAAAGTAGGGGCGCGTATCATGTAGCCGATATTGATATATGTGATTGCTTCCATTCCTCCTTTCGGTGTCCCGCTGTGCTGCCGGACGGGTATTATTCAGACTTGCGGGAAGTGAATAGCTTGCATAGCAAGGTGTTCGCTTCCCGCAAGTTCACAAAGGGGTAGCTGCCGCAAGGCAGCGTAGGGGAAGTGTAGCTTCCCCTGTCCCCCGGCGGTCTGCCATGCTGTCACTGTTGCGGGATAAGCCCCCGGCGCGTGACATACTCCGTTGCAAAACAGCGGTGTTCCGCTTCCTTTTCCCGCCAATACTCCCATAATGCAGCGTCGGCGGCTTCCGCAACATTCATTAAAAACCGTTCAAACTGCTTTTGTTTTTCCTCTGCGCTACGTTTCCTCATGGTCTGCGTCCTCCTGTAAGTCTGCTGCGTCAATCTCGTAATAGTCAAAAACCTCGTCGGGCTTGACAATGGCGGGGCGGCGTTTAAGGTGCTTTTCCATGTCAAAGGCGTTCTTTGGGTCTGCGTCGGACAGGTACTTATATTTCGGGTGCTTCGTTATGTCGAATTTGTCCGAAAAGAACGGGCGCACTCCGCGTAGCTGCAAGATACATTTCCCCCCGTCCATGACTGCGATTTCATCTTCCGTCATAAGCTGCTTTCCCAATTTCTGATAGTTCAGCCCATGCGAAAGCTCCCGCCCTCTGGTTTCGGAAGTGTTGAAGCTGTCTATCGTTTCCTTGCCTAAAATCTCCGATATTTCTTTGAGCGTCGTTTTTTCCTTGCCGCCCAAGAAAAGCGTGGTGTCGCAGTTGCCGACTATGGTATCGGCGTTGTCCTTGTAGATTGCTTTTAGCTGTGACTGGCTCTGCATAAGTAATGCAAAGAGGGCGATTCCGGCAACCGCAAAGCGCAAAAAAAGCAGGAAACCTTGTTGCTGATTTCCTGCTCGGTGTGCCGTCCTCTGGCGGCGGTTATTCAGTTGTCAAAAGGCATGGAATGTGTAAACGATAGGCTCCTTGTATTCTTCTGTACAGGTCATGGAAATTTCCCCCTTTCCTCTACAAATGCGTGGATTGAAATTTGATTTTTATGATAGTAAAGGGCGGCAGCACTTTTTGCTGTCGCCCCTTAGCTGCCTATCAGCGAAAACAGTCGGGGCTGTCAACGGCGGGCGCAGCCCGTTCATCTTGCCGTTGACTGGCTCGGCTGGTTTTGCTATTTCATTCTCCGATTACCTTGTTGAACATTTTCCCTTTTTCGGTTATTAAGGAAATCCAGTAGATAACTGCAAGGAGAGATAATACCTCAATAGGAGAAAAGGACAATGTAGTATAGAATATTCCTGCGGCAACTGCGCCCTGTGCAATGCCAAAAGCAATGCAGACGGCAATCATTAAAACAAACGCTATGGCGTACACTCGTCTGGCTTTCAGTGCGTCCTTTCTCATTTGCAGGCTGGCACAGACTAATGTTCCTGCAATGATAAGTATCTCGATAATCGTTTCAATCATATCATTACCTCCATAATTTCTTCAGTCTTTCCGACCAACGCTATCATATCATATTTCTTGCTCAAAGTAAAGTATTTCATACATTATAAAACAAAAAAATTCAGCGGCATTTTGAAAGCAACCGCTGAATTTTTCGGTTATCGTCTATTCAATTCTTTTGTAAATCAGAATTGCAATAACCTCTACGGCAAGGACAATATCATAAATCCATTGAAAACAAAAGCCCATAGTAACGTAGTTAATTTCAATATTATCCAATATTTTACAAACAAAATTTACAAGAACGATAAATACAATCGTAGAAATAATGCTTGCTTTGCCGATAATAGACCGACCTCTTTCATCACGGGAAGATTTAACGAAAAACAATATGATTAGAACGATTGTAATTACTAATCCAAACCATGCGCCCACAATGAATAGTGTTGTGCTGTTGGCAATCTCATTTAATATTTCAATCATTTTTCGTCCTCCCAAAAATCAAATAATTCTTCAATCGAAACGTCAAATACTCTTGCAATAGCATAAGCCAACAGCATAGAAGGATTGTATCGGTTTCTTTCAAGCTGCATAATCGTTTGTCTTGAAACGCCCACCAAATCGGCAAGCTCTTGTTGTGTCATTCTTTTTGTGGCTCGATATATATGAATTTTACTGTCAAAGTGGTATTGGTTCTTGTTCGCCACTGGCTCACCGCCTTTCTCCATTTTGTTTTTTCATGCGCTTGTAAGTATAACATATTTCTTGCATTTTATGAAATAAAGATTTAGAAATATTTACGGAATAGCGGGCGGCTGCCTATCAAAATCTTTGCTTGTTACTTTACCCGGGAGTTTGACAGTTGAATATGAGAAAAAGTGCGTGAAAGCCTTGAAAAAAGGCTTCTTTTTTTGTCAAATATTTTGTGTTTATGTATGTTATTTTATGCTATTGTATGATATAATAAGGCATAGGAGGAATGCGCATGAATCTTCATATCACAAAATCAAAAAATGCGGAATCGTTTTACATAGCAAAGTCCTATGCCAAATCAGGCGGCGGTACTTCATCAAAAATCATCCGTAAACTCGGAACATTGGAACAACTTCTTCCCGAACACGGTCCAACAAGGGATGATGTGCTTGCATGGGCAAAAAACGAAGTAAAACTGGAAACAGAAAAATATAAAAAGGAAAAAGAAGCCAAAACCATAATGATCCCATTCCGCGCTGACCGGCAGCTTGACTATGGGGTACAGAAATTTTATCGGGGCGGCTATCTGTTCCCACAGTCCGTTTATTATGGGATGCAAATGCACAAACTATGCAGAAAACTGAAAGCAAAATACAAATTCAGATATGACATCAACGCCATCCTCTCGGATCTGGTTTATGCAAGGATTCTGGAACCTGCAAGCAAGCGTTCCTCCTATAAAACCGCCATGGAATTTCTGGAAAAACCATCCTACGCCATCCATGATGTTTACCGTGCCCTGGATGTTCTTGGAACGGAATGCGATTTTATCCAGTCCGAAGTATATAAAAACAGCAGCTTCTTAGGAAAACGCAATGATAAAATCCTCTACTACGACTGCACGAATTATTACTTTGAAATGGAACAGGAAAGCGGCAGTATAAAATACGGCAAAAGCAAGGAACACCGTCCTAATCCAATCATCCAGATGGGACTGTTCATGGATGGGGACGGAATCCCCCTCTCCTTTTCCCTGTTTCCCGGCAGTACAAACGAGCAGAAATCCCTGAAACCTCTGGAAGAAAAAATACTGCGTGACTTCGGATGCCAAAAATTTATTTACTGCTCTGACGCAGGTCTCGCTTCTGAAAGCATACGGACATACAATCATATGGGCGAGCGCGCATTTATCGTAACGCAGTCCATCAAAAGGCTGGCAAAAGAGGACAGGGAATGGGCGTTGAGCAGGACAGGTTTTAAGCGGGTTTCTGATGATAAGCCTGTTGATATCACAGTACTTGATGAAGATGATACCGGGCTGTATTACAAGGACATACCATATACCCCGAAAAAACTCCACCAAAGGCTCATTGTCACATACTCCCCCAAATACGCGCGGTATCAGAAATCCATCCGTGAAAAACAGGTGGAACGTGCGGAAAAAATGCTTGCATCCGGAAATACAAAAAAAACCCGGAAGAACCCAAATGACCCGGCAAGGTTCATCGGGAGCGTATCTGTGACGAATGACGGTGAAATTGCAAAAGAACACAAATATCTTGATGTGGAAAAGATTTCATCAGAAGCACAGTATGACGGGCTTTACGCCGTATGCACGGACCTGCTGGACGATGACGTAAACGACATCCTGAAAGTAAGCGAAGGACGCTGGCAGATCGAGGAGTGTTTCCGTATCATGAAGACGGATTTTTCCGCAAGACCAGTTTACCTTCAGGATGAAAACAGAATAAAAGCGCATTTCCTGATCTGTTTTCTTGCACTTTTGCTTTACCGGATGATCGAAAAAAGGCTGGACTACCGCTATACATGTGATGAAATCCTGCATACATTGAAAACCATGAACTTTGCCGAAGTTGAGGAACAGGGCTTTATGCCTCTTTACAAGCGGGAAAAGATAACGGATGCCTTACATGATTCCTGCGGATTCCGAACGGACTACCAGTTTATTACCAAGAGCAGTATGAAAACAATCCAGAAAAAAAGTAAAGGAAGAGAATAAAATACTATATCTTAAAACAGAAGACAAAACCGCTGTAACATCCATAAATACTGGTCTACAGCGGTTTTTATACTTAACAAACTGTCAAAGACGGGAGTATAACATATTTCTTGCATTTTGTGAAATAAAGATTTAGAAATATTTACGGAATAGCGGGCGGCTGCCTATCAAAATCTTTGCTTGTTACTTTACCGCACATGAGCATTATCCTGATGATATCATAATATATGATGGTGTGATGAAGTGAAAATTGTATAAAAATGCGTATTCATCATAAAATACTTCGGAATGGAGGAAGGTTGAAATGAAAAGAAAGATAATTATTCAATTATATTTATTAACAGCGTTTTTTATACTGGAAAGATTTGTACCTGTAAGTAATTATGTTTTACCAAAAGAAAATAACCTTATGTTATTATCAGTTGCTAAAACGGATAGAATTGGTTGGCGTTATGAAACGAGAGAAGATGGCAGGTTGTATAAGAAACTGTATAATTATACTGCGGACTCCTGGATAGGTGAATGGATTCTTGTAGGGTAAAATCTAAGGAAAAAACATATTGAAATACTTCTGAGTGATAAAAAACACAGCTAAATCAATAAAGACTTTAGCTGTGTTTTTTCGTAAGCGTCAAACCATACGCCACAGAATAAAGCAACGCCGCTTTTCAGCGGCGTGGTTTTCTGCATATATCGGGTAATTCCTCTGCCCACGGCAGTAATGATTCCAACGCTTTCGCATTGCTCACATTTCCCTCCCTGTCGATAAGTTTGGGGAGTTCTGTCAGCAGATGGTTAAAATAATTATAAGTGCTCAGGCTGTTTAGTTTCGCTGTTTCTGAGATGCTGTATATTATGGCACTTGCTTCTGCTCCTTTGACGGAATCAATAATTACCCAGTTTTTCTTTCCGATACAGAATGTACGGATGGCTCTTTCTGATGCGGAATTATCGATCGGGATTTCTCCGTCATTGAGAAATACCCGGAGATACTTTTCCTGGTTGATACTGTAATGAAGTCCGGAAGCAGTCGCTCCTTTTGGAAGCTGGCTGTCCAAAACATCTTTTACCCATGCAAAATATTCCTCAACAAGCGGCTTTACATGTTTCTGCCGTTCTTTGAGGCGCTGCCGCGGCGTCAGTTCTTTCAGGCTTTCATCCAGCTTATAGATTGCCGCGATCCTTACCAGTGCCTGATATGCGGTGGACCTTTTTGCCAGCTCCGGATCCTTTATGGCTTTGATCGCATCAGAGAAATCCCTTCTTGCATGGGCCCAGCAGTTGGCGTTCGTCAATCCCTCAAGATGGTCTTCGAGCAGATGGTACTGTGCCAGGCCGTCGGTTACCAGAATGCCCTTGAAGCCTTTGTAGAATTCTTCGGGATGTTTGTGGTGGCGTGTTTTCTGGTATTCATACAGGACAACCGGCCTGTCCTTATAGTATTCGCCCGAACGGTGCACCCACATATAACTGGTGGAACCGGCACTGCGCCCGTCATTTATGACTTCCACCGGCGTTTCATCCGCCTGGGTGACATGATATCTGAAAAATTCTTCTTTCAGCCTGTCATAAACAGGCTTTAAATATCTTTCCGCACAGAGTATCGTCCAATTCGCCATGTTCTGCCGGCTGATGTACACACCATTTCTCTGAAACTCCTGCTCCATTCTGTAAAGCGGTATGGAATTGACATACTTGCCATTGAGAATAGCAGCTTCCAGGGAGGGTGTGACGATGCTGTTACGCAAAAGGTCTTTCGGCCTGTCACCCCGTAAGAATTCATCCTGGCGCAGTCCGTCCGTACCTACATACACTTCAACCGTATGCAGCTCCACCGTCCATGATGCCGGAGTATATCGGAGCCTTTTGTAACTCTCATCCGGCAGTTTCCGATAACACCCCTCTCCAAAATGTTCGATCAGTTTTTCTTCTGGGACACTGTGTATGATGGATTCTTCCGGCAGTCCGGAAAGATCGGCATCACGGGTTCCTGTTTTTTTCTTCCTTTTTGGATGCTGTGGGAGCGCTTCGTCAATGGAAGGCTCCGGAACGTTCCCGGCCCCTTCCGATAAAGCCTCAGCCTCATTAAACAGATCCAGCTGGCCGTCGATCACATCAAGACGTTCCGAATGTCTCCCAAAACGCTGCTGGTTTGCAATGCTGATCTGTTCGATCAGCCTCTCCATGTTTGCGTTCAGTTGTTCCAGCTGATCCTGCATGGATATGGCAAGGAAGATCAGTTCCTGTCTGCTTAAGCCATTCAGTTCATCCGGTGTATATTTCTTTGCCATGAAAATCTCTCCTGTGGTTATTATTATACAGCAAAACCGGAAAACAAGCGAATTTCAGAAGACCTGTCATTCGTCATTCTGCCTATGTTTATAAGCGCTCGGACAGGGCCTTTGGCAGGATGGAAATATGAGATTTTCAAAGTTCATATGCTTTCTTTATAATGCCTTCAGCACACTCTTAAACCAATGTACAAGGCGCTGCTGAAGCCATTTTGCGGCATCCCATTTACTACAGGATAAGCCTGAAAATTTCTCTGTTCTGCACAAAAGATTACAGTACCTTGGAAGGCTGGATTTCCCTGATCTTCGGATTGACTGGATTTAGTCCATTCATTAAGAAACGGTACTGTTCCCTTGTAAGCTCCACCGCTTCTTCCGGTGTCCTGGGCCAGGAAAACGAACCTGCTTCCAGTCTTTTATAAAGGAGCAGAAATCCCGTCCCTTCCCAGAGCAGTCCCTTTATCCGGTCGTTTCTTCCACCGCAGAACAAAAACAGCACATCCTTTTCGAACGGATCCAGGTCATATCCGGTGCTGACCAGCTGCGCCAGCCCGTCAATGCTTTTCCGCAGATCAGTGCGGCCGCAGGCTATCACGATCTTTTTGACCCCGAAGGCTTCAGCGAGCATGTAAAAGCCCTCCCATTATCCTGTCAAGCAGACGGTCGGATATGCTGTTGGATAAACCAATAGTTGTGTTTCCTGTCCGGATAACTGCATCTGCGTGAAAAGAAGCTTCCATGGTCGTTTCTCTTTGTTCCGGTATAACCGGTATCTCAGCAAATGAAACAGACGCCAGTTCCGGGTTTTCGGCTGGCTGAGGCAGATTTATCTGCCCGAAAACCTCTTTTCTTATCCGTCTCTGCCAGTAATAATAAGTTTTCTCATTGATCCCGTTATCAGCAAGCCATTGTTTTACAGTCTGGCCTTCTGGTCTTAAACTGCATTGTTCGATGACTGCTTTCCAGTTGGAAAGTCGGATTTCATGTGTGATCTTATCCATTGTTAGCCTCCTTTAAAAAACTAGTTAGTTTTATTAGTTTTTTAAAGTTTGACAGAAAATCTATAATCTGACTAGGCGTATGATTTGACGTTTACGTTTTTTCTAAAATTACTTTTTCTTTTTTTGCTCTAACCATGTTTTTATAATGCCAACTAACTCATATAAAAATAGTATAAGTAAGACTAACTCAAAAACAATTTTTAGAGTCATTTTTTTAGGAAATGGCGCTATTATTAAAACAAACATAAGAATAATGGTAAGAGCTAATAATACTAATTTTTTGTTCATCAGTTATCACCATACTGTTTCCATTTTCAGGTATAAGAGACCGGAGCTATAATCGGTGTATTGCACTTTGAAATAATATGTACCGTCCCAAATCCAAAACCCAACATATGCAGATTCATTTGCACCTAAAGTATATGATCCTCTTTCAGTGCCGCCTTCTGTATATGCTACCACATTTATACTCTTAGAATTTGTATTGGTAATTTCAACGGTTTCACCCACTAAGTTATTATCGCCGTAAATGTACCCCCATCCTCCGCTTCCACCAGGAACATACGCGAATTCAGTCCGATCAATTAGTGGAACTATTTCATTTGAAGCAGAAAAGGGACTAATATCATCATTATTTATTTCCTGTACGTCTGTTGTATAATTTTCATGATTTTGAGGCTGGGGTTCAGAAGCGTATACTGTATAAATAGTGAATATTTCCTAAAATGACGCGTACCTAATTATATTTAACCTATATAGCCAATGGAATCACCTTCTTTCCTAAAATATGATAATGTATTTGAAATACAATATTATTATAATATAAAAATCTAATTGTGTAAATAATCAATAAAAATTAAAATACCATGTAAAATCTTTAATTCTAATTCCTGTTCAAATTCTCCTCTGAAAATTTTTAGAAGTTCTTAAGAAATCCCACACGAAGATATTTAGGTTTGTGAAGTAATCTTTTCTTATGATTCGTTATAAGGGTAACAAAGCCTGCGTCAGCATTTGCTTTTGAAGAAAGCACACTGACAGACAGGTATACAGGCAAAACGAATTAGAAAGGGAGTGGATCTAAAATGACAATGGATGTGATCATGCAGTATTTTGCGCGGTATGGAGGAATAGCTATTTTTGTAATCGTATTTTTGGAGTACCTGAATCTGCCGGGATTTCCGGCGGGGGTTATTATGCCTTTGGCAGGCGTGTGGGCGGCAAGGGGAAATATTAAATTCATACCGGCGCTTCTTATAACAATAGCGGCAGGTTTGGCAGGAAGCCTTATTTTATATTATCTGGGATACAAAGGCGGCGAATTGTTTTTACAGAAGTACTTGAACAAATTTCCAAAACAAAGGCCGCTGATTGAGGAAAAACTGGAATGGATACGGAAAAAGGGCAGTGTGGGAATTTTTTGCAGTAAACTGATTCCTATGGTGCGCACCATCGTTTCCATACCGGCAGGAGTTTCAAAGATGAATCTGGCCAGGTATACTGTAAGCTCAACTCTGGGAATTTTCGTCTGGAATCTGTTTTTTGTGGGTGCGGGATATTTCCTTGGTGATACAGTTTTAAGCTATCTGGCATAAGAATAAAGGCGGAAAGGAGCGCAGTGTGAAAAATCACACTGATGTGCTGATTTTTCACACGCAAATTTGTGCCGGAGCGTCACAAATTTGTTTGATGGCAGATGCAAATTTGAGATTTGCATCGCCCTGTCGCGCAAACGCTCCAGAATGGAGGAAAAAATGAAAATTGCAATGATGACAAATAATTATAAGCCATTTGTTGCGGGAGTGCCGATTTCCATAGAAAGATTAGCCGAAGGGCTGCGCAGGCAGGGACATCAGGTGGTGGTGTTTGCTCCTGACTATGATGGTCAAAACCAGGAGCCGGATGTGGTAAGATATGGCTCACTGCTTCGGGGAGTAGCGGGAGGGGCGTCCGTTCCCAACAGTCTGGATTTTGAGATAGAGCGCAGATTTAGGGAAGGGAACTTTGATGTAATTCATGTACATCATCCTATGATGATTGGCCGGACTGCAAGCTATCTTTCCTGGAAATATCATGTGCCGCTGGTTTTTACTTATCACACAAGATACGAGCAGTACCTGCATTATATAGGGATGTCAGGATTAAAGAAAGTGATGCCGGCTTATGTAAGAGGGTACACAAAACATTGTGATATGGTGATAGCGCCTACACCTCTTATGAAAGATTATCTGGATAAAATACGGACAGAAGCAGAGGTGAGAGTATTGCCTACAGGACTTCCGGAGGAAAGCTTTTATCCGGACAAAGAAAAAGCAGGGCAAATAAGGAAAAATCTGTTGGGAGATAAAAAATATCTTTTCTGCACAGTTGCAAGACTTGCCAAAGAAAAAAATCTTGATTTTTTGCTACGCAGCATGAAACTTCTTAAGGAAGAATGGGGAAGTAATTTCAGGCTGGCGCTGATTGGTGATGGGCCATCAAGGAAGGAACTGGAAAGGAAAGCCGTCTTATATGGAATTAATGAGGAGATTTTATTTGTGGGCAAGGTGCCTAATTCAGAAATCAAAAACTACTGCCACGCCTCAGATCTGTTTTTGTTTTCTTCTTTATCGGAAACTCAGGGGATCGTACTTCTTGAGTCAATGGCGGCAGGCACACCTGTCGTTGCCCTTCATGCTACAGGAACGGAAGACGTAGTGATAAATGGGAAAAACGGATATATGACACGGGAGTCAGAAATGGAATTTGATAAGAAAATAATGGATATTCTGGAAAAAAGGGAAATAGACCTTTTGCGTCAGGGTGCCTGTGAAACAGCCCGCAATTACTGTTGTGAGAAAATTACGGAGGATGCTGTGAAAACGTATATGCAGGCAATATGGAACAGAAGGGAAAAGGACCGTATCAGGCATGGCAATAGGAATCAGCGGAAAGATATGGTATACTCAGGATAAAAGGATTAGGCTTTGAAGGGGGCATGGTTAAAATCATGGAAACATATCATATTTTAATTGTTGAGGACGATAAGGAAATTCGTGAAGGAATTGAAATTTATTTAAAAAATCAGGGATATATTGTATTTCAGGCATCTGACGGTGTAGAAGGACTTGAAAAAATAGAAAAAGAAGAAATCCATTTGGCGATTGTGGATGTGATGATGCCAAGAATGGATGGGATCACAATGATGATGAAGACCAGGGAAAAAGGTTATGACTTTCCGGTTATCATGCTTTCAGCAAAATCAGAAGAAGTGGATAAAATCATGGGGCTTAATATGGGGGCCGATGACTATGTGACCAAGCCTTTTACCACAATGGAGCTTCTTGCAAGGGTGAATTCCCATTTGCGGCGTTATGAAAAATTTCTGCAGGCAGTTGGAGAAAAGGCGGTCAATGATAAAGTGCATACGATAGGCGGGCTGGAACTCAACGAGGAAACGGTGGAGGTTTTTGTAGATGGAAAGCCGGTAAAGCTGACGCCTTTAGAGTTTAAAATATTGATGCTTTTAATGAAAAATCCGGGCAGAGTATTTTCAGCAGAAGAGATTTATGAACGGGTATGGAATGAGCAGGCGATTAATACGGATACGATTATGGTGCATGTAAGAAAAATTCGGGAGAAAATAGAAATTAATCCGAAGGAACCAAAATATTTAAAGGTGGTGTGGGGTGTTGGATACAAAATCGATAAGCAGTAAGAAATTCAGTTTTATTATAGCGTTAATTTTTATTATAACAGCGTCAGTGGGATATTTTATGATGTATCCTGTATTTGAAAAGCGGGCGGCGGAGTATGATGTAGATGCTTTTAGCAGTTCAAATTTCCTTTTCCAGCTTTATCAGGGAAGTTGTGTGCTTTATAAGGATGTTACGGAAGCAGCCACAGGCAGGACGGTAGAGTACGCAGATTTATATTTGCAGGCGGAAGAAGAAATGCTGGGGGAACTGGATGGCGCAGAACAGGAATTTTTTGATGGAAGCACACTGAATATAGGTTCCTATGCCAATGCGGAGAGCTGGAAGCTGATGTGCAGGGAGCGGGTTAACAATATTCTTCGGGGCTGGCAGTTAGAGGTACTGAATGGAATTACCAAAGAGATAGACTACTGTGTGATTGATCACGCAACAGGCAAAATGATTAAAAACACAGGAAGAGAAATAGAAAATCTGGGCACAGATGAGGCGGATGAAGAACTGAATTCCGAGTATGTTTACTATATCAGAGCATCCTATGGAAATGCCGGAAATTTAGAGAGAGTGGCGGTAAAAGGAAAAAATTCGGCGGAGCTGTTAAAAAGCGCGCAGCTTAACTTAAAGAGCAATCATTTATGGACAGTTTTTTGGGGCAATGTTTCCTATGAGTATGGGGATATCTATTCAGATGGAAGTATTTTCTTTCAGGACAGCAATGGCAATCTGGGGAAAGAAAAAATTACAGTATCCAGTATGCCGAAAAACATTACCTGTATTTTTGCCCTTACGGCTGAGCAGCAGGAAAAACTTTTAACTCAGGATACAAGTTTGATATCAGGACAGGAGTACATCGAATATGTTGCTTATTATCGGGCAGATACCATTGGCGTCTTCTTTACATTTTTCTTTGTACTTGCAGTGATTGCCTTAATTATGGTACGTGTCAAAAAGTACTGTCTTCATACATTGACGGTGGAAAAACTGCATATAGAGGTATCCTTACTTGCAATATTTATGCTGATTGGAATTGGCGAAAACATTATTATTGGGCTGGTAAACTTTACAAACAGAGGCCGGTTTGACCAGCTTTACACAAGTATAGGGTGGATTCCAGAGGCAGCGTATCCTGTTTTGACCTGCATCATTAATCTGGGAATTCTCTTTGTGGTGTTTGCAGGATGGTATTATCTGATCACTTCTTTTGGAGAACTATTTGTGATTGGAATCAGAGCTTTTGTAAGGGAAAGAAGTCTTATTTATAAAATTGGAATTTGGATAAAGCGGTTCTGCAGGAGAAATGTGGATAAATTTAAAGAAGAAATTCTCCATGTGGATTTAGGGGTGCAGGCTAATAAAACCATAAGGAAGCTGGTGGTGGTTAATTTTCTGCTGCTTGCGTTAGTCTGCTGCATGTGGGTATTTGGGTGGATGGCGCTTTTTATCTACAGTATCATCCTGTATTTCTGTATGAAAAAGTATGTCCAGAACATTCAGGCCCAGTACCGGAACCTCTTTGACGCCACCCGGTCAATTGCAAACGGAAACCTGCAGACGCAGTTTGATAACGACTGGGGAATCTTTGAGTCCTATAAGGAGGAGCTTTCCAAGATTCAGGATGGAATTAAGGTGGCAGTGGAAGAGGAGGTAAAAAGTCAGAAAATGAAAACGGAACTAATTACAAATGTATCTCATGATTTAAAAACCCCTCTCACAGCAATCACCACTTATATTGAGCTGTTAGAGGATGAAAACATTACGCCAGAGCAGAGAACGGAGTATTTGGACGTATTGAAAAGGAAATCAGCCAGATTAAAATTTTTGATAGAAGATTTGTTTGAGGTGAGCAAAGCCACCAGTGGAAATATTACACTAAATCTTGTGGATGTGGATATCTGCAACCTGATCCGCCAGGCGTATTTAGAATATGAGGACAGGGTGGAAGAGGCAGGCTTGATTTTCCGGTTTCAGATGCCGGAAGAAAAGACGATCCTTAAACTGGACAGCCAGAAAACCTATAGAATATTTGAAAACCTTTATACCAATATTATTAAATATGCTATGCCTCATACCAGAGTATATGTAAGGGCTGAAAAGACAGAGAGAGGAATTGCTGTTGAATTGAAAAATATGTCGGCGGCAGAGCTGAATATTCCCGCTGAGGATCTGACAGAGCGGTTTGTGAGAGGCGACAGCTCCAGAAATACGGAAGGCAGCGGACTTGGTCTTGCCATTGCAAGAAGCTTTGTGGAAGCGCAGGGTGGAAAAATGAATGTGGAAATTGACGGGGATCTTTTTAAGGTAAGGATTGAGTGGTAGGGAAAAAATTTGTACAACAAAAAGATTTCGGCTAATTTATAATTAGAATAAAAATTAGCCGTTAAATCCTACTGCGGGAATCAGTGTGATCCAGATAACCAATTACGTTTTCTAAGGATGGCAGCATACAAACTGCCATCTTTTTAAATTCCTCTCCCGGCGGTTTCATATCGGGAATGCAGATTACGTCAATGCCTGCGGAATGTGCCGCCTGCAAACCAGCTTCACTGTCCTCAAGTACAAGACAATTATCTGCCTTTTCTCCGGCTTTTTCACAGGCTTTTAAGAAGATATCAGGGAAGGGTTTGCCCCGTTTTACCTCCGGACCAAACACCATATCATCAAAATAGTGATCTATCTTGTTTTCAATTAAAATTCCCATTGCCCGGTCTTTTAAGCTGGAAGAAGCAAGCAGAATTTTAATCTGATGCTCTTCTAAATATTGAAGGAGTTCTTTGGCTCCGGGCTTTAGGGCAACACCTTTTTTCAAATAATCTTTTTCGATTCCCTCTTCAAAGGTAAGCGCTTCTTCCAGGGTAAAAGGAAGATGATAGGAGGCTATCACATTTTTCATGTTTACAACTGCAGTTTTTCCGCTTAATGTGCGGGCATATTCTTCTACGGTCAACGAATGTCCGTATTTCCCGAGAATATCACAATAAATCTGATAAGAAATAATTTCACTGTCAATCAGTAACCCGTCTAAATCGAAAATAACTGCTTTTTTCATAAATTACCTCCTTATAAAGCCTATATGATTATAGACATAGTACTACTGAAAAGTAAAGTCTGTATTGTGCCATATCAACGAAAATCTAATGTTGTCAGACTGCCCGCTAAGTTATAAAATATTTTTGATAGAAGCAGGTGCGTAAGTCAGTGCAGATGAGGACGCAGCATGTAAGCATTCTCCAAAAAACACAAGAGGAAAATAAAATTGGTAAAAAACAAGCTTTTAAAACAACATTTCGGCTACGATTCCTTTCGGGAAGGTCAGGAGTTTTTAATTGACAGTATTTTAGATGGAAAAGACGTGCTGGGAATCATGCCAACCGGCGCGGGAAAGTCCATATGCTATCAAATTCCGGCTTTAATGATGAAAGGAATTACACTGGTAATTTCTCCACTGATTTCTTTGATGAAGGATCAGGTGGAAGGCTTGAATCAGGCGGGCATTCATGCGGCGTATTTAAACAGCTCCTTAACGCCGGGACAGTACAGAAAAGCCCTGCATTACGCAAAGGAAGGGAGATATCCCATTATTTACGTGGCACCGGAGCGGCTTTTTACGGAAGAATTTCTGGATTTTGCATTAGCCAGCAGCATTGTTATGATTGCGGTGGATGAGGCCCACTGTGTTTCCCAGTGGGGACAGGATTTCAGGCCAAGTTATTTAAAAATTGCGGAATTTATAAATAAACTTCCGGTACGTCCGGTGGTTGCTGCTTTTACAGCAACTGCAACCAGGGAAGTGAAAGAAGACATCATTGATCTTTTGATGCTTCAGTCACCGGCACTTATTACCACCGGATTTGACAGAAAAAATTTGTATTTTGGAGTTATGTCTCCCAAAGACAGATATGGGGTTATAAAAAACTATTTGGAATGTCATCCCGGTGACAGTGGGATTATTTACTGCCTTACCCGAAAGGTGGTGGAAGAGGTATGTGAAAAGCTTTTAAAGGAGGGGGTTGCCGCCACCAGATATCATGCGGGACTGACAGATGAGGAAAGGAAAAAGAATCAGGAGGATTTTATTTATGATAAATCTTCCGTGATGGTTGCCACCAATGCTTTTGGCATGGGGATTGACAAGTCCAATGTAAGATTTGTGTTCCATTATGGGATGCCCAAAAATCTGGAATCTTATTATCAGGAAGCAGGAAGGGGAGGACGGGACGGACAACCTGCAGAATGCATACTTTTGTACAACGGACAGGATGTAATTACCAATCAGTTTTTTATAGAAAATAATCAGGACAACAAAGAACTTGATCCACTGACAAGAGAAATGGTTATGGAACGGGATCGGGAGAGACTGCGCAGAATGACCTTTTACTGTTCTACGAACGAATGTCTCCGGGATTATATCTTACGGTATTTTGGAGAATTTGGGGGAAATTACTGTGGCAATTGCTCCAACTGTTTAAGCCGGTTTGAAATTGTGGATGTGACGGAAGCAGCTAAGGCTTTGACTGGTTGTGTCAGGGAGTGCCGCCAGCGGTATGGAGTGAATGTGATCATTGAGACAGTACACGGAGCTGACACAGCGAAAATACGGGGATATCGGATGAATCAAAATTCCTTTTACGGGAGTCTTAAAGCTGTGCCGGTTTATAAACTGAGGCAGATTATGAACGAACTTTTGATGAAAAGCTATCTGGATTTGACCAAGGATGAATATGCGGTTTTAAGGCTGACTGAACAATCGGAATCAGTTTTAAACGGAGAAATCAAAGTTACCATGAAAATGGCCAGGGAGCAGGAAAATCCGGCAAAGGTGAAAGCCGGCGGAAAGGGGCGTAAAGGACAAATATCCGCCGGCAGGGAAATCGCTGGGAGCGAGGCAAATCTATTTGAAAGGCTCAGGTCCCTTCGGATGGAGATTGCAAAAAAAGAGAAGGTGCCGCCCTATCTTGTGTTTTCCGATAAGACTTTGACGCATATGTGTATCCTGCAGCCTAAGACAAGAGAGGAAATGCTTCAGGTTTCCGGGGTGGGAGAATATAAATTTGAAAAGTATGGAAAACAGTTTTTAGAGGTGACATCATCTTGGAGGTAAAGATACATAGAAAGGAATCTTATGAAATTTGTAAGAAAATTGGTAATGTTATTGCTGATATTGTCTGTTTTATTTGGTCTGTTTGTTATCATTTACAGCACCAGACCTGATGTGATAGAAGCAGCTTTAGCAGTGTTTCATCCGGAACAAAAGCAGGTGGAAGTAAATGCTCCAGGTGGGAATTCGGAAAATAATGCAAATTCCGGTAAATATGGGGAGATGCAGGAAGAAGATGAAAGCGGGACATTAGACGGTCTTGCAGAAAATATCTATCCCGAATATATTCCGCCCCGGCAGTCAGATATTACTGTGCCGGAGCAGGTATCCGGCAGAACCGGTTATCAGCAGATACAGGAAGAAAGGCAGCAGATAGAAGATGAGGAGGCCCGGCTTCTTGAGAACCAGCTTACGCATGGGCAGACTGGTGACGGTCTTATTTTTGATGCGGTCTATTATCCTTATTATGGGATGTTAGATGAAAAAGGGAGGCATCTTTACCGGCAGATCTATGCCAATGCCGATGCTTTAAATCAGGCTTTTGCACCAGTGGAGCAGATTTCTGCTTCACAGCTTAGAAATGTTTTTTCAGCAGTTTACAATGATCATCCGGAGCTTTTCTGGCTGGAAACGGCTTATCGGTGTAAATATAAAAGAACCGGTGAGTGTGTGGAGATTGCCCTTTTGTTTAACCGTACCGCACAAAATTTAGAACAGGCGAAGGTGCTTTTCCATGAAAATGCAAATGCCATTTTAGATCAGGCGGCACTGGAAACTGATTCTTATGAAAAGGAAAAACTGGTTCATGATATTTTAATTGACCGCATTACTTATGACCTTGGGGCGGAAATGAATCAGAGCGCATACAGCGCAATGGTAAATGGCCGGACAGTGTGTGCAGGATATGCAAGAGCCTTTCAGTATTTATTGCAGCAGCTTGGAATTCCCTGTTATTACTGTACCGGATATGCGGGAGAAAATCATGCGTGGAATATTGTTTCTTTAGAGGATGGCTTTTATAATGTGGATGTTACCTGGGATGATACGGAAGGGATGGGAGGCAATTATGATTATTTTAATCAGTCAGACCAGGACTATGCGGACACTCATGTAAGAAAGGAGCTTTCGGTTTACCTTCCTCCCTGCGGCGGGCAGGCCTACCGGAATCTGGAACAGTTAAGGGAAGCAGTATCACCGGATGTGGATTATATGGGAGGCCTTTCAGAAGGGCTTAGAAGTCTTAGTGATGTGGGCATGAGTGAGGAGGACATTTTATATAGTCTTTCCGATTATTATGATCATTGCTATGGACAGATTACAGCATTGGGGAAGGGGAATTATAATTTTTCCAACGTAATAGAAGGAGAGGTGCTTTTTGAAGAGATGCAGAGGGCTTACCGGAATGATGATTACCGGAAGGGCTATATGGAGCAGGCAATGGAAACAGTTTCAGCTTCTTCCTGTGAAATGAGTCTTTTGATAGAGGAATTGGAGCAGGGCAGGTATTTGATTACCCATATGGTCAATATGAGATAATAGCATTTTTTACAAGTTCAATCCCAAGAAAAACAATATTAGGATAGGAAAAAATGTGGTAGACTGCTTATAGGATGAAAGTAGAAGGAGGGCTTAAGCATGAAGTTTACGAAAATGCATGGCTGCGGCAATGATTATATTTATGTGGATGGGAGCAGGGAGAAGATTCCTGCAGAGAAAAAGCCGGAGCTTGTGAAAAAGCTGAGTGACAGGCATTTCGGAATTGGCGGAGACGGTGTGATTTTTATTAATCCCTCAAATGAAGCTGATTTTGAGATGGAAATGTATAATATGGATGGCTCCCGGGGAGAAATGTGCGGTAATGGGATCAGATGTGTAGCTAAATTTGTTTATGACAAGGGACTTACGGACAAAAACAAAATCAGCGTGATCAGCTGCGGAAAAATTAAGTATCTGGATTTGATTGTTGAGGAGGGAAAAGTATCGACTGTTAAAGTCAATATGGGCGCGCCTGTTTTGAAGGCGGTGGATATTCCGGTAATTTCAGATCAGGAGCAGGTTATCTCCGAAAGGATTGAAGTGGAAAATAATATTTATGAAATGACATGTGTGTCAATGGGGAATCCCCATGCGGTGATCTTTGTGGAGGATGTGTCAGATTTTCCCATTGAAAAAATTGGCCCTCTTTTTGAAAAGCATGTTCGCTTTCCTAATTATATTAACACAGAATTTGTAAAAGTTCTGGATGATAAAACGGTAGAGATGCGGGTATGGGAAAGGGGAACAGGAGAAACATTAGCCTGTGGAACCGGTGCCTGTGCCACTGTGGTTGCATGTGTGTTAAATGGTTTGACGAAGGAGGAGGTTACTGTTAAACTATTAGGAGGAAATTTACAGATTAAGTGGGATAGAGAAGCAGATCTGGTTTATATGACCGGACCGGCATCCACTGTATTTGAGGGAGAAATATAAGAAAAATTCAGCACAGCATTTAAGCGAAAAGGAGGAAGAAAATGTTTAAGATCAATGATAATTATTTAAAGCTTCCGGGAAGTTATCTGTTTTCTACAATTGGGAAAAAGGTAAATGCATATGCGGCAGCACATCCGGATAAAAAGATTATCCGACTGGGAATCGGAGATGTTACCCAGCCTTTGGCACCGGCAGTTATTACAGCTCTTCATGGGGCAGTGGATGAAATGGCCAGGGCTGAGACTTTTAGGGGCTATGCACCGGACTTAGGATATGAATTTTTAAGAAATGCAATTGCAGAGAATGATTACAAGGCCAGGGGATGTGATATTTCACCGGATGAAATATTTGTATCTGACGGCGCGAAGTGTGACTCAGGAAATATTCAGGAAATTTTCAGTGTAGATAATAAGATTGCTGTCTGTGATCCGGTGTATCCTGTTTATGTGGACACCAATGTAATGGCAGGAAGGACAGGCGTTTATGATGCAGGCTCGGAAACCTGGAGTGATGTGATTTATATGCCCTGCAGATTAGAAAACAATTTTGCACCACAGCTTCCAAAGCAAACTCCTGACCTTATTTATTTATGTTTCCCTAATAATCCTACCGGTTCAACCATTACCAAAGCACAGCTTCAGGAGTGGGTTGATTATGCCAACAAAGTAGGTGCCGTGATCATTTATGACGCTGCTTATGAGGCGTATATTTCAGAGGAGGATGTTCCCCACTCTATTTTTGAATGTGAAGGTGCAAGAACCTGTGCCATTGAGCTTCATTCTTTTTCTAAGAACGCAGGATTTACGGGAGTACGTCTTGGATACACTGTGATTCCGAAAGATTTAAAATGTGGTGATGTTTCTTTACATGCCCTGTGGGCAAGAAGACATGGAACTAAATATAATGGTGCGCCTTATATTGTACAGCGTGCCGGTGAAGCTGTATATTCTGAAGAAGGAAAGGCACAGCTAAAGCAGCAGGTTGCATACTATATGAAAAATGCGGACTATATACTGAAAGGATTAAAAGATGCCGGTTATACCGTATCTGGCGGTATAAATGCACCTTATATCTGGCTGAAAGCGCCTAATGGCATGAATAGCTGGGAATTTTTTGATTATCTTCTTGAAAATGCCAACGTGGTGGGAACGCCGGGTTCCGGTTTTGGACCAAGTGGTGAAACTTATTTCAGGCTGACGGCATTTGGCAGTTATGAAAATACCATAGAGGCTGTTGACAGAATAAAATCGTTATAAATAGTTGTTACAAATGCCGCTGTAATTAAGCAGAGGCGGATAAAAGAAAAAGTTGTTATCTTTACAGGTGCTTTCCGGCTTATGTAAAGGTAACAGCTTTTTTCCATAAAAACCAGGCAGCTCATCCGTATCTGAAATAGAAGGTGAAAGCTGTGAGAAGATGGAGGGGCAAGTGAACGAGCAGCAATTTGAAAATGCTGTGGCACGGATGGTACAGGGAGATAAGACCGGATTAAAGGAAATTTATTTAAATTACGCAGGATATATTTACCGGATTATTTATGAGGTGCTGCAGAATAAGGAAAATGCAGAGGATGTAACCAGTGAGTTTTTTATCCGTTTGTGGGACAAGGCAGAACAGTTTAAGCCTGGAAATGGACATAAAGGCTATCTGGCTGTTATTGCCAGAAACATGGCGGTTGATTTTTTACGAAAGCATAAAAAAGAAGAGCTTTCTGCCCTTTTACAGGATTTGGGACAAGAAGGGGAGGAAGATAATAAGGGGAGCATAATAAAGCTGGCGGAAGACAAAACAAACCAGGTGGAAGAGCAGGTGATTGGCAGTATGACCATCAGCCAGGCACTTGAGCTGTTAAAACCTTCGGAACGACAGATCATCAGCTTAAAAGTTTTAGGTGAGATGACCTTTAAAGAGATAGCGGCGGCTATGGAGATTCCTATGGGCACAGTTACCTGGAAGTATCAAAATGCAATTAAAAAGTTAAGGAGGTGCGGTTATGAGCAGGGATTTTGAAAAAGAATATATAGCGCTTGCAAATGAAGAGATTCCTGACTTATGGGATCGGATCGAGGCGGGACTATGTGAAAAGACCGCACCTGAAAAAGAACAAATAAGTAAAGTAAAACCAGTGATTTTGTGGAAAAAATATGCAGGACTTGCGGCAGCAGTTTTGTGTGCAGCTATTGTAATACCAGCATTTATGTTTACCAGACGGATGAATAAATCTGCTTCTTTTGAATCAGCGGCGCCGGCGGAAGCCGCCCAGCAAACAGAAGAATGTGCTGTGCAAGAAGAATCAGCCGGGGCAGTATATGATACCACAGGGCAGCTTTATGAAATAGCAGAGGGCGGCGCTGACAGTATGGAAGAAACTGTAGAGGATACAAAGGAGATTTGTAATGATAATGCAGCACCGGAAGCTGCTTATGAAGAAGCAGGCGTGGAAGACCTGAATGAGGGGACTAATACAGAGGAAAAAGAAAGCGTATTTAGAAAAGAAGAGGCAGCATCTGGTGCGCAGGATCAAAGGGGAACCCTGATTTTAGAAAATATAACTGTTCAGGTGACAGGAGAAAAAAATGTTGATGCAGTAGAAGCTGACAAGGAGGAAAACAGTATGGAAGGGGAATTGTACAGAGCAATTGTTATTTATGATCCTTCCGGTACATTTGCTGCTGACGAACAAATAGAAATTTATATTTATGCAGCTTATATGTCTGATATGATTGTGGGAAAGGAATGTAAAATTGATATTGTCTGTGATGAGGATGGAGAATATCCGTTTGTAGTAGAAAACATTTCCCCTCTTTTAAATGAGACAGGACAATAATTTTTTAAATAATAGGCAGCCTGCATCGCAGACTGCCTATTATTTAACATTTTTACTCCTGTGGACCTATGTACTGAGCATCGCCAAATCCAAGAATAAGCATAAAGATGGCATTTAAGAATACCAAACCCAATCCGAATCCGGTTCCTTTGCCGAATGCTTTGGCAAGCTTTAAATACAACATGATCATGATCACGAAGTTTACACAGGGAACAAAGCTAAGTAAGAATAACCAGCCATTACCCCAGGCAATATCGAACAGGCAGTATTGTGAGTAAAAAGGTACAATGCATGCCCACCCGGGTTTGCCAGCTTTGGTAAACACTTTCCAACATGCTATTATTGTTAAAACAGTAATTGCAAGAACAATAATTGTATACACGGTAAGAATGCCGGTGCCTACCGCAGCGTATACGGCATCATAATTGTAATCCATTGCACTATCTCCCTTCATAAATTTTGCTTTTACACTTATATCATAATACTAGATAGTAGAAATAATGTCAATTTTTAGACGTTTCTTTTTGGGTAAAGCTGGAAAATAAAGAAATATTTCTCTCTTTTAAAAATTAGTCTGTTAATTTGCATTGCGGACAGCAGGCAAATATTTTATAATCAAGTATATAAACCCGAATTTAAAAAAGATATTTTGCATATCTTTTTTTGGAAAACTATGTGATAAATATCCCATAAGAAATGTAAAATATCCCATAAGGTAGAAGGAATAAAATAAAAGATGATACTATAGCCAATGCATAAATATTATGATAAGGAATATATTACAGCTATGAGAAGATGGGAATTTTATAACGAATTAGATGAAATAGTATGTGTTGTGGATATGGACAGTCATCAGGTGGTATACATGAACCGCAGGGCATGTGAAGTATACAAAATAAATGATGCGGCCTGTCAGGAAAAAAGGTGCTATGAGCTTCTTGCAGGCAGTGCGTCCCCTTGTGCGGCCTGCAGTAATAAAAAATTGAAACAGGGCTATTTTTTAGAAGATGTATGTTATAATCCGGTGGTAAAAAGAAAACTTTCTGTGAAAGAAACAATGATCGAAGAAAATGGCAGAAGATACAAATTTACCCTTGCTGTGGATATGGGGCCGGCGGGCTGGCAGGAAGAAGTGGGGGAGGACAATGAAGCTATGATTAACGAAGGACTTCGGATTTCTCTTTCAGCACCGACACCGGAGATGTCAATTAATATTCTGCTGGAGTATCTTGGCCAATCATTAAACAGTGAAAGAGTTTATATTTTTGAAGAAATAGAGGGCGGGGCCTTTAAAAATACATATGAATGGTGTGCTGACGGCGTGGTTCCACAAAAGGAAAACCTTCAGAATGTTCCATTTAGCGTGGTAAGTTTATGGTATCAAAGGTTTCAGAAGGGAAAAAGTGTTATTATTAAAAATTTGGAAAACATTCGTGAAAAAGAGCCTGATATTTATGAATATTTAGAACCTCAGAAGATACGGTCGCTGATAGTAAGTCCTTTAATGGATGAAAAGGAAATTATTGGTTTTTATGGTGTGGATAATCCGCCGGAAAAATTTTTGTATCATATTACCACGATGTTTGAAATATGGGGACACTTTTTTATTTCGCTGCTTCGTAGAAGAAATCTGGTCAGGCGCCTTGAGGAGATGTGCTTTCAGGATCAACTGACAGGAATTGGAAACCGACATGCAATGCACGATTATATTACAGCGATGAATTTTGAAAAAAGCATTGGAATTGTGTACTGTGATGTTATGGGATTAAAAAGAACAAATGATACCAGGGGACATAAGGCAGGAGATCAGTTGCTGCTCCGTGCCTGTGGGTGCTTAAAAAGAAGCTTTGATGATTATGCATTGTTTCGTGTAGGTGGAGATGAATTTCTTGCTCTGTGTTCGGGAATCAGGGAAGAGGAGCTGATTCAAAGAACAGAAAAGTTAAGAAAGGATATGAAAATATCAGATGCTGCAATGGCCCTTGGATGTGTATGGAGGCCTGACAGCAAAGAGGATATGGATTACCTGATCAAACAGGCGGATCAACGAATGTATGAAGAAAAAAGGGCATTATATGCCAAAATGGAGGGAAATTATGAAAACTAAAGTGAAATTTATTACAGTTTGTGGATTAGCATTATTAATTGGGACGCTGTTTACAGGATGTGTACAAAAGCCTGCTTCCCAACCGGAAAATATTTCCGGAAGCGAAGCTTCCGATCAGCAGACAGCAGAAATAGCTCAGGGTGATTTAAGCCGGCAGGAAGCAGGGGAGAACCCGGATAACAGCGGCCAGCAGGCAGCAGATCAGAAACAAAGTAATGCCGCCCAGCCGGATACATCTTACGGTCAGGAGGGTGAGAGGCAGACAGATTCCGGTTTGGAACAGGCAAAAACTGCTGCTCTTGAAAATGCAGAACTGGAAACTTCTCAGGTAACTTTTATAAAAGCGGAATTAGATTATGATGATGGAAAAAAAGTGTATGAAATTGAATTTGTCACTTCTGCCATGAAATACGAATACCAGGTCAAAGCAGATGATTTTTCCATTTTGGAAATGTCAAAAGAAACCATAGAACAGGTTAACGAAAACGGACAGAGGGCAGATCTGATTACATTGGAAGAGGCTAAGAATATAGCGCTAAGTTATGTGGAAATCGGTGAAGACGAGATAAACTATACAAAACTTGAATTGGAATATGATGATGGTATTGCTGAATACGAAGTGGAATTTTACTTGGGTAGAAAGGAATACAGCCTTACGATAGATGCTGTTTCAGGCACTGTTACTGAAATGGAAATAGAATAAATTGTTTGACGCTGCGCCGATTTTTGCCATAGGAAAAAGGTAAATTCTGTCCTGCAAAAATCGGGCGCATCCCCGAAGGGGTTATAGGAAACGCTTTGTCGTTTCCTATAAGATCAAACACATTAGCGGTATTCCCGCAGACTGATTAGTTGATTAATAGGAAGTGCATTTTTGCTGTAGCCCTTTATACAAATACGGACATCCCGCTGCATTTCCTTTTCACATGCATCTTCCAATACTTTTGTAAATGACTTTGATGGAAAGGTATCGGAAGTGTTCCGCTTGAACTGATGACGTTTTTCTCTTGAAGAGGTCTTCTTAAGAGGCGGTATCACCGTAACCGCTTGAACTTTATAAAGCTTTTCATCTCCGTATGCTTTGATATCCCTCCTTGGATTCCACTTTACTTGTTACATTAATTATATCGTCTGATTTTGAAATTTTCTAAAGCTTTTCCTGAAAATGATCTGACAAAAGATATAGACCAAAATCTGCAAAAAGAAAGCAACAACTTATAATATACAAAAGAATTTAAAGGTGCTAAAATATTGGTAAATTGGGAACAAATAACTATTAAGAAGGGCAGGGTGAAGAAATGATCATTAAAAACGCAAGTGTTTATACGGAAGATGGTTGTTTTGAAGAAAAAGACATTTACATTGCAGGGGATAAATTCTGCGATGAAAATGGAAAGGGAGCAGGAAAAGAAGTCATTATAGATGGTGATGGATGCTATGCGATTCCGGGGCTTACAGATATTCATTTTCATGGATGCATGGGAAGTGATTTTTGCGATGGAACCATAGAAGCAATTGATACGATGGCAGGCTATGAAGCTTCCGTAGGCGTTACAACCATTGTGCCGGCAACAATGACGCTGGGCAGTGAACAGCTTTTTAAGATTTGTGAGACTGCTGCTGAGTATAAGAAAGCGCAGGACGCAGGAGAAAAGGAAAGAAAGGCAATTTTCTGCGGCATTAATATGGAAGGGCCTTTTATTTCAAGAGATAAAATGGGAGCACAGAATCCTGCTTACATCAGTAAACCGGATCAGAAATTGTTTGATGAAATGCAGGAAAAGTGTGGTGAACTGATTAAGCTGGCAGCTATTGCACCTGAAACGGAAGGGGCAATGGAATTTATCCGTGAAAATAAAAAAAGAACTGTTTTATCGTTGGCACATACGACGGCAGATTATGATACTGCAATGAAAGCATTTGGAGAAGGGGCAAGTCATGTGACGCACTTGTACAACGCCATGCCGCCATATAGTCATCGGGCGCCCGGCGTAGTGGGAGCAGCAGCAGACAGCGGTGCCGAAGCAGAGCTTATTTGTGATGGCGTGCATATTCATCCGGCAGCAGTTCGGACAACTTTTAAAATGCTTGGAGAGGATAAAATCATTTTTATCAGCGACAGTATGATGGCAACCGGACTGGAAGATGGAGATTACAGTTTAGGCGGGCAGGCAGTAAAAGTTACAGGCACCCTTGCAACTTTAAAAGACGGAACCATTGCAGGAAGTGCAACCAATTTGATGGATTGTATGCGCAGAGCGGTTTTGGATATGAAGATTCCTTTGGAAAAAGCAGTGAAGTGCGCTGCAGTCAATCCTGCAAAGAGCGTGGGGATTTATGACCAATATGGAAGCATCACAGCGGGAAAAATTGCAAATCTTGTATTGCTGCGCAAATCGGATTTAAGTCTGTATAAAGTGGTATTAAAAGGCCAGGTACTTTAATTGTCAAAGCATTGTTTGCATGAATTTTGTGGTTGAAAAACTACAGTATATTTAGTACAATAATTACATTGAAATGGACAAGGTACTTTAAAAGGAGAGATTGAAATGGAATTTATGTTGTTAGGCGGCGGATTATTGATTATCATTATTGCAGTGGTGGTATCGGTAGTTTCTTCCGTAGTATCAGCGGTGGCAGCGGATCAGGATATTGAAGACTGATAAAGTATCTATCAGGGCAGGTGGAGTTTTCACCTGCCCTTTGTTGTTTAGAAATTGTTTAGATTGCTTTATATTGCGTTAATTGATTTATTGTAAAAAAAGAAGTAGGATAGCAGCAGAGACAAAAATACCCTGAGGATGGGTATTTTTATGGAAAATGAAAGGCGTGACTGTGATGAAAGAGAAGTTGTACCGTTTTATGCAGGGAAGATATGGAAGCGATCAGTTAAACCGCTTTTTGATGATTCTGGTGGTTCTTTGCTTTGTACTGTCCTTATTTGGAGCAAGGGTATTTTACATTTTGGGAATTGCGCTTTTAGCGTATGCTTATTTCAGAATGTTTTCGAAAAACAGGTATAAGCGCAGTGCCGAAAATTCAGTATACCTGCGGTATGAATATAAGTTAAAACAAAAGGTGGCTTCGTTTACAAAAAATA
The DNA here is from genome assembly GCA_000403495.2 of Lachnospiraceae bacterium 10-1. Taxonomy (GTDB): domain Bacteria; phylum Bacillota; class Clostridia; order Lachnospirales; family Lachnospiraceae; genus Suilimivivens. The sequence continues at coordinate 1,333,086 of KE159799.1, read as the reverse complement.
TGAAACAAAGAAAAACCCACCATATTTATAAATGCCCGTCCTGTACACAAAAAATAAGGATTCCAAGGGGAAAAGGAAAGATCGAAATCAGATGTCCGAAATGTGGTCAGACCTTTATCAAAAAAAGCTGAGAGTTTATCACCGGCTGGGAGACAATTATGTTTGGATATATCATTATCAATAAGGGCGATATGAAATTCAGGGAATTTGATATTTATCATTCCTACTATTGCGGGCTTTGTCAGGCGCTAAAGGAAAGATACGGAAAGCTGGGACAAATCAGTTTATCTTATGATATTACTTTTTTGGTTATGCTGCTTGGCAGTTTATATGAGCCGGAAACAGAAATTTCAGAGGCAAAGTGCATTGCACATCCTTTTGAGAAACATACTCTTAGAAAAAATGAATTTTCTTATTATGGGGCAGATATGAATCTGCTCTTTACCTATTATAAATGTAAAGATGACTGGGAAGATGAAAATAAACTGACCAGACTGGCTTATATGAAAATGGTCAAAAAAGCGTACCGCAATATATGTGCACATTATGGGGAAAAGACCAGAAAAATCAGCAGCCTTATGAGAGAACTGGCACAGGAGGAAAAACGCCAAAACCAGGATATCGACCGTATGGCAGGGCTTTTTGGTGAAATTATGGCTGAGATGATGGCGCCTAAAAATGATGAGTGGAGCGGCAGCTTAAGAAGCATAGGAAATAATTTAGGGAAGTTTATTTATATTTTGGATGCTTATGAAGACATTGTGGAAGATATAAAAAAGGGCAGATTCAATCCCCTTAAAAAGCGCTATGAAGATCCTGAATTTGAAGAAGAAATAAAAACCATTTTAACAATGATCATGGCGGAATGCTGTAAAGAGTTCGAAAAACTTCCTGTGATAGAAAATGTGGAAATTTTAAGGAATATTCTTTATTCAGGTATTTGGTACCGGTTTGATATGGTAAGTCAGGAGCGGGAGAAGAAGCAGGCAAAGGAGAAGGGAGCGGAAAATGCGTGATCCATATGAAGTTTTAGGCATCTCAAGAAATGCCGGAGAGGAAGAAATAAAAAAAGCATATAAGTCTCTCAGCCGGAAGTATCACCCTGATGCTAATATCAATAATCCACATAAGGAAGAGGCGGAGGAAAGATTTAAGGAAATACAACAGGCTTATCAGCAGATTATGAAAGAGCGGACGGAAGGCTACAGGTATCAGGATGGCAGACATGGTGCATCCGGCGGCAGCTATGGAGGTTTTGGAAACGGTGGATTTGGCAGTTTCGGAGATTTTGGCAGTTTTGGCGGCGCTTTTGGTGGTTCGCGAACCGGTTATGAAGAAGACGGACATTTACGTGCGGCAGGCAATTATGTGAGAAATGGATATTATAAGGAAGCAAGAACCGTACTTGACGGTATGGAGGAAAGCGGCCGGAATGCCAGATGGTACTATTACAGTGCACTGGCACATGCAGGTCTTGGAAATCAGGCATCCGCACTGGAGCATGCCAGAAGAGCAGCAGCTTTAGAGCCGGGAAATCAGGATTACAGTAATTTGGTATATCAGTTTGAAAATGGTGGTACCTGGTACAGGCAGAGACAATATACTTATGGACAGCCCTATACGGGAGGCAGCGGATTTTGTTTGAAATTATGCATTGCAAATCTTTTATGTAACTTGTGCTGCGGCGGTGGCGGCCTGTGCTGTGGCGGAAGACCGTATTACAGGTTTTAACAAAACTTTTCCACCACTTTAAAAGAATATGTGCCTGTGTAGAGTCTTGAGTATTTTTACGAGTGAATAACCTTTATCACAAGGAGATGTTTATGCTGTTGGAAAAACTGGAACAGGGAGTCAATTTTACCAATCATGAAAAAGATGTGGCGCGATATATACTGGATCATCCGGACAAAGCGCCCGGAATGTCTTCTGCGGAACTGGCGGAGGCTTCCTTTACGAGCAAGGCAACAGTGGTGCGCCTTTGTAAAAAGCTGGGGCTTTCGGGCTATCAGGAATTCCGGCTGAAGCTGGTGGAGGAAATTAACCAGAAAAACAGGCTCGCCCGGATGCTTGCGGGCGAGCCGATCCATGATAAAAGCACCTATACGGATATTATCAATACGCTGCCGGGCATCTATGATAAGGCTGTGACCAATACCAGGCTCTCACTGGATAAAAACAGCATGAACCGGATACATAATATGCTGCGGCGGGTGGAGTGCATTGATATTTACGGCGCCGGAGTCAGCTATATTCTGGCACAGTCCGCGGCATTCAAGTTTGCCACACTGGGTGTGGAATGCTCCGCCTATGAGAGCGTCAACGGGCACTATCTGGCGGCGCGGAAGAACAAGAGGACAATTGCGTTTTTAATCAGTTTTACCGGGGCAAACCGGACAATGATCCGGGCAGCAAAATATCTGCGCAAAGCCACGAATAATTTTGTGGTGGGGATCGTGGGGCCTCACAATGAAGTGATTAGGAGACAGTGCCATGAGATCGTGGAGATCCCGAATCGGGATTCGCTGGTAAGTCTGGACGTGATCACGTCCTTCTCCGCGGTAAATTATGTGATCGATATAGTTTTTTCCCTTCTCCTGTCGGGATGCTATCATGAACATGCGAAATCTTCACTGGAAATGCTGCAGCATATGGATCTGCTGCTGGATAGAGAGGGAACAAGCGGGGAAGAAGTTTGAGCGTGGCAAGAGAGAGGTTTCGGAAGAGGTTTTAGGGGGAAGGCGAAAGCGAAAGTCAAAAAAGCCGGATAAGAGATGGGATTTTGTACCGCTGTTACAGAAACAGCGGTATTTTTCCGCCCTTTTTTGGAACGACGGATCTATCCTGCCAAACATATTGAGAGGAAAATACCGGTGTGATATAGTTGCGGTAACAAAGCAGGAGCGGAGCGAAATACATGCTGCCTGTACAGGGAATTTACAATAACAGCAGAATCCCGGAAGAATATGTGGAAGGGGATTTGGCGGAACAGGAGGGAAAACAGATGGGAAAATATGAAGCGCTGGCAAAAGACATCGTGAAAAATGTGGGCGGCAAAGACAATGTTGCGGGACTGGTTCACTGCATCACGAGACTTCGGTTTACTCTGAAAGATGAGGGTATCGCGAAGGACCAGGTATTAAAGGAGATGGAAGGCGTTGTGACCGTGATGAAGAGCGGCGGACAGTATCAGGTGGTGATCGGAAACCATGTGCCGGAAGTGTTTGAGGATGTGATGCAGCTTCTTGATCTGAAGGCGGGAGCAGCGGAGACGGATGAAAAGAAATCAGGAAAGCTTTTTGATAAGGCGATTGACATGGTATCGGGCATCTTCCAGCCGATCCTCGGCATTATGGCGGCGTGCGGTATGCTGAAGGGCTTAAATACGCTGTTTGTCACCCTGGGGCTTTACGGTGCGGATGGTGGCGGCTATCTAATCATCAATGCGGCGGGGGATGCGCTGTTTACCTTTTTGCCACTGTTTCTGGGATATACGGCGGCACAGAAGTTTAAATTAAAGCCGATGCTGGGGCTTGCTATCGGTGCGGCGATGTGTTATCCGGGCATACAGGCAGGGGCGCTGTCCGCAGGAGCGGAGCCGCTGTACTACCTGCTGGAGGACACCATGTTCCGTTCGCCGGTGTATATTAACTTCTTCGGTATACCGGTGATCTCGGTGGATTATACCGGAACGGTGATACCGGTGATCCTTGCGGTGTGGTTTGCCTCAAAATGTGAGAAATTTTTCAGCAAATATGTACCGGATCTGGTGAAGTTCTTCTTTGTGCCGATGCTGACGCTGCTTGTGACTATTCCGGTTTCCATGCTGTTTCTGGGGCCTGTGGCAACCTTCGGTTCCACTTTAATATCGGAGTTTACACTGGCGGTCCGCGGTTTCAGCCCGACGCTGGCAGGAGCGGTCGTGGGACTGACCTGGCAGATCCTCGTGATTTTCGGCATGCACTGGGGTTTTATACCAGTTTATATCAACAATGTGCAGACGTTGGGATATGACAACGTGATGATGCCGTTTTTTGCCTGCACCTTTGCAACATCGGCAGTGGTACTGGCAATGTTTTTCAAGACAAAGGACAAAAAGCTGAAGGAGATGGCGGTCCCGAATTTTATCTCCGGTATCTTTGGTGATGCTAAATACGCAATCTTACGGAAGATTGCATTGCTTGCCATTTTGTGCGAGTAGGATAACGTGCTGTTTTTTAGATGGAAAATATAGGGAAAATGTGGTAATGTATTTGAAACAGATAGGAAGGGGACGAATGCGGTGCAGAGCTGTTATGATATTACAAATCCAGATGCCTCATACGATTGGCTGTATAGTGTTTTGAATATAGAAAAGGGAAATCTTGTTTCTGACTACCGGTTAGAGTGTAACAGTGACTTTGATATTTTTGCAAAGAAGTACTTCGCTGAAATAGAGAGCATGGATATTGACCGGCTGGAACTGGTAGTTTTTCATGTAACAACAAATGGGGACGATTGTGCTGAAATAAAAAAGAACGGACTAAAAGATTTGCAAAAGGTACTTCAAGAAGAAACAGAGTTAAGCGTGTTTTTAAAGGAGAGAGGGATTTGGTTTGATATCCCTTCTAAGATCATGCATATTGATGGTAAGGATTTTGATATAGATTATAAAAAATACACGAATTGGGATAGGATGATAAAGCAGGTAGATGATTTATACAATATAGGGCGAAAAATATTTTATGACCATCAGGTAAATGGTTTTTTGTTCAGCAGGGATATCTACGATTATGGGACGATTCACAATGCGCCGGAGTTTCTGTTTACTTTATCAGAATTTGGGAAAGAGACTGCCGGAGTGGATGATGCTTGGGAAGCAGTCACTAAACCATATGTGATCAAGTATATGGCGAGGATTACAGATTTTGAATACTATGCATTTTATGGAAATCAGGAAGAGTACCTGAAGGATTATCATAATAAATGGATTGGGCTTAAGAAGCTGCTGTTCCAGAAGGCCGTTGACAGTGCTTTTTCAGACCTATCTTCAGATGTTTATGCTTATATGAAGCCAAGTAGGGTTATTGAACCGGAAAGAATTATAGATTGCATTCCGGCAGAGAAATGGCAGGCCAGTATTTCAAAATATTATGAATTAGGATAGGTGTTTACTTTGAAGGATGAAATGGTAAGTAGTATTGTTGAGATATTAAAAGAAAAGAATTACGATATTGCATCAAAGAAATTAGAAAAAATGGATAATCTTGATAGCTTTGGTTCAGAAAACTTTTTGCATGATATCATACTTGAGAGATGGGTATATCGACCAGAAGATATTCCATTTACTTTTGCAAAAGATATATGGATAAGAAGTGTCAGGATGGAGGATAACAAAAAATTACTTCTTGAGATACTGGAGTATCCAATTTCTGATATCAATAAGGCGAAAATCAATGATTTTTTATGGGTAATGGAAAAGGATTTTTCAGCTGCAAAATCTGCAGAAGCACATTACCGCCTGCATTTAGAAAGTACGGAAGGCTTTGATTATAATTTCATGGCAATTAACCGGCTTATATTTATATCAAAAAAAATCAGCAGCAAAGATATTGACGAGATTACAAGGAATAGACTGATTACAAAAGTTTTAAATCGGTATAATAATGAGGATCATGGAAAGGTTCTGTATTTAATCCAAACTGCAATGGATGAAAAAGTTGATGTGGATTTTCTGATTCAGTATACTGAGAAAATTTTAAATACATATGATGATCAATGCTATGATTTTTATATAATAGGAGAATTTTGTAATATACTTGAACAGCTTTACTGTAAGAAAAACAAGTGGCAAAAGAAAAAGTGTGTATCGGAGCCTAAATTGATTGAGCTGCGAAGGCGTAAAGTAAAAGCAATCTTAATGGCAGAAAGTACCTTTGATAAACCTGAGACCGGAAGCATGATGAGGTCAATACATCTGCTAAAAGATGCGGTAAATATTCTGAAAACAATTATTGGGACAGAAGCTGAAAGAAAAAATATACTTAGAAGAATAGATGAAATTGAAAAGAAATTGATATCAGAGATGCCGGTATTTTCAGCAAAGAAGGACAACAGTGAGACTGTTAAGCAGTTAATCAGGCAATTAGAGGTTTTGGATAAGGAAGAGGTTCTTTGCTACTTTGCGTTATTTATCCCATTGCCAGAAAGAAGTAAGGTTGAAGAATCTGTTAGGAAATCAGCAGATAATCCATTCAGCGGACTTTTCCCTATAGGGATTTTAGGAAAAGATGGTAAGTCGATTGCTAAAAGTAAACCCATTAAAAAATCTGGTGAAGAAATAGATTTAGCTGCGCTGCAAGATTCGGTGGAAAAAAATACTGCGGAATTTATGGGATATTTTTCACAGATCATGGTTGGAAATACGCTGAATTATATCCGCTCAAAATTTGAGGTTGAAGAGAAAGACATATGGAAGATTGTTGAAGATAGCATAATTGTTCCAGAAGACAGAAGAGGAGCCTATGTAAAAGGAATAATGGCAGGGTTTTCAGGTGATTTTTTAACTGCTTTATGTTTGCTTGTTCCTCAGGTGGAAAATTCAGTTCGAGAACTGACTATAGAATGTGGTGAGCCGGTTTACAATTTGAATGAAGATGGCATAGAAGAGTTAAAGACTATGCATGCTGTTTTGGAATTAGAAGGGGTAAGGGAATGTCTGGACGAGGATTTTCTATTGGCGTTGAGGACAATATTTTGTTCTAAGTTTGGGTTTAATATGAGAAATGATATTGCACATGGATTGCTTTCCGATAAACAGTTTCAGTCTTATAAGGCACTGTATACATGGTGGTTCGTTCTTAAAATGTGTTATATGTTTTGCGGGTGGATGCAGTTTGAAAATCGGATTAAGGTAAATGATAAACTGCGTAAATTATTTGAAGGCAGTAATGAGAAATGAGTGTCTGCTCTTTGAACTATGGTAAACGTAGAAGCTGATGAAGAGAAATTTGAGAATGAGGCGATAAAGCACAACTAAGATTCAGAAATTTCTAAGCAGATAAAAATAATTTTGGATGATTTAATACTGATATGGAGGACGATTTTTGTGAAACATCTTACTTTGCGCGAAATTACAGATAAGATTTATTTTGATAAAAAATTAGTTAATGGGGGAACCGCTACGGATGATGCTTTAAAAAATTTTTATATCAGCCAGTTCAAGAATTTTAAGCAGATCATTCATATTATTGATTTGGATGATGAGATTGAATATTTAAAACAAAGTGATTCATATTCTTTTGCTGAAGTAGATGTTGAGTTTTGGATAGAGATGCTTATGGAATTTACAGGAAAGTATGTACCTCTAAGAAGAGCAGACTTTAAAGCTGCAGAAAATGCTTTTATTGTCAGGATATATGAAGGAGTGATTGATACATTCAGGAATTGTGATGTATCTGCTGAAGTATTACAACAAGTAGCATATAAGATGAATAACCGGCTGAATTATCCAGTCTGTAAGCAATGTACCATTATTGAAAATATGCAGAATAGATGGAATGAGTTAATCAGAAAAAGATTAGATACATTTTCTTTGAGCATTCGGGAATTAGAAAGATGCCAGTGGCTTATTGCCATGGAGAGTGACTTCCAGTTATTTATTGAAAAATGGGATGATTTGTTCGGGATAATGAAGGAATTACGAAGTGAAGAATTGAATAATAAAGCTGAACAGGAAAGTAGAGATATGTCAAAAGATGAATGTCTTGCAGCAGAGGTTGATTGGGCTATAGTCGAAAGATTTTACGATCTTGTAATGGAAGATGAAAGATACCAGAAACTTTTATCTGAATATAATGGGATTCTCGGCCGACCAGAAGAACGAAAAATACCAAGAAGCGAGATACGGGATATTTTGAATAAAGGAGATGATGAAAAAGTTATACCCAATAAGAAACCATTTGTTGATAAAAAATTAGAAAATAGATTTGCAGAAGTATCGAAGAAACTTGGTGAGCGGTATGAAGAACTCAGGCAATCTGTTATTAAAGAGATGTTTTCTGATATTTTTGATCGAATTATTGCTGTGGAGAGTAGGGAACAAGAGATGGACTTTTCATTTTTGATGCCAGTTGATGAATTGCTGAAAAAGGCTATGGATGAGCAAAAAGAGGACTGGGAGTTTAACATAAAAATGAATTGTAGCCAACACATTGAACTGCCGCAAATTGATATCGAAAAGTTGAATAAGCAGTTGGAAAAATTTTCTGGATTGTGAAATTAGCATATATTTATCACAACTGCAGAAAAGGAAGTTTTATGTTATTATAATTCTTGCAAGGCAGATGGGCCCCTGATCTTAGCAGAAAGGATAGATGTGCCATATGAACAGCATTTTATATTATATTGTAAGAGTATCTGTAATGAAGGAGGGAAAACAATGAAAGCAGCAGAAATTTATGAAGCACTATGCCAATGTCGTAATCCAGAGATAGAAGGTGGTAAGGCACCTGTGGAGCTTAAGCAAGAAGGGGTAAAGGTGATTGATGTTGATGATAATGGAATGGATGTAATTTCGCACACCAGATACGAAGGGGAAGATGGTGGAATAGTAGAGGAAGTGATTACCTCTTATGATCATAGCAGGACATTTGAACTTCGTCCTGATCCTAATCATTTTTATATTACGCTATATGATGAAACAGGTAATAAAATAAGTGATTCTTATTATATGCAAATGGATAAAATATAAAAAGCCTATCAGAGCCGGAAGAATGAGCCATTACAAGGGTAGATTACTAATCTACCTTTGTAATAGCCTTTCTACGATAAAAATAATTCCATGTTGGGAGTGGCAATTCTAACACTTAGGGGTGTCTCCTTCCCCGGAAGATACGGACACGGAAAGCCGAGAAAGCCCGTAAATCCGCCACTTTCGGCACTACATAGCTTTGAAAGTTACATTATTTTTGTGTGCTTTTGAGGGTATTTTTACATTAGCGAGAATGCGAACGGTTGTTCTGAGCTCTTTTGCATGATAGTTTAGACTTTCATAGCAAAATGAAGGTGCTGTGCTTCTTCCACCACTTCAAGTTCAAAACCACTATTTAGTAAACCCATTAGGATTTGCGTAAGTGTATGATGCTGTTTTGTTACATCACATCCAAGAAAATTTGTTTTTCGTTTTTCGGAATAAAAATAATTATCAAGCAGCCAGTATTGAGGTTTGCCCTCATTGGTATAAATCCAGTCCTGCCCTACACCAGATGTAAAAATCGGGTGTTCAATGTTGAAAAGAAATACTCCGTCTGGTTTCAATGTTTGATGTATTTTTTGAAATATCTCATCTTTATTTTCGATATAGTGCAGAGCCAAATTGGCACCATTCTCCGGCAGAACTTAAACCGCCTTTACTGCGTGGCATTTTTGCATATTCTTCAAAAAATATTTCATTATCATATTCGTTAGACACTGTTGATGCTCCTTTAAAAATCACAAATTGACACTTAATTTTCGGACACATACAAATAGCAGCTTTGCACATGGTCGTTTACAATTCCGATTGCCTGCATATACGCATATATGATCGTACTGCCTACAAATTTAAAACCGCGTTTTTTTAAGTCTTTGCTAATTTTGTCCGAAAGCGGCGTTGCAGCCGGAATTTCTGCTTCTGATTTGAAATGATTATGGATAGGTTTGTTATCAACATAAGACCAGATAAACGCATTAAAACTTCCATATTCTTCTTGAATTTTGATGAATTGCTGCGCATTTGTAATTGCCGACTTGATTTTTAATCTATTGCGAACGATATTGGCATTTTGCATTAATTCCTCAATTTTTGCTTCATCATAGAGAGCAATTTTTTGATAATCAAAATTATCAAAGGCTTCTCTAAATCCCATTCTTTTATTTAATATCGTTAGCCACGATAATCCAGCCTGCATACCTTCGAGAATTAGCATTTCAAATAGTTTCCTGTCGTCATGAACTGGTTTTCCCCACTCATTGTCATGGTATTCCTTGTAGAGTTCCGTAGTTGCCCACGAACATCTTTCTTTATCGTCTTTCTTCATAAGATCCCCATTTCTCAAATTCCGTTTTCTCCCGCTATTCGCTATTTCTATAGTATCATAGAATTTGAATTTTTCCATTAGTAAATTATATCTCTAATATCAAAAAGATTTCCTGGCAACAACAGCAGTTAATTCGTCAATGAGGTATTGTAATCTTACACAGGTTTTAGCAAAATTTTTCCAGCCCCCTTGACAAATTTATGATATTATAATAGAATATCAGTTGTTGCAGATAAAGCAATGAATGTGCGCTTAGCTCAGCTGGATAGAGCGTTTGGCTACGGACCAAAAGGTCGGGGGTTCGAATCCTCTAGCGCACGGTTTTTGCGCTTGTGTACGGTTTTTGTGCGGTTGCGCACGTTGGTAATGAGAAGCGGGAATGTCGATAAATTCGGTGTTTCTGCTTTTTTCATGCACAAGAACGAAATCACTTTGTTTACTGTTTCATTTTGTTTCAAACCGGAGGCGTCAAGGGGGGAGAGGGCAATGCAGGAGCTTGGTTTACAAGCGTGATTTATGCTTATAATGCTGTTGGGTGTATGCTAAAATGTGAGTTGAGAATTCAAGAACGGATACGGTGTACCACCCCGGAGAGTTGCCGCTCTCCGGGGCAAGGAATGGTATCTTGGCTATTATACGATACAGACTAAGTCTGCGATACACGCAAGAATTATTATAAGGTAATCGGATATAAAAACAATGCCTTTTGCGTGATGACAGTCTCTGCCTGTGCCTCATGATATAGAAACGGGGTGCTGAGTGTGGACACATACTTGCACCCCGTTCTTTTTTTATGCTTCGAGTAAAATACGAAAAGAAAGGAGAAGCAGCGTGAATAGTAATGATTTTTTCAACTTCTGGTATGTGTTGGTAAGGCTGCCGCAAAAAACTGCCTGAGATAGTTGAACTACTGCCTGTATATGGGAAAGCGCTGAGCACTACTTTAACCACAGTAAAACAGGGGATTGATGATTGACGTAACCAAAGGATATCATCTGAGGAGTACAACAAGATTAAAAGGGTATTTCATGACAGATGATTAAAACCATCTGTATCCAATGATATTGGGATAAACATCCTAAGAAAGATATGTCCTGAAGGACAGGCCTTTTTAGGTGACAGAAAATTTATTTGCTATAAGATTTTTATCGGGGTATAATATGAATGTAATAATTATTCAAAGGGCAAGGCTTTAATGTGTGAAGGCGGATTTTAGAATCGGTAAGTCAGAACATGAGACGGAAATGCTTAGATTGGCGTTTCCGCTTTCTTTGTATCAAAAAAAGAAAATACACAGGAGGAAAGAAGGTTGAAAGAAACTTTCAACCTTACGTATTTGGGCCTGTTCCCACTTGGGAGGAGCCCAAGCGGGAAAGGCATGGGTATAAAAATGAAAGCATTAATAAAAGAATTCAAGGAATTTGTTTCAAGAGGGAATGTAATGGATATGGCAGTCGGCATAATAATTGGCGGGGCATTTACAGCTATAGTGACTTCTCTGGTCAATGATGTTGCAATGCCATTGTTGTCCTTGATTACGGGAGGTTTTGACTTTACCTCATTGTGTATTGTGCTGGGAGAAGGAGAACAGGCTGCTACTTTAAATTACGGTTCATTTATTGCGGCAGTCATTAATTTTCTGCTGATTGCAATGGTGATATTTCTGCTGATAAAGATGGTAAATAAATTTTCCAGAAAGAAAGTGGAAGAGCCTTCGCCAGCTGTCACAAAGGTATGCCCGTATTGCAGGGAAGAAATAGCCATAGAAGCTGTCAGATGCCCTCATTGTACTTCACAGCTGGTTAAAGCAGCAGAATAAAACTAGTATTTGGATGAGGGAAAAGGAGTGCAGGCAGATGGAACGGAAAATGCAGAAAAAAATTGCGGCAATCAATGATCTGACAGGATATGGCCGGTGTGCACTTACAGTGGTGCTGCCGGTGGTTTCCCATATGAAATTGCAGTGCTGCCCTGTGCCCACATCAATTCTTTCTAACCATACAGGGTATCCAGAGTATTTTTTTGATGATTACACGGACAGGCTGCCGGCTTTTTTTTCCATGTGGAAAAGCCTGGACCTTACCTTTGATGGGATCATGTCCGGCTTTTTGGGATCAAGGGAGCAGATCGGCATGGTGCAGGAGTTTGTAAGAACGTTTCGCAGACCGGAAACGGTTGTTGTAATTGATCCGGTGATGGGGGATCATGGGACAATTGCAGGAACTTATACGGAGGAAATGTGCGTGGAGATGCGAAAACTGGTTATGCTTGCAGATATCATTACACCGAATTTGACAGAAGCCTGTAAGCTTACCGATACGCCTTATCGTGAAAAAGGATGGAAAAGAAAAGAACTCCACGAAATGGCGGAAAAATTATGTGATATGGGACCGAAAAAAATTGTGATTACCGGTATACCTCAGGGAGAATTTATAGCAAATTATATGTATCAGGAAAGGGAAACACCGAGACTGATAAGAACGCACAAGGAGGGGGATGAACGCTGCGGAACGGGAGATTTGTTTGCTTCAATTATTGCAGCAGACGCAGTAAACGGGATTTCTTTTACGGAATCAGTAAAAAAGGCTTCCGGTTTCGTTAAAAAATGTATGATAAAATCTGTGGAAATGGGAGTTGACCGCAAGAATGGAGTGTGTTTTGAGGAAATACTTCATTTGCTAAAATAAGGGAGATTGTTATGGAACGGTTTATAAACTGCGTGTACAAAATTGTTTTTGGACGTACTTTGGCAGTTGTTTTAATGATTGCTTTGCAGATACTGGTGTTAGTGGGTAGTTTTACTTATCTGGGAATCAAGTATCCTTTTGTATGGGAAACAATGAATTTTTTTGGAGGAGTAGTGATTATTTATATTATAAACAGAGATGAGCCTCCGGAGTTTAAATTAAGCTGGATCATTCCTCTTTGCCTGTTTCCTGTGTTTGGCGCATTGATTTATGTGTTTATAGTTGGGAATTTTGGAGGAATCGGTCTAAAGAAAAAATTTGGAAGGCGGGTAAGGGAAACCGAAGGGATGCTGATTAGATCGGAGGAAACGGAAGCGGCAATTCAAAAATGTCCAGAAGTTTTCAAAGGATTTGCATATTATATGGAGAATTCGGCAGGGTTTCCGGTATATCATAATTCTGTTGCAAGATATTACCCTCTGGGAGAAGATAAATTTGCAGATCTGATTGTGGAATTGAAAAAGGCGGAAAAATATATTTTTTTGGAGTACTTTATTATTGAACGGGGAATTATGTGGGACACCATATTAGATATTTTAAAGGAAAAGGTAAAGGAAGGAGTGGAAGTCAGGGTAATGTATGACGGAATGTGCTCTATTTTACTGCTTCCTTATAATTATCCAAAGGAGCTTGAATCGTTTGGAATTAAGGCGAAAATGTTTGCTCCCATTGTGCCTTTTTTATCAACCACACAAAATAACCGTGATCACAGGAAAATTGTGGTAATTGACGGAAAAACTGCATTTACCGGAGGTGTAAATTTAGCGGATGAATATATTAATCAGGTAGAGAGATTTGGCCACTGGAAGGATGTGGCAGTTAAGGTGACCGGTGATGCGGTGCGCAGCTTTACCATTATGTATCTGCAGATGTGGAATGTTTCCGAACAGGGAAGCGAAAATTATGAAGCCTATGTAAAAAATATTGTTTATGAAGAACCTCTTTATCATGACGGTTTTGTGATTCCCTATGGAGAAACACCTACCAGAAGCACAGAAGTGGGAAAAACAGTCTATCAATCAATGATAAACGGTTCAACAAAATATGTGCATATTATGACACCTTATTTTATTGTGGGGAGAGAATTTCTGGACTGTATGCGCTATGCGGCTCACAGAGGTGTTGAGGTAGCGATGATCCTGCCCCACATTCCAGATAAAAAGGTGGTTTATTTTATTGCCAGGACATTTTATCCTGAGCTTATACAGGCTGGAATCAAAGTATATGAATATACACCCGGTTTTATCCATGCCAAAATTTTTGTGTCGGATGACCAGTGTGCTACGGTAGGAACAATTAATTTAGATTACAGAAGCTTTTACCATCATTTTGAATGTGGAGCGTACTTTTATGGCAATTCGGTAGTAGCAAAAGTGGAGGAGGACTTTCAGGATACTCTGCTTGAATGTCAGGAAATTACTATGGACTATTATAAAAAAATACCTTTGTATCAAAAGCTGATTGGAAGGGTATCAAGGTTCATAGCGCCGCTGCTTTAGTTTGGATTTAAAAGATAAGGAAGTGATTTTTATGCAGGGGATTATTTATGATGCAACAAAAATAAAAGTGTGTAAAGCGTTTTATGAAATTTGTGATTATGCAGAGCTTTCCGTTTCCTGGGCGGATGAACTTTGGAAGAATATTTTAACCTATCCCCAGGTTTATGAGGAACTTGTGTATTATATAGAACATCACACCTTCCTTGATAAGCTTAAGGTAGGTAGTTATAGCCTGTGTGACTTATATGTCTGGCAGATGAGCAGGTATAATCTGATTAAGGATACAGGAAAAAATCCCAGGACATGTAATAAAGAAAAAATGGTTATGCAGGCATTTGCAAGCATGATAGAACTGCTTACGGATCCGGAAAAATATGAAAAAAGACTGGAGTATGGACAGGGAATGGATGAGAAATGACAAAGCAGGATTTTTTGATACAGCTCCAGAGAGAGTTAAACGGTAAAATAGGGAGCCAAAATGCGGTATCCTTTGTGGAATACTATCAGGAATATATTGAAATTGAGCTGCGAAAAGGGCAGTCTGTGGAAGAGGTTATGGAGAAGCTGGGAAATCCAAGGCTGATTGCCTGCAGCATTACGGAAGTTTTCAGGGAGAAGGAGCAAAAAGCATCAAAAGACATAAATCGGGGAAAACTGACAGCCTGGATAAAAGGACTGGCTGGAAGTCTGCACCGGAAGGGATTTGAAAAGGCAAGAGAATGGTTTGACCATTTGTAAGAATGAGTAAAGCCTGTCAGGGAGGACAGGCTTTACAGGGGAGTATAAATAATTAATATAAGGGTGCAAACAGAAAATTGAAGGGTTTTTCCTGTTCACAAATACATTATAGCGCATCATTATAGAATAAACAATACTAAAATAGTACAAAAGTACCAACAGATAAAAACGTTTTTATTTGTGCAATTTGAATAAAAAAACGGTACCAAAGTACTATAGTTCTTAAGTATAAAACATTTTACATTTGAAAATACTACTCCTGTAACCTAATGAATCAGGAGGAAACAAATATGTCTAAAAATGATTATCAGAACAACCAGAACAATCAGAATCAGGAAAACAAATCCAGCCAGAACAGTCAGAACAGCCAGAAGAACAGTTCTTCAAATTCTTCTAACTCTAACTGCAAGGACAATAACAAAAAGAACAACGAGTTTTAGTGGATTTGGAAAAAAGGCGCTTACCAAGGCGCCTTTTTTGTATACAAAAAAAATGAATTATGCTATACTCTACAAGTAACAACTAAGCCATATCATTCATAAGCTGCCAGAATATAAAATGAGGTATTCATGAAGAAATACGAACTGATTGCGCCCTGCCATTTTGGTTTGGAATCTATTTTAAAACGTGAAATCATAGATTTGGGATATGATGTTGTAAAAGTCGAGGATGGGAGAATCACTTTCATTGGTGATGCGGAAGCTGTCTGCCGGAGCAATGTTTTTTTGCGCACGGCAGAGCGTATTTTGATTAAAGCAGGGAGTTTTAAGGCGGAAACTTATGAGGAATTATTTCAGGGTACCAGGAATATTCCATGGGAAGAAATGATCCCGTCAGATGGAAAGTTCTGGATTACAAAGGCGGCCAGCATTAAAAGTAAGCTGTTCAGCCCCTCTGATATTCAATCCATTATGAAAAAAGCGATGGTGGAGCGTCTTAAGGAGGTCTATCATATAGAGTGGTTTGAGGAAAGCGGAGCGCCTTTTCCCATAAGAGTATTTCTTATGAAAGATGAGGTTACAGTTGCACTGGATACCACAGGGGATTCTCTGCACAAAAGAGGATATAGGAAACTTACCGCAAAAGCGCCTATTGCCGAAAATCTTGCAGCCGCCCTTATTATGCTTACCCCCTGGAAAAAGGACCGCATTTTAGTAGATCCTTTTTGTGGAAGTGGAACCTTTCCCATTGAAGCGGCTTTGATGGCGGCTAATATTGCACCGGGAATGAACCGCAGTTTCACAGCTCAGAACTGGCCTCATTTGATTCCGTTAAAGGAATGGCACGATACAGTGGATGAGGCAGGAGAACAGATTTGCTTAGATGGATATACGGATATTCAAGGATATGATGCAGATGACGGAATGGTGTCTATATCGAGAGAAAATGCCAGGCAGGCTGGTGTTGAAAAAATGATTCACTTTCAAAGAAGAGATGTTTCACAGTTGAGCCACAGCAAAAAATACGGATTTTTGATTACGAATCCTCCTTATGGAGAAAGGATAGAAGAAAAGAAAAATCTCTCTGCACTTTATGGAACATTAGGGGAACGATTTAAGGCGTTGGATGATTGGTCTCTTTATTTAATTACAGCTTATGAGCATACGGAAGATGCCATAGGGTTGAAAGCAGCAAAAAACAGAAAAATTTACAATGGCATGATGAAAACATATTTTTATCAATTCCCGGGGGCAAAGCCGCCGAGAAGAAGCACACAGGAGTAAGAGTTGGAGAGCAGTTTGATAAAGAAAGCAGCGATTGGAAGCGTTATTTATTCCATAGCAGCAACAGGAATTATTTTATATTTATCTGCCGGCAAAGTGGTCACAATTTCAGATGTGGCGCAGGATGAGGTGCAGAAAACGGAAGTATCAGAGGTATCGGATCAGCATTTGCTTACTTTTGCATTAGGTGAAAGCAATACCAGTTACCTGCGCATTCCTCTGCCGGAGGGATGCAAGGCGGAAGACATTGTGATTGAAAATCATTATATGGATCAGGAACTATGCGTATTGGTTGCAAATAATGATGAGGAATTTTACAAGGAAAATGTGATATCCGGAAACCGGGACATGGTGGAGCAGGGTAATTATGAAGTAAGTGAAGAGGGAATAAAATTAAATTTCCAATTGTCCGGCATTTTTGAATATCGTACGATTTTAGAAAATAATGATTTATATATCAGTTTTTTAAGTCCAAAGGAAATGTATGACAGAATCATAGTAATTGATCCGGCATGCGGTGGCTCAAATACTGGATATGAGGCGGATGGACTGCTGGAAAAAAGTATTAACCTGCAGATAGCAAAAATGCTCAAGGAAAAATTGGATAAGACCGATATTAAAGCATATTACACCAGAATTGATGATGTAAACCCAGAAGAGGAAGACAGAGTAAGGCTTGCCAATGAAACAAAAGCGGATATGTATATCCGGATTCAGGTAAATTCCCATGAAGACACTTCTGTTTATGGACTTTTAGCTGTGTATAACGGCAGCTATTTTATTCCAGGTTTTGGCAGTGTGGAACTGGCGGATGTGCTCGAGCGTGAGGTGGCCACCAGCGTTAAGGGGAGGGCATTAGGTCTTAGTGAGGCTCAGGCACAAGACTATGCACTTCGGAATATTACCATACCGGCAGCAGCAATTAAAGTGGGATGTATCACCAACGAGCAGGAGGCAGGCCTGCTTGGAAGAGATGAGTATTGTGACAGGATTGCTGCCGGAATTTACAATGCCATTATGAAGGTGTATGAAGAAGAGTTGTAAGGAGCAGATGTGAATGCAGAGAATTATTTTTGCCACAGGGAATGCAGGAAAAATGAAAGAAATCAGGGCAATTCTGTCAGACTTAAGGCTGGAAGGAAGTCCTGTTGAAATTCTTTCCATGAAGGAAGCAGAAATTTTTCCAGAGATTGAAGAAAATGGAAACAGCTTTAAGGAAAATGCTGTTATTAAGGCCAAAGCTGTTGCGGAAGCAGCATCTGATGCAGTGATTCTGGCAGATGACTCAGGACTTGAGATAGATTATTTAAATAAGGAGCCGGGAATATATTCTGCCAGATATTTGGGAGAAGACACCTCCTATCATAAGAAGAATTATAATCTGATAGAGAGACTTTCCGGTGTTCCTGATGAAAAGAGAACCGCAAGATTTGTATGCGCGATTGCATGTGTGCTTCCTGACGGAAGGGTATTTACCGAGGAAGCGGCAGTAGAAGGCAGAATCGGCTATGAAGAAAAAGGGGAAAATGGGTTTGGTTATGATCCTATCTTTATGGTGCCTGCTTATGGAAAAAGTACCGCAGAATTAACGGAAGAAGAAAAGAATGAGATAAGCCATAGAGGGAAAGCTCTTCGCGCCATGAAGAAGCGTCTGGAAGAATTGAAAGAACTAAAGAATTATTGATTATATATGGGGATGGAGATTAGGATGAAAGTACTGATTGTCAGTGACACTCATCGCAGAAATGAAAATTACATAAAAGTATTAGAAAAAGTAGCACCAGTTGATATGGTGATTCATTGCGGTGATATTGAGGGCAGTGAATATCTGATCGCTAAAAGCGCGGGTTGTCCAGTTCAGATGGTAACAGGAAACAATGATTTTTTTTCAGATCTGCCAAGGGAGAAAGAGTTTCAAGTGGGAAAATACAAGGTATGGCTCACACACGGACATAATTACTGTGTTTCCATGAACAATGAAACAATTAAAAGGGAAGCCAGAATACGTGGAATTGATATTGTCATGTACGGACATACCCATAAGCCGGTTGTGGATATAGATGAGGATGTGATTGCAGTCAATCCCGGAAGTCTGGCATATCCAAGGCAGGAAGGACGAAGGCCTTCTTTTCTGATTATGGATCTGGATAAGGATGGAAATGCACATTTTACAATTAACTATCTATAAGGTAAATGTGATCGCAAAAATCCGCTAATCTTTGTGCATTGCTGGTAAATATAAGCACAATAACCCCCTGGCCGGACAGCTTGGACAAAAAAAGCCCCAATTCTCTCTTTTTAACAGCATCATGATAAAGAAATGGCTCATCCAGAAGGAGTACTTTTAACCTGTTATGCAATAACTTGGTTATCAGTAATTTCTGTTGATGCTCAGGAGAAAGCTCCCGCATTTTCATATTAAGGTATTTTTCAGAAATTCCAGCGCAGTGCAGAACCTGACGTGCCGAATAATTTCTCAATCTTTCATTGATAAAATTCAAAGTACTGATTCGGTTTAGGTACATCATGCAGATGTTATCTTTTATGGTCATATCCGGAAATAAAGCTGTGGATTCCCAATTGTGAGGCAGCATCCAGATTCCTTCCTTTAATGCATGATGCATACTTTTCAGCCTGAGAGTTTTCTGATGTAATAAGATTTTTCCGGTAAGAAGTCTGGTCTGTCCTGTGAGAGTGGACATAAGGCCGGACAGTTCATGATATTTTGCCCCTGAAAAACCTATAATTTCACCCTTCCGCGCGCAAAAACTCACAGGAGTTTTTAAAACAGCGCTTGTAATTTGATCTGCCTGAAAGATAGGTTCCGTATTTTGATGTTTGAGAGAAAAATTGTCTGGAACAGAGTCTTCTTTGCCGGCCAGCCCCTGCATCAGTTTTTCGGAAATCTCTTCTCTATAAAAGCTTCCCATATTTTTCCCGTTTTTCATAATCATGATTCTGTCGCTTTTATGGATCAGCATGGGATGATAACTGTCAATTAATATCATGCTGATGCCCTTTTTCTTTAACTTGTAAAAAAGGGAAAACAAAAGCCCGCATTCCTCGTTCTCATAAAAACTGAAAACGTGGTCTGCAAGAATCACTTTAGCGCCGTGTACATAAGCAGAAAGAAAACCTATTATGTGTTTTTCAAATAGGGATAGATTTTTAACAAAATCGAAGGGATCAATGGTTATTTCAAATTCTGTAAACAGATCACAAACAAATGAAACAGCCTGTTCTTTTTTGTAAAACAATCCCTTGGTCAGATTTGAAGCGATACAGATATTTTCTGCTGCACTTAACCCTGTGATGAGGCAGGGATGTTTTTCAATAGTGAAAATTTTATTTTCCTGAGCGCTTTTTCTTGAAGTTATTTTTATTTCTTTTTCATAGAAAAAGATTTTTCCTGAATCGGCTCTTGTGAGGCCGGAGAAAATCATCGGCAGAATTTCTTCTCCTGAGTGATAAGGGGCGATCAGACTTAAAATTTCATTTTCAAATAAATCAATGGAAAGATTGTCAAGTATGGTACAATCATTTATTTTTTTTGTCAGCTTGTAGGTTCTTAAAATTTGGTTGGGCATGGAGTTATTCCTTTAAAAGGGGAAGGCTGATTTCAACAGTGGTTCCCACATTTGGGGTGCTGGATACAAAAAGGCCGTATTGTACGCCATAAGTAAGCTTGATGCGCAGGTTTACATTGATCAGGGCAATGCCTGTTTTTTCAACAGTTGATATTTGACTGTCTTCAGCAGCAGAATTTTCAAGTTTATGATTTAACTGTTCAAGCAGATCGGCAGACATGCCGATGCCGTTGTCCGAAATTCTGATTAAGAGCCTGTTTTGTGTTGGAACCGCCTTGATGGTAATAAGGCCGCCTTCATCCATTGTGTTTAGTCCATGCTGGATGGCATTTTCCACGATGGGCTGTATGGTAAGTTTGGGAAGACGGTAATTCATTAAGGCTTCGTCCGATTTATCAAGTTCATACCGGAGTGTAAATTTGTCTGAGAACCGGAATTTCTGGATTAAAATATAATTTTCCAGATTGCGCAGCTCCTGCTCAAAGGTTACGTTTTTATTGTCCTGACTGATACTGTACCGGAACATTAAGGCCAGGGCTTCTGTCATACTGGCAATATCATTTTCATCTTTTATCAGTGCAAGTCCACGTATTTCTTCCAGTGTATTGTAGAGAAAATGGGGATTAATCTGTGTCTGCAGAGCGTCAATCTGGGCTTGTATATATAAAAGCTGCCTGGAATATTTATTAATAATGGCAAGTTCCAATTCTTTTGCAAGTCCCAAAGCCTGATGATCCGGACAATCTTCCGTATGTTCTTTGATCTGGTATTCTTTTAAAAGCAGGGAAAGCTCATTTTCCAGAGTCTGCATGGGAAGTATGACCTGCTTCTTAATCAGCAGAATGTTACAGGCAAGCAGAATACAGCAAAGTATAAGTAAAAAAGAAATCCAGGTCATTTTATGATCCTTCATCAATAGATAAAGGGATGCAGCAGCGAGAATAGATAGGATCAGGAATAAAGATCGTCTTCTATGATTTAAGTGAGTCAGTAATTTGTTTTCCGGACTGTTCATATGTGGAACCCTCATGAATGGTATTTTCGGTATTCTGTAGGTTTAATGCCTACATGTTTTAAAAACAGCTTGCTGAAATATCGTGTGTCCTTATATCCTACGGCACTTGCAATTTCCCCGATAAACATAGGAGTATCGGCAAGCAGTTCCTTTGCTTTTTTTAATCTTACTTCAATAATATAATCTGTAATGCTTACTCCTGTTTCCTGCTTAAACATAGAGCTTAAATAAATAGGATTAAGATAAACCAATCTGGACAGGGAATTTAAGTTAACATCCTGATTGTAATTTTCTTCTATATAAGTTTTGACCTGACGAATGGGCTTTTTTTCCGTTTCCTGTTTGAAAAGAATCCAGCATTCCAGAACATCTTCCAAATAGGATTTCATGATACTGCCCATCATATGCTTATGAATACTGTTTTTAAGCTTTTCGGCTGTTTCCATGCCGGCCTTTTTTGGCGTGTGGCTTTCACTGACAAGTTCCTCAATTTTTTTCAGGGTATAAAAGGACAGACATAAGGAATTGTAATTGGTAAGCTCCGGCAGAGTCAGCAGGTCATATATAAATGCAATGAAAATATTTTTTTCAAGAGCATCTGCTAAAAGTTTGATTTGTCCGTCAATTTGCTTATATAATTTTTTGTCCGGCTCAGAAGATTCTGTTAAGGAAACTGACCTGTATATAATAAATTCATTTTGAACAAAATCCATGCGGTGATCTAAAATTTTGTTTACCCTTTCCAGACATTGACTAATTTGATACAGGCTTCCGTAAAATGTGTCCATAACCACAGAAAGGCTGATAATCTCATGTTTTTGAAGGTTCATGGAGACAATGGGTGTGATTGCTTTTTTTATCTTTTCTGTAAATTCATTTTCAGGCTCTCCGGTACTTACTAAAATGTAAATTCGCGAATCCATGATAATTGCTTCTGACTCAAAGGAAAGTTCATGGATTGTATTAAGCATGGAGATGCGGATATTGTCAAGAATGCGGCTGCTAAGAGAAGTATCCGTACAGATTTCCTGCTTAAAATCAGCCTTTACCGCAAGAAGGGAAAAGAAACTGCCGGAAAAATTAAAATGGTATTCCCTGTTAATTTCCGGAAGGGACTTTTCCGGAAGCGCAGCAGGAAGCTCCAAAAGCTTTCTCATAAATAGTTCCCGGCATTTGGAAATACTAATATGCTCCTTGCTTTTGCTTTCCAGGGCAGCTTTCTTTTTATTTACAATTCTTTGTAAGGTTGCATTCAGCTCTTTCTTCTGAATGGGCTTTAAAAGATAATCTTCCACATCATATTTCAGCATATTTCTGGCATACTCAAATTCCCGGCATCCGCTTATGGCGATAATAGAGATATCTACATCCTGCGAACGGATTGTTTCAATCAATGAGAGGCCGTCTTTCTGAGGCATTTTAATATCGGTTATTACAATGTCAGGTGCCTGCTCTTTAATAAGCTGAACTGCCTGCGTGTAATTGTAAGCTTCACCGGCAAAGTCGAGTCCTAGGAAAGGCCAGTCGATCAGACGTTTCACAAGCTGGCATATAATTTTTTCATCATCAACAATCAACACTTTAAACATGTACAATACCCCGACATTTTTTTGGCGAAAAACAGAACTAAAACTGCAATGGATTTATTACCTATTGTACCACATTTCTATTGTATCACAATTGAAATGTACTTCCAAATAAAGGAAGTGGTATAAAATTAAGATTTAGTGCTGTTAAAATAAGATGTTTATTTGTTCATGTTGTTATTGTCATACTTAATATTATTTCAGTCTCATTGTACAAAGGATGGGGTGTTTATATAATTGATTAAAATGATACAAGGATTGGAGGGGATAATGTGGAACAGGAAATTCTGATGGAGATGAAACATATTGTCGTTAAGTTTCCGGGTGTGATTGCGCTGAATGATGTATCCATAAGCATAGGTAAGGCTTCTGTTCATGCAGTTATGGGGGAAAATGGAGCTGGAAAATCAACACTTATGAAGGTTCTTATTGGGGATAGAACGCCTGACTGTGGAGAGATTTTTTTTGAAGGAAAGCCAATTGAAAAAATTGCAAGTACAGGAAAGCACAAGGATATTTCCATGATTTATCAGGAACTGAATCCCATAAAAGACATGACCATTGCAGAAAACATTTTTATGGGACGCTTTCCGGAAAAAGCAAAAGGAATTGTGGATCTGCCAAAAACCTATGAATTATGTCAGAAGATTTTTGATGAATGGGATCTGCCTTATGATCCAAGACAGAAAATGAATACGCTTTCTATTGCAAATATTCAAATGATAGAGATTATTAAGGCCATTTCCAAAGAATCCAAGCTGATTATTATGGATGAGCCAACTTCAGCAATTACGCCCAAAGAGGTGGAAAAGCTGTTTTCCTTTATAAAGGAACTGAAAGAAAATGGAATATCAATTATATACATTTCTCACAAATTAGATGAGATCTATCAGATTGCCGATCATGTGACGATTCTTCGTGATGGGGAAAAAAAGAAAGAATGTCCTATTGAAGAAATTACAAGGGAAGAAATGATCTCCTGTATGGTAGGGAGGGACATAAAAAATGTGTATTATAAAAAAGAGGTGGATATAGGGGAAGAAATACTTGAAGTAAAAGGGCTTGGAAGAAAAAAAGTATTTTCTGAAGTTTCCTTTTCCCTGAGAAAAGGAGAAGTGCTTGGATTTTCAGGAGTGATGGGGGCAGGCCGCACAGAGATAATGAGATGCATTTTTGGTTTGGATCAGGCCACAGAGGGGAGCATATTTGTGGAAGGAAAAAAACTAAATGTGAAAAAACCTATGGATGCCATAAATGCAGGAATTGCCATGCTGACAGAAGACCGGAAGGGAGATGGACTGGTATTGTGCAGATCTATCAAAGAAAATATTGCCCTGGCTTCTTTGAACAAAATGTCCCGATATGGACTTTTGGATAAAAAGGCAGAAGATGAAAAAGTGAATGTGGCAGTGAAAGAGCTGATGATTAAGGCACATAATACTTTGGTAGCTGCAAACAATTTAAGCGGAGGCAATCAGCAAAAGGTGGTTTTTGCAAAGTGGCTGTTAAAGGATCCTAAAATTCTTATTTTGGATGAGCCAACCCGGGGAATAGATGTGGGGGCTAAAACGGAAATATATCATATTATCAGCAGACTGGCTGAAAAAGGCGTGGCAGTGATTTTCATTTCTTCCGAACTTCCGGAGCTGCTTGGAGTATCAGACCGGGTGGCTGTTGTGGCATCAGGCAGACTTGTTGATATTTTAGATAGAAAGGATGCAACCCAGGAACGTATTATGGAGCTTGCAGCGAAGGGTGAAAGTTGAAAGAAAAGCACTTCCAACCTCCCTGATTTAAGTATCCGCCAGAGCGGACAGAAAGGACCAAGAAAATGAAAGATAAAAAAAATAATAAAAGTTATGTTAAATTTGTGGATTTGTATAGTAAATATGGAGTTTTATTGATTTTAGTCATCGTATTCCTGATCTGCAGTTTTTCATCGCCGGCATTTTTACAGTGGGGAAATATTTTAAGTACATTAAATCAGGCGGCTATCACTATGGTATTGACCTGTGGAATGACAATGCTTCTTATTTCAGGACATGCAGACCTTTCAGCAGGTTCTATCGTTGCACTGACATCAATTGTGTGTGCGCTTACAATGAAAATGACAGGCTCTCCGGTTCTTGCCATTGGCGCCAGTATTTTGGCAGGAGTGATCTGTGGTCTTTTAAACGGAATTGGTGTATGTGTTCTTAAAATTTCATTTTTTATCATTACCCTTGCAACCACAATGATTCTGCGTGGAATGGCATATATTTTGACGGATGGAGCACCAATTTACGGGATGGGAAAGATCATGAATTTAGGTCAGGGAAGTCTGCTGGGGATTCCGAATCTTATATGGATTGCAGTAATGGTAATTATTGTAACATTTATTATACTAAATAAAACAGTTTACGGACGCTATTTATACGCAATTGGAGGAAGTCCGGATGCAGCAGTGGCATCAGGAATTAATGTAAAAAAAGATATTATGGCAGCATTTATTATTATGGGCGTGATCGCTTCCGTAAGCGGGATAATGCTGGCCGGCAGAACAAATGGCGGATATCCAAGTGCAGCAGAAGGATATGAATTTGATGCCATTATTGCCGCAGTCTTAGGCGGGACAAGCTTTAATGGCGGTGTAGGCGGTGTAATTGGCAGTATTTTTGGAGCCATTATTATTGCATTGATTAACAATGGAATGAATCTGGTGGGAATTAGTGCCTACTATCAGGATATTGTTAAGGGTATTATTATCGTTGCGGCAGTATTTATAGATTTAAAAACCCGCAGTCTTGTAATGAAGCATTAGGCTTTAAAATCAGCCTGATCAAAAATAAATATGAAAGGAGGAAATGGAAAAATGAGTTTTGAAATTTTAAAACAAAATCCCTTTTTTCTGGATGAGGATGCAATAGCATGGGTAAAATCTACGTTTGATGCAATGACTTTGGAAGAAAAAATAGGGCAGATTATTTTGGATGGCTCAACAGAGCTGGTAAATGAAAAACGTCCGTTGGAACTTTCAGGGTTTCACAGGATGGTAACCCACTCACCGGAGCAATTGGTTGCATCGGCAGGACAAATGCAGAAAAATGCTAAAATACCAGTGCTTTTGTCGGCGGATATGGATCATTTGTCCTATTCCAATAACTCACAGGGAACACCTTTTACCAATCAGATGGGAGTAGCAGCGTGCGATGATCCGGCAATAGCGGAAAAAATGGGTATTGTTGCGGCCAGAGAGTGCAAGGCGCTTGGATTTAACTGGTCATTTACACCGGTAGTTGATATTAACTACAACTTTAAAAGTCCCATTGTAAATATTCGTTCCTTTGGAAGTGATCCGGACAAAGTGCTGCGTATGGCAAGCGCCTATGTGAAGGGAATGCAGAAAGAAGGGGTGGCAGCATGCTTAAAGCATTGGCCCGGAGATGGAATGGACGACCGGGATCAACACAATATTACTTCTATTAATTCAATGGATATGAAAAGCTGGCGGAATAGCTATGGAAAGGTTTATAAACAACTGATAGAAGAAGGGGTTATGAGCATTATGAGCGCACATATTTCCCTGCCGGCTTATTACCGGGAAAAGGATCCTGATTTCCCATTTGAAAAAATACTTCCGGGCAGTCTGTCAAAGGAACTGAATCAGGAGCTGCTTCGCGGGGAATTAGGATTTAATGGTTTGATTATCACGGATGCGTCTATCATGGGGGGCTACAATGCAAACGGAAGCCGGAGGGAACTTTTACCCATGTCCATAGAAAGCGGCTGTGACATGCTGATGTTTGTTAAGAATTATGAGGAAGACATTGCAGCTTTAAAAGATGGAATCAGGGAAGGAAAGCTTTCGGAAAAAAGGCTTGATGAAGCAGTAATAAGAGTGCTGGGGCTAAAAGCAGCCCTCCACCTGCATCAGCGCAGGCAAAGAAATGAGGAGGCTCCTACGGAAACGGAACAGGCTTATTTGGGATGCAGCGAGCATCAGCGCTGGCTTTTAGAGACAGTGGAGAAATCAATTACCCTTGTGAAAGATGCGCAGAAATTACTTCCCCTTTCGCCGGACAAATATAAAAGAATATTACTGATTCAGGGAAAAGCCAATGGACAGTTTGGAGATGAGAAGGAACTGGGATTTGAAAAACACTTAAGGGACCAGGGATTTTCCGTGGAAGTATATGATCATAAGCTTCATACCGCGGCTGAATTCGATCTGGTTATTTTTGCAGCAGCCAGGGAGTGCATGATGGTCAGGGATAATACCCGGATTGATATGATCGATCTGATGGGAGACATTATGTGTGCAATGGACCGGTATTTTGGTGAAATTCCATCGCTGTTTGTGTCCTTTGGCTCTCCCTATCATTTGTATGATTTTCCACACTGCAAAACATACATTAATGCTTATTCAAGTGTGGAGCCGGTGAAAAAGGCAGTTGCCGAAATGCTGGCTGGCAAGAAAACGTTTCAGGGGAAAAATCCTGTTGATCCGTTTTGCGGACTGGAAAGTACCAGATTTTAATAAGGAGGACAGCAGTGGCTAATATTGACTTGAAATTTTATTCTTATTATCTGGGAATGGAATCATCCGCGCAGGTGATCCTGCCGGATGAGCGTCCGTATATGGTGCAGGATCACGGAGATAAAAAATACCCTGTTCTTTATTTATTACATGGACAATTTGATGATGACACTGCGTACATAAGGAAAAGCCTTATTGAAACTTATGTACAAAATAAAGATTTAATCGTTGTAATGCCTAATGTACACAGAAGCTTTTATACAAACTGTAAGGAAGGCCATGAATATTACAATTTTATAGAAAAGGAACTGCCTGTTATTATTGGTAATTTTTTTCATGCATCACGTAAGAGAGAAGATCAGTTTATTGCCGGTCTTTCTATGGGGGGATATGGAGCACTGAAAATAGCGTTGAATGCGCCGGAAAAATATGCCGCATGTGCAAGCATGTCAGGTGCCATTGATCCCATTGAAGCAAATACCAACAAAGAGGCAGAAGCCTATCCGGTGCCGGATATGGCAGAAAATATATTCCGCGTGTTTGGTTCAAGGGAAGAGTTTAAAAACAGCGAAAATGACCTATGTTTTCAACTGCGGGAGCTGGACAAAAAGGAAGGCTCCAAACCCAGGTTTTTTATTAGCTGTGGAGATAAAGATTTTCTGCTTCAGCAAAATAAAGAGTTTGTCAGAATATTCAAAGAAGAATTGAAAACGATGGACTGTGTTTTTAAGCAGATGCCTGGAAGCCATAATTGGGAATATTGGAATAAAGCATTATTAGATGTACTTGATTTTTTTAATTTATAAAAAAATAAGAAAGGATGGAAAGAAAATGAAAAAGTTTTTATCGTTACTTATGGTACTGACCATGACTGTCATGCTGGCAGCCTGCGGGGCAAAGGAGGCTCCGGCACAGACAACGGAAAATGCTGCAAATGAGACAGCTGCAAATGAAGATACAGAAAATGAAGATGCAGCAGAAAGCCCATCAGGTGAAGCAGCAGAGGCAAAAACGTTTACTATTGGATATTCTGCACTTACTCTTGGAGACAGCTACTGTAAAGCGCTTGCTGATGCTATTGAAAAATATGCAAAAGAGATGGGTATGGAGTGCACGGTGCTTGACGGACAGGTAGATGCAACCAAGCAAATGGAAACCATTGATACCTTTTATAATAAGAAGGTAGATCTTGTGATCGTTCAGCCTATCCCGGGAGTGGAATCCTCTTTAGTTAAATTTAATGAAAGTGGAACGCCGGTTCTCTTTGTGAATAGTTATCCCACAATCACGGAAGAATTTGAACTTAGCTATTCCTATGTGGGAAGCAGGGAAACGGAAGCTGGTGAGGAACAAGCAAAGTATTTGGCAGAAGTTCTTCCAGAAAATGCAACAGTATGTGTTGTTTTAAATGCCCTTGGATTTACCAATACCGAAAGCAGACGTAACGGATTTGTAGATAAGATGAATGAAATTAGACCGGATGTGCAGATTATTGCCGAACAGACAGGGGATTCAGACACCAATAAGACTATGTCAGTAATAGAAGACTGGCTACAGCTTTACGGGGAAGATGGTATCAACGCCATTGTTTCCGGCTGCAACGCATCTACTATCGGAATTGTTGAAGTATTAAAATCTCATGATCTTTGTGGAAAAATACTGGTGGCAGGTATTGACTGCTTAAGTCCTTATGGTCCTGATAATCTGACTGCCGGAAATGTGGCTGTAGATATTTTCCAGAATCCCGATGAACAGGCCAGAATCGCAATAGAAACAGCCCTTAAGCTATTAGAGGGAGAAACAGTAGAAGAGGAAACCTGGGTAAAGTGGGAGCCGGTTACTGCTGAAAACGCAAAGGACTATTATGACAGATATTAATCTGACAGTGAAAAGCTATGCACAATAGGCATGAAAAGACGGACATGGATTTATGTGTCCGTCTAATCTGCCGTCTATTTAAGGAACAATATAAAAATATCTCCACTCATATGATTATGAGAGGAGATATTTTTGATGAGCCACCGGGGACTCGAACCCCGGACAACTTGATTAAAAGTCAAGTGCTCTACCACCTGAGCTAGTGGCCCATATATGTAGCTGGGCTAGCTGGATTCGAACCAGCGAATGCAGGAGTCAAAGTCCTGTGCCTTACCGCTTGGCGATAGCCCAATAAAACACCAAGCCTGCTTTTAGACAACAGCCTGTCTGCCGACAAGCCTTGGTAAAGGGTGGATAGAGGGACTTGAACCCTCGGCCTCCAGAGCCACAATCTGGCGCGCTAGCCGACTGCGCCATACCCACCATATGAAGGATAATTAAAGGTTATCCTTTCGCGTGCCCAAAGGGATTCGAACCCCCGACCCACGGCTTAGAAGGCCGTTGCTCTATCCAGCTGAGCTATGGACACAAATAAAAAAGTATAAACTTGTATGTTTCACATACAAAAGCAAGGGGAAATCACCCGCTTTGAGCTTCGCCCATTTGCTACGCAAATTTGTATGTTTCACATACAAAAGCGGGTGATGGGAATCGAACCCACGTATCCAGCTTGGAAGGCTGGTGTTCTACCATTGAACTACACCCGCAGATTATTTATGCGTTACGAATTAAAAGTCGGGGTGACAGGATTCGAACCTGCGACCTCCTGGTCCCAAACCAGGCGCTCTAGCCAAGCTGAGCCACACCCCGCTGGTTTTGTCCTGTTGCATATCTACGCAACGCAAGATACATTATAAAATATGCATTAAGTCCTGTCAACCTATTTTTTTATTTTTGCATAAAGTTTTTATATGTAGATTTACTCATATATTTTTTATGGCTGATAGAAAATTTTGGGGGATAATATAAAGTTATTTGTCATTATATGCCAGGTAATGTATTTTTACAATTTGTTTTTAAAAGATACCGCAATATGTAGTATTGTGATTTTTTTTCGCATCTAAGTACAGTTGTATTAGAGAGTTTACCTGTGCTATACAAATACTCATATCTACTGATTGCTCCAAACAGGCATTTGTACCGGCATAATACAAAGAAACTTTTTCTTCAATACTCAGTTTTGGAACAATAAGCATAATTGGCAAAGGAGAGGTTTCCCTTATAAGGCGAATCATCTCAGTATTATGGTTTGTAAATGACTGGATGGATATAATAACCAGGCAATATTCACTGGATAAAAGAGTGTTCAAAGTTTCTTTTACCGACATCACATAGTTGACATCCGTGTTGTCATTCTGTATATACTTTTTGACAGATTAAAAAAATTTTAGATTGTCAGCTATAACTAATATCCGTCTTTTAATGTTTAATCACCACCTATTCGTATCTAAACATGTATCATATATCAATCATGTTTTTACTAGTGTACTGTATTTCAGTCCCTTAGAAAAGTAATAGCTTACCCATACAAACAAATCTATAACTGCTATATAATCTGCCAGAAAGAAAATCAACGGTTCCTCAAAATCGAAAAACACATATTGATTTTGTAAGAACATATTTGTATGAGAACATTGCACCATCATACATTTTAGGATCACCGGAGCTTAATATCATAGCCACCTTTTTTAGATTCCGGGGCTTTCTCGGATAAGCGGCAGAATAGAAGCGGTCAAGAGCACATTTTAACTGCCCTGAAACACCGTGATAATAAATCGGCGAGGCAATGACAAGCATATCCGCCTCCCCCAGCAGGGAATAGACTTCCTGCATATCATCTTTCTGCACGCAGGCTCCGTTTCCCTTTGTATGGCAGTATTCACAGGCCAGACAGCCCGCAATCTTTTTTCTGCATACGTCAATTACATCCACCCGATGTCCTGCGGATTCCGCACCACTCCGGAACGCATCCACCATTTGTTTCGTATTGCCCTTTGGACGGGGGCTTCCGTTCAATACCAAGATACGCATATACTGTTACCTCCAAATTTTCACTTACTTTATGCCCGGCATCACAATGCCTCATGAAAAGCGGGATGCCCTGGCATACGACATCCCGCTACAGCATAATAATGCTTTGGTCTGTGCTGCCTTTAAATCCCCTGCTTCGTGGGACGGATCATAATCTCACTCACAGACATCCGGTCTGGTGTTTCGATGGCGTAAGCCACAGCGGTTGCGATTATTAAGCTTAATAATGTCATCTCATATTTTCCGAAAAGAACTGCTCCAGCTTATCAAACGGAATCGCATCCTTTCCACCGCCGTCATACAGATCCGTATGGACTGCATCCGGGATGATCAGCAGCTCCTTATTGTCTGCATAAGGGTTATCCTTCACCATTGCGGCATAAGCGTCGCGGCTGAAATAACAGGAATGCGCCTTCTCCCCGTGCATAATAAGGGCTGCGCTGCGGATCTCATTGCTGTATTGCAGGATGGGCTGGTTCATAAAGGACATGCAGCCGATCACATTCCAGCCGACGTTGGAATTTAACGAACGTTTGTGGTAGCCGCGATCCGTCTTATAATAATCATGATAATCTGCTACAAAGAAAGGCGCATCCTCCGGAAGCGGATCTACAACGCCACCACCCAGCGCATAGCTGCCATTTTTATAATCCACGAGTCTCTGGGCGTTCATGGATTCCTTCTTTGCGTATCGTGCGTCTGCGGAATCCTCATCGTCAAAATATCCGTTGGCATTGACGCGGGACATATCATACATAGTGGAGGCAACCGTCGCCTTAATACGGGTATCCAGTGCTGCTACGTTGAGGGCGAGGCCTCCCCAGCCGCAGATACCGATAATGCCGATACGCTCAGTGTCAACATTTTCCTGTACGGAAAGGAAATCCACTGCCGCCTGAAAATCCTCCGTGTTGATATCCGGTGAAGCCATGTAACGGGGGGTACCATCGCTTTCACCAGTGAAGGAAGGATCAAAGGCAATGGTGAGGAAGCCACGCTCCGCCATAGTCTGCGCATACAGTCCGGATGCCTGCTCCTTTACCGCGCCAAACGGCCCGCATACCGCAATCGCAGCCAGCTTCCCCTCCACTCCTTTCGGCTCATAAAGATCTGCCGCCAGTGTGATCCCGTAACGGTTAGGGAATGTCACCTTGCGATGGTTCACCTTTTCACTTTTCGGGAAAGTCTTATCCCATTCCTTTGTTAATTCCAGTTTTATAGTATTTTCCATTTTGTAATGCCTCTCTTTCTTTTTTGTTGTTTTTTAATTATTGCTTTTCCTTTTCCATCTGCCATACTAAAAAATCAAGACAGTCAACCCTTTCCTGACTTTCATGCAGGCTGTTCATCAGGCCGCAACGGTGTTTCCGCAGTGTTTTAATCGCATCCTGAACCTGACCGTTACCATACAGTCTGCAAACTTTCTCAATGGTCTGGGCGCTACAGCCTGCATCCTTTAGATTCTGAACCAAATCATCCGTATGACCGCCTCCCTTCCTGCTGTGTCTGTATTATATCTCCTTGATTTTTATTTTGCTAATGGCTATAATTTATATCATGATATAAATTTTTGGAATATCATAGGAGGGCAATATGGAGCTGCGAACTATGAGATATTTTCTTGCCGTGGCAAGGGAAGAAAATATAACCCGCGCGGCAGAACTGCTTCACGTCACCCAGCCTACTCTCTCCAAGCAGTTAAAAGCACTTGAAGACGAGCTCGGGAAAAAACTGTTTATGCGCCACAGTTATAGCATACAGCTTACGGAAGAAGGGATTTTACTGCGGAAACGGGCGGAAGACTTGATAAAAATGGCTGACAAAATCACAACTGAATTTCTTGCTTTGGATGATGTCTTGGGCGGCGATGTTTACTTTGGCTTGGCGGAATCTTACCAGATTAGATGCCTCGCCGCCACAATCAGAAGATTCAAAGAGTCTTATCCTGATCTGCATTATCATATTACCAGCGGCGACACGGAACAGGTTACAGAAAAACTGGATAAAGGTATCATTGACTTTGCCGTACTGGCGCAGGAACCCAATACTGCAAAATATCATTATTTGACATTTCCCCATGCTGATCTTTGGGGTGTTGTCATGCCAGAGAACTGTCCATTGGCGGAAAAAGAAGCCATTTGCGTGGATGACTTATTTGGACTCCCTCTTTTTTGTTCCGAACAGGGATGGAGCAATGATATTTCCAAATGGTGTGGCAACAACATGGATAAATTACACCTTGAAGGGTCGTTTCGGCT
The DNA here is from genome assembly GCA_000403495.2 of Lachnospiraceae bacterium 10-1. Taxonomy (GTDB): domain Bacteria; phylum Bacillota; class Clostridia; order Lachnospirales; family Lachnospiraceae; genus Suilimivivens. The sequence goes on along the minus strand of KE159799.1, from coordinate 1,299,452 downwards.
ATCATATAACGGATCGCTTTTTGTGAAAGAAGGACTCGGCTATCTTTTGACCTTTGAACATTTGATTGACACAAACCCTGAAAGTGGACTTGTTTTTCGTCCCCTCACGCCGAAGCTTGAAACAAAGATATATTTAATTTGGAAAAAATACCAAATCTTTACCCCTATTGCCGAAAGACTACTTGAAAAATTGAAATCTGAATTGTAAAATTCAAGGAAGAAAAATTTAATGGAATTGTGTGTGCGTTTGATATGGAAAACAGCAACATGAAAGGACATTGGACAGGGACTTTCGCTTCTAAAGGCGAAGAAACGGAAATTGATGTGGAGGTGTCATAATGAAAAAAGCTAATATTGCAATGATACTCATAGGATTGATTATTATTTTGTTTGTCGCATTTTGTCCATTAGCAGAAAGTAAAACTATGGCATGGAGAATTTCAATCAGCTTAGTAGGTTGTTTTTCACTTGTTTCAGGTGTGTATAAGATAGTCTGCAAAAATAAATTTCCATGTAACTAAATATTATTACTACAATCACAACAAAATAGTCACACAGCGTCAGAGCGTATAGAAAACAATCTATGCGCTCTATTTTATTGTAAAGGAGTAGATTTATGAGCAAAGGCAGCAAGACAGGCAACAAAGTAAGGTTAAGCGGAGAAAGGAAGAATTGTAAAATAATGCGCAACTATTATTTGCTTTTTAGCACTTAGCAAATTCTTTATTCTTATTGCCATATACCTTATAATGGCAATAAGGAGAGCGATTTTTATGAATATGAATATTATATCGAAATACTTACAGTTTCTGCGTAAAAGCAACAACTACACACAAGATGATTTAGCTAAAGAATTAGGTATATCAAGGCAGGCGGTATCAAAATGGGAAACTGGAATGACTATTCCCGACTTAGAAGTTTTATTGAAGATTTCTAAATTATATGACATCACGATAAATGACATATTAGAACCAAAGATACAGCCACAGAAGGTAACGGATTTTGAGCAGATTTCAACAATCTCTGAAAAGGAACTGAAAGAAGTGTTAGGACAGTTTGACACTAATTCGCTTGTAACGGCTTTAATGGGAGCGTCTCCCGAAACAAATTGTTTTTGTGAAAGATTATTTCCCAACATAGATTTTGAAATGACAAGAAAAAATATAGGCAGAGTTAGAATAGAAGCTGTTGAGGATATGCAGAACCAAATAGTTGCTATGATAAATTTGCAGGCGATTGACAAGTAAATATAGTATATGAATTTCATTGTAAATACGGGACTTTTTTGTATAATTAGAGGAAGTCCTGGCAAAGCATATTGCAAAAAACAGCGTATTCCTTGACCTTTTCCAAAACAAGAGTTATCTGCTAAAGCTGTATGAGACGCCTGATGATTCTCATAGAAGCACAGTCTACATGGACAATGAATATTTTTGTAAGAGTTTTGCTGTATTTGGCGCAAAGTTATCACGAATATTTTCAATGTACCAGTCAAAATTATTACAAAAGCAAGAAAGTGAAAATGCCGAAGCACGAACTCTATGTGATTTTTACAGGAAATAAAGGATGCAAAAGAATTTTTTGAAGTAAAAGCAAAGGTTATCTATGAAAGCGATACAGATGATATCATCAATCAGTACATCATTTTCTGTAAAGTTTTTAACGAACAGACAAAACAGTATGGAATGACACAAAAGGCGGTTACTGAAACAATTCGCATATGCAAGGACTGGAATGTTTTAAAAGAATATTTGCTTGACAGGGAAAAGGAGGTTGTGACGATTATGATGAGTTTATTTGATGAAGAACAGATAATGAAATCGTTTATCAAGAGTGAACGTGCAGACAAAGCAAGGGAAAATGCAAAGATAATGCTAAAAAATGGGAGGATTTCGGTAGAAGAAATAAACAATTTAATATCAACAAAACAGCGTAAAGGCGTATGGAACAGTAAAGTGTGAACCATGCGTCTTTTTTTGCGCCCAAAAAGGAGGAACATGAGCGACAACATTCAGAACACTATCACAGGGCGTTTTTTATGCGGCGGCGATCAAACGCTAACCGCCTTTTGTCCGCTTGCCGGACAGCTACAGACGCGGCAGAAAGGATATATTCTAGAATTGATTTATCAATAGACAGACTAACGATGGCGGGGATGAACTACCGACGTTTTGAAAGTTATTTTATTATTCTGTTCTTATCACCCCACTCACACATACCGTCCAAAATAGGAATGAGTGACTTTCCACGTTCTGTTAAACTATATTCAACTTTTGGGGGGATCTGGGGATATTCTTCTCTATGCACAAGGTGGAATTGTCATTTTGTATTTTCCATTTATCAACGATAATGTATAACTGAAACCTGTTGTTGCTAAACATTCTTTTGAAATGCAATGTTCGTTCATTTTACACTTTCCTTTTAGTAGGTATATAACAATAATGTGCGTACTTGATTAAAAGATAATTCTTGTTATGATTATAATATGGAGTGACACGGGAGTCAACGTGTTACTCAAATTATAAAATAGATTGGAGATTGCGAAATGAGTAAAAAAATTGTAGTAATCACTGGAAGTCCGCGCAAAAAAGGGAACAGTTTAAGTATGACAGAAGCATTTGTTGAGGCGGCGGCTAAAAATGGGCATTCCGTTATAAGGTTCGATGCGGCGCAAAGCAATATTGGGGGCTGCCACGCTTGTGAAACCTGCTACCATTCGGGAAAGGCTTGTAGTTTTGATGATGATTTTAATAAAATTGCAACAGATATTTTTCAAGCAGATATGATTGTTTTCTCAATGCCTGTCTATTGGTATTCCATTCCTGCGCAAATTAAATGCGTGATTGATAAGTTATTTTCTTTTGTAGTAGGCGGTAAAGATATAGCAGGGAAAGATTGTGCCTTGATTGCTTGTTGTGAAGAAGATGATATGTCTGTTTTTGATGGTGTACGTATCCCAATCGAGCGTTCAGCGGCTTTACTGAAATGGAATATGGTAGGCGAGGTGCTTGTGCCTGGAGTGTTAAATGTTGGTGATATTGAAAAAACGGACGGTTGCAAAAAGGCTATCGCTCTTGCAGAAAACATATAAGAAAAGAGATTGGGTATATGAGCAAAAAAATAATAATATTGAATGGAAGTCCACGTAAAAAAGGAAATACAGCTACATTAACAGCTGCATTTAAAAGAGGGGCAGAAAAAGCAGGAAATCAGGTTACAGAATTCTTCCTTGGAGAAATGAATATCAATGGCTGCAAAGGATGTTTCGGCGGTGGTAAAGATTGCAACAGTCCCTGTGTGCAGAAGGATGATATGGAAATAATTTATCCAGTTTATCGTGAAGCGGATATTGTAATTCTTGCATCACCTTTATATTATTGGACAATTAGCGGGCAATTAAAAACTGCTTTTGACAGGCTGTTTGCTGTTGCGGAATGTAACCCTGATTATCGAAATCCTAAAAAGGATATGGTTTTGATTATGGCGGCAGAAGGGTATGGTTTTGAAGAAAGCGAATATTGGTATGACCGCCTTGAAAAGCACCTTGGATGGAAGAACATAGGAAAGGTTCTTTGCGGCGGGGTTATGAATGTTGGTGATATTTCAGAAAACGAAAAATTGAATGAAGCATATCAGCTTGGTGTATCCATTCAATAAAATCTGAAAATGAATAAAGACACTTTTTGGCTGTTATGTCTTGTTTGCAGAGGAAAAACCCGTGACAGAATAAGAAAAGATACAGTTTTGAAGAACTATCCTCTCTACTGTCCAAAGTGTAAGAAGAAAACCTCTATTTTATTCCATAAGGATTTAAGGCGAACGCTCACCATATAAAAAAACGGTGTTTTGGTGGGCTGATTTGCTATACTCAAAAAGGCTTAACATACACTCTTCAGACCTGCTTTGGATTAGTCTCCATGTTAGACTACTGCGTCGAAAGGCGAGGAACTTGTTAAGTTGATTACCAAAAGCCTTAAAATCATATTGTGGTACTGGTCTTTTTGCCATATTCATTCATCCTATTACATTTTACTGTTCACCTTTCTTTTTGGATATGTCTGTACAGTTCTATCAATTAGTCAAAATAATTCCTTAACTCAACAAAAATTATCTTGAAGTTATTCGGCTGGACGCATATAATTATACTGATAGAAGTTAGAGAAAGGGTGAATGAAGATGTTAGAGTATATTTCTGCCCCGGAAGCAGCGATAAAATGGGGCATTTCAGAAAGACGGGTACAAAAGCTATGTGAGGAAAATCGCATACCGGGTGTGGCAAAATTTAGTCGGCTATGGCTGATTCCAAAGGACGCAGAGAAACCAACGGATGCCCGGTTGAAAGCAGAAAGGAAGAAAAAACATGAATAAAGTTTTAATTATTGATGATGATAGAGAGCTTTGCGCACTAATTAAGCAAAGTATTTTGCAAGAGTGTATGGAAGCTGACTGCTGCTATTCCGGGAAATCCGGCTTGTTACAACTAAAAGAAAAGGAATATCAGCTTATCATACTGGACGTAATGATGCCTGGTTTCGATGGCTTTGAAACATTAGAACAAATTAGGCAGGAAAGCAGTCTGCCTATTTTAATGTTCACATCAAAAAATGACAGTGCTTCAAAAGTGCGTGGTTTGCGGGCCGGAGCTGATGATTATCTAACAAAACCTTTTGATATGGACGAGTTGGTTGCCCGTATTGTGTCATTGATTAGACGCTATACCCGTTTCAACCAAAAAGACGGACAGACACAGAGATTTGAGTTTGACAGGTTGACGATTGATTTTAATAGCCGTTCTATTGTCACAATAAATGGAGAATATGAACTTCCCCCGAAAGAATTTGATCTTCTTCTGTTCCTTGCTAAAAATCAAGGGAAAATACTGACAAAACAGCAAATATATGAAAAAGTATGGGGCGAGGAATATGTGTATGATGATAGTAATATTATGGCAATCATTAGCCGTTTGCGGAAAAAAATAGAAGAAAATCCCGGCAGCCCTAAATATATACAGACGGTAAAAGGGATTGGCTATCGTTTCAGTAAGGAGGTATGACCGTTGTATACAGAAGCTATCATTGTGATTGGAATAGTGATTGTTCTTTTTTCTGTTTGCGGTTCTACGCTGACCGTCTGGCGTGTAAAAAAGCAGATTTCGGAAATATCTGACGCTTTGGAAGATATAAAAAATGGGAATGGAAACAGGCGTATTTTAGCAGAAACACATGAGCTTGTTGCCCCTCTTGCTTATGCAATCAACGATATTATCCTGTCTTATGAAAAAAGGCTTTCTGATTATCACCAGACGGACGAAACAAACAGGCAGCTGATGACGAGTCTTTCCCATGATGTGAGGACACCGCTTACCACACTGATTGGGTATTTGGACGCTGCACACAAAGGGATTGTTGACGGAAAAGAACGTGATGACTATGTAGAAACTGCCCGCCGGAAAGCGCATGACTTGAAAGAATATATAGACGTGCTTTTTGATTGGTTTAAGTTGGGTTCTAATGAATTTTCCATGAACATAGTGGAGATTGATTTAACAGAGCTGACACGGAATATACTAATTGACTGGATACCGATATTTGAAGATACACAGGTAGATTTCACGATTGACATTCCAGAACAGCCTTTCCGGGTGCAGATTGATCCGGATGGATATATGCGGATATTAAACAACCTTATTCAAAATGTAATCTCTCATAGCCATGCAGATAAAATTGAAATAGCTTTAATGGAACAGAACAGGAATATAAAAATTGTCCTGTCTGATAATGGGATAGGGATTGACAAGGAGGACTTAAAGCATATTTTTGATCGGCTATATAAATGCGATAAAGGACGGTCTGAAAAAGGCAGCGGTCTTGGTCTGTCAATCGTACATGAGCTTGTTGAAAAATTAAACGGAACAATAGTGGCAGACAGCACACTGGGAAAAGGAACAATTTTCACCCTGTTTTTCCCGTTGATAGACTAATCAGCTCCCGCCCTTTATGGCGGGAGTAATTATTTGTAAAAGTCTGCGTCCTGAAAATTGCAAGGTTAATGCAAGATTGGTGCAAGGTTAATGCAAGGTTGGCGTGATAGAATGGCAGACATAAAAAGGAGGAAAATCCTCTGCTCCTGCAAAGGCAGTCGCATTTTACTCTGCAAAACAAGGAGGATTGCAATGAGCAAATATGTAATTGAAACGAAAAATCTTACAAAGCAATACGGAACACAAAAAAGTGTTGCCAATCTGAACATTCATGTTCAAAAAGGGCGTATCTATGGTCTGCTTGGCAGAAATGGAGCCGGAAAGACAACAACCATGAAGATGCTGCTTGGACTTACACAGCCAACTTCCGGGGAAGTGACGATTTGGGGGAAGCCCTTACAGGCAAATGAAAAAAAGCTGCTTCCCCGTATTGGCAGTCTGATTGAATCCCCCGGCTTCTATCCTAATCTCACAGCTACCGAAAATCTGCGCATTTTTGCTACCCTGCGGGGAGTGCCGAACCGCAACGCAATTAAAAATGCACTTGATTTAGTTGGTCTGCCTTACAAAGATAAAAAGCTGTTTTCCCAATATTCACTTGGTATGAAACAGCGGCTGGCGATTGCACTTGCCATTATGCACGACCCGGAGCTTTTGATTTTGGACGAACCGATCAACGGTCTTGACCCGATCGGAATTGCAGAAGTCCGTTCCTTTATCCGTGATCTCTGCAATGAGCGTGGAAAAACAATATTGATTTCCAGCCATATCCTTTCCGAAATTGCACTTTTGGCAGACGATATAGGCATTATCGACCACGGTACATTGCTGGAAGAAGAAAGTCTTGCAGAACTGGAAGCAAAGAGCAGCAAGCATATCCGGTTTATTGTTTCTGATACGGCACAGGCGGCAAGAATTTTAGAGCGTATATTCCATGAGAACCAGTTTACCATACAGGACGACCACAATATACAGGTGCATAATCTTGATTTACCAATAGGAAAAATTGTTACCGCCTTTGTGGAAAATGGCTTAGAAGTATCGGAAGCCGCAACTTCAGAAGAAAGCCTTGAAGATTATTTCAAACGTGTAACAGGGGGTGAAGGGATTGCTTAAACTGGTTATGTGTGAATTTGCAAAATTAAAGCGGAAAAAATTTATATGGCTGGTTGTTCTTTCGGCATTTTTATTTCCCGTGCCGCTGACAGTATTGATGACAATGCCGCAGACAGCAGAACGATACGACAGCAAAATAGCGATTTTCAATGATTATTTTCAGTCGGTTATGGGATATGGAGTAGAATTGCTTTTACCGTGCATGATCGGGGTAATTGCAGCCATGCTCTTTTTTATGGAACGGGATAATGATACATTTAAAAATCTGCGTACAATTCCCATAACAAGCACACAGATGATTTTGGCAAAGATTATTGTCCTGTTCTTTTTTGGAATTATTTTTAGTCTGATATCGGCTATTATATCAATCTTGTGTGGTGGGCTGGTTGCAGAAGTAAACAGTATTGCTTACAGATTATTTTTTGCGCTGGAAATGGGGATTTTTATTACAGCAGGGACGTTGCCGTTAATAGTTCTTGTCGTTTTCTTTAGCAAAAATTATATATTTTCTGTTTTATTGTGCGTTTTTTACAGTGTTTTAAGTATGACAGCCGAATCATCTTTTGGCGCACTTCCTAAAATGATGTGCTGGCTAATGCCAATTCCGCTTACAACCCTGTGGAGCGCAGGAAATTTAACCGCGCATGGCACTATGGACGGTGTGGGGATGTTGGAAAATTTAATTCCGACTACATTTCAGACAATCAGTATTTTAGCCGTTATCGCTTTGCTTTCCGTTATAGTGATTGATTATATGTATAAAAAGAGAGGAGATGAATGATATGTTTCACATGGTTAAGACCGAAATATGGAAATTAAAGCGGTATCATATGATATGGGCAGGTGTTTTTCTGATGTTGCTTTCCGTCCTGTTGACGCTTTTTTCCACAACTGCATTGGACGGAACAGTCTGGACATTTTCTTTCTTTACGGAACAGGTGATCAAAAATAATGTTACCATGATTTTTCCCATGTGTATTGCCCTCATTGCCGGATATATTATAGCAAGGGAAGCAAAAGACGATACGCTGAAAAGTATTTTGACGATACCTGTTTCATATAGCAGTTTATTGTGGGGGAAACTGCTTGTATGTGCATTGCTTTCTTTGTTTTTTGGACTGGTAAGTGCGGCATTTACGGTAATCGCTGATTTGATGATGGGATTTCCGGGAATTTCTGTAACATCAATATTGCAGACATTTATTCAGATTATTCTCAACTGTCTGTTTTTGTATATTGCAGTCATGCCTGTAATTGCATTCGCTGCCCGTATATCAAACGGACATATGATTGGAACAATTATTGCTTTTGTTTATGGCTATGGCGGTATGTTTGCCTCTGGAAATGCTGCATTAGCAAATGTTTATCCTGTTACTGCAAGTTTAGGCTTAATAAGCTATCGAAGCTACGATCCGGCTGTACATTGGAATGTGTTAATCTGTCTGTTTAGTATGATTGCCGTATTGATGATTACTGCTGTTTTCGTATTCACTGCAAAAGGAAACGTGCCAGTCAAGGCAGCAAAAAAGCGCACAAAAACAACAACCAAAAAAGGCTGGTAAGGGAGGATATAGGAATGAAGAGAAAATTGACTGTCGGGATTGCAGCACTCACAAACGATTTTTCACTTAAAGGAAATCGGACATATGGGGAAGAACTGGTGCCGGAATATCTCATTCATATTCTTGATTTATCCAGCTTTCAACATTTTGAGTATTTTAAAACAGAACTAGAACCGTTTTTTAGTTTGTACCAAAAGAGAAACAGAAAAAAATTTGTGGAATATTAAAAAACAGAGAAGTCAGCAAAAAAAATGGATGACGAGAGCTGGGAAGTTAAGATGAGTTATGCATTTGAGCCTTTTGTAAAGTAAACAGAGAATTTGTTGCATTCCATTTTATTTTTAGTATAATGTTTAAGTATGCGTTTTGCACAAGAAATGAAAATATTTCATATTGGGAAGAGCAAACACGGACAGAGCTGCTGCCGGATAGAGGAGGTCAGGCTTTATGCAGGAAATTTGTAACCTGGTTTTTTGCCCATTGATTATAACTGGTATTCGGACAGTTATAATTATCACAGTGATAAACTGCCTGCTGATGGGAATTTTACATCCGTATTTTGCAAAAAAATGCTATCCGCCCAGTTTCCTGATATCACAAGCAAACCGGATTGATCTGCAGTCATCCATGGAATGCTCCGCCTATGCCTGTGCCTTTGTGTTACGACATTATGGAAGGGAGGCAGAAGGTGCGGAAGTATATAAGGAAATCTCCGGCAGGCGCAAGGATGGTGCCGTATATCCTAAAGGCGTGAAAAAGCTTTTGCAGCGGCAGGGAATGAATGTGGTCTATTGTACCGGAAATTTTAATGCCCTGAAAAAGGAGATTAGCAGCGGTAAGGTGCCTATTGTCTTTATCAGGACATACCCTGGGAAAAAGTGGCTGCACTATGTTCCTGTAGTGGGATATGATGAGGAGAACTTTTTTCTGGCGGATTCTCTGGCTGAGCTGGCAAACTGCAGCGAAAAGGGTTATAACAGAAAGGTAAGCAATAGGGAGTTTAAGAAGCTATGGAACACATCCATGCTGAAAATGCCCCTTTACAGGCATACCTTTTTCAGGATTGGAGGAAAGTGAAAATGGAAGCAGCACAGGAAAAAAAAGAAAATAAAATGGGCACTATGCCGGTCAATAAACTATTAATTAATATGTCACTGCCAATGATGATTTCAATGCTGGTACAGGCGCTTTATAATATCGTGGATAGTATTTTTGTGTCCAGAATTGATGAAAATGCGTTGACGGCAGTATCCATGGCATTTCCCATTCAATCTTTGATGATAGCAATAGGTGTGGGAACGGGAGTGGGCGTCAATGCGCTTTTGTCCAGATCATTGGGGGAAAAAGATTATGAAAAGGCGGACAAGACAGCCACGAATGGAATCTTTCTTTCCCTGCTTAGTTATCTGGTTTTTCTGATAATAGGTATTTTTGCTACAACTCCTTTTTATTTAAGCCAGACCAATGATGGGCAGATTGTGGGCTATGGAAAGCAATATTTAACGATTATCTGCTGCTGCTCTTTTGGTATGTATACACAATTTATTTTTGAAAGACTGTTGCAGTCAACAGGGCGGACCTTTCAAACCATGATTACACAGGGAACCGGAGCGGTAATTAACATTATTCTGGATCCGATTTTTATATTCGGGTATTTCGGTGTACCCCGCATGGGCGTTGCCGGTGCAGCGGTTGCTACGGTATTGGGACAGGTTATAGCAGGAATTTTAGCAATTATAATTAATGTTAAGAAAAATACGGACATTAATTTACATCTAAAGGGATTTGTTCCGGATATAAAGATTATTGGGCAGATTTATCAAGTTGGAATTCCTTCCATTATTATGCAGGCAATCGGTTCTGTAATGACCTATGGAATGAATAAAATTTTAATTACTTTCAGTTCTACGGCAGTGGCAGTGTTTGGGGTGTATTTTAAACTTCAAAGTTTTGTTTTTATGCCTGTTTTTGGATTAAATAATGGAATGGTGCCGATTATCGCTTTTAATTTTGGAGCGGGAAAGCGTGAGCGGATGGTTCAAACTTTGAAATTCAGCATTTTTTATGCAGTAGGATTAATGGCGGTGGGTGTTTTGATCTTTCAAATTTTTCCGGTCCCTTTATTTGCATTGTTTGATGCTTCCCAAAGTATGCTTGCCATCGGTGTGCCGGCGCTTAGGATTATTAGTTTCAGCTTTTTGTTTGCCGGTTTTGGCATTGTCTGCGGATCTTTGTTTCAGGCACTTGGAAATGGCGTATACAGCATGATTGTATCCATAGCAAGGCAGCTTGTGGTACTGCTGCCGGCGGCATATCTGCTGTCCCTTTTAGGGGAAGTAAGCAGCGTATGGTGGGCGTTTCCCATTGCAGAACTTATGTCTTTTGCAGTCACCATATTTTTCCTCATTCGGATTAACAATAAAGTGATTAAGCGTATGGGAGAAAGTAATGATTGAATTGGAAAACGTATCCAAAAGATTTGATCAGTTTTTATGTTTTGATCAGGTATCCCTGATCATTCCTGATGGCAGCATTTACGGTCTGGCGGGGGGAAACGGGGCAGGCAAAAGTACATTGCTCCGGCTGATTGCAGGAATCTACAGGCCGGATGGAGGAGAAATCAGGATAGATGGAAAGCGCGTTTCTAAAGCAGCGGCAAAAGAGACACTTTTTTACCTGCCGGATGAACAATATTATGAAAAAAGTGCAACGCCCCTTACCATTGGGGATTTTTATAAAACTTTTTATCCACAGTTTGCAATGGATGAGTACCGCTATCTTTTGGAACAGTTTGGGTTAGAGGAAAGTGCAGTGGCAGACAGCTTTTCAAAAGGAATGAAAAAACAGATGTTTATTGCAGCAGCAATCTGTGCAGGAACAAAATATCTGTTGTGTGATGAGGTGTTTGACGGCCTGGATCCCAGAATCAGAAAAAAGGTGAATGAGATTTTAACCAGTGCGGCAAAAAACAAAAAAATGACAATTTTTATTGTGTCGCATTATCTGGAAGAATTAGAACAAATCTGTACGGAAAAAGGATTTTTACACAAAGGCAGAATTTTAACACAAGAGGAATGGAACAAAGCATTATGAAAGCAGTAAAAAGATTTTTGGGGCTTCTTAAGGAAAACTTAAAAAGCAAGCTGTGGATGATTGTGGCAGTCTGGTACGTGTTTTCAATGTTCTGTCTTTTATTTTCCACAAAAATGACGATTCCAACAGGTGAGATAAGAAGCCTTTATGTGGGAGCGGGCAACACCTCTTTTTTTGCAGGTATGCTTTTCTTCGGCGTATTGATGGGGGCTGGAAGCTTTCGCTATTTATATTCTCAGCAAAAAGCTGATTTGTTTTTAAGCCTGCCATTTTCCAGAAAACAGTTATTTGCTGCAGAATATATAAACAATATATTTATATTTTCCGGAGCCTTGATATTCTGTAAAATTTTATTTTTCAGCATATCTGTTTCTATGGGATATTCTCAGTATGAGGACAGTCTTTTTTCGGTATTGGCCGGGTGCGCTATCCTGCTTCTTGGTTATTTACTTGTGATGAATTTAACGATACTGGCTCGCTTTTTAGCACAGAATTGGGGGTATACGGTTTTTCTGCTGGTGTTATTTTTCTTTGGACCTGCTGCGGGAATGGGTGTGATGGAAAAAATGTTCCGGCTGTTTATTCCTTCCTTTTATTATTCGGAAACGCTGGAGATGTTAAAGGGATGTCTTTCTCCTTTTACTCTTCTTGGAAATGCTGCCGGCATAAGAGATTTTGCTGACGGGGCGGCGTGGCAGATTAAGGAACATTTATTTTATGTCTTTTTTCTGGCATTTTTAGTAGTTGTTTTGCTGATCATTAATTTCTTTGTTTTTCAAATACGCCCTGTAGAGCGGAAAAGAAACATGTTTACCTTTATGCCTGTCTGTCTGCTAATTCGCTATGGATGTATGCTGCTTGCGGTACTTTGGCTGATTTGCGCGCTGCAGGTCTTTTCTTTTGGCCTTTTTAAAACGGTGCTTGTAGTGACCGGAATCCTGTTTGGCGTACCGCTTATGCATGGATTGCTGAATATATTAATTTCCTTTGATGCAAAAAAGTTTATTTCTGCCAAGTGGCATCTTTTGGCGGAGACGATTGTAGTAACTATTGTGGTTGTTATATTTGCAGCCGGAGGAAAAAAGGAAGGCACATTTCCTTCTGAAGATCAGGTGGATGCTATGGCAGTTGTGCTGACTGCATTACAAAGCGGAGGGGACAGCAGTCAGGTGCTGCTTAATATGAAACTTACCGGAGAGGAATTGGAAAGGGCATATGAATGGGTGAATACAAATTGTATGGAGGAAAATGGGGATTTTGAGATACTGGTGCGGTTTGACCTGAAAAACGGAAGGGAAAAGTATTGCAAATATCAAATTCCTTGGCCTGCCCTTTATGGATTTGAAGAGATATTTTCAGGAAAAGAATTTAAAGAAGGCTGTTATGAAGGGATATGTCTTGATTCTTTAAAATATTATGAGGTGAGATGGACGAACGGGGTGGAGAGCTACACCTTAGATTTGAATGAGGAAGAAAGGCAGGAGCTGTTAGAAGTATATAAAGAAGACTTTGACGATTTAACATTTTCTGATATAAGAACATACACTCCGGTAGGACGATTTGACTTTGTCTCCACTAAAAATCAGGGAGATGTGTCCGGATATATTTATCCGGAGTTTATAAAGGTACAGGAACTGTTAGAAAAATATGGCATTGATGGAACCAGAAGCATCAGCCAGTATAAAATCACTAAAATTGTTGTGGATAAATATATGCTTACCCAGGGGCTTTTGTACCACTGGAATTCTCTGGAATGGGAAAAAACCTTTACAGATGAGGAATATATAAAGGAATTGTCAAAGGTTCTTTATTTTGAAGATTTCTGTGAAGATTATCTGCTGAATGAAAAAAATCCGGACATGGAATTTACTGTATATTATAAAGATTCCGGGGGAAAGACGGTAAACCGTGTTAAATGCAGGGCTTTAGCAGATCCGGCAGGAAATGAAGCATTGAAAAGTTTGTTATAACTTTTTGTTCATCATTTGGCGTTCCTTCCTTGACAGAAGTGTTTTTTTTTTCTATCATACTAGTCATGGGAGGTTATAGTTAATATGGAACAGAAAAGGCATAAACGAAAAGAAATTTTTTCTGTACTTATGGTTTCCAATACAGGAAAAAGTATTAAGAAGTACCGGGTTTCAAAGTCATCCTTTCACCTGATTGCAGTTTTCTTGTTTCTTCTTTGTGCCATAGCGGCAGGAATGTCCTGCTGGGCTGTATATGTTCTTGAAAATCAGGCGGCCTTACATAAACAGATCATATCTGGTGAGCAGCAGGCACAGCAGCTGAAGGAAGAAAATGAACGGTTAAGCGGTGAACTGACGAAAGTATCAGAGGAATTGGAAGTACTGCAGAGTAAAGGGGCAGATAGTCTGACAAATGTAGAAACAGTGGTGGAGCAGGAACCGGAACAAGAAGGAACGTATCCGAATCGTTTTCCATCTTCCGGAGTGGCTCTTGTGATATCGTCCTATTCACCAGATCAGCCTTACATGTCTTTTGGCATGCAGGTGGAAGACAGTATTATTGCAACGGAAGATGGTACGGTTACAACAATCAGCTCTGATGATACATATCCCTATATTATTGAGATTGAGCATGAAAATGGCTATCAAACCCGTTACATGTGTAATCAGGAGGCTCAGCTCAATGTGCAGGAAGGAGATCAGGTTACATCAGGATCAGAGTTGATCACGATTACGCTGGAAAACACCCAATTGGATTATCAGGTATTTCTTGAAGGTGAACCAATAGACCCCATCAATATTATTGATGCAAAAGGATAAAAGGAGATTAATATAATGATAGGAAAAAACAAAAACACAATGGCAACAGCAGGAACGAAAACAAAGGTCAGCACAGTGCTCGGTGAGGGAACCGTTTTTGACGGAAATCTTAAGACATCAGGAACTGTTCGGGTGGACGGTACGGTAAATGGAAACTGTACCTCTGATGAGGAAATGATTCTTGGGCCTGAAGGAGTAGTTAAAGGAAATGTGTCAGCCAAGAATATTATTATTTCCGGAAGAGTGGATGGAGATATTACATCCCTTGGAAAGCTGGAGATTCTTTCTACAGGTAAGGTAAATGGAAATATTGCTGCAAGATCTCTAGTAATTGACGAAGGGGCAAGCTTTGACGGCAAGTGTACCATGACTTCAGAGGTACAGCCGGTGAGAAACACTGTAAAGAGTGAAAAGAACGAAAAAATCAGCTTAGATGAGCAGCAGGAGAAAAAAGCGTAAGGAAACAGGTATTTGAATGCCGATTGACAGATGGTGCTTTTGATGATACTATGAGTAGGCAGCAAAAGCGGTTATGATGGAATTGGCAGACATGCAAGATTTAGGTTCTTGTGCTGAAAGGCGTGTGGGTTCAAGTCCCACTAACCGCATAAAATATTTATTTTTTAGGTTTATCTGCCTAAAGGGCAGCAGCATCTTAACAGGTACTGCTGCTTTTTTGTCAGCAGGCTGGTTTGCGGCGTGTGAGGTGTTAAATACAATTAAGGTAAGAGCCTTTAGACAATATAGAAAAAAGAGGTGGAACAGATGCAGGATAAAGAGCAAAAAATGGCAACGGAAAAGATAGGAAAGCTTATGCTTAGCATGGCAGTTCCTTCAATTGTTGCACAGATTATCAATATTTTATACAGCATTGTGGACAGAATCTATATTGGGCATATTGAAGGCGTTGGAATGGAGGCACTGACCGGTGTAGGCGTTACTTTTCCTATTGTTACCCTGGTTTCGGCTTTTTCTGCTTTTGTGGGAGCAGGAGGAGCTCCTCTGGCAGCGATTTGGCTTGGAAAGGGGGATCGAAAGAGAGCAGAGAAAATATTAGGCAATGGGGTAACCATGCTGTTGTTTTTTACAGTGGTTTTAATGACTTTCTTTTATCTGTTTCAGAAGCCCCTGTTGTATGTTTTTGGAGCCAGTGATGCAACCATTGGCTATGCAGTGGATTACATGACGATTTATCTGATGGGAACGATTTTTGTGGAACTTGCTCTGGGGCTGAATGCATTCATTATTTCCCAGGGGCGGTCAAGAACTGCAATGACTGCAGTCCTTATAGGAGCGGCGGCAAATATTATTTTAGATCCGATTTTTATTTTTGTTTTCCATATGGGAGTAAAAGGAGCAGCAAGGGCAACTGTGATCTCCCAGGCACTAAGTGCGCTTTGGACAGTAGGATTTCTAATTAGTAAAAGGTCGTCTCTGACGATTAAATGGAGTGCAATGAAACCGGATTTTTCTGTTATTGGAAGTGTAATGGCGCTGGGAATATCACCTTTTATCATGCGTGCAACGGAAAGTCTGATCAGTATTGTATTAAACAGCGGCTTGCAAAGGTATGGGGGAGATTTGTATGTGGGTTCGCTCACGATTATGCAGAGTGTGATGCAGATGTATGCAGCGCCTTTAGGGGGATTTACCCAGGGGGTGCAGCCAATCATCAGCTATAATTTTGGTGCTGGTAATTTTGAACGGGTAAAAAAGCTTTACCGGGTAATGATTGGTACCTGTTTTTTGTTTGCAGCCGGAGCAACTTTGCTTATTATTTGGTATCCGGCATTTTTTGCAGGGCTGTTTACCAATGATGTGCGGCTGATTGGGCTGGTGGAAGAAATGATGCCGATCTTTATGTGCGGTATGCTGGTGTTTGGAATCCAGCAGGGAATACAGCCTACCTTTCTTGCTTTGGGACAGGCGAAGATCTCTTTGTTTATCGCCGTGTTCAGGAAAGTAATTCTGTTAATCCCTCTTGCCCTGATTCTGCCTCTTAGATTTGGTGTTATGGGTATTTATTATGCGGAGCCTGTGTCGGATATTGTGTCGGCAACAACGGCAGCTGTTTTATTTCTTACCCATATTAAAAAAATACTTTCAAAGGAGGCTTTGCAGAAAATTGTTTGACATAAATATGGTTTTCTGGTAAAATTTTCTTCAAGTTAAAAGGGAGTAGTAAAAAGCGTTCAGTCAACAAACTCCGGCATCTGCCGTGGCTGGACACTTCCACAGACTAAGGAAGTACGAGACTTTTGACACACATAAATTGTGCGTCAGGAGTCTTTTTTTCATATTAAAAGTTTTTTTGAGCTTCCAAGTGGAATACTTTTTAAGAAGAAAGGAAAAAGAAAAATGGTAAAAGCGGTAATTTTATTTGTAACAGGATTAATCTTGATTTGCCTGGGCGGAGACAGACTGGTGGACGCGGCGGTAGCAATTGCAAAAAAGCTTGGCATCCCGCAGATCGTTGTGGGGGCAACCATTGTAAGCCTTGGAACTACTCTGCCGGAAATTTTGGTTTCCACTACAGCGGCCTTTGATGGTTCAGCAGCAATTGCCGCCGGAAATGCATTTGGTTCTATTATCTGCAATACCGCATTGATTGCAGGAATTACTCAATTGATTCGCCCGTCGGGGCAGGTGGAAAGGGCTTCTATGTGGTGGCGCAGCGCCTTTTTCTTTCTGGTGCTGATCGGAATGAATGTGTGTGGTTTTATGACAGGGGCATTTAACCGGCCGGTGGGAGTTATTTTGTTAGTTCTGTTTGTAGCATATGCCTGCATAACTGTGATGCGGGCTCCTTTAGAGGGCGGAAGTGAAAAAAAGGAGGAAGAGGAAGAAAAAATTTCCATTCCGGTTCAACTGATTATTCTGGTGGTCTGTGCCGCCTTTTTATTTGTAGGAGCGAAGCTTCTGGTGAACAATGGAATTATAATTGCAGAGGCATTCGGCGTGCCTGAGCGTGTAATTGCCGTCACATTTATTGCCCTTGGAACCTCCCTGCCTGAGCTTATGACTTCTGTCATGTCTCTGATTAAAGGATATGGAAATGTTGGGCTTGGAAATGTAATTGGCGCCAATCTTTTAAATCTGCTTTTGGTGATCGGAATTCCTTCGGCTGTTGCCGGGATCCCCTTAGAACCTTCCGCAGTGAAAGTGGATATGCCTTTAGCCTGTCTGGTAATGGCGGTGCTTATCGTACCCATTTTAGTGAGGAAGAAATCATCCAGACTTCAGGGGATAGTGCTTCTTCTGATATATGCAGTTTACTGTGGAGCCTCCTTTGCCTAAATATGGGAATGCTACTTGTCAGAAAAAATGGAATCTGCTATACTTCTAAATGATGAATTTAAAAAGAAAAAATAAAGATAAAGGAGAGGTTGAAATGAAAGGAAATATTGTAGTTGGACAGTCCGGCGGACCTACAGCCGTAATCAACTCATCTGTTGCAGGCGTGTATGCAGCGGCAAAGCAGATCGGCGTTAAGAAAGTATACGGTATGGTTCATGGTATTGAGGGATTTTTGGAGGACAAGATGATCGAACTTGAAGATTATCTGGATGATCCTACAGGAATTGAATTGTTAAAGAGAACTCCTTCTGCATTTTTAGGCTCATGTCGTTTTAAAATGCCTAAGATCGAGGGACATGAAGACGTATATGAGAAGGTATTTGAGATCATGGAAAAGCATGATATTGAATGTCTGTTCTATGCTGGTGGAAATGATTCTATG
The DNA here is from genome assembly GCA_000403495.2 of Lachnospiraceae bacterium 10-1. Lineage (GTDB taxonomy): Bacteria > Bacillota > Clostridia > Lachnospirales > Lachnospiraceae > Suilimivivens. The sequence continues at coordinate 1,281,173 of KE159799.1, read as the reverse complement.
GATACAGTAAAAATGCTGTCTGATTACGCAGCAGCACATGGAAAACCACAGAGATTTATGGGTGTGCCTAAGACCATCGATAATGATCTTCCTGTAACAGATCACTGTCCCGGTTATGGCAGCGCAGCAAAATACATTGCAACCAGCTTAAAAGAAATTATTCGTGATAATGAGTCTTTTGGTGCTAAGAAGCCAACTATCTGTATTGTGGAAATCATGGGACGTAATGCAGGATGGCTTACAGCGGCAGCAGCCCTGGCAAAGGGAGACGACTGCAGTGGATGCGATGCAATTTATCTGCCTGAAAAGGTATTTGATATGGATGCATTCATGGCTAAGGTAAAAGAACTGGCAGCAACCAAATCTTCTGTAGTAATTGCTGTTTCCGAAGGAATTCATATTGCTGACGGACGTTATGTATGCGAACTTGCAAATGAAAATGTTGCAGTGGATGCATTTGGACACAAGCAGATGTCCGGTACGGCAGCTTATCTTGCTCAGCAGATTGCATCAGAGACAGGACTTAAAACCAGAGCGGTAGAGTTTTCCACTCTTCAGCGTGCGGCAACTCATCTTGCTTCACTGACAGACATTAACGAAGCATTCCAGGCTGGCCATGATGCTGTAATAGCGGCAGAAGAGGGAAAAACTGGCATGATGATCACATTAGACAGAAACGGTGATGATCCTTATCAGTGCGGAACAAGCGCATATGATATCCATGCAATCGCAAATGTGGAAAGACCTGTTCCGGCAGAGTGGATCACAGAAGACGGATGCAATTTAAACGACGGTTATGTAAAATATGCAAGACCGCTTATTATGGGTGAATTACTGCCTATTTTTGTGAATGGTCTGCCACGCCACCTTGTAAGAAAATAAATGTAAAACAGAGGGCATTTGTATGTGCCCCATGATGGAAAAAAGCCCCGTCAGGCGTCGAAAAGACGCCTTTCGGGGATATTTTTTCATTGACTAAAAAAGATAAATATATTATTCTTATATTATGTAATAAAGCCAGACACTGCTATCACTTGCATACAGCATTTGCGGTCTGGCATTCGTTTCTTATTGAGGAGGTATGGTATGGTTTCTAGTATTGTGGGGAATTACCTGGTAAGTAAGGGCGTTATTTCTATTGAACAATTTAAGGATCTTTTGGCAGAACAGAGAAAGGTTCGGGTAAAACTGGGGCTTATTGCAGTTGCAGAGGGCTTAATGACGCAGGAAGAAGCTGATAAAGTGAATAAGCTTCAGACTACGATGGATAAACGCTTTGGAGATATTGCAATAGAAAAGAAATATTTAACCCAAGGTCAGGTGGAGTCGCTTCTTAAAAAACAGGGGAATGCATATCTTGCATTTGCACAGGCATTAGAAAATCAACAGTTAATGACAGTGGAACAGCTAGAGCAGTATATGGTAGATTTTAAGCATGATAACCAGTTTACATCTTCAAACATTGAGGATATTAAAAGTGATGATATCGACAGGATACTGCCTCTTTATATGCCCATTGAAGGCGGGGAATACTTAGAGGTTGCCGGTACTGCACTGCGTACGCTGATGCGGTGCGTGGATGCAGAAGTTTATCCTGAAAAAGCATACATAACATCAAGGTGCGAAGCAGATAATGCGGCAATTCAGTTTGTGGAAGGTGATCCAAGCGTTACCTGTGGAATGGCAGGAAAAGGGCAGGCCCTTTGGCCGGTAGCCTCAATATTTGGGCAGGAAGCTTTTACAGAAGTTAACGAGGATGCACTAGATGCAGTAGGAGAGCTGTTGAATTGCATCAATGGCCTTTATGCCAGCGCAGTCAGCCATAGGGGGGTATCACTGGAACTTTATCCTCCGGAATTTTGCAACCAGGTGAACGCAGTTGAAGGGGAGGAAATGTTGATACTGCCTGTCCATATTCAGGGGCAGAAGGTGAATTATATTATTGCGCTGGGCAATAAAATAGAAATGAAGCGGGAGGTATAAGTATGGCAAATGTGTTGATTGTAGACGACTCAAGAACATCTCGTAGAATATTAAGGGAAATATTAGAAGAAGCCGGGCATACCGTTGTAGGTGAAGGTGTGGATGGCGAGGACGGATATCTAAAATATAAGGGACTTAAACCTGATTTGGTGACAATGGATATTACAATGCCGAAATTAGATGGCATTGAGGCTCTTCAACTGATTAAAAAGGCAAACCCGGATGCGAAAGTCATTATGATTACGGCAGCAGGGCAAAAAGAAAAAATGATTCAGGCAATCAGATATGGTGCAGCTGAGTTTATCTCAAAGCCATATGAAACGGAAGATGTAATGAAAATCTTAGATAAAGTACTGCAGGCATAGAAAGACAGGTCGGTTTAAAGGAAACGTTCTACGTGGAAGCGTTTCCTTTTTTTGTTCTGAATTTTGTGAGAATATACTTGCATTTTTGCCATGCATTCGTTATGATAAATAATGGAAATCGTTTTCCGAACAATTGGAGGCACGAAATGATATCAATAAAAGATGTGGCGAAACATGCGGGAGTGGCAATTTCCACTGTTTCAAAAGTACTGAATCATTATCCTAATGTCAGTGAAAAAACAAAAATTAAAGTGAATAAAGCCGTGGAAGAACTAAACTTTGTCCCCAATTCTGTTGCGGCGGCGCTTTCCTCTAAACAATCAGGAAGGGTAGCTCTTCTTGTTAATTTGAATGTGAAAACCCAGGCAATTGACGAAATTAATATGCAGTATATTCAGGGAGCCATCAATAAGGCTATGGAATTAAATATTGATGTAATCACATTGTTTTTTTCCATGTTCCAAAATAAAACAGCAGAGGAAATTACCAGATATCTGCGTTCACAGAGCATTACCGGAATTATTGTTTACGGTTTGTCCAAAGAAAATAAGGTTTTACAGAGGTTGATTGAGGAAGAGCAGTTTAAATGTGTGCTGGTGGATGCCCCTATTGTCAATGGCAATACTTCCTGTATTGGAATTGATCACCGCAGGGCCCAGTATGATGTGGCACGAAGAACGATTATTGATAATAACTGCAAGAGAGTGCTTTATATTACAGGGAAAAAGAATGGTTATGTTACGGAACAACGCCTTTTGGGAATCAACGATCTGGTAAAAGAAATGGGGTTGACTATATTAGTCAGAAACGGGGAATTTTCAGAGCTCCAGGCACGTAACATTACCCTGAAGTATGGAAAAAATAAAGATGTTGTTGTATGCGCATCAGATTTAATGGCAATTGGAGCTATGAAAGCACTGACTGAAATGGATATTTTCAGGCCGGTCTGTGGGTTTGACGGCATTATTCTGATGGGATATGTGGGAAAACAGATGAATACGGTAAGACAGTATTTTGCAGAAATTTCCGCAAAAGCAGTGGAGGAGCTGCATAGACTTATGGGAGGTGGGAAAGGACAGAATATTCTTACCCCTTACACGCTTGAAAGAATGAAGTATATGGATATCATATGTTGACAGATAAAATGATATTTTTGTGAATGGCATGCGGACTGGGGCTTGTTCTTTGAAAACAGGTTTGTTATAATAAAAGAGATTTCGTATCGAAAGATTAGCTTTTATTATGTGGAGGCACTAAGTGAAAAATAAGACTATTAGATTATTAACAATCAGTTTGATAGCTATAGCATTTGTCTGTGTAATGGTTTTTACTTTTCTTGCAAGTTTCTTAGGCAGGAAAAATACGCAAATGATCAGTGAGATCGGCACGATCTACATGGCAGGCATGAATGAGCGTATTGAAATGCATTTTAAATCGACTATTGATACACAATTAAGTCAGCTGGAAAGCATTGTGGAGGAGATACCTGAGGAAAATATTTCTGATTATGCACTTATGGAGGAGGATTTAAAATATAGTGCGGAAGGACGTAATTTCCAGTACCTTGCATTATATTCCGGAGACGGAGACTTTGAAATGATTACAGGAGAACAGGTTATGCTGGCTGATCCGGAACCCTTTTGGGAATCAATGAAAAAGGGGGATAAAAAGATAGCTGTTGGTGTGGATGCCTCTGCTAATGATATTGTGCTTTTTGGCATCAGGGCGGAGCTGCCTATGGCAGATGGCAGGAAAAGTATTGCATTGGTTGCAGGTATTCCAGACGAATATATTGTCAGAGTGCTTGCACTTGAGGAAAATGATTCTCTGGTATATTCTCATGTGATCCGACGTGATGGCAGCTTCGTTATTAAAAGTATTGCCACGGAAAAAAACAGTTATTTTGAGCAGGTCAGGGCAATTGTGGATGAAGAGGCAGGAAAGAGTGCAGAAACTTATGTTGAGGAACTGCAATCGGCAATGCGTGAGAGAAAGAGGTACTCAACAGTATTACATATGGAAGGCTCAAGAAGTCATCTTTACTGTACATCACTGCCAAACTCAGAGTGGTATTTGGTGACAGTTATGCCTTATGGTGCAATGGATGAGACGGTAAGTCATTTTAGTGCCATACAGGTAACGTCGATTTTTATAGGAAGTGGAATTATCCTGTTTGGGCTGCTTGTCGTTTTCATTCTATATCTGAACTTAAGCAGGCGCCAGATGGAAGAACTTGAAAAGGCGCGTGAGGAGGCAGTACATGCCACAAGAGCTAAAAGCGAATTCTTGTCCAATATGAGTCATGATATCCGTACGCCGATGAATGCCATTGTGGGAATGACGGCTATTGCGGTTGCCAACATTGATGATAAAAAGCAAATTCAAAACTGTCTGAAAAAGATTACATTATCCAGTAAGCACCTTTTAGGGCTGATAAATGATGTTTTGGATATGTCCAAGATTGAAAGTGGAAAATTAACTTTACATATAGAGCAGATTTCTTTAAGAGAGGTGATGGACAGCATTGTCAACATTGTGCAGCCGCAGATTAAAGAAAAGAAACAGCATTTCAGTGTTCATATCAGAAATGTTGAGGCTGAGGATGTATACTGCGACAGTGTCCGTTTAAACCAGGTACTGCTTAATTTTCTGTCCAATGCGATCAAATTTACTCCTGAAGGCGGATACATAGAGATCAGCCTGTATGAGGAACCGTCGCCAATTGGAGATACTTACGTCAGGGTACATATAAAAGTAAAAGATAACGGCATCGGAATGTCTGATGAATTTAAGAAAACGATTTTCGAGGCATTTACCCGGGAAGACAGCAAGAGAGTTCAAAAAACAGAAGGCACCGGCCTTGGAATGGCTATCACTAAGTACATTCTTGACGCCATGGAGGGGACTGTTGAGGTAAACAGCAAACAGGGTGAAGGAACAGAATTCCATGTGATTTTAGACCTGGAGAAGGTGCTTGTACAGGAAGAAGAAATGATATTGCCAGACTGGCATATGCTGGTGGTGGATGATGACGAGCAGTTATGTGAAAGTGTTATTCATGCACTTAAGGATATTGGTATCAATGCTGAATGGACGCTTGATGGAGAAGCAGCAGTTGAATTGGTAAAAGAAAGGCATAAGCAGCAGAATGATTTTCAAATTATTTTGCTGGATTGGAAGCTTCCGGGCATGGATGGCATCGAAACAGCCCGAAGTATCCGTACGCAGATGGGAGGAGATATTCCTATTCTTTTAATTTCAGCGTATGACTGGAACGAGATTGAACATGAAGCAAGAGAGGCGGGAATCACAGGATTTATTTCAAAACCGCTGTTTAAATCCACTTTGTTTTATGGACTCAGGCAGTTTGCCGAAACAGATAATGAAATAGAAACACAATTATCTGAAAAAGAAATAGATCTTACAGGCAGAAAGATCCTTTTGGCTGAGGATAATGATTTGAATTGGGAAATTGCAGAAGCACTTTTAACTGAAAGAGGATTGGAACTGGAGTGGGCTGAAAATGGACAGATCTGCGTGGATAAATTTAAACGGTCGCCGGTAGGATTTTATGATGCAGTTCTTATGGACATTCGTATGCCGGTAATGACCGGACATGAAGCGGCAAGAGAAATCCGTGCACTTGACCGTGAAGATGCAGATATCCCCATCATTGCAATGACGGCAGATGCGTTTGAGGAGGATATTAAAAGATGTATGGAAAGCGGAATGAATGCACATGTTGCAAAGCCTATTGATATCAGGGAAGTAGAACGTCAGCTAGACAAATTTATAAAAAAATAAAAATTAAAGAGGAGAAATAAAAATGAGCATGGTAGACGAACTTAAAGAGCTGGGAGCCAACGTGGATGAGGCAATGCAGAGATTCATGAACAATGCGGCGCTTTATGAAAAAATGTTGAAAAAGCTGCCGAACATGATGAAAGGAAAACAGGTAATGGAGGCGATTGAGACAGGAAATATTGATGGCGCCATTGAGATTGCCCATACGCTTAAGGGAGTGCTGGGAAATTTATCAATAACTCCTCTTTATGAAGCGTATACAGATATAGTTGCTCTTCTCAGGCAAAATGATATGGAGAAAGCAAAAAGTATTTTGGAGAACAGCTTTCCTGTTGAGGAAAAGGTAGCTGCCTGTATAGAAAAATATCAATAAAAATTGACAATTTTATTAAAAAATGATAACGTAGACTAAGAAAGAAATGCAAATTGTGAGAGGTGGCAATATGCTTAAGCAGCAGATATTAATTGTTGATGATGAAGAAATAAACCGCGTGATATTAAGAGGTTTGTTTGAAGAAGAATATGAAATTCTTGAGGCAGAAAATGGGCAGGTGGCAACTGTCCAGATTGAAAATAATTCTAATATAGCATTAATCCTGCTGGATGTTGTTATGCCGGTTATGGATGGTTTCTGGGTGTTGGAATATATGAAAACCAACAATCTGCTTCAAAAGATTCCGGTAATATTGATTACCGGCGAGACGATTCTTGACAGTGATGATCAGGCCTATGCTTATGGCGTGGCGGATGTTATGCATAAGCCCTTTTACCCACATATTGTAAGACGCCGGGCAAAAAACATTATTGAACTGTATCAGAATAAGTTCTATATGCAGGAACGGTTAAAGGAGCAGGAAGAAGCGATCAGGGCGCAGGAAAAGAAACTGCGTGAAGGCAATGAATTCATGATTGATGCGCTTAGTTCCGTAGTGGAATTCAGAAGCCTTGAGACAGGAGAACATATCAGGCGTATTAAGTATTTTACAAGAATTATGTTGAAATACCTTATGAAATATTTTCCCAAATATGGAATTACGCCTGCACAGATAGATGAAATCGCCAGGGCATCAGCACTCCATGATATTGGTAAAATAGGTATTCCTGATGCAATTCTTTTGAAGCCGGAACGTTTAACTCCCGAAGAGTTTGAAATTATGAAGACACACACTACAATTGGGTGTGATATTTTGGAAAAATTCCGTGATAAGCAAGATAATGAGTTTTACCGTTATTGTTATGAAATCTGTCGTTATCACCATGAGAGATGGGATGGTAATGGATACCCTGATCATCTGGTTGGAGAAGAGATTCCGATCAGTGCACATATTGTTGCTGTTGCTGATGTTTATGATGCATTAGTAAGTCCCAGAGTATATAAGAGCATATACGCTAACAACATAGCATATGACATGATAATGAATGGGGAATGCGGGCAGTTTTCACCGGATGTATTAGAATGTTTCGCGCTTGCCAAGGAAGATTTCTTTAACATTGTAGAAGTAATTAAGATGTTTGATTTTTCGTCATGAAACAGATAGCAGGCAGCAAAAATATTTTGCTGCCTATTTTTATCATACGGTTGTTACGCTTTGCATGACAACTATTGCTGAATATAAGGATGGATCGCAAAGCGAGACATCCATTGTTTGCTTTAACATAAAGATAGCCCGCGAAGCGTGTTATCCGTTGTTAGCATTTAAAATGGACATGGGGAGTAAGGGGGAATAAGTATTGAAAGAAAAATTTCCTATTGAAGTATTTCCGGGGGAAGATGCTTTGGAGATGATTCTGATGTTTGACCAGACGGGAATAATCTCTTATGTAAATGTATCTGCAAGACAAAAGCTTGAATATGAAAATGATTTGTGCGGCAAACATATCAGCGAAGTTTTTCCAAATGATTTCCAGACAGGGAAAGATAATTTTAATGCACAGGATTTTGCAGGCAGTGAGCTGCAGCACCTTAATGCATACCGTAAAAATCTGACTTGTTTTCCGGTTGAAGCCAGAATTATAGAAAACAGTGTTTGCCCTGGAATGTACATATGCATGGCTAACGATATATTGGAAAAAGAGTTTCTTAACAGGGAAGTGGAACGGATCAGACAGGATGCAGAAGAGGCGATGAAAGTCAAATCAGAGTTTGTGGCAAATGTGACACACGAGCTTAGAACGCCGGTTAATGGAATACTTGGAAATGTCAGGGAAATGTTGAGCCGCAGAACGGGAGAAGAGACAGAAAAACAGCTTCATCTGATAGAGCGATGCTGTGATGATATGAATAAAATCATAAATAATATTCTTGATTTTTCTAAACTGGAGGCGGGAAAATTTACTTTAGATCCCCGTAAGTTTCATTTTAGAAATATGCTGGATTATGTAAAAGGAAATCATATTAATAAGATTACTGAAAAAGGTTTAGAGTTTTTTATGACAGTATCACCTCAGGTACCGGAATATATTATAGGTGATGAACTTCGTATTGTGCAAATATTGAATAATCTTTTGTCTAATGCTTTGAAATTTACTTCACTTGGAAAAATCACGGTGGAGGTATTCAGAACAGCACAGGTCAACCACAAGATGGAACTATTTTTTATAGTATCAGATACAGGAATTGGAATTGATAAAGGGGATAGAAACAAGCTGTTTCAAAGCTTTTCCCAGGTGGATGCATCAATATCCAGAAAATATGGCGGCACTGGTTTAGGTTTAAATATTTGTAAGCAGCTGGTAGAACTGATGGGTGGAGGAATTGAAGTAGAAAGTGAGAAAAACAGAGGAAGTAATTTTTCGTTTTCTATCTGGGTGGAAGCCTGTGAGGGAGACAAAGTTTTATTGCAGCCGGATGATGTAAAAAATAAAAATACTTTTGATCAGGCAGCACTGCAGTCCCAGAATGCTGAAGAGGATACCAGAACTTATGGAACAAGGGAGAATCAGGAAAATCTTAAGAAAAGTCTGTCAAAGCTGATTTTGTGTGTGGAAATGGAAAACTGGGAGAAAGCAGAGATGTTTATGGAAACCATCAGACAGTTGACACAGGAGGCTCCTTCGGAGGTAAAACGTGTGGTTTTACGTTTGAAAATGGCAATTCAAAAGGAAAATTACGAAAAGGTTACAACGGAATATGAAGCATTAAATCATTTTCTGTAATAGGGGGATAAAATATGAAGCGTAAGGTTAAAGCAGCGCATAAAGCTGAGATTTTAATCGTTGATGATGTGGAGATGAATCGGATTATTTTGGAAGAGATTATTAAAGACATGGGGAGCGTTCCGATTTTGGCAGAAAGTGGAAAGCAGGCATTGGAATTGGTAGCGCAGCATTCCCCCGGACTGATCTTAACAGATATTTCCATGCCGGAGATGGACGGGTATGAATTATGCAGAATATTAAAGAAGAATGAGGAAACAAAAAATATTCCGGTAGTTTTTATTTCTGCATTTGATGATCCGGAAGATATTGTGGAAGGGTTTTCCCTTGGAGGTGAGGATTATATCACTAAGCCCTTTATTCCTGAAGTGGTGCAGGCCAGAGTGGGGGTACAGCTTCGTCTCCATGAAGTGAAAAAGCAGCTTATGGATACCAACAGACGCCTTCAGGTTTCCATAAATGAACAGTTAAAACAGATGGAATCGGAAAAGAAAAATATTTTATTTGCAATGGCAAATGTGGCGGCACAAAATGCGGATTACGAAAAAGAGCATATGAAAAGATTAGGGAAAAACTGCAGGATACTGGCACAGGGGATGCAGTTATCGCCTTTGTTTGAAGATCAGGTTTCGGATACGCAGATTGATACCATTGAATTAGCAGCTCCATTATGTGATATTGGAAATATTGGTATTCCCAAAGAGATTCTGCAGAAAAAAGGAAACCTGACTAAGGAGGAAGAAGCAGAAATTAAAAAACATACCGATATTGGCGCAAAGCTTTTAAGTGATCTTCGTGTCAACAACGATTATAATGATTTTATCAGTACAGCCATAGACATGGCAAGATGCCATCATGAAAATTGGAATGGAAGCGGATACCCTAAAGGATTGAAGGGTGAAAAAATTCCTCTTTCAGCGCAAATAGTTTCTATTATGGATAGATACTGTACCCTTACAGGAAAAAAATCCTATTCCAGGGAAGAGGCATTGGAGATCATGAGGGGAGAAACAGGTATAAAGTTTAATCCGGATATTTATAAAATTTGTTATAAAATATCAAGACAATTTTGTTAAGCGGGAAAAATTCATTTATGTGACAGGAGGAAGGAAAGTTGATTACAGATGAAGAGTTTATGAGAATCTCAGCTTATATGAAGCAGCACTATGGCATTGATTTAAGCCAGAAGAAGGTCATTATAAATGGCCGTTTGGAAAATTACCTGAAAAAAAAGGGCTGGAAGAATTTCCATGAATTCATGGATGCGGTGGAAAATGATAAGAGCGGCAATGAAGAAAGAATGCTGGTTAATTTTCTTACTACCAATCATACGTATTTCATGAGGGAATTCGAACATTTTGACTTCTTTAAAAGCCAGGTTCTTCCATGGCTGAAAACCAAGGAAAGCAGAAGTAAAGATCTGCGTATATGGTGTGGCGCCGCTTCAACCGGAGAAGAGCCTTATATGATTGCAATGGTTTTAGCGGATTTCTTTGGACTGGAGCGAAACCAGTGGGATACCAAAGTATTGGCAACCGATATTTCAACGAAGGTGCTGCAGCAGGCAATTACCGGTATTTATTCCGGGGAGCAGCTTAGCAAGCTGCCGGAGCAATGGAAAAGACATTTCTTTAAATCTATTAATGGCGGGATGCAGTATCAGGTAAAAGATGAACTGAAAAAGGAAGTGATCTTCAGGCAGTTTAATTTGATGGATCCTTTCCCGTTTAAGAAAAAAATGCATACTGTATTTTTACGTAATGTTATGATATATTTTGATGAAAAAACGAAACAGGAGTTAGTGCAAAAGGTTTATGACGCTTTGGAGCCTGGAGGATATTTATTCATAGGAACCACTGAGACGCTTGACAGAAGCAATACACCTTTTCATATTATTCAACCATCTATTTTCAGGAAAGGGGAGGGAAGGTAAATAAGGTATGAGACCAATCAAAGTTTTAGTAGTAGAAGACTCTATTGTGTTCAGAGAACTTTTGGTTCAAAACCTGAACAAGGATCCGGCAATACAGGTAGTTGGAACTGCGAGAGATCCTTTTGAAGCAAGAGATGCGATTTTAAGCCTGAAGCCGGATGTTATGACTTTGGATGTGGAACTTCCCCGAATGAGTGGAATCGAGTTTCTGCGTAAGCTTATGCCTCAATATCCGCTTCCGGTGGTAGTAATCAGTGCCTTAAGTGAAAAAGTATTTGATGCAATGAATGCAGGAGCTGTAGATTTTGTGGCAAAACCGGCGGTATCAAGCCGCGCTCAGTTGGAAGATTTTATCAGAAATGAACTTCTGGTAAAGATTAAAATTGCTTCTACTGCAAAGATCAGCAACATTAAGAAAGCGATTATGGAGCAGGAACAGCAGCATTTAAATGTGAAAGCCAACAATTTGATTGTGGCGATTGGTGCCTCCACAGGTGGGACAGAAGCAATTTTTGAGGTTGCCAAGGAATTTGGAACTGATATTCCCGGGGTAGTGGTTGTGCAGCATATGCCTCCCGGATTTACTGCAATGTATGCAAAAAGATTAAATGATCAATGCCGCATCCAGGTAAAGGAGGCGGAAACAGGGGACAGAGTACTGCCTGGACATATGTTGATTGCACCAGGGGGCGACAGACATATGAAGCTGGTAAAGGTAAATGGAGTTTATCAGGTGGAGTGTAAGGCGGCGCCTAAAGTAAATGGACATTGTCCGTCAGTGGAAGTATTATTTGATTCTGTTGCCAGAGTTGCCGGAGCGAATGCAGTTGGAATTATATTGACCGGCATGGGCGGTGACGGTGCAAAGGGACTTTTAGCCATGAGGAAAGCCGGAGCCAGAACGATTGGACAGGATGAATCTACCTGTGTGGTATATGGTATGCCCAAAGTTGCTTATGATATTGGTGCAGTGGAGTTTCAGGAAAAACTATCCGACATTGCAAAAAGAACATACGGAGTATTAAATAAAATGTAAAGGAGAAGGGATATGAAGATTCTATTGGCAGAAGATGATTTTGCTACAAGGAAATTTATGGTAAGCTTCCTGTCAAAGTATGGAGAATGCGACGTAACGGTGGATGGAATGGAAGCCGTTGATGCATTCATGATGGCGCTGGAAGACGGAGAACCCTATGACCTGGTGTGCCTGGACATAATGATGCCGGTGATGGACGGCTATCAGGCGCTGATGGGAATCCGGAACCTGGAAAAGGAAAGGAACATACCGGAGGAAGAAGCAGTGAAGGTGATCATGACCACAGCGCTGAATGAGGAAAGAAACGTAAAGATGGCATTCGAGCTGGGGTGCACGATTTATTCAGGCAAGCCCATCGACCAGGAGAGATTTGAGCAGGCATTAAAAAAGCTGGAGCTGATCTGAGCCGGGAAAGAGCGCTGTAAGAAGGCGTGAAGGCGAAGGGAAGGAAGGCATGAGATAAAAATACGCGGAAAGGAGAAGGAAATGGCAGAAGAATTTAGTACAGACGGGATGCTGGACATATACCTGTTTGAGAACGAGCAGCTTCTGGAG
>KE159799.1:1041939-1266731 GCA_000403495.2 Lachnospiraceae bacterium 10-1 | reverse complement strand
AAAAGACATAGAGTTTGAGATGGTGGGAGAGCATACGGAAGTAGACAAGAACATCATCGAGCATATATCGGATCCTCTTATGCACCTGGTAAGAAATGCTGTGGATCATGGAATAGAAACCAATGAAGAGAGGGTAGACAGCGGAAAGCCGGACAAAGGGAAAGTAATCATGTCTGCAAGAACGGAAGCAGGCAAGGTATGGATCAGCGTAGAGGACAACGGAAAAGGACTGGACCGTGAAAAGATACTTGCGAAGGCAAGGAAGCAGGGAATCCTTGACGAGAACAAGCCGGATTCGGCATATACGGACAAGGAAGTATACCAGTTTATCACCCTTCCGGGATTCTCCACCAATGAACAGGTGACGGAGTATTCAGGAAGAGGAGTGGGAATGGACGTGGTGGTGCAGAACATCCAGCAGATCGGAGGAACGCTGGATATAGAGAGCACGCCTGGCTTTGGAAGCATAATGAGCCTTAAGATCCCGCTTACGCTTGCGATCATAGACGGAATCGTGATGGAGACAGGGAATTCCTCATTCGTACTGGAGACAGGAGTGATCAAGGAATTCGTGCGAGTGAAGGAAGACATGATGATCCATGAGCCGGACGGTGATGAATACATCATGATCCGCGGGGAGTGCTACCCGGTGGTACGCCTGGGGAAATGGTATGGCATGTCGGAGTATAAGGAATCCATAGAAGACGGAGTAATGCTGATCCTGGAAGTGGAAGAAAAGAAGGTCTGCCTTTTTGTTGACAAGCTGATCGGGGAGCAGGAGATCGTGGTAAAACCGATCCCGTCCTACATAAAGAAAGTGAAAGGCCTGTCGGGCTGTACCCAGCTGGGAGATGGAAGCATAGCGCTGATACTGGATGCAGCGGGGCTGGTAGAATAAAGGTTTTAAGTTCAGCCAAGCCTGGACAAAACAAAAAAGACAGAAAGGAAAGGTAAAAGAAATGGATGAAAACAAGCAGATGCATGAAGGCCATACGGATGTAAACGAACATGACGCCCAGATGGGGATGTACATGACGTTTAAATCAGGGAATGAGTATTTCGGTCTGAAGATACAGTATGTAAGCGAGATAATCCAGTTCCAGACGATCACGGCGATACCGGAGACGGAGGACTATATCAAGGGACTGATCAACTTAAGGGGAAAGGTAATACCGGTAATAGACGTAAGGCTGCGATTCAAGCAGCAGCCCTTTGAGTATAATGACAGAACCTGCATCATAGTAATAAATGTGAAGTCAATGCTGGTAGGGCTTATCGTGGAGAAGATAGCGGAGGTAGTGGACATCAAGGAAGAGAACATCCTGCCGCCGCCGAAGATCGGAAGAAACGACAAGACGCATAACAAATATGTATATGGAATAGGGAAGGTAGGAGATTCGGTGAAGCTGCTGCTGGATCCTGACAAACTGCTGAATGATGAGGACTTAACAATAGTAGAACAGGCGAATGATATGCCTGGAGAAGAAGAATGAGAGGTAAGAAGAAATGAAAGACATGAAGATGAAAACAAAAATGATTCTGGGCTTTGCGATTCCTATTATTCTTGCAATTATTAATGTGCTGGTAGGAATTTCTGCGGTACGTACGATCACCAAGGATGTGGTCAAAATGCAGGAGCAGGAAGTTGCAACTATCAATAAAACAATGGAAGAAATCGGTGCAGATGAAACAAAAGCACAGATTTTAATTGATAAGATTACCAGTTCAAAGACAGCCGATATGGAAGATATATTAAATGCAGCTACTTTTTCTAATATAGCAAGCGGTACATTGATCGTAGTATCTGTTTTAATTTCCATTGTTATTGCAATTTCACTGATTAAAATTATCAACAAATCTGTTGCACAGTTGTCTAAAGCAGCAAGTGATATTGCAATGGGACGTGTTGACATTGAAATGGTAAAATTCCATAATGATGAATTTGGTGAATTGGTAGACAAATATACAGAGGTGGTTGATAACATAAAATATCAGGCACAGGTTGCAGAAGAAGTGTCAAATGGTAATCTTACAGTTCAGGTAAATGTGAAATCCAGTGAAGATGTGCTTGGTAATGCGCTTAAGAAACTGGTAGATGATAACTTTAACGCACTTTCCAATATCAGTGATGCTGGTTCACAGGTTACAGTGAGCTCCTCCCAGGTAGCAAGTGCAAGCCAGGCGCTGGCCCAGGGATCAACCGAGCAGGCAAGCGCTATCGAAGAGATTACGGCATCCATTGATGAAATTGCAGAGAAGACAAAACAGAACGCAGAACAGGCAAACGAGGCATCTAACCTGGTAGGCGTGGCAATCGGTGATGTTAAGGAAGGAAATGAACAGATGAAGAGCATGATGGCTGCAATGCAGGACATCAACAAATCATCAGAAAGCATTTCAAAGATCATCAAGACCATTGATGACATTGCATTCCAGACCAACATCCTTGCATTAAATGCGGCAGTTGAGGCAGCACGTGCAGGGGAAGCAGGAAAGGGATTTGCAGTAGTTGCAGAAGAAGTAAGAAGCCTTGCAGCCAAGAGTGCGGCAGCAGCGGCAGAGACGGCAGAGCTGATTGAAGCATCCATCGGCAAGGTTAACGCAGGAAGCAAGATTGCAGATGATACAGCAAAAGCAATGGATGCCATTGCCAAGGTGGTACAGCAGAGCGAAGTAATTATCAACGGCATTGCAGAATCCTCCAACTACCAGGCAACAGCAGTGGCACAGATCGAGCAGGCAATCAGCCAGGTATCCCAGGTGGTACAGACCAACTCCGCAACCAGCGAGGAATGTGCGGCAGCCAGCGAGGAACTGTCCAACCAGGCATCCAGAATGAGGGAAATGCTTTCCATTTACAATTTAGGTTCAGGAAGCTCCTCTTCCTATAAAGGCTCCTCTTATCAGAGCTCTGCATCAAATGCAAATGAGCAGGTGATCTCTTTAGGAGATGGTTTTGATAAATATTAAGAATTATAAGCATTAATTTAAGACGCAGGGATGAAAGCCCCTGCGTCTTTTATTTTTTTCATTTTTTACTTGCGGAAAACGTTTTCCTGTGTTACACTCAGTATGTCAAGTTAAAATATATGGAAAAATATAGATGAAAAAGATTGGCAGTAACATGGAAGCGAAAATGTATATGATAAAAGGCTGAAAAAATAATTTAAAAATCAGGAGGAAATTATGGCAGCACAAACAAATTTACAAAGAGATGTATTAGTTTTGAACATGGAGCAGCAGCTTATGGAGGTTGCAAAGGAAATGTTCGGCAAGTCATTGGCTGAGTTGACTGATCAGGAAACATACTATACGGTATTGGCATATGCCAAGAGGGTAATGTCTGTTTCTGATACCAATGAAGGAGAAAAAAAGATTTATTACATTTCAGCAGAATTTTTGATCGGAAAGCTTTTATCTAACAATTTGATCAATTTAGGCATTTATGATAAAATCGATCAGATTTTGAAGAACAATGGAAAAAATCTTTCTGTTATTGAGGAGATTGAACCGGAACCGTCACTTGGAAATGGTGGGCTTGGAAGACTTGCAGCATGCTTTTTGGATTCTATTGCAACATTAGGTCTTCCTGGGGAAGGCATTGGTCTTAATTATCATTTTGGACTTTTTAAACAAGTGTTTAAAGATAAACTTCAGACAGCCGAAAAGAATGACTGGATTGAAGAAAACTCATGGCTTACCAAGTCTGATGTCTCTTTTGAGGTATTCTTTGGCAATAAGAAGGTAACGTCGCGTCTTTATGATATTGATGTTGCTGGTTATGACAGTGGAGTCAATAAACTTAGACTATTTGATATTGAGTCTATAGATGAAAGCCTTGTTAAAGACGGAATCAGTTTTGATAAAGAGCAGATTGAAAAGAACTTAACCTTGTTCCTGTATCCGGATGACTCTGATGAGGCAGGTAATTTACTGCGCATTTATCAGCAGTATTTTATGGTATGTAATGCTGCACAGCTTATTTTACGCGAAATGAAGGAAAAGAAATACGATCTGCGTAAAATGTATGAGCATGCTGTAATTCAGATCAATGACACTCATCCTACCATGGTTATTCCCGAACTGATTCGTATTTTAGTTGAGGAAAAAGCATTTACTATGGATGAAGCAATTGAAGTAGTCAGCAAGACCTGTGCTTATACCAATCACACAATCCTTGCAGAAGCATTGGAAAAGTGGCCTCTTGCCTATTTGGAAAAGGTAGTGCCTCAGCTTGTTCCTTATATCAAAGAATTAGATAAGAGGATTGCCGCAAAATATGATGATTCCAAGGTACAGATTATTGATGAAAATAACAGGGTGCATATGGCACATATTGACATCCATTATGGATTTTCCGTTAACGGTGTTGCTGCTATCCATACTGAAATTCTGAAAGATTCAGAGTTAAATAATTTTTATAAAATATATCCTGAAAAGTTTAATAATAAGACCAACGGTATTACCTTTAGAAGATGGCTTCTTAGCTGTAATCGTGAATTAGCAGGTTTCTTATCACAAACAATAGGTGATGGATATAAAAAAGATGCTGATAAGCTTGAAAAACTTTTGGAGTACAAGGATGACCAGGCAGTGCTTGACCGTCTTGCAGAAATTAAGATGAACCGCAAGAAAGAGCTGGCTGCTTATGTGAAAGAAGCAGAAGGAGTTACATTAAATCCTGAGTCAATATTTGATATTCAGGTAAAAAGACTCCATGAGTATAAGCGTCAGCAGATGAATGCTCTTTATATCATTCATAAGTATTTGGAGATTAAGAGTGGAAAGAAGCCGGTAAGACCTCTCACTTTTATTTTCGGAGCAAAGGCGGCACCTGCTTACGTGATCGCCCAGGATATTATCCATCTTCTTTTGGTATTACAGGAAATTATTAAAAATGATCCGGAAGTAAGCCCTTACATGACAGTACTTATGGTAGAAAACTACAATGTAAGCTACGCGGAAAAGCTGATTCCTGCCTGCGATATTTCAGAGCAGATTTCACTTGCATCGAAGGAAGCATCAGGTACCGGGAACATGAAATTTATGTTAAACGGTGCTGTTACCTTAGGAACTTCTGATGGTGCAAACGTAGAAATTCATGAGCTTGTAGGGGATGACAATATTTATATCTTTGGTGAAAAATCTGAGGCAGTTATTGCCCACTATGAGAAAGCCGATTATGTTTCAAAAGATTTTTATGAAAAGAGTCCTGTGATCAGGGAGGCTGTTGACTTTATCATAAGCGAGCAGGCACTTAAGGCAGGCCATAAGGAAAATCTGGAGCGTCTTTACAAAGAGCTGGTTAATAAAGACTGGTTTATGACATTGCTTGATCTGGAAGATTACATTGAAGCGAAGGACAGAGCATTTGCAGATTATGAAGACCGCCAGAAGTGGAAAAAGATGATGCTTGTCAACATTGCAAAGGCCGGCTTCTTCTCATCTGACAGAACCATTGCTGAGTATAACAGGGATATCTGGAAATTAAAATAGTACGATTTCCTGCATCAGGCAGTGAAAGTATAAATTTTGAATTAAGTCAATACGAAGGCCGCGCCAGAATTTTCTGGCGCGGTTTTTGTAATAGAGATGTATCTGAAAAGAAAAGGGGTGCAGTATTAATAGATGGAAGAAGGAAGAGTAAGAATTGCTGACATTGCGGAAGAACTGGGGGTAAGCACTGCCACGGTTTCTAATGTAATTCATGGAAAAACAAAGAAAATTTCCGATGAAACTGTAAAGCGGGTTCAGGAGCTTTTGGAAAGAAGACAGTATATTCCAAGTATGGCGGGAATTCTGCTGGCCCAGAACAACTCAAGGATTATTGGCGTGGTAATTAACAATCATGAAAAATATGAGGGACATGTACTGGAAGATGGATTTATTGCGTCATCTTTAAATGCGCTTGCAGTTCAAATAGAGAAATCAGGGTACTTTATGATGGTGAAAACCACAAAGGACTGGAATGAGGTCAGCCGGTTTGCTTCCATGTGGAATATGGAAGGGATGGTAGTGATTGGATTTTGTGAGCAGGATTACAAAAGGCTGAGAGAAAAAATGCATATTCCATTTGTAGTGTATGATGGGTATTTTGAAGAGCCGGGGAATTTGGCTAATATTACAATAGATAATTTTGATGGAGGAATGCAGGCAGGATTGTATTTGAAAAATCAGGGACACAGCAAAGTACTGTGCATTTCTGACAATAACATTTGCATGGATCACGAGCGGTTTATGGGATTAAAGGAAGTAATTCCCGAGGCAGAACTTAAAATTATTCCTATGGATAAAAAAATGCGTTGGCAGCTTTATGAGGAACATTTAAAGGAAATCAAAGAATATACGGCAGTTTTTGCAGTATCAGATTACTATGCAATTGACCTGCTTCATTTTTTAAACACAAAGAAAATTAATGTTCCAAAAGAAATGTCGCTTATAGGATTTGATGATACTCTGCCTGGACGAATGAGTCTGCCGGCGCTTACAACAATCTGCCAGGACAGTATGGAGCGGGCAGAGAAAGCATTATGGCTTCTTAAAAAACTTAGGGAGGGAAGGAGCGTAAGGACTACATTAAAATTAGAGGTTCATTTGGTGGAGAGAGAAAGTGTTAAAAAGATAAAATAAAATTGTCAAATTGCATAAATAATGTCCTGCATTTTTGTAATGGGTTATGCGTTTAACCTATTGCTGTTAGCGGAAAATGGGATTATGATTTGAGCAGGTGAAAAATTTGCGCATAGTAGTAAGACCATTGATGTTTGGAAGAGAGGCAGATAGGAGTAAAAATGAAGGACACAGGACAAACAGACTACAATCAGCAGTTTCGCAGAGAATTATTAAGGATTGCGTTACCGGTAACATTACAATGCCTGCTGCAATCTTCTTTTGGTGTGGCAGATCAGATCATGACAGGACAGTTAGGGAGTATTAGTATTGCAGGAATCGGGCTGGCAGGCAAGTTTACTTCCCTCTTTTCAGTGCTTGTTTCTGCAATTATGGCGGCAGCAGGTATTATGATTGCCCAATATATTGGAAATAAGGATGAAGGGCAGATTGGAAGAAGTTTTTTTATTAACTTTGGGCTGGCCATGTTGATTACAATTGTATTTGTGGGACTTTGCTTTTCTTCTCCGGAAAAAATCATGGGGCTTTATACGAAGGATAAAGAAACAGTGGCGGCAGCGGCAGAGTACCTGAAAATATTTTCTTTGTCTTTTCTTCCCCTTACAGTTAACATGATGTTATCTACATTTCTGCGTTGTATGCAGGCGGCAGTAATTCCTTTGTATATCAGCATTGCAGCAGCACTGATAAATACCGGGATGAATTATATTTTGATTTTCGGGAAGCTGGGATTTCCCCAAATGGGGTATCGCGGGGCAGCATTAGCGTCCGTGATTGCCCAGGTGATAGGATGCCTATTGCTTTTTCTTCTTTTTATAAAAATGTATCAGGAAAAAGGATGGAAGCTTACAATTTCTTCCATTGGTATGGATACCGGAGAAAATTATCTTTTCTGGTGGAAACAATATGCCGGCATTATTCTGCCTATACTGATCTGTGAATTTTTCTGGAGTCTGGGAGAAAATGTGTATGCAGGAATTTATGGGCATATTGGAACGAAGGCCTGTGCGGCAATGACGTTGACCAATCCGGTACAGGCAATTACAATCGGAGCATTGAGCGGTATTTCCCAGGCGGCTGGCATTTTGATTGGAAAAACATTGGGCGCTGGGGAATATGAAAAGGCATATAGGGATGCCAGGAAAATGCTGCAATATGGTTTGGCAGGATCCATACTTTTATCCCTTTTACTTTTCCTTGGCAGCAGATTTTATGTGCAGATTTTTAATGTGGACATAACCGTCAGAAGGATGGCGGAAAGCCTGTTGTTTGCGTATGCACTTGTTTCTCCAATTAAGGTACAGAATATGATTCTTGGCGGCGGTATCATACGCAGCGGTGGAAAGACTAATTATGTAATGATGATTGATCTGATTGGAACCTGGCTGTTTGGTGTACCGCTGGGGCTTATGGCAGCCTTTGTCTGGCATATGCCCATTGCAGCAGTTTATTTCATTTTGTCTTTAGAAGAATGTGTGAGATTTGGAATTTCACTTGTAGTATACAAAAGAAAGAAGTGGATGCAGAGCTTGGGAGAGACTCTTCAATGAGTGGCAGATAGTGGTTTGGGCAGGTGAAAATTTTTAGGAGTTTTTTAAATGCTCTGGTGCAGAAAAAATTAAAAATGGCTTGCAAAACGATATTTTGTATGATAGTATCATGTCAAAGCATATAGTTTTTCTGCAATTCAATGGTTACAATTTTCTATAACTGCTGTCTGGTCAGGCGGCGGAATGTCAGTAAATTTCAAGAAATCTATGCTTTTATTACCCACTTATATGAATGAAAAGCAGGAGATTTCTTTTTTTATAGTTGAAATTCTCCTGTATAGCTGCACAGGAGGAAGAGAATGGAAAAAGATTTTACAAGCAGCTGCTTCTTCTCTGACAATGAAAGGTATGCTGATATTATAAATGGTATTGGCTGTGAAGGCATACCTTTTGTAAAGGGAAAAGACCTGCAGGAGATGGACACAAAAATAAATCTGGGAAGATTTATGAGACGGGGAGGAAAGGGGAAAAAGAGTCTGTACAGAGATTTACTGCGGAAAACATCCTTTGGAATCAATTTTGCAATCATAGGAATTGAAAATCAGGAGGAAATTGATTATGCGCTGCCGCTTCGTGTACTATGCTATGACGTGGGCGAATATGAAAAGCAGGCGGTACAAATACGAAGGAAGATAAGAAGAGAGGGAATGGGATTGGAAGGGAATATGTCTTCTGGGGAATATCTGTATGGATTTAAGAAAAACTGTCGTCTTTTCCCAACAGTAACATTTATACTGTATTATGGGGAAAAGGAATGGGATGGGGCAAAGGATCTGCATGGCTTGCTTGATTTTTCAGATATACCAAAGATACTTAAGGAGAAGATTTCCAATTACCGGATTCACGTGGTGGAGGTAAGAAAACTTAAGAATACTGAAATTTTTAAGACAGATGTGAAACAGGTGTTTGATTTTATTCGGTTTTCAAAGGATAAAAAGAAGCTGAGGGAGCTGGTAACCGGGGACAAGGCTTATGAGACTTTAGCTGAAGAAGCCTGTGATATGGTTCTGGCTTATGCAGGGGAGAAGGAGATGTTCAGGATAAAGGAAAAATATAAGAAAGCTGGGAAGGTAAATATGTGTCAGGGATTAAGGGAATGGATGGAAGATGAGAGAGCAGGAGGGGAAGAGCGTTTTGCCAGTCTTACTGAGAGTTTGATAAAGGGTGGCAGGATGGATGATTTATTGCGTGCAGCCACAGATAAGCAGTACAGAGAAATTCTTTTCAGGGAATTGAAACTGTAAGAAATAAAAAACTCTTGACTTTGACGCTGCGGAAAGGGGTAAGCTTATTTTACCGAAGGAGGGAAGGGCTATGGAATACAGCATTCGGGAATTATCCGAACTGGCAGGTGTGAGTGCACGCACGCTGCGCTATTATGATGAAATTGATCTCTTAAAACCCCTTTATGTGAATGAAGCAGGGT
This sequence comes from Lachnospiraceae bacterium 10-1, assembly GCA_000403495.2. Taxonomy (GTDB): domain Bacteria; phylum Bacillota; class Clostridia; order Lachnospirales; family Lachnospiraceae; genus Suilimivivens. Next base: position 1,257,125 of record KE159799.1, on the reverse strand, counting down.
ACCGCTTTTACGGAGAAAAGGAGCTGGCGCTTTTGCAGCAAATTCTTTTTTACAGGGAAAGGGGATTTGAGCTTAAGGAAATTGAAAAGATTATTTATCAGGATAATTTTGATATTATGAATGCCTTGGAAGATCACCTTCGGGAACTGGAGGAGAGGAGGAAATCTGTGGATGCTCTGATCCGGACGGTTAAACAGACAATTTTGTCAATGAAGGGAGAATGTAAAATGAGCGATCAGGAGAAATTTGGGGCTTTGAAGGAAAAGCTTGTAAAAGAAAATGAGGAAAAATACGGTGCTGAAGTTCGCAGGAAATATGGCGACGAGGAAGTGGAGGCCAGTAACAGGAAGCTTCTTAATATGACAGAGGAAGAATGGGAAGCGTTTCACAAACTGGAAGAGGAGATCTATAACCGGTTAAAGGCTGGGGTGTCTGCCGGAATGTGTCCGGAGAGTGAAGAGGCAAAACAAATTGTAATTCTTCATAAAAAGTGGCTTGAGAAAACCTGGCGCCGCTATACAAAAGAGGCACACAAGGCAGTTGCACAAGGCTATACTGCTGACTGTCGGTTCACACAGTATTATGACAGGGAAGTGGCAGGATGTGCCAAACTGCTTGAACAGGCGGTGCAGATATGGGCGGATCAGCTTGACGAGGAAAAAAGCGCGGGAAAGATGAGTAATATGGAAGCAAAATGATTGCGGCATGGATACAAAATAATAATAAAATTAAGGAAAAGCAGGGAGACGGGAAGTCTCCCTGTTTTGCTGAATGAAGAAACGGACCACAAAACATACTGTTCATTATTTTTATATTCTACTTGTATATATTCGATAAGTGGAATATACTAAATGTAGACGAATGATGGAGAACTCTCAACCAAAAATATCTGTGAAACAGGAGGGATGCAGGTGTTAAAGTATGGAATCTTAGGTTTGCTAAATTATCAGGATATGACGGGATATGAAGTCATGGAGGTATTCAGGGACTCCCTGCGTTTTTTCTGGAGTGCCCAGACAAGCCAGATTTACCGGGAAATGCAGGGGATGGAGAAAAATGGATGGCTAAGCAAAACTGTAGTGCCCCAAAGGGGTAAGCCTGATAAAAATATTTATTCCATTACCGAAAAGGGCAGGGAAGAGTTTCTTAGCTGGCTGGGCAATGGAAAACTGGAGTTTACCACAAAAGTACCTGTTTTGATGAAGGTGTTTTTTATGGGGGAAAAGAACAAGGAAGAAGGTATCGCTTATTTTAAGCAGTTGAAGGAGGAAGGGGAAAAAGCTTTAAAGGAATTGGAAATTGTACCCCAGTACATTAAAGCATATGCACAGTATGTTGATGATAGTGAAAAGACGGATTATTGGGAAATGACAGTAGATTATGGACGAAGAAGTATGCAGATGCAGATAGACTGGGCGCAAAGCTGCATAGAACAATTGGAGAAAAAAGATTGAAAGAAATTTCCATTTTTTCGGATTTAAGTGCCTTTTAAGGCGGCAGATAGGAGGGAATAGTTTGAATATTTTAGTAATTAACGGAAGTCCCAAGGGGGAGCGAAGCAATTCTTATCAGCTCACAAAGGCTTTTTTGGAGGGAATAAAACAGGGAATTAATGAAAAAAACAAGGAAGAGGAAGTCCTGGTGGAGGAAATGCTGGTAAACAGGCTGAATATAAAACCATGCCTTGGATGTTTTTCCTGCTGGAATAAAACACCAGGAAAATGCTGCATCAGGGATGATATGGAAAAAGTAATTGAAAAGCTTTTATGGGCAGACATTACCATATGGAGCTTTCCCCTTTATTATTATACAGTGCCGGGAGGTTTAAAAAATCTGATTGACCGCCAGCTTCCAATGGAACTTCCTTTTATGGTAGAAAGAGAAGATGGAATTGGAAATGGAAGCCATCCTTCAAGATATGATATGAGTGGAAAGAAAACAGTGGTTATTTCCACCTGTGGGTTTTATACTGCGGAAGGGAATTATAATGGCGTTGTAAGCCTTTTTGATCATATGTGCGGTAAGGATGAATATACTGCTATTTTCTGCGGACAGGGGGAACTGTTCCGGGTACCGGAATTATCGAAAAGAACAGGGGAATATTTGACATACGTAAAGCAGGCAGGGGCAGAGTATGTAAAAGGCGGTATAGCGATAGAAACGAAAAAGGAGCTGAACAGGCTGCTGTATCCGAAAGAAGTTTTTGAGCGCATGGCAGATGCAAGCTGGGGAGTAGAGAAGGAAAGTGGTAAGAAAGCGCCGGAAGCACTTACTTTTACAAGACAGATGGCAGCTTTGTATTGTAAAGAAAGCTATAGTGGGAAAGACCAGGTGCTGGAGATGTATTACACTGATCTGGAGGAATGCTATCAGGTGCTTTTAGGAAAAGAAGGCAGTGAAGTTTTAACAGATGGCTTTCTGACTGCAACCACAAGAATTGAAACACCTTTTGGGGTATGGCGTTCCATTGCAATGGGGGAAATCCGCGGGGACGAAGCATTAATGAAACAGCTCTATAAAGTGAAAGGTGATTTTAACCTAATGCTGAACTGGGATAGTTATTTTGGCGGAAATAATACAGTGGAAAAAAAGAAAGCACAGAAGGGGGACAGGGATAAAAACAGTAAAGAAACAAATATGAGCCTGATGCTGATTCCCTGGATTGTGTTTTGGGCAGTTGTTTCAATTAATCCTTTTGCAGGCAGCTTAATCAGTATTTTTACCTGTGCAGTAGTACCTTTATTATTTTTCCGCAATAAGAAAACTATTTATGATGTTTTAAGCGGAACTTTAGTGACAGGACTGTCAATAGCAGTACTTATGGGAGGTTTGGTGCGTATATTGATACCAATGTCCTATTTGACATTTGGTGTCATGTGGACTATGACCTGTCTGGTCAAAATTCCTCTTACTGCAAACTACTCTATGAATGATTATGGAGGGGAGAACGCATTAGATAATCCGCTTTTTATGAAAACAAATCGAATATTAACATTTATCTGGGGAATTTTATATTTACTGACGCCTATATGGACTTATTTTATCATGGGAACGCAAATAGGATATTTGACCGGAGCAGTTAACTCTGTACTGCCGGTTTTGATGGGGCTTTTTACCTTATGGTTTCAAAAGTGGTATCCGGCAAAGGTGGCAAGAGGAGATTAGGGGACTTGACGTGTCATGTACATTGATGTAATCTTTAAAGAGGCAAATTTGTTCTGGTAAAAGGGAAGCGGATAAGAGGCAAATGAAAGATAAGCTGTTGGAATTATATAAAAAGCACGAAGAGATTGTAAATTACATTATTGTAGGAGTAATGACCACAATATTCAGCTGGGTGGTATATGCGGTTAGTATATGGACCTTTTTGGATACGCAAAATCCGGTAGAGCTGCAGATTGCAAATATTTTGTCATGGGTAGCAGGTGTGGCATTCGCCTATGTAACCAATCGCAAATATGTATTTAAGAGCACAGAAAAAAATATTTTAAAGGAAGCGGCGCAGTTTTCCACTTCCAGGATATCTACTTTGTTTTTGGATATGATTGTTATGTTTGTGATGGTAACATTATTAGGTATCAATGACATTATCAGTAAATTTGTATCCTCGGTACTTGTTACGGTTAGTAATTATCTGATCAGCAAGCTGTTCGTTTTCCATAAAAAGCAGTGACAGTATAAAAAGAAAACAGTGTCCACATAATAAATCAGGAGGTGTGGGCACATGTTTGAAGAAAGCTATCCAAACCTTCCTGCAGGACTTAGCATGGCGCTTATGATGAATGAGCGGGCGCAGGCTGGCTATGACCGTCTAAGTGAAGCAGAGAAGGAGCACATTATTTTAAAGTGCAAAGATGCAAGGACGAAAGAAGAAATGGATAAAATTGTTGATTCTATTGGTAATTTTTAAGGGAATCAAGTATAATAAAGTACGAGCCAGGCACTTGGCTCGTGCTTTTTTAGTAGTGTGCGCCTGGCGGCGCACGTTTCAATAAATGTAAATGTCTCACAAAGCAGATATAGGTTATAGGAATATGAGATAAGAAAGGCAGGAAGTAAAAGTGAAAGTAAGCAAGATCGTACAGGCAAAAAGGGAAGAAGGAAAGCCGGTTTTATCCTTTGAGATTTTTCCTCCTAAGAAAGAGGAAGCACTGAAAAATATTGATGCTACACTGGAAAAATTGTGTGACCTTCATCCAGATTTTATCAGCATAACTTTTGGAGCCGGAGGAAGTGCGGTAGATAATCAGACAGTGGAACTGGCAAAAAAGATAAAGAATAATTATGGGGTTGAACCAATTGTACATTTAACATGCCTTCATTATGGAAAAGAAGAAATTGGAATGATTCTTTCCCAGTTGAAGGAAGAGGGAATTGAAAATATTCTTGCTTTGCGGGGGGATGTTAATCCTAATATTCCTGTGAAAAATGACTTTAAATATGCGAATGAGCTGGTAGCTTATATCAAAACTCAGGGAGATTTTCATATTAGCGGTGCATGCTATCCAGAGACGCACTTAGAGGCAAAAAGTGCTATTGATGATATACATAATTTGAAAAAGAAGGTGGATGCAGGAGCAGAACATTTGGTATCCCAGTTGTTTTTTGACAATGAAGCTTTTTATCAGTTTTATGAAAAAACACGGATTGCAGGAATTAAGACGCCTGTTGAGGCAGGAATCATGCCAGTGACAAACCGGGCACAGATCGAGCGGATGGTCAACATTTGCGGCGCCGCCATGCCGGCTAAGCTTGAGAAGATACTCCATAAGTATGAACATAATAAGGAAGCTTTATTTGATGCAGGATTGGCTTATGCAGTCAATCAGATTGTGGACTTGATTGCCAATGATGTGGATGGAATTCATGTTTTTACAATGAATAATTCTAAGGTGGCAGGAAGAATTTGCGACAGTATAAGAAATTTAATTTAGAGATGATTAAAAATGAGGAATAAATGAGAAAAAAGGTATTAATTACAGGCGGCTCCCGGGGAATTGGAGAAGCCGCTGCTAAGATTTTGGCAGGGGAAGGCTATGATTTGTTTCTGGTGTGTAAGCATTCGGAAGAAAAGGTAAAAGAGCTTGCAAATGAACTGGAACAGAAATATAATATCTGCTGTCAGACTGTAATCTGCGATGTATCAGATGCCTCCCAGGTGGAAACAATGATCAGACAGGCAGGGGAAATACATGTGTTAATTAATAATGCGGCGGTTTCCTATGTAGGCCTGCTTACGGATATGACATTAGACCAGTGGCAGCAGGTGATAAATACAAATTTAAATTCACTGTTTTATCTGTGCCGGCTGATTGTGCCTCAGATGGTGCGGCGCAGGGAAGGAAAGATTATCAATGTTTCTTCCGTATGGGGAAATGTTGGTGCTTCTATGGAAGTTGCCTACAGCACGGCAAAGGGAGGCGTCAACAGCTTTACCAGAGCACTTGCCAAGGAACTTGCGCCCAGTAACATTCAAGTCAATGGGGTTGCGTTTGGTGTGATTGATACTGACATGAATGTCTGTTTTTCAAAGGAAGACATGGAGGCACTGCGGGAGGAGATTCCGGCAGACAGAATTGGGACTGCCATGGAGGCTGGAGAGATGATCCGGCAGATTATAAACGCGCCGGCTTATTTGACAGGCCAGATCATTACTATGGATGGAGGCTGGATTTGATAATAGCAGTTTAGTCATAAAATTGTAACAAATGCGCATGGAGATTTGCAAAGACAAGACGTTGCAAAAAAAATTGACTTTCACAGTCAAATGTAAGGCTGCATAGATATATAATATAAAAATTATATTATAAAAAAAATAATATAATTAGGAAGAAAGAGGATTAATTTATGTATGATTTGGTGATAATTGGTTCTGGTCCGGCAGGGCTATCGGCTTCAATTTATGCAAAGAGAGCAGGGCTGAATGCAGTGACTTTAGAGCAAAATCCTATGAGCGGCGGGCAGGTACTTAATACCTATGAGGTGGATAACTATCCGGGGCTTCCGGGAATTAACGGATTTGATCTGGGAATGAAATTCCGGGAGCATGCGGATAAGCTGGGCTGTGAATTTATGGAAGCAGCAGTGCAGGAAATAAAAACGGTTGAAGCAGCAAGGCGGGAAGCAAATCAAAAAGAGGAAGGAAAAGCGGAAATGAAAGCTGCTTCCCTTCCTGAGAATAGAAAAATGGATTCAGGATTTATTGTGGCAACAGATCAGGAGGAAATAAAAACCAGAACAATATTAGCGGCTATGGGGGCTACCCACGCAAAGCTGGGAGTTCCGGGGGAAGAAGAGCTGACTGGAATGGGAGTATCTTACTGCGCAACCTGTGATGGCGCTTTCTTCAGAGGAAAAGTGACCGCAGTAGTCGGTGGCGGTGATGTGGCAGTGGAGGATGCTATTTTTCTGGCAAGGGCCTGTGAAAAGGTGTATCTGATTCACAGACGGGATGAACTGCGGGCAGCAGCAGTTTTGCAAAAAGAGGTTATGTCCCTTCCCAACGTAGAAATTTTGTGGGATACGGTGGCAAAGAAGATTGAAGGATCTGACAAAGTACAGGCGCTTGTTCTTGAAAATGTAAAAACAGGGGAAAATAAAGTGCTTGCAGTAGATGGAGTTTTTGTAGCTGTAGGCATTATTCCATCGGGAGATATTCTCAAAGGATTGGTAAAGCAGGATGAAAATGGATATGTACTGGCCGGTGAAGACTGTATGACAAGCATGTCAGGTGTGTTTGCGGCAGGTGACATAAGAAAAAAGAAATTACGGCAGGTAGTGACAGCGGTTGCTGATGGTGCAAATGCAGTTACTTCTGTATTGGAATATTTGAATGGTGTGAAGTAGTGTTGTAATGTATTTTGACAAATAAAAAAATATTATAGAGTTATAGGTTATAGAGTGAGAAGAATGGTTCGGCTTCGGGATTTTAATTTGGAATGGCAACAGTTCAGCCTGTCCCAGGATTCGCAAAAGCGGCTGCTACGCATCCGGCGCCGCTTGGCGGCTCATTCTTTTGCTCATCATGGGGCGCTCCGCTCATAAAAAAGAAAATGCCAACGCTTTGTATGCAAGCATCCACGCGTTGGCATTTTCTTTTTTATGGCTAAACTGTTTGTAGGAAATTTTTCCCAGTGGTTGACAGATGGGGAAGAGGGTGCTATTATTTATTAACAGACGTAACAAATTTGTAACAATTCATAAGAAAAATGATAAAACTTTCATACATATGTTAACATATGGTGGATTGGATCGGAGGTTATCGTGCAGAGAAGAAATGTGAAGACAGGCAGAAAAGTTGTTATGGCAGCTTTGGCAGCAGCACTTTTATTTTCAGGCATGAATATGGAATTATTGGCAGCGGAGGCAAATGGTCTTCCGTCGGCAGGCGTGGATTACTTTTTATCATCTGATGCTACCAGCGTAAAGAATATTAAGGATGAAGAGGAAGAAATCGGCTCTGTCTCAAATGAAAATAAGCAGGAGAGCTCAGAAAGAGAAGAACTTCCAACCTTCAGCGCCACTGCTTCGGCCGTAGCTGCTTCAGTACTTGCGGCGGCATCACCAGCAGCTGGCACGGGGTTGTTACCAGGCCAGGAGCCGGGAGAAGAAAAGGTCATTGAGGAAACAATGATTGCAACTACCACCAAGACAATTATTCAGAAGGAAAACGAGCTGGAAGCCAAGAAGGAAGAGGAAGGCTTTAAGTCCCTGGTAATTGCAAAGGTAAATGATTACGTTAATGTAAGAAGCATTCCGGGGGAAGATGGAGAAATCCTTGGAAAGCTGTATGATAAATCAGTAGGTGAATTTGTATCAGAGCAGGATGGATGGTATGAGATTACATCCGGCAACGTGACAGGTTATGTAAAGGCTGAATACTGTGTAACCGGAGACAGTGCGGTAGAACTTGCAAAAGAAGTAGGAACCAGAATTGCCACAGTAAATACCGAGACACTATTTGTAAGGGAAAATCCTACAACAGAATCCTCAGTAGTCGGATTTGTGCCTTTCAGTGATGAATTATTAGTTACCGAAGAACTTGATGAATGGGTGAAGGTAAACATAGAGGAAGGCGACGGATACGTTTCAAGGGAATTTGTTGAACTTTCCACTGAATTTGTAAAGGCGGAGTCAAAGGCAGAAGAAGAAGCCAGACTTGCAAAAGAGGCAGCAGAGAGAAGAGCAGCTCAGGAAGCAGCCGCCAGAGCAATGAGAGAGCGTCAGGCAGCCAGCAGTGCAGGCGCGTCAGAACAGACGATTATACCGCCGGCAGTTACTTCCGGAAGCGGAAGCGAGTTAGGACAGTCCGTAGTAGATTTTGCCTGCCAGTTTGTTGGAAATCCTTATGTGTATGGAGGCACCAGCCTTACAAATGGAGCTGACTGTTCAGGTTTTGTAATGAGTGTTTATGAAAACTTTGGTGTCAGCCTGCCTCATTCGTCGGCAGCAGACAGAAATGTGGGTTCAGCAGTAAACGGTATCGAAAATGCACAGCCGGGCGATATCATCTGTTATTCAGGCCATGTGGCAATTTATGCTGGAAACGGGCAGATTGTTCACGCTTCCACATCAAAGACCGGTATTATAATTTCCAACGCAACTTATCGTTCCATTCTTTCGATAAGAAGAATTTTCTAAGAAGACTTTTAAATACCGCTGCATCAATGATTTCCAATCAAAGGTGCTGCGGTATTTTTTTACTTTATAAAAGGATGCGTGAAGAAATGAAAAGAAGTCTGAAATTATTTTTTAGCGAAAAGTTCATTGACAAAAGGCAACTTGTACATGTTTCACAAATTGGGTATGTCTGTGCTTTTCAGGAAGGAAAAATGAGAATGATTTGCATAAAAGTTATCCACAGTCAAAACATGATAAAAAAGCCATTGTCTAGTTATACACGTAGTTATCCACAATATCCACCAATGAAAAATCGAATCTGGTATGAGGATTTCATGCTCATATTGAACAAATGTTTTGTGAATAGTGATAGATGCACAGAAAAATGAAGTAAGATGTCGGAAAACAGTAATAAAACAAATTGTCGGAAAACTCTTGCCATTACAAAACAAGATGCCGGAATTATTGCATAACATCTACAAGCTGTGGTATAATGTTTACACAATAATCCAAGGAAAGGATGATGAATATGAATTTTATAATTGTAGGCAAGAATATTGAGGTTACTCCGGGATTAAAAAGTGCGGTCGAGGATAAAATCGGAAAGCTTGAAAAATATTTTACTCCCGAAACAGAAATTCATGTAACGCTAAGTGTTGAAAAGGAAAGACAGAAAATTGAAGTTACCATTCCTGTAAAGGGAAGTATCATCCGTTCTGAGCAGGTAAGTAATGATATGTATGTTTCCATTGATCTGGTGGAGGAGATCATAGAAAGACAGTTAAAGAGATACAAAAATAAACTGATCGATCAGAAGCAGTCATCAAGCTATTTCAAGAAGGAATTTATTGAAAAAGAATACATGGATGAAGAAGAGATTAAGATCATCCGCAGCAAGAAGTTTGACATTAAACCTATGTATCCGGAAGATGCATGTATTCAAATGGAGCTTTTAGGACACAACTTTTATGTATTCTGTAATGCGGAAACTGATCAGGTAAATGTTGTATACAAACGTAAAGGAAACACATACGGATTAATCGAACCCGAATATTAAGATACTGGTCATGTTAAAAAGATGTGTGACATCATGCCACACATCTTTTTTTAGCAGTTCTGATACAGTCTGTGGAAAGGAAAGCGGGTAATGTTTATTGTACAAATATCAGCTTTTTTAATTTTATTACTTGTTTTGGCATGGAAGTGCAGGATACAGCTTGTGGAAGCAATTCCTGTAGGCTGTTCACTGCTTATTTTTTTGCTGTATGTGCTTTCTTTTTTCAGGGCTTTATCTTTTTCAGATGTGATTTCCTGTATAGTGGCTGCAGTAACTTTCTTACTTTTTTTCAAGCTGCCGAAAGAAAAGCGCAGGGAAGTCCTTGGCTTTGTGAAGGAAGAACTGCTCCGCCCCGCTGCATTGACAGCTTTTTTTATGACTTTAGCTGTAACCCTATGTGTCAGTGGAAAAGTAGTGAGCTGGTGGGATGATTATAATTTCTGGGCAACAGATGCAAAATCTTTATTTTATTTGGATGGATTTGCAGGTAAATATATGAATGCAGCGGCAGAATTTGGAGATTATCCCCCTGGAACACAAATGTTAAAGTGGTGGTTTCTGCATTTTTCCCCCGGCGAGTTTAAAGAAGGACTGATGTTTGCCGGTTATTACTTTATGAATCTGGCTTTTCTTTTTCCTATGCTGAAGATTATTAAAAAGCGGAATATTCTTCAGATGGCGGCAGGGGCGGCGATTCTCTGGCTGTTTCCGGCAGTGGCGGAGACTTTTTGGTGTAATGGATGCTGTGCAGATCTTACTATGGCAGTGGTGTATGGTGCGTTTCTCACTGCTGTTGCAGACAGCAAGGGACATAGCAGACGGTTTTACTATGGGCGACAGGCGCTTTTTTTAATGGTACTGGTTCTTTGCAAAAATACGGGATTTATATGGGCTGCATTTGGCCTTTTGTTTGATTATGGGTACCATTTACTGACTTGCCGGAAAGAATACCGCAGCAGGGACGTGAAGGCGGAAGGACTTAATGGAAAATGGTCAGACAGGCGTGCGCTTTTCGCGGTTACATTGATGCCGGTTGTTTCTTTGGCATCCTGGCTCTCTTTTTGTCTGTTTAACAGAAGGGTGGCGAAGCTTACCGGTACAGCGGTAAAAATGGCAGCAGGGGAGATGCATATTCCGGCTTACCAGGAAGAAATGGTAAATGCTTTTGTGAATGCTTTTGTGAATTGGCCTCTTCATAAGTGGAAAACGATAGCGGTTGATTTAAGTCCTTTAAGCTTGTATCTGCTTCTTTTGGTGTTTGTTTTCATGCTTTATAAGTTTAAAATATTTAATAGAAGGAAAGCATGTTATGTGGGAGGCTTTCTGGCTGTATCAGGGGCAGTGTTTTACAGTATTAATTTATTAAGCCATTTAACGATTTTTGCAGTGGAGACGCAGTATCTCCAGCCTTTTGGGATGGCTTCATCGATTGAAAGGTATGGAGCGCCTTTTACCATAGGAGGCTTATATCTGCTTGCATTTTATGCCATGAAGGGGCGCAGGCCGGCTGTGGGGGCATTGATTTGCATGGCCTTTATACTTTTGACTACAGATTATAAGAGCGCTTATCAGGGGCTGACAGGGTATAAGGAAGCAGCAGATGCGGAGCTTGTAAGAAGGGGAGAACTTGTAGATGGGCAGGCACAGGAGTTTCTTAAAAAGATAGGGGCCGGTGGGAATGAGAGTATTGGACGTGTGCTGTATCTGCGGGACCAGTCAGATGTCAGCTGGGTGAGAAATACTTATATAGGATTTGAGGCAGCACCGGTATCGGTTATGTATGGTAATGTGGATGCTGATGTGGTTAAGGAGCAGGATATTATAAATGCCATAAAGGAAGCACATGCAGGGTTCTTATATGTGGATCAGCTTGCAGGAGAGAAAAAAGAAGCATTTGATGCTTTGACAGGAGGGGAAGAATTTGAGTACGGGCGCCTTTATCAGGTTGTGGAGCAGGCAGAGGGACAGATCTGTCTTACAGGTGTATATGAGGATAGATAAACAGGTCAAGGGGAACATTTATGGAAACCAGTAAACTAAAATGGGAAATACCAATTATTATCCCTTCTTATGAACCGGATGAGAAGCTAATTGGTTTATTAAAGCAGCTTAAGGAAGCCGGATTTAAAAATATTGTTGTGGTGGATGATGGAAGTGGAGCTGAATATATGCATTTTTTTGAGGAAGCAGAAAGGATTTATGGATGCAGTGTGCTTCATCATGCGGTAAATCAGGGAAAAGGCCGTGCCTTAAAGACTGCTTTCAACTATTGTCTTGGCCATTTTGGCGGCTTGCCGGGGGCAGTAACCGCTGACTCTGATGGTCAACATTCTCCTGAATGTATTTTACTTTGCGCAGAAGCGCTTCTTGCCCATCCGGGCTCGTTAATTTTAGGCTGTAGATGTTTTGAAGGGGAGGACGTGCCAGCCCGTTCGGAATTTGGGAATAAATGTACAAGAGTAGTTATGAAGTATCTGACCGGAATAACGGTGTCGGATACACAGACCGGTCTCCGGGGGATTTCCTCACTATTTATGAAGCAGCTTCTTAAGGTGAAGGGAGAGCGGTTTGAGTTTGAGACCAACATGCTGCTTGAGACAAAAACAAAAAAGATACCAATTGTCGAGGTGCCTATACGCACCATATATCTGGAGGAAAATAAGACAAGCCATTTTAATCCTGTCAGGGATTCCGTCAAAATCTATCTGATTTTTGGCAAGTTCCTTTTTTCTTCCTTGTCCTCAAGCGTGGTGGATCTGGCATTGTTTACTTTGTTCTGCTTTTTGCTAAGAGACAGGCGGTGGGGCAGTATTACTTATGTTATGGCAGCAACTGCATTTGCAAGAATACTTTCAGCCCTCTATAATTATCTGTTGAACTTAAAGGTGGTTTTTCAAAGTGAAAGTCCGGTGAAATCGTCTCTGCCCCGCTATGTGCTTCTGGCAGTAGTGCAGATGTCTTTAAGCGCGGTGATTGTAGGGTATCTCTGCACGGTTTTTAAAGGTGCGGAAGTACTGGTAAAAATACCTGTGGATGTATTGCTGTTTTTCTTAAGTTTCCTTATTCAGAGGGAGTTTGTGTATCGTTAGACTGATAGGCCGCAACACAAGGATCCTTCATTTGAAAATGACGGAACCATTCTTTGGTTTCCTGATTTTTCTCTGTGAGGGATCTGTTTTTATAAAGGAACCTGCTAAGGGCATAGCAGTCAACCCAAATTTCATTATTTCCTTCTTTTTGTGATTCGTCAAAGATTAGTTGTAATCCCCAGTGAAGATGTACAGTTTCAATGTTGTTTGTATTTTCTACGGCACTGTAGCCGGTATGTCCCATATAGCCGATGACATCTCCGGCAGTTACCACACTGCCTTCTTCAAGATCTAATGCGTAAGGAAAATTCTGACGCAGATGAGCATAGTAATAATAACGTTTACCATCAAAACTGCGGATGCCGATACGCCAGCCTCCGTACTGATTCCAGCCGAGGGCTTCCACATAGCCGGATTCTATGGCGATGATGGGTGTACCGATCTGTCCCATCATGTCATGACCGAGATGGGGCCTTTTATATCCATAGCTTCTGGAGGAGCCAAAGTCGTCATAGTCATTATATTCAAACCCTTTTGCAATTGGTGAAAATGCTTTAAGCCCGTACACTTTTTTCCAGATTTTTTCCCCGGATTCATTTTCCTGTTCAATTTCATATTCTCCCACCATACCGCCAAGGACTGCCTCATAAGCCTCATAATAGTAGTCGTAGTAGTCCATATCCTTAGTAAGTTCCGAAATGGTGGTTTCGCCGGAAGAAAGCTCTGATGCCAGTTTTTGGATTAAGGAAATACTTTTTTTATCAAAGCTGCCTCCTCCTTTTGCACCGGCATATGCAAGCAGTTCGATCCAGTTAAGATGAACAGGGCTTCCATAGCTTTCCATATCCAGCTGGTAAGCGGTACAGAGAGCTTCGTAAGAAACATTGAAGTCCACCCACTTGATATAATTGCCATTGGCGCCGGCTGCCACTTCAATGGCAGAGGGTTCGCTTTGACGGACATGGGTTCCGATCAGAAGACAGATGGCGCCTAAAAGCAGACAGAAAATAATCAGGGAAAGTTGATAACGAGTTTGTTTCATAAAGGAAAAACCTATCGGTAAAAAGCTTAAAAAAGAATATGAAAGAGCAGGAAAATTTATTCGTAAAATCTATTGACAAAAAATTAACAATATAGTATTATAATTTTAATATAAAAAGGGAGTAGCTGGTACGAGGGAAGAATCCCAAGTATATTCGAACCGTCAGGACGATGGAAGCATCCGATTCGAATCAGAATAGCTGTAGCAAGACTTTTATTGCAGTATGGATACTGTGGTAGAGGTCTTTTTTTATTCCAGGATGCAGCATCAGGTGCTGTGCCGGCACGGGCATTTGGCTGCTGCGAAAGGAAAACACCCTGTTCTGAGCGTCCCAAAAGCAAAAGGAGGAAAAAAATATGTTTATAAAAAGAAATAGGCCTGTTCATGAGCAGGCAAACCCTGATAAAAAGAAGAGAGGACCAGTAGTGGCAAAGACAGCAGGAATTATAGCTGTAGTATTGGCAGTTATTTATTTTTTGATCGGAAGCATTTATTCCCTAAAAGAAAATGAGTATGCGGTGGTTACCACCTTTGGTGTTCCCAAAATCATAGAGGAATCAGGAATTCATTTGAAAATCCCCTATGTGCAAAGGGTTACCAGAGTTCCTAAAACTATCAATGGATTTCCCATTGGTTATGATGCCGGCACGGATGTATCGGTTGACGGGGAATCTTTTATGATTACCAGAGACTATAACTTTGTGAATGTGGATTTTTATGTGGAATACCGGGTGACTGATCCCGTCAAATATCTTTACTCCTCAGAAAATCCGGTAGCGATTTTAAAAAATCTGACACAAAGCTATATTCGTGACACCATTGGACTTTATGACGTAGACAGTGTAATCACTACAGGAAAAAGTGAAATTCAGGCATCCATCAAGGAAAAGATTGTTACCAGATTGGATCAGGAGGATATTGGAATACAATTAGTAAACATCACCATACAGGATGCGGAGCCGCCTACTCAGGAAGTAATCAATGCTTTTAAAAATGTGGAAAATGCAAAGCAGGGAAAAGAAACTTCGATTAATAAAGCCAACCAAAAGCGAAACGAGGACATTCCGGCAGCCAGAGCTGCGGCCGATGAAACTGTAAAAACAGCGCAGGCACAGGCAGAAGAGAGGGTGAATGAGGCTAAGGGACAGGTTGCCAGGCTAAACGAGCTTTATGCGGAATATCAAAAGTATCCGCTGATCACAAAACAGAGAATGTTTTATGAGACAATGGAAGATATTCTTCCAGATATGAAAGTGATTATTGAAAGAAGCGACGGAAGCACTCAGACAATGCTGCCTTTAGAGCCTTTTGCAGGCACCGGAATCAGCACTACGGAAAATTTGGAAACAGAAGCACAATAGATGCTTTGGAAATGGAGAAAAATATGAAGAAAAAAATAAGTTTTGGATTAATCGCAGTAATATTATTCGCCGGATTTATTTTGGTAAATTCCAGCATTGTTGTAACTTATCCCAATGAATATACTGTAATTAAGCAGTTTGGAAGGATTGAAAAAATATATGAAACTCCCGGGCTCAGTATGAAAATACCTTTTATACAAACAACTGAAAAGATTGAAAAAGAAATTCTGCTATATGATCTGGCGGTAAGTGATGTTATGACGAAAGATAAAAAGTCCATGATTGCAGACTGCTTTGTGTTGTGGGAAATTGAAGATCCATACAAGTATACACAAACTTTAAGCGCCCAAAAAAGCAATGCAGAGTTTCGAATTGACACGATTGTGTACAACAGTCTGAAAAACGTAATCAGCAGTTTGAGCCAGGAGGAGGTAATCAGTGGACGTGATGGTGAACTGGCACAGGCAATTCAGGACAATATCGGCGATACGTTAGAGCAGTATGGAATTAAACTTCTGGCTGTGGAAACCAAATCGCTGGATCTGCCGGATGAAAATAAAAGTGCAGTTTATGAGCGCATGATTTCCGAGAGAAATAATATTGCAGCCACCTATCAGGCGGAAGGCCAGGAGGAAGCAAAGGAAATATCAAACAATACCATTGCGGAGATTATTGTCATGCAGTCTGAGGCAGATGCAAAAGCGGCTGAAATTGTTGCAAAAGGTGAGGCAGAGTACATGAGAATTTTAAGTGAGGCGTATAACGATCCTGAAAAGGCGGACTTTTATCTTTTCCTGCGGGCATTAGATGCGGCAAAGGCAACCATGACAGGGGATAATAAGACATTAATTATTGATGAAACATCTCCTATCGCCCAAATTTTCTATTAAATATTATTTTTTTATTAATACTGACTGGGCTTATCTTGCTTTTTCGCGGTATCTATTGTATGATAAATTTACATATTATGTAAACCCTTTACAGTATCAGACACTGTCTTGTCGTGCGAGATGGCTTATTGATATAAAAAGGACAGTTCAGCCGCTTGCTTCGTGGCTGAACTGCTGCAAAGATACAACGGAGGTATCATGATGAAAAAGAACAGAATGATAAAAGCATGCATGGCTTTTTTTATGATATTTGCCATGTTTATCATGCCGGCCGGACAGCTTAAGGTTCAGGCAGCGGAAGTCATTGCTACAGTAGAAGGGACGGTTATGTCAGGAACCACTTCCGAACTGCTCCTTTTATCCACAAAGGAAGGAAAAATGGAAATTAAGCTGGACAGTAATACCGATACCAGCGGCTGTAAAATACTGCTTCCGGATTATAAGGTGAGTGTTTCCGTATCACACGGTTCTGACGGATATCTTCATGCAGTTAAAATTACAAGCAATACCCAGGCTGCGGGGGTTTCTGTTGATACTGCTTCTGCTGCTACAATAGCAGGGACCATTGATAAAAAGACTACAGGGGATGTGCTGTATGTAAATACTCCCCAGGGGGAAATGCAGATTAAGCTGGACGGAACCACGGATATGAGTAACTGCAAAATTCTTATGGTTGGAGAAAGCTATACCATTGTCTGCGCAAGAGGTTCTGATGCTTATATGCATGCAATTAGCATTTCCAGCGGAGTGGCGGCAAATGTGGCCTCATCCCTTACACCTGCGCCTGCAGGTGCAGTTACGGTATCCACCACGGCAGTTACAGGAACAGTAAACAAGAAAACAAAAGAAAATCTGCTTTACCTGGCAACCTCCGGTGGGGAAATGCAGATTGTAATAGATAATTATACGGATTCCAGAAGCGGCATGGTACTTACGCCTGACAGATCTTTGACGGTATCTGTTTACCGGGGATCGGATGCTTACATGCATGCGGCTGTTATCACAGGCGTTAAAACTGCTTTTACAGCAGCAACCATTGATACTTCTTCCCCTGCAACAGTTACCGGAACAGTGGGAAGCAAATCTACTGAAAATGTATTGTATTTAAATACGCCGCAGGGGGAAATGGAATTAAAGCTTGACGCGGTAAACAGTGTTACCAATTTAAAGGTATTAGTAACCGATAAGAAGGTTACCGTGACTTGTGCAAGGGGTTCCGATGCTTATATGCATGCACTCACCATCACAGGAGCCTGATTATAACAGAATGAAAAGAAGGGCAGAGGAGTTATCATCCTCTGCCTTTTTAAATGAGCCGGTATTTAGTATACAATTCCAGAAAACGGGTTTCCACGGTCTCAAAAGGCAGAACCTCATAAGAAAAGCTGCTTTTCATGGAAGGAGCTGGTGAATCGGATGTTTCATTTAACAGAATGGACATATCAAAATAAAGCATATCACTGTCGATCTGTTTTACAAGCTGTGCTTCCGTTGGCGTTAATGGGGAGCCTAGAAATTTTATATAGATAAGATTCAGCAGATGGTCCTCCATATTTATATATTCTTTCAGATATTTTTTGAAAGGCGTCGGAACATCTGACATATAGGCCTCACTTGCATCATGTACAAGACAGGCAAGGATGACTCTCCCGGAATACCCTCTGGCTTCGGCTTCAAGTGCACAGTGAATGCAGTGCTGTCCGACGGAAAAAAAGGTTTTCACATGTCCGTTGCCCCGGCAGGTGAGAGAGAGGGCATGGGCAATATCTTTAATATGGATTTTATTTATGTCCGGGCTGGTTGGAGTAAAATGGGTACCTCCATAAGTGGTAATATGGTCAGCCATAAAAGAATCCTCCTGATTTTTTAAATATTAAATTTATTTTACTATAAGACCGAATGCTTTTCTATAAGTAATGTGCGGCAGAATTAATTTATCATGGACAGATAAAGGGTTGACTGATTTATGGATATGAATTTTAATATAAATAAAAAATAAAAAAATTTTGTGTGGTGATGTAGTGCTATGAACATAGTAATGTTAGGATTGGAAATTTTTGGAATTGGTGTAATTGTTACTGCGTTATACCTTTTGATGCGGGGGGACGGTTCCAGACAGCAGAAACTGATGCAGTATTTCCTGATGGGAGCGTTGATCCAGAATGCAGGATATCTGTTGGAGTTTACGTCGCCTACGGTAGAAGCCGCTATGGTGGCTGTAAAAATTCAGTATATAGGATCATTGACGATTCCGATCAGCTACTGCTATTTTATGTTTAGCTATTGTTTTGAAAAAGCGCCGATTAAAATTTTGAGACTGTTAAAAATAATGGACATTTTCATTTTGGGGCTTGTTTTTACGTGTGAAAAGCATACTTTTTATTACAGCCGGACGGAGTGGAAACAAACTGTGCAGGGGCATGGATATTTAAGTCTGGAATATGGGCCTGGCTATTGGCTTTTTATGGTCTGCGGCCTGATTGTGCCTTATGCGTTTACTTTGTATGCCCTGATTCGTGTCTGTATTAAAAAGCCGGATTATGCTGCGGACAGGAAATACAGGCTGATATTGATTCTTTCTTTCCTGCCTGTGATAGTGCTGTGCTCTTATGTTTTAAAACTGACCTATGTGTATGATTTTACACCGCTTGCACTGGGACTTACCCTCTCGAGTGTGGTTATTTTAATTTGGAGCAGAAAGGTTTATGATTTCAGCAGTCTGGCTTCAGGGATTTTGCTTGAAAGCATGAGTGATGGCGTGATTGCAATAGATAAGCATGAGAGGATTGTCAGTTTTAATCCTGCGGCAGCAGGTATTTTTAAAGAGCTTAATATTCGTGCGATAGGAAAACACATTGAGGAATTAAATGGTTTTCCACATGGTATGCTGGAGGAAGATACAAGAGAAGAGTTTTGTTTAAATGACCGTTTTTATCAGGGGCATGTGAAGATGATATCGGATAAGTATGAAGAGAAAAAGGGATATGTGCTTCTTATTCTGGACGTAACGGAAACAAGGAATTACATAGAGGAGATTAAACAGGTACGGGAGCAGGCAGAGCAGGCTAACATTGCAAAAAGTGCATTTCTTGCCAATATGTCTCATGAGATTCGTACACCCATGAATGCCATTGTGGGACTAAGTGATATTATTATGGAGGAAAGCAGGGGACGCAAAGTATATGAATATGCCTGCGATATCAAGTCATCTTCCCGCAATTTACTGGCGTTGATTAATGATATTCTTGATCTGTCTAAAGTGGAAGCAGGAAAAATGAAGCTGGTTCTAACGGAATATCATATAAAAACCCTTGTAAATGAAGTGTTAAATATGATGGATATTGTTGCTTCAAAAAAGGGGCTTATGCTGGAAAGTGAGTATGATATGTCAATTCCCTGCCGGTATATGGGGGATGAGATACGGATAAAGCAGATATTAATAAATCTTTTGAACAATGCCCTTAAATTTACCAGGCAGGGGCGTGTTAAGATTTCCATTGCAGGTATGCAGGGGGAAGAAGCAGATTCAGAATGGATTGTTTTCCGGATTGAGGATACAGGCTGCGGCATTCGGGAGGAGGATCTTGAAAAAATATTTGATAATTTCAGGCAGCTTGATTCTAAAAGAAGCCGCAGTGTGGAAGGAACAGGACTTGGTCTTTCTATTACAAAGCATTTGGTTGAGTTGATGCAGGGAACCATTAAGGTGGAAAGCATATATGGAGAGGGAACTGTATTTACCGTGAAAATTCTGCAAAAGATTGCAGATTACAGACCTCTGGCAGAAATTCCAGAGGGAGAGGTTCAAGAGGAAGAAACACTGGAACCGTTTACCGCAAAAGAGTGTAAAGTGCTGGTGGTGGATGACAACTTGATTAACAGAAAGGTTGCAAGATCTTTCCTTCAGTCTTACCGATTGGAAATTACTGAGGCTGAAAGCGGGATGGAGGCCATAAAGCATGTTGGAGAAAAGCGGTTTGACATTATTTTTATGGATCATATGATGCCTGAAATGGATGGAATAGAAGCGGTAGAAAAGATCAGAAACGAGTGTGGGGAAAATGGAAGAAGTCCGATAATCATTGCATTGACTGCAAATGCCATGGAAGGGGTTCGGGAAACCTTCCTTTCCAGCGGCTTTCAGGATTTTATTACAAAGCCTGTTGACAGAAGGGCTTTACATATGGTACTTCTGAAATGGATTCCAAAGGAAATGCGGACAGAAGGCGGAACATGGATGAATGCCTTAGAAGCAAATGATGATAAATATATGAGGTTCCGGAATATTCTTATTGAAGGAATTGATACGGATAAAGTGTCTGAGAATTATTCCGGCAGCGTTGAAGAATATAATGAGCTTTTATCTCTTTATTGCCTGGATGGAAAGCGAAAATTGAAAGTTTTGCGTGAACTTTGGGAAAATCAGGATTATACGGGGTATGGCATAGAGGTACATGCACTAAAAAGTGCTTCTGCAAATGTGGGAGCCGTACAGGTATCCAACAGAGCCAGAGAACAGGAAAGGGCGGTAAATCGAAAAGATATTACATTTGTTGACAGTCATGCACATAGACTTTTGGAAGAGTATGAAGAGCAGCTGGCACATATCCAAAATTACCTGGAAAAGATTCAAAAGGCAGATGAGGATAAAGTGAAAGAAAAGGAAATTGAAAAAACGGATCTGCTGCAGGCAGTTAAAATGTCATTGGATAGTCTGGAAAATTTTCAGGCAAAAGAGTGCAGCCGGAAAATAGAAGAAATTTTGGAGTACAGGCTGGATGAATCCATAGAAAAAGAACTTGAGAAAATAAGAGAGCAGTTAAAATTATATGAGGATGATGAGGCAGAGCAGATGCTGCGGGAGCTGATTGAACAAATTGAAAAGGGGGATGAAAGGCAGTGGAAGAAAAATTAAAAATACTCGCCGTGGATGACAATAGCATTAGCTTAGCGAAGATTGAGCAGGAACTAAAAGGAGAATATGAAGTGACACCGGTGAATTCGGGAGAACGTGCTTTAAAGTTTTTAAAGAAGAACAGACCTGATTTGATTTTGCTGGATGTTCAGATGGCATTAAAAAATGGTGTGGAAACACTGCGTGAAATTCGTAAAATGGAAAATAGTGCAGATATTCCCGTGATTATGCTTACCTCTCAGAATGATAAACAGACGATTGTAGAAAGCTCTAAACTGGGAATTGATGGTTATGTTCTTAAGCCTTTTAATGCGGATGATTTACGTGAGAGGATTATACGCGTTTTGAAAAAAGATTAGCGTTCCTTATGCTGGTTCAGGTCATGATAATGCAGCATGGCAAATAGATTATTTTGTGGGTAAATCTGGTCAAACTCAAGTATGGAATGGATTGCAAAATTAAGTCTGCTATGATATAATAATTTAGCTGGCAATGATAAAAAATTAACAATCATTGCAGATTGCAAAATATAGTATAAATAAAACGGAGGAAAGAAATAATGGCAAAAAAAGTAGTTTTAGCCGGAGCATGTCGTACAGCAATCGGAACCATGGGTGGTTCTTTAAGCACAGTACCTGCTGCAGAGCTTGGTGCAATCGTAATTAAAGAAGCTTTAAACAGGGCAGGTGTAGCACCTGAGGCTGTGGATCAGGTTTATATGGGATGTGTTATTCAGGCAGGACAGGGGCAGAACGTTGCGCGTCAGGCATCTATTAAGGCAGGTCTGCCTATTGAAGTGCCTGCAGTTACCATGAACGTTGTATGTGGTTCAGGTCTTAACTGTGTCAACCAGGCGGCGCAAATGATTATGGCTGGAGATGCTGATATTGTAGTTGCAGGTGGTATGGAAAATATGTCTATGGCTCCTTACGCAGTTCCTCAGGCACGTTTTGGATATAGAATGAATAATGGTACTCTGGTAGATACCATGATCAAGGATGCACTTTGGGATGCATTCAATGATTACCATATGATCAAGACAGCTGATAATATCTGCGAGGAATGGGGACTTACCAGAGAAGAGCTGGATGAGTTTGCATTAAAGAGCCAGCAGAAGACGGAAGCTGCCCAGAAATCAGGTGCATTTGATGCTGAGATCGTACCTGTTATGGTGAAAAAGAAAAAAGAAATGGTTGAGTTTAAGGTAGATGAAGGCCCTCGTGCAGGATCTACAATTGAAGGACTTGCTAAACTCCGCGCCATCAATCCGGGTGGATTTGTAACAGCAGGAAATGCTTCCGGAATCAATGACGGTGCAGCAGCAATTGTTGTTATGAGTGAAGAAAAGGCAAAAGAATTAGGTGTTAAGCCAATGGCTACTTTTGTTGCAGGCGCTCTTGCAGGTGTAAGACCTGAAGTTATGGGTATCGGCCCAGTAGCTGCTACCAAGAAGGTTATGGCTAAGACAGGCCTTAAGATTGAAGATTTTGATATTATCGAAGCAAATGAAGCTTTTGCAGCACAGTCTGTTGCAGTGGGCAAGGATCTTGGAATTGATGTTGACAAGCAGTTAAATCCTAATGGAGGCGCAATTGCGTTAGGTCATCCGGTTGGAGCATCAGGCTGTCGTATTCTTGTTACCCTGCTTCATGAAATGCAGGCAAAGGGTGCAAAGACAGGTCTTGCAACTCTTTGTATCGGCGGCGGTATGGGATGTGCTACTGTTGTGAAAATTGAAGAATAAAACACGAAAAGAACTTCTAGGGCAGTAGAAAACACTGCCCAAGAAGTTCTATGTTTCGTGTATGAAGAATGGCTCTAAAGAGCCATTCTTCTCAACAATAATAAAGAAAAGGAGTTATGGAAATGGAGTTTATCGTATATGAACAGAAAGGCGGATATGGCATTATCACCATCAGCCGCGAAAAAGCATTGAATGCTTTGAACTCAACTGTATTGGATGAACTGGATCAGACATTGGATGCAGTGAATCTGGATGAAGTGAGATGCCTGATTTTAACAGGGGCAGGACAGAAGTCATTTGTGGCAGGTGCAGATATTGGCGAGATGAGCACCCTTACCAAGGCAGAAGGAGAAGCTTTTGGAAAGAAGGGAAATGATGTATTCCGTAAATTGGAAACATTTCCGATTCCTGTGATTGCAGCGATCAATGGATTTGCACTGGGCGGCGGCTGCGAGATTTCCATGAGCTGTGATTTCAGAATCTGTTCTGACAATGCAGTATTTGGACAGCCTGAGGTTGGACTTGGAATTACACCTGGTTTCGGCGGAACCCAGAGACTTGCACGTTTGGTCGGCGCAGGAATGGCGAAGCAGATGATTTATACAGCAAGAAATATTAAAGCGGATGAAGCCCTTAGAATCGGCCTTGTAAATGCAGTTTATACACAGGAAGAGCTGATGCCGGCGGCAGAAAAAATGGCAGCAGGTATTGCAAAGAACGCTCCTATTGCAGTACGTAACTGCAAGAAGGCAATCAATGAAGGACTGGATGCGGCAATGGACGAAGCAATCGTAATTGAAGAAAAGCTGTTTGGAGACTGCTTTGAGACAGAAGACCAGAAATATGGCATGGCATTCTTTCTTGATAAGAACAAAGAAAAAGTGAAAGAGCCTTTTAAGAACTGCTAAAACAGTAGTAAAAAGGTGTGGATGCAGCAGGAGATCTGATCCTGAAATAAGAATTTTACACTGCCTAAGTGTGGTGATAAATACAAATAATCATAATAGGAGGGTTAAAAATGAAAGTAGGTATTATTGGCGCTGGTACTATGGGACAGGGCATTGCAAAGGCATTTGCCCAGGTTGAGGGATATGAGGTTGCACTCTGCGATATTAAGCAGGAGTGGGCTGAAGGCGGAAAAGAAAAAATCGCTAAGGGCTATGCTAAGCTTGTAGAAAAAGGAAAATTAACACAGGAAGCAGTAGATGCAATTCTTGTGAAAATCACACCAGGATTGAAAGAAGACCTGTGTGCAGACTGCGATTTAATTGTTGAAGCAGCATTTGAAAATATGGAAGTTAAAAAGACTACATTTGGCGAGCTGGATAAGATTGCAAAGCCGGAATGCATTTTTGCTTCCAATACTTCAAGCCTTTCTATTACGGAGATTGGAAATGGACTGAACCGTCCTATGATCGGTATGCATTTCTTCAATCCTGCAGACCGCATGAAACTGGTTGAGGTAATTGCAGGCGTAAATACTCCTGCGGAAACTGTAGATGCCATTAAGAAGATCTCCGAAGAAATCGGAAAGACTCCTGTTCAGGTAAATGAAGCAGCAGGTTTCGTTGTAAACCGCGTTTTGATTCCTATGATTAATGAAGCAGCCTTCATTAAGATGGAAGGTGTTTCCGATATTGCAGGTATAGATGCTGCAATGAAGCTTGGCGCAAATCATCCTATGGGCCCCTTGGAACTGGGTGATTTTATAGGACTGGATATCTGCCTTGCAATTATGGATGTTCTTTATAATGAAACAGGCGACAGCAAATATCGTGCATGTCCTCTGATCAGAAAGATGGTTCGTGGTGGAAATCTTGGTGCTAAGAGCGGCAAAGGCTTCTATGTATACAATGCAGACAGAACCAAAACGCCTGTTGATGCTCAGTAAGCTGAAAACAGCAGGAATAAAATAATATTTAATGGAGGAATTAAAAACATGGATTTTATGTTAACAAAACAACATGAAATGGCAAGAACTCTTTTTAAAGAGTTTGCAGAAAAAGAAGTTAAGCCTCTGGCGCAGGAAGTTGATGAGACTGAAGTTTTCCCCAGAGGAACTGTTGAAAAAATGGCAAAAGCAGGTTTTCTTGGAATTCCTGTACCCAAAGAGTACGGCGGACAGGGCTGTGATCCTCTTACATATGCTATGTGCGTAGAGGAACTTTCAAAAGTTTGCGGAACTACAGGCGTTATTGTTTCTGCACATACTTCCCTTTGCTGTGATCCTATTATGACTTATGGTACGGAAGAACAGAAGCAGAAATATTTGGTTCCCCTTGCAAAGGGTGAGAAAATTGGTGCTTTCGGTCTTACAGAACCCGGTGCAGGAACTGATGCACAGGGACAGCAGACAAAGGCTGTTTTAGATGGAGATGAGTGGGTGCTTAATGGATCAAAGATCTTCATTACAAATGGTAAGGAAGCTGATGTTTATGTGATTTTTGCGGTAACAGATGTTGTTACAGATGCAAAGGGCAGAAGCAAAAAGATGATCTCTGCATTTATTGTGGAAAAAGGAACTCCCGGATTTACCTTTGGTACAAAGGAAAAGAAAATGGGTATCCGCGGTTCATCTACTTATGAATTAATCTTTACAGACTGCCGCATTCCTAAGGAGAATCTGTTAGGAAAAGAAGGCAAGGGCTTTGGTATTGCTATGCATACATTAGATGGCGGACGTATTGGTATCGCATCCCAGGCACTTGGTCTTGCAGAGGGCGCATTGGAAAGAACTATCGAATATGTAAAGGAAAGAAAGCAGTTTGGAAGAGCAATTGGCGCATTCCAGAATACACAGTTCCAGCTTGCTGACATGGCTACCAAGGTGCAGGCAGCTCAGCTTCTTGTTTATAAGGCAGCTGTGGCTAAGGCAACACAGAAGGTTTATTCCGTAGAAGCAGCTATGGCTAAATTATACGCTGCAGAAGTTGCAATGGAAGTTACAACCAAGGCTGTTCAGCTTCATGGCGGCTATGGCTACATCAGAGAATACGATGTAGAACGTATGATGAGAGATGCAAAGATCACAGAGATCTATGAAGGAACCAGCGAAGTACAGAGAATGGTCATCTCCGGTTCACTGCTTAAGTAGCCGCGAATAAGCAAATGAAAATAGAAGAATTACAGACTGCCCTGCTTGCAGGAGCAGGATGGAAGGATTCTATTTGAGGCGCAACGCGCACGAGAAAATGCGAAGCATTTACGAGTATTTGCTTATGAAATTGTGGAAATGCGAAGCGTTTCCGAGTATTTGCTTATGAAGTTGTGAAAATACAGGTATTCCCAATTGCCGGAATACCACTTGCCAGGAAAATAAGGCAAAAAATTTTCCGGTGCCGATACATATGGCACATACCAAATAGATTAATTTATAAGGAGAGATAATACAATGAAAATTGTTGTTTGTGTTAAACAGGTACCTGATACCAAGGGTGGCGTTAAGTTTAATCCTGATGGTACACTTGACAGAGGTGCAATGCTCACAATCATGAATCCTGATGATAAAGCAGGTTTGGAAGCAGCACTTAGATTAAAAGATCAGTATGGCGCAGAAGTAACTGTTGTTACAATGGGACTTCCCAAGGCAGAAGAAGTTTTACGTGAGGCAATGGCAATGGGCGCAGACAAGGGAATTCTGGTAACAGACAGAGTACTCGGCGGTGCAGACACATGGGCAACTTCCCAGACACTTGCAGGTGCAATCCGCAATCTGGAATATGACCTGATTATCACAGGACGTCAGGCAATTGATGGTGATACTGCACAGGTTGGCCCTCAGATTTCCGAGCATCTTGGAATTCCTGTAATTTCCTATGCACAGAAAATCCAGATCGAAGGCGACAGCGTAATCGTTGAGCGTCAGTATGATGACAGATATCACGTTTTAAAAGCAAAAATGCCCTGCCTGATTACAGCGCTTGCTGAATTAAATGAGCCCCGTTATATGACACCCGGCGGAATTTTTGATGCTTATAATGCAGAAATTACCGTATGGGGAAGAGCAAATCTGGTTGATGTAGATGATTCTAACTTAGGACTTAAGGGTTCACCTACTCAGATCGCTAAGGCTTCCGACAAGGTAAGAAAGGGAGCAGGAGAAAAGGTTACTCTTGATCCCACAGAATCTGTAGATTATATCGTTGATAAATTAAAAGCAAAACACGTTATCTAAATACATTAATGGAGGTTCAAAATGAATATTCAAGATTATAAGGGAGTATTTGTCTTTGCGCAGCAGGTAGACAATGTACTCAGTGGAATCGCTTTAGAATTAGTCGGCAAGGGAAAAGACCTTGCAAAAGATTTGAATACAGAAGTAACTGCAGTTCTGGTGGGCAGCGATGTAAAGGGACTTGCAGATGAGCTTGCAGAGTATGGCGCAGATAAGGTTATCGTTGTAGATGATCCTGAACTGAAAGAATACAGAACAGAGCCCTATGCACATGCACTTTCTTCTGTAATTGATGAATTTAAGCCTGAAATCTTCTTAGTTGGCGCTACAGCAATTGGACGTGACCTTGGCCCCAGAGTATCAGCAAGAATCCATACAGGTTTAACAGCAGACTGTACACAGCTTGATATCGGGGATTTCCCGATTAATCCTGTTCCCGGAAAAGAACAGCTTCACAATCAGCTGCTTATGACACGTCCTGCATTTGGCGGTAATACTATTGCTACCATTGCATGTCCTGATTTCCGTCCTCAGATGGCAACAGTTCGTCCGGGCGTTATGCAGAAAGCACCAAAAGAAGCAGGAAAGAAAGCAGTTGTAGTTGAATTTAATCCAGGATTTACACCTAATGATAAGTATGTTGAGATTTTAGAGGTTGTAAAGGCAGTTTCAGACGTTGCAGACATCATGGATGCAAAGATTCTGGTATCCGGCGGACGTGGCGTAGGAAGCCCTGAAAACTTTAAGATTCTTGAAGATCTTGCAGAAGTACTTGGCGGTACCGTAAGCTGTTCCCGTGCAGTTGTAGATGCAGGCTGGAAGCCGAAAGATCTTCAGGTTGGACAGACCGGAAAGACAGTTCGTCCGAATGTATACTTTGCAATCGGTATTTCCGGAGCAATTCAGCACGTAGCAGGTATGGAAGAAGCAGATGTTATTATTGCAATTAACAAAGACGAAACAGCTCCTATCTTCGAAGTAGCTGATTATGGTATTGTTGGCGATTTAAATAAGATTGTTCCTGCTCTTACAGAGAAATTAAAAGCTGAATTGGCTGCAAAATAAGCTGATAAAAGCAGAATATGAATTTTTAAGGGAGATGTGGCAGCAGCCATATCTCTCTTTTAATTTATTTGAAAGGATAGATTTCATTGGAAAAAAAGAGCAGGGTATATTATAATAGCGTTGTTAGTAAAAATGCCAAGGGGAAAGGACAATAAATATGAGCGATTATAAAATGAATACTAAATGTGTACAGGCCGGTTATACACCGGAGAATGGGGAACCCCGCCAGATACCTATATTTCAGTCTACTACATTTAAATATGCTACAAGTGAAGATATGGGAAAGCTGTTTGATTTAGAGGCTTCCGGATATTTTTACTCCAGATTACAAAATCCCACCAATGATCATGTGGCGGCCAAAATAGCAGAACTGGAAGGGGGAACTGCAGCAATGCTTACCTCATCAGGACAGGCTGCTAACTTTTTTGCTCTTTTTAACATCTGTGAATGTGGGAGTCATATAGTATCTTCCTCATCTATATATGGAGGAACCTTTAATTTAATTTCCGTTACTATGGCAAAAATGGGAGTTGAAGTCACCTTTGTTTCTCCTGACTGTACCAAGGAGGAGCTCGATGAAGCTTTTCAGGAAAATACAAAAGCTGTGTTTGGGGAATCCATTGCAAATCCGGCACTGACTGTACTTGATATTGAAAAGTTTGCAAAGGCAGCCCATAAGCATGGAGTGCCTCTTATTGTAGACAATACATTTCCTACACCTGTTAACTGCCGGCCAATTGAATGGGGAGCAGATATTGTTACCCATTCTACCACCAAATATATGGATGGACATGGAGCTGCTGTAGGCGGTGCAATTATTGATTCAGGTAAGTTTGACTGGATGGCTTATGCAGATAAGTTTCCAGGCCTTTGTACGCCTGATGAATCTTATCATGGGATTACTTATGCAGAAAAATTCGGAAAAGAAGGGGCGTTTATTACCAAGTGTACTTCACAGCTCATGCGTGATCTTGGGTGCGTACAATCCCCGCAAAATGCATTTATTTTAAATCTTGGACTGGAATCTCTTCATGTAAGAATGCCCCGGCATGTGGAAAACGGGCAGGCTGTAGCTGAATTTTTAAGTGGCCAGCCACAAGTATCTTATGTAAATTATCCGGGGCTTAAAGGCAACAAATATTATGAAACTGCCAAAAAATACATGCCAAACGGAGGCTGCGGTGTCGTGTCTTTTGAATTGAAAGGAGGGCGGGAAGCTGCCGAAACCTTTATGAAGCATTTAAAACTGGCAGCAATCGAAACCCATGTGGCAGATGCCAGAACCTGCTGTTTAAATCCTGCCACGACAACCCACCGTCAGATGTCAGAAGAGCAGCTAAAGGAAGCCGGCGTTCCGGCAGGACTGATTCGTATTTCCTGCGGGCTTGAGGATAAAGAGGATTTAATTGCGGATTTGGCGCAGGCACTGGCAGCCATAAACTAGAAAACTTTAGTGGTCCATTTGGTACAGTCCCACACATCGGTAGCTAAGTCTTTATAAAACTCCGGTTCATGGCACACCATGAGAATACTGCCTTTATATTCTTTGAGGGCACGTTTTAATTCGGATTTTGCATCTACGTCCAGGTGGTTAGTCGGTTCATCTAAGAGCAGGATATTGGTAGCTCTGTTAATTAGTTTACACAGGCGGACCTTTGCCTGCTCACCGCCGCTTAAGACTTTAACTTTACTTTCAATATGTTTGGTGGTAAGACCGCATTTAGCAAGAGCGGACCGCACTTCATACTGGGAAAATCCGGGAAATTCTTTCCATATTTCTTCAATGCAGGAGGTGGAAATATTTTGATCCATTTCCTGCTCAAAGTAACCGATGCTTAAGTAATCTCCCTGTTCCACGCTGCCGCTTATGGGTGGGATAAGCCCCAGAATGCTTTTTAAAAGAGTAGTTTTTCCAATTCCGTTAGCACCGGTAAGAACAATTTTTTCTCCCCGTTCCATTTCCAGATTTAAGGGGGAAGAAAGGGGCTCATCATAGCCAATGATCAAATCATTAGACTTGAAAATATATCGTCCGGGAGTTCTTGCCTCTTTAAAATAAAATTCTGGTTTTGGCTTTTCACCTGCCAGTTCTATCACATCCATTTTGTCCAGCTTTTTCTGACGGGACATAGCCATGTTGCGGGTGGAAACTCTTGCTTTATTTCTTGCAACAAAGTCTTTCAGATCTGCAATTTCCTTTTGTTGTTTATTGTAGGCTGCCTGTAGCTGCGCTTTTTTCATGGCATAAACTTCCTGAAATTTGTCATAGTCGCCGGGATAGCGGTTTAATTCCTGATTATCCATGTGATAAATCAGATTGATTACACTGTTTAAAAAAGGAATATCATGGGAGATCAATATAAAAGCATTTTCATAATCATTTAAATATCGTTTCAGCCATTCAATATGCTCTGCATCCAGATAGTTGGTAGGTTCGTCAAGAAGAAGGATGTCAGGTTTTTCCAAAAGCAGTTTGCCTAAAAGCACTTTGGTGCGCTGACCGCCGCTTAAGTCAGTTACGTCTTTTTCCAGGCCAAGATCGGTAAGACCGAGAGCTTTGGCTACCTCTTCAACTTTGGAATCGATCAAATAAAAGTCATGTACAGTGAGAAGATCCTGAATGGTGCCCAGATCTTCCATGTAATTTTCCAGTTCTTCTTCGGAAGCTTCCCCCATTTTGTCACAGATATCATTCATTTGTTTTTCCATATCAAAAAGAAAGTCAAAGGCCGAAGAAAGTACTTTTCTTATGGACATGCCTTTTTCTAAGACAGTATGCTGGTCGAGGTAACCAACACGCACATTTTTGGCCCACTCTATTTTACCTTCATCAGGCATAAGCTTTCCCGTTATAATATTCATGAAGGTAGATTTTCCTTCTCCATTGGCACCGATTAAGCCAATGTGTTCCCCTTTTAAAAGGCGGAAGGATACATCCTGAAAAATAGCTCTGTCGCCAAAGCCATGTGTTAAGTGTTCTACGTTTAAAATACTCATGATTACCCTCGCATATCTAAAACATGTAAGTTTATGGAACAGATTTTTATACGTTAAGATTATATAAAGAAATGGACGGAAAGTCAAAGTGAATAGTCCCTGTCCCATGAGGCATTATAGCAAACTGCTACTGAAAATACTACTTTTTAATCCTAAAGTAGTATTTTCTTTTTAACTTTTACCGGATAGAATGAAACTATAACAAGGGCCAAAAAATAAAAACAGGATGGAGGAATGAATTATGTATTTATTATCAATTATAAGTGTTATTTTATTGACAGGAATGATGTGCGTTATATCTTTTGGATTGGATTTAAGCTATGTTGCCAGACTGGTAGATTTTCCCACAGTTTGCCTTTTACTTTTGTTTTTGATACCGCTTTTAATATCCGGAGGTCTTTTAAAGGATTTTAATAATGCGTTCCGTCTGGGGATGGGAAAAAAGGCGGCAGAAAGTCTGATGGAGCTAAAGCGTGCAAAGGAATCAGTAAGTCTTACAATTAAAATAATGCTTAGCTTGTCTGTGTTTGTTTGTGCGGTCCAGGGGATCGGCGTCATTTACAGTATGAATGATCCCTGGCTTTTAGGACCATACTTTTCAATGTCCCTGCTTTCGCTTGTTTATGGAATGGGAATTGCATTGATTCTTCTGCCACTGCAGGCAAGGCTTAATATAAAAATACAGGAGTTTATCAGCGAAAAGGAATAGGGCATGCCTATGAAAAGGACAATAAAAAAATTAGCTGTTGTAGTTTTGTATCTGCTGATTCTTTGTTTTTTGCTAGAAGCAAAGACGGTACTGCTTTTTAGTCCAAAGCATATTGGAATGTTTCTGCTGGGCTGTGTACTTCTGTGCATTCCTTATCTGGAAAAGGATATGAAGTGGAAGGGAGTAGGAAGCTTATTTAAGAAAAATACAATTACAGCCGGATATCTTGAAACTTTTATGTTGATATTTGCCAGTATGGCAGGAAAAGAAGTGGAATTGGAAGCGCTTGCGGCAGAGATTGCACTGGATTTAAGGCCATTGTTTTACGGATTTGTATGTTATATGCTTTTGAAAGAAGAGGAGGAACCATATAAAAGGGAAGAAAAAAAGAGCAGGGAGAATTTTAATGAAATTAAGGTAGAACCTGATCTGTCCAAACTAACCAGACAGGAAAAAATAATTGCGGAAATGATAAAGCAGGGGTTATCTAACAGGGAGATCGGAGAAGAGCTTTATATATCGGAATCTACTGTAAAAAAGCATGTATCTAATATATTTGCCAAGCTAGGAATCAGCAGCCGGAAGGAATTATAGTTTGCAATATACAGGGGGAGTAAAATTGAAATAATTGGAAAGAATAGTATTGACTTTTGTAATACAACAAGATAGACTAAAATAGTAATAATTATCAATATTACAATTATTACTATTAACAAGACACTTTAAAATGGAGGAAAGGTTGAAAAATGAATAAAAATGTATTTCACAAGCTATCCTATGGCGTTTATGTTGTAAGTACATGGGATGATGGCAGGCCTACAGGGTGCACTGCAAATTCTGCAATGCAGATTACATCATCGCCGGCGACGATTGCAGTCAGTATTAATCATGACAATTATACCAATTATTGTATCAATGAAACGGGAAGATTTGCGGTTTCAATTCTTGCAGAGGATTCAGATCCTTCTATTATTGGAACTTTTGGTTTTAAGTCTGGCAAGGATGCAGATAAGTTCAAAGAGGTAAAGTACAGTGTGGAAGATCATATGCCGGTAATTTCCGATTCCTGCGGCTATGTGGTATGTGAAGTAATTGACAGGATGGAAACAGCTACACATACGGTATTTTTAGGAGAGGTAAAAGGAGCGGAGTTGTTTGAGGATAAAGATGCCATGACCTATGCTTATTATCATAAGGTGGTGAAAGGAAAGAGTCCTAAAAATGCGCCTACTTATATTCCCGAGGAGGAGAAATCTCAGGAAGAGGGAAAAGGACGCAGATTTAAATGTGAAGTATGTGGATACATTTACGAAGGTGAGGAGCTTCCTGCCAATTATAAATGTCCTGTCTGCGGTATGGGGACAGATAAGTTTAAGGAAATATAAAAAACAGTAGGAATACGAAGGAGGAAAAAATCATGGATTTAAAAGGAACGAAAACAGAGGCAAATCTAAAGGCAGCTTTTGCGGGAGAATCACAGGCAAGAAATAAGTACACTTATTTTGCTTCCAAGGCCAAAAAGGATGGATATGTGCAGATCGCATCAATTTTTGAGGAAACCGCAAACAATGAAAAAGAGCATGCAAAAATGTGGTATAAGCTGTTAAATGGCGGTATCAGCTCTACTATTGACAATTTAAAGGATGCTGCAGAGGGCGAAAACTTTGAATGGACAGATATGTATGCAGGTTTTGCAAAGGATGCAAGAGAAGAAGGTTTTGAAGAGATCGCAAAGCTGTTTGAAGGGGTTGCTGCAATTGAAAAGGAGCATGAGGAAAGATACAGGAAGCTTCTTGCCAATATAGAGGGCGGTCTGGTATTTTCTAAAGATGGAGACGTAGTATGGCAGTGTGCAAACTGCGGGCATATCTGTGTAGGACAGAAAGCGCCTGAAGTCTGCCCTGTTTGTACACATCCTCAGTCCTATTTCCAGGTAAAGGCTGAAAATTATTAAGTAAATTTTGTAAATGATAAAAAGCGCTGTTTTAGAAATATTCTAAAATAGCGCTTTTTCTTATGGAAAATATGTTATACTATAAAAAAGTATGCCGCAGGTATGCTGATGATGGTAATCGGATGATATACAAAAATGCAGTAAAATGGAGGAAGCTATGGAAGAATCAATGAAGGATTATGAAAAGGAACTGGAAGCCTCATTCCGTAAAATTAGTGAAGGAGATGTTATTTCAGGGACGGTAATTGATGTAAATGAAGAGGAGGTAACTTTAGACCTTAAGTATTACACACAGGGAATTATAAAGGCGGCAGAATTAAGCGATGATCCGGGATTTTCCATACTGGATGACGTGAGGATTGGAGATGTGATTGAAGCCTCAGTGGTTTTGATGGATGACGGACAGGGAAATATCCTGCTTTCTAAAAAAGAAGCAAATGCTGTGCTTGCATGGGATGTGCTTGCTGGGTACATGGAAGAAAAGAAAGAGCTGAATGTAAAGGTAAGTGAAACGGTAAATGCAGGAGTCATTGCTTATGTAGAAGGAATCAGAGGGTTTATTCCCGCATCCCAACTGGCGATTTCTTATGTGGAAGATACAAAAGACTACCTGGGGAAAAAATTGACTGTAAGAGTTATCACCATTGATCGGGAAAAGGAGAAGCTGATTCTTTCAGCAAAAGAGGTATTGAAAGAGCAGGCTAAGGAAGAGCGTGATCATAAGGTGGCAATGATTGTACCGGGAACTGTGCTGGATGGAATCGTGGAAAGTCTCCAGTCTTATGGAGCATTTATAGATCTGAAGAATGGATTGACCGGACTGGTTCATATTTCACAGATCTGTCAGAAACGGATTAAGAAGCCTTCCGAAGTTCTTAAAGTGGGAGACCAGGTTAAGGTAAAGGTGTTAAATACTAATGAGGGAAAGATTTCTTTAAGTATTAAGGCTGTTGCCGAAGATCAGGAGGCTCAGGAGATAGAAAATACAGATACAGAGAGCTACAGCTCAGGGGAAAGTCTGGGTACCAGTTTAGGAGATTTGTTTGCGAAGCTGAATTTGAAGTAAAACATTGAGAAAAAGTCAGTAAGGCGGACTGGCGGGATATGGAAGGGAGATAGTAAATGTTTCAGTACTGTTTATTTGACTTAGACGGGACGCTTACCGATTCTCAGGAGGGAATTATAAAATCGGTACAGTATGCATTAAGCTTCTTTGGAATTGAGGAGCCTGATTTGCAAAAACTTACTCCCTTTTTGGGACCTCCTTTGCAGAAAAGCTTTATGGAGTTTTATGGATTTAGCCCGGAGGATGCAGCAAAAGCAATTGCATTATACCGGGAAAGGTTTGCGCCTATAGGCATTTTTGAAAACAGTGTTTATCCGGGAATTCCGGATTTGCTGGAGAGGCTTAAGGAAAAGGGAATGCTTTTGGCAGTGGCATCCAGCAAACCGGAATGCTATGTAAGGCAGATACTTGCACATTTTGATATTGAAAAGTATTTTGACGTGGTGGTAGGAAGCGAACTTGACGGCAGCAGGTCGCAAAAGGAAGAAGTAGTGGAAGAGGCTCTGAAAAGGCTGGGCATATTGACTGTTCCGGTTGAAAAAAGAAAATCCGTATGTGTAATGATTGGAGACCGGAAGTTTGACCTTCAGGGGGCGAAAGCCCATTTTCTCACAGGCGTCGGGGCTGGCTATGGCTATGCGTCAGCAGGAGAATTGGAAGAGGAAGGTGCAGACTATATCGCAGAGACGGTAGAAAAACTGGCACAGTATCTTGGAGTTTGTTGATAATTACAGGCGATACATCTGTTGTTTGAGAAATATGGCAGGCATTGCTTGCGATATGCATGGAGATAGTGTGAAAAATCACACTGATGTGCTGATTTTTCACACGACTATTTGTGCCGGAGCGTCACAAATAAGCCTTGATGGCAGACGCAAATTGGAGATTTGCGTCGCCCCGTCGCATAAACGCTTCGGAATGGAGATGAAAATGAATTTCTGGAAAATGATGTACGTAAGATGGGGACGGGAGGATATATCCGCCTGGAAATCCATGAAAAAGGCAGTTTACATTATATTTCCCCTTTTGGTATATTTTTTGATTCATGATGCAGCTCAGATTTTATCATGGGCGGCCTTAAATCAGTTTTTGCTGGCAAGCAGGGAAGAGACAGTAAACTTTTTGAATGCCAATGGCTATACCGTGCAGGGGATTATAAATGGGTTGGCGATCCTCTGCGGCGTGGCAGCAATCTGGCAGGCGGTAAAAAATGAAATAAGCTGGGCGGAATGTAAGGATGTAGACAAGGATAAAGATCAGGAAAAATGTCCAAGCAGGGATAAAATTTTGGAAAAAGCAGCAAAGAGTGGAAGCTGCATGACGCAAAAGGCGACAGCTTATATGGTGCTTGGAGCATTTTCCTTTTGCTCAGCATTGGGACTAAATGTGTTGTTTCATCTGCTGGGGATTACCGAAAGATCAAAATCCTTTACAGAAACAGCGAGTGCGCAGTTTGGAGTTGCTTTTATAGTGGGACTGTTTTTATACGGCGTGTTGTCCCCTTTGGCCGAGGAAGCAGTGTTCCGGGGGCTTATCTTTAACCGAATGAAAAGATGTTTTCATTATCCTGTTGCCCTAATTGTATCGTCTCTGCTTTTTGGCTGCTATCACGGCAATATGGTTCAGGCAGTTTACGGAACAATTTTGGGGATAATTATTACTTTTGTCTATGAGCGCTATGAAAGCTTTGTAGCGCCTGTCTTGTTTCATGGAGTGGCCAACGTATGCATTTTTACAATAAGTTATTATAACGGGTTTAGCAGCATGAATGGATGGAAGGGATGGATTGCTGCTATTGTATCATTTGTGGGGGCAGGGATTTGCTTTTGGAGGATAAAGAGCTTCGATTTAAAAGAGCACATATCATAGAAATGAATTTTCTGAAAATAAAATCAAAATAGACAAATATTTGAATAATCTGACAATTATTTAAAAAGTCTTTATTTACTTTTTTTATAAATAGGTGTACATTATAATCGTAGGTCGCAATGAGGCGAAGTTAAACGCTCATTGTGGCCTTTTTGCATACAATAAGCTGTCCGCGAAGCGTGGCAGCGTTTGATACAATAAAGCTGTCCGCGAAGCGTGGCATTTGCTGTTGGGCTGATCAGAAAGGAGATTTAATATGTTTGATGTAAAGAAGACTGCACCCCAGGCGCCTTTATACCGTCCTGAATTTGAACATGATAACTGCGGGATTGGAGCCTGTGTGAATATTAAGGGTAAGAAGAGCCGGGAAACGGTGGAAAACGCACTTAAAATCGTAGAAAATTTAGAGCACAGGGCGGGAAAGGACGCAGAAGGAAAAACCGGTGACGGTGTAGGCATCTTAACCCAGATTCCTCATAAGTTTTTTAAGAAGGTGACAAAGTCCCTTGGCATGGAAATCGGGGAAGAACGGGAATACGGAGTAGGTATGTTTTTCTTTCCACAGGATGAGCTGCAGAAGAATCAGGCAAAGAAAATGTTTGAAATCATTGTAAAAAAGGAAGGCCTGGAATTTTTGGGCTGGAGAGAGGTTCCCAATCATCCGGAGGTGTTAGGCCATAAGGCGGTGGAATGTATGCCTCATATTATGCAGGCATTTGTAAAAAAACCTGCGAATGTGGAGAAGGGAATTGCCTTTGACCGGCTTTTGTATGTGGCAAGGCGTGTGTTTGAACAGTCTTCGGATAATACCTATGTGGTGTCTTTATCCAGCAGAACCATTATCTATAAGGGCATGTTTCTTGTAGGGCAGCTAAGGCTCTTTTTTGCAGACCTGCAGGATAAAGATTATGAATCGGCCATTGCTATGGTGCATTCCAGATTTTCCACCAATACCAATCCAAGCTGGGAGAGAGCCCATCCCAATCGTTTTATGGTACATAACGGGGAAATTAATACCATCAGGGGAAATGCGGACAAAATGCTGGCCCGGGAAGAGAACATGGAATCGGAGCATCTGCATGGACTGCTTCACAAGGTGCTGCCGGTGGTAAATGCGTCAGGTTCCGATTCGGCTATGCTGGATAACACGTTGGAATTCCTGGTAATGAGCGGTATGGATCTGCCCCTTGCAGTGATGATTACCATTCCCGAGCCCTGGGCAAACAATAAGACCATGTCCCAGCATAAAAGGGACTTTTACCAGTATTATGCAACCATGATGGAACCCTGGGACGGTCCTGCATCCATTTTGTTTTCTGACGGAGATGTGATGGGGGCGGTGCTGGACAGAAATGGACTTCGTCCTTCCAGATATATGATAACGGATGATGATCAGTTGATTCTTTCTTCCGAGGTAGGGGTGC
Source organism: Lachnospiraceae bacterium 10-1 (assembly GCA_000403495.2). Lineage (GTDB taxonomy): Bacteria > Bacillota > Clostridia > Lachnospirales > Lachnospiraceae > Suilimivivens. Next base: position 1,219,150 of record KE159799.1, on the reverse strand, counting down.
TTCCCATTGATCCTGCCAAAATTCTTGTAAAAGAGCGGTTGCGCCCGGGAAAAATGCTGCTGGTGGACACGGTTAAGGGACAGGTGATTGATGACGATCAGGTAAAAGAAACCTATGCTTTAAGACAGCCTTACGGGGAATGGCTTGATAATCATCTGGTTTATCTTCACGATTTAAAGATTCCAAATGAGAGAGTGCCGGAGTTTACTGATGAAGAAAGGCAGAGAATGCAGAAGGCTTTTGGCTATGCCTATGAAGAACTGAAAAACAGCATTCTGCCTATGGCAAAAAGCGGCGGCGAGGCCATTGCGGCAATGGGCGTTGACACACCCCTTCCGGTTTTAAGCAAAACCTATCACCCGTTGTTTCATTACTTTAAGCAGTTGTTTGCACAGGTGACCAATCCCCCCATTGATGCCATCCGGGAGGAGGTCGTTACCTCCACCACTGTTTATATAGGAACAGATGGCAATATTCTGGAAGAAGCGCCGAAAAACTGTAACATGCTCCGAATCAACAACCCCATTCTTACCAATACGGATTTGATGAAAATTAAAAGTATGAAGAAGGAAGGCTTTAAGGTAGAAGTCATTCCCATTATTTATTATAAAAATACCAGTCTGGAACGGGCTATTGACAGATTGTTTGTGGAGGTGGACCGGGCTTACAGGGATGGCGTTAACATTATGATTCTTTCCGACCGGGGAGTGGATGAAAACCATGTGGCAATTCCTTCTCTTTTGGCAGTTTCCGCCCTTAACAGGCATCTGGTGGTGACCAAGAAAAAGACCAGCGTTGCGCTTGTTTTAGAGTCCGGCGAGCCCAGAGAGGTGCATCACTTTGCCACTCTCTTAGGCTATGGCGCCTGTGTGGTAAATCCCTATCTGGCCCAGGAGTCAATTAAGGAACTGATCGACAGTCATATGCTGGATAAGGATTATTATGCGGCAGTGGAGGATTACAACAATGCAATTCTTCATGGTATCGTTAAAATTGCATCCAAAATGGGAATCAGCACCATTCAGTCCTATGAGGGCTCCCAGATTTTCGAGGCAATCGGTATTGACAGGGAAGTAATCAATAAATATTTTCCTCATACAGTGTGCAGGGTTGGCGGTATTACCATCAAGGATATTGAAAAGCAGGTGGATGCCCTTCATTCAAAGGCGTTTGATCCTTTGGGACTGGCAAGCGACCTGACCTTGGACAGCTTAGGCCATCATAAAATGCGCAGCGGTGCAGACGAGCATCTTTATAATCCGGCAACCATACATCTCCTTCAGGAATCCACAAAGCGCGGGGATTATGAGATGTTTAAACAGTATACTGCACTTATCAATGACGAAAATTCCGTTAAGAACCTGCGTGGTCTTATGGACTTTAATTATCCGGAAAAAGGGGTTCCCATAGAAGAAGTGGAAAGTGTGGAATCCATTGTGACCAGATTTAAAACAGGCGCCATGTCCTATGGTTCTATTTCCAAAGAAGCACATGAGACAATGGCAATTGCCATGAACCGGCTTCATGGACGCTCCAATTCAGGTGAAGGGGGCGAGGATTTAGACAGAATGAATGTGGTGCCCGGAAAAGAAAACAGATGCTCCGCCATCAAGCAGGTGGCATCCGGAAGATTTGGTGTCACCAGCAGATATCTGGTAAGTGCCAATGAAATTCAAATTAAAATGGCACAGGGAGCAAAGCCCGGCGAAGGCGGTCATCTGCCCGGAGGCAAGGTATATCCCTGGATTGCAAAAACCAGACATTCCACGCCTGGCGTAGGTTTGATTTCTCCACCGCCGCACCATGACATTTATTCCATTGAAGATTTGGCGGAGCTGATTTACGATTTAAAGAATGCCAATAAAGAGGCAAGAATCAGTGTAAAGCTGGTGTCAGAGGCAGGCGTGGGCACGGTTGCGGCAGGCGTTGCCAAGGCAGGTGCACAGGTGATTTTAGTTTCCGGTTATGATGGGGGTACGGGAGCAGCGCCTCGGAGTTCTATTCATAATGCGGGGCTTCCCTGGGAGCTGGGACTTTCAGAAACCCATCAGACACTGATTATGAATGGACTTAGAAATAAAGTCAGAATTGAGACGGACGGTAAATTGATGAGCGGACGTGATGTTGCCATTGCAGCTCTTTTGGGGGCGGAGGAATTTGGATTTGCCACAGCGCCTCTGGTTACAATGGGATGCGTTATGATGCGGGTTTGCAATCTGGATACCTGTCCGGTAGGGGTGGCCACCCAGAATCCGGAACTGCGTAAGAACTTTAAAGGAAAGCCGGAATATGTGGAAAACTTTATGCGCTTTATCGCTCAGGAACTTCGGGAATATATGGCCAGATTAGGCGCACGCAGCGTGGATGAGCTGGTGGGGCATACGGAACTTTTAAAGGTAAAAGATCAGTTGACAGAAAGCCAGAAGCAGGTGGATTTAAGCCTGATTCTTAGTAATCCTTATGCAGGCGGTAAGGAAAAAGTGACTTTTGACGCCAGACAGGTATATGATTTTAAACTGGAAAACACATTGGACGAGAAGGTTCTTTTAAAGTGGCTTGGAAAATCCATTGCTGCAGGAAGCAGACGCAGCATTGAGGTGGATGTGAAGAACACGGACAGAGCCTTTGGAACCATTTTAGGCTCAGAAATCACCAGAAAACTGGGAGATAATCTGGAAGAAGATACTTACCGGGTACTTTGCAGCGGAGCCGGAGGACAGAGCTTTGGAGCCTTTATACCAAAAGGGTTGACGTTGGAACTGGTAGGCGACAGCAATGACTACTTTGGAAAAGGGCTTTCCGGCGGCAAGCTGGTGGTTTACCCTCCCAAAGCGAGCAGGTTTAAGGCTCAGGACAATATTATCATTGGAAATGTGGCTTTATACGGGGCGACCAGCGGCAAGGCGTTTATAAACGGTGTGGCCGGAGAGCGGTTCTGCGTAAGAAATTCAGGCGCCATTGCAGTGGTGGAAGGCGTGGGAGATCATGGATGTGAATATATGACCGGCGGACGTGTGGTGGTTCTTGGGAAAACCGGCAAGAACTTTGCGGCAGGCATGAGCGGCGGAATTGCCTATGTGCTGGATGAAGACAGCGACCTTTACATTCGCTTAAATAAGGAAATGGTTTCTTCCTACGAGGTGACCTCCAAATATGATGTGATTGAGTTAAAGGAAATGATTAAAGAGCATGTGGCGCTGACCAACTCCGAGAAGGGAAAAATGATTTTAGATCACTTTAAGGAGTATCTGCCCAGATTTAAAAAGATCATTCCTCATGATTATGAAAAGATGCAGACTGCCATCGTACAGATGGAGGAAAAGGGACTCAGTGCGGAGCAGGCGCAGATTGAGGCTTTTTATGCAATCAAAAATGGAAGGTAAGGAGATTGAAATGGGAAAACCAACAGGATTTATGGAATATAAAAGAGAAGTGTCAAAGGATGTAAAGCCCAAAGAGAGGATAAAAAATTTTCATGAGTTTCACCAGCATCTTCCTGTGGAAAGGCAGCAGTTACAGGGGGCCAGATGTATGGAATGCGGCGTGCCCTTTTGTCAGGCCGGCATGACTATCTGCGGAATGACCAGCGGATGCCCCCTGCACAATCTGGTGCCGGAATGGAATGACCTTGTCTATATGGGGAACTGGAAGCAGGCTTATAACCGTCTGGTGAAAACCAACAGTTTTCCGGAATTTACAGCAAGGGTATGTCCTGCCTTATGTGAGGCGGCGTGCACCTGTGGCTTAAACGGGGAGCCGGTAGCCACAAAAGAAAATGAATACGCCATTATTGAAAACGCCTATGAAAAGGGATATGCCGCCCCCAAACCGCCAAAGGTAAGGACAGGAAAAAAGGTGGCTGTGGTGGGAAGCGGCCCCTCCGGCCTTGCGGTGGCGGATCAGTTAAATAAAAGAGGGCACAGTGTAACTGTATTTGAGCGTTCCGACAGGATTGGCGGACTGTTAATGTATGGCATCCCAAATATGAAGCTGGAGAAACAGATCGTTGCGCGCAAAGTAGAGGCAATGGAGGCAGAAGGAGTTGTATTTATGACCGGCGTGGACGTGGGAAAGGATTTAAAGGCGGAAAAGCTGTTAAAGGATTTTGACCGGGTGGTATTGGCCTGCGGCGCTTCCAATCCCAGAGATATCAATGTGCCGGGCAGAGATGCAAAGGGAATTTACTTTGCAGTGGACTTTTTAAAGGCAAATACAAAAAGCCTTCTTGACTCTGATGTGATATGTTGTGAACTGTAGATGTAAACATTTCCAGCAAATACAGTATTTTAGCGGAAATGGGGCATCTGCTAAAATACAACATATGCGGCTGGCTCATTTGTGGTGAATGGTAAATTGCAGATGTTGTAATATAGAAAGTGGGTGATAACTCTTTTTATTCGTATCTGTAAACAGTTTAGCACAAAGAAAGGCGGTTGTATATGGAAATCACTTATCATTGGGAAGGTGACTATCTAATCCCTGACCTCAAACTTTCGGATACAACGGAATATCAGATTGGGAAGTATGGGAGAATGAGAAAGCGGTTTTTAGAAGAAAACCGCAGGGGCATTTATTCTTATATGCTTTTGTCGGAAACCCTATGGAAGCACCTTGCGGAAATCGACGAGGAATGTAATGAGATGATGGACAGGCTTGTAAGGCAGATGGCAAAGAGAGAGGGTGTGACGGAGCAGTTAAAATCCGATGACTGGCTGCTTTGGATTCAAAAAACGAACAGCATCAGGAGCAGGGCAGAGGAAATAGTGCTGCATGACCTGATATATTCTCTTTAACTTTGTTGAAAGCCCGTAGGTTGTAGCAGGAGGCGCAGAAGATGTCAAGACACCGGCTTCGCCTCGCCTACGGCGGTCTTGACATCTTCTGCGCCTCCTGCTATGGGGTAGCCAAGGGGAACAAAGTTCCCCCATTGCATTAGAAATGCCAATGGCGGTATTTTGAAAAATCAAAATCAGGGATTGACAGGACGGGAAAAATAGCTTATTATTGACAATAAGAAATGGGTTTTTACCGTACAGTGTTTTCACTCAAGCGGGCTGCTCGTTTCTTTTTTTTATTGCAAGAATGTCATACAGATATTTTTTACCATCATCCGCATGACGGACTAACATACTTGCAGAATAAATGTTATGTCTTGCTACTTTCCCGGTTTTATCATCATATACAGGCAGTGAAAACCTGATGTCATACCTATACCACCCAAGTTTGGCATCTGTCCTGTGCTTTTCTTTTCGGTTGATTTCGTGTTTCGGGTTGGCTGCTATTTTTATAAGCTCTGGAATAGCCTGTGCAGCATTTGCCTTTGCTTTTGCAACTGCGCCTTTTAAGGAAATACGGCTTTCTGAACTTGTGTATTCATCGGGAAAATCTGTTGAAATATATATTTTCTCAGCAGTTTCTTCAATTTCGTAAAAATCTCCAATATACTCCTTCAGATATTCTTCTATAACTGTCCAGTCATCCCGCACTTTCGCCTTAAAACGTATGTCGTTAATAGCTACCAGCTTTTTACCATCCGCATCGGTTATGATATTTACATTCCTGTTTTCAATCATCTCTTTTGTTCCCCTTTTTCTTTTCTCTTGATTTGTATACATTATACTGGTTTTTACATTGAGGGCTACAAAACTCATTTCCCTTCCTGCTTGCGATAAAGGCTTTTTTACAGTGTTTGCACATCCGCATATCGCTGTCCTTGTCCGTGAGCATGAAGGAAAAGCACATCTGCACCATAATGAGCAGGGAATGAAAATCCCATACGATGACGGGCGCATCCTGTTTGAGCGCAATCCGGTAAGTCGGGGAGATGCCGCCGAAAGCGGAAATGCCCTGACGGTACAGGCTGCGGGTATCTTCGTCAAGCGAATCATAATCGAGGTAATAAAGGAAACTTGTCATAAACGTAAACGCAAGGTCAGTAAACTCTTTTACAATCCAGTCATACCTTTCCGCATATTCTTTCTGGAATCCCATTGCCACAGCCTGCGGCGCATTCCCCATCGCCATCGTGATTGCAATGCCCTCACGGTCGGTCACAGACCATCCCGATTCTATGCCGTTCTTTCTGAAACCTAATCTGTCAAAGGGATAGAAGTAAGAAAGATAGTCCTCGGTGGAGAGGGATTCTTCCTTTATAAAGTGGTTTTTAGGCAGATACACGGATTCATAGGTGATAAAATCCGCTGTTGTCGGCAGGGCGGTCATAAAGCCGAGAAAACCGTACCTCTGCACAAAACCGAGGACGGATTCTTTCAGTTCTCCTTCCGGGGCTTTGTGCATGGCGGCAAGCCCAATATTTACCGCATCAATAACGAGCTGCCCTGCTTCCTGCATGGGGCGGTACATTTCCGGCCTGGCATCTTGGGAAACGGTTATGTAAAGATTGCCATTATTATCTGTTTTGTATTCGTAGCTGCTGTACCGAATCCATGGTGCGCTGGTATGTTCAAATAAATTCTTCATAGAAAATCTGCTCCAATCCATTAATCATATCACATCATCTGATGTAATACTTACTATATTATAAACAGTTACCTATTATCGGTCAAGCTGTCTGCTGTCCTTTTTCTTTCGTACACCATTGTTTAAGAAATATTTTTCATCAATTGTCATTGGAAGGCTGTTCTCTTGTCTGTATGCGAGTATGCCGCCATAAAGTTTCCGTATCTTTTTCAGTGCTGTTTCCCTGATTCCACGGATGTTTCGGTCTGACTGCCCGATGCTTTCTGCATACTCCGCAGCAGAGTAATCATGCAGGAACAGATAATAGAGCATATTTTTGAGGTGTGGCTTTAGTTCCTTCAATATTTTTGATAAATCCGCATCCGTGACAAGTTCGTGCAGCGTTTCCGGGCGGTCAAATATAAGGTCAATGAAATCGCCCGAAAGCATGAGCCTTTTTAAAACCGTGTCATAGGAAGGTTTGTCGGAAAGATACTGTTCGTCTGCGCCCCATTCCAGAGGAATGTCGGAGCGCCCTTTTTCATGATCCCTTTCCCTGCGTTCCCTGTTACTGTCCAGCTTATCCCACCATCGGATGACTTCCCTGAAATCTTCCTCTGTCCTTGCGCTTTCCTCGATACGCCGGAGGGCAAGCGCACGGGCTTCACGGTGCAGCATATCCCCGTCAGCTTCCGTTATGAAATTCTGTTCCCTGAATGCTTGGAACTCAGCGTATTTTGGCATTTATGGTCAGTCCTTTGCAAAAAAATAAAATTTTGTAGCAGTTTTTTCAAAAACACTTCCGTTTTTGTAGCCGTTTTTCTCCCATTAGTGAAAAGAGTAATTCTTTTTATATGAAAATCAGTTACAAGAAGGAGGATGGGATTATGGGATACGGATAAAATGCAAAACCAATTACGGAATACGGAAGCACAAGAAACATTATAACGGCAGTGAGCCGGAAGCGCAAGGGAGGATGCATGGAAACGGTAAAAAAGGATAATGAAAGAATGATGGACACCAGCCCCCGCGAGGCTGGATTTTTTTACAGAAGAATCGGCGGGACGCTTTTCAAGGTCAGGGTGTATACGGGTTCGGGATATGCAGACACGCTGGATGAAAAAATTCCCCGTTTAATTTTAAATGAAATGGTGACAGGCACGGAAAGTTATGTTAAGATGGATTCACCACAGATGAGCCGGCCGCCGGAAAGGAGTTCAATATGAACAACAGGACGGCTGGTGACAACAGAATAACAGCTCTTTACGAGCGCCTCTCAAGGGACGATGATCTTGCAGGGGACAGCAACAGCATAGTCAACCAGAAGAAAATGCTGGAGGACTACGCAAAAAATAACGGATACACGAACACGGTGCATTTTACGGATGACGGATTTTCCGGCGGCAGTTTTGAAAGACCGGGATGGAAGCAGATGTTAGCCGAGATTGAGAAAGGCAGCATTGCAGCCGTTATCGTAAAGGATATGAGCCGTGTCGGGAGGGATTACCTTCAGGTTGGATTCTATACCGAGGTATTCTTCCGGGAGAAGGGTGTCCGTTTTATTGCTGTTTCCAACGGTGTTGACAGTACCAACAACACCAGCAGCGAATTCGCCCCTTTTTTGAATATCATGAACGAATGGTATCTGCGTGACTGCAGCAGGAAAATTACCGCAGTTTTACGGGCAAAAGGGAAAGAGGGAAAACCAATCACGAGCAACCCGCCATACGGCTATGTAAAAAGCTCTGATGACAAAAATCTTTGGCTTGTTGATGAAGAAGCGGCGGAGGTTGTGAGGAAGATTTTCCGGTTGACCGTGGATGGTATGGGACCGTTCCAGATTGCAAAGCTGCTTACGGAGGAAAAAGTCGAGAAACCTTCTTATTATCAGGCGACCAGAAACAGGGGGAATTATAAGACCATGTGCGATTTTGAAACGCCTTATAACTGGACGGGCGGATCGGTTGCACGGATACTGGAAAGACCGGAATATATGGGAGATACCGTGAATTTTCGAAGCCATAAGGAATCCTATAAGGACAAGAAAGCGGTCAAAAACAGCAGTGAGGACATCCTTGTTTTTCAGGATACCCATGAGGCAATCATAGACCGCAGGACTTGGTATATGGTGCAGGAATTAAGGAAAACCGTCCGCAGGGTTGATACCAGCGGGGAAGGAAGTATGCTGACTGGAAAGCTCTATTGTGCTGACTGCGGTGGCAAAATGCACTACCGCAGAAGCACAACGAGGGCGAAAAGGGACTGGCGTGGAATCCCAAACGGCGGGACAGAACGGACATCCGCAGGCTTTAACTGCGGCACTTACAACAGCGCCAGAAAGCAGAACAGGAAGGTGTGCTGTTCCCACTCCATAAAAGAGGACACGGCAAAGCAGCTTATCCTTGAAACAATACAGTATGCCTTAAAAAGCGTCCGCATGGACGAGGCGGCATTTATAAAAAGTATGCGGAGAGCATCACAGGTCAGGGATAAAAGCGAGGTAAAAAAGCTGAACTCAGACCTTGCGAAAAAAGAGAAACGCTTTGCAGACCTTGACCTGCTGATTAAAAAGGTGTATGAGGACAACGCAATGGGGAAGTTGCCGGACAGACGCTACGAAATGCTTTCTTCCGGTTATGAAAAGGAACAGCAGGAAATTGAAATTTCCATGAGAGAGATGAAAGAAAAACTCATTCAGTTTGAAGAAGATACGGACAGGACGGAGGAATTTCTTTTCCTTGTCCATAAATATACCGACATTCAGGAACTTACGCCTGCCATCGTCAATGAATTTGTGGACAAGGTGCTGGTACACAAAATCGAGAACACGGACGGAGGGCGTGTGCAGGAGATTGAGATTTTCTTAAATTATATCGGGAAGGTGGAACTTCCGGCACAGGAACTTTCGGAGGAAGAAACTGCGGAGGAAGAAAAGAAACGGAAACGCCGCCAGTATCAGCGGGCGTACCTGAAAGCATACAGGGAGAAGCACAGACCGGAGATCCGGCGGCTGATTGAGGACGCAAATGCGGCGGATAAACAAAAACAGATAGAGGAAGCAAGGCAGTCAGCGGAGGAACTTCTGAGTACGGACAGCACGGATCAGGTTGCAGTTATAACAGCCGGAGAAAATAAAGTTATCGTAGACGGCAGCCTTCCGACGAAAGAAGAAGTGAAACGCAAATATGGAAGATGATTTTATTATTAATAGCAACTTTAAAAGAGGGGGCGCACGATGCCAGAGGCATAAATGCCGAGGCATTGGCTCTGCACCGACTGGATTGGAAAGGAGACTTTTATAATGGCAAAACTTAGAGATTATAATATGAACGGAACAATTATTTTAGGCGTGGATGCAGGATATGGGAACTATAAAACGGCAAGGTGCTGTTTCCCGACTTCCGTGAGCAAGAGTGAGCAGCCGCCTATCTTTACAAGAAACTTTCTGGAATATGAGGGCAGTTACTACACCATAGGCGAAGGACATAAGGATTTTGTGGCGGAAAAGAGCATGGATGACGATAATTATATCCTTACTCTTGCTGCCATCGCAAAAGAGCTGAACGCAAGAGGGCTGTCAACGGCAAAGATTCATCTTGCGGTAGGGCTTCCGTTAAAATGGGTGCAGACACAGCGGGATTCCTTCCGTGAATATATGATGCAGAACCGCCATGTAGATTACAGGTATGCGGGCAGGCGTTATGTGGTTGACATTGTGGACTGTACGGTCATGCCACAGTGTTATGCGGCAATAGCGGAGAGCCTGCCGGATTTTAAGGGGATGCACATGGTAGCGGATATTGGCAACGGGACAATGAATGTGATGATACTCAACAACGGTAAGGCGAGTGAGAGCAAATCATGGACAGTGCGGCTTGGCGTGGGCGAGTGTTTTAAGGTGATCCGTGACCACATCTTAGACAGAAAGGCGGAGGAACTTCCGGCAGAGATTATTGAAAATTATCTTAGACATGGCAGCGCTGATATAGGGGATGAATACAAGGCGCTTATGGAGGAGGCGGCAAAATCCTATGTGGATAAGATATTTGCGGAACTGAAGGCGCATGGTTACAATCCTAATCTTATGAAGCTGTATGTCATGGGCGGTGGTGCGAAGGTTGTGGAGCTTGTGGGCAGTTATGACAGCGATAATGTTACCTTCAACCATGATATACGGGCAAATGCCAAAGGCTATGAATATTTCTGCTATATGAAGCTGCGCAGGCAGAAAGCAATGGCATCAGCCGGATAAGGGGAGGCGTATCTGAATGAAAAACAAAAACCACAATATCCGCTTTAACATGGAAAAAGGGGACGAGTGTAGGGCGTGGGAACTCCTGCACTCCCCAAAGATACGGCAGATGTTCAAGTCACAGAATAAATTTGTGATAGAGGCGGTCAATGATTATTATGACAGGTGTATAGCGGTAGGTAATGATCCTTATCTGGAAACGAGGGAGAAAGAGGACGCTTTTACAGAGCGTATTGTGAATGCGGTGGAAAAGAAAGTAATGTCCAATCTCCCGGCACTTTTTGGGATGTATATGGCACAGATGCAGCTTTTTTCTTTATCTGTTCCTATGGGGGCATATCAGGCGGCGCAGGGCGGTATGATGTATGGGCAGGAATCATTAAACGGCGCAGACAGCGGAAATGTGGCGGGCGGCACGGTTTCTCCCGCTGCTACAAATCTGACAGACGCGAAAGCAACGATGCAGAATGCGGGGAATATGCAGGAAGAAACTGTATCGGAGAACGCCACAGAGCCGCCGGATAATGATTTGATTGACTTTGACGCATTTTAATATATTTATAGGGCAGGGCTACGGTAATCAAGTTTACTGTAGCCTTATTTTTGTGGATTTTTTCACATCAGAGTATAAATGCAGCCATATTTTGATTACAAACCAATAAAGAGTAGCCAAAAGGCTACAAAACAAGGACAAAGGGCAGCCGTTAAAGGCTGCATAATAAAGGGCGGGCATTTAAGCCCGCAAAATAAGGGCAAAAAACAGCCGAAAGGCTGCAAATAAGGGCGTAAATGTAGCCGTCTGTTTTGAGACTGGAATACCAGTTTTCGGACAGGCGGTTTTTTTATGTCTGTAAAGAATCTGTTCCACGAACCGTTTCAGAGTGGTTCAGAGAGTGTCGGCAGCTAATTTCCGGGGAGGGCGCAAGCTCTCCCCTAAGCCCTCGGCGTTTGAGAGCGAAATACACCCTACGCACAAACCTTCGGTTTATGCTCCGGGGATTTCGCCCTGCCGGGGGCAGATTTGCGCAGGCGCAAATTTATACAGCCCGAAAGGACTGGACTGTATTTATCCATGCCGCCCAGAGGACGGGCGCACGGATGACGCTGCTGATTATGGCTACATTTCAGGGCAAATGTACAGCATTGCAGAGGGAACTTCACAGAACGAAGCCCCCTGCGGCTGTCAGAAAGCGACAGCCGTAAACTGCCCGGATACGGGCAACGGTTCGCTACAAGCCGCCTTATAACGGTTGCTCAAAAAAACTGTGGCGGCAGATTATCCGCAAAAAAGGGAAAGGAAGCGTTTATGAAAAGAAATTCATTTATAGAAATGGCAAAGCTGCATAACCTGTCAGGGCGCATCACTTATATTTCGAGCCATGCCAAGCAGGAACATCTCTATGAAGTCTATGCAACAGAGCCGGACAGGGCATTCTGGCGGGAGCTTGCCAAATGTAATCAGGAAGAATTTGAAAAAAGCGGCACAAATGGGAAGTGCATTGAGGCAAGGGAACTGATGATTGCGCTTCCGGAGAGTTTTATCAACTATGAGCATGACTATCTTTTGAAAAAGATGGTAGACAAATTTAAGGAAAAGTACGGCGTGGAGTGCTTTGCTGCGCTCCACCACAATAAACGTAAAACGAATCTGCATATCCATATGATATTTGCAGAGAGAAAGCGGCTGGAACAGCCGGCAGAAAAAGTTGCCACACGGAATATGTTTTATGATGAGCGTGGGCGTCATGTGAGGACAAAGAAAGAGATTCTTGACGAAGATGGAAATATCCGCAAAGGCTGTAAAATCATCAAAAAGGGCGAAGTGTATGAGCGTAAGATTTTTACTATTAAAGATGAGAGTTTCAAGCAGGAATCCTTTTTAGATGAGATAAAAGTGTTTTGTACGGATTTAATCAATCAAATGGTGCTTGATGATAAGGACAGGCTCAGTATTTTCGATAAAAACGGTCCGTACCTTGCAACAAAGAAGGTTGGTAAAAATAATCCGAAAGCGGAGGAAATCAAAGCAGACAATGAAATCCGCATGGAATGGAACAGAACTGTTGACCGTGCGATTGTAAGCGGCGTATCAGATGCGGAGATTGTGGAACTTAAAAAGGCGGAAATCACGGAAAAAGTTAAGGAATCCGTTGAACAGAACGGACATAAGCCGGAGCTGTTCGGGGAGATTGTCAAAGCGGCGATTCTGTTATTGGAACTCCTGATTGCTAAAGCCATGCAGAAGATGATAGATATAGCGGAGAAAGTGATCGGTATTGATGTCAGTGTTGTTAAGGAAACATCAAAAGAAATAGACAGCCGTATTCGTACAGGAGATAATCTGATAGTTCAGCCGGAAAGGAAGAAGATACCATTTCCCGTAAATCCGAATCGGAAACTTGATATGAAAAAGCATACAGAGCATTCAGAAGTTGATTCCACAGAGAAAGAAAGCATTATTAAACAGATAAAGGCAGAGCAAAAGCCAGTTTCGATTGAAACCGGGCAGACAGCAGAAAGACCGCCGCAGCCAAAACCGTCCGTTCTTGCAAGTAAATATCCCCGCCTGAAAGAGATTGAGGGTAGGCTGAAAGACCAAAACAGGGTAATTTTGGGGCGTGAGAAAGGAAGGGATATGCTGAAAAAGGAACTGTCCGAATGTGCAGGTATCTTCAAAGGCGGCAGACGTAAGGAATTACAGCAGGAGATTGATAGTCTTGACTTCCAGATTTCTAATATGAAAAAGAGACTTTCTTCTATTGTCAAGGAATACAATTTTGACTCTGTACAGGCATTCTATAAGGAACTTAATGCGGCCAAGAGGGAGAATCAGGATTATGAAACAGCTTGTGCAGAGTATGAGAAAAATTACGGAGAAAAGGTGGTGGATATGCGGAGCGTCAGGAATAGACTCAGAAAAAAAGAGCAGGACATAAAGATAAGGGAAGCAGGCAGGGGGCATCAGGCAAGACAGAAAGATAAAGGAGCGAGGTAGCAAAGGAGACAGATAGCAATTGTTATCTATCTTCTTATTTTTTGAGGAACTTACTAAGTAAAATTTGTACAGTAAAAAATGGAGGTTGAAAAGATTATGGCAGACAAAACAATTATTCTTGGATATATGAGAGTTTCTTCCCGTGATCAAAATGAGGACAGGCAAAGGATTGCACTGAAGGAAATGGGGGTGTTGGAGGCAAATATTTATGTTGATAAGCAATCAGGCAAGGACTTTGAGAGAAAACAGTACAAGCGGATGCTGAGAAGGCTTAAACCCGGCATGGTGCTGTATATCAAATCCATTGACAGACTTGGCAGAAATTATCAGGAACTCATGGAACAGTGGCGAATCATCACAAAGGAAAAAGGAGCGGACATTGTTGTGATTGATATGCCGATTCTTGATACAAGAAGAGAAAAGAACCTGCTCGGCACATTTATTTCGGATCTGGTATTAACATTATTGAGCTATGTCAGTGAAAATGAAAGAGTGTGCATTAAGCAGCGGCAGGCTGAAGGGATTGCGGCGGCAAAGGCAAAAGGCGTGAAGTTCGGAAGACCTGAAAAACCACTTCCGGATAATTTCAGCGAGTATTGTCAGATGTGCAGGGATGGAAAAATATTTGTATTAAAAGCCTCAAAGGAATGTGGTATGCCAGAAAGCACGTTTAGACAGAAAATGAAGAAAGCATTGGAAACAGACGAACAGTAGGTAGAAAAGCTGGATTGTTAAAGTATACTTTTATGAGAATGCCACATTTTTACGAAAAATACCGAAAAACCAACAAAGAAATCTTGATTTTACAAGGTTTTTGGCGTAAACTACTAATTGTGAAAATGTAGCAAATTCCATTCGCATAAAAGTATACTTTTGTGCGAATCGAGGAAAAACTTCGATGAATATTAGAAAAATGTGGTGTTAAAGACGATATCCCAGAGAGAAAGAGATAATGTGAATATGAGGAGGATGGGGACATGCCTAAAACTGATAAAGAAGGACGAGAATATATTGAACAGGACGGAAAGAGATATTATAGAGATTTTTTTGGAAATTGGAATGCTGAAACTGATATTTTTGGAAATGAAAAAGTAAATACTGATATTTTTGGAAACCCTAAAGTTGAAACTGATATTTTTGGCAATCAAAAAATAGAAACTGACTGGCTGGGCAATCCATATGTTGAACCAGAGAAGAAAGACGATTCTGGTTGCTATCTCACAACAGCGTGTATGAGAGCAAAGTCCGCTCGATTTGACGATAACTGTGAAGAACTCAGCATATTGAGAAAGTTTCGTGATACATATGTTAAAGATTATCATCCGGAAACAATACAGGAATATTATGAAAAAGCACCATTGATTGTAAAAAAAATAGGAGAGCAAGACGAGTCGCAGACTATTTATGTGAGGATGTATAGAGAACTTGTTATCGGTACTTTAAGTCTTATTAAAAAGGGAAGAAATGAGGAAGCATTTGACTTGTATAAAGAATATTGTGATTCTTTATACAACAAATATTGTATCGCATAGGGAGGTGAAGGAATGAATCGACCACCAGAAATTTCAAGAAGAGAGTTAGAAGAATCCGGAGAGATACTCAGAGAGAAAGAAAATATACAGGGTCAATCTGACCAAAATCAGAGACAGACGACAGATTGGGATTCTCTTAAGGATGTACCTTTCAGAGGAGATCAGGAAGAAGAAGCATCTTCTAAAGAGTACGCAGATGAGGAAGAGATGTGTATGTAAATGAGAAAAAGCATTACAGGTATTTCAAATGCAAAAATGCAGGATTTAAATCATGTAAAGCAGATAGAGAGGACATTCACAATATATAGCACTTTTGACGGATTTCAATATTATAAGGATAAACTTCTTTTTCAAGAACGTTGCATTTATGAAGATCTTAAGACTGGGATTTTGTCATTTAGTGAAAAAATAGATATATCACCATGTGAAAAAAAGGTTGAAATTGAAAAAATATACAGATACGTGATGCTTGATACACCGATGATTTTTCATGTAGATAAATGCAATGTTTTTATGGATGGAAAGAAGATTTCTGTACGACCAAAATATAAAATGTCCTCAAGTATCTATAAAGATATCAAAGACGAGTGCTTATCGACAATAAACAAGATTAAGAACCTAGTAGAAAAAGAGAATGAATGGGGTATTTTGTTCGAAATTCACACATATTTGATAGACACAGTATTGTATCATGAAGGTGGTGGTGAGCATGATATAACAGGACCGTTTTTGAAAAATTCGGGAGTATGTGATGGTATTGCAAAAGCGGTAAAAAGCATTTGTGATTATGTTGCTTTCCCTTGTGTTGTGATAGAGGGTGAGGCGCAGAGGGCGGATGGAAAAATAGGAAGACATGCATGGAATGCGATTAAGATAGATGGGAAATGGAATTATTATGATTTTACTTTTGACATAACGCTAAATCAAAACAATCCGTGTAAAAGTATCAAATGTGTAGATTATTTTGGCTTGGATTACAGACGAATGAGCAATGACCATTTTTCTTGGAGTACAAAGTTGGATACAGATAATCAGCATGCTGATTATTTTGCCAAATTCAAGCTTGTTATTGCGTGTCAAGGTGAACTAGAGAATATGGTTTTCCGAGGAATGGAAGAAGGTAATCCTGATTTTGCATTTCGCATAGCCGAACATTGGAGGGAATTTGCCATTGGAGATTCTCTTGAAAAGTTAATTGATCTTGCTGTGAAAAAGTATAACCGAAGTTATCGGTATACATATATCTTTAATGAGAAACAAAGGACGGGATATGTCCATATTACATAAATGCTGTTGTGGCGGGGAGGAGATTCCAATGTCTTTGACTCATGAAATTGTATATGGTGGGCTGGTTGAGAGTAATAGTCCTCCACAGGATGGCATTCACGATTGTCTCCAAATTTCTGGAAAGTTTAATGGACAAAAAGCTAAATTTGGTATAAATGAGGAGATATTAAGTAAACATTTGCTTCTCGTAGGCGGAACTGGAAGTGGAAAGACGAACCTTTTCTACCATATTGTAAAACAATTAAAGAAAAATCTTAACAAAGATGACGTAATGCTGATTTTTGATAGTAAAGGGGATTTTCACAAGAAATTTTTTGAATCGGGAGATGTAGTAATAGGAAATTCTAAGACCTATAGAAAGATATCGGCCAAGTGGAATTTGTACGATGAAATCACTGCTGATGGAAGGGATAGAATCTCTATAGCCCAAAACACACAGGAGATTTGTAAGTCACTGTTTGCAGAAAGAAGTGAAAAAAATAACAGTAACCCATTCTTTCCCAATGCTGCGCGTGATTTATTGGCTTCAATCATTATATCTTTGGTCAGGGAGGGTGTGCCGTTCAGCAATAAGGATTTGAAAGATTTATTGGATTCGACTCCGATAGATGAAATACGCTCAATGGTGGGAAGCCATAGTGACCTGGCTTCTGTTGCGGCATATATCGGGGGAAAATCAGGAACTCAGGCACAAGGCGTGATGTCTGAGGTATACTCGGTTACAAGGGATATATTTACAGGTGTTTTCTCCGATGTAGGAGACTTTTCCATGCGAAAGTTTATTCGAGGAAAAGGAGGCCATACGGCATTTTTGGAATATGATCTTGCAATAGGCGATGTGTTATCTCCAATCTATACATTGTTATTTGACCTTGCATTGAAAGAAGCACTTGGCAGAACGGCTACTCAAGGCAACGTATACCTGATTGCTGATGAATTAAAGCTTTTGCCTAATCTGCGGCATTTGGAAGACGGAATAAATTTTGGTCGAAGTCTGGGTGTAAAGATATTGGCGGGGCTTCAAGGAATAGACCAGTTGAATGCAAACTATGAGAACGAGGCAAAGGCGCACAATGCTGTTGCGGGTTTTAGCTCAGTATTTGCATTTCAGTCAAATGACTATAACACGAGAGAGTACGTCAGCAGGCTATTTGGAAAAAACATGATTCTTGAGACATTTCCGGAGGCGAATGGCAGCAGGCATTATGAAAAACGGGAAGGCTTTGTAGTAGAGGATTGGGATTTGATTGGTTTGGATATAGGCGAGGCTGTTGTTGGATTACCAAACATTCCGCCATTTAAATTCAAATTTGATTTGTTTCATGGGTAGGTGAGATATGGGTTTATTAGGTGACGCATTTCATGTAATGGGTGGTGTTACAAGGGCTGCTTATGGTGTATCCATGTGGACTGGTAATTCCATATATACTGCATTACAAAATGCCAGGACAAAAAAAGAAATCAGACAGATATGTGATCATGCATCAGAGGCGAATTTTCAGAATCGCTCTGTGATGATTATGCCAAATGAAAATAAGCAGCAGTTATTGCTGGTAACATCTGATCCAAGCGATAATGACATATATGACTATGACACAAAGAGCCAAACCCCTGCTCTGGATTTTATCTGGGGTGAAAACGATTATCCTGAAGGAGAGATTGTTTCCGGAGGAGAAGTTCGCACAAGAATGGAGGCGTTAATTCCTTTTGTGCATAAATCGCAGCAGGAGGGGATTCCTCTTATAGCATTACATAGCGGTAATCGAGATATCGGTGCTATGATAAGAGAGCATAGTGTTGATGCGGAATTTATAGATAGAACAAATACTTATTATGATGTATTCCGTGGAATGCCGGTGGATGATATTGCATATCTCTTATACGAAACAATGCCGAATGATGATTCCAATCCGAGTTCGGAGTCACTGTTGAGGGCATTGATAGAGGTTGTGCTTCATAAAGAGGGAACAGTTACGATTCAGAATCTAGCCGTTTTTCCTATATTAAAATTAAAAGATGAACTGGATAAGCTATTAAAGGATGGGGAAATCACGACAATTGAACATAGAGAAATAGATAGATATTATATGGCGGGTTCATCGGAAACAGATGCCGTTAGAATTTTTTTGAACAAACTGAATCGTCAGGCTGAAGGAATATATGGGAGACCGACTGGCAGAAAAAGCAATATAAAAAGAATGCTCAATCAGAAAGGAGTAATCTCTATTGATGTGGGAGGGGTCAATAATGAACTTATTGGTGAATTGGTTATTAACCACTTGATGTTACTCCAAGCGCAGGGAAAGGAATTCTCGATTTTGCTCGATGATGTTCCAATATCCAGGTTTTTGAAAATAAGGGATTTATTGAGGGGAAGGACATACGCGATAAGTCAGAAGGATTTTATATCATCGTTGTACGGAGGAGATATCCATGGAGATGAATTGTTTGCAGAACTTACCGGAAATGTTGCAAAGATAGTGTTGTTTCGTCATTCCGCCGGTACTTCTTGTCAAAAGTGGTCAGATTTTATGGGAAAGTATAAAAAAATCAGGATACGATACAACATATCACAGAATAATTCATTTATGAATTCCAGTGATACCAGAGGAATTTCTGTCGATGAAACCGATGAACCCAGAGTAAGAGCAGAAACACTGGGTAAGCTGACTGGTTCGCTGGCATGTGTATATAGTACAAATGGGATATTATTTGCTGAGGTGTAAATAGATGGAGGTAAACTGATGGAGGAACAAAAAAGTAATACATTCGATAAAGACAGAACATCTTTTGGCACAGATGGTTCTGTAAATGAGTATTGTATAGATAAATCAGAAATTCAAAACATTGTTGACAAAAATGGTGAAGAGAGCGCCAAACCTCTCGATTTTATAATGGATGAAGAGCGGGAAACGGAGAAAGAATCCAATCCAAAATTTGGTCTAGCCCTTGAAAAGATAGAACAGCATATTGAAGAACAGGCAGAAAGCTACAAAAAAATGGCAGCTGATGTCAGAGAGATGCATAAGCTTTACCATAATGAATTTGCTGGCAGGTTAAAATCTATGCAGGACGAATTGGAATGCTACCACGAGATAGACAGAGGCAGGGCTTTTGATGATGTTTTACGCGAGGTTGCGAGAATCTATTGTGATAATGAGGCGCTTTTGAACGTAGAAGTGGATGATAAAACAGCGAAACATATCAAATACCTTTTTATGGATATAAAACAGCTTTTAGAGAGCAATGGCGTTATGTTGCAGAAGAGTAAACCGGGGGATAAAAGGAACAGCAAGTTTTGTCAGATTGTAGAGCGAATAGAAACGGATAATTCTGAATTGCATGATACAGTCGTTTCCAGTAAAGGTACTGGTTTTTACACAGAGAAGAGACCCCTTATCAAGGAACTGGTTGATGTATATGTGTATAAAGAATCTGCTGTGGATAATTTGACTGAATAAAAAACGAGAGGAGAAATCAAAATGGCAAAAGTATACGGAATTGATCTTGGCACTACCTATTCAGTTATTGCTACTTTAAATGAAAACGGAATGCCGGAGGTAATTGAAAACTATGAGGAGGATTCCAGGACGCTTGCATCGGCAGTATATTTTCAGGAAAGCGGCGATCCTGTAGTGGGAGAAGCTGCAAAGGCACAAGCTGAAATTGAGCCTGAAAGAGTGGTTCAGTTTGTCAAACGGGAAATTGGAAAACCAGATGCAACAATAAGGAATTTTGATGGCGTTGCTTATGATCCAATTATGATTTCTTCTTTGATATTGAAGAGAATGAAGGAATATGCCGAGGAACAGGGAAACGATGAAGTAAAGGATGTCGTAATTACCTGTCCGGCATATTTCGGAAATGAGGAAAGAACTGCGACTAAACAGGCGGGTAAAATTGCGGGCCTGAACGTTCTTGATATCGTTAACGAGCCTACAGCGGCTGCACTTAATTATTGCTGCAGAGAATTTGGTGAAAACAGAAAAATTATGGTGTATGATCTTGGAGGCGGTACATTTGATATCACACTTTTTGATTTTAGTGTTGATGATGATGGCAAAGCAACCATAGATGTTATCGACTCAGGCGGCAATGACCGGCTGGGTGGTATTGATTGGGATGCCAGGTTATATGATTATATTGCGGAGCTGTACTGTGACGAAAATGGTTTGGCATTGGAGGATATAACACCGGAATTAAGAGCTGTCATTCAGCGCCAGGTGGAAGGAACAAAAAAGTTGCTTTCTAAGAAGGCTAATCACAGTATTAATATATCATATGATGGTGATGTTACCCGAATAGAGATTTCGGCAGATGCATTTAAGGAAAGGACACAGGATCTTGTCGAGATGACTATGGATTTTGTCAGGCAGATTCTTGAAAATAATTCACTGACTGCGGCAGATATTGATGTAGTTCTTCTTGTTGGAGGATCTACTAAAATGCCAATGATTCGTGAAGCTGTAGAAACTGTGTTTGCAGGAAAAGTAAGGATGGAAGACCCTGATCTAGCAGTGGCAAAAGGTGCGGCGTTGAAGGCTGCTCTCGAATGTGTAGAAAGAGTATTGGAAAAAAATCAAGATCAGAGTGGAGAAGAGGAGGATGAAGAAAGCGGTGGGTATGGAAGTGATGATGAGATGCCTGATTTCACGCAGGAGGAGGCCGAGCAACTTCGCAAAATAATTCCTCAGAAGGTGAGTACTGTTAGTGATAAATTGTCTCGTTCATTCGGTCCGGCTGTATGGGTTGATGAAGAACATTTTATGATTGATAATCTTCTCTTTGTGGGAGATGAGTCTCCGGCTGAAGCTACGGAGACTTATGGAACAGTGGTAGATAATCAGGTTGCAATAGATCTTAAAATATATGAAAACGTTGGAAAAGACCGGATTAATGATAAGCATGTAATGCCATCAATAGATGAGAATGGAAATGAGCAATATACAGATCCTGCATTGAAGGTAAAAAAATTGGGTGAGGTTAAACTGGAACTTCCAACAGGAACACCTAAAGGCTCTCCTATTAAAGTGTTTTTTCGGTGCAGTGCAATTGGCCTTGAGGTAAAGGCTACTAATCCGGATACCAACGAAACGGTAGAAACAGTTATTACATCTGAGAATACAAAGACGCAGGAAGAAATGAATGAAGCTATCAGACATGTTGCTTCACTCAAAACAAGCAGCGATTTTTAACAGAGGGAGTTAGAGATAAATGTCAGTTTCAGTAGGTATAGATTTAGGAACAACGTATTCGGCGGTTGCTTATGTTCCAGAAGGGGAAAACACCCCCAAAATAATTATGAATTCAGAGGGAAGAAAAATCACTCCCTCTGTAATTCAATTTATGAATGGAAATCTTATTTTTGGAAGTGAAGCCGAAAGTGCGTTTATTGCCGGAGAAGAAGGATGTGCTGCTACCTTTAAACGTAGTATGGGTAGTAATGATTCCTATTGCATAATTGATGGAAAATCTTATTCATCAACAGATTTATCTGCATTGTTATTAAGACATTTGAAAGAAGATGCGGAACGAGAATTGAATGATACTATCGACAGTGCTGTTATTACGGTTCCTGCTTATTTTTATTCCGCCGAACGAGAGGCAACAATTCGTGCTGCTGAAATTGCAGGACTAAAGGTTAAAAAGATAATTGATGAACCAAATGCGGCGGCAATGGCTTATGGCTTGAATCATTGGAGAGAAAATGCGAATATACTTGTTTATGATTTGGGTGGCGGAACATTTGATGTGACTTTGACACATATGAATGGAAACGGAGATTTGCAAACCGTTGTAACACGTGGAGATCATTATCTTGGAGGCCGTGATTGGGATAACAGGCTGGAGAATATATTGATTGATAAATTTGAAGATGAAACGGGACTGGAAATTCGGAATGATGATGAATTGCTGCGGACAGTGAGAGGATTGTCTGAGGGAACAAAGAGGCAGCTTACGTCATTAAAGTCTGCTAATGCAAATGCTTCATTCTCAGGATATGGTTATGCATCCGTATCAGTTACACGCCAGGAATTTGAGGAAAACACGGTTGATTTAATTGAGAGAACCGGAACTCTTTGCAGAGCTATTATGGAAGAGGCGAACCTTAAATGGTCAGATGTTTCGGATATTTTGTTGGTGGGTGGCTCTACAAGGATGCCGCAAGTGTCAAGTTATCTGTTTAAGCTGTACGGCAAGAAACCGATTACACATGTTAATCCAGACGAAGCAGTAGCATTGGGAGCAGCGATACAGTCCGTCAAGGAAAGCAGTCAATATACGCAGCTAACCGTTGCAATCATGGATGGAAAGAAAAGGACGGATCGCTCCGCTTCATTAGGGAAGATGCACTTAGCAGCAAAACCAGCGAAAAAGCTGGATGGACTTGGCGTGATGACGTTGAGGGAAACCACAGCGCACGCTATGGGAATGATTGCCGTCAGTGAGGATGGAACACACTATGTCAATGAAATTATTATTCCGGCCAATCATCCGAGACCGGTTAAATCAGCAAAGGCCTTTTCGTTCAGAGTGCGGAGAAAAGGATTGAACGAAATGGAAATTTTTGTTTTGCAAGGGGATAAGGAGAATCCGCTTGATAATATGATTCCATTTAGATATGTTGTTACCGGGTTAAAGTATGACAAGAAGAAAAAGGGAAAATCAATTGTAAGGATTCAATATAGTTATGATGACAACGGAGTGATAAATGTGGAGGCACGCCAGGATGATGAGAGGACAAATTTGACTGTACGCAGGGATAAAGTCCCAGAGGATATGTCAAAATATGGACTTCCCCTAGATGCGAGTCAAAATCAACCGATGCCCTTGAATGTCGTAATGGCAGTAGATGTGTCGGGGAGCATGTCGGGAACTCCAATTGCTGATGCGAAAGCGGCCATGTGTGATTTCGTAAGGCAGCTTGATTTTGCATACACTTGTGTCGGGGTGGTGGCTGTGTCAGATAAAAACCAGATAGTGTGCGGGCTGACTGATAATGAAGATGAATGTATTCAAAAGATACAAAGCATTGAATGCGGACAAACTGGATATGGAAATGCGGAGCATCCATTCTATACTATAGAAAATATGTTGAAGAACGAGGAAGGAAGGTTATTCGCCGTTATATTAGCAGATGGAGTTTGGGATCGTCAGCAGAATGCGATAGACGCAGCTCATGAGTGCAATGAGAATGGCATAGAAACTGCAGCCATTGGGTTTGGAGGGGCAGATTATAATTTTCTTCGGAGTATTTCTTCAGAGGATGCCAATGCAATGTTTGTGCCACAATCAGAGCTTACGCAGGCATTTGGGAGTATAGCCCAAAGTCTCGGAGATTTGGGGATAGCAGAGGAAAACGTAAAAGTGACGGATGTGGCAACGTGGGAAGGATGATAAATTCATATGGCGGAATACGATTTTTTTGATATAACGGGTCTATCGTTTGATCCTGCTGAAAAAGCCGCAAAAAAGATTAAGGCTGCCATAGAAAAAGCGGAGAAAAGTCTTGGCGGTATGCTTGGGAGTATTTCCCAACAGGCACAGCGTGACGAAATTAATGGGAAATTGGATTTGCTGAGGAAAGTGAAAGCAGAAGTCTTGAGCAACGATGGAAAAGTGCTTCCTAAATTTGCTGAACTTGCTGATGAGAGAAAAACAACATCAAGGAAACGACTTGAGTCTGCAATAAGACTTGAGAAGCTTAGTAAAAGCGAACTGGTTGTAACAAATGGAAAAATAAAGGCTCAAAAAAAGAATACCCGTTTATCCAAGGAAAGCATTGAGGATGCTTACAGGAGTTATGGATTTACTATCCTTAATATAGATCCATTTGCAGCAATGCCTAAATTTCCAACCAATTCGGAAAAAATTTATAGTGAACTTGCAATTTTAAGAGAAAGCAGAGATCCAAATCCAAACGGTGCGGATTTAACTAAAGTATACGATTTGTACAGTTTTGCTGCCTATTTGAGCGGAGAACCGGAAAATGCAGCAGAATATAAAGATATGTCTACCAGGGATATATCAAATTTGTTTGATGAGTATTCAAAGAAAAATTCAATGAGAAATGACCCTTTAGGTAAATTATGTGTTTCAATTGCAACGGCGGGGAAAACGAATGTTTTTAATAATGAGACAAACAGAAAGGCGTATGAACAATTCCTGCTGTATAAGAGTCCTGAACTTACGGAGCTATTTTCTATAATGAAGGATTCGGTGCAATCGGATTTACGTGACTTTGGATTTGCGGACATTTGTATAAAAAAAATTACGGATGTTTTTGGAGATTCCGATGTAGCTCTTGCGATATATAACAGCGAGGCAGGACTTAGGGATGACCCTTATGTTCCGGAAAAAGCATCATTTTCAGTGAAATGCGTTAATTGCCAGAATGTTTCGGAGTTTGTAAGCATTAAAGAAGCTAAAAAGGTAAATAAATGCAGACATTGTGGCAAGGAGTTTTATAAAAAATGCTCACATTGTGGTAAGGATATTCTAGTTTCTTTAAATAGATGTCCAGAGTGCGGTTTTGTATTTGCGAATGTTGCTCTGTTTTCAAAGTACATATCTCTTGCAGAAAAGGCATTAAAGCAAGGGAAACTCAATGAGGCTAGGGAGCAGCTGATTCGTGCAAAGATAGCTGAGCCCAATGAACAGAGCCAGACAGTATCTTTGGAGAAAAAGTTGGAATCTGAGGAGGCCAAAATTGCGGAGCCAATTAAGAAACTTCGTGTTTTAATAACGAGTAAGCGGTATGAGGCGGCAGAGAGTTTTCTTGCAGAAATTGTAAGAAAATATCCACAGATTGATTTGATGGATCAAAAAAAGGAGATTAAAAATGTATTGTCAGGGTGCCGGTCCAGATTTGAAGCCTGTGAGACTATGCCGCTATCTGACAAAATTAACATTTGTCTTGAAATATTAGACATTTGTGAGGACTTTCGGCCTGCAAAAGAAATCTTGGATAGAAATCCTCCAGTTGTGGTAAGAGGAATAAAGGCATTATTTGATGATGACAAGAAGGCAGTAGTGATTAGATGGGACAAGTCTACGGAGCCAGGTGTATCTTATGTATTAGTTAAGAAAAATGGAAGTGCGGTGGCTATTGGAATCAATGACGGAACAGTTCTCATGAAAGGAGGAGATACATCTTTCAATGATAGATCAATTTCCGCGGGAAATGAATATACATATACATTATTTGCATATAGAAAGGGAAGCATTTCAAAGCCGATATTCGTCAGGACTAGAGTATTGTCCAGAATTCTAGATTTGAGGAATCAACAGAAAGACAACTCCTTGATTGTATCATGGAGACTGCCCGAAAACAGCAGAGGGGCAATTGTTAAGTATCAGCATAAAGGAAAAGAGTATACAATTTCTGACAATGTTTATCAAAGCATTGAGATAAAAAATATAGAATATGGAAACCCATATACCATATGCGTCAGTGCCGATTATGGTGATTTGGGAATCAGTGATATAGAAAAAATTACGGTAACGCCTACGCCAGTGGTAAATTCTTTTTATATTACCGGAGGACAGGTAAAAGACAATCATTGCCCAATTGGATGGTCTATCACTGAAAAAAATGTTGACTTACAGATTATGGTTGACGGGAAAGTTGTGCAGAATACTCGTTCCGAACTCAAAACATGCATTATAAACTTGCCTCCCGATAACCATTATAAGGTTCGGGTAAAAGCGTTTTCCGGCGGACAGTGGATTCCGTCAGAGAATGAGCTTATTATCAATACCTATAAACCTGTACAGATTGATGAAAATGGAACTACAATCTCAGAGAATACAAGATCGACTGCAAAAGGGACAAGCCATCAGATTGAGATAAAAGTAAAATTAGAGGATAATGTACCTAGAAATATTGTTGCTTTGTATTGTATTGTCAGGACAAAGGAGCCAGGCATGACAAAAGCTCCTTGGGCTACAGAAAATGACATAAATGGCAATTCGGATAGAATTGATTATGATACATATTTGCAGTGGCATGAAATTACAAAGCAACTGACAGCGCATGATGAAGATGCATATTATGTTACTATTTTTTCTGTTTACAGAGTTGAGGGGCGAGATATAATTTCAGCACCTTGTAAAAAGAAATTCAACAGACCTTTGGATGCAAATATATATTGGAAAGCCATTAAATCACTTTTTGGAAGCAGGTTGACCATAGATATTGAATCTAATAGACCAATGGGAAAACGACCGGAAATGGTTTTGTGTGCTTCTCCTGGAGGTAAACATTTGCTTTCAGATGAGGACAGTTCTGCTGTTGAATTAGCAAGAATTAGTGAGGAAGTTTATGATAGACCAAAGTTAAAAATAACGGAAAGCTTCGGTTTGTCTTTTTCGGAAAAGAAAAAGACAAAAGTGTTTTTGTTTGTGAAAAATATTTCAAATAATGAAACATATTCTGTGCGATGGGCCGCAGGATATGATGGAAAACTATAATATTTCAATGAGGAGGTTCCAATGGCTGGGATATTTAACAAATTTATGAATCGCGGAAAGTTTACCTGTCCGTTCTGCTTTAGTGAGTATGATAAAGAAAGAATTAAATATGTATGTCCTGATTGTGGTGAGACAACTTATCCTAAGACATCTGCGGAAAAGAAAAAACCTTCCATACGCTGTGAGCATTGTGGAAGGATGGCAACGGTAAGGCTTTGCCCTGAATGTGGAGAATATAACAAGCAAATACCAGAAGAAGCAAAAGGAGTTATTCCACTAGGTGCTCTTGATGCTGACGGAAGCCTTCCATTTTGTATTATAGGAGTATCATCGTCTGGAAAAACCAATTTTATTACAGTTATGCTTCATGAGTTAAGCCGGGTTTCTGAATTGAGGATTGCCTTGTCAGCACAAAATAAGTACACGAGGGATGTCCAAAGGGAGAATTATACAAATATTTACGAGAATCATATCCCCCCGAGACCGACTGATCCTACAGAACTGGGAGATAGGCTGAAGCCCCAGCTTTGGCAGATTAAGAATCTGATGAGGCAAAAGAGTAACACTACGCCTACATATACATTTACAATTTATGATGGAGCAGGAGAGGATCATTCAGAAAGGCTGGATCCGTCATCAGCAATATGCGGATACATTAATGCATCTAACGCAATTATTATTACATTGGATCCATTGATTCTCACTAATCTTCGGAGGATGATTAACCCTGATGTGAGAAGAAATTCCGGAGCTTCAGAAGGGGATACAAATAGTGCAGAAGATATAGTCAATAGTGTTGCTGCTTACATAAAAGCAGCAAGAGGGCTAAATACGAATAAGATGTTGACAATACCAGTTGCTGTCGTTCTGACAAAATTTGATACAATTCTTCAGTTGGATTCACTTCCGGCAGGAGCTGTGGTTCGAAAACCTAGTATGACATTTTCCAGGGGTAAGGTAAACCTGACGGAGATTTCGCAGGTAAATGAGGAAATCAGAGATTGGCTCTATGGAATTGGAGAAGGGTCATTTATTGCTGCATTGGAGTCGAATTTTAAAAATTTTTATTTCTTTGGGGTTTCCAGTTACGGAGAACCGCCTGAGACACAGGGTTCTGTAAATGAAAACATAAAACCTCATAGGATTTTAGATCCGGTTCTTTGGCTGTTTAAGGAAGAAAAGTTTATAGATTGATACTGGTATAGTGGTATCGGGAAGGAGATTTTATGTATTATGATCTGATTTACACAAGATGCAGACATGGTGTAGATATACTACGTTCTGGTCAGCCGATTTTGAGTGATGGGTTTAAGGTATATGCCTGTTGCTCTGATTTATATAAAGAAGATATCGTTGATCTGCAGCTTGTTATGAATTCATTACAGAAAAAGCAGTCGTTTAGTGAACCGGATTTTATGGATGATGCATATCTTTATGCTGTGCCGGATGCAGGGTTTAGTTTCTTAAACTCCTTTCATCCAATTCCATATGATTTGTCTGTGACCGGGGATTTTGCAAAACGTCCGGGTATGTATTTGAATCATGCTATTATAGGGAATTTTAAATATCTTTATCCTTTTGAGATTTTTCACGATAGGAAGGTTTGGACAGCCCGGGAAAATAATGAGGCGTATTATTATGAAAATGAACCAGCAGATTTGGAATGCAGGGAAATAAGAGCAAGTGAAAGCCCGTTTTATTCTTTTAGCAAAATAGGAAATTTTATTAAGGATGGTAGGGCAGATGCATTAAAGAAAGCTGTTGCTTTTATTCTTGGCCAATTTTTGCTGCCGCTTGACAAAAGGAAATATCTTGTAATAAAAGATGAATCATCGGAAAATATAGAAATGTGGATAGGTGCAATTGAACTGGCATTTTCGCCAAGAATTGCATCAAACATTCCATTTGCCACACGAATGGATAAATTCATCAATTCCAATATATATTATGTGAAAGAAGATGGCAGCTTTTCACAGCAACAGCAAAGCTCTCCAGCTAACCATACCCGTTTGCGGGCTATGATTGTTGGAGTTGCTTCAAAGGACAAGTCCAATCAGGTGCGCATTCTTAATGATTCGCCTTATGTAGTTTTAGACGGAGAAAACAAGAAGGCAGAATTTAATATGGAATCATTGGGAGAATTTTTTAATATAATATCATCCTTTGATGGAATGCATGAAAGGTTTTCGAGAGAATTTTTGCAATCATTCGATATTCATTTTCCTTCAGCTGATTTTAATGCACTTGCGAAAGCATATGAAATATTATGCGGAGATTCTTTTGGTTCTCCGGAAGAATATGCCAAAGCACTTTCAGTATTGTCTAAATATAAGATTTATAAGACGAATATTATTTCCGAGATATATGAAAAGGTTAATTGCCGGCTTGGTCAATTTATAAAAAGCAGCTTGGAAAAATCATTTCCTATTCTTAATTGGGTAGGGGATGTATCTGACGTGGTAGGAGATCCTGACGCGAAGACGAGATTGTCAGAGATTATTAGGGACAGAGCAAAGGAAGTGTTTTTCACTGATTATAAGAAGGGTGGAATTACAGCTTTTTGGGATGAAGTTAAGGGAGGACCATTTGTTGAGGATGTTGGAAAACTTTTAACGGATATGTCAGTTGCAGATGAATATGCTGAAGTAATAAGGTTATATGATTCTTCTGATGCTGTTCTCTTCTTAGAGATCTATTGTATGTTATGCCGTGATATACTAAGGAAGGGTGAATCGGCAAAATTGATTGTTTCATACTGTGTTACATCATGTGAAAAAAAGCCAATGACGGACAGCTCATACAAACGCATATTGTTGACACTAAAAAAAGTAGTTGGAGATGATGCACTTAAATTCTTGTTAGATGGTATTAAGACTTATGAACCAGAGATTTTTGATTCTGTAGTAGACCATGTTATTGTAGTAAGCAGTGGTAGAGGCTTGACTCTTGACGATATGTTCTTATTATGCGGGGATTTATCAGAATATGGTATGTATGATAAGGAACAGATGCTTGTACGCCATTATATTGAAGATGCGGAGAACATAATGGAACTGGAAGCATTTTCAGAAAGAGCAGTCAGCGCAGCCTGTTTTGATGAGAAAACAAAGGAAAAAATCTATGAGCTTCTTGATGGCAGGGTAAACGTGGAGGGACAGGACTCTGAAATTTTTGCAGCATCTATACAGAAAAACCTCCCGAAAGACACTGTTTGTACAAATTCTGCCCATATTGTAGCGATAGATAATTTGCTGCATATGAAAAAAGGAGATTCTGTTAAAATGTGTTTGAAGCCGTATATAAAACAGGATTTTCCTTCTGTTTTATCAAAAAATTATGTTGCACGGCTGATATCTGCACTGTTAAAGATTAAGACAACCAGAGAGGACCAGTGGTTTATCCTTGATTTGTTATTGGAGAGTCCGGATATTTTTCTTAAACAGTATATGTCCGCACTTGTTATGACAGCTGAATCAAATCCAGAAAAATGGGAAAGAACACTTGAATTTATTTATGCAAGTCCTAACGCAAGAACTAAGAGGAAGCTTGAGAGCATTTTGAGCAGCTCTATTGTAAATTCTGGACTTAAAAAGAAGAATCTGGATGCCTTGGGTAAACTTTTGTCAGACAAGAGTATGCGCAAATATTATGAAAATATTATTGATGATGCAGCTGATGAAATAAAGGAAAGAGATGGTTCTATCGTTTCTAAATTATTTGGCGGATTCAGAAAATAGGAGGAAGTGATATGAGAAATATTGGATTTGTTATGGCTTCGAGAATGCTTGTGGAAGAAAGAAAACTTGTAAGGTTTATGTATCGTGAAAAAGGGGAAGGGAACGATAGTGGATGGCGTTTTTTTACGGGAGAAGAGGATCAGCAATATGTAGATGATCCGGATAATATTAAAATTTATGATATCCAGACTATACTGGATATCGACAAAAGCATAAGGCCTTACCTGGATTCTGCGGAATACAGTGCATTTGAGAAAGATGAAGATGAGAAGTGTTTTCGAATGGTTGAGGACTTTGATTTCGGCAGGAATATAGAGGAGGCTTGACTATGGCGTTGCATAGACCGTACATACGTGCAAGTGTCCGTGAAGAGGTAGAAAAAAGGGCTGAAAAAAATGAAAAAGGACAGTTTTTAGATGCCAATACTGGAAAGCCTATAGAAGGAAAGTATGATCTTGGGCATAAAGCCGGTCACGAGCATTGGCGCGAAGCAGAAAAGGCAGAAGCCGAGGGGTTGGATCAGGAAGAGTTTAATGAGAGAATGAATAATCCTGATTATTATCAGATAGAGGATCCGCATGAAAACAGATCTCATGCCCATGAAATGCAGGATGAAGATAATTTGTCTCAAGAAGAATCAAGCGAAACAGAGGAAAACGGGCAGGAGATGTAGAATAGGAGGTCGGGGACAATGGATTCAATGCCATCTGCTGTTGCTGAACATGTAAGCATTTTTTTTTCATGGATAAAGAATGCATGGAATATGTCTGTGCATTTTGTGAATATATTGCCGCCAGTTGTGAGGTTTATTATTCATGCCGCATTTTATTTGTCTATACTGGGGATTATATTAACACAAATTCGTGCTATGTTTTTTAACAGGGATAAATGGAAAGAAAAATATAATAGCGGATTGACATTCAGCTATTTCAGAGGGACAGGACAATATCAACGCCGTTATATTTATAGGGATGCCCACAACTTTCTCTCAGACAGGACATGGCTATTGCTTAGTGCCGCTGGTGTGGCATACCATCTTGGCATTTATGAATCGGATTCAAAATTAAGGCTGTTTTTGCTTTCTTTTATACATATACCTTTAACAGTTATTGGCTTTATTGAAATGGTGTTCAGGGTTGTGTTTGGAACAATATATTTGTGGATTGCAAGTATTATACATGGATTGTTGCTTATTATCTTGAAGATTGTCACATTGATAGTTACTCCCTTTTTTAATCTGATAGATAAAGCGAAAAGAAACGAACAGCATTGTACCTATTGTTACCGATCTTTTAAAGTGCCAGGATATGTATGCCCTTCATGCGGCAAAATACATAAGGATTTAGTCCCTGGGGATACGGGAATATTAACAGCAAGATGCGGATGTGGGAAATTTTTGCCATGTTCTTTAATATCAGGCCGTTCCCGTCTTGAAAGTGTCTGTCCAGAATGCGAAAAGCCACTGGCAGCAACGGGAGCCAGGGAATTTACCCTTCAATTGATAGGTGGGGATACATCAGGGAAGAGTGCATTTTTAGCTTCTTTTCAACATTTGTACCGCATGACGGGAAATGCGGATAATGTTAAGATTGAACCGTTTCCAAAAGAAGAGTTTGATGCACTGGAAAAAATGTTCATGACCGGAAATACATCTGAGTCGTCTAAGACCTCTATTGTTACATATAGCATGGTACATAAATATGAGGATGGATTCAAAGACACCCTTGTGGTATATGATGTCCCGGATGAGGTGCTTATCAGTGGTGTATATGAGCAGAATCCGCTGAATTTTGGATATACAGATGGAGTTTTGATTATTATTGATCCGACAACAATAAAGGCTGTGCGAAACGAGAGTGAAAAGAATGGACAGATGATACCGGATAACAGCTTTGCTGATAATGAAGCGAATGCAGAGGATGTAATAATTGAATTTATACAGCAATTTTCGAGATTAAGTAACCGTTCTTCAAATAAAATGATAAAAATTCCAGTTGCGGTCATTATCAATAAAGCGGACTTAAAAGCTGTGAAAAATAAAATTGGATTAAGAGCGATTGAAAAAATGTACCAATCTAATCCAGCCAAATTCAATGATGACATTAATATTGCGAGAAATACAGCTTGCAGAAATTATATGATTTCAATAGGAATGGCAAATACGATTAATAATTTGGAGAGCGTATTTTCTAAAGTGCAATACTTTCCGTCAAGTGCGATGGGTCATATGGCAGAAGAAGGAACGCCATTCAGTCCGTTTGGTGTAATAGAACCGATTGGGTGGATAGCCAGTCAAAATAATGTTAGATTCAAAGACATACTTGCTGCCTCAAGTAAAATAGTAGGTGAAGATTCTTTTGAAGATGTTTTAACGGCAAAAGCATTGTTGGAACGCTATAAAAAAGCTGAGAAATTTCTTTCTGATAGAGAATTTGGCAAAGCTTATGATGAATTCATGCGTTTGGGAAATTATCGTGATGCACAAGAACGCGCCAAAACTGTAACAGCGCAGTGCTATAGTTATGCAAAGCGAATGTTTGAAGGGAATAATTTTGAGGAGGCGGCAAAACAGTTCACTGCCATTAAGGATTATAAAGATTCTGCTGACTATGCCGCTGAATCTTTGTATCAGTATGGAAAAATTCTGGTGAATGAAGGAAAATATAAAAGGGCCTGCGATTGTTTTAAGCGTCTTGGAAACTATAAGGACACGCATTCAAAATATTTGGAAGTGCGGTATTTGATTGCTAAAAAGGAGGCGGAACAAGGTAATCCAAAGGTTGCGCTTGATGAATATAACAAGCTCGGTGATTATAAGGATGCCAAGCAGAATGTAAGACTTCTCTTCCCTAAACTTATAAAGAATGGTGAAAGGAGAAACCTTGCGTTTGGAAAATATAAATGGAGAGTTATTCGAGTAGATAAGGATATGGCGTTGGTAATAACCGAAACGGTTATCTGCCAAAAAGCATATAATGATACTTTGACTGGAATTACCTGGAGGGATAGCAGTGTCAGGAAATTTCTTAACACAGATTTTTTATGTGATTTTGATGACCGTGAAAAAAGAATGATATTTTCAACAATGATATCAAATAATGGAAACCCAGAATATGGAACGAGCGGCGGAGAAAATACTGTTGATGCAGTTTTTTTGCTAAGTGATTCAGAAATGAGAACACTGTTTTCGTCTGATCAGGATAGGATTCCGAAGGAAGGGGGAATAAAAGCTGAATGGTGTTGGTTGAGAACACCAGGCGGAAACAACTCCTACGCTGCTATTGTTGATTCCAAAGGGGCAATAAGTGATGGCGGTAATACGGTTAATAACAGAAATGGCGGGTTAAGACCTGCGATGTGGATTATACTGTAAAGGAAGGTCGATGGAAATGGAAGAAGACAAGACAGAAAATGCTGAGAATACAAGAAAAAAATATACTGTAAAATCCATGTCAAAAAAGGTAGCAACTTGGATAATAGCTATTCTCATTGGACTTTTTATAGTAGACCTTATTCGTTCATCTCAGGCAGGAACTTCCCCTTGGATTAGCAGATATATGGAAGTCCATTATCCAGGAGTGCTGGATGCTTTGTCTGATGGAAGCAGTAGTGATTCCATGGCCGCCACGGAGGAAGCGGCAGCAGTTGAAACTGGAGTTTCGGTGGAGGAAGCTGAATCGGACAGTGTTTTTGATGCTGATGGATTTATTTTTCCCGACAGTGCAGATGAATACCTGACTGAGGACGAATTATACGAATTAAAGTATGATGAAGAGTATAGTTTT
The DNA here is from genome assembly GCA_000403495.2 of Lachnospiraceae bacterium 10-1. GTDB lineage: Bacteria > Bacillota > Clostridia > Lachnospirales > Lachnospiraceae > Suilimivivens. The sequence goes on along the minus strand of KE159799.1, from coordinate 1,184,630 downwards.
GAAGATTTACTTGGATTTGCAAGAAATGAAATATATGCTCGTCATGGATTTCCATTTAAGGAAGGCGGCAGATATTTTAATCATTATATTCAGTATGACTGGTATAATGAATTGGAGCATAATGATGTTTCGAATGGCGAACTTAATGAATTTGAACACGCAAATGTAGATCTTATTGTTAATATTGAGACAAGGGAAGGGTTTCGGTAATAATAGCTAAGGCCGTGTTTTGGGATTGGAGATTATGAGTCTATGAATATGGTTTTGCGTGATTGAGGTAAAAAAAGAACAGATTTTTGGTTTTCCAAAAGTGTAAGTTTTATCGGCGGTCATCGTGACCGCCTGTTTATATGTATGATGATTATAGAAATAATTCTTCACTTCTTTTGTAAACTGTAACTCTATTGGTTGCGTTCATTCCGTAATATTCTAAGATATTGAAGTTCTTCTTCTGATGTTCAAAATTTCAGATTCTTATCGAAAATAATTTTACAAACACACTTGACAACACTTCTCTGATTTTGCAGATGGAAATTTTGTAAACACGAAGGATAAAAATGTGGTGATTATCGGCGGCGGAGATACGGGAAATGACTGTGTGGGAACCAGCATCCGCCACGGGTGTAAGTCAGTTACCCAGATTGAAATGATGCCAAAAGCGCCAAAGGTGAGAGGGGAAGATAACCCCTGGCCTCAGTGGCCAAAGGTCTGCAAAACAGATTATGGTCAGGAGGAAGCTATTGCAGTTTTTGGGCATGATCCCAGAATTTATGAGTCTACGGTAAAGGAATTTGTAAAAGATAAAAACGGTAATCTGAAAGCAGTTAAAATTATAAAGCTTGTCTGGGAAAAAAATCCCGATACAGGACGTATGGAAATGAAAGAAATAGAAGGCTCTGAACAGATGCTTCCGGCAGAGATTGTGCTGATTGCGGCAGGCTTTCTTGGAAGTCAAAAGTATGTAACAGACGCTTTTAAGGTGGAGGTAAACCAGCGCACCAATGTAAACACCACGCCGGGAAGCTATGAGACCAGCGTTAAAAATGTTTTTACCGCAGGCGATATGCACAGAGGCCAGTCTTTAGTGGTATGGGCAATCCGGGAGGGCAGGGAAGCCGCAAGGGCGGTGGATGAAAGCCTGATGGGATATACCAATCTGGCGGCACAATAAAATAGAGTACTGGCCTGTATTGGCGTTAAAGTCTGCTGCAGAAGGGGTATTTGTGGCATTTTTGGTTTTTTGGCTCATTAATGATTATTTATTTGTTTCTTCCCGTATTCCATCGGATGTTTTTTGAGGAAAAGAATCTGCATCGGGCTGCCTGCCTTGTTTTCATGGGCATCTGTTTTTGCATGAGCGAGCTTTCCATGATAAAGGGATATCCCCTTAATATGTTTGTACCGCAGCCGCTGTGGCTTTGGACATGGGTGTTTTATTTTCTTGCAGGAGGCCTTTTTGCGGCAGAAAATTGCACTGAATACATACATTACTCCGGTGGGAACAATTGCGGTTCTTTCTTTCTGGATGGGACTTACGCTTGCATCTTTGTTTGTTGGCTATGTGATGTCAAAAATTCCGATTGTCAGGGAGCTGATCAGGCTTTAAGCGTATAATTTGCAATTAGGTCCGCCATATGCAGGAAGGCGTCTGACTTAAGAAGGGCCAGCCCCTGGGACTCATCTCCTAAAACCACAAGCTGGTCGCCGGCGGAGATGGAAAAGGTTTTTCTTGCCTTTGCGGGAATCACAATCTGCCCTTTATCTCCAACGGTAACAACGCCAAAAAGATGCTTTCCCTTTGGAGGGATATGAAGCCCCATATTTTCTTCCGGCTCATAATTAGCCAGGTCGTCAAGGGAGACTTCAAAAATTTCAGCCAGCATTTTGCATTTATCCAGGTCGGGGATGGTTTCTCCGGCCTCCCATTTTGCAATGGCCTGTCTTGTTACACCCAGCTTTTCCGCAATGTCCTCCTGAGTAAGACGATGATATTTTCTAAGCTGAATCAGATTATCTTTGAACATTTTTCTTTCTCCTGTTTGACTCCTATGCCTAATCAGTTAAGCATATTTATTTATAGACTATTCACTTCCTGCCGAGAATACACCAGCGAAGAACTGGAATGCGTGAAATAATTTCGTACAGGAGCAGACTGCCTGCAAAGGTGGCAAGCCCGGTGAGCAGGTAGATGAAAAGCGGCGAAATGCTGGTAAAGTTACGAAGCGCATAAGCGGTCGCCGATAATGGCAGGTACTGGAAAACATACAGGCCAAAGCTTCGTTTTGAAAGAAAAGAAGTAAATGCAGGCATTGTGTTGCCCCATTTTTTCATACAGCCAATGATTGTAAGGCAGGCGCTCCAGCCATAAACAACTGCCGGAATGCAATTTACAGCAGGCATAACCGCATAGTTATCCCCATAATGGGTGAACAGATAAACGCCTCCAAGAAAGACGGTACCGGCAAGGAGCGGAATTCTGTATCTGCTGATATGATCTGTCACTTTTTCGTGGGCAAACACAAAATAGCCCAGAAAAAAAGTAAAACCATAGATTCAGAATCTGTAAACGCAAATAACAGGAGTGTTTAAAACTAGCCCTGACAGGTAAACAGGAATGACCAAAAGCACCATTGTGAAGATGGCGTCCCTTTTCGTATTTTCTTATCAATGCCAGCAGTATGGAAAAAATCCATAACATCTGAATAAACCACAATACCCCTGTTCCAGATACTGCCATAATAAAGTACATGGCAAATCCGGGAATGGTATCCGGCATTGTATGGAAAGCATCGCTGATCAGCATATTCATATAGCCCTGTATCCATCCAAATACCAAAAGGCCGATGGTGGAGGGAACAAGAAGCTTTCGGGTTCTTGAACGAACAAATTCTTTTATAGTGTGATTTTCAAGATAATAGCGGGAGTTCATTCCTGCAAGGATAAAAAGCAGAATCATAAACCAGGGATAGAGAATATATTGGATACTGTCCTGATACTGCTTTTCATGAAAGGGGCCGGTTACCCCTGCGGTGGCAATTCCGTTAAACATATAGATAACGTGGTAAATAACCACCAGTATAATCGTAATCCATCTGATGTTGTCTATATAATATTTTCTCATAAAAAACCCACCTTTGCAACTATTTTTAACATAAGTATATGCTTAACCTTATAGGAAGTCCACCAAGAAAAGTTAACATTTTAGTGGTGAAAAGTTAAAATCAGTTGCGTGTATTAACTACGAAAATGGATTTTCAGATGGAGAGGGAAAGTGTCTATCAGAGCGGATTCGAATCAGGGCTATCGAGAACAGCTTTATTTGGAAAATAATCTGTAAGGATTAAGAGGACAAACAGGCCAAAAGCCCGAGATATCTCTCGGTCTTTTCATCAATGTCCTTTTGGGAGACTCCATAATAAAGGTAAATATCCTTTGAAATCGGCTCCATAATTTTCTTGTCTCCCGACCAGGAGACGCTGAGAAGCGAGCGGAGGGTTTCAATTTCCACTTCCAAAGTGCCCTGCTCTTCCTTGTTGATAAGAAACAAATGATAATCAACAGGAAAAACTTCATTTGAAATCAGCTCTGTTTTTCTCTCACAATCATGGATATAGTCGTCAAGCTTTCGCAGCCATTTACTTACAGCTTCCATGTCCTGCAGATCTGAAGGGGGATCAAAATGTTTTTCCCCACCTAAAAGCTCCGGCTTTTCCCGCTGAATCAGAGCCATTTTCATGTCCCGTTTCCGTTTCTGGTAACAATAGTAGGAATCATCTGCTTCAAAAGCGCTGTACTGCTGCTTTATGTACAGGATGACCTCCTCTATGGTGTGGGGATTTGGAAAGATGGATTTTGCGGCAAGGGCTCTTTTCCTTTTGTATTTTCTGTTTATATATGCAGACTTTATCCGCCTGAAAATATTTTTTTCTTTGTGGCTGCCTGCAATAAATATGCTGGTGGGACCATCGGCACCACCAATAATGGAAATAGCTTTGGCTGATTTTTTCATAAACTTCTCCTTCCATTTTCATTTCTCCACTGTCTGGGGGAAATGCCATAAACATTTTTATAGGCTCTGGAAAAATGCAGTTGGTTTGGATAGCCCACTGCATTTCCAATATCTGCAATAGATAGCTCTGTTAATTTCAAAAGTTCTGCCGCTTTGGTCATGCGGTAGGAAATTAAAAATTCCTGAGGAGACTTCCCTGTATTTTCATGAAAAATTTTCCCGAAATAACTGCGGTTTAATCCGCAGGTGGCGGCAATGTCCTCCACGGAAATATTGTTTTGAAAATTTTGTTCAATAAAAGAAAAAGCTTCCTTTATGTAAAAGTCGCGAAGACTGTTTCCTTTACTGATTTGGGTAGAGGAGGAGGAACGAACTAAACCGTCAATAAACAAATAAAGGTGGCCGATCAGGTGAAAGGGGGATTCCTCTTTATGATTAACAATATAAAGAAGTTCTTCTTTCATGGCCTCTGCAATATCCTTGTGGCGCGCTTTATATACCGGCTGGTCTAAATTTAAACCTGCCAGTTCAATGGTTTCCTTTGCCCGCAGCCCATCAAATTCCACCCAGGCATATTCCCAGGGGATTTCGCGGTCCGCAATATAAGTACAGATCTGACTTGGAAAAAGCATAAAGCCCTGTCCGCTTTTGATCTGATAGGTGATGGATTCTCCCTTTGTATTGTCTGCGATCAGAGTACCTGTACCGGACAGGCATAGATGGAATAAATAGTGATTTCGGGCAGCAGGGCCAAAAGAATGAGAAGGATCGCACTGCTCCCAGCCAAATTGGTATAATCCCAGATCGACGAAGTTTTCACTTGGAAAAACAGAAAAGATCACTTCACTCATAAATCACCTCAAAATGTCATGTTTTTCTAATTATATACCAAAATGCTGGATGATTTCAAATATATACTATAAAAGCAGTATTTTGGTATAAAACATCCAAAATCATGGTATTTATTGATAGCATAATGGTATGTTAAAATCAAATTATCAAAAAAAGAAGGAGATAATATGATGAAAGGGAAGAGGATTAAGTATCTGGGGGCAGCTTTATGCTGCATAATGACGGCATTTGTCGTACAAGGCTGCGGTAAGACGGCTGATGATCAAAAGATTGAGATCGAAATTGTGCAATATAAGCCGGAAGCGGCGACTTACTTTGACATGGTGGAAGACGAGTTTAATGCCACACATGACAATATCAGCTTAAAGATCAGCTCGCCAAATGATGCAATGACAATACTCAGAACAAGATTTATTAGAGAAGATTATCCGGATATTATAGGAATTGGCGGAGACATTAACTATTCTTACTTTGTTGATGCACAGATTCTTTCGGATGTTTCTGATTATGAAGGACTTTCAGGGATTAACCAGGGATATCTGGAAATTGCTGAATCATTGGAGCTGGTTCCCACGGAAGGTACATACATTGTGCCTTATGTAGCAAATGCGGCAGGCATTCTTTATAACAGAGACATGTTTGAAGAGCATGGCTGGCAGATTCCTGAGACATGGGATGAGATGAAGGCATTATGTGAGGAAATTAAAGCTGAGGGCATTTTACCTTTCTATTTTGGCTTTAAAGATATCTGGACCTGTCTGGCACCCTGGAATGCTATGGCGGTGGAGCTTTCACCATCAGATACAGCTAAGCAGGTGAACAGCGGAAATACCAATTTTACAAAAGAATACAGAGAACTTTCAGAAAAGTATTTAGAGCTTTTGCCTTACGGGCCGGATGATCCCTTTGCTTACGGATATAATGATGCATGTACCGCTTTTGCAAGAGGCGAGTCTGCAATGTACCCCATTGGAAGCTATGCCACACCTCAGATTTTATCGGTGAATCCTGATTTGAACATAGATTCCTTTGTTATGCCTGCAAGTGATAATAAAGAAGATCGTACATTGAATTCAGGAATTGACCTTGGCTTTTGTGTGACAGCAGACTGTAAGAATAAAGAGGCAGCCTATGAGGTTTTGGATTTCCTCCTTGCAGATGAAAACATACAGAAATATATTGATGACCAGAATGCAGTTCCCTGCAAGGCAGGAGAATTTAAGCTTTCTCCCATGCTGGATGGAATGCTGGAATTTATTGAAGCAGGAAACATGACAGATTATCAGGATCATTATTATCCTTCCGAGATGGCGGTGGATGCCCAGCTTCAAACGTTCCTGATACAGCAGGATGTGGATGCTTTCTTAAAGAAATTTGATACGGACTGGCAGCGGTATAACAGAGACATCATCCGGCTGGTGCAGGCCTATGAAAAAGAGCATAAAAATGTGTGAGGGTAAAGGAGAGAAGATGCCATGAAAAATGAAAGAAAAAGAACATTTTTATTGATTACGATTCCCATACTGGCTCTGTTTATCTGTTTTAACACGATCCCCCTGATAAGAGGCGTCATATACAGCTTTACCAATTTCAAAGGCTTCGGCAGCTATGACTGGGTGGGATTTAGAAATTACATTGATTTATTTTCAGATGCCCGGGTTGGAAAATCTTATCTGTTTACGTTTAAGCTGGCAATCGTGTCAACTATTGTGACAAATGTGATTGCGCTGCTCCTGGCACTGGCATTGAACAGTTCAATACGGGCAAAAAGCTTTTTCAGGGGCGCATATTTTCTGCCCAACATATTAGGAGCACTGGTTGTAGGTTATATTTTCAACTACTTTTTCACCTATATTCTTCCGGCGCTTGCTTCCATGATTGGAATTGAGTCATTAAAATCAAGTATTTTATCCGATCCCGGTTCTGCATGGTTTGGCATCATGATCGTCTGTGCATGGCAGGCAATTGCAATGAATACGATTATCTATATTTCGGGACTTCAGACAGTTCCAGAGGATGTGTATGAGGCAGGAGGGCTGGATGGCGCTACAGGATGGAAACAGTTTAAGTACCTGACATTCCCGCTGATTATTCCTTTCTTTTCCATTAACATGGTGCTTTGCGTAAAGAATTTCCTGATGGTGTTTGATCAGATTATGGCTTTGACCAAGGGCGGACCTGCACAGAGCACGGAATCTATTTCTTACCTGATTTATAACAATGGTATGTCAGGCGGGCAGTTTGGCTTCCAAAGTGCCAATGCGGTAGTATTCTTTATTGTAATCGTATGTGTTTCTGTTGCACAGATGAAGTTTTCAGGTAAAAAGGAGGAACAGTTATGATAACAAAGAAAACAAACTGGACGGCAATGATCCTTTTGATTCTTGGCCTTTCCACTATTGTATTTCCCCTTTATTTGACGCTGGTCATTGCATTTAAGCAGCCGGCAGAAATGACAAACAGCATTAGCGGCATTTTATCACTGCCCAAGGCATGGAGTCTTGATAACTTCAGGGAAGCCATGCGGGTAACAGATTTCTGGAACTCCTTGAGAAACAGTTTGATAATCACTCTGGCAGCAGTAGGTTTATCCATAGCAGTCCATTCCATTATGGGATATGCCCTTGGAAGAAATAAGGCAGGCAGTAAGTTTTACAGTTTTGTATATCTGTTTATTGTAAGCGGTATGTTTGTTCCCTTTGCAATTCTGATGATGCCTTTGGCAAAACAGACTGCTGAACTGGGGCTTGCAAATTGGTTTGGCGTTATTATTTTATACGTGGTGTTTTACATGCCCATGAACATTCTTCTTTATTCAGGATACCTTGTAAATATACCGATGGCTCTTGAGGAAGCTGCAAAGGTGGATGGAGCATCTACCTGGACTACTTATTGGAAGATCATTTTTCCCATCATGCGTCCTATGCACGCAACAGTAGCGGTTCTTACTGCATTGGCAGTATGGAATGATGTAATGACTCCTTTGGTTATTTTAGCCGGAACCGACCAAAATACACTGCCGCTTGCACAGTTAAATTTCCAGACACAGTTTGGAACAAACTATAATCTGGCATTTGCTTCTTACCTGCTGTCGTTAATACCGATTTTGATCTTTTATATCATTTGTCAGAAACAAATTTTAAATGGTGTTGTAAACGGAGCTGTAAAATAAGTTTGGCAGGGCAGTTGTAATTTGTTGGTTTGACGAGAAACTGAATGTGTGTATATACTTGGGCGGCTTTTCTTTAAGCCGCCCAAAGGTGGATTATAAAAGAAGCTTGTAGAGATGATGGGGATTTGATAGAATAGTGAAGGTTCAAAAAAGTATAAAGTTAATAAGGAGCGGTAATTGATTATGGCAATTCATTTTCAGAAAGAAAAGAGATTATTTACATTACAGACAGCTCACACCACCTATCAGATGAAGGTAGATGATTTTGGGTTTCTTTTGCATTTATACTACGGAGGAAAAACAAAAGGGGACATGAATTACCTGCTGACTTTTTATGACAGAGGTTTTTCAGGAAATCCCAATGATGTGGAAGGTGACAGAACCTATTCTTTGGATACACTGCCTCAGGAATTCCCGGTTATGGGAACAGGAGATTACCGCAGCAGTGCCTTAATCATTCAAAACGGGGATGGTTCTGAGAGCTGTGACCTGCGTTATTTAAGCCATGAGATCAGAAAAGGAAAGTATGAACTTGAGGGGCTTCCGGCAGTTTATGCAAAGGAAGAAGAGGCGGAAACACTGGAGATTTTGTTACAGGACAGGGTAAGTAAAGTAGAAGTGAGACTTCTTTATGGAGTTTTGGAAAAAGAAGATATTATTACCCGAAGCGCAAAAGTTCTTAATCAGGGAGAAGACAGAATCATTGTTGAGAAGGCGGCAAGCGCCTGTCTGGATTTTGTTACAGGAGAGTATGATTTGCTTAGCTTTTATGGAAGACATGCTATGGAACGGAACTTTCAAAGAAGCCGGGTACTTCATGGAAGTTATGTGATCGGCAGCCGGCGGGGGGTATCCAGCCATCAGTATAACCCGGCAGTGATTCTTGCGGGAAGGGATACTACGGAAGATACAGGGAAATGCTATGGAATGGTTTTTGTATACAGTGGGAATTTTATGTGCGAGGCTGAAAATGACCAATTTGGTCAAACAAGAGTTGTAATGGGAATACACACTGATTTATTTCATTACCCTCTTGACAAGGGACAGGAACTGGTCATTCCGGAGACAATTCTCAGCTATTCTGATCAGGGCTTTGGAAAGCTGTCAAAGCAGTATCATAATTGTATCAGGGAGCATTTATGCAGGGGAAAATATAAGGATCAGATAAGGCCATTACTGATTAATAGCTGGGAAGCATCTTATTTCGACTTTACAGGGGAGACGATTTTAAATCTGGCAAAAGGGGCGGCAGAGCTGGGAATTGACATGGTTGTCATGGACGACGGATGGTTCGGAAAGCGGGATGATGACAACAGTGGCTTAGGTGACTGGCAGGCTAATGAGAAAAAGCTGGGATGTACTTTAAAAGAATTGACTGACAAGGTTAATTTATATGGATTAAAATTCGGCATATGGATTGAGCCGGAGATGATATCCGAGGACAGCACGCTTTATAGAGAGCATCCCGATTATGTAATGCAGATACCGGGAAGAAAGCCTGTAAGGGGAAGAAACCAGCTGGCCCTTGACTTTTCCAGAAAAGAAGTGAGGGATTATGTGTTTTCACAAATATGCAATGTGTTTGATCAGGCAAATATAGAATATGTAAAGTGGGACTTAAACAGAAGCCTTTCAGACATCTATTCACTGGAGAATTATCAGGGAAAGGTAATTTACGATTATGTGCTTGGCGTATATGAATTTTTGGAAAAACTTCTAAACAGGTATCCGGATATATTGATTGAAAGCTGTAGCGGGGGAGGGGGAAGGTTTGATGCGGGAATGATGTATTATTCCCCTCAGATCTGGTGCAGTGATAATACGGACGCGGTAGACCGGGTGCGCATTCAGTATGGAACCTCCTTCTTTTATCCTGTCTCCACAATGGGCGCTCATGTATCGGCAGTTCCCAATCACCAGACAGGCCGCTGCGTAAGCCTGCATACAAGAGGCATTGTAGCCATGGCCGGGACATTTGGATATGAGCTTGATCCTGCAAAGTTAAGTGACAAGGAGCGGGAAGAAATTAAAGAGCAGATCCGGGAATACAAAAAATATGCAGAGTTGATTCAAAAGGGAGATTACTACCGTCTGTCAGATCCCTTTCATGATCCTTACGGAGCGTGGATGTATGTATCAAAGGACGGACAGCAGATACTGACTCATATAGTCATACTTGAAAATCATGGAAACATGCCTGTGATTTATGTTCGTATGAAAGGCCTGGAACCAGATGCAGTGTATGAAGATATGGATACAGGCAGATGCTATTATGGAGCTGATCTGATGGAAGCAGGGATGCCAATGCCATCTGTTATGGAAGAATATCCTGCCTATCAGATTGTTTTTAGGAAAAGAGAGTAGTTTAATTTAGCTTATATAATACGATTTATAAAGGTTGACAAATGTAACACAACATGATACTATATGAATGTGTTACATTTGTCAACTTATTTTATTATAAGGGAGAAAGGATAATGAACGAAAGTATTAATTTAAACAATTCCGAATGGTATATTATGGAGGTTTTATGGGAAAACCAGCCGAAAACCTTAATGCAGATTGCCCGTGAAATGAAAGAAAAGCAGGGATGGAGCAAGAGCACAACAAACACGATGCTGCGGCGTATGCAGGAAAAGGGCTTCATCAGATATGAAGAAGGGGAAAAGGCAAGAAAGTATTTTACGGATATTTTGCGGGAAAAAGTTGTTTTAAAGGAAACAGAATCTTTTTTAAAGCGCACTTATGGAGGAAGCCTGGGGATGCTGGTCAATACCTTTGTAGAAAATGATTCTCTGACAGATAAGGAAATTAAGGAACTGCAGGAGATTTTACATAAAGCGGAAAAGATTCATGATAAAGGGAAGGAAAGGTGACAGAAATGTTGACAAAAACAATAGTCTCCACTGTGCTGATCCTTGCAGTTATGGCAGTCAGAGCAGTATTTCAAAAAAAAGTTAATCCCATTTTTATTTATGCGTTATGGCTTGCTGTGGCAGTACGTCTTTTGATGCCGGGAATGCTTTTTTTCAGTCCGGTCAGCATTATGAATACAAATTTATGGCGTATGGGGAGTACTTGGCTTATACAGGAAGAGGAGCGGCAGGATATAGAATACAAACAGCAGCAGTACCGGGAATATTATGAGCAGAAATTGTATGAACAGAGTAGTGGGCTTATTCAAAAAGAAGCAAATACAGGCGGAGCAGAAGTGGTGGAAATAGAACTGAAGTGGCAATGGGCAGGAACTGTGTTTGGCAGGATAAAACAGTTTGCAGAAATTGTGTGGGCAACAGGCATGGCAGTCATAACCATAATTTTTCTGTGGAAAAATCTTTCCTTTTATCATTTCCTTCGTTTATCAAGAAGGAAGGTGGCGAAAGCGGCGGCCGGCAGGCGGGATATACCGGTATTTATTGTTGGAGATAAGTTAGCTTCTCCCTGTCTGTTTGGACTCATTCCGGCAATATATCTTCCGGAAAAAGGCATCTATCAAAATGAGGAAGAGAATTTCTGTATTTTGGAGCACGAACTGACTCATTACAGACACGGAGATCATTTATGGGCTTTTTTGAGAATGATATGCCTGATTATTAACTGGTATAATCCTTTGGTATGGCTTGGGGCAAAACTTTCCATTCAGGATGGAGAGCTTGCCTGTGATGCGGGATGCATAAAACGACTTGGCGAGTCAAAATACTGCTTTTATGGGGAGGCGCTTCTGGCTGCGGTTACATATTCCCGGGAGAGAAAAAAAGGGTTTAAAGCAGCGGCAATGATGAATCCAGGGAAAAAATTTATGAAAAAAAGAATTGAATTTATTGCCAGAGAGCAGAAGTACAGCCTATTTTTGCTGGCTGTAATGATGATAATCATGTTTATGGCAATTGCATGTACTTATACCGGAACAGTGCATATGGAGGCAAAAATGAAAGTGGAATATTTTGGTATTGCAAATGAGGCTGGGGGTTGAATATTTGCCAAAAATGATTATAATTTAATTAGATGCTATTTACTACTTAAGTACTTGTACATATTCTATCTGCATATTAGCATTTAATTAAATTATTCCTGATAAGGCCTTATCACAGCAGCTACTGGTACAGCTTTCATAAAAAGACGAGGGAGAACGATCATGCTTATTTTTGATCGGGGGGGTAAAATAAGGAACAATGCCTTTATGTTGATAATAAGGGGAATTTAATTGTACAAAGAAAGCGTCAAAGAGAAAGCTGTAGATTTAGTAGAAGGAGAGGTTTTATTAATGAAAAACAAAGAAAATATTGAAAAAAAGCTGACCGGCTCTTTTTTCAAAGTAGCAGCAATTGCCGCAACTGCCGCAATTGTAGGTTTGATTGCACTTATTGTGATATCCAATAGGTATTCTTATGCACTTACCAATTTTGGTTTTGCACAGGGAGACATTGGAAAGGCATTGTTTGAATTTGCAGATGCAAGGTCATCGCTTCGTGCTGCGATCGGTTATGATAACGCAGATGCAATTGCGAATGTAGTGAAACAGCACGAAGAAGGAAAAGTAAGGTTTGATTCGTACTTTGCACAGGTGGAAAAGACCATTGTATCAGAAGATGGAAGAAAGACTTATGATGAGATCAAGGCAGAGCTGGATGCCTATTGGGAGCTGGACGCTGAGATTATGGCTTTGGGGGCAACTACGGACAGGGCGCTTTGTGTGCAGGCTCAGGAATTAGCCCTTAGCGAATTGGCAGGTAAATATAACAGTATTTATTCCAAGCTGGAAAGTCTTTTAAATGTAAAAGTAGATGAAGGAAATGATTTATCTACAATGTTAACGATAATTGCAGGTGTTTTGCTGGCAGTGATAGTGGCCATGATTGTAATTGCAATGCTGTTGGCCCTTAAAATCGGAAAAGGCATGGCAAAGAGCATTGCAGAGCCTTTAGTAAAATTAGGTGAGCGTCTTAAAACATTTGCAGAAGGAGATCTTTCTTCAGCATTCCCGGAAGTAAATACCGGAGATGAAGTGGAGATTATGACCAAAGATGTGGTCCATATGGCGGACAACCTGAATGTGGTAATTGGTGATATTGGTGAAGTTTTGGGGGAAATGGCCGATGGAAATTATGCAGTGAAGTCCAAGGTGCCTGACAGGTATACCGGCGACTTCCAGAAATTATATGAATCCATGCGCACCATGAGAAATCAAATGAAAGATACTCTGATTGCAATTGGAGAAGCTTCCAAGCAGGTATCTGACGGTTCAGGAGATCTGGCAACCGCATCACAGAGCCTTGCAGAAGGTGCAACAGATCAGGCATTGGCGGTACAGGAACTTCATGCAACGATATCCGACATTACGGAAGGCATGGAAAAGAGTGCGGAAAGCGCAGACGATTCTTACATAAAAGCACAGCAGTATGCAAGTGAAGCTGATCACAGCAAGGACGAAATGCATACGATGATGAAGGCAATGGAGCGGATTAATGATACTTCTACAAAGATTGGAAATATTATTTCCGAAATTGAATCTATTGCAGCACAGACTAATTTGTTATCTTTAAATGCCTCCATAGAGGCAGCAAGAGCTGGTGAAGCCGGACGCGGATTTGCAGTTGTGGCTGATCAGATTAGGGAACTGGCAGATCAAAGTGCCAAGGCAGCGGTTGATACAAGAGAATTAATAGAAGGTTCTTTAAAAGAAATTTCAGATGGAAATTCTTCTGCAGAACGTGCAGCAAATGCAATTGAATCTGTAGTAGAAGGCATCAAACAGATTGCAGATTTCTCCAAGAGCTTGAAGGTTATGGTAGGAGATCAGACAGAAGCAATGCGCCAGGCTGAAATAGGCGTCAATCAAATTTCAGAAGTGGTACAGAGTAATGCAGCAACTGCCCAGGAAGCTTCCGCTACAAGTGAAGAATTGTCAGCACAGGCAACAATGCTGGACGAATTGGTTGGACGGTTTGTATTAGAGTAGGCTGTTAAAATAAAATTATATAGAAGTTAGACAAAGTAGTGTTAAAGCCCTTTGCCGGCGGTGCCGGCAAAGGGCTTTTATGCTTGCGTTGACTTTGGAGAAAGCATATGTTACTATGTAAACAAATGTTCGATTGCGATTTGTGAGATTTATCTAAAGGAGATATTTTATGGAGCAGCTATCACTTTTTTCAGAGGAAGTTAACCGGAATGCGCCGCTTGCCAGCAGACTGCGCCCAGAGACGCTTGCGGATTATATCGGTCAGGAGCATTTGGTGGGAAAGGGGAAAATCCTAAAGAAAATGCTGGATGAAGACTGGATATCATCTATGATATTCTGGGGACCGCCTGGCGTGGGAAAGACCACACTAGCCAGGATTATTGCACATATGACACGATCGTCATTTATTGATTTCAGTGCTGTCACAAGCGGGATCAAGGAAATTAAAGAGGTGATGAAGCAGGCGGAAAATGACCGTATAATGGGCCTGAAAACTATTGTATTTGTAGATGAGATTCACCGCTTTAACAAAGCACAGCAGGATGCATTTCTTCCCTATGTGGAAAAGGGAAGTATTATTCTTATTGGAGCAACTACGGAAAATCCTTCCTTTGAAATTAATTCAGCGCTTTTATCCAGGTGTAAGGTATTTGTGCTGCAGGCACTGACCGGACAGGACATCTTAAAATTGCTTCATAATGCACTAAAAGATCAAAGAGGATTAGGAAGCAGCGTGATACATGTTGAAGAAAATTTGTTAAATGCCATTGCTTCTTTCTCAAATGGCGATGCCAGAACAGCGCTTAATACGCTGGATATGGCTGTGCTTAACGGACAGATAGAACCGGATGGATCCATTACGGTTAAGGAGGAAATTCTAGAGCAGTGCATGGGAAAGAAAATGCTTCTCTATGACAGGGCGGGAGAGGAACACTATAATTTGATTTCCGCACTGCATAAGTCAATGAGAAACAGTGATCCGGATGCGGCTGTTTACTGGCTGGCAAGAATGTTAGAGGCGGGAGAAGATCCACTTTATGTTGCCAGACGTCTCATAAGATTTGCAAGCGAGGATGTAGGGATGGCGGATTCTAATGCGCTTCAGGTTGCAGTTGCAGTATATCAGGCATGTCATTTTAACGGAATGCCTGAGTGTAATGTGAATTTAACTCATGCAGTGGTTTATCTTTCTATGGCGCCTAAATCCAATGCATTGTATATAGGATATGAAAGTGCAAAAGCGGATGCAAAAAATATGTTGACTGAGCCGGTACCACTTCAAATCAGAAATGGCGTTACAGAACTCATGCAGGAATTACATTATGGAGAGGGGTACCAATATGCCCATAATACTAAGGAAAAGCTGACAGATATGAAATGCCTGCCAGATTCCTTAGAAGGCAGGGAATATTATATACCCGGGGAGCAGGGGGAAGAAGCAAAGATAAAGGAGAAACTTAAAAAAATAAAGGCATTCAGAAAATAAAAGAACAAATGTTTGCAAAAAGATATTGCTTTCTACAGAGCCTCATGGTATGATAAGAACAAACAAATGTTCGAGGAGCGCAACTGTGGAAAGCAATCTTATTTTATATAAAAATGATGGAAATTCCAGTCTTCAGACTACCCATATGTTAAAAGAAAACATGTCCATTATGGAGAAATTAAAAATTCTTTCAGATGCAGCGAAATATGATGTTTCCTGCTCTTCCAGTGGTGTGGGGAGAAGAGGGGATGGTACAGGAATTGGAAATACGCTTGCGGCAGGAATCTGTCATAGTTTTGGTGCAGACGGAAGATGCATTTCACTGCTTAAGATTCTTTTTACCAATGAATGTATTTATGATTGTAAATACTGCATTAACAGAAAGTCCAATGATGTGCCCAGAGCATCTTTTACGCCGGATGAAATTTGTGAACTGACGATTCAGTTTTACAGAAGAAATTATATTGAAGGCTTATTTTTAAGCTCAGGGATTCTCTACAGTCCTACTTATACAATGGAGCTGATTTATGAGGCAGTACATAAGCTGCGCACTTTATACCGGTTTCAGGGGTATATTCATGTCAAGGCAATTCCGGGAGCAGATCCTGAGATCGTAAACAGGCTGGGGCTTTTGGCAGACCGGATGAGCGTTAATCTGGAACTTCCCACAGCGGAAGGATTAAAGAGGCTGGCGCCTAATAAGCACCGCAGGAATATTCTTACTCCTATGCGCCAGATTCAGCAGGGGATTATCCAGAATAAAAATGAGCTTGTTTTGTATCGGAATACGCCCTCTTTTGTGCCAGCAGGCCAGTCGACACAGATGATTGTGGGAGCAACGCCGGAGAGCGATTATCAGATCATGATGGTTGCTGAAAATTTATATAAAAAGTTTGATTTAAAGCGGGTATACTATTCTGCTTTTGTGAGTGTGAATGAAGATAAGGAGCTGCCTGCCTTACAGGGGGGCCCGCCGCTGCTTCGGGAACACAGGCTGTACCAGGCAGACTGGCTTTTACGTTTTTATGGTTTTGAGGCAGATGAGCTTTTAAGCGAGGAGAAACCCAATTTTAACATACTGCTTGATCCTAAGGCAGATTGGGCGCTGCGGCATTTGGAACAATTTCCGGTGGAAATTAACAGGGCTGATTACAATGCGATCCTGCGTGTTCCAGGTATTGGAGTGAAAAGTGCGCAGCGCATTGTAAGGGCAAGACGCAATGGAAATCTTAATTTTGAAGACTTAAAGAAGATAGGAGTTACATTAAAGCGGGCGCTTTATTTTATAACCTGTAGTGGAAAGATGATGTATCCCACTAAAATAGAGGAAGACTATATTACCCGCAATCTGCTTTCCAATAAAGAAAAGCTTCCCTTTGACAAGGATGGAATGACTTATAAACAGCTTTCTTTATTTGACGACAATCAGGAAATGCTTTTTAATCAGGCAGCAGGCGGATAACAAAAACTGTCTGATAATAATATGGAGTAGAGGAGATAAGAAGTTGGAAGAATACTATCTGATCTGTGAGGACTCTCTGGAAGGAATTTTTACCGGGATTTATAACGCGTATCTAAAAAAAATGCCTCATGAGCAGATTCATATCTGTGTAGGCGGGGAAGAGAATTATCGGTTGTTTGCTGTTTACGAGTCCTGCCAGATGGATGAAAAGAAGGCGGCCAAGGTAGCAGGGACAATTATCAGAGAACTTGGGGAAGAGGCTTACCTATCTATTTGCCGGGCACTTGCGGCTCAGGAAGGGGATAAGGGAGAAGCTGTTTATAAGACGGTGGTATCAGGGCTTTCCATGAAGAACAGGCATCAGGTCATGGGATGTCTGCAGAATCCATATATCCACAGGGTGTTTGAACTGGCCAGATTTACAGCAAATGAAGCTCATTTTCATGTGGAATTTTTAAGATTTAAGGAAATTGAAAATGGAATATTGTATGCGGTGATCGGCCCCAAAAATAATGTACTTACTTTTATAGTCCCGCATTTTGCAGACAGGCTTCCACTTGAAAATTTTGTTATTTATGATGAAATCAGAAATATATATGCCATGCATCCGGCAGGAAAGGAGTGGTATCTTGTATACGGGGATGAAATAATTGGCCAGGCAGAACATAATTTTTCAGAGGGAGAGAAAAAATACAGTGAACTTTTTGGCTGCTTTTTTCATACGATAGCAATAAAGGAGCGTAGAAATTACAAGCTTCAAAGGAATATGCTGCCGATCAGATATCGTGAGTATATGACAGAATTTCAGCAGAAATAGCAGTATAATAGTCCAATTTTTTGTAAATAATAGATTATCAAAGGAAGATATTGTACAATATGCTATTTTATGACTAAAATTAGTAAATTGTTCTAAAAAAAGTACTTTACAAATGTTTTGCATAGTGGTAATCTTGCTTCAAGTAAAAGAAAACGTTTTCACAACCTGCATTTGTAAGGAGAAAGAAAGGTGATAGGTATGATGCAGCGCAGAATTAAATTGAGATTGGATGAAGTAAAGACTTTTGTTGAGGCAGCTTCAAGATGTGATTTTGATATTGATGTTTATTACAACAGTTTTGTTGTAGATGCTAAGTCAATTGTTGGAGTTCTTGGACTTGATTTGAATCAGACATTAACTGTATCTTACAATGGATATGATTCTCAGTTTGAAGATACTCTAAATCATTTTGTAATGGCAAGTTAAATAAACAGACAATTAATATTCTTCTATTACACTTAAGCAATATATTCATCTGATTGACTCCCTGAAAAAGATAGCGTACTATCTTTTTAGGGAGTTTTTTTGTTTGGAAAGGATGGGCGGGATTACGGAGATACAAATTTCGGTAAGGAATCTGGTAGAATTTATTTTACGTTCAGGAGATATTGACAATAGAAAAGCAGCAGCGCCTGATAATGCCATGCAGGAAGGCGGACGGATTCACCGTATGATTCAAAGACGAATGGGAGCTGATTATCATGCGGAGGTTCTTTTGCGCTTTATTTTTGCAACATCAGAGTATGAGATTCATATAGAAGGAAGGGCTGATGGGATTATTATATCTCCTGTGGCAGATGCAGTGCAGGTTCCGGAGGTAAGGGATATGGAGATTACGCCGGAAATTCGGGATCTGTATACAGTGACAATTGATGAGATTAAGGGAACCTATAGAGATCTCCATAAGATAAAAGAAGCAGTTCCGGTACATCTGGCTCAGGCAAAATGCTATGCATTTATTTATGGACAGCAGAATGCTTTAAGAAGCATAAGGGTAAGAATGACCTATTGCAATATTGATACGGAAGAAATTAAATATTTCCATTTTGAATATGAGATGGAAGAGCTTCGGCAGTGGTTTGGCGATATAATAAAAGAATATAAAAAATGGTCTGATTTTCAATTTCAGTGGAATCAGCTTCGGCATAATTCTATCAAAACACTTATTTTTCCATATGAATATCGTAAGGGGCAAAAGGAGCTTGCCACCTATGTATATCAAACGGTTTATCACAAAAGGAAGCTGTTCATTGAAGCGCCAACTGGCGTGGGAAAAACAATTTCTACTATATTTCCTTCCGTAAAAGCTATGGGAGAAGGGATGGCAGAAAAGATTTTTTATTTGACGGCAAAAACAATTACCCGTACAGTTGCTGATAATGCGGTGGAGCAGATGCGTAATCAGAAGCTTAAATTGAAAACGGTTATTTTAACTGCAAAAGATAAAATCTGTTTTATGGAGGAGACAGAGTGCAATCCTGAGTATTGTCCTTACGCAAAAGGCCATTATGACAGAATCAACGACGCTGTTTACGATTTATTGGTTAATCGGGATAATTTTAATCGGGAAGCGGTAGAAACCTTTGCCCGCAGGCATCAAGTGTGTCCTTTTGAGATGTGCCTTGATATGAGCCTTTTTGCAGATATGATTATATGTGACTATAATTATTTGTTTGATCCACATGTATATTTGAAGCGCTTTTTTGGGGAAGGAGTTCGGGGAGAATATATCTTTTTAATAGATGAAGCGCATAATCTGGTAGACAGAGGCCGTGAAATGTATAGTGCTGTTCTTTTAAAAGAAGATTTTCTTGCATTGAAAAAGACGGTGAAGGATTATGACGGAAGAATGTACAGGCAGTTGGAAAAATGTAATCATGATCTGCTTGAGTTAAAGCGGAAGTGTGAGGGCTATGCCTGCCTGAATGAGGAGGAAGTTGTGCCTTTTATCAGAAATCTGGTAAGGCTTTCTTCCATTATGGAGGATTATCTGGAGGAAAATGAAGATAGCCCGGTGAAAATGGATATTCTGGATTTTTACTTTGAAATTTCTCATTTTCTTTTGATCAATGATAAACTGGATCAAAATTATGTGATTTATACCCAGATGGAATCTGACGGAAGATTTTGCATTAAATTTTTCTGCGTGAATCCTTCCAATAATTTAAAGGAATGCATGTTAAGGGGCAGAAGCACTATTTTATTTTCGGCAACGCTGCTCCCCATTCAGTATTATAAACAGCTTCTTGGTGCGGAAAAAGGGGATTATGAGGTATATGCCCACTCTGTTTTTGATCCCCGCAAAAGGGGATTGTTTATTGCGGAAGATGTGACCAGCAAATATAGCAGACGTTCTGACATGGAGTATTATAATATTGCAGCTTATATTCATAGAATTGTCAAAGAGAGAGAAGGCAATTATATGGTGTTTTTTCCATCTCATGCTTTTTTGCAGAATGTGTACAATGTATATATCACTTATTTTGAGGATGGGCAGCAGACAGAATGTCTTTTGCAGGAAGAACATATGGATGAAGAAAGCAGGGAGGCATTTCTTGCCCGCTTTCAGGCAGCGGAGAAGAAGATTTATGCGGCAGAAAAGGGTATTCGGGCATTGGGGACGGATATGGTCATAGAAGAAAAAAGCGTACAGGAGAAAAGAAACACACTGATAGGATTTTGTGTTCTCGGGGGAATATTCAGCGAAGGAATTGATTTGAAGAAGGATAGCCTTATTGGTGCGGTTATTGTTGGAACCGGACTTCCCCAGGTATGTAATGAACGGGAAATTTTGAAAAAGTTTTTTGACAGTCAGGGTGATAACGGATTTGATTTTGCTTATAGGTACCCTGGAATGAATAAGGTGCTTCAGGCAGCAGGAAGGGTAATAAGAACAGTGGAGGATGTGGGGATTGTAGCGTTGCTTGATGAAAGGTTTCTTACAGCTTCTTACAAAAGAATGTACCCTAGGGAATGGGAGGAGTATGAACAGGTCTCTTTAGAACGAATTGGCAGAAGAATAGAACGTTTTTGGGATGAGTGGCTGTAAAACAGTGTTTTCTCAGGAACTTATCCACATATCTTTCTCCTGTGGAAAGAAAAGGAAATAGAGTACATTCTATGTTGAATTGTTGAATTTTGACTTATATAGATTGAAAAATGCTGAAAAATGAAGGAACATATAATATATGACGTCGCATTTTGTCAAAAACAGTGAGCAAGTCATAATAAATGACAATAGTGTCATTGTGGATAACTCTGTGGAAATTGGGGATTTCTCTACTTTTTTCACATTTTTTGTAAAAAATATGTGAGTGGTATTCAGTGTATATTTGAAGGGTAAAAATTTCAAAAAAGAAAAAATACTTACCTGGTCAATAAGAAATGGCTGTAAATTGACTAAACTGGTACTAATCCGGTAGAAATCATGTAATTATCCGGAAAAGATATGGATTTGGAGCATATGTTCCACTTTTTGAAGGGGAGAGATTTTGACAGGAATGTATACACAAAATGGAAAGTATGGTAAAATAAAATTCGGTCAGTTGCATGAGGCCGGCAGTAGACAGCAGAGCTATAAAAGCTGTAAGAAATCAGGAGGCATAAAAATATGTGGGCATATGAAAGTGTTTTTTATCAGATCTATCCCCTTGGATTTTGCGGGGCGCCATTTGAAAATGACGGTGTATTGACGAGCCGGATTAAAAAGGTGGAGGACTGGATTCCTCATATGAAAAAGCTTGGAGTAAATGCAGTTTATTTTTCACCGGTGTTTGAGTCTGATACACATGGATATAACACCAGAGATTATAAGAAGATTGATGTCCGGCTGGGTACCAATGAGGATTTCAAGGAGGTTTGTGATAAACTCCATGAAAATGGAATCAAGGTAGTGCTTGATGGTGTGTTTAATCACGTGGGAAGAGGCTTTTACCAGTTTCAGGATGTAATAAAGAACAGGGAGAATTCTCCTTTCTTACATTGGTTTAAAGTGAGTCTTGACGGAAACTCCAATTACAATGACGGTCTTTGGTATGAAGGTTGGGAAGGCAATTATGATCTGGTGAAGCTGAATCTCCAAAATGGGGAGGTAGTGGACCATATCCTGGATGCGGTGAAATATTGGGTAGATGAATTTGATATTGACGGACTTCGTCTGGATGTGGCATACTGCCTGGATGAAAATTTTGTAAGAAGGTTAAGAAGCTTTACAAACGATTTGAAACCGGATTTTTATCTTCTTGGTGAAATGCTTCATGGGGATTATAACCGTATGGTTAATGATGGGATGCTTCACTCTGCTACCAACTATGAATGTTATAAAGGCTTATATTCCAGCTTTAACAGCATGAATATGTTTGAGATTGTTCACTCACTGCTCCGTCAGTTCGGACCTGAGAACTGGACGCTCTATAAAGGAAAACATATGTTGTCTTTTGTGGATAATCATGATGTTACAAGAGTGGCAAGTATTTTAGGCAATGAAAAGCATCTTCCCCTTATCTATGCCATGTGCTTTGGGATGCCGGGAATTCCCTGCGTATATTATGGAAGCGAGTGGGGAGCAAAAGCAAACAAAAGCGAGGGAGATCCTGCCCTTCGTGCTAATTTTCCGGAGCCGGTTTACAATGAGCTTTCAGAGTGGATTTCAAAATTGGCAGAGGCCAAGAAAAGTTCAAAGGCGCTGTGCTATGGAGATTTCCGTTCGGTAGTTTTAACCAACAAACAGTGTATATTTGAAAGAAAGGCAGATGGAGAGAGGGTTCTGGTGGCTATTAATGCGGACAGCGAGCCTTATACGGCGCATTTTGATGCAGGCTGTGGGCAGGCAGTTGACTTAATCAGCGGCCAGCTGCACGATTTTGGCGGAGGAAGCCAGCTGCCGCCTTATAGTGCATTTTTTTGGAAAATGGAAAGATAAAATAATTTCATAACCGGAAGGCAGGCGCTTATCAGCAATGGTAGGCGCTTTTTTGCGCAGCCCTGTGCAGGGGGAATATGCCGCTATGGCGCATGGTAAGCAGAAAATGTCTTCCCTGCCCGATTGTATGTGGGAGCTGCTGAAAAATAAAATAAAAATGTAAAGTGTGCTTGACAAATAACGTAAAGCGGACTATACTCTAAAATGTAAAGCGCGTTTTACATTATCATTAAAGAAGGAGTAATTTATGCAGACAAAGATTGCACAATACCGGAAGGAACAAAAGGTCACTCAGGAGGAGCTGGCGGAAGCGGTTAATGTGACCAGACAAACGATTATTTCCCTTGAAAACGGAAAATATAAGGCGTCTTTGATACTGGCCCATAAGATTGCACAGTTTTTTGGTGTGACAATTGAAGAAATGATTATTTTTGACAGGGAGGATGAAAACATATGAAAATTAAAGGTTTTTTGTGTACAACAACAGCAGCAACAAATGAGGAATACAAAGAAGTATTAAAGAAAAGGAATATCTGGATTGCAGTTCTTGCACTGACAGGGGTGCTTATAGCAGGAAGCGCATTTCTTGCGCACCAGTCGCAGACTGCTGCACTGCCAGACCAGGCATTAGGTGTATACTGTGGTTTTGGAACAGGAATTTTTTTGGCAGGAATTCTGCTTTTTATGAAAAATATAATTCTTTTACATAATGAAGAAAAATTAAAACAAAGCCGCCTGGAAAATGCGGATGAGAGACTGGACGAAATTAATAAGAAAGCTGCCCGGGCAACTCTTATGATAATGATGTTTGTGATTACAGCGGCAGGAATGATTTTTGGTATTTTTGAGCCTGTATTGTTCAAGGCAGTAATATTTGTTATAGATATGTTTTTGTTTTCCTATATTATTGCGTTTGTATATTATAAAAAGAAAATGTAATGCTATACGACCTGAACTTTCTGTGATACCATGATGTTTATGTAAATCTTTTTACAAAAGAGGAGCGTGGATGTCATGGTATATTCATTTTACGAAATAGGCTGGTTCTTTTTTATTTATTCTTTTATTGGATGGGTGGCTGAGGTATGTACAGCGGCATATAATAAGAAGAAATTTATTAACAGAGGGTTTGTCAGTGGTCCTTTTTGTCCCATTTATGGAACAGGTGCGGCCGCTTTTGCAGTTTTTCTGCCGGAATTACATGGCAGTGTATTTTTCCTTTTTCTTGGAGGAGCTATTTTAGCATCCTTTATTGAATTTCTGACAGGAGCTTTGCTTGAAAAAATTTTTCACAGGAAATGGTGGGACTATTCCGGTAAGAGGTTTCACTTTGAAGGTTTTATCTGCCTTCAGTATTCAACAGTATGGGGGATATGTGCGGTACTTCTTATTTATTTTGTTAATCCGTTTTTTGCAACTTTTATAAAACTTGTTCCAGGACTTATTGGATTAGTTTTACTTTGGGGCATGGGGGCAGTGCTTGCTTTGGATGCAGTAGGAACAGCCCTTGCTATTTGGGGCATGCAAAAGCGGATGGAACAGATTTCCCAGCTCACGGAGGGAATGGTTCAGGTATCAAGGCTTTTGGAAAATGCTATTACGAAAAGAATCACAAGACGTATGGAAATGGCATTTCCTGTGCTGGAAGCCGGAGAATTAAAAAAACAGGCAAAGCCGAAAGTAAAGCCGGCGGTTTTTGCAGCAGGGTGTAGTTTTTATAAGCTGGCCAGTTTGTTTTTTATAGGTGCTTTCCTGGGGGATATTACAGAGACAGTCTTTTGCCTGATTACAACAGGGCGGCTTATGAGCCGCAGCAGTGTGGTTTATGGTCCCTTTAGTATTGTGTGGGGACTTGGATGTGCGCTGCTGACTGCGGTTCTTTACCGGATCAGGGATAAGAGTGATTCTTATATATTTGTGGCGGGAACACTGCTTGGCGGTGCTTATGAGTATATCTGCAGTGTTTTTACAGAGTTGGTGTTTGGTACGGTTTTTTGGGATTATAGTGGTTTTCGTTTTAACTTAGGAGGCAGAATTAATCTTCTTTATTGTTTCTTTTGGGGAATTGCCGCGGTGGTGTGGATGAAATTTCTGTATCCGTTATTGTCAAAGTGGATAGAAAAGCTGCCGGAAAAAGCAGGGAGTTATTCTTGTAACCTTATGATCATTTTTATGATTTTTAACTGTTTGATTTCTGCTTTGGCTCTTGGAAGATATGAGGAGAGACAAAGGGGGGATTTTACCCGGCAGCAGGAAAGTCCGGACGGGATAGATATGTTTTTGGATGAGCGTTTTCCAGACGAAAGAATGGAACGTATTTATCCGAATGCAAAGATTGTGTACGAATGAAAACTTTAGGGATAATTTACTTTATTTCTGATATATAAATTAGTTGTTTTCCCTTGCGCTATTTCGATAAAAAATGATAGAATGAATTATACTATTCATTTATTGTATTTTTACATAATTATGCAGAAAGGGCTACCTTATGAAAAAATAATTACCAGACGACTTTTTATTTATATGCTTGCAGCATTTCTTGTAACCATTACTGCTATTTTTGCACTGCAGACATTTATAAGTAAGAGAAACAACGTCTTGTCCAGCCAAAACAAGCTGGAGGATGTGAAGGAAAAGCTTTTTGATAATGATGAAAATGTAGAAAGATTAACCGAAAATCTGGGAGAGAACAATCTTGCAAAGACAAGGGCATTTGCCGATATGCTCGCAGCAGATAAGACTATTTTCGGGAATATGGATAAGTTAAATGAAATCAAGGAAAGGCTTATGGTAAATGAGCTGCATATTATTGATGCGGACGGGATTATTACCAGTAGTACCATACCGGAATATATTGGATTTGACATGAAGAGCGGGGAACAGTCAAATGCGTTTATGGTGATTGTTGATGATCCGTCTATTGAAATCGTGCAGGAACCGCAGGTAAATGTTGCGGAAGGAATTGTAATGCAGTACATTGGCGTGGCAAGATCTGACGATAAGGGGCTGGTACAGGTCGGCGTGCGGCCGGAGGTATTGGAGAATACCCTTGCAAGTACCGCAATTGATGTAGTTTTAAAGGACATAGATTTTGGTGAGACAGGGTATATTTATGCAATTGATTCAGAAGGAATGATTCTTGCCCACAAGGACGCTTCTTTGCTTGGCGCCTCAGCGGCAAGCGCGGGATTTCCACAGAATCTGACGGGAAGCGGCAGGGCTGTAATTAATGGAGAAAAAGGTTACTATTATGCACAGGAGTATGAAGGACAGATTATAGGAACTTTTATGCCTTCCGGGGAATACTATGGGGAACGACGCAATCAGACAATTGTGGTTTCCTTAAGTATGTTGATTATTTTCGGAGCTTTATTGTTTATGATTAACTGGATGGTAGATCGTAAAATTGTTGATGGAATCAACCGGATCTGCAGATCCATGAAGGAGATTGCCGGTGGAAACTTTGAAGCTTTGGTAGAAGAGCAGGGAAATCCCGAATTTGAAATGCTTTCCCAGAGCATTAATAAAATGGTAGGAAATATTAGTCTGAATATAAAGGAAAACGAAGTACTTTTAGAGCAGCAAAGGGAGGATATGGAGCGTAACAAGGAGCTGATCCGGAATGTGAAAAATGCATGTAAGGATTTAAATCAGGTTTCGGGAGTAACCCTGCAGAATGCGGACCACATTTATGGGGGAACGCAAGAGCAGGAAAAGGCAGTGGAAGATTTAAAGCAGATCATGGATCAGATGCTGCAGGAACTGAACCAAAGTGTAAAGACTTCCGCCAATATTACAACAGCAACAGGAAATTCAGCGGAGAAAATAAAGCAGACACAATCACAGATGGAGCTTTTAAAGGATTCCATGCATAAGATCAGCGAGATGTCAATAGAGATTGAAAAAATTATTGGTGAGATTAATTCTATTGCGGAGCAGACCAATATGCTTTCTTTGAATGCTTCTATCGAAGCGGCCAGGGCCGGTGAAATGGGAAGAGGATTTTCAGTGGTGGCGACACAAATTGGAGAGTTGGCTGCGAGAAGTGCACAGGCAGCCAAAGAAACCAATGAACTGATCACCAATTCCATGAGAACCATAGAAAAAGGAAGGGAAATTACAGATCAGACAGCAGAAGCATTTGACGTGGCAGTTGAAAATATTGATCACGCAAATCAGCAGGTGGAGAAAATTACCGATATGGTAAAAGACAACGTTAGGACTGTAACAAATGCGGCGGGAAAGATTGGAAGAATTTCCGATGTTGTGGAAAGAAATGTGGAGGTGTCCCACAATACGAAACAGGCTTCTTCCGATATGGCGGATATTACGGAAAAACTGCTTAAGATGGTGGAGTAAAATGGGATAATAAATAGTAGTTAATTTATATAAGGAAAAAGAAGAGGTTGAATTTTTGCGCAGCAGCGTGAAGATTCAGCTTTTTTTATTTTTTATGGAATGCTGACAGTGTGGAAATTTGATCTTTTGATTTTAATAATAAATGTTGACAAATAATATTATATGGTATATAGTATGTTTAACACAAATAATACTATACATCATATAATATTATAGGATTTAAATTTTTATATTAGTGAGGTAAAAAAATGAGTTATTTCGTTAAATAAAATAGAAGGGAGATGCGGTTATGGTTTTTAACACGGGAGCAGCGCTTTTAGATGCTATTGTTCTGGCGGTGGTATCCAGAGAATCGGAAGGTGCCTATGGATATAAAATCACCCAGGATGTAAGGCAGGTAATAGAGCTTTCCGAATCTACATTGTACCCGGTGCTTCGGAGGCTGCAAAAGGATCAGTGTCTGGAGGTTTATGATATGGAATGTGCGGGCAGAAACAGAAGATATTATAAGACCACAGAAAGAGGCAGATTGCAGCTTAACTTGTATGAAAGCGAATGGAGAAAATATTCTGCAAAGATTAACAGTATATTTGAGGGAGGAATGGAAAAATGAGCAGATGGAAATTCATGAGACAATTGGAAGAACTGCTCTCCGATATCTCACCAAATGAGAGGGAAGAGGCGCTTCAATATTATAATGATTATTTTAATGATGCAGGAAGGGAAAATGAGCAGGAAGTAATAAAGGCTCTTGGTTCTCCTGAACAGGTGGCCGGAATCGTCAGGGATGGACTTAGCGGAAATGAAAATCTGGGCGAGTTTACGGAAAGTGGATTTAAAAATAGCAATATAGGACAGTCCAATGCCATTATAAAAAGAACAGCCAGCGGTGGATCTGGTTCAGAAAATGGAAAAGATGCCGGCATGCGGGGGACAGGTGCGGAAAAAGAAGGCGCACAGGCCGGTGGGAGTTCAGACAAAGATAGCAGCAACGAAAAACCTATTTCCGGCACTGGAGTAACCAGGGAAAAGGAAGGAATGCCCACATGGGAGATCGTATTGATTGTCTGTGCATGTGTTTTCTTATCTCCGGTTATTTTTGCACTGGCAGTAACTGCAATAGCAGCGATTATGAGTGTGGTCATCGGATTATTTTGCGTTTGTCTTGGATTTGCTATTGCAATGGCAGTTTTGTTTATTGTAGCTTTTGCATTGGCAGGTGCCGGCTTTGGGACTATAATCCCGCACCCGGTTGCAGGAATTGGATTGATTGGGGGTGCCTGTATTTGTGCGGCGCTTGGTATTTTATTTTTACTGGTTTTAGTTTTCCTGGTTGGAAAATGTATTCCAGGTATTTTTCAGGGAATCGGTTATATATTTAAAAAGATTTTCGGCAAAAAGGGAGGGGAAGCAGTATGAAAAAATTTGTAAAGGGAAGTCTGGCTGCGGCCGGTATTCTGGCGGCAATGGGATGTGTACTGTGCCTGATCAGTGCAGTAGTGGGAGGTAGAAGTTTTACCTACTGGGCACGAAATGACGAAAGAGTTATGGAAAATCTTGAAAGGGTGGCTGACCGGCTTGAGGATGCCTGGCATGGCATTTACTATATCGGCGGCTGGTATCAGCGCTATGATGATGAAAACCCGAAAGAGCTTAGCGTTAATGATCATATAGCATCAATGAATGTATGGGAAGCGCAGCAGTCTCTGGATGGGATCAGGGATCTTAATCTGACATTAGGTGCAGGAAGAATGGTTATTGAGGAAAAAGACGCATCTGACGGGATCGTTGATATTTATGTGCAGGGAAAAGGTGAATGTGATCACAGAGTAGAAGATGGAACTCTTTATATAGAAGGATTTAAAGGAATAAAAACAATTGGAGCAGATATTTCTGATAATGTTATTACATTGGTAATTCCCCAGGGAACAAGATTTGAGGAACTGGATATAGAAGTTGGTGCAGGAGTTATGGAAATTACCGGTATTGGCGCAGCGGAAATAGAGGCGTCAATTGGCGCCGGAGAATTGATTATGTATCAGGTGGAGTCAGAAGAGCTTTCCATAGAAGTGGGAGCTGGAAGAATTGAAGCGGGCGAAATGATATCGAAAGACATTTCCGTTACAGTTGGTGTTGGTGAAGGAATTTATGAAGGAACCGCCTCGGGAAATGTGGAAGTGGAATCCGACATGGGTAATATAGAATTTTCACTGCAGGAGGATCAGGATTCCTTTAATTATGATATTGAATGCGATATGGGAAGTGTGGAAATAGGCGGATCGGGATTTTCCGGTATGGGAAGAGAACAAAGAGTGAACAATCACGCTTCAAAAGAATTTGAAGTTAGTTGTAATTTAGGAAATATTAACATCAGTTTTCAAGAGCAATAAGGAGGGATTATATGATTACATTAACGATTTTCGCAGTATTTTTCATTGTTTTTCTTGTAATTGGCTTATCATTTCATATCGTTGGGGGTGTACTTAAGCTGGTGTTAAAACTGGCCTTATGTCTGCCTTGTGCCATTATCTGCGGGGCGGTAGGTGCAGCCTTATGCTGCACACTGATCTTTATACCGCTGGGAATTGCCTGTTTTAAGTTGGTAGGATTTTTGTTAAATCCGCTTAAACTGTGTTTTATTTAGTCTATAAAGTAAAGAAGAAACCGGCTTTTTTTAAGGCAGGGCGAAGAGTAAGATAAACAGTTACTGATACGATGGCTGAGGTGACTGCATTAATGGAAGTGGAAGCAATATTCCATGCAAGCGTCAACTCGGCCGCCGGTTTTCCTAAAATAGTCAATTTGTAAAAGTAGCCGATCAGGGGATCAAAAATTACATTAAATAAAAGGCCGCTGATGGCAGCAAAAACAGAGTAGAGAGCCACCTTTTTCCGGTCGGTTTCCATTGTTATTTTTCCAAGCTTATGAGCCACAAGGCCGGTGATCAGGCCGATGCAGAGCTTTAAAACAAAAGTTTTAGGGGCATAGATCACATAGACCGGATCCAGCAGATCACCGATGGTCATGCCGATAGCGCCGCCTAAGCCTCCATAAAAACCGCCAAGAATCAAAGCCCCCAGCACACAGACAGCATTTCCTAAATGAATGGAAGTTGCATCTCCGCCGGGAAGAGGAATCTTGATCTGTAAAAAGGTAAACACTACATAAGATAAAGCAGCCATAAGGCCGGTCATTGCAATTTTTTGTACAGCCTGATTTTTCATAAACATTCTCATTTCTGCATTGTGAACTGCATTCACAAAAGCATTTATTCTCCTCAAATATTATTTTTAACTTATTATACATAAGTTTGGACTCTAAAAAAGTACCAAGATGAATATTTTTTACCATACCAGTTCAGCCATAGAGAAAACAGATCATACGCGGCATGCTTGCATGCCTGAGGATGACCTGTTTTCTCTATGAGCGGAGCGCCCCTTTAATGAGTAAAAGACAAGCCGCGAAGCGGCGACGGATGCGAAGCAGCCACTTGCCAGGCCTATGAAATTGATTTATGCTATTACATAACAATTAATATAGTGTATCAGGGGATTTGCCTGAAGAAAAAAATTGAAAATATCAATCAGGAGATTTGTGCTGCGGACAAAGTCTCCGGGCTTTGAAGGGAGCATGGTTATAAACATGGATAAGGTTCAAAAAACAATAGGGATCAGTGGAGGCACTTTAAAGATTATTGCAGTGGTATGTATGTTGACTGATCATACGGCAGCAGTTTTGCTGGGCAATATTTTAGTTGATAATGGAATTTATTCCGTAGCTGATTTTTCTTTAGGATATATGCAGGAGCTGATACAGGTATCTTCTACAGGCTGGGTATATTTTGCATATCAGGTAATGCGCAGGATCATTGGAAGAATGGCATTTCCCATCTATTGTTTTTTATTGACAGAGGGATTTGAAAAGACAAAAAGCAGGTTGAAGTACGCAGGCAGGCTTTTTGCCTTTGCACTGATATCAGAAATACCTTTTGACCTGGCTCAAAATGGGGAAGTTTTTTATCCCTATTATCAAAATGTATTTTTTACTTTGCTTATCGGCTTTTTGATGATCTGGCTTATGGAGAAAATAGAAAAAAGATGCCAAAATTTCTTTTTCAGACTGGCAGGCCAGGCGGCCGTTTTTTGTGCTGCTTCAGTTTTATCGGAGCTGATTTACTGCGATTATGGCGTACATGGCATTATAGCTGTTGCATTTTTGTATTTGTTCCGCAGAAATAAACTGGAACAGATCATTGCCGGCTGTATTGCATTTTTATGGGAGATTACAGCTCCTTTTGCTTTTGTTTTTATTGCTTTGTACAATGGGAAAAGAGGAATCAGATTAAAGTATTTCTTTTACATCTTTTATCCGGCACATTTGCTGGTGCTCTATTTGCTAACCTTGGTTTTATAAAATCTTTCTAAAAAATATTTCATTTTTGTAAACTTTTATGAAGCTTTATTTTTAAGGTTGACATATGTTGGAAAAGGAGAATATAATAGCAAATGATTAACTAGTTAATTATTTGTTTGAGGAGGCATTATGCGAAAAGAGCTGCAGCATCAAATTGTTAATCTTTTTCGGCAGTCAGATCAGGCAATGAAGCGTGTAATTGGTAAAAAGGTTGAGGATACCGGAATTTACAGGAGCCAGCACAGGCTGCTGATGATTTTGGGAAAAAATCCGGACTGCTCTCAGACTGCCATTGCAAATAAGCTGGAGATTTCTCCGGCAGCAGTGGCGGTTTCTTTGAAAAAACTGGAAAAGGCCGGCTATATTACCAGGTCATGTGATGCGGAAGATAACCGCATGAATCATGTGGTTATCACAGATAAAGGGAAAAAAGCAATTGATCAAAGCATTTTGTATTTTCAGGAAATAGAGGATGCTATGTTTGAGGGATTTTCCCAGGAAGAACTGGAGACATATGCTGCGTTTCTGGGGCGTGTGATTCAAAATGAAGAGCGGTATTATCATAACCTCTCCCAAAAAGATAATCCATAATTTATAAGGCAGCGGAAGGAGTTGTATGAAATGAAAAGATATTGGAAGTATATAAAACCATATTTGCCGGCGTTTATTTTAGGGCCGATTTTGATGATCATTGAGGTAATCGGTGAAGTTGTACTGCCGAAGCTTATGGCAAATATCATTAATATAGGGGCGGCAAATCATGATGTGTCTTATATTACAGGTATGGGCGGAGCTATGCTGGGCGTGGCGGCATTTATGATTATAGGGGGAATTGGCGGAGCCTATTTTGCAGCAAAGGCATCCATCAGTTTTTCATCTGCGCTTAGAAGTGATGTTTTTGACAAGGTACAGAAATTTTCTTTTTCCAATTTAGACCAGTTCAGTACCGGTTCGCTGGTGACCAGGATGACTAATGATATTACCCAGGTACAGAATCTGATCAATATGGCACTTCGTATGATGCTTCGTGCACCGGGAATGCTGGTTGGTGCACTTTTTATGGCATTTATGATGAACTTTCAGCTTGCTTTGGTGGTGCTGGTAGTAATACCTGTTTTAATTTTACTTATTGCTATTGTAATAAAGACGGCATTTCCAAGATTTGAGATCATGCAGAAAAAACTGGATACGCTGAACTCTAACATACAGGAAGTACTGACTAACGTACGGGTGATTAAATCTTTTGTAAGGGAAGAACATGAAAAGCAGCGGTTTGCGGCTTCTAATGAGGAATTGAAACAATCCAGTTTAAATGCATTTAAAGTAGTCATTTTAAATATGCCTATTATGATGTTTATGATGAATGCAACTACGCTGGGGGTTGTGTGGTTTGGTGGAAAGCAGATTCTTGCAGGCACCATGCCGGTAGGAGATTTGACAGCCTTTACCACTTACATTGTTCAGATCCTTATGTCGCTTATGATGCTTGCAATGGTGCTTTTGCAGAGTTCAAGGGCGTTGGCTTCCTTCCGGCGTATTGCGCAGGTGCTTGATGCTGAGATTAATTTGACAGATGAAAATTGCGCCCTGCCTGAGAAAAAGGTGGAAAGCGGCAGAGTGGAATTTAAGGATGTTTCTTTCAGATATTATAAGGATAACCAGGAACCGGTTCTTTCTCATATCACTTTTCGGGTAGAGAGCGGACAGGTGCTGGGCATTATTGGCTCTACCGGCTGTGGGAAGACTACGCTGGTGCAGATGATTCCCCGTCTTTATGATGTGGATGCAGGCCAGGTTCTGGTGGATGGTGTGGATGTAAAGGATTATTCCTTAAAAAATCTGCGGGACGGTGTAGGCATGGTATTGCAGAAAAATGTTCTTTTTTCCGGCTCTATTGCTGAAAATCTTATGTGGGGAAATAATAACGCCTCCCAAGAGGAACTTTTGGAGGTTTCAAAGGCAGCCCAGGCAGATGCTTTTGTCAGTTCCTTTACGGAAGGCTATCAAACGGAGTTAGGACAAGGCGGAGTGAATGTGTCAGGCGGACAAAAGCAGCGGCTTTGTATTGCAAGGGCGCTTCTAAAGAAGCCGAAGATTTTGATTTTGGATGATTCTACCAGTGCGGTGGATACTGCAACAGAGGCTAAGATCAGGGAAAGCTTTGGCAGTACTTTAAAGAACACCACCAAAATAATTATTGCACAGAGGATTTCTTCCGTGATGGAAGCAGACCGGATTTTGGTTTTGGATGAAGGAAAAATTGTTGGAAATGGCAGTCACGAGCAGCTCCTGAAAGTATGTGAGCAGTATCAGGAAATCTATTACTCTCAGATGGATAAGGAGGTAAGTGCATCATGAGGCAGGAAAAGCTGGAATATTTGCAGAAAAAGTATGAAAGCAGGCTAAATCCCAAGGAAGATGCCGTTATGGAGACAGGAATGGGAGGCAGACCAGGAGGGGCGCATGGAGGACCTCATGGTGGCCGCGGGCGGAATGGAATGGCAGGCGGAAAGCCGAAAAATGTGAAAAAAACAGTTGGCAGACTGCTTTCCTATATTTCTCAGGATAAATGGAAACTGATGGTGGTGGCATTTTGCGTCATTGGCGGAACCATTGCAAATCTTGCCGGATCCTACATGCTGCGTCCCATCATAAACGGGCTTACGTCAGAAAATGGAAGCACTGCATTTTTGCTAAAAGGAATTCTGGCAATGATGGGAGTTTACCTGATAGGAATTCTGGCACAATATCTTCAACAGAGAATTATGATCACCATATCCCAGGGGGCGATTTGCAAACTGAGGAATGACTTGTTCGGAAAACTTCAAAAACTTCCGGTAAAGTATTATGACACTCATAATAACGGTGATATGATGAGCCGGTTTACCAATGACGTGGATGCTGTTGGAGAAATGCTGAATAACACTGTAGTTCAACTGATTTCCGGAACCATCAGCATTATAGGAACCTTTGCATTGATGCTGTATACCAATGTATGGCTGACGCTTATTACTATAGTGATGATTCCTGTGATGCTTAAGGCTGTGCAGTTTGTGGGTAAAAAGAGCCGGCGGTATTACAGTGCACAGCAGGCGGCAATTGGTACCTTAAATGGTTATATTGAAGAAACAGTTACCGGACAGAAGGTTGTCAAGGTATTTAATCATGAAGAGGAATCAAGGGAAGAATTCGAATATTTAAATGCGGATTTAAAAGGAAAATTGATAAGGGCCCAGTTCTTTGGAGGAATTATGGGGCCGGTTATGAATGGGTTAAGTCAGGTGAGCTATTCCCTTACGGCATGCGTGGGTGGAATTTTGTGCGTGCTTCGTGGATTTGATGTGGGCGGATTTACTGTGTTTGTTAATTATTCCAGACAGTTTTCCCGTCCCATCAATGAAGTAGCAATGCAGGTAAACACTATTTTTTCTGCACTGGCTGGTGCGGAAAGAGTTTTTGCGGTGATGGATGAAGCTCCTGAAGAACCGGATAGGGAGTATGCAGTCAGCATAGAAGCAGAGCAGGATAAAAGCTATTATGTGATTCCAAAAGATAATCCCCTGACGAAATCGGAAGGATTTATGGAAGGTGTAATAAGGCAGGATGAACACTATTATTATAAGGAAATGAAAGGGGCGGTAACCCTTAAGGATGTGACTTTTGGCTATACACCTGAGAAAATTATTTTAAAGAAGGTTTCCCTCTATGCAAAACCGGGGCAGAAAATTGCATTTGTTGGTTCTACCGGTGCAGGTAAAACAACGATTACCAATCTGATCAATCGGTTTTATGATATTGATGAGGGAGTGATTACCATTGATGGTATTCCTGTTACGGAGTTTAACAGAGATTCTTTAAGAAAAAATATTGCAATGGTTCTGCAGGACACTCATTTGTTTACAGGGACAGTGCGCGAAAATATCCGTTATGGCAGGCTGGATGCAACAGATGAAGAAGTGGAACAGGCAGCAAGGACAGCCAGTGCTCATTCTTTTATCATGCGGCTGGAGCATGGATATGATACTATGTTAGAGGGGGACGGTGCAAACTTAAGCCAGGGACAAAGGCAGCTTATTAATATTGCAAGGGCGGCAATATCAAAAGCGCCTGTTTTGATTTTAGATGAGGCTACCAGCTCTGTGGATACCCGGACGGAGAAGCATATAGAAAGAGGAATGGATCGTTTGATGGCGACAAGAACCACCCTGGTGATCGCACACAGACTTTCCACCGTAAGGAATGCAAATGCTATTATGGTGCTGGAAAACGGAGAAATTATAGAGCGGGGAGATCATGATGATCTGCTTGAGCAAAAAGGAAGGTATTATGAGCTGTATACCGGATTGACCGAACTGGATTAAGTCTGAAAACAGGCAGATTAAAGATAAATAAGTCAGCACCACAAGAGGAAAAGGAGAAGAGATATGAAAAATGTATTGGTTGTAATTGATATGCAGAATGATTTTATTGATGGAGCATTGGGGACGAAAGAAGCCCAGGCTATTGTAAGTGGTGTGGCAGAACGGATCAGGGATTATAAAGGGCAATTGGTAATTGCAACAATGGATACCCATAAAGATGACTATATGAATACCTCCGAGGGCAGGCACCTGCCTGTTCCCCACTGCATAAAAGGAACAAAGGGCTGGGAATTTGGGGAAGAAATTGCAGAAGAATTAGAAAAGGCAGAAGCAAAAATATTTGAAAAGCCTGTTTTTGGCTCCGAACAGATGGCTGAGTATTTATATGAATTGGCGCAGAAGGAGGAACTTAAAATAGAGCTTATAGGACTTTGTACTGATATCTGCGTGGTATCCAATGCACTATTATTAAAGGCTAAACTGCCGGAGACAGAACTTACGGTAAATGCCAAGTGTTGTGCGGGAGTGACGCCGGAAAGTCATCAGGCAGCGCTTTTAACCATGAAAATGTGTCAAGTTGAAATTATAGGAAAAACCTATAACTAATAACAATAATTAAATATTGTACAAAGAGAAAAAGGAATGATATACTCACTTCATTAAGTCAAAACCTTTCTACAGGCATGAATTTGGATTGGCATTGCAGGGAGAGTAAGACATATATCAGGAGGAGAGGAATTATGAAAAAATTTTTAGCGGTTTTATTAACAGGAGCATTTGTTGCAGGGGCGCTTACAGGGTGCGGAAAAGGCGGTGCAGATGATAAGGTGATCAAGGTGGCAGCATCTTCCACACCTCATGCAGAGATTTTGGAGCAGGCAAAGCCGCTTCTTGCAGATAAAGGATATGATTTGCAGGTCACTGTTTATAATGATTATGTGCAGCCCAATGAAGTAGTGGAGAGCGGGGACTTTGATGCCAACTATTTTCAGCATATTCCTTACCTTAACAGCTTTAATGAGGAAAAGGGAACCCATCTTTTTAATGCAGGCGGTATCCACTATGAACCTTTTGGAATTTATCCGGGAACTAAAAGCAGCTTAAGTGATGTGGCGGAAGGGGACAGCGTGGCAGTTCCCAATGACACAACCAATGAGGCAAGAGCGCTTTTATTACTACAGGATAACGGGTTGATTACCTTAAAGGAAGGGGTAGGGCTGGAAGCGACTGTAAATGATATTTCTGAAAATCCTTACAACCTTAAAATTGTGGAGTTAGAAGCGGCACAGGTACCCAGAGTGGCAGGTGAAGTGGCACTGGTGGTTTTAAATGGAAACTACGCACTTGAAGCAGGTTATTCGGTGGCAAAGGATGCTTTGGCATATGAAAGCTCCGATTCAGAAGCAGCCAAAACTTATGTGAATGTAATTGCGGTAAAAGAAGGAAATGAAAATACCGATAAGATCAAAGCACTGGTAGAAGTACTTCAGTCTGACGATATCAGAAAATATATTAACGATACCTATGATGGAGCAGTAATACCTTTTGAATAATGGAATGAAATCATTTATAATGATTTCAGGCAGCCTTGGAATGTGGTTCCAGGGCTGTTTTTTATAACAGAAAGGCAGGATGATAAACAATGACTTTAACCCAGTTGAAATATGTGATTGTAATTGCAGATACACATTCCATGAATGAGGCCGCCAGAACACTGTTTATTGCGCAGCCTAGTTTGTCTCAGGCTGTAAGGGAGCTGGAAGAGGAGATCGGGATTACACTTTTTCTTAGAAGCAATCGGGGAGTAAAGGTTACACCCCAGGGGGAAGAATTTCTGGGCTATGCGAGACAGGTGGTAGAGCAGTACCGGCTGGTGGAGGACCGATATATTGAAAAGAAAAACAGTAAAAAGCGTTTTAGTGTTTCCATGCAGCACTATACTTTTGCTGTTAAGGCATTTGTGGAAATGGTAAAGCAGTTTGGCATGGATGAATATGAATTTGCTGTTCATGAAACGAAAACCTATGAGGTGATCGAAGATGTGAAAAATTTCAGAAGTGAGATAGGAATTCTTTATTTAAATGATTTTAACAGGGCAGTGCTGACCAAACTTTTTCAGGAATCCAAGTTAGAATTTCATGAAATATTACGGTGTGGAATCTATGTATATATGTGGAAGGGGCACCCTTTGGCACAGAAAGAGGAAATAAGCCTTGAGGAGCTGGATGAATACCCCTGCCTTTCCTTTGAGCAGGGAGCTAATAATTCCTTTTATTTCGCAGAGGAGGTATTAAGCACATATGCATATAAACAGTTGATTAAAGCAAATGACAGGGCAACCCTGTTAAATCTGATGGTGGGGCTTAACGGATACACACTCTGCTCCGGCATCATTTGTGAATCATTAAACGGTTCTGACTATTGTGCAGTGAAACTAAAGTCAGATGAAATAATGACTATCGGTTATCTAAATCGAAAGGGAACAGCAATCAGTAAATTGGGACAAAAGTATTTGGAGGAGATAAAAAGGTTCAGAGAAAGTGTTTTATAGTTGTTTTACTACTTGGAAAATAATAAAAAATATGGTAAAATGGTACTAATAAATTCGGTAAATTATAAATTTTTAGTGCAAAATGCTTATGAGGAAAGGCAGGGGAGTAAGATGAGGTTACGTACAAGATTGATGATCATGGCATTACTGCCGGTGATCGGTTTGGGGGTGCTTACTTATTTAGTTGCATCTGCACAGATCAGACAGGGAATGGAAGATCAATTATTTGACGGAATGCAGTCAACCATTCGGACGGTAAGAGCGTTATTTGATTCTAGGGGAGAAGGAGAATATTATCTGGATGAAACCGGACAAATGTGGAAAGGAGAAGGCATAAATATTTCCGCGGCTACAGAACTGGTGGATTCTATTAAGGAAGAAACCGGTTTTGAGGTTACGGTGTTTTATGGAGATGAGCGAATTCTTACCACATTGAAGGATGCCGGTGGAAACCGCCAGATCGGCACAAAGGCATCGGCAGATATCAGCAGTCTGGTATTAGATAAGAGTCAGGATTATCAAAGCAGTAACACGGAAATTTTTGGAAAGCGCTACATGTGTTATTATGTACCTCTTTATCAGACAGGTACACAGACGCCTGTGGGAATGGTGTTTATAGGGAAGGAATATGCCAATATTGAGGCAGTGATTCAGAATGTATTGGTGAATATGCTGCTGATTATACTTGCAGTGCTTTTTATAGTAAGCATAACGTCAATCCTCAGCGCAAACAGCATTGCTTTGGCCATTAAAAAAGCCATTTTGTGTGTTGACCAGATGAGTAAGGGGCAGTTAGGGATCAAAGTGCCGAAAAAATTGATGGAACGTAAGGATGAAATTGGAGACATGTGCAGGGGAGTAAAGGGGTTAGACGATAATCTTACATCTGTTGTCACTGAAATCCAATTACAGTCTCATGCGCTTGAAGAGACTGTTATTGTATGCAACAAAAATGCACATAAGGTATTTGAGTCTGCGGAACAAATCAATGCAGCGGCAGAAGAAGTGGCGGCAGCTACATCAACTCAGGCACAAGGTGCGGTGGAAGCAGAAAGTAGTGTTAACATAATTGGCCGGATTATTGATGAAACCAATGAAAGGATGCAGGAATTTTCCGATACTTCATTAATAATGGCAAAGGCTTCCGAAAGTGCGAAAGATACTTTGGCAGAATTGAATGCAAGTATGAATCAGGTGAAAACTGCAGTGGATAATGTGCACCATCAGACCAATGAAACTCACGTTTCCGTAGAAAAGATCAGTGAAATGACAGCGGTGATTACATCAATTGCATCTCAAACGAACATGCTGTCTTTAAATGCAAGCATTGAAGCGGCACGTGCTGGTGAAATGGGCAGAGGATTTGCAGTGGTGGCGGAACAAATCAGAAAGCTGGCTGAAGAGTGCAATTCCTCGGCAGTAGAAATTCGGGAAGTGCTTACACAGCTTAAAAATAATTCTGATGAGTCGGTAAATACAATGGAAGAAGTACAGGGAATTATACAGGTTCAGGCAGATAAGCTGACAGAAACCAATCAGGTATTTGATACGGTAGAGAAGGGGATCGACAAATCATTAAAAGGAATAGATAAGATTATAGAAGAAATTAATTCCTTAAATGACTCAAGAAACAGCGCTACCCGTGAGGTACAGAATGTGGCGGTACTGGCCCAGCAGAATGCCGCAAGCATTGAAGAAACGTCTGCATCTATTGATGAGGTGACAGCACTTCTTCAGGGAATGACGCAGAAGATAGACGGCCTTTCCCAGGTGGCTTATAAATTAGAGGAAAAGGCAGAAGTATTTCAGATCCGGAAGGAAGGATAAAATTATGACACACTTTCTATAAATAAAATACTGAATAAGCGGCAGGGTTCTGCTATAGTAAATAATAGATTTACAGATTTATCAGCGGAGGTGTAAAATGGATATTCTTAACTATGGAAAAGCAATCTGCTATTCCGGCTACAGGCAGGGGCAGAGTCCCAAAACAGAGGTTCCTTCCAGGGAACAGATTGAGGAAGATCTTGATATTCTGGTAAAGGAAGGCTATCAGTACATCAGGATGTATGATCCTAATCTTCATGCAAGAAGAGCGCTGGAGATTATTCGGGAAAAGAAGCTGCCTTTAAAATGTATGATTGGTATTGATTCTGAACCGGAGGTAAATAATCCGGACTGTCCTTTTGTAAAGCAGGAGTATTCTAAAGAGGAGCTGGAAAAGAACAGAAAAAGAAACGACGACGAGGTGGAAAACCTGATTTTGCTTGTAAAAGAGTTTGATGAATGCGTTGCTGCCGTATCTGTGGGAAACGAAAATACGCCTATATGGGGCTCACGTATGGTAAAGCCTGAAAGACTTCTTGCCCATGCCAGGCGTTTTAAGGAGGCTTTGGATAAGCCGGTTACTTTCTGCGAAGGAATCTTTGAGTGGCCTCATTTAAAAGAGCTTGGTGATTTTCTGGACTTTATCAGTGTTCACAGTTATCCGCTGCATTATAAGGAAACGGTGGATGTAGCAGTAGCCATGAACAAAAAACATTATGAGGAAGTGAAGGCTTTGTTTCCAGATAAACAGGTATTGTTTACGGAGGTAGGCTGGACCACGAAGACAAACAGCGCTATGGTTCCGGGGCAGGCCTGTGTGGAAAACCAGAAACGGTACATTACGGAACTAAATGAATGGCTGGAGAAAGACCAGATTATCGGGTTTATTTTTGAAGCTTTTGACGAACCCTGGAAGGGCAGCAATCCCAATAAGTCAGAATGCAACTGGGGACTTTATTATCTGGATCGTACCCGGAAGTGGTAAAAACGCCTGAAAAATCCGGAGGCAGTTTTAGACAGCAGATTCCAGATCCGATATAAGAAAATCACGATCAGACATACGCAGACTACCAGTAAAGCATATTCTGCAAACTGTTTTTCGCTATTTTGCCAGCTCCTGTTTAAAAGGGGAACACCAAGCACCAGGGCAAGATAAAAAAACACCGGCGGCAGAATTTTGAGGAAGGACTGGCGGCTGAGCAGTCCTGCCAGGTGGTAAATAAGAAACAAAGAAGTAAAGTATACAAATGTTCCAATCAGTGTATGAAGCCTTGCGGGAGTTAAAAAACTGCCAGAGAGGCTTTTTTGCATAATGACCGGAAGATAAATGGAAAGAAGAATTCTGATAATATTAACTAATATGGTCAACATATAGGAAGCCGGAAGAATGGAAATTGTCCACCGGATTTTCTTTCGTTCTGTATCCATTTGTGGGACAAAAGGGAAAAGCAGGGTGGCAATGGTTATGATCATAAATTGCATACCGGAGCAGGAGCGGGCGATCACAAACTGGTATGTGTGATTAACGTATCCCTCATAGGGAACAAAATGAAAGGGAATGTCGCTTAAGGCCTGCACCCACCATGCGGTGGGTGCAAGAAGCCAGGTAAGACTGTTGACATTTGTCCTGCTGTAAAAGTACTTCATTCCCAAAAGAAGGAGAAAACCTGTAAGATAGAAAACCCAGTTGCTTTTTATGAAGGTATGAAGTTTCTGACGGTTTGTTTGTAAGGATGTCTGCGGCATTTGATTTTTCTCCTGTATAAGGCTTTTATTCTTTAGATGATATTAGTGTTTTTTACTGACAGAAATAAATTTTTTGTTAAGAAATACACTTCTTTATCCGTTTCTTTCTATAGTGATAGATCATACTGGCCAATAAAATACATATCATGGATAGAAGCAGTATGATTTCTGCCGGTTCTGAGTAGGCCCGGTAACCGCCTCCCACTGCAAGGTTGGATACACCCAGAGGAAGAGGATTGGGCTGGTCAACGTCGGCGCTTTTTCCTTCCGGATTTCTGATGGTGTCAATCACTGCAATAAATGAGGTGTAGGGCGTCATCATGCTGTAGTCAAGGCCAAGCTGAGTTACTTCATCCTTTACTTCGGGGTTATCCTTACTGTATCCATAATCCATAAGGCGTTCTACTCTTGTGCGTGCCCACAGGTAGCTTACGGCATCATTGTCAGTGAGGGTTTTTATATCGGAAACTGCAATTTTCTGCGAATAGTCCTTATTACCTGTCTTGCCGGAAACTGTAATTGTGCCTTCTGCGTCACCTTTATATTTACCAAACAGGACAATGGGTTTTTGGGCAAACAATGTAGGCAGGGCAGCAGGTTCTACGTCGTAAACGTCAAACCCTTCGTAGGTCACATTGATATCTGTTAAAATGGGCGATTGTATGTAAGTACGGAAGCGTTCAGCGGTTTTAGAGGCATCTTCAGCGTCAGTTACCACAAAGGATTCTCCGGTGCCTGCATATGCAATGCCATCCACCAGATAGCGGTTTACGGAGGAGCCGATTCCGAAGGAGAAAAAGCTGGTGGTGCCAAGATTTTGACTTATTAGGTCAAATGCGTTTTGCTCT
Source organism: Lachnospiraceae bacterium 10-1 (assembly GCA_000403495.2). Lineage (GTDB taxonomy): Bacteria > Bacillota > Clostridia > Lachnospirales > Lachnospiraceae > Suilimivivens. The sequence goes on along the minus strand of KE159799.1, from coordinate 1,141,847 downwards.
CCGGAAATGTAACCGTCTGTGATTACAACAATACTACGGGCAGTATTTTTATCAGCAGGAATATTTATGGCGCTTTCCAGGGCAGGAGAAAGAGAGGTGCCTCCATACCCTTCCTGCTCATCAATCAGGTCAATGGCTTCTTTAATATTTTCTCTGGTGGCAGTTAAAGACTTTGGTGAAAGCTGTTCCGAGGAGCCGGAGAACAGAATTAAATTAAACTTGTCCGTTTCTTTTAAACTGGAAACCAGATCTTTGATCAGTACTTTGGCAGTGTCCATAGGATAACCATTCATGGAGCCGGATACATCCAGTACAAAAATATATTCTCTGGGAGGAATGTCTTCGGGGGTGAAACGTTCCGGCGGCTGTATGGTCAGCATAAAGAAGTTTTCGCTTTCTCCTTCTGCCAGAACCAGGCCGCTTTCCACCTGATTTCCAGTCAGCTTATAGTCCAGAATAAAATCACGATTTCCGGCGTAATCAGCAGGGTTGGACAAGGTAATCTTTGCAGAGGAGTTGTTATTCCATGCAATGTTAATGTCATGAGATTTACTGCTTAAGTTGGTAATTGGCACGCCGGTGGAAAGATTGACTGTAATGTTGTATTTGCCGGTGATGGTGCTGCCGCTTTCCATATAAGGGGTTTCCACCCATCCGTTGGCGTCTTTATCGGTTTGCTCATCAGGATCGGAATAACGGGGGCCGACAACAGTGGGAAATACAAATTGATAGGTGCCCTCTTCGGGACTTATCAGTTCTGTATAATGCAGCTTGATAATCACAGTATCGCCGGGCATAATATTTGCCACATCCATATTAAATACGTTGGCTCTTTTCTGCTCCAGTAAAGAAGCGCTTTTTCCTTCACTTTTTGCTTCTTCAAATTCCTGCTTTGCCTCTTCCTTTTCCTTAATCTGTGCAGTAACAATATTGCTTCCCACCTGCATGGTCATACCATGTACTGAAACCTTAGTGGATGCAGGAAAAAGATAACTTGCACTAATAGGAGAATCCCCTTCATTTATGTAGGTTTGGGTGACATAGGTTTCGGCAATGGTGCCGGTGATGTTGGTGGTCACATCTGTTTCCTTTAGGGGAAAGCAGTCAACAGTAGTGTCTTCGCTTACCACCAGAAAGTAAGGCGCCATAGTTACATCTTCATTTTCACTTCCTTCTTCAGCATGTACAGGTAGAACCGGAGTAGTCAATAGAAGAAGCACAGTTAAAAAAAACAGGCTTATTTTTTTCTTATTCATTTGATTATTGCCTCCATTTTTCATTTGGTATGTGGTTTACTATATCTATAATTTACAATGCCGGTGCATCATAATTTCATCAAAGTAGCATCATAGTTCCATCATTTTTGTATCAAAGTTGCATCATCTGAGTCACCAGCCTGCCAATTACATTGTCAGGAAAAGGGTATATTGAAAGCCCTTTTGGGATATGGTAAAATAATATTACTAAAAAATGTGAAAAACACAAAAACAAGGAGTGGATTATAGCCATCCTGGGGGCTATAATGTGGACGTAGGGATTGTCAATATATATGATAAAAATCAGGAATGAATTGACTTCATAAAATGATATTACTATAATGAATTACGGATAATTGCCGAATTCTGGTCAGACCAGGAGAGGAAAAAGAATGAAAGATATTAAAATTGCATTTTTTGATATTGACGGCACCTTGATAGATATAAATAAGAAGATAATTTCTGAAAAGATATTGGAAACCCTGGCACGTTTGAAGCAAAAGGGGGGACTGATCTGTCTTGCAACCGGCAGAGCACCGCTTACTCTGCCCCGGTTTCAGGGAACTGACTTTGATGTATTTTTGACTTTTAATGGTTCCTATTGTTTCAACTCTGAAAAGGTGATTTTCAGTAATCCCATTCCGGTACAGGATGTGAAGCAGCTTATTAAAAATGCAGCTAAAATAGGCAGACCGGTTTCAATTGCAACAAAAGACCGGATAGCGGCAAACGGAACTGATCAGGACTTGGCAGATTATTACGGATACGCAGGTCTTACAGTAGAAATTGCGGATGACTTTGATATGCTGCTTCAGGAAGAAATTTATCAGGTCATGATGGGGTGCTGCGAGTCAGAGTACATAGCTATGATGAAAGGAATCAGGCAGGCAAAAATCACTGCCTGGTGGGATAGAGCGGTAGATATCATTCCGGCTGACGGCGGAAAAGGAAAAGCCATAGAAAAGGTGCTTGAATATTACCATCTGGATAAATCAGAGGCAATTGCATTTGGCGATGGTAATAATGATATTGAGATGCTGCAAAGTGTCGGAACAGGTGTGGCGATGGGAAATGGCTCGGAGCAGTTAAAAGCTGTGGCAGATGATGTGTGCGGGCATGCCGCCGATGATGGGATTTATTATTATTGTTTGGAAAAGGGATTGATATAGGGAGGTTAACATGGCATCTATTGAGTATACAGCAGCATTAAAACAGGGGCGGCGCAGCTATCGGACCGCGATTACGAAAGGAAAATATCCTTATCTTCCGGTATTGGATGAAATGATTTCTTATACCGAAGTTGCTACAATTGAAAATCTTGGAATTATGGACATTCCACTGTCTAAAATCGTAGGAACAAAGACAGAGGGGCGTTCTAACGCATTTGCCAATAATTTTATGCCTCTTCTTCCTGAAAATTCGGAATTTGGAACGAAGTGGTCAGCTTTATACAAACATCAGATTAATGACGGCATAACGGATCCTATCGTGGTCTATGAATTTATGAATCAGTTTTATGTAAAAGAAGGCAATAAACGCGTCAGCGTTATGAAATATTTAAAGACATACAGTATTCCTGCGACTGTTACCCGCTGGGTACCCAAGAAGTCAGATGATAAGGAAAACCGGCTGTATTATGAGTTTTTGGACTTTTACGAAGTGTCACACAGTTATGATGTCTGCTTTTCTAAGGAGGGAAGCTATAAAAAACTTTTAAAATACATGGGGAAAAAGGAAGATGAGGTTTGGAGTGATGATGACAGAATGAATCTGAATGCTGCCTGCTATAACTTTGAACTTGCATTTAACAAGGCTCATGGCGGAAAGCTGGATATTAACGTCTCCGATGCATTTTTGATTTATGTGGAGATTTATGGATATGATAAGGTCAAAAACCAGACCAATCAGGAAATGGACCGCCTGCTTCAGAAAATGTGGACAGAAATCACACTTGCAGATGGCGGAAATCAGGTAGAGCTTGTGCAGAATCCTGAGCAGGTAAAAGCTTCTATCTTAAATAAGCTTCTTCCTGCGGGAACTCCGGGGATCTTAAAAATAGCCTTTATTTATATGAAAACCACAGCCACCTCCAGCTGGGCATATGCTCATGAACTGGGCAGACTATATCTGGAACAGGTGTTTGCGGGCAGGATAGAGACCATAGCTTTTGATAAGGCAGATACGGACGCAGAAGTAGAAGAGGCTATTGAGCTGGCGGTGATGGCAGGTTGTGAATTGATTTTTACAACAGCCACGCAGATGGTGAACCAGAGTGTGCGTTCTGCGGTACTGCACCCTAAGGTAAAGATATATAACTGCTCCATCAAAATGTCATATTCTTCTATTTGTACTTATTATGCCAGAATGTATGAATCAAAATTTCTTATGGGTGCAATTGCGGCGGCTCTGTCCAGAACAGACAGACTTGGATATGCAGCCGACTATCCTATTTACGGAACACTGGCGAACATCAACGCATTTGCAATGGGAGCCAAAATGATCAATCCTTACGTGCAGGTGCATCTTGAATGGACGAAAGTCAAAGGAGCCAATGTGCGGGAGAGATTTGATCAGGAGGGAATTGTTTTTGTTTCTGATAATGATATGATCAAACCGGAAAGTGCGTCCAGAGAGTATGGGCTTTATGCGAAAAGAGAGGACGGAACGCTGGAAAATCTGGCGACGCCCATATGGCACTGGGGTAAATTTTACGAGCAGATCGTCAATAAAATTTTCAGCGGCGGCAGTACGGAAGCAGATGCACAGAAAGGGAAGAAAGCAGTTAATTACTGGTGGGGAATGTCGGCAGATGTGATAGATGTGATTTGTTCAAAGTCTATGCCATATGGTACCGGCAGGCTGATTGAATTTTTGAAGAGCTCGATCAGATCCGGCGCTTTTCAAATTTTTTGCGGCCCCCTTTATGCACAGGGCGGCGCTTTGCAATGTGAGAAGGGAAAGAATCTTGAACCGGATGAGATTATCACTATGGACTGGCTTGCTGAGAATGTGATTGGAAAGATTCCGGAATTAGATGAATTGACAGAGGAAGCCCAGGCATTAGTAAAATTTCAGGGAATTAAGGTAGATGAATCCTTTTCAGAAAAAAATGTCAGCGTACAGGTGAGTGGGGCAGGACAAAATGGAGGAATCGAATGAAGATACTTGTACTTGCCGATCAGAAATCGAAATATTTGTACGATTATTATGAGCCGGATAAATTAAAGGATATTGACCTTATTATTTCATGCGGGGATTTATCACCAACGTACTTATCTTTTTTTGTTACTCTTTGCAATGTGCCGCTGCTTTATGTGAGAGGCAATCATGATGGCAGATATGAACAGACACCGCCGGAAGGATGTATCTGCATTGAGGATGACATTTATGTGCATGAAGGAATCCGCATTTTGGGACTGGGTGGCTCTATGGAATATATACCGAAAGCAAGCAATCAATATTCTGAGCAGAAAATGCGGAGACGTATATGGAAATTGAAACATAAATTATGGAAGAAAAAGGGATTTGATATTCTTGTGACACATGCTCCGGCACGTGAGATTAATGATTTGGAAGATTTGCCTCATCGTGGTTTCGAAGTGTTTCGGAAACTAATGGAAAAGTATGAACCTAAATTTTTCTTCCACGGACATGTACATGCCAACTACAGCAGGAAATTTAAGCGGATAGACACCTATGGCAAAACCACCATAGTAAATGCCTATGAGTATTATATTGTGGAATATCCGCCGGCAGAGGGGACAGGCATACCATCTGCTTAAGCGGGTGCTTTACACTTGCCGCATTATAAGCGGCATATTTTTTAAAAAAATGTTAGCACTCACTATTGACGAGTGCTAACAATAGTGTTATAGTCTAACTAGAACAAGGGAAATTCATAATGATAGTGAATGAAATTGCCGGTTATACTGTAAAGAGAACTTTTTTGCAGGATAAGGCAGAGAGGAGCGCTTATGAATATAAACAAATTTACACAAAAGTCCATGCAGGCAGTGGAAGGCTGCGAAAAACTTGCCTATGAGTATGGAAATCAGGAGATTGAGCAGGAGCACCTATTGTACAGCCTGCTTACCATTGATGACAGTCTGATTTTGAAATTAGTGGAAAAGATGGAGATCAATACTCAGTATTTTTTAAATAAGGTAGAAGAAGCTCTTTCAAAAAGAGTGAAGGTTCAGGGCGGCCAGATTTATGTTGGCCAGGATTTAAACAAAGTTTTAATTTCGGCAGAGGAGGAGGCAAAGGCGCTTTCTGATGAATATGTGTCGGTGGAACATTTATTTCTTGCCATGATCAGGCACCCTAACAAGGCTGTGAAAGAACTGTTTAAGGAGTTTGGCATTACCAGAGAAAGATTTTTGCAGGTACTTTCTTCTGTGAGAGGAAACCAGAGGGTTACTTCCGATAACCCGGAGGCTACTTATGATACACTTGCTAAATATGGACAGGAGCTGGTGGAAAAGGCAAGAGAACAAAAGCTTGATCCGGTGATTGGCAGGGACAGTGAGATCAGAAATGTAATCAGAATTTTATCAAGAAAAACAAAAAATAATCCGGTTTTAATTGGAGAGCCAGGTGTGGGAAAAACAGCTGTGGTGGAGGGACTTGCCCAGAGGATTGTGAGGGGAGATGTTCCTCAGGGATTGAAAGACAAAAAGATTTTTGCACTGGATATGGGGGCGCTGATTGCTGGAGCCAAATACAGGGGTGAATTTGAAGAGCGTTTGAAAGCGGTTTTAGAGGATGTGAAAAACAGCGACGGACAGATTATTCTTTTCATTGACGAGCTGCATACTATTGTGGGGGCAGGAAAAACAGACGGAGCCTTAGATGCGGGCAATATGCTTAAGCCCATGCTGGCAAGAGGTGAGCTGCACTGTATTGGAGCCACCACATTAGATGAATACAGGCAGTATATTGAAAAGGATGCGGCGCTGGAGAGAAGATTTCAGCCAGTTATGGTGGAAGAGCCTACGGTAGAAGACACAGTTTCTATTTTGAGAGGTCTTAAGGAGCGTTATGAGGTATATCATGGAGTTAAGATCATGGATAACGCACTGGTCAGTGCAGCGGTGCTGTCCAACCGTTATATTTCCGACCGGTTTTTACCGGATAAGGCAATTGATCTGGTGGATGAAGCCTGCGCTCTGATTAAGACCGAGCTGGATTCCATGCCTACCGAACTGGATGAACTGCAGCGAAAAGTCATGCAGATGGAAATTGAGGAGACTGCACTGAAAAAAGAAGACGACAGGTTAAGCGTGGAGCGTCTGGAAAGTCTGCAGAAAGAGTTAGCCGAGCTAAAGGAGGAACTAAACAATCGTATTGCTCAGTGGGAAAATGAAAAATCTTCTGTTGAAAAGCTCTCCAGAATCAGGGAAGAAATTGACGCGGTGGGAAGCCAGATTGAAATTGCCCAGAGAGAAGGGGATTATGAAAAGGCTGCCGAGTTAAGTTACAGCAGGCTTCCGGCACTGAAAAAGCAGTTGGAGATAGAAGAAGAACAGGTGAAAAATAAAGACCTTTCTCTGGTGCATGAAAGTGTATCAGATGAAGAAATTGCAAAGATTATTTCCAGATGGACGGGAATCCCTGTTTCCAAGCTGACGGAAAGTGAACGGAACAAAACCCTGCACCTGGATGAGGAACTTCATAAACGTGTAGTGGGGCAGGACGAGGGCGTAACCAAGGTGACAGAAGCAATTATCCGTTCCAAGGCAGGGATTAAAGATCCCACTAAGCCGATAGGCTCCTTCCTGTTTTTAGGCCCTACCGGAGTAGGGAAAACAGAGCTGGCCAAAGCCCTTGCAGCTTCCCTGTTTGATGATGAAAACAATATGGTCCGCATTGATATGAGCGAATATATGGAAAAATATTCGGTGTCCAGGCTGATTGGAGCGCCTCCCGGATATGTGGGTTATGAAGAAGGCGGGCAGTTGACAGAAGCAGTCAGAAGAAAACCTTATTCCGTAGTTTTATTTGATGAGATCGAAAAAGCCCACCCGGATGTATTCAATGTACTTTTGCAGGTTTTGGATGACGGACGGATTACAGACTCCCAGGGACGAACGGTGGATTTTAAAAACACTATCCTGATTATGACTTCCAACATAGGAGCATCTTACCTGTTAGAGGGCATAGACCAGAATGGAAAAATTAATGAAGAAGCAGAAAAAATGGTTATAAATGACCTGCGCTCCCATTTCAGGCCGGAATTTTTAAATCGTCTGGATGAGACTATTCTGTTTAAACCATTGTCCAGGGAAAATATTGGTGGTATTATTAAACTGATTATTGCAGATTTGAATAAGCGCTTGTCAGACAGGGAGCTAATGGTGGAATTATCACCTGAAGCAGAGCGGTTTATTGTAGAAAATGCTTATGAGCCGGTGTATGGTGCAAGACCTTTAAAGCGTTACATTCAAAAGTACGTGGAAACCCTTTCTGCAAAAATGATTTTGGCAGGCCAGGTGGAACAGGGAGATACCATCCGGATTGATGTGAAAGACGGGGAACTGAGTGCAGGCAGGAAAACAGATTAATATTGGAGGAGTAAATGAATGATACCTAAAGATCCCAACATGCTGCTAAGCTATGTAAACTTAAAGCTTCGTGATTTTTATTCTGATTTTGAGGCTTTGTGCGATGATCTGGATGTGAGCTCTTCAGAAACAGAAGAAAAATTAAATAGCATTGGTTATTTTTACGAAAAAGAAACAAATCAATTTGTTTTTAAAAGTTAAATCGTGATTTAAAAACTCCCTGACGCGAAAGCGTGCAGAGAGTTTTTTCTTTAAATATACTTATTTGATGGCGGACATCACTTCTTCTCTGGTTGGAATAGACGTCTGTGCCCCTTTTCTGGTAACTGCAATTGAGGAAGCTGCCTGACCAAAAACAATTGCCTCAAAGCAGGAGTTTCCTTCGGCAAGCGCTAATGCAAATGCTGCGGTAAAGCAGTCTCCGGCAGCAGTAGTATCCACTGCTTTTACCCTGGGGGCTTCAAAAAGCTGTTCCAAGTCATGATTTACAAGCATACAGCCTTTACCGCCCAGTGTCACAATTACATTTTTAACCCCTTTTTCCAGCATTATCCTTGCGCCATCTATGATTTCTTCATGGGTTTTCATATGTTTTCCAGTTAAAATGGACAATTCTGTTTCATTTGGTTTTATGTAGTCAATTCCTTTCCAAAAATCATCTGGGATGTTAGAAAGTGCAGGGGCGGGATCTATAATAATAAACTTATGTAAAGAAGCAGCCAGTTCTTTCACATATAATACTGTTTCCAGAGGGATTTCAAGCTGCATCACCACAATATCGCTTTTTTCAATCATTTGTATTAGATCTTCTTCATTTTGTCTGATCAGTTCCGGAGTTAAGGCCCCATTTGCCCCGGGAATTACAATAATGGAATTTTCTCCTGTATCATCAATAGTAATAAATGCCTGTCCCGTTGATTCTTTTTCCAAAACGTAGATTTCCGACATATCAACACCCGCTTCCCGCAAATTGTCTCTAAGGGCCTGCCCGAAATCATCCCTGCCTACTGCTCCCAGCATTTTCACTCTTCCCCCCAGTCTTCCGGCGGTATAAGCCTGATTTGCGCCTTTCCCACCGGGAATAAAAGAAACTGTCCTTCCCGAAACAGTTTCTCCTGCCTGTGGAATATGAGGTGTTTCCACCACGCAATCCATATTTAAGCTGCCCACTACCAAAATTTTTTTCATAAACTGATTCCTCCTCGTTTGTATAAATTGAATATATATTCAGGTAATATTTTTACTGTCTTATACTTTAGAATCTTCCTTGGAATCTACCTGATGCACTTCCACGCCTTGTTCCCTGATTCTGTCAAGCTCTGTCTTATCTGCATGAGAACCGGTAATAAGAATGTCAATATTTTGCAGTTTCGCACTGGTAAAACTATAAGTTTTTCCAATTTTACTGCTGTCTGCCACCACAATCACTTTTCCGCTGCACCGTTCAATCATTTTGCTGTTTAGGACAGTTTCCTGAAGAAGTGAAGTAGTTGCACCGCTGTCGGCGCTAATTCCATTTACGCCAAGAATACACAAATTAGCATAAATTTGATTCAGGACGGTAACCGCAAGATCGCCGAGACATGCTTTGCTGGTATCGTTGTATACGCCGCCGGTATAAATCAGATTTCCTTTTAACTGGGGACAGCATTCATATGCAAGGAGATTATTGGTAACAATAGTAAGGAAACGGTGATTAAGAAGCTTCAGTAAATGCAGGATAGTAGTACCGGAATTCATAAATATGGTGCTTCCTTCCTGTACGTATTCTGCTGCATAACGGGCAATTTGTTCTTTTTCAAAATTGTGCGTACTTTGTTTATTGACAAAAGGAGAGAGAGGTTCGGGCTCCTTGTGCAGACTGACGCCGCCATGAATCCTTTTTACCAGGCCGGCATCCTCTAATTCGCTCAGATCCCTTCGTATTGTTAAAGGTGATACATGGAAATATTCGCTTAGTGCGTTTACCTGCTGTTTGCCATTTTGCTGAAGAAGCTCAATGATTTTGTTGCGCCTTTGCTCTATTACATGTACGCTGTGCTTCATATAATTACCTCCGGTTTCGATTACAATTTAGTTTATCCATTCATATAATATCATTTATATGAACGAAAATCAATAAAAATAATTAATAATTGTAACAAATATACAAATAATATGGAAAATAATTGCGTATTTTGCTGAAAATCAAAAAGATATTGACATTATATGCATGTTAAATTAAAATAAAAATCACAAAACGAACGTAAAATAATCATAAAACGTTCATAAAAAGTTGCATAAGAGCGGAAGGCTCAAGAAATGGAGGATGTGATATGTTGAAAAAGAAAATTTTAGTCTCTTTATTAACTGCTGTCGTAACTCTTTCCATGTTGGCAGGGTGTGGAAACAAACAGGAGAATGCGGGCAGTAATTCGGACAGTACAGGTAGTACCAATACTTCCGGCAGCACGCAGGAGAGCACAGATGTGGAAACGGAAGAGGCAGTTTCTGCAGATGAGGAAGTATCCTTAACCTTTGGATTTTTTGGAGATGATCCGGAAGCTGAAATGAAAATGGGACTGGCAAATGCGTATATGGAAGCTCATCCCAATGTGAAGATTGAGTTCGAATATTGTACCGGAGCAGACTATTTGACAAAGCTGCAGACATGGTTTTCTTCAGAGGAAACGCCCGATGTATTTGCATTGGCAAGCGACCAGTTGTTCCCATATAAAGACAGTCTCCTGTTTGAGGATTTAAAGCCTTACATTGAAAAGGACGGGTGCAGTGAGTATTGGGATATGGATTCCGTAGAAGCAAACTGGAAAACAGATGACGGAAGAATTGTTGCAGCTCCTTTTGTGTCTAAGACCTTTGCAATAGCATATAACAAGGCTTTGTTTGATCAGGCTGGACTTTCCTATCCTTCAAGTGACTGGACAGAAAAGGAAATGCTGGATGCAGCAGAAAAAATATCCGCACTTGGCGATGATATTTATGGAATCCGCTGGGGCGTGCGTGTGCCGGAATTTTATCGTAATCTTTATGGAAACATGTTTTATGATGTTGAAAATGCCAAGATGAATGTGGCAGGAAATGAAGAATTTAAAGCTACCGTTACAATGTTTGTGGATTCTATAAAAAGAGGACTTGCTCCTGATGAAACAGACGGCGTAATTTCTACCGGAGGATTTGAAACAGGTAAATTTGGAATGGCCCTTTCCGCTACATGGGATATGTCGACTTATGAAAGTGCAATTGGCAGTTCTTTTGAGTGGGATGTAGTAGAACTTCCGATAAATGAAGAGTTTAATACCAGATGGCTGACCTCTTTTAGGGGAAATGGATGGTGTATGAGTTCCAAGTCTGAATATAAAGATGTCTGCTGGGATTTCATTAAATACATGACTACCACGGAAGAAGCGGCAAAAGCAGCACAGAGCATTGGTATTCCTGATTTTCAGCCTTATGTAACCAGCGAAGAATACTTAAATGATTTTGGTGAGGGGACGCCTTATAACAAATCCGTATTTATCAATATGATTTCTTCTTCCACTCCTTTTTATAATCTGGGTTCATTTGCAGAGGTGAATGATTTAACAAAAGCAGATTACCAGAAGGTTCTTGCAGGAGATATGACAGTAGATGAAATGATTGCGGACGTTCAGGAACAAGGAACTACAATTTTTGATTCTTATAAATAAAAAAGAAAAAGCACGGCATAGTTGTGGAGGGACGTGAAGCTCCTTCCACGCTTAGCCATTAATCCGAAAGAAGATGGGGACTTCGGATTGGTGTAAAGATAGGGAGAAGTAGAATGGCAAAACAAAACAAAAAAAAGAAAAAGAAATTAAATGATACCTCGAAGCTGTTCTGGGTTTTTATATCACCCTGGCTAGTTGGGTTTTGTGCATTTACCTGTTTTCCTATGGTATATTCCTTTGTTATGTCTTTCACAAATTGGAACGGACTGACAAACAGGGATTTTATCGGGATATCTAATTTTATTCAGATTTTGACAAAAGATAAAACATTTGGCTTGTCGCTTAAAAACACGTTCTTTTATATTGGGGTTTCTGTCCCGCTTAACACGATGGTTTCTATTTTTCTGGCCACACTATTAAATAAGCGGTTGTTAGGAACCAATGTATTTCGGGGGATTTTTTATCTGCCCACGATCTGTACAGGGGTTGCAACTTATATTGCATGGACTTACTTATTTAATGGAACCAATGGATTTATCAATGTGATATTAAATGCCCTTGGGATGGAGAGTATTAATTTCCTTGGAAACAGAAATACGGCAATGCTGTCAATTATCTTTATGGACATGTTCTGTATTGGAACTGCGATGACCATTGTGCTGGCAGGCCTTCAGGACGTGCCGAGAGATTATTATGAGGCGGCAGATTTAGACGGGGCAAATGGAATACAAAGATTTTTTCATATTACGTTTCCGTTGATCAGTCCGGTAGTATTTTTTAATGTACTTATGGCGATCATCAAAGGGCTGCAGATTTTTACTCAGCCATATGTAATGACAGGAGGAGGGCCTGCCCAGTCTACTTATGTGTATGGACTTTATCTTTATAATACTGCATTTTCCTACGGAAAATTTGGATATGCCTCTGCACTTGCCTGGGTACTGTTTATCATTATGATTCTGCTGACACTTGTAATTCTTGGAACATCAAAGTTCTGGGTATTTTATAGAGAGGATGTGAACTAGATATGACAAAAGAGAAAAGACCTATGAAAAAAAGTGCGGGAAATATTTTAACACAGATTCTGCTGATCGTGCTTGCGGCACTCTTTTTGTTTCCCTTTGTCTGGATGCTGTGCACCTCTTTAAAAACAGAAGCGGGAATAGCAGATTATAAGCAGCTTCTTCCCTGGCCGGTTTCCTTCCGTGCATTTGAAAAGGGATGGAAAGGTGGAAAATTCCTGATTTATATTTGGAATACGGTGAAAATTGCTGGTTTATGCGTAATAGGAACGGTATGCAGCTGCTCGCTGGTTGCATTTGGATTTGCCAAGTTTCAGTCCAGACTAAAAAATGTATTATTTTTGGTACTGCTTGCAACTATGATGGTTCCCCAGACGGTCACTTTGATTCCCATGTATATTATGTACAGCAAGTTTCACTGGCTGAATACTATTTATCCCCTTGTACTTCCTGCGTTTTTTGGCACCAGCACTTTTAACATATTTTTACTGCGCCAGTTTTTTGCAGGACTACCCAATGATCTGGCCGAGGCGGCGAAAATTGACGGTTGCAGTTGGTTTGGCATTTTTACAAGAATCTATCTGCCCAACTGTAAGCCCGCTTTATTAGTGGTGGTAATCAATCAGCTGGTATTTTGCTGGAATGATTATATGGCGCCTTTAATCTATTTAGGCAGGCCCGCTAAATTTACAATAGCGCTGGGACTAAACGCTTTTAAGGGAGAGTCGGGCTCCACAATGGACATAGGGCCTATTATGGCAATGGCGGTGGTTACAATTCTTCCGCTGCTGATTTTATATCTTTGCTTCCAGAAGTATTTTGTGGAAGGAGTTGCCGCATCGGGGATTAAGGGGTAAGGAACAGGATTTGTGCTAAAGGGCACAAGTTGTCTGATAACAGCTTTATTGTGTAAACACACCGGAAGGGAGTTTGGGATGATAGACAATTATGAAGAAAAGGTTTATGCAGGAATACTTGGAAAAATAATTGGTGTATTTTATGGACGCCCCATAGAAGGATGGCCCTATGAAAAAATTAAAGACCGGTTTGATGTGGTAGATCATTTTGTGGCAGAAGAAATTGGAGTTCCTCTTCATGTTGCGGATGATGATCTCTCAGGCACATTTACCTTTTTCAATGCATTGGAGGATTATCCTTTAGCAAAATTAAGTCCTGCGGAATTTGGAAATACATGGCTTAATTATTTGATTGAAGAAAAAACTGTTTTCTGGTGGGGCGGGCTTGGCAGATCCACTGAACATACAGCATATCTGCGGTTAAAAAGCGGCATTAAAGCACCGGAAAGCGGAAGTATGGAGAGAAATGGAAGAGCTGCGGCAGAGCAGATTGGCGCCCAGATTTTTATAGATGCAATTCCCCTTGTTTTTGCCGGAGATGTTGAAAAGGCAAGAAAATACACTAAAATGCAGGCGCAGGTGAGTCATGACGGTGTGGCGGTAGAGTCGGCCTGCTTTTGGGCGGGAATGGAAGCGGCGGCATTTAGAGAAAGAAATCTTGAAGCATTGCTGGAAGAAAATCTTTCTTATATAAATGTAAAGCAGCTAAAAGACATTTTTGGGGAAATAATAGCCTTTTGCAAGGATAAGCCGGATTTTCGGACTGCAAGGGCATATCTGGAAAAAAGATGGGGATATGATAAATTTCCGGGAAACTGCCATGTGATACCTAACACAGCACTGATGCTTACGGTGCTTCTTTTAGGAAAAGACAGTTTTCGTGATGCAATGCAGTTATGTGTATCTGCAGGCTGGGATACGGACTGCAACGGAGCAAACATAGGATGCCTGAATGGAATCCGGCTTGGAGCTGATGCAATTACAAAAGAATTTGATTTTAGGACGCCTATCGCAGACCGTTTTTATAACATTTCCTCTAATGGAGGCGAATGCGTAACGGATGCTGTTCAGCAGACTAAAAGGATTTTAAAACTGCACAATCAGATTTATAAAACAAAATATCAGGTGCGTCCTCACAGATTTTCCTTTGATTATAAAGGAGCAGTGCAGGGATTTGAAACGTGTCCTGTGAGAGGAGGAACGGTAGAGCTTAAAAATAGACAGGGGGAAGGACTTGAAATATCCTTACAGGAAGAAAAAGGATTTGCGTCTGTTCCGGTTATGTGGCAGAGAGAGGATATTTATGGAAGCTATTGTCTTTTAGGAAGTCCTGTTTTATATGAAACTCAGAAGGTTTATGTAAGTCTTAAGACACTTTGCGGGCGGATAAATTTCAGGTTTTATGTGATCTATTATGATTTTGATGATCAAAAGCAGGTAATGGAAAGCTGCATATATGAAGGAAGTTCTGACTGGAAAGAGTATGTATGGCATATTCCCTCATTAGGAGGAAAATGCATTGACCGCTTTGGAATAGAGGTAATAGGAGAAACTTTTAGTCAGGTGCTGGTCCGTTCTGTCGATTTTAAAGGTGCACCCTCTGATTTTTTGATTACCGGCTCTCTTCGTAATTTTGATTTAGGACGCGCCAATATGCAGTTACAGGCGTTTACTTCATCAGCAAAGGAATTTTCCTTTGATGCCAGACATACTTTTACCGTTTCCAATCATGAAGGGACGGGGCTTGCAGTCATAGGTACCAAAGATTTTAGTAATTATCAGGTGTCCTGTAAAGCAGTTCCCTATCTGCACAAGGAATTTGGGCTGGTGATCCGCAGCCGGGGACATAGAAAATATTATGCATTTTTACTGAAAGACCACAATACTGCCCAGCTAATCCGGCAGGACGGGGAGGAAAGGACAATATTAGAGGAGCTTCCTTTTTCCTATAAAGAGTTGGAAACTTATGAACTTACCCTGCAGGCGGAAGGGAAAAGAATCAGCACTGCCATTAACGGTGAAATATTGTTATCAGCCGAGGATGAAAGGTATCAAAACGGAGGCTGTGGTTTTTTAATCTGTGAAGGCACTTTTATGGCAGATGACTTCCGTGTTAAAAGTGTTGAATTGGTACAGTATACTTGAATTTTCAGAACGGAGATTGGATGATGGAGGATAAATTTTATCCTGGATTTCACTACAGGCCCCAAAAAAACTGGATCAATGATCCTAATGGGCTGATTTACAAAGATGGCTGGTACCACATGTTTTATCAGTACAATCCTGGTGGAGATGTGTGGGGAGATATTCATTGGGGACATGCTAAATCAAGAGATTTGATTCATTGGGAGGAATGTACCGTTGCCCTTACACCTTCTTATGCGGAAGGGGAACTGCACTGCTATTCAGGCTGTGCGGTGGAAAAAGGGGATCAGATTTATCTTTTTTATACCAGTGTGGGAGAAAAAGAAAGAGGTCCCAGGCATGGTGCACAGCAGTGGTGTGCAGTGGGAGATCCAAATTTAGAGCATTGGGAGAAGGTGGGAAAACCGGCAGTGCCTAATGAGCTTAGATGCGGTATCAGTATGTGGCGGGATCCTTTTATATGGAAGGAAGAGGAATATTTAATGCTGCTTTCCGGGACCTGGGAAAATAAAGGATGTGTGGGACTTTACCGGTCACCGGATCTTAAAAAATGGTCATTTTGTTCTATCCTGTATACTTCCCGGGAATATGAACTGCTGGAATGTCCCAATATGTTAAAGTTTGGAGAACAATATGTTCTTTTATATGCACCTTTGGAAGGAACCAGATACTGTATTGGAGGATTAAATAAAACAACTTGGGAATTTACGGTACATTCGGAAGGGGTTTTTGATTATAGTGTTGGAAAAAAGGGTTTTTATGCGCCTAATACTTATCTGACAGATCCCAAAGGAAGATATATTACCATTGGATGTCTGTTTGAATGGGACCGCATGTCCTGTACTTATCATAGAGGCTGGGCGGGAATGCAGTCGCTTCCCCGGGAAGTATTTTTGAAAGAAGATGGCCTGTGTATCCGGCTGGCAGAAGAATGCAGAATGCTTCGTAAAAAAAAGCTGTATTCTTTGGAGCATATGGCATTTTCTTACGTGGAACAGGGAAAAGTGCTTGCAGAATGCCGACAGGGGGAAATTTGTTGTAAGGTAAAAATACCGGAAAATAGCTGCTTTACAGTGAGAGTATTTGCTTCACGGGAGGGAATGGAATACACGGAATTAAAAATTGACCATATTTTACAACGCATTATTTTAGACCGTTCCAGGTCTGCGAAAGATGCAAATGTGGAGACGCAGCAGATAGAGGTTCCAATTACTGGCTGGCTTTGTGAATATCGTATAGATATGATATTGGATCATTCATCCGTCGAGGTGTTTATCAACGAACAGTATACCATTTCAGCCAGAGTATTTCCTGAGAATGTGTTTGGCGGCATCAGTATTTCAGAATGTTCCGGACAAGGAATGGTGGAGGAACTTGTCATTTATGAGTTTGGGCTGTAACAGATGTTTTATAAAGACAATTACAAAGGAGGCAGTATGCTGCTGATTCTTGATATAGGCACTTCAAGCATGCGGGGCATGCTTATGGACGATCATGGACATATCTTAAAAAGTTGTCAAAGTAAATATTGGCTTCATTATACGTCTGAGGGAGGCGTTCTTATGGAAATGAGGCAGCTGGATGAAGCCCTTGACAGATGCCTTAGGGAAATAGGTGATTTTTGTGCGACGGAGAAAATAAAGCTGGATGGAATTTCCGTGACTGCCCAGCGCTCTTCCGTAATTCCAATGGGAAAGGACGGACATGCCCTTTGCCATGCGGTTATGTGGCAGGATAAAAGATGTGTCGGCCTGATAGAAGAACTGGCGCCGAAGACAAAAACAATATATGGAATTTGCGGGATGCGTCCTTCTCCGGTTTTTTCCGCACCTAAAATGAAATATGTAAAAAGACATATGCCGGAGGTTTATGAGCAGGCGGTAAAACTGATTGGATTTCAGGAGTATGTACTGCATTATCTGACTGGTGAATATGTTACGGATACTTCAATTGCCAGCCGGACCTGTCTGTATGATCTGCATATGGAGAAATGGTCGGAGGAATTGCTGGAACTGTTTGAGGTTGACGCAGATAAGCTGTGCACCCTTGTTCCGGTGGGGAGTGTAATTGGGAAAACAAGATCCAGTATCAGTGATTTTCTTAGGACAGGGAGCAGGATTTTGGTGGTGTCTGCGGGAGGAGATCAGCAGTGTGCGGCTTTGGGAATGCAGAACAAAGAGGAGGACTGTCTGATCTGTAATATGGGAACCGGAGCTTATGTAATTGCACAGACAAACAAGCCGGTACTTGACCTGGAAATGCGGGTGAATTGCAATGTTGGGGCTGCGCAGGGCACATGGATTCTAGAGGGAATGGTTCCTGGTGCAGGAACTACGCTGGATTGGCTTTGCAATACCTTTTACAGCCATTTGGATAAAGATGAGGCGCTGAAAATATTGCTCAAGGAAGCGGAAGCGGCGCCTAAGGGCGCACATGGAATGTGTTTTGTTAATGCATTGACGGGTACTGGAACGCCGGAATGGAATCCTTTACAGAAGGGAAGTTTTACCAATATTTTGCTTCAGCATACCAGAGAGGATTTTGCACGTGCCGGATTGGAGGGAATTATTCGGGATGTGGCAGGCTGTGTAAAGAGTGTGGAAGCAATGATTTCTGAAAAAAAGAATCAGGTAAAAGTATCAGGAGGACTGTCGAGATCCGGATTTTTGATGGGAATTTTAGAAGATACACTGGACAGAAGCGTCCGTAGGGCGGATGAGGGAGAAGCAACTGCTATTGGGGCGCTGAAATCCGGCCTGCGGGCATTGGGCATAGATGGAGGATGAGACTATTATGAATAATCTTGAACTAAAGAAAACGGCAAATCAGATACGCAAAGGAATTGTGAGCGCTGTTCACAGTGCCAAAGCAGGACATCCGGGCGGTTCCTTATCAGCGGCGGATATTTTTACGTATCTGTATTTTGAAGAAATGAACGTTGATCCTGAAAACCCCGGGATGGAGGATAGAGACCGGTTTGTGCTTTCCAAAGGTCATACTGCACCAGGACTGTACGCTGCCCTGGCTTACAGAGGCTTTTTCCCGGTGGAGGATTTGGTGACACTGCGCAGGCTGGGCTCCTATTTACAGGGACATCCCTGTATGAATCATATGGAAGGAATAGATATGTCAAGCGGTTCGTTGGGACAGGGGATTTCTGTGGCGGCAGGCATGGCGCTGGCAGCAAAAATGGATCATAAGACATATAGAGTTTACACACTTTTAGGAGATGGGGAGCTTCAGGAGGGACAGGTGTGGGAAGCGGCTATGTTTGCCGGACACCATAAGCTGGATCATCTGGTGGTAATCGTGGACAATAACGGACTTCAAATCGACGGACCTGTTGAGAATGTCTGCTCCCCTTATCCTATTGATAAAAAATTTGAGGCTTTTCAGTTTCATGTGGTTCATGCAGATGCCCATGATTTTGATTCTTTGCGGGAAGCTTTCAGGGAAGCGAAAAATATCAGGGGAATGCCTGTTGCTGTGATTGCCCACAGTATTAAGGGAAAAGGAGTTTCTTTCATGGAAGGAGACGCCGGATGGCATGGAAAGGCCCCCAATGACATGGAGTATGAGGTGGCAATGGCTGAGCTTGAAAATGCAGATAGAAAACTATTAAGGGAGGAAGCCGGATGAGGGAAAATATGGTAAAAAAGGTTGCTACCAGAGAAAGCTACGGAAATGCGCTTGCCCGGCTGGGGGCGGAAAATAAGGATATTGTGGTGCTGGATGCTGATTTGGCATCAGCAACAAAGACAGAAATTTTTAAGAAAAAGTATCCAGACAGACATATAGACTGCGGCATTGCAGAGAGCAATATGATAGGAGTTGCGGCAGGGCTTGCCGCAGCAGGAAAGATACCTTTTGCCAGTAGCTTTGCCATGTTTGCAGCAGGAAGGGCATTTGAACAGATCAGAAATTCAGTGGGATATCCTCATTTAAATGTGAAGATTGGAGCCACCCACGCAGGCATTACGGTAGGGGAAGACGGAGCTACCCATCAGTGCAATGAGGATATTGCATTAATGAGAACGATTCCTCAAATGGTGGTAATGTGCCCCTCAGATGACATTGAGGCAAAAGCGGCAGTTAAGGCGGCGGCAGAGTATAAAGGTCCTGTTTATTTAAGATTTGGACGTGGCGCATGTCCTGTGATTAATGACCGGCCGGATTATAAATTTGAAATGGGAAAAGGCAGCGTGGTAAGAGAAGGAAAGGATTTATCCATCATAGCCACAGGCATCTGCGTGGCAAATTCCCTTGAGGCGGCAAAAATGCTGAAGCAGGATGGTATTAGCGCGGAAGTAATCAATATTTGTACGATTAAACCTTTGGATAAAGATCTTATTCTGAGTTCAGCCCGGAAAACCGGAAAAGTGGTAACGGTAGAGGAACATTCCGTGATCGGCGGGTTGGGAAGTGCGGTGGGGGATGCGCTTGGAGAAGCAAATCCGGTACCTGTAAAAAAGATAGGAATGCAGGATGTGTTTGGAGAATCAGGCTCCGCACAGGCACTTCTTGAAAAATATAAGCTGGATGGAAAGGGTATTTTTGAACAGGTAAAAGAGTTTTTGAAAATTGTCTGAATATTCCCATCACTTTATTTTCACAATTACCTGAAAACCTCAAAATTTGAAAGGAGTAGTTATGTCGAGAGTGGAAGAAATTACGAGAGAGGATTGGATTATGAATACGTTTCCGGAATGGGGAACGTGGCTGAATGAAGAAATCGAACAGGAAAAGGTACCAGCAGGCAATGTGGCAATGTGGTGGCTTGGATGTACGGGACTATGGATTAAAACCCCGGAAGAATGTAACATTACCATTGATTTTTGGAATGGAAATGGGAAAAGAACACATGGAGACGGAAAGATGAAGCCCGGGCACCAGATGGCCAATATGTGTGGAGGAAGAAAGATGCAGCCTAATCTGCGGGCAGTTCCTTTTGTACTTGATCCTTTTGCGGTAAAGCAGGTGGATGCGGTGCTTGCCACTCATTATCATCAGGATCATATGAGTGTGGAATATGCTGCACATGTGATTCAAAGCGGCATGACTACTACGGATGAAGCCGGCCGGAAAATTCCAGTTCCCTTTATCGGACCAAAGAAATCTGTGGAGTTGTGGAAAAAATGGGGGGTTCCGGAGGAGCGCTGTATAATTGTGAAACCAGGGGATTCCATTAAAATTAAGGATCTGGAGATTGTTGCTTTGGACTCTTTTGACCGAACCTGTCTTGTTACAACAGATTCCCAGGGGGAGGACAGAGCAGAATTGACAGGCATCTGCCCTGTAGATATGGATGAAAAGGCAGTTAATTATCTGATCAGGACGCCGGGAGGGAATATCTATCATAGTGGAGATTCCCATTATTCCATTTACTTTGCCAAACATGGAAAGGATTACGATATTGATGTGGCATTTGGCTCTTATGGAGAAAATCCGGTGGGCATAACGGATAAAATGACTTCCTGTGATATTCTCCGTATGGCGGAAGCTTTAGGGTGTAAGGTAGTTATTCCCATCCACTATGACGTTTGGACGAATTTTATGGCAGATGTAAATGAGATTCGTGTTCTTTATGAAATGAAAAAGGACAGGCTGGGGTATGGCTTCCATCCCTTTTTCTGGGAGGTGGGAGGAAAGTATGTTTATCCAGCCGAGAAGGATAAAAGAGAATATCATCACAGGAGAGGATTTGAGGACTGTTTTGAAGCGTTGCAGAATATTCCTTTCCGTTCCTGCCTGTAGATGTGGAGTGGATGGCTTAAGGATGAAAATCCAGAAAAGGAGGATACCGGGTGGAAAAAAAGTATTCACTGGGATTGTATGAAAAAGCAATGCCGTCAGAACTATCATGGGAAGAAAAGCTTTTGTCAGCAAAGGCGGCAGGCTATGATTTTATGGAGATCAGCATTGACGAGACAGAAGAAAAGCTAAGCCGGCTGAATATGCCCCTAAAAGAGCGGCAGCAGTTGATTTTGACCATGCATAAAATTGGAATCCCCATACGAACCATGTGTTTAAGTGGACATCGAAAATATCCATTAGGAAGCAGTAACCCGGCTATACGTGCAAGAGGAATGGAAATCATGGATAAAGCAATCCGCCTTGCAGATGATTTGGGAGTCCGTATCATTCAACTGGCAGGGTATGATGTTTACTATGAGGAATCAAGTGTAGAAACAAAAAAGCTGTTCCTGGAAAATTTAAAGGAGGCAGTTCGTCTTGCAGGTTGTGTGGGCATATCTCTTGGATTTGAGACAATGGAAACGGAATTTATGAATACCGTGGAAAAGGCTATGAAATATGTAACACTGGTGAATTCCAGTTACCTGCAGATTTATCCTGATATTGGAAATCTTACCAATGCTGCGTGTATATATAAAAATGATACGCTGGAGGATTTAGAATTGGGAAGAGGACACCTTCTTGCAATGCATCTGAAGGAAACCGTTCCGGGAAAATTCAGGGAAATTCCTTACGGAACCGGGCATGTGGCATTTGAAGAGGCAATAAATAAGGCGTGGGAGATGCAGGTGCGCAAATTTGTAACAGAATTTTGGTATATGGGGAATTCTGACTGGCAAGAGGATTTAACATCAGCCTGTGAGAAGTTTTCAAAGATTTTAGATCGGATGGAGTAGAAGGAAAGGGATAAGGCTGATGAAAGTAGAAAAAAAAATAATTTCCAGGCTGACGAAGTGCTATTCAATTGCGCCATTACATGACCGGGGACAAGATTGTGTTTTGGTAGCAGCGGAAAAAACGGACAGATGCCTGTTGTTTGACCGGAAGGGAAGGATTTTGGACACTGTATGGGAAGAACCGGGAGGAACCATGAGCATGGTTCAGGTGCCGGAAAGTGATGGACAGTTTCTGGCTACTCATAAGTTTTATTCTCCAAATGATTCTGCTGACGCAGAGATTGTGATTGTATCCCATAAAGAAGATGGAGAATGGGAGGTGCGCACCCTTGTAAAACTTCCCCATGTGCACCGTTTTGATATTGTAAGAAGAAATGGAATTAATTATCTGATTGCCTGTACACTGAAGTCAGGACACAAGTTTAAAGATGACTGGTCTGTGCCTGGGAAGGTTTATGCTGCGGTGCTGCCAGAAGATTTAAGTATATTTGACAGAGAACATCAGCTAAAGATACAGGTGATTAAGGAAAATATGCTGAAAAATCATGGATATTATAGGATTGTGGAAAATGATATGGATACCTGTCTGATTTCTGCTGACTGTGGTGTATATCGTTTTTTTCCGCCAGTGGATATAAATGGAGAGTGGGAAATAGATCAGCTTCTTGATACACCTTCAAGTGATGCTGTGCTGGTGGATTTTGATGGGGATGGGGAAAAAGAACTGGCAGTGTTATCTCCTTTTCATGGGGATAAGATTTGTATTTATAAAAAGCTGGATAAAGGTTTTGAAAGAGTTTACGAATATGAGAAGCCGGCAGATTTTACTCATGCAATTTATGGAGGAAGCCTATGCGGCAAACAGGTACTGATCGTAGGGCACCGGAAAGCTGAGCGCAATTTGATTGTATTTTGGTGGGACGAAGAAAAAGGGTATTGCTGGGAGCTGATTGACGAGGATTGCGGTTCGGCAAATGTGTTTCATTTTGTGGATGAGGGAAAGGATATTCTGATATCTGCAAACAGAGAAAATGATGAAATTGCCATGTATACTTTGGAGTGGTAATTTGGAAAGGAGAAATATGTTAGAACAGTTAAAGCAGGAAGTTTATGAAGCCAATATGCAGCTTCCAAAATTTGGACTTGTTACTTTTACATGGGGAAATGCCAGCGGTATTGATAGAAAGTCCGGGCTGTTTGTGATAAAGCCAAGTGGAATGGAGTATGGGAAGCTTAAGGCGGAAGATATGGTTGTAGTTGACTTAAATGGAGTAAAAGTAGAGGGAAAATACAATCCTTCTTCGGATACGGCAACCCATGCGGTTCTTTACAGACGTTTTCCAAATGTAGGCGGGATTGTACATACTCATTCTTCATGGGCCGCAAGCTGGGCTCAGGCAGGCAGGTCGATTCCCTGTTATGGAACCACCCATGCGGACTATATTTATGGAGAAGTTCCCTGTGTCCGCAACTTAACAAAAGAGGAAATTGAAGAGGCTTATGAAAGGAATACCGGAATTTTAATTGCCGATGAGTTCGAGGAGCATGGAATTAATTATGAGGCAACACCGGCAGTACTTTGTAAAAATCATGGCCCCTTTACCTGGGGAAAAAATGCCGCTGATGCAGTCCACAATGCGGTAGTATTAGAGGAGGTTGCCAAGATGGCTGCATATTGTGAGGCAATTAATCCCCGAAATGTGTCCGCACCTAAGGAAATACAGGATAAGCATTATTATAGGAAGCATGGGGAATATGCATATTATGGACAGAACTGAGATTGATTTCAACAGAGTTGTAGACTGGTGTAAGTTTATTGAACAGCAGGGAGTGTTCCCTGCTGTTTTTTATGTACAATAAAGGATCATGCATGATGCGGATTTCAAAGCATATAAATAGAATAAGGCAGCGGGAAAGAGTAGCTTGACATGAATTTGAAAAGAAGAATTTTATCCTGTATTATTTTAATAATATTTTTGGCAATTATGTGCCTGGTTGGTTATTTTCAGCAAAGCTTTATGCCTACAATAGGAAGGGCATTTAAAGATGAGGACAGTAAAAAAATTGCGTTGACTTTTGATGACGGCCCGCACCCTTACTATACGGAGCAGCTTTTAAAAGGGTTGAAAGAACGGGATGCTAAGGCAACCTTTTTTATAACGGGACAAAATGTAGAGGCTTATCCGGAAATCGTACGTGAAATTTATGAGGATGATCATTTAATTGGAAACCATACTTACAGCCATATTCAGCTTACTTCAAGCAATGCGGAAAATTTTAAGAAAGAAATTATTAAGACCAATGAAGTAATTAAGGAAGTGACCGGAGAGGATACTATTTATGTGCGTCCTCCCTATGGAAGCTGGAATAAAGAGTTTGAAAAAGAGCTTAACATGTTTCCCGTACTTTGGACCATTGATCCCCTTGACTGGTGCAGCAGTGATGTTTCCTGCATTGTAAATACGGTTTGTGCCAAGGCAGGCGAAAATGACATTATTTTAATGCATGACCAGTATAAGACTACAGTGACGGCAGCTCTTGAGATTGTGGACCGGCTAAAGGCAGAAGGATATGAGTTTGTTACAGTAGACGAGCTGTTGTTTGATTGACGCAGTTTGAAGGGGTATGATACAATGCAATCGTATGCTGGAAAAATTCTTTTCTGTGGAACATGCCGGGAGAAGCAGGCGGAGGATACAAAATGGACTTATATTATGATAGATATTTGGAGCTTGAGAGTAGATTTAAGGTTATTTACCCGGAAAGTCCAAATGCAACCTATACCAGTTTGCTGAATTATTCAGATGATTTAAATAAGCCATTTCAAAGATGGTACAGATATAAAGAAGGATATTCCGTGGAGCTGGTGGAACACTTGATCAGGGAATATGCACAAAGAAAAGAAGGAATTATTTTAGATCCATTTTCAGGGAGCGGAAGTACTTTGCTTGCAGCAGAGGATATGGGGTATTCAGGTATTGGATTTGAGGTAAATCCTTTTTCCTGTTTTTTATCAAAATGTAAATTAGATAATTATTCTAAAAAAACGATAGAATTGTTTAAGGACGCCTACGAAAATATATTACAGCAGGCATTAAATAAAAAAGAAAATTACTGTTTACCTGAATTATCAATCAGTACAAAGGTGTTTGACAGTGAAATTGAAAAATATTACATGTCTGTAGGGACAATGATTGATGACGATAAGATCGGGGACAAGCAGGTTCGAAACCTTCTTAAAATAGGCTGGCTGGCTTGTCTGGAACCACTGTGCAATTACAGAAAAGCAGGGAATGGCTTAAAAATCAGAAAATATGTAAAACCCAGAATTATTACTGTTGAAGATGCAAGAGCAATGCTTCTGGAAGAATATCAGAATATTTATGCTGATTTAATTGATAAACAAAAAAGCACTCATGGGGTAATTTACAATGAATCCTGCCTGGGCATGGGAGAATACATAGAAGAAAACAGTGTGGAAGGAATCATATTTTCGCCGCCCTATGCTAACTGTTTCGATTATACAGAAATATATAAATTAGAATTATGGTTTGGAAAATTTGTGTCAGAATATCCGGAATTGAAGAAACTCAGAAGGAATTCACTGCACTCACATTTAAATGGGGACCTGAGCAGGGAAGTACAGTCAAAAAGTGCAACACTTGATGAATTACTTACCAGACTACAGGAAAAAGAGCTGTGGGACAAAAAAATACCCAAAATGCTTCAGTTATATTATGATGATATGTTCAGGGTTGTGGAGGAATGCTATAAAGTATTGAATGATAAAGGGTTTTGCTGTATCGTGGTGGGCAATTCTGCTTATGGAGGAATTGTATTTGCGGCAGACTTGATTTTAGCTGAGTATGCCCGTCAGATAGGCTTTACGGTTAGTAAAGTTGAAGTTGACAGATATATTATTACAAGTTCACAACAATATGAAATAACAAAAGAAAGCGGAAAGTATTTAAGGGAGAGCGTGGTATGCCTGATAAAGAACAAATAATTGAAGTGGAGTCATTGCCATTGGAGATTATAAGCGGTGCCGCTTATTTAATTAAACAGGCAAATCCAAATTCTTATACTCACGGAATGTTTAAATATCCCTGCAAATTTATTCCCGAAATACCAAGGTGGGGAGTAAATACCTTCCTTCCTGATAAAAAAGGGACGATATTTGATCCCTTTTCAGGGAGCGGCACAACATTGTTAGAAGCAAATGTTTATGGGATGGATGCCTATGGAACGGAAATTGATGATATAGCTAAACTGATTATTAAAGTGAAAACCACCGTTTTGAATTCCCAAAAGGTGGAGGTTTTGGAACAGGAATATTTCAAAATCATGGAGATAATGCAGCAGGATATGACAGAGCAGTTCCGACCGAAGATTGCCAATTTAGAACATTGGTTTTCTGAAAATGCAATAGCAGAACTTGGCAGAATGAAGATGTACATTGACAACATTTGTGATGCTGATGTAAGAGATTTTTTTAAGCTGTGTATGGTTTCAATCATAAAAAGAGTATCAAATGCGGATGATACTTCACCAAAACCCTATGTGTCAAACAAAGTAAAGAAAGTACCGCCTGCTGTTACAAGGGAATTTACCTCTGTTTTCCGGCGGTACAAACAAATGATGACAGAGCTGTCAGGCATTGAAAAGATGGGAAATACAAGGCTGATAGAGGGAGATGCTCTTACTTTTCAAATGCCGGTTGGAATTGATCTTGCGATTACGTCACCGCCTTATATCAATGCCTTTGATTATGGAAGAACCATGCGCCTTGAAAATTTATGGATGGCTACACTGACGGAAGAGGAGCTTAGAGAAAAAAAGAGCCGGTATGTAGGAACTGAAAAAATTAATGCAAAGGTGGAAAAAAGCAGCCTTGCCATATTAGAAAGAAGCGGGCTGTTAAAAAATTACTTTTACCAGATTATGGAACAGGATGAAAAAAGAGCATTAATTGTAAAGAAGTTTTTTGAGGATATGGAAGAGAACCTGCGCGCTGTGTACTGTCAGATGAACCCAGGGGGGAAATACGTCATTGTAATTGGAAACAGTACAATCAGGAAAGTTGTGGTAGAAAGCTGGCGGGTGATTGAGGAGCTTGCAAACAGACTGGGATTTCGAACGATACAATACTTTAGTTATATCATTCAAAATCCCTATATCAGAATCCCAAGACAAGGTATGGGAGGAAAGATTAGTAAAGATTATGTTTTAGTTTTGGAAAAGAGCCTCCTACACTTCTAACTGGCGGTACATACTCTTTATGGTTTGGCGGTATATCAAATAATAGATGCCTGCCAGAAGGATAAGAATGAAAAGGCATACAGCCATTCCACCGATTTCGCTGCTGGTTATTTTTCCGTCATTGGCAAACATAAGAAGCATATAAAGCAGATACATGGACGTCATCCCTACAATAGTTGGAATTTTAAAAACCGGTCCCGCCTGTCCTTTAATTTCCTTTTTCAAAAATGCAGGTGATGCACCCAGCCGTTTTAAATCTTCAAATACATAACGATTGTTAAATGCAATGGTCATGCAGCGGGTGTAGCTGATGATCATGGAGGCAAGGGAACAGATAATTGAAATAAAAAGGAACATCATAAGGAATACGGAAAAAGTCCTGAGATAATCTGTCTGATCCAAAATGCGGATTTTAGGCATATAAGTCCAGTAATATCTAAAGTCGGTGGTGTCAGGCTCCGCGTAGCTGACAGACGTCATTCGATCGGTATCTCCCCAGTAGACTTCTCCATTTAACTGTGACTGATATTTTGCCACCCGGTCATAGTAAATGGGATATTCACACTCCGGTCCGAAAAATGAGATGAAAGTATAAAAGAAGTCCTGGGCAAATAGATAGCTGTCTTTTCCATCCATATTAAAAACTACTGCATTTCCGCCCCATTCCGGGCTGATACCTGCGGCAATCAATTCATAATCATCATCATTAAGTACATAACAGCCCTTTTGGTCTACCAAAAGATCGTAGTGGGCATATCCGGCAAAGCTTACGGAAAGGGTGCTGCCGGTGACCATATTGGTGAGAACTTCTGCTTTTGAATTCAAATAATATATTCCGGTTTCCTCTGTATTTGAAACAGCCATGTATTTTCCGGGAGCTATGGAAATTTCTGTTCCGGTAAACGCTTCATAGGCGGTCTCGGAAAAGAATTTTCCTTCCTCAAGAAATGGAATATGTTCGTAATGAAAATTTTGCCCCTCATCCTCTATCATGTTAATGCCATCCATAGCCAGTGATACATAAGGAGCAGTTTTAAAATCTTTCATTGTAAGATCATATTTTGCGGCAAGGACAGAAATTTCTTCTTCATCAAAAACGCGTTGATCTGCCCGGTAATAATAGTAGTAATCATAGGGGCGGGAGTTGACTTCCATGGAATGTCCTACGCTCATCATGGGAATGTAAAAGATGGCAAAGGCAGTTCCGGCGGTGAGTACTGTGCTTACCAGCAGATTGTTTACCGTCTGTTTTCCCTGAAATTTCATCATGCTTCTGGCAATCAGATTTTTGTATGGGTGCTTTTTGCGGGAGCTCCAGCCATGCACCACTGTGTGCAGCATAATCAAATAAAGACCGGCAAAAACAGGGGCATAAAGCAGATTAAGCCATGCCGGGGGAAAGGCGCTGAACAGCTTTTCATATGCGTAAGGTGAAAAATATCCCAGGATGGCACCGGCTAAGATAAGCAGAATTCCTACAGGGGCGCACCATGTGCCTAATTCCTTTACAGGTTCATTTCGATGTTCTTCATGCATCACTTCCATAATATTTGTCCGTTTTAAATAGCGGTAAGCATTTGCGCAGGAAAAAGCTACTACAATCACAAAAAATGCTGCTGACAGATACAGGCATTTAAAGTCAAATTTCAATTCCATCTGGGCACTGTCCGTAAGGAAAAGCCGGAAAGAATTCCAAAGTAAGATAACAAAGGGGAATCCTGCTAAAATTCCGGCAAGGGAGGAGAGGGAGCTTAAAAGGAGAACCTCCTTAAGCAGGCCGGGAAGCAGCTTGCGGCCGGAAGCGCCAAGCGCCATAAGGGTTCCCAGCTGTTTTGCTTTTTTTCGGAAGAAAAGGCCGGAGGCATAAACAGTAAAGACCACACATCCAAACAGTGCCAGCACAAAGATGGCAGTCATCTGTTTGCGGCTGTCTCCTCCCTTTGGAAGTACTAAAAGTACGGTGGGAGAGAACATCATGACAGAGTAAGCGGTGATTAGTAACAAAGAAACAAAATTACAAAAAAGGTAAAGTCCTGCTATTTTTGTATCAGCTTTTTGGAGCTTTTTTTCAAGCTGCTTTAATGTGATCATTTCAAATACCTCCTTCTGCAGTTTTATCATCTTCAGAATTTAGATTGCTCATTTCCCGGATGGCATCTAAAAGACGATCCTGAAAGGCGCTTCGTTTTTCTTCTTTGCATCCCGATTCAGCTTCCAATGTTTTATAGACAGTGCCGTCTCTCAGCAAAATTACCCGGTCACAGAAGGAAGCGGCGAAGCTGTCATGAGTGACCATAAAGATGGAGGCGCCAAGTTTGTTTCTGGCATTTTCAAAGGACTCTATAACTGCCCGGCTTGATTTGCTGTCGAGATTTCCGGTAGGCTCATCTGCAAGGATAAGCAGCGGCTGATTGATTAAGCTTCTGGCTACAGCAGTCCTTTGGCGTTCGCCTCCGGAAACATCTGCCGGATATTTGCCGGCAATGTGGTCAATACCAAAAAGGGATAAAAGCTGATCGGCAAGCTTTTCGGCCTCCTGATCTACCTTGCCCTGAATGATTTTGGGAACCAGAATGTTTTCCCTTATGGTTAATCCGTCAAGAAGCATAAAATCCTGAAAGACAAAGCCCAATTTTTCGTTTCGCACTTTAGCCAGGGCAGTTTCGTCAAGTCCTTTTAATTCTTTATTTCCTAAAGTGATGGTTCCCTGTTCAAAAGGGATATAGCAGGAAATACAATTGAGCAGTGTGCTTTTTCCGGAGCCGGAAGGCCCCATTACTGCAACGAATTCCTGATCTGCAACAGATAAATTAATTCCTTTTAACACGGAATAGGATTTGTTTCCACTTTGGTAAGATTTGTGAAGATTTTTTACATATAACATAGCGCACCTCTCTTTGATTTTTGTTTTATTCTGAGGTAAGTATAGCAGGAATCGGATAAGGTAAATGCGGGGGTGTCATTTTTGACAGGTGTGATGTAATCTTTGGAAAGATGATGAAAAGTATGTAAAGTTTGGAGGGGATTTTGTAATGTTTGGTATACTGAATTTACTTTTGCAAATTGTGTTTCTACTAAAAACAGATTATAATTTATGTTTAGAACTGATTGGATAAGCAGATAAATTTGCAGGCGGTGAGGAAAATGCTTCGGATTGGAATATGTGATGATCAGATGGAGGCAAGGGATGCCCTGCGGTTTCAGATTGAGAAGGTAATAAGAGAAGGTGCGGAACAGATCGTTTATGAGTTTTCTACAGGGGAGAGTGCAGTCCGCTGGCTGGAAAAGCATCCTGGAGAAATTGACCTTTTGTTTCTGGATGTGGAGATGAAAGGGATAAACGGAATGGAGGCAGCAGGACAGATCAGGGAGTTTGATAAGGAACTGTGTATTGTTTTTGTGACAGGATACAGAGATTATGTGTTTGACGGATATAAGGTAGATGCCCTTGATTATGTGATTAAGCCGGCAGGTGCGGAGCGTATTTCGGAAGTTTTAGGACGGGTACGGGAGAAGATTTTTGATAACCGAAAAGAGAATTTTGTCTTTAAAAATCTGGAAGGAACCTATCGGATTTCATTAGATGACATATCTTATTTTTTCAGTGATAAAAGGAAGATAAATGTGGTTCTTAATGGGAAAGATGAAAAGGAAGCGTATTCTTTTTACGGAAAGCTGGATGAAGTGGAAAGGCAGCTATCCGGCGCTTTCGTCAGGATTCATCAAAGATACCTGGTAAATCCCGGGCAGGTAGCCCATATTGGGGGAGAGAGCGTTATCGTGGATGGCAGGGAACTTCCCATGAGCAGAAATATGAAAGAAGAAGCCACAGTCAGGCTTGCTAAAGCAATGCTGGGAGGGGACAGGCCATGAGTATCCTTGAGTGGATTAAACAGCTTCCTTCCGGCGTGCTGGGGATGGTGGCAGGAGTTTTTATTTATCTAACTTTATCCTGCCTGGTTCGTGTGAAAGAAAAATGGTGGTGCAGGGTGCTTTGCCTGGCCGGGTGCTGGATAGCAAGTTTTACTGTTATTTTCATAGGCGATTTGGTAAATCTGTCATGTAGTATAGCACTTTTCCTGTTTATAATATGGATTACCTGTAAAGGGAGTTTCCTTAAAAAGGTCACATTGGGGCTGATTCTTTCCAGCTCAATTTTTGCGTTTAATGCTTTATATGATAATTGTCTTGGATTTTTGGCTCATCATTGTGGGATGGATGAGTTTTATGGCAGGATGTACACAGTAGGCAGGCTGATTTTTGCAGTATTTTTGTACTTGGTGGTTCGTTTTCGAAGACCGGAGAAAGAGTTTGAGCTTTCCCCTTCCCTTTGGAGGGTGATGCTTGTGCTGACGCTGACGCCCCTGGCAGTATTGGCTTCTGCTATTCTGCTTAGAAGTCCTTATGGCAATATTGCATCAACTGTAATTGCAGATGGCGTTTTATTTCTGGTGGTGATGTTGTCATTTGCAGGGCTGTTGCGGGCGCTTACCGTTTTGGAAAGCCAGCAGCGGCTGGAGAGAGAAAATACACTGGTTCTTATGAATCAAAAGTATTATGAAAATATGGAATTGCAGCAGTTTGAAATTCGAAGACTAAGACATGATATGACCAATCATCTTCAGGCGCTTCTTGCATTACCGGAGCAGCAAAGAGAGGAATATGTCAAAGGAATGCTGGATAATCCTGCATTGGCACAGACGCTTTCCTGGTGCGGCGATCCTACGGTAAACGCAGTGCTTACTGCAAAGGACAGTT
Organism: Lachnospiraceae bacterium 10-1; assembly: GCA_000403495.2. GTDB lineage: Bacteria > Bacillota > Clostridia > Lachnospirales > Lachnospiraceae > Suilimivivens. The sequence goes on along the minus strand of KE159799.1, from coordinate 1,109,651 downwards.
TAATGAGGCAGAAAAAAGTGAGGTTTTCGGCAAAACTGGATATCAAAGGAGAACTTCCTTTTCAAAAGGCTGATGTCTGTGCGATTTTTGCCAATGCACTGGATAATGCAGTGGAAGCCTGCATGGAGCTTGAAGAGTCTTTACGGGAAGTCAGTCTGGAGGCAAGGCTGGGAAAAGGAATTCTGGCAGTCAATATAAAAAATGCCTGTAAGGGTGAGGTCGGTAAAGAAAAAGCTGAAAACACTAAAGTGAAAGGAAGCATATGGCTTCCACGAACTACCAAAAAGGATGTGGAAAATCATGGATTCGGCCTGGCAAGCATCCAGAAAACAGTGAAAAAATATGGCGGAAACATGGAGATAAAGCGGGAGGCGCAGAGCTTTAACCTGTTTTTGTATCTGCCTGTGGAGAAGTAAGCTTTCGGAATGCAGAAGGGGTGATACTCATATGTTTTTTAAACAGCCGGCTAAAGTATTTTACATCCATATATCCTGCTGATGCCGCCACTTCAGCGATACATAACCGACTTTCCTTAAGCAGCCGCTGGGCAATGGCAAGGCGGTAGCGGACCAGATAATCTGATAAGGTTTCGCCTGTTTCCTTTTTAAAAAGGGCGGAAAAGTAAGAGGGAGTAAGCCCTGCTGCATCTGCAAGCATGCTAAGGGAAACTTCTTTTTGATAGTTTTTTTCTATAAAAAGAATGGCGTCTGCAACTGCTCTGGGGTATTGGCTTCGAATTACATTAGAAACATTGGTTAAAATATCGGTAACTGTTTCTAAAAAGGTTATTTGTATACGTTCAAAAGAAAAAGCCATATTTACCCGGTAGATAAATTCATGTTTTAAATCGGCAGCGGAAGTGTACCTGTCAATATCTTTTGCATAAAGGTCAAAAAGGCTGTCAATTAAAAGACGTATGTGCAGCCGGACTTCATTGGTATAGATAATATTGTTGTCTTTCACATAAAGAAAAAACTGCTTTAAAGAGGAGGCGCTGGCCGGAATATCCAGTATCCGGAAGTTATGCTTTGCCTGCTCTAAAAGACGGTGCAGATGCAGGTTTTTTTCCGGTGTGATCTGTGGCTTGTCCGTATAGCTGGTGGACAGGATCTTATTGGTTCCAAAATGGATGCGGAAATATCTGGCATCAAAAACTTCGTTTTTTATATTTTGAAAATCATTTACATCTGTATATTCTTTACTAATGCACATGGTAACAATTACGCCATATAAAAATTGTAAAGAGTCTTTTATTTCTGAAAACATTTCTCTGGAAACAGTGTTTATGAATTCGTGCTGGGATGTAGAATAGTTTAAGAGAACATATACACCGTCCGAAAGTTTGTCAAACAAAATATCATAGCAAAGAGAAGATAAATATTTCCTGATAATAAGAATGATTTTATCCCGCAGGTGGTTATTTTCAAAAATGGACATAATATTACTTGGGTAGTCCATTTTTACAATTAATCCGCGGAAAAAGCCTTTTCTGAAAAAAGTGCCATAGCTTTCATTGATTTTAGAAAGAGACTGATTTTGCAGCTTATCACTGTAGGCGTCCTTGTATATAAACAATTGACGGCTGGCGGAGTTGGAAAAAAATGAGCTGTTTTGGGACAGATAAGTCGGCAGCATTAAATCTTGCCGGAAGGTTTTTTGCAGGGTGTCTTCGGTAACAGGAGCAATGATTATGTCAGAAACATGTTTGTGAATTGCTTCTAATAGAAAATCTACAGAAGGATTGCTGGAAATTAGAATAATAATGCAATCCTTGTAGGTTTCACGAATCTGGTCAATTAAGGGGAAAGTACCGGAACCGGAAAAAGCGGCATCTAACAGTATAATATCAGGAAAAAAATGTAAGGTTTTGGAAAGCAGGCTGTCTTTATTACTTACATTTCCAATTAATTTGTGGGAAATGTCCTCTCTTTGGAAGAAATCGTCAAAGAGCATGGCTGATTTTTCATCTTTCGTTGCAGTCAGTATGGTAAATTTATACAAAATTAATTCCTCCATAAAAGATTCATAAGGCAATTATATCAATTGGATTCTCCCAAAACAAGAAAAAACGTAAAATAATCCACCTTTTCAAAAAACAGGTGCATTTTTTTAAGAAACTAATACTGATAAAATGATTTCACAACAACAAAATATGCATGCATATTCATGGAAAAATGAATTGGAGGTACATTTATGAAAAGGAAGGTATTAGCTTTATTTTTAGTCGGTATGATGACAATTACCATGCTGGCCGGATGCAGCAGCAAAAATGGGGATGCGGATTCTTCTGCCGGATTGACGCAAAGTGGGCAGCAGCAGGAGGGGAATGAGGATCAGCAGCTTAACACAGCGGGAGAGATTCTGGCTGAAACAGGCAGTGAAGCGGAAACAGCCCAGGCAAAGGAAGTCAGTGCTGCCATTTCCTATGATGTTTCCAATCTTGCTCCATGGTCGTCAGCAACAAGTGGGAGATTGTCCCTGATGCAGACGCTATATGAGTATCTGGCTTATTATGATTCAGAGTCTGATACGGGACTTTCAGGAATTTTAATGAAAGAATGTGAAAGAATTGATGATTTTACTATGAGAGTCACCATTTATGATTCTATTTATGATTCTCAGGGAAATCATCTGACAGCGCAGGACGTAGCGTTTTGCTTTAATACATGGGCGGAAATGGGGAATTCCGTAAAGTGTAAGCTTTTAGATTCCTGTAGTGTAGTAGATGAATATACGGTGGATATTAAATTGAACACGGATTCAGTTGGAGATATAGAAAACATGATGTGCGGGCTGGTGCCTATTGTCACGCAGGCAGCTTATGAGTCAAGTGATGATGAAATGATAGAACATGTTGTAAGCACATCACCATACATTGTGACAGATTATGTGGAAGGTTCTACTTTGACGGTGGAAAAGAATGAAAATTACTGGCAGAAGGATGAAAGCCTGATCTCTCCCTTTTCTCTTGCAAATGCAGACAAAATCACGTTCCGCATTGTAACGGAGGCTTCTCAGGTTTCTACAAATCTTGAGACTAATGTAGTGGATATTGCTGCAAATATGTCATCGGCAGAAGCAGCACGTTTTGAAACGGATGACAATTATAATGTATTTGCTATCGCCGGATCAAATTTCCATTGGATTACTTTTAACTGTTCGGAAGGCGGCATGTTCTATAACAATCCGGACTTCAGAAAAGCAGTCTGCTATGCAATTGATGCAGCCGGAATTGTAGAAGGTGTATTTAATGGCGGCGCCAAGGTTTCCAGAGCATATGGCAATCCTGAATGTGTGGATTATAACAAGGCATGGGACAGTGAAGAATATTATGAGTATAACATTGAAAAGGCCAAGGAACTTTTGGCATCATCAGGGGCAGACACCTCACAGGTAATCCGCATTATGTATCCTCAGACTTCGGTTAATAACTCAATGGCACAGATTATTCAAAGCTATCTTCTTGAAATTGGATTAAACTGTGAATTATTAGGATATGAGTCTGCATTATATCAGACCTACAAGACAGAAGCAGGCGAATGGGACATTATTCTGGATGAAAAGCAGTCTGTTGATTATGTGACTTCACTTGCAAGCACCCTGCAGGTTTCCGGAAGCACGCCGGCAATCTGCCTGGCGGAGGATGAAAAATTGCAGGAACTGGTAAGTTTAGTTCAGTCAAATGAAGGTCATACGGAAGAAAACATTAATGCTTACATGGGATACATTAAGGATGAGTGTTATGTGTATGCGATTTGCCAGGCAAATATTTACCATGTAACAGAAAGCAGTATAAACGGAATTGTGACGAACTTTAAGGGATGGCTCTTACCGGGATGTGCTGTTTATACAAAGGATTTTGAAAGATAAGCTGAAAAGCAAAGAGGTATTTGAATGACAAAATATGTGATAAAAAGACTTTTGTGGATGATACCGGTTGCTGTGGGGGTGGCAGTTGTTATTTTTACAATTCTGTATTTTACCCCCGGTGATCCTGCAGTTATGATTCTAGGTTCAAGTGCAACCTTTGAGGATAGACAGGCATTAAGGGAAACAATGGGGCTTAATGATGCATACATTGTACAACTGTTCCGGTTTTTAAAGGACACTTTTATAGAGTTTAATTTGGGAACTTCCTATTTTACAAACAAAGCGGTGACCACGGAAATTGCTGCCAGGCTGCCATATACATTTATATTAGCGCTTGGAAGTATGATACTTTCCTGTGTGGCAGGTATTCCCTTGGGAATTACGGCAGCAGTCAACCAAAATAAATTAAGCGACCGGATTTCCATGTTGATTGCACTGATCGGCGTATCAATGCCTCAATTCTGGATCGGCCTGCTTCTGGTGTTGCTTTTTTCTGTCCATCTGGGTATCCTGCCCCCTTCCGGGGTAGGAACCTGGCAGCATTATATTATCCCTGTTATTGCCACATCTTTAGGAGGGATTGCTACACAGGCAAGGCTGGTACGTTCCAGTATGCTTGAGGTAATTCGCTCCGATTATGTGACAACAGCAAGGGCCAAAGGGGTTTCCAGATTTACTGCGGTTTATAAGCACGCACTGCCTAATGCGCTGATACCTGTGATTACGCAGGTAGGGACTTCCTTCGGCAAAACTTTAGGGGGGACCATTGTAATTGAATCTGTTTTCAGCATTCCCGGAATTGGAAATTATATGATTTCCGCGGTAAATAACAGAGACTATCCGGTGGTGCGCGGCAGCGTGGTTTTCCTGGCAGTGGCGTTTAGCCTTATTGTACTGCTTGTAGATATTATTTATGCCTACGTAGATCCCCGTATTAAAGCCCAGTACAAGTAACAGCAGGAGGAAAGGTTGAATAAAAATGGATAAAAGATACAAATCAGAAAGCCAGGCATTGGCAGTTTTAAAAAGAATGTCCAGGAATAAAGCCTCACTGACAGGTCTTGTGATCTTAAGTATTTTGATTCTGATTGCACTTTTAGCAGCCTGGATCATGCCTTATTCCTACACAAAGATGGATATGGCCAACAGATTTGCAAAACCATCCTTTCAGCATTTGTTTGGGTGTGATGAATTGGGAAGGGATATTTTAAGCAGGCTGATTTATGGAGCCAGATATTCTTTGATACTTGGACTGGGATCTGTGGGACTTTCCGTAATCTTTGGATTGATGCTGGGTTCAGCAGCAGGTTTTTTTGGAGGAATAGTTGACAGTGTTATTATGCGGTTTCTGGATATTTTTTCTTCCATCCCCGGAATGCTGATGGCAGTGGTTATCTCTGCTGTTTTAGGAAGTGGGTTTGGTAACTGTATTCTGGCAATTTCCGTATCCACTATGCCCCAGTATGTGAGACTGCTCCGGGCACAGATCATGTCTATCAGAAATATGGAATACTTAGAGGCTTCTGCTACTTTGCAGAATTGTAGTAAGCTTAGGATTATTGTTAAACATGTGCTGCCTAATTCTCTTTCTTCGCTGATCGTTACCGCAACTATGGGAGTTGCAAGCTCTATATTGATGGCCGCCGGATTAAGCTATGTGGGACTGGGCGTTCAGCCGCCTAATCCAGAGTGGGGCGCCATGCTTTCGGGAGCAAGAAGTTACTTAAGGGATTATCCCCATATGGTTATTTTTCCCGGAATTGTTCTTGCAGTGACCGTGTTGAGCTTAAATATGCTTGGTGATGGACTTCGGGATGCGCTGGATCCGAAGTTGAAGAAATAAGGAGGCGCAGGAAAATGAAGGAAAAAGATGTATTTTTAAATGTGGAAGATTTATGGGTGGAATACCAGTCAGAGGGAGAATGTGTTCATGCGGTAAACGGAGTGTCTTTTCAGTTGGAAAAAGGTAAAACATTAGGACTGGTGGGAGAAACCGGAGCAGGAAAGACTACGATTGCAAAGGCGGTTATGGGAATTCTTCCGGAAATTCAGGCGAAAGTGCCCAAGGGAAAAATTGTTCTTGAAGGGAAGAATCTTCTTGCAGCTTCGGAAAAGGAAATGCTTAAGGTAAGAGGAAGCAGAATTTCAATGATCTTTCAGGATCCCATGACAGCGCTGAACCCTGTACACAAGGTGGGAGAACAGATTGCGGAAGCAGTCCGCCTGCACAGTAAAGGAAATAAAAAGGAAGCCCAAATGCGGGCCTGTGAAATGCTGGAAATGGTAGGAATTCCGGCGGAGCGTTATAAAGACTACCCTCATCAGTTTTCCGGCGGAATGAAGCAGCGTGTTGTGATTGCTATGGCATTGGCCTGCAATCCGGAATTGCTGCTTGCTGATGAGCCTACCACAGCGCTTGATGTAACTATTCAGGCACAAGTGCTTGAAATGATTAGAGAGCTTAAGGAAAAACTCAATACATCCATGATCATGATTACACACGATTTGGGGATTGTGGCGGAAGTTTGTGATGATGTGGCAGTTATTTATGCCGGACAGATCGTGGAATATGGATCGAAAGAAAGTATTTTTGACCATCCTCTTCACCCTTACACCATTGGACTGTTTGGCGCGATACCGGGATTTGAAAAGGACATGGACAGGCTGAAATCTATAGAAGGAATGCCGCCTGATCCTACAGATTTACCAAAGGGGTGTTATTTTGCACCCAGGTGTAAGCATTGTATTTTAAAATGTCAGGAAATGGTTCCTATGGTGGAAGTTTTGCCAGGACATTTTTGCAGATGCTTTAATAGGCCAAAACAGGAGGAAGAATAATGTCTGCTGTGATAGAAGTCAAAAATTTACAGAAGTATTTTAGTACACCAAAAGGAATGCTCCATGCAGTAGATGGTGTGACAATGAAAATCGGCGCTGGCAGGACGATGGGGGTGGTCGGTGAGTCCGGATGCGGAAAGTCTACTCTTGGAAGAACGATTATACATTTACAGGAAAGTACAGGGGGACAGATTTTCTTCAAAGGTGAGGATGTGACTCATGTAAATGCTGCAAAGCAAAACCAGTTAAAGGGCGATATGCAGATTATTTTTCAGGATCCTTATTCTTCGTTAAATCCTCGTATGACAGTAGAAGAAACAATAAGAGAGCCTTTAGTACTTTCAAAGCGTTTTAGTAAGAAGCAGGCAGGAGAAGAAATGGATAAGCTGATGGAGCTGGTGGGAATCGACCGGCGTATGAGGAAGGCATATCCCCATGAGTTAGACGGAGGAAGGCGCCAGAGAGTTGGAATTGCAAGGGCAATCGCATTAAATCCGGCATTTGTGGTATGTGATGAGCCGGTATCCGCACTGGATGTATCCATTCAGGCACAGGTTTTAAATCTGTTACAGGATCTGCAGCAGCAAAGAAATATGACCTATATGTTTGTTACCCATGATCTGTCAGTTGTTCGTCATATTTCTGATGATATCTGCGTAATGTATTTAGGACAGCTGGTGGAGACCAGTCCTGCCAGAGAATTATTTGACAATCCCCTGCATCCTTATACAAAGGCACTGCTTTCTGCAATTCCATCTACAGATATTCACAACCGGCGGGAACGGATCATGTTAAAGGGGGAGATCACTTCACCTGTTAATCCAAAGCCCGGATGCCGCTTTGCTGCCAGATGTCCCTATGTAAAGGAAGAGTGTTATCAGCCACAGGAACTTGTTGAGATTAAGCCGGATCATTTTGTAAGCTGCTGCAGGTGTAAAAAGGTTGAATAAAAATGCGTATTCAGCTTATTGATTTGTACGCGCGCCGCAACGCGCAGATGGGTTAAAAATGATAGAAGAATATCCTTATATGGAAATTGGAGAAGGAATTTATGAAATCAATGAATTTGATAATGTATCCATGTTTTTAATTGTGGGAGATGAAAAAGCGCTGCTTGTTGACACAGGAATCGGGATAGGAAATATAAAGACATTTGCAGAAAAGCTTGCAGGAAAGCCGGTGGAGGTTTTTCTAACTCATAATCACAGGGATCATGTAGGCAATGCGCCTTTGTTTCCCAAAGTACATATTAGCAGAATTGACTATGGTATGGGTAAAATGATTCGTCCTCTTACCAGCAGAGAAAGCCGGAGGCAGTATATAGATGTTACATTACAAAAACAGAAGGGAAAAGAATATCCCTGGAAAGAAGAAGATATTTCCATGTTTTCAAAGGAACAGGAGCCGGAAGTCATTCTTCTGGAGGATGAAGTGGAATTTGATTTAGGCGGACGTACAGTTACCTGTTATTTATGCCCGGGGCACACGCCAGGTTCTATGGTTGCTGTGGATGACAGGACAAGCTATGTTTTCAGCGGCGACTGCTGTAATAAATTTTTAGGAATCGGGGTAAGGCCGATTCCGGGAATGAAACATGCGAGTATTGAAGAAAGCTATGAGGCTATGAAACATATTTGGAATGTGGGAATAGATGTAAAGAATATTTACAGCGCCCATGCAGATTTCCGTAAAGTGGGAGAGCCTTTGGAAGGTTATGTTTTTGAAACGGTAATGGAAGGACTTAAAAAAATAGTGGAAGGTAATTATGCAGCGGGGAAAAAATGGATTCAGATGATTGATACTGAGGTGGATATTGCTTTTTTTGAGGATATTGAAATTCAGTTTCATGTGGAAAATATTTATGGTGGAGAAAAGGCATGGACATAAAGATGGACAGAAAAGTAAAAGCATGGGTGCCTCCTGAAAAGATTTGGAATGTATGGTTTATCAGTATATTTTTTATCAATATGGCTTTGAATTTCGGGCAGTATATGTCAAATTCCCTGTTGTCATTATACGCAAAGGAGATGGGAGCACCTGCAGAGCAGATCGGTATGCTTATGAGCATGTTTGCCATAACTGCATTAATATTCAGGTTTGTGGCAGGGCCGGCTATCAATGCATATAACCGAAAAATAATCGTTGCTATGGCAATGGGATGTATGGCTTCGGCCTATTTTGGGTTTTGCCTTGCACCTGAGATCGCGGTTTTTATGGGAGTGAAGGTGATAAATGTTCTTAAGTGTTTCAGGCTTTTGCAGGGGGTGGGAAGCGCCTTTGCCGGCTCATGCTGTCTGACCATTGTGGCAGATGTAATTCCCAGGGAACAGTTTTCTTCCGGCATGGGGATTTTTGCCTGTGCACAGGTGGTTGCCCAGGCTGTGGGGCCAACAGTGGGAGTGTGTTTAAAAGACAGGTTTGGGTATACGACTACATATTTTATTTTTGGATGTATTATGGTCTGTGCAATTCTGGCTGCGTCTACAATCAGACTTGCGCCCACAGTGCGTATGCCCTTTAGCCTGAAGCTGCAAAATATGATTGCAAAAGAAGCAGTTTTACCGGCTGCTGTTACGCTGTTAATTGCATTAGGATTTACAAGTATTAATGCATTTCTTCTTGTATATGCGCAGGAGAGAGGAATACATGGAGCCAGTTTGTTTTTTACGGTGTATGCAATTACCATGCTGTTTACAAGGCCGGTTATAGGCAGACTGACAGACCGCTATGGCTTTGTTAAGGCAGGGATACCTTCCGTATTTGCAACAGCAGTTTCGCTTGCGATGATCGGCTTTTCCACAAATTTGCCAATGCTGCTTTTGGCAGCTTTTGTAAATGCCTTCGGGTATGGAGCAGTGATGCCTGCGCTGCAGTCTCTTTGCATGAGGGCAGTGTCCCTTGAAAGGCGGGGATCGGCATCAAGCACAAATTATATAGGGCAGGATTTGGCTACGCTGATCGGATCTACGACAGCAGGTTATGTGATTGCGGCAGCAGGCTATACGCCTTTTATGTGGATTATTATGGCAGTTCCGGTTTTGCTTGGAATTCTTGTGATTTTTTTATGCAGAAAAAAGATATATAGAATTGAAAATAATTTTAAATCAGGAAGATAAAGGAGTTAAAATGGCGCTTTTTACATTAAATTTTTTTAGTAATTATTTGATGGTCAATACCCAGGTTAATGTTATCATGCCCCGTATTGAATTGTCCAAATCACCCAGGGAATTTTATAGTTCAGGAAGAAAATACCAGGTTCTCTGGCTTCTGCATGGTTCATGCGGTGATCATACGGACTGGATACGCAATACGAATATTGCAAGATATGCAGAGGAAAGGGACTTGATTGTAGTGCTGCCCAGTGTGCTTAACAGCGATTATTCTAATTATATGACCTTTGCAGATGGATTCCGGGTGTGGGATTATCTGACGGAAGAATTGATGCCGCTTATTTTTAATTGGCTTCCCGTATCCAATAAAAAAGAAGATAATTATATTGCCGGTCTTTCTATGGGAGGAAATGGTGCTCTTATGATAGGGCTGGGACATCCTGATTTATTTCAGGGAGTTGCTGTTTTGTCAAGTACTGCAAGGGAAGTTGAATATCTTCGTCCTTTTGCACAAATGACTTCGGCGGAATTCCGCAAAGCGGCTGTGGATAAAACAAAATTTTCGGGACCGAATGGAACAGGTATGCGGCTGAAAGAAATTAATCAGGTTGCCAAATATGATACGGTGCAGGATTTTTTGGATTCCTGTGAAAATGCTTGGGACAGACTGCCAGAGGTGGCAGGAGCAGGGAAGCTTCCACAAATGTATGTCTCCTGCGGTACAAAGGATCAAAACGTTTATCCCCGGTTCCTACGGTTTAAAAAATATGCACAGGAGATACATGCGGATATTTTTTTTGAAGAGGAAGAAGGGTTTGGCCATGAATATGCCTTGTGGGATATCAGCATAAGAAAGGCAATGGATTATTTTGGTATTGTTGAGGGCGGTTTTTCTGTTTGACAGGTTTTTGTATATTGGTATATAATATGCTTAACAAGAGAACCGAAAGCTAGAACACACTTAGCCACCTCGGTATATGTAATTAAAAAATAACGCTACACTTTGTGAGGGTGAGGGCGTTATTTTTTATGCTCTAAAACAAGAGTTATTACCACAACTAGCATTATAACAAATGTAAATAAGTCATTAAAAGTAACGTACATAAGCATCTGGCTCCTTTCTCTGTGAGTAGGTGGCTAGGAATATCGCCCCTTCGGTTCCCTGGGTAAGCATATTTTGATTGGAAGGTTAATTGAAAAAATAGATAATAGAATTTTTGACTTCCTAAGAAAAAAAGATGGGCATGCTGTATATTGCATTTTGCCCACACTTCATTATATAGTTTACCACATTGTAAAATTAAAGTCTAGTAATTTTTTCTCCCTTCCCTTAATCTAATAATTGGATTACAAAACAGCGTAAAACGCTTCGGAATGGAGGAAAAAATGGAAGCTAATACAGCAGAAAAATTTGAAATAACAAAAAAGGCGGAAGAGCAGTATCTTCAAAGAACGCTTAAGGTAGTTGACGCAAACATAGAAAATTACAGCCGCGAGAGTACGCGGATGCAGGCGGAAATCGACGAAATGTTAGAGCATTACCATGACAATGACGTGGAGGTTTATACTGCCTTAAGTAATACGGTTACGCTGCATGATCATATGAAGCGGGCTCTTTTGCTAAATCAAAAAGCGAAAAAGAAACCATACTTTGGAAGAATTATTTTTCAGGATGAGGCTTTAAATAAAAAGGAATCAATTTATATTGGCAAAGGAGGAATCCACAAAGATGCCACCCATTTTATGGTGGTGGACTGGCGGGCACCGGTAGCAGGCGCTTATTATGAAAGTAATCTGGGAAAGTGCAGTTATATGGCGCCCGGAGATGTGGAAATGAAAATTGACCTTAAGCTAAAGCGCACTTATGAGATAGAAGATGGCAGGCTTTTGGACTACTTTGACAGCGAGGTGATTGCCAATGATGATCTTCTGACAAAATATCTGGCAAAAAATAAGCAGGCAGTATTAAGTGAAATTGTTGCAACCATCCAAAAGGAGCAAAATGAGATTATCAGAAAATCGCCTTATCATAATATGATTGTGCAGGGAGTTGCTGGTTCCGGTAAGACAACAGTGGCCATGCACCGGATCTCATTTATTCTTTATAACTATGCCCAGCGGTTTAAGCCGGATGATTTTTATATTGTGGGAAGCAATCGGATTCTTTTGGAGTATATTACAGGAATTTTACCTGATCTGGATGTATACGGGGTTCGGCAGATGACAATGGAGCAGCTTTTTGTAAGACTCCTTTATGAGGATTGGGATGATAAGAAATATGGGATTATCAGTACAAAGCAGTGTGGGGATAAGGAGAGCATCAAGGGGAGCAGGCAGTGGTTTGAAGCTCTGGAAACCTACTGCCGCAGGCTGGAAGAGGAAGTCATTCCGGCACAGGATATTTATTTAAATCCCAGACAGTTTGTGGAGGGTATTAAAGATGGACAGGCAGGGGTGTTTGATGAGAGAGGCGGAGAAGAGCCTGTTTTAGAAAAACTGGTCTGCCTTTTGGAAAAGGAAGCAATAGAAAGCTATGTCAGGGAAAATCCGGCTGTTTCCATACAAAACAAAATCAATATGCTGAATGAACGTCTGCGGGGAAAAATTAAGGATGAGTTTTTGACAAGAGGACTGCGCTATACGGAAGCAGAACGGAAGGCAATTTTTAAGGCATATCGTGGAACCTATGGCGGCAGGACGTGGAAAAAATCTGTTTTTGAGATGTACCGGGATTTTCTTGCAAAGCAGAGAGCGGAAGGATATATGGTAGATATTCCTGAAGAAAATTTTCATGTGTATGATCTGGCGGCGCTGGCGTATTTATACAAACGGGTAAAGGAAACGGAAGTAATCAGTGAGGCCCATCATGTTGTGATTGATGAGGCGCAGGATTTTGGCATGATGGCATACCTGGTTTTAAAATTCTGTATTCGGGAATGTACCTACACGATTATGGGAGATGTTTCCCAGAACATTCATTTCAGGTATGGATTGAATGACTGGGAGGAATTGAGGGAGCTTTTCATTACAGATGGGGCGGACAGCTTTAGCGTTTTAAGAAAAAGCTATCGTAATACTGTGGAAATATCAGACTTTGCCACAAATATTCTGCGCCACGGAAGGTTTTCCATTTACCCTGCCCAGCCCATTATCAGACATGGAAGTCCGGTGCTTGTAAAACAGATTTTAAAAGAAAGCGCTTTAATAAAGGAAGCGGCGGAAATATGCAGAAAATGGAAGGAAAAGGGAAGGGATACCATTGCGGTGGTCTGTCGGGATCAGGAAAAGGCTTTAAAGGCAGCAGGGCAGATGGCAGAATATATACAGGTTACAGAGACCGATCCTGAAAAAGCAGTGTTTGGAAGCGGAATCATGGTGCTTCCGGTGGAATATACCAAAGGCCTGGAGTTTGATGCAGTATTGATCTTAGATCCCACAGATAAGGAATACCCGGAAGACGACGGACATGCAAAGCTGCTTTATGTGGCGGCAACCCGCGCCCTCCATGAGTTATGTGTGCTGCATCTGGGAAATGTGACAGAGCTTCTTTCTAAAGCGCCTGTTTCGGAAAAAGAGAAAAAGGGATTTCGTATTCAGGAAAAGAGCAATGAAAATGGCATCACCCAAAACAGTACGGAGGTAAGCAGTGCTGGCGCAGTAAGAAACTTTAAGCCGGCAGATAAAGGCGGAGCAGTACTAAAAGTAAAAAAACCGGTTGCCCGCCTTGCAGATACAGGAAATAAGAGGATCCTTAGTACACCCGAGGAAAAAAAGCCTTTTCTGGCAAGAAAAAGAGTAGTGACAGTGCAGGCAGAAAAAAGTAACAATAGCTATGAATTTGGAGATATGCCTGTAAATGAAAAGCTGCGTCCGGCAGGACATGGGAAAATTGACCTTGGCATCCTTTGGATAATGAAACAAAAAGATGGACTTTACCTTCAAAGCAGATATGGAGTTCTGCGCATCAGTCCTGTGGAAAGCGGTATTATCCGCATTACTTTTGCAAAGGGAGGAGAGATTTCAGGTAAGAAGCATCCGGCTATATCCATTCACCGGGCAGAGCAAAAGTGGATGTATAAGGAGACAGGCAGTGAAGTAACGCTTATGACAGATGAATTGTGCCTGCAGGTGGACAAAAAAGGGGGAGCAATATGCTTCCGGACGCAGGATAAAAAGCTGCTTCTGGAAGAACAAAAAAGAGAAGGCAGGCAGTTTGAGAAAACCTCATCAGGAGGATTGCAGGTCCGGCAGTATCTGGCTTTTCAGAAAGGAGAAAAGGTATATGGACTTAGCAGAGAGAAGGAAAAGATACTTGACCTGCGTGGAAGTGCAAGATATCTTTCCGGTAACAGCAGGGAAGTGCATTTGCCATTGATGTTTTCTGACAAAGGCTATGGCATTGTACCGGCCGCCGGCGCTCCTGTAATTTTTTGTGATATTGCTACATATGGAACCGGTATTTTGATGGAAAATGCAGAGCAGATAGATTATTATTTTATAGCAGGAAGACAAAAAGATGAGATTGTGGATGCCTGGTTAAGACTTTGCGGAAATTTTTTTAATGCCTAGACTGCCATATGGGTTAATTTGAACTATACTATGACATACAGTTGTCACAGTTCTTATGTTATTATAACAATGAATTGCGCAATGACCTAACAAAATATTCAGCTTAAAAAAGAAAAGGAGAGTCAATATGCAGAAGGTATACGAAACTTGTCCGGTATTGGAAAATGAAAAATTTATACTGCGTCTGATACAAAAGGAAGACGCCGGAGAGCTTTTAAAGGTTTACAGTGATGAAAAGGCAGTGCCCTTTTTTAATAGTGACAATTGTCACGGAGCGGATTTTCACTTTACCACTATGGAGGAAATGGAAGGAACGGTGAAAGGCTGGCTGCTGGAATATGAAAATGGAGGCTTTGTGCGCTGGTCCGTACTTGATAAAGCCACAGGTGAGGCGGTTGGAACCATAGAGCTTTTTCACAGAAATGGGAAAGACTATTTTAATGACTGCGGAATACTCCGCCTGGATTTAAGAAGTGATTATGAGGAAAAAGGCCCCATTGCAGAAATTCTTGGAATTATTACGGAACCGGCTTTTGAGCTGTTTGAGTGCAGCATGATAGCAACAAAAGCAATTTCTCCTGCAGAGAAACGAAGAGATGCACTGAAGGAAACGGGATATTGTTTGACGGAAGAAAAAGTGATTGGTCATGATGGCAGCGAGTACGGAGATTACTGGGTGTGTAGGAAATCATCTTAAATATTAGGATTAGAAAAAGGCGTGGAATAAAAATGAAAATTGACAGGCTGCTTGGAATAACAATTTATTTACTGAATCATGGGAAAACTTCTGCCGGAAAGCTGGCAAGGCAGTTTGAGGTATCTGTCCGCACTATTATAAGGGATATGGATACTTTAAGTTTGGCCGGAATACCGATTGTTTCTACTTGTGGAACAGATGGAGGATATGAAATCATGGACTCCTTTGTCATGAACGGGCAGACAGTAAGCGGGACGGAATACGGTTATATTATCAGTGCACTGGAGGGGCTTGTCTCGGCTTACGGGGATAAGAAAATTGAAGCAGCTCTGGAAAAGATTCAGGCGCTTAGAAAAGACAAAGATAATACTATGCTTTTAGATCTTGGGGCGGCTCATGAAAATAGAGATACCAACGAAATACTGTATCTTTTAAATCATGCGGTACAGATAAGACATCAGATTGCTTTCCGATATACCAACAGTAAAGATGAAGTCAGAGAAGTAGAGGCAGAGCCGGCAGGAGTGATTTACAAATGGTATAACTGGTATTTAATAGCATATTACCCCAAACGACAGGAATACTGCATGTTCAAAGTGGTAAGAATGGATGAACTTAAAATTCTGGAAAAGAAAAACGAAAAGAGTCACCAGATCAGGGAAATAGAAAAGAAGCTGGAAGAAAAAGAGGAGCAGAGAAGCACAATTCAGGTGGTGGTACACTGCAAGGCAAAATTAAAATCCAGGTGCCGGGAATATTTAAACGGCATAATCACCAAAGAGCATGAAAATGGTGATTTTGAGTTTTCCATGACAGTTCCGGAAGGGGAGCAGTTCTGGTATGGGGTATTACTATCCTTTGGAAGGGATGCAAAGGTGACTGCACCAAAGGAGCTGATTCAGCGGATAGTAAAGCAGTGCAGGGAAGTGATTGAAATTTATGACGTTGAAAATTAAAGGATATGTAAAACAGAAAACAGGAATTCTACTGCCACAGTTAAATTACTGAATACAACCTTTTGTTTTTCTGTATTTAGTGATATAATTACATCAAAAGAATTTATATTTTTATTATTGCTGTTAACTCGTGAATAGATGGCAAGATGAGAGATAAAGAGAGGAAAGTGCGGTGAAAAAGGAATGCTTAATATGTGAGGCACCGCTTGTGTATCTGGAATCAGATAAGATTATGGTATGCACTGTATGCCATAAAAAAGAAAACAGCAAAACCAGATGTGTGAATGGGCATTATGTTTGTAATGAGTGCCATACGAAAGGGATGGATGTTATCATTGGATTTTGCATGAGTGAGACTTCGAAATCCCCAGTCTGGATTATTAAACAGCTTATGGAACAGTCATTTTGCCATATGCACGGCCCCGAACACCATGTTATGGTTGGCGCAGCACTGCTGACAGCATATAAAAATGCCGGCGGGGATATTGAATTGCATCAGGCGTTGATTGAAATGATGAATAGGGGGAAAAGTGTTCCGGGCGGGGCATGCGGGTTCTGGGGAGCCTGTGGGGCAGGCATCAGTACGGGTATGTTTGTTTCAATTATTTCAAATTCTACTCCGTTGACTGTTGAACCTTTTGCACTGTCTCATTTAATGACGTCAAAAGCGCTGGAACAGATAGGAATGGCTGGCGGCCCCCGTTGCTGTAAGAGGGATTCATTCCTTTCCATTCTTGCAGCAATTGACTTTGTTCAGCAACATTTTCAGATCAGCATGGAAAAAACGGAAATAGTATGCGGTTATTCGGCGCAAAACAATCAGTGTATAGGGAAGCAATGCCCGTTTTCAAGATGATTGGTTTATGAGGGAACAGGATGTTATAAAGGTAAAGTCAGCCGGAAAGGAGAGTAGTGAAATGAAAAAAATATTTTGTTATGCGGAAAAATACATAGCAAAAAGTAATTGGAAGGATTTGGCTATGCTTAAATTCTGCCTTTTTGCTATGGGGGTTATAGCAGGTATGCAGATACCGGAAAAGAACAGGAAGCAGGCAGGGGCTATTGCAGCAGTTGTTTTTGTGGCAACATATATCCCGTTAATGGCGAAATTCTTTTCGGTCATTACAGAAAGGGAATAGTAATTCCGGCTTATAGATGAACTTTTTTGTATAAGCGATTGACTGGAAATCATTGAAATTGTTAATGATGCATTAAATTTTGTTTTAGGATGTTTTTATAAAGGTGAATAAATTAAAGGTAAGCTATTAAAAGCCATCAGATTAGTCTGGTGGCTTTTGAAATTCTTTATTTTTATAAAGCTTTGTAAAACTGACACACATAATTGATACCTATTTAAGGAGGGAAGGCTGATGGCTCAGGAAAAAGAAAATCAAGTTCGAAACGGGATTGCAAATGGCTGGTCTTTGGAGTATGGTTATACTGAGATTGGTGCAATTTATATTTTACATTGAATGTTAACCATTAAATATAAATGTGGAAATTATGGAATATTTTTACTATTAAAGTACCAAGGGGAGCAGGAATGAATAATAAAGAAGAAAAACTGGTCATGATTTTGAAAAATCAGGTAAGACCGGCATTGGGATGTACGGAGCCGGGAGCAATTGCCTTGGCAGTTGCAAGGGCGAAAGAGCTGCTGGGTGAGCCAGTGGTAAAGATGAATGTAAGTGTGGATAAGAATGTGCTGAAAAATGGTATGGGAGTCGGCATACCAGGAACAAAAGAACATGGGAATGCGTTTGCAGCAGCTCTTTCCGTTGTATGTGGAAAGTCGGAATATGGGCTTGAGGCATTAAAGGATGTGAATGAAGCTGCAATTGGGAAAGCAAAGCAGCTTTTGGATGAAGGACAGGTAGCTATGCTTTTTAATAAAGATGCTTCCTGCCTGGAGATAACTGCGCAGGCGGTGGGAGCTTTGCATAGCGCACAGGTGGTGATTTATAGAAACCATACCAATATTGCAAGGGAAGAGAAAGACGGAGAGGTATTGTTTGACAATGTGCAGGCGGCAGCCTGTCCAGAGACGGTTCCCATAGAGGCTTCTCTTCAGGAGCAGATTCAGGATTACAGCGTACAGGAATTAATTGATTTGGCTAAGATAATTCCCATAGAAGCTTTTGATTTTATCCAAGACGGCATCCAAATGAATATGTGTATTGCCAAAGCAGGCCTGGAGCACAGTGTTGGAGTCGGGATTGGTCATTTTATGATGGCTCAGGGAGAAAAAACGTTGAAGGGAAAAGCAAAAGCATATACTGCTGCGGCGTCGGAAGCCAGAATGGCTGGCTGGCCGCTGCCGGTAATGAGCAGTGCCGGAAGCGGAAATCATGGCCTGACAGCGATTATTCCCATTAATATATATGGACAGGAATTAGGATATGGGGAAGAGGACATAAAGAGAGCAATTGCTTTCAGCCACATGATTACTATTTTTGTGAAATCTTATTTGGGAGCCCTTTCGCCTGTCTGCGGATGCGGCGTGGCAGCAGGGGTAGGCTGTACGGCAGGGCTTACTTTTTTAAGAGAAGGTACGGATGTTCAAATTAAAGCATCTGTTATTAACATGCTTGCAGGGTTAACAGGAATGATCTGTGATGGTGCAAAATTAGGATGCGCCTGCAAGCTTTCAGTAGCGGTGGATGCGGCAGTGGATGCTTCCGACCTTGCGCTTGCTGATATTTACATACCTGGAGACAATGGAATTTTGGACGAGTCGGCAGAGCAGGCAATCAGAAATATGGCCAGGGTATCGGCTCAGGGGATGGCATTTGCCGATAAGGTAATCGTAGGAATTATGCAGGAAAAGAATGAGTAGGCATCTATTCCCTCTTGCAATCCAAAGAAAAATCATATAGACTCATATATGGAGAAAAATTTTCATCAGAGGAAATATAATTACCAATTTTGGGGAAACTGTGTAGAAACTGTATAAGAATTTTGCAAAGTAGCTGTAAGAGCAGATAGGGTTCAGGTTAACAGATAACTCTTTTATAAATGCTGTACAACAGAGCTTGCCAAAAGGCAAGTTTTTTTGTACCCAAAAGTTAAATGAAATAACAGGGAAAAGGAGCTTTTAGTGGAGGAACAATTAAGCGGAGAGGAAGAAGAGAGAAGAAGAAACAGGCAGAAGCGTCTGGAAGAAATGCGCATCAGCAAACAAAAACAGATGATGCGGCGTATGTACATGAAGAAAGCAGCGCCTTTTGTATTAGGAGCTTTTATCATATTTATTATAATTCTTGGAGGAAAAAAGCTTTTTGCCAAACCTAATGGAGAGAAGCAGGCAGCAGATCAGGTTTTGGCAGCAGGGCAGCAGGAAAAAACGCCTGATATTGGCGAAGAACCTAAAGACAGCCGGCCATTTTCCATGGAGCAGATTTTAAGAGGGATTCAAACGTCGGGAATAGGAGTGGAAAGCGGGGCAGCAAATGATTTAACAAAAGATGAGGCAGGCTCTGAAGGCCAGCTTAAGGAAGCCGATACGAAAGTCTATCAGGCGTCTATCACATCAGACACTGCACAGATCGGGGCATATCTGTTAGACGATCAGGAGTTTTACAGTGAGTATGCAATATTGATTGGCTTAAGTGATAACAGGGTGATTGCCGAAAAATACGGAAAGAGAAGGATTAATCCAGCGTCCATGACCAAGATACTAACCGTTTTGGTAGCGGCGGAGCACATCGAACCGGAAGATCTGGACGATAAATTTACAATGACGCTGGAAATTACGGATTATGGGTATATTCATGACTGCAGCAGTGCAGGATTTGAGAAAGATGAAGTTGTTACAGTCAGAGATTTATTTTATGGAACAATTCTTCCTTCCGGTGCAGATGCGGCAGTGGGACTTTCAGTTTATGTATCAGGCAGTCAGGAAGATTTTGTGGAACTGATGAATGAAAAGCTTGCAGAGCTTGGTCTTTCAGAAACTGCGCATTTTACCAATTGTGTGGGAATCTATGACGAGAACCATTATTGCACTGCTTATGATATGGCAATGATTATGCAGGCAGCTATAGACAATGAACTGTGCAGAGAGATTCTGACAGCCCATACCTACACCACATCAGAAACTGAGCAGCATCCTGAAGGGTTAATTATTTCAAATTGGTTTTTAAGGCGCATTGAAGATAAAGAAGGCGGAGAAGGGGTTGTCTGTGCAAAGACCGGTTATGTAGCACAGTCGAAAAGCTGTGCTGCAAGCTATGCTGAGGATAAGGAAGGAAACGGTTATATCTGTGTGACAGCAGGAGCGGAAAGTCAGTGGAAATGCATTTATGATCATGCAGGACTTTACCGCAAGTATCTGCCCTAGCCGGCAGGCTGTGTAAGTGACGCAGATTTGAGATTTGCACCGCTTCACCGCGCAGATGCTCCGGAATGGAGATGGATATGGATTTATTTGAATATATGCGTTCAACGCAAATGGAAAAGGAGTCTCCTTTAGCGGCAAGGCTGCGTCCGGAAACTTTGGATGAGGTGGTGGGGCAGCAGCATATTATAGGGAAAGACAAGCTTCTTTACCGTGCAATTAAAGCTGATAAGTTGAGTTCTCTTATCTTTTATGGACCGCCCGGTACCGGTAAGACCACGCTGGCAAAGGTGATTGCTAATACCACCAGTGCGGAATTTACCCAGATCAATGCCACGGTGGCTGGAAAAAAGGATATGGAGGAAGTCATCGGGAAAGCTAAGGATACTCAGGGGATGTATGGAAAGAAAACCATACTTTTTATTGATGAGATCCATCGGTTTAATAAAGGTCAGCAGGACTACCTTTTGCCCTTTGTGGAAGATGGAACAATTATTTTAATCGGAGCAACTACGGAGAACCCGTATTTTGAAGTGAACAGTGCGCTTATTTCACGCTCTGTCATTTTTGAACTCAAACCTCTTAGCAGAGAGGATATCAAAAAGCTGATTCAAAGAGCGGTTTATGACGAGAAAAAAGGGATGGGAGCCTATGGCGCCCAGGTAAGTGAAGAGGCTATGGAGTTTTTGGCGGACATAGCCGGAGGAGATGCCCGTCATGCGTTAAATGCCATTGAACTTGGTATTATGACTACAAACCGGAGTGAAGATGGAAAAATACATATTACTTTAGAGGTAGCGCAGGAATGTATCCAGAAACGGGCGGTGCGATACGATAAAACAGGAGACAATCATTATGATACGGTTTCCGCCTTTATCAAGAGTATGCGTGGCTCTGATCCGGATGCGGCGGTTTATTATCTGGCCCGGATGCTTTATGCAGGAGAAAGTATTACTTTTATTGCAAGAAGAATTATGATCTGTGCGGCGGAGGATGTGGGAATTGCAGATCCACAGGCCCTTTCGGTGGCAGTAAATGCGTCTTTGGCGGTAGAGCGGATTGGAATGCCAGAGGCCCAGATCATTCTTTCACAGGCAGCCATGTACGTGGCATGTGCGCCTAAAAGCAATGCCTGTGTGAAAGCCATAGGAGAGGCTATGAAGGAAGTGGAAGAAACAGGAAACCTGCCAATTCCAACCCATTTGCAGGATGCTCATTACAAAGGAGCGGCTAAATTGGGACATGGAACAGGATACAAATATGCACATGATTATCCCAATCATTATGTGGAACAGCAATACCTGCCTTATGAACTTGACGGAAAGGAGTTTTACCATCCTTCAGGAAACGGGTATGAGGTAAAGGTGAAAGAACACATGAGGTGGATCAAAAAACAGAAGGAAACAAAGAAAAATGAGTTTTAAAACCGGAAACGATAAAGAGCCGGCAAAATATAAGCCTGCAAACAGACGAAAGAAAAAAATAAGAAAAAAACCGGCCGCAGGAGCAAGAAAGCGGTTTACAAACAGACTTTGGATTTTACTGGCATCCGCATTGGTTCTTGCTGTGACGGGTACGATTTTCTTTTTTACTGTAATCAGACAAAAAGAAGAAGCTGAACCGGAACCAAACCTTTCGGAAATAGTGGAAGAAAAGGAGCCTGTGCCGCTGCCGGAAGTGGATATGGGAGAGGACGTAATCGGCCATATTGTCACGGCTGGAAATGCTGTGTGGGATGCTTTTAACAGACGTCCTGAAAGTCATGAGATCACAGTTGATACAGCAGAGGACTTTGCTGATATCACGGAATGCATTATAGACTCCTCGGGCAGAATTTCCGTTACTGCAAAAGGGGAAGGAATACCGAAAAGCGATGACAAATATTATTATTTGTTTGCCTTAAATACCTATGATACTGCAATTTCAGGAAACAACAATTATGTTGCCAGAGATTATAAGGATAATGAAACAGTACTTTTTACTTCCTTAAATTATAATACTTCAAGCAGCAGGCTTTTTAAAAAGTTTGTAGTAGCGGTAAAAAAGGATGGAGAATATGTGCCGGTAAGTACGCCTAAATACATCACAAATCCGGAGGCAATTGCCAGATATACTTCCGTATTTCAGGAACCGGCTTCCATAAAGGGGCTTTTGGTGGATCCCAACAGACTGCGGGGAAGCGAGCTGGATGACCTTGGAGTCAAACAGGCAGCCTATAATATTCCTGTAGCCAGATTATTAGGACCTACCACCAGTGCGGCGTATCCTTCGATACAATATACATACAATGGAAAAACCTATACACTTAACGGGCAGGTGGTGGCAGAGTACGATCTTGTGTTCAGTACGCTCACTGCCAAGGGGATTACCACTACCGCCATTATTTTGAATAACTACTCTCCTTCTTATCCGCAACTGATTCATCCGCAGGCAAGGCGGGGAGGATCAGCACCTTATTACATGTTTAATGGTGCGGAGGAATCCGGTGTGGAATATATGGCGGCAATTGGCTCTTTCCTTGCGGAACGTTACTCGGATACCAGACATGGAAAAATTTCCAACTGGATTATTGCAAATGAAATTAATGCCCGTAAGGAATGGAATTATATGGCACATACGGATATTGAAACTTATGTGGAGGAATTTGCAAAAGGATTCCGCGTACTTTATACTGCGATTAAAAGTGTAAGCAGCAGTGCAAGGGTATATATTTCCTTAGATCAGCAATGGGATAGAAATATAAAAAATAATACCAATTATGACGGAAGAGACATTCTGGATGTATTTAACAATAATATAACGGAAAAAGGGAATATTGACTGGGGGCTTGCACAACATCCTTACAATGTGCCCCTTACAGAAACAAGGATATGGAAGTCATCTAAATACGTGGAGCACAATCCGGGCACTTCCATGATGACAATGGAAAATATTGAAGTTTTGATTAATTACTTAAGGCAGGAACATTTCCTTGACAGCACTGGACAGGTCAGAAGTATTCTGATCAGTGAATTAGGATATACTTCCACAGCTGGAGAAGCTATGCAGGCGGCAGCCTTTGCCTATGCATATTACAAAATGGAAGCTTATGATGAGATAGATGGATTTTTGCTGAACCGGCAGACAGATGCAGGAGAAGAGGTAGCCCAGGGGCTGGCCTTTGGACTTAACCACGGAGGGGGAGGCCAAAAGCAGCTATACACAGTGTTTAAATACATTGACACGCCTCAGCATGCCCAATATACGGATTTTGCAAAAGGAATTATTGGAATTTCAAGCTGGAGTGAGATTATAAGATAGAAGAAATGAGGCTGTTTCAACAGCCTTTTTTCTTTGTCATCCAAAAAGCTGGCTGATCAGGTACTGGTAGATTTCCTGATTTTTTCGCTGCCAGTTATCACAGATAGCGCCTGCTGTTTCCTTAGTGGGAACTGAAATTGTTATGTCTATCAAATTGATGTTTTTATCTTTTGCAATTAAGTGGGCTTCATATTCTCCAGAGGTGGATTTATAGAAGTCGGACAGGATGGAAACTTCATTCCTAAGGGTTATTTCATTTTCTTTGAAAAAAAGATTCACGTCGGTCTTGATACCTTCGTTTATTTGATTTCCAAAGAAGCTTAAAGTCTCCCGTCCTTCACGGGTGATGCTTAAGTGGGTGCGGTTGCGGATAGACTGGGCGGTAATAAGGCCGGCATCTGTTAGTTCTCCAATAACCTGCTGAAGGGTAAGAAAATTCGTATATTCCTTTTCGAGAATAAAATCTCCGATCTGGGATTTAGTCAAAGGAAAGTCTACCCGGTCAAGCATATAGAGAACGATTAGTTTATAAAGAGTCAAAGGATCATGCATAATAATTTATCCTTTCCCATGAATCATATCAAAGTAAAAGTAGTTTATAGTTTCAAAAATTTATGGTGTGGCTTTCCAGTGTTTTCCCTGAAAGGAACCGCATTTTTTCATTTGTCTATGCAGGGTATTTAGCACAACCCTTTTATTGGAACTCCAGCAGGGAGCTAAAAGCAGTTTTTTTGGAGCATCACCGGTTACTCTGTGGATTACCATGTTGGGGCGCAGATGTTCAAGACATGGGATCAGTGTGTCTAAGTAAAGCGCTAAGGTCTCATAGGAACCATAAAGGAAAGGCTCTTTTTCATAGAGAAAACTTAAATCCGTGTCCTTAAGTATGTGCAAAAGCTGTAGTTTAACACCCCAGACAGGTTTTTGATTTAAATATTCCATAGAGGAAATAATATCTTCTTTTGTCTCATGGGGCAGGCCTAAAATCATATGAGTGATAACAGGAATGCCTGCCTCATGGAGCATATACACAGCTTCTTCAAAACAGGAGAGAGGATACCCACGTCTGATAAAAGCGGCGGAAGATTCAAAAATCGTTTGAAGCCCCAGCTCCAGCCAGATAAATTTAGCAGGATATTCCTTTTTCAGCCGGCATAGCAGCGCCATAACATTGTCAGGCAGACAGTCCGGCCGGGTGGCAATGGAAATTCCCGCAACAGAAGGCTCCTTAAGGGCAAGCCGGTATACTTTTTCCAAATAGGAAACAGGACCGTAGGTGTTGGTGTAAGCCTGAAAGTAAGCAATAAATTTCTGACCGGTTTTCTTTCCGGATAAGGAGTTTTTACTTTGTAAAAAAGCTTGTTCAAAGGCGCTGTCAGTATCTGCTGTGGAGGCGGCAAAATCACCGCTTCCCCCTGCACTGCAGAAAATGCAGCCCCCTGTTCCTAGTGTACCATCTCTGTTGGGGCAGGTAAGTCCTGCATTTAAAGCCACTTTATATAATTTTTCCCCATAAGTGTTTTTGCAATAGGCATCCAGGGAGTAGTAGGGCTTTCCATGCCAGTTTTTGTAAGGAATACCGGTAGTATGACCGGAGTTTTTACTTAAAATTTCCATTATTTAATATGTGTTTTTACTGCCTGGGCAACAAGGCCGGCAACTTCAGGATGAAAGGCTTCCGGCAGAATGTTAGTTTCATTTAATTCATCATCAGGAACGAGAGAAGCAATGGCAGAAGCGGCTGCAAGCTTCATTTCTTCGGTGATTTGTGTGGCGCGTCCTTCTAAGGCTCCTTTAAAAATGCCGGGAAAGGCAATTACATTGTTGACCTGATTGGGGAAATCACTCCGGCCGGTGCCAACAACTCTTGCACCGGCAGCCTTTGCATCGTCAGGCATGATTTCAGGAACAGGATTTGCCATAGCAAATAAAATGGAGTCTTTATTCATGGAAGCAACCATTTCAGGAGAAACAATGCCGGGAGCAGAAACACCCACAAAGATATCCGCACCTTTTAAAGCATCGGCTAAAGTACCCGTTTTATTGTCAAGATTGGTAACCTGAGTCATTTTTTGCTGCATCCAGTTCAGATCTTTTGTATCTTTGGATAAAATACCTGCCTTGTCGCACATAATAATGTGAGGGAATCCATAGGTGAGAAGCAGTCTGGTAATGGCGATGCCCGCGCTGCCGGCACCATTTACAACAATTTGGCATTCCTCCTTTTTCTTTCCTACAACTTTAAGGGCATTGATAATGCCTGCTAAAACAACAATGGCAGTGCCATGCTGGTCATCATGAAAAACAGGAATATCCAGAATTTCCTTTAAACGCTCTTCAATTTCAAAGCAGCGGGGTGCGCTGATATCTTCCAGATTAATGCCGCCGAAGCCGGGGGCAAGATAAGTGACAGCTTTAATGATTTCTTCCGTATCCTGGGTATCTAAGCAGATGGGAACTGCATTGACGCCGCCAAATTCTTTAAAAAGAACAGCTTTTCCTTCCATTACAGGCATTGCCGCATAAGGGCCGATATTTCCAAGCCCTAATACTGCGCTTCCGTCAGAGACAACAGCCACGGTATTGGATTTCATTGTGTATTTATAGGCGGCCTCCTTATCCTGTGCAATGACTTTGCAGGGCTCTGCAACGCCGGGGGTATAGGCATAAGATAAATCTTCCCTGGATTTGACAGGGGCTTTGGAGGTGGTTTCCAGCTTTCCGTTCCATTTTTCATGAAGCATTAATGCTTTTTCATTTGTGGTCATGATATGTCCTCATTTCTATTATTTTAAAACTTACTGTAACATAATATAATATTTCATCTTTGGGTGCAAGCATCCACGTATTTTTGTTATAAATTCATAATACTCAGTCTTGTCATTAGTTTATGGCGGAACTGCAAGTTTTGAATAATGGTTTACAAAGGAGATACAATATGCTATCATATGTAGTAATGAAAACTATGTGGAATGGTGAAAAATAAACATATGATATGGTTTGGAGGTTATTATGAGCTATAAGATTGTGGCAGACAGTTGTTGTGAATTCCCGCTTACCCTTGCAAACGATCCCCGGTATGAATCAGTGGCACTGGGATTGGAAGTGGAGGGCGAGGTAATCATAGATGATGAAACTTTTAATCAAAAAGAGTTTCTTGCAAAGGTGGCAGCATCCCCTAAATGTCCTAAATCCTATTGTCCTTCACCTGAAAATTTTAAGGAGGCATATCGGACAGAGGCGGAGAATGTATTTGTGTTTACTTTATCCTCTAAATTAAGCGGCAGCTATAACAGCGCGGAACTTGGAAAGAAAATGTATGAAGAGGAGTATGGGAAAAAGAATATTTTTGTATGCGACTCCCATTCTGCAAGCTGCGGAGAAACACAGCTTGCCTTTATGGCGGCTGAGTGGTCCGAGGAAGGTCTGCCTTTCGAAGAAATCTGCAAGAAGCTGACAGCATACAGAGATCATATGAATACTTATTTTGTGTTGGATAATTTGGAAACACTGCGGAAAAATGGACGTTTAACCGGAGTAAAGGCACTTGTGGCATCTACTTTAAGCATTAAACCTGTTATGGGCGCAGATGCTGGTGAGATTATTCAGTTAGGCCAGGCCATTGGGATTAAGAAATCTCTTGCAAAGATGGCGGAAACAGTGGCAAAAGAGGCTGTGCATCCTGAGGACAAAAGACTGATGATTACTCACTGCAACTGTCCTGAAAGGGCGGAGAGAGTAAAGGAAATGATTCTTGCTAAAATTCACGTGAAGGATGTTTTGGTGATGGACACCAGAGGCGTCAGCAGTATGTATGCAAATGACGGAGGCGTGATTGTTACACTGTAAATGGTATGTTAAGGGTGCTCTGCAAGATATTCCTGCAGGGCGCTTTTAATATATTTCTGTAAAAAAAGTGAAGATTTTACGGCGGTTCCGTCTTTTAAAATAACCTTTGCAGGCAGTACTTTATCAAGATAAGCAATATTGATTAAAGATTTGTTTGTGAGCATAAGCATGTGAGAGTACATAGATACACTGTGGTAGAAGTTTTCCATACTGGTAATCAATGAAACTTTAGTTCCGTTATTTAAAAATACATGAACGAACAACCCTTCCGAAACCGCATAAACGATATCATCTTCTTTTACATACAAGGTGTCTTTTTCTGAGCGCAGTTCAATTGTAGGGACGCGGCTTTGCTGCATTTGAATCGCTTTATCCAGTACCTGGCAAAGTTCGGACACTATAATCGGCTTATTAAGATGCATAAAATCAGAAGGATTTTCAGCAGAAGTCATTCTGGAAAGATAATTAATTTTAGAAGAACAAAGCACAATGGGAGCTGTGACGCCGATGCTGCGCAGTTTTAGTGCAAAAGTAAATCCATTTTCACTGTCTGAAATGAAGTCTAAAAAGAAAAGATCATAAGGCATGGGATTCTTGCCAAGGGCATCGGCATCGCCAAAAGAATCTGTGTAAAAAACACCTGTATCAGCTTTGCGTTTGTCAGATTCCCTGCAAAGGAGACGTTCTAATTGTTTTCTGTCGGCCACATTATCATCACAGATTGCGATATGCATAAATTTATTCCTCCCACTATAAGATGGAAATTTCAATTGGTGCATTTAAAACAGCAATAATAAGAACGATTTGAACAAATAAAATAAAAGGCATTCCATACACAAACGACCTATGCCTTGTTTTATGACGAAAAGCATACATTCCTGCAATGGAACCTATGCTTCCGCCAATAACAGCAATAGTAAAAAGGGTTGCTTCCGGAATACGGAAGCCCCTTTTTTTTGCTTTATATTTATCTATGCCCATCAGGACAAAGCCGATTAAGTTGACTGCTATGAAATAAGATAATAATAATGTGATCACATCCATAAGCGAATCAGCCTCCATTGTAATAAACAACTAATGAACAGTTATTTTAATTCGCCGCATTCCTGCATTTTCATGGCCCGGACTTTGGTGGAAAGACCAAACAGGTTGATGAAGCCTTCTGCATCATGATGGTCATACAGATCACCGGTGGTAAAGGACGCAATACTTTCATTATATAAAGAGTAAGGAGAGGTAGTACCGGCCTTTATAATATTTCCCTTATAAAGTTTGAACTTTACTTCACCTGTCACGTACTGCTGTGTGGATTTAATAAATGCCTGTACTGCTTCCCGTAAAGGAGAGAACCATTTCCCCTCATATACGATCTGTGCAAGTTTATTTCCCATGTCCATCTTGGCAGCGTACGTATCCCTGTCAAGAATCAGTTCTTCTAACTGCTGGTGTGCTTCATAAAGGATGGTTCCTCCAGGGGTTTCATATACACCTCTGGACTTCATGCCTACCACACGATTTTCTACAATATCAACAATGCCAATGCCGTGCTTACCGCCCAATTTGTTTAATTCCCGAATAATATCAGATACTTTCATCTTTTGACCATTTACGGAAGTGGGAACCCCTTTTTCAAAAGTCATGGTAACATATTCACCCTCATCAGGAGCCTTTTCAGGCGTGGTTCCAAGTACCAGGAGATGCTCAAAGTTGGGTTCATTTGCAGGATCTTCCAGTTCCAGTCCTTCATGGCTGATATGCCACAGGTTCCGGTCGCGGCTGTAGCTTGAATCTGCGGAGAAAGGAAGGTCAATGCCATGTGCCTTACAGTATGCAATTTCGGACTCACGGGAATCTAAAGTCCATTTATCATTCCGCCATGCGGCAATAATTTTTAAATCAGGGGCAAGTGCTTTGATGCCAAGTTCAAACCGGATCTGGTCATTTCCTTTTCCGGTAGCGCCGTGACAGATTGCGCTTGCATTTTCTTTCCTTGCAATTTCAACCAGCTTTTTTGCAATCAGCGGCCTTGCCATTGAAGTGCCGAGAAGATATTTGTTTTCATATACAGCATGTGCCTGCACGCAGGGAACAATGTATTCATCACAAAATTCATCTGTAACATCCAATATGTATAATTTTTCAGCGCCGCAGAATTTAGCTCTTTCCTCAAGCCCGTCAAGTTCTTCACCCTGTCCGCAGTCGATGCAGACGCAGATTACTTCATAATCGAAGTTTTCTTTAAGCCAGGGAATAATGGCGGTGGTATCAAGTCCCCCTGAATACGCTAAGACAACTTTTTCTTTCATAATTTACTGCCTCCATATTATTTTTAGTACAAAGCAATATTTTCCTGGAAAAATAGACCTGGCAAAAAATCGCTTTAGCAAAGATAACTTTCTTCTGACAATATACAACAGATTACTTTAAAATGCAATAGTATAATGTATAAAATTTAAATAAATATCTTTTTTTATGCATAAAAATAAAATATTATTGAATATTATACATTTATATTGTATAATCATGCAATGCGACACCGGTATGATTTATAGATGCGTTGTAAGTCGCCAGCCAGTTAATTATCTAGCCAGGCAAAATGTATATTCTGGTGGCTTATGAACGACATGGCTGAACTTAATTTTTCATTAACCTGTATAAATTTGGTTGAGATTTTAAACAGGAAAGCGTATAGTTATCCTGATGTGTTTCAGCAGCTTACAGGAGGGAATTCAATGAGGATAACGATAATTCATGGACAGAACCATAAAGGTTCCACCTACCATATTGCAAGGATGCTTGCAGAAAAACTGGGAGGAGAGATGAAAGAATTTTTTCTGCCAAAGGATTTTGATTCTTTCTGTGCAGGGTGTACCAGTTGTTTTGGAAAAGATGAAAAACTGTGTCCCCATTATGAAAAGCTTAAGCCAATTACACAGGCTATGGATATGGCGGACGTGATTATTCTGGCAAGTCCTGTATATGTTTATCATGTAACGGGAGCAATGAAAGCATTTTTGGACCATTATGGCTACAGGTGGATGGTGCACCGTCCGGAGGAAAAAATGTTTCGTAAGCAGGCGGTATGTATTTCCACTGCGGCAGGAGCCGGAATGAAAAGCACAAATAAAGATATGGCAGACAGCACCTTCTTTTGGGGAGTTGCTAAAACCTATAAATATGGGATTGCTGTTTTTGAAACTTCATGGGCAAGAGTAAACAGCAGGGTAAAGAGGCGGATTGATAAAAAGACGACTGCGCTGGCGAAAAAAATAAAAAAGAATCAGAGAAAGGTAAAGCCCTCCATAAAAACGAAAGTATATTTCAACGTTATGCGCATGATGCAGAAAAACGGATTTAACAAGGCGGATGGGGATTACTGGAAAGAAAAGGGCTGGATGGGGAAAAAGCGCCCCTGGAAATAACGCCTCAAGAGATGAAAAGAGGCGCGTGCTCTGATTCAGATCAACCAATTAGGGAGAAAAGTGAAATGAGTAAAAAAACAAAAATTTTTATTGATGGAAGCGAAGGCACTACAGGACTTAGGATTCATGAAAGATTTGAAGGCAGAGAAGATATTGAACTGCTTCCTGTTTCTTCTGAGCTCAGGAAGGATGTTAAAGAGAGAAAAAGATTGATTAATGAGTCAGATATTACTTTTCTTTGTCTCCCGGATGATGCAGCCCGGGAATCCGTAAGCCTTGTGGAAAATGAAGCTGTGAAAATAATAGATACATCTACAGCTCACAGAACTAAGGAAGGCTGGGCGTATGGTTTTCCTGAATTGTCGAAAATACATAGAAAGAATATAAAGGAAGGAAAGCGAATTGCAGTTCCGGGATGCTATGCCACCGGATTTATTACCATCATTTACCCATTGATTGCAGGCGGATTACTCCCGAAAGATTATCCGGTGTCAGCATTTGCACTGTCAGGCTACAGCGGGGCTGGTAAGAAAACAATTGCGGTCTATGAGGCAAAGGAAAGAGAAAAAGAGCTTGATGCTCCAAGAGAGTATGCGCTTACGCAGAAGCATAAACATTTAAAGGAAATGCAGAAAATAACAGGGCTTGATAAAGCGCCGCTGTTTTCACCGATTATATGTGATTATTATAACGGAATGCTCCTTACAACTCCTTTTTATACGGATATGCTTTCAGATGGGCAGACGCCGGAAAAAATTCATGAATTTTTAAGCGGATATTACTCCGGAGAAAAGTTTGTAAAGGTTATGCCTTTTGGCAAAGAGGCGGAATATAATGGCTTTCTTGCCGGAAATGCCTGTGCAGGGTGGGATGGAATAGAAATTTTTGTGACTGGAAATGAAGACAGGGTGCTGGTGAGCACACGGTTTGACAATCTGGGAAAAGGCGCTTCCGGTGCGGCCATTCAGTGTCTTAATATTATGCTGGGGTGCGAAGAGGATAAGGGGTTGAATCTTTGACAGACATCTGATGCTGATGGGAAAGGAGATAAATAATATGGCAGGAAGAATCGTTGGTTTAATTGCATGTTTACTGTGTGCAGTTCCATTTTTGATTATTGGTGTTTATGATAGAGAAAGCAGCACCCCCATATCTTTCTGGTCAGGAGATAAATCTTTAATGGAGAAAGTACATAATGTTGCCGGTTATAACAAAGAAATGGCAGATTTATATAAAAAGTGTGCCATTGCGTTTGTAGCAGCAGGAGTTGGATGTCTTATCCACCTTATTCTGGGAATCGCAATTATTCTACTGGAATGCACAGTGGGAATTTATGTGGTTTATAAAAGGTATAAAGTTATTTTGAGGAAGTATTCATGAAAGGAATGCATAAAAATGGAAACGACATTAACGAAAAACAGGAAAAAACAATTATCACAGGATCTGTGGATTATTTTTATCGTATCATTTGTCGTGCTGGCAATATTTATGTTTTTGAATAATAAGATGAAAAATTTTGCCTATGATTCATCAATTAATATTGTGCTTAGAGTTCTGGTTATAGGCGTGGGAGCACAGTTTGGACTGGCAGGACTGGGCATTACGATTGTCTGTATTTTGAGAAAGGAAAAGTTTCAGTCTTTTGGTTTAAATACAAAGAACCTGCTTCCGGCGCTGTTTCTTAGTCTTGCCTGCTGTATCCCTGATTTTATTTACTGTGTGAGCAGCAGGAATGTTCATGCATGGTGTCCTTTTTGGGATGTTAACACAACGCCTGAAGTGTTGAAAAGTGGGTTCCCCGCAAATGTGCTGGGAATGTTGATTACAGCAGTGTGCTGGGGATTTTTTGAAGGATTTAATTATGTGGTAATTCGTGATAAACTAAGTGAGCTTTATCCTTCCCGGTATAAATTTCTGGATTGGGGGGCGCTTATTTGTGCCATTATGTGTATTTTGGTTCATGGCGCCATTGGCGTGACGCCTGATGCAGTAATTGAGATGGTGGTTACAATGTTCCTGATTTATGGAATGCTGCTTGTACGCAAGCTGACAGGAAATGCATGGGGATGTGTACTGATTTTCATGATTTACTGGAATGCACTTTAAATTTTGAAAAGGGGTTAGTTATGAAAAATGAATTACTGGATAATTTGAATCAATTACATACTACAGAATTGGGTGTGGTGCGGATGAAAAGAAACTTATCCTTAGAGACAGATGATGTTGTAAAATGGTGTAAAGATAAAATTAGTTCTGCAAGTGCAATCATTACCAGAAACGGAAAAAACTGGTACATAGATGTTGATGGCTGCATTATAACAGTAAATGCGTACAGCTATACGATTATTACTGCACATAAGGGCAAGAGCTGAGAGAAATTTTTTTAAGGGAAGGAAACATGTGGGAAAGGTACGGTATAATATGAGCAAATACAATGCACTATGGGAATCCCTGCCGGGTAATGAGAGAGAATAAATAAGATGCAAGTGTAAATGGAAAAAAGCATAGTGCTTCGGGATGGTGAAAAAATGACAATGGAAAGCTTTGTATTTTTTTGTGTAATAACGGCAATTTTGATAGGAATTATTCTTTTTATATGTAGTGCCATTACTGTATGACGTTACTCTGATGAGGTGGAAGCCCTTGTACTTGGTCTGGAAGAGTGGAAACCTGAATACAAAAGCTATGCAGATGGTATGGATGCCCACAGGAGTCAACGTGTTCCCACAGGTCATACTTTTGTAAGATATAAGTATAAGGGACTGGTCATGAAAACAAAAGTGAAGAGTTTTTGGCTGTGGGAAGGGGCAAAGATTAAAGTTCGGGTAAATCCCAAAAAGCCCAATGAATGCTGTATGCCGCGTCCCCGCCTTGGCGGGTTAATTGGATGCTGGATATTTTCAGCTTTTTGGGTGTACATGTGCTTTTATACTTTATAATGGAGGAAGGAACAGATGAATAAATTGTTATTGCTTACAGGTGACTTAGCTACGGGAAAGTCAGCTTTTTCAGCCATTCTTTCCAAAAGATATGATGTCAATGTTTTTAAGAAAGATTCAATTAAAGAAGTTTTGGGAGATACCATTGGCTTCACAAACAGGGAAGAAAACCTAAAGCTCTCCGCAGTGACATTAGAATTAATGCTGTTTCTTTTTTCAGAATTTACGAAGCTGAACAAAGACCTTATTCTGGAGTCAAACTTTCATAAAGCCGAATTGGAAAGATTATATGAAATGGCTGCCGCCAATAACTATGAGGTGCTGGTTTTACTTCTTCGCGGCGACCTTGATATTTTACATAAAAGATA
This sequence comes from Lachnospiraceae bacterium 10-1, assembly GCA_000403495.2. Taxonomy (GTDB): domain Bacteria; phylum Bacillota; class Clostridia; order Lachnospirales; family Lachnospiraceae; genus Suilimivivens. The sequence goes on along the minus strand of KE159799.1, from coordinate 1,075,397 downwards.
TTTGAACCGGATGTACAATGAAAACAGGCATCCGGTTCACTTGAGCACGACGCTGGATATTTTTGATCATTTTAAAGATTACATTGAATCTGCGCGAAAAGAAGAAATTGATGGAAACGTAATACAAATTAATGCCAATGATTTTGCTTATCAGACAGATAAAGAACTGCTGGCAAAGATTGATGAGTTCTGGGGACTTTAAATTTATTCAGGAGGCAGCAAAATGTTAAGATTAAGACCATACAAAGCATGTGATGCTAAAACAATTATTTCATGGATAAAGGATGAAGTTTCCTTTCGTAGATGGTGTGCGGACAGATTTGAAAGCTATCCGATCACGGAGGATGATCTGAATGGACACTATAATGCTGCAGCTTATGAGGACAATTTTTATGAAATGACTGCTTTTGACGAAACCGGAGTAGTGGGACACATGATTATGCGGTTTACTGATGAGGAAAAAAAGATCCTGCGCTTTGGGTTTGTGATTGTGGATGATACAAAACGTGGAAAAGGCTATGGGAAGCAAATGATTAAGGTGGCGGCAGCATATGCATTTGATATCCTTAAGGTGGAAAAGATAACGATTGGAGTTTTTGAAAATAATGCCCCCGCTTATCATTGCTATTTGTCAGCCGGGTTTAAAGATCTGCAGCAGACAGAGGAATATCAAATTTTAAATGAAAAGTGGAAGTGCAGGGAATTGGAACTTATCCATAATGTTACTCTTTATGAAAACATTCCGGAAGAAACAGGAAGGCCTCCCAGGGAAATGGAGGTATACAGGCTCCTTGCGCATCTTGGAATTCCTTTCAAAAGGCTGGATCATGAGCCTATGGCAACCATAGAAGCCTGTCAGGGAATTGACAGGATATTGGGAATACATATGTGCAAGAATCTGTTTTTATGTAACAGTCAGAAAACGCAATTTTACCTGCTTTTGATGCCGGGAGAAAAGAAATTCAAGACAAAGGAATTGTCAAAACAGATTAAAAGCGCAAGGCTGTCCTTTGCACCAGAGGAAGCAATGGAAGAATATCTGCATATTTCACCTGGTGCAGTGAGCATCATGGGGCTGATGAATGACAAAGAAAATCATGTGAAGCTGCTGATAGACGAGGATGTGTTGAAAGAAGAATTTTTAGGATGCCATCCCTGCGTGAATACTGCAAGTTTAAAGCTGAAAACCAAAGATGTAGTTGAAAAATTTTTGCCCTTTACAGCCCATGAATATCAGGTGGTGCATCTGGTGGGAGAAGAGTGAAATGTGAAGAAAAGTTCTAAGGCGTCAAAAAACGCCACCTAAGAACTTTTAAAGCTTGCAAAGCAAGCTGTCTTCACACTCAGAAGAATGCCCTGACGGTCATTCTTTACATATTGTTTGTGTCGTCAAAGGCAGTATGACGGGAAAGGAAATGGTTATTTTAATGGAAATAAGGACAATGACAATAGCAGATTATGAAGGGGTGCATGATCTGTGGAAAACCATCAGGGGCTTTGCAATCAGAAGTATTGATGATTCAAAAGAAGGGGTGGAGCGGTTTTTAAAAAGAAATCCAACTGCCAGTGTGGTAGCGGTTGAGGATGGAAAAATTGTGGGAAGCATTCTCTGTGGTCATGACGGCAGACGGGGGTGTCTGTACCATGTATGTGTACATGAAAACTACCGTATGCAGGGGATAGGCAAGAGCATGGTAGTGCACTGCATGAAGGCTCTGGAAGAAGAGAAAATCAGCAAAGTTTCCCTGATTGCTTTTACCCGGAATGATATAGGAAATGCATTTTGGGAAGAAATAGGGTGGACAAAACGGGAGGACTTGAATTATTATGATTTTACCCTGAATAAAGAGAACATTGTAAATTATAATAAATAAATTTCTGAAATTTTAAGCATGAAAAAGGAGAAATTATGAAAGTAATAACAGGCGGTGTAACCGCAGCAAAAGGTTTTGAGGCAGCAGGTGTGGAAGCTGCTATCAAGTATAAGAATAGAAAGGACATGGCGATCATTTACAGTAAGAAGCCCTGCGTGATGGCGGGAACCTTTACCAGCAATGTGGTGAAGGCGGCTCCGGTCTTATGGGATAAAAAGGTGGTGGAAGAATCGCCTTACGGACAGGCTGTGATTGTCAATGCGGGAATTGCAAATGCCTGTACCGGAAAAGAGGGGTATGAGTATTGCAGGAAGACCGCGCTTCGTGCATCAGAAGCGCTTGGCATTCCGGAAGAATCGGTCTTGGTGGCATCAACCGGCGTCATTGGGATGCAGCTTCCCATAGACAGGATAGAGACAGGGATTGAAAAGCTTGTAAGGGAAAAGACAGACACCATAGAAGCAGGTACCCAGGCCGCAGAAGCCATCATGACAACGGATACCCACTCCAAGCAGGCAGCAGTGGAAATTGAGATTGGCGGCTTTAAGGTAACATTAGGCGGTATGAGCAAAGGCTCCGGCATGATTCATCCTAATATGTGTACCATGCTTGCTTTTGTAACTACGGATGCGGTGATTTCAAAGGATGCACTGACTAAGATCGTAAAAGAAGATGTGGAGGACACCTTTAATATGATTTCCGTGGATGGAGACACCTCCACCAACGATACCCTTTTGGTGATGGCCAACGGTATGGCTGAAAATGAAGAAATTAAAGAGGGTACACCGGAATTTGAAGCATTTAAAGAAGCGGTACATTATATCAATGAAACCCTTGCAAAGATGATGGCAGGCGACGGAGAAGGGGCTACTGCCCTGATTGAGGCAAAGGTAATCGGTGCAGCCACCAAGGAAGAAGCAAAGATTTTAAGTAAATCTGTAGTCTGCTCCAGTCTTACCAAGGCAGCGGTTTATGGCCATGATGCAAACTTTGGACGGATGATCTGTGCGCTGGGTTATTCGGGAGTGGCTTTTGATCCTGGTAAAATTGAGCTTTTCTTCGAAAGTAAGGCAGGCAGGATACAGGTGTTTAAAGATGGCGTATCCACTAATTATGATGAGGAGGAAGCCAGCAAAATTTTAGCGCAGCCTGAGGTTACAATTTTAGCGGATATGAAAATGGGAACAAAAGAAGCAACCGCTTGGGGATGTGATCTGACTTACGATTATGTGAAGATCAATGCCGACTACAGGAGTTAAGGGAGATTAGTGTGAAAAATCACACTGATGTGCTGATTTTTCGCAAACGAATTTATTTGTTTTGCAAATTTGTGTTGGAGCGTCACAAATTTGCCTGATGGCAGACGCAAATTTGAGATTTGCGTTGCTCCGTCGCATAAACGTTCCGGAATGGAGATTAAAATGGATAAAGATATGCAGGAAGTGTTAAAAAAGGCGGAGGTGTTAATAGAAGCCCTGCCTTATATACAAAAGTTCAACAGAAAAATTATTGTGGTAAAGTATGGCGGCAGCGCCATGAGTAATGAGGAGCTTCAAAAAAATGTGATTAAGGATGTAACACTGCTGAAACTGGTTGGTTTCAAACCTATTATTGTTCATGGCGGCGGCAAGGAGATCAGCCGATGGGTTGGCAAAGTGGGAAAGGAAGCCCGGTTTGTAAACGGACTTCGGGTTACAGATGACGAGACGATGGAGATTGCCGAGATGGTGCTTGGCAAGGTAAATAAGAGTCTGGTCAGTATGGTACAGGAGCTTGGCGTCAGTGCAGTAGGCGTAAGTGGAAAAGACGGCGGACTGTTAAACGTGGAAAAGAAATATGCAGATGGCCAGGATATTGGATATGTAGGAAACATCAAAGAGGTAAATCCTAAAATTCTTTACGATCTTTTAGAAAAAGATTTTCTGCCTATTGTTGCACCCATTGGATTGGATGATGGATTTCAGACCTACAATATCAATGCGGATGATGCTGCCTGTGCCATTGCAAAAGCAGTGGGGGCGGATAAGCTGGTATTTCTTACTGATATTGAAGGTTTGTACAGAGATATTGAAGATAAAAGCTCTTTTATTTCAAGAATCACAGCTTCAGATGCAGATGCGCTGATTGGAGATGGAATTATTGGAGGCGGTATGCTTCCTAAGTTAAATAACTGCACTTCGGCAATTAAAAATGGGGTAAACCGGGTGCATATACTGGACGGGCGGATTCCCCACTGCCTGCTTTTGGAAATCTTTACTAATTCAGGCGTAGGAACTGCAATTGTAAAGGATGAAGATATGAACTGACTGCCAGGATAAAATTTAAAATGATAGAAAGGGCGGAATACATATGGAAACAATGAAGCAATATATACAAGAGGCAGAGCAGGCGCTGCTTCATACCTATAACCGCTATCAGGTGGTGTTTGATAAGGGCGACGGAGTGTATCTTTATGATATGGAAGGGAAAAAGTATCTGGATTTTTGCGCAGGCATAGCAGTTTTTGCCCTTGGTTATAACAATCAAAAATACAACAATGCCTTAAAAGAGCAGATTGATAAAATTATTCATACATCCAATTACTATTATAATGTGCCTTCAATCGAAGCCGCTAAGAAATTGAAAGAAGTTTCCGGAATGGACAGGGTATTTTTTACAAACAGCGGTGCGGAAGCAGTGGAAGGCGCTATCAAGGCTGCCAGAAAATATGCCTATCTTAAGGATGGCAGTACAGATCATGAGATCATTGCAATGGAACATTCCTTTCACGGGAGAACCATGGGGGCTTTGTCGGTAACGGGAAATCCTAAATACAGGGAAGCTTTTGAGCCAATGATTGGAAATATCCGTTTTGCAAAGATAAATGATTTTGAAAGTGTGCTTTCCAATGTGACAGATAAAACCTGTGCCATTTTATTTGAAACCCTGCAGGGGGAGGGAGGAATCTTTCCGGCGGAAGAAAGCTTTTTAAAGCAGGTGAAGGCGTTTTGTGAGGAAAAAGACATTCTTTTGATTTTGGACGAGATTCAGTGCGGCATGGGACGAACCGGTTATATGTATGCATGGCAGAAGTATGGTGTGAAGCCTGATATTATGACTACCGCAAAGGCATTAGGATGCGGTGTGCCGGTAGGAGCATTTTTGATGACGGAAAAAGTGGGGGCAAATTCACTCACAAGCGGCGACCACGGAACTACCTATGGGGGAAATCCTTTGGCAGCAGCAGCCATCAATATTGTACTTGATTTATTTGAGGAGAACCATATAATAGATAATGTGAAAGTGGCAGGAAGCTATCTGGAAGAAAAACTGGACGGGCTTGTTTCCGAATATGATTTGATTGAAACAAGACGGGGATTAGGATTAATGCAGGGGCTTGTACTTAGAAGGCCGGCAGGGGATATAATAACAAAAGCGCTTGAAAAGGGGCTGGTCTTAATTAATGCAGGAACAAATATTATCCGCTTTGTACCGCCTCTTATTATTACAAAAGAAAATATTGATGACATGATTGTCATTTTAAAAAGTTGTCTGGATGAAATTACTCATCAGGCATAGAAATGGAGTGAAGAATGAGTCTGAAAAAACGACTGAAAGCAGCAGGAATTATTGCGATAGCAGCGGCCGCAGTTTTTGGAATTGCCAGATCAGGACTGGCCATAAGTGAAAAGCAGGAGGAGACTGTTTTTACTGGTGGGAAGGAAACCCTTTATCTGTGGTATACGGATGAAATGCTTACCTCTTATTTGACCGGAGCAGCAGTAGCCTATAATGAAGATCATGATGTGAGGATTGTACCGGTTTTACAGCCGGCTCTTGAATATTTAGAAGGGATTAATCAGGCGTCATTGGAATCAAATACACCGGATCTTTATATATTGGGACATGATTCTTTAGAAAAAGCATATCTTGCAGGACTTGCCAGTGAAGTGGCATTTTCCGGTGAAGGTTCTATGGAGGAAGCTTATTTGAAAACCGGCCTGCAGGCTGCAACCTATAAAGATAAAGTAATAGGCTATCCTTTTTATTTTGAAACAAGCGGCCTTTTGTATAATAGAACTTATCTGGAAGATATGGCTAAGAGCCAGTTGGAAGCGGAGGCCGATCTGGCAGAGGGAGAAGAAGCCCAGGCTCAGGTGGAAGAAACGCCGCCTGACTCAGAAGAGGGACAATCAGGGGAAAGCAGTACGGAATCTGAAGAAGCAGGAATGGAAGGTGAGCGGTTTACAAAGGAGCAGGTTGAGGCCAGAATAAAGGAAATTCTTCCGGCTACGATTAAAGATATTGAAACCTTTGCAGATGAATATGATGCACCTGAACAGGTGGAAGGTGTGTTTAAATGGGATGTTACAGATATTTTTTATAACTACTTTTTTGTTGGCAATACCTTAAAGATGGGCGGAGAAGCCGGCTGGAATACCGGACAGATAGATATTTACAATCTGGAAACCATTGAAAGTCTGCGGGTGTATCAGGAATTGAACCAATTCTTTTCCATAGATACCAGTGAGATTGACTATGAGGCCATATTAGATGAATTTATGGCAGGAAAAACTGTATTTACCATAGCAACAACAGATGCAGTATTTAAACTGGAGGATGCAAAGTCGGACGGACTTATGGCTTACGACTACGGGATTGCCCTTGTGCCTGATATTGACGAAGGAAAGCCCAGCAGATCTCTTTCCATGACCAGCTGTGTTGTTGTAAACGGATACTCTGCAAATAAAGAGACAGCCAATGATTTTGCAAGATTTTTGACTACCCGGTATAGTGATATTTTATATGCAAGGGGTGGAAAGGTTTCGGCAGCAAAGAATGTGGAGTATGGTTATGAAGCCCTTGCCATGTTTGCAGCAGAGTATGAGAAATCTATCTCCATGCCCAAGATGATAGAAACCAGTAACTTCTGGGTACAGCTTGAGGTATTGTTTTCAGAGGTATGGAATGGGGCAGATGCCAACGAAAAGCTAAAAAAATTGTCAGAGCAGATCATGGAACAGGTGACAGGAGAAATTTATGAGGAAGAATATCTTGTTGAGCCGGATTTAGAACCGGAAGAAGAGGAATATACGGAAGAAGATTTTGAGGAAGAATAGAAGTTGAATAAATTTCCAATCATATGGGTATGCTGAATTTAGAAATGTAATTTCAGGAGGCATGTATGATTGGATTTTTTATTGCGCTGCTTTCAGGTGCATTAATGAGTGTACAGGGAGTATTTAATACACAGGTTACAAAGTCGTCAAGTATTTGGGTGGCAAATGCATTTGTGCAGCTTACTGCGCTTTTGGTTTGTCTGGCGGCATGGCTGTTTGCAGACCGGACTTCTTTTTCGGCATTATTTAAAGTGGAGCCAAAGTATATGCTTTTGGGAGGAGCTATCGGAGCTTTCATTACTTATACCGTAATAAGAAGCATGGATATGTTAGGGCCTGCCAGAGCAGTCATGTTAATTGTGATTGCCCAGTTGATTGTAGCCTATGTAATAGAAATTTTGGGATGGTTTGGAGTAGAAAAGCAGCCTTTAGAATGGCGGAAAGTAATCGGCATGGTGGTAGCAATTGCAGGAATTGTTATTTTTAAATGGGAATAAAACAGGAAAAAATCATAGAAGTTTTGGCTTGTCAAGCACCGGAATTTATTTTACAATGATAAGGAATCGTTATAAGGGGCTTTCTTGTCTGCAAATGGAATTGAGTCTGTTTTATGGGGCTCATGCAGGAAAGGAATGGATGTAACGATGAATATGAAAATACAAGTAGCAGCAGGAATTTTTCTATTGGCAGGCTGTTTATTTTCAGGCTGTGAGAGCAAAGAACCGATGGAGGAATTACTGCTTCTTCCTGCAGGCGGGGAGGCCTGTATGGAAGTAGAAGAAGCGGCAGATGGACGGCAGATGGAGGAAGAGTATCCGAAGAATGCGCCTGTAAAAGAGACTTATGTGGTACATATTTGCGGCGCAGTTCAAAACCCGGGAATTTACATATTGGAAGAGGAAAGCAGGATTTATCAGGCCATCCAAAAGGCCGGTGGATTTACAGAAGAAGCAGATCAGGATTATTTGAATCAGGCAGACCGTCTTACAGATGGCATGAAGCTTTATGTGCCTACAATGGAAGAGACCGCCGGAGCAAGTGGAGCCGGAGGCTGGCAGGGGATGAGTGAAACTACTCTACAGGCGGAAAGCACGCTGGTAAATATTAATACGGCAGGGGAGGAACTCTTGTGCACGCTTTCAGGCGTGGGAAGCACCAGGGCAAAGAGTATCATTGCTTACAGGGAAAAGAACGGAAGATTTCAAAAGATAGAGGACATCATGAATGTGGATGGAATCAAGGATGGGCTGTTTCAAAAAATAAAAGACAGCATTACGGTATAGTTATGAATGGGGAGTAAAATGGCGAAAAAAGTTCTGGTAGTGGATGATGAGAAATTAATTGTGAAGGGAATTCGTTTCAGCCTTGAACAGGATGGAATGGAAGTAGACTGTGCCTATGACGGGGAAGAAGCTTTGGAGATGATAAGGAACAAGGAGTACGATATCATACTTCTTGACGTAATGCTTCCTAAGCTCACCGGTTTTGAGGTCTGTCAGCATATCAGGGAATTTTCCAGTGTTCCTGTTGTTATGCTGACTGCTAAGGGCGAAGATATGGACAAGATTTTAGGCCTTGAGTATGGGGCTGATGATTATATTACCAAGCCATTTAATATTTTGGAAGTGAAAGCCAGAATTAAGGCGATTATCAGGCGCACTTCACCTAAACCTAAGGAAGCGGATAAGGTAATTGAAAGCGGAGATATGAAACTTGATTGTGAGGGAAGAAGAGTTTATATTTCAGGCAGAGAAATTAACCTTACTGCAAAGGAGTTTGAACTTTTGGAACTTCTTGTTGTAAATGCAAACAAGGTATACAGCAGGGAAAACTTGTTGAAACTGGTATGGGGAAGCAGTTATCCGGGTGATGTGCGTACAGTGGATGTACATATTCGGAGGCTGAGGGAAAAGATTGAATCAAATCCTTCCGAACCTAAATATGTTCATACAAAGTGGGGCGTAGGCTACTACTTTGCGTAGTGCCTAAAAGCAGAATTGAAAGGCAGTGCCGTTTATGGCTGGTAGTATAAAAGCATTTCTGAAAAATTTAAAAATATGGCGCAGTCTTAAAATGCGCCTGTTTATCATTATCTTTCTTATGGGAATGATTCCCAGTATCTTTATGCGTGTGGGCATACTGGAAAATTACGAGAGACGTGCTATTGACGTGCGGACTTTAGATGTGCAGACACAGCTTAGAATTATCGCAAATCACCTGATTACATACAATTATTTACAGGACCCTTCTTCAGAGGTTATCAATGCGGAGCTGGAGCAGATTTCAAATCTGTATAACGGACGTATCCTTATTGTTAACGAGTCGCTAAAGGTGGTTAAGGATACTTATGGAATTAGTGAGGGAAAAACAATTATTTCAGAGGAAGTGGTTCGCTGTATGAAGGGAACAAACTCGGTGAACCATGATTCGGTAAACGGGTTTATTGAAATTACCATACCGATTGTAGAAACCATATCATTTGTTAATGCTGAGGGAGATAAAGATAAGCCGGAAAGTATGGAAGTTGTCAGGGGAGTTATGCTCACAAGCGTCTCAACGGATATTATCGTAACAACTATGGATATTTTAAATCGAAAGGCACATATTGTAGAGATTATTATGGTGATCTGTATTTTTGCCATTGCACTGGTTCTGGCGCAGATTCTCATCCGTCCCTTTGACCGTATTTTTAAAGCCATCAATGAAGTTAAGGAAGGCTATACCAATGATCCGATTTCCGTTCCTGACTATCTGGAAACAGAACATATTGTGGATGCCTTTAACAGTTTGTTTGAAAGAATGAAGGCACTGGATGATTCCAGACAGGAATTCGTAGCTAATGTATCCCATGAGTTGAAAACGCCTATAACATCTGTTAAGGTTCTGGCGGATTCCCTTTTGGTACAAAAAGATGTTCCTGCTGAATTATACCGTGAATTTATGGTAGATATTGCAGCCGAAATTGAGAGGGAAGATAAGATTATTAATGACCTGCTGGCACTGGTGAAGCTGGATAAATCTGTGGCGAAGCTTAACATTAGTGTGGTGGATATTAACAATCTTGCAGAGATTATATTAAAAAGACTCAGACCGATTGCAAGAAAAAATAATGTGGAAGTGACCTTGATTAGCAAGAGGGGGATTCTTGCCGAGGTAGATGAGGTAAAAATCACATTAATTTTAACGAATCTGGTTGAAAATGCCATAAAATATAACAGAGAACAGGGAACCGTTGAGGTTACGTTAGATGCGGATCATCAGTTTTTTACCATACAGGTGGAAGATACGGGCATAGGGATACCGGAAGATGCGCTTGGACGAATTTATGAGCGGTTTTACAGGGTGGATAAATCCCATTCCAGAGAAATAGGCGGTACCGGTTTGGGACTTGCAATTACAAGAAATGCAATATTGCTTCATCGGGGATCCATTAAAGTTAAAAGTGTTTTAGGAGAAGGCACAGTATTTATTGTAAAGATCCCGCTTACCAGATCATTGGTATAAAGTGCATGGTTTATCATATAAAAGGAGCGGAAATGGTTCTGAGAAAAAAAGGAAAATATTTATTAACAATTATATTCCTGATGATTTTATTCTGCGCCTGCGGACGTTCTAAGGAAAGCGTGGAGGCACAGACTTATAAAGTGTATTATGTGAACAGTGAAGAGACGGCAATTTTCTCTAAAGAATTTGCAACGCAGACAACAGACACATTGGATTTAATAGATGAGCTTTTATTGCAGATGTCGGTGATTCCGGAAAGACTGGAATATAAAGCGCCTATATCCGGTAATGTAACTTTGTTGAAAAGTGTTTTGGCGGAAGGCCAGCTTACTTTAAGCTTTGATGAAACTTACAAGCAGCTTCCTGTTACAACAGAGGTTTTGATAAGAGCGGCGATTGTAAGGACTGTGACACAGGTTGAAGGTGTTTCCTATGTTTCTTTCCAGATCAAATCAGAACCTCTTACGGATGCATCAGGGACAGTGCTTGGATTTATGAGCGCGGATCTGTTTATTGACAATGCGGGAGATGAGATTAATACCTATGAAAGAGTAAAACTTCCTTTGTATCTGGCGAACGAAACAGGAGACGGCCTTAAAAAGATAACCCGGTCTGTTGTTTATAACAGCAATATTTCTACGGAAAGGCTGATCGTGGAGCAATTGATCTTAGGAGCTCTTGAAAACGAAAAGGTGTATCCCACCATAAATCCTAATACCAAGATTATCAGTGTCAATGTTAAGGATGGAATCTGCTATGTGGATCTGGATAATACTTTTCTGACACAAATTTATAATGTGACATCTGACGTGACAATTTATTCAATTACCAATTCGCTGGTGGAGCTTTCAAATGTGAACAAAGTGCAGATATCCATTAACGGCAATATTAATGTAACCTATAGGGAAAATACAAGTCTGTCTACTGTTTTTGAAAGAAACCTTGAACTTGTAGAGTAATCAATAAGCCATTAAATGAAAGAAAGGATGCAAAAGTATGATAAAACGCCCATTGGGGCTGGGGTGTCTGGCAGTGGTATTGCTTTTATGCATTTATGTAAATCTGGTGGATGCCCCCTATATAGATTACAGTGCATATCAGGGAAAGAAAGTAACTGTAACGGGGAAAGTATATAAAAAAGAAACAGTAATGCAGACGAAAGGTCCGGCCTTAGTCCTATATCTCGATTTAAAGGACAGCACAGATGGCAGGGAAGAAAACACAGGTCCCCCTGGAGAAAAAGTCATATGCTATCTTAAAGCAGACCAGCCAGACGCCCAAATAGGAAGCTGGGTAAGGCTTGAGGGAAAGTTATCCTGTTTTGAGCGGGCATCAAACCCGGGACAATTCGATGCCTATTCTTATTATCAGATTTCTGGAATTTCATATCGCATAAATCAGGCGGAAATTAAAGCAAAAACAGCTACATATAATAAATTTACCAATGCAATGTATAAACTGCGTGTATTTTTTGCGGAAAAAATTAAAGAAGGGTTTGATGAGGAAACAGCTTCCCTCATGCAGACAATTCTGCTGGGAGAAAAGGGCAGTCTTGATAAGGACTTAAAGGCCCTTTATCAGAGAAATGGTGTCGCTCATATACTTGCAATATCAGGACTGCATGTTTCCGTACTGGGAATGGGACTTTATAAACTTCTTAGAAAATGCGGCATTCCCATGAAAATATCAGCAGGGATTTCTGCCATAGTTATGCTTCTTTATGGCGTGATGACAGGCTTTTCGGTGTCGGCGCTCAGGGCTGTTTTTATGTTTGTAATTCATATGGCGGCTGTTATTTTAGAACGAACTTATGATATGCTGACAGCTCTGGCAGTTGTTGCGGTGCTTCTTCTTTTCCGGCAGCCGCGCTATCTTTTTCACAGCGGTTTTGTATTTTCTTTTGGCTGTGTGCTTGGAATTGCCCTGTTAATGCCGCTATTAACAGAGGCGGTGAAAGGCAGGAATTTTATGATAAGGGCAGCTACCGGCGGATTAGGGATGAGCATTATTACGCTGCCGATTTACTTATGGTTTTATTATCAATATCCGGTTTATTCTATTTTCTTAAATCTGCTGATTCTTCCGGTGATGAGTTTTTTAATGGCGGCAGGTATAGGTGTAATTCTATTTCAGATTATATGTCCTCAGCTTGCAGTTCCTTTTATATGGTTTGTTGAAAGTGTATTTCATTTAATAGAAATATTTCTGCATTTAGGAGACAGACTTCCCGGCTTGCTGCTAACGGTTGGGAGACCGGAAAAATGGAAGATGATATGTTATCTTTTGGTTTTACTTCTTTTGATCGCAGTAAGGAAAAAAACAAAACCTTTGATCAGGTGGTGTATGATACTGCCGGCAGCAGTATTGCTTTTGTGTCCTGTGGAAAAAATAGTTTCAAAGGAGATGGAAATTACTTTTTTGGATGTGGGACAGGGAGACTGTATTTTTATTACAAATGATAACGGAAATGACTACTTGATTGATGGGGGAAGTTCTTCGGCAGGCAGTGTGGGAAAGTATCGGATAATTCCATTTTTAAAATATCAGGGTGTTTCAAGCCTGCAGGCAGTTTTTATCACCCATCCGGATGAGGATCACTGTAATGGAATTAAAGAATTAATAGAAATCGGTGAAGAGGAGGGCATAAGGATTAAAAACCTGATTCTTCCGGATATTCACAGGGAAATAAAAAATCCAGCTTATATTGAGCTGGAACAGAAAGCTGCCGCTGCCGGGATTACAGTTTCCTATATGGGCAGGGGACAACAGCTAAAGGATGGGGAACTGGCGCTTACCTGTATGCATCCTCAGGCAGGAGCCATGATAGAAGATGCAAATGAATATTCGCTTGTACTGCTGCTTTCCTATGGCACAATGAATGGACTGCTTACAGGAGATGTGGAAGGGCAGGGAGAAGCGGCGGCATGGGAATGGATGAAAAATCACTATGATAACGAGGACAAAGTCCCGATGACTTTTTTAAAAGTAGCACATCATGGATCGAAATATTCAACAAGTGAAAATATGTTATGGCAGATGCAGCCTGGTATATCGGTAATATCCTGTGGGGAAAAAAACAAGTATGGACATCCTCATAAAGAACTGCTGGAAAGATTGAAAGCTGTTGGTAGCCATGTTTATTCTACGCCTGAGAGAGGCGCGGTAACCATAAAGACAGATGGAAGGCGGCTTTGGATAAGCAGTTTTTATCAGGATGCCGGATAGCAAATGTTTTTTCGGAATCTTGTTTTTTATTTATAGTATGGTATACTGAAAATGACTTCATTTGTGTTTCCAGACAATGGAAAATGAGGAAAGGGGTTCAGATGAAAAATAAGCAGATGTTGTTGACAGCAAACAAGGAAGCAGTGATTGAACTGATTCGGACGAAAGGTCCTATTAATAGAGCTATGATTGCCCGGCTTACCGGGTTAAGTATTCCCACAATTATGAAAATAACAGATGACTTTATACAGGCGGGACTTGTGAGGTCTATTGGAAAGGGAGAATCTACAGGTGGAAAAAAACCTGATATGCTGGAATTCATAGAAGATGCTTATTACATTATAGGGGTAGACCTTGGGCGGCATCGAAAAAATGTTATTTTAATGGATATGGCCGGAAGGATTATAAAAAGAAATCAGGAAATTGTGTCGGAAGATGAGATTCAAAATCCCCAGGTGTACATAGAAGGTATTGCAAAGATGATTTCCGCATGCATAAAATATGCAGAAGAGATTGGAAAGCCTATTTTAGGAATTGGCGTTGGAATTGCAGGAATAGTGGATGAGCAAAAGCAGGTGAACGTATTTTCAGCAGACTTCGGATGGAACAATGTAAAAGTAGTGCAGCAGTTAAAAGAATACTTCGATCTGCCCATTGCAATGGAAAATTCCAATCGGACGATGGCGCTTGGAGAAAAGTGGTTTGGCGCAGGTAAAGACTGCAATTATATATTTTGCGTTAACTGGGGATATGGCATTGGTGCGGCAATTCTGGAAGAAGGCAGTCTGCTGCAGGGATATAATGGAAGCAGTGGGGAATTTGGCCACCTTACATTAGAAAAAGACGGGCCCTTGTGTGATTGTGGAAACAGAGGATGTTTAGAAGCATTATCCAGCGGGAATGCGATAGCAAAGCAAATGCGGAAGATTTTAAGGCAAAGGAACTGCATGGCGGAAGCCGATATGGAAAATGTACAGGCTGATGATGTCTTTACATTTATGAAGCAAGGGGACAAAGAGGCGGAGAAGATCATATGGGAAGCCGTGGAGTATATGGGAATAGGAATCGCGGGCAGTATTAATTTGTTAGATCCTAATATGATTGTTTTGTCAGGAGGAATTACAAAATCCAAAGAAATATATCATTCTTATTTAATGGAGACCATAGAAAAACACCGTATGCGGAATGCAGGAACGAAAGTGAAAGTTTGCTATGGTCATTTAGGTGAAAATGCAAGTGCAATAGGAGCGGCCACCTTAATTTTAAAAAATTTAATTGAAAAAGGCGGAAATTGAGTTATTTTTCTGTTTCTTTATGGGATTTGCATGAAGATGTAAATCCCATTTTGTGCATTATGTCGGAAATTAAAAAAATTAAAGAACTTTGTTGACAGAACTGCACAATAGTGGTAAGCTTTATGCATAGTTAGTAAAGTTAATTAAGTAAGTAACGGAGAAAATAGTTTATTAGGTATTAAATTTTTAGTAATCTTTGATAAGAAAAAAGAAAAAAACAAGAATTTTTTTTAAATACTTAATTAGTTAAGTTAAGTAAGTAAATGTATAAATATAATTGCAGGGTAAAATACAGACAAAAGAAGGGGAGACTATGAGATATGATAAATTCGTAATGGCACAAATAAACAAAAAAAATATTATAAATCTGATTAGAAAAAATGGTCCTATCAATAAAGCGGAATTGGCAAAGCTGTCAGGATTGAGTATTCCAACTGTTATGAAAATTACAAATGAATTTATTCATAATGGTCTGATCCGGGTAATTGGGAAAGGAAAGTCACACGGAGGAAAAAGACCGGAGCTATTAGAGCTAATACAGGACGCTTATTATATTATCGGGGTTGATATGGGCAGAAGCCGCACAACGGTAATTATGATGGACTTAGGCGGCAATTTGATTTCAAAAAGAGTGATGAATACAGGAGATACTTTTCCGGCGGAAGGACTTTTAAACAGAACTGTGTATCTTGTAAAGCAGATCGTATTGGACAGCGGGATTGAAGAAGAGAAAATACTTGGCTTGGGAATCGGAACGCCGGGGGTTTTGAATCCGGAAAAAGGAGAAGTGGTTTTTTCACCGGATTTTATGTGGGAAAATGTTTCCGTAACAGATGTATTTGAAAAAGAATTTCATATTCCGGTTTATTTGGAAAATTCTAACAGAACTTTGGCAGTTGGGGAAAAGTGGTTTGGAGTTGCAGTCTGCTCAGATAATTTTATTTGCCTGAACTTAGGTCATGGAATTGGATCTGCAATTGTGGAGGACGGAGAAATGTATAGCGGTACGTCAGGAAGCAGTGGTGAAATCGGACATCTGACCTTGGAAAAAAACGGACCTCTCTGCCAGTGTGGAAATTACGGATGCTTAGAAGCCTTAGCCAGCGGCAATGCCATTGCCTCACAAGCGAAAAAGTACATAGCAGATGGCAATAAAACAATGATCCTTGAGATGGCGCAATATAATGTAGATGATATTGATGCAAAAGAAGTATTTGATGCGGCAAAAGCAGGGGACGAAGCCGCAAATGAGATTATCAGAAAAGCAATAGAATATATTGGAATTGCACTGGCCGGTTATATTAATCTGATGGATCCTGATCTGGTTGTTTTAGCGGGGGGAATTGTCAACGCAGGAGACATTTTTGTGGAAAATTTAAAGGCGGCAATTAAATCAAGGCAGATGAAATATGCAGGAAGAAAAGTAAAAATAGAAGTGGCAAAATTAGGACAGGATGCAGCCGCGATAGGAGCGGCAACTATCATATTAAAACGTTTTGTTGAAATGGGGGCAGCCCCTGACTGGCAATGTAGAAGGGAGGAAAATGTGTGAACAGTAAATTGCTATTAGAAGTTAAAAATGTAACTAAGCAATTTCCGGGAACAAAGGCATTAGACTGTGTACAACTGCAGGTTGCAAAAGGAGAAGTACATGCATTATGTGGAGAAAACGGGGCAGGAAAATCTACATTAATGAATATTATCGGTGGATTGTTTCTGCCTACAAAAGGACAGCTGTTCTTTGAGGGAAAGGAAATAAAACCCAAAAGTCCAAGGGACTCACAAAACATAGGAATTGGGTTTGTACATCAGGAATTAAGTCTTTGTACGCATTTGACAGCGGCTGAAAATATTTACATGGGAAGGCTGCCTCATAAAGGAGATCTTATAGATTTTAAAAAATTGTATGAGGATGCGGATGAGGTGCTTGCCAGATTTGGTGCAAATTTCAGTTCAAAAGCAGTGGTATCGGATTTAACGGTCAGTGAACAACAGCTGGTGGAAATTGCAAAATCAGTTTCACTAAATTGTAAGCTTTTGATTCTGGATGAACCAACTTCTTCCCTTACGGACAAAGAAACTAAAAAATTGTTTGAGGTTGTAAGAGGATTAAAGAAAGACAATATTTCCGTTTTGTTTATTTCCCACCGTATGCCGGAAATATTTGCAATTTGTGATAAGGTTTCGGTGTTTAAGGATGGCAGATATGTAACCTGCATGAATGTGGCGGATGTTACCAGCGATGATATTATAAGGGCTATGGTAGGCAGAGAACTTGGGTGCTTATACCCGCCAAAGAGCAGTAATATTGATCGAAAGACAGAAATTTTAAGGGTGGAAAATTTAAGCAGCAATATTTTTTCAAATGTAAGCTTTCGCTTGTATAAAGGAGAAATACTGGGATTTGCCGGCCTGGTAGGTGCCGGGAGAAGTGAAATCATGAGGGCGCTGTGCGGTATTGATCCTGTACTTTCTGGGGATGTGTGGTTAAATGGTGAAAAACAAAATTTCAAAAATTACAGGAATGCAGTAGATAAAGGAATCTGCTATTTAACAGAGGATAGAAAGACACAAGGGCTTTTTCTTGACATGACAATAAAAAGCAATATGACCAGCGCCAACCTGAAAGCAGTGTCCAAAGGAATGTGGCTGCAGGAAAAGATGGAAGAAAGCCTGGTGGAAACATATGTAGATCAGCTTTCCATAAAAATAGCCGGCATAGAATATCCGATCAGCTCACTTTCAGGGGGAAACCAGCAAAAATGTCTTCTTGGAAGATGGCTTTCAATAGGGCCGAAGATTATTATCATGGATGAGCCTACAAGAGGAATTGATGTAGGGGCAAAGTCAGAAATTCATAATCTTTTAAGAAAGCTGGCAGAAGAAGGTGTGGGAGTCATTATTGTATCCAGCGAGCTTCCTGAGGTAATCGGTGTCAGTGACCGGGTTATCGTGGTACATGAAGGAAAACTGGCAGGAGAACTGACGGAAAGCACAATGATAACGGAAGAAAACATTATGCGGCTGGCATCTGGCGAAAAGCTGTAGAAGGAGGAGAGAGATGAGAAAAGATAAAAAAAGTAATTTAATTACCAGGCTGCTTGCACAGCGTGAAATGAGCGTTTTTTTAATTATTGTAGCAGCAGTAATCATAGTACAGATTATTCAGCCTAAATTTTTAAATCCAAATAATTTAAGGAGTATTGCATTAAGTGTTTCTATTGATGGTTTGTTTTCCATTGGCCTGTGTCTGGCACTGATCCTGGGAGGGATTGAGTTAAGCGTTGGAGGGGTAGCGGCAATGACTTGTGTACTAACAGGATATTTGACGCTGTCAGGGGTGAATATATGGCTGGCATGTATCATCAGTTTTGTAGCCGGACTGTTTATTGGATTATTTAATGGATTTATGGTTAGTAAAGTGGGATTGCCTCCCTTTATTGTAACCTTGGGGATGATGAACCTTTCAAGAGGCGTGGCTTATATTCTGACAGAGGGCTCTCCCCTTTCCCTTTCAGGTTATTTACCGGATTCCTTCCGCTTTTTGGCAACAGGAAGCATTGGAGGAGTGCCAATGTTGTTTCTTATTTTCATTATAGTGGCGGTTATTGCTCATGTGCTGCTGAAAAAGTCCAATGTGTGCAGAAATATTTTTTATGTAGGAAGCAATGAAAATGCAGCGAAGCTTTCCGCCATAAACGTGGATAAGGTGAAGATCAGCGTCTATATAACGGTTGCGCTTTTGTCTACCTTGGCAGGGATTTTAAGCTTAGGGCGCTTTAATGTTGCAACACCGGAGCTGAGTGTGGGGGCTGAGACAACAGCAATTTCAGCAGCCGTTATCGGCGGAACCTCTTTTACCGGCGGTGTAGGAAGTATTTTGGGAACATTTCTTGGCATTGTGTTGTTAAAAGTAGTAAATTCTGCATTGGTAATGCTTAATGTATCTGTATACTGGCAGGATTTTGTACAGGGGGCTATCCTGGTATTGGCAGTGACAATGGATTATGTAACTCACAGAAAGAACGGAAAACCCAGTGTGATTCAAAGATTATTTTGTATTAGAAAAGGTTGAAAATGAGAATTTCAAAACGCAGCGTACGAGCGTTAAGAAATAGATAATATTACTTTTAGGAGGAAAGAGCATGAAGAAGAAATTATTAGCATTGTTACTATGTGCAGCAATGACATTAGGATTGGCAGCATGTGGAAAAGCGGATAATCAGCAGGCGGCAGACAGTGGTGAAGGCTCAAAGCTTGCAGGTGATTCGTCAGAGGAATACTATATGGTAAGTTTTTTATCCGGTATTGATTACTGGAAAACATGTTTTCAGGGTATGGAAGATGCGGCAGCACTGTATGGTGTGACGGCACAGTATACAGGACAGACAGATTCTGACGTGGCAGGACAGGTAGCTGTTTTGGAGCAGGTTATTGCACAGAATCCAAAAGGCATTGCAGTTACATGCGTGAATTCAACTGCTTTGGAAGATACCATTAATTCAGCAATTGAGCAGGGGATAGAAGTGGTTACTTTTGATTCTGACTCACCTACATCCAACCGGTCCGCATATTTGTCAACAGGTAATGTGGAAGCTGGTGAAAAGGCAGCGGCTTATCTTGCACCATTGTGCAACAGTCAGGGAAAAATTGCAATTCTTTATACAGTGGGAGCTGAAAATTCCGAATCCCGTGTAACAGGTTTTAAGAGCTGGTGTGAGGAAAACGCACCTGGAATTACATTTGTAGATGTAAATGATGCCGGTGATACTACAACTGCTACAGATAACATGGCAGCGGCTCTTCAGGCAAATGAGGACATTGTCGGCGTATTTTGTGTAGATGGTATTGCAGGTACGGCAGGTCCGACTGCTGTAAAGGAAGCCGGAAGAGAAGGCGTAAAGGTACTGGCTTTTGATGTGGATAAGACAGTTTTAGATATGATTAAATCAGGTGACATTGATGCAACGGTTGCACAGGGACAGTACAATATGGGATATTGGTCAATGGTAATGTTATATACACAGGCCCATGATCTGTCAGCAGTGGATCTTCCGGGATTTGTTGATACCGGTGTAACAATAGTGACAAAAGATACAGTTGATAACTATTATGTAAAAGAATAAAGGTTCCTTTTGCAGGGAATAAGGAAGGAACGTAAAAGTTCCTTCCTTCATTTTAAGAATTATTAAAAATAAGGCTGGTTGTAAGCCGGACAGGAGAAGAAAGCGTATGAAAAACTTTAATCATTTTTCACCCACGGAAATCGTATTTGGCTGTGGATGCATAGAGGAAATCGGAAAGATTGCCAGGGAATATGGAAGCAGAGTACTGATGGTGACAGAAAGCATGGATTCCCCGGTTGCGTCTGTTTTTACGAGAGTGAAGGACATTCTGGAAAAAGGAGGCTTAAAGGTAGCACAGTTTGACGGTGTAAAACCCAATCCCACTACGGATATTGTAACAAAAGGCGCCTGCCTTGCAAAAGAATTTGGTGCACAGGTTGTAGTTGGAATAGGGGGTGGATCTTCTATGGACACTGCAAAAGCAATTGCAGTGGAGGCAACCCATTTGGGAACCGCCTGGGATTATAACTGCCATACCGACGGGCCCACTGATAAAACCCTTCCTATTCTTGCAGTGAGCACTACGGCAGGCACTGGCTCGCAGGTGACACAGTGTGCGGTAATTACAAAAACAGAAGATAAAGATAAATCTGCAATTTGGCATAAAAATATTTTTCCGAAGGCAGCTATTGTAGATCCGGAGCTTACAGCATCCATGCCCAAATCAGTAACGTCACAAACGGGATTTGATGCATTTTGCCATAATTTTGAGGCATATTTGTCTGTGAATACAAATCCGCTGGTGGAAATTATGGCGGAAAATGCAATTGAGATCATTGCGGAATATCTTCCCAAAGCACTGGAAAATGGAAATGATTTAGAGGCACGTTCTAAGATGGCATGGGCAGATACTTTAGGAGGATTTACCAACTCCAATGCAGGCGTTACCCTTCCCCATGGGCTGGGAATGCAGGTGGGAGGACACTGCCCTCATGTTACCCATGGCCAGGCACTGGCGGCTATTTATCCTGAATTTACAAGGTATACATATAAAAGTGCAGTGGCGAAGTTTGCCAAAGTAGGACGCATTTTTAATCCCGAATTGAAAAAAGAAACAGATGAAGCTGCGGCTGAGAGAGCATGTGAGGAGATTGACAGCTTTTTAAAGAAAATAGGTCTTTGGATTGGATTCAAAGATTTGAATGTATCTAAAGAAGAGATTCGCGAAATAGCAGATTGCGGCCAGGTGCTGGGGGATTACTTAAATAATCCGAAAGTGGCATCTATTGACGAAATGTATGAGCTGCTGATGGCATGCTATGAACGTAAATAAGGGATAAAGGAGATTTAAAGATGACAGAAACCGGTATTTTAAACAGAGAAATAGCTGCCCAAATAGCTAAAATGGGACATACGGATATGATGCTTATTGCAGATGCAGGATTGGCAGTGCCCAATACCACTCCGGTAATTGATATTTCTTTAAAAGAAAATATTCCTACATCCATTGAGGTTTTGGAAGAAGTGCTGAAACATTTTTCAGTAGAAAAGATTATTTATTCACAGGCAACAGTAGATGTCAGCCCATCAAGGGAAAAGGAATTTCTAAAGCATTTTGATGAAAACGTAGAAGTGGAAGTGGTTCCTCATGCGCTTTTAAGGGATGAACTTACAAGAAAGGTTAAATTTGTTATTCGTACAGGTGATTTTACTGCCAACTCTAATATTATTTTGGTGTCGGCCGGAGGACCACGCTGGTATTGTGAAAAATAGAAAGATGTACAGGGAGGCATGAGTATGGAAGGAAAGATGAAGACTGCTGTTATGGAAGGCATTGGAAAAATGGGCTTTGAAGAGCGTGATATTCCGGTGCCAAAAGATAACGAAGCATTGGTTAAATTAGAATATGTGGGAATCTGCGGAAGCGATATGCATTATTATGAAACAGGAGCAATTGGAAATTATGTAGTAAAACCTCCTTTCGTCCTGGGACATGAGCCGGGAGGCGTTGTTGTGGAGGTTGGAAAAAAGGTAAAGAATTTAAAACCCGGGGATAAAGTGGCTTTGGAACCAGGAACTACTTGTGGTGAGTGTGAATTTTGCAAGTCAGGCAGATACAATCTTTGTCCCGATGTTGTGTTTTTTGCAACGCCGCCAGTGGATGGGGTGTTCCAGGAGTATGTAGCACATGAGGCAGGATTGTGCCATAAGCTGCCAGATCAGGTATCTACTATGGAAGGAGCACTGATTGAGCCGCTGGCAATCGGCTTTCATGCTGCCAACAGGGGAGAAGCCCACGTGGGACAGACCGCTGTGGTATTTGGAGCAGGATGCATTGGACTTGTCTGTCTGCTTGCCCTGAAAGCAGAAGGTGTGTCTAAAGTAATCGTAGTGGACATTATGGATAAGCGTTTGGAAAAGGCGCTGGAGCTGGGAGCTTCTTATGTGGTAAATGGAAGCACATGTGACGCAGTTGCAAAAGTGATGGAGCTGACAAGGGGAGAAGGTGCAGATCTTGCCATTGAAACAGCAGGAACAGAAATCACAACAAATCAGGCGATTCATATGGTAAAGAAAGGCTCTAATATTGTGCTTGTAGGTTATGGAAAAACAGGCAGGATAAATGTGGAAATGAGTCTTGCCCTTGATAAAGAAGTTACTTTCAGAACTATTTTCCGTTCCCGCCATCTGTACGAAACAGCGATTGCGGCAGTTGCAGAGGGAAGGGTAAACTTAAAAGGAATTGTTTCCAATGTTTTTGACTTGGATGATATTCAAAATGCTATGGAAAAAAGCGTGGAAGATAAGGCCAATATAGTAAAAAGCGTGGTAAAGATCTGTTAAAGTGTTTATGGGAGGAAGCCATACCGGTTTCCTCCTGTTTTCGTATAATTTTTGAATGATTAATGATTCCATATGTGATATACTAAAACATAAAGAAAAAAGCTGGGGGAAGCATATGCAGCGGTTGGTGCAGGATATTAAGACAGGACAATTGAATCATCTGTATCTTCTCTATGGAGAGGAAGCCTATCTGCGCAGACAATACAGGGACAGGCTGAAGGAAGCCCTTATTGGTGATGACAATATGAATTATCATTACTATGAAGGGAAAAACATTTCCATAGGGGAAGTAATCGATCAGGCTGAAACTCTTCCCTTTTTTTCAGAGAAACGCCTTATTGTTATTGAGAACAGCGGCCTTTTAAAAAGTGGCGGAGAACAGCTTGCAGAGTATCTTGCTGATTTTCCTCAGACCACATATTTTCTGCTGGTGGAAAGCCAGATAGATAAAAGAAGCAAATTGTATAAAACCATTGCGTCAAAAGGATGCTGCGTTGAATTTGCCATTCAGGATGAAGAAACCTTGAAACGCTGGATTCTTGGAATGATGAAAAAGGAGAACAAGAAAATTTCCCAGCGGGATTTAAATCTGCTTCTGGAAAAAACCGGAACCGATATGGAAAATATCCGAAAGGAAACGGAAAAGCTTTTTTGCTACTGTCTTGATAAGGAAATTATTTCAGGTCAGGATATCGAGGAGATATGCACAAAACAAATTGGGAACCATATTTTTGATATGGTCAGTGCAATTGCTGAGGGAAAGCAGGAAAAAGCCCTTAATTTATACTATGAGCTTCTTGCCCAAAAAGAGCCGCCCATGCGGATTTTGTTTTTGATTGCCAGACAGTTTAATCTGCTGTATCAGGTGAAGGAGCTTCGGGGAAAGGGATATCAAAATAAGGTAATTGGTGAAAAGGTAGGGCTTCCGGGTTTTATTGCAGGAAAATATTGTACTCAGGCGTCACGTTTTAAGGCGGAAGAACTAAGGGATGCGCTGGAAGCCTGTGTGGAAGCAGAAGAGGCTATTAAGACAGGCAGGATGAATGATAATATGAGTGTGGAAATACTAATCATTAAGTATAGCGGCCTCCATTAAAATACGATAAAGACGCTTTGAAGAAAGGCCTGGTTAAATATGAAAAGTCAGCTTACAACCCTGTGCTACATTGAAAAAGGTGAGAAATACCTGATGCTGCACAGGGTTTCTAAAAAAAATGATATTAATAAAGATAAGTGGATAGGAGTGGGCGGTCATTTTGAGGGGGAGGAAAGTCCTGAGGAATGTCTGCTCAGGGAGGTATATGAAGAAACCGGCTTAACTCTTACCTCCTATCAGTTTCGGGGAATTGTCACCTTCTGCTCGGAAGGGTATCTTGTAGAATACATGTGCCTTTACACTGCAGATGGCTTTGAGGGAGAACTTAAGGAATGTGAGGAAGGAAACCTTGAATGGGTGGAAAAGGACAAAATGGAAGAATTAAATCTTTGGGATGGGGACATTTTGTTTCTGGATCTGTTAAACAGAAATGTTCCTTTTTTCTCCTTAAAACTCTGCTACCGGAAGAATGGCTCCTGGCACCGCGCTCTGTTAGACGGCAGGGAGCTTGAGCTGTTTGATCTTGTCAGGGAAGATGGAAGTCCTACGGGACATGTGATGGAAAGATGTATGGTTCATAAAAGAGGAGAGCTTCATCGAACAGTACATATATGGGTGGTTAACAAAAAAGCGGATGGCAGTGTGGAAGTGCTGCTTCAAAAACGCAGCCAGGCGAAAGATGCCTATCCGGGCTGTTATGATGTTTCAGCAGCGGGGCATATGCTTGCAGGAGAGGAGTTTGAAGCTGCCGCATCCAGAGAGCTTTTTGAGGAACTGGGCATTGATGCACAGGAGGGAGAGCTTCGGTTTATTGGATACCATGAGGGCTATGTGGAGGCTGCTTTTTGGGGACAGCCTTTTAAGGATTGGGAAATCAGCGCGGTTTATCTGTATGAAAAGCCGGTAAAGCCAGAGAACCTTGTAATCCAGAAAAGTGAAGTAGAAGAAGTCAGCTTTTGGGACTATGATAAGGTATTTGCGGGAATTCTGGAGGGAACGCTTAAAACGTGTATTTATCCGGAAGAGTTTAAATTGATTAAAAAAGCCTTGGAACCGGGATTTTCAGCACAGGGCGTAAGGGTGGCAGACTGCCCCCGGACTAAAACATAAGGCGCTGAGAGAAAGCGCCTTATGTTTGTATGATTTCTCAATAGTTCAATTTTTTTCATTCATTATTGCTGTCTTAGAACCAGCTTAATTACTGTATCGGCCGGATCAGGAAGAAGCTGCGTCTCATTTGCCTTTGAGGAAAGGCTTAAAAAGGTATAATCAGGATAATTGTCTACTGCCCATCCTTTTGTTAAAATTTCCACTTCAGCTCCGGTAGAAAGCATTCTGGCATAACAAATATCTTCCGGACGGATTCCGGAAAGCGGTAGAGGACCTACGGGCTGCTGCATAACATGGAGATATACAATATTGTCTTTGGCGGTGGTACGACAGCCAAAGGCGGAAATTGGAAGAGCGCTTTCCTTACAGCCATAGATACTTTCCTGATTGTATTTCATCCATTTTCCAATCTCCTGTAAAGTTTCAACTGCCCAGGGGGGAATGGCTCCATTGGCATCAGGCCCTACATTTAATAAGTAATTTCCACCTTTTGAAACGCAGTCTGCCAATTGCTGGATACAGATGCGGGCATCTTTGCAGACGTGATCATCGGCAGTATAACCAAAACTATTATTTAAGGTTTGACAGGCTTCCCAGCATACGGACATATTATCAGGCGTTTTAAGGGGTGCCGGCGGAACGATTTGTTCAGGCGTTATAAAGTCTCCGGCCCAGGGGGTTGGAGAACCGGTAAGCAGGCTTCCCAGATTTCCGCCGCTTGCTTCTAAGCGGCTGTTGATAAGAATATCCGGCTGAAGGGAACGAACCATTTCAATTAATTCCTGGGCACGCCAGTCAGTACCGGAATGGCCTTCATAGGAAAAATCAAACCAGAGTAAATCAATTTTTCCATAGTTGGTGCACAATTCTCTTACTTGTGCGTGCATATAATCAAGGTAGCGGTTAAAATCACATTTTTCATTCCGGACAGATTCATTGCCGCGTAAAGGGTGGAAAGGATCCTGAAAGGCCGGGTAATCAGGATGATGCCAGTCTACCAGGGAATAATAGATGCCAACCCGTAAGCCTTCTTTGCGGAAAGCATCTACATATTCACGCACCAGATCCCGCCCGATGGGGGTGTTGACAGATTTATAATCTGTATATGCGGAATCAAAGAGACAGAAGCCTTCATGATGCTTTGCAGTAAGTACAGCGTATTTCATTCCTGCTTCCTTTGCGGTTCGGGCATAAAATGCAGGATCGTAATGAATGGGGGAAAAGGTTTCAAAATAATTTCTATATTTCTCTGAAGATATTTGTTCAATACTTGCAATCCATTCTCCTTTGGCAGCTACAGAATAAAGTCCAAAGTGAATAAACATTCCGAATCTTGCATCGGTAAACCATTTATGATCAGACATCAAAAGATACCTCCCTTTCTAATAGTTTAATAAGATCGTTTTTAACTTCAACTAAAACAGTACCTTCCCGCGTATAATTTCGGAAACTGGTACATACTTTTTCAATTAATTTCCGGGTTTTTTCAGGAGCAGCTTTCAGGGCCTGAATAAGAAGCTCATAATCCTCAGCACCGGAACGCTGCGCCTCAAAGCGCATACTGCGAAGAGGACCATTTTTTCCCGGATAGACTATATGGGCATCCCCTGCCGGAAGCAGGGCGCCTTTATGCGGGCAGCAGGCGCTGTGCCAAATATCGCTGCCAATATAATAGTTAAATCCCCAATGCAAAAAGCCGCTTAGCTGGTAGAATGCTCCCATCCAAAATACTGCCCGGCTGGCCGTAAGGGGCAGATCCATACTGCGGTTCATGATCGGACCTGCTGGAAAAGCGCAGGTGTAAAACCACATGGTTTCTCCTGCTGCCTGAAGTTTTTCAAATTCCTCGCGCCATTTTTCATAAGTGTCCTGCTTTGGAACCCAGATGTCAATGCCGCCTCCTAGATGAGTAGTTTCCACAGCATCTATAATGGGAATGCCAGGCAAAAATTTTCGGAATATGCCGGCCAGAATGCGGTAAGTGGAATCATTATGAGTCTGGGGTTCATCAGCAAGCGCCTGTGTCATACAGCTTAGCCAGTTGTTTTTGCGGATAATTTCATTCCATTTTGTAAGATAAAGTTTTAACTGCAGGTATCCATCTGTGGTTGTGATGCCGAGAGACTGATCCCAGTTGGGATAATATTCCTGTTCATCCCATTCATGCCAGTGGGCGATATGACCGCCGCAAAGCCATTTTGCACCTTCTTTTCGGGCAATTCTCCCAGCCTTTTCTGCCATAGAAAAATCAAAATCTATAAGTTTTCCATTTTCAAATCGTGCTTCTCCCGGGGGAAGAAGAATGTGGGTACACCGCATTTCTATTTGTGCTTTTACATAGCCGGAGAATAATTCCCAGTATTCCGGGCTGTTTTTTGAAACATGATGCTGTGCGGCAAGTCCGTCGTAGTCAAAAAAGTTTAGCATGCCAAGATGAGAAGAGGGCAGAGAAGGAACCAAAACCGGACTGATTCTGCATGTTAATGGAATCTTCGTTTCCTGATTTCCCTCATAGAGGCATAATTCACCGGAATAATTCCCAGGTGTTGTATGGGGATTTACGTCTATGCACAGATAAAGAGCCAGTCTGTCTGTAATAGGTGTATTGTCAATTGGACACAGTGCATCATAAACGTCAAAAGGCGCTTTTCTGGTGACAAAGGATTTACAGCGTTCAAAATCAGTAGTTGTCATCAGATCACAGTCAGTATTTTCATTGACGCCTACAGGCAGAAGACGGTACAGGCTGACAGTCAGGCTTTCATTCGGGATTTCCTGGTGCCAAATAAATTTTAAGTGCAAAGGTGTTTTAGGAATTTCTCCCAGAATTTGAACTCCAGAATGGCCGCCACGGGGAATGGTCAGCCCAATGTTTTGTGATCCGCTAAAAGAGGAATCAGGATAAATCCAGTCAGTGTCGGTAAAAATTGAATATTGCATAAAGAAATATCTCCTTTCTATTGTACAGGTTCAATTGCTGGAATAGAGATTGTTATAGTAGTTCCTTTTCCAGGAGTACTTTCGCATAAAAGTCCATAGGGCTCCCCATAGGCAATGCGCAGCCGGTCACATATATTACGAACGCCGTAGCCGCCGGAAGTATCGGCAACCCTTTCAGTAGAAGAATGGAAATTTGCAAAAACTTCTTCATCATTCATACCAACACCATCATCAGAAATGGTAATGGTAATGGCATCGTTATTCCTCTTAGCGCATACATGGAGAGTTCCATGCTTGG
This sequence comes from Lachnospiraceae bacterium 10-1, assembly GCA_000403495.2. Classification (GTDB taxonomy): domain Bacteria; phylum Bacillota; class Clostridia; order Lachnospirales; family Lachnospiraceae; genus Suilimivivens. The sequence goes on along the minus strand of KE159799.1, from coordinate 1,047,046 downwards.
AGGGTTTTTCGAAAATACCGTGTATAATGGCATTTTCAATTAAAGGCTGGAGAATAATTTTTATTATTAAACATTTTTCAGCTTCCTTATCTAATGACCAATGTGTCTGTATGCTGTTCTTAAAACGCATATTTTGTATATCTACATAAAGCTGGGCATGTTTCATTTCAGAGACCAAAGGTATCTGCTCACTTCCCCCGCTTAAAGAAAGGCGGTAAAACTGCCCCAGTGCTTTTACCATATGGCTGATTTGCGGTACGCTGTGGGATATGGCAGTACAATTAATCAGATCCAGCGAATTGTAGAGAAAATGAGGATTGATTTGTGCCTGAAGGGCTTTTAACTCTAAATTTTTAATCTGCTGCCCATAAACAATCTTTTCCTCCATCAACTGATCGATACGATCCATCATTTTGTTGAAATTACCCATTAACTGTGCAACTTCGTCATTGCCGGATGGCTCAGGCCTGACATTTACATTACCCTCCTGCACGGACTGCATTGTTTTTGTAAGTATTGAAATCCGGTTTAAGGTGGATTGGCTGATTGCCACAGCAAGCAGATAAGCAATTATGCTCACCAGGATTACGACCAACAGCATTTCAAAACGCAGCTCATGACTTAGACGGAAAATGTCGTTAAAAGGAAGAATGCTTGCCATGTACCAGCCGGATTTGGACAGGGAGCAGCATTGTGCATAATAATGCTTTCCGTCAGCCTGGATAGGAACCCATTCGTTGGTATCCGGAACCGGAAGCTCTTCTGCGATAGCATACAAGGCATCGGAAAGAGCATTGTCGGATGAATGGTAAAGAATCTCCTTGTCTTTTAAAAGGAGTAAAATCCCATTTTCCGTAACGGAGGTGTTTTCTACCATAGATATCATGTGTGAAGCATCTGCATCAGCACGCAGTACTGCAAGAGGCTCATTGACATTCCGTGGATTGTAAATAACCTGCATGGATGAAAAATAAGACTGTTCCTGCAAGGGCTGGTCATCAAAATCTGTGGGAGCAAACCACATTCTTTCATTCTGACCGGAAAGGGTATGGTACCAACTGGCATCTGATGCTTCACGAAGCTGGATAATACTATTTTGACCGGAAGCATATAGATAGTCGTTGTTGGCATAAAGCCGGATGCGCTCTATGCCGGACAGACTGCACAGATGCTCAAAGGTAAGGGCAAGCTTGTCCGAATCTTCCAATCGGTGGATATAAGTGTAATCTTCCGGATCATTTGAGGCCATAGCATATACAAGAGGATCCATGGCAAGAATATCAATTATAGTGTCCAGTTTATCAAGAGACTGCTGCATGGAATTTACTGTGTCTTCAAATGCATTTTGCATGGCGGTAAAGGTTTGCTCTTGTATAACACTCCGTACACGCAGATAAGTATATAAAGTAAAAAAACCCAAAGGGAGTACAACCAGCAAAAAATAAGTACATAGAAGTTTATCTTTGAGACTTTTTAAAAAAGGACGGTGGGGGAAAAATAATTTATTTTTCATGACGATGCCGCTCCCTGTATTCTTTAGGCGAAAGCCCGGTTTCGCGGGTGAACAGTCTGGTAAAATATTTGCCGTTGGCATAACCTACATTTTTGGCTACCTCATAAAGCTTTTGGCTGGAACCGGAAAGAAGTTCTTTGGCATGCAGGATACGTAGCTGTGTAAGGTGCTGGTTAATTGTTTTGCCACAGCTTTTTTTGTATGCAGCGCATAGATAAGTGTTGGCAAAGCCAAGATCATGGGCGGCATCCTGTACGGTAAGGCATGGGTTTTGGTAGTGCTGTTCCAAATAGCGGTCTACACGGGAGACAATATCTGTGTCCTGATATGTGAGGGAAGCAAAATATGTCCGTGAAAGCGTAAGAAGGGCATCCCAAAGTTCTGATAAAGTTTCTTTGCCTGCAGCGGTATATAAATAAAAATCGGATTTCTGGGTAATTCCGGTTATGTTATAATCTTCAGCAGCTGTCAGAAATAAAAATACGATTTGACGGTAAAAATGACGAAGATAATCAGGTTCAGTGCCTTCACACCGGGAAGCTTCCCTGTATAATCTGCGCAAAGCAGTTTCCGTGTCGGATTCTTTTCGCTGCCGGATACTTTCAGCAATGGAATCAAGATGAATCTGACTGCCTTCAAATATGGCGGTATTTAAGGGAGAATCTGAATCCCTGCATCCATGAAAAAATAATGTGCGCAGTGAGCCGGGGGTTTCTATTTTCTTAAGTTTGTCCAGTTCATCTATAACTTCTTCCAGTGCCTGCTTTATTTCATCAAGATCAATGGGCTTTTCCACATAATTAGCAGCTTTTAATTTGATCGCGCCTTTTAAATATTCCTTGTCCGAATAGCCGCTTAAAAAGATAAACTGGCAGTGCGGACAGAATTCACGTATGGCAAAAGCCATTTGAATGCCGTTCATACGCGGCATTTTAATATCACTTATAATAATATCCGGCTGGCAAAGACGCGCCTGTTCTATTGCTTCCTGACCGTCCGATGCCTGAAAGATTTCCGTAACCCTAAGCGTATCCCAGGGAAGATGATCTTTAAGCACTTTTCTGGGCATTGCTTCATCATCTACAATCAATACTGTGTAATTCATTCAATATTCCCCCTGATAAAAACTTATTTTATATTCATAATATACAAAATAAATTAATATTTCAATTTAAAATGAGTCAATTTATGCGCAAAATGACAATTAACATAATTCTGTGCTCCTTTCATAACTTAGTTCCGTTGTAAGTACTTATATGTTTTTGTTAAGATGAGGGTGTCAGGAAAACAAAAGGCATATTCGCATGGGGGGAGATTTTTATGCAGAGCAGGAAACATCCGTTTTTACATGATTTAAGGCAGAACCGGACCAAATGGCTGATGTTAATGCCGGCGGCAGTGGTGGTGATTTTGATGTGTTATATTCCAATGGCAGGTATTGTGCTGGCATTTAAGGAGTTCAATTACCACGATGGCATTTTTGGAAGTCCGTGGATTGGTTTTGAGAATTTTCAGTACTTTTTTAAATCCGGCAAGGCATGGCTTACCACAAGGAATACAATACTTTACAATCTTGCGTTTCTGTTTATAAATACTTTTTTACAGATCACCTGTGCAATTATGTTAAGTGAACTTGCAGGAAAAGCGTTTAAAAGAATCACCCAGTCAGTTATGTTTCTTCCCTATTTTATTTCCTGGGTAGTGGTGGGTGCTTTCATTTATAATCTTTTTAATTATGAATTTGGTGCGGTAAATGCTTTTCTCAAAGGAATGGGATTAGCGCCGGTGGATGTATACTCCAATAAAAATGCATGGCCTGTTATTCTTATTATAGTCAGTGCTTTTAAAAATGTAGGATATGGTACGGTCATGTATCTGGCAAGCATTGTTAACATTGATGGGGAAATGTTTGAAGCAGCCGATCTGGATGGCGCAACGATGTGGCAGAAAATACGTTATATTACCCTGCCATGTATCCGCCCTACAGTAGTTATTTTGTTCCTGCTTGCCATTGGCACAATCATGAAAGGAGATTTCCAGATGTTCTGGCAGGTAACAGGCAATAATCCTATGGTTTTGGATGTTACCGACGTTATTGATACTTATGTAACACGTTCACTGCTGACATTGCAGGAATTTGGAATGACCAGTGCGGCGGGACTATATCAGTCAGGAATTTCTTTTGTATTGGTACTGATTGCAAATTATATTGTAAAGAAAGTTGAACCGGATTATGCACTATTTTAAAAGGATGGATAAACAGAAGGAGGGTGCTTTCATGGCAGCGGCAAAGGATAGAAAAAAGAAATACAAAGGTTATGATAAATTAGTATTTAATGTTGTTTCGCACGTGACGCTTTTTGTGCTTGCTGCGGCATGCCTGCTTCCATTCTGGCTGGTAATAAGTGGTTCAGTGTCCGACCAACAGTCCATCTGGTTAAATGGGTATCAACTGATTCCCACACATTTTTCTCTGGATGCATATAAAATGTTGTTTCGGATTCCACAGGAACTGCTATGTGCATATGGGGTGACGATATTGGTAACAGTGTCGGGAACCGGACTTGGGTTGTTGGTGACAAGTATGGCATCCTATGTTTTAGCAAATAAGAATTTCCGATATCGGTATCAGGTTTCCTTTTTCTTTTACTTTACATCTATTTTTGGGGGAGGTCTGGTTCCCTGGTACATATTTAATACAAAATACCTGCATTTTCACAATAATATTATAGCATTGATTCTTCCAATTATGGTCAATGTGACTTACCTGCTGATTTTAAAAAGCTATATGATGAGTATACCGGAATCATTATATGAATCTGCATATTTAGATGGTGCGGGAGATATGGTGGTTTATTTCAGGATTGCGCTTCCGCTCTGCAAAGCAGGTTTGGCTACGGTAGGTTTGTTTATTGCTTTAAATTATTGGAATGACTGGTATAATGCAATGCTTTTTTTAGATGAGGGACGCAGGGATCTCTATCCGTTACAGTATTATTTAAATAATATATTGACCAAAGCACAGGCAATTAATGCCGCGGCCGCCCGAAGCGGCATTCCGGCAAGTGATGTGCCCAGTGAGCCAATGAAACTGGCAATGACGGTAATTGCAACGGGGCCTATTGTTTTATTATATCCCTTCCTGCAAAAATATTTCGTAAAGGGGGTTACTATTGGGGCAGTAAAAGGATAAACATGTACATAATTTTATAATAATCTCTCGGAATCCTGAGTGATTATAGTCAGCACAGTTGGCAGTGGACATTGAAAAGTGAATATTATCTGAAATGAATAAAAATAAATATGAGAAACAGACATAACTGTCGCTATGCCTTAAAAAGGTGTATAATACCCATAGGATTATGCCGTTTTCAGAATCAACTTTCTCAGGGCGGATTCATAAGGCAAATCCCATGCATCAAGATGTTGGAGCATCAGGATGTTATAGAGGCGGCAGTACCACATCTTAGTAGAACGGTGTCTGCCGTTTTCTAATAAGAAATCATATTTCTCACGTTTGTTGGAACGTTCTACAGAAGTTCTTGCATTAAATTCCGTTTTCCATTCGTCACTGTCACGGGGCGGAATGTTGAT
>KE159799.1:1033071-1040729 GCA_000403495.2 Lachnospiraceae bacterium 10-1 | reverse complement strand
ATTGTCAAGTGTTTTGACAAAAAAAGTGGGGGATTTTAATAAAAAAGGAATCTGAAAGCCTTATATTTACTGGCTTAAAGATTCCGAGAGATTATTATATTATAAAGGAGGAAAAAGTATGTTTAGTAAAAAGAAAAGAACCATGTCATTATTATTGGTGCTCACAATGCTGTTAGTTACCTTGTGCGGATGCGGCGCCAAAGATTCTGGAGGGCAGGATACTGCTGCGACTGCAAATACGGAAACGGAAACTCAGCAGGAAGAGAATCAGGAAACAGGCTCCCAAGAGACTGGGGTGGATATTTCGGAAGAAGTTACTTTAGTTATGTATCTTATCGGTGACCGCCCGGTGGATAATGATGAAGTATTTGCGAAAATCAATGAGCGGTTAAAAGCAGAAATTAACGCCACAATAGAAGTGAAGTTTATGAGCTGGAGTGAATATGAGCAGAAATACCCTCTTATTTTTGCATCAGGAGAAGACTGGGATATTATTTATACTGCTGACTGGTGTTTCTACAATGCACAGGCTACCAAACAGGGATTTTATGAGATTACGGAAGATGCTCTTAAAACCTATGCGCCAATGACAGCAGAAACAATGTACCCGGAAGCATGGGAGCAGGCAAAAGTAGATGGCAAGGTATATATGCTTCCAATGAACTATAAGGAAATTACCGCATATGTATATATGGCAAGAGGGGACTTGATGGATAAATATGGAATTACATCAGTTTCCTCCTTAGATGAAGCAGAAGCTTACATGGATGCAATTGTACAGAATGAGCCCTCTTTGATACCGATTGATGTAGGATCTGATTATGACAAATTATTCCTTTATGACCGTATGTGGAAAAAGGCAAATTGGGAAAGCGATGAAAAAGTTGTAGCGATTGGCCCCTGGCAGGTTATGGGAAGTGTAAGTGAAGTAGACGACAGTGTTTCAGTAGTCGGTACTTTTGCCCAGCCGGCATTCCTTGAAGTAATTACCCGTTTGAAAGATTGGAAGGATCGTGGATTCTGGAGCAAAAATGCGGTAGTCAATACACAGAATAATACGGAAAGCTTTCAGGCCGGAAGATCTGCACTGGCTATGATGAATGGCAATACTGCAAAGAGCGTTTATGCATCTGTCAGCGCAGAACATCCTGAATGGGACATCAGAGTATTTGATGCACAGGATGGAGTACCTCCCGTACTTAATTCTTATTTGGCAAACGGTATGAGTATCTTCTCCAAATCCAAACATCCGGAGCGGGCATTAATGGCTCTTGACTATTTGCGGAATGATGAAGAAATCAATAGTTTGTTCTGCTATGGTATTGAAGGAAAGCATTGGGAAGATGCAGGGGATGGTCTTTTGATATCACTTCCTGACAGTTCAAATTATGCTTATGACAGCAACTGTAACTGGGGTGTCAGAAATGATGCAAATTGGCGTATGATTGAAGGCGGCATTCCTAATTTGGCAGAGCTGAATGCAGGATGGCAGGAAACTGCAAGAAGTGAACGGTATCAGACTTTCGTGTTTAATGATGAATCTGTTAAAAATGAAATTGCTGCATTAGGCGAGATTTTCGATACGGATTACAAGTTATTAGGACTTGGATTTACAGATGATCCGGAAGCAGATATTGAGAAGTTGCGTGAAAAGATGGAAGCAGCTGGAGCACAGAAAGTGTATGATGAAATTCAAAAGCAGGCACTTGCATTTTTGGAGGCAAATTAATCAATATAAATATGAAGGGGCTGTCGGGAAATATTGATTTCTAACTCCCCAGCAGTAAAATAAGAACACCCTTGATAGAATCAATGCTTTTCAGACCTTTGAATTTCTATCAAGGGTGTTCTTTTACGTATTTTTCTTCGTTTAAGCGCATAAATCCCCCTTATTCCTATTTTTAACTTCACACCGTTTTTAAGCTGCGTTTTCGTCGCTTTTGGGCTCATATTTTTTCAGTTCACCGGTGGAAAAACGATGATATTTATTTAGATTTCGTCCTATCGCATACAGCAAAAATTCTCTGTATACTTTTCCTGATGATCGATAATGAAAACGACGGAAATCTTCATTCTCTTTGATATCCCCAAAATGTCCATCCGTCTGGATAGAGCGTATCTGACGATTCAGAATTCCTTTTTCACTCTGGATATTGGCATGCGTTTCTTCTTTTAAGTCTTCCCACCGTTCATTGATCTTCATGACCTTATTTTTATCCTGATCTTTTTCTGTATTATATTTGTACAAACATCCTGCTTTATGTTCACAGCCGCTACAGTCAGCGCACCCATAGACTTCAAGCGTCTGTATATATCCGTCATGCTGTTTTGTTTCTGTCCGGATATGATGCAGTTCCCTTCCATCATGACAGACATAATAATGCTCATCTTCAAATATCATGCTTTTCATGTTGTAATACTTTCCGATGTCCTTTTGATAAGCCTGCATCTTTCGTTTTTCATGATCCCAAAACATTCTTTATACTCCATCAGACGGTTTCCACAATGCTCAAGCTCTTCATAAATCTGCTGGATCTCCGGCTTTTTCTTACCTTTTCCACTGACAAACAGGATATTTTCCTGTTCAGCGATCTGTTTCAGTCTTGTCTGAAGCTTCAGCAGTTCCAGCGGAGAGCAGGTCATCCAGCACTTCCTCTGTCAGCCTCAGATTTTTAAATTCATAAAAAGCATCCCGCTTTTGCTGTCGCCAGATAAGGATGTTTTTATGTAAGGCACGGTGTAACTCTGTAAAAGGGTTACACCGTATTCTTTTGTTATGCTACAAATTTGAAGTCCTGCGGATTGTTCCGTATTTCTTCCATTGTGGCAAGGATTTCTTTCTCCGTGGGAATATCTATCATACCCACCGCCGTAAAATAAATGTCTACTTTCACATGGCTGTGACCGCTGGATTTGTCGCTGTTGTGGACTTCGATACGCTCAATCAGCGAATTGACAAGCGTAGGGGTCAGCTCCTTAATGTCGGTCATTTCCCGCAAAGTGCGTAAGACAAGCCTTAAATCCATTACCCGCTGTTCAGCGTTCTGCAAGGTCTGGCGGTTTTCTTCCACTTCCTGCGTTAATGCTTTCTGTTCCTTTTCGTAGTTCTGAAGCATTTTGGCAAACCGTTCGTCGGAGAGAATGCCGCCTGCGTTCTGCTCAAACACTTTTTCAATCAGCCTGTCGATTTCCGCTATCCGCCTTGTGCCGTTCTCAACCGCCTGCTGAAGCTGTTGGTATTCCTTATCGTTAAAAGAGAAGAATATTTCGGGCAGGACGGCTCTCGGCATATATCCCAAAGCACGCTGGCGGAGATACTCTGATACGGAAAGCCCGCACTTTTTGGCGTTCTGCTCAATGATATTTTTCTCTTTCTCGCTCACACGGATAAATAAATTTTTGTTCTTGGCTTCGTTCATGACATCAATCCTTTCTTTGATTTCTTTAACGGGTTTTAGGGTGTGCCTAAAGTGAAATCGGAGCAGCCTTCCGATTTTGGTGGAAACTGTCAATACAGTTTCCCTGCTTGCTACGGTATGCGACACTCTTTCTGCCGCATATGGTCTGTTGTTTTCCGCCGGTCTGTCTGAACGTCGTTTTTCTGTCCCTGCCCCCATCTTAGGCGGCGTTGTTTCGCTCACTCTCCGAAAAAAGAGGTTGCCGCAAAATCATATCCCATTCAGCCGGTCGTTCAATTGTAACCGGCATTTGGGCAGCAAAAAAGCCGGCACATCAATGTGTACCGACCAATACAAAAGGATAGACTTATCCCTTGCGGTTTTTGGTTTTACAATGATGTAACCGGCTTTGAGATTCAAAGTCGAAACTGTCTTTTACGCTTGACCTCCGCCGACAGTTCAAGGCGGCAATGGCAGCGGCGGCATTTCCTTTTCGCATACCGCAGGCGTGTACGGTGCAAAGCCGTACCCCCAAAATTCTGTGAAGATATGTAATTGCTTGTGCTTCTTCTGAGAAATATTTTATTATACTGGGGAAAACAAGTGTTTGTCAATACTTTCCGAAAAGATTTTGAATATTTTTTTCGGAAGGTGGGAATACTATTTAATTTCAAATAAAAATCATGTTCGTTTATCTTTGGATAAAAGAGCAGAGCCGACAGGCTGTGATTGCTCACAAGCCTGCCGACTCTGCGCATTATGTGTCTGGCTTTTTGGTGAAATGTTGTTTGCCCGATAAATAGGAAATTATAGTAAATAACCTATAGCGATGAAAAGATAGCTATATAGGTATTTCCTGTTTAATCTTAGATACAATACACCGCTAAGAACAGAAAACATCATAGTAGAAATTCCGTTCCATATCTCAAGACCTACTCCTCTTGATACGAAATGCATCGCTCCCCATGTCATAGCCAATATAATACCGCCAAAAGGAATTGGGCTTTCTTTTTTCAACAAGGTTTCAATCGCTTTTTGCCCATATATTATGATTAGAATAACAAGCATTACCTCAAATATATAGTATAAATACTGCGCACAAAATTGGAATACGGTTTTACCCTGTGCTTCTCCGACAATCTTTAATGTATGCCAATCAATGAAAGTCATAATTTTGCAGCCAATGAAACAAGCAAGCGTTACAATCCAACTTTTCGAGGAAATCTTATCCCTTTTGCTTCCTCTTACTGGAAAATGATAATGCTTCCTTGAAAAAAGCAGGAGAACACCAATGAAAAACGCCCACATAAAAACCATTATGATACAATGAATACTTCTTTGCTGCATTGTATAATTCTGTATATCTACATGCAGAAATATAACTTCAATTGCAAATATTGACAGAAGTTCAAGCATAAATGCTCCAAATGAGAGCAAGCTCAGCCATAAATATTTTGTCCATTTTACTTCTTTAACCATTATCCTCTCCTATGAAATTCCGATTTCTTTTTATTCTTGACTTCCCGACAAACAGGAATTTCTGTGTCAGACAAAACGTTTTAATCTGACATATTATAAACAACAATCTTATAATCTCCAATAAAATTACTACATTTGGTAGCTAAAGTAAATGTATCTGAACGCTCCAAAGTGAAAAAAGTTTCTAACGCTTTTGCGCTGTCTAATGTATATACTTCATTTCCAACTGAATCATATAAGACCATATCTAAATTCCCGCTTATAATATCAGACTTGAATGAAAACTTTATTCTATCGCCTGCTTCCCCCGAAAACGAAATATCAGAAGTTGTAGTTATTTGCTCTGAATAACTTTTGCTCATATTGCCTAATACTTTGGGGCTGGTTATTAGATGGATACTTATTGCGCTGACTACTACAATGATTATAACGATTATAAAACTTGTCTTTTTCATCCCAATGTTCCCTTTCAAATTTCGATTTTCCAGTATGCCAAACTGGAATTGCTTTTATTGTAAATCATCTTTAGAAATTGCTATTGAAGGATAATGAGAAAGTTCCGTCAAATCAACATTTAGTGGCACACTATAAATCATGTAATAATTATTAGGATTGACGGCAATCAATTCATTCATTTTTTGTTCTGCTAAGTCCTTATCATTTGTAGCATACACAACTGATACAACACCTACTTTATCATTTTCCGTCCCCTGTATATTTCCACATAATATTAATTTTAATGGGGCGTTCCCATTCAAGCCTTGCTTAATATAGTCTTTATATTCCATAGTTTGCCCTCCATCAATTCTGATTTTCCAGTTTAACTTTTTTCCAATTATACATGAAAACATGGGATTTTTCAATTCTCAAACTGTCTTACTGTCTTTGCTTAGGTTTGGATGGGACTGCCGCTTATTACGGAAATGCTGTCATTCACCTATGAATAAATGATATCATTTTCAACAACTTCCCTTACACACGCCAAAATGTTATTCATCTTTTGAATCCATAAGAATTGATTTTTTGATTTCAACTGTTCTGTCACGCCTTGCCTGTCGGAATAATCCGTTGCTAGCCGAAAAAACATATCTACTGCCAGTGCGTCTACACTTGCAAGATATTCATTCAGCCTGCCGCTGGTGAAGAGGATCATATATAAAACCTTATGGTTTTGTTTCAAATACTTTGCATGTCTCTGCCCCCATACGCCGATATGCTTTTCTTTTTCGGCAGGTAAGGCGAGCGCAGGCAAATAATAATCGCCAACCTTTGTATATGTCCTGCCCATCTATTCAAACAATGTCTTTTCCATAGTATTAATCCTCCATAATTTTATTTTTGGGTTAGTTGTTGACTGCTTTGATATGCACATTATCAAACGCTAAGTGTTGCTTTGAATTTTGCAGTACTTTTCGGCATTGTGGCAAAAGAAATTACATTTTACGAATATGTGATTATATTTTCATATAGAGTAAGCCAGCGTGAAAAGCATTCCTACTTTTACGCTGGCTTTTGCCTTTGCTATCGCCCATAAGCTGTATTCCAATTATGTTTTCAAATTATCTCCTTATGTGGTGACAGCCTTGGCTGTTTTCCTTTTGTCAGCCAGATAAAAGCCAGGTCTCTTTTGCACAGATCTACGATCATATCAACAGACCGGATTCCCCGCATGGCAGCATAAACAACGGCAGCATACATCATGATTGGGTTAAACCCGTTTCTTCCCTTATTTGAATACTGGGCCAGCAGGCCAGAATAATCGAAATCCTCCATCACTTTTTTCAGGGTATAGACTGGATCGTCGTCAGGTAAACTCAATTCAAGGAAACTAAAGTTGATTTTCTGTTGCCCTAATTCAAAAAAATCGTTATAATAATTAGTGTTTAGCATAGTTACATTATAACATGTAACGGAGAGAAGATGGTTGTCGTTAGCCATCTTTTTTCTTTTTTAGATGGAAAAGTTTAGGGTGAGGAGCCGATGCTCCTCACCCTATTTAGAACTGTCTATTTCCCGACAGCCCCGGGACTATCCCAAAGTTTGTGTGCGCATAATCAGCGATTTTACTTCTGAAAATTTAAATATGCAAAACCATTAGTTCGGTAAAGATTAGTGATGAGCATGGGAACCACGTCACAGGGAGCGTGGGAATTGCCATTGCACTTTTCGATGGAACTGATTATTATGCTTTGGTGACAAAGGCCGATAAGGGAGTATATGAGGCAAAGAAAAGCGGTAAAAATAGATATTCTTTTTAAATATCTTTCCCACGCAATAAGAGTAAAAAAGTCAGGTCTGTGTAAAAATCAGGTTAATATAGTTTGACGTAAAAACAGTTATTTGTATCTAAAAAATGATTGACATATTCTGCCATATCCTATAGGATGGAAGTACATCTTTTTGAGTCATAGCCAGAGTATGAAGCAGAAAGAGAGTGCAAAAGAAAGGAGGATTGCCAATGACAGATACAGAACTGATTTTAAGCCGGCTGGACAGCATGCAGGGAGAGTTAAGCATAATGCGGACGGATATGTCGGAGATGAAAGCAGATATGGCAGAATTAAAGACAGACGTAGTGGAGTTGAAAGCAGATGTAGTAGAGCTGAAGGAAGACGTATCTGAGCTAAAAACAGATGTGGAAGTGCTTAAGACAGACGTAGTAGAACTGAAAGCGGATGTGGAAGTGCTCAAGACGGACGTAGTGGAGTTGAAAGCAGATGTAGTAGAGCTGAAGGAAGACGTATCTGAGCTAAAAACAGATGTGGAAGTGCTTAAGACAGA
>KE159799.1:1004112-1032886 GCA_000403495.2 Lachnospiraceae bacterium 10-1 | reverse complement strand
ACAGATGTGGAAGTGCTTAAGACAGATGTGACAGAGTTAAAGACGGACGTAGCGGAGTTGAAAGCGGATGTAGTAGAGCTGAAGGAAGACGTATCCGAGCTTAAAACAGATGTGGAAGTGCTCAAGACGGATGTGACAGAGATAAAGACAGACGTAGCGGAGTTGAAAGCGGATGTGGAAGAACTCAAGACAGATGTAGTAGAGCTGAAAGAAAATGTGTCTGAGCTAAAAACAGATGTGGAAGTGCTAAAGACGGATGTGACAGAATTAAAAGTGGACACAGCTGAGCTTAAAACCGACACAGCCATATTAAAAACCAATATGTCTTATGCAAAAGCGGATGGTGTCAGTATTCGTACGGAAATATCTGATATGCATACGGATCTGGGCGGAAAAATTGAAGCAGTACGCTTAACTGTGGTAAATGTACGTGATAAAATGGATACTTTGGAATTTGCACTTCAGACGGAAATTTCCAAAACATATGATTTGGCACAGGAAAATGCCAAGAAATTAAAACGTCTTTTGCTTTATAAGGACAAGATTATTCCTATGCCTGTTTGATATGGTAAAGAATAAAAAGTTAAAAGTTTGCAGGCAGAGCCTGGCAAACGAAAGGTTATAACATGAAAATGAGAGAAGGGTAACTGCTATCAGCTTTCGTTAAGTTGGTAGCAGTTTTTTGTTATAAATTTGTATATAGTAATAAAATAATAGCTTGACAAATACCCTATAGGGGTATATTATCAAAATAAAAATACCCATATGGGGTATATGGAATAAATATTTTTGGGCATCAAATATGAAAATTTACGGGATAATAGCAGACAGGGGGGATTTTATATGGATGAAAATAGATGTAACTGCTGCCGCACCAAGCACACACCCAGGAGTGGAGACCAGAGCAGACAGCTTCAGAATCGCTTAAGCCGCATGGTCGGCCAGTTAAATGGTATCAGCAGGATGCTGGAGGAAAATCGTTATTGTGGAGATATACTAACACAAATTGCAGCAGTGGAAAGCGCATTGCAAAGCTTTGGCTATATTGTTCTGAAAGAACATATGGAGACCTGTGTGGTGGAAGAAATACACTCAGGAAATGAACAAATTATGGAAGAGGTAATTGAGTTGGTTAAAAAACTAAAATAGCCTCAAATGGAAAAGCATGGTTATAAGGTTGAAAGAAACTTTCAACCTTACGTATTTGGGCCTATTCCCACTTGGGAGGAGCCCAAGCGGGAAAGGCATGGGTATAAAAATGAAAAAACAAAAATTTACAGTGACAGGGATGACATGTTCGGCCTGCTCCTCTCATGTAGAAAAAAGTGTTGCAAAACTTTCTGGAATGGATACAGTTTCAGTTAATCTTTTGACTAACAGCATGCAGGTATTATATGATGAGACTGTCTGTAATGAAGAAATTATTATAGAAGCAGTGGAAAAAGCGGGCTATGGTGCAAGTCTGCTGCAGGGAGAGCACAGAGAAAGCACAGTATATGTTGAAGAAGGTGTAAATAATGCAGAAAACAGTTTAAGAACAGGATCAGTTTCTGAGAGGGATGGTTCAGGTAAAAATATAGAAGGGCGCGAAGCATTAAAGGGAAAAAAGGCCAATAAAGAAATGAAAACAAGGCTTACTATTTCTATTGTTTTTATGATACTTTTGATGCTGGTTTCCATGCATCATATGTTTTTTATGTGGCTGAATCTTACGCCGCCTAAGTGGCTGAACGATTTATTCCATGGTAACGAAAATGCCCTGACTTTTGCATTTACCCAGTTGTTACTGACGCTGCCTATTATATATGTAAACCGGAAATATTATCAGACAGGATTTAAAACATTAATTCATTTAAGCCCGAATATGGACAGTTTGATTGCCATAGGTTCCGGAGCAGCTTTTGTATATGGGATAGTTGCAATTTACAGAATCGGCTATGGATTAGGACATGGAAATGATGCGCTGGTGAGCAGATATGCGTCGGATCTGTATTTTGAGTCGGCAGGCATGATACTTGCACTTATCACTGTGGGAAAGTATTTGGAAACACGCTCAAAAGGGAAAACCAGTGAAGCAATTGAAAAGTTAATGGACCTTTCTCCGAAAACTGCAATTCTGCTTACAGAAAATGGTGATGAAAAAGAGATTCCCACGCACCAGCTTAAGAAAGAAGATTTGTTTGTTGTGAAGCCGGGCAGCCTTGTTCCCGCAGACGGGGTAGTGGTAGAAGGCACTTCAAGCATTAATGAAGCGGCAATTACAGGTGAGAGTATTCCAGTGGAAAAACAACCTGGTGATCCAGTGGTGTCCGCGACTATGAATAAAGCCGGAAGACTGGTCTGTAAGGCTTTAAAAGTAGGAGAAGATACTACTTTATCTCAGATTATCCGTCTGGTGGAAGAAGCTTCTTCCTCCAAAGCACCCATTGCACGGCTGGCGGATAAGATTGCGGGCGTGTTTGTTCCGGCAGTGATGGCAATTGCACTGGTGACTTTTTTGGTGTGGATACTGGCCGGGGGAGGCTTTGAAGCTGCGGTTTCTTCCGCCATAGCAGTACTGGTGATTTCCTGTCCCTGCGCTTTGGGGCTGGCCACGCCGGTGGCAATTATGGTGGGAACCGGTGTGGGAGCTAAGAATGGCATTTTAATTAAGTCGGGAGATGCTCTCCAGTCGGCAAGAGATGTGGATACCGTAGTCCTTGACAAGACAGGAACGATTACGGAAGGAAGGCCACGGGTAACAGATATTCTTGGATATGAAAAGAATATTACTACAGATCAGATCATTGCATTTGCAGCAGCTATTGAAAAACCCAGTGAGCATCCTTTAGCGGAGGCAATTGTAAATGAAGCTGTGGAAAAGAAGATAATTATTCCCAAGGCAGAAGAATTTCAGGCTGTTTTTGGCAAAGGCGTTCAGGGAATCTGTGCGGGGGTAAAATGTTTTGCAGGGAATCAAAAATTCATGGAAGAGAATGGAGTTTTTCTTTCCAAAGAGCAGGAAAAGGCAGTGGAAAAATTGTCAGAAGAAGGCAAGACGCCCCTTTTGTTTGCCAGAGAAAAAGCGCTTACTGCAATCATAGCAGTTGCTGACACTGTTAAGTGTTCCTCGGAACAAGCAATAGAAGAGCTTCACAAAATGCATATAGATGTTGTTATGTTAACCGGAGACAATAAGCGTACTGCTCAGGCGGTACAAAAGAAATTAGGAATCAGTCAGGTGGTTGCCGAAGTGCTTCCGGAGGATAAGGAAAAAGAAATCAGGAAGCTGCAAAACAGTGGAAAAAAAGTGGCTATGATTGGAGATGGGATCAATGATGCCCCGGCACTTGCGGCAGCGGATGTGGGAATTGCCATTGGAGCCGGAACAGACGTGGCAATTGACAGTGCAGATATTATACTGATGAAAAGCCGGCTGACAGATGTAATTACAGCCATCAGATTAAGCCGGGATGTGATCAGAAATATTAAAGAAAATTTATTCTGGGCATTTTTCTATAATATAATAGGCATCCCGCTGGCAGCAGGCGTCTGGTATCCAATGTTCGGTATCCGCCTGAATCCTATGTTTGGGGCTGCAGCAATGAGTCTCAGCAGTTTGTTTGTGGTTGGAAATGCCCTGCGGCTTCGTAATTTTAAGCCTTACTTCTTTAAGGAAGAAGAATGTAAAAATAATAAAGAAAAGGAGAGAGAAGAAATGAAGAAAACAATGATCATTGAAGGCATGATGTGTGCACATTGCACAGGAAGGGTGCAAAAGGCCCTGGAAGATATTGAAGGTGTGGAAAGTGTTTCCATGAGCCTTGAAAATAAAAGCGCAGAGCTTACCCTTGGCGGAGAAGTAGCAGATGATGTATTAAGGGAAGCGGTGACGCAGGCAGGATATGAGGTGACAGAAATCAAGTAAACCTGCCTTTGTCTAAAGAGCTTTTTTTACCGAGATTGCTTTCATAGGGCACATTTCCTGACAGCAAAAACAGGAAATGCAGCCCTTTTTCTTAAATTTTGCTTTTTTATTATCAATTTTAATCACATGTGCAGGACAGCTTTCCGCGCATTTTCCGCATCCTACACAGAGACTTTTGTTAAGCTGGGGATAGGATTTGAAAATGTGGCTTAAAAAGAATGCGGCAGGCTTTCTTAAAAAGGATGGCACTTCATCTGTAAAGTCCAGTTTTTTTGTATCCGGCAGTTTAAAAGGCGTAAGATTGTCGGGAACAGGATCACCTGCAAGCTTAATTTCATCAGGAAAAGCAAGCCCGTTTTCCACAGCCTGACGGATCATTTCTATTTTCATAGGATCAAGTCCCATAAGGCCGGCGGCAAAGTAATCCTGAGTATAAAAATCTTTTGCAGCAAGGAGCAGATGAAGAGGGTGTGAAGTGCCTCCTGTAGGACCGTTGCCCTCCATAGCATCAATTCCGTCAATAATGGTAAGCTGGGGGCTCACAGTTTGCGCAAGTTCTAAAAGCATATGGGAAAAATCACTGATATTTGGCCAGCGGTAGTGCATTTGAGGCTTTTCCAGGCCGGGAATCGTACCGAACAGGTTCTTGATACCGCCTGAATATCCGGTCATTGCGTGAGTTTTCAATTTGCAGATATTAATAATGTAATCAGCTTTTACAATAGGAGTGATAAGATGAAAAGAGTGATTGGTAAACCCTTCCTTACAATTCACTGTCTGAGCAGAAAAATCCATGTTAAGCTTTAACATTGATTCAAGCTGCTTCATACCGCATACCTGATAAATATTTTTCATGTATTCTGCATTGTATAATCCGCCGGAACTTTCAGCAAGGGTAATATCCGTAACATTATGGGCATTCAGCCAGCGGACAACTGCTTTAATTACAAGAGGATGGGTGGTGGCAGAAAGCTCCGGTCCTTTTGCAATAATCAGATTGGGCTTTAATACCACTTTTAAATCAGGACGCATATCCTGTGCAATAGAAAGAGCGTCCATAAATTTACAGACTGCCGGATAGATTAATTCTTCATTGTATTCAGGTACGTAATATAAGGTTTGAAGCATATATTTTCTCCTTGATAAAAAAGCTGCCATTGGCTTTTACATTTATTTTTCCCTGCTATTTTATCATTAAAATCAAAAGAAGAAAAGGAGTAACATTTCAGTTGCCTGTTTTCTGTTTGAAGGAGTATAATATGGTAGGTTTAAAAAAGGTGAATATGAGGTATTCTTTATGAAGATCGACAGGAAAAAGGTAATACATGCCTTTGAAACTTATGTGGAAAATTACGATAAAAAAGAAGAAAAGGTGCGTTTGAAGATTGAACATACGTACAGAGTCAGCCAGTTGTGTGAAAGCATTGCCTGTTCCTTAAAGCTTGGCAGCGATGATACCGCATTGGCATGGCTCCTTGGAATGCTGCATGATGTGGGAAGATTTGAACAGCTTAAAAATTATGGAACCTTTATAGATGCTGAGTCTATTGATCATGCCAGGTATGGTGCGGAAATTCTTTTTGACAGGGGAAAAATCAGGGATTATATAGAAGATGATTCAGAAGATGAGCTTTTAAGAAGGGCAGTGGCATATCACAGTGCATACCGGCTGCCGGAGGAGCTTACTGAAAGAGTAAGAATGTTCTGCCAGATTTTAAGGGATGCTGACAAAATTGACATATTAAAAGTAAATGTGGATTTTCCTTTAGAGGAAATTTACAACGTAACCAGTAAAGAACTTTATTCCTGCGAAGTGACGGATAAGGTGATGGAAGCCTTTGAGGAAGGACATGCGATTTTAAGAAGCCTGAAAAAGACACCCGCGGACCATGTGGTAAGTCTTGTTTCATTGGTTTATGAGCTTGTATATCCGAGAAGTCTTTTTCTGGCATACCGGCAGGGGTATATTGAAAAAATAGTAGCCTTTGAATCTGAAAATCCAAAAACACGGGAACAGTTTGTACATATCCGTAAAGTGATGGGAGAGTATCTGGAAAGGAAGCAGATTAAGCCAAAGGAATATCAGAATTATATTTTCGACCTGTATGGTACGCTGGTGGATATACATACCAATGAAAGTAAAGCATCCTTGTGGAAAAATATGGCATGTATTTTTTCCATGATGGGAGCTGATTATGACGGGGCTGAACTGAAAAGAGCATATAAGCAGGCTGTAAAAGAAGAGCTGGATATACTGCTGCCCCGAATGCAGAAAAAACTTTCAGATGAAACCCTTTCGGAAGGAGAGGTTGAAATTCTTCTGGATAATGTATTTCACAAGCTTTTGGAAGTAAAAGGCATTCAGGCTGATCAGGAAAGAATCAGCCAGATTGGAATTACGTTCAGAAGTCTTTCCATGAGCTATATCAACTTATATGAAGGAGCGGCAGAGCTGCTTGCAAGGCTTAAGAATTCAGGAAAAAAGGTATATCTTTTGTCAAATGCCCAGAGAGTTTTTACGGAGCCTGAAATGAGAATGCTTGGAATTTATGAGTTGTTTGAAGGTATTTTATATTCTTCCGATGCAGGTGTTAAAAAACCTTCTTTTCATTTTTATGATCAATTGTTTCATAAATATGGCTTAAAAAAAGAAGAATCCGTTATGATCGGAAACGAATATCGGGCAGATATTTTAGGCGCGGAAAATTATGGAATAGACAGTATGTATGTTTTTACAGCCCAGTCGGGGGCAGAACCGGCTTGTCTGCCGGCTTGCTGCCGCAAAATAAAAAGTATAAGCGAGGTTTTTGAATAAAGTCCTGTTTATGGTACATAGCTTTTTTTATACTAAGAGTGAAAGGAAAATCCTTCACTCTTATTTTTTTACATAAGGAAATTGAAAGGAATACGTTTATGAAAAATAAAAATACCATGACAGTAATTATTATGTTTTTGCTGACGCTGATATCAGTATTTGGAATTTGGGGCACTGCAGGCAGCAGGAATAAGGACAGTGCTGCAGCATCAGAGCAGTATTACTATGCAGCCAGACAGGAATATGTGCAGGAAATCAGGGATTATCTGGCGGAAAAAGGATATGCGGACAGTGGAATTACCATGAACTATGTGACAGATGAAGATGGTACTGTGGAGTATACGGTGACAATCCATCATAGAAAAATAGATAAACTGGATGAAGAAGAAAAAATTCATTTAGCCGAAGAATGCAAGGGATTGGAAGCCTGGGTGGATCCTTATATTTTTTCAATTATATTTTTGTAAAAGAAGAATGACAATGGGCAGAACTGGGATTATAATTGATATAGCCGTAAAATTGATGAAAGTCAGTGGATGTGAGATCTGTATTATAAAAATGCGGAAAAGAATTGGAGGATGCTATGTCAAATATTCCATTACAGGGACAGATTTTCAGGCATTTTAAAGGAAATCTTTATCGTATAATTACTATGGCGCGCCACAGCGAAACAGGAGAAGATCTGGTAGTGTATCAGGCGCTTTATGGTGAATTCCAGGTTTATGCCAGGCCGCTTTCCATGTTTCTGGAAAAACTGGATAAAGAAAAATATCCGGATGCCGGGCAGGAGTGGCGGTTTGAACTGCAGAAAAATGTAATTGAACCTATAACAGAACCGGAATCTTCCTTACAGGAAGATACGATAGCTTCTGATAAAGAAGAGATACAGCAGGAGACAGAGGAGCCTGCAGAAGAATTAAATATTGATCCGCTGGTGCTGGAATTTTTAGATGCCGGGACCTATGAAGAGAGGGTTAACATACTTGCGGCGCTGCATCACCGCATCACTGATGACATGATCAATATTATGTCAATGGCAATAGATGTTAAGGTTGATGAGGGAAATATAGAAGACCGGTTTGATCAGCTCCGTACATGTCTCCTTACACTGGAAAAGTATGAATGTAACCGTCTGAAATAGGAAGATATGCCTTTCCCGACATAAAGCAGGGTTTATTTTATGTCTGCTTTAGCCAGTAACTGCGGGAAAGGAGTATAAGATGGCATATGAATTAGAAAACAGGCTGGTAATAGGAGTTTCTTCCAGAGCATTATTTGATCTGACGGTAGAAAATGAAATTTTTTGCTCTCAGGGGGTGGAGGCATACTGTGCTTACCAAATTGAGCATGAAAAAGAGCTTTTGGCACCGGGAAACGGATACCGGCTGATAGAGGCACTGTTAAATATCAATAAAATACCCGGGCAGGAAGGAAGGGTGGAGGTTATTATTATGTCCCACAACAGCCCTGACACTTCTTTACGTGTATTTAATTCCATAGCCCATTATGGACTTGATATTTCAAGAGCAGTACTTGCAAGCGGTGCTTCCCTGACTCCTTATCTTGAAGCTTTTCATACGGATCTGTACCTGTCAGCAGATGAAAAGGATGTACAGGCGGCTATTGACTGCGGAATTGCCGCAGGAATTATCTGCTGTGATGAAATCAGATCTTACAGGGAAGAAAAGCAGATTTCGCAGATTAGAATTGCCTTTGATGGGGACGCAGTCCTGTTTTCAGATGAATCGGAGCAGATTTACAGGGAAAAAGGACTGGAAGCATTTGAAGAAAATGAAAGATTACAGGCAGATAATCCCTTAAAACAGGGACCTTTTGCAAAGTTTTTGAAGACCATTTCCGATATTCAGCGGGAGTTTTCACCGGAGCAGGCACCTATAAGAACTGCACTGGTTACTTCCAGAAGTGCACCTGCCCATGAACGTGTGATCCGTACCCTGCGGGCATGGAATGTGAGAATTGACGAAGCGTTTTTCTTAGGCGGCATTACTAAGAGGGATGTGCTGAAAGCTTTTGGAGCCCATATCTTTTTTGATGATCAGGCAGTGCATACCACTCCGGCTTCTCAAGTAGTGCCGGCGGCAAGAGTGCCCTATAAGCAGCAGGAAAAGGCAGGGCATAAGCGTGATCCATAACTTTGACAGGCAGCGAAACAGAAAGGCATGGAAATTAAATGAATTATGAACATATAGAAGAAGGGCGGTTTATCAGCCGCCCTAATAGATTTATTGCATATGTTGAAATTGACGGGCGTAAAGAAAAGGTACATGTGAAAAATACCGGCCGCTGCCGGGAGCTTTTGACAGATCAGGCAGTAGTTTACCTTAATAAAAGCGCTAACTTAAATAGAAGCACAGCCTATGATCTGGTGGCGGTTAAAAAGGGGAGCCGCATGGTAAACATGGATTCCGCAGCTCCTAATAAGGCAGTTGAAGAATGGCTTTTGGCAGGCGGATTGGAAGAGGACATTTTCATGTTAAGGCCGGAAACAAAATTTCAGAATTCCAGATTTGATTTTTATGTGGAGACAAGAGATAAGAAGATATTTATAGAAGTTAAGGGGGTAACACTGGAACAGCAGAATGTGGTGCTGTTTCCCGATGCGCCTTCCCAGCGGGCTGTGAAACATGTAAATGAGCTGACAGAGGCAGTGCAGCAGGGGTTTGAGGCTTATGTTATTTTTGTTATTCAGATGGAAAATGCGGAATATTTTATACCAAACAGGGAAACCCATCCGGAATTTGCAGATGCACTTTTAAGGGCAAGGCAGGCAGGGGTTCATATTCTGGCTTATGACTGCAAGGTTACGCCGGACAGCATGATGCTGCATGCACCGGTTCCGGTCAGGTTATCTAAACTTGAAATAGCAGCACATCCGTTATTAGACTGGTACCGGAAAAACAAAAGAACTCTGCCTTGGAGAGAAGATGCAACCCCATATCATGTATGGGTATCTGAAATTATGCTGCAGCAGACCAGAGTTGAAGCGGTTAAGGCATACTATGAGCGGTTTATGGGAGCACTGCCGGACATTGCACACTTGGCGGCAGTGGAGGAGGAAGAACTGTTAAAATTATGGGAAGGTCTGGGATATTATAATCGTGCCAGAAATTTAAAGAAGGCAGCTCAGGTCATTATGGGACAATACAAAGGCGTCATGCCGCAGAAATACAGTCAGCTTTTGACTCTTCCGGGAATAGGCAGCTATACGGCGGGGGCGGTCAGCTCTATTGCGTATGGGGAAAGAGAACCGGCGGTGGACGGAAATGTGCTTCGGGTACTGGCAAGACTTAATGGAGATGATCGGGATGTCAGTATACAGTCAGTCCGGTGCCAGATAGAAGAAGAAGTGCGCCTTAGTATGCCTTGTGAAACACCTGGGGATTTTAATCAGGCGCTTATGGAATTAGGAGCTGTTGTGTGCGTTCCAAATGGAAAGCCGGATTGCGGGCAGTGCCCCTGGCAGTTTATGTGTAAGGCGCACCAGCAGGGAAGAGAATTGGAATTTCCATACAAAACACCGAAAAAGCCGAGAACTATTGAAAAAAAGACAATTCTTATTATTAAGGATGAAAATAAAACAGCGCTTAAAAAACGTCCGGAGCAGGGGCTGCTTGCCGGAATGTATGAGTTTCCATGTATTGATGGACATTTGACGGATGAAGAGGTTTTGCAATACCTGAAGGAAGAGGGGCTTTCTGTTTTAAAAATAGACGTATTAAGTCCGAGCAGGCATATTTTTACGCATAAAGAATGGCATATGATTGGCTATGCAGTCAGAGTGGATGAACTTGCGGAAAAGAAAGGAAAAAGTGATATTCTATTTGCTGAAACGAAAGAAGTCAGGGAAAAATATCCGATTCCGTCTGCTTATAAAACATATCTTAAGGCACTCATAGGATTTTCATAAGAAAACTTTAATTTGATTCCGAAAGTAAAAAATAGTATGATATCGGTGTGGCGCATGAGAATATATTGGAAATGGAGCATAGATTATGAAACTTTTATCATTTACAGTACCATGCTATAATTCAGCAAAATATATGAAAAAATGCATTGATTCACTTTTAAAGGGCGGTGAGGACGTGGAAATAATTATTGTCAATGACGGTTCCACTGATGAGACAGCCGCTATAGCAGATGAATATGTAGAAAATTACCCTTCTGTTGTGAAAGCAATTCACAAGGAAAATGGAGGACATGGATCTGCGGTAAATGCAGGAATCGAAAGAGCATCTGGTTTGTATTTTAAAGTGGTGGATAGTGATGACTGGGTGAAAGAAGAAGCTTATATACAGATTCTTGAAACCTTGAGAAACCTTGCAGGAGGAGAAAAGGTTCTGGATATGCTGGTGAGCAATTTTGTCTATGAAAAGATTGGTGAGAAAAGACATAAAGTAATGCGGTATAAGCATGCTCTGCCGCAAAACGAAATTTTCACATGGCAGGATGTCAGACATTTTCATAAAGGACAATATATATTAATGCATTCGGTGATCTTTCGGACTAAGCTTCTTAGAGAGTGTGGATTAAAACTGCCGGAGCACACATTTTATGTTGATAACTTATATGTATTTGAACCGCTTCCTTATGTAAGAAATATGTATTACCTGGATGTTAATTTTTACCGCTATTATATTGGCAGGGCAGACCAATCAGTTAATGAAGAGATTATGATAGGCAGAATTGATCAACAGATCAGAGTCAATAAGCTAATGATTGATTATTTAACTGAAAGAAAGAACCAAATCATAGGAAATAAAAAGCTTTACCAATATATGGTAAGTTATCTGGACATTGTTACAACCGTTTCTTCTATATTATTAATACGTTCGGAGAAAGAAGAAAATCTGGAAAAGAAAAAAGAACTATGGGAATATCTAAAGAAGAAAGACTGGTTTTTATACAGAAAACTTCGTTATGGCCTGCTGGGGTACTGCATGAACCTTCCAGGCAGGGGGGGAAGAAAAATTTCTGTAGAAGGTTACAAAATCTGTCGTCGGTTTTTTAACTTTAACTAACAGTTCAGTAAATCAGTTTATTTATTTAAATTATGTCAGCGGCATTTTATGACTAAATGGTCATAAGATGCCGCCTTTTTTCTCAAGCACCACGCAATCTGCGCCGCTTTGTTTCCGAACGGTGAGCACGGTAAGAAGAAATAACATCAGCCTGATAAACAATCACATACATAATGGCAGATAAAATAAAAGCAGTGAGCACATCAAACATGGAATGCTGTTTAATAAATACCGTAGATAAAATAATGGACACGCATAATATAAAAGAGCCGGTGCATATTGCTTTATTTTGTGCCAGACGCCTGTTATGCACGATTGCCAAATGAGCGCCGATAGAGTTATATACGTGTATGCTGGGCCATAAATTAGTAGGCGTATCAGTTTTATACAGATATGCTATCATTTGAGTGAAAATATTGTCTCTTGGCATAGCATAGGGACGTAGATGATGTCCGTTTGGCCATAACGTTGATATAATCAAAAAAATAGTCATTCCCGTGAAAAGAAAAGCACAGCATTTATAATACTCCTGCTTGTTCTTAAAAAAGCAGTAAAGAACTACGATTGATACATATGCAAACCAAAGAAAATAGGGAATTACAAACACTTCACAAAAGGGAATGGCATCATCTATCTTCATATGAATGATTCGTGACGGGTGAGTTACGGTTTTTTCCAAATAAATAAACCAGGTACAATAAATGACTGCATAGATAATAAGCGGAATAGCATGCTTATACCGTTCGTAAAAAACTTTCATGATGAATTCTCCTCTTACTTTTACACATAATAATAATACTCACATTTTGTGAGGGTACTTCTGATTAAAAACTACAAAAGAAAGTGCAGCGTTTGCTTTTCTCCTGTTATGGTGATGGAACTGCTTTTTCTGGTAACCTCGCCATCCGTATGAACCCATAAGGGTGCGGAGGTTTCCAGGTGAATCTTATGGGCAGTATAATGGTCGATTCCATGAAAGAAATAATGCCTGCCAAAGAAAGCAGTGGGAAGTGCCATTATAATCAGCCATTTAGGGATATTTCCTACAACACAAATGTCTGTAAGACCATCAAATGCATCTGCCTGGGGGCAGAACTTAAAGCCGCCGCCTTCAAACTGATGAAGCATACAAGCCACAAATAAAAATTTAGGCAGATAAATCGGCGGGGCATCATCAAGGGTGATTTCACAGGTTATTTTTTTGGCCTTAATCAATTGTTTAAGGGCAATTGTTAAATAAGTCAATTTCCCCAGACCAATTTTATTTAAAATATTTTTAAACTTTGAAGCAAGCGCCTCTTCACAAACTGCGGCATCAAATCCTATTCCGCAGCTTACCGCAAAAAGACGGGAAACAGCCTCTTCATTACTATGCTGTCTGGAAAGTTCATTGGAATAGCTGTCATAAGTAAGCCTTCCTAAGTCCAGGGCAGAGGGCAGCCGGCAGGATAAGATAGATGTAAGCACTTTGACCGGATCTTTAGGAAGGTGTAGATCTCTTGCCAGATCATTACTTGAGCCGGTAGGAATGTATCCCAGATGAACACGATTAAAATCGGAAATTCCCTGAAGCGCTTCATTTAAGGTTCCGTCTCCGCCAAGAATGATCAGCTTTATTATGGAATCAGGATCATTATTTACCAATGAATCAGAAAGCTTTCGGACCAGTCTGCTGACATGTCCGATTCCTTTGGAAAAAAACAGTTTATATTTGATTTTCTTTTCAATAAGAACCGGCTCTATTTGCGACCAGATCTTTAATCCTTTTCCTGATTTTGAAGCAGGATTTACAATAATGTAATACATAGTTTTTGTCCCTCTGAAACCTTTTCATATTTTAGCAGTATTTTTCTTTATAGTAAAGTTTTTTTCCCATAATTCCAGAAATATTAAGGAATACTTAGGATATTTTTCAGCTAGGTGAAATGAAAAGGTAACTTCCACCTTGTAAGTGTAACTTCTACCAGAGATAAATTTTTATGTTCAAAAAAGGTTTATCTCTGGTATTTTTGTGTTATTATGAGTGTGAAACAACCAAAATCACCTGATTTTTGAGCACGAAGCAGCAAGGGTACAATTTAACCATTTTTTTGAAATATTAAATTCCACCCGCGATTGTGTTGTTTATGTACTTGAAATTCAGTGTGCTGCTGGTATTTTTTGTTTTTGTTTATTTTAGAAGTTCTGGGCGCAGGGTGATATCATTTGGGGAAATGAAATGTGCGCCCAGAAGGTCTAAAATCTTCTGCCCATAGAACATCCGGAACACTTCATACGGGCTGTGGTTGCCAAGACTTGCCCGGGAATAAGAATTGATATGGTCCATCATAAGATCTATGTCCGCCTGGGTGAGTCTGTCAAAACTTGTTCCTTTGGGAAGAACCCTCCGGATGAATTCATGGTTATTTTCCGCAGCGCCTTTCTGGTAAGGTGCAGACGGGTCGCAATAGAATACCCGTGTACGGTGATTGAATTCCGCATCGGTCTCCAAAGCAACAGGATTTGAAAATTCACTTCCGTTATCTCCCAGAAGGACAGGAAAAAGGTCCATGAACCTGTCAGGACGCAGTTCCCAGTAAAGGCGCTCAATAACATCAAATACCGAAGCAGCCGTATTCCTGTCCCTGAGGAAAGCAAGCATGAATTCGCATTTGACAAAGTGTAAAGTCAGCAGGACTTTTCCGCCTTTGCGGCCTTCGACAGAGTCCATCTGTACAACAGGGCAGTCAGGGAAGCCTTCCAGAAACATAAGGAAATCAGCATAGGTGCGCCCGATGCGGCAGGCCTTGTCCACTTTGAAAGAATCATGGGAAGAAGCTCTGGGCTTATAAGAGACCTTTCTGGGGAGGTCAATGTTTCTGGCAGAGAAGATGCCCGCATCCACATAATTATAAATGGTCTTTTCCGAGAACATGACCTCATCCGGGTTGTTGGAACAGATATGATGGATGGACTGTCCCTTTCGGATTAAGGGAGAGATAAAAGAGTCAAGGGCAAGAGCTTCGTCTTCAGAGATACAGATACCGGAACGGGATTCGGAGCGGAGAATCTCATACTCCTTTTGGGAAGCCTGAGGGGAGTAGATATGCTTTTCAAGAGTGCAGTTTTTCCTTTTGGGACAGCCATTGCAGACATAAGGAGGCTGGGATAAATGGGGACAGAATTCCTTGAAATAATCCTGACAGTAAAGATGGCACCTGGAACAAAGGCTGCACTTTTTAAAACGACAGGCGGGGTCAGAACAAAGGCCGGAGACAGGACAGTTACGCCGGTTGGCGCAGTCATTGAAAGAGCGTCCAAAGCAGCCGGTCTTCTGGAAAAGCATATGGTTGCGGACTTCCTTGGAAATAGTGGTACAATCCCGTCCCAGAGTCCTGCCGATCTCCTTAAAGGAAGCAGAAGCATCAAGCAGGGTTTTGATAGTAAAACGTTCTTCAAAAGATAAATGCTTATGTTTGTTCATAGTAGTATCCTCCTTCATATCAGCAGCACAAGAGGATGATACACTAAAAAATGTAAGATTAAAATCCACCCTATCCTTTGTAAGGATAACTTCCATGGTCAAAAGAAGAAGAGGTGGAATTTAGTTTTGCAAATCACCTATTTTTCAGCTATCATAATCTTCAGCCTGAAAAATAAAAAGGAATGGTTTTTTTTCAGAACAGTTCATGGTATAATGAGCGGTAATTGGTGTTTTTAAATGAAATGGTTAATTCAACATATAAAAGAGGAGGAAGTTTTATGTATTCATTTGATGAAGTGAAAAATGCTGATCCTGAGATTGCGCAGGCTATTCTTGATGAGCAGGAAAGACAAAACAGCCATATTGAACTGATTGCATCTGAGAATTGGGTGAGCAAAGCAGTTATGGCGGCAATGGGAAGTCCGTTAACTAACAAATATGCGGAAGGCTACCCTGGCAAACGTTATTACGGGGGATGCCAGTGCGTTGACGTGGTGGAGAATCTGGCAATTGACAGGGCAAAAGCGCTTTTCGGATGTGATTATGCAAATGTACAGCCCCATTCAGGCGCTCAGGCTAACTTAGCAGTACAGTTTGCGGTTTGCAATCCGGGCGATACCATTATGGGAATGAATTTGGATCATGGCGGACATTTAACACATGGAAGTCCGGTGAATATTTCCGGTAAATATTTTAAGATCGTACCTTATGGGGTAAATGACGAAGGATTTATCGATTATGATAAGTTAAGGGAAATTGCATTAGAATGTAACCCCAAAATGATTATAGCAGGTGCATCTGCGTATGCAAGAACAATAGATTTTAAGAAATTCAGAGAAGTAGCTGATGAGACAGGTGCTGTATTAATGGTAGATATGGCGCATATTGCAGGCCTTGTGGCGGCAGGACTTCATCCAAGTCCGATACCTTATGCAGATGTGGTGACCACTACAACCCATAAAACCTTAAGAGGTCCAAGAGGCGGGCTGATCCTTGCAAACAAAGAAGCAGCGGAAAAGTATAATTTTAATAAGGCTATATTCCCCGGTACCCAGGGAGGACCGCTGATGCATGTGATTGCTGCAAAGGCTGTCTGCTTTAAAGAAGCGTTGTCTGATGAATTTAAAGCATACCAGAGAAATATTATTGATAATGCACAGGCACTATGCAATAGTCTGATTAACAGAGGCATTAAAATTGTTTCGGGAGGTACGGATAATCATTTAATGCTGGTGGATCTTACGCCCTTTGACCTGACGGGCAAGGCGATTGAAAAGATGCTGGATGAAGCACATATTACTGCAAATAAAAATACAATTCCCAATGATCCTAAATCTCCTTTTGTAACCAGTGGTATTCGGCTGGGGACTCCTGCAGTTACCTCAAGAGGTATGAATGCACAGGATATGGATCAGATTGCAGAAGCAATTGAACTAATTATAAAAGGTGGAGAAGAAAAAATTCCACAGGCAAGAGCAATTGTTCAAACATTGACAGACAAATATCCATTAATTTAAGGGAAAATTTAAAAGCTGCACAGTAGACTATGCCTGTGCAGCTTGCTATTTGCCGGGAATATAAACGGAACCGTACAAAGGGACATTATTTAATACCCTAATTCCTGTGCAACAAAAAATATTTTTATTCTTCCCGGAATGCCGCTTCTTCTGGTAATAACGGTATGACTGCACATGCAGTCCTCAGAAAGACAATCGGCACATCTTCCCATATTAAAACAGGGGGTATGCTTATTTAAGCGTTTGGCATTAGCAGGTGCTGCCAGATTACGTACCCTTGCATAGCCGGATTCGATATCGGGGACTAGTTTATTCATACCGACTACCAGGATTACATGTTTGGGGCCATGAATCAGGCATGCAATGCGGTTGCCATTTCCATCAATGTTGATTAATTCTCCGTCAAGAGTAATAGCGTTTGTGCTCATCAGATAATAATCGGAAAGCACTGTTTTTGCATATAATTCCCGGTCTTCTGCGGGGGACTTTGCAGTCAGTCTGTCAAGTAAAGTGAAATTACCGGATCTGACCGCATCCATCAGGCCGCACTCTTTAATGGATTCACTGCCGCCCCAGCCAACGGAGGAACCATTTTCCATCATTTGAATAATTTCCTTCACGCAGGAATTGCAGTCTTCAAAAAAATACCCTTCCATATTCCTTAAAGCAAGTTTTTTGATAATGTTTTCTACGGCAGCCTTAAAGGCAAGTTGTTTTGGCGTCATAAAAATCCTCCTCCAACTGTTATGCAGATTAATATACTTAATAAATATTATAAATCAGGGAAGAATGATGCATCAATATTTTTTGCAAATATTTAAGAAACCTAAATAAGACTAAAAATTGAATTAATTTAAAGCGGAGCCGGTTTGGGAGGTATTATATATGGAAAAAATACGAAAATATGGCTTAAAATGTAAAAAAATCAGATAAATACGAATAGAAAAGAGAAATATGTAAAAATAAATAAAAAAAGCAAAAAAAGTGTTGACAAATCAAAAGGTATTGGATATAATGAACTTACAAAAACAAATTCACATAGATAATCTTAAAGAAAGGAAGGTACAGACCACCAGAAACCTAAGATAAGTTATTTGATTTATTATTAAATCAAATGACAAATGTGGAAGAGTTAAGCTTTTAAGGTACTAAAGAACAAAGTACTAAAGAAAGTGAATTTCAAATTCGTATGAGACACAGAAGAAAAAGTAACGAAGTACTAAAGAGAAGTAAAAAGACGTTACAGTACACCCGTACAAAAGAAAAAAGGTTAAAGTACGAAAGAGAAAAAAGCAAAACTGAATAAGGAGCATTATCCAAAACAAAAGAAAAGAGAGGTAAGGGCCATTGGATAGCATAGTTTAGAAGCGGGGATTAATCAAAAAAGATTGATTCCCGCTTTGAATTATAAAATAATTGGTCAGGCTTTTGAAAAAATATGTTGCAGTTTTTGTATGGCTGTAGTTTAAAATATGTAATTTTCAGTAGAAATCCTAAGACAAATAAGGTATGATGTATTGGTGTATGGTTAGAGTGGATTGGAAGAAAGGCATGGTATGCTATGGCAAAAATGGAAGAGTTGAATGATGAAATAGACAGAAGGGAATATAGACGAAGGCGCAGGGTGAGAAATCAGATTATTTCCTATGTGGTTTTAGGTGTTTTCCTTGTCAGTCTGGTTTTTGGAGGGGTTCTTGGAGTAAATAAGCTTATTGCAGGAATGAAGGATAGAAAACAGGCGGAAGAACTGCAGAAACAATTGGAAGAACTTTCCCAGGCGGAACAGGAACCACAGGTAGTGGAGGCGCCGGAAGAATCCACAGAGAATTATGAAGAGGTTGATTATCTGGACGAGATTGTAAACGCAAGTATTGCGGAAATGCCCTTGGAAGATAAAGTGGCAGGATTGTTTATTATTACGCCGGAGGCCCTTACGGATACGGATGTGGTGATTAAAGCGGGTGATACGACAAAAGAAAAATTAGGCCAGCATGCAGTAGGCGGTCTGGTATATTTTTCACAGAATATTAAAAGCGCTGAACAGCTTACGGAAATGCTTTCCAATACAAGAAGCTGGAGCAAATATCCTATTTTCCTTGCGGTAGACGAAGAAGGTGGTCAGGTGAGCAGGGTGGCAGAAAGTGGTCTGGCTGAGAATGTTGGAAGCATGTCCGATATAGGAGCAGCTGGTGATACCACAAAAGCACAGGAAGCGGGAACTGCAATTGGAAGTTATTTGTCCGGATTTGGTTTTAATTTAAATTTTGCACCAGTGGCGGATGTTGCAGCAGAAGGCAATACAATTATAGGAGATCGTTCTTTTGGTTCTGACACAAACCTGGCAGCGACTATGGCGACAGCTATGGTACAGGGAATGCAGGGGGCGGGGGTAAGTGCCTGCTTAAAGCATTTTCCGGGAATTGGAGATACTACAGAGGACACTCATGAAGGGATGGCAGTTACGGATAAAACGCTGGAAGACTTTGCGGCGGTTGATTTCCCTGTTTATCAGGCAGGTA
Organism: Lachnospiraceae bacterium 10-1; assembly: GCA_000403495.2. Taxonomy (GTDB): domain Bacteria; phylum Bacillota; class Clostridia; order Lachnospirales; family Lachnospiraceae; genus Suilimivivens. The sequence continues at coordinate 1,013,626 of KE159799.1, read as the reverse complement.
TTGCCGCAGGAGTGGATTTTGTCATGGTTGGACATCTTTCAGCGCCGAATGTAACGGGAGATAATACACCGGCTTCTCTGTCAGGAAAAATGATTACTGAAATACTTAGGGGACAATTAGGATATCAGGGAATTGTTATTACAGATGCTATGAACATGTCAGCAATTACAGAATATTATACTGCTGATCAGGCGGCGGTTATGGCTTTACAGGCGGGGGCCGATATGATCTTGATGCCGGAGGATTTTGAAACTGCTTATAACGGTGTATTGGAGGCGGTTCAGAATGGCACGCTGACAGAAGAGCGCATTAACGAATCTCTTAAAAGAATTTTCAGAGTAAAGCGCAGGGACAGGGTAGAAGAGTAAAAAATAAACTGTGGTGAAATGAAAAGGTAACTTCCACCTTGTAAGTGTAACTTCTACCAGAGATAAATTTTTATGTTCAAAAAAGGTTTATCTCTGGTATTTTTGTGTTATTATGAGTGTGAAACAACCAAAATCACCTGATTTTTGAGCACGAAGCAGCAAGGGTACAATTTAACCATTTTTTTGAAATATTAAATTCCACCCGCGATTGTGTTGTTTATGTACTTGAAATTCAGTGTGCTGCTGGTATTTTTTGTTTTTGTTTATTTTAGAAGTTCTGGGCGCAGGGTGATATCATTTGGGGAAATGAAATGTGCGCCCAGAAGGTCTAAAATCTTCTGCCCATAGAACATCCGGAACACTTCATACGGGCTGTGGTTGCCAAGACTTGCCCGGGAATAAGAATTGATATGGTCCATCATAAGATCTATGTCCGCCTGGGTGAGTCTGTCAAAACTTGTTCCTTTGGGAAGAACCCTCCGGATGAATTCATGGTTATTTTCCGCAGCGCCTTTCTGGTAAGGTGCAGACGGGTCGCAATAGAATACCCGTGTACGGTGATTGAATTCCGCATCGGTCTCCAAAGCAACAGGATTTGAAAATTCACTTCCGTTATCTCCCAGAAGGACAGGAAAAAGGTCCATGAACCTGTCAGGACGCAGTTCCCAGTAAAGGCGTTCAATAACATCAAATACCGAAGCAGCCGTATTCCTGTCCCTGAGGAAAGCAAGCATGAATTCGCATTTGACAAAGTGTAAAGTCAGCAGGACTTTTCCGCCTTTGCGGCCTTCGACAGAGTCCATCTGTACAACAGGGCAGTCAGGGAAGCCTTCCAGAAACATAAGGAAATCAGCATAGGTGCGCCCGATGCGGCAGGCCTTGTCCACTTTGAAAGAATCATGGGAAGAAGCTCTGGGCTTATAAGAGACCTTTCTGGGGAGGTCAATGTTTCTGGCAGAGAAGATGCCCGCATCCACATAATTATAAATGGTCTTTTCCGAGAACATGACCTCATCCGGGTTGTTGGAACAGATATGATGGATGGACTGTCCCTTTCGGATTAAGGGAGAGATAAAAGAGTCAAGGGCAAGAGCTTCGTCTTCAGAGATACAGATACCGGAACGGGATTCGGAGCGGAGAATCTCATACTCCTTTTGGGAAGCCTGAGGGGAGTAGATATGCTTTTCAAGAGTGCAGTTTTTCCTTTTGGGACAGCCATTGCAGACATAAGGAGGCTGGGATAAATGGGGACAGAATTCCTTGAAATAATCCTGACAGTAAAGATGGCACCTGGAACAAAGGCTGCACTTTTTAAAACGACAGGCGGGGTCAGAACAAAGGCCGGAGACAGGACAGTTACGCCGGTTGGCGCAGTCATTGAAAGAGCGTCCAAAGCAGCCGGTCTTCTGGAAAAGCATATGGTTGCGGACTTCCTTGGAAATAGTGGTACAATCCCGTCCCAGAGTCCTGCCGATCTCCTTAAAGGAAGCAGAAGCATCAAGCAGGGTTTTGATAGTAAAACGTTCTTCAAAAGATAAATGCTTATGTTTGTTCATAGTAGTATCCTCCTTCATATCAGCAGCACAAGAGGATGATACACTAAAAAATGTAAGATTAAAATCCACCCTATCCTTTGTAAGGATAACTTCCATGGTCAAAAGAAGAAGAGGTGGAATTTAGTTTTGCAAATCACCAAAAATAAACTGTTGTAAAAAATTCAAATAAATTTGTTGACAAAGTAAAAAAAATCATGTATAGTATTATTTGTCCGTCGGGTACGGATGAATAAATGCGCGAGTGGCTCAGTTGGTGGAGCACGACCTTGCCAAGGTCGGGGCCGCGGGTTCGAGTCCCGTCTCGCGCTTTTTTTATGCCTTGATTTTACAGGATTTTTCAAATGTGAGTAATCAAAAGGTAATCAAAAAAGTAATCAGACATATGTTCGATTTGAAATCGTAGAAGAAAGGAGAAATTCTGTACATCGCAAATGAATATTTGGACACATGCATAAGTCCATTATCAGTTATAGAAATATGATTGATGGTGGGCTTATTTTAGTGCCTGAATTTATTTAGTGAAAAGGACATGATCTTATCGAAAACGTCTGTATGAGCCTTACAGAGCGTCACAGGAGTATTCTAAACACAATCCATAACATCAAATTCCACATCACTTAAAACAAGAATTTCATAGCAACATTATTACATTAAAAATAAAGAAGGGAGATGAAAAATAATGTACGGTAAAGTCACAAGATACCTGCATGACAGGAAGTTTGGATTTATCCGGGGAGAGGATGGCAACATGTACTTTGTCCATCACTCAAAATTAAATGGAGAATACATTGACGATGGTTATTATGTATCCTTCAAACCGTTCCAAAATGACAGGAGCGATTACAATGCAAGAAATGTTATGGTGATTGAAGCACCGGAAAGGAAAAGAAAGCATGGCAAAACACATAAGAAACATGGATGAACTTTCAAAAGCATTACAGCCTGTAATGTTGGGAATGGTAGGTGAAATGGCTGACAGGGTAGAGCAAACTTTGAATTATTTCCTGCAAGAGTATTACAACAGCTATGATCCAGTATATTACCGCCGCTTGAACGATTTTCTGCATTCTGTTGTAAAAGTGGAGCCGAAGGTAGTAGGTAATAAAGTTGTTGCGTCTGTATTTATCGATACTGATTCAATGAATAATTATTACAATGCTACTGGTGAACAGGTTGCAGCTTTTGCAAATGAAGGAACACATGGCGGCACGATTCCGGGAAACAATACCCCTCATGTATGGGATGATACTTTGAAAGAGACTGTAGATAATGGTGAGCTTTTGAAATTAGCAATTGAATATTTAAAAAGCCAAGGATTTTCAGTAAGAAATTAGAAAAGGAAGGAGAAATACAATGTCAGTATTGAAGAAAGAGTTTATAGACAGGATGGCAGAAACAGGCGGCATTACAAAGAAAGCAGCGAGAGAAGGGCTTGAATTGTTCATTGAAACTCTTATGGATTGTATGGTGGAAGAAGAAAAGGTAATGATAAAAGGATTTGGAAGATTTGAAATGAAGACTTATAAAGAGAGGAGAGGCAGAGTGCCTTTAAGTGGGGAAGAATGTACCATACCAGAACATAAAAAAATGAGGTTTTATGCAAGTGAAACATTGGCTGATAGGATAAAAGAACTGCAGGAGGATTAAATACATATGGGATTGAATGATAGAGTATCGCATTGCGCTAAATGTGAATTTATGAAGATGTATGACTATGGGAACAGGATTTATTATTGTGACCATGCAGACAGAATTGACGATATGGGGAAATTGGGTGTAGATCATCCACCCAAGACAATCCCTATGTGGTGTCCGTTGAGAGAAAATGTAAATGAATAATATGACTGCTGCCTCATGGCGATAAATTCTGCTGTGAAAACATAGCTCAGTAAATATAAGATAATTGCCATTACAGAGCAATCAAAATAAACTGTAAAGACCGAAATTCAAGAAAATCTGATAACTATTAAATCAATTTGATTGTGTGATTCTGCACAATAATTCCATTAAATGATGAAAACTGAATATAGAAAAGTAGATCAATAAGGGACTTAAAAGAATTAAGACCCACTGATGTAAAGGGCTGAATGAAATGTTTAGTCCTAATTAAAATGTAAAAATTTAACATTTCTGGTCAGGGAGTGTAACAAGATGCAAAAGTCAAATAATGAATTTTTGTTAAGTTTTGAAGAAGGGTAATTATGTGATGTCCCGAAAATGTGATGTCATATAGAAAAAGAAAAATAAAAGAGAGAAGTATTATTTAGTGGCAATGAATCAATTATCAGATGAAAGGAATAGCAGATGAGAAAAAATAATGTAAACAGTAAACCAGAACCTTATCCCTGTTAGGGGTAAGAATGGATCTCTTGTAGTAAGAGGGATCTCCTTTAGTAGCAGTATCGGAATGGGCAAATGGATGCCCACTTGTCCTAGGAGAAATTAGAAAAAAGGGCAAATGATTGCCCAAAACGAAACTTAGGCTAATTTTACTTTATGAAAGGGAATTTATTTATGCATAACAAAAATATTAAACCAATTTATAACTATGATTTACAAGAGTGCAATTTGTTATTTAAGAAAGGTATTCATCCTATTGGTTGTGGCGTAGGTGATAAGGACGGACGAGTATTTCATGTTTTTATGGCAGACAGAAGATATTTTGATGCAGTAAGACTAATACAGTATGAAAATGCTGAAAGATAACAAAGAAATTAATCTGATTTATGCAAAGTAATGTTATTTATATGAAATTATTTTTGGACAAACAACTAAATACAAACGATAAAGAAACAGCTATATTAGCGATACTTAATGGAATGTATAGTAAGAAATATAACAGTGTGTGAAAGGTTGTCCCACGTTGGTACAACTTCAAATCAATATGGGTAAGTTGTTGGCGAAGGATATGTCCGATTTTGGACGCAAGCAAACACTTTAAAAGGTTTGGATCATATTTCCGACAAGATGGAGAAAATCAGTGTTTCCAAATCTGGAAACGTCATATCACGATTTCGCAGATTTGAATAATCGTCATTTAGGATGAAAACTTACAACTAAATACAGCAATCAAAATCAGAGATAGTATGAATCAATCGTATTGTCTTTTTTTATTATGAATAGTGATTCGGAGCATACAAATCTGGATGCTCAAATATTAGCTTGGCACAAAATGATGCTGAGTTATCTAAAGACATATCGAAAGGAAGTATTATAAGTAACAATGAACACAGAAGTAACACAAACCAAAATATGTAAAAAATGCGGAAGAATATTGCCGGTAGAGAAATTCAGATTAGTAAAAGGTCAGTTTCACAATCCATATTATTTAAGTCAATGTAAAGAGTGTGAATATAAATATCAGCGTAAATATTTAGAGGAAAAGAATAAGATTGAATTTACGGATAATCTGGAAATGCTGATCCATAGGCATTATAAAGATATTAAGCCTGAAAGAATACTAGATATTTCACATTTTAAGTTTATTCCATTGGGGGCAGATGAAACCTTTGTAAAACTGATGGACTATAAGAAGACATGGCTATCAAATTATGGAAGGGTAATCAGGTTTTCAGATGGTAAATATAACCTGTTACAAGGAAGCTATGATAAATATGGAGCTTTATTCTATTCGTTAAGGGAGAATGTATTTTATGATGGAAAATGGATATATAAAAGCGTACATTTATATGCGGCTAAAGCAGTAGCAGAAGAGTTTATTGTGAATCCTGATAAAGCGAATAATGTTTACATATGGCACAGCGGATTTGATAAGCAGGATCATTACTACAGAAACCTATATCCATTAAGCCAGGAACAATATAGGGTTGTAAAAAATCATTTCAATAAAACAGGCGATGATTCAGAAGAATTTATTTTGAAGGTAATGAATGATATAAGATACAAGCCTGATGATTGGAGCAGAGGCGCAATGGAGCCTGTTATGTGCGGTATCGGTTATCGTGGGAGTGAAAATGTAGATTGTACATCAGAATCCTATTTGAAATGGCATGATATGATTAACCGTTGTTATAATGCAAAATTTCACGAGAGAGAGCCACAATATAAAGGATGTACAGTTTGTGAGGAATGGCTGAATTACAGTAATTTCAAGGTATGGTATGACCAGAATAAGATAGCTGGTATGATATTGGATTTGGATAAGGATATTCTTTTCAAAGGGAATAAAGTGTATAGTCCTGAAACATGCTGTTTTGTGCCTCATGCAGTCAATACGTTATTTGTGAATGGTAAGAAAAACAGGGGTGATCTTCCTTTAGGCGTTTATTTTGATAAGAGTAAGGGGAAATACCGCGCTGAAATGTCATTTATGGGTAGACAGATTAAATTAGGGACATTTGATACGGCTGAATCTGCTTTTGCTAGGTATAAGGAATATAAAGAAGATTTTATTAAGGATATAGCGGAACAGTATAGGAATGTTATACCGGATAAGGTATATGAAGCTATGATGAACTGGAAGATTGAAATTGATGATTAAAATTTAGGAGGATTTGATTTATGACAGATGTTGAACAGAGAGCGCAGAGATTATTAGATGGTATTCAGCGAAGAAAACAGGCGGAACTGGCTGATAAAATTTTCCGCGAACCAGGGTGAAGAGCAGCGCAAAAAGAGATGCGTGAGAGGGAAGAAGCAGAAGAGTTAAAACGACTTGAAGAGAAATGGAATCCATGGCTTGGAAAAGCTATGCAGCATGAAGAACAGGAAAAGAAAAAATATGATGATAAACTTAATGTGTTGAAAAGATAAGATTGTAAGGCATACTGGATGTTTGGTCTGGTGTGCCTATTTTTTTGCAATTTTTAGCAGAAAATTGTGGAAAATGATGTATTTGTGAGGTATAATTAGAGAAAACTATCTTGTTGAAGGAGTTTAATTATGGCACTGATAAAATGTCCTGAGTGTGGAAAAGAAATTAGCGATAAATCATCAATATGTATTCATTGTGGTTATCCTATATCTGAAATGAAACAAAATAGCGAAACATTACAAGAAGAACTATTGCCAGAAAATGAATTATTACTAGAAAAACAGTTGAAAAGAGATCAGGATTCTTCAATTAAAGAAGAGAAGAAAAACTTTAAAATAAAACCTATTTATATATTGGGAACGGTTGTAGCAGTTATTATAATTGTTGTGGGGATATGTCAGCATAAAACAATTCAAAAGAGAAATAATGAATTGCAAGCATATAATAATGCAATATATGCATATGAGAATGAAAATTTTCAAGATGCATATGAGTATTTCTCAAATAATGAGTATAAGGATTCTAAGGATTATTTAGAAAAAACCATTGAAAAGTATATAGAGAGTCTCATAAATGATAATTTATTAGAAGAAGCAGATAAGTATTTGGCATTAGTCAATGATGAAGTTGTTAAGAAGGATTTGGAGACAAAATTAACATATGCTCATGGATTAGATTGTTTTAATAAGGGTTTGTTTGTAAACGCAAGAAAGATATTTACAGATATTTCTGATTATAAGGATAGTGAGAATTACTTAGCGCGTGCTAGGTTTATGAGTTTGATTCAAGGAGAATGGATACTTCGATATTATCAAGATGGTGATTATCATAATAGAGGTGCAATGAAAATAGATGGTTGGAATGCTGCAACTTACATAGCGTCAGGAGATAGATTTGAAGAAAGAGCAAGCTGTACATTAGAAATGAATGATGATAACACAGTGTCATTTAAGACCTCTGATATAGAATATAATATGTATTATGCTGAAGGGAAGGGGTATATAGGTGCAACATTGATAAAAGATAGTTATTATGAATCATTAAGAGAATCATATTATCCTTTAACACCGTGGTGTTATGGGAAAACAAAAAATGATTTAGCTTTTGAAAAGCCAGATAAGAGTGAAATTGTGAATGGAACGGCAATTCTACCAGTACCATCAGAACCTAAAATTGGTATGGCTGCTGAGGAAGTGAAGAACTCCTCATGGGGAGAGCCAGATAAAATTAATAAGACGACTTATTCTTGGGGAACAACGGAACAGTGGTGTTATTCTAATAACAGATATATATATTTAGATGATGGTTATGTTACAGCCATTAGTGAATAGCGTTATGTAATTAAATGTTTGGATAAGGGATTCGCTGAAATTGGCGAGTCCCTTATTTTATATATAGGGTATACCGTATATATGGAATTCTGGTTTTTGGTTGAAACCTACCCCCTCCACTGGACAATGTCTTTCCACAGAGAAACGCCGTTATAGCTTTGTAATCAATGGTGTATGTTTGATTTTTAGATGGAATTGTTATTAGCGGTAAATTGTCAGGGTAAATGTGTTGCGTCTCAAAATCTAACGTATATATTAGATTATCAACATTATTAAAGGGCATATTTTATATGGGGTATACCCGTATATATGCGATTTTATATTTTGAACGAAAACATACCCCCCTATCCCTTCATTTTAGGAGCCATAATGGTTATGATAGTAGTCTTTATTTATTATTATGTCTCTTATTATAAAAAGACGTCTGATTCTGCACACTGTAATGTGATATACTTTGCCATTTTTCTTTAAAGTATATCACACTCTGGTGTGACATACTTGATTGTGATGAGATAGAAATGAATTTGAATATTCGATTCGGGGTTGAAATTTTGGGGTGACGTGTGGATAGATTAGATAGGGGCTTTAGCAGAGTAAAGTACGAAAAATATAATGTAAACCTACCGGCATACACCCTTGTGCCTGCTGCCCCTATACCATCATACAGACCGCATAAAGCCACAAATAACCACGCTACAAGCTGATTCTAGCCACTATTCAAGCGTTGCCCTAAAATGTATCAATGATACCATTCCAAGCCTAAAATAAGCCTAAAATCGCATGATAACCATACAAATATAAGCAAATAAACCGCACATAAAAAGACTATGAGCATTAAAGCGCATAGCCTTTATTATGTCAATTAAATAAACGTTTATTCGTCGCGAATTTCTAAAAGTAAACAACCTCTTTCAACGCCTATTTTATAAACATCATAATTCTGATTATACATATCTTTGTCAAGTAGGTTTTTCGCTGTATCATCAGCAACAATCCAACCGTTTATATAATCCTTTATAATAACTCTATCATCAGAATTTACATTTTTTAGTATTTGTGTATCTTTTAACATAATATAGTGTTCTCCTTTTCGCGAATAATATTTTATGATTCTTTCAAGTTAGGGCATAATCCTAAACCGCCATCAATGACAGGTACACGCCTAAAAGCGTTACGGTGTACGCAATCTTTATTGTCGCACTGTGTACAGTCACATTTCTGAAATTCCTCATAACTCATTTTCCAGTTGGTATTGTTTTCAAAGTGTTCTTTCGTCATATCCTTTATACCTTCCTTTTCTTATATTTTTATTGTCAGGGTGTAGCCGTTTCCATTGGTTACACCCTTATTTTTTACTTGCGGTTACGCTTGTTTCAATCTCTTTGTGCCGTCTGGTAAGGTGCAGACGGGTCGCAATAGAATACCCGTGTACGGTGATTGAATTCCGCATCGGTCTCCAAAGCAACAGGATTTGAAAATTCACTT
>KE159799.1:1000080-1003212 GCA_000403495.2 Lachnospiraceae bacterium 10-1 | reverse complement strand
AAAGGAAGCAGAAGCATCAAGCAGGGTTTTGATAGTAAAACGTTCTTCAAAAGATAAATGCTTATGTTTGTTCATAGTAGTATCCTCCTTCATATCAGCAGCACAAGAGGATGATACACTAAAAAATGTAAGATTAAAATCCACCCTATCCTTTGTAAGGATAACTTCCATGGTCAAAAGAAGAAGAGGTGGAATTTAGTTTTGCAAATCACCATTTGCGAAAATTTACGAAAATATATAAAAATTAACTTGAAACGTATCGGTACATGAGATATACTAATTTTAAAATAGACTCGGCAACGTTACCGAGAAAATTAAGGTAAATTTTATAGGAGAAGAAGTATGAGGGCAAGTGGTGTTTTATTACCGATATCCAGTATACCATCTGCATATGGAATCGGGACATTTTCAAAGGAAGCATATGAATTTGTTGATTTTTTAAAGGAAGCAGGGCAGGCTTATTGGCAGATTTTGCCGCTGGGACCGACAGGATACGGTGATTCGCCTTATCAGTCTTTTTCTACTTTTGCAGGAAATCCTTATTACATAGATCTGGAAGAACTGATTGATGCAGGCTTCATCACGAAAGAGCAGTGCGAAAGCTGTGACTGGGGTGGAAGTGAAGCCTATGTAGATTATGAAAAAATATATCTTTCACGTTTTAAAATATTAAAGGAAGCTTTTAAAAACAGCAGGATAGAAGATAATAGCGATTTTAAGGTTTTTGTTGAGGAAAATGATTTCTGGCTGGGAAATTATGCACTGTATATGGCAGTGAAAGATTATTTAGGCGGAAATAGCTGGATAGAATGGGAAAAAGATATACGGTTAAGAAGAACGGAAGCAGTTGAAAAATATAGTGAACTGCTTAAGGAAGAAATACTGTTTTACCAGTTTCAGCAATACTTGTTTGCTGATCAGTGGACGCGGCTTAAGAAATATGCCAATGACAATGGAATAAAAATTATTGGAGACATCCCCATTTACGTAGCTTTTGACAGTGCGGACGCATGGGCGAATCCGGAATTGTTTCAGTTTGATGAGGATGGCACACCCACTGGGGTTGCCGGATGTCCTCCTGATTCATTTTCAGCAACAGGGCAGCTTTGGGGCAACCCTTTGTACCGTTGGGATTATCATAAAGAAACCGAATATGCATGGTGGATGCAGAGGATTTCTTACTGCTATAAACTGTATGATGTGGTTAGAATTGATCACTTCAGAGGTTTTGATGAGTACTACAATATTCCCTTTGGAGATCCTACGGCTGAGTTTGGAAAATGGGAAAAAGGGCCGGGATATGATTTATTTAAGGTCATGAAGGAAAAAATAGGAAATAAGCCGGTGATTGCAGAAGATCTTGGTTTTCTTACTCCTTCTGTAATTAAGCTGGTTAAAAAGACCGGCTATCCTGGAATGAAGATTTTGCAGTTTGCTTTTGACTCCAGAGAGGAAAGCGATTACCTGCCGCATAATTATTCGGCAAATTCTGTTGTCTATACGGGAACGCATGATAATGATACTATGATGGGCTGGTATCAAAGTGTAAACCGTCGTGATAAGAGCTTTGCAAAAAGGTATTTGAACATTAAGGGAAATAAGGATATGGTGTGGAATTTTATCCGCGCAGCAATTTCCAGTGTATCAGATACAGCGATTATACCCATGCAGGATTACTTAAGTCTTGGAAGCGAGGCCAGGATCAATATACCTTCGACTTTAGGAGATAACTGGAAGTGGAGAATGGTAAAAGGACAGATCGAAGAGGGATTGGCAGAGAAAATTTATAAAATGTGTAAAGTATATGGAAGAATTAAGCAATAGATATCAAATCAGTCTGGTGAAGATGGTTTGAATATTGAGGGAAGTTTTATGTCAGAAATAACGATAAAAGATATTGCTCGTGAGTGTGGAGTGGGGATAAGTACCGTTTCCAGGGCAATTAATAATCACGCAGATATTAATCCGGAAACAAAACGGATGGTTATGCAGAAAATTAAGGAGACGGGCTATATTCCTAATAATAGTGCGAGAAACTTAAAGCGCACTGATGCAAGATGCATTGCTGTTTTAATTAAGGGAATTACTAATCCATTCTTTAGTCCGGCAATTCAGATTGTGGAAGCTCAGGCGCAGAAAAAAAGATATGCTATGGTACTGCAGCATGTAGAAGCCTATGAGGATGAGATTGCTGTAGCGCTGGAATTGATTAAGGAAAAACGATTAAGGGGAATTATCTTTTTAGGGGGCGCCTATCAGCATGATCCAGAGCAACTGGAGAAATTAAAGGTGCCATTTGTATTCAGCACCATAGGAATTACTCAGGATGAAGAAAAAAAGACGTATTCGAATGTGGCTGTGGATGACAGGGGAGAAAGCCGCAAAATGACAGATTATCTGCTTGATTTAGGGCATAAAAAAATTGCAATTATAACAGAGAGTATGGAGGCGCAGTCCATAGGAAAACTCAGACTGGAAGGTTATAAAGATGCTCTAACTGCAAGGGGAATAGAGATTGACGAAAGACTTATTTTTGAGATAAGCGAAAAGCAGGAGCCTTATTCCATGGAAAATGGGTATAAGATGGCAAAGAAACTTTTGGCTTCAGATGCAGAGTTTACAGCAGTTTTTACAATTGCAGATTTTCTTGCTGTGGGAGTGTGCAGGGCGCTTCATGAGGCAGGGCTTCGGATTCCGGAGGATGTGTCGGTAGCTGGTTATGACGGTATTCCTATCGGAGAATTTTATACGCCACAGCTTACTACCATCAGGCAGCCTGCGGAATTGATGGCGGAAAAGACAATAAAACTTTTGTTTGACATGATTGAAGGAAAAACCAAGTATGAGCATATGGTTTTTCCGGCAGAATTGGTGGTAAGGGAATCAACAGCCAAGCCTGGAAGATAACCTTTGATATTTTGAGATAATAATAATCTCTCGGAATCCTGAGTGATTATAGTCAGCACAGTTGGCAGTGGACATTGAAAAGTGAATATTATCTGAAATGAATAAAAATAAATATGAGAAACAGACATAACTGTCGCTATGCCTTAAAAAGGTGTATAATACCCATAGGATTATGCCGTTTTCAGAATCAACTTTCTCAGGGCGGATTCATAAGGCAAATCCCAT
>KE159799.1:943455-998040 GCA_000403495.2 Lachnospiraceae bacterium 10-1 | reverse complement strand
ATTGTCAAGTGTTTTGACAAAAAAAGTGGGGGATTTTAATAAAAAAGGAATCTGAAAGCCTTATATTTACTGGCTTAAAGATTCCGAGAGATTATAATAGACATTGGAGGAGAAAGTAGTTTATGGCTGGCATCAGAGAGGTCGCAAGGCTGGCACAGGTTGCTCCAAGCACTGTATCAAGGGCATTAAATGGAAGTGGCTATGTAGCTGAGGAAACCAAAGAAAAGATAAGACAGGCAGTGGCAGAACTGGATTATGTGCCTAATCAGTGGATTCGCAATCTTTACCGTAAAAAAACAGGAATTATAGGTGTACTGGCACCAGAACTCTTACATCCATATTTTTCGGTTTTATGGAGTTATTTAGAGGAAGAGCTGCATAGGCATGGTTATAATATGATGATATGCAATACAAGAGGAAATCCATTGATAGAAAGAGAATATCTGGATACGCTGGAAAGAAATCTTTTTGATGGAATGATTATTGGAGCAGCATTTCTTCCTGATGAGAATTATACGGAAATGGATAAGCCGATTCTTTCTTTAGACAGGATCATTCCGGGGATTCCGCTGGTTTCTTCTGATCATGAACAGGGGGGGAGGATTGCGGCGGAAAAAATGAGAGAGTGCGGGTGCAGGAAAGTTCTGCAGCTTTCAGATTTAAGTGCAAAAAAAATATCCTCTGCAAGAAGCGGCGTTGTATTTACCAGACTTATGCAGGAATACGGAATAGACGTAGTTACGGAAAAGATAGTTTGGGATGAGGTTATTCATTATGAAAAAGCAATGAAGCGTGCAAAGGATATTTTAGTATCTTATCCGGAATTAGACGGAATCATGGCAAATGATTTGTGTGCGGCAGCTTTTCTGAAGACGGCATATGAGATGGGAAGACAGGTGCCGGAAGATTTAAAAATTTTATCTTATGATGGAACTTTTGTGACGGACTTTAATTTTTGTACCATGTCGGCTATTGTGCAGGATGTGGAGAAAATTGCAGTTGATGCGGTAGAAGTGCTGCTAAAGCTGATTAACCATCAGCCGCTTGTGAAAAAAGAAATATATATACCGGTATATTTTAAAAAAGGTGATACCTTGTAGTTTTAGAGAAAGACCAACTGAAGCTAAGCAGAAAAAGGCTTGCTTTTACAGAAGGTCTTTTTTGTTTGCAATTATGCAAAATATACAACTTGTTAAATTAAGATTTGTATAAAATACTGATTTAAGTAAAAATGTATGATGACGTATAATAAGTTTCGCAAATTAATTGCATAAAAATAGACATGGTCTATAGCCGTTTGGTAGAATTAAGTCACCACAACAAAATTTGCCAAAGGAGGTATAGAACCATGTCTGATAACATTATACAACTAAACGAGGACTTAATAAAGCACGATCTGAAAGACCTTGTCCGCTCCAGTGTGGAAGAGACTCTCAATACCCTGCTCGACAAAGAAGCGGATGAACTGGTCAACGCCCAGAAGTACGAACGTTCCAGTGGCCGTCAGGGTTACCGTTCCGGACATTATAAGAGAAATTTTCAGACCACAGCAGGGGAAGTGGAGTTAAATGTCCCCAAGCTCAAAGGTGTCCCTTTTGAGACTGCCATCATCGAACGCTACCGCCGCAGGGAATCCTCTGTGGAAGAAGCCCTGATCGAGATGTATCTGGCAGGTGTCTCCGTACGCCGGGTAGAAGATATCACGGAAGCCCTTTGGGGGACCAAAGTATCTCCCGGCACGATCAGTAATCTCAACAAGAAAGCTTATGAACATATCGAGCAGTGGCGCAGCCGGCCACTGTCCGGTGACTATCCCTATGTCTATGTAGACGGTGTCTATCTCAAACGCAGCTGGGGCGGTGAGATCCGGAATGTTTCCATCCTTGTGGCCATTGGTGTAAACAGCGACGGATTCCGGGAGATCATCGGCGCAGCAGAAGGAATGAAAGAAGATAAAGAAAGCTGGCGTTCATTCTTTGTATGGCTTAAGGAGCGGGGACTTTCGGGAGTCAGACTGATCATCGGAGACAAAAACCTGGGTATGCTGGAGACCATTCCTGAGGTGTTCCCAGATGCCCGCTATCAGCGATGCACCGTTCATTTTTACCGGAACCTCTTCTCTGTTACGCCCCGCAATAAAATGAAGACAGTCGCTATGATGCTGAAAGCCATCCATGCCCAGGAGAGTAAGGAGGCCGCCCGTGAAAAAGCCCGCAGCGTATCAGACAAGCTCAAGGAGATGAAACTTTCCGCAGCAGCAAAGAAGCTGACGGAAGGCATAGAGGAAACCCTTACCTATATGGACTTTCCTACCCAGCACTGGACGAGGATCAGGACCAACAATACCATAGAGCGGTTAAACCGTGAGATCAAACGCCGGACAAAGGCGATTGGTGCGTTTCCGGATGGTCAGAGTGCTCTGATGCTGGTATGTGCCAGACTGCGCCATGTAGCCGGGACCCAATGGGGCACCCGTCGTTACATGAATATGGATCACCTCTCCAAACCGGAGGAGGAACTGCTGTCTGATATCATAGCCGGCTGACTATTGGCTACCAAACGGTGGAAATTAAATTTGCGAAAAAATCTTGACACTATCAAATGTATAAAAAGTATTGACTATATAAAACGGAAATTATATATTAGTGACATGAAACAGTTCCACACATAAAATAAAAAGTGTCCAGAGCGGGACAAATTTTTTTACCCGTATATGGAACAGTTCCACACAGAAAGGAGAGAGTAATGAAAATGAGAAAAGCAGCAGCATTAGGTATGGCGGTAATATCCATAATTTCTTTGCTGGCAGGATGCAGTTCAAAGTCAGGCACAGGGGCGGACATTAGTGCAGGAGCAACAGAGGGTGAAAAAGTAACCATCACAATTTACCAAAGCAAAATCGAGGCAAATGAGGGATACCAGAAAGCAATTGAAGCATACAAAAGTGTACATCCGGAAGTAACAATTAATTTGGAAGCGGTGACAGGAAACGACTTTGCCGCATCTCTGAAAGCGAAAATGCAGTCAGATCCTCCAACAATTTTTTCCGTAGGTGGATTTCAGGATTTGAAGGATTACAAGGATATTTTAGAAGATTTGTCAGATCAGCCGATTTTAGAGCATGCACTGGAAGGAACCACAGACATGTTTACACAGGATGGAAAAGTATTGGCAGTACCGCTTTATATGGAAGGATATGGATTTGTGGTTAACAGGCAGATGTTTGAGGACGCCGGTGTAGAATTTGATTCCATGATGACATATGAAGGAATGAAAGCAGGGTTTGATACGCTGAAGGCGAAGATTGAATCCGGGGAAATGAAAGAAAAATACCCGTTTTTGGAAGCTGTTATGGAATATCCTACAAAAGAATTGTGGATTGCCGGGGATCATGACGTAAATGTTGCCCTGACACATGACTTTTCTACGGCTAAGGAAGCATATGATGCGGATACGCTTCCTGGAACCGGATTTGCAGACTATAAAACAATGGTGGATTTTCAGGCGGGTTATACCACCAATGCAGATAATAGGGCAAATTTAAATTCTGTAGATTATACGACTTCGCTGGAAGGCGGACTTGCAATTGAACGAGTGGCTGCCATTAAACAGGGAAACTGGGTGGCTCCGGCGGTTGAAAATACGGATCCTGAAGTGCTGGAAAAACTGGATATGCTTCCTTATTCTGTTCCGGGATATTCAGATGGAAAATATTTTGTAGGTGTTTCCGGTTATTGGGCAATCTGCAATAAATCAAGTGATGCTCAGAAGGAGGCGGCAAAGGAGTTTATCAATTGGCTTTACAGTGATCCTGAAGGACAGAAGATTGTTGTGGAAAATTGTAAGTTTGTTCCTCCGTACGATAATTTCGGAGGACTGCAGGCAACAGATCCGCTTGCGCAGAGAATTATGGATGCAAACAATGCAGGAAATACTATGAACGGATGGGTTTACAGCGGTGCACCGAATACATGGGGGCAACAGGCAGCAGGAGTAATGGTGCAGAAATATCTGGCAGGTGAAGCGACATGGGAAGAGGTGACTGCAAGCAGTATCGAACAGTGGAAAAGTATGCGTGCATCACAGAAATAGATTGATTATGGGAAGGTGACGGGGATGAAAAAGAGTAAAGTCAGGTTCTGGTTCTTTTTGGCACCGGCATTGATTTCTTTTGTGCTGGTAGTGTTTATACCCATGATAATCGGATTTTTCTACGCATTTACAAATTGGAATGGAATTGTGGGTAGCAAAATAGAATTTGTAGGATTTCAAAATTTTATAGATATTTTTGCAAGAGATAACTCCTTTTTACATGCTTTTGGATTTACGGCATTATTTTCGGTATGTGCGGTAGTACTGGTAAATCTGGTAGGATTTTTATTGGCGCTATTGGTTACACAGCCCTTTAAGGGGGCAACTCTTTTACGAGGTGTATTCTTTATGCCTAATCTGATTGGTGGGTTATTGTTAGGCTTCACATGGCAGTTTATATTTGTATCAATTTTTGAAGCATTGTCCAAGACCACAGGATGGTCAGCATTAAGCGGCTGGCTTTCCAACCCGGAGACTGGCTTTATTGGATTGTTGATACTTACGGTATGGCAGTTGTCGGGATATATGATGATTGTGTACATTGCGCAAATACAGCAGATCCCGGAATCGGTAAAAGAAGCAGCACGTATTGACGGTGCAGATGGATGGAATATGTTAAAAGGGATTGTACTGCCGCTGATGATGCCTGCATTTACCATTGGATTGTTTTTATCTATATCCAATTCCTTCAAGATGTTTGACCAGAATCTGGCATTGACGCAGGGCGGACCATATAAATCAACGGAAATGCTGGCCTTGAATATTTATAATTCAGCATTTGGTGCAAATGAATTTGGCTTCGCACAGGCAAAAGCAATAGTATTTATGATTGTTGTGGCAGCAATAGGCGTTACCCAGCTGGTAATCACTAAAAAGAAGGAGGTCGAAATGTAATGAAAACCAAAAAGATAGTTTATGGTATAGCAGGTATTTGCCTTGGTGGTTTGTTTCTTTTTCCTATTTACATACTTGTTTTGAACTCTTTCAAAAACACAAAGGGAATTTTTACGGATGTAACGGGATTTCCTAATGCGGATACTTTTACGCTGGATAATTATCCCAATGCATTTAAAGCTCTTGAATATATACGTTCCTTTTTTAATTCACTTGGAATTACGGTAATAAGCACAATTTTGATACTTTTGATTTCTGCTATGGCGGCATGGGTGTTGGTGAGATACAAAACTAAAATAAGCAAAGTAATTTTTCTCTTTTTTGCTGCATCCATGTTGATCCCGTTTCAGTGTGTTATGCTTCCCCTTGTTGGATTTGCCAGCAGGATTCATTTAATGAATCCTGCCGGACTGATCTTTATGTATATGGGATTTGGTACCAGTATGGCAATTGTGATGTTTCATGGATTTATTAAAAATATACCTGAAGAATTGGAGGAAGCAGCTACCATTGACGGCTGCAACAGCATACAATTGTTTTTTATTGTTGTAGTGCCGCTGATGCGTACAATATTAATCACAGAAGCTGTTTTAAATGTTATGTGGATATGGAATGACTATCTGCTTCCTTCCCTGATTATCAACAAAGCAGGATGGCAGACACTGCCCCTTAAAACATATTTATTTTTCGGGCAGTTTGCAAAGAGATGGGATCTTGCATCATCAGGGTTGATTATGTGTATGATTCCGATTATTATATTTTATCTGTTCTGCCAAAAATATATTGTGAAAGGTATTACAGATGGAGCAATCAAATAAAAAAGGAAAAAATAATATGGCAAAGTCAGTTAAATGGTGGAAAAATGCAGTTGTTTATCAAATTTATCCAAGAAGTTTTCAGGATAGCAACGGAGATGGAATCGGTGATTTGAAGGGAATAGAACAGAGGCTCCCGTATCTTCAGGAATTGGGAATTGATGTGATCTGGATCAGTCCGATTTTCCGTTCGCCTATGGAAGATAATGGATATGATATTTCAGATTATTACCAGGTGGATCCAATTTTTGGGACAAATGAAGATATGGACAGTCTTATTTGTGAAGCAGGAAAAAGGGGCATAAAAATTATTCTTGATTTGGTGGTCAATCACTGTTCTGATGAACATGAATGGTTTCAACGTGCTGTGGAAGATGAGAACAGTAAAGAAGCAGCATACTTTTATTTTGTTCGGACAAAGGATGGTAAAGAGCCAAATAACTGGCGGTCTAATTTTGGTGGAAGTGTATGGAGTAAATTGAAGGATGGAAGGTGGTATTATCATACTTTTTCACCGAAACAGCCGGATTTGAATTGGGAAAATCCGCTGCTTAGGCAGGAAATCTATAAAATGATTAACTGGTGGATGGAAAAGGGAATTGCCGGATTTCGAATAGATGCTATTACTTTTATTAAAAAAGATTTAACATTTGCGTCTGTAGAGATGGATGATAAAAAACGATATCCGGTAGAAAACCTGGAAAATTATCCCGGGATTGAAAAGTTTCTACAAGAATTAAAGAAAGAGACTTTTGATAAATTTGACTGTCTGACGGTAGCAGAAGCCCCCGGGGTAGATGAAGAAAGTTTTGAAAGCTATGCAGGTGAGAGCGGATATTTTTCTATGATATTTGATTTTAGCTGGGAAAATATGGAAGAAGAAGCCGACAAGTCGAAGCCGGAGGCAGTGGAAAGGCTGAAAAAAAGAATATTTAACAGTCAATGTTTTAACAGCAGACATGGGTGGTGTGGTGTTTTTCTGGAGAATCACGATCAGTCACGTTGTTTGAATAAATATTTGGAAGAAAAAGATAGAAATCGGTATAGTGCATCCGCATTGGCAACACTCTACTTCTTTCTTCATGGAACTCCATATATTTATGAAGGACAGGAAATTGGAATGAAGAATGCCAAATGGAACAGTATAGATGAGATGATGGATGTGAGGGCAAAAATTACCTGGAAGGAAAGAGTGGAGCAGGGAGAAGATGGCCAGGAGGTACTTAAATATTTCAGCGAACTGGGAAGAGATAATGCAAGGACTCCCATGCAGTGGAATGACAGTGAAAACGCCGGATTTACTACAGGAAAGCCCTGGATGAAGGTGCAGGAAAATTACAGGGAAATTAATGTGGCAAAACAACAAAATGAGACAGATTCACTGCTGGCTTATTACAAGAAACTGATCAAACTGCGGAAATGTGAAAAATTGGCGGATGTTATGTCTAAAGGAGACTTTTGTCCTGTGTTTGAGGAAAAAGAGGGTATGATTGCTTATAAAAGAACCTATGCTGACAAAGAAGCTCTGGTTCTTGTTAATCTGCTGAATCAGGATCAAATTTTAAGTTGGGAATGGGGAACTGGAAAAGAGATCTTACTGAATAATTATAAGGATATAAGAATGCAGGATCAAAAAATAGTTTTTTACCCTTATCAGGCAATAGTGTTGTAAAAGTAAATATAGTTTTATTTCTAAAATAAGCAGGGAGGTATTCCCTGCTTATTTGCAATATTATAAAGTTCTTTTGGATAAATTAGAATTATGATATTCCGGATTATTGGTGACATCTTCGCCCAGCCATGCAGGAGGAATAAAGGCATTGGCCATTTTCTCGTCGGGAAATTCCACTTCCGCAACGATTAAAGGGGCAAAAGGGGGATCAAAAATATCCAGTTCAATGGTTAACTTTACTGAGCAGTCAGAAAGCGTATATCCTTTTGCAAAAATGGGTTTTGTTACAGGAATCAGGTATCTTCTTTTGGAAATTATGTTCCCGTCGGCCTTTACAAGCATGTGTTCGTAAGCTTCCTTGTTTAAAGGAAGATTATACTCTTCCCGGGCCATAAGGCCTTTTCCTTTATAGGTCAGATAATAATTGTCATCTTCTCTTCTGATGCGGATAACAGGGCAAGTGCATAAATAAGCCTGTTCAATCAAAAGACATTTATATCCGGCAAGATCGGAGGGCAGATTTTCAATTAAGAATTTACGCTCAATTTCCATAAAAGATTTTTCCTTTCTAAATATATATAAAGAATAAGATTTCAATAACATTATTATATTGTTTCTTAATAAACTTTACAAATCATTTATTGGAAAATCTATGTAATTAATGATAAAATATTTATGTAAGTAAATACTATATTATGTGAAAGTGGTGGACAAATTTATGAGTAAAGTATGTGTATTTTTTGGAACTGGATACGAGGAGATAGAAGCCCTTGCAGTAGTGGATATTCTGCGCAGGCAGGGTATTGATACGCAGATGGTTTCTGTTATGAATGATAAAACGGTAACAGGTTCTCACCAGATTCCGGTGGTGATGGATGCTTTGCTGGAAGATGTGGATTTTGACAATGTGGACATGATCGTGCTTCCCGGAGGAATGGACGGAACAAACAGGCTTGAGGCTTGTGATTATCTTATGGAGCAGGTGGATGCATTTATATCTGCTGGAAAGGCAGTTGCAGCAATATGTGCAGCTCCCACTGTTTTAGGCCATAGAGGTCATTTGAAGGGGAAAAAGGCCATATGTTACCCGGGACTTGAGCAGCAGCTTTCTGGAGCAGAAGTTGTTTTCGAACCTGCTGTACGTGATGAAAATATTATTACCGGAAGGGGAATGGGATGTGCCATTGAATTTGCCCTTATGATCGTAGAATATTTTGTGGATAAAAATGCGGCAGACGCAATGGCGGAAAAAATTGTTTACAAAAGATAAGAGGAAGGGTATAAATGAATATTTTATTTTTTTTAACACCAAAAAGTGAGGCGGCGTATGTTTATGATTCCGATACCTTGCGGCAGGCATTGGAAAAAATGGAACATCACAGGTATTCTGCTGTTCCGATTATTGGAAGAGAAGATGGAGCGTATGTGGGAACCTTGACGGAAGGCGACCTGCTCTGGTACATAAAGGAGCAAGGGGATTTGTCCCTGCGGGAAGCAGAGGATATTCCTATTATGAGCATTGCGAGAAAACGGGATAACGAGCCTGTGGATGTGGACGTAAATATGGAAGATCTGCTGAACAAGGCTATGAATCAGAATTTTGTACCTGTAATTGACGACAGGGACCGGTTTATTGGATTAATTACAAGAAAGGACCTGATTCAGTATCTTTGCAGAAAGCTGGTAACGGTACAGTTAGAAGCAGGTGGAATGAGTATTAGATAAAAAGGAGCATGGTTATTAATGTTTAATCAATTGACGCAAAAGGATATTGATGCTATGGAGGCTGAAATCGAAGAAAGAAAGCTGGTGATACGGCCTAAACTGTTAGAAGCAGTAAAGGAAGCAAGAGCTCACGGAGATTTAAGCGAAAATTTTGAATACTATGCGGCTAAAAAAGAAAAAAATAAAAATGAAAGCCGGATCCGTTTTTTAGAAAAGATGATTAAAACAGCAGAAGTGATATCAGATGATTCTGCGGCGGATGAAATCGGCATGAATAATACCGTAGTAGTGGAAATTGAAGAGGACGGCACGCTTGAAACTTATAAGATTGTCACCACTATGCGGGGAAATTCTTTAGAAGGTCTTGTAAGCATTGAGTCGCCTATGGGAAAAGCGCTTTTAGGGCATAAAGCCGGCGATCGGGTTTATGTGGAGGTGAATTCTGATTACGGTTATTATTTAATTGTAAAATCTATTGAAAACACGGTAGATGACGGAAGCGATAAGATCAGAAGCTTTTAAAAAAGAAATCGGAAAAACTTACCATAATAATTTTACGAACACCGTTAATACTATGAACAAGATAAGTGATAAGAAATCGTTTAGAGCGGAGGAAACTTCAGGATAAGCGAGAGTAAAATCGCTTATCTTGGAGAAAAAATAACGGAGGTGAATGAAGATGGCAAGCAGCAAATCTAATAGAGTTGAAGTTCCTGAAGCTAAAGCAGCTATGGATCGCTTCAAAACAGAAGTTGCTTCTGAGCTTGGTGTTAACTTAAAAGAAGGTTACAACGGCGATTTGACTTCAAAGGAAGCCGGCTCCATTGGCGGAGAAATGGTTCGTAGAATGATCAAGAAGCAAGAAGAAATGATGAAATAACATGGAAAAATAAAGATGCCCCGTCTGCAATATGCAGGCGGGGTGTTTTTACGTACACTTTGTATATTTTTGCAATGGCAGCCAGATAAGGTAAGCAAGAGCGCTTCCCGTTAGTGCAGTGATAAGCTGGGTAAAAGAAAAGGTAACTTTTGCCGCTGCAAGTACCATAGGCAGAGCTTCCGGCTTAGGAAGTTTTGAAGCAACAGCATCGCCAAATGCAGGAAGAAGAATAAGGACAATCACAATTCCCATAAAGGCAGCCTTTAAAATGGAGCCTGCAATTAGTCCTACAGGCAGACGGCAACGGAAGCTAAATTTATTCTGGAAATACCATACGGTGACTGCAAGAACTATATTACCTGCCATAATTGCCGGAAACATCAGCGGAATAGCAGCCATGATTGGCGAACCTGCCAGAAAAAATGCGGTAACAGGTGCGATAACACTGATCAAAAGGCCGCTCCATAAACCAATGGCAAGTACTGCAATAATAATAACGGTGTTTACAATTGGGCCTGTAATATAGACGGAAAAATTTTTAAAATACTGGCTGATGATGCAGACTGCCAAAAGCAGGGCGCTCTGGGCTAGTTGTCTTGTTGTCAGTTTCATGTTAAATCTCCCTTAAATTTAAATAAGCTATATGCAGTATAAAAAATAATCAGGAAAAAAACAAGAGGTATCTGTTAGCAACACGGAAATCAACCATTATTGTCGGAATGCACAAACATATTGAAAGGAAAAGTAGAATATTGTATAATTTTGATAAATATATTAAATAAACTTTATTTTAATCTGGAACGGATGAACCAAAGTGGAAAGGTATGGTTAAGGTTATGGGAGAGCAGAGAGATCTGATTTTAAAACTGGGACAGAAGATTACGGACAGGATTGGTGTTAAAGTTACTGTAAATGATCCGGAGTATTGGGGACTTGCCGGAGTAGTTACGGATGAAATGGCGGAGGTTGCACTTTCCATGAAAGTGCGTGTTCCTATGAGGCTTGAGCAGATAGCAAAAAAATGTAAAAAAAGTGTTGCCCGCACGGAAGAATTGCTTAAGGAAATGAGCGTGATCGGACTTATTGAATATAACTGGGAAAATGAAGACCGCCATAAGCAATATATTCTTCCCATGTTTGTACCGGGATGCGCCGAATTTATGGTAATGAATGCCAAACAGGTGGAGGAGCACCCGGAGCTTGCAGATTTTTTTGAAAATATGTCGAGACTGCCCCTTGAAAAGGTAACGCCAATGGTGCCTCCCGGAGGCGCCGGGATCGGTATGCATGTTATTCCGGTGGAAAAGGCAATTCCGGCAAAACAGGAATCTGTCAGTGTAGAACATATTTCCTACTGGCTGAACAAATATAAAGATAAGTATGCAGTAGGTGCATGTTCCTGCCGCCGCCAGCAGCGGGTACGGGGAGAAGGCACCGGAGATATTGAAGGCGATTTGTGCATCGGCGTAGGGGATATGGCAGATTATCTGGTGGAAACAGGAAAAGGCCGGTACATAGAAATTGATGAAGTGATGGAGATTTTACAAAGAGCGGAAGATAATGGATATGTCCATCAGATCACTAACATTGACGGGGAAGAAAAGATTTTTGCAATCTGCAATTGTGCGGTGGGCGTTTGTAACGGTCTGAGAACCTCACAGCTTTTTAATACCCCTAATATGTCACGTTCTGCATACAGGGCAAGTGTTGATCCGGCTAAATGTGTGGCATGTGGAAGATGCGTGGAATTTTGTCCTTCCGGAGCAGCCAAACTTGGACAGAAACTGTGTACCAAAGATGGTCCTGTCACTTATCCTGTGCAGGAGCTGCCGGATGAAGCGAAATGGGGAAAAGAAAAATGGGATACCAACTATCGGAACAACAATCAGATTAATTGCTATGATACAGGAACATCTCCCTGTAAAACAGCCTGTCCTGCCCATCTGCCTGTTCAGGGTTATATTAAAATGGCGGCAGAGGGAAGGTATATGGATGCGTTAAAGCTGATCAAAAATGAAAATCCTTTCCCGGCTGTCTGTGGTGCAGTATGTAACCGCAGATGTGAAGATGCATGTACGAGAGGAACCATTGATCAGGCAGTTGCCATTGATGAGATTAAGAAGTTTATTGCGGAACAGGAGCTTAGTGCAGAAAAGAGATTTATTCCCAAGACAGAAAATCACGAGGGAAAATTCTTTGAGGAAAAGATTGCAGTGATCGGAGCTGGTCCTGCTGGAATGTCAGCAGCCTTTTATCTTAGGAAAAAAGGATATCCTGTTACTGTTTTTGAAAAGGAAACTCGTCCCGGCGGCATGCTTGTGAATGGAATTCCTTCTTTCCGTCTGGAAAAGCGTGTAATTGAAGCTGAAATTGAAGTGCTTAAGGAAATGGGGATTGAATTTAAGTGCGGGGTTTGTGTAGGACAGGATATTACATTAAGCCAGCTTCGCGAGGAAGGCTATAAAGCTTTTTATGTGGCAATTGGTGCACAGGGCGGCCGGCTGGCAGGAGTGCCCGGCGAAGACTCGGAAGGCGTATTAACAGGCGTTGAATTTTTAAGAAAAATCAATTTGGATGAGGAAAGTGTGAAATTAAAAGGGCGCACCCTGGTAATCGGCGGCGGTAATGTGGCAATTGACGTGGCAAGGACAGCGCTTAGGGCAGGTTCCGATTCGGTTTCTATGGTCTGTCTGGAAGAAAGAGAGATTATGCCGGCAGCGCCAGATGAAATTTCAGAGGCGGAAGAAGAAGGAATTACAATTAATAATGGCTGGGGGCCGAAAGAAATCCTTACGGAAAACGGACGGGTAAAGGGAGTTGTATTCAAAAAATGTATTTCCGTTTTTGATGAGGAAAAGCGCTTTAATCCCAAATATGATGAAAATAAGCTGACTACCATAGAATGTGAAAATGTTTTGGTTTCTATAGGGCAGACAATTGTGTGGGGAGATCTTTTGAAAGGCGAAAAGGCAGAGCTGAACCGTAACCAGACGATAATGGCAGATCAGGTCACTTATCAGACAGCGCAGCCGGATATTTTTGTAGGAGGAGATGTATTTACAGGGCCTAAATTTGCAATTGATGCGATTGCAGCAGGTAAGGAAGGCTGTGAGTCCATTCACCGTTTTGTACATAAAGGACAGAGCCTTACATTGGGACGCAATTTGAGGCAGTTTATTGAGCTGGACAAAGGCAATTTGCAGATCGAAAGCTTTGACAATGCAAAACGTCAGATTCCGGGAAAGAAAGACGGAGATCCCAAGTCCACTTTCTATGATCTTAGAAGTACTTTGACAGAAGAGCAGGTTAAAATTGAGGCAGGCCGTTGTTTAGGCTGTGGGGCTACCGTTGTAGATCAAAACAAGTGTATTGGATGCGGCCTGTGTACCACCAAGTGTGAGTTTGATGCCATTCATTTAAGCAGGGATCTGCCCGAGGCAAGCACTATGTATAAAGCAGAGGATAAACTAAAGGCCATCCTGCCTTATACGATTAAGCGGGAAATTAAGATCAAACGCGCTAATAAGCGTAAGGCAAAAAATCAGCAGTGAAGCTAAGGGTGAGTTAAAATGCATGAATTAGGGATTGTTGTACATATTACCAAAACCCTTAAGGGAATTGCAGAGGAAAATCAGCTTAAGGAGATTGCCAGTGTGAGTCTGGAACTTGGAGAGGTTAGCGGGATTATTCCGGAAATTTTAACAGACTGCTGGAACTATTACCGCAAAAAATTTCCGCTGATTGAAGAAGCGGAACTTAAATTTGAAACATTGCCGGCAGTTACTTATTGTGAGGACTGTGACAAAACTTATCCTACCGTACAATATGGAAAGCAATGTCCCAACTGTGGGAGCGGACATACCTATTTGATTGCCGGAAATGAATGTAATATTAAAGAAATTGAGGCGTGTTAAGAGGAAGGGAGAGAGTACTATGTTGTTTCATGTTTATGGAAGTAATGCTGTTTATCAATGGATTGCCATGCTGGCAGTGCTGGCAGGACTTATTCTTTTAAATGAGTTTTCCAGACGCACCAAATGGGGAGGATTATTTATGTTCGGCGTTGTGCCTGCAATCCTTACGATCTATTTTGTTGTAATTGCAGTTGCGGCAAAAAGCGGGGCAGGGTGGGCGCTTCAGAACCAGACCTACCTTTATATGAATGGCTGGTTCCATTATGCCAAGCTGTACGCATCTTTGGCAGGCTGTATTGGATTTATGATGATTAAGTATAAGTGGGGCATCGGAAAAAGTCACTGGTTTAAGGCATATCCTTTTGTAATTGTGGCAATCAATATTTTAATTGCTGTTGCAAGTGATTTTGAATCAGCCATTAACGGATGGTATTCCTGGTGGTTATCCTCTGAGGATGTATGGCTTTATGGAGGATGGCATAATATTATGAACGGGATTGCCGGCATCTTAAATATTTTCTGTATGACTGGCTGGTGGGCTGTTTATTCCTCTAAGGATAAGAAGGATATGATCTGGCCGGATATGATCTGGGTATATATTCTTGTGTATGATGTGTGGAATTTTGCTTATACTTATAATTGTCTGCCTACCCATACATGGTACTGCGGCGTGGCACTTTTGCTTGCGCCTACCATTGCGGCGCTTTTATGGAACAAGGGCGGATGGATTATGAACCGTGCCAACACACTTTGCATCTGGTGTATGTTTGCACAGGTATTCCCGCTATTCCAGGAGACGCTTTCGGACGGAACTGCCGCATTCCCCTGGGCGACTCTTCCAAGTCAGTATAAAGATGGAACCTTAAACGGTATTGTGGCAGGAGGAAATGCAAATGCAGATCCTACAATGATGACAATCATAAGTGCGGCGGCTCTTATCGTAAATGTAATTGCGCTGGCCTACATTATTTGCAAGTCAATTGAAAATAAGAAGAATCCTTATACAGGAGAAGTATTTACCGAATTTAAGTATTACAAGGATGCAAAGGCAAGAGCAGAAATCTAAGAGGAGAATCGTATATGGATTCTATGAAAATAATTGAAGTAAAACAGAGTGTTTTTGCAGATAATAATGCAGATGCGGATAAGCTTCGCAGCAGATTAAAGGAGGAGAAAACATTTCTTCTTAATATGATGTCCTCTCCGGGGAGCGGCAAGACAACTACCCTGGTACGCACCATTAATGGATTAAGTGATAAGCTTCGTATTGGAGTGATGGAGGCAGACATAGATTCTGACGTGGATGCATGGACGATTGCGGAAAAAACGCCGGCAAAGACCATACAGCTTCACACGGGCGGTATGTGCCACCTGGATGCGGATATGACAAGGCAGGGGCTAAAGGAGCTTGGTACGGAAGAAATAGACCTGGCAATTTTGGAAAATGTTGGAAATCTGGTATGTCCGGCAGAGTTTGATACGGGGGCGTCAAAGAATGTAATGATTCTTTCCGTGCCGGAAGGCCATGATAAACCGCTGAAATACCCGCTGATTTTTACCGTATGTGATGCGTTGATTATCAATAAAATTGATGTGCTTCCTTATTTTGATTTTGATATGGATAAGGTCCGGGAATATGCAAAAATGCGCAACCCAAAGCTGAAAATTTTTCCCATCTGCGCCAAAACAGGTGAAGGAATGGAGGCGTGGTGCGATTGGCTTTACGGGGAAGTAATGGAATGGAACAAATAAATTAAAAGTAATTGTAAGGAGCAGCAGAAACATGGAGTATATCAGTATTGCGCCGGGAATGGATTTTTCAAGGATTATTCAGGGGTTTTGGAGACTGGGACAGTGGAATCTTTCCAACAAGGAGCTGAGAGGATTTTTAGAGGGATGCCTTGAAAGAGGGGTAAATACTTTTGATACCGCGGAAATCTATGGGGAAAGCGAAAGCCTGCTGGGAAAGGTTCTTCCGGAACTAAAAAGAAGTGATTATAAACTGGTAACTAAGACCGGAATCAGCATAAAAAAGACGCCGGAAGGAGCATTTGGATATTATGATACGCGCTATAGGCATATGATTGAGGCTTGTAAAGCAAGCATCCAGCGTCTGAAATGTGAATATATTGATCTTTACCTGATTCACAGAGAAGATCCACTGCTTGATCCTGAGGAAGCTGCCGATGCTTTTAAGGAATTAAAACGCCAGGGGCTGATTCGGGAGGCCGGAGTTTCTAATTTTGATCCTTTCAAATTTCAGGCACTTAATGAGTATATGGACGGAGAATTAAGAACAAATCAGATTGAGTGGAATCCCTGCTGCTTTGAACATTTTGAGTCAGGGATGATGGATCTTTTAACAGCAAAAAAAATTCACCCTATGATCTGGTCGCCTTTATCAGGCGGACGTCTTTTTACAAGTAATGATGAAGTTTATGTAAAAGCAAGGGAAAAATTTTCTGAGATTGCAAAAGAAAAGGGAGTCTTAGTTGAGACTTTAGTTTATGCGTGGATCATGTACCATCCTGTAGGTGCAATGCCATTGGCAGGGAGCAGCAGGCTTGCCAGACTTGATAATGCAATCGCTGCCCTTAAAGTGGAATTAGAACATGCGGAGTGGTATGAGCTGTATGTGGCCAGCGGTCAGAAAACTTTAAGGTAATAAATATCGGATGCATTGAATCTTTTAAGATATAGATGCATCCGTTTTTTATTGAAATAAGGTGAAATAAGAGGTAAGCATGAAAGAAAAAAGTGGTAATTTTCCCGGGGGTATGCTATAATCATAAAATGACTGCGACTATGTCCAAATTTGCGCAGATAAATATGATGCAAAATATAAATTTAAAGAACATATGATTTTAAGGAGGATGTACCGAAATGAGCGTACAGGTTGAAAAACTTGAAAAAAACATGGCGAAGCTTACAATTGAAGTTTCAGCAGAAGAATTGGAAAAGGCACTGCAGGATGCTTATTTAAAGAATAAAAATAAGATCAGTGTTCCTGGTTTTCGTAAGGGCAAAGTGCCCCGTCAGATGATCGAAAAAATGTATGGGGCGGAAATTTTTTATGAGGATGCAGCAAATGCCCTGATTCCTGATGCATATGATAAAGCAGTGGAGGAATGCGGCGAAGATATCGTATCTTCACCTGTAGTTGACGTGACACAGATTGAAAAGGGAAAGCCTTTTATTTTCACAGCAGAGGTTGCACTTAAGCCGGAAGTAAAATTAGGCAAGTACAAGGGAGTTAAGGTTGAAAAGGCAGATACTGCGGTTACAGATGAGGAAGTAGATGCGGAAATTAACAAGGAGAGAGAAAACAATGCAAGAAGCATTGAAGTAACAGACAGACCGGTTAAAGATGGAGATGCAACTATCATTGATTTTGAGGGTTTTGTTGACGGTGTGGCCTTTGAAGGAGGAAAGGGTGAAAACTATCCTTTGACCATCGGTTCCGGTGCTTTTATTCCCGGATTTGAAGCTCAGCTTGTAGGCGCTGAGATTGGTAAGGAAGTGGAAGTGAACGTGACTTTCCCTGAAGATTATCAGGCAGAAGAATTAAAGGGAAAAGCTGCTGTATTTAAATGTACTGTCAATGAGATTAAAGAAAAAGAGCTTCCTGAATTAGATGACGAATTTGCGAGCGAAGTTTCAGAATTTGAAACTCTTGAGGAATACAAAGCAGATGTCAGGGCTAAACTTTCAGAAAAGAAGGAAAAAGAAGCCAAGGATGCAAAAGAGGCGGCTGTCATTGAAGCAATCGTAAATGATTCGGATATGGAGATTCCTGAAGCCATGCTGACCACACAGCAGAAACAGATGGTGGATGAGTTTGCACAGAGACTTCAAATGCAGGGATTATCTTTGGAACAGTATTTCCAGTTTACAGGTGCAACCTACGATAAGATGATTGAGCAGGTCAGACCGCAGGCTGAAAAGAGAATCAAATCCAGACTGGTGCTTGAAGCAGTAGTTGCGAAGGAAAAGATTGAAGCGTCTGAGGAGGATTACGAGGAAGAGATCAAAGCAATGGCAGAAGTTTATCAGATGGAAGTTGATAAAGTAAAAGAAATGCTTCCGGAAAAGAGCGTCATTCAGATCAAGGAAGATATTGCAGTTAAGAAGGCAGCAGAATTTGTAGTTAACAATGCAAAGGAAAAATAATAAAAAATATATTAAATAAAAAGTAAAACCATTGCAAAAGAACGATACATGAATTATGATGTCAGTAACAAGCGGCGGATGATTTGCAATGAAAAGATAGTTTCCTGCGGTTATGCCGCAGGAACTATTTTAGGTAAAAAATTGCGGAGCGTTTGACAAGATAGGAGGATATGGCAAATGAGTTTGGTACCTTATGTCATTGAACAAACAAGTAGGGGAGAGCGTTCTTACGATATTTATTCAAGACTTTTAAAGGAAAGAATTATTTTTTTAGGAGAAGAAGTAAATGACGTGACTGCAAGCCTGATTGTGGCACAGATGTTATTTTTGGAAGCGGAAGATCCTGAGAAGGATATTCAGTTTTATATTAACAGTCCTGGCGGCAGTGTGACTGCAGGCATGGCAATTTATGATACCATGCAGTATGTAAAATGTGATGTGTCTACTTATTGTATGGGTATGGCGGCCAGCATGGGAGCATTTTTGCTTTCAGGTGGAACCAAGGGGAAAAGACTTGCCCTTCCTAATGCGGAAATAATGATCCATCAGCCGCTTGGCGGAGCCCAGGGGCAGGCTACAGAGATTGAAATTGCTGCAAAGCATATTTTGCAGACCAAAAAAAAGCTGAATACAATTCTGGCTGAAAATACAGGCAAGGATTATGATGTGATCGCAGCAGACACGGAAAGAGATAACTGGATGACCGCGGAAGAGGCAAAGGAATACGGGCTTATTGACAGAGTTGTCTATAAGCGTGCTGAAAATTAATAACATCCCGTCTTTGCTTGCGGGAATTAAATAGTAAGAGGTAGGGAAGATGGCAGGAAAAGGTTCTGATAACA
Organism: Lachnospiraceae bacterium 10-1; assembly: GCA_000403495.2. Lineage (GTDB taxonomy): Bacteria > Bacillota > Clostridia > Lachnospirales > Lachnospiraceae > Suilimivivens. Next base: position 979,036 of record KE159799.1, on the reverse strand, counting down.
TCAGGTGCTCTTTTTGTAATAAGACACAGGATCAGGTCAAAAAAATGATTGCAGGTCCGGCTGGTGTTTATATCTGTGACGAGTGTGTGGAAATTTGTGCAGACATTGTAGAAGAGGAATACGAGGAAGAAGCAGAAGAAACGGAATTAGAGATTAATCTGTTAAAGCCGGTTGAAATTAAGGAATTTCTGGATGATTATGTGATTGGCCAGGAAGAAGCGAAGAAAGTTTTAGCGGTTTCCGTTTATAATCATTATAAAAGAGTGATGGCTCCTAAGGATATGGACGATGTGGAACTTCAAAAGAGCAACATCATCATGGTTGGGCCTACCGGTTCAGGAAAAACTTATTTGGCACAGACACTTGCCAAAATTATAAACGTACCCTTTGCAATTGCGGATGCAACTACGCTTACGGAAGCTGGTTATGTGGGAGAAGATGTGGAAAACATTCTTCTTAAACTGATACAGGCGGCAGAGTATGATGTGGAGCGCGCCCAGCTGGGAATTGTTTATATCGACGAAATTGATAAGATTACAAAGAAAAGCGAAAATGTGTCCATTACCAGAGATGTTTCTGGTGAAGGTGTGCAGCAGGCACTTTTAAAAATAATAGAAGGAACTACTGCAAGCGTTCCGCCCCAGGGGGGCAGAAAGCATCCTCATCAGGAGTTAATTCAAATTGATACTTCCAATATTTTGTTTATCTGCGGCGGTGCTTTTGACGGACTTGAAAAAATTGTTGAGAACAGACTGAACCGCAATTCTATTGGATTTGATGCGGAGATTGTAAGTAAGAATAATCGTGAAATCAGTGCACTTTTAAGTGAAGTGACGCCTCAGGATCTGGTGAAATTCGGACTTATCCCTGAATTTGTAGGGCGTGTTCCCATCAATGTATCCTTAGAAGGATTAGATGAGGCGGCATTAGTCAGAATTTTAACGGAACCCAGAAATGCGCTTATAAAACAGTATCAGAAACTGTTTGGATTTGATGAAGTGAAGCTTGACTTTGAGAAGGATGCAGTGGAAGCAATTGCAAAGCAGGCATTTGAGCGCAAAACAGGGGCCAGAGGACTTCGCTCAATTATGGAAAAGGTGATGATGGATGTGATGTATCGGATTCCATCAGATGAAACCATCAAAGAATGCGTGATTACGAAAGGTGCGGTAGAGGGAGAAAGTGAGCCTTTATTAATTCATAAAGAGGTAATGCGCAGGGCCAGATAGTGATAATTATAAGATGCCGCCGATAGGCGGCATTTTGTGCAAGTATAATTTGTTTTTTAATTTCAGGCAGTAACAGAGGATAAATTTATGAATGAAACTAAAATGGAAATAGAGCAGATGTCTGTCATGCCGCTGATTCCTTTAAGAGGAATGACGATACTGCCGGATACGGTAATTCATTTTGATCTTAACAGGGAGAAATCCATTAAGGCTTTGGAATATGCAATGGTAAAGGGAGGAAAGCTTTTTTTGGTAACCCAGAGAAATGTAGAGGTGGATATACCAAAGGAAGAAGAACTTTACCGTATGGGAACAATTGCTGAGATAAAGCAGATTACAAAGCTTCCCAATCAGATTATCAGAGTACTTGTGGAGGGAATCAAAAGAGGAATTCTCAAAAGAATAAATGAAGAAAATACCAAATTTTTGGAAGCCTATGTGGAAGATGTACAAAGCGTGGAAGAAGAAGGCAGAAATGCAGCGGCAGTGGGAGAGGCAATGATCCGGCAGCTGCGGGAATACTTTGCCCAGTATGCGGCTCATTATCCTAAGATTGATAAGAATGCCATGCAGAGATACGCAAATGTTGATGATGCAGGAAGCCTGATGGATCAGATTGCCATGAATCTTCCTATCAGCTATGGGAAAAAGCAGCAGGTGTTAGAGGCAGTTTCTTTAAAGTGCCGGTATGATATTTTATGTGTACAGCTTTTAAATGAGATTGAAGTTGCCAAGGTGAGGGAAGAATTGGCAGGGAGAATGAAGGAGCGGGTGGACAAAAGCCAAAAGGAATACCTGCTTAGGGAACAGCTCCGCTATATCAGGGAAGAGTTAGGGGAGGATAAATCTTTTTCTGATGCAGACCAGTTTGAAGCTTCTCTTAATGAATTACAGGCATCTGAGGAAGTAAAGGCCAGGATTAAAAAGGAAATTTCCAGATTCAAGAGTCTGATTGGGAGCACTTCCGAGAGTGCAGTGGAACGTGCTTATATTGAAACTTTGCTGGAGCTTCCCTGGGACAGGGCATCAAATGATACGGAAAATATAAAAAAGGCCAAAGATATTCTGGAACGGGAGCATTATGGCTTGGAGCAGGTTAAAGAACGTATTTTGGAGTTTCTTGCAGTACGATGCCTTACAAAAAAAGGGGAAAGTCCGATTATATGTCTGGTAGGGCCTCCCGGGACAGGAAAAACTTCCATTGCAAAGAGTGTTGCGGAAGCATTAAATAAAAAATATGTGAGAATCTGCTTAGGCGGCGTTCGGGACGAAGCGGAAATACGTGGACACCGGAAAACCTATGTGGGCGCTATGCCGGGGCGTATTGCTTCCGGATTAAAGCAGGCAGGAGTGAATAATCCCCTGATGCTGTTAGATGAAATTGATAAGGTAAGCAATGATCATAAGGGAGATACTTTTTCTGCTCTTTTAGAGGTTCTGGACGGAGAACAAAATGTAAGATTTCGGGATCATTATGTGGAAATCCCCTTAGATTTGTCTGAAGTTTTGTTTATGGCTACTGCCAATACCACCCAGACGATACCCCGGCCTCTTTTGGATCGTATGGAGATTATTGAGGTTAACAGTTATACGGAAAATGAAAAATTCCATATTGCCCGGGAACATCTTCTAAAGAAGCAGCTTGAGAAAAACGGAATTACAAAAAAGATGCTTTTGATTCAGGATGGTGCACTGAAAAATATTATCACTTATTATACCAAGGAGGCCGGCGTTCGGGAACTTGAAAGAAAGATAGGAGATATCTGCAGGAAGTGTGCAAAGGAAATATTGGAGGCCAGGGAAGAAGGAGCGGAAAGCGAAAAGATCAAGGTCACAGCCTCTAATCTGGATAAATATTTAGGCAACCGCAAATATAGTATGAATAAGGCAAACAAAGAGCCTCAGGCAGGTATTGTGCGGGGGCTTGCATGGACAAGCGTAGGAGGCGATACCCTTCAGATCGAAGTGAATATGATGCCCGGAAAGGGAGAGATTGAGCTGACCGGACAGATGGGGGATGTGATGAAGGAATCGGCGGTCATTGGAATCAGCTATGTACGTTCCGTGGGAGAAAAAAATCATATCCAGCCGGAAGTATTTAAGGAAAATGACTTTCATATTCATATACCGGAAGGGGCGGTTCCAAAGGATGGTCCGTCAGCAGGCATTACTATGGCAACTGCGTTGTTTTCAGCAATTTCAGGAGAAAAGGTGCGCAGCGATATTGCCATGACAGGAGAGATTACTTTAAGGGGAAGGGTGCTTCCCGTAGGGGGACTGAAAGAAAAGATTCTGGCGGCAAAAATGGCAGGTATGAAGGAAGTTCTGGTGCCGGCAGAAAACAAAAAGGATATTGAAGAAATTAAAGAGGAGATCAGGGAAGGGCTTGTTATTACCTATGTAAAGGATATGAACGAGGTATTAAAGAGAGCATTGATCTGAAATGGTTAAGTCCGCTGAAACGGGCATGAGGTATAAAATGATAATTAAGAATGTTTTGCTGGAAACGGTATGTGGGATTACAAGCACACTACCGGAAAATGAACATATAGAGTTTGCTTTTGCAGGAAAAAGCAATGTGGGAAAGTCTTCCCTGATCAATGGACTGATGAACCGGAAGGCACTGGCAAGAACCAGTGCCCAGCCGGGAAAGACACAAACCATTAATTTTTATCATATTAATGATCAAATGTATTTTGTTGATTTACCCGGATACGGTTATGCAAAGGTCAGTGAGTCGGAAAAAGCCAAATGGGGGAAGATGATTGAGAATTATCTTCACAAATCCAAAAAGCTTAGAGCAGTCTTTCTTTTAATTGATATCAGACATGAGCCTTCCGGAAATGACCGGTTAATGTACGATTGGATCTTAAAACAGGGATTTGAGCCAATTATTATAGCTACCAAGCTTGATAAAATCAAACGGAGTCAGATGCAGAAACATGTAAAGATGGTGAAGGAAGGGCTTAAGGTGGTAAAAAACACCATTGTTATTCCCTATTCGGCATTGACCAAACAGGGGCGTGAAGAGATTTATGAAGTGCTGGATGCGTATTTGAAAATGGAAGAAGAACCTGATCCGGCGTAACGTGTGCGAGACTGCGGTGTTTTAGAATGGAGTCAATATGGATAAAAATGAAAACAGAAGAACGTATTTGAAGGTTTTTATTAATTTGGGAATTATGCTGGTGCTGTTATTGTTCTTTATATTTGTGGCGCCCAGAATCATTATTTATTTTATGCCCTTTGTTGTGGGATGGAGTATTGCAATGATTGCCAGTCCTTTGGTTGGTTTTTTTGAGAAAAAAGTTAAAATAAAAAGAAAAGCAGGCTCTGCTTTTGTAATCATCATCGTAATTGGTCTGGTTATTTTTGCAGGATATTTTGTGAGTGCCAAGCTGATGGAGCAGGTCATTGAATTTGCAGGTGAACTGCCGGATATGTGGGAGGGTACACAACAGGAGTTTGCACAGATTGGCGAAAAACTGGAGGCAGCCAGTAAATATCTGCCTGATGAGATTGAGGTTGCTATTGTAAAGATTACCTCAAATGTAGGAGAATATTTGGGAGAGCTTTTTGGAAGGCTTGGGAGTCCGGCAATTGAGACGTTAAGCCGTTTTACAATGAATCTGCCTTCTATTTTGATTGGAATTATTATGTGTCTTTTATCTGCGTACTTTTTTGTGGCAGATAAGGATTATGTGGCAAATCTTCTGCATAAGGTCATGACACAGTCAATGCTTGATCAGGTAAATATGGTCAAAAGGGGACTGATACGTGCAGTGGGAGGATACTTTAAGGCACAGCTTAAAATTGAATTTTGGATGTATCTGCTTTTGGTAATTGGATTTACCATATTAAGAGTAAAGTATGCTTTTCTAATTGCAATCGGAGTGGCTTTTCTTGACCTTCTTCCCTTTTTTGGAACGGGTACGGTTCTGATTCCCTGGGCAATTGTTAAGTTCCTGAATGGGGAATATACTATGGTAATTGGTCTTTTAATCATATGGGGGGTGGGACAGCTGGCAAGACAATTGATCCAGCCAAGAATTGTGGGAGATTCCGTAGGCCTTGAGCCTATTCCTACTTTGTTTTTGTTGTTTATTGGATATAAATCCGCCGGAGTTGTGGGAATGATCATTGCAGTTCCAATAGGGATTATTGTACTGACCATGTATGAGGAAGGTGTTTTTGACACTACAATTGACAGTATGAAAGTTTTGTATGCAAGCGTCAGCAACTTTCGGCATTTGAATGATGAGGACATGAAGGCGGTGCAGATCTACAGGGATCGGAAGCGTCTTAAAGGCAAAAACAAGGAGGCGCTGGAAGATGAAAGTAACAGTTTATAGTTGCCGGAGCTTTGACGAGAAAGAGCTGTTTGAAGCTTATGGAAACAGGCTGGGAATTGAACTTGTTCTTTGTCCGGACGGACCGGATAAGGAAAATGCATATCTTGCTGAGGGTAGTGAATGTATTGATATTCTTACAACACAAATGACAAAAGAACTGCTTAAGGTGTTTGCAGGCTATGGGGTGAAATATGTTACTACCAGAACCATAGGATATGATCATATTGACATAAAGGCAGCGAAAGAGCTTGGCATGAAGGTAGCCAATGCGCCTTATGGCCCCTGCGGGGTTGCAGACTATACAGTGATGCTGATTCTTATGACGATTCGTAAGATGAAGCGGATTATAGAACGCACCAATATACAGGATTATACCCTGAAAGGAATTCAGGGAAGAGAATTAAAGGATTTAACCGTAGGAGTGATTGGCACAGGCAGAATTGGAACTACAGTGCTCAATAATTTGTCAGGTTTCGGATGCCGGCGGATTGCTTTTGATTTGTTTGAAAATGAACAGGTAAAGAAGTCAGGAATCCCTTATGTGACGCTGGAAGAAATGTGGCAGCAGGCGGATGTAATCACACTTCATGCTCCTTTGACAGAGGAAAACTTTCATATGATTGGTGAAGAAGCAATTTCAAAAATGAAGGATGGAGTAATGATTATCAACACTGCAAGAGGCGGCCTTATTGATACCCAGGCACTGATTGCAGGAATTGAAAAGGGAAAAGTCGGCGGTGCAGGCTTAGATGTGGTAGAAAATGAGTTTGAACTGTATTATTATGACCGCAAATCAGATATACTAAATAACAGAGATCTGGCAGTACTCCGTGGATATCCTAATGTGACAGTGAGCCACCATATGGCGTTTTATACGGATGACTGTGTGGAAACGGTGGTCAGAGATTCCCTTCTTGGATGTCAATGCTTTGTGCAGGGAAAGGAAAATCCCTGGGAGGTAAAGTAATTGCGCAATTTTATGATGATTCTTCAATACGAAGGCACAAGGTATCAAGGGTGGCAGAGGCAGGAAAGCACCGGGAATACTATACAGGGAAGGCTCGAGGCGCTGCTTACTAAAATGACCGGTCAGGAAATTACCCTGCAGGGCTCAGGCAGGACAGATGCGGGAGTTCATGCATTAGGGCAGGTTGCAAATTTTCATGCGGATACACAGATGCAGGCGGATGATATGATAAGTTATATTAACTTTTATCTTCCTGAGGATATTGCGGTAATTTCTTTAAAAGAGGTGCCGGAGCGCTTTCACAGCAGGCTGAATGCAAAAGGGAAAAAATATTGTTACCGTGTGAATAACGGAAAAACGCCTCATGTGTTTGACAGAAGATATACACATATGGTGGAGGAACAGCTGGATATTGAGGCTATGAGAAGGGCGGCCGGATATCTTCTGGGAACCCATGATTTTAAAGCATTTACTTCAAATAAAAGAAGTAAAAAATCTACAATACGTACAATTGATGAAATTGAAATAGAAAGAAATACCGGCATGTCGATGGCGCTTTGGGGAGAGCAGGACGAAATTTCTTTTACCTACAGAGGAAACGGATTTTTGTATCATATGGTCCGCATCATGACAGGAACCCTGTTAGAGATAGGAATGCATAAGAGAAAGCCTGAAGACATTGCAGATATTTTATCCTCCGGGTTAAGGGAGAAGGCCGGGGAACTGGCACCTGCAAAAGGACTTACTTTAATGGAGGTTTATTATTAGTGAAGGATAGGCAGTTTCAGAAGAAATATGTCAAAATTATTTTTGTAATTTATTTAATTGTTGTGATTAAGGTGATCATTTTTAAATATCCTTTGGAGCATTTAAAGGCGATTGCCGCCACATGGGAAAAGGACGTGATTTTAGAAGGGCTTGACACAGCAAACTTTACATTGTTTAAAACCATACGAATGTATATAAATTATTCTTATATGCTCAACAGTTTTGAAAATCTGGTGGGCAATGTTGTGGTATTTATTCCCTTTGGCTTTTTAATTCCTTATGTGCTGAAAAGAGGAAGAAATTTTTTTGTGATGCTGATTAATGCATTTTTATTTGTGCTTGGGATAGAAGTTTTCCAGCTCTTTAGTGCATTTGGAGCTTTTGATGTGGATGACATCCTGCTTAATTGTGTGGGTGCGGTGCTGGGATATTTTGTTTATCTGGCATATGAAGGAATAAAGAGAAGGCGCCTAAAAAGGAAAGGAGAAATTAATCATGGTTGAATTTTTAAAAGGCTTAAGAGTGAATTATACGGTATCGGCAGTGTTATGTATTTTATTAGGACTGGTGCTTTTGATCTGGCCGGGGACCACTACCCAGATTGTCTGCATGAGTCTTGGAATTGTATTGCTTGCCTATGGGATTATCCAGATAGTTATTTACTTGTATAATAGGGAGCGGACGATTATTTCTCAGGGGATGCTGCTTCTCGGTATTGTTTTTGCAGTGATCGGCATATGGATTCTGCTGACACCGGAAATGATTATTATGGCGGTGCCTGTAATTGTGGGGGTTTTGATTGTAATTCATGGTTTACATAATGTGGTTCAGGCAATTGCGCTGCAAAAGGAGGGCTATGAAAGATGGTGGCTGGCCCTTACATTCGGCCTGCTAACAGTGATATTTGGCGGTTTGCTGATTTTTAATCCTTTTGGGGCAGTGGAATTTGTGGTAAGACTGATCGGCATATTTTTGATCTATGACGGAGTATCTGATATCTGGATTTTATCCAGAGTGTTTAAAGTAAAAAGGGATAAAGAAAGAATTATTGACGCTGAGTTTGTTGAGATGGATGAAGAGTAGACGGTGCAAGAAGAAGGGAAACAACGGAATATTACATTGTAGCTTGAAAAGTGTGATAGCGTCAGGATTATGAAAAATCACTTGACAAATAAAAACCATGCAACTAAGATAGAATCATTAGATTAAAAAGGCGATGAAAAAGAGGAGTACACATTTATCTCCTGTCAGAGAAGAAACCCTGCGGTTCATCAATTGTTTTTGAATAGATTGCTGGCAGCAGTGCTGAAAGGTTTTAAGGAAGAAAATGGAGAAGGTAGCTTTGGAGCCGGAGAGCCGAACACAGACTTAGCAGGAAGATCAGTAAGTTCTCACGTATTATCCACGTTATAGGATAGGACTCTTGATATTATTTATCAGCAGTCTCTGAGTGATAAACGAAGGTGGTACCGCGTAATCAAAAGGATGCGCCCTTTGCAGATAATGTATCTGTGAGGGCGTTTTTTATTGTATAAAACAAGAAGAGGAGAAAAAACATGAGCAAAGAACTTGCAAAAACCTATGATCCCAAAGGGATTGAGGACAGGTTGTATCAAAAATGGATGGATAAAAAATATTTTCATGCGGAAGTTGATCATTCAAAGACGCCTTTTACCATTGTAATTCCGCCTCCGAATATTACGGGGCAGCTTCACATGGGACATGCGCTGGACAATACCATGCAGGATATTTTGATCCGCTTTAAAAGAATGCAGGGGTACAATGCACTTTGGCAGCCTGGCACTGACCATGCCAGTATTGCAACAGAAGTCAAGATTATAGAAAAATTAAAAGAAGAAGGTATTAATAAAGAAGAGCTTGGACGTGAAGGGTTTTTAGAGCGTGCATGGGACTGGAAAAGGGAATATGGCGGGCGGATTATCAGCCAGTTGAAAAAGATGGGCTCCTCCTGCGACTGGGACAGAGAACGTTTTACCATGGACGAAGGATGTAATAAGGCGGTAACGGAAGTATTCTGCAAGATGCATGAAAAAGGCTGGATCTATAAAGGAAGCCGTATCATTAACTGGTGTCCGGTCTGCAATACCTCTATTTCAGATGCGGAGGTAGAATACAGCGAGCAGGCAGGCCATTTTTGGCACATTAAGTATCCGGTAATTGAAGAAGACGGTGCGGTAAGCACAACCCGGTTTGTGGAGTTTGCAACCACCAGACCGGAAACCATGCTGGGAGATACTGCGGTGGCAGTAAACCCGGAGGATGACAGATACAAAGATATTATTGGGAAAAAGCTGATGCTTCCCATTGTAAACAGAGAAATTCCGGTGGTGGCTGATTCTTATGTGGATATGGAATTTGGTACCGGCGTAGTTAAGATTACACCGGCCCATGATCCTAACGATTTTGAGGTGGGAAAACGTCATAATCTGCCAGAAATCAATATTTTAAATGATGATGCAACCATCAACGAAAATGGCGGAAAGTTCTGCGGCATGGATAGATATGAAGCAAGAAAGGCCATTGTAAAAGAACTGGAAGAGATGGGGCTTTTGGTTAAGATCGAGGATTATTCCCATAACGTAGGAACCCACGACCGCTGTAAGACAACCATTGAACCTATGATTAAACAGCAGTGGTTTGTAAAGATGGAGGAACTGATTAAACCGGCGGTGGAAGCAGTAAAAAGCGGAGACATTGAGCTGATTCCAAAGCGTATGGAAAAGATTTACTTTAACTGGACAGACAATATCAGGGATTGGTGTATTTCCAGACAGCTCTGGTGGGGGCACAGAATTCCGGCGTATTATTGTGATAAATGCGGGGAGATTGTGGTGGCGCCTGATGCGCCTGAGAAATGTCCTAAGTGTGGACATACGCATTTTACCCAGGATCCGGATACTCTGGATACATGGTTTTCTTCCGCGCTATGGCCTTTTTCAACATTGGGATGGCCCGGGCAGACAGAAGATCTTAAGTATTTTTACCCTACGGATGTATTGGTGACAGGATATGATATTATTTTCTTCTGGGTAATCCGTATGATTTTTTCAGGTTTTGAGCAGATGGGAGAAAAGCCATTTAAGACCGTTTTATTCCATGGACTGATAAGGGATTCACAGGGGCGTAAAATGAGTAAGTCTCTGGGAAATGGAATTGATCCTCTTGAAGTTATTGATCAGTACGGGGCAGATGCACTCAGGCTGACACTGATTACAGGAAATGCGCCCGGCAATGATATGCGTTTTTACTATGAAAGGGTTGAGGCAAGCAGAAACTTTGCTAATAAGATATGGAATGCATCCAGATTTATCATGATGAATATGCCGGAGGAAGGACTGAAAGCAGCAAATCCTTTTTTGGAGCCGGTTGATAAGTGGATTCTTTCCAAATTAAATACGCTGATTAAAGATGTGACTGACAATATGGACAGCTTTGAGCTGGGAATTGCAGTTTCAAAGGTTTATGATTTTATTTGGGATGAATTTTGTGACTGGTACATTGAAATGGTAAAGCCGAGACTTTATAATTCTGACGATCAGGAAAGCAAAAATGCTGCACTATGGACTTTAAAAACAGTGCTGATTGACGCTTTAAAACTGCTTCATCCTTATATGCCTTTTATTACGGAAGAAATATTCTGCACTTTGCAGTCAGAGGAAGAATCTATTATGATATCCTGCTGGCCGAAGTATCAGGATGAGTGGAATTTTGCAAGGGAAGAAAAGGAGATTGAAATCATCAAGGAAGCTGTAAGGGGTATCAGGAATGTACGCACAGAAATGAACGTTTCGCCCAGCAGAAAAGCCCAGGTGTTTGTAATCAGTGAAAGAGAAGATGTGCTAAGTGCATTTACTGACGGAAAATTGTTTTTTACCTCATTAGCGTATGCTTCTGATGTTATAATAAAAAAGGATAAGTCAGGCATTGCAGAGGATGCAGTATCGGTGGTGATTGGCGGTGCAACGCTTTATATGCCTTTTGCGGAGCTGGTGGATATCGGGCAGGAGCTTGAACGCCTTGCAAAGGAAGAAAAGAGACTTGCAGGAGAACTTGCCCGGGTAAATGGCATGCTTAGTAATGAAAAATTTATCTCTAAGGCGCCAGAGGCTAAAATTGCTGAAGAAAGAGAAAAGCTGGAAAAATATACCCAGATGATGAGCCAGGTAAAGGAACGCCTTGCCCAGCTGCAGAAGTAAAAAGTATTTTGATGAAATGACAAAGATGTATGAATGCGGAAAAAGGAATTATATGACAGCATTTAAAGAAGCAGAGAATTATATTTTGCAGATACCTAAATTTGCAGGTAAAAATACCATTGAGGATACAAAAAGGATGCTGGAGCTTCTTGCAGGCAGCATGGAAAGCAGGATCATCCATGTAGCAGGCACAAACGGAAAAGGTTCCGTTTGTGCCTATTTGCGTGGGATTTTAATGGAGAGCGGATATAGCGTTGGGATGTTTACCTCTCCTCATTTAGAAACCATGCGGGAAAGAATATGCATAGGAGAAGAGAAAATTTCTGAAAAGAAGTTTGTGGAAATCTTTGAAAAGGTAAAGGAAGAGTCTGTTCATGCAGGGGAAACAGGCCTTGGCCATCCTTCTTTTTTTGAATTTATATTTTTAATGGCCATGGTTTATTTTAAAGAAAAAAATCCTGATTATATTATTCTGGAAACAGGACTGGGAGGAAGACTGGACGCCACTAACTGCATAAAACCTTCTATGTGTGTGATTACGGAAATCGGATATGATCATATGCAGTATCTTGGAAATACGATTAAGGAAATTGCAGCCGAAAAAGCGGGAATTATTAAACCGGGTGTGCCGGTGGTTTTTGTCGATAAAAGAAGGGAAAGTACGGAAGTTTTGACTGAATATGCAAAAAAAATGGGCAGTCCTGCAGTAAAGATCGGAAAAGAGAATATTTTGAATGTGAATATAAATAATAAAAACATTGATTTTTCTCTTCGCACTGGTTATTATAATTATGTTAGTCTTTTTTTGAAAACAAGAGCATTGTATCAGATTGAAAATGCATCTTTGGCAGTTGCGGCGGCAGAGGAGCTGAGAGATAAGCAAATAACGCCGGATGTGATCAGAAAAGGTTTATGGGCGGCCGGCTGGCCGGGAAGAATGGAAGAAGCGTTACCTGGTATTTTTTTAGATGGAGCCCATAATGAAGACGGAATAAATGCATTTTTAAATACGGTCAAAGAGGATGCCTGTAAGGGGAAAAGGCTGCTGCTATTTGGGGTTGTGATGGACAAGCAGTATCAGACAATGATTTCCCGGATAGCCAGTTCAGGATTTTTTGCCCAGGCAGCAGTGACAGCACTTGAAACAGACAGGAGCGTTTCTTTGAATAAGCTGAAAACTGTCTGGAGCCAGTATGAAATACCCTGTAGTTTTTATGAAAATGCGGAAGAGTCATACGAGTATTTGAGGGAAAATAAAGGCAGAGACGATATTATTTATGTTGTAGGTTCATTATATTTGATAGGGCAGATAAAGTCCTTTATGAGGAGAATTCAGAATGATAGATTTTGAAGAGGAATTGAAGAAATTTCATCCCAGCCTTGAAGTTGAGGATGCGGAAGAGGCCATATATAATCAGGATTTAACAGATATGGCTGATATATTTATTAAATTGGCAGACAAGACAAAGACGGAAGAAGAATAAGGAGTGGCGGCATGATTTGTTATAATTGCGGATGCCGTTTATCAGAACACGATTTTTGTACAAGCTGTGGTGCGGATGTGGCTCTTTATAAGAGAATAATATTCATGTCCAATCGCTTTTATAATGAAGGACTGGAAAAGGCTACAGTTAGGGATCTATCCGGTGCAATTGTAAGTTTACGGCAAAGCTTGAAATTAAACAAGAATAATATAGACGCAAGAAACCTTTTGGGGCTTGTGTATTTTGAAATGGGTGAAGTGGTAAATGCGTTAAGTGAATGGGTTATCAGCAAAAACCTGCGCCCCAAAAAAAATATAGCTGACGATTATATTGATATGATTCAGACTAATCAGACAAGGCTGGACGCAATCAATCAAACAATAAAAAAATATAATCAGGCATTGCTCTATTGCTATCAGGACAGCCAGGATCTGGCCATTATACAGTTAAAAAAGGTGCTTTCATATAATCCCAAATATGTAAGCGCCCATCAGCTTCTTGCTCTTTTATATATTAATTCTGAAGAGTGGGAAAAGGCACAGCGTGAATTGGAAAAGTGCTGTCATATAGATACCAATAATACCATTACACTGCGCTATTTAAAAGAAGTGGAGCACATGCTTATGCCCGAAGAAGCGGCGAAAAATGTGCCCAAAAGAAAGGCTGTTTCCGGTAAAGCGGTACGCTATCAAAGTGGAAATGAAACCATTATCCAGCCTGTAAATATAAAGGAGCCCAAAGGGGTATCCACTCTGCTTAATTTGGGAATTGGCGTACTGATCGGTGTCGCCATTGCATGTTTTTTGATTCTGCCTGGGCAGATTCAGGGAGCAAAGGCAAAAATCAACAATGAACTGCGTATGGTCAGTGAACAATCAGATGCTAAAACTGCTACAATAGATGAGCAGGAACAGGTAATACAAAAGCTGACGGAAGAAAAAGCACAGTTAAGCGATGAACTTGCAGCTTATCAGGGCAGCAGCGGAAATGTGAAGGCAACTGACGGACTTATGATGGCAGTCAGGGCTTATCTGGAAAATCCTGAGGATATAGAAACCATTGCTTCCTGTTTAGAGGAACTTGAAGAGGATGGGGAAGATAAGGCAGATGAGACAGCGAAAGAACAAAAATCAGAATCATTTACAGCCTTGTATAACAAATTAATAGAGACTGTAGGAGCAGATCTGGCAGCTTTTTATTACAATTCCGGTTACAGCAGTTATCGGGCGGAGGATTATGAAGCAGCGATTCCTGATTTGCAGAGAGCTTATGAATATGATGAGACAAACGGGGACGCATTGTTTAATTTAGGCAACAGTTACCGTAGAAGCGGCGATGATGATAAGGCAAAAGAAGTTTACGCAATGGTAATTGACAATTTCCCGGAAACAGAACTTGCAAATCGGTCAGAAACCAATTTGGCCGAAATCAATAATGCGGAACAAAATTAGATTATGTCATAATAAAGTTCCACTGGCAGACATGCATACAAAACAACGGATACTGTGCTTTGCGAGTCATCCTTATGTTAATACAAAAGAGAACATGCTATAAGTATGTTCTCTTTTTTGATAGGGAAAAGCCTTTAGACAGCGGCAAACCAAAAAGGAAAGGGGAAGGAATATGGAAGACAGCTTTAAAGTGATTGACAATTATCTGATGGTGAAAATGCCTGAAGAAGTAGATCATCACAAATCGGTTTACATAAGTAAAACGGCCGATGAGTACATTATGAATGAGGGGGTGGGGAATGTGGTCTTTGACTTTGAAGACACCAGATTTATGGACAGCTCCGGAATAGGGGTTATTATTGGAAGATACAAGAAAATATCTTACTTTGGCGGAAAAGTGTTTGCAATCAATACGGATACCAGAATTAAGAGAACCTTGATGATATGTGGTTTACATAAAGTGATTGAGATAATGGAATGAAAGGGAAAAATATGGAGACAGGACAAAAGGACATAAGCAGGGCAGAAAACAGAATGTCCCTGAAAAATGAAATGCAGATTACATTTGATGCGGTTTCGGTGAATGAAGCCTTTGCAAGGGTTGCGGTTGCAGCTTTTGTAACCCCGTTAAATCCTACTATGGAAGAAGTTTCAGATATTAAAACAGCAGTTTCGGAGGCAGTAACCAATGCAATTATTCATGGTTATGATGCGGAATTTATGAAAGAGGGAAATGGCCAATCACCTGATAAAGTCTATTTAAATTGTATGATAGAGGATGACGTATTGTATGTGGAGGTGAAAGATAAGGGAAAGGGCATTGCAGATGTAGAACAGGCCATGGAGCCGCTTTACACATCAAAGCCGGAAATGGACAGATCCGGAATGGGATTTGCCTTTATGGAAGCCTTTATGGATGATTTAGAGGTGATTTCACAGCCAGGGTTAGGGACGGAAATACGAATGAAGAAAAAACTGGGAACTACGCCGTGGATTGGGTATGAGGAATGATTTATGGCGGAGAATTCAGTACTGATCGAAAGGGCACAGGCAGGAGAAAAGGAAGCAAGAGAAGTACTGATAGAGCAGAATCTGGGACTGGTGCATCATATCGTTAAGCGGTTTTTAGGAAGAGGATATGAGGCGGAGGATTTGTTTCAGATTGGTGTGATTGGGCTAATTAAATCAATTGATAAATTTAATACGGAATATGATGTAAAATTTTCCACCTATGCAGTTCCCCTTATCACTGGAGAAATCAAAAGGTTTATTAGAGATGATGGGATGGTAAAGGTATCCAGGACGCTGAAAGAAAATGGAATGCGGGTTAAATATGCAAGGGAGCGGCTTGGGGGAAAGCTTAACAGAGAGCCGACTTTAGCAGAGGTTTCAAAAGAAGCGGCGCTTACCGTCGAAGAAGTAGTGCTTGCCATGGAAGCTAGTGTTCATGTGGAGTCTATCTATAAGTCGGTATATCAAAATGATGGCAATGAGATTTTTATGGTGGATCAATTGGCGGATGAAAGACAAAATGAACAGGAGGCAGTCTTAAATCATCTGGTGGTGGATCAGTTGATCAGAGAGCTGCCGCAGAAAGAGCAGAAACTGATAAGACTTAGATATTATCAGGAAAAAACACAGACTGAGGTGGCAAAGGTACTGGGAATCAGCCAGGTACAGGTAAGCAGGCTGGAGAAAAAAATATTGCTGGATATGCGTCAAAAGATGGCTGGACTTTAGTTGACATAAAAATCTTTTTATAGTAAGTTATATTATGTTGGCGTATGTCCACCGGTAAATCTCAAGTGACTAAAAATAAAGCACTGCCAAGGCAGTGTAAAGAGGATACAAAAGATGAAAAACAGACGGATATTAGCAATTATTTTATGTATGATGATATTGTTTGGCAGCGTCTCTAATGTGGGGGCGGCAGAGGTGAATGATCAGATGGTGCCAGAAACCTCAGGTGAAGAGACGCCAGAAGTAAATGATCAGGCTGTGCCGGAAACTTCAGATGAAGAGGCAGCAGATGAAGAAGAAATGTCTGGGGAAAACCAGAATCAGGAAGTGGATACTGGTGAGGAAACCGATGAGGAAGAAGAAAATGTGCAGGAAGCTGATGAGGAGCTTTTGGCATTTATAGAGGAAGCACAAAGCGGATTTCTTGCAATTGCCGGGCAGGAAAATTTGATGGCGCTTGTCTATTTGTGCGATTTTTATCAGGTGAAAAATCAGCCTGATACATCTGCGGAGACAATCGTGTCTGTTCCATCCGGAACAACTGCTTTATTGAAAGGAGCTGAACTGGACCAGGATTATAATCTCTGGTTTCAGGCAGTAGTAGAATATAATGGAAATTCCTATACTGGGTATATTGACAGAAATTATCTTGCGTATTCAAATGAACATTTGATCAGCTGGGAGGAGACTTATTTCCCGCAGATGGGTACATTTGCGGCAAATGATATTTATATGGATGTGGAGCAGTTTCCGGATTCCTACCAGCCAAAGCTGATGCTTTTAAAGCAGGCGCATCCCAATTGGACTTTTGTCAGGCAAAATGTAAATCTTGACTGGCAGACAGTGGTAAAAAATGAAGATTACGAGGATAGAAGTCTGATCAGCGGCAGTATGGGAAGTGCTTATCGGGGAGACTATTATGGCTCTGGATGGTATTATGCGTCTGAGGCGGCAGTAAAATACTATTTGGATCCCCGTAATTTTTTTAATGATACCAGAATATTTCAGTTTGAACAGCTAACTTATAATCCTTCTTATCACTCTAAGGATGCGGTACAGAATATTTTAAATAATACATTTATGAAAGGCACCATGCCTAAGTCGGATATGACTTATGCAGATGCTTTTTTCCAGGTGGGTTCTGCTTTAAAAGTCAGTCCGTTTCATTTAGCATGCAGGGTTTATCAGGAACAGGGAGAGGGCAAGTCTCCTTTGATTTCAGGAACTTATGACGCAGTGCCTGCGTATAAAGGATATTACAATTATTATAATATTGGGGCATCAGGAAAAACTGATAAGGAGATTATTGAGTCAGGTTTGGCCAAAGCAGTTGCTTTAAAGTGGAATACACCCCTTGCAGCAATCAGGGGTGGTGCGGAAATTCTGGCAAAAAATTACATTTTACGGGGACAGGACACGCTATATCTTCAAAAGTTTGATGTGGATGCAAGTGATGGTACTTTATATGCACATCAGTATATGCAGAATATTATGGCGCCTTACTCGGAATCTTCTATGGTTAGAAACGCTTATGCCAGGACAGGCTCCCTGGAGAGTCCTTTTGTGTTTAAAATTCCGGTATATGACAACATGCCGGCACAGGCATGTCCTATTCCAAGTGGTGCGGGTACTGCTACCGCTTCGCCGACGACAACGCCTACAGCAACACCAACGACGAAGCCAACCGCAACGCCTACAGCAACACCGACGACGAAGCCAACCGCAACGCCTATAGCAACACCGACGACAAAACCTACAGCAACGCCGACGACAAAACCTACAGCAACGCCGACGACAAAACCTACAGCAACGCCGACGACAAAACCAACTGCAGCACCCGGCGTAGAACCAACAGACGTACCAACGTCAAAACCAACAGCTACAGCAACCGCAACGCCCACTGCAGCATCTACAACGACGCCTACTATAAAACCAACTGATAAGCCCACTGAAAAACCTGATGTGATGCCGACTGCTACAGGGAAGCCAGTGGTGTCTTCAAGTGCATCACCCACAGCAAAGGTAACCCCTACAATAGCCCCGGCAGTTACAGCAACACCGAAAATTACGCCAGTGCCATCAGCCAGTGCGTCAGCAACGCCGAAAATTACACCAACACCATCGGCAGGTGCTACGCCAACGCCTAAAACTACAGCTACGCCAACTGCAACTGCGACAGCAGCTGCTTCACCAACAGTTACCCCAAAAGCTACTGTCGTACCTACAGCAACACCTGTGGCAACTGCTGTTCCCACAGCAGCTAATCCCACCAAAGCACCGGAATCACAATCCGGCGGCAGCTCTAATTCATCATCTCAGGCGGCGGTAACGTCAGCACCTCAGACGTTAAGTACTGCAAGTCCTGAAAATAACGTGCCTGTAAGCGAGCCAACTCCGGCAAGGGTGGAGGAAAATACAAATTCAGCAGGAGTGACGGTAGGAGCAGTTACGCCGAAGCCTCAGACAGTAGATGAGGATGAAGGTGCTCTTACAATGGATATGAGTAAAACAGGTATGATTTATGCGCAGACTTTGCAGCAGATTAAGGAGCAGGGAAGAGAAGTTATTCTTCAGCTTAATGAACAGGTAAGCTGGACCATTCATGGCGATACTATAGAAACAGATAATTTTGAGGATATGAATCTGAAGGTTTCCTTTAAAGACAGTAAGATTCCTGAGTGGAAGCTGGCAGTACTGACAGAAAATGAAATCTATGTGGAAATGTCATTAGAGCATGAAGGAGCATTTGGATTTACAGCAGTATTGTCCGTACAACTGGAGGATGCACAGCCAGGACAATATGCAAACTTGTTCTATTATAATGAGCAGGCGGGCAGTTTTGAATTTATGTGTGCATCCCTGATCGACAGTAAATGCAGTGCAGATTTTGAATTTAAACATGCTTCGGATTATGTAATTATCATAAGTGATAATACCAAGGAAAATCTTTTGACGGAAAAGGCAGAAGCTTTTGCGCAGGCTGAGATGGAAAAAGAGGAGGCCTTGGCGCAGGCCAGGGAAGAACTGCCTGCCGAAGAGCCGAAAAAGGCGGCGGGGATTATTATTTTAATATTGCTTGCAAGCATCGCCCTTGGAATAGGTGCATTTCTGATTTTTAAGAAAAATGAAAGGTGAAATTGAATGCGTGAAGTTGCTTTATTGTTTAACGTAAAGGATAAAGTACAAATAGAAGCTATCAAAGCGGCATTTTATCTGGTCAAGGTTCCCATAAGGGTAGTTCCCAAGGAAAGATATGGAGCTACCTTAAGGGAAATGGCCAAAGATGTATTTAAGGAACCTCCGGATGAGACGCAGAAGCAGGAACTTGACGGGCAGATGATAGTATTTGTTGATCTCCTGGAGCGGAAGCTTTATAAGGTAGTTGACCTGATGCACAATGATCCAAGGTGTGGAAGCAGTCTCTACAAGGCAATTTTAACAAAAACGAATCAGAAATGGAATGCATTTACTTTGCTTGAAGAACTAAAGAAGGAACATGCTGCAATGCATAGGAAAAGTGAGAAGGAGCAAAAATGACTGCTGTATATTATGCAAAGGTGTTTCCCCTTTTGGAGGAAGACACCTTTTTGCAGTATTTGGAGAAGGTAGAAAAAAGGCGCAGGGAAAAGCTGCTGCATATGAAAGATCAAGGCAGTATAAGTTATACACTAACAGCCGGCTGTCTGCTCCACAACGTACTCTGCAAATGGACGGAGACTGATCCTGAATGTAGTATTCCCTTTGAAATTGGTTATGAGAAAGAAGGAAAGCCATACTTATTAAAGAAGCCGGAGATTCACTTTAATTTGTCCCACTCCGGCGGATATGTATGCTGTGCCATAGCAGATATACCGGTTGGGGTAGATATTCAGAAAAAGACTGTTGTAAAAAGTGGAATTGCAGGGAGGTTTTTTACAGATGCAGATAACCAGAAACTGTCAGAATGTGGAGAAAAGGAAAAAACAGATTTATTTTTCAGAATGTGGAGCATTAAGGAAAGTTTTGTGAAGCTGACTGGAAAGGGATTGAAACAGGGAATGGATTCCTTTGAAATCAATTGGCAGAAAGGCATAATATTGGAAGAGGACAAAAATGAACCATCGGCTTATTTTATGGAATGTGCAGACATGCCTGCATATAGTTTTTGTGTCTGTACAAAAGAGCCGCAAAAGGACGCGGTATGGGAGGAAATTTTATTATGAGTTTTTTATTGGCAATTATTTATATTGCATTTATTAGTTTGGGACTGCCGGATGCCCTGCTTGGATCTGCGTGGCCCAGCATGCACGGAGCGCTTAATGTGCCGGTGTCTTACGCAGGCATCGTATCTATGATCATTTCGGCAGGAACCATTATATCAAGCCTTTTTAGTGATAAAATGAACAGTAAACTTGGAACCGGAAAGGTAACTGCTGTCAGTGTGGGATTGACAGCTGTATCTTTATTGGGGTTTTCCGTGTCGAAATCCTTTCTTATGCTTTGCGTGATTGCATTTCCTTATGGGTTGGGTGCAGGCGCAGTTGATGCCGCACTGAATAATTATGTAGCCCTTCATTACAAAGCAAGGCATATGAGCTGGCTTCATTGTTTCTGGGGAGTGGGAGCTACAATAGGACCGTATATTATGGGAGCATGTCTGACCGGAGGGTTTAAATGGAACAGCGGATATCAGATCATTGGCATTTTACAGGTGGCATTAACTGTAATTTTAATTATTTCCCTGCCTTTGTGGAGAAGATCAAATGAGGCAGCGCAAGAAGGAGCGGCGCAAAATAAAATGGGGATGGGAAAGCTGTTAAGGCTTCCGGGAGTAAAAGAGGTGTTGACTGCATTTTTCTGTTATTGTGCGGTAGAGCAGACAGCAGGTCTTTGGGGAGCAAGCTATATGGTAATGGAACGGGGGCTGTCGCCTCAGAGTGCAGCAAAATGGGCCTCTCTTTTTTATCTGGGAATTACAATAGGACGTTTTATCTGCGGTTTTATTTCCATGAAAATGAGTGATAAAGCTATGATACGTTTAGGACAGGGTATGATTATTGCCGGAATACTTTTATTGATTTTTCCTTTGGGAAATCTTATTATGTGTATAGGGCTTGTGGTGGTAGGGCTGGGGTGTGCCCCGATTTATCCAAGCATAATCCATGAAACTCCCACAAATTTTGGTGCAGGTTTGTCCCAGGCATTAATTGGCATGCAGATGGCATTTGCCTATGTGGGAACAACTGTAATGCCGCCATTATTTGGAGCACTTGCCGGAAAAATGGGAATCTGGCTGTATCCTTTTTACCTATTGATCATTACGCTGCTTATGATCTGGATGGTGGAGAAGCTGAATAAAGTGCCCAAGGCAGAAAGTGAAGATATAAGAGGAAGATAGATTAAAAACAAACAAATGCAGAAAACAAATGAGGGAAGGAAAATATGGGAATTAAAGAACAAGTGTTATTATTGTTGGAAAACCAAAAAGGCAACTTTTTTTCAGGTCAGGAGATTGCCGACCGTCTTCTGGTGACGAGAGCCAGCATCTGGAAGGCCGTTAAGTCGCTGCAGAAGGAAGGCTATGCTATTGAGGCTGTGACAAATAAAGGCTATGCGTTGAAAAAGTCGCCTGATCTGCTTTCAGCGGCGTATATTGAGCAGGAGCTGCGGACGAAAGGCGTGAATTTAAAGGTAAAGGTTGAAAAAAAGGTAGATTCTACCAATAATGTATTAAAGCAGTATATTGCCGATGGGGAAAAAGAAGATATGGTATTGCTGGCGGAAGAACAAAGTGCAGGCAGAGGGCGCCGGGGGCGTTCCTTTTATTCGCCCCAGGGAACCGGACTTTATATGAGTCTTCTGCTTCATCCGAATGCTACTGCGGAGGAAGGAACCATGCTCACAACCCTGACTGCGGCAGCAGCAGCCAAGGCAGTTGAAAAGGTATCTGGTGAGGAGACTTTAATTAAGTGGGTAAATGATGTTTGGATGAGAGGGAAAAAGATATCCGGTATTTTAACGGAAGGTTCCGCATCTTTGGAGGAAGGAAAGCTGGAATATGTGATTGTGGGGATTGGCATTAATATTTATGAACCGGTGGGAGGATTTCCGGAGGAGATTAAAGATGCTGCCGGAGCAGTGTTTACCAGCCATATTCAAAAGGAAAATATGCGTAACCGCCTGGCATCCGAATTTATTAAAAACTTTATGGAATATTATAATATGCTTCCATCCCGAAATTATCTGGAAGAGTACAGAAACAGGTGTTTTGTGATTGGAAAAGAGGTTAAAATCGTTACCCCTGACGGAAGCGTGCATAAGGCAGGGGAGGGAGCTGACAGAACCAGTGCAACCGTACTTGGAATTGATGATGCCTGTCATCTGCAGGTGCAGTATAAAGATGGCACTGTTGAGTTTTTATCCAGTGGAGAAATCAGCATCAAGGTTTAATGTTTTCTATTTTCCTTTTAGAAAAATAAGGCTTGCAATTCCAAGCACTACCTGAACAGCCGGTATGGTAAACCATACACCATTTAATCCCCAGATAAGGGGAAGAATTATGATAAAAATCAGCGTAAGCACGATTTCTCCATAAACAAGAAGATTAGAACGAACCATTCGGTGTGTGGCATAAAAGTAAGAAACCGCAGGTTTGGTAAGCCCGTAAAGGGCCATAATAAGGGCAAAGGCAGGTGTGGCGTAAACAATATAAGCAGCAGCAGCGCCGGAGGTTCCGTAAAGGACCGGAATCAGACCGCGCATCAGATAAAAGATAACTGCGCCGGCTGTGCCAAATCCAATTCCCAACGTAAAGGTCCATTTGGAGTAAGTTTTTAAAGTTTTAGTGTCATTACCACCCTGACACAGGGAGAGAAGAGGCTGGCTGCCATCACCGATTCCCTGTACTAAAAGTTCCATAAAGGAGATAATATAGGCAAGCACCGCATAAGCGCTGACAGCCTCCTCCCCGCCATATCTAAGTGCCTGCAGGTTCATAAATATAATTGTAACAGAAGGCAGATAAGTCAGTCCAAAAGGTGATACTGCTACCTTAAAAATAGAATGAATCGTATTTCTTTCCGGACGGATATTGGAAAAAGAAATGCGGTTCTTTTTTTGTATAAAAAAGAGTATGCCTAAAATCAACGTAAGAACTTGTCCGAATACGGTTGCCAGGGCAGCGCCCTTAATTCCCAGGTTTAAGGCGATTACAAAAAGGTAATCTAAAACAATGTTAGTAATACAGCCTGCCGCCATAGAACACATAGCATAGAAGGAAGCACCGCGATTTCGCATCAGGGGAATCATGCCTGAGGCAAAAACCTGCACTATGCCTCCAAACAGAATATATCTGATATAGTCAGATGCAATGGAAAGCAGTCCGCCTTTAGCACCAAGCAAAATCAAAAGTGGAGAATGAAAGAAATATAAAAAAACAACCAGTAAAAGAGAGCTGGTAAAAAGCAGAAAAAAAGCATTGCCTTCTGTACGTTCTGCTTTTTTCAAATCTCCAGCCCCTTTATTTAAGGAAACCATCACTGCGGCTCCCATGCCGATTCCTGTTCCGAGAGAGATAATAAGGGCTACTAAAGGCCAGGCGATATTAATGGCGGCAAGTCCCGGATCACCCATAGCCCTTCCCACAAAAATACCATCTACGATGGAATAAATTCCAGTTAATAAAAAGGAAAGCATGGAAGGGAAAATGTATCCTGCGTATTTCTTTTTCATTTTAAAATAATACCTTTCTGCATATGTCTGATAGCTTTAAAAGGCTTCCATATCCTGTATTTAAAAGTTTTTGAGCCTTGTATCATATGCATTATACCTGTAAAAAGGGAAAGATGCAAATTTTAATAAACCTGCTTCATCAGGGACGCAGATGGTCTTTTAAAAGAAATAAAGCAGCTATGTTAGGCAGAATCATAAGGGCATTGATTAAGTCGGTGCATTCCCATACCAGATGAAGAGGCAGTACTGCACCTATGTAGATCATTACAATGTAAGCAATTTTATAAAGGCTGCTCCCCTTGTTTTTTGCCACATACAAATAAGCCTGTTCTCCAAGATAGGACCAGCCGATCAGAGTTGTAATTGCAAAGGCCACAAGGCATAAGGATAAAAACATATTTCCAAACACAGGAAGGTAGGAAAAAGCCGCATCTGTAAGTCCGGCTTCGTTTACGGAAATTGCGGAAAAGGGGTGGAGCATGGCATTGGTAACGATCACAAGGCCGCTTAACAGGCACATAACCACCGTATCCCAGAATACAGCAGTCATGGACACATATGCCTGATCTGACGGGCTGGCGGTTTCTGAGGCGGCGGCAGTAATTGCGGCAGTTCCAATACCGGCTTCATTGGTAAACAGACCTCTGGCAATACCGTAACGGGCAGTCAGCATTAAGGAGGAGCCTGCTGCGCCCCCGATGGCAGCTCTGGGTGCCAGGGCATGGGAAAGAATAAGCTGTATGGCAGGAAGAATGGCTTCTCTGTTTATAATAAGGAGTAAAATACAGCTTGCTGTATAAAGAATTGCTAAAGCAGGAACAATTTTCATGCAGACATTACCAATGGATTTGATGCCGCCTACGATTACAAGGCCGGCAAGAAAGGCGGCGAGTATCCCTGCAATGTGAGGATTTAATCCGAAGCTTAAAGAAGTAGTCTGGGTAATGGAATTAGCCTGAGTGGTACATCCTACTCCAAATGCGGCAAGAAGAGTCAAAAGTCCATAAAACTTTCCTGTTAAAGGGCGGTGAAGAGCATTTTCCCATACATACATGGGACCACCCTGATAGGTGCCATCACTTAAGCGGCTGCGGAAGCGCACACTTAAAAAGCATTCCGCATAAGAAGTTGCCATTCCTAAAATTCCTGTGATCCAGCACCAGAATATGGCGCCCGGGCCGCCAAGAGCAACTGCAGTGGAAACACCAATGATATTTCCGGTTCCTAAGGTTGCTGCCAAAGTGGTGGATAAGGTTGCAAAAACAGAAAGATTTTTAGCATCTTTTTTACCGGAAGGAGTTATGGAAAGGCGGATGGCCTTCAAAATATTTTTCTGTGGAAATTTAAGTTTTATGGTAAAATATAGATGAGTACCCATCAGTAAAAATAAAAGAGGACCACTCCATAAAAATTGATTGAGGGACTGAATAGATGAAAAAATTGATTGCATATGTGTCCTGACCAGGCAGGGTGCCTATAAGATTCTCCATATAATATAGTATTTTTTTGTACAGGATATGCTTATTTTTCAACAGAGATGTTGTTATATAATTGAAACTATCGGGAGCGGGTAAATTGAAAAAAACAAAATTCTGGCTGCCAGCCGCATTTATTTTGTGTGCAGTCATACTTAATATTACAGGCAGGGCGTGCCGGCCATTTACAGATTTTTATGTGACATATATTTTTCCCATCTGGGGTGCCGCATATGGGAAAGTAACAGGACTGGTTCCATTTTCCGTGGGGGAATGGATGCTTTATCTTGCAGTGGTGATGCTCTTTGTGCTGGTTCTTGGTGGGGCAGTGTATGTAATATCCAGAAAAAAACTTCCGGATAAATGGAAGTGCATATATAGAAAATATTCGTTATTTGTTTACTGGATTTTTGGAATTGTTTGTGTGATTATGACGCTGAACTGCTTTCTTCTGTATCAGTCTTCTCCTATTAATGAGCGTTATCAGATTGGCGCCGGACAAAAGCGGGAATACGGAATTTCCGAGATTGCGCTGGTCAGGGATTATGTGGTGGAACAGGCAAATGCGCTTTCCGTGACTTTTGACAGAGATGAGAAAGGCTACCTGATTTACACATCGCCTCTTAAGGAGGAGGCCAAGGCGCAGATGCGGAAACTGGGAGAAAAATTTGATGTTCTTTCGGGGGATTATCCAGATCCCAAGGGACTTGCAATGTCAGGTTTTTACAGCCAGCAGTATATTATGGGATACTATTTTCCCTTTTCCATGGAAGCAAATTATAACCGGCAGATGTATCTGACGAATATACCGGTAACTATGTGTCATGAACTGTCCCATTTGAAAGGATTTATCCGGGAGGATGAGGCAAATTTTATTGGATACCTTGCATGTGTGGATTCTGACGATTCTCTTTTCAGGTATAGCGGCTATTTAAGTGTGCTGGGATATCTGGACAGAGATTTCTTTCGCGCGGTGGGGGAAGACAGTGAAGTTTATTTAGCCCATCCGCTAATTAGCGATCTTGTTATGGAAGATAAAAAATTTCTAACACAGGAAACATGGGAAAAAGTGGAAGAGAAGGCAGTTTTGAAAACGGAAACTGTAAAGCAGGCGGCAGATGCTTTTTTGGATACCACCCTTACCCTAAACGGGGTAGAAGACGGACGGATCAGCTATAGCAGAGTCGTAGATTTACTGTTGCAGTATTATGATGGGATATTGTACTAGGCTTTTCCCGGTAGCCGGAGGATCAGATGAATATAGAAGGGTTATTAATTGGAAAGGCGGAAAATAAATGGAAAATATAATTGAGTATATTAAGAAAAGCGGCTGGCAGAGTTTTGAAGAAAAATCCTTTAATGAGGTCGACAGTCTGATTTTATGTCAATTGTCTTATTTGAACTATGAAAGGTTTGTACCTGGAGTGGAAAAAAGAAGCCTGCCGGTCAGCATTCAAAGCATCTATCAGCATCCTGACAGGGACAGAATTATGGATGATTACTGGTACAGGGAAAACAATAAGGAGCTTTTTTCAGCTGCGGCAGAGTCGGAAAGATTCGGTTCTCTTAAGATGAATTATTATGTGAATATTGTAAATGAGGAGGACGAGACGCAGTTTTCTGCAATTACTTATGTTTTGGGAGATAAAAGCGTTTATATTGCATATAGAGGCACCGATGCTAATATTGTAGGCTGGAAGGAAGATTTAAACCTTGCTTTTTCCAAACCGCTCCACAGTCAGTATCTGGCAGTGGAGTATATGAATAAAGTGGCAGGCTGCATAGCTGGAGATTTTTATACAGGCGGTCATTCTAAAGGAGGAAATCTGGCAGTATACGCGGCCATGAACTGCAGTGGGAGAACCAGAGAAAAAATTTTAAAGATCTTTAACAATGACGGGCCGGGATTTCGGCCTGAGATTAAGGAGCAGGGAAATTATCAGGCAGTTGCAGACAGGATCATTAAGTTTATTCCGCGATCCTCTATTGTAGGCATGCTCCTTGAAGATGACTGTGATTATGAGATTGTGGAAAGCCGGGGAATTGGAATGCTCCAGCATAATGCATATAGTTGGAAGATAGAGGGGGATGCATTTGTCCGTGCCCCAAATATGACCAGCAATAAGCTGATAAGAGATGCTTCTTTAAATGAATGGATTCTATCCCTTTCGGAAGAGGAAGCCCATGCTTTTGTGGATACTTTATATGATGTAGTTTCTGCTTCAGAGGCAGCCAATGTATTTGAGTTTGGCGCAGATTGGAAAAAATGCCTGCAGAGCGTGCTGACAGCTGCCCGGGAGGTGAATGGGACTACGAAAAAAACTATCCATAAAATGATGCGTTCTTTGTTTAATATTTTATTTGAAAATATTAAAAAGTATAAATTTCAATAAAACTGTTGACAGAAGTGAAAAAAAAAGATAAAATATCATTTGTTCGCAGGAATGGCGGAATTGGCAGACGCGCACGGTTCAGGTCCGTGTGGTAGCAATACCATGAGAGTTCAAGTCTCTTTTCCTGCATGGAAAGAAGCCTTAGAAATAGGGCTTCTTTTAGTTTTCTAAGTATTCCAAAGGGAAAAATAAAATTTAAGACAGGAACAAAATAAAAAACTGCGTATACTATTACTATAGAATTAAGCATCAGGTCTTGATGCGGAAAGAGGATCATATGAATCAGGCAATCGGATGGGCAGGCGCCGGAACAGGATTTACTTTTTTAATGACAGCGCTTGGGGCCAGTGTAGTATTCATTTTAAGAAAGGATATGGGAAAAAATATTCAAAGAGCATTTCTTGGATTTGCAGCAGGTGTAATGATGGCTGCTTCCGTCTGGTCTTTATTACTCCCTGCTATAGAGGAAACGGAAGAAATGGGAGGAATTGGATGGGTTCCCGCAGCAGGCGGCTTTATCCTTGGGGGAATCTTCCTGTACATGCTGGATTTTTTGATGCCTCATCTGCATTTGGGGGAGAAACAGCCAGAGGGAGTTAAGACTTCATTTCACAGAACAACCTTACTTGTGCTGGCAGTAACGCTGCATAACATTCCGGAAGGAATGGCGGTGGGGCTTGCTTTTGCAATGGCAGCCCAGCATCCTGAGGACTCTGCACTTTATGCATCGGCATTTGCGCTGGCGCTGGGAATTGGAATACAGAATTTTCCCGAAGGCGCTGCCATTTCACTGCCTCTTAGGCAAGAGGGAATGAGCAGGGGAAGAGCTTTTATGCTGGGAGCTTTGTCGGGGCTGGTAGAGCTGATATTTGGAATTGGAATTACACTGATTGCAGCGCAGATTACCCCTTATATGCCTTGGTTTTTGGCCTTTGCAGCAGGAGCAATGATCTATGTGGTGGTGGAAGAGCTGATTCCTGAAGCCAATCAGGGAAATCACTCTAATATTGGTACAATTGGGGTAATGGCAGGATTTTTGATCATGATGATACTGGATGTGGCGTTAGGCTGACAATCTATAAACTTTTTATAAACTTATTGACACAATATCATTTATTTGCTATGTTTATTTCACAGCCATTTTGCATGGTTTGTGAAATAAATTATTTTCGTTAAATAACATCAGGGAAGTTATCTATAAATATTCTTAATTCTATTAAGTATCAAATTTTTCCATTTTTTAGAAGTAATATATGAAGTTGGAGGTGTTTTTTGTGTCTTTGGATAAAGAACATATTGGTGCTCAGGTCGGCTATTTATTAATTTTAGGGAGTAATGCCTGTTTGAGGAAAAGGCTGCCGGATTTACCGGAAGGCGGTTATACACTTTTTTTGGACAAGGCTGATACAGGCTTTGCATCAGATGAAGAAATTGTTCTAAACCTTTGTGGGGAGGGATGGTTTGCTGAAGGTAAACTATTAAGCAGACAGGCAGCTGTGGTTTATTTTACTAAGAGGAAGGAAAAGCTTTTACTTTTGCTTTCCGCAAAAATAGAAGTCCTTAAGCCGGCAGAAAGAATATTTATGAAGCCGGGGGAGAGCATTCAAATTGGAAATGCCTATATAAATCCGGTATTTTATGAGTTTTCATCCTTAATAAAAGCAGCACATGCGCAGATCATCTGCGAAGAGCAGGGCGGATTGCTTTTAAATACTGAACAGGAAAACGTTTATGTAAATGAAAAAGCTGTGAAAGGAGAAAAGAAGTTATGTACGGGAGACCGGGTGGATATTTATGGATTGCATCTGCTTATTCTTAAGAAGCTGATTGTTTGCAACGTCTTTTGCGGAGTTGCCCGTATAGCCGGAAGCAGCTTACAGTCGTTAAAGACCGGAAAATCAGAGAGTATAATAAAAGAAAATAATTTTATTGAACGTATTTGTGGGCAGGAGGAAGCACTTTATGATGGGGAAATAGAACTAATTATGCCGGACAAGCCTGTTTTAATGCCCCGTCAACCGTTGATTTTCAGCCTTGGTCCTACACTTACCATGGTGCTGCCTATGCTTTTAATGGCACAGTTAAGCAGCCGGTACATGGGTGAAAGAGGAGGTGGATTTTATGCAATGTCTATTGCAATGAGCGGCGCTGCGGCACTCATTAGTGTTTTTTGGGCTCTGGTCAGTCATTGGTATGGAACATATAGTAAAAAGCGGGAAAACAGGGAAAGAGAGCAGCAGTATCTGGAATATCTGGCAGAAATGAAAAAATATCTGTCAGGATGTCAAAGGGAAAACAGGCGGATTTTAGAACTGCGGTATCCCGGGGTACAGGAATTGGTTTCTATGGATCGGGACAAGGCGGTTGTCTTTTGGAACCGCTATTATAAGCAAAAGGATTTTTTGTTTTTCAGACTTGGGATAGGAGAAACAACATTTCAAATGCAGATAAAATTAACGGGAGAAGTGAAAGGAATTCTACCGGGAAAACTTTCGGAAAAGGCCAGGGAGATGGCGGCAGGATTTGCAGTACTGCAGCAGGTTCCTGTAGGAATTGATTTGTTTGAAAACAGGCAGGTTGGCCTTGTGGCGGAGGAAAAAGGGGGAGAAAAGGAAATGCTGCTTTTGCTGCTGCTGCAGCTTGCTGCCAGTCATTGCTATACGGAAGTCAAAATAGCCTGTTTTTATCAGGAAGGGCAAAAAACAGACAGGGAGATAGCAGGATGTCTGAAGTGGATTCCTCACTGTTGGTCCAAGGATAGAAAAACAAGATTTCTGGCGGGCAATGAAAAAGAGGCAGGGGAAATTCTTCCGGAGCTTACCAAAGAGCTGGTAAAGGGGATGGTGCAGAGGCGGGAGGAAGCAAGTGTTCCCTGGTATGTGATTCTGGTGTTGGATAAAGACTTGATTCTGGGAGAAGTGCTTTATCAGTGTATCACAGAAAGCAGTGGAATTTATCCGGTTAGTGTGATTTTTGCAGATACCTCGAGAGAAAGGATTCCCAAGAGCTGTCGTTTTTTATTGACAGGAAAAAAGCAGTTGGGAGAGATGAGTAATTTAAATTATGAACGTTTATCCAGACAAGGGTTTCACTTGGATACATGCAGTATTACAAAAGCGCAAAGATATGTGAGGAGGATTACCGGACTTCGGGTAAGGGAAACAGAGGAAGGAGGAGTCCTGCCTGAAAAGGTAAGTTTTTTAGAATTGTATGGATGCAGCAAAGTGGAAACGCTTAACAGTGGAAGCAGATGGAAAAAAGCCAGACCGGAAGAACGATTGAAAGCGCCTATTGGATGTGGGGCAGGAGGAAATTTGATTAGTCTGGATGTCCATGAAAAATTTCATGGTCCTCACGGGTTAATAGCAGGAACCACCGGTTCCGGGAAAAGTGAACTTTTACAAACTTATTTATTATCTATGGCGGTATCTTACAGTCCTGAGGATGTAAATTTCTTTTTAATTGACTATAAGGGCGGTGGTACCGGAACTATCATAAAAGAACTTCCCCATTGTGCGGGAGTGATATCTAATTTATCAGGAAAACAAATCAAAAGAGCCATGTCGGCTATTGCAAGCGAAAACAAACGAAGACAACAACAATTCAATGAATTTCAGGTGAACCATATTGATGGATACACCAGACTTTACAGAGAAGGAAGGATAGAGGAGCCTATGCCTCATTTAATTCTGGTGATAGATGAATTTGCAGAACTTAAGAAGGAAGAACCGGAATTTATGCAGGAGATCATTTCACTGGCTCAGGTGGGAAGGAGTCTGGGAGTGCATTTGATTCTTGCCACGCAAAAGCCTGCAGGAACAGTGGATGATAAAATCTGGAGTAATGCAAGATTCCGATTATGCCTTAAGGTTCAGGACAAGCAGGATAGTATGGATATGCTGAAAAATGGGGATGCAGCTATGTTGACAGCAGCAGGACAATGCTATATTCAAATAGGAAATCAGGAGTATTATGAGCTGTTTCAGGCTGGCTATTGTGGTGGATCTTATAGAGAAGAGGAACAACATGAGACAGGGGCAGTACTTGTATCAAATACAGGAAAAAGGACAGAACTCAAAGACAGATTTCAACTCTTAGAGGAGCAAAATCAAGTACAGGTATTAACCGATTATGTGGCGCGGACGGCAAGGGATTTTCACTATAAAGCTGCTTCCCAGCTTTGGCTGGAGGAGCTTCCTGACATACTTTCACTGGAAAATTTAAAAATGCCGGAGAAAAGGAAAGAAATCTGCTTAAGGCTTGGCTTATGTGATGATCCGGAACGCCAGAGGCAGATATTATTTGATTACCAACCTTTGATGCAAGGGCATCTGGCTGTCTGCGGCGGGCCGGCAACAGGCAAAACCACTTTTTTACAGACAATCCTCTGGCAGCTGTGCTGGGAATATCCATCTGATCAGGTGCAGGTTCTGGCTGTATCTATGTGGCAGGAAAGCTTTGCATGTTTTTATCATATGCCGGGATGTCTGGGGATTCTTAAGGATGGAAAAAATAAAGAAATATTTTTTTACCACTTGGAACGGATTATAATCCGGCGCAGAAAGCAGCTATCTGGTATTGGGTGCCAGCAATTTAATAAAAGCAGTAGGAAGCCTTTACCTTATATTTTTCTTGTAATTGATAATTATGGGAGCCTGGGGAAGGAATTAAATGAAAATCAGGAGGAACTTATTTTAAAACTTGTCTCGGAGGGAATCAGTCTTGGAATTTTTGTGATATTAACGATGGCGGCAGTGGGAGAAATAGGAAACAGGATTTTTGGAAAAATCAAAAACACAGCAGCATTGGAAATGGGCGACCGTTTTGAGTATGGAGATATTTTAAGACAATATTATCTTTCTGTTTTGCCCAAGGAAAATACAAAGGGCAGAGGAGTGTGTAAAATTCAGGGAAATGTACTTGAATTTCAAGGGGCGGTAGTATTTGGAGAAAAAGAGGATTATGAACGCATCTGCCTGATTGACAAAGCAGGAAAAGGGAAAACAAATGATTTGAAGTCTAAGGGGGTTTTTATACCGGACAAGCTTCCGCTTCTGCCTGCAAAACCAGTGATTTCAATACTGTTAGAAAATCATGAAAAAAAAGAGGAGGAAATTCCCATTGGTTATTGTTATGAAACAGGAGATGTCTGCTCCATTTCACTTAAAGAGGAAAAGGTATTTTTCATTGTGGGAAGAGAGAAAACCGGACGGAGAACTTTACTAAGCTGTATGACAGAAGGTTTTTTAAAACTTGGAGGACGGACAGTTGTTATAGATGAAAAAAGGCAGCTGGGGCATTTTGAGGGAAGAGATGAAGTGATATATCTTGGAAATAAAGAAGAACTAATTGACTGGATGGGGACGGTTTCCGCATTTGAGGAAAAGGAACTTAGAAAGAACAGGCAGAAAATGAAAGAAACAAAAACAGGAATATTTGTAAGTGATCTGGATGGCCTATGTCATTTTATTTATGGTTCTGGAGATAAAAGGGAAGAAAAAATTATCTTTTGGGAGCAAATTGCCAAAGGAGAAAAAAAGGGTTGGTTTTTGGCAGGAATTTATAATCCGGTGGGGGATATGGAGGCAGCAGGAACCACTTTTTTCAGAGAAGCCCTCAGACAGCAGCAAGGGATATGTTTAGGCGGCAATGTGGGGCTGCAAAGAGTATTTGACTTTGATGATTTAGGATATGCACATCAAAACAAAAATCTGCCGCCTGGAATTGGCTATTTCAAGGAAGGCGCAGGCAGCAGAACGAGAAAGTTATTGCTTCCGGTATTTGACCTTGAAAACAAGCATTAAAGTAAGGAAATCTGATTATTTTAGCTGACTGTTCAAAAATAGAAAGGAGGAGGAACGTGATATTGGTGGATGTACAGATTCCTATGCTGGATAAAGTGTTTGATTTTGAACTGAATGAGGAGGCAGAAGCTGGAAAGGTTATTGAGGATGTTTCTTTGCTGGCAGCACAGCAGGAGAATCTGACTTGCAAAAATGTTAAGGAAATGAGTCTTTATGTTTTGGGGCAGGAAAAGCTTCTTGAAGGAAACTTAAATCTAAGGCAGCAGGGCGTGAGGGCTGGCGACCGGCTAATCTTATTTTAAAGCTGGAAAGCTGATACAGGAAGGGTGTAAGAAAAATGTGGAATATACAACTTAAGGCAACGGCTGTAAAACGATGGCTGGATGAAATAGAAGAAAAAATCACAAAAGCCGGGGACTTACTGGATATAATGACAACGGAAGGGAATGCCCTGAATGCAATATGGGAAAGCAGCGCCGGGGAAGTGTGGAGAAAAGAATATACTGACAGGCTGAATAATGTGAAGGCACAGCTTATGGAAATAAATAAGTGTGCTGCAAAAGTGGGAAGGCTGGGAAAAGGTCTGGCGGATCTGGAGATAAAATTGACTTCTGAGGCAAAAAGTTATGGGTGCTAATGTTATAGCGGACAGATAGGAGGAAAGCGGAGTATATGGCAGAAAAAATAAGGGTAACCACTGATGAATTAAGAAAATTGCAGGAAGAGTGGCTTAATTTATTTGGTCAGATTGAAGCAGGCTTTGCAGAAATGAATGAATTAATGGGCAGGCTGGAACAGTTTTTTATGGGAAAACCGGTAGAAGCTGTAAGAAGTAAACAAAGCATAATTCAGGAGCAGGCGGCAGATGCGCTGGAGCAATTAAAAACACATCTGCAAAAGCTTACCCGGATGAATCAGATCTATGATCAGGCGGAAGGGGAAAACAAAAATGTCATCACAAACAATTGAATTACATTTTAAGGAGATCATGAGTCTGGCATCCC
This sequence comes from Lachnospiraceae bacterium 10-1, assembly GCA_000403495.2. Classification (GTDB taxonomy): domain Bacteria; phylum Bacillota; class Clostridia; order Lachnospirales; family Lachnospiraceae; genus Suilimivivens. The sequence goes on along the minus strand of KE159799.1, from coordinate 944,442 downwards.
GCATTAAGGAATTGAAAAGAAAATTAAGCAGTCTGGCAGGAGAGGAAATGATGCAGATTATTAACAGTATTCAGGCAGGATGGAACAGTGAATGTGCAGATATTTTAACGGGAAAGGAGGTGAAAATCGTATCTATGATGTTGGAAGAGGCAGAACATTTAAACTCTCTGGCGGAAGAAATGGAAGATCAGGCAAAAAAGATGTATCAGCGGGAAATTTTCAATGCACGTCTTGCATTTACAAGAAACTATTAACAGGATTCAGCATAAAAAGGCGCAGCAGTCAGCGCAGAAAAGGGGTAATTATGGCATATTTTCAGGTAACATCATCAGATTTGAGAAGTAAAGCAGGAAGGCTTTCTGATTTGAACAGTCAGTTTAAGGCCCGGGCGTCACAGTTGGGAGAACAGGAAACGTCTCTTTGCAGTATGTGGGAAGGACAGGCAAAGGATGCCTTTCATCAGGCATTTCTACGTGACAGGCAGCAGATGGATGCCTTTATTTTGCTAATCGAAAGATATATTCAGGCACTTTTAGAAATTGCAAACAGGTATGAACAGGCAGAAAACAGAAACAGAGAAATTGCAGCAGCAAGAAAATATTAAAATAATCTCTCGGAATCCTGAGTGATTATAGTCAGCACAGTTGGCAGTGGACATTGAAAAGTGAATATTATCTGAAATGAATAAAAATAAATATGAGAAACAGACATAACTGTCGCTATGCCTTAAAAAGGTGTATAATACCCATAGGATTATGCCGTTTTCAGAATCAACTTTCTCAGGGCGGATTCATAAGGCAAATCCCATGCATCAAGATGTTGGAGCATCAGGATGTTATAGAGGCGGCAGTACCACATCTTAGTAGAACGGTGTCTGCCGTTTTCTAATAAGAAATCATATTTCTCACGTTTGTTGGAACGTTCTACAGAAGTTCTTGCATTAAATTCCGTTTTCCATTCGTCACTGTCACGGGGCGGAATGTTGAT
>KE159799.1:660781-941900 GCA_000403495.2 Lachnospiraceae bacterium 10-1 | reverse complement strand
ATTGTCAAGTGTTTTGACAAAAAAAGTGGGGGATTTTAATAAAAAAGGAATCTGAAAGCCTTATATTTACTGGCTTAAAGATTCCGAGAGATTATTAAACACAAAGGAGGAAAATATTTATGGAAGGTATTTTAAAGGTAACACCAGAAAAGCTGATACAGACATCAGGCGAATTTTCAGGGGTAGGTACTCAGATCAAAAATCTGACAAGTGAGATGATGGAGCAGGTACAGAGTATGAAAAGCATTTGGCAGGGAGAAGCAGCTTCTGCTTATGGAAATAAGTTTCATTCCCTGCAAAATGACATGGACAGGCTTTATCGGATGGTGCAGGAACATGTCAATGACCTGCAGGAGATGGCAGCCCACTATCAGAAGGCTGAGGCAGGAAGTACCCAGCAGGGAACAGGATTAAATGCCAATATTGTTGTTTAGTAAGAAAGGCTGCCATGTGGATAGGATTTATATGTACAACTGGCAGCCTGTGCCTTTATTTAATAAAGAGAAAGTGTAAATAAAATGTTGGAATATATGGAACAAAAATATGAGACAGCCTTTACCAAGCAGGAGTCTTATGGAGGACAGTTTGGTAAAAATTATTCCATGCTTAAGGTTAGATGCAGTGAAGTGAAAGCGGATGGTATTTTAGTTAGAAAAGTATGGGAAGGCAGTAAGGTGATTTATCAGGACAATTATTTAGCATACCTTTTAAAAGAACAGATCGAAGAGCATATCAAAGAATTGGCAGAACAAGTTTTTGGAGCGTGTAAGGTATTTTATAAAATACCGGAGATGGTATTTCCCATAGAGACTTCCGCAGATATGAAAATAGAAGATTTGTTGAAAAGTTCATGGGCGATGGTGAGAATTTATCTTTACATAAAAGAGAGTCCGTTGGATAAAAAGAAGTGTGTGAAGAAATTTTGTATGCTGCTTCAGGAAAAAGAGTATCTGGCAGGAGGCTTGATAAGCTGGCCGCTGGATGGGGAAAATTATCAGAAAATAACAGGAGATAATTTCATAAGAGCTGCTTATGCAGGATACCAGTATGGGACAGAAGTGATTTTTTCTTTAAAAGATAAAAATGCATCCGCCCACTTGAAATGGAAGGAGTGATGGAAAATTACGGATAAGTATTCTGAAGCAGAGATCAGTATGATTCTGGATACTTTCATGTATTTGGATTATAAGGAAGCGGTGGAAGGAACTTCTTTAAAAGAGATCATAGATGATCTGGCACTCCACCCTGATTATGGAGGAGGAGGAATTCACTATGGGGAATATACTGTGTTAAGGGAAGCAGTGGAAAATGAGCAGATAGGAAGTTTGATTATAGGCTGTCAAAGCCCTCACATGGGATATGATTCGGGAACCTGGAGCTGTACTTTCCAAAATGTGGAGCAAAACTGTGTATATGTAGTTTATCGGGGGACAGGAGACGGGGAATGGCCTGATAATGGAATTGGCATGACCAGTGCGGCGACCACTCAGCAGAAAAGAGCGCTTTCTTATTTTGAGGAAGTAGTGGAAACTATGGAGCTAAATGAGGATACCCGAGTGATTATTACCGGACATTCTAAGGGTGGAAATAAGGCGCAGTTTGTCACTATGGAATCAAAGTATGGAGATGTTATTGATGTTTGTTATTCTGTTGATGGACAAGGTTTTTCCCCACAGGCAATAGAAACCTGGAAGAGCCGGTATGGAGAGAGTGGCTATGAAGAAAAAGTACAAAAAATATACGGAATTCATGGGGAAAATGATTATGTCAGTGTTCTTGGAAATTCCATTATTCCGGAGAATCATATCCGATATGTGAAAACTCCTGTGGAAAAGACTAATTTTGCGGGATATCATGACATTAAGTATATGTTTGCTTCTCTTTCGTATGAGGATGGAAAGTATGTTACTGTTTTTCATGGAAGAAAAAACAGTGATGTGGGGCAGAAGGGAGATCTTGCAGATTTTGCCGCGATTCTGTCTACAGGAGTGATGGGACTGCCGGTAGATCAAAGAGACGGATGTGCGGCTGTGATTATGCATCTTATGGAGGCGGGAGCAGGACAGAAAAATGGTATTAATGGAGAAAAACTGCATTTGTCGGATTTAAAAGATTTTGCAATTCAGGGGATTCCGCTGATTGCCGGAAGTTTTTTTAATGAGGAAGAGGGAAGAAAGCTACTCTGGTCGGTTTTTTACAGGGATTCTTTGGATGCACGTCCTCAAAGCCGCATTGTTTTGCAGGTGGATGACCAGCAGCTGCTTAAACAGACTGCACAGCTTTTAGAAGCATCTGATGGCATAAATCGGTTGATTAATGAAGTACGGGAAGCAGCCAATGCCCTTCCTTTCTATATGAAAGGATATTCTGCCATGTATCATAGGATCAAGCTTTCTGCAAATGAAATGGAAAAGCTGGAGAAAAAACTCAGGAAAATCTGTCAGTTTCAGGAGTATGCGGCAGACAGTTACAAAAAGTGGGACGAAAGCGTTTGAGGCAAACACACAGACAAAATGGAAAACATAAAATAATAGAAATTATCTGAGGAGCCGGAAATTTTATGGCAAATCAAAAATTGGAAACATTACTTAATCTTGCGCTGGAGGCGGATGAAGCGGAACGGAAACGGTCTGGCCAGTTGGGAGTAGGATTTTCAGAGGATACCGGCAGATGGGAACTGATTGTAAAATATAATGGAGATATTAACAGGCTTCAAAGCAATGTGATTGAGGTGGAAGATCTGATTGCAGGATATGCAATTGTTACCATTCCCGAAGGACTGATCGATACCTTTACACAGCTGGATGAGGTGGAGTATGTGGAAAAGCCAAAGCGGCTTTATTTTTCTACATTGCAGGGAAAACAGGTTTCCTGTATTTTTCCGGTTACGGCAAGAGCACCTTATTTAACAGGCAAAGGGATATTAATTGCAATAATAGATTCCGGAATTGATTTTGAGAGCCCCGAATTTAGGGACGATCAGGGCAATTCCAGAATCTTATTTTTATGGGATCAGACGCTGGATGCACAGCAGGTTAACAGCCAATTGCCGGAAGGAAATGAGGAATTTTCAGGTAAAGCTTTTCCGCCGGAGGGCTTTACAACCGGTGTGGAATTTTCAAAATACCGTATTGATGCGGCTTTAAAGAGCCGGACTCCTAAGAGCATTGTACCAAGTACGGATACTTCAGGGCATGGAACAGCGGTAGCAGCAATAGCAACAGCAGGAGGAAGGCTTTTGGAGGGACAGTATCAGGGAGTGGCACCGGAAAGCGAATTGCTAATTGTAAAAATGGGAACGCCCAGACCGGATTCCTTTCCTAAAACCACAGAGCTTATGCGGGCTATGACATATGCAGTGAAAAAGGCGGTAGAATTAGGTAAACCATTGGCTGTTAACTTGAGCTTTGGAAACACATATGGCTCTCATGACGGAACCTCTCTTGTGGAAAGGTTTATTGACAATGCAGCGGAGATAGGAAGATGCGTTGTATGCGTGGGAAGCGGAAATGAGGGGGCAGCAGGGGGGCATGTTTCAGGCAGTTTTGGAATGAGTCAGAATTCTTCTAATAGAAGGCAGATAGAACTTAGCATTGGAAGCTATCAAACCACAGTTAATATTCAGTTGTGGAAGGAATATGCAGATATTCTTGGCATTGAGATTATTTCACCTGGGGGAAGACAGACAGAAGTTAATATGTATTTGTCAGGTGGGCGAAGTGTTGTTTTAGAAGAGACACAGATTTTGATTTATGTGGGGGAGCCATCTCCTTACTCGGTAAATCAGGAGGTATATTTTGATTTTCTGCCTGTAGACAGATATGTGAATCAGGGGATATGGATCATTAATATATACCCTGTTAAAACAGTAACGGGAAATTACGATTTTTATCTGCCAAGTAATGTAGTATTAAACGCAGGTACCCGATTTTTTACCCCAACGCCTGAAAAAACACTAACGATTCCCTCTACTGCATCAAAAGTAATAACCGTAGGCGCTTACAATCCGGTTTATGAATCCTATGCAGATTTTTCAGGAAGAGGATACCCCCTTATGAGCATTTCTGGAGGCAGAATATCCCAGGGAGACATTAAGCCGGACATTGTGGCACCGGGAACTGATATTAATACCATTGCTCCTAACAACACCTTTGTACAGGTTTCGGGGACTTCGTTTGCTACGCCATTTGTTACGGGAAGCGCGGCGCTTATGATGGAATGGGGGATTGTCAGGGGAAATGATGACTTTTTATTTGGGGAAAAAGTCAAAGCCTATCTCAGAAGAGGGGCAAGGCCCCTTCGGGGGGAGCGAGAGTATCCTAATGATAAGGTGGGGGCGTATGGTAATATAGTGTCAAGTTAGCAAGGAGCCAGTAAAATCAAGGGCTTCCGCTGATTTAGTCCTATGAAAAAACTGCTGCGAAAACAGCAAAATTGGATAAGGACGGGCCTGTTTTTAACCAGAAAACCGAAAATCAAGCAACTTGACACTAATATACCATCAAGCCGTTTGGTGTTATAAAACGTGTGCCAAAAAGGGGTGATAACTGAATATTTTTAAGTTTAGGTAGGACTAAATTAGCTTTTCATGCGGACAAGTATCGTGTCTGCGCGGCTGATTTAGTCCTATTTTTTATTGAATCATATTAACAGGAGGTACGAATGAAATCAAGAGAAATGACAGTTTACAGGGCAAGGGGAAACGGGAAAGACCTCACGGTTCCAATGATTATGATGCAGGGAAAGTGGCTGCGTGATATGGGGTTTGCCGTTGGCGATAGGGTGTCCGTAACCTTGCAGGATGGAAAACTTGTGGTAGAGAGGACAGGCCGGGTATGGTCTGACCCGAAAGGGATTACGGCTGTGAAAGAAGAAGCCGGGATATGCGATGGAAAGGCGGTATAAATATGGCAGATTTAAACATGGTATTAAAGGAAACCCAAAAGTTGAATGGAAGTATCAGGAGCCTGCTGAGGCTGTCTACATATGACGATTACGATGATCTGAGCGGGCTGCATATCGACTATGAGGACGGGCAGCAGCTTTTTCTCCAGACCGAACTTAGGGAGATCATGGAGAAACTTTCGGACGTGACGGGCAGGATTGCATATCTTTCCCGCCCGGTAAAAGAAACAAGCCGCCTGCATAAGAACCGGAGCGGAAGGTATGAGACAAAAGGCGGTCATTATTACACCAGTGGGAGCGGCATTGAGGCGTTGATAAAAGACGATTATCAGGAAGTGCCTTATTGGGTATGGACAAGCGTGGAGCATGACGGAAAGGGCTACTATCTGGTAGGCCATAAAAATATACGGCTGGACGGCCTGACTGTCCGGGTGAGAGAGGCGGTGTGAGTATGAGTGCAACAATCTACTGTTTATGTAACCAAAAAGGGGGCTGTGCAAAAACAGTCAGTTCCATCAGCATCGGGATCGGCCTTGCCCGCGAGGGCAGGCGCGTCCTTCTGGTGGATGTGGATTCGCAGGGTTCCATGACCGCCAGCCTGGGATATCAGCAGCCCGACCAGATGGAAACCACGCTCTCGGCTATCCTGGGCGGGATAATCACGGACAAGCCGCTTCCGCCCGGAAGCGGGATTCTCCACCATGCGGAGGGTGTTGACCTGCTCCCGGCAAACATTGAACTGGCCGGCATGGAGGTTACCCTGGTCAACACCATGAGCCGGGAGACCATTCTGCGGCAGTACCTGAATACGGTGCGTGAGGAATACGATGCGGTCATTCTGGACTGTATGCCTTCGCTTGGCATGCTGACCATCAATGCGCTTGCGGCGGCGGATCAGGTCATTATCCCGGTGCAGGCGCAGTACCTTTCCATAAAAGGATTGGAGCAGCTTATCCGCACGATTGCGAAAGTCAGGCGGCAGATCAACCCGCGCCTTTCCATAGCAGGGATAGTGGTCACAATGGCGGATATGCGTACCAACTACGCAAGGGATATTGTGGAGCTTCTGCACATGAACTATGACGGGAAGCTGCGGATATTTGACAGCATTATCCCCCTCTCCGTGCGGGCGGCGGAAACCAGTGCGGAGGGCAAGAGCATCTATCTCCATGACCCCGCCGGTAAAGTGTCAGCCGCTTATGCCGCACTGACGAAAGAGGTGATGATGGGATGAAAAGCAGCGCAAAAAATATCCAGGTGACGAAATTTGATGACCTGTTCTCCGCTGGGAATCCTGCGGAGGCAGGAGGCAGCGGGAACGTGCAGGAAATCCCGCTTACAGAACTGTTTCCCTTTAAAGACCACCCATTTAAGGTGCTGGATGATGAAACCATGCAGGACACGGTGGAAAGCATCAGGATACATGGCGTCCTTGTCCCTGGCATTGCAAGGCCCCGTGCGGAGGGCGGCTATGAACTGATTGCCGGGCACAGGCGCAGACATGCTTCGGAACTGGCAGGGAAAACTACGATGCCGGTGATCGTGCGGGAACTGGATGATGATGAAGCGGTACTGTTCATGGTGGACAGCAACATCCAGCGGGAAAACCTGTTCCCCAGCGAAAAGGCATGGGCGTATAAGATGAAGCTGGACGCATTGAAGCATCAGGGCGTAAAGGACACTTCTCGACAACTTGGCGAGAAGTACAGCGTGGATGCGCTGAGTGAAAATTCCAATGACAGCGCCCGCAACATCCACCGGTTTATCCGTTTGACAGAACTTCTCCCTGAACTGCTCCAGATGGTGGACGATAAGAAGCTGTCCTTTAACCCTGCCGTGGAACTGTCCTATCTGACGCGGGAGCAGCAGGGGGAACTTATGGAGATTATGGGGGAATTACAGGCTGTCCCTTCGCTGGAGCAGGCGAAACGCCTGAAAAAGTACAGCCAGGAGGGGAAACTTGACAGGAATGTGATGGATGCCATTCTGACGGAAGAGAGGCCCGCACCTGTGCAGGTGACGCTTAAAAATGACAGGCTGAAACAGTATTTCCCACAGACCTATACCGCGAAGCAGATGGAGGAAGTCATTTTCTCCCTCCTGGAAACGTGGAAAACACAGAATACTTAAAACGCATTAAGCCGTCCGGCGACTGACTAATGGCAGTTACCGGGCGGCTTTTTTGCGTTTACCAGACAGATCATGCCCCGGCGACTATTACCATGCCGGGGCTTTTTTGTTGTCAAAATTGCAGGAAAAGGAGGCAGCAGCGATGCCGTTACAACTGGATTATTACTATGGGAACGAAGCGGAACAGTACAGCTTTTACCGCATCCCGAAAATATTGTTTACAGACCCGCTCTTTAAGGGGATATCGGTAGAGGCAAAGGTGCTTTACGGGCTTTTGCTTGACCGCATGGGGCTTTCGGTAAAGAACAACTGGCTTGACGGGGAGGGGCGTGTGTATATCATTTTCACGATTGCCGATGTGATGGAGACGCTTGGATGCGCGGAGCAGAAGGCAAACAAGCTCCTGAATGAACTGGACTGCACAAAAGGCGTTGGGCTGATCGAGCGCGTCCGGCGCGGCCTGGGGAAACCCAATGTCATATATGTTAAGAACTTTATTTGCAGGGCAAAACCGGGGCAGCCGGAATCACAAATCAAGAATTGTGAAAATCACAAATCAGGGGATGTGAAAATCACAATTCAAGAAATGCGGAAATCACAAACTAATAATACTGACTTAAATAATACTGATTTTAGTGATACTGATCCATCCATCTATCCGGCAAAGGCCGGGGCTTTTCCTGTGGATAACGCTTCTCCTGCGGGGTATGGGATAGATCAGATGGAGGCTTACCGTGAACTGATAAAAGAGAACATTGATTATGATTATCTTTTGCATGACCATCCATATGACAGGGAGCGTCTGGACGGCTTTGTGGAACTGATGGCGGAAACCTGTTGCAGCAGCCGGAAAAGCATACGCATCAACCAGGGGGATATGAGTACGGAGGTGGTAAAGAGCCGCTTTTTGAAGCTGGACAGCGGACATATCCAGTATGTCATGGACTGCCTTGACAGGAACACAACACTGATAGGCAATATCCGGGCTTATACCCTGTCGGCGCTGTTCAATGCACCTGTGACCATCAGCCAGTATTATGCAAGCCTTGTGAGCCACGATATGGCCGCAGGTTTTGGAAGCGGTTAAGCCTTTGGGCATTTTTCTTTCCGCTGGTATTTTTTTCATAGCTGTGAAGCCTTTTACGGGCTGCACATAGACAAAAAATTTTAAAGGAGGACAACGAAACATGAAGCAAAAAATGGACATTCTGATCGTGGAGCCGGGGAAGGCCCCGCGTCCTGCCGCACTGCCGGACAACACGCTGGAAGCTGTGGAAGCAGTGTTAGGGGGCGCGGTACAGGTGGGGTGTTTCCTGCCGCAGAGGGTGTTGCTGATCAGCCGGGAGGATACGGGCGGGCTTGCCCCCAACCGCTGTATGCCGGGAGGGAAAGGGTTTGTAAACGGCACTTTCCTTTTGTGCGGCATACCGGAGGAAGGATGCCTTTTCGATTCCCTTACCCCCGGACAGCAGAAAGAGTTTCAGGAACTTTTTGCAAGGCCGGGGGAGTTTATGATGGTCGGCAGTGAAACTTACGCTGATCCGGATGATGTGGCGGACAAGGTTTACAGCCTGTGGGACACCCTGAAAAACGGGGAGACCGTGGTGCTGACAAAATGGGGCGGCCAGGATCGTGGCGTGGCTGTGTGACAGGATAAAAGGGCACGGGAAATTGTGGAAACAGCCTGTGCCGGAAAAGGAGAGTGTATAGAATGGGCCGGTGTCGGAGAGGATGCCGGCTTTTGTTTATCCGGGAAAGGAGAGGACTATGGCACGAAAAAAGAAACTGAGTAAATTCCTGCCCCGCCTGCTTGCGGCGGCGGTGGCAGCGGCAACGCTCATCGGCTCCGGCAGTATCGGGGGAATGGCCGTCTATGCGGCGGAGATGGGCACGGAAGGGACAGAGGATATACCGGTCGCTGATGCGGCGGAAACTGAGGAAACAGAAACGGAGCCGGAGGTGTGGGATGATGCCGGTTCCGGCACTGGCTCCGGGCAGGAAGAAACGCCGGAAGGCGGTACAGAAGGGGAAACAGGGACAGAACCGGAAACGCCCGCTGTTGTGGTCTGGTATGAGGACGGGGCAGAGGTGGATTCCTTAAAATCCCCCGTAGAGATGTTTGTGGAATACGGGAGCATAGGTATGTCTATCGACCCGGAAGTATTCGGCATACAGGCTGTGGCTGACGGGGACGAGGTGGATGTCCTTGTGGAGGATGTCCGCCGGGTGAGCGGGGAACCGGAAGAAATCAGGCTGGTCGAGGACGGCCGGCAGGGAGTATGTATTGCTTATGGTTCCTTAAAAGACCGCATCACCTATGAAGTGACCTACCGTGCGGAAGGGACGGATTCCACCATGAAGAAGCAGTTTTATGTGACGCTTTTGCAGGAGGAGATCGAAGTTTATTACCCCGATACATCCCCCTCTGTCCCCAGGACGCTGGAAATCTCAAAGATTGACCTGGGGCAGTTTACGGAGGGCAACGGCCTGAAGATCAGGCGGCAGAATACCACGTCAAGTTACAGCGTGTCGGGCGCTTCCTGGGGGAAAGCCTCTTATGGCGGCGCGGACACAGGGGCAAGCACCGCCCGTTTCACGAACCTGAGCAATTCCAGCGTGGTTCAGATCACCTATGCGGATATCGGCACATACAACGATAAGGCAGTGGGGGCGAGGGTGACGTTTACGGAACTCGGCTCCCTCTCGGCGCTTTACTACTGTGAAACCAGTTTTTATAACGGGTGGTGGTTCATAGGCAATGAGAGCGCATCGAGGGCGCAGGTCAAAGTAGATTATTTCTATGTGGATACACAGGAGACAATACGCTTTGACGGAAATTCTTTTATGACGTTCAACAGCCTGAATACCGGTGAATACGCTTCGCCTTTGAGCGGGACTACCACCGGGTACACGGCAAGCTCCACCAATGTAGCCGTTACGAAGGTCAGCGGTGTGCCGTCTTTCCGGGGCAGCGACAATAACTTCACGGATTACCTGGGCGGCTCCACTTTTTATAAAAACAGTGTTTCCATACCTCTGTATGCGACAGGCAACACTTTTTATCTTGGGTGCAACACCCATACGGGGTACTGGATTTCACCCAGTTCCGCATCCATAGCAATCCCCAGGCCGGAGAATCCCTGTAAAACAGAAAACGGGGTGACATTTCTGGAGGAAACAGAGGAAGGACAGCAGATCACCTACCGTATCAGCCAGAAGGTGCATACGCTGGGCGTGGAGACGGTCAGCAGATATTCGGCACTGCGGTTTGTTGATAAACTTCCGGCAGAGGTCGATTATGTGTCCGCATGGCTGGAGGATGCAGCGGGGAACAGGCTGAACGCCGGTACGGTTGCCTATGACAAAGACAGCCATAAGGTAGAATATGCCTTTTCATCATCCTATCTGGCCAGTTCTATGGCTTATCAGGGTGAGACGTATACGCTTGTTGTCAACACTGCCGTGAACGGGACAGCAGAGGCCGATTATTTTTACAATAGCTGCAAGGTATATTTCAACAGCATGTCGGTGGAGAGCAACGAGGTAAAGGCGGCTTCCCCTTACAGGACGGTGGAGGCGCAGGTCGTAAACGGCAGGATCGGCATTTATGACGCGGACGGGAATGAGACCGTAAAGGGGGAGGAAGATATCAAGGTGGATGACCGCGTGAAATTCCACCATGACCGCACTGTCCGCTATGAGCCGGACGAGGGGTATCTTCTGGATACCGTTACAGTGGACGGAAAGAAAGTGGATATTACAGAATACCCTTCTTCCTACACATTCAGCGATGTGACACAGAACCATAAGATTATCGTGTCCTATGTGAAGCCTTCTATGGATAAGGAAGTAGCGATAGAGGACAGCGCCTGCCTGCACAATTACAGTGACGGACAGGCAATCGACAGGGCTGTGATTAAGGACGGCGATGTGGTGGCATACACCATCAGTTTTGAAAACCCGACCGGGACAGCGCGGAAAGTGGAGATTACGGACAGGGTGCCTGTGGGGATGGAGGTAATTACAAATTCCATCGGCAGCGGCGGCGTGTATGATGCGGAAAGCCATACGGTGGCATGGAAGGGCACAGTGGTCGCTTACGGCAGGGGGGAAGTGTCCTTTCACTGCAAGGTGGAAGCAGCAGCGCAGGGGGAAGTCCTGAAAAATACAGGGACAGTGTGCTTTAAGGCAATCCCGGACAGTTCGGAAAAGGATGTGCCCCTGTCTGATGTGACAAGCTCCCCTGTTCTGGAAGACCCGGTAAAATCTGTGTGGAATACGGAAGGGGCGGATATTACAAACAAAGTGATAAACGGGGAGGAAACAGTTACCTATACCATTTCTTTCAGGAACCCGGCAGAGGAAGAAAAGGCATTTACCGTAACAGATGAAATCCCTGCGGAGGTTTCCCTTGTGGAGGGGACAGTATCAGACGGCGGCACGGTGGACGGAAAGAAAATCACCTGGAAGATGGCACTGGCGGCGGGAGAGGAAAAGACAGTCTCCTTTGACGCATATGTGCCGTCTTTTGACACGGAATATACCAAAATATACAATCAGGCGGAGATTTTTGTGGACTGGACGCAGAAGGTTTCCATTTCCTCTGATTCCGTGCTGGATGATACAACGCCGGTTTATGTTCTGGATCAGCCTTTCAAGGCGGTCTTATGCGTGGACGGCCACGATATAGGGGCGGACAGTGAAGGAGGCAGCATACAGACCGTAAAGCAGGCCGGGGACATTCTGGAGTACCGGATCACATTCCAGAATCCTGCTGATGATGCGCGTGAGTTTACCATTACGGATGCACTGCCGGAAAATGTGGAATTTATCGCGGCAGACCATGAGGGAAGCTATGAGACGGGCAGCCATACAGTTACATGGAAAGTGGCAGTAAAAGAGAATACACAGGAAACTGTATCGGTAAAGGTTAAGATACGGAAAGAAGCGGAGGACACCATCCTGAAAAACCGTGCCGCTGTGTCGGTTGATTTTGCCCGGAAAGAGACAAATGAGGTGGAGACGCCGGTTATCCCGACACCTGAAAAAGATGTGTTTTCCAAACTTGGGGAGCCGTCCATTAATACTTATCCGGTGCAGGCCGGGGAGAACATCATTTATACTGTTTCCTATAAGAACCCTTCGGATTATGGAAAGACAGCGGTGATTACGGACAGCCTGCCGGAAGATGTGGGCTTTGTTTCCGCAAGTGACGGCGGTGTGTATGATGAGGGAACCCATACGGTCAGGTGGTCAATGGAAACCGGGGCGCATGAGGAAGGGATGGTATCTGTGGAAGTGAAAGTCCTGGAATCCGCGACCGGAAAGACGGTGGAAAATCAGGCTTATGTGGATATGGATGAGGCACATATCGGCACGGAAGCGGAGAACGGTGATAAAAAGGACGGACATACCAGAAATTATGTGCCTGCGAAATATGTGCTGGATGCGGACGGCAGGGATATAAACGGTGAGAACGTGGCTGCCGGGGATATTGTGACTTACAGGATCACCTATAAGAATGACGGCTATACAGTCCGTACCGTGGAGGTCAATGATATTCTCCCCGCAGGTGTGTTTTTTGTGGACGCTTCCAATGACGGCAGGGTATACAGCGTTGTCAAGGGTGATAACGTGCGCTGGTGCTTTGATGTGGAACCGGACACGGAAGGCTTTGTGACTGTCCGTGTGAAAGCCGGCGCAGAGCTGTCCGGCAAAGCCTTTGCCAACAGTGCCGCCGTCACAGTCAGCGACAGGAAAACAGGGCAGTCCAAAACGGCAGGCACCAACCAGGTCATCAATTATGTGCTGGAGGAACTGTTAAAATCCGTAAAGAGTGAAAACGGGAAAAAAGATTTGAACGGGGAGACGGTAGGGAGCGGAATCAAACTGCAATACCAGATCACCGTAAAAAATACAGCGGTAGAAGAAAGGATTTTTAAAGTTACGGATGAAGTGCCGGAAGGATGCAGCTTTGTGTCTGCGGGAAATGATGGCTCCTGTGAGAATGGGACTGTCACATGGACGGTCACGCTTGCGGGCGGGCAGTCCCGGACAGTCACTTTCCTGGTGCAGGTTCTGAAAGAAGCGGAAGGGGGCTGCATCCAGAATGTTGCCAGCGTTTCGGGAAATGATGTGACGCTCACAAGCAACCGTGTGAGGACTTATGTGGAAAAGCCGGATACCCTGTTAGAAAACATAAAAGACCTGATAGACAATCTCCCGGAAAATTCAGACAGTGTGATAGTGAACGTGGATAATTCCAATAAAAATGAAGCCGCAGGAGGAAACGCTGCCGGGGAGAACACATCGAAGAAAGATTCATCCGGGGACAGTGCGGAAAAGACAGGCGCTGCCGGGAATACGTCCGCAAAAGCAGGGGGGACTTCCCTGTCTGCAAATGCACCAAAGACCGGTGATGATTCCAATATCGGCCTGTGGGCGGTGATCGCCGTCCTTGCGCTCCTTGCCGGAGGCGCGTCTGCCGGCTATGCAATCTATAAAGCCCGGAAGAAAGATGATGAAGATGCGTAAGGCGCTTGCGGTGTTCTTCCCGGCATTACTGGCGGTGGCATGTATTGGTGCAGCCGCCTTTTTTGGCCTGCGGATTTATGACACATGCAGGCAGGATGCGGAGAGTGAAAAGGCATACGGGAAGATGGCACAGTATGTGGCGCCCTGCAAAAAAGAACCGGGGGAGGCTGCTGTGCCGGAAACACCGTCACCGGGCGGAGGGTTACAGGAGGATGCGCCGCGTATCCTCGATATTGATTTTGCTGCTTTGAAGGAAGCCAGCCCTGACCTTGTGGGCTGGCTTTACTGCCCGGATACGGCTGTCAGCTACCCGCTGGTGCAGGGGCAGGATAATTCCTATTACCTGTCCCATCTGGCGGACGGGAGCGAAAACCGGAACGGCTGTCTGTTTATGGACTGCGAAAACCGGAGGGATTTGTCGGATGAGAATACCCTGATCTATGGGCATCACATGGCAAGCGGGAAGATGTTTGCCAGCCTGGTCTTTTATGCAGGGCAGGAATATTATGAGGCCCATCCGGTGGTATATCTGGTTACGGAAGAAAAAGACTACCGGCTGGAACTGTTTGCGGGGTATACGGCGGCGGTGGATTCGGATGCTTATACCCTGCGCTTTGCTTCCAAAGAGGATTTTGCCGCATGGCTTGTGCGCATAAAGGGGAGATCGGATTTTTCCTCGGATGTGCAGGTGGGGGAGGGCGACCATATCGTGACGCTCTCCACCTGTGCCTATTCTTTTGAAAATGCCCGCTATGTGGTGCATGGGAAGCTGACAGAAAATTAGAGGAAGGGAGGTTGTCGGATGCAGGATGAAGTCAGGGATAAGTCTGTCGCGCTTGTAATCCGGATGGGAAAGAACGGAGGGAAGCTGACGGCAGACCTTTTGAAATGGGCGATACGCCAGTACCAGAGGCAGGCAAACGAGCCGCATCATGGGAAACAGAGTGTAAAAAGCCTTGTAGGGCAGGGGGACGGCGTACAGAATATCGAGATCACGGATAAGAATATCAAATCCTTTGAGCGGGTTGCAAGAAAGTACGGCGTGGATTTTGCGCTGAAAAAAGACCCGGCACAGGGAAGGTATCTTGTATTTTTCAAGGCCCGTGATGCGGACGCTTTAAATGCCGCCTTTGCGGAATATACCGCGAAAACACTGAACCGGGAGAAGGGAAAGCCTTCTATTAAAAAGCAGCTTTCCCATTTTAAACAGCTTGTTATGGGGCAGTCCGTGGACAGGGAGAAACACCGCGGGAAAGGAGGGATTGAGCATTGAAAGGCAATATTGACATAAAAAAATACCTTGTCCCAAACCTGCCCTATGTAATGATGTTCTGGTTTTTCTCGAAGATCACGGAGGGCTACCGGCTCAGTGCGGGCACGGACGCGGTAACAAAGGCTATGGCGGCAGTATCCGGCCTGGGGGCGACGATTACCGCAAACCCGTTTCCGAGTTTCCATCCCCACGACCTGCTCATAGGCATTGCAGGCGCGGCGGCAGTCCGGGCGGTGGTGTACTTTAAGGGGAAAAACGCAAAAAAATACCGTCATGGCGTGGAGTATGGTTCTGCAAGGTGGAGTGCATAATCTTAACTGTAAGCAACACCTATATTGACGCAGGAGGATATGCACATGAATGATTACAGCAAAATCACAGCCCTTTACTCCCGCCTGTCCGTGGGGGACGAGGACAGGGACGGCGGCGAAAGCAACTCCATACAGAACCAGAAGAAATTTCTGGAAAGCTATGCCAGACAGTTAAAATTAACCAATATCCGGCACTACATTGACGATGACGAAAGCGGCAGATTTTTTGACCGTTCTGCCTACTCCCGCATGATAGAGGACGTGGAAAACGGCAAAGTCGGCGTGTGCATTATGAAAGATATGACCCGTTGGGGGCGCGACTATCTTCAAGTGGGAAACGCTATGGAGATTTTCAGACGGAACAACGTGCGCTTTATCGCGGTAAACAACGGAATAGACAGCGAAAAGCCCGACACATTGGAGTTTGCGCCGTTCATCAATATCATGTCAGAGTGGTACGCAAAGGACATCAGCAAGAAAGTGAAAACGGGCATTAAGACCAAAGGCATGAGTGGCAAGCCAATCGCAACCGAAGCCCCCTATGGTTATGTGAAAGACCCCGACAACAAAGATTTTTGGATAGTTGACGAAGAAGCCGCCGAAGTTGTCCGCCTTATTTTCCGCCTGTTTCTGGACGGGAAAAACCGAAACCAAATCTCCGTATATCTGAAAAACGAACAAATCCCAACGCCTACTTTCTACATGAAAGACCATGGGCGGGGAACGGCAAAAAGCAGGACGCTGAACGAGGAAAACCGCTACAAATGGAATAAGGCAACCTTGACCCGTATCCTCACAAGGCAGGAGTATTGCGGCGACGTTGTAAACTTCAAGACCACAAAGCATTTCCGCGACAAACGGAACCACTATGTAGACCGAAGCCAGTGGCAGATTACGGAAAACGTGCATGAGCCGATTATCGACCGCGCCGATTTTGAAAGCGTACAGCGGATTTTGGAAAATGCCCCCGTCAGGCGACCAAACGGGGACGGGGAAATCCACCCTTTGTCGGGCTTGCTTTTCTGTAAGGACTGCGGCGCAAAAATGCACATACGGATAGATTACAGGAACGGCGGCAAACGGCACGTTGCCTTTTGCAGTGAATACCACAAGGGGAAAGCCAGAAACCCGAAGTGCCATTCCCCGCATATCATGGACGCGGATTTACTCATGCAGACCATTGCGGACGTGCTGAAAAAAATCGCGGAATACTCCATCAGCAACAGGGCGGATTTTGAAGCCTTAGTGAAAAAGAGCCTTGACGTACAGCAGACCGACCGGACGAAGAAACAGCAAAAGCGCGTCCCGCAAATCACAACGCGGCTTGAACAAATCGAAAAGGTTCTGGATAAACTGTACGAGGATAACGCTCTCGGCGCTATCCCGCAAGACCGCTATGAGCAGATGTCGCGGAAGTATTCGGAAGAATACTATACCTTGAAAGAGGAACTTGCGGAAATCAAAGAGCAGTTGTCCGCTTTTGAGAACGCGGGAGGACGGGCGCAGAGGTTTGTGAAGCTGACAGAACAATACGCCGACTTTGCCGAACTCACCCCCGCCATTCTAAACGAGTTTATCAGCAGGATTGAAGTGCATGAGCGCGACCAGAAACGGGCGAGATACGCCATTCAGCATATCGGGATATACTTCAACCATATCGGCAAATTTGAGAACGAACTGACACAGCTTACCGAGCCGACAGAGCAGGAAATCAAAAAAATGCGGGAGGAAATCGAAGAAGCGAAAAGGGAAAAGAGCCGCGCCTACCACCGTGAATATTCCAAAGCCTACCGCGCTAAAAATATTGAAAAACAACGGGAGTATGACCGTATCAAAGCGCGGGAATACAGAGCGAGAAAAAAGGCGCAAGCCGCCGCTACCGCACAGTAAAACCAAACAGCCAACAGCTAAGAGGGATTTTCCAATTACGGGAAGTCCCTTTTTCACGCCCACAGAAAGGAGCGACCCATTGACAGAATTGACAGAAAAGAAAGAAACGCCCGCCCCGCCCCGAAAGCCGGACGGTATCATCACGACACACAGGAACGGGCAGACCATTGTTGCGGAGTTGTTTTTCAACCACAGCGGCACAGAAACATTCCGCGACAAGATTCTGAAAATGATACTTGCAGACAAGGGGGAATAAAACGGGAAAACGATTATCTGTAAAAATCCATTCCATTCCTATCCTATCCATTCCACCCAAAAATGAAAGGAGCGATTGACCCGTGGCAAAGACCAAAGCCGAAAAAATCACAAGCATTGAGGAAGAAATCCGACAGCTTGAAAACAGGCGCAGACAGCTTGTGCAGGAGCAAAAGGCGCAGGAGCGCAAGGACAGGACAAAACGCCTGTGCCGCCGCATGGGGCTTTTTGAAAGCCTTGTCCCCGACACAATACCGCTGACAGAGGAACAATTCAAGACCTTCCTTGAAAAAACTGTAATGACCGACCACGCCCGCCGCATACTGGACGGACTGACCGCCCAGAACGCCGCCACAGCCCCCGCACAGGGCGCAGAAACGGCGGCACAGGGTAACACGCCACCCACTGACAAAACCGCCCATACAGCCCGCGAGGGCGGCGCAGGCGGGAGCATGAACGGGGGCGGCTTACAAGGGTAACGGGCTTACGCCCCTACCCTTGCCAAAAAGCAAGGGCGCACTTATATACCACAATGAATGTGGTATGTGCGGTCTTGCAGACGGCGTTTTGTGCCTGTCGGCACAAAAGTTACTATTGTTTTTCCCGTTCAAAAACAAGCAGACTTAAAGTGGTTGTTGTGTATGGGTGTATCATCTGAACAAACCGCCATCCTTCCTCTGCATACTTTTCTATTATTGAAAACATTTCATCAAGATTTTCCTCTATCTTGCTTGTACGCAGATTGGAAGACGTAAGGTTAAAAGTCACTTTTTTATATTCATACATAATCAGCGTTTCTCCTTGTTTTCATTTATATGAATTGAATTATATCACTTAATTATTTCTTTTTCAAGCTAAACAGAAAGGAGCGCGGCGCGTGGCGATTTATCATTGCAGTATCAAAGTCATATCCCGCGGCAAGGGCAAGTCCGCTGTTGCCGCCGCCGCTTATCGGGCGGGGGAAAAAATTACAAATGAGTTTGACGGAATGACCCACGACTACACCCATAAGGGCGGCGTAGTTCACACCGAGATTTTACTCCCCGACCACGCCCCCGCCGCTTTCTCTGACAGGGCGGTTTTATGGAACGAAGTGGAGAAAATCGAGAAAGCGAAAAACGCCCAGCTTGCGCGGGAGATTGAAATTGCCTTGCCCCGCGAACTGACAAGGGGGCAAGGCATTTCCCTTGTACGGGAGTATGTGAAACGGCATTTTGTGGCGGCGGGAATGTGCGCCGACGTATGTTTACATGACACAGGCGGCGGCAACCCCCACGCCCATATCATGCTGACAATGCGCCCTTTTGACGAGGGCGGCGAGTGGGGAGCGAAGCAGAAAAAAGAGTACATTCTTGACAGGGACGGGAACAAAATCTATGACCCGAAAAAGCGGCAGTACAAATGCAAATCCATTCCCGCTACCGATTGGAACGAGCAGACCAAAGCGGAGGAATGGAGGGCGGCATGGGCGAGGCTCTGCAATCAGGCATTGGAGCAGAACGGACACGCGGAGCGCGTAGACCACCGCAGTTATGAACGGCAAGGGATAGACCAGATACCCACCGTCCATTTAGGCGTTGCCGCTTCCGCTATGGAGAAGCGCGGCATCCGCACCGAGCGCGGCGACCTCAACCGCGAAATCGAGGTAACGAATAAGCGTTTGCGGCAGTTAAAGGCGCGTATCTCCAAACTGCAAAACTGGCTGAAAGAGGAAACCGAGAACACCGAGCCGCCCACCCTTGCCGACTACATTCAAGGCATTTTGTCACGCAAGGCACAGACGGGAAAATCGGGATATTCACAATCGTTGTATAACCTCAAAGACGCGGCAAATATGCTGAATTTCCTACAAGCCAACAACATCATGGATATGACGGGGCTTGATGAAAAATTCAAGTCCATGATAGGGGAACAACTGGATATTCAAGGGAAACTGAAACCCGTTGAACGGCGGCTTGCCACTCTGAAAAAGCACTTAGAACAAGCTGACATTTATTTCAAGTATAAGGGAAAGAAGCCGCTGACCGAAGCGGAGCAAATCTTATTCACAACGGCGAAAGATTATCTCAAAGGCGTGATGAACGGAAAAACCACAATCCCAACAAAGACATGGAAAGAAGAATACACCAAGCTGACCGCCGAGAAGAAAACGCTCAATCAGCGGTATCTTGCATTGAAAGAGGAAGTGAAAGAAGCGGAGAAAATCAGAAAGAGCGTTTACAGTATCTTGCGGCAGGAACAGAGGGAACAGCAACCACGCAAGTCGCAGGACGTGGAGTTGTAAAGTGCATAAAATATATCTTGACTTTTCGGGGTAGGTAAGTTAAGATATTAGTGACCCATAAAAGTGAGGTGATGAATTGGGCGGGAAAAAAATGGGGCGTCCTACCGACAATCCAAAGAATAACTCTGTTAAATTTTTGGCTGATGATGAAACTTTTGAAAAGCTAAAAGAGTGCAGTGAAAAACTTGAAGTATCAAGAGCGGAGGTTATTCGTAAAGGTATTCACAAGGTATATGACGACCTCGATAAAAAATGAAAGGAAGCGGCGCTCTCCTACCAAAGATACACGCCACTTCCCTAGCCGACTATTGCCCGAAAGCAAGAGCGACGTAAATATTATACCATGCGTCGGCTTCTCTTTCAAGCAATATCGGAACTTCATAGAAAGGACGGAGTGTGAATGGGAAAAATTTTAGACGCATTTGCAGATGATGAATTGTGTGTCAACCCTACAACATACAAGGGAAGCCGCGAGTATAGAAAAGCGATTGACACCATGTATAAAACCGCTGAAGAACTTGCCGCAAAACTGAATGACGAGGAAAAGAAATTATTTGAGCAGTTTCGTGACGCGCAGGCAGATGAAAACCACCTTTATCAGTTGGACGTATTCAAACGGGGCTTTCGTATAGCCGTTTTAATGCTGTTTGAGGTATTCGCCGCTGGTGAAGATGAATTTATTCTCAGTCAGGGGGCAAATGAATGAGTACACTTCTGGAACAGCTTTACCGCGGTAAGATTTATCCGGCTGAAAATATCGTTGTCAGAACACCAGAGTATAAGGAGTTGCAACAAAAAATCAGCGATGAAAAGATATACTTTAATTCGATACTTTCCTCTGATGACGGGAAACGTTTTGAAGATTTAGGGGATATGGAACTGGATAGGTCAGCAGTTTATGCTTTTGAAAATTTTGCGTATGGTTTCCGACTCGGTATAGGACTTATTCTTGAAATTCTCAATACCTCGCCAATAGATACCAAAGAATAACAGACACGAAAAAGGGATTGCCACATGGTAGTCCTTTTTTTGTCCGTTTCGCCTATCCAACTTGTCAATGGGCGGGTAGTATTTTTCCGCAAAGTACGCGAAAAAATCTCCACCCTTGAACCATTGACAAGTTGGATTTTTGCCGTTGCCATTTCGCCGCCGAAAACGGGGAACAGGATTTTACAACCCTGCCCCCCGCTTTCGTCCGCTTCATTCTAACGGCAAAACCGTCTGCACTACTTCGGCGGCTATTCGTAGGTTATGCGGTGGCTCTGCCCCCGTGCCCCCGACCTCTCCCAAAGAACAGAATGGAATGTTACGCAATAGGGTTTGAAAAGGCTTGATTTTTAAGGCGTTGTAGACGCGAAAATCCATAGGGTAAGGGTTTTATACTGCCTATCCCCGAAAACGGCTTCTAACCGTCCACAGGCGCGTTTTACGCCCCTTTTTCTGCTCCCGTTTCCCACCATGCCGAAAAGTTTTCCGTCAATAACTCAAAAAAGCACTTGACAAAACGCTTCATGGGGGACGCAGGAGGACATCAAGCCTTTTATTGACCCGAAGTTTGACAGCAATATCCTCCTGACTCAGACGGAGCGGATCATGCTTGGGAGGAATAAGATACCAAAATACAACATCAACAAGAACGTGCTGATTATCGGCGGTTCCGGCTCCGGCAAGACACGCTTCCACGTTAAGCCCAATTTAATGCAGATGAACGCAAGTTATGTTGTCACGGACCCAAAGGGGTATATTTAAAGAGGACGGAAAAAGTGTGAGTTTTTGAAAAGACCACCTTTTCCCCAAGCTGAAATCAGCTTTATTATAGCGAGAAATGGAGGAATTTACAATGACGAACAGCGCAAAGATTACCGCCCTCTACGAAAGACTGTCACGAGATGATGAACAACAGGGCGAAAGCAACAGTATCATAAACCAAAAACAGTATTTAGAGGAATACGCAAAAAGACAGGGTTTTTCCAATATCCGGCATTTTACTGATGACGGCATATCCGGCACTACTTTTGAGCGTGAGGGTTTTCAAAAACTGATAGCCGAGGTTGAAGCGGGCAATGTAAGCACAGTGATTGTAAAGGACATGAGCAGGCTAGGCAGGAATTACTTAAAAGTCGGCTTTTACACAGACATCATGTTCCCCGAAAAGGGTGTGCGCTTCATAGCGGTAAACAACGGCGTAGACAGCGAAACAATGGGCGACAACGATTTTACGCCGTTCCTAAACATTATGAACGAATGGTACGCAAAGGACACAAGCCAAAAGATACGGGCAATCTTCAAAGCCAAAATGCAGGAGGGGAAACGTGTTTCCCCAAGCGTTCCCTATGGTTATCTGCGTGACCCGCAGGATAAGCAGCACCTAATCATTGACCCCGAACCCGCCGAGGTAGTGCGCCGGATATACCGGCTTGTGATTGAGGGCGTGGGTGTGTCAGCGATTGCAAGGCAGTTGACAGACGAGCGTGTCCTTATCCCGTCAGCCTATGCCGCCGAGCATTGCCCCGAAAACAACCATAGCAAAAGTTTTACAAGTCCTTACACATGGTCTAACACCGCCGTATGCTACATACTGGAAAAGCAGGAATACATGGGGCACACTGTTTTGGGAAAGACCGTCCTTGAAAGTTTTAAGACCAAGAAAAGGCGTAAGGCGAAACCCGAAGAACTGATGATATTCCCCAACACCCACGAAGCAATCATTGACGAGGAAACATGGAATACCGCACAGAAAGCGAGAAAGACAATCCGTAAGGAAGTGCCAAACGGCACATATACGAACCGTCTAACAGGACTGCTTTACTGCGCCGACTGCGGACACAGAATGTACTACCGAAGCCCACAGTCACAGCACAGGGCGAACGGAAAAATCTACGACAGCGACAATCTTTATACCTGCGGCAACTACCGCAACATACACAGGCAATGCACCGCCCACAGCGTGAAAGTGTCGGCAGTTGAGAGCCTTATCGCTGTTTCCATTCGTGAGGTATGCGGCTTTGCGCTGGAGCATGAGGAAGAATTTCTCAATACAGTGCGTGAAATGGACGACAAGGAAAGCGAGCGCATCATAACAGACAGCCGGAATGAGAAACGCACCGCCGCAAAACGGATTGACGAACTTAACGACCTCATCAAGAAACTGTACGAGGGCAACGCAACGGGGAAGATACCCGACAGGCACTTTACAAGGCTTCTTGCGGACTATGACAGCGAATTAAGCACCCTTGAAGCGAGGACGGAAGAACTTGACAACATCATAGCACAGGGCAAGGAAAACGAGATAAGGACAGACAAATTCATGCGGCTTGTGAAGAAATACAGTGAGTTTGACGAAATCACAACCCCCATGCTGAACGAATTTATAGACAGAGTGCTAATACATGAGCCAGTGTACGGGGAAAAAAGAAGCCACAGGACACAGGAAATTGAGATACATTTCAACTTTATCGGCAAAATCGGACTGCCAAATGTAAGCGAGCCTGTCGATTGGGAAAAAATCGAGCAGGAAAAGGAAAAGGCAAGGAAAGAACGCAAGAAACAGTATGACAAGGAGCGCAGGGCAAGATTAAAGGCAGAAGCCGCACTCCGAGAAGCGATTTAGACAACAGAATATCATTGAGTGGGAAAGACTGCGGCGTTTGTTGCGGTCTTTTCGTTTTTCCTAACCGAACAGGGAAAACGAAGCACAGAACCCACAGGAAAGGAGGACACCAAGACCATGAAACTGTTAAAATGCGAACAGGAAGTGCATATCAGCTTTTGCGCTGATGAAACCACCGCCACCCTCTACACGTCCTATCCGGCGTGGATAAGGAAAATGGATAAACTTGTGGAAAAGAACCCGCAGGACTTCCAGTGCATAGCGCAGACCGCCGCCGGAAAGACCTACGCCATGCCGAGGAACTTTGTCAGCATACGAACCAAAGAGCGCACAGTGACCTTGACCGAGGAACAGAAAGCACAGGCTACAAAGCGTCTGCATGGTACGGGGTAAGGTTGTGCCGATACGGGCGTTTCAGCCTTTAAATCTGCTATCCCAACAGGGGAAACGCAGAGCCGAACCGCAAAAGGGTATTCTTCTTTACCCGCACATGGGAACGGCAGGAAAACGCTACTCAAACAGGGAAAGGAGAAAGGGAAAATGCCGTTTGATTACTTCTACGGGAAACAGGGCGAACAGCACGCCTTTTACCGCATACCGAAGCTGCTGTTTACCGACAGCCGCTTTCAGACGCTTTCCACAGACGCAAAACTGCTCTATGGTATGCTGATTGACCGCATGGAACTGTCACTGAAAAACGGGTGGATTGATGAACAGGGGCGCATATACCTCTACTTCACGATTGGCGAGATACAGGGGCGTTTCCGTTGTGCAAGCGGCAAGGCGGTCAGACTGCTTGCGGAACTTGACAGCGCAAAAGGAATAGGACTAATCGAGAGCGTAAGACAGGGAATGGGAAAACCAAACATTATCTACGTCAAGAACTTTGCCACCGACACCGACTAGGGAGGGGAAGGAAAGGAAGGGAAAGGATTGATTGATATGATAAGTATGACTATAATCAGTCTGAATAATATCAGTATTATTAGATTGCGAAAATCGAAATTCTTGAATTGCGAAAATCGAAACTCTTGAATTGCGATAATCGAAATTCAGAAAAAAGCGGGGATAATGCAGAATGAAAGTCTGGGAATGCAGTTAAAAAACATAACAGAATCCCAGACTTTGAATCTGCTGAATGGATTTGATAAATAAAATTTACTGCTTTTCGGGTGGATAGAAAACAAGCAAATCTTCTATGCCACACTCCAAGACAGTACAGAGTTTGCATAAAACAAATACATCTAAGCGAGTAATGCTGTTGGTACAGTAATTATCAATCTGTTTCCAGTTCATTTCTGCCTTGTGCGACAGCTTATTTTTACTCAACCCTTTTTCCTTTAGCAATTCATTCAGCCGGATTTCCATGTGACCATAATTATCTTCCACTTTTCCACCTCTGCAATTAGTATTCTTGTAGGTTTTAAACAATTTAATTCTATATTTGTTGTAGAGTCTTGGTAATCCTAAACAAGTATTAGAACACTAAATGCAGAAACATACGTTTTTTCTTGGGCGTGTAAATGCCCTATCCGTCCGGCTTATTATCAGCAGGAATAAATAATAATAAGTCTTGGATATTACACTCTAAAGCTGTACATAGTTTGCATAAAACAAATATGTCAAGGCGGGAAATATCGTTGTCACAATATCTATCTACTTGTTTCCAGTTCATTGCCGCCTTGATAGACACTTGATTTCTGTTAAGTCCTCTGTCCTTTATCAGTTCAGACAAACGTATTTTTAACTGTCCATATTCTTTATCCAGTTTGTCCATTTTTGTCATCTCCTGTCGATAAATTAAAATCTGTTTTTCTTGCAATTCTATTTTAAACTTGTTATAGTGTTTTTGTAATCTGCAACAAGTATTATAATACTAGTAATAGAAACATATGTTTTCAAAGAAAGGAGAAGAATGAAAACGAGGAACAAAAAACTTGATTACCTCAAAGATAAAGTTTTTGATTTACTGAACGACGCAGATGAGATAGGAATAAGGGACATTGAAACAAATGATAAAAAAGGCATATTCACAGTTTTGCTTCAAGACGGAAATATATTTGAAGTCGAGTGCCGCAAGGTAGAAGATTATGGGAGGAACTATGGATAAAGCCAAAACATATATTACAGACGAGGAAATAATAAACTGTCAAAAGGTCGCAGACACATTTTCTGAACTGTTCGACAATGAGGGGTTAATTATCCTTAATGCCGGTAAATACGGTTTTGTTAAATTGCAATATTTTAAGTTCCCTTTTGGCTTTGATACTATGGACAGCTATTATAACAGCAAAAGTCTGTTTGATGACCTTTGGGACGAATGGTTACATACACAGCTTATCAATCTGTCATCAGACACACCTATGGCGGATATGGATTATGACGACATACTAAAATGTCTGCCGGAAGAAAAGCGAAAAGAACTTTTAGACAAACGATTTTATTTTGCTGAAAAGACGGGAGTTGACAATTTGCTTGTGGAACTTTAACAGGATTTTGCAAAGGGAGTACAAACATGAGAAAAACAAATACAAAGAGTTTGTTAGAATTACTTGCAAGGATAAGGACGATTAAAGCCTTAGACAGAGCCGCAAAAATAGACAGCTATTACCGCGCCACGCTGAAAGAGCAGAACATGGCATATAGTGAACTGGAAAAAGCCGGACTGGATAGGAAGCAAAAACGTATTGTTGATAAAGTATTTACTGCCATAAATGCAAACGGGGCGGCATACGGAAAGGTTGCTTACAAATTAGGATTGCATGACGGCATACGGCTTATGTCGGAAGTGAATAAAATCTAACCACCAAAAATTGAATAGTTGCGTATCTGAAAAAGACATTTTCAAACTAGAAGATGTCTTTTTCTTTTACACAAATATCCTACAAACAGCCACAGCACAGAAAGGAGGGAACGCATGGGGAACATCAACGAGCAGATTGCAAAAGCAGAGGAAGAAATACGGCAGTTGCAGAACAGGAAGAAAAAACTGCTCAACCAGAAAAAGAGCGAGGAACGCAAGATAAGGACGCACCGCCTTGTAGAGCGTGGGGCGATACTGGAAAGCCTGTTGGAACAGCCGGAACAGTACACAAACGAGCAGATAAAAGGCTTGCTTGAAACCGCTTTGCAGACACCACAGGCGCAGGAATTTTTACGCCGGACGCAAAAGCCAAAGGGGGAGAATTAAATCTCCCTTGTTTCAGACAAGGGCGCACTTATACACCGTTCCGGTGCGTGCGCTCTCCGAGGGCTCTTGCAGAGGGCATTGTCTGTCTTGCGACAGCCAACAGGGGAAACGACTATTCCCCTACGGGCGTACCGCCCTACCCCTTAGTGTACTTTGCGTACAGGCACACCCCAAAGTGCGGGGCGTGCCTGTCCACAAAGTTTAAAATGTGCCACCCGAAAGGAGGCTGAAAGCGTGGCGATTTACCATTGCACTATCAATATATTCAGCCGAGGGGCGGAAAGCCAACTGTCAGCGGTTGGTTCAGCCGCTTACCGAAGCGGGGAAAAAATCACAAACGAGTATGACGGGATTACCCATGACTATACGAGGAAAAAGGGCATTGTGCATACAGAGATACTACTGCCGCCCCACGCCCCGCCCGAATTTGCAGACCGTTCCACCCTTTGGAACTCCGTTGAGAAAATCGAGAAAGCAAAGAACTCACAGCTTGCAAGGGAGATTGAAGCCGCACTCCCAAGAGAGCTTGACAGGGAACAGCAGATACGGCTTGTGCGTGAGTATGTGCAGGACAACTTTGTGTCTGCCGGAATGTGTGCGGACATAGCTATCCATGACAAGAACAACGGAAACCCGCACGCCCACATCATGCTAACCATGCGACCACTGGAACAGTCCGGCGAATGGGGCGCGAAATCAAAAAAGGAATACATCTTAGACAAAAACGGTCAGCGGATAAAACTAAAAAGCGGGAATTACAAAGTAAGAAAGATTGACCTTATGGACTGGAATGACAAAGGCAAAGCCGAAGTGTGGCGGCGGGCATGGGCAGACGTTACGAACAAGTACCTTGCGGAGCAGAATATCCCGCAGAGGATAGACCACCGTTCCTACGAGCGACAGGGCATAGAACAGATACCGACCGTACACATGGGCGTAGCCGCTACCCAAATGGAGCGCAAGGGCATTGTGACCGAGAAAGGCGAGAAAAACCGTCAGATAAGGGAACAGAACAGGCTGTTGAAAGAAGTCAAACGCCGGATTGCCGGACTGGAAAAATGGGTAAAGGAAAAGTCGGCAGAAAAAGACAGCCAATCCATCAATCCATTCCATTCCGTTCCTATCCATTCCCCACAGCCGCCCACACTCCTTGAACTGCTGAATACCGCCATGCAACAGGCAGGACAGCCAGACAGCCGTTACGGGAAAATACGGGATTTGAAAACCTTTGCAAAGGCGGTCAGCTTCTTACAGGTCAATAACATTTCCACCCTGTCCGAGTTGCAGGAAACGCTATCGAAAATGAAAAAACGGTACTGGAATACCAACAGCGAGATAAAGCAGACAGAAAAGCTACTCCATGAGCGAAAAGAACTGATAGACCAAGCGGAAAACTATCTCCAGTATCGGGATTACCACAAGGCATACAAACAGACCAAGCCGAAAAAGCAGGAGGATTATGCGGAACGCTACCGCACCGAACTTGCACTGTATGACCGAGCGGAAAGGTATCTGAAAGAGCATTTAGGGAGCGACACCAAGCTAAGACCGAAAGCGTGGAAAGCTGAGGTTGCAGACCTAACCGCACAGAAAGACCGCCTTTA
Organism: Lachnospiraceae bacterium 10-1; assembly: GCA_000403495.2. Classification (GTDB taxonomy): domain Bacteria; phylum Bacillota; class Clostridia; order Lachnospirales; family Lachnospiraceae; genus Suilimivivens. Next base: position 913,914 of record KE159799.1, on the reverse strand, counting down.
TCGGGAAATGCGCAAGCTGAAAGATGAAGTTGCTGAAGCTGAAACCGTCAAGCGTTGTGTAGAGCAGGCAATACCGCCGACAGAGCAGAGAAAGGAGAGGTCAAAGGCGCATGATATGTCATTATAAAGTGAATCTTGGATGGAAATATATTAAAATATTCATTTTCTGACCGATAAATAATATGAGTATAAAGTGAGATAGTGGATAATTACAAAGTAAATCATTCAGTTACGCATATCTATATTTGTGGAAAGTGTGTGAAAGGGGGTAATCAGATTTATATAAAACAAGAAAGATAACACAACATATTGATATGCGAGGCTGATTAGATATTTTAACTATAGAAAGGATGAGTGAAAAATGAAAAAATTCAAAAAGTTATTAAGTGTTATGTTGGTTAGTACGTTGTTGGTTGCTAATGTTATTCCTGTAAGTGCTGCGGAAATACAACCGCGTGATGCGGCTCCTGCATTGACACAGTTTTATGTGTATTCCGTATCTTCTGAAAAAGGTGGAACAGAAGTTATTCAACGTTCGGGGTCATTTGCGCAGGTTGGTACAACATTGGATCACGGCGGGACTTGGTTGGAAGTTGAAACGATTGAGATCGGGTATGCAAAAACACGCTCAGCCACTCTTAACAGCACTAATATGACCTTGAAATCTAAAAAAGCGATAGACCTTGATAATGATCGTATAATCGATGGATGGGCTTGCGTTTGGAGATATGAGAACAGCTATGGTTTTGAAGCCGGAACATTTAAGGCTAGTTCCAAATCTGCAAATTCACCGTGGAATACAATGAATATTACTTTTTATATACATTAAGCTGTATGGGGGTAGCGTATATGCAGGTTAATTCTAATTATCGGCAGAATATCATATCATACGAAAATATGCAGAAAAGTAACGGGACTCCTACATTTGCACAATATGTAACCGAAAAGAATGAAGAACGGCTTCGAGATGAAGCGGCAACGGATTTTGAGGAACGTGTGCTACAGAGTGCTGGACCGAATGCTCCACAATCTGTAAAAGATGCTTGGATGGAGACAGTGAAAGAAGTTGGAGTAAACGGATTGGGTGAAACTAAGAATGGACGGACTCATATAACAGATATGCACATACAGCAAATTATAGCCCATTATTACGGGTTGTCGAATAGTACGGACATTTTGGGTAATTCCGTGGAGTCTGCAATGCGGGCTACTCAAAAAGCTTTATATGATTTTGACCATCCTCTAGAACCTAATCGGGTTATAAGTATTGAAGAACAACAGGCACTTGTAAAGGAAAGGCAGTTTTATGTATCTTTTCTGGAAAAATTGGAAAAGCTTCTGACAGGGAATAAGGAGCAAAATGGAACAGACTTGTACGGCGCAATCAACAGAGGTCTTTTGCGTAGTAAATAATTTTGTTGTGCGTAAATTGTTACGGGAGTATGCACCATGTGAAGATTAGCATGGTGCATATTTTTTGCCCAAAGTTAGAAAAAGAACGTTCTACAAAGTACCGTTTTCTGTAGCGTCAGCACTGAACTTGTACCCAACGCCTACCTAACACCGTTTTCAGATAAGTCGGGTTTTTACAATCCGGCCCAATCCGAGTAAGGCGCACATCTCTCCTATCCCGCAACACCCTGCGCTGATGTTGCAGTATTTCCACCTTGAAAGGACAATACAGGCAAGGAAACAGGTTGTTGTTCCGCTTCAATCTGTAATTCGTCTGCTAAGAGGGAAACCGCCCTCTTAAAGATTGTTTCCTCACTGTCCGAAAACGTCAGCACTATCATTTTTCCCATGCTTATTACCTCTCTTATCCGTTGCATTGATACAACATTTTTTCTGCCCTGTTTACCTTTATTTGACAGTAAGCAACAAGTATATATGCCGGAAACCGCAATGTCAATTTCATGCGGATAAGGGAACAGACAGCCACTAACAACAGCGGGCGTATGGAGATTACTCTGTATGCCCTCTTTTCATGTAAAGGAGATTTATGTATATGCCAAAAAATAATGAGAACCAACAGGCACAGGAACGCCGACCGCACTTTGTAAAGACCATAGGCAGAACGACCTACTTTGTGACGTGCCACTTTAGCGAAACAAGCAGAGAAACCTTGCAGGATAAGCTAAAACGCATGATTGTACGGGATATTCAGAGTGGAAATTATTAAATTTCATGTTCACACTTTTTTTGTCTTGACGGCACAGACGATAAAGGCACCGTTGTTCTGGAGTGCGGGAAAATGCTGCAAGAGGGCGGATATGAGATAAAAATCCTCAATACCATCAATTTTAAGGAATCCATGAAATACAACCCGTTCCGCTATATCCGCTGCGAGAATGACATACTGAAGCTGGTCAACTGCATCATGGAAAATACAAAGGGGGAGGACAGCAAAGGCGGGGAGGATTTCTGGGCAAAAGCGGAAGCGCTTTATTACCAGGCGCTGATCGCTTATATCTGGTATGAGGCCCCGGAGGATGAGAAAAACTTAAATACCCTGCTGGAGATGCTGAACGCTTCCGAAGTCCGGGAAGATGATGAAAACTTTAAAAACGCCGTGGATATGATGTTTGAGCGCCTGGAGAAACGCAATCCGGAGCATTTTGCCGTCCGCCAGTATAAAAAGTACAAAATGGCGGCGGGCAAAACGGCGAAAAGCATACTTATTAGCTGCGGTGCAAGGATGGCCCCGTTTGACATTAAGGAAGTCCGGGACATGATGATGGATGACGAGCTGGAACTGGATAAATTGGGAGACAGAAAGACGGCCCTGTTCTGCATTGTGTCCGATACGGATACGACATTTAATTTCATTGCGTCTATGGTTTATACGCAGATGTTCAATACCCTCTGCGATAAGGCGCTGGAAAACGGCGGTGCGTTGAAAACCCATGTGACCTGCCTGCTGGATGAATTTGCGAACCAGAAAATCCCCAACTTTGAACACCTGATTTCGGTGATCAGGAGCCGGGAAATATCCGCCCATGTGATCGTCCAGACGCAGAGCCAGTTAAAGGCGGTATACAAAGACCATGCGGAAACCATTATCGGCAACTGCTCCTGCGTCCTGTTTTTGGGCGGCAAGGAGCAAAGCACTTTAAAAGAGATTTCCGCCATGCTCGGAAAGGAGACCATAGACACATTTAACACATCCGATACGCGGGGAAGCCAGCGCAGCTATGGGCTGAATTACCAGAAACTCGGTAAGGAACTTATGACGCCCGATGAACTTGCTGTTATGGACGGCGGCAAATGTATTTTGCAGGTGCAGGGGGTAAGGCCGTTTTTCAGTGACAAATTCGACATTACAAAACACCCGCAGTACAAGTACCTGTCCGATGCTGACCCGAAAAACACGTTTGATGTGGCAAAATTTGTGAAACGCCGGCTGAAAGTAAAGCCGGAGGAGACTTATGAGGTGTGTGAACTGGAAGCACCGGCTGACCCCGGCAGCCCTGCCGCCTGAATCTTTTTTCTCGGCGGCGCTCTTATAGGGACTGTAAATAAAAATGGAAGGAAGTGAGGCAGTAATGAGGTGCAGGATACGCGCGCCCACCAGACAGGGAGAAATCCCGCTGACAACTGAATATGGAACCTGAAAACAGGGAGCTTTCGTATGGAAACCCGCTTTTATAGGCGGTTCCGGCTGTGGAGGCTCCCTTTTCTTATCTCAAAGAAAATAAAAATAAGGGAAAGGAGAGAAACCCGGCTCCTGAGATACACAGATTCGGAATGACAGGGCTGTTTTGTCTGAATTGTGGTGGAACGACAAAATAAGGCGTTCCGGGGGTTTGGGTTTCGGTAATCATTATGGCATTTTTTACAGCAGCAATCGACACTTTGAAGGTACTTGTAATCGCGCTGGGCGCTGGCCTGGGCGTATGGGGAGTGATCAATTTGCTCGAAGGGTATGGCAATGACAACCCTGGTGCAAATGCTCATGTACGGTAAAGAAGCAAGTAACCGAAAACAAGAAATAGACTGCCAGTACCACACTATTCCGAACCAAAGACCAAAAGACAAGCATTATGGAAATGTGCATAACAGGCTATTCCGTCATGGATAACTCTATTCACAGCACATGGAAAAGCTAAAATGCAGCTTTCCCACGTCCTGCAAACAGAGTTACCCACAACTTCATAAGGCAGCCAGTTATACACATTCCCACAAATCCAAACTTATATAAAATCCAAACTTTTCTGAAAACAGCTTGATAATTGGGGATTCTTGCCGGAAAAAGTTTGGATTTCGTTTCACAAAGTACAATACTCCAATTATGACAAAATGCGTAAAACATTGCTATTTAGCTCTGTTTCAATCAATTTATTCTCATTTCTGACAAGAGAAGTACAAAACAAAATCCAAACTTTTTTATCAGAAAATGCCTTGAATAAAGGATTTACAGAGAAAAGTTTGGATTTCTTCTAAGTTTGGATTTGTGGAAAAATCCAAAAGTTTAGATTTTTCCACAATGTCGATGACTACGAAACCTCTCACTCATTACATCTTTCTTATGGTGTACAAAGTATTTTTCCTTTTTCTACTTTCTTTTCTAAAATTGATGTGCTATAATAGCTTCATTCCAAAAAAGGAGTAAAAAATATGCGGCAAGGTATTCTTAAATAAAACTTCAATCAAATAGTGGGTTCAAAGAATTTTGAATGTCCCTAAATAAGGGGGCTTGGTTTTTTGTACCCAATTTAAGAATACTTTTGCCTTATCAATTTTGACATATCTGAAAAAGAACAGCAATCACCAGCAGGTGTATGCTGTATATGTGTATGTCCGCAAACTGTAATCCCCAGTGGTAAAAGTATTTTACTGCTGGGGATTTTTATGCCCTTTTGGGCTTGTAAAGGGAGGACAATCACATGAAAATAATCAATATTGGCATTCTTGCCCATGTAGACGCGGGAAAAACAACTTTAACAGAAAGCCTGTTGTACACCAGTGGAGCGATTGCAGAACAAGGAAGTGTAGATAAAGGAACCACAAGAACAGACACTATGGTTTTAGAGCAGCGGCGGGGAATTACCATTCAGACGGCAGTTACTTCTTTTTGCTGGAATGGTTATAAAATCAATATCGTGGACACTCCCGGTCATATGGATTTTTTAGCCGAAGTATATCGTTCTTTATCTGTCCTTGACGGAGCTGTTTTAGTTGTTTCGGCAAAAGACGGTGTACAGGCACAGACCCGAATATTATTCCATGCACTTCAGAAAATGAACATTCCGACAATTATCTATGTAAATAAGATAGACCAAAACGGAATTGATTTACGGCGTGTTTACCAAAACATCAGGGAAAAACTTACCAGTGATATAATCGTCATGCAAGAGGTTATCTTATCGCCCAAAATAGATATTACTGATATTGCTGATTTGGATAAATGGGATTCCGTTATTTCCGGGAATGATGAACTATTAGAAAAATATATTTCAGAGGATTCATTGGACATACAGGAATTACAACTTGAAAAGTGCCAGAGAACCAGATGTTGTTCTTTGTTTCCTGTATATCATGGAAGCGCAAAAGACAATTTAGGAACAGAAAAATTGATTGAGGTAATTACTGAAACTTTTGTTACAGAAACAAAAAATAATCAGTCTGAATTATGTGGGTATGTTTTTAAGGTTGAGTATACAGAAGGGAAAAAACGTCTTTCCTACTTACGCCTATATCATGGAACGCTCCATTTACGAGATACACTTCTGCTGTCAAAAAAGAAAAAGGTAAAGATTACAGAAATGTACATTCCGGCAAATGGCGAAATTGTTTCGGCAGACCATGCCTGTCAGGGAGAAATTGTTGTCTTATCCGATGATACTTTAAAATTATATGACATTTTGGGAAATGAAGAACTTTTACCTCGCAAAGCATGGATTGACAATCCTATGCCTTTACTTCGGACAACCGTTGAGCCACAAGAGCCAGAACAAAGAGAAGCCTTGCTGAATGCTCTCATAGAAATTGCCGATACAGACCCACTTTTGCACTTTGAAATTGATACTGCCACCCGTGAGATTATTCTGTCTTTTTTAGGAAAGGTGCAATTAGAGGTTATTTGTTCATTGCTGGAAGAAAAGTATCATGTAAAAGTGGCTATGAAAGAGCCTACGGTTATTTATCTGGAAAGACCGTTAAAAAAGGCAGCCTACACGATTCATATTGAAGTACCACCAAATCCATTTTGGGCGTCTATTGGTTTAACTGTAACACCACTCCCTATCGGAAGCGGAACCCAGTATAAAAGCAAGGTATCTCTTGGCTATTTGAACCAAAGTTTTCAAAATGCCGTCATGGAGGGTGTGCATTATGGAATGGAGCAAGGCTTATATGGCTGGGAAGTGACAGATTGCAGCATTTGTTTTGACTATGGAGTTTATTACAGCCCGGTTAGTACCCCCGCAGATTTTCGCTTCCTTGCTCCTGTCGTATTGGAACAGGCATTGAAAAAAGCAGGAACACAGGTTTTGGAGCCATACCTTTCCTTTACCCTTTTTGCTCCACAGGAATATCTTTCACGGGCTTACAATGATGTGCCAAAATATTGTGCAGTGATTGAATCGGTTGTACTTGAAAATGATGAGGTTATTTTTAAAGGAGAAATCCCCGCCCGCTGTATCAATGAATATAAAAATGATTTAAATTTTTATACAAACGGGAGAAGTGTTTGTCTTACAGAATTAAAAGGGTATAAAGAAACTTCTGGGGAGTTTGTATCGCAGCCACGCCGCCCTAACAGTCGGTTAGATAAGATTCGGTATATGTTTCAAAAGACAATGTAAGTTTTTGTGAATTATATGGAGAAAAAATCTGATAAAAAAGGAGAACCTATTTTGAATAAAGAGCGGACAAATACAGCAAATAAAAAACAAAGGCTTTCAGCTTGCACCGAAGCATACAAAGAACACATTATGTATACTTTTAACGCTTTTTGTAGAGTGGTGATACGCTATGCAACTCTCAACTCATGGCGTGACAGAAGCAGGAAACGGCAAAGAGAAATATCTTTTGAATATCTTACAGAAGAAAAATTTTACCCGTTCAGTACGTCTAATAAATATTTCATAGACCCCTATGAGCAGTACCCCATCACCATATGTGGTCAGACGGTTATCCTCACCAATGGAGAGCTTGCCGCTGCGCTGTTATCCTTGCCAGAGAAAAAAAGAGAAATCATTTATCTCTACTTTTTCGGTCATTACACGCAACAGGAAATTGGTGAAATGTATGGACGTTGCCGGAGTACGGCATGGCATCACATACACAGTGCTTTACAAATGTTACAAGAAAAAATGGAGGTGTTTTCGCATGAAGAATCCTAATCTTATTCCTTATGAAATTATTGTCAGAGCGACCAATGGAGAACCGGAAGCCGTAGACGAGGTTTTACGGCATTACAGCAAGCGAATCCGAATTGCTTCCCTTGAAAACGGACACGTCAACAAAGATACAGAGGACAACATTAAACGGCGGCTTATCGCTGCCCTGTTCCAGTTCCGCTTTGATGAACAGCCATACCCCAAAACTGAATAACCGCCGCCACATAGAACGGCACACCAAAACAGGAAATCATAAAAAGGTTTCCTGTTTTTTTGCGTTTATTTTCGGCGTTTTTGAAAAACCGCCGTATTGCCCCACGAAAAGGGAAACATGACACGCTCTTTGTTTGGCAGTTTTCAATTTTCGGTGGTGTGGGGAATGAAAGGAAAATGAAGAAATTTCTCAAAATTCCCGCCTATCCGGGCTTGTGTGGTTTTGTAAGAAATGAGGGGAAATTTCCGCAAATCACCGTCATTTTTGCTTTGCGTGGTGTTGTAGGTAGTAGGGGGAGAAATACCGCCGCCGAGTTGGCAAAATCCCCGCCCTGTCCGTCGAGGGTATCAGAAAATTCCATAAGATATTTTCGCCGGAACGCAACAAACCAGCCGCCAATAGCCGGATAGTAAGCGAACAGACCACACAGCGCAGTTTCTTAGAGCAAGATTCTACCACAGTACCAAATTTCGCCTACCGGCTCATTTTGTCCTATGGGAATCTTGTTGGGGTTGCCACCCCAAGCCCGCCTTTTTGCGGCTTGCGCCGCTTGAAAAAATCCACCCACGAAAGGAGATTCACAGCCATGAAAAGATACAACACGCCACACCGTCACCGGGTAATCAAGACACGCTTGACCGAGGAAGAATACGCCGAGTTTTCCGAGCGTGTCACCCTCTGCAAAATGAGCCAAGCCGAGTTTATCCGGCAAGCCCTTATCAAATCAAGCATACGCCCGGTCATTACCGTTTCCCCGGTCAATGATGAATTACTCTCTGCCGTTGGAAAACTCACAGCCGAATACGGGAAAATCGGCGGCAACTTGAACCAGATTGCCCGCTGTCTGAACGAGTACGGCGCACCTTATAACGCCCTCTCCCAAGAGGTACGAGCCGCCACAGCGGAGCTTGCCGCCTTGAAGTTTGAAGTCTTGCAGAAAGTAGGTGAAGCCGTTGGCAACGTTCAAACATATCAGCTCTAAAAATGCCGACTATGGGGCGGCTGAACAGTACCTAACCTTTGAGCATGACGAGTTTACCATGAAGCCCACACTGGACGGAAACGGGCGGCTTGTTCTCCGTGACGATTACCGCATTTCCTCTCTGAATTGCGGTGAGGAAGATTTTGCAATCGCCTGTATGCGTTCTAATCTCAAATACGGCAAGAACCAGAAACGGGAGGACGTAAAGAGCCACCACTATATTATTTCCTTTGACCCCCGTGACGCACCAGACAACGGCTTGACCGTAGACCGGGCGCAAGCGTTGGGCGAGGAATTTTGCAAGACGCATTTCCCCGGACACCAAGCCCTTGTATGCACCCACCCGGACGGGCATAACCACAGCGGAAATATCCATGTGCATATCGTAATCAATTCTTTGCGGATTGCGGAAGTGCCGCTATTGCCCTACATGGAAAGACCAGCCGACACAAGAGAGGGCTGCAAGCACCGCTGTACAGACGCAGCTATGGAATACTTCAAAGCGGAAGTCATGGAGATGTGCCACCGGGAAAATCTCTATCAGATTGACTTATTGCATGGGAGCAAGAACCGAGTTACCGAGCGTGAGTATTGGGCGAAACGGAAAGGACAAGCCGCACTGGATAAAGAGAACGCTACCCTTGCCGCCACAGGAGAGCCGCCCAAACAGACCAAGTTTGAAACCGACAAGGAAAAGCTAAGGCAGACCATACGGAAAGCCCTTGCCGCCGCTGCCACCTTTGACGACTTTTCCTCTCTGCTGCTCCGGGAGGGCGTGACCGTCAAAGAGAGCCGGGGGAGATTGTCATATCTCACGCCGGATAGGACGAAGCCCATCACCGCCCGGAAATTAGGTGATGATTTTGACCGTGCCGCCGTACTGGAAGCACTCACCATAAACGCACAGAACGCCGTCAGAGCCGCCGAAACGCCCGCACCCAAACAGGAATACCCCCGCAGCATAAAAGACCGCTTACAGCGTGGCAAAGCCACTATAAACGCCCCGAAACAGGACAGCGTACAGCGCATGGTAGACATAGCCGCCAAGAAAGCCGAGGGCAAGGGGCGGGGCTATGAAAAGTGGGCGACCTTGCACAACTTGAAGCAAATGGCGGCTACCATGAGCGTTTACGAGGAATCCGGCTTTTCTTCCCCGGAGGAACTGGAAGCTGCCCTTGCCGCCGCCAATACAGAACTGCACGAAACCACCGGGAAACTGAAAGCCGTGGAAAGCACTTTGCGGGAGAAAAAAGACTTGCAGAAACAGCTATTGGCGTATATCAAGACCAAGCCAGCCCGTGACGGATTGCGGGCGCAGAAAACGGAGAAAGCCCGGAGAGCCTACCGGGAGCAGCACGAAAGCGAGTTTATCATTTCCGAATCTGCCGCCCGGTATTTCAAGGCACAGGGAATCGCCAAACTGCCAGCTTCCAAGACCTTACAAACGGAGATTGAGCAGCTTACCAAAGAGAAAAACGCCCTTTACAACGAGTACCGGGAGAAGAAAGAGAACGTCCGGGAATTGCAGACCGTGAAAAGCAATCTTGACAAAATCTTACGCCGTGAGCCGGAACGGGGAAAGGGACGGGAAAATGAACGGTAAACGCCCCTACATGGACTATCAACAACACAGAGCCGCCCGCCGCCTTGTGCATGAGTGCTGCAACTACGATAACGGCAACTGTATCTTGCTGGATAACGGCGAGCCTTGCGTATGCGTCCAGAGTATCAGCTATTCTCTCTTGTGCCGCTGGTTCATAGCCGCCGTACTGCCATTGGACGGGAAACTGGAAGCCGCCCTTTTGCACCGGGCAGACAGGAAACGCTGTACCGAGTGCGGCGGGTATTTTCTCCCCAAGTCAAACCGGGGGAAATACTGCCCGGATTGCGCCGCAAGAGTGCGCCGCCGGAAAGAAGCCGACAGACAGCGGAAAAGATACCACCTTTCTACGCATTTAGGCTATGAAAGAAGCCCGTAAATCAAGGCTTTTTTGACCGCCCTCAACAGGTAGCCGATACATTTATCCTTTACCCCCGAAAATGCCGTTTTAACTGCGTAACAAGAAGCCACAGACAGGAGGTGAGAACCATAACCGAATACATCACAGCCGACACCATATTGCCCCGTTTTCTGCCCTATCCCTATTTTCTGCTGAAAATGGACTTGTCACATACTGCAAGGCTGCTCTATGGGCTGCTTCTTGACCGTTCCACCCTCTCACAGAAGAACGGCTGGCAGGACAGCGAGGGCAGGACGTATATTGTCTATCCCGTTTCGGAGATAACGGAAATGCTGGATAAAGGCAGCACCGCCATAAAAAGCGCACTGAACGAGCTGGACGCTGCCGGGCTTCTGGTGAGGGAACGCCGGGGCTTCTCCGCACCGAACCGCCTTTATATAAAAATACCGCAAATGCCAGTGGTACAGTTTTCCGACCATATGACAGCCATACAGCCGGAAAACCGACCCTCTGATAGCCGGAAAAGCGACCCTCATAAGGGCGGAAAACCGACCTTTGCGTTGGACGGAAAACCGACCCCTAACCAACTTACTATAAACCAACTAAAAGAGAACCAACGAAAAGGAGTGAGTGGGGAGCAGCCCGCACCCTTTGGCAGATATAAAAACCTTTTCCTCTCCGAATCCGAGTATGCGGAGCTGAAAGGGGAATACCCGGACAGGCTGGAACGGTTCATTGAGGAATTGAGCGAGTACATAGCCGCCTACGGGAAAGTGTACACCAACCATGCCGCAGCTGTCCGTATGTGGGCAAAACGTGACAGGAAAGGCACAGGAAAGAAAGGAATCCCCGATTATTCCTACAAGGAGGGCGAGAGCCTTTGACCGCATAGACACAACGCCCCGTAAACAGGGCGTAAAAGACCATGAACAAGGAGGAAGATTTTATGAGTGATTACGATAACGCCATTTTCCGGCTTGCCACGGCACAGGAAGCAGAGCCGGAGGACTACACGGGCGAGGACGGGCTTTTATATTGCGGGAGCTGCCGCCAGCCCAAAGAAGCCTACTTCCCGGAGGGTAAGACCTTTTTCGGACGTGACCGCCACCCCAAAGAATGTGGCTGCCAGAGAAAACGCCGGGAAACGCTGGAAGCCAGCCACCGGGAATACAAGCACCGGGAGGAAGTGGAACGGCTGAAACGAAAGGGATTTACAGACCCGGCTATGCGGGAATGGACGTTTGAAAACGACAACGGGAAATGCCCCCAAATGCACAAAGCCCATGCTTATGTAGAGTGTTGGGAGGAAATGAAAGCCGGGAATATCGGCTATCTGTTATGGGGCATGGTAGGCACAGGCAAAAGCTATTTCGCCGGGTGTATCGCCAACGCCCTCATGGAGAAAGAAGTTTCCGTGTGCATGACAAACTTTGCCCTTATCCTCAATGACCTTGCCGCCAATTTCAAAGACCGCAACGAATACATAGCCCGTCTTTGCAGCTTCCCTCTGCTTATCCTTGACGATTTCGGCATGGAGCGTGGCACGGAATACGGGCTTGAACAGGTTTACAACGTGATTGACAGCCGATACCGCAGCAGAAAGCCGCTGATTGTCACAACAAATTTGACGCTGGAGGAATTGCAGAACCCGGAGGACACCGCCCACGCCCGCATTTATGACCGCCTTACAGAAATGTGTACCCCCGTTCGCATTACCGGGGAGAATTTCAGAAAAGCCAGAGCAAGGGAGAAAATGGAACAGCTTAAAACGCTGCTGAACAGAAAGGAGAGCCTATGACCGACACCCCCAACAGAAGCACCGCCACTACCGCCCGCCGCCCGGATTGCGTGACCGAGGTACGCCGGGGGAACACCGTCCTTGTGGTTTCCGGCTACTTCAAGCAAGGCACGACCGCCACCGCCGCCGACAAGATGATGAAAGTGCTGGAAGCCGAAAGCGCAGCCGGACACAAGCCGATTTACAGCGCATGACAACCCGCAGATAAAAACCGTCATTTTGACGGGCGGTAAAGAAGCAAAAAAGACTGTACAGACAGCCGCCCCATGTGGTATGATAAACTTACGGAATAGTGGGGCTGGCTGTCGGAAACGGAGGACATTATGCCAAGACAGACCACCCAAAAACTCATTACCGCCCTTTATCCGAGATTGTCGCACGAGGACACGCTTCAAGGCGAATCCAACTCCATAAGCAACCAGAAGCGGATTCTGGAAGCCTACGCAAAACAGAACGGCTTTTCCAACCTCAAATGGTACACGGACGACGGATTCTCCGGGGCAAATTTCCAAAGACCCGGCTTCCAGTCCATGCTTGCCGACATTGAAGCGGGGCTTGTGGGAACGGTTATCGTAAAAGATATGTCACGGTTAGGGCGAAACTATCTGCAAGTGGGAATGTACACGGAAATGATTTTCCCACAGAACGGCGTCCGTTTCATTGCAATCAATGACGGAGTAGACAGCGCACAGGGCGACAACGATTTTGCCCCCTTGCGTAACATTTTTAACGAATGGCTGGTGAGAGATACGAGCAAAAAAATCAGAGCCGTGAAGCGGTCAAAAGGAATGAGCGGGAAGCCCGTCACAAGCAAGCCCGTGTACGGCTACCTCATGGACGAGGACGAAAATTTCATCATTGACGGGGAAGCCGCCCCCGTGGTGAAGCAGATATACAGCCTTTGCCTTGCCGGGAACGGACCGACCAAGATAGCCCGTATGCTTGCGGAACAGCAAATCCCCACGCCGGGAACACTGGAATACCGCCGGACAGGGAGAACCCGCCGCTACCACCCCGGCTATGAGTGCAGGTGGGCGACAAACACCGTGGCGCATATCCTTGAAAACCGGGAATACACGGGCTGCCTTGTGAACTTCAAGACCGAGAAAGTGTCCTACAAGGTGAAGCAGAGCAAAGAGAACCCCGTGGAAAAACAGGCAATCTTTGAGAACCACCACGAAGCAATCATTGACCGGGAAACATGGGAGCGTGTGCAGGAGCTACGCAAGCAGCGCAAACGCCCCAACCGCTATGATGAAGTGGGTTTGTTCTCCGGCATACTCTTTTGTGCCGATTGCGGCAGCGTCATGTACCAGCAGAGATACCAGACGGACAAACGGCGGCAGGACTGCTACATATGCGGCAGCTACAAGAAGCGCACGGCAGACTGTACGGCGCACTTTATCCGCACCGACCTCTTGACCGAGGGAGTGACCGAGAACCTACGGAAAGTCACCAGCTACGCCGCCAAGCATGAAGCCCGGTTTATGAAGCTGTTGACCGAGCAGACCGAGGACGGGAGCAAACGCCGGAACGCCGCCAAGAAGAAAGAGCTGGAAGCGGCGGAAAAAAGGATTGCGGAACTCTCCGCCATCTTCAAGCGGCTGTATGAGGACAGCGTGACGGGGCGCATATCGGACGAGCGTTTCACGGAGCTTTCGGCAGACTACGAAGCCGAGCAAAAGGAACTGAAAGAGAAAGCCGCCGCCTTGCAGAGCGAGCTTTCCAAGACGCTGGAAGCCACGGCAAACGCTGAAAAGTTTATGAAAGTGGTACGCAAGTACACCAGCTTTGAGGAACTCACCCCTACCCTGTTACGGGAGTTTGTGGAGAAAATCGTAATCCACGAATCGGAAGCCCTTGACGGGAAACGCCGGGGGAAACTCCGCAGACAGGAAATCGAAATCTATTACTCTTTTGTCGGCAAGGTAGAATTGCCCGACTAAAGCCCGACCCGTCCGGCAGTCAGCCGGACAGGGAACGGCAAAATTTTTTACACTTCTTTTACTTCTTTATCTCACATGAGCAAAATCACAGGGCATGAAGCAGTTCATGGCTAATTAAAGGGAACAAAAAGAAAGGGAAAGCCAATCCAGACGGTATCAGCGGCAGGATACAAGAATAAATTGTGATTTCACAAGATTGGTGCTATAATAAGAGAAAAGTTCCTGCCGGGGCAGCCGCCCCGGTGGTATGGATAGAAAGGCAGGAAAACAATATGCACATCAGCTATAAACCACTCTGGCACACACTGTTAGAGCGTGATATGAGGAAAGAGGATTTAAGGCTTGCTGCTGGTATGACAACAAATATGATTGCCAACATGAGCAAAGAGGGAAAGCACATCAGCATGGATACATTAGCCCGTATCTGCGAAACGCTGAATTGTGAGATTACCGATGTGATTGAGTTAGTACCAGACGAGCCTGCTTCCACAGGAGGTAAGGAACATGAGAGAATTGAAACCAAGAATAACGGAAAACGGAATTGATTATATCCTTGTCGGAGATTACTACATCCCGGACTTGAAACTGCCGGAGGAACACCGCCCTATCGGAAAGTACGGACGGATGCACCGGGAATATTTAAGGGAAGTCCACCCAGCCAGATTGAATACATTGATACTGACCGGAGAATTGTGGACATATCTTGCAGACCTGAACGAACAGGCACAGGAACGGTTAGACACTATCATGGAGCAGATGAAAGCCACCGAGGGCGTGACAGAGGAATTGAAGCGAACTCAACAAATGGAATGGGTGCAGCGTTGTAATAACATTCACAACCGGGCAGAAGAAATTGTTTTGCATGATATAATTTATTCATACGGGAGTAATTAAATCGGAGGTATATAAGATGATTGAAATTGTATTTGGTGAAAGTGCCTGTGGAAGTTTGAAAATTGCCCAAACTTACGGTAAGGGAAAGTATAGAGGAAGTGCAGTTTCGGTCTTTATGAGGCACGAAGATGGGAGTGTTCCATCTTCAGATGAAATGAAAGAAGCACAAATTCAAGCACAGGAACAAGAACATATTGCTTGGGAGAATGCTATTCCATTGGGAGGCAAGAGCAGTGATGTTTATTGTTTTGATATGGCTCTTAGTGTGGGAGATATTTCTGATAATGGAATTGGCGAACAGCGGAAAAATGTTCTCAAGAAAATGCTGTCTGTCTGGTTTGTAGAGGATTTAGACTATCAGGTTGAAGAAAAAATACAGAAAATTAAAACTACATTGTCTTCGGTTATTGAACGATATGTAGCTGGGGAAGAAGTTCGTATTTGGTATAGCTATAATCCGGATGAACTTTGCGGTATGTACTGGCTTATGAAACAACTTCGACCATTAAACTGTCAGACAACAATTTATTTGGTTAAGTTACCTGCCTGGGAATATGGAAAAGAAAATACTATGATATCCAAAATAGCATGGGGTGAGGTTTCTCCTGGCGAATGGGGAAAATATATAACTCTACAAGAAAAAGCTAAGCCTGTATTTCTTTCAGCTTGTGCTATGAAATGGAATCAACTTCAAAATGAAAATGCACCTTTGCGTGCAATGCTAAATGGTAAATTGCAAAGTGTTTCAGAAGATATATATGATAGTTTCATTCTTCGTGAAATTGCGGAACAGCCAGAGCAATTCAAAATGGCTATTGTTATAGGTAATGTTTTAGGAAAATATCAACTTGGAATTAGTGATGTATGGATTTCTAATCGCATTGATAAAATGCTTGAAGATGGTGTGTTGGAAATTATACAGGACGCACCAAAGGGAGAAACAAATTATCGCCGGATATTAAGAAAACGAATGAAATAATAACCACAGCAAGAACCGCTGCTACATGGAAGGCACCCCAACCATGCAACAGCGGTTTTTTTTACCGTTTTTTCCTCTGGCTGATAGGCGTTCCCATTTTCTTTGATTTTTTGAGAATCCGAATCAGCCAGCGAAATTCTTCGTCTGACAGATTTTTATAGTTGATACCGAGCTGCTTGCAGTAAAGGACAACCAGCTTTTCATCCCGGCTGCCCTTGAAATTTTCGACTGCTTCGAGATTTTCTTTCAATTCATCGGCAACGGTGGTCTGGGGCGCACTCTCACTGTCCTTTTTGTGGGCTTCCCGAATATCCCGGATAATCAGGTTGAGGTCATCCAGAACCATGTGACTGAAATACTCATCATCACTGATATGGGCGGCTTGCAGCACTTTCAAATGCGGGTCATCTTCGCCTGGGCGATACCGTTCAATGATTTCATGCCGGACGGTATCGACAAGTGCATTGAGGTTTTGAATCTGCATGGTAGCAATCCCGTCCACATAAATCTCAATGTCTGCAAGAAACTTGATAAAATCTTTATGTGTAGCAAGCTCACAGAGCAGACGGTTGTTAATCCGACCGCTTTTCAGCAGTGCCACCATCTCATCATTCAAATGCAGCTCCGTCAATGGTGTGTTGATCTGCTCCCTGTTCTCTGTCCGGCACAGTAGATAATCAACAGAGACCCCATAGAAGTCTGCCAGCGTGATAAGGTTGCCATGATTGATTTCCTTAAAATCCTCTTTTTCATAACTTCCAAGAGCTGATTTGGAAATGCCTGTCAGCTTTGATAGTTCTTCCAGATTTAAGCCTTTGTCCTTGCGGAGTTCCCAAAGGCGTTCCTGTATGCTTGTTGCTCCTTTCATGGGCGCACGCTCCTTTCCAATGGTTTCATTGCTGCCGCTTATCTGGATTATATCACACTTTCCGCAATCGTGGAAATTTCTGATTTTTACCCCTAATTCCTACTTTGTGGACATACGGCACAGGGCACAAAAATGTTCTATGATACAGGTAGTTCATCGATGGATTATTCCAATCGAATGACCAGCCTGTGTGGGATATGCTTCCCCGGCGATGTAGCGCCATGACTTTTGGCAGGGATGTGGAGGAACCCTGACCGAAACGAGCGTACCAAAGGGAGCGATACGCCGCTGTGAGATTCAGGGGAGGAACGACACCGGGGAGAACTGGCGAACTGACACCGAAATGATACCGAAACACGACAATCTGATAGGGGGATAGTCTACCCTATCGCTGATACTTCGGGAGATTTTAATCGGCTCTATGACCGTAATTTTGCCGAAAATCGCCCCGAAACCATACACTAAAACGGGAGGAAATACAATATGCCGAGAATGAGCAAAAAGAGGAAGCATGAGCTTTCCTTTTACCTCAATGACCGGGGGCGTGTCACTTACAACGAATTATGCCGGAAATGCCAGCATGGGTGCAAGCAGAGCTTCCGGGCGGTTGTGATTGACTGCCCCCGTTATTTATTCAAACGATCAAAGAAAAAGGAGGAACACACCGAATGAATTTTGAATTTATGACGATAGACACACCATTGCCGCCCTGTATGCCATTTCCCAGAGCGTTGACAGGATTTCCAGTCAGCAGCACCGCAAAGGTCATGTACTGCCGGATGCTGGACGCTATGCTATCCAAAGGGCAGGAGGACGAGAACGGAATCCTGTTTGTCTGCTTCCCTGTCACAGCCATTGCCGCAGTCCTGTCCCGCAGTCCCATGACGGTCAAGCGTTCTCTGAATGAACTGGAAAACGCCGGACTTATCATGCGGGTGCGTCAGGGCGTGGGAGAACCGAATAGGATTTATGTGCTGATACCGGGAAAGGAGGACGCTGCCCTTGCCTGATACCTCGAAGCTGGAAAAGCTCAACCGGGAGCTGGAGAAAAGCGAAAAGAAACTGCGGAAAGCCATCAATGATGAAAAGGCATTGCAGCACCAGTTAAAGCAGCTTACCCGAAAGGAACGGACGCACCGGCTCTGCACTCGTGGCGGTATGCTGGAAAGTTTTCTGCAAGAGCCGGAACGCCTAACAGATGATGATGTCATGCTGTTGTTGAAACTCATTTTTCACAGGCAGGACACGCAGGAACTATTGAAAAAAATGCTGGAACGGGAGAAGCCGGAAACCCCTTAGTTTACTAAGGGCGCATTATCCGAGATTTCCAATTATCCGAGGTAACTCTCAAAGCTGCCGATATGAAAGGCTTTCAAAGAAATTATCTCGGATAATTATTTATGAAAAGAGCAACTGCCATTTCAAAAATTATCAGAGGCAAAGGTGTGATTTACCCAATTATCTCGGATAAGTACAAATCACCCACAATTGAAAGCGGGGTTAATTATCCGAGATAATCGTTTTCAAATGCTGTATTCATCGGATTTAATCAATTTACCTCGGATAAGTTTTTATCTCGGATAATGCGCCCTATCCAAGAACTCGGATAGGGCGCAATTATACACCACCCAGAGGTTGGTGCATTGCGTTCTCCGAAGGCTCCTCGCCGGAGGGCTGTGATTTTCCGCAGTCATGGTCTGCTCCAAATCATACAGGGGACGCTACGCTTCCCCTGCGCTGGCTGCCGCCAGCTACCCTTTTGTGGACTTGCCATCTGGGGACACCTTGCCTTGCAAGCTGTTCCCAGCCGACAAGTTTCATAAAATATGCTATCTTTTCGATAGGCAATACAGTATAATGATGTTGATAACAATTTAAGTAAGGAAGATAGTGATGAAAGACTTATATGATATTGCCTTGTGTACGGTAAAAAACATAAATTTAAAGAAAAATGGTAAAGCAGGTCATGTGGCTTGTGCTTTAGAAACAGTAAGTGGTATTGTTTATACTGGCATTTGTATTGATGTGCCCTGTTCAATTGGAATTTGTGCAGAACAGGCAGCTATTGCCGAAATGCTGAAACATGGAGAAACGAAAATCAAAAGAATTGTATCTGTTTATGAAGATGGCAGCATCCTGTCGCCTTGTGGAAGATGCAGAGAATTGATTTCACAGTTAGATCTGGATAATGAAAATACAGTAGTTGCCATTAACAATGACCAAAAGGTTACATTGAAAGAATTATTACCTGAAAGGTGGGACAAAAAATGGGATTAAATAAATTAACCAACAGAATTTATTTTTTAGAACACGCCCCCGAAGTGGACAGACCGATGTTAGCTTATCTTAAAGGAGATAAAATTTCTCTGGCGATTGATGCTGGATATTCGGCATCTCATGTTCAGGATTTTTACAGGGCAATCGAAGCGGAACAGTTTAACAAGCCGGATTTTACGGTTATTACACATTGGCATTATGACCACACCTTTGGTATGCACGCAATCAATGGAATAAGTATTGCCTATGGCAAAACAAATGAGTTCCTCAAAGACCAGCAAGAACAGGCAAAAAACCTCAATTATATCGAAATTCTGAAAAAGGAAGATATTCATTTTAGAAAAGAATATTGCGGACAGGACAAATTAAGTATTGTGCTGTCCGACATAACTTTCTCGGATAAAATGACTTTGGATTTAGGTGGCATTACTGCACAAATCTTTCATACAATTTCGCCACATTCAGAAGATACTACTTGTGTTTATGTGCCAGAAGAAAAAGTTTTGTTTTTAGGAGATTCAACGAGTGAAGATTTCTTTAATAATGGATATATGGATAAGGATAAACTGTATTCTTTGGTTCAGACTATTCAATCTATCGATTGTAAATATTGCATACTAAGTCATTGCGAACCTCTTAGTAAAGAGGATTTGCTTGCTTATTTGTTGTCAGTAGAAGCTTGAAATTCCATTTTGCTATTTTTCTACATCGGGTCAACTTGCCCCGAACTTTTACAACTAAATACCCGCCGCCCAGCGGCATACCGAGCAGGAAATCTGAAAAAGGTCTCCTGCTTTTTTTCTGCCCAAAATGAGGTGGCAAAACGCCACCCCATCCACCAAGCATAGAAAGGAGGGACACGAAATGCCCTGTCCACACAACGAAATCACGATTGTACAGCGAAGCCAGCGGCAGTCTGCGGTTGCCGCCGCTGCTTACCAGAGTGGCGAAAAGCTTTTCTGTGAATATGACCAGCAAGTGAAGCACTACCCGGAAAAGCGTGGTATCGTCCACAATGAAATCCTGCTCCCGGCAAATGCCCCACAGAAATATGCAGACCGCAATACCCTATGGAACGCCGCCGAAGCGGTGGAGAAACAATGGAACTCTCAGCTTGCAAGGCGGTGGGTGCTTACCATCCCCAGAGAGATACCACCTGACCAGTATGCTGTCCTTGTCCGGGAGTTTTGTAAACAGCAGTTTGTTTCCAAAGGCATGATTGCTGACTTTGCCATCCATGACCCCCATCCGCCGGGACACAATCCCCACGCCCATGTCATGCTGACTATGAGGGCAATGGATGAACATGGGAAATGGCTTCCCAAGAGCCGCAAGGTTTATGACCTTGACGAAAACGGGGAACGGATAAAACTTCCCTCCGGCAGATGGAAAAGCCACAAGGAAGATACGGTTGACTGGAACGACCAGAAGTATTGTGAAATCTGGAGGCATGAATGGGAGGTCATCCAGAACCGCTATCTGGAAGCCAATGACCGCCCGGAGCGTGTGGACTTGCGTTCCTATGCCAGACAGGGGCTTGATATTGTCCCCACTGTCCATGAGGGTGCTGCTGTCCGGCAGATGGAAAAACGTGGTATCCAGACGAATATCGGCAATCTGAACCGGGAAATCAGAGCCGCCAACCGCCTGATGAAGTCCATCCGGCAGCTTATCCAAAACCTCAAAGGCTGGATTACCGAGCTGGGAGAAAAACGGAAAGAGCTGCTTGCACAAAAAGCGGCGGAGGAAGCGGTCTTTCTTCCAAATCTGCTGATGAAGTATATGGAGATACGAAAGGAAGAACGGAAGGACTGGACAAGGGCTGGACAGAACCGGGGGACTTCACAGGACTTAAAGGCAGTCAGCGAAGCCCTGTCCTATCTCCGGCAAAAGGGGCTTTCTACTGTGGAGGACTTAGAAGTATTTCTGGAATCTTCCGGGAAATCAGCCGCAGATTACCGCAATCAGATGAAGCCAAAGGAAGCCCGCAGCAAAGTGATTGACGGGATTCTTGCCAGCCGGACAGACAGCAAGGAATGTAAGCCCGTCTATGACAAGTACCAGAAGATATTTTTTAAGAAAACAAAGGAAAAATTCAAACAGGAACACCCGGAGGTTGCCCGGTATGAGAAAGCCGCCGCCTACCTTGCTAAGCACCCGGACGATAAGGACAGCACTCAAAAGGAACTGCAAGAGGAGCAGGAAACGCTTCTCAGCGAAATCGCAGAGCTGAAAGTACCGCTGACCGAGGTACAGGAGGATTTGAAGAAGCTGCGGGACATCCGTTATTGGGTACGGAAAGCCACACCCGGCACAGAGGAAAGTAAAGAGCCACCCAAGAAACAGCCCATCAAGGAAGCCTTGCAGGATAAGGTGGACGAGAAAAAGGCTAAAAGAACTATCCCGGCGCAGACAAAACGCAAACAACAGGATATGGAACTTTAACAGACACTTGCCATTTTCAATCAGAGAATGTCAGGTGTTTTTTCTTTTTTTCAAGGAGGGACAGATTTGAATGTATTTGAAGCTGTGAAGCAGTCCGTCACAACCAGACAGGCTGCGGAGCATTATGGAATCCATGCAGGGCGGAACGGGATGGCTTGCTGCCCGTTCCATCACGATAAAACCCCAAGCATGAAGCTGGATCGGCGTTACCACTGCTTCGGTTGCGGTGCGGATGGGGATGTGATTGATTTTGCCGCCGCCCTGTATGGGCTGGGAAAGAAAGAAGCCGCCGTACAACTGGCACAGGACTTCGGGCTTTCCTATGAGGACTGGAAGCCGCCGGGAAAGGCAAAAAAGCCCAAGCCCTGGCAGAAATCCCCGGAGGAACAGTTTCAAGAAGCAAAGAGCCGCTGCTTCCGTATTCTTGCCGATTATCTCCATCTGCTTCGGGCATGGAGAACGGACTACGCCCCACACTCCCCGGAGGAAGCCTTTCATCCCCGGTTTATAGAAGCCTTACAGAAGCAAGACCAAGTGGAGTATCTGCTGGATGTGCTGCTGTTCGGGGAAACAGAGGAAAAAGCGGCTTTGATTACGGACTACGGAAAGGATGTGATACAGCTTGAACAGCGAATGGCAGAGCTTGCCGCCGCAGACGCAGCAAGAACTAAAAAACACCATGAACGCCATGCAGCCACCCCAGAGCATTGAGGAAATCAAGGAGGGGCTGGAAACTACCGAGAAAGGCGGCGTCCGTCAGAGTATACGGAACTGCCTGACTGTATTCCAGCGTGACCCGCTGCTTTCCGGGGCTATCGCATACAATATCCTGACTGACCGCAAGGACATCATAAAGCCCATCGGCTTCCACAGGGAAAGCACCCCCCTGAACGATACAGATATGAAGTATCTGCTTCTCTATCTGGAAGAAACCTACGGGCTTACCAATGAGAAAAAGATTGATAACGCCATCGGGATTGTGGCGAATGAAAACAAGTACCACCCCATCCGGGATTATTTAAGTTCCCTTGTGTGGGACGGGACAGAGCGAATCCGCTTCTGCCTGCGGCACTTTCTGGGGGCTGACGCAGACGATTACACCTATGAAGCGTTGAAGCTGTTCCTGCTGGGTGCAATCTCACGAGCCTTTCAGCCGGGGTGCAAGTTTGAAATCATGCTTTGTCTGGTAGGCGGTCAGGGGGCTGGCAAGTCCACCTTCTTCCGTCTGCTGGCAATCCGGGACGAGTGGTTCTCCGATGATTTGCGGAAGCTGGACGATGACAATGTGTACCGCAAGCTGCAAGGTCACTGGATTATCGAAATGTCGGAAATGATGGCAACCGCAAACGCCAAGAGCATTGAGGAAATCAAGTCATTTTTAAGCCGGCAGAAAGAGGTTTACAAGATACCCTATGAAACCCACCCGGCAGACCGCCCCCGTCAGTGCGTGTTTGGCGGCACTTCCAATGCCCTTGATTTTCTTCCCCTTGACCGTTCCGGCAACCGCCGCTTTATCCCCGTCATGGTGTACCCGGAGCAAGCCGAGGTTCACATTTTGGAGGACGAAGCCGCTTCCAGAGCCTATATCGAGCAGATGTGGGCGGAAGCGATGGAGATTTACCGAAGCGGCAGGTTCAAGCTGGCTTTCAGCCCCGCCATGCAGCGGTATCTCAAAGAACACCAGCGGGATTTTATGCCGGAGGACACCAAAGCCGGAATGATACAGGCGTATCTTGATAAGTACACCGGGAGCATGGTCTGTTCCAAGCAGCTCTACAAGGAAGCCTTGAACCATGCCTTTGACGAACCGAAGCAATGGGAAATCCGGGAAATCAACGAGATTATGAACCAGTGCATTTCCGGCTGGCGGTACTTCCCGAATCCAAGAATGTTTTCAGAATATGGCAGACAAAAGGGCTGGGAGCGTGAAAACCCGGCAACGGACTCCGGCAACCCGTCTGAAAAAATGGTGGACGGTTTTGTGGAGGTCACAGAACAGATGGAGCTTCCATTCTGAAAATGACAGCCTGTTGCACACCCTGTTGCTATCCCGTTGCCGAGCCGGTTGCCGGAGAAAATCCCATAACTGCGGGCTTTTCTCCCCTATGACAACCAAAACAACAGAAAAATAAAAGAAAAATATAAATAGTAACCATCGCCAGATTGAGATTGTTTGCAAGGTCTTTTGAAGCCCGTTGCCGGACTTCGTTGCCGACACCCTCTGTCTGGCTATTTTCATGTATGGAGGATAACTGCCTATGGCAAAAAACAAAACAGAGATTCATGTGACTACTGTGTTTGACGGGGAGCTTGACGCAACCGATGTGTTCGTCAGCCTGATTTCCCAGAAATATGGAAAGACAAATTCAAAAGAATATCTTGCTAAAAAGAAAGATTTGAAGTATAATGAAGATGAGGTTCAAAAGAGCCAGATACCGTCTGGATTGTGTGGGTAAATGGCTATGATGAACGAAATGGAATACAGAACAATCGGTTCGGCACTTGCCGGGGGCTATCGTGCAGCGGTCTATTGCAGACTGTCAAAGGACGATGACCTGCAAGGCGAAAGTGCCAGTATCGCAAACCAGCGTGATATGCTGGAAAAATACTGCGAAAAGCAGGGATGGGAGGTTGTGGCAGTCTATCAGGACGATGGCTTCACAGGTCTTAATATGGAGCGTCCTGATTTACAGAGAATGTTGAGAGCCATTGAGCGCAGGCAAATCAACCTTGTCATCACGAAAGACCTCAGCCGACTGGGGCGGAACTATCTGCAAACCGGGCATTTGATTGAGGACTTTTTCCCAAGAAACGGTGTCCGCTATATCGCCATGAATGACGGTATCGACACCCTGCGGGATAACAACGATATTGCCCCGTTCAAGAATATCCTGAACGAGATGTACAGCAAGGATATTTCCAAGAAAGTCCATTCCTCTTATCTTCTGAAAGCGCAGAAAGGACAGTTTACCGGGTGTCTTGCCCCGTTTGGGTATCGGAAAGACCCGGAGGACAAAAACCATCTGCTCATTGACGAGGAAACCGCCCCGATTGTGCGGCTGATTTTCGGATATGCCCTGAACGGTCATGGTCCGAACTATATCCGCAGACGGCTGGAGGAAGAAAAAATCCCCTGCCCCACATGGTGGAACCGGGAACGGGGGCTTCGCAATACCCGCACCAAATGGGAAAAGAAAGACCCGGAAAACGGGCGGTATATGTGGGACTTCTCCGTTATCAAAGACCTTTTGATGAATCCCGTCTACACCGGGGCGATTGCTTCCCAGAAAAAAGACTACCGCTTCAAAATCGGCACGATTGGGGAAAAGAAGCCGGAGGACTGGATTGTGGTGGAGGGACAGCATGAACCGCTGATTGACCGCATGAGTTTTGACATTGTGCAGAACAAGCTGAAATCCCGCCAGCGTCCGGGGCAGACCAATGAAATCAGCCTGTTTGCCGGACTGCTAAAATGCGGCGAGTGTGGGAAGTCGCTGACGATACGCTACACAAACGCAAAACATCCCCAGCGGATATACTCCTGCAAAACCTACAATGCCTTTGGAAAGAACCACTGCACCCAGCACCGGATTGATTATGACACCCTTTACAGCCATGTGCTGCGGAAAATACGGGAATGTGCCAGAGCTGCCCTGATGGACGGGGAAGCGGTTGCCGACCGCCTGACCAATACCTGTGAAGCCGAGCAGCGGGAACAGCGGGAAGCAATGGAACGCTCCCTTACAAGGGACGAGGAACGGATTGAGGTTCTGGACAAAATGGTAATGCGGCTTTATGAGGATATGATTGCAGGGCGTATCAGTGAGCAGAACTTCAACACCATGCTGGAAAGGACACAGACCGAGCAGACGGAGCTTAAAACAAAAGTGTCCGAGGGCAGGAAGCGGCTGTCCGATGAAGTCCAGCTTGCCAATGACGCAAAACAATGGGTGGAAGCCATTCAGGAATACGCCAACATCACAGAGCTGGACGCAGCCACCCTCAACCGCTTAATCAAAGAAATCGTCGTGCATGAGCGCATTGACGAAAATAAAACAAGACACATTTCTATCGAAATTCATTTTAATCTCAAACCCATCCCGGAGGTGGAACAGGTCACTGCCTGACCTGTCCCGCCGGGACGGTTCTCTTAACAACACCATATAGATTTTTTGTACGCCGCCGCCCGCCATCGAGCAGAGTTTTTACACCTAATTGGGGATAAAACAGCTCATGGCGGGCGGCGGCGTGGCACTGATCGGGATGCAGCTTATCCCCCTGCTTGCGAACCTGTTCAACTAAGGCAGGTGAGCGCCTATGCTGAATATCCTCGACCAGATCGGGCAGTGGATAAAAGAGTTCCTGATTGAGTGCATCACAGGGAACCTTTCCGGGCTGTTCGACCAGGTAAACGAAGCGGTCGGGGACGTGGCGGCGGATGTAGGAAAAACACCCCAGGACTGGAATGCCGGGGTGTTTTCCATGATCCGCTCCTTATCGGATAACGTGATCGTCCCCATAGCCGGAATTATTTTAACATTCGTCCTGTGCTATGAACTGATCAGTATGATTACTGAAAAAAATAACATGCACGATTTTGACACTTTCAATATTTTCAAATGGATTTTCAAGGTATTTGTTGCGACCTACCTTGTCACACACACTTTTGACATCACAATGGCGATCTTTGAACTTTCGCAGAACGTGGTGCGCCAGAGCGCCGGGGTGATCACCGGGAATACGAGCATCCAGTTTGATGCCGTCATGGGGAGCCTGACGGCGCAGCTTGAGACAATGGGGAACGGGGAACTGTTCGGGCTTTTGGTGGAAACGGTGTTAATCCGGATTACCACCCCGATACTGTCTGTCTGCGTCATGCTGGTGCTGGTGGGGCGCATGGTGGAAATCTATATTTACTGTTCCGTGGGCGCAATCCCTTTTGCCACCATGACCAACCGGGAGTGGGGACAGATGGGGAACAACTACCTGCGGGGGCTTGTGGCGCTTGGATTGCAGGGCTTTTTTATCATGGTATGTATAGCCATTTATTCTGTCCTTGTGTCAAATATCGGGAGCGCGGCGAATATCCACGGGGCAATCTGGAAGTGCGCCGGGTATACGCTGCTTTTATGCTTCTCGCTTTTTAAGACAAGTTCAATCTCGCGCTCAATCTTCAATGCACACTAAGGGGGACGGATGTATATGGAAGGAAGAAGGATGCCTGCCAGATACCGCATGGATGAAGCCGGGCAGATGCGCCGTACATGGAACGGCAAACTGCCGGAGGAATTTAATGAGCGGGATATGCTGCTGTTTGCGGCAGATACCGACCTTGCACTGTATGGGCGCGTGTCGGATGAAACGCTTAATGCGGCCAGGAAAGCAGGATACAGCTACGAAAACGGGGCGCTTATGCCCTTACAGGAAATGGAACATCAAAAGGAGGATGCTATGGAGAACCAGAACAACACATTGGAAATTAACGTAAAAGTCTATCCCATGAAGGAGGACAAAGGGAACCTGCTTGCCTTTGCCAGTGCAACGATCGGCGGCTGTTTTGCGGTCAACGGAATCCGCATCATGGACAGCGAAAAAGGGAAATTTGTCGCCATGCCCAGCAGCAAAGGCGGCGATGGGAAATACCATGATATCTGCTGCCCGACTACGGCGGAAATGCGCAAGGCCATAAATACGGCAGTCCTGGGGGAATATGAGAAAGCGGTGGAGAAGCCGTCCCTGCGCGGAGCCTTGCAGAACGCCGCGAAGGAGGTTGCAGCACGCCCCGCCCCGGAGGGCCAGAGGGTAGCGGATAAGGGGGCGCGGTGATATGCCGCCTGTGGCTGCATGGAACATGAGATCGGAAGGAGGGAAAAGGATTGGAATATCCGCAGATTTATAAACGATCCCCGGCAGAAGCAAGGGAGAGGGAAGAAACAGCCCTTTTCAGGGAGTCACACAAGCTGAATATTGCCTGTAAGAAAGCGGTTGAGGCGGCAATACGGGAGAACTTTGACGGGATGCACCTGAAAAAAGAGTGCATCAGGCCGGTCATGGAGGAGTACGGCCCTGACCGCGTGGAATGGGTGCTGGCAAATACCCTCCAGCACCTTAATTATGACGGACGCTTTTCCCGGAGCAATAGGGAGTGGGCAGGCAGTTTTGATATGGGCAGTATGCACGGTTCTGACCGGGGGCTGGATTTTATAGTAGGGAGCCATCCGGCTGTGCTGGACGGGTTTGTGGACCTGGTGCGGGAAGAAAGGGAGGCGGTAAGGAAGCAGCAGGAAAAGCCGTCTATTAAAGGCCAGCTTGCCGCGCCGCCTGTCCCCGGAGAAAAAACCACTGCAAAAAACAAAGACAGGGAGGTGAGGTAGGATGCCGTTTGTGCCTGTACCGAAGGATTTGACAAAAGTAAAAACGAAGGTGGCATTCAACCTGACAAAGCGGCAGCTTGTCACGTTCGGGCTGGGCGGCCTTGTGGGAATCCCTGCCTATCTTTTTACCCGTGGCAGCATAGGGAATGAATCCGCCGCCCTTTTGATGATCGGCCTGATGCTGCCCTTTTTTGCATTTGGGATATATGAAAAGGACGGGCAGCCGCTTGAGAAAGTGCTGAAAAACTTTGTAAACGTCACTTTCCTGCGGCCACCGGGGAGGCCCTACCGCACGAATAATGGCTATGCCGCGCTTATGCGGCAGGCGGATTTTGATAAGGAGGCAGAGCAGATTGAAAACAAGACAGCAGGCAAGGCAGGAAAGAAACCTGCAGGCCGCAAAAAACCAGTACAGAAAAGATAAGGAGGACTTAAAGGCGATCAGGCTTATGCCGGAGGGGAAACTGGCAAAGCAGGAAAAAAAGAGGCTTGTCGCCGCCGTGAAGAAAGCGAAGCGGGACGGGAAAATCCCGAAGTCCGCACAGGAGACGATCCCTTACCGGGAAATGCACCGGGACGGCATCTGTGACGTGGACGGGCATTATTTTACAAAACAGGTTGAGTTTTTTGACATAAACTATCAGCTTGCACAGAATGAGGATAAGAACATCATTTTTGAGAACTGGTGCGATTTCTTGAACTACTTTGATTCGTCCATCCGCTTCCAGCTTTCCTTTATCAACCAGAGGGCGGATATGGAGCGTTTCAGAAAGTCCATCGACATACCGGAGCAGGGGGACGCATTTAATGAAATCCGGCGTGAATATGCCGGGATGCTCCGGGGACAGCTTTCGCGCGGCAACAATGGGCTGACAAAGACAAAATACATCACCTTTGGGGTGGAAGCTGAAAACCTGAAAGCCGCAAAGACACGGTTGGAGAGGATTGAGGCCGACATCATGGCGAATTTCAAGGTGCTTGGGGTAAAAGCGAAATCCCTGGACGGTTATGAGCGCCTTGTTATCCTGCACCAGATGTTCCACCCTGCCGGGGAGAGGAAATTTCACTTTTCGTGGGATGCAATCTGGCGGACGGGGCTTTCCAGCAAGGATTTTATTGCGCCGGACAGCTTCACTTTCCAGAATGGGCAGTATTTCAAAGTGGGGCGGACTTACGACGCAGCGTCCTTTATACAGATTTTAGCGCCGGAACTGACTGACCGGATGCTGGCGGATTTTCTTGACCTGGAGAATGGCATGGTGGTGACGCTGCATATCCAGTCCATCGACCAGAGCGCGGCGATCAAGACCATCAAGCGCAAGCTGACGGATATTGATAAAATGAAGATTGAGGAACAGAAAAAGGCAGTGCGCGCAGGGTATGATATGGATATCATCCCGTCCGACCTTGCAACATACGGAAATGAAGCAAAGACGCTGTTGGAAGATTTGCAGAGCCGGAATGAGCGTATGTTTTTAGTCACAATCCTTGTGATGAACCTGGCGGACAAGCGGCAGAAGCTGGAGAACAATGTGTTCCAGACGGCAGGAATCGCGCAGAAATACAACTGCGCCCTCAGGCGGCTCGCCTACCAGCAGGAGCAGGGGTTTGTATCCTCGCTTCCGCTTGGCGTAAACCAGGTGGAGATACAAAGGGGGCTTACCACAAGCAGCACGGCGATCTTTGTGCCGTTTACGACACAGGAACTTTTCCAGAGCGGGGAAGCCCTTTATTACGGGGTAAACGCGCTCAGCAGCAACCTGATCATGTGTGACCGGAAGAAACTGAAAAACCCGAACGGGCTGATACTCGGCACACCCGGCGCAGGCAAGTCCTTTTCAGCAAAGCGGGAGATTACCAATTCTTTCCTGATTACCACGGATGATATAGCGATTATTGACCCGGAGGCGGAATATTCTCCCCTTGTGACAGCGCTGGGCGGGCAGGTGATCAAAGTTTCCCCCACATCCACGCAGTACATTAACCCGATGGATATTAACTTGAATTACAGCGAGGATGATGACCCGCTGATCTTAAAGAGTGATTTTATCCTGTCACTCATGGAGCTGATGATGGGGAAGGTGGAGCCGGACGAAAAGAGTATCATCGACCAGTGCCTGCGCAGGGTGTACCACCGGTTTTTTGACGATCCGTGCCCGGAAAAAATGCCGGTCTTGCAGGATTTATATGAGGAAATCCAAAAGTACGGGGGAGATAAGGCGCGGCATGTGGTGGACTGCATGGCAATCTATGTGACAGGCTCTTTGAGCGTCTTTAACCACCGGACAAATGTGGATATAAAATCACGCATTGTCTGCTATGACATTAAGGAACTCGGAAAGCAGCTTAAAAAGCTGGGGATGCTGGTGGTGCAGGATCAGGTCTGGGGCCGTGTTACCGTAAACCGGGAAGTGCATAAGTCAACGCGGCTCTATATTGATGAGTTCCACCTGCTTTTAAAAGAGGAACAGACGGCGGCTTACAGTGTGGAAATCTGGAAACGCTTTAGGAAATGGGGCGGTGTCCCGACCGGCATCACTCAGAACGTGAAAGACCTGCTTTCCTCGCGGGAGATTGAGAATATTTTTGAGAACAGTGATTTTATCTACATGCTCAACCAGGCCGCAGGAGACAGGCAGATTCTGGCGAAACAACTGAATATTTCCCCTCACCAGCTTTCGTATGTCACTAATTCCAATGCCGGTGAGGGGCTTTTATTTTACGGGAATGTGATCATCCCTTTTATCGACCATTTCCCGAAGGACACCCATTTGTACCACCTGCTTACAACCAGGCCGGAGGATTTGGCGGAGGATGGGAAATGAGGATAGGGCTGATCGACGTGGACGGGCACCGTTTTCCCAATCTCTGCCTGATGAAGCTGTCTGCTTACCATAAGGCAAGGGGCGATCTGGTGGAATGGCACGATGGCAGAAAGCGGTATGACCTTGTTTATATGAGCAGGGTATTCACGGACACCTATTCAAAAGATTACGAAGGAGATATAAAAGCAGACCACATCATAAAGGGCGGCACAGGATACGGCCTTGACAATAAGCTGCCTTACGCCATAGAGCATACACACCCGGATTATGGGCTGTACCCGCAGTATGCGGGGACAGCCTACGGCTTCCTTTCCAGAGGATGCCCCCGTGGGTGCGGATTCTGCATAGTCGGGGAAAAGGAGGGAAGAAAAACGGAAGCGGTGGCTGACCTGTCAGAATTTTGGGGCGGCGAAAAAGAGATCAAACTTTTAGACGCTAACATTTTAGCCTGCCCGGATTGGAAAAGGCTCTTAGGGCAGCTTGCGGACAGCGGTGCAATGGTTGACTTTACGCAGGGGCTTGATGTACGGCTGGTTACGCCGGAAAAAGCAGCGGCATTAAATAAGGTAAAAACAAAAATGCTGCATTTTGCATGGGATAACCCGGAAGATGACCTGATACCGTATTTCAGGAGATTCTTGGAATTGACAAAGGTAAAGGATAAGCGGAAAAGGCGTGTCTATGTCCTTACCAATTATGGCAGCACCCATGAACAGGACTTATACCGCATTTATACTCTGCGCGATATGGGATATGACCCGTATGTGATGGTGTACGAAAAACCCACCGCACCGGAAGAAACACGGAAGATACAGAGATGGGTAAACAATAAACGGCTGTTCTATTCTGTAAAGGATTTTAAGGACTATGATCCGGGCGATTACAGAAAAAGGGTAGCTATTTTATGTTGAGAGGATGGGGATGTATAAAAATCTACTATTTTGTCTGCTGGAAGGAGGTGAAAGAGGGATATGGATAAAGATACTGCAACCATGTACGAAACGGAAAAAGCCACGTTATATCACGCCGATTTTTTGAATATTGCAGACGGCTTTGCAGATGGCAGCATTGATCTGGTCTTTACTGACCCGCCTTTTGAACTGGCAGGCGGTGGGATGAAAAATGGGAAGCTGAATTATGAGAATGGAGAAATATTCAGGAATTGCGGTTTCAGTACAAAGTACATTGCTTTTAACAGGTGGATACCGGAAATATACCGGATATTGAAAAATGAACGGTATTTTTATGTGATGACCAATGACAGGAATCTTTTTTCCATCCATAAAGCCTGCACCGACTGTAACTTTAAATTCTGTGAATTGTTAGTGCTGGATAAAAAAATGACGGTGCCTTCTACCTATTATCCCAAAAGGGCGGAGTTTATCCTTATGTATAGAAAAGGGAGTTATAGGAAAGGGCATTTTGCGGGTTCAACGGTCATAGAGGAAAGGATACCGAGAGGAAAAGAAAAGCGTCACCCGACAGAAAAACCGGTAGCTATGATAGAGCATCTGGTCAGATGTTCCACGCAGGAAAATGAAGTGTGTCTTGACCCATTTATGGGGAGCTGCTCAACAGGGGAAGCGTGTATCAAGTTAAACCGAAGATTTATAGGCGTGGAAATAGAAAGCAGGTGGTTTAGAACTTCACAGAATAGAATCAAGCAATTATAAATCTTTTTTAAACGATGGGGATGAATTGATTAAGACTTTTTTAGACAGGGACAATGAAATCAGTTTTTGCAGGGAGGCGTATTTTCTGCTACGCCTTTTTATTATGAAAAGAAGCCGGCAGGAAGGAGGAAAAGAACATGAACGATCAAAATGTGCAGACAGAACAGCTTCAGGAGAATGAAGCGGTTAAACAGTTTTTACAGCTTTTGATGGAGAACCGTCCCGATAAGGGGCAGGACTATTCCATGATGCTCTGGCAGATGGACAACATGGAAAACCAGCTTAACAAAGCATTAGCGGAACTGCACGAAGTTAAAGGGCAACTTGCAAAAATGCAGGAGAATCCGGCAAAGCGTTTTGTATCCCGCATAGCGGATGCGGTGGAGGGCAGGCTTCAGGTGATGCAGGCGTGTCTTGCAGAGATGAAAGAGCGTATTGTGGAGGGCGCAAAGGAAGCTGTGGAAGGCTTTAAGCGCACCGGCGTAAAGGCGTTAGACCATGCAGTTTCCGCGCTTGGTATCAAAAAGGCGCTGGAAAGTATACAGAAGGGCATCGGGGAATCCATTGCGGATGTAAAAAAATCCATAGAGAAGGTGGAGAGCCTGGGGCATGAACTGCGGAGCGCAGGCGGGCATATGAAAAATGCGGGCCGCGCCCTGATAGGGAAAGAACAGCAGGCGGTAGACGGCGGGAGCGAGGGGCGCTTCCAGGCGGCTGTCCTTTCACCCCTGCGCATGGAAAAAACGATCCTGAACCAATTAAATAACATGGCCCTTGCCGCAATCGGGAACATGGAGCGTCTGGAACAGGCGGCGGGGCATACGAGGGAGGATACGCTCCCGGAAGCCGGGCAGGAAGAACCGGAAGAACATCCGGAGGCGGCTGACCTGGACGATCTGGAGCCGTCCCCGGATAAAGGGAAAGAAAAACCGTCCGTGCTGAAGGATTTGCAGGAAAAGAAAGCGCAGGCCGCCGCCCGCCCTTCCCCTGCGCCGGATAAAGGAACAAAAAGCCATGAGGCGGCGCTATGAGGGGGCAGGAATTTCGGGCGCGGGATAAAAAAGTCCAGAAAATGACCCGTGACGGCCTGACAGAGAAAAACCTGACGGCAGGTACTGAGCAGAGGATCAGCGGCAGGCTCGCGGATGTATCTTTTGGACGGGAAAAGGCGGAAGATGCGGCTGCAGGGCACCGCGCAAAAAGCCGGACGCAGAAAACCATGTGCGGTGACGGCGCACCTGTGCGTGATGCCGGCAGTGCGGCGGAGGGCAGGAAACGGTATGGGGCAGCGCGGCACAGCCCGATAAAGGAAACTGTAAAGGAAGAAAGGCAGGACGGGGAACCGGCAGCGCCAGAGGAAACAGCGGCACGGGGAGAAACAGCTATGCCCGATCTGCCGGAAAACAGGCATATTTTTGAGGCAGACAGGGCAGAGGCGGCAGATGCTTCCAAAATCCGGGCGGACAGAAAAAAGCGGATGGCGGCAAAATTCTCCGCTGACAGCGAAAAACCGGAGAAGGCTGCACGGCTGCATTATGAAAAAAGCGAGATACCGCCGGA
Source organism: Lachnospiraceae bacterium 10-1 (assembly GCA_000403495.2). Classification (GTDB taxonomy): domain Bacteria; phylum Bacillota; class Clostridia; order Lachnospirales; family Lachnospiraceae; genus Suilimivivens. The sequence goes on along the minus strand of KE159799.1, from coordinate 879,778 downwards.
GGAACGCGCCGGGGAGAAAGCCCCGGAAGGGGAAAAGGCTGCCGGGGAAAAGGGGGCGGCAAAGCCGCGCCGGATAAAGCAGTATGAAAAAGCACAAAGGAGGGTGGAAAAAGCGGAAGGGAAACTGATAAAAGCACAGGAAAACCTCCCGGCCCGTACCCGTGTGCGTCTGCAAAAGGAGCATGACAGTGAATCCGGAAAGGTAAAGCGCCGCCTGCGCTTTGAGAAAGAAACCATCCCTGAGAATGAAAAACCGCCCCTGATAAAAAGGGCGGGCAGGGCGGCCGGACGCACGGCATACACGGCGGCTGTCCTGAAAGTACACCAGAAAATCCGCGAAACGGAAGCGGATAACGTGGGCGTGGAAGCCTCACACAAAGCGGAGTTTGCTGTAGAGAGGGGCGCAGGGGCGGCACTGCGGAAAAGGCGGCAGCGTCTCCGGGAAAAACCCTACCGTGAAGTAAGGAAGGCGCAGGGGCGGCTTGCACAGGCAAACGTGGATATGGCCTACCAAAAAAGACTTTCCGAGAATCCGGAACTGGAGAAAAAAGCGCTGGCGAAGTGGATTCAGAAACAGAAGCTGAAACGCAGATATGCGGCTGCGGCCAGGGAAGCGGCAAAGGAGGTAAAACACACCACAAATGTGCTTTCCGCTGCCGGACAGGTGGTGCGGGCGCTGGCGCAGGCTGTAGCTTCCCATAAGGCCGTCCTGGGAATCGTGGGGATCGGCATACTGATCATTTCCATGTTCGGTTCCCTGTTTTCTTCCTGTTCCGCCATGCTTTCCGGCGTACAGTCCGCAGTCATATCCACCTGTTATGTGGCGGATGATGCGGAGATCAACCAGAGCGAACTAAGGTATACCGAACTGGAGACGGATTTACAGATGGAGATTGACCGGACGGAGGAAGATTACCCCGGATATGATGAATACCGTTATAACATCGGGGAGATCGGGCACAACCCCTATGAACTGATGGGCTATCTTTCCGCCGCCTATGATGATTTCACCTATACCCAGGTGGAAGCGGAGTTAAGCCGCCTGTTCGGGGAGCAGTACCAGCTTACAAGGGAGGAAGTCACGGAGATACGCACTTATACGGATGACGAAGGGGAAGAACACGAGTATGAATGGCATGTGCTAAAGACAACGCTGTCCGTACAGCCCCTTTCGGATATAATCGCGGGGAGCCTTGCGCCGGGGGATGCGTCTGACCGGTACGGGGTATATATGCAGACCTGCGGCAACCGCCAGTGTTACGGCAGCCCTTTTGATTTTGCTTGGATAAGCTATGTCACCAGCCCTTACGGGTACAGGGTACACCCCATTACCGCAGAGAAAGACCTGCACAGGGGCGTTGATATCGGCATAGCGGAAGGGACGCCCATTAAAGCGGCACAGGACGGCACCGTGGTATCGGCGGGAAATGCCGGGGACTACGGCTTGTGCGTGGTGATTGAGGGCGAAGATGGTTACTGCTCCCGGTATGCCCACTGTTCGTCCCTTTCCGTAAGCGCAGGGCAGGCGGTAAAACGCGGGGATGTGATTGCCGCCGTAGGAAGCACCGGAAGCAGCACCGGGCCGCACCTGCATCTGGAAGTGACCCATAACGGGGAGTATTTAGACCCTTACTATTATGTGGCAGGGGGCGGGGACGGCTACCTTCCGGGCGGAGGCGCGGCGGGAGGACCTGATTTTGGGGAAGACCCCGGCGCGGCTATGGGGGACGGCAGTTTTGCGGCTATGCTGGCGGAAGCGGAAAAATACTTAGGATACCCTTATGTGTGGGGCGGCTCGTCCCCTTCCACATCTTTTGACTGCTCCGGTTATGTGTCCTGGGTGATCAACCATTCCGGCGTGGGGAATGTGGGCAGGCAGACCGCGCAGGGGCTGTATAACCTGTGTACCCCGGTTTCCAAAGAAAACATGCAGCCGGGAGATTTGATTTTCTTCACAGGGACCTACTCCACGGCAAACCCCGTTACCCATGTGGGGATTTATATAGGGGACGGGAAAATGATACACTGTGGCGATCCGATCTCCTACGCCAATATCAACACAAGCTATTGGTCTGCAAAATTTTACAGCGGCGGCAGGCTGCCATAAAAGGAGGGAATTGCACCGAAATGAAACTTGACAGATTAAAGACAGAACTGGAAAAAGCAAAGCAGAAAGCGGCGGAGTGGCAGGCGCGCATAAAGGATATCGAGCGCCAGATCACGGAACAGGAAAACCTGGAAATCGTACAGGCCGTGCGGAGCGTCACCGCCTCGCCGGAGGAACTGCAAAAAATCCTGGGGATGATCCAGTCCATGAAGGAACTGCCCCAAAACAAACTGACCCAGAAGGAGGAAACAGATCAAAATGAAGAAGAATAGCATACGGTACACATTACCGGCGCTTGTGCTTTGCATAGGCGCTTTTTTTACGCCTGTGACGGCATACGCAAAAGGGGGCGGCGATACCACGCCGCCGTCCATCAGCGCGGAACTGTCAGGGGATACGCTCCATATTGAAGCAGACGATGAGGATTCCGGCGTGGATGCGGTGTATATCGGCACGAAGCGTATCAACTACCGCGTGGATCATGCGATAGACGTGGAATTTGAGGATTATGCCGGGACGGAAACAGAAACGGTGGGTGTTTATGCCATTGATTTTGCCGGGAACCAGTCGGAGGTGGTAGAGGTAAAGAACCCCTATTATGAGGGTACGGCAGATACGGAAGCGGAAAATTCCGCAGAACCCAACCCTTTTACCCCTGCAGGGCAGGCTTCTGTACTGGACAATGCCACCGATGGGGACGGCAAGGAGTTTTATACCTTCATCACGCCGGAGGAAAATGTATTTTACCTTGTGATCGACAACCAGCGGGATTCTGAAAACGTGTATTTCTTAAATGCCGTTACGGAGGATGACTTGGCGGCCCTTGCGGAGAAAGGGGAAAAAGACGGAACCGGGGAGAGCGCTGTGCCGGAAGTTATTGTCTGCACCTGTACGGACAAATGTGAGGCAGGCATGGTAAACACCTCCTGCCCGGTGTGCAAAAATGACCTGTCGGCCTGCACCGGAAAGGAGCAGGCACCGCCTGAGACAGAGGAACCCGCGAAAGAGGACACAAAGAAGGGAAGCGGCGGCGCTTTTATTTTCGTCCTGCTTGCGGCCCTGGCAGTGGGCGGAGCCGGATATTATTTCAAGATATATAAGCCGAAGCATGACCTGGATGATGCCGAGGATTTGGATGAACTTCTGGAGGATGAAGATGAGGCGGAAGTCAATGAGGATTCGGACGGACAGGATATGGCAGTGGAGGCAGGAATGGATATGGATGCCGCCGCTTATGATGATTACCCGGAGGACGATGATCCGGACGGGGAGCCGGAACAGGAGGGGATGGAAGAATGACACGCTTTACGGATTCCCCTTATGAATATCTGATGACACAAAGACCCTATGCGGGAAAGGAGGCGGATGCGGGGCCGCCGCCTTATCCGCCGGAAAGCCGGTGCGCCGGATGCCCTTATGGGAGCGGGAAGCCCTGCATAGGCGTGTGCATGAAAGAACTGCTCCCTGCGTCAAAAAAACATGGAAAGGGAGATGCAAAAATTGGGAAAGACACATAAAAAAGCAGCCCTGCTTGCCGTGTTAGCTGCCGCCACCCTTGCGGGGACAGTTTTCGCCCTGTTCCCGGCATGGGAACGGCACAGGTGTGAGGAGAAACAGGAGGCAATGCTTTCCCGGCTGGAACTGTCTGTGCCGGAAATACAGGCTTTTGAGGAACCGTTGGAAACGGTAAAGGCAGCTTCCGTAACAGCGGTTTCAGTGGATAAAGCGCCTGAAACAGCAGCGGAGCCGGAGAGGGAAAAAATATCGGAGACAGGGGAAAAACAGGAAACAGAAAGAGAGGATGAAGCGGCGGCAGAGCCGGTGACAGCAAAAAGGCCGGAGGGGGATATGCCGCAGGCAGGCGCGGAGATCGGGATTCTTTCTATCCCCAAAATTGATGCGAGGCTGCCGGTGACGGCGGGCGTATCAGAAGAACAGCTTAAAATTTCCGAGGGATGGGTCATGCAGACCGCATTGATCGGGAGCGGGGGAAATGCGGTCATTGCAGGACACCGCAGCTATACCTATGGGAAGCATTTTAACCGCCTGGGGGAACTGGAAGCAGGGGATGAGATATTTTATACGGCGGCGGACGGCACGGAAATGTGTTTCGCTGTAAGTGAAATCCTGACGGTATTGCCGGACGATCCCGCTGTGTTTGATGCACCGACAGAGGGGGCTTCACAGCTTACCCTTTATACCTGCACCCCTGTGAAAGTGGCAACGCACCGGCTCCTTGTCCGTGCGCTGCGTGTGGAAGAATGAGAGGAGGAAACCAGAATGAAACAGATCAAAACATTATTGACAGCGGTATGTTTGTGTATATTTTTGTCTGTCCCTATGACGGCGTTTGCAGCGCCGGAGCCGGAACCTGCCACATGGACGGAAAGCATGGAGGGCAAGCCCGCGGATGCCGGGGAAGATGTGGGAAGCGCTAATTATGAAAGAGTATCGGAAGCAAAGCAGGAAACGGGAACGTCCCCGGAAGCAGGGGAAAAGAAGGGAACAAAGCAGGAAGCAGAGACGGGGCAGGCGGAAGCAAAGACGCAGGCCGCCATGAAAAGTTCCGGCACCCTGCGGATTCAGAACGCTGCGGCGGGCACCGGGGAGAGGCTTTCCGGCGCGGTGTTCGCAGTCTATGAAAAGGATGGCGCAAAGGCAGGGGAAGTTACGTTACAGGAAGGGACAGCCTCCCTCTCCCTGCCTGCGGGTGATTATTACCTGAAACAGCGAAAAGCCCCGTCCGGGTATGGCGTGGAACCTGCCCGGATCGTGTTTGCCATATCAAAAGGAGAGATTACATTAGCGGAGGTGACAAGCGAGATCGACCTGACAAATGTAAACCCGCAGGATATTATCCCCAAAACGGGCCAGACACCCCCTGTCCGGGCATATGCCCTTTCCATCCTCTGTTTTGCAGCCGCCCTCCTTTGCGCCGTTAAGCTGCATCGTATGGATGGTGGGAACCGGAAGAAAGGAGGTGCGCGCTCATGGCAGTCTTAGTCCTTGCGGAGAAGCCCAGCGTTTCACAGGCAATCGCCGCCGCACTCGGCGTGAAAGGGAAGAAAGACGGGTACATAGAGGGGAACGGATATATCATTTCATGGTGTGTGGGACACCTGGTAGGACTTGCCAATGCCGACAATTATGAAGCGCGCTACTCCAGATGGGCCAGGGAGGATCTGCCGATCCTGCCTGACCCGTGGAAATTTACCGTATCCCCCGGAACAAAGAAACAGTTTGGGATTATCAAGTCGCTGATGGGACGTGCGGATGTGACGGAACTTGTAGAAGCCACGGATGTTGGATAGTGCGGAGGGGTGACAAACAAATACAAATAAGAAAGGGACTTCCTCAATCCTTAAAAGGCTATGACACTATCGGTTATAGTCTTTTTTCATGCGGTAATTACCGTATAAAATGAACTCCTATTCCCACAAGCGGAGAAATATCCAACAACAATATTACGCAATCCAATCTCCCGACAATTAACGTAAGAAAATCATTTATCAGCACGGAAACCAATCAATCATATCAATCCATATCACAGGAGGACAAAGAGCATGGATAAAAAGCAGGAACAGCAGATTTTATACTATTACAGTACCACAGAGAAATATATCCGTAGCAAGACACACTCTAATGCGCATCAGAGTGTCTTTACCAAAGAAAGTGATAAATACCAGTGGCTTGTGTTGGAACAGAGAAGCCAGTGCGAAGTCGAGGTAAGGCAGACCGACAATCATGGAATAATTACAGCGAGGGATAATTACGAACTGACAAGAAATTTACCTAAGTGCGTGGGCGTGGAGCGTTTATGTGAAGGCGCAAATGTTCAGATACCTTTTAATGCTGATGAAATCAATTTAATCTATCAGTTTGGGGAACAGAGCAAAGCGGAAACGTGTGCCAGTCTGTCCGCTATTCTTCCGCAGATAAAAGACGATAACACAAAGCAGATAGTAAGTACCACCTTAAAGAAATTAAATTCTCTGTCCGAAGAAACGTGTGCGGAACTGACAGCCACCACCAAAAGACGGAAACTGACTGAGCATGACCATTCCATAAAGGCAAGGTTAGCCAAAGCAAAGGAACAGACAAAACAGCCGACAGTTGCCGAGGAAAAAAAGCACAAAACCCACAGCAAAGGAAAGGGGGATATGGCACTATGAAACTTTCACGATACGAGCAAGAAACGATTGTTAATTACAATGCAGGAGAACAGACTGCCACCGTCTACACAAGGGATAAAACAGTTATGCGGAAACTTGACACACTTGTTGATGAATTTCCCGACATATACAAGCTGACAGGGCAGGACAAAATATCTAAGACCTATTCCTTTCCGAAATCATACGTTAATTACCGTAAGCCAAGAAGGATAAGCAAAGAACAAAGAGAACAGGCAAGAGAAATGATGTTAAAGATGAATTTAAGCGACAGCAAACAGTGAGAATTGCTATCGCCTGTTTATAATTTTTGGTCTTTGTCAGAGGGAATATATCGGACAATATCTTTTATGTCACAATCTAAAATTCGGCATATATCATTCAATGTTTTAGTTGATACATCTTTGTTGTGCTTCAAGCGGTGGAGTGTACTATGTGATAAATGATGTTTATTTGTCAAAGTATACCAATTTTCATTTGACTTATCCAAAGTTTCCCAAAACGGAGAATAGTCAATCACATTCAGCGCCCCCTTTAATAGTATCTTTAACAATAGAATAAAATATATTCCGATACTTAAATATCTTCGTAAAAACGAATACAACAAGAGGAAAGGAGCAAAACTGAATGTGTAGTTTTAGTTTGAAGTAAGAAAAGTAAAGAACAAATAAAAAACAGACAAGGGAGAATGATATGTAAAAAATATAAGCGACAGCAAACAGTGAAAATTGCTATCGCCAGTTTATAATTTTTGGTCTTTGTCAGAAGGAATGTATCGGACAATATCCTTTATGTCACAGCCTAATATTCGGCATAAATCGTTCAGCGTTTTAGTGGTCACATCTCTATTGTGTTTTAAACGGTTGAGCGTGCTATCCGATATGCGGTGGTTTTTCGTCAGAGTATACCAGTTTTCAATTGATTTTTCTAAAGTTTCCCAAAACGGGGAATAGTCAATCACATTCAGTCCCCCTTTAATAGTGTGTATAACAATAGAATAAAGTATATTCTCATACTTGAATATCTTCGTAAGAACGAATATACTAAGGGAGTAGGAAAAAATGAATATGTATGACCCCTAGTGTGAAAGGAGAAAAATCACCAAATGAAATTTTATGAAATTACGTACATAATTGAGGACGAGCAACAGGAAAGGCTGTCGGCATTGGCAGAGCGTTATGAAAAAGTTAATGGGTGGAATGAAAAAGAAATATTGCAGTTTGCTGTTGCTGCCACTTCCAAAGAAGAAATGGAAAGTAAACTCCAATTTTTGGAAAAGGAAATCGTTAAGATGGAAAAGGATTGGCAGGAGCAGGAAGAAAAACCCAAAGAAAAAAGAAAGTATATCAGCGATGAAGAATATGAAAAATGCAAAAGAGTTGTCAGTGCTTATGAGAAGGAACTTGATGAAATTGAAGTTACGGTTGTAGACGCAGGAAGGTTCGGATTTGTGAAACTGATATATTATAAATTCCCGTATGGATTTGATGACGCCATAGCCTACACAGACAGCCTTGAACTTTTTCTTGATTTATGGGACGAATGGTTTGAGGCGCAGTTGTTAGCACTCACAAAAAACACCCCAATGGCAGAACTGGATTATGAGGATATATTCAAATGCCTGTCTAAAGATACGCAAGAGGAACTTATGGCAAAAAGGGAATACTTTGCAGAAAAAGCGGGAATTGGAGCAAGGTAAAACAGAAAGGGAAAAAGGCTAATGCGGATAATGGCAGTTGCAAGGAAATGTATCAGTACATTAAAAAAAATAAAACGCAAAGTAATGTTCAAAATAAAATTATGGGAAATGGACAGATTGTGGGAACTTATGGGTGGAAGTTGTTGGGGATTGTTTCCCCCATCATTTTATTACACTCATACGGAAGAAGAAATAGAACGAATAACAAAAGAAACCATAGAAAGTTGCAAAAAAATGCTTGATGAATTTTAAGCCTTTAGTTCTTGCTTTAAAGGGAATTTTCAGAAATGGAAATTCCCAATTTGTATTTATGGACAAAGGCAAAAAAAGAATATCAGAAACTAAATAGTCCTATTTGGGTAGCGGTTATCTTAACAGACAATCAGCTACCTTTTTTATTTTCAGAAACTATCAACACAGCACAGAAAGAATGAGGTATCAGAAATGATTGAGAGCAAGAATGATACAAGCAAAAACTTAGAAAAAGCATTGCAGGCGTTGAAACAGGCGCAACAGCGTGTAGCTAACGAAAAGAAAAAACAGAACGAGAAAAAACGCAAAGCCGAGAACCACCACAAGTACATCATGGGCGGTATTATCGTGAAGTATTTCCCCGACTGCTACCGCTATGACGAGGGCGAGTTAAACCGTATCTTGTCGGTTGCCTTGCAGACAAGGGAGTGTCAGCAGATTATATCTAAAATCAAAGCGGAAAGCCGAGAAACCACTCCCCCACAACCTACTCTCCCCAATGCCGAAAATGAAAGCGAGGGCGGTACGGAATGACGAGGGCAACGGAACTGGAAAGCCGAGGTAACGTATTCACCCCGTTTACGGGGTGCGCACAGATATACCACCAGAGGTGGTATGTGCGCTCTCCGAGGGGCAAGTTTCACTTGCATGGACTCTTGCAGAGGGCGTTGTCTGTCTTGCGACAGCCAAAAGGGGAAACGACAATTCCCCTTCGCAAGCTACGCTTGCTACCCTTTAGTGAACTTTGCGTTCAGACAAAAGCCAAAGTGCGGCTTTTATCTGCCCACAAAGTCTATTCATGCACCCCACTACCCTATTGGCAGAATGTAGGTGTTGCGTATGGGTAATGTCACGAAACAGGCAAGCACACGTTTTTCCATAGTCAAGCGGAGCAAGGGGCAGTCGGCAGTTGAGAAAGCGTCCTATATCAGCAGGAGTGTTCTTGTCAGCGAGTTTGACGGGCAGACCTACCGCCCGAAATACCATGAGGATTTAGTCCATAGTGAAATCACTCTCCCGCCCAATGCGCCCAAAGAGTATGCAGACCGAGCCACTTTATGGAACGCTGTTGAACTGTCAGAGAAAGGGCAGAAATCACAGCTTGCAAGAATGTTAAAAGCGTCACTCCCCAACGAATGGAGTTACGAATTTGCAGAGGAAGTTGTGAGGGATTACGTTCAGAGGAATTTTATTGATAAAGGTATGTGCGCTGACTGGGCAATCCATGACAGCGAGAACGATAAAGGACAGCGCAATCTCCATATCCATGTTTTGCTTACCATGCGCCCTATCACTGAAAACGGGGAATGGGGAGCGAAACAGAAGAAAATCTATGACCTTGACGAGAACGGCGAAAAGATACCAGTGATTGACAAAAAGACAGGTCAGCAGAAAGTTGACAAGCGGAACAGGAAACAATGGAAATGCCACACCGCCGACAGCACCGACTGGAACAGTAAGGAAAACGCTAAAATGTGGCGCAAGGATTTAGCCGACACAATCAATGCCGCCAATGAGCAGTTAGGGATTGCGGTACATTGGGAACACCGTTCTTTTAAGGAACAGGGGATTGACCGAGAGCCAACTATCCATATCGGGGCGATTGCCAACGCTTTAGAGCGCAAGGGAATACAGACCGAGAGGGGAAACATCAATCGGGAAATCATCAAGAACAATATACTGTTGGAACAGGCGAAAGAAATACTCATGCTTGCCAAGCAGGAACTTCACAGCGCACAGTACGCAACGTACAAAAGTACGCAGATTAAAAATGCGGCGGTCAGCGTGAAGAATGAAGTCATAGAAATGATTGCAAAAGTGAGGGAACGCAAAGGCAGACTTGACTTGCCGATTGTCAGCGGAAAGCACCTAAGAAGAATATCCGACAGAAGCGCCTTGCAGTCAGCCGACAATGCGGAGAAATTCATCACGACAAGGAAGATAGACAGCTTTGAGAGCCTTGCGAAATTCACAGCGGATAAGGAACAGAGATACCAACAGTTGGAAACGGTACATCTTTCAAAGGGGCAGAAACTAAACCGATTAAAGGAACTGTCAAAAATGTATGCCCTTTATGCGCCAATCCAAGCCACCTATAAGGAGAGCCAGTCACTCAAAGGATTTGCGAAAATGAAATACGATAAGGAGCATAAGGACAGCTTATCGAAGTACCCCGAATTAAAGGAGCGTATGCAGAGCCTTTTACAGAATGGCGAGAAGATAACGCCGAAACAGTGGAAAGCCGAGATACAGTCCTTGCAATCCGAGTATGACAGTATCGGCAAGGAGCAGACCAAGACCGCCACAGAGTTAGCATATGCCGAGGTAATCAGTTATAACAAAAAGAACCTTGAGAGGGAACTTCAGAACGAGAGCCGACAGCATAACAGGCAACAGAACAGGACTAAGCGGAGGGAGGAAGAAATTTAATGGAAATCTAATAGAAATGAGCGTGTGATTGTGGTATTCTTGTTAGGGGCACAAATCATAGACAGTATAATTATATTTTTATGGAGGATATGTATGGATATTCGTGTAGAGCCTATATTATACGAGCAGAAATCTGTTTTTATTCAGATGTTGGAATTGTATAATTATGATTTTTCAGAGTTTTCCAATGATGACATAAACGAATATGGATATTTTGGATATGAGCATATTGATGATTATTGGAATGAAGAAGGCAGACACCCTTTTTTTATCAGGGTAAATGGAAAACTTGCGGGACTGGTTTTAGTACGTTCTTGTTGTGAACATAATAATCTGCCAAGCCCTTATAACATAGCCGAATTTTTTGTAATGAAAAAGTACAGACAAAAAGGAGTTGGCAGGGTAGCCGCTATGAAGATTTTTGATATGTTTCATGGTGGGTGGGAAATATCCCAATGGATTAACAACTTACCCGCCCAAAACTTTTGGGGTAAGGTTATTGCAGAGTATACAAACGGGAAATATGATACATTTACCGCAATGGAGGCAAATGAAACAGGATTTACGTTTGATAATTCACTTTAGAAGTTGAGAAAACATATATTTTTAATTTCAATCGGTTTTTATCTTACCTTACGACAATCACAACTGAATAAGTAACACAGCGTCAGAGCGTATAGAAAAATCTATGCGCTCTATTTTATTGTAAAGGAGCAGATTTATGAGCAAAGACAGCAACACAGGGCAAAGAGCCACCCGACAGCACCCACCCACAAAAATAATCGTGGAAAGGCACTATGTAGGCACTGAAAAAATGGAAACGGTATTCAAGCGGATAGCCGAGGAACAGATAACAAAAAAGGTTAAGGAGATAGCGGAAAACAGCGGAAATTAGCACTGGAAACGGAAAAGGGAATATAGTATAATAGGAATTGAGGAAGTCCCTTTTCATTAAGGAGGACGACATGAAAAGGGCAAAACTGAATAACGACAAAATCACTGCTTTATATTGCAGGCTTTCCAAAGATGACGGCACGAACAATGAGAGCATGAGTATCAGCACACAGAAAACCATGCTGAAAGATTATGCAAAGCGCAACGGTTTTCTGAACTGCCAGTTTTACGTTGATGACGGTTACAGCGGTACAAACTACGACCGCCCCGCTTTCCGACAGCTTATCGAGGATATACAGGACGGGGAAGTGTCAACGCTCATCACAAAAGACCTGTCACGATTGGGGAGGAATTATCTTGAAACAGGTACTTATATCGAGGTATTTTTCCCTAATCATAACGTGCGGTACATTGCAATCAATGACGGGGTGGACTCCATAGACAACGCACAAATGGATATTACACCGTTCCGCAACATCATCAATGAAATGTACGCAAAGGACACATCAAGGAAAATCAAGAGCGCACTCCACGCAAGGAGAATGCAGGGCAAGTATATGGCAACCACCGCCCCGTTCGGTTATCAGAAAGACGAGAAAGACCATAACCACCTTGTCATTGATGAAGTGACCGCCCCCGTTGTGGAACTGATTTTCTCAATCGCCGAGGAGGGTGTGGGGCTTCACACTATCTGTAACCGCTTGCGTAAGGCAAAAGTGCTGAAACCGAGTTTCTATAAAAAGGAACTGTTTGAGCGTTTTATGGACGAGGAAAAAATGTATGACTGGGATACTGCCTATGTCAGTCAGATATTGCACAATCCCGTCTATGCAGGAAACCTTACTGTTGCGGACAAACCAACTAAGACCATACGTTCCAAGAAAAGACAGTATATTCCGTTTGCAGAGCGTGAAGTTATCTATGGCACACATGAGCCAATCATTGAACAGAACCGCTGGAACAATGTGCAAAAGATTTTACAGAGCCGACCGCCTGTTATCGGGGAAAGTTCAAGCGGATATGATAACATTTTCCGAGGGATTATCAAATGCGCTGATTGTGGGAGTGCCATGCTTGCCAAAGTCGAGCAGAAAAGAAAGCGGAACAACGTACTGGACAAGACTTTCTACTGCTGTACCAAGTACCGTAAATTCGGGAAAGAAAGTTGTTCATCACACAACATTGAGGCGAGGACGGTTCACGAAGTTGTGCTTGCAGACATTCAGAAACACGCAGGACAGGCACTGACGGACAGGAAAGCAATGGTAACGGAAATTGCGGAGCGTCTTAATCTCCAAATGTCAGCGGACAGGGAACAGCAGAAAAAAGAACTAAGGCAATGTAAACAGCGTGTGTCGGAGATTGAAAACCTGTATGCCAAACTGTACGAGGACTTGACAAGGGAACTGCTGACCGAAAAGCGTTTCCAAATGTTGTCGGCAAGGTATGACAGCGAGCAGGAAGAACTGACTGCCAAGATAAAGGAACTTGAAAAAAGTGCCATAGCGGACAGGGAGCAGTTATCTTCCATTGAGCAGTTTGCGGAGCAGATAAGCGGTTATGCAGGAATAACGGAACTCAATTTTAAGATAATCAATCAACTGATAGAAAAAATTCTTGTTTCTGAACCCGTAGAAGTTGACGGGCAGAAAATTCAACGACTTACTATCCATTACAAATTCATAGGGGCATTGGAAACCCTTGAATAATGGATATTTTCTAAGTCACCTATTCCAACTATTCAACAGACGCAGGCCGGGAGGGAGAACTGATCTTCCGTCTGGTCTACCGGGAGGCAGGGTGCAGGAAGCCGTTTAAGCGGCTCTGGATTTCCTCAATGGAGGATTCCGCTATCCGGAAGGGGTTTGAAAACCTTGCTCCCAGAGAAACGTATGATGCCCTTTATGAAGCTGCCCTGTGCCGCGCCAAAGCGGACTGGCTGGTTGGGATCAACGCGACGCGCCTGTTTACAACGCTGTATCAGGGAAAGACCCTGAACGTGGGGCGCGTCATGACGCCGACACTGGCGCTCCTTACAGACCGGGAACAGGCAATTACCGGATTTCAGAAAGAAAAATTTTATACCGTAGATTTGGACTGCGGTGGGTTTTGTATATCCAGCGGACGGTTTAAAAGCAGGACGGACGCGGAGAAGCTGCGGAAGCTGTGCGTAGGGAAAGATGCCACGGTGAAGCTGGCAGAAAGGCAGGAAAAAACAGAGAAACCGCCAAAACTGTATGACCTGACCACTTTGCAGAGGGAGGCTAACCGGATATACGGCTATACCGCACAGCAGACATTGGACTATATCCAGCTTTTGTATGAGAAAAAGCTGGCAACCTACCCGCGCACGGATTCCCGCTATCTGACGGAGGATATGGCGGAACGCCTCCCTGCGCTCTGCCGGTTGGTGGCGGCAGCCTTCCCCTTTGCATCCGGTTTTGACGGCAGAGTGGAAGCGGCGCAGGTGGTCTGCAATGCCAAAGTCAGCGACCACCACGCGATCATCCCTACAAAAGAGGCGGCAAAGGCAAATTTAGAGGAACTCCCCACCGGGGAGCGCAACATCCTCTCTCTGATCGCGGCGCGGCTTTTATGCGCTGTCTGCCCGGAGAAACATATTTATGCAGATACGGCGGTGGTATGTACCTGTGCCGGAGTGGAATTTATGGCAAAGGGACATACGGAGACTGCCGCAGGCTGGAAAGGGCTTGAAAAAGCATTCCAGGCGGCGTTAAAGAACAGGCCGGAGGAAGAAAAGGCACAGCCCTTTTTGCCGGAATTTAGCGAGGGGCAGGCTGTGGCAGTAAAGGAAGCCGTGCTGCATGAGGGAACCACAAGCCCGCCGCCGCGCTATACGGAGGATTCCCTCCTTAGCGCAATGGAGAACGCCGGGGCGGAGGAATTTGCACAGATCGAGGACGCGGAGCGCAGGGGTCTTGGCACCCCGGCTACCCGTGCCGGCGTGATTGAAAAGCTGGTAAAGGGCGGGTTTGTGGAGCGGAAAAAGAAACTCCTTGTCCCCACTGAGCGGGGCATGGAACTAATCAAGGTATTGCCGGACAGTGTAAAATCTGCCAGTCTGACCGCCGAGTGGGAAGCTGCCTTAAAGGAGGTGGAGCGCGGGGAATGCTCCCCGGAGGATTTCATGGAAGGGATTACCGGTATGGTGCGCAGCCTGGTGGAATCCTATGGCGATGCACCGATCACGGGGAATGCTTTATCCGCTTCCGGCAGGGAGGCGGTCGGAAAGTGCCCACGGTGCGGGAAACCGGTCTATGAGGGGAAAAAGAGTTTTTTCTGTTCCGCTTATAAAGACGCTGTGCCCTGCGGCTTTGCTCTGTGGAAAGAGAACCCCTATTTTAAGAGCAAGCGCAAGGAACTGACAAAGAAGGTTGCCGCCGCCCTGTTAAAAGACGGGAAGGTGAAAATGACCGGGCTGTATTCCGAAAAGAAAGGGATCATGTATGACGCAACGATTGTCATGGAGGACACAGGCGGAAAGTATGTGAATTTCAGGCTGGAATTTGATAAGAAAAAAGGAAAGGCGGAATAGGAGATGAAAACAGAACGGGAATTAAAAAGAGAGGCCGGAGGGCAGCCCCGGAACGGGGATCACCTGCTGGCGGCAGAACTGTCAGCGGAGCAGAACATGAACATGCTTGACGGAATCCCCAACAATGAAAAGCCCCGCGTAAACCAGAATTATGTGATTCTGGAGAGTGAGGTTGTGGGGCATAAAGAATTTGTCCTGGCACAGAACCCCAACGCGCCGCAGCCCTATGTAACATGGGAACGCAACATGCAGGAGGATGAGCGCAGGGGAGAGGAAAATTTCTATTGGGGGAAATATTACTGCGATCCCGAAGCGGCGGAAAAGAATTTCCATGACCGGGCTGATGCGGAACGGGAATATTTAAGGGAATACCGCCCGTCGCTCTTACAAAGCCTGAGAAAGAACCAGGAGGAAATTGCCCGTCCCGTGGCTCCGGCAGGGGGACGGGAGAAAGGGGGAGCGGCGTTGTGAAACTGTCAAATTATGAGAAAGAGACGATCTTTTTATTTAACGAGGCAGACCGGGAGGCAAGCGTGTTCACCTATAATGATGCCTTAAAGAAACAGCTTGAAGCGTTGTGCAAATCCCATCCGGAGCAGGTGCGCCGGACGGAGGATAACGGCTATGGAGGGCTTACCTTTGCACTCCCGAAGAAATGGCTGAAAATCGTACCACCCCGCGTCCTGTCTGCGGCGCAGAAGGAGGTTTTAGAGCGGATGAACAAAAAAAGATGGGGCTGACGGTTTTTCAGTTACCGCTTCAGCCCCTTTACTATGTCCGCAATGCTGGCAATCTGGCTGTCTGTCAGCGTTTTGATGTCATCGGCAAGCGCCCCGGCCGCTGTGGGATTGCGGTTTTCCGCGTCAAAGAACTCCTGCGGCGAGATGCCGAAATAATCGCAGATATAAAAGAAAACCTGCATGGACGGGAGGGATTTCCCGTTTTCAATCTTGTTGATATAGCTTTCACTCTGCCCTAAAGACAGGCTCATATCCCTTGCGGACACGCCTTTCTGGGCGCGGAGCTGAGACAGCCTTTGCCGAAAAAATTCTTCCATTTGCATCACCTTCCTTTTCCTATCATTGTATTCCATAGGATAGGTATTTATTGGGAATTGTATTCTCTAAAGAACTTGACATATAGAATATAATTCCCTATAATCAGGCTACATATAGATTTTCAGTATATGCACAGGATAAAGGGGGATACTACGATGAGTATGAGGAAGATTTACCGGGAGATCGCGAGGAAAAACGGCGTGAGCGTAAAGGATGTAAAAAGGGATATGCAGGCGGCGATTGCGGCGGCATACCAAAACCCGCCAAAGGACGGCGGCGTCATATCAGCTTACCAGAGGCAGGTGCCGCGGAAAGGGGAAATCCCCACGCCGGAGGAATTTATACGGTATGCGGCGGGAAAAGTCCGGGAAAGCGTATAAAACTACAAGCTATAAAAACAGCATAAAATAAGAAAAGCCCATGACAAAGGCAGAGCGCCGGTCATGGGCTTTTTTTCTGCAAAAAAGGAGGGAACACATGGCAAGAAAATTACAGCTTGTCTCGGAACTGGCAAACCAGACCGCCCGTAACATCACGCGGGATGTGGACGGCTGGAAGCAGTACCTTGACACGGCTTCACGGCTATACAAGTATAAGTTTGACGAGCAGCTCTTAATCTATGCGCAGCGGCCTGATGCCACGGCCTGTGCGGAGATGGAACTGTGGAATGAAAAAATGCGCCGGTGGGTAAAAGCCGGCTCCAAAGGGATCGCCTTAATCCGCGGCGCGGAAACCGGCAGGCCCCACCTGGAATATGTTTTTGATGTGGCGGACACAAGACCCGTGCGCGGCGCAAGAATGCCGTACTTATGGGAGATGAGGGAGGAACACCATGCGCCTGTCCTTGCCGCTTTAGAGAACCGCTATGGGGAGGGGAGCCGGAAGGAATTAGGGGGCGGGCTGATGGAGATTGCGGCGAAAGCCGTGGAGGAAGCCTGCCCGGAATACCTGCGCGAACTTGCCTACGATGCGGAAGGAAGTTTCTTAGAGGGGCTTGACCAGCTAAACCTTGAGGTATGCTTCCGGGATACGCTGACGGCAAGCGTCCAGTACACCCTCCTTACCCGCTGCGGCCTTGATCCTTCCGATTACATGGAGGATGAGGAACTGGCAGGCATCACGGAATTTTCCACGCCGGCTGTCCTCCACCATTTAGGGAGCGCGGCAAGCACCCTGTCAATGGAGATTTTGCAGGAGATTGGAAAAGTGATCAGGAATTATGACCGGGAGGTAATGGCAGGCCGGCAGAAAAATATCCAAAAAACGGCAGAAAATTCCCTTGCAAAATCCACGGGCATAGGGTATACTAAAGTTACAGAACAGTTTAACACTTTAAAGCGTGAAAGTAAAGAAAGGAGCGAAGATCATGGCAGAACTGACATACATGAAGAACGGGGATTATCAGATACCGGAGCTGATGCTGGACGGGGAGGAAGAACTGGAGGAGATGCCGATTGGGAAGTACGGGATGCTGCGGCAGACCTACCTCATGGAGAACCATCAAGGGACGTACACCTCCATGCTGCTGACGGGGAGGCTGATACCCCACTTACGGCAGATAGACGGACAGGCACAGGAGCAGGTAGACCAGACAGTGGCAGAGATGATGAAACAGCAGGGAGTGGACGAGAGCCTGAAAGAACGCGACCAGATGGCGTGGGTGCAGGCGGTGAACAGCCTGACGGCACAGGCGGAGGAAGCGGTGCTTCAGGAGATCGTTTACAGGTAGGGCAGGAAGAACAAAAAAATGAGAAAGAGCAGGAAACGGCGGGTGATGAACCCGCCGTTTCTGCGCCTGAATATTTTCAGATTTCCCTTTTCCCAACGGTGGAGGAACAGGTGGAGCGCATTGCCCAGGCAAAGGAAGAAAGGAAAACGGCAGATTCCTCAGCCCACGGCAGAAAGCCGGTGCCGGAAGTTCCTAAAGGCGTGATTGGACGCGCACTCACCAGCGGCGGAAATGAAAAAAACAGCACCATGCGGATCGCTGCCTTTTACCAGAAGTCACCTTCTATCGAAGAAGCCGCCGCTTTCCTGCAAAAAGAATACGGCACAGGAGGCAAGGGGCTTACGGTTGCCGGGGAAAAATACGCTTTATGGTTTGATAAGGAAGGGATAAAGATCGCGCCCGGACGCACTGCCAATGTCCCCGGCGCTACCCTTGTAACCTGGGAACAGGCGGCGGGGCAGGTATCGGAACTTCTGGAAGAAGGCATCTATGCCACGCAGGAAATATTAGATACCGCAAGGGGAAATGAGTATCAGGAACTGGCAGCAAAGCTGTGGTATCTGCGGCAGGATTTAAGCGAAGAAGCGGCAAGCAGCGGTTTCCTGCCGCATGTTTCAGAACTGTACGGGGGATTCCCTGACAGCACGGAAAAGATTGCGGGGCTTTTGGAGGGAAAAGAGAGCCGTGATATTTTTGTTTCCGAACTTACCGATTTTGTCCGCGCTTATGAGGCAGACCGTGACCTTATGCGTTTCCATTTCCATAACCCGCAGGAGATATTAAACGGCCTTTTAAATCTTGATATAGAGCCGAGGCAGTTCCGCGGCACGGAGGGGTTTGAGCCGGCAAAGGGCAGCTTTATCACGGAAGATGAGATTGACAGGATGTTTATGCGCGGAAGCGGTGTCTCCGAGGGCAAAATGCGGATTTATTCGTTTTTCTGCCAGGGGCATGATGCGAGGGAGCGGGCGGATTTCCTGAAAAACGAGTACGGGGACGGCGGCTACGGGAGCCAGGGATATAACGAATGGCATGATTCCAAAGGGATAAAATTCACCCGTTCCGATGAGGCTTCTGGTTTTGACGGATATGACACGGTAAAAATGAACTGGAACCAGGCACAGAAGCGGATCGGGGAACTGATTGAGGCCGGAAGATACTTAAACCCGAAAGAAATGGCGTATACCTCCGAGTATGAAAAGATACGGCTTGCGCGGAGCATATACGCCTTTTATTTTTACTGCCCAGGTACCCCGAACCCCAGCAATTCTATTGAATGGGATGTGGATGCAGCGGAGCGGGATTTTAAGCCTATGCTGGATGATGCCAAAATCAGCGCGGCATTGTATGAGGATATGCTGGAATCCTTTGCCACCGTAACGCCGGAAGAAAGCCGCAGTTACGGCATCATGCAGAGGGCCATTGAAGATATGGGCGCATACCAGAGGGGAGAATACTCCCTGTTTACGCCGCTGCCGGAGGAAACCCTGCGGGCGGAAAGGCAGAAAAGGGAGGCGGCAAAAAAGGAAGCAAAAGAGAAGCAGAACGTATCCAAAAAGGAGAAGGAACCTTTAGGGGAACTGGAAGCCGCCGCCCGCGCCCTTGCCCAAAAGCAGAAGAACCTTGCAAAAGAACAGCCGGGGAAAGTGAAAGAAAGGCCGGACGGCCAGCTTACTTTTGATTTTATGGCTGTAAATGAGGAAGATGCAGGGCAGGCGGATACTGCCTCAAGTAAAACCGGTTCTGACTTGGAACAGATAAAGGAACAGGAGGAAGCCGTCCTTGCCCATTACGATATTGGCTATGGCTTTCTGGGGAACGGCCTGACCGTGTGGAACCGCCTGGAAGAAGAACATGGGGATTATAAGACGGTTGCCCATATAGACGCTGACAGGAGTGTGACATTTTACGATGAAGGTCTGCCGGAGGCCGTCAAGGAACAGATACGGAAAGTAGCGGCCGAGACACAGATGAACATTTCCGCCACACAGGAGGCTCCCGTATTTTCTACACCAACCCAGGCGGAACCGGAAATACGGGCGGAGAAAGATACAAAAGCGTCCCCTGCGGGAAAATCTGCGGCAGAGTTATACAGGGAAGCGCTCTCCATGCTGAGTGATGTGGTGCGGCAGAGCAGTTTCTATTCTTACCTGCGTGACCGTGAGACGGACTATGACAGCGCAGCGGCAGAACTGGACAATGAACTTGGATTTTTTATCAATGAGATTGTGGAGAGCCAGCCGGATTTATATGATGCTTTCCAGTCCCTTCCCATGTTCAGGGCGTGGATGGTGGAGGATATTTTAGAGCGCACCTATCAGGACGTGGTGACAGACAGCAGGGACGCGATAGAGAGACATGCCGGGGAGCCGGATGTGCCGGAATGGGCAAAGGAAACAGAGGCAGCTTCTGTGCAGAGACAGGCCGCCCCGGAAGATGCGGAACCAATAGAATCTGGAAATACGGACAATCTGCTGACGGAAGAAAACAGCGGGCAGGAAAAAGCCGGCGCGGGAGAACCGGAGACACAGGGTAAGAAGAAGGGCAGGACATTACCGGAACTGAATTACCGGGCATTTATGCGGCTGTTCCCTGATTTTACCAGCCAGCATTACACCGCTATGCAGATGCGGGCCGGAGAATCCATGATGCCGCTGCACATAGAGGCTGTCGGCAGCGATGAAATTTCCATAGCACATTATTACCGGCAGAACGGTGATTCTATGGCTGACCCGGAGATGACCTTCCGGATCGACCACGAAAAAGGGACATTGGAGCCGCTTACTTATCAGCAGGACAGCATGGGGATGTACCAACAGGTTTATCCCGAACCCGGAAGATGGATTCCGAAACTCCGCAAAGATTTAAACCGCTTTGCCAACCAATGGTTCCATAACATCGAAGAACAGAGGTACCGCCCGGAGCGGGCCGTTATGGAAGCAGATGGAGACCGGAAAGAGATTTTCTATCAGGACGGAAAACCTGTCATTAAGGAGGAACCCGCGCCGGTTTTGGAAGGAACAGAAAAAGATACCGGAACCGTGCAGGCAGAAACAGACCTTGCCCCCAATGTGGAGGAATATTTAAACCTCAAAGCAGAACATCCGGATAAGCTGGTGGGCGTACAGGTGGGGGAATACATCCTGTTTTACGGCAAAGACGCGGAAGCGGCAGCCCCTGCCCTTTCCGCAAAGCTGCTTACAAGAGAGATTGACGGGCTTGGGGAGACTTCCGTTACCGGGGGCAGGGTATGGCAGGCGGTAGTAAAAGACCTTTTGGAGCATGGGCAGAGCGTTGTCATTGCCAGACCGGACCCGGAGCGCGGGGAAAACGCCCCTTATGAGATTGTAAAGGAAAGGGACATTGCCGACTACATCCCACTTGGAATGAAGCTGACCATTGACGGGCGGCACATGGAGGTTGACAGCATTGACTATGAAAACGGGCGTGTCAGCCTGAAAGATTTGGATATGCAGGGGTGGTTTCCGATTTTCCGGGAGGAATCTGTCCCCTTTGTCCGGGAATGTGTGAAACAGGAGTGGGAGAATGATTTAGAACACGGAAATTTCCCGGAAGATATGGCACAGGCAGGGATGGATGCCGGAGGGCAGGCGGAGGAAGCACATACAGCGCCGGAGCCGGAAAAAGACGCCGTTTACAGAGAAGAAGCGGAAACGCAGGTGCCGGACAGCCGGGATATGGAGGAAGCGAAGCGCCTGATCGAAGATTTCTGCCTTGAAGAATATAATGAGGACAGCGTGGATTTTACCAACCTGGAAGAAGTCGGGATTGCCTACGGCACCACGGAAAACGGCGGCTTTGAGGTTCAGGTGAATGTTGACCTGATTCACTTTTCCCTCAGCCAGTTTGTGGACGGGAAATGTGTGGAGAAACGGCAGTATGACAGCCTGCGGGAACTGATCGACGGGGAACTGGCATTTCTGGACTATGACCAGCTTATCTATGTAGAACCACATATAGAGGAACAGTTGGAGGCCGGCCTGAATGAAAAAATCTGGCGGGAGGAAATGCAGGGAGCCAGGGAAGGCGTTTTCCCTACGGAACCTGAAAGCGCAGACAGGGAGGAAGAAAAACTCCCTGAGATGGTGGAGATTGAGGGCGGGCAGGTTATCACCGCAGAAACGGTGGGAGTTTACAGCAAGGGACTTCCTTATGAGATTGTTGTGGAGAAGCTCCATACCGGCCCTGACCGCAGCAATTTCCGCATCACGGACGATGCGCTGGGAGAGGGCGGGCAGAAAACAAAATACCAGAATAATATCGCTGCAATCCGGACTTTGAAACAGATTGAAGCGGAAAACCGCCTTGCCACACCGCAGGAACAGGAGGTTTTATCAAAATATGTAGGGTGGGGCGGGCTTTATCAGGCATTTGACGCGGACAATCAAAAATGGGGGAAGGAATACGGAGAACTAAAGGAACTGCTGACCCCGGAAGAATATGAATCGGCGCGCAGCACAGTCTTGAATGCCCACTATACAAGCCCTGTTGTGATTAAGGCAATGTACGAAGCGGTAAAACGCATGGGCTTTAAGCCGGGGAACATCCTGGAGCCGTCCTGCGGCATCGGGAACTTCTTCGGGCTTGTGCCGGAAGAATTTGAAAAATCGAACCTTTACGGCGTAGAACTGGATTCCCTGACCGGGCGCATCGCAAAGCAGCTTTACCAGAAAGCGGATATTACCGTGGGCGGGTTTGAAACCACCGACCATCCCAACGACTTTTTTGACCTTGCGGTGGGGAATGTGCCTTTCGGGGAATACAAGGTGCATGACAGGCAGTATGATAAGCAGAATCTTTTGATACACGATTATTTCCTCACAAAAACACTGGACAAAGTGCGTCCGGGCGGCGTTGTGGCCTTTATTACCTCAAAGGGGACAATGGATAAGGCAAACGGCAGGGTGCGGGAGGCGCTGGCGCAGAAAGCCGACCTTTTGGGGGCAGTGCGCCTGCCGAATAACGCATTTAAAGCCAATGCGGGTACGGAGGTGACGGCGGACATCCTGTTTTTCCAGAAACGGGGCAGCGCGCCGGAAAAGCTCCCGGATTGGGTGAACGTAGGACAGACAGAGGACGGCGTACCCTTAAACAATTATTATCTGCAGCACCCGGAGATGGTGCTGGGCAGGATGGCTTTCTGGGAGAATATGTACGGAAATGCCACGGAAACGGCATGTATACCGCTTGAAGGGGCCGACCTGAAAGAGCAGCTTGCAGAGGCGGTAACGCATATCGGGACACCGGATCAAGAACTCCTGCACATGGACGCGCCGGAGCAGGAAGGAAAAGAAAAAGAGGAAACCATACCGGCAGACCCGCAGGTACGCAATTTCAGTTTTGCCGAAAAGGACGGGAAACTCTATTTCCGGGAAAACTCGCGCATGAAGCGCATGGAAGTCGGGAAAATGCCTGCCGCCCGCATCCGGGGCATGATCGCGATCCGGGACAGCGCAAGGCAGCTCATAGATTTACAGCTTAACGGTGCGGATGATGCACAGATCGGGAAAGAGCAGGAGCGGCTCAATACACTCTATGATAATTTCCAGAAGAAATACGGCCTTCTTAACAGCGCCGGGAACCGCCTTGCTTTCCGACAGGATTCCTCTTACCCGCTGTTATGTTCCCTGGAGGTATTAGACGAGGAAGGGAATTTAAAGCGCAAGGCCGATATGTTCACAAAGCGGACAATTAAACACCGGCAAAGCGTTACAAGCGTGGATACGGCGGTGGAGGCGCTGGGCGTTTCCATCGGGGAGAGGGCCTGTGTGGATTTGGGATTCATGGCATCCCTGATGGGCGGGAGCGATAAAATACCGCAGATCATTTCAGACTTAAAGGGCATTATCTTCAAAGACCCGGACAGCGGCCCGGCTGTCATTTCGGAGGAAAATACGGACTGGCATAAGGGCTGGCAGACTGCGGATGAATACCTTTCCGGCAATGTGCGGAAAAAACTGGAAAGGGCAAAAAAAGCAGCGGAGGAATACCCGGAATTTGCCGCCAACGTGGAGGCGCTTACTGCGGTGCAGCCGAAAGACCTGACTGCGCCGGAAATAAGCGTCCGCATCGGCGCACCCTGGATAGATACGAGATATTATAGGCAGTTTCTGTTTGAACTGCTCCAGACACCGGGGCGGCTCCAGAACGGGAGAATAGACGTGATGTATTCAGACGTGACAGGGGAATGGAGGATAAAGGGAAAATCGGAGGACAGCATTACGAACACCCGCGTCCACACCACCTACGGCACAAAGCGGATCAATGCCTATGAGATTTTTGAGGCCAGCTTAAACCAGCGCAGCGTCCAGATTTTCGATACGCACACGGATATAGAAGGGAAAGAAACCCGTGTGCTGAATGAGAAAGAGACGGCCATCGCGCAGCAGAAGCAGGATGCCATGAAAGAGGCTTTCCATGACTGGATTTTCAAAGACCCGGACAGGCGCGCGGATTTATGCGGTATTTACAATAAGCTGTTCAATTCCACCCGTCCCCGTGAATATGACGGGAAGCATATCAATTTTATCGGGATGAACCCGGAGATAAAGCTGGAGCCGCACCAGAGGAACGCGGTTGCGCGTATCCTGTATGGCGGTAATTCACTGCTTGCCCATGTGGTAGGCGCGGGAAAGACGTATGAGATGATAGCGGCGGCGATGGAGAGCAAGCGGCTTGGACTGTGCAAAAAATCCATCATGGTTGTGCCGAACCACCTGACAGAGCAGTGGGGCGGCGATTTTTTAACCCTTTACCCCGGCGCGAAGGTGCTTGTGGCCACAAAAAAGGATTTTGAGCCGAAGAACCGCAAGAAGTTCTGCGCGCGGATTGCCACCGGCGATTATGACGCAGTTATCATCGGCCACTCTCAATTTGAGAAAATCCCTATTTCACCGGAGCGGCAGGCGGCCATCATACAGGGGCAGATTGACGAGATCGTGGATGCCATTGCGGAAGCAAAGGCAAATAAAGAGGAAAAATTCACGGTCAAGCAGATGGAAAAAACAAAAAAGAACCTGGAAGCGAAGATCAAGAAACTTTATGACAAGAAAAAGGATGATACCGTTACCTTTGAGGAGCTGGGCGTTGACCGTCTTTTCGTGGACGAGGCACATAGTTTTAAAAACCTTTACATGCATACGAAAATGCGTAACGTTGCGGGCATCAGCCAGACGGACGCGCAGAAGTCCAGCGATATGTTTGCAAAGTGCCGCTATATGGATGATGTGATATGTTGTGAACTGTAGATGTAAACATTTTCGGCAAACGCAGTATTTTAGCGGAAATGGGGCATCTGCTAAAATACAACATATGCGGCTGGCTCATTTGTGGTGAATGGAAA
The DNA here is from genome assembly GCA_000403495.2 of Lachnospiraceae bacterium 10-1. GTDB lineage: Bacteria > Bacillota > Clostridia > Lachnospirales > Lachnospiraceae > Suilimivivens. The sequence goes on along the minus strand of KE159799.1, from coordinate 854,521 downwards.
CTTGCAGATGTTGTGGTAAAGAAAGTGGGTGATAGCTCTTTTTATTCGTATCTGTAAACAGTTTAGCACAAAGAAAGGCGGTTGTATATGGAGATTACATATCATTGGGAAGGCGATTATCTAATCCCTGATCTCAAACTTTCGGATACAATAGAATATCAGATCGGGAAGTATGGGAGAATGAGAAAGCGGTTTTTGGAAGAAAACCACAGGGGCATTTATTCTTATATGCTTTTGTCGGAAACCTTATGGAAGCATCTTGCAGAGATTGACGAGGAATGTAATGAAATGATGGACAGGCTTGTAAGACAGATGGCAAAAAACGAGGGTGTGACGGAGCAGCTAAAATCCGATGACTGGCTGCTTTGGATTCAAAAAACAAACAGCATCAGGAGCAGGGCGGAGGAAATAGTGCTGCATGACTTGATTTATTCTCTTTAATTTTGTGGAAATCCCGCAGGTGGTAGCAGGAAGCGCAGAAGATGTCAAGACATCGGCTCTGCCTCGCCTGCGGCGGTCTTGACATCTTCTGCGCTTCCTGCTATGGGGTAGTTAAGGGGGAACAAAGTTCCCCCATTGCATTAGAAATGCCAATGGCGGCATTTTGAAAAAATCAAAATCGGGGATTGACAGGACGGGAAAAATAGCTTATTATTGACAATAAGAAATGGGTTTTCACCGTACATCTTGTTACGGCTTGCTCGTTTCTTTTTTTACTGCCAAAATGTCATACAGATATTTTTTGCCGTTTTCAGCGTGGTTGATTAGAAGCCGGGCATGGAAAATATTGTATCTGACGAGTACGTTTTCTTCATAGACCGGGAGGGCAAAACGGACATCATACCTGTACCAGCCGAATTTGGCATTTTTATTGTGTTTTTCCTTGCGGTTTTCCTCATAAGCCGGATTGGATGCTATCTGGATCAGCTCCGGTATTGCAGTGGCGGCATTTGCCTTAGCTTTCGCATTAGCCCCCATAAGGCTTTTACGGCTCTCTGATTCCGTGTATTCTTCCGGAAGTTCATTTCCGATATAAATACGTTCTGCACTTTCTTCAATTTCGTAATAGTCACCGACATATCCCTCAAGATATTGTTTTACATCATCCCAGTCAATCTGCCGTTTGCCCTTGAAACGTATATCGTTAATCAAGGCCAGCTTTTTACCGTCAGCATCGGTTATGATATTTACATTCCTGTTTTCAATCATCGTTTTTGTTCCCCTTTTTCTTTTCTCTTGATTTGTATACATTATATTGGTTTTTACATTGCGGACTGCAAAACTCATTTCCTTTTCTGCTTGCAATAAAAGCTTTTTTACAGTGCTTGCACATCCGCATATCGCTGTCCTTATCCGTGAGCATGAAGGAGAAACACATCTGAACCATGATAAGTAGGGAATGGAAGTCCCATACAATGACGGGCGCATCCTTTTCAAGTGCGATCCGGTAAGTTGGGGCAATACCGCCGAAAGCGGAAATGCCCTGACGGTACAGGCTGCGGGTATCTTCGTCAAGCGAATCATAATCGAGGTAATAAAGGAAACTTGTCATAAACGTAAACGCAAGGTCAGTAAACTCTTTCACAATCCAGTCGTACTTTTCGGCATATTCCTTCTGGAATCCCATCGTCACAGCCTGCGGCGCATTCCCCATAGCCATTGCGATTGCAATGCCCTCACGGTCAGTCACAGACCATCCCGATTCCACGCCTTTTTTTCTGAAATCCGGCTTATTAAAAGGATAGAAATAAGAAAGGTAATCCTCAGTGGAGAGGGATTCTTCCTTTATAAAGTGGTTCTTGGGAAGATACACGGATTCATAGGTGATAAAATCCGCTGTTGTCGGCAGGGCGGTCATAAAGCCGAGGAAACCGTACTTCCGCACAAAACCGAGGACAGATTCTTTCAGTTCTTCTTCCGGGACTTTGTGCATGGCGGCAAGTCCGACATTTACGGCATCCATAACGAGTTGTCCTGCTTTCTGCATGGGGCGGTACATTTCCGGCTTGGCATCTTTGGAAACGGTTATGTAAAGATTGTCATTATTATCTGTTTTATATTCGTAGTTGCTGTACCGAATCCACGGTGCGCTGGTATGTTCAAATAAATTCTTCATAGAAAATCTGCTCCAATCCATCAATCTATCATATCATGAACTTCGTTCATGATCGGCATTCGCCGTTCGTCAAGAGTGAGCAAGCTCCCTCTTTCCTCTCTTGCGCTCATTGCATCATCTGATGTAATACTTCCTATATTATAAGCAGTTACCTGTTATCGGTCAAGCTGTCTGCTGTCCTTTTTCTTCCGCACGCCATTGTTTAAGAAATATTTTTCATCAATCGTCATCGGAAGGCTGTTCTCTTGTCTGTATGCGAGTATGCCGCCATAAAGTTTCCGTATCTTTTTCAGTGCAGTCTCCCGAATGCCACGGATATTCCGGTCTGACTGTCCGATGTTCTCCGCATACTCCGCAGCAGAGTAATCATGCAGGAACAGATAATAGAGCATATTTTTGAGATGCGGTTTCAGGTCTTTTAATATTCTTGATAAATCCGCATCCGTGACAAGTTCATGTAGCGTTTCCGGGCAGTCAAATATGAGGTCAATGAAATCGCCTGCAAGCATGAGCCTTCTTAAAACCGTGTCATAGGAAGGCCTGTCAGAAAGATATGGTTCGTCTGTGCCCCATTCCAGAGGGACAACGGAGCGTCCTTTTTCATGATCCCTTTCCCTGCGTTCCCTGTTAGCATCCAGTTTATCCCACCATTTAATGACTTCCCTGAAATCCTCCTCTGTCCGTGCGCTTTCCTCGATACGCCGGAGGGCAAGCGCACGGGCTTCACGGTGGAGCATATCCCCGTCAGCTTCGGTTATTAAGTTTTGTTCCCTGAATGTCTGGAACTCAGCGTATTTCGGCATTTATAGTCAGTCCTTTGCAAAAAAATAAAATTTTGTAGCAGTTTTTTCAAAAACACTTCCGTTTTTATAGCCGTTTTTCTCCCATTAGTGAAAGATGTAATTCTTTTTATTTAAAAATTGGTTACAAGAAAGGAGAATGGGAATATGGGATACGGATAACACAAAAATATGGTTACAAATAACGGAAGCATAAGAAACATTATAACGGCAGTGAGCCGGATGCGCAAGGGAGGATGCATGGAAACAGTAAAAACGGATAATGACAGGATGATGGAAACCAGCCCGCATGAGGCTGGATTTTTTTACAGAAGAATCGGAGGGACGCTTTTCAAGGTCAGGGTATATACGGGTTCGGGATACGCAGACACGCTGGATGAAAAAATTCCCCGCTTAATTTTGAATGAAATGGTGACAGGCACGGAAAGTTATGTTAAGATGGATTCACCACAGATGAGCCAGCCGCCGGAAAGGAGTTCGGAATGAACAACAGGACGGCTGGTGACAACAGAATAACAGCTCTTTATGAGCGACTCTCAAGGGACGATGATCTTGCGGGGGACAGCAACAGCATAGTCAACCAGAAGAAAATGCTGGAAGACTACGCAAAAAATAACGGGTACACGAACACGGTGCATTTTACGGATGACGGATTTTCCGGCGGCAGTTTTGAAAGACCGGGATGGAAGCAGATGTTAAGCCGGATTGAAAACGGCGACGTCAGCACAGTCATAGTAAAAGATATGAGCCGTGTGGGGAGGGATTACCTTCAGGTGGGATTCTACACCGAGGTATTCTTCCGGGAGAAGGGTGTCCGTTTTATTGCTGTTTCCAACGGTGTTGACAGTACCAACAACACCAGCAGTGAATTCGCCCCTTTTTTGAATATCATGAACGAATGGTATCTTCGTGACTGCAGCAGGAAGATCACCGCAGTTTTGCGGGCAAAGGGGAAAGAGGGAAAACCGATTACGAGCAATCCGCCATATGGCTATGTAAAAAGCCCTGATGACAAAAATCTTTGGATTGTCGATGATGAAGCTGCGGAGGTTGTGCGGAAGATTTTCAGGCTGACAGTGGATGGCATGGGACCGTTCCAGATTGCCAAGCAGCTTACGGAAGAAAAGATTGAGAAACCATCATATTATCAGGCGACCAGAAACAGGGGGAATTATAAAACTATGTGTAATTTTGAAACTCCTTATAACTGGACGGGCGGATCGGTTGCACGGATACTGGAAAGACCGGAATATATGGGAGATACCGTAAATTTCCGCAGCCACAAGGAATCCTATAAGGACAAGAAAGCAGTCAAAAACAGCAGTGACGAGATTCTTGTTTTTCAGGATACCCATGAACCGATTATAGACCGCAGGACTTGGTATATGGTGCAGGAATTAAGAAAAACTGTTCGAAGGTTTGATACCAGCGGGGAAGGGAGTATGCTGACCGGAAAGCTCTATTGTGCAGACTGTGGTGGAAAAATGCACTACCGCAGGGGAACAACGAGGGCAGGCAGGGACTGGCGTGGGATTCCGAACGGGGAAGTCCAACACACATCCGCAGGCTTTAACTGTGGGACATATAACAGTGCCAGAAAGCAGAACAGAAAGGTGTGCTGTTCCCACTCCATCAAAGAGGACACGGTAAAGCAACTTATCCTTGAAACAATACAGTATGCCTTAAAAAGCGTCCGCATGGACGAGGCGGCATTTATAAAAAGTATGCGGAGCGCATCACAGGTCAGGGACAAAGGCGAGGTAAAAAAGCTGAAATCAGACCTTGTGAAAAAAGAGAAACGCTTTGCAGACCTTGACCTGCTGATTAAAAAGGTGTATGAGGACAACGCAATGGGAAAGCTGCCGGACAGGCGATACGAAATGCTTTCTTCCGATTATGAAAAGGAACAGCAGGAGATTGAGATTTCCATGAGAGAAATTCAGGAAAAACTCATGCAGTTTGAAGAAGATACGGACAGGACGGAAGAATTTTTGTTGCTTGTGCATAAATACACTGACATTCAGGAACTTACGCCTGCCATCGTCAATGAATTTGTGGACAAGGTTCTGGTACACAAAATAGAGAAAATGGATGGAGACCGTGTGCAGGAGATTGAGATTTTCTTAAATTATATCGGGAAGGTGGATCTTCCGGCGCAGGAACTTTCGGAGGAAGAAATTGCAGAGGAAGAAAAGAAACGGAAACGCCGCCAGTACAGCAGGGAGTACCAAAAAGCATACCGCAAGAAGCACAGACCGGAAATCCGGCAGCTGATTGAGGGTGCAAATGCCGCAGACAGGCAGAAACAGATAGAGGAAGCGAGGCAGTCAGCGGATGGACTTCTGCTTACAGACAGCACGGAGCAGGTTGCAGCCATAACAGCCGGGGAAAATAAAGTTATCGTAGACGGCAGCCTTCCGACGAAAGAAGAAGTGAAACGCAAGTATGGCAGATAATTTTATTAAAAACAAACCATGAAAGAGAGGATTTTTATATGACAAAGATCAGGGATTACAACATGAACGGGACAATTATTTTAGGCGTGGATGCAGGCTATGGGAACTATAAGACGGCAAGGTGCTGTTTCCCGACTTCCGTGAGCAGGAGCGACCAGCCGCCTATTTTTACAAGGAATTATTTGGAATATGAAGGCAGCTATTACACCATAGGCGAGGGGCATAAGGATTTTGTGGCGGAAAAGAGCATGGATGACGATAATTATATCATTACCCTTGCCGCCATAGCAAAGGAACTGAACGCAAGAGGGCTGTCAACGGCAAAGATTCATCTTGCGGTGGGACTTCCGTTAAAATGGGTTCAGACACAGCGGGATTCGTTCCGGGAGTATATGATGCAGAACCGTCATGTAGATTATAAGTATGCGGGCAGGCGTTATTTGATTGACATTGTGGACTGTACGGTCATGCCACAGTGCTATGCAGCGATAGCGGAGAGCCTGCCGGATTTTAAGGGTATGCACATGGTAGCTGATATTGGGAATGGGACGATGAACGTGATGATACTCAATAATGGCAAGGCAAGCGAAAGCAAATCGTGGACAGTGCGGCTTGGCGTGGGCGAGTGTTTTAAGGTGATCCGTGACCACATCTTAGACAGAAAAGCGGAGGAACTTCCGATGGAAATTATTGAGAATTATCTGCGCTGCGGCGATACAAAAGTGGGCGGGGAATACCAGCAGCTCATGGAGGAAGCGGCAAAATCCTATGTGGATAAGATATTTGCAGAACTGAAAGCGCATGGTTACAATCCTAATCTTATGAAACTGTATGTCATGGGCGGTGGGGCGAAGGTTGTGGAGCTTGTGGGCAGTTATGACAGCGATAATGTTACTTTTAACCATGATATACGGGCAAACGCCAAAGGCTACGAATATTTCTGTTATATGAAACTCCGCAGGCAGAAAGCAATGGCATCAGCCGGATAAGGGGCGCATTTGAATGAAAAACAAAAACCATAATATCCGCTTTAACATGGAAAAAGGGGACGAATGCAGGGCGTGGGAGCTTCTGCACTCCCCAAAGATACGGCAGATGTTCAAGTCGCAGAATAAATTTGTGATAGAGGCGGTCAATGATTATTATAACAGGCGCATGGCGGCAGAGTATGATCCCTATCTGGAAACACGGGAGAAAGAGGATGCTTTTGCAGAGCGTATCGTGGAAGCGGTTGAAAAGAAAGTAATGTCCAATCTCCCGGCGCTTTTTGGTATGTATATGGCACAGATGCAGCTTTTTCCTTTATCCGTTCCTATGGGGGCTTATCAGGCGGCGCAGGGCGGCATGGTGTGCGGGCAGGAATCATTAAACGGCGCAGACAGTGGAAATGTGACGGGCGGCACAGTTTCTCCCGCTGCTACGAAAGCAACGATACGGAATGCGGGGAATATGCAGGAAGAAGCTGTATCAGAGAATGCCACAGAGCCGCCGGACAATGATTTGATTGATTTTGACGCATTTTAATATATTTATAGGGCAGGGCTACGGTAATTAGGTTTACTGTAGCCTTATTTTTGCGGATTTTTTATATCAAAGTATAAATGTAGCCGTATTTTGAAAAAAGACTAACAAAAGGTAGCCGAAAGGCTACAAAACAAGGACAAGGGGCAGCCATTAAAGGCTGCATAATAAAGGGCGGGCATTCAAGCCCGCAAAATAAGGGCAGAAAGCAGCCGGAAGGCTGCAAATAAGGGTGCAAATGTAGCCGTCTGTTTTGAGACTGGAATACCAGTTTTCAGGCAGGCGGCTTTTTTATGCCTGTAAAGAATCTGTTCCACGGACTGCTTCGGAGTGGTTCAGAGAGTGTCAGCAACTAATTTCCGGGGAGGGCGCAAGCTCTCCCCTAAGCCCTCGGCGTTTGAGAGCGAAATACACCCTACGCACAAACCTTCGGTTTATGCTCCGGGGATTTCGCCCTGCCGGGGGCAAATTCACGCAAGTGTGAATTTATACAGTCCGAAAAAACCGGACTGTATTTATCCATGCCGCCCAGAGGACGGGCGCATAGATGGCGCTGCTGCTTACGGCTACATTTCAGGACAGATGTGCAGCATTGCAGAGGGGACTTCACAAAACAAAGCCCCCTGCGGCTGTCAGAAAGCGACAGCCGTAGACTGCCCGGATACGGGCATCGGTTCACAGACAGCCGTCCTATAATGGCTGCTCACAAAAAATGCGGTGGCAGGTTATCCGCCAAAAGAAAGGAAAAGCGTTTATGAAAAGAAATTCATTTATAGAAATGGCAAAGCTGCATGACTTATCAGGGCGCATCACTTATATTTCAAGCCACGCCAAGCAGGAGCATCTCTATGAAGTCTATACAACGGAGCCGGACAGGGCATTCTGGCGGGAGCTTGCCAAATGTAATCAGGAGGAATTTGAAAAAAGCGGCACGAATGGGAAGTGCATTGAGGCAAGGGAGCTGATGATTGCACTTCCGGAGAGTTTTATCAACTATGAGCATGACTATCTTTTGAAAAAGATGGCAGACGAATTTAAGGAAAAGTACGGCGTGGAGTGCTTTGCTGCGCTCCACCACAATAAACGTAAAACGAATCTGCATATCCATATGGTATTTGCGGAGAGAAAGCGGCTGGAACAGCCGACAGAGAAAATTGCCACTCGGAATATGTTCTACAATGAGCAGGGGCGTCATGTGAGGACAAAGAAAGAGATTCTTGACGGAGATGGGAATATCCGTCAAGGCTGTAAAATCATTAAAAAAGGTGAGGTGTATGAACGCAAAATTTTCACTGTCAAAGATGAACGCTTTAAGCAAGAATCTTTTTTAGATGGGGTAAAAGTGTTTTATACGGATTTAATCAACCAGATGGTGCTTGATGATAGGGACAGGTTAAGTATTTTTGATAAAAACGGTCCGTACCTTGCGACAAAGAAGGTTGGCAAAAATAATCCGAAAGCGGAGGAAATCAAATCGGACAATGAAATACGCATGGAGTGGAACAGAACCGTTGACCGTGCGATTGTAAGCGGCGTATCAGAAGCGGAGATTGTGGAGCTTAAAAAGACGGAGATAACGGATAAAGTAAAAGAATCCGTGGAGCAGAACGGACAAAGGCCGGAGCTGTTCGGGGAGATTGTCAGGGCAGCGATTTTGTTGTTAGAACTCCTGATTATGAAAGCCATGCAGAAGGTGATTGATATAGTGGAGAAAGTGATCGGAAATGGTGTCAGTGCCATAAAGGAAACATCAAAAGAAACGGACAGCCGTATCCATGCAGGAGATGATCCAGGATTTCAGCCGGAAAGAAAGGAGATACCATTTCCCATAGATCCGCATCGAAAACTCGATATGAAAAAGAATACAGAATATTCAATGACTGCTTCCAAAGAGAAAGAAAGCATTATTAAACAGGTAAAGGCGGAGCGAAAACCTGTTCTGGTTGAAAAAGAGCAGCCAGCAGAAAGACCGCCGCAGCCAAAACCGTCCGTACTGGCAAGTAAATATCCCCGGCTGAAAGAGATTGAGGGCAGGCTGAAAGACCAGAACAAGGCAATATTCGGGCGTGAAAAACAGAGGGATATGCTGAAAAAAGAATTGTCTGAATGTACGGGCATCTTCAAAGGCGGCAGGCGCAGGGAGTTACAGCAGGAGATCGACAGCTTTGATAATCAGATTTTCAATATGAAAAAGAGGCTTTCTTCTATTGTGAAAGAACATCATTTTGATTCTATGCAGGCATTCTATAAGGAACTTGATGTGGCAAAAAGAGAGAATCAGAATTATGAAGCAGCTTGTGCGGAGTACGAGAAAACTTATGGAGAAAAAGTGGTGGATACTAAGAGCGTCAGAGACAGGCTTAGGCAAAAAGAGAGGGCTATAAAAGAAAGAGAAGCAGGCAGGGTGCATCAGGCAAGGCAAAATGACAAAGGGGCGAGGTAGAATAGGCAGATGGTGGTCTGCTTGTGGGAGAGAGTGTGAGCAGGGACATCCAGTCTATGTTCCAGCATTAGACTTCCCCATTATAACGGAAGAACATTTTCGGGGTTTTCTTTATCATTCCGATGACATCATACCCAGTTTCCTTAACGGAATGTAGGGCGCTTGGAGAGGAAAACCAGCTGTCAAAAAGGACATATTTTGCAGGAATGGCTGCTTTTTTAGCAGATGACAGGAGTTCCAGCATGGCATGTGTTCCTTTCTGCATAGAAAGTGCACGCCGTTTATAACCAACGGTTCTTTTTTCGACAGGCTCTGCTTGATTGATCCAGTTTTTCTTATTTTCAGGTGGAAGAAGCACACTGTTAATCGGAAGGAAAGTACTTCCGTCAGACCATCCAAGCGTGAGCATACGGAAACTAAATTTATAAGTGTGTCTGGCATGGTCATATACTTTTGCAAGAAGTTCCGTTTTTTTTGAACGGTTGCGTTCAAACATAGAATTATCGATGATCAATACGTTGGCGCGGTCTTGTGAATCCAGCGGAAGGATTGCCTCTCTGATGATTCTGCCTGCAAGAATGGTTGTAAAACGGATCCAGTTGATCTGGACCATTTTCATAAAGCGGTATACAGTATCCTTGGCAAAAGCCAGAGTATTTCTTCATGAAATAAGGTTCTTATATGCCTCTGTTTGAAAAAATCAAAAGAAACAGGTACTGAAAGATTTCCACTGCAGGAGTTCCCTTCTTTTTATACGCATTAGCCGTTTTTAATACAGATGAAACATGAAATCTAGTAAAAAATAGTAAAAAATCTTCGGATAGATTTAGAAATTTGTTTATCATTTTGGTTGTTTTGTGTTATACTTTTATTCATAGTGCGAGCTGAGAAATCAGCATAGCTGATTATATAGCAGGAAAATCCTGTCGGGAAAGGTTTAATCAACCGCCCGTACCAAGTCCTTGGAGTCGAAGTGGCAACATCAGATTTAAGCATAGGACAGAGGCAACAGAGCCGAAACGAAAGTGAAGTGATAGAGCTTGCAAATTAGTATGAGGTCGGAAATGGTCGATGCGTTTGCGTTCGTAGCAGACAACATCTCTGTAACCGCTATGGTGAGGGACAGGGGCATCCCCCAGTCCGAGAGCTTGGAGAGGTTGATGAGAAATATATAATACAGAACAGTTGGGGTCTTATTATCCCCCTGGCATAGGGTATGATGTACAATTAAGGGAACAAGAGAGGAAATTAAATGGATAATAGGAAGTCTGAAGTGCTCATAGTACCAAAGAAACCGTTAATAACGGTGGAGGGAAGGGGCACACCTTGCAATGAAAGAATATTGGGTTGAGTCGTATGCGTTAATAGTGCATGTACGGTTCTAATGAGGGGTATGGGGAGCAATCCCCATATCTACTTGAGGCATGAGCCTGTGGTGTTTTAATTGTTTTGAACAACTCAATTATACCAAACCAGATGGTTTCATGCTATTTTAATGCCAGTAATTATTGAATGTTCAAGGTGCATAAACACTTATTCAAGTGCGAAGTTTGAGTATAAAACAAAAATTGGGGGAGGATATGATGTGTTTCATATAGGGATATGTGATGATGGAAAAGAAGTCTGTGCAGAACTGGAAGATATGATTTATAAATTGGGAAAAAAGCATGGGGTAGGGCTAGAAACAAGTGTATGGTTTTCCGGAGAAAGTCTTTGTGATTTTTTAAAAAGGGAAAATACTTTAGATATGCTGTTTTTGGACATAGACTTAATTACCACAGACGGAATTCAGGTAGGTAATTTTATACGAGAGAAAATGAAAAATTTAGAATTAATTATCATATATATTTCATCTAAAAGCAGTTATGCAATGCGGCTTTTTGAGGTGCAACCGATAGGCTTTTTAATTAAACCATTAAAGACAGAAACTGTAGAAAATGTATTTTTAAAGAGCATTCATTTTTACGAATTGAAAAATCAAAAATTTGAGTATTATTCGAAAGGTTATTTTTACAAGATTTCTTTTCGAGAAATTATATTTTTCTATAGCCAGAATAAGAAGATTAATATTGTTACAAGAGAGGGCGAAAGACAGTTTAATGGAAAACTGAAAGAAATAGCTTCAGAATTACCACATAATTTTATCATGATTCATCAGTCTTATATTATAAATTTAGATTATATGGTAGAGTGTTCCTATGAAGCAATCAGAATGCAGGGAGATAATTTATTGAGTATTAGTATTCCATATCGAAAATTAGTAAGGGAACAGATTATGAAATATAAATGGGAGGAAAAATAATGTGGCAGAAATGATTACGGTTTTAAGCACTAACTTATTTAGAACATTCATTCTCAAAAGATTCATGTCAATATTTTTTGAAATAAATATTGAAGAAAAGGGAAAGGAGAGGATATGTTATTTTGTTTTCTTTTCACTGACAGTATTAGTTCATTCGTTTTTTCACTTTCCCGTATTAAACATCATAACTAATTTATTATTGATTTATTTTATTACACGATTATATGTGGGGGTAGAGAAGAAAAAAGTATTGGTTACTCTTTTGATATATGGAATCAATATGTTTTGTGACATTATAGCAGTATATTCCTTTGGTAATTACATGGTAGGTGAAGAAGCAAATGGAATGACAGTATACATTACTACTTTTTTAATACTTATTTGTGAATTTGTTGTAGAGAGATTTTTGGTGAAGAATAAAAGTAAGGATTTTATACCATTTCACGGAAACATATTAATTGCTATCCCTGCTATTAGTATAATGATTTTACTAATATTGGTTATGAACAACCTGAATAGCAGAATGATACTAATTTCTGTAAGTGTTGGGATTTTGCTTATTAATCTATTAATATTTTATTTATATGGTGTTTTAGTTGATGCTTATTTAAAGTTAGAGGAAAGAGCATTATTTGAACGACAGATTGCTAGCTATGCCAATCAATTAAATATTATGACACAAACGGAAGAAAAAGTAAGAACACTAAAGCATGATATGAAGCACCATTTAAATGAATTAATGATTTTAGCGAGGCATCAAAATGATGATAAAGTAATGGACTATATTTGTGATATGCAGGCATATCTTGAAAATCCACATGAGTATATCAGCAGTGGAAATCAGGAAGTAGACAGTCTGATGAATTATATGCTGAACAGAGCAAAGACAGTTCTTAATCATGTTAATTACGAGATAAATATCCCAAAGGAATTGGCAATTCGTTCCTTTGATTTAAATGTCATTGTCGGGAATCTATTGGAGAATGCGATAGAGTCAGCTGAGCAGTCAAAGGAAAGATGGTTGGAACTATTTTTAAATTATGAACGGGGTATGCTTTTTATTCGTGTCAGAAATAGTTATGATAATGCAATAAAAAGAAAAGGAGAAATTTATATTACCACAAAGAAAGAGAAGCGGATTCATGGAATCGGATTGCAAAATGTCAAGAACGTGGTTGATACTTACAAGGGGGATATGCAGATATCAGACAAAGATAATATTTTTGATGTAAAAATTATATTATATGCTTTATTGTAGAAATAGAAAATTTAACAGACACTTACATATTATTGCCTCACATCGTTTAGGTTTACCAGACCTATTTCAATGGAGAGGCTTTTTTTGTACAAATTTCGCCCTAATATATATGAATTTCGCCATTTGGAAAATTAAGATATGAAAATATGATATTATCAAAAAAACAAATGAATCATTATACAAGTGAGGGATAAATATAAAGAGTGTATTGCAAGACATAATCTATATAGTATTTTAAGAGAAATTCATGAAGGAAAGAAGAGAAATGTTTATTGTGCAGCAGGTTTTAAAGCAATATCTATAGATATTGATGGATATATATATCCATGTCATCGATTTGTGGGTGATAAGGAGTTTTGCATGGGGGATGTTTCCACTAATGTATTTGAACATGATGTGATATATAATCAATTATATAAAATTCCGGAAAAATGTAAATATTGTATATGTCAGTCTATATGCTCTGGAGGATGTATGCATGATAATCTTTTGTTAATGAAAAATATAAATATACCGGCAGAATGTAATTGCAAATTGCAAAAGTTTTTAACGGAACAAGCATTAAAAATATATATTTCTTTAACTGATATAGACAAAAAGTATTTGTTTGGGGAGGAAAGTTGCTATGGCGGATAATTATATTTTGGAAATGGAGAATGTCGATAAAATATATGGTTCGGGGGATAGTGAGGTAAAGGCACTGAATCATGTAAGTTTTTCAGTACACAAAGGGGAATTTATTGCTATTATAGGTGAATCGGGTTCTGGAAAAAGTACTTTACTTAATATTGTAGGGATGTTAGACAGACCGACCAACGGAAAAATAGTAATTGATGGGATAGAACAAAGAGAGATGACACTGGATCAGCAAGCAGTATTTAGAAGAGAAAACATAGGTTTTATTTTTCAATCCTTTAATTTGATTCAGGAATTAACCGTTGAGGAAAATATAATTTTTCCCATTTCATTAGGGCATAATAAGCCGGATAGAAAGAAAATAGATAGTATTATAAATAAATTGGGACTGGAGAAAAGGAAACAGCATTTTCCATCACAGTTATCGGGCGGGCAGCAGCAAAGAGTGGCGATAGGCAGGGCATTGGCAACAGAGCCGAAATTGATATTAGCAGATGAACCGACAGGCAATTTGGATAGCAAAAATAGTCAGGAGGTTATTAAAATATTGTGGGAAATATCAAAAGAATATGGCAGAACAGTTTTGCTAATTACTCATAATCATGATATTGCCAAAGTAGCAGATAGAATACTGTATGTAAAGGATGGTTGTGTTAGTGAAAGAAGATAAGTGGAAGAATAATTATTTAGAAATCATATATAAATATTATCGTATGCATAAAAAGAAAACAACTATTACAGTGGCATGTATTGCGGCGGCTATTTGCATGATTACAACGGTATTTAGTTTGGCGGATATTGGAATAGATGTTGAAATACAGGCCGTCAAGAACATCTATGGAAACTATCATATGAAAGTGGAAAATCTTTCTTTTGAAATTACTGATATAGAAAAAATAGAAGGAATAAGTCATGCAGGCTGGTTGGTTGAGTTACCAACAGGAGAATTGAAAGAGAAAGAGTGCAGGATACTATGCGGAGATGCGGATATCATACAGCAGTTTGATGTCAGACTTTTAGAAGGACAATATGCAAAGACCGGAGAAGAGGTTGTTATTGATAAAAAGGTTAAGAAGGATTATGCTTTGAAGGTAGGAGATGTCCTGCCAGTTAGGTTGGAAGGAAAGACGTATAACCTGGACATTGTAGGGGTATGCGATACCTTTTCTTCCCTTACAGCAAGAGATGTGTATGGTCTTTTGTTGTCTGTAGAAGGCGGAAGGATACTGGGAAATAGTTGTGGGGATTATTATATTACATGTCAAAATGTGGAAGAAATCGATGAAGTAAAATGTAAACTTATAGAAGAGTATCATTTGGAAGAAAACAGAATACAGTTAAATGAAATATTGTTGGCAGTTATGGGAAAGGGGAAATCTGTCTTAGCCGCTAATTTATATTTGATAGCGGGTATTTTATTTTGTCTTGTATTTCTTGTAAGTATTCTGATGATTACAAATTGCTTGAATATAAGTGTTCATGAGAAAAAGCAATTATATGGCTTACTTAGGTGTATAGGAGCAGATTCAAAACAATTAAGAAGATGTGTGCAGAAAGAAGGAAAAATACTATGGTGTCATAGTATACCCGCAGGGATTGGGAGCGGGGTGGTTTTGACATGGTGCTGTTTATTATTGCTACGACTTCTTAATAAAGATATGTTTGAAAATATTTTTGTGTTTCAAGTCAGTATAGCAGGGATTGTGATTGGAATATTTACTGGTTTGGCAGCAGTTATGATAGCGACAGTGAGTCCGGTAAGATATGTATGCAGTATTCCGCCATTAACAGCGATAAATGAAGAAACTTATCAGAAAGATATAAAATGCCGAAAAAAAAGAAGGACGATAAAAATTCCAGTAGAATTACTAATTAGCCTTAGACAGACAGGAAGCAATAGAAAATCACTTGGGCTTATGATAGCTTCTTTTGCAATGAATATTGTTTTGATTTTTGCTTTTTCTGTTATGATTAACTTTATTTATGAAGGTTCATATTTTACAAAGCCATATAATCCGGATGCCTCTATTTATAATAAAGAAGGTAAGTACTATATTCATGATGAAGTAAAGTGGAAAATAGAAGAAATAAGTGGTGTAGAAAGTGTTGTTGGACGTAAAGTAAACAATGCAGAATTGGAAAAAAATGGAAATGTATTTTCTACGTTGCTTGTATCATATGACAAACAGCAATTTGAATGGATAGAAAGCAAAATAATTTCTGGGAAATTAAATATAGGCAGGTTATTAGAAGGAGAAGAAATATTAGTTGATGAAGAAAGTGGTTTAGAAGTAGGAGATGAGGTACTGATTAAAGGTAATGGAGGCAATACAATAGCGTGTGTAGTAGGAGGAGTATTAAGGAATTTTCCATATGATTCGGCTGACAGTGTGAGATGCCTGCTTGCAGAAGCATTGTTTCAACAGGTAGTAGGAAATATGGATTATTCCATACTGGATATAAGATTTAGTAAGGGAAATGAGGAAGTATGGGAATTAATGACTAAAATTATACCAGAAAAATTTAGTATATTTGATTACCGACAAAAAAAAGAAGAAAGCAAAAACCAATTTTTAACAATGGCAGTCTTTGTATATGGATTTTGTGGAACTATCATAGCGGTAACTATCTTTAATATTATAAATTGTATGAGCATAAGTGTTTGGAATAATATGAAAAAGTATGGGATGATTTGTGCTGTAGGTGGGACGACAAAACAATGTAAAAAGATAGTAATACTGGAGGCTCTATTATATGCATGTGGAGGTGGGGCGTTAGGAATAGCAATTGGTGTACCTTTACATTATTATCTTTATAGTCATCTAGTTGCTAAGTATTTTAATACCGTATGGAGATTACCTGTTGAAATGATAATTACAATTATTGGAATTACTATATTTACAGCAATTGTATCATCACTGATGCCTTTGCAAAAAGTTAAGGAAATTAACATAATAGAAATAATTCGACAAGTATAGAGAGGAATACAATGAAAAAGAAAATAAGACTGTTGACATTTGTAATATGCATATGGATGATAATCGGATTTAATATTGAGGCTATGGCAGCAAATAATGCTTTAGCAATACAAGTAAATGATGATTTTGGTGAACTGATAAAGATTATTATTGAAATTAAATCGAAAAATCCAGAAAAGGGAAATGAAGAAATAGAAACGCTTATAGTAAGACAGGTTTCTATGAGAAGAGATAGTGGTGTAAGTAATATTTGGAATTCTCTAACGGATACAGAAAAAAAATTAGTCATTAGATATCCACTTGATGCATTAAAAGTAAATACAGCCAAAAATATTGCAACTACACAGACAGAAAAAAAGTTTGGTTATAATGGGCTTGGTGATAGGAGTGATGCATTTAGACATGGTATGTGGAATGCAGAAATGGTTATATTAATCGGAAGTGAGAAAGCAGAAATGTTTGCAACGGCTCACGAGGATAAGGATATTACGGGTTTGGAGGTAGATGGGCATACTAAATTAGAACATAAAAATATGGACATACATAATAATGCAGAAGGTAGAATTATTGGGGAAAATAATAAAACAGCAAGCGAAGAACAGCTAGCAGAAATAATTTATAATGCTGTATATGATGAAAATACTAATTTTATTTGGCTTAATAATTAATTACTAAACTCAAATGAATATTCTTGCTTCAAGAAACCTCCATTCCGGAATTTTGGAAACCGGTGTTCCGGACGCGGAAACCGCCATTGATTGGCTTGATTGTCCTGCATCAGAAATGGAATTCTGGTCAAGTCCGAAGCCGTTTTACGGTGCGTTAGCAGGCTTTACAAGAATGGAATTTCTGATAGTCTATGGAAGCCAATCAAAGCAGAGCAATCGGTTAAATTAAGAGTTTACGATTATAAAAGTTTAAAAACACACTTGACAACACGTCCCTGAAATCACCGGCGGGCGCGGCGTGGTCTTTGCCACCGGCACCCCGGTAAGCAACTCAATGGTGGAACTTTATACCATGATGCGCTATCTCCAGTACAGTATGCTGGAGGAAGGATACCGGGACAGCACGGGGAAGGTGCGGAGCCTGAAACACTTTGACAACTGGGCGGCGACCTTCGGGGAGCAGGTGACGGCGGTGGAATTAAAGCCGGAGGGGACAGGTTTCCGCTTAAAGACCCGGTTTGCGCGTTTTTATAACCTGCCGGAACTGATTAACCGCTGGAAAGAAGCTGCTGATATCCAGACGGCGGATATGTTAAAGCTCCCGGTGCCGGAAGCGGAGTATATCACGATACAGACGGAACCCAGCCAGGCGCAGAAAGCGATGGTACAGTCCCTTGCGGAGAGGGCGGAAAAAATACGGAAGGAGAAAATAGACCCCCGGATCGACAACATGTTGAAGATAACGTCGGACGGGCGCAAATTAGCCCTAGACCAGCGCATTATGAACCCGCTGCTTCCTGACGACCCCGGAAGCAAGGTGAATGCCTGCGTGGACAATGTATTTAGAATCTGGCAGGAGAGTACGGAAACAAAGGGCACACAGCTCATCTTTTCAGACCTTTCCACGCCGAAAGGGAGGGCGGAGCCGAAAAAGGAAGAAGCAAAAGAGGGCGCAGAAGGAGCGGAAGCTGAGGGGGAAGCCGCAGCAACGGAGGAAGAAACCATCATGGAGGCAAGTGTCTATGAGGACATCCGAAAGAAGCTGATTGCAAAGGGAATCCCGCCGCAGGAGATCGCTTTTATCCATGATGCCAATACAGAGGCGCAGAAAGCGGAACTGTTTGCAAAAGTGCGAAACGGACAGGTGCGCGTGCTTCTTGGCAGTACACAGAAGATGGGGGCCGGAACCAACGTGCAGACAAAACTCGTGGCATCCCATGACCTGGACTGCCCCTGGCGTCCTGCGGATTTGGAGCAGCGCGCCGGGAGGATTGTAAGGCGCGGCAACGAGAATAAAAAGGTAAGGATTTTCCGGTATGTCACAAAGGGCACCTTTGATGCCTACACCTGGGGGCTGGTGGAGTCGAAGCAGAAATTTATCGGCCAGATCATGACCTCCAAAAGCCCGGCCCGATCCATTGAGGATGTGGATGCCACTGCCCTGTCCTATGCGGAGGTGAAGATGTTAGCCACGGGTGATACGCGGATCAAGGAAAAAATGGATTTGGATATCCAGGTGACGAAGCTGAAAATGCTGAAATCAAACCACCAGGCGCAGCAGTATGAGATGCAGGATAAAGTGCGGGGATATTACCCCAATAAGATAAAAGAAACCCAGCTTTACATCGACTGCCTGAATGCCGACCTGCCGGTACTGGAGGCGCATCCGGCCAAAGAAGATGCTTTTTCCATGACCGTTATGGGGACGGCATATACGGAGCGCAAGGAAGCAGGCAAGGCAATCGTGGCGGCCTGCCGCCTGATGGATGACCCAGGCAAGGAGATTGAACTTGGGGAGTACCGTGGTTTTCCCATGAAACTGTGCTTTGACGGCGCGAAATTCAAAGTGACCATGAAACAGCACCTGACCCATACGGCGGAACTTTCCGATGATGTGGTGGGGAACATTACCCGTATCAACAATGCGCTGGAGAAAATCCCCCAGAGCCTGGAACGCCACAAGGAGAATATGGTGCGCCTGCACAAAGAACTGGAAAGCGCGAAAGAGGAAGCGGAGAGGCCCTTTGCACAGGAGGCGGAACTTCTGGAAAAATCCGCGCGTCTGGCAGAACTTAACACGGTGCTTGACAACGAGGAAAAAGGGCGCGGCGGGGAACCAGAACGGGAGCCGGAGGAAGATGAGGGGCGGGGGAATGAAAAACCCTCCATCCTGAAAAGTTTAAAAGAATATGAGCGGCCTGCGCCGGTCCCTTATGGAGCGGAGCGCGGGCAGGAAAGGGAGGCGATCTGATGCGGAAAGAGGAGGGGCGCACCATCGGGCTTTACTTCATGGTAAGCCCGGAGGAAATGGCCCTGATCGAGAAAAAGATGGAACAGGCAGGCACAAAGAACAAACGTGCCTACCTGCGGAAGATGGCGGTTGACGGCTATATCGTCAATCTGGATATGGGGAGTGTGAAGGAGCTTACAAAACTTCTGCGCTCCCTGGCGGCAAACACAAACCAGATTGCCCGCCGCTGTAACGAGACGCGCAGCCTTTACGCCGAGGATGTAGAGGATCTGCGGAAAGGCTATGCGGCGGCACAGGCGGGGCTTCTGGAACTGTTAAGGAAATTTGCAAGCCTGTAGGGACATACGGGCGCAGGGATTAGCTTCTCTGCGCCCACTTTTTTTATTTGGAGGTGATAGGGATATGCCGGGAGTGACAAAGGAACAGATCGCACGGGCGAAGGAATGGGATTTACTGTCTTATTTACAGGCTTTTGAGCCGCAGGAATTACGAAAATGCGGAGGAAGGGAATACCGGACCGTGACCCATGACAGCCTGAAAATCTCCAACGGCAAATGGAACTGGCACAGCCGGGGGATCGGGGGCAGGACGGCGTTAGATTATCTGGTCAAGGTGCGCGGCATGGATTTTGTTTCAGCGGTGGAGACGCTCTGCGGGGAACGGGGTGCGGCTGTCCGGACGCCCTCTGAGATTCCATCCGGAGAGAAACCCGGAAAGCCGTTTACACTGCCGCAGGAAAACCGGTGCGGGACGGCGGCAGTGTCCTATCTGCTGGGCAGGGGGATTGATGCGGAAGTGATCAGCCAGTGCATCAGGGAAGGGATTCTGTATGAGTCCCGCGGCTACCATAACTGTGTCTTTGTGGGAAAAGACAGTGCGGGGAAAGCGCGTTATGCCTGCCTGCGCGGGATATACGGCACTTTTAAAAATGATGTGGACGGGAGCGATAAGCGTTACAGTTTTTCGCTGCCCTCTGCGGAGAAAGACAGCCCCTATGTTGCCGTGACGGAAAGCCCCATTGACGCGCTTTCCGTAGCGTCCTTACTTAAAATGCAGGGGGAGGACTGGACGAAGAACCATTACCTTTCCCTGGGCGGCACGGCTCCCCGTGCGCTGCTTGGGTTCCTGCATGACCATCCGGCTGTCAACTGCATCAGCCTGTGCCTGGATAATGACAGGGCAGGGCTTTCCGGCATGGAGAAAATCAGGGAGGCGCTAAAGGAAGATGCAGAACTTTCCCGGCGCGTCAGGGTGGTCGTGGATAACCCGCCGCCCGATTTCGGTGGGAAAGACTATAATGAGCTGTTGCAGAAAGCAGCCGCCAGGTATGCGGCGGCAAAAAGGGAAAAGACAAAGCCGGGCTGCGGCATGGAAAAATAAAAAGGAAGGGGGATACGGATATGGCAATTTCAGACCTGCTCCCACGGAAGGCAATGGGGAGCAAGACGCGGGGGCAGACGCTCCATGACCGGCTGGATTATGACCAGAAAAAGGAAAAGACCGAGGACGGGGAATTGGTATCGTCCTATATGTGCTGCCCGGAAACCGCCGCTGAAGAATTTGAGATGAGCAAACTGATCTACGAAACGTCCACCGGGCGGAGCCAGCCGAAAGACAGGGATATCATTGCCTACCGTATCATCCAGTCCTTCAAGCCGGGGGAGATCACGCCGGAGGAAGCGAATAAGCTGGGGTATGAACTGGCGATGAAATTTACAAAAGGGAAGCATCAGTTTATTGTTTCAACCCATGTGGATAAAGCCCACATCCATAACCATGTGGAGTTTAACAGCACCAATTTAGAGTGTGACGGCAAATTCAATAATTATAAAAATTCCTCCTTTGCCCTGCGAAGGCTCAATGACCAGATATGCAGGGAACACGGTTATTCCGTGATCGAAAACCCGAAAGCAAAAGGGCAGCGGTATCAGGAAAAAGCGGCGGCAAAACGGGGGCGCAGCTTTAAGGAAAGGCTGCGGCAGACGATTGACGGGGCGCTTCCCGGATGCAGGGATTTTGAAGAATTTTTATCCCGTATGCGGGCAGAAGGATATGAGATCAAGCGCCGGGGAAAGTCTTTGGAGTTCCGTGCGCCGGGGCAGGAGAATTTCACCCGTTCTTTCCGTCTTGGGGAGGACTATACGGAGGCCGCATTAAAGGAACGGATCGGCAAAGCCCGCACCGGGACGGAAACAAGATCAAAACGCCAGACAGCAGCAAGGAATGTCAACCTCCTTGTGGATATCCAGGCAAAAATGCAGGCAGGAAAAGGGAAAGGCTATGAACGGTGGGCGAAAGTTTTCAACCTGAAAGAAGCGGCAAAGACTTTAAATTTCCTTGTGGAAAACGGCGTGGCCGATTATGGGGAACTGGCGGCGCGGGCTGATGCCGCCGGGGAAAAATTTGATTCGCTTTCCGTCCGCATCAGGCAGCTTGAGGGGCGCATGGCCGAGAACGCGCAGTTAAAAACGCACATCATCAATTATTCCAAAACGCGGGAAGTTTATAAGGAATATAAGAAGTCGCGCCACAAAAAAGAATACCTTGCCGGACACGCGGAAGAAATTAGAAAGCATGAGGCGGCAAAGGCGGCCTTTGATGCGCTGGATGGAAAGCCGATACCGAAAGTGGCACAATTATCTCAAGAATATGCCGCGCTCCTGGCAGAGAAAAAGGAGTGCTATGAGGAATATAAGGCGGCGCGGAAAGAAATGGTAGATTACCAGACGGCGAAGCACAATGTTGATATTATTTTAGGTCTGGAACCGCAGGAAGCGGAGAAGAAAAAAGAAACGGAACGCTGACAGTAAAAAAAGAGGAAACCAGAGGGGATTGCCCTTTTGGTTTCCTCTTTTTTTATTGCTCTTTTTCAGGAAATGGCGGCTGCGGGGAATGGTATCATTTTTCGGAAGATTGCGAATTTAGTATTGCTTCCGCTTTATCTGCGCGTTCATGCTCCCGCTTCCACAATTCTTCATTTATCTCTATGCTCTTGCCCCAGGAAAGGAGCGTTATAAAGAGGGCAGTCCGTAAATCTTCTTCGGGAATCTGTGCGACGGCGGACATAAGTTCATCACGGTCGGTTATCCCGGATAACGATTTGAAATCTTCATAAGTGAACATGTTTTTTCCTCCCATGTATGATAGGCTTTATTATAATGGTGGATTGGGAAAAAAGCAAGAAACCGCAGACTTGATTCTGCCTGTGCTATAAAAGGAACATAAGTTTTTCCTTCCTGCGCGGAGGTGCGGGAAGCAGCGACCGCATGGGAGAAAACTCAGGCTGTGCATGAGTGGAAAGCCACGCCGCAAGGCGTGTTCGCAAAAGAACGAAAGTGATTTTTGCCGGGGATTGGGGTGTCCCCAACAAGCATAGCGAGGCACCGTAAGGTGCCGGAGCGGGGATAGCGATATTCGTAAAGAATATCGTTATCCATTGCTTGCAAAAGTTATAAGAATGTTCCTATAAACGTGGTTATAGGAATAAAATTTTTATCGGAACAAGCCACAAGAATCCTTGAAAACATAAGGATACAGCGGTGAAATGTTCCGATAAAAATTCGGTTATACCAGGAAACTGAGTAAGGGAATAAATTTCAAATCCCCAAAAGTTCCTATAAAAATATGACTATTTTAATCCAGCCAATTTCTTGAGGGTTTCTTCGTCAGTTACAGTATATCTCGCAGAATTCAGCTTGGAGTGGAGCGGGTTGTCCTGCGGCGTAGCGGCCTCAATAGCTTTACGCTTATGCTCCGTATCCGCATGGGCATAAATCTGAGTAGTTTGCAGTTGTGAGTGTCCAAGCCATTGAGATACGAGCGTTAAATCCATTCCTTCTTGATACAAGTGCATCGCCCGGCTGTGACGGAACAGATGCGGATATACATTTTCTGGTACTTCAGAGCAGACACTTCTGGCTTTATCACCATATTTCTGGAGTATATACCGAACCCGTCTGTCAGAAAGGCGTTGTTTTTTGCCATGAATCACTGAATAAAACAGCGGTGCATCACCATCCTGCTCGGTATTCTCATGGAACACAGATATATACTTTTTCAAGTGTTGGGCGGTCTTGTCCATCAATGGGACAACGCGCGTTTTTCGTCCTTTTCCAAACAATGTAACTTTGGGCAGACTGCCTAACTGTAAATCGCCCAAGTTTATATTGAGGGCTTCCTGAATCCGTGCGCCAGTATCATACAGAAGCATAATAAAAAGTCTGTCACGCAGGCCCTTTTGTGTATTGGCGTCTAGCTGCTCAATAATTGCGGTAACCGCCTCCATACTCATATAGTCCACCATAACTGTGCTGGCGGCTTTTTTGAATGGGACTTTTTTCAGTTTATTGAGATTGGCAACCAGCGCCACATCATGGTCAGCTGCATAGTCCATAAAAGCGCGTATCGCGGCAAACCGGGCATTGCGCGTGGGAATGGAATATCCCTTCTCTGATTCGAGATATTCAAGGAATGTGAAGATTGTATCTGCTTCCAAATGCTCAAAGGATACGCTACCCAGCGGTATTTCCTCGCGCTCTTTCACATAGTCCAGGAGTTCTTCCAGGGCTTTCCGGTACGAAAGGATTGTATTGGGGCTGACGTTACGCTGCTCCGGCAGATAAATTTTCAAATAATCATGTATCAGAGGAAACAGTGAAATATCTTTGGATTTCATCAGTCTGTCACCTCCGGGAACATGGCGTTAAATTTTCCCCAATCAATCGCAGAGGACTTTATGATGTTTTCCGGCAGGATGTGGACGTAGTGTGCCGTTTCAGACAGGCTGTTGTGTCCCATGTACTCACGGAGGAACGGGAGCATCGCCATCAAGTTTTCACCGTTGGCGAGCCATCGGTTCAGGCAGGCCGAAGCGAAACGGTGCCTGAGATCATATACGCGGACTTTTCTAGGATATTTTCCGGATAAATCCGCATGGGACCATGCCCTGTTAAATGCAGAGTACACGGTTTCCGTTGTCAACGCCCCGCCATTTGCCGAGGGAAAAAAGTATGGATTTCCAAAGCTGAAAATCTTCCGCCGTTGTTCATATCTGCGGGCAAGGGCGAGCATATCATCAGACATGACAACAAAGCGCTCTTTGTTCCGCTTGGTATGGGTAATGAGGATTTCACCCGTTTCTAAATGGATGTTTTCTACCAGCAGTTCCCTTCCTTCATTTGGGCGCAGGCCGCAGGTATAGATTAGGCGGTACAGGGCAGGGGCGATCTCATTCAGAAATGGTTCTTTTTTTGTGGGTGGCAGCTGGTCAATAGACCGGAAAAGGGCTGTCAGTTCCATGTCGGTAAAAAGGTAAGCTACACTTTTACTTCTTAGCGGTGTATATTTCTCCGGCAGGATATACGCATCCTCCCCGACAGCGCAGAGGTATCTTGCAAACTGCCGCATTGAAGCAACCCTCTGGGCGGTGTTATAACCGGAAACCGTGTTATCGTTGATCCATTCAAGAACAAGCTCACGGGACAGTTCCGTTTGTGTGGGATGGTTTTCCATGCACCAGCGGTCAAATTTTATGAAATACCGGAGATAGGTTTCCCGCTTAAAGCCACGGGCTGTACGGTAGTCCAGAAAGTTGGAGAGCCGTTCCCCAAAGAGGCTCAAAAACTCGGTCATTGGGAACCGCCTCCTTCCGGCGCGATTCCCGCAAAGGATAATGCGCACATTTTGAGGTGTTCCATATCTGCTGCAAGGTAGGGCTTTGTAGAATTGACATTTTTATCCCCAAATACCTGCGCAACATCATATACAGATACTCCGTTCATTACCATGGATGTCCCAAGCGCACGGCGCAGATTGTGGAACCGTGTACTTGCCGGAAGGCCGGCAGCAATACAGCAGTCCCTGTAGATTTCTCCAACTGTCACTGCGGCGGCAAGTTTTGTGTGCGGCGCATTAATGCGTAGAAAAATCTCCTGATCCACCGTATTTGGCCGGGCATTAAGGATGTAGTCCTCCAGAGCCTCACCTACATCCTGTGTCAATGGAAGCATGACCGGATTGGAAGTCTTGGACTGTACAATACGGATTTCACCACGGAGCCAGTCAATATCTGTCAGCTTCAGGGAAACTATATCACAGGCTCGCAGTCCAAGCACCGTCCCCAGCATCATAACTGCATAATCACGTTTCCCTTTGACTTTTGAGCGGTCGATCGTTTCCAGCAGTTTAGCAATATCTGATTTTGGAAGAACTGGAAACACCTTCTTTTCCCGGTTCACCGAAAAAGAAAACAATGCGGAGAAATCATTCTCTGCCCGCCCGGTTTCATAAAGGAAAGCATAAAGTTTCTTCAGATACAGCCGTATATCGTGGATAGTACCGGGCGCATACTTCTCTGAACAGGCCAGAAGAAACTTCTGGATATGTACTGTTCCAACGCCAGCTAAATCGGAAAACCCCTGTTCCTCTAACCAGGCGAAATATTTGTATGTCACCCATCGTATATCACAGCGGGTGTTTGGATGAAAATCTCCTGCGATAAATTCTTCTGCGATTTTCTCAAAATGGGGTGTCAGTTTCTGCCTTACCCCTCGAAGTGTGCTTGACAGGGCATCAATCCTTCCGGTGCAGATATAGCTAACAAAACGGTCAATCTCACGCCGAGTCCGTTCATAATGCTTTTTCTGCATATTGCCTTTAAAATATTTGTCATCAATTTCGCCTGTATAGCAGTTGATGATGGCCTGTTCAAAATAGGTCAGACCAGCGTTTTGATGCCGCCGAACCATAAGTTCAGCCCGTCTTACTAACAGCAGCTTTGTTGTGATGCTGTAGCCTGTTTGTGAAAGGGCAGCTTCATAGCCCTCCAGTAACCCCTCAATCGGTATCGTTTCTTTTACTGTCACAATAATGTTCCTCCTAGCTGTAGTAGTCAGGGATGTCCCTGCTACCTATAGCATATCGGACAGTTACTGCCTTGCCAATTTTGGTAGGAACTTTTCTTAAGATTGTGTGGGAGTATAAATTTCAAATTCTTCAAAAGCTCCAATAAAAATATGGTTATTTTAATCCAATCAATTTTTCGAAAGTTTCTTCGTCAGTTACAGTATATGTTGTAAAATCTAGTTTGGAGCAGAACGGATTGTCCTGTAGTGTGATGGCTTCAACAACTCTATGTTTATGCTCCATATCCGCATGAGCATAGTGGGTAGGACAAATTCATCATAAAATCTATATGATAATAATTAACATACCCCGTTACATAAAAGTGCGGAATTGCATATGTATTGACATTTTTCTCTGAAATGCTATAATAAAAGTGTCAATTTGTGGAATAATTTATATTTCAATAAGGAGGTCAATACTATGAGTCTGTATTATAATCCTGGTAGAGTTGATGTCGAAGAGGCCGAGCGGGGCATTTTAGCTGCCGGTGGTGATAAAACTGTCCAGCAGAAAAATGGCTATGAGCATATCGTAGTGTATTCCCGAAGTGAGAATCGCCATCTGTCTTACGACAAATATCCTGACGGGCACATTGAAAATGTCCATACAGATAAGGACAATCATGGATATACAACATACGGTGGAGCTCAATAACCTAGCTATAAGTATTTTTCTATTTGTGGGTATTGCAAAAATGCAGTACCCACTTTTTGTTATATATTTTATAGGACAATCACTTCATAGAAGGGTAATTGGTTTTATATACACATTTGAAATCCTATTTAAGCAAAATTTGATTAAATCTATTTAATCCTATGAATTCACATATATAAAATAGAAATTCAATACAATTTTTCAAGCTTCTGTTACCAGAGTCTATATTTCTCACAATGGTAGCTCTGTTTTTGACTATTTATAGGTGAACTTTTGTAAATGCCAGATTTTCCACCATATCATCACCTTGTGTAATTTGGTAAGTTTCGTATTCAGATGGTTTTGGCTTTCTGTCAGGCAGAGAAGATAATCCGTTGATACTCCATGTGTTTTTTCCAATTCCACAAGACTCATGTGGCTGATTTCCTTGTAATCATTGCTTTTTATAGTTTCCCTTATTTTTATAGGAATTTTTTAAAATTTAAAATTTTTGCCTACGCCACATTCCTTAGTATAAGCAAATTTTTATAGGAATATTTTTTAGATACACGCTTGTGTTTTCAACGGTTTTCAAGAAATATTCCTATAAGAATTTTGTTCCTATAACCACTGCTAAAATTACTGGTTATAAAAAACCCGTGTTCATTTTTGAACCCTCTGAACCCACTCATATTTTCAGCACCACATCTACATAAAACTCCGTTCCGCTGTTGGAAGCCTGTGCCGAACCGCCGTACTTTTCTGCTGCTGCTGCAATGGCAGCAAGCCCGATCCCGTTTCCGCCGTGCTTCGTGGAACGGTAGCCGTCCTTCCCTTTCCGCACCCTGCCGTCAAAGTTGTTGGTGGAAACGATGTACAGACTGCTTTTATGGCGGATTTCCGTGGTCAGGCAGAAATACCGCCTGCCCTCCGGCACGGTAAGGCACCCGTCGATGGCGTTCTCTATCAGGTTCCCGAACAGGGAAACGATGTCAAGTTCATTGGCAGGCGTAAGCTCCGGCAGTTCAATATGCCAGTCTGTGTCTATGCCTGCTGAAACAGCTATCTCGTGATAGTGGCTAAACAGCGCATTGAGGGCAGCGCTGGCACAGTAATTTGAGGGTGCATTTTCCGCAAGGCTGACCTCGTATGTCGCAAGATGTGTCTGGATGCTGCCGATGTCCCCTTTTTCTGCAAGGGAAGAAAGCAGGCGCACGGAATGGCGGAAGTCATGCCGCAGACGTGCAGTCTGACGCATATGCTCCTGCAATGTCCGGTACTGGCGTGCCTGCATTTCAAGAAGCTGTGTGTGTTCCTTCAGCTCGGCGTGTTCCAGTATAACGCTTGTCCCCAGGTAAAGGAGCACATAAATTGCTGTAAGGATTGCAAACAGGCAGCCCTCCAGTAGCAGGAAAAGGGAAAACATACGCCCTGTATGGAGGGTGCTGTAGGACTGGGGGACAGCCGCTATATTGAAGAACAGAAAGACAGAGGACAATATGACGGTGGAGTACCATATCTTTGGAGTGTCCAGACAGTCGATAATCCTGAAAAAAAGCCCGCAGGCAGGCTGTGCGAAAGCGGCGGCAACCAGACAGGAAAGCACAAGCCGGAAAAAAGCCGCTTCCACAGAGAAGTCCGCCGCACCCGACGCCGGATGAAGAAAAGCGTCAAAGGCATAGGCGAACTGTGCCGGAAAGGTATGGACGGCACAGACACCCACATAGACGGCAAGGCATTTTGGCAGGCTTGCTGTCACGGTGCAGCGGTATGGGAAAAAGAACAGGATGAGGGACGGCAGGAGGATGATATTTACATCAATCCGCAGTAAGACGCTTAAAGCGGAGCAGAGAAAAGCATATGGGAGCAGGACAGCCATGAATAGTGCGGCTGTCTTACGCAGGGTGTACTTCATCTGGTTCTTCATTACATAATAGCAGGATGCCCCCGAAGGAAGCAGTACCAGAAGCACCAGCAGCGCCGATAACCATTTTTCCATATCCATGTTCAGTCCCCCTTCCTGATGCCTTCCGGCACAGGGCGTCCGGCAAAGTGTGCCTGACGCTCCCGTATCTTCCTGAAATTGTAATCCCTCGCCGCCTGTTCGATTTTCAGGCGGTCCCGCACACGGATTGGCAGCTTTGCGCCGTTTTCCAGCACACAGCAGTTGTCCGTAAATTCAAGGATGCAGCCAGCGTTTACCATGATACCCTTATTGACGGCAAGGAAGCGGGAATCCCCATCTGTAAGCATTACAAATTCCGGCATGGTCATGCGGCAGTGCAGGGTTTCCCCGTTTGAAAGGGCGATGTCAAGATAATGTGCGTCCGTAATGACGGAGGAAATCTCGTCAAGGAATACATGAATGGTTTTCCTGCCGTTTATTACCTCTATGTATTTTTGCAGTGGGGGAAGCATTTCCAGAATGTCCCCAAGGACTTTGAATATACGCTGCGGGGAGAAAGGCTTGATAATATATTCAAACGCATGGCAGGAGAAGGCGTCCGGCATAAAGTCCGAGCTGGAAGTCAGAAACACGAGGACACACCTGTTGTCCATGCTCCGGATTTTTTGTGCGGCGGCAACGCCGTCCATGCCGTCCATGTAAATGTCCATAAAAACGGCATCAAAACAGCCGCCTGCAGAAAAGCTGCCGTCCCCGAATGCCTTAAAGAAGCCTTCCGCATTCAGGAATGGGACAGTTTCCACATGGCAGTGGCGCTGTGCGCCAAAGTCGCAGACAAGCCCTGCCATTTCGTCCAGATAGTTCTGTTCATCATCTACTAAAGCAATCTTCAAACTGGTTTCACCTCAAATCCATAAAAAATCAAATATAATCATACAACAAAAAAAGACATTTTTCAAACCTGTCAAGACCTGATTTATAAAATCTGCCTGACGTTCTTGCCAGAAAATTGACGTTCCTGCCAAAAGTCTTGTTTTTTTTCGGAAATCTATTATAATAAAGTGAAATTTTTTGCCAAAGGAGGTTGACAGGATATGCCGGAATGCCTGATAATTAACAGACAGACAGACAGACAGACAGACAGACAGACAGACAGACAGACAGACAGACAGACAGACAGACATTATAAATCTGTCTTTTTGCCGTATCTTTTTATATATCGTGTTATTAAATATAAGACCGCCGGAGGCGGGGATTTCCTGCGGGGCTTTTATGCCCTGTGGAATGACCCGTTCCCCGGCGGTTTTTTTGCGTCTTTAAACAGGATAAGGAGGAGTGGGATATGGATGCTGTCATCTATACAAAGAGCATACCGGAATATGAAATGCTTTCCGGGATACTTGCGGATGAACTGTCAGATGTTACGGTAAGCCGGGGCGTGATTGACAGGGAGTACCATCTTGAGCGGGAATATGATGTTGTGGTAGTGGGCATAAACGGCGCACAGGGGATGGAGCTGGTGTGTAAATACCGGGAACTGTATGGAAATACGCTGGTGATCTGGATTACGGACGATCCCTATTTTGCAAGGGAGGCGATACGGACGCATAGTTTCGACTTTATCGTGCGCCCGCTGGAGGAAACGAGGTTCAGGGAGCCGCTTAGGAGGATAAAGGAAGGAGATATTGCCATATGGCAGAGATGGTCTGTGAAAGCCCCGGTTTATCAGGATATCTGTGAAGGAAATGTTTCGGAACGGAGGGAAATTCCTCTGCCCCCGCAGGGGCAGGAGCATTTTTCCTTCGGAAAAGCAAGGAGGAATGGAACGATATGGAAAAGGATAAAGGATTATTTTCTTTCAGAAAACACCCTGTAGGGGATTTTCTGGATGAAAAAGAGGGAAGAAAACGAAAAGGGGGCAGGCTGCGTCAAAGCATGGGCTTCCTGATGGCGGCGGCTTTAATATTCAATACGCTGCCTGCCAGCGGGCTTGCCGTGTCTGCTTCGGGCAGGGAAGCGGGGCTTTGTGAACATCACACGGAGCATACGCCGGACTGCGGTTATAGGGAAGCACAGCCGTGTACCCATGAGCATACGGAAGAATGTTATAAAACTGTTACGGAGTGTGTGCATACGCATACGGACGGGTGCTATCCGGAAACGGGGGAAACGGAGGAAAGCATGGGAGAGGGAAATGCTACGCCCTCTGATGCAGGGAATCGGGAGCCGTCACTCTGTACCCATGTATGCAGTGAGGAAAGCGGCTGTGTCACAAAGGTGCTGGACTGTCATCACGAGCATGACGAAAGCTGCGGTTATCAAGAAGCGCAGGACTGCGGCTATGTCTGTGAAATCTGTAATGGCACGGAGCCGGAGGATACCGGGGAGAATACCGAAGATACGGGAACAGATACCGCCAAATGTATCTGTGAGACATTATGCACGGAGGACAGCATCAACGGGGACTGCCCTGTGTGCGGTGCTGATGATGCCAGTCTCTTAGACTGCAAAGGAAAAGCGCCGGAAGAAAATACGGAGAATCAGGAAGATACAGGCATCTGCAAACATCATCAGGAGCATGATGCGGACTGCGGCTATATACCAAAATCGGAGGACGGGGAAGGCAGCCTGTGTACCTATAAGTGCCGCATCTGTCCTGTTGAGGATTTGATTGCTGCCCTGCCGGATAAGGTAACGGAGGATAATGCAGAGGATGTGCGGGCGCAGCTTGAAGAAATCCTTGTTCTCTATGGGGAACTGAACGAGGACGAACAGGAGGAGATTGACCTGTCTCGTTGCTACGAACTGCAAGAGGCACTTGACAATGCCAACGCACCGGTGCAGACTGCGGAAGAAATTAACATATCTCAAACTCTTAAAAATATATTAACCGCAGAAGACGGCGGCTGTCCGGGGCATACCTTTACCGGCACAGGCCAAGCTGCAATGATTTCTGTGGAAAGCGGCACCCATAATGTGACGTTTTCCGGCTTAAATATTTTCGAGGCGGCATATGTAGGCATCGCCCCCAACGCGACCATGAATCTGACCTTAGAGGGCAGCAATACAATAAAGGGTTCTGAATGTGGAATTTATGTACCGAAAGGAGCAACCTTAGTAATTACCGCAGAGAGCGCAGGTTCATTGGATGTTTCTGGACCATATAGTGCTGGCATTGGTGGTTCACTTTATGATTTAAATAATAATGACGGCGATATTGACTGTGGAACAGTGATAATCAATGGCGGAAACATCACAGCTACTGGTGGAAGTGCAGGTTATGCGTCCGCCGGAATTGGTGGTGCAGCGGGGGATTTTACTAACGATGGTAAGGGTGGTAATATCACTATTAATGGCGGTAAAGTGGTTGCAAAGGGAGGCTTCGATGGAATCTCCGATGCTCCCGGTATCGGCGGTTCAACAGAAGCAAGCAGCGATGGCTTACTGACTCTCAGTTCTGCCAATGTGCTGGACAGCAATACAATTCTTGGCTCTAAGGGAACCTATAATATTAAATCCGCACCTACAGCAGACATGATTTCTGTTCCTTCGGATATGCACTATACCTCGGCGGACATGGCGGCGGAGATTAAGGGGAAAGTAACCCTTGCGGGGAATGTTACAATCTGCAATCAGGATTTTACGGTGGATACGAGTGGCTGGATATTGAGTGTTACAAAAGTATCTGATATGGAATATACTGCCACTTATACCCATGCAGACAAAGGAACTATTTCAAAAACCGTCATAATTCTTCCATGTATCCACAATAACGGTGCGGCGCTTACCCATCATGACAGGGTGGAAGCGGATTGCACACATACGGGGATTTTGGAATATTGGGAGTGCTCTGTTTGTGGAAAGAAATTTTCAGATCAGGACGGGCAGAACGAAATTACAGATACGGAAATACCGATTGCCGCCCATACACTTACCCATCACGAAAAGGTTGATGCGGACTGTACGCAAACGGGAACTTTAGAGTATTGGGAGTGTTCTGTATGTAAGAAAATATTTTCGGATAAAGACGGGCAGGCGGAAATTACAGATATAATTATTCCGATTACTGACCACACACTGATTCATCATGCAGAACAGGGGGCAACCTGTACAGCGGCAGGAAATAAGGAGTATTGGGACTGCTCTATCTGTGGGAAGAAATTTTCAGATCAGGACGGAAAGACAGAAATTGCAGACGCTGATATTGTAATTGCTGTGAAAGCACATACGCTGACTCACCATGAAGGGCGGGAAGCAGGCTGTCTTACAGACGGAAACATAGAATACTGGAGCTGTGACGTATGTAATAAGCTGTTTTCCGATTCTGACGGGAAACAGGAAATAACGGATACAAAAATTTCCGCCAAAGGGCATGAATACGGGGCATGGGAGAGTACCGGAAACGGGACGCATACCCATAGCTGTCAGAGGTCTGGCTGTGATTCCACGGAAACAGAAAATTGTACCGGCGGTACTGCCACCTATACGGAAAAAGCCATATGTACAGTATGTGGAGGTAAATATGGAGAACTGTTGAAAGATGCGGGTGCGCCGACAGGGGAAATTAGCATAAGTACAAACCACTGGAACAGCTTTTTACATACGATTACTTTCGGGCTGTTTTTTAAGAAAACGGAGCAGGTAACGATTACTGCACAGGATAACGAATCCGGCGTGGCTTCTGTATCTTATTACATATCAGACGGTGAGCTGACAGAGGACGAAGTAAAAGCGCTGGACAGTTGGACAGCCGGAAATACAGACAAAACAACCTTTAGCATCAGCCCGGATCAATCCTGCGTGGTTTATGCAAGGATTACGGATAATCAGGGAAATGTGACTTATATTTCTTCTGACGGCATGGTATTCGATGGCACATCTCCGTCCATTACCGGCGTTACGGACGGGGAAACTTACTGCACATCTCAGACGGTGACGGTCACAGATGATAATCTGGAATCTGTAACCGTGAATGGGAAAGAGCAGGCTTTGTCAGACGGTAAATTTACTTTAGGCGCTGCATCCGGCGCACAGACCATTGAGGCGGCTGACAAAGCAGGGAACATTACTACAGTAACAGTTACGGTAAATGCAGGGCATGATTACAGTACAGATTGGAAGTCAGACGGAAGCAGCCACTGGCATGAGTGCGCCTGCGGGGATAGGACAGACACCGCCGCCCATATAAAGGATGGCGGAAGCGTGACAAAGCCCGCAACAGAAACAGAAACCGGCATCAGGACGTATAAGTGCAGCGTCTGTGGCTATGTGATGCAGGAGGAGATGATAGACAGACTGCCGCCGTCTCATACGCATAACTACGGTACAGAGTGGAAATCAGATGCAGACAGCCATTGGTATGAATGTTCCTGCGGGAATAAGTCAGAGCTTGCATCCCACATAGAGGACGGCGGGAGCGTGACGAAAGCGCCGACAGAAACGGAAACCGGAGTCATGACGTATAAGTGCCGTGTCTGCGGTTATGTGATAAGGACAGCGGATATTGATAAACTGCCATCGTCCCACACACACAATTACAGTACAGATTGGAAATCAGATGAAAGCAGCCACTGGCATGAATGTGTCTGCGGGGATAAAACAGATACCGCAGCCCATACAGAGGATGACGGGAGTGTGTCAAAAGCGCCTACAGAAAAGGAAACGGGGGTTATGACTTATAAGTGCAGTGTCTGTGGCTGCATCATGCGTACAGAGAGCATAGATGTACTGCCGCACACGCACAGCTATGGAACGGTTTGGAAGTCGGACAGCAGCAGTCATTGGCACGAATGTACCTGTGGGGATAAATCGGACACCGCAGCCCATACAGAGGACGGCGGAAGCGTGACAAAAGCACCAACGGAAACGGAGAAAGGTGTCAGAACTTACAAATGTAGCGTCTGTGGATATGTAATAAGGACGGAGGATATAGCGAAGTTACCGCCAAGTTCCGGCGGTGGTGGCAGTTCCGGCGGAAATGGAGATAACGGCGGTAGCGGTGGCAATTCCGGAGGAAATGAAAATAACGGCGGCTCCAGTGGCAGTGATGAAGGGCAGGGCAGCGGCGGTAATGGCAGCACGAATCCTGGCAATGGAAATACTACGCCGCAGCCGTCTGTGACGCAGCCCACGGACACAAATACCAATCCGGGGAATGAAACCGCACCGGGGACAGGGACAACGCCAGTGAATCCGGGTAGTGGAAATACAGTAAAGCCGGGAACCGCTCCGGTCAGCGGCACAGGAACACCCGCACAGGGAACAAAACAGCCATTCATCAAGGGAGCGGACGGCAAGATCGGCTGGGATGTGATCCGTGCCGAGGAAGAACAGGCGCAGGAAGGCAGCACCATCAACGTGGATATGAACGGCTCTGTGGTGGTTCCGGGAGATATTTTTGACAGCATTAAGGGGAAGGACATCACCATCACCTTTGATATGGGCAATGGCATACTCTGGAGCGTGGACGGAAAGAGCATCACAACGGATAAGGCGGGCGACATTGACTTTTCCGTAAAGACAGAAACAAATGCCATCCCGGTGGATATCGTGAACAACGTCACCGGGGAGCGTTACAGCATCCAGATAAGCCTCGCCTATGAAGGGGAGTTCGGCTTTACGGCGGTGCTTTCCATAGAGCTAGGCAAAGAGAACGCCGGATATACGGCAAGTTTGTATTACTACAACGAAAGCACCGGGGAGCTTGAATTTATCTGTTCTGACGAAGTCGCAGAGGACGGCACCGTATCCCTTGCCTTTACCCATGCGTCAGACTATGTGATTGCGATAGATGGGGAACAGGAGGAAGAAAGCGGCAATGCCACCGAGCCTGAACAGCCGGATACCCCGGATAAAGACAGCACCGGGCAGGCAGAAGAAAGCCCGCAGGCGTGGAGACCGTGGTGGCTTATCGTGGTCGGCGCGCTGGTGGTCATCATGGGGATCGGTGTATTCTTTGTGGTGAAGAAGAAAGAGGAAGACAATTGATGATATCCCTGAACCGTACATGGAGTAACAGAATCTGGTTCCAAATAGGACAGAAAGGTGGCAGAACAGAAACATTTATATTGTGATAACGATAGAAGGGGGCAATTATGGAACGATGGATATTGATAGTATGCCATGAAAGACCACAGTTGGCTGACCTTCAGGGAGAATGGCAGAAAAAAGGCATATCCGCCCGCATCGTCCAGGATGCGGGGGAAGCAGCCGGCGAACTGTCAGGGAATACGGATTATCTGCTGGTTATTATATTTTCAGACGGACGGCAATACTTACCGCCGTTAAAGATTATAAGGGGATTGATAAAAGCCCCGATCCTGATCTTAGACCGGCAGTATGACAGTACAGAAAAAACGGCTGCGATTAAAGCAGGAGCGGATGAATACATTAAGTGGACAGACAGTTATCTGGAGGAAACCATTGCCAGCGGCCTTGCGCTGATCCGCCGCTATACGGAACTGAACCAGACAAAGCAGCAGGCATCCAGCATTATTTCAAGGGGGAATCTGTTTATCAACGTGGATTACCACGAGGTTATCATCAATTCACAGGAAACGGAATTCCCCCGGTATGAGTTTAACCTGCTCTGCCTGCTTGCATCCAGTCCGGGGCGGGTATTTACAAATGAGCAGCTTTACCGTGACGTATGGGGTGAAGATTACCTGCGGGATGCCGACAATGGGCTCCACTCCTGCCTGAACCGGATACGCAGGAAACTGGAGGATGCAGGCTGTACCTCCTGCCGGATTGAAAACATACGCGGCGTAGGCTACCGGTTTATTCAGGATACTATATAAGACAAAAATGGTATAACCCTTTCGGTTATGCCGTTTTTTTGTCGCAATTTGCGTTATCTGCTTATCTTTTGATAACCCGGCGATTATCTGTTGACAAAATCACCGTTTATAATTCCTTTTATTACAAATAAGCAGGGAAATCAGCGAAAACTTTAGGAACTAATATCATTTCCCGTTGGTAAGGGGAATATATTGGGAAGTCCGGGGAAAGAAACAGAAACGAAACAGTTACATAGAAGCGCCGCAGTCCTTACGGGGATTGCGGCGCTTCTGTTATCGACAAAAACCCCCCTGCATATTTATGAAATACCAATAAAATACAAAAAGCATCCCGCCGTGCCTGGTATCTTCCGGGCGCGGCTTTTTTTATGTCTTTTTTTGCCGTGTGGTGTCGCTTTCCCACGGTGCCGTTCCCCGCCCTCCGGGATTCTGGAACTTATTCATTTTCAGGATTTCGGAGGGAAACCATGCAGGAAAAAGATTTTTATTTATACATAGATGGGCAGCCTGTACCGGTGAGCAGGGAAGTGTACCGGGAATATTACCGCGCCGAGGACAAGGAACGTTATTTTATGGGGAAGCTGAAAAAAGGGCGTACAAAAGTCAACCCGGAAACACAGGAAATACAATACATCCCCAGCCGGGAACTGTCCTATGAGCAGCTTGCGGAGCAGGACTGGCAGTTTACCGCATCCGGCGATTCCGTGGAGGACAGGGTGGTCAGGGCCGCAATGATGGAGAAATTGCAGGCTGTATTGCAAAGCCTTTCCGCAGAGGAACTGGCATTGCTTAACGAACTGTTCTATCTGGAAAAGACGGAGCGGGAAGTGGCTGGGATGTATGCCGTCTCACAGAATACCATCCATTACCGGAAAAACAGGCTTTTGGACAAGCTGAGAAAAATGATGGAAAAATAATCAAATTCTTTTCTATCAGGATGCGGTTTTAGTCCCTTACATTATGAGGGGGTTCTGCTCCCTCTTACGGACATTGGAAAATAACAGGGTGAATCTCTGTTCATAACCAGTATTCAAGTTTCTCCTGCTGTGCGGGGCTGTAAAGCAAGCGGCCCAGGCACGGGCGCGATGACTGCCTGCGGGCGCGGGGAGGATAAAGGAGGGAAGCTGTTTTCCCCTTCCTGCCTGGCCTGCCCCGTCAAACAAGATGACTTCAAAGGCACGAGCGGCAACCCGGAGGGCCTGTGACCGGCGTGTGGCAGCGCCGGGACCGCCATGAGCCGCCAGTAAAGGAGAACCAGCATATTCCCGTACCGCAGGGTGAAAGGGGGATACTGAGGGCATGGCCTGGGCAGCTTAGTCACCTGCCGCCACCTGCTGTTGGTATCATGGCGCTTATGGAGCCGCAGGCGGCTTGGATATTCCCGTGCCGGGGGTGAGCAGTAAGGCAGTCCGGCTGCCTGACAATACGGCACAAGACAGGATTTTTTGATTTTTATGGGAACCGGCACCGGACAGGGAGGATATAACGTGTCTGTCCGGGCGGTTTTCCCTTTCCTATCTCCGGCAGGTGTGAAAAAGCATCTGCCGGATTTCTTACGGGATGTAAGACCTGGCACCGCAAGCCTTTTTTCGATGCGTTTTGATGAATGGGCGGCGTTTGCGGCGCAAGGTGTTCCATCCCGCTGGTATACAGGGGGAACAGATTTTTTGTGATAAGACAACCTTAACGGGAAATAGAATATAGAAAGGCGGTCAAGGGGCAGGATATGGAACTGACAAGGGAAAAGTTACAGGAGATGGCGGCTGTGGATATACGGGATGTGGATATTAACAGCCTGACGGATTTAAGGGATATTGTGGTAGACACGAAAAAGCCTGTCGCCCAGAAGCTGGCTTCATTTGCAGCGCAGACCAATAACGTATACGTCCACCGGATCGGGGACTATATCGTGAAAGTCCGTTTTATGAAGGAAGGGCCGACCATTGATGATAAGATGGAAGAATATTTAAGAAGGCTTGCGGAGATACATATTTAGCCGGAATAAAAGGAGTTTGTTCTTGAAAGAACGGAAAAGTTATGTTAATCTAAAGTCAGGACTTGATTCAGTGGAAGCCCTGGCTTTTAGATATGAGCGGGATAACGGCTATCCTTGTTAGCTAATAAAAAGTCAGGGGTGATACAGTTGAAAGAAAAACAATTCTATGCGGCCATGTACCTCCGTCTTTCAAAGGATGACGAGGACAGGGGCAGTTTAAATAAGTCCGAGAGCAACAGCATCGGAAATCAGAGGGAACTCATCAAATCATTCTTAAGGGAGCAGCCGGACATAGAGCTTTACGATATCTATGTGGACGACGGCTTTTCAGGGAGCAATTTCGACAGGCCAGAATTTAAGAGGATGATCGGCGACATTGAGGCAGGCAGGGTGAACTGCGTGGTAGTGAAAGACCTGTCCCGTTTCGGGCGCGATTACATTGAATCCGGGAGATATATACAAAAGGTTTTCCCGGCTCTTTCCGTGCGCTTTATTGCGCTTACCGACCACTTTGACAGCATATCGGCGGATACGGGGGAAAGCTCCATCGTCTTGCCGGTAAAAAATTTCATAAACGATTCCTACTGCCGGGATATTTCCACAAAGGTAAAGAGCCAGTTTGCGGTAAAGTATAAAAATGGGGAGTGTATTGCCGCTTTTGCCGCTTACGGGTACAGAAAAAGTGACACAGATAAAAACAGGCTTGTTATTGATGAATACGCGGCGGAGAACGTGCGGCGGATCTTCGCATGGAAAATCGAAGGGCTGGCATTGTCCGCGATTGCGGAAAAACTGAACAGCCTCGGTATCCTTTCCCCAAAAGAATATAAAAAGTCTATGGGGCTTTCCTATAATGGCGGCTTTTCAGGAACAGGCAGAAGCG
Organism: Lachnospiraceae bacterium 10-1; assembly: GCA_000403495.2. Lineage (GTDB taxonomy): Bacteria > Bacillota > Clostridia > Lachnospirales > Lachnospiraceae > Suilimivivens. The sequence goes on along the minus strand of KE159799.1, from coordinate 814,972 downwards.
GATGGGGAGGCACAACAATAAAGCGGATACTGACAAATGAAGTTTACCTGGGGCATATGGTTCAGGGAAAAACGGAAAAGGTAAACTATAAAGTGAAGAAGCATACCGCAAAACCGGAAGGGGAATGGGTAAAGGTGGAGAATACCCATGAAGCAATCGTTTCTGCCGATGATTTTGCGGTAGTACAGCACCTGCTCAAGGCAGACGGGCGCAAAAGCCCGGATTCGGGAACACCCAGCCCTTTCATGGGGATACTGTTCTGTGGCGACTGTGGTGAACAGATGGTGAGGCGGGTAATACGTTATAAAGATACGGCAAAAGTTTATTACATCTGCTCTACAAAGAACCGTGGGGAAGGGTGCAGCAGGCACAGCATAGAGGAAAGTGTGCTGAAAGGGATCGTCTGTGAGAGTATCCGGAAGTTTGCAAATTCCTTCCTGAAAGAAAAGGAGCTTTTTGACCGGGCGGTGCAGTATGAGACCAACTTTGAGGCGGTTGCACGGTATGACAGGGAGATCGGGCGGCTGAAAAAGGAACAGGATAAATATTACTCCCTCTGCTCCGGCCTGTATGAAGATTTACGGGAGGGCGTTGTCACAAAGGAGGAATTTGAGCGCCTGCACAGCGGCTTCTCGCAGAAAGGGAAGGAACTGGAAGCTGCCATGCAGAAACAGGAACAGCTCATTAAAGATATGTTCAAAAAAGGGGCGCTTTCTGCGGGGCGACTGAAAACGTTCCAGGACTGTGTGGAGTTGAGGGAGATAGACCGGCATACGCTGAGCAGCCTTGTAAGGCGGATTGATGTATATGAAAACAGGCAGGTCGTGATCGACTTTTACTTTATGGATACGTTTGCTGTCATGGCAGGCATTGGCCGGAAGGTTCTGACAGACCAGGCAGCGAAAGCACAAACGGCGGAAAGGAGCGCATAGCATGGGCAGAGTGTCAAAGAGGACTTCCGCCCCTGCTGTGGCGGATAAAAAAACGAGAACATGTTACAAAGCAGGCATTTATGCAAGGCTTTCATCAGACCAGGACAGGAAAAAGAACGAATCCGTAGAAGTGCAGGTAAAGATTGCGGAAAAGCATATCGAAGAACTGAACCGGGAAGGGACAGAGCGGATAGAGATCATAGACCGTTATACAGACCTGGGGAAAACGGGGAGCAATTTTGAACGTGACGAGTTTCAGAGGCTTATGCAGGACATACGGCTGGGCGACATTGACTGCGTAGTGGTCAAAGACCTTTCCCGGTTTGGACGGAACTATCTGGAAGCGGGAAATTATATTGAGAAAATCTTCCCGTTCCTGGGCGTCCGATTTATTGCGGTTGCTGACGGCCTTGATACGGGACACCGCGGAAGCGATACAAAGCAGATGGCAACGGAGATAAAAAATCTTGTCAACGATATGTATGCAAAGGACTTTTCCGTAAAAGCAAAGCAGCATCTAAAGCAAAGACGGCAGGAAGGCTCCTATGTGGGAGGACCGCCGCCCTACGGTTACAAAGCCGCGTGGGACAAGAAAATACGGAAACTAACGCCGGATGAAAATACTGCGGGGATTGTGAAGCATATTTTCAGGCTGTTTATTGAAACGGGCAGCTTCACGGCGGTGGCGGATGACCTGAACAGGAAAAAGTGCAACCCGCCGTCTGTGTATAAGAAAACCGGAAAAGTCTTTTTTGACCCGGAACAGGGAGAATACAAAGGCTGGGATAAAGGCTCTGTGGAGCGTATCGTGAAAAGTGAGACATACACCGGGAAGCTGGTGCAGGGACGGACTTCCATCACTGTAAGGGACGAGAAAAACCGTATCCACAAAGCGGAGGAAGAATGGGTAGTCAAAGAAAATGCCCATGAACCTGTTATTGATGCGGCGGTGTTTGCAGAAGCGGCAAAAGTAAGGGAAAGGCTCCATGAAAGGACGAAATCCCATGACCATCCGACAAAAGGATGCCCGATTGGGGAGAATATTTTTGACAGTGTGCTTTACTGCGGCGTGTGCGGCAGGAAAATGACGCGGCACAGTTATGTGAAAACCTATGCGGATGGCAGGAAGGCAAGACTGGACGGTTATTTCTGCTTAAACGGCGGGCAGACAAAAGTGGAGAGCTGCCCTGCATCAAACCGTATTTCAAAGGCGGAACTGGTGGATATCCTGTTACCTCTCCTTAGAATGGAGTTTTCCGTGTATTTAGGAAAACCAAAGCAGTATACGGAGGTTGTAAAAGAGCAGCTCAGGACAGCCGGGACAGTGGTTGATACAAAAATCAAGAAAGCAGAAAGGGAGACCTCCTCGGCAAAAGAGGAGGAACGGACAAAATATGTGGAATACCGTGAGGGCATTATCCCCCAGAGCGAGTATGTTGCTTATAAGATGCGGCAGGAGGGGAGGTTAAAAGACTTAAGCCGGCAGAGGGAGGAACTGGAAGCAGAAAGGAAGAACCTTAATACTGTATCGGGGAAATACCTTGCGGCGGCCCGTGCCCTGCTCCGGTTAAAAAGCGGCAGGGAACTGACAAGGGAAATGGTAGAATCCCTGATCCAGAAGATTTATGTCTATCCGGGGAAGCGGATAGAAGTGGAGTTCGCCTATACAAATGAACTGCTGGAGGGGGTGCTTATAAATGGATAAACTTGCAATTTATCTGCGGCTTTCCCTGGAAGATGCGGACGATAAGGACGAGAGCAACAGTATCAGCAGCCAGAGGGCTATGCTTCACGCTTACATACGCGGTAACGGTGAATTGAGGGATAAAGAGGTTTCCGAGTTTTGTGATGACGGCTATTCCGGCACAAGCATGGAAAGGCCGGGGATGCAGAGGCTCCTAAAAGAGATCAGGGACAATAAGATAGGATGTGTGCTTGTCAAGGATATGTCCCGTTTCTCAAGGGACTATATCGAGCTTGGAACCTATATGAACCAGATATTCCCATTCATGGGGGTGCGGTTTATCGCGGTAAATGACCATTATGACAGCCGTGACCATGCAGGAAGCACTACCCCGATCGACACGGCTTTCCAGACACTTTTGTATGATTTATACAGCAAAGATATATCCGTAAAGGTCAAAACTTCGGTTGAAAATAAATGCGCGGGTGGGGAATATGTTTTCGGACAGGTTCCCTTTGGGTATGAAAAAGATAAGGAAATCAAAAATGCGGTTGTGGTAAATGAGAAGGAAGCGGAGATTGTGCGTTACATCTTTGCCCTTGCCCTTGATGGGAACGGCAGCACACAGATCGCAAGGATTCTCAATGAAAAGGGGATACCGACCAAAACACAGATGCGCCATCCTGAGAGGGCAGAGAAAAGCGGCAGGATGCAGGCATGGGATAACGTGTCTGTCCGGGCTGTCCTGAATAACCGCTTTTACTTAGGTGAGATGGCCTATGGGAAGTCGAAGCGGAAGTATGTGGGCAGTAAAGGCGGTATCGCTGTGCCGGCTGAGGACTGGAAAGTGATACCAGACCACCATGAGCCGCTTGTTTCATTGGAAGATTACGAAAAGGTGTGCCTGTTCCGTAAAGGAGCGGACACTGCCAGAAAAGGGGAGAAAAACCCCCTTGTAGGGAAACTGTTCTGCGGCGGGTGCGGTTATTCCATGACGTATAAACCCATACGGGGGAAGAATAAATACCGCAGGTTTGAGTGCCGGAAACATGCTGTTTTGCAGATACCGGAGTGCTGTACCTATTTTTCTGCTGACTTGTTAGAGGAAGCCGTGCTGACTATGTTGAACAGGGAACTGATGGTACGCGGGGATGCCGCAAAGGAGAACCAGAGTCTTGTTTCTTTCCAGAAGTCTTGTATGGCAAGGCTGGAAAAGAAGATAGCAGAGTGCCGGGGCAGGAAAAAGCAGCTCCAGGCAGAGGCGGATGCCTTATATGAAAGCTATGCGTTTGGTTCGGTTCAGGCCACATCCTACAGACAGAAGGCGGACGGTATAATAGAGCAGATCGTTTCCTTATCAGCAGAGGAAGAAAAATATGGGAAAGAACTGGAACAGCTTCGGGAAGAATACCGCAGGACAGAGGAAGATATGAAGCAGGTCATACGGTATTCCCATTTAGAAACGCTGACACAGGAAGTGGCTGATATATTTATTAAGAAAATATACGTTTACAAAGACAAAAGAGTTGAAATTGTGTGGAACTTCCGCGAAAATGGAAAGGAGACAGAATGAAAGCAGTAATATACATGAGGGTGGGCAATCCGGATCAGGTGGCAATAACAACTTGACACTAATTCACCGTCAATTTTGCCCTAACTTAGCATTAGCGAACCATACGCCCCACGAAGTTATGCGGGTTTCAGCGATTTTCACTCAAAAAAAGTGAAAAAAGTTTGTGACATTAACTTGACATACGCGGGGTATGGGGCGCTTTGTGTCGAAAATAGTCTGCCGGGGTAAAATGGGGGAGATTTTTGGATAATAAGCACTTTGTTTGGGTATATATGTTGTCGAATAAAGTGCTTATTGTGCGTTGATCAATAGGATTGGAACTTTTATGCGTTCCAATATGCCAATTTAAATTTTATTTCATGTATTCAAATTTTCTTTTAAATATGATACTCTAATAGTAAATCATGGAAAAGAGGAAGGCAAATATGCGAAAAAGTGCGGACGGATTGAAAAAAATTGAAGAAGAATCAAAAAAATATTTAAAAGCTGAAAAAGAGAGTACCATAGAAGAATTTCGAAAATGTGTTTTTGAGGAAGTTTTTCGAAAGAAATTAGGATATGATTGTGCTTCAAGTTTAAAATGGAGTGTTGAGCAACAGGTATATATAATAAATGATAAATTGAAAATTCAAATAACGTTTGATGAGGTAAATGAAAGAAGTGTGGTAAACCGTTTATTCAGAGATTACACAGAAGAAGGAGTAAAAGATAGCATTGCTGAATGGGGGATTGTAGTCAGCCTTAAGGGTATTTGGTTGTTTAACAACAATATTGGTAAAGGGCAATCAGATTTTCAATCAAAAAAAACGGTTTTAGAGATTATTTATGGTAAAAATTCAGATCAGTATTATTTTGATTTTCTTTCTTATAATAATATTTTGGGCATTGAGCCAAATACGTATTTCTTTAAGGACATTGTAGAATATAAGAACTGTTATTATAAAGGGAGTGAAAAAAGCTGGTCCGCTTATTCATCGGCATTAAAACGTTTTTTGAAATATTGTTCTATAGATATAGGGAAATGGTATTTAAAAAGTGAAACAAATAATGTTTATGATACAATTGAGTTGACAGACTTTTATAGTTATATAGAGAAAAAGACAAAGTTAGAGAAAGAGAATACCCTAAAGAATGTTTTTTTCTATATAAAAGATTTTATGTGCTGCATGTCTGAAAAGAGTGCTTTTGACATTAGTACAAAAACAATGTTGGATGGATTTTCTAAAATCTTAAAGCAAGATGAGAGACAAAATGTTATTAATTTAGGAAAATTGAAAAAAGCGATACAATATTTAGAAACTGGAAAAAACAAGGAAAGAGATGTTGCGATGTTCCTGATGGAATTATCTTTTGGTTTGGAACGGAGAAAGTTACGTTTTTTAAAATGGAGAGAAAATTTTGATTGGAATAATGATGGCAACATAAAAGAAAAATTAAAACTGGAAGAAAAAGAAATACGTATGCCAGAAGAGCTCATAAAAGCTTTGCAAAGATTGAAAGCTCTTGGCGTAAGTGGGGATTATGTTTTTTATCGGACCAAAGATAACGGAAAAGAACCAATGAGGGAAGATGTAATTAATGATGTGTTTAGCAAACTTATCAGAATTGATCCCAATGATGAATATTATAAAGCATTGACGCCAGCTAATATAAGAGCATCTCTCGTTAGGTATTTACTTGAGCAAGGAGAATCGTTGGAAAAAATTATTTATTTGATGAATATAGAGATTTGGAATTTGGGAAATTACATATCATTGAAAGACATTGATTATATAGTGGAGCAGAGAAAAGAAAAAGAAAGTCACCCAATGGAAGAGTTTTTTGAAAAACTTAAATAGTATATTTTATCTGAATCAGGAGGATAGGACAATGACACTTGAAGATATTAAATGTGGTGAATCAAAAAATATAGAATTTAAAGTACAACTTCCGGATGACAGCAAAAAATATATGAAGACGATTGTTGCATACGCTAATACATCAGGCGGAAAAATGATTATTGGGGTAGATGATGCCACGAGAAGTATTGTCGGTGTTGAACCAAGTTCTGTGTTTCAGATTATGGACAAGATTGTAAATGCGGTTTCTGATATGTGCGTTCCTCAGATTATTCCAGACGTTACTTTCCAGACAATAGAAGGGAAATGTATTGTTCAGATAGAGATATATCCTGGGCAGAACAGGCCGTATTATATACGAAGTATGGGAAAAGAGAATGGAACATATATTCGAGTGGCGGGAACCAGCAGACCGGTGGATGAGGCGATATTAAAGGATTTGGAATATCAGGGAACAGGTAAAACGTATGATGAGATTGTTAATGTTGAAATTGACTATGATGAAAAACAAGCCTTAAAATTATGCAACGATATACGAAGGTATATTGCTGAATCAAAGGAACTGCCTATAAATAAAGTAAGGAAGATAACAGTTACTAATCTGGAAAACTGGGGAATCCTAAAGAAAAACGGTCAGAGTTATCTGACTACAAATGCTTTTGTACTTTTTACAAACAATACTTTCCGATTTGCTAAAATACAGTGTGCATTATTTAAAGGGGAAGATAGAGCAGTATTCATTGACAGGCGGGAATTTACCGGACCAATCTATGACCAGATTGAAGAAGCATATCAGTTCGTTTTAAAACATATTAACCTTGGCGCTACGATTGATGGGATTGTTCGAAAGGACAAATACGAATTGCCACCGGAGAGTATTCGGGAGGCAATTATCAATTCTGTATGTCATAGGTGTTACCTGGATCATTCCTGCGTTCAGATTGCGATTTATGATAACAGAGTGGAGATAACTTCTCCGGGTATGCTGTATGGTGGGTTAACAGTAGAACAGGCTATATCAGGGCGTTCAAAAATCCGCAATGTTTGTATTGCAGAGGTATTTAGTCGTATGGGAATTATTGAACAATGGGGAACCGGTCTTCAGAGAATGATTCGGGGTTGTAGAGAATATGGAGTTCAAGAGCCGGAGTTTGTTGATATGGGCGATTCATTTCGGGTGATTTTTTATCGTTCAAATATAGAAACTGACATAGAAAATATGGAAAGAGTTGCAGTAACTGGCACAGAAATAAAAGACACTGGCATAGAAAGTAGGATGACTGACATAGAAAATAGAGAAACTGGCACAGAAATAATAGAAGATGAATTACTGTCTGTTTTATCAGATACAGAGAAAAAAGTAGCGAAACTTATATTGAAGAATCCGGAAATTACACAGGATAAAATGGCAGAAGTTATGGGAATGTCAAAAAATGGAATCAGGTATGTCATGAACAAATTGAAAAACAAAGGGCTTCTTGTGCGAGTGGGGGCTACCAAGAAAGGAAAATGGTCTATAAATCTATATAGAAAAGATTGTGATGGAAAAGAGATAGCAGATTAAAGAAAAGCATACATTTATTTTCAATGTAACATATATCAAAAGATGAAGGTAGAATATTGTGGTTTATATATGGTGAGAAGGTTTTGCATTGAACAATTGTCTGAAGGGAGAAAGATATGGGTGTAAGAATAACAGGAATAAGCACACCTGTTGGTGGAATTTCATGGGAATATACAAATGCGGAGCAAAGAACTATTCCACTGTTGATATCTCCAGGTCAAAAAATAAAGGTATTTATTAGCTCTATCTGTGGAGTTGAGAAGTATGATAAAGTACGGATTGAGTTAAAAAAAGCTATTGAATCCACACGATTAGCGGATGTATATACCTTTGAAGGAGAAGGAGCCTCTACATTGCCAGCGGGTGTTCACTATACGTGGGCATTGCAAGATTGTGATATTTGCATTTTTTTGATTGATAATGCTGATGGAATCAATCCGGGGGTGCGGGCAGAGATTGATACTGTCAAAAAGTATAACATTAAAGCACTGTACTATTTTTGTGATGAAACTCAAAAGGAAAAAACCACGTTGGAACAAAGTCTAATGGGGGTGCAATTTGCTAAAAGTAAGACTGTTCATAGTTTTGATGAATTAAGCCAATGTGGATTTCAGGCATTAATTGATGATATTATTGCTGTCTATCACTATTATTGCACTGGTAGAATCGTTTTGAAATCAAATGGAACTGATGATATTCAAAGTGTAGAGGTTGCGGGAACGGAAAAGTATCAGCTTCCTACAATCCCTAAAACAACATTAAAGAATGTGGATAAATGCAGAGACTATATACTGAAATTTGTGCTCGGATATTCCCAAGGTAGATTTTCGGATGAGGCGCAAAAAACGAGTGAATTTGATGATTGGGGACTTCAGTTCCTTCCAATATTATTCGAGGGCAAATCTATTAAACATTTCAATACAGCGATGTATCTGGAAACACTGAAAGCACAGCAGGATGATGAGTATTACCAAATTGTTCAGATACGTTGGCAGGCAATACAAGCACATTTTTCTGGAGATGCTGAAAAGTGTGTAGAATATTTTGAAATGGCGTTAAACATTGCAAAGAAAACGAATCAGCCAGCATGGGTTATAAAAGATATTTTGGTAGATTTGCGTAACGAACACTGGGTTCGTTGTACATCAAGAAATGAATTTTCTGATACACCAGCACAAAAAGAACTAACGGAAAGTAACGAAGAACTCTATTACCCTATTCTTGATCGCATTGATGGATCATTGCAAGAACAATACATAGAAGGTTTGTATAAAAAGAAAACAGAATCTCCTTATTCGGTTACGTTAGGAAATAGCTTTAATCAATATGGTGAAATGCTTGCAAGCACCTTTATTGTATCTATGTATAATGGTTCTTTAACTCATATTTTGCTTATCTATGAGAAAATAAGAAATTTTGTATTCTATTTAAGTTGTAAATATGATGATTGGAACATTAAACTGAATTTGTATAAACTGGCGGTTTTTGCAGGAAAGGAAAAGGAAGTTAAGGGTATTCAGGATTCTTATCCTGAAATTTTAAATAATTTAACTTCTGATGAAGCTGCGTCAATTATGGATTTTTGTCTAAACCATCCAATCAAATATAAAAGGTTAAGCAGCCAGTGGTTAGCGTTTGGGGCAGTAGGCTATTTTCTGGATGATAAATGTTTTGAATTACACGAAAAAAACATTGTCAATGAAATGAAGTCATGGTTGAGTAATGATAGTCCTGTTGTGTCTATCGGTCAGAATATATTCAAGTGTCTCTCAGGGGTAGCTTATCGCATGTCACAAGATACACTTAGTGAAATTTGCTGTCAATTTATCGAAAAACATTATAGTCGTTGGTATATAGAGATGTTTAGGTTTATTGCCAATCGTATTGATCTGCAGAAGATGAGTATTGAATCTGCACAAGCTTTGGTTGAACATATTAATGGTGTGTTTGAGAGAGAAAAAGAACGAGGGGAAATTAATTATGCTCCTACCTTTTTGTGTGTTCTTAGAAATCAAAATCTTGCTTTGACAGATGATATGGATAAAAAGGTAGCAGAATATTTTCCGAATTATTATGTTGGAGCTTACAAATTGGAAACTACTAAGAACGAAAAACAGGACATGCCCATGTTTGTGAGAGAATATGTAGAACGAATCAAGAATAATAATGAAACACAGGGGAAAAATGGCACTTATTTTGGACATGGTATACATGAGATTGCAACTGTAAGAACTATTTTGTTAAGGGAAAAGGTGGTGTGCAATTCCGAAACGATGGATATGCTCATATCTACGGTAGCAGATACACTTCTTATTTCCAAAGAGGGGATTTCGATAAAACTTGATGCAATAGCACTTCTTATCTGCATTGCGGTAAAATATCCTGAAGATTATAAACGTAATCAAAGCATATATGAGAAATTATTTAATCAGCAAGAGAGAATTGAAGCAGCAGACCACTCAATTATTTCTTCCAATATTGACAGCATTTCTTTGAAAATTGGCTTGCAGTTTTTGTACACATCCATGGGCAAAGATGTGTATAATGATATTCTTGAATTGATGCCTTATATTCAAGATAGCGTTGCAACTATAATCGCAGTAACTAATCTGATTATTCAATATTTGGAGACTACAGATACGATTATGTTACCTGCCAGGGTAGAATCCATTGTCCTTCAAAATGTTCTACAATGGCTACATTCTGAGTTTTTAGGTATAAGGTGGAATGCGACACGTATTTTTCTTACACTGTCTCGCAATTCAGAGAATAAAGGCATTGTTAATCATCAATTAGTAACTCTTATAGATTCTGGCAGTGTGTATATTAAAAACTTAATTATGAGGCATCTTCATAAGGTGAGTGGAATTTCTGATGAAACCAAAGATTATATTATTTCAAGATGTAAACATGACACTAACTATGTTGTCAGAATGGTATGCACTGAAGTGGAAAAAAGCATGGATGAAGAATGACGTAAAAAATATCTGGAATTACGATATTCGGTTGATGATAAGTTATAGGTGCTTATCTAAGTTTATAGGGGTACGTTTGAAAGGATGAAATATATGAATTGTAATGAAAGGGACGATGCGTAGGATAATCTGGTGAGAGTTAAATTTTCTTGAGGTGAGGAGGGCTGTAGTAAATTATATTGAAAAATATTATTCTTAAAGCAACTTGACATTAATTTGCCATCAATTTTTCTCTTACTTGACACTAATTTATCATAACCCCAACGAAGTTATGCGGCTTCCGGGGATTTTGCCTCAAAAAAAGTGAAAAAAGTTTGTGACATTAACTTGACATACGCGGGGTATGGAGCGTTGTGTGTGGAGGAGAGTATACCAACTTAGAATTTATAAAACAAGGGTTTTTTGAAAAATAGTGAAAAATGTAATAAGAAGTATCAATAACAATTTACTTTTTAAATTAGTCATGGTATGATATTACTTTTTAAATTAGTCATGGTATGATATGTACAGAGAAAAGCAATAAAATATCAGTTTTATTTGGGCTAATGAAGGAATGATGAATTTAATGAACGAAACATTAAAACAAGCATTAGGGGACTATTATAAAACGATAAAAAGTGGAAGGGCTAATTATCAAGCTTGTTATAATAGTTTTTTAGAATACTGCGATAAGTATATAGATGTGCCATTCTCTGAAATGTCTAAAGCTCTTACCAAAATAGAAATTGAATATGCCTGCAAATATTATTTTGAAAAGAGTAAAAAAGCAACAACTATTGAAGCAATTCAAAGGTACTTGACAGCAATAGACCAATTTTATAGGTACATTAAAGGACGGGGGATTACGTGGGAGCATTTAGAGGGTGGGTGCAGAAATAAGCAGATAGTGCATGATATATGTGTAAGTTTAAATGACGAATTAAAACAAAAGATATATTTACCATTTGATGAGGAAAAAGCAATAAAAATTGCGGAGGAGCAAATAGCGCTATTAAATAAAAAAAACTTTTTTCAATTTGGACAATTGGTTATGTATCGATTGCTCATCACATATGGGTTTAAGGAAAAGGTTATTATTAATATTAAAATCGAGGACTTTAGTAAAAAGGAAGGAACGTTGCTGATAAACGGCGAGGATGAGCAAGAGCTGCGTATAAAGTTGGATGAAGAGATACTGTCTGATTTAGTAAGGTATTGTGAGCTACATAAATTTCCAGATAGAACATATTTGTTTACAAAAAGCAACGGAACACAACTGACGCCTGATAGTATTTTTACAACCCTAAAAGAGAGAATGAAGAAGTTAAATGTTCCTAATTTTACCCCTACAACAGTTGCATTGAAGGGAGTTATAAATTTGATTGAAAAGGGGTTAACATTACAGGAAATAAAAATTTTAACAAAATTTGAAACACAAAAAATAGAGGATATTTCAAAATATCTGTTGACAGATGAAGATGCCGAAAAAATAATTAATGAAAAACTTCAAAAGAGAATTGTACAGACGCAGAAAAAGGTTGAAATGAGGTGATGTTTTGGAATTAATTAATTTTAATGATTTTCAGCAAAACCAAAGAATGTATGGGGGAACAGCCGGCCGAAAAATGGGAATTACTTATAAGGGGAAAGATTACCTTTTGAAATTTCCAGGTAATTTAAAAGAGCAAAAGATGAAAAATATTAATCTTAGTTATTCCAATAGTCCCATCTGCGAATATCTTGGTTCAAAGATATATGAATTAGTCGGGTTACCTGTTCACAATACAATTTTGGGAACAAGGAAGGGAAAAATTGTAGTAGCTTGTGAAGATTTCCTACAAGATGGAGATAGGCGCTATGAGTTTGACAAGATAAAAGTTACTTTTGAACCCCGTTTTTTAGATTCTAATGGGAATGAAACAAATGGTGTTGGTGTAGACTTGTATGAAATCATGATGACGTTACAGGAACATCCATTTTTACAGGATGTTTCAGGAGTAAAGGATCATTTTTGGAATATGTTTGTAATGGATGCTCTGATTGGAAATACAGATCGCAATAATAGCAACTGGGGAATCATTTTGCGTAAAGATGGCTCAAAAGAGATAGCTCCTGTTTATGATAATGGTAATTGTTTGAATAGTAAATGGGATGATGAAAAGATGCAGATAGTTATGGGTGATGCAGGTAAAATGGAAGCAGAGGCATATAAAGCACGCAGATGTATTTATGAATTACAAGGAAAGAGAGTTAATCCTTATCATATAATAGAAAGTATGGAGTATCAGGAGTGTTCAGATGCGGTACGAAAGTTAACACCTAAAATAGAAAGTTGTATGAGTAGAATATGGTTAATGATAGAAGAAATACCAGTTTTGTCAAAAATACAAAAGCAATTCTTTACATCAATTATTCAAAGCAGATATGAAAAAGTATTACGGCCGATATACCAAAAAATTATGGCATAAGGATGGACTTTTGACAGAATAGGAAAGGAATGTTTGTGTAATGTATATTGATGAAAAAGTTGACTTAAGAGATAATCTTCCAACTGCACTGCAATATGATTTTGAAGAATTACAGGAGTATTATGAAGCAGGTGATTGGTTTATGTTTGATACTACTTTTGAGGTAGTGGAAGCAAGTGTGAAAGCATATTATTTGGCAGGAAAAATTACCAGAGATGATTTGAATTGTATTTTCAGAAGATATGGTATTGATTGAAATACGGATTATAAATGTTTTATTTTAGGCACTGTTCGTTTGAATGTAAAAATAATAGTCATAAGCATAAAAGCTAGGGAGGGATTCTTAGCTTTTATGCTTATATAACAACTTGACACTAATTTACCATTAATTATACCTGACTTGACAGTAAGCGTCAAACCATACGCCACAGAATAAAGCAACGCCGCTTTTCAGCGGCGTGGTTTTCTGCATATATCGGGTAATTCCTCTGCCCACGGCAGTAATGATTCCAACGCTTTCGCATTGCTCACATTTCCCTCCCTGTCGATAAGTTTGGGGAGTTCTGTCAGCAGATGGTTAAAATAATTATAAGTGCTCAGGCTGTTTAGTTTCGCTGTTTCTGAGATGCTGTATATTATGGCACTTGCTTCTGCTCCTTTGACGGAATCAATAATTACCCAGTTTTTCTTTCCGATACAGAATGTACGGATGGCTCTTTCTGATGCGGAATTATCGATCGGGATTTCTCCGTCATTGAGAAATACCCGGAGATACTTTTCCTGGTTGATACTGTAATGAAGTCCGGAAGCAGTCGCTCCTTTTGGAAGCTGGCTGTCCAAAACATCTTTTACCCATGCAAAATATTCCTCAACAAGCGGCTTTACATGTTTCTGCCGTTCTTTGAGGCGCTGCCGCGGCGTCAGTTCTTTCAGGCTTTCATCCAGCTTATAGATTGCCGCGATCCTTACCAGTGCCTGATATGCGGTGGACCTTTTTGCCAGCTCCGGATCTTTTATGGCTTTGATCGCATCAGAGAAATCCCTTCTTGCATGGGCCCAGCAGTTGGCGTTCGTCAATCCCTCAAGATGGTCTTCGAGCAGATGGTACTGTGCCAGGCCGTCGGTTACCAGAATGCCCTTGAAGCCTTTGTAGAATTCTTCGGGATGTTTGTGGTGGCGTGTTTTCTGGTATTCATACAGGACAACCGGCCTGTCCTTATAGTATTCGCCCGAACGGTGCACCCACATATAACTGGTGGAACCGGCACTGCGCCCGTCATTTATGACTTCCACCGGCGTTTCATCCGCCTGGGTGACATGATATCTGAAAAATTCTTCTTTCAGCCTGTCATAAACAGGCTTTAAATATCTTTCCGCACAGAGTATCGTCCAATTCGCCATGTTCTGCCGGCTGATGTACACACCATTTCTCTGAAACTCCTGCTCCATTCTGTAAAGCGGTATGGAATTGACATACTTGCCATTGAGAATAGCAGCTTCCAGGGAGGGTGTGACGATGCTGTTACGCAAAAGGTCTTTCGGCCTGTCACCCCGTAAGAATTCATCCTGGCGCAGTCCGTCCGTACCTACATACACTTCAACCGTATGCAGCTCCACCGTCCATGATGCCGGAGTATATCGGAGCCTTTTGTAACTCTCATCCGGCAGTTTCCGATAACACCCCTCTCCAAAATGTTCGATCAGTTTTTCTTCTGGGACACTGTGTATGATGGATTCTTCCGGCAGTCCGGAAAGATCGGCATCACGGGTTCCTGTTTTTTTCTTCCTTTTTGGATGCTGTGGGAGCGCTTCGTCAATGGAAGGCTCCGGAACGTTCCCGGCCCCTTCCGATAAAGCCTCAGCCTCATTAAACAGATCCAGCTGGCCGTCGATCACATCAAGACGTTCCGAATGTCTCCCAAAACGCTGCTGGTTTGCAATGCTGATCTGTTCGATCAGCCTCTCCATGTTTGCGTTCAGTTGTTCCAGCTGATCCTGCATGGATATGGCAAGGAAGATCAGTTCCTGTCTGCTTAAGCCATTCAGTTCATCCGGTGTATATTTCTTTGCCATGAAAATCTCTCCTGTGGTTATTATTATACAGCAAAACCGGAAAACAAGCGAATTTCAGAAGACCTGTCATTCGTCATTCTGCCTATGTTTATAAGCGCTCGGACAGGGCCTTTGGCAGGATGGAAATATGAGATTTTCAAAGTTCATATGCTTTCTTTATAATGCCTTCAGCACACTCTTAAACCAATGTACAAGGCGCTGCTGAAGCCATTTTGCGGCATCCCATTTACTACAGGATAAGCCTGAAAATTTCTCTGTTCTGCACAAAAGATTACAGTACCTTGGAAGGCTGGATTTCCCTGATCTTCGGATTGACTGGATTTAGTCCATTCATTAAGAAACGGTACTGTTCCCTTGTAAGCTCCACCGCTTCTTCCGGTGTCCTGGGCCAGGAAAACGAACCTGCTTCCAGTCTTTTATAAAGGAGCAGAAATCCCGTCCCTTCCCAGAGCAGTCCCTTTATCCGGTCGTTTCTTCCACCGCAGAACAAAAACAGCACATCCTTTTCGAACGGATCCAGGTCATATCCGGTGCTGACCAGCTGCGCCAGCCCGTCAATGCTTTTCCGCAGATCAGTGCGGCCGCAGGCTATCACGATCTTTTTGACCCCGAAGGCTTCAGCGAGCATGTAAAAGCCCTCCCATTATCCTGTCAAGCAGACGGTCGGATATGCTGTTGGATAAACCAATAGTTGTGTTTCCTGTCCGGATAACTGCATCTGCGTGAAAAGAAGCTTCCATGGTCGTTTCTCTTTGTTCCGGTATAACCGGTATCTCAGCAAATGAAACAGACGCCAGTTCCGGGTTTTCGGCTGGCTGAGGCAGATTTATCTGCCCGAAAACCTCTTTTCTTATCCGTCTCTGCCAGTAATAATAAGTTTTCTCATTGATCCCGTTATCAGCAAGCCATTGTTTTACAGTCTGGCCTTCTGGTCTTAAACTGCATTGTTCGATGACTGCTTTCCAGTTGGAAAGTCGGATTTCATGTGTGATCTTATCCATTGTTAGCCTCCTTTAAAAAACTAGTTAGTTTTATTAGTTTTTTAAAGTTTGACAGAAAATCTATAATCTGACTAGGCGTATGATTTGACGTTTACACTTGACACTAATTTACCATAACCTTAACGAAGATATGTGGCTTTCAAGAATTTTCCTTCAAAAAAGTGAAAAAAGTTCGTGACATTAACTTGACATAAGTGAGGTATGGGGCGCTGTGCTTAGCCTCAAGTCGGAAGACTTGAGGTGGGATAGTCTGCCAGGGTAGAATAAAGTGGATTTGGGGTTAATAGGTGCTTAATTTTTTTGATATGGTGTCGAATAAAGTACTTTTATTAACATTTTTGGCCATTCTGGTTTGTCTTTTTAGTTTTTATATGGAATATCAAATTTTTAAGTATGAAGTGTCAACTAAAAGTGTACATCATCATTGATCTACTTTCTCAAAAAATCAGATTCTACATGTAGATAATAGAAAAATGATTCTAATAATTGTTAGATTAGAATATGATTTGAATTGGTTTGAGGATATTTATGCTCGTAGAAAACAAAACAACTGAATTCAAGAGAGAATATGTTGAAGATATTAAGAACACGATTGCTGCCTTTGCAAACTGTGATGGTGGTACACTTTATATCAGTGTGAACGACGTTGGAACGGTTTGTGGTGTTGAAGACGTTGATGGTACTATGCTGTGTGTAACCAATGCCATTAGAGATGCTGTGTGGCCAGACATTACTATATTTATGGAATGCCGTAATGATGTCATGGACGAAAAATCCATTGTATGTGTAACTGTCCAGCGCGGTATGGCAAGACCGTATTATCTACAAGGAAAAGGGATGCGCCCAGAGGGTGTTTATGTTCGCCAAGGGGCATCAACAGTTCTGGCAACAGATGCTGTCATACTGAATATGATCAAGGAGACCAGTGGTGATAGTTATGAGGCGGCCCGTTCTCTCGACCAGAAACTTACTTTTGATAAGTCTGCCGATTTCTTTAAAAAATGGAAGGTTGAGTTTGGAAAAGCCCAAATGCGTACACTTCATTTGATTGGTGAGGATGATATGTATACTAATTTGGGGCTTTTGTTGTCTGAGCAGTGTGCACATGTGATCAAACTGGCTGTCTTTGAGGACAACAGGAAATCCGTATTCAAAGACAGCCGGGAATTGTCAGGTTCCCTTCTGTAAAAAAGTGCAGATATTTTCATTAAAATTAAGAAGTGGGAAATGGCGGGACAGGCTGTTTCCCCAATTGATTTATTTGGGAATATTATGTTTTGTAACATCATACTTGATAAGGAATAATGGTGATTGTCAATAAATGAGTAAATGAAAATAGTTTTATTTATATTTATTCCATGATACAATTTTTAATGAAAACAAGATTTAATAAATCTGGTATTATATAATTACAGTAGAAAATTTTAACAGGTGAAGCTGATTCAATCTTTGACATTTAAAAATACGCTTTCAGGGAAGGGATGCCCGTTGCTGCGGGCAGGAAAACCACTATGAAAAAAACTATAAAAAATGTAATATTTACGCTGTTACTTTTAACATTAAGCGCTTCTACCGCTTTGCTGGCATATTTGCATTTCTTTGCATCAGATGATGATGAGCTTTCAGGAGAGTGGACAGCAGAGCTGGATATGACGCAGCAGGCTGCAATTACAGCTCTTGATTGGCTGCAGGATATTGAAGCTGTCTCAATATCGCTGGAAGATATGGAATCCTATATGCAGAATCTGACGATACAGATTAGTTTAACTTTAGAGCAGACTGACAGTTCGGAGGGAACTTTTTACTGCAATGTCCTGCCGGAAAGTTATGATGCCTGTAATCAGGCGGCTTATGAGGCATTTGCCGCAGCATTTCATGACCTTTTGGCAAAGAGGCTTCGCATGGCAAACTATATGGGCAGCACAGACAAGGAGACTGTTGAGGCGCTTGTAAGCGAAACTTTTGGAATGCCTACTGTTTCCTATTTGATGTCTTATGGCCCGCCCCTGCTGCCTTCTTTGGATGAGTTACAGGCAAAGTATGAGGGCAGTGGTACTTATGAAACAGCAGATAATATTCTGACCAGACGATTTGAAGCCGGGGGATATGTGAACACAAGGATGGAATATTATATCAGGAAAGATTCTAATTTAATTCTGACTGAAGAAATTGATTCTGCTTTTACAGATTTTTTTTCAGATAATTATCCTGTGATATATACTTTAAAACAATCTCCCAATTGAGTAGAAAGGAACATGGTTAACTATATGAAAAAAACCTTACAGAAAATTAGTATTTTAATATTAACTATAATTTTGATAAGCACCATTTGGCCAATGAGGGCAGAGGCAGGCTTTGAAATCCCGGGAACCTGCCAGGTACAGATAAATTCTGGTGCTGCATCCACTGTAAAAACTTTGGATTACAGTTACGATTACAATACATATCTTTCTCTGCGGGATGTGGCTATGCTCCTTAATGGTACGGATAAATCTTTTTCTCTTGAAATTACGGGAAATGCCATTTCCATGAATCTGGGGAATGCCTATACGCCTGTGGGAGTGGAAAACATTTCCTGGGAGGACAGTGAAAATCCGGACATTTCCCTGCGAAGAAATGAATTCAAGGTAAATGAGAAAAAGGTATTTTATTATACAATGATTATGAAACTGCCTTCAGGGGATTATGATTGCTTTATGATGGCAGCAGATTTGGCCATGATTCTGGATATGAATATAACTGTTTCCAGCTCAGGCTTTCTGCAGATTCATACCCAGGAGCCTTTTGATATTTCTCCTGTTGCTTTGGAACAGGCAGGCTATTTTTATGGAGTTAACAGTGTACTGGTGGGAGATGCTGTTACGGGAGAAATTTATTACCGATATCAGTCCGATCTGGCCTATCCTATAGCAAGTACTTCCAAACTTATGACCTGCCTTTTGACTATGGATGCCATCTCAGCAGGGCAAATTACTCTCGAAGAGCAAGTTACTATTTCCGATGCAGTTCAATTGTTATCTGAGTCCGGCGACGGGGTGATTCCTTTAGAAGCAGGGCAGCAGATTAGCGTGCAGGAACTATTGTTGGGAGCCCTTTTGCCATCCAGCAATGAATGTGCGCTGTGTCTGGCTGAAGCGATTGCCGGTTCGGAGGAAGCTTTCGTGGAAATGATGAATCAGAAAGCACAGGAGCTGGGACTTTCCCAAACAACCTTTTTCAATAGCAATGGTCTTCCCTTTTATACGGAGGATTTTATTCCTTCAAAGCGGCAGAACACCATGAGTGCAGATGATATGTTTCGACTGGTATCCTACCTTTTAAAAGTTTATCCCCAGGTTACGGATATCACATCTCTGGAAAATGCCGCTTTAGAATCTATCGACTTTGAAGTACGCAATACCAATCCGCTTTTGTATAACATGCCTGAAGTTACGGGTTTGAAAACCGGAACTACCAATAAAGCCGGTGCCTGTCTGGTGACATCTCTGAAAGCAGACGACGGAATTAGGGAGCATGATTTGGTAGTTATTGTTCTTGGCAGCGAGGATTCTATAGAACGGGGACGGGTTTCCGGATTACTGGCAAGATATGCCTTAAATACCTTTTACACAGGTGTGGAAAAGACGGAATCTGATGAGACTCAGACTTATGGAGAGATTCCTGTACATGCTGAGGCAGCGGCAGAGCAGATTATTAGGACTGCAAGAAGGCGCTGATGTTATCATCCATCAGCTATTTTGCGTGATTCTTCCAAATATGAAATTGTAATAGAGAATTAATTTTTAAAAAAGAGCTGTGTTTTCACAGTTCTTTTTTTATATAAAGAAGTCATGCAAATGGAGTCTTTGAAGCTTATGAAATATTTGCAAATGTCTTAAGAAAAATTTTAGTTTGTGTAGAGAAAATTATAAAGGTTTTTCTTTTAAACTTATAGTTGTTATAAAAAAGATTTTGAGGTGGAAAAGGAGCGTTAGCATACGAATGGACATTTCAATTGAAATTCAGGGATTGACAAAAAATTATGGAAAAAAGACAGCCTTATCAGAGGTTAGCCTTTCAATTCCTCAGGGAATGTTTGGACTTTTGGGGCCAAATGGTGCAGGCAAAACCACATTAATGAAAGTGTTAACCACGTTATTGAAAAAAACAGACGGGGAAGTGACGGTCTGCGGGATACCGATAGAAAACAGCAGACAGATACGGAATATAACAGGGTATCTTCCTCAGGATTTTTCAATGTATGGAAATATGAATGCTTATGAAGCACTGGATTATCTGGCTGTGCTTTCAGGGATGAGTAGAAATGAACGGAAGATAAAGGTGCCTGAAATGCTGGAAAAGGTCAATCTTTTGGAAAAGAAAAAGACAAAGATAAGATCCATGTCAGGAGGAATGAAAAGAAGGCTTGGTATTGCCCAGGCAATCATACACGATCCCAAGGTCATTATTGTAGATGAGCCTACGGCAGGGCTGGATCCGGAGGAGAGAATCCGTTTCCGCAATCTGTTATGTGAAATTGCAAAAGACAGAATTGTTTTGCTGTCTACCCATATTGTTGGAGATATTGAAGCAACTTGTGAAAATATTGCCGTATTGAATCAAGGAAAAATTTGTTTTGACGGTCATGTGTCAGATCTGCTTTCTTTGGTGGAAGGAAAAGTTTATTCTGCAGAAATTGCAGCGTCAGAGCTGGAAAAGGTGAAGCAAAAATATATGGTGACAGGAATTCTTGTAACTGGAAATACTGCAAACATAAAAATGATAGCGGATGAAAACCCTTTTGCACAAGCAAAACAGGTACGGCCGGATGTGGAGGACGCTTATATGTATCTGATGCATGAAGGATCAAAAAAGAAAGAGATTTGACAAGAAAGCAGGAGGTAATTATGTTCGGAGCATTGTTCTTGAAGGAATGCAGACAGGTTCTAAAAAGTCTGGTATATTACATTTTTGTTGTGGTTTTCATTTTCTCTGTTAACAGCCAGATGAGCAGTGAAAACTGGGAAGCTCTTAAAGAACCGCAGCCAGGGCAGGAGTATTACGGGAGGACGATTACAAAGGATGAAACCTTAATCATGGAAAAAACACTGGCAAATTTAATGCAGGATCTGTATCATGGTTCTTTTGCAACCTATCCGCTTGGTTTCTACAAGAAAGTAACGCTTGTTGATGAAGAAAATAAGCAGGTAAAGGAGATTTTGGAACGTTGTACGGGAAAAAGCTATGAAGTGATGGAAAAGGAACTGATGCGACATTTTGAAAAATATGAACAAAGTATTTTGGAAGAAGCTATGGCAGCAGAAGCGGATTATAAGATATCTATAAGAGAAAGCCTGACTTACGAAGAGTTTGGGACAGCAATGGAAGAAATATGCAGGCTTGTGGGAAAAGGCTCTTTTTATGAAAAAACAATGTATGAAAGCGGGGTTTATGTTCCCATGACTTATGAACAGGCAAAGGAAGAGTTCGATGCTTTGTGTAGTAAAGACCTGATTACAAGGGGCTATATGCGTCTTTTCTGTGATTATGCAGGGATTTTCCTTGCCATTTTACCAATTTTTGTGGGAGTATCCGGAGCGCTTCGCGATAAAAGGGCAAAGGTAGAGCAAGTTGTTTTTTCAAAACAAGCATCAGGTATTGTGGTCATTGGAAGCCGGTATCTTGCTAATTTGGTTATGATTACTATTCCGGTGCTTGTAATGGCATTTTTGATACAGCGGCCTTGTTATGAGATGGCGCGCAGCATGGGGATGCAGGCCGATTTTTTTGCTTTTCTTAAAGTACCCTGCCTTTGGCTTCTACCGGAAATGATGATTGTGCTTGCCCTGTCTTTTCTCATTACGGAATATACAGATAGTATTTTGGCAGTGTTTATACAGACTGCATGGGGGATTGGGAGTCTTTTTGGAGCGGATACATTAGTGGGAGATTTTGGACTGAAGCTGATTACAAGATGGAACACTTTTGGACAAAGAATGCTTTATGATTCTTTGGAAAAAGCATTGCTGTGGAATAAGGGATATTATTGTTTATTGGCAGCCGTCTGCATTATATTGACGGTAATTGTATATGAAAGAAAACGCAAAAAAGGAGGTACCTATGGAAAAGTATATAAAACTAACTGTTAGTTTTGTAAAAAGACAATACTATCCGCACCTTTTGCTACTCTTTTTATTTGTGGCACTTTCAGGCGGATTTGTAAGTTTTAGAGGATTGGAAAGCCAGCAGGCGGCTAAAGTAATGGAAATGTATGCTGCTTTTACAGGAATTCTACTATTCACGCCTCTTTTTATGCCGGAACAGGATAGAGAAATATGGGATCTTGAAAGAAGTAAAGGAACACCAATGTGGAAAAATTATTTTCTGCGTTTTATTCTGGCGCTTATAGTTTGTTTTTTAGTTATAACATTGTTTATAAGCTTTATGATAAGAGGAGGCAGTGAGTTTGAAATATTTAGCCTTTTTAGAGGCGCATGCTGTGAAATCCTTTTTTTGGGCAGTATTGGATTTTTTGCATCGGCAGTGACAAATCAGGTGGTAATTGGATATATGTTTGCGGTGATTTATTATGCGCTTAATATAGGAGGCGGAAAGTATTTGGAAAATTTTGCCTTGTTTCAAATGATGAAGGGAGAATACGGAACATGGATGCATTGGCTTTTGGGAGCAACAGTGTTGTTTGTCTTAGGAATTGTTATTCGGGAGAAAATGGTCTTGCCTGATCAGATAGTTCGTTGGAAATGAATGCACTTTGTTCAGCGGCGCTGGAGCTTTTCTGTATGACTTTAAAGACCTCCTTAATTCTGTTTTCCACAGCAACAATCATTTCCGGCTGCTGGACGCTGGCAAGTGCAATTTCGTCCATAAGTACCTTGATATCAACTGTTCCATTTTTGTATCGGCTTCTGCAGCATAGTCAGCCGCTTTATCAACTAAGTCGCTGGCATTACTGCAGCGGACGGTACAGTTTTGGATTTGTGAGGTAATATCAGTAATATCACTCATTACGTTTGTAAGCTGCGTGCGGATGCTTTTGAGACTTTCAGCAAGAATCCTGGAATCATCATTATAATAGGATTCATTTTTTACCACGTCTACAGCAATATTGCTCTGTGCCATTTCACCCCAAATTCGTCCAATATCGTCAATGGTTTTTCTGAGACAGTCACAAAGATGACGGATGGCTCTTTTCATGCCCATAAGTTCTTTGCCTTCCCGGTACAGGATCAGAAGTGTGGCAAGTATGATAACTGCTGCCACAGCGGCACAGAAAATACCTACTGTGGTGCGTACCGCATCAACATTTCCATATATATTCGCTGTGGGGCAGTCCCTCAATATATAAACCTAAAAGAACATCCATCAGCCGGCTGGCATAAACACCGGCACCTACATAACCAATGCATTTTTTGTGTTCAAAAAGAGGATAGTACATTGATTTCTTATATTTTTAAACTGTAATTAATTTATAAACCTGGATTATATCATAAATATATGATGAAAATGGGACAAATGAAGCATTTTTTGTGAAATAAATGAAATGAAAAAATGTTTACAGTGTGCTACAATAAACTCTGATTCTGACTAAATTCTTCATATGCAAAAAACGTGAAGGAAATCATTAAAGGCATAGGGATGGAAATGAAGACGCTTAAAATAATAATCATAAAATATATAGGATATGTTTCACTGATTTTTGCAGCCATTATATTGGTGGTTATTGGCAGAATAGAAATACTTAATGAGCAAAAGAGAGCCTGTGACGATTCCATACAGGCTTTTTGTCAAATTGAGCAGAAACTGGAGCAAAATCAGAAGGAACTGGAAGAGATCAGTCAGGAATATACTCAGACCTGCCTGCACAATGCCGAAGCGATTGCTTATATGCTTCAGGATAACCCTGCTGTAATGAGAGACCAACAGGAACTGGAAAAAATTGCTGAATTTATTGAGGTGGATGAAATTCATATTTTTGATACCAGCGGATGTATTGTTTTGGGAACATGTCCGGAGTACTATGGCTATACTTTTGACTCGGGGGAACAAATGAGGTTTTTTAAACCTATGCTGGAGGATAAATCCTTAAAGCTGGTACAGGAGATTACACCAAATACTGCGGAGAGTAAAATGATGCAGTATTCTGCTGTGTGGAGCAAGAACGGTGAATTTATTCTTCAGGTGGGCATGGAACCTGTCCGTGTCATGAAAGCGATGGAAAAAAATGAGTTATCTTACATTTTCTTTTATCTCAGGGTTGATCCGGCGGCAAATTATTATGCGGTGGATCAGGAGAGTGGAAAGATTGTAGGAACTACAGACTTGCCCAATGTGGGTAAAAAGCTGGAGGATATTGGACTGAGCATTGAAGACATTCCCGGGGAGAATACAGGTTTTCACTGGCGTATAAACGGAACAGGCTCTTTTTGCGTATTTCGGAAAATCGGTACGATTTATGTGGGGAGAGTGATACCTGACAGTGTGATTTATCAGCGGATTCCGGCAAATATGATACTATTCACTTTGGGGATTTTGCTGATTGTACTGGTTTTATCATCTGCAATGACGTGGTGCATGAATCGGTATGTTGTAAATGGAATTTACAGTGTAAATAATAAGCTTTACGGAATTGCCAAGGGAAATCTTGACGAGAAAGTGGATGTACAAAGCTGTGTGGAATTTTCTAAGCTGAGCAGCTATATCAATGAAATGGTGAGAAGTCTGCTGGCTTATAATGAAAAAATGTCCTATGTTCTTGGTAAAACCAACATGTATATAGGTGTATATGAGTATAATAAGAATATGAAAAAGGTACGTTTTACCGAATACATTCCCAGAATATTTCTGCTTGATGAAGAAGAAAGCAAAAGGCTGTCAGAAGATGATAAGGAATTTCAGAAATTTATAAAAAAAGTGCGGGAAAATCCGGTACATGGGGAACAGGGTACTTATAAACTGGGAGAAGAAAAAGAACATTATATAAAGCTGGAAGAAATAAATGAGGAAAATGGTGTTTTTGGCGTTGCAATCGATGTGACGGAAGAGATTACCAGGCGCAAAAAAATTGAGGTGGAAAGAGACATAGACTCTTTAACCGGATTATATAACCGGCGGGGACTGGATATACAGTTATCCAAATTGTTTGAGGAGCCTGAAAAGCTGGGATATTGCGCAATGGTTATGGTAGATGCTGACGGATTAAAGATAATTAATGACACTTACGGACACGAAAAGGGTGATATTTACCTAAAAAAAATTGCTGAAATGATTAATACTTTTGAGGCAGGAAAAAGCGTTGCAGCCAGACAGGGTGGAGATGAATTTGTACTGTTTCTTTATCAATACGAAAAAGAAGATGACTTGTTTGAAGCTTTCAAAGTGCTGGATTTTATCCGCCAGCATTGCCTTACATATTTAGGAGAGTGCTTGAAGGTACCACTTAGCTTTTCTTTTGGCTACAGTCTTGCAAAGGGGGAACTGGAACTGGACTATCAGGAAATGATTAAGGAGGCAGATGAACGGATGTATGAAAATAAGTGGGAGAGAAAGGGAAAAAATAAAGAGAGATGATTGAGAATTAAAGATTACATAAGATTTGCGAATACGGAGGCACCCAGAACCGTCATTAGTCCGGCCACAGCAATGGCAAGGCTGCTCATGGCTCCTTCGATTTCGCCTATTTCCATAGCTTTTGCCGTACCAATGGCATGAGAAGCAGTGCCAATGGCAAGACCTTTTGCAACTGGTTCATGAATTTTAAATATTTTACAGATAAACTCAGCCGACATGTTACCCAAAATACCTGTAATAATGATGACAGCAACGGTAATGGCTTCTATACCTCCCAAGTCTCTTGATACGTCCATTCCAATAGCAGTAGTAATGGATTTGGGAAGGAGGGTTACATACTGAACATGATTTAAGGCAAACAGCTTTGACAGAAGAAAAACGCCAAGAAGGCTTGTAAACACTCCGGCAGTAATTCCCACTGCCACAGCTTTTAAATTCTTTTTGAGGAGTTCAATCTGCTGATAGAGGGGAACTGCAAGGCATACGGTAGCCGGAGTCAGCAGATAGCTTATATATTTTGCACTTTCATAATAATGCTTATATTCAATCTTTAGGAGTAACAGGACTGCCATGACGCATGCTGTTCCAATTAATAGGGGATTTAAGAGGGCTGATTTAAATTTTCTTTTTATTAAAAGTCCTGCTTCATATGCGGTAAGGCTGATTACTGCACCAAAAAAGACGGAATTAACTAGAAATTCTTTCATATCATTAAACTTTTTCTCCATTTTTCATTTTTTCTTCTGTTTATTTTCCAGAAATATTTGATATTTGATCATGGATTGTGTTGCTCGTCCGGTAACAGCCATTACAAGCACAGTGGTTATAAGGGTGATCAAAATAACGGGAATACAAACCGGATAAAGGGCCGGCCAGGAATCTAAAAGTCCCACTGCAGCAGGGATGAACATTATCGGCATAATTTCAACTAAAAATAATGCTGTTTCCCTGACCTGCCCTACTTTCATAATTCCTGTACACAAAGCAGTAAGCAAAATAACCAGACCATAGACACTTGCCGGAATTGGAAATGGTATTAAAGCATGCAGCATTTCACCTAAAAACGAAATAAAAAGAATAATGCTGAATTGTTTTAAATATTTCATAATGTTTATATCCTTAATATTGATAGTATTAGTACATGATAGAGCATGCCCTGCTTTATGTCAATAGATAAATATTATAAAAAAACTAGGGAAATATGCACTTGTTTTGCTTGATTGAATCAAGTATAATTTTATCATGTAGGTCGATTGATACAAAAAATATAAGTATTTAAGGAGGAAACGTGATGTACCATTGCCATGTACATTTTTATTTGTTAGGCCGACAATGCAGAATGTTTGAAATAATTAAGGAAATGTCTCCCCTTGAGAATTTTACCCATACGTATATGGAAAGCGAAAATGTGGAAGAAGCATTGGCCGCTAAAGCAGATGTGATTTTGGTATATCTTCCGGAATCAGATGCAAAGGCAGTAGTGCAAACACTTATATCAGGGAAAAAGAAAGAAACTGAGCTGATTTTGTCAGCAGATGGAAGCCAGATCAGCCTTCTTTCAGAATACTTGCCGGAAATAAAGGACATTTGGGGTTGTCCGTTATCAGAAGAAGAAGTGAAGTTTCATTTTTTAAGATGGCAGCAGACATATAAGATGAGCAGGGATTATTGGCAGACCAGTCATTTTTTTGAGGCAACAATTAATCATATTCCTAATCTTATCTGGTACAAAGACAAAAACGGAATCCATGAAAAGGTTAATGACAGTTTTTGCAGAACGGTCAACAAAACCAAACAGCAGGTGGAAGGACGCGGGCATGCTTACATATGGGATGTGGAGCAGGATGATCCTGCCTGTATAGAGTCAGAACGTGAGGTTATGGGTAAGCAAAAGACCTTTGTATCGGAAGAGATTATTCAGACAGGGGCAGGGATTAGGACGCTTACCACATATAAATCTCCATTGTATGATTTGGACGGAAGTGTAATGGGAACTGTGGGCGTGGCAATTGATGTAACACAGGAACGGGCTTACGAGAGGGAAATCATGCAAAAGAACCAGTCTCTGGAAAAGATATTTACGACCATTGACTGTGGCGTAATACGCCATACGACAGACGGAAAAGAACTCTTAAGTATCAATCGGGCGGCACTTGAAATTTTAGGATATGAGTCCCAGGAAGAACTAATGGTGGACGGATTTGACATGATTGAAGAAAATGTTCTGGATGAGGACAAGGAAAAGCTGCGTGAATGTATTAAGAAACTGGAAAAAGAAGGGGACAGCGTTAGTACGGAATACCGTATACAGCATAAAAATGGTGATATCATATATATTATGGGTAATTTTAAGCTTCTGAAAGAAGATGGAAGATTAATTTACCAGCGTTTTATTTTAGACTGTACAGCACAAACACTGCAGCAGAAGGAAAATGAAAGATGGCAGATGGAGCTGGTTAAGGCTCTTAGTATTGATTATAAGGTCGTCTGCTATTTTGATCTGGATACGGATATAGGAATTCCTCTTCGTAATGATGAAGAAGATATAAACATCTTTTCTTTTGAATCTGAAGGAAAAATATCTTTTAAGGAAAGTATGGAGAATTACATACGGGAATTTGTGTATGAGGAAGACAGGGAAGAGCTAAGGAGCTTTTTATCTGCCGAATATTTAAAAGAAGAATTGGCAGAAGAAAACCAATATCATGTAAATTACCGTATTTATTCTAACGGAGAAATAAAATATTTTCAGTTGAAAGTAGTTAAGGCCGGAAAATGGGGTGAGCAGCATGGTATTGTTGCAGGTTTCCGCAGCGTGGATGAGGAAATCCGCAGCGAAATGGAAAAGAAAACCCTTTTGGAAAATGCGCTTATGCAGGCAAATCAGGCAAACAAGGCGAAAAGTACTTTCCTTTCCAATATGTCCCATGACATCAGAACTCCTATGAATGCAATTGTTGGATTTACAACGCTTGCAATTACACATCTTGATGATAAGGAACAGGTGGAAGAGTACCTTAAGAAGATTATGACATCCGGAAATCATCTCTTAAGCCTGATTAATGATGTTTTGGACATGAGCCGTATTGAAAGCGGAAAAATGCATTTGGATGAAAAGCCATGCAGGCTGCCGGATATTCTTCACGGACTGCGAAATATACTTCAGGCAGATGTGCACGCAAAGCAGCTTGAGCTGTATATTGATGCGGTGGATGTATGGGATGAGAATATTTATTGTGATAAGCTGCGGTTAAACCAGATTCTTTTGAATCTGCTAAGCAATGCGGTTAAGTACACCGGAGCAGGCGGCACAATTAGTATGCGTATTACAGAAAAGCCTGGTGCACAGAAGGGCTATGCCAATTATGAATTTCATATTAAAGATACCGGCATCGGTATGAGTGAGGAATTTGTTGCTCATATATTTGAACCCTTTGAGAGGGAAAAGAGCAGCACGATCAGCGGAATTCAGGGCACCGGACTTGGCATGGCAATCACGAAAAATATTGTAGACATGATGAATGGAACAATTGCGGTGGAAAGTGAACAGGGGGTAGGAACAGAAGCAACTGTCTGCTTTACCTTCCGTCTGAATACCGGGGTAATAGAACCCCGGGATATACCGGAATTAAAGAATTGCAGGGCTTTGGTGGTAGATGATGACTTTAATACCTGCGACAGTGTAACTTATATGCTAAGCCAGATTGGAATGCGTGCGGAGTGGACCTTGTCAGGAAGGGAAGCGCTGCTGCGTACACGTCAGGCAGTTACAAGGAATGACATATATAATGTATATGTGATTGACTGGATGCTGCCCGATATGAACGGAATTGAAGTTACCAGAAGGATCAGGAAGGAAATGGGAGACGATGTACCGATCATTCTTCTTACCGCGTACGACTGGCTGGATATCGAGGAGGAGGCAAAGGAAGCCGGTATTACTTCTTTTTGCAGCAAACCTTTATTTTTATCAGAACTGCGCAGCTGTCTACACTCTATTGTAAATGCAGAAGAGACAGAGGGGCAGAAAAGCGAAGAGAAATCAGAGAAAAGATATACCGGACGTATTCTTCTGGCAGAGGATAATGAGCTGAATCAGGAGATAGCCGTGGCGATTCTTGGAAATGCAGGCTTTACTACGGAGGTTGCCATGAATGGAAAAATAGCCGTAGAGATGTTGGAAAAGTCTGAACCTGGTTATTATCAACTGGTACTTATGGATGTCCGAATGCCGGTGATGGATGGATATGAAGCAACGAAATTAATTCGAAGCCTTGATAATGCGAAACTTTCGTCTATTCCGATTTTGGCTATGACTGCTAATGCATTTGAAGAAGACAGGCAGGAAGCATTAAGAAGCGGAATGAATGGGCATTTAGCGAAGCCGATTGACGTGGAAGCTTTGTTTGATGCATTGGATAAAATATTAAAATAAATAAAAAATAAATTATGGAGGTATTTTATTATGGTTAAATTTTTTGGGAAATCGGTTTACAAGGGAATTGCAATTGGTCCTGTAATGGTTCTTAGAAAAGAAGAACAGCAGGTAAAAAGAAACAAGGTTGAAGATGCTGAGGGAGAGATTACAAGAGTCGGGCAGGCAGTTGAAAAAGCAAAACAGCAGCTTCAGAAGCTTTACGACAAGGCAGTGGTAGAAGTTGGGGAGGCCAGTGCAGCAATTTTTGAGGTGCATCAGATGATGCTGGATGATGATGATTATCAGGAAGCAATTAGCAATTTGATTAAGACGGAACAGGTAAGTGCGGAATATGCTGTTGCTGTAACCGGGGATAATTTTTCCGAAATGTTTGCCGGAATGGATAATGACTATATGAAGGCCAGGGCAGCAGATGTTAAGGATATTTCAAACCGTCTGATTCAGTGCCTTTCAGGTAATGGAGAAAACGATTTTGATTTTTCAGAGCCTTCTATAATTGTTGCTGACGATTTAAGTCCCAGTGAAACGGTACAAATGGACAAGGAAAAAATTCTGGCGTTTGTTACAGTGCATGGCTCAGCCAATTCTCATACTTCAATTCTTGCCCGCATGATGAATATTCCTGCATTAATTGGGGTTCCTTTAGAGCTTGATAAGATCAAATCCGGTACTAAGGCAGTTGTTGACGGAATTAAGGGGGAAGTAATTTTTGATCCTAACGAGACAGTCTGTGAGGAAACAGAGCAAAAGCTTGCAAAGGAAAAGGAAAAAATGCTTCTTTTGCAGGAGCTAAAAGGAAAAGAAAACGTTACACTTGGCGGGAAAAAGATCAATGTATATGCCAATATCGGCGGTGTAGGCGATGTGGGATATGTTCTTGAAAATGATGCAGGCGGAATCGGACTGTTTAGAAGCGAATTCTTATATCTTGGAAGGGATAATTTCCCTACGGAAGAGGAACAGCTTCAGGCATACAGGCAGGTTCTTCAGACTATGGGAGAAAAGAAGGTAATTATTCGCACACTGGACATTGGAGCAGATAAGCAGGTAGATTATTTTAATCTTGGAAAAGAAGATAATCCGGCATTAGGCTATCGGGCAATTCGTATCTGCTTAAAGCAGCCTGATATTTTTAAGACGCAGCTTCGTGCATTATTCAGGGCAACTGTACATGGAAATCTTTCCATTATGTATCCGATGATTACATCTACGGAGGAAGTTACAAAGATTTTTCAAATTGTTGAGGAAGTGAAAAAGGAACTGGAAGCAGAGCAGATTCCATTTAAAAATCCGGAACAGGGTATCATGATAGAGACGCCGGCAGCAGTTATGATCGGTGATGAACTGGCGCAGATGGTAGACTTTTTCAGTATTGGAACAAATGATTTGACGCAGTATACCCTTGCCATAGACAGGCAGAATGAAAAGCTGGATGATTTTTATAATCCTCATCATAAAGCTATTTTGCGTATGATTCAAATGGTAGTTGACAGTGCGCATAAATATGGAAAATGGGCAGGAATCTGTGGAGAACTGGGTGCAGATTTAGAACTGACGGAAGAATTTGTAAAAATGGGAATTGATGAACTGTCAGTTTCACCATCCATGGTACTGCCTTTAAGAAAATGTATTCGAGAGATTTCCTAAGATTAATTGGGAAAGGAATGAGATTAAAATGAAGAAGCAGGTTTTGGATGCAGAAGAAATTTTTCAAAGCAGATTAGAGCGGCATCATGATGAACTGCGTTGGCTTTATATGGAGATGTACGATAACAGTTCCATGTTTGCTGAGTTATGTGATAACTTAAAGCAGTTTTATTTGAAAAGGAATAAAGAGTTAAAAATAAGTGATCTGAAAAGAGAACAGGATCATGGCTGGTATCAGCAAAATGACATGCTGGGAATGATGTTTTATATTGACAACTTTGCAGGGAATATGAAGGGCGTGGAGGCAAAACTTGACTACCTTGAAAAATGCAAAGTTAATTATGTTCATCTAATGCCTTTTCTTGATACGCCGCCGGATCGCTCGGATGGTGGATATGCAGTATCGGATTTTCGAAAGGTGCAGAAAAAGCTGGGTTCCATGAAGGATTTGGACAGTCTGACTGCCGCCTGTCATAAAAAGGGCATTAATGTATGTATGGATTTTGTCATGAATCATACTTCAGAGGATCATGAGTGGGCGAAAAAGGCCCGTCAGGGAGATGGGGAATATATGAGCCGCTACTTTTTCTTTGATAATGAGGAAGAGCCGGCCATGTATGAAAAAACAGTTCCCCAGGTATTTCCTACAACAGCACCGGGCAATTTTACGTGGCTCGAAGAGGAAGGGTATTATGTAATGACAACATTTTATCCTTATCAGTGGGATTTGAATTATAAAAATCCAAGGGTATTTAATGAAATGATGTACAATTTTCTTTATCTTGCAAATAGAGGAATTGACATTATCCGCATTGATGCGGTGCCCTATATCTGGAAGGAATTAAATACTTCCTGTCGGAATTTAAAACAAGTGCATACCATCGTGCGCATGATGCGAATGATCGGCGAAATCGTCTGTCCGGGTATTCTTCTGCTGGGTGAGGTGGTTATGGAACCTGAGAAGGTGACGCCTTATTTTGGCACTGTGGAAAAGCCTGAATGCCATATGCTTTACAATGTCACCACTATGGCAACCACGTGGCATACAGTAGCAACCAGAGATGTGAAGCTGTTAAAAAAGCAGCTTGATATTGTGAACTCACTGCCCAAAGAATATATCTTTTTAAATTATCTAAGGTGTCATGACGATATTGGCTGGGGGCTTGATTATGGAACATTGATGCTGGAGGGGATGGGAGAAAGGTCGCATAAACAGTATTTAAATGATTATTTTCTAGGCTTTGCCGGGGAAAGCAACAGCCGGGGAGAGCTTTATAATGCGGATCCGGTTACCGGAGATGCCAGATTCTGCGGAACTACGGCTTCTATGTGCGGTATAGAAAAAGCAGGCGAAAGTAAGGATAAAGAAGCGATGGAAAGAGCTGTAAGGTTTGACCTGATGCTTCACGCATACATGTTTATGCAGTCAGGAATTCCTGTTTTGTACAGCGGGGATGAAATTGGGCAGTTAAATGATTACACCTATAAGGATGATCCTAATAAAGCAGCAGATTCCCGTTACATTCACCGTGGGGCAATGAACTGGAAACTGGCAGAGAAAATTAAAGATGCGGATACCACAGAGGGGAAGATTTTTCAGGGATTAAGTAGACTGGAAGAAATACGAAAATCAGAAAAAGTATTTGTTTCAAATGCGGATGCATGGACAATCGAAACATGGGATCAGTCCATATTAGGCATTGGAAGATATTTTGAAGATGAAAAAATAATTGGCTTGTTTAATTTCAGCGAATATGACAAAACCGCATGGATTAATGAAACAGATGGCGGGTATGTGGATTTGATATCGGGAGAAGAATTAAGGCCGGTTGATGTTAAAATCCCTGCTTATGGATTCTATTATTTAAAAAGAAAGTAAATAAAAACCCTTATTTATGCACCGTTTTTAATAGCTGGCATAAATAAGGGATTTTTATTTTAAAGCTGCTGACGGGAATCGGACCCGTGACCTCCGCACTACCAATGCGACGCTCTACCGACTGAGCCACAGCAGCCTGCAACGTCTTTTAGACATCAACAGAATGTATTTTACCATAGCTTTCCTTATCTTGTCAATCTGATTTTTACTGGTGGAAACTTTTTGTAGTAACTGCTATAATAAAAAGCATATCAGAAAACATTTCGGATAAAAGAAAAGAAGCGGTGCCAGAGTCTGCGTGGTGGATGGCAGGAGTGGAGGAGTGTTATGCCGCAGATAGCAGGATTAACCAGTCAGTATATACAGGTAAAGCGGGAGACAACGAATAATGTTACCTATGGAGGGGATCAGGGGTTTTTCAAGGAAGTTTCCGGATCAGCGGAGGATGAAAGAAAAAGGCGTTTGGGATGCGGAATCGTAGCTTTTTGTGATCTTCTTCTTTATCTGGCAGAAATCAATCCGGTTTATCAAATTCAGGAAATTAAAAATCATTCAGACCGGATACTTACGGAAAGTGAGTATAAGGCCTGTTTTAATTTTGTATATGGATTTCTTGGAGGATTGCCGGAGAAGAGAAATAAGGGACTAAGCGGTTTTAAACTGAGCCGAAAATTTAACCGGATGGCAGTTGCTGAAAACTGGAAGCTTAAAGCTGTGTGGGGGTGGAGCGGCCGAAAGCTGTTTCAAAGAATAACAAGGATGCTGGATCAGGATATTCCGGTAATTTTATGTATTCCCATGATGCTGTTTAAAAAAGATAAGGGAAAGGGAGCAGCATTTTATAAAAAAGAAGGAAAAACATATTACAGAGCATGCACCGTCTCAGAACATTATGTGGTGGTAACAGAGGTTTTTGAAGAAAATGAAAGTATTTATTTAGGGATATCTTCCTGGGGAGAAAAATATTATGTTAACTGGAAGGAATATGAGAAACTGATACATGCACATTTTCTGGGAACAATATTAGGTAACATTTTATATATTAAATGAAAGCAGCAGGTTTATAAAAATGAAAAAATACAATATGCTTACGGATAGTGAAGGAAGGTCTTTATTCTTTTTTGCACTTCCCATGATTTTAGGAAATCTTTTTCAACAGTTTTATTCTACGGCAGATTCCATTATTGTAGGGCAGTTTGTTGGGGAGAAGGCGCTTGCAGCAGTTGGTGCATCCTATGCACTAACTACAGTTTTTATAATGATTGCTATTGGGGGAGGAATTGGGGCTTCGGTAATTACATCCCAGTATCTGGGGGCAGCGCTTTACCAAAGGATGAAAACTTCTGTCAATACGGCATTGCTTTCCTTTTTGGCAGTAAGTGTTTTATTAGGTGGAATTGGCTTAATTTTCAGCAGAAGTATATTGATTTCACTTAACACTCCGGATAATGTTCTGGCGGAGGCGGTTCTGTACTTAAAGATTTATTTTACAGGTCTTCCTTTTCTTTTTATGTATAATATATTGTCATCTATTTTTAATGCATTGGGAAACTCAAAGACGCCTTTGTATTTGTTGATTTTCTCTTCTTTGTTGAATATTGTGATGGATCTTGTGCTGGTTGGAGGCTTTGGACTTGGAGTGGCAGGAGCGGCAGCGGCAACGGTGTTTGCCCAGGGACTATCAGCAGTGATTTCAATCTGTCTGCTATTAAGGACATTGAAATCTTATGATAATCAGGAAGGGGAAAAAGCGCTGTTTGATGTGCAGATGTTTGGAAATATGGTAAAAGTGGCAATCCCTTCTATGGTGCAGCAGTCCATTGTTTCCATTGGTATGTTGCTGGTTCAGTCTGTGGTAAACGGTTTTGGTTCTTCTGTGCTGGCAGGATATACGGCAGGAATGCGCATTGAATCCATCTGCGTAGTGCCTATGATCGCATCAGGCAATGCGGTTTCCACTTTTACGGCACAGAATCTTGGCGCAGGACAAGTTGAGCGGGTAAAGAAAGGATACCTTGCAGCAGTGAAAATGGTGGCTGCTTTTGCAGTGATTATTTGCCTGTCACTTACTTTTTTCCATGAATATATTATCAAGTCATTTTTAGAGACCGGCAGTGAGGCCGCCGCTTTTGAAACGGGGAATTCCTATCTTACTTTTATTGCATTTTTCTTTGTATTTTTAGGGTTAAAGGCAATTACGGACGGAGTTTTAAGAGGCGCCGGAGATGTTGTAGTATTTACGCTGGCGAACCTGATTAATTTGGGAATCCGCGTGGCAGCTGCTTTTACCCTGGCACCGCTAATCGGGGTGCAGGGCGTATGGTTTGCAGTTCCTATGGGATGGGCATCCAATTATCTGATTTCTCTGGTCAGATATTTATCAGGAAAATGGAGTAGAAAGAAGTTGATAAAGGCAGAGCAGTAGTAGTACAATACAGATAAGTTTTTATGATATACATATAAGGAGGAAGCGGCTATGCAGCTTTTGGAGGAGAGAATCCGTAAAGATGGTGTTGTAAAGCAGGGGAATGTACTTAAAGTGGACAGTTTTTTAAATCATCAGATGGACGTTGAACTGTTTAATGAAATGGGAAAGGAATTCAGGCGTTTATTTCCCGATGATAAGATTAATAAGATATTGACGATCGAAGCTTCCGGAATTGGAATTGCATGTATTGCGGCCCAATACTTTCATGTACCAGTGGTGTTTGCAAAGAAATCACAGAGCATTAATTTAGATGGGGAACAGTATTGTACAAAGATAGAGTCCTTTACCCATAAAAGAGTATATGATGTGATTGTTTCAAAAAAATATCTGGGGAGGGAGGATCATGTGCTGATTATTGACGATTTTCTTGCCAATGGGTGTGCAGTGGCCGGACTGATCGATTTGGTAAAGAGTGCGGGCGCCTCTGTGGAAGGCGTGGGAATCGCGGTGGAGAAGGGATTTCAGTCAGGTGGAAAGCTTCTTAGGGATAAAGGAGTCCGCGTTGAATCCTTAGCGATCATAGAAAGTATGAATGATGAAAATGGGGAAATTGTTTTTCGCTGATTTCCAAAGTTCATAATAGAAGAACCCCCTTTATGCTGATAAAGATATGGCATAAGGGGGTTTTTGAAATTTTTTTATTGAGTTACTCCATCGCTGTCATTTGCAGGTGCCTGAGGATTTGCGGCATCGGCAGCGGCGGCATCGAGCTGTTGCTGTAATGCAGCCTGAGCAGCAGCAATTTCATTCCTCTGTTGTTCTACAAGCGCCTCTGCGTTTGGCTGGGCAAAGAATTCTGCATTATGCTGGCAGAGTCCTGTTTGATTTACAGGAACAGTTGTGACATTGCCATTTTCATCTACTACCTGCTGTGGAACTGTACCGGAGCCTTGAAGCAGTGCAGGATGCTCCGGAGGAGTTAACTCAAGCACGCCGGCTACTTTAAATGGACATTGTTCGCTGGCAGGAAGGTTACTGTACTGGCAGATCATACCCTGATAATGGGCATCACAGCTTTCTGTAGGAACTGTTCCTTCGGCAAAATATTCTGATCTTAAAGTGCCGTCACAAAGTCCTGCGATAGGCAGTTTACCCGAGCGGGCGCATACAGTTGCCTGAACAATACCGGAAGGCATATGGAAAGATTCTCCCGGGAGGTTTTCATGTATTTTAGCCATTGTCATACGCCATAGCTTTTTCGCCAGATTTCGTTCATCACCTCTGCGAAGTTTCGTATTATTGTCATAACCTGTCCAAACTGTAGCGGTATAATAAGGGGTATATCCGGAAAACCACACGTCATTGTAGTCAGAAGTTGTACCGGTTTTTCCGGCAATGGCCATATTACCAAAGTTAACGGAAGCGCCTGTTCCGCGAGTAACTACATCTGTCATTGCGCTTGTTAGCAGCCATGCGGTGGTTTCCTTGATTACCTGTCTGGAGTCTGGAAGGGTATTGTCAAGGATTACATTGCCATCGTGATCCACTACTTTTGTGTACAGCTTAGGTTTAATATAGGTGCCATTATTGGCAATGGCAGCGTATGCGGCATTTAATTCTTCATTGGTAACACCATCAGTCAAACCGCCCAGTGCAAGTGACTGCTGAATATCGGAGAAAATTTTGGTTTCGCCATTTACAGTGACTTCTTTTCGATCAACAACGGTAGTAAATCCAAAGTTTTTAAGATAGTCAAATCCAAGCTGGGGGGTAATGATAGTGAGGGTTTTGACTGCAATAATATTCATAGAGTCAATAATACCCTGACGCAGGGAATTCAATCCTCTGTATTCGGAACCCCACCAGTTGCCTACCGGTCTGCCATTGGCGTAATTAAAGGGTGCATCATTTAACATGGTGGCAAGCGTCAGTCCGGCGCTGTCCAGGGCCGGTGCGTATGCAGAAACAATTTTAAAGGTTGAACCTGGCTGGCGTGTGGTATCGGTGGCGCGGTTTAAGGTCTTGCTGCCTTCTTTAGTTCCACGTCCGCCTACCATAGCAACTACATAGCCGGTATGCTGATCCTGAATGGTAATTGATACCTGGGGCTGGGGAGTTAGAGAGATACTTTCATCAAAAACTTCATCTCCAATACCCAGCACAAAATTTTTGTATTCTTCGATCTGGGCATATGCTTCTTCCTGAGAGTTATAGATCAAATTAAAGGAAGAGTTTTCTTCTTTAAAGTGTTCCCGGTACATTTCGGTACTGTAATTTGCAAAGTCTCCATTTGCCTGTTTAACTGTCAGGGCGTAGTTCAAATACCATCTGGTATCTGCCGGATAATTTTCCTCGTTGGAAAAAACTTCATCACAGATAGCCTGAATATTAGGATCCTGAGTGGAATAAATCTGAAGTCCGCCGCTGTAAAGGAGAGTAAATGCCTGAGTTTCGTTATACCCTGCCGCAAGAAGGTCATGCATCACATCATCGGTTAATGCGTCTACGAAATATGTATTAAC
Source organism: Lachnospiraceae bacterium 10-1 (assembly GCA_000403495.2). Lineage (GTDB taxonomy): Bacteria > Bacillota > Clostridia > Lachnospirales > Lachnospiraceae > Suilimivivens. The sequence goes on along the minus strand of KE159799.1, from coordinate 776,404 downwards.
CAAAGTTTCTTCTACTTCTTCATTGACAATCTGAATGCGGGAGTAAACATCATCAGCCATGGCGGAATCATATTCTGCCTGTGTGATATACTCCTGTTCCAACATGTGGTTAAGAACCTTCGCCCGGCGCTCCGCGTTCTTTTCCGGATGGGAAATCGGATTAAAACGGGAAGGATTCTGAGTGATGGCAGCAATTACAGCGCATTCAGATAAAGTAAGGGTATTGACTGACTTATTAAAATAACGAAGGGAAGCTGCCTGTACACCAAGGGTATTTTGACCTAAGTTGATGGTGTTCATGTAATTTAAAAGAACTTCATCCTTGGGCATAATTTTGGTTAATTCAATGGCCAGGTACTGCTCCTGTATTTTTCTCTTTAAACTGTCAGCAAAACCTTCCTCACTTGTCCAGTCTGTAAAAACATTGTTTTTAAGAAGCTGCTGGGTGATTGTACTGGCACCTTCCGTAAAATCAAAGCCATTTGAAATACCTACATAAGCAGCTCGCAAAATACCCTGGATATCAATGCCATTATGCTCATAAAAACGTTCATCTTCTATGGCTACAAAGGCGTGTGCAAGGTTTTCTGGAATCATGTCCTGAGTTACCGGAATACGATTGGAATTCTGAGAGATCAGCTTGGCAGTCTGATTTCCCTCAAGATCGTAAACAAAGGTGGAAAAACCGGTGGGGGTAACGGAAACATTTTCGATGCTGGGTGAAGTGTCAATTACGCCCTTGAAAATACCGATGCCCATGCTGATGCCGATAATGCCTACTGCCAGTATGCCAAGCAGGGAAAGGTTTAATACTGCAAGCAGAAGCTTTTTCCCAAGCCGGGTGGAAGTAGCATGCAGGGACTTTTGTTTGGCTTTGATCCCTTTTTTACTGTAGTTCATATATATGCCTCCATATAGATTAAGTTCATATCAAACGCTGTCACACTTTGTGCAGCAGCTTATTGACCAAAAAATGCAACACTTTAAGTATACCAAAATGTAGGACTGAAATAAAGTTTTTTCATACTTTATTAAGAATTGTTCACAAATCAATACACTTTTATTCCCGTCTGTGATAAACTTCTTTCAGAGGTTTATCCTATATTTCAAGGATCGAAGGGGAAAATTTTATGTCAGACAGGGAAGCAGAATTTCCTTCATATAAAATCATATATCGACAGGGAAACGGGTTTTATGAAGAAAAGAAATCTAAGTTTATTGCACAGATAGCGCCAGTAGAATCGGAAGAAGCGGCGCTTAGATTTATTGAGTCGGTGAAAAAAAAGTATTATGATGCCAGACACAATTGTACGGCATTTGTAATTGGAAACAATAGTCAGCTTACCAGATGTAGTGATGACGGGGAACCAGGCGGAACTGCCGGAAAACCGATTTTAGAGGTTCTTTTGGGAGCTAAGGTTACAAACGCAGCGGCAGTGGTGACCAGATATTTTGGGGGAACATTGCTTGGAACAGGGGGGTTGGTTCGTGCTTATACCCAGGCGGCACAGGCGGCTTTGCAGGATGCCGGAATCGGTCTTATGGAGTATGGAGCGGAGATAACGGTGGAAGTGGATTATCCTGATGTATCCAAAGTGCAGTACTTTTTTTCCAGTAAAAAAATTGAAATCACAGAGGCAAGGTATACGGAAAAGGCGGCCTTCGATATCTGCATTCCGGCAGGGCAAAGGGAACTGATCAGGGAAGAACTGATCCGGCTCAGTGCTGCCAGGGCACGCATAACAGTTACAAAGGAAGGGTACTATATGAACAAAGAATACGATGAACCATAAAATACGAAAATTATGAGTGAGTGGAATTGATAAAGAGTAATACATTGACAAAAAAAGTCGAATGGTCTAAAGTAAAAAAAGAGCATTTTCCAGAAAGGTGGTGGTTTTTATGAAGAAAAGTATAGCAAACAGTAATACTGATATTCCTCCTCATGAACGGAGCATAAAAATCACATATAAAGGAGAAATGCTATGGAAGAAATCAAAGAGTTCGAAATAATTAAGGAACTACTGGACACAAAGCAGTATACCCGGCTCCGCCAGAAGATTGCAGAAATGAATGAAGCAGATATTGCAGTAATTATGGAGGAATTGGAAGAGGAGGATCTTTTGAAGATTTTCCGCATTCTGCCCAAAAACATTGCGGCAGATGTATTTTCTTATCTGGAAGTGGAGAGCCAGCAGTTCATTATTACCAGCCTGTCGGAAAAGGATGCGGCAGGAATTATCAATAACCTGATGGCGGATGATGCTACGGATCTTTTGGAAGAAATGCCTGCAAACGTAGTAAAAAAACTGCTTGCCAATGCAAATCCGGAGACCAGAAGAGACATTAACCATCTGCTAAGATATCCGGAGGACTCTGCCGGCAGTATTATGACGGTAGAGTATGTGGACTTAAAAGAAAATATGACAGTGGAAGATGCCATTGCCCGTATTAGAAAAATTGGCGTAGATAGTGAAACCATTAATATATGTTATGTGCTGGATGCCAAAAGAACACTGGTGGGAACGGTTGCCCTTCGGTATCTGCTGATCAGTTCAGGGGATGCGGTGATCGGGGATATCATGCATGAAAACGTTATTTACATTAATACCTTAATGGATCAGGAAGAAGTTGCCAGACAGTTCCAGAAGTATGACTTTACCGCAATGCCGGTAGTGGATAATGAAAATCGTCTGGTAGGCATTATTACGGTAGATGATATTGTGGATATTCTCCAGGAAGAAGCTACGGAGGATATGGAAAAGATGGCGGCTATTGTGCCATCAGATAAGCCTTACATGAAAACAAGCGTGATTGAAACATGGAAGAAGCGTATGCCCTGGCTTTTGCTGCTTATGATATCGGCAACTCTTACAGGGAGTGTGCTTACTACCTTTGAGGATGCGCTTTTGGCATATGGTGCGTTAATTGCGTATATTCCCATGCTGATGGATACAGGTGGAAACGCCGGCGGACAGGCCAGCGTTACTATCATTCGCGGACTTTCTTTAAATGAAATAGAATTTGGAGATGCATTTAAGGTGGTCTTTAAAGAAGTCCGGGTTGCATGTCTTTGCGGGATTACACTGGCAGCAGCTAATTTTTTAAAGCTTCTTTTACTGGATAAAGTCAGTATCATGGTAGCGTTAGTGGTATGCCTGACACTGGTAGCAGCGGTGATCATTGCCAAGCTTGTAGGATGTACACTGCCTATGCTTGCAAAAAAAATCGGATTTGATCCTGCTGTTATGGCAAGCCCTTTTATCACAACTATTGTGGATGTGCTGTCGCTTCTGGTATATTTCCAGATAGCAACCCATTTACTGCATATATAATCATTTTATAAAATTAAGCAGTCAGCCGGTGGGGGTATTTACATCCATTTGGCTGATAATATAAAAATGAAATCCCCCGTAACACTGATCTGGATGATGCTATGCCAGACAGTTGCGGGGGATTGATGAATGTTAGGATGTTCCGCAGTACGCGGCATCCATTTTTTATACTGATTTAATGCAAAAGGCAAAGTATCCGACTCCTGTATCAAACAGAAAACTATAATTGGAATATTCAATGCAGAATTCCCGTTGAAGTTGTTCCATAGTCATTAAATGGCTGCTTTCCAGTTCAAAGCTATGGGAGGATGGAAAATGGGCTGTAATCTGATTTGTCGTCTGTTCAGAAAGTATTTTGAAAGTATTACTAACTAATTTGTCGACTTTTCGAAATTGCATATCCAGTATAGAGTTTACAATATGCAGTACCAATCCTTCCTCAAAAATTAATAGAAACTGTATTTGTTTGCCTTCTTTTGATTGATAGATTAATCGGCTGATTACACTTTCTCCGAAATTTTCTCCACTATAATGTTCGCTGATGACATCCGTCTGCAGCTTAAAAATTTCCTCCATAGTGTCAGATATTGCACTTTCCAGCCCTAAAGCAGTCTTTCCTGAATGATCAATTTTCCATTTGTTTATGCCTTTTCCCGTAATGGCACGGTCTTCAATCATAATATGTGCAGTCAGCCATCCAAGGCAGATGCCGAGAAAATGATGGATGGATTCCTTTGAGTATTTTGATGTTTTCAGGTCTTTTTCAAGCGCAGGAAGAGTTTTATCACGCATATCATCATGCAGACGCTTGTGCATTTCATAACCTTTGTATCCTATCGACTTCATATAGGCTTCTTCTTCAGCAAAATGTGTTATGGCATAATTTTTAAAATACTTAATTCCTTCAGCACATGCCCAGGGACCGTTATTTTCATTTTCATTAAGGCAGGATAATTTGTGTACAATTGAAAAAAGTTTCCGGTGTGCTTTATCAATGGAATCTACTCCAATATCAAACCGTTTATTCCATTTTATTTCTTTGGCCATTTTTCTCCTTTATCATTGAAGAAGCAATCCTGCATTAATTGCAGGATTATGCTCCAGTCACATAACAATTTTTATTATTAATATATAATAAGAAGAATTGTTATGTGACTGTTTTAGGAGAAACAAGATTGCGGTGTTATAATATGCTCTTTAAATCAATTTTGCTGCAGGGAGGCAGAACGCATTGCAGCACGTTTGCGCATGGTAGGATCTAAAATCTTTTTGCGGATGCGCAGAGATGTAGGTGTAACCTCTAAAAGTTCATCTGTATCAATAAATTCAAGAGCCTGTTCTAAACTTAAAACCTTGGGCGGAGTTAAACGCAGTGCTTCATCGGCGCTGGAAGAACGGGTGTTGGTAAGCTGTTTCTTTTTACACACGTTCAATTCAATGTCTTCACCTTTCCCATTTTGACCAACCACCATGCCGGAATATACTTTTTCACCAGGACCGATAAAGAGAGTACCGCGCTCCTGTGCGTTGTACAGACCATAGGTGATTGCTTCACCTGCCTCAAATGCAATTAAAGAGCCCTGTTTTCGGTACTGGATATCCCCCTTATAGGGGCCATATCCGTCAAAAATACTGTTCATAATGCCATTTCCTTTGGTATCTGTCATAAACTCTCCACGATATCCGATCAGGCCCCTGGAAGGAATGGAAAATTCAAGACGGGTATAGCCGCCGGAGGAGGCGCCCATGCTCTGCAGTTCTCCCTTTCTTTGGCTTAGCTTTTCAATAACGGAACCGGAGAATTCTTCAGGTACATCAATATAACAAAGTTCCATTGGCTCTAATTTTTTACCGCTTTCGTCTGTTTTATAGAGAACTTCTGCCTTGCTTACTGCAAATTCATATCCTTCCCTTCTCATATTTTCAATTAGTACGGATAAATGCAGTTCACCACGTCCGGAAACTTTAAATGCTTCTGTGGTGTCTGTTTCTTCCACCCGCAGGGAAACGTCAGTGTTCAGTTCACGGAACAGTCTGTCTCTAATATGCCTGCTGGTCACATACTTTCCTTCCTGACCGGCAAGGGGAGAGTCGTTGACAATAAAATGCATTGCAATAGTAGGTTCAGAAATTTTTTGGAAGGGGATAGGAACTGGATTTTCCGGGGAGCATAAGGTATCTCCGATGCGGATATCGGAAATGCCGGAAATAGCTACAATAGAACCCATATTGGCCTCGGAAACCGCAACTTTGTTCAGACCATCAAATTCATAGAGCTTGCTGATTTTTACCTTTCTTGATTTTTCGGGATCATGGTGGTTTACAATTACCACCTCCTGATTTACCCGGACGCAGCCATTGTCTACCTTGCCTACGCCGATTCTTCCTACATATTCATTATAATCAATGGTGCTGATCAAAACCTGTGTTCCTGCGTCAGGATCACCTTCAGGGGCAGGAATATAATTGAGAATTGTTTCAAATAAGGGGATCATGTTATTTCCCGCTTCTTTTAAGTCTAAGGTGGCAGTTCCCGTTTTGGCAGATGCAAATACAAAGGGACAGTCAAGCTGGGACTCATCCGCATCCAGATCCAGAAACAACTCTAAAACTTCATCTACCACTTCATCAGGGCGGGCCTCCGGACGGTCAATTTTATTGACACATACCACTACGGGAAGCTTAAGTTCCAGCGCTTTTCTAAGAACAAATTTTGTCTGGGGCATAGCGCCCTCAAAAGCATCTACTACTAAAATAACGCCATTCACCATTTTGAGAACACGTTCCACTTCTCCGCCGAAATCAGCATGGCCGGGGGTATCAATGATGTTGATTTTGGTATCTTTGTAGGTCACGGCAGTGTTTTTGGATAAAATAGTAATGCCCCGTTCCCTTTCAATATCATTGGAATCCATAACACGTTCGACAACCTCCTGATTTGTGCGGAATACACCGCTTTGTTTTAAAAGTTCATCTACTAAGGTAGTTTTACCATGATCAACATGGGCGATTATTGCTATGTTTCTTACATTTTCTCTTTTCATTTTCATAATATTAATTTTTCCTCCATGTATAAGCCAAGATGCAGTAAGCAGCCTGCAATACAGCGCAAATACAGTATTTATCATATTTCAAACTGTTTAAGTATAGCACCACCTTCAAGGGCTTGTAAATATGAAAATACAATTTGCAGTGAAGGCTTAAGAGAGAATTGCTGCCCCGTCTGTTTTGTAATTGTTACAAAATGTAAAATAATGCGGTAAATAAAAGGTCTTTTTTGGAAAAAAATTCATATAAATAGTAATACATGACAGGAAAAAATTCTTAAGGAGTAAGAAGGGAGAACTAAAATGACAGATAAGGTAATTGAAAACAACCAGGTGGTAATCATGGGAGAGATCGTAAGTGATTTTGTATTCAGCCATGAAATTTTCGGAGAAGGATTTTATATGGTAGACGTGAATGTACCAAGGTTAAGCGATTCCAGTGATATTATTCCGCTGATGGTATCTGAGCGGCTGATTGATGTGAATGAGGACTATAAAGGACTAAATATTATGGTTCAGGGACAGTTCCGTTCCTACAACAGGCATGAAGAGCGGAAAAACAGACTTGTGCTTTCAGTATTTGCAAGGGAGATTGAGTTTGTGGATGAAACACCGGAAAGCTCGAAAACCAATCAGATTTATCTGGACGGTTATATCTGTAAGGAACCCATTTACAGAAAAACGCCTTTGGGAAGAGAGATTGCAGATCTTTTGCTGGCAGTAAACAGGCCTTATGGAAAAAGCGATTACATTCCCTGTATCTGCTGGGGAAGAAATGCCCGTTTTGCAAGTAATTTCTCAGTGGGAACCAGATGTGAAATCTGGGGAAGAATCCAGAGCAGGGAGTACATGAAGAGGCTTTCTGAGGATGATGCGGAAAAGAGAACAGCATATGAGGTTTCCGTAAGTAAATTAGAACTTATGGAGGAATAAAGATAAATTTCAGGTAACCCCTTTTTAATAAGGCTGGCCGCTGCATTTACAGATGAGTGATCATTTGTGGGCAGCGGCCTTTTTATGCAAGTGGCAGTTTATCCCGTATTGGCAGTTAAAAGACGACGTGTTATAATTTACTCTGTATAGAGCTTTATGTAACTAAAAATTTTTGATTAGAAAATGAGGCAGCTATGTTGAAAAATAAAAAAACTGTGCTGATTGCAGATGACGAGCAGTTGATCTGTGAACTGTTGAAGAAGATTATTGACTGGGATGGACTGAAACTGTGTTTTATTGGAGAATACTATACAGGACAGGCTCTTTATCAGGCTATATTAGAGAAAAAGCCGGATATTGTCATAACAGATATTTCTATGCCGCAAATGGATGGAATCGAATTAATTGGAAGAGTCAGACGGGAGGGAATTCCCTGTCATTTTGTTATTGTCAGTGGTTATAGACAGTTTGAGTATGCCCATAATGCTTTAAAATATGATGTGGAGGACTATATTTTAAAGCCTGTAGATGCGGATGAATTAAATCATACATTAAATAAATTAACGTTGAAGATTGCGGAGGAGGAAAACCAGGTTGAGGACAGGCCGGCAGCAGCCCATAATGAAAAGCTTTTGAAGCGTTTCTTTTTAAATAATGGAATTACACAGTTGGCACACAATAAATTGACACTTGAGCAGATTCATAAGGAATACGGAATTAATTTCAAAGAGGGATTGTTTCAGATTATCTATATAAAGTCAGATATCAGGGAGCAGACACAGGACTATGCAGAAAATTCTTCTTCCATTCAAAATAAGATAGCTGTTACTTTTCAGGATATGTTTGGAGAGATTTGTACCTGTATTTTGGAAGAGCAGAGTTTTGATACGATAAAAATCGGGATGAACTATCCGGTGGAAAATGAAGGCAGAATCAACAACAAACTGAAAGAGTATTTTGGGCGTATTCAAAATTATGCAGATTTATTTAAAGGCTACCAGCTGACAGTCGGCGTGGGAGCTTCTTATGACCACCCTGCCTGTTTTTTAAAATCAAAGGAGGAAGCATATGCGGCCATAGGAAGCAGAATCGTATTGGGATGTGATCAGATTATTTACTGGAAGAATTTGGAGCAGCCGCAGGAAATACTGACAGACGGAGAAAAGAAAGAGCTTTTTAAAAATCTGGAAAAAACATTTGAACTGATGGAAAAAGAAAGGTTTAAGGAACTGATGGGTGGTTTCTTTCGATATGCAAGAAATCATTTCAGCAGCAGTTCTTTATTTAAGCTTCTTGAAGAAATTCTGGAACTTTTTTTACAGACAAAAGAGCGGTTATCTGCGGGCAGGCTGAATGAGGATTATATTAGGAAGCAGTATATATATGGGATGCAGAGTGCGGTAAGCCTTTTGGATTTGCAAAAGGCGGTTATAAGGCCTGTAAGTGAGGCGATGGATCAACTGGCAGATTTTGTGGAACAGCAGAATAAGAAGCCGGTAAGAATGGCATTTGTCTATGTGGAGGAAAATTATGCAAAGCAGATACATTTAGAGGATGTGGCGTCCTATGTAAATTTGAATCCGGTGTATTTCTCCAATGTTTTTAAGAGAGAAACAGGAGAAAACTTTACAGATTATCTTACAAATTACAGAATGAAAATTGCCAGGGAACTGCTTTGTGCCACAAATGATTCCATGAATGAAATTGCTGAAAAGACCGGATATCAGGACGCCCGGTATTTCAGCAAATTGTTTAAAAAAAGTGTTGGAATAAAACCTTCGGAATACAGAAAAATTTATGGTTAATTTTATGGAAGCTGATTTCAGGCTGCGAAAGAGAGGCTTATGAAAAAAATAGTAATTTTGACGCAGGCAAAATTAAACAAGCTGATGGAACAAGAGATTGTAGCTTATGAAAAAAAGCAGAATAAGGCTTATGAGAGAGAAATTTTAAGCAGGCAGATTGATGTATCCGCCCTACAGGGACAGATTAATCCTCATTTTCTTTATAATGTGTTGGAATGTATCAGGGGGCAGGCATTATTGTATCAGGTTCCGGAAATAGCAGATACAACGGAAGCTCTTTCAAAGTTTTTCAGATACAGTATTAACACAAAAAGCGATACGGTTACGATACAGGAAGAACTTGAAAATGTAAAAAACTACATTAAAATCCAGCAGTTTCGTTTTAAAAACCGGATTTCTCTTGAAATTTTGTATGATAAACAGGAGGAACAGATTTTATCAGGTTTCATACCAAAGTTAAGTCTCCAGCCAATTGTGGAGAATGCCATTGAACATGGATTTGCCAATAAAAGTGAGGAAAATCACATTTGCATTGAATTGATGCAGACCAAAAGACATGTGAGCATCAGGATTTCTGATAATGGATGCGGTATGAATCAGGAAAAGCTGGAAGAGTTAAAAAATAAAATGTATGCAAAGGAACTTCCTTATGATGAAAAGGGAGCGGCCCATAATGGAATTGCCTTATATAATGTGAATAGGCGGCTTCAGTTATTTTTTGGAGAGGAATATGGAATAACGGTATCCAGTGTTGAAAACATGGGGACGGATTTTGAAATTTTTATACCATTTAAAGTGGGAATATGAATTTGTTGGAGAGAAACTTATGAGAAAAGAAAGACTGAGAGTGCTTCACTTGTATAAAACGCTTGGTGATATGGAGATTTTAAAGGATTTTTCCATGAATCTTTATGAAGGAGAAGTGCTTGGTATTATGGGGCTGAAAGGGAGCGGTAAAACTTTATTGTTTCATATACTGGCGGGGGAAGAAGAGTTCGATGCGGGAACTCTTTTTTTCGATGAAAATAAAATTTGTGATGGAGATATGATATTAAGCAATCGGATTGCATTCATTGGAAAAGAGTCCCAGCACCAGAAAAATATGTCAGTTACAGACAATATTTTTCATATTAGAAAGCATTTTCATCATCAGTTCTGGATTCATAAAAAACAGTCCCGGATGCGGACGAGGGCGGAGCTAAAGGAGATAGGAGCCGACATTGATCCTGATGCGCTGATTTGTCAGTTGTCATCAATTGAAAGCTATATGGTTGAGATTATAAAAAATTATATTGCAGGGGCGAAAGTGATTATTTTGGATGACTTTTCAGAAGAACGTAGTATGCAGGAGCTTTTAAAGTTAAATGAATTGTTGGAAAAATTAAAGAAAAGAGGTATTTCCTTTCTTATTTCAGGGTATCAGCTTAAGCAATTACAAATATGCGCAGAACGGATACTTTTTCTGGTAAATGGCGGAACAGGAAAGGTGATTGTCAATGAAAAAAGAAATCAGATAGACGAAAATCTGATTTTTCAGATTTTTCCATCTATGCCGAATCAGAGGAAAAAGCCAAAAAGAAAAGACGAAAAACCATTGTTTTATGCAGATAAGGTATGCACAAAAAAGATAAAGGATATTTCATTTTCCCTGTATCCCGGAGAAATCCTCACATTGGTGGATTTTGAAACGGTTAATAACCAGCAGCTTTTTGAAAGTATGATGCATCCCTGGCAGATAGAAAGTGGTCAGTTTTTTTACAAGGGAAGCCCTGTGGAGGAGAGGGATTTTTCCCCCAAAAATAACAGAATTATATTTGTTGATTTTTATCTGGAAAATAAAATTATTCAGCAAATGTCACTGGAAGATAATTTGTGTATGGGAAATTTCAGAAAAGTTTCAAAAGCAGGCTTTTATCATAAAAGAAGTATGGAATATGTGAAGGAGGATTTTTTTAACTGGTATCCCGGCAGATCATTAAGAGAATGCCAAAATTGCGAAAAAATAAGCGAACAGGATAAAATGGCTATTTTTCTTTATCGCATGAGGCTGAAAAAACCGCAGATGATTTTGTGTATTGATCCGGGAAGATATACGGATGCGCTCATCTTTCAAATGTTAAAAAATCAATTATGGGAGTTTGCCCAAAGCGGGACTGCCATATTGATTCTGGCGCAGAATGTGGAACAAAGCTACAACATGACTGATCGTTTTTTGTTTTGGGAAAAAGGAGAACTAATAGAAATATTGCACTTATTCTAGAGGTTGACGCGTTGCTGCGCCTCTGTGTCATCACTACAATTAAGATATCAATAAAAAAGGTAGGAGAAAGGAGTGCAGCGATGACAAAGAAAATAACACTGCCCGGTCAGGAATGCAGTGTAGCAGCGCAGGTGGACGTGTTGGTAGTTGGAGGAGGCGCAGGCGGTATCGGTGCAGCTATTGGAGCAGCCCAAAATGGAGCTGACACAGCAATTGTCGATATGTATGGCGCACTGGGAGGACTTCTCACAAATGGATTTATTACCAATTGTGAGGCAGGAGTGGCTGTATCAGGGGACAAAATACTAATTAAGGGTGTTTTTGAAAAGCTGGTTGACCGTATGGTGGAAAAAGGAGGGGCAATCAGAGGGTATGAGCTTATTAAATCCAACAAGTATTATCCCTTTGATAAATCCCGTTGTGAAAATGACCTGCAAATTACTCCCTGGGATCCGGAAGCGTTTAAGCTGTCAGCAGACGAACTAATGGAAGAACACGGAGTGAAAGTATTTTATTACACAATGGTAACAGATGTGCTTATGGAAGGAAACAAGGTTACGGGTGTGGTGATTGAAAATCGTTCTGGAAGACAGGTGATTTTGGCAAAACGGGTAATTGACTGCAGTGGAAATCTGGTGGCGGCAAGAGCAGCAGGAGCCGAGTGTAGAGGTGTGGGACGGAAAGGCTCTATGACATTAATGTTCCGGGTGGGAAATGTGAAAAATATAACACCATCTTATAAGCCGGGAGTGAAGGAAATTCCCTATGGTGCGGTTAATTTTTTTCCCCTTCTTCGTGAAGGCGAGTTTCGGGTGGAGATGACACGCTATATTGGAAGTGAGACAAGTGCGGAGGACTTTACGCAGGCGACGATTCAATGCAGAAAACAGTGTCAACAGGTGCTTAAATGGCTGAAAGAAAACTGGACTGGATTTGAGGATGCTTACATGATTGATTCTGCACCGGCAGCAGGGACGATTTGCCAGCCTCATTTGGCAGGCATGAAGTCCATGACAAAGGATATTATTTTAAACAAGGAAATTATGGAGGACCGCATTGCAATTACTGCTTATGGAATTGATCTGCATAGTCCTGAGGTGGGTGGACAGAATATTTTATATTATTTGACGCCAGGTGAGTATTATGGCGTGCCCTACGGGGTAATGATTCCGAAGACGGAAATTGACAATCTGTTGGTGGCGGGAAAGTGTGTTTCTTCGGATGAGGATGCTACCAGCGGCGTATTGTGCTCTGGTGTATGTATGGCGATGGGAGAAGCAGCCGGAACTGCCAGCGCGCTTAGCATTGAGGAGGGAATCTCCGTAAGAGAGATAGCGGTGAAGAAAATTCAGGAAAAACTGCTTGCACATGGAGCGATTATTGATCCTGTTCCTGTACCGGCAGTGGAAGCTTATCCGGAGTATGAAAGTCCTCTGAAAAGGGATCCGTCTTTATTAGAAAAATATATCAAATAAAAATACAGCAGGAGGAAAATTCAAGATGAAAAAGAAGTTGTTTCGAACAATTGTAATAATTGCATTATGCTTTGCTATGACAGCCTGTGGAAATAGAAACACAGGAGGAGAAGGTCAGGTAGTACAGTCCGAAGAGGAGACGCAGGAGAAAACAGGAGAAGGCTCAGGTATGGAAAAGGCTGTTGCGGAAAATAAGCTCCAAATTGTGGCAACTGTCCAGTCCCAACAGATTAATTTCTGGTTGAACGTGCAGCATACGTTAGAACGTCTTGCACAGGAAAATGATTTTGAATTGACGATTATGGACATTAATAGTGATGTTACAACCTTTAATAATATTATAGACGATATTATTGCCATGAGGCCGGATGGAGTTATTACCTGCGGACTGGAATCTTCCACGCTGACAACACAGGTAAAAAAACTGATAGACGCAGGGATTCCTGTTGTAACCTTTAATATTCAGCCTGATGAGGAAATCTGTCCTATGGTGGTAACAGATCATATGGAATTCGGACGAGTGGCAGGTGTTGCAGCGGCAGAGTATTGGAAAGAAAATCATGGAGAGGATGAAATTCCCGTGGGAGGCGCAGTTGATCTGTATTCAGCACCTGTATGTGCTTTAAGAGTGCAGGGGTTTGTAGAAGGCTTTCAGACCATTTATCCGGAATTTGAACTGGTGCAGACGGTAGATGGGGGAGGTTCACGTTCCACATCATTAACCGCAACAGAAGATATGGTGCAGGCACATCCAGAGATAAATGTAATTTTTGGCATCAATGCCGATTCGGGCTTGGGAGCCTTAGATGCCTTACGTGAAGTAGACAAGGGGACGCCGGCGGATTCACTGGTTGCCTGTGTAGATGGCACTGAGACAGACTGCGCGGAGCTTAAGGATGCTGACAGTGCTTTAAAAGCGGTTGCAGGAAATTCTCCAAGAATTATGGCAGAAACTGCATGGGAATTGCTTTCAAAGGTTATAAACGGGGAGCTTCTGGCAGATGAGGGATATTCTGAAAAAATGGAGATTGTCAGTGTAACCAAAGAAACTGCTGATGCGTGGGTAAAAGAAAACTTTGAATAAGTTATGAGAAAGAGGGCCTGTTCACAGGAACAGGCTCTTATGGAGGAAAACATGAGCAGTAATATGACTGATGATATTCTATTACGGTTTGAAAATGTAAAAAAACAATTTGGATCGGTAAAAGCGCTGGATGACATCAGCTTTGACGTAAAAAGGGGAGAGGTTCATTGTCTGGTAGGTGAAAATGGGGCAGGAAAATCTACCCTGATGAAAATTCTGTCAGGCGCTTACGACATTACAGAGGGTAAAATTTATATAGACGGAAAACAGGTTGAAATACATAATCCGTCTGAGGCAGCAGAGGCTGGCATTACGGTTGTTTATCAGGAAATGAATACTATTGATAAAATTTCTATTGTGGATAATTTTGTGCTGGGAATGGAAAAATCCAGGTGTGGGTTTAACCTGGTAAAAAAGAATGTACAGTTTGCAGTACCGTATTTGAAAAAGGCAGGACTGGAGATCAATCCGCATACCCTGATGGGAAGCCTGAGCATTGCCCAGAAACAGATGGTGATGCTGGCGAAGGCACTGGCTCAGAAAGCAAAGGTAATTGTTCTGGATGAGCCTACAGCCATGCTTAATGATAAAGAAGTAAAGCTTCTTTTTGCTATTATAAGGCATTTAAAAAAAGAAGGCATAACGCTTATATATATTTCTCACCGCATGGATGAGATTTTTGAGATTGGCGATCGCATCAGCGTGTTAAAGGATGGTGCCTACGTGGGAACTTTTGACAAAGACAAGATTAAAATGGAACAGTTGATTGTAAAGATGGTTGGAAGGGAATTAAGTGACGTATATCCCGATAAAAAACGCAGTCGGGGGATGAAGCTTCTGGAAGTGAGAAATATAAGCAATTCTTACATTAAGGATATTTCTTTTTCCCTATATCAGGGGGAAATTCTGGGATTTGCAGGCTTAGTCGGTTCAGGACGGAGTGAGGTGTTGAGAGCTGTTTTCGGAGCAGATCCTAAATGGACGGGAGAAATACTGATAAATGGGAAAAAGGTGTTTATTCATTTTCCGAAAGATGCAGTCAGGGATGGGATTGGTTTTGTACCGGAAGAAAGAAAGTCGCAGGGAATTATTGGGTGCTTAAGCGTAAAAGATAATCTCACGTTAATTTATTCCCAGATGAAGGCAAAAATGGGATTTCTCCGGAAAAAGGATGAGGATTTCATTACGGAAAATTATATTCAAAAATTAAAAATAAAGACTGCCGGATCCGGTCAGATGATTCAGAATTTAAGCGGAGGCAACGCTCAAAAAGTAGTGGTGGCAAAATGGCTTAGTATTTCTCCTGCGGTTTTATTGCTGGATGAACCTACGCAGGGGATTGATGTGGGCGCAAAAGCGGAAATTTATCAATTAATTGATCAATTGGCGAGGGAAGGAATTGGCATTATTGTAGTTTCCTCTGATTTGATGGAAATCATTCATTTAAGCAACAGAGTTCTGGTGATGAAGGATGGAAGAATAAGCGGTGAACTCAGTGGAGAAGCAATTACAGAGGATCAGGTTATGATGTATGCAATGGGGGTTGAAATGAATGAAGCGAGTTAAATTGAATACAAATATGATTCAGAGAATGGCAACTTTAGTTATTTTAGTTACAATTATGATTGCTTTGTCCTGCATTAGCGACAAATATTTGAACTACAGAAATTTGATTAATATTATCAGACAGGAATCTACATTGATTATAATTGCAAGTGCTGCTACAGTACTTATGATATCAGGAGGAATGGATTTATCTCCGGCAGGGGTTATGGCGCTTACTAGTGTGGTACTGGCAAAATTATGTGTGGCAGGAGTCAGCCTTCCTGTGGCAATTGTTTTTTCCCTTATGATTGGTGCCGCAGCAGGCGCATTCAGCGGATTTCTTGTGGTGATAGCAAAAGTTCCCGCAATGATAGCAACTTTGGGAACATGGTATATTACCAAAGGATTTGCCTATGTATTGAGTAACAGCTATGCCATTGTGCAGGGACTTCCAAAGAACTTTGGATGGGTGTCTGTATATGCAGGCCCAATTCCGCTGATGGTGATTCTTGCGGCAGTGGTTTTTATTTTATTTTATGTTATACTAAATAAAACACTGCTTGGCAAATACGCCTATGCAATTGGCGGAAATGCAGAGACAGCAAGACTTTCCGGTGTAAATGTCAAGGCTGTTTCCTGTGTGCTTTATATTTTAACCGGATTAATGTCTTCTTTTGCAGGTATACTGATGTCCTCCCGAATCAGCTCAGGAGATCCCAATTTAAGCACTTCCGGGATTGAGTTTGAAGTAATTGTTGCTATTATTTTAGGTGGGACAAGTCTGCTCGGAGGGCAGGGATCTTTGGTGGGTACTTTGATTGGTGCGTTAATATTAGGAAATTTATCAAATGGAATGAATTTGCTGGGAATTGGAACGGTGTACCAGTTTATCGTGGAGGGTGCAGTTCTTATTATTGCAGTGGTAGTGGATTTGATTCTGAAAGGAAGTGGAATCAAATTTAAGAGACGTAAACGGATATGAAACTTTTAGGAGGTGCAAAGGAATATGCTTAAGGACAGAAAGATGGCACACATTGGTCTTGCCACAAATCATGTAGTAGAAGATGTAGCATGGTATCAGAACATACTTGGATTTCAAAAAATCGGAGAGTTTAAGACGCCTGCCGGGGAAAAGGTGTTTTTTCTGAAAGGGAATGGTTTTGTATATGAAATTTATCAGCCATCCATTCCCGTTTCCAAGGAACAAGCCGGAAAGATAGATCATATTGCATTAGAATCGGCAGATATAGAAGCTGACTACAAAGAGTGCGTAGAACAGGGCTGCTGCATAACCACAAATGGAATTGAACAAATCTCTACCTTTTGGGAACGGGGAATTCGCTATTTTAAGATCAAAAGTCCAACAGGGGAAGAAATCGAATTTTGCCAGATTATGTGAAAGCAGTTGTTTCCGGAAATCCGGCGAAGGAGGGCAGAACCGCTTAACTAATATCTTAAGACAGATGGGATCAGCCATATGGAAAATTATATTGTTTCGGCAAGCCATAATGGTAATCAGGGAATTATAGGCTGTCTGGAATTGGGGAGAAGAAAAATATAAATTTTTAAAACTGTCTCATTGCATGGTCGGCTTTTTTAGGATATGCTTTGGGCAGGAGGGAATAGATTATGGCAAACGAAGACAAAAAAGATTTTAATGCTATGCTTTATGATAGCAAAGATATGCCCAAAGTTCAGATCATAACGGATGAAAAAAGCATAGAAAAATATGGCGGGGACAGAATGTACTTTGCGCCTCCCATTGCATATGATAAAGTAATGCGTCGTGTACCTTTTGGAAAACTGCTTACGGTAGGGGAAATAAGAGAATATTTTGCAAAACAAAACGGAGCTGATTTTACGGAACCCATTACCGCAGGAATTTTTGTTTCAATAGCGGCATGGGCAAGCGAGCAAAGAGAAAATGACAAAACCCCATATTGGAGAATTTTAAAGGCAAAGGGAGAGTTAAATTCCAAATATCCCGGTGGAATTAAAGCACAAAAAGAAATGCTGGAAAAAGAAGGGCATATTATCCTTCAAAAGGGCAGGACAAACATAAAATATTATGTAAAAAATTATAAGGATGCATTATTTACTTTATAAATAAGTACCATTTTGCTGCTTGCTGAACAAATGTTGATTTTTGTACACTTTTATGATACGATAAATAACATATTTTAAAATATATTGCCAAAATGCGGCAGAAAGTACTCGGGTGAGGTGTATTATGAGGCAGGGAATTGTGCATATATACAGTGGGGACGGACATGGAAAATCACCGGCAGCGCTTGGAGAAGCGGTGATGATGGCAGCTTTGGGAAAGAGTGTAATGATCATACAGTTTTTAAAGGGAAAAGGACTTGCTGACTCGGAATTTTTGGGAAGGCTGGAGCCGGAGATCAAAATTTTCCGCTTTGAGAAGTCAGACTTAAACTTTGCGGAACTTTCCGAGGAGAAAAAGACAGAGGAAATCATCAATATTAAAAACGGTATTAATTTTGCCAAAAAAGTTCTCTCTACCGGCGAATGCGACCTGCTGATTTTGGATGAACTGTTAGGATTGATTGATAACAGCATTATTACAGTGGAAGATTTAAAAAATCTTCTGGAAGCAAGGGACGAGGAAACGGACGTCATCTTAACCGGAATTTCTTTAAATGATGAGATCAGCCTGCTGGCGGATGAGATTTCCAGGATAGAGACGGTTAAGATAAAAGGGTAACTGTTGTAGCAGCATTTTTTGCAATATGATAAGCATGAAATCATAGCATCTGTGCGTTGACAGTGCTTTGGCATAGTGCTATGATAGTTTCATAAAAGATAATTACATAGGATTTTGAGGTAGAGGTTGCGTGTTTTATGAGTAGTTTTTTGGATGTGGCAGGCACAGAAGAAGGAAAATGAAAGGAAAAAACGCCGAAAGAATCTGAAGGCTGTGATCGGATTCTTGGGCATACAGTGAATAACTGTATGACTGTCATTTGCAGTTATGAAAGGCTGCTGATGGGGCGCTATCCGATGAAGAGATATTTTTGAGGTAGTCGGTGCGCGGAAGGAAGCATCGATTTTTTTTAACAAAAAATAAGGAGGATAAATCCTCTCCTCGCCAAGGGGGCTCGGATTTTCCTTCGGAAAACAAGGAGGATTTTGATATGGCTGTTTTTACGGGAGCTGGTGTTGCGATAGTTACACCTTTTAAGGCAAATGGGGAAGTGAATTATGAGAAATTTGCTGAATTGATTGAAGATCAGATATCAGGCGGAACAGATGCTATTATTGTGTGCGGAACAACAGGAGAGTCATCCACATTAACCCATGAGGAGCACCTGGATGTAATAAAATATTGTGTGGAAAAGGTGGCAGGGCGTATTCCGGTAGTGGCAGGCACGGGCTCTAACTGTACGGAAACTGCGGTTTATCTTTCCACCGAGGCAGAAAAATCCGGTGCGGATGCTTTGCTTTTGGTTACTCCTTATTACAATAAGGCAACCCAGAATGGTTTGTATAAGCATTATAAAACAATTGCAGATTCTGTTAAGATTCCATGTATACTTTACAATGTGCCCAGTCGTACTGGTTGCAATATCGCGCCGGAAACGATTGTACGTCTTTGCACGGATGTGGAGAATATTGTCGGAGTTAAGGAAGCCAGCGGCAATATCAGCCAGATTGTAAAGCTGATGTCCCTTGCAAAAGGAAAGGTTGATCTGTATTCGGGAAATGACGACCAGATTGTGCCGCTGCTTGCCCTTGGCGGAAAAGGAGTTATTTCCGTACTTTCCAATGTGGCACCTAAGCAAACCCATGAGATTTGTGCAAAGTTCTTTGCAGGAGATATTGAGGGGAGCTGTGCGGAGCAGTATCGGGCAATTCCTCTTTGCAATGCACTTTTTTGCGAAGTAAATCCCATTCCTGTTAAAATGGCACTTAATCTGATGGGAAAAGAAGCAGGTTCTTTAAGACCGCCCCTTACAGATATGGAAGAGGAAAACAAGATTAAGCTTGAAAAAGCCATGAAAGAATATGGAATCTTGTGATTCCAAAGACAGTATTTAGTGAAAGTAATATAAGGTCTTTCCAGAAAAGGGGAAAGGCCTTATTATATATAGTAGGTATATATTTACCAGAAAATAAGGAGGCATGAGTTATGACAAATGTAATTATGCATGGATGTAACGGAAAAATGGGACAAACCATTGTGGGGCTGATTGCAGATGATGATGAAATTGTGTTAGCAGCCGGAGTGGATGCGTATGATGAAGGGAAAAATTCTTTTCCTGTATTTAAGAATATAAAGGATTGCAATGTTAAGGCGGATGTAATCATTGATTTTAGTGCGGCACCGGCGGTAGACGAACTTTTGGATTATTGCGTGGAGCAGCAGATTCCTTGTGTGCTTTGCACCACAGGCCTTAGTGATGCGCAGTTGAAAAAGGTGGAGGAAGCATCTAAAAAGACTGCGATTCTTAAATCTGCCAATATGTCTTTGGGAATTAATATGCTGATGAAGCTGTTAAAGGAAGCAGCTTTGGTTTTGGCGCCGGCAGGGTTTGATGTTGAAATTGTAGAAAAGCATCATAAGCTTAAGGTGGATGCACCCAGCGGTACAGCGCTTGCTTTGGGAGATTCCGTAAACGAAGCATTAAATAAGGAATATGAATATGTTTACGACAGAAGCCAGAGAAGGGAAAAGCGTCCGCAAAAGGAGATAGGCTTTTCGGCAGTCAGAGGAGGAACCATTGTGGGAGAGCATGACGTGATTTTTGCAGGAGCAGATGAAGTGGTTACATTTTCCCATACTGCATATTCCAAGGCTGTTTTCGGAAAGGGTGCTGTTCAGGCTGCTAAGTTTTTAAAGGGAAAACCGGCCGGCCTTTATTCTATGAGTGATGTAATTGGATAAGCAGACATCAGCAGAGAAGAGAAAGGACGTAGGTTAATATGAATGAACTTGAATTAATGGAGTTAAAGTACTTAAAAAGTCTGGCAAATCAGTATCGCAATATTGCGGCAGCATCTACGGAGATCATTAATCTGCAGGCAATTTTAAATCTGCCCAAGGGGACGGAGCATTTTCTGACAGACATTCATGGAGAGTATGAGCAGTTTAATCATGTACTGAAAAATGGATCCGGCGCCATCAGAAGGCAGATTGACGAAGAATTTGGCAATACATTAAGTAATAAAGATAAGAAGTCTTTGGCAACATTGATTTATTATCCTCAGGAGAAGCTGGATATTATATTAAGGGAAGAAGATAACATTGAAGACTGGTATAAAATTACGCTTCACAGACTGGTACAAATCACAAAAAAGGTTGCTTCCAAATATACCAGATCAAAGGTAAGGAAAGCGCTCCCCAAGGATTTTGCTTATATTATAGAAGAACTGATTACGGAAAAGGCTGATATTTCTGATAAAGAAGGTTATTATAATGAGATCATTCATACGATTATCAGGATAGGGCGTGCACCGGAATTTATTGTGGCATTGAGTAATCTGATCCAGCGGTTGGTGATCGACCACCTTCATATTGTAGGTGATATTTTTGACAGAGGACCGGGGCCCCATGTAATCATGGATACATTGATGAAATATCATTCAGTAGATATTCAGTGGGGGAATCATGATATTGTATGGATGGGAGCAGCATGCGGGCATTTAGCATGTATTGCCACAGTCTTAAGAACTGCAGTCCGCTATGGAAATTTGGATACCTTAGAGGAAGGATATGGAATAAATCTGATTCCTTTGGCAACTTTTGCACTGGATACCTACCAAAATGTAAACTGTGATGCCTTTGCCATAAAGTATAATACCGACTATAACACAAAAGACTTAAGCATGGATATGAAGATTCATAAAGCAGTTTCAATTATTCAGTTTAAGCTGGAGGGGCAGATTATTAAAAAGCATCCTGAATTTGAAATGGAAGGGAGACTGCTTTTAGATAAAATAGATTATGAAAAAAAGACGGTAATGGTTTATGGAAAGGAATATCCAATGAAGGATACGGATTTTCCTACCGTAGATCCTGCTGATCCTTACAATCTTACCCCTGATGAAGAACAGATGATGGCGAGAATCCAGCAGGCGTTTTTAAAATGTGAAAAACTGCAGCGTCAGGTACGGTTTTTATATTCCAATGGAGGACTTTATAAAATTCATAATTCTAACCTGCTTTATCATGGGTGTGTACCTTTAGATGAAAATGGGGATTTTAAGTCTGTCAATGTGGATGGCAGGAAATACAGAGGCAGAGAGTTATATGATGTGCTGGATAATTATGCCAGAAAAGGATATTATGCAAAAAATGATCCTATCGGCATGAGGAAAGCACAGGATTATATCTGGTATATCTGGGCAGGCCCTAACTCTCCGGTATTTGGAAAAGATAAGATGACCACTTTTGAAAGGTACTTTGTAGAAGATAAAGAAACCCATAAGGAGATTAAAAACAGTTATTATTCCATGCTGGATCAGGAAGAAATTTTAAATCGAATATTGGAAGAATTTGGTCTTGACAAAAAGAAATCCCATATCATCAACGGGCACGTACCGGTAGAACTGAAAAAAGGAGAAACGCCCATTAAGTGTGATGGAAAGCTTCTTATTATAGATGGCGGTTTTTCTAAGGCTTATCAAGGGAAAACTGGTATTGCAGGATACACTCTGGTGGCTAATTCCCATGGTATGCGTCTGGTAGCCCATGAGCCATTTGAATCAACAGAAGCAGCCATTTTACATGAGTCTGATATTTTTTCGGATTCTACCGTAGTGGAAACAGCGCCTATAAGGATCAGAGTTGCTGATACGGATGTGGGGGCGGAATTGCGGGAAAGCATTAAACAGTTAGAGCTGCTTCTGCAGGCTTACAGGGATGGTACAATTATAGAAAAATAAAAATAAATGGAAAAGGATGCCGTAGAGGGTGCGGCATCCTTTTCTAATAGAAGGATCATTGTGTGAAAATTTCTCCTTACGTTGATGCTTAGCGATTAGTTCTGGCTCTTGCAGTACCATTATCGCTGCTTGGAGAGGCACTGGCATTTGCAGAGTTAGTGTCATTGTCTGCATTGTCGTTGTCATCATTTCCCACCAGATCGTTTGTGATGTCGGACACACCGTCAGTAATGTCATCCACTACATCTCCCACAGCATTGCCTGCATCATCAAGAACGGAATCTCCATCATTATTGGTTCCTGTGGTGGCATTGTTTACATTTCCATTATTATTGCCTGTTGTGCCGTTGATGCCATTGGCGTCGTCAGCACCGCCGGTCATATTATCAACAGAATCATTTCCTGTAGTGCCGGCGTTAGTTGTTCCGCCGGTGGCACTATTGTTTCCTGTAGTGCCATTATTTCCGGTGGTGCCATTTTCAGTGGTGGTGTTGGTATTTCCTGCCATATCGTTTGTGTCGTTTTTGTTTTTGGTTCCGCATGCAGAAAGAACACAAAGCATTGCAAGGACAAGAGATACCGCAATTAGTTTTCTCATATTTTTCATAATTTACCTCCTTATATAAGAACTGCATTATTGTCAGTTCTATTGCTATTATGCACAAAGAGAATAAAATCATACCTGAAACAAAAATAAAAATATGATATACTTAAAAATAAAAAGGATAAAAATCTTATTATGAAATTCAGACCATGCATTGATATCCATAACGGAAAGGTAAAGCAGATTGTAGGCAGCAGTTTGAAGGATCAGGGAGATAAAGCGTCGGAAAACTTTGTAGCTTCTCAGGATGCTGCTTTTTTTGCAAGGCTTTATTGTGAAAAGGGATTAAAAGGCGGACATATTATTTTACTGAATTCTTCTGACAGTGAATATTATGAAAGAACCAGACAGCAGGCACTTTTGGCACTTTCGGCATATCCGTATGGGCTGCAGGTGGGAGGAGGAATCAATCCTTCTAACGCAGAATTTTTTTTGAAAAAAGGAGCATCCCATGTAATCGTAACTTCTTATGTTTTTAAAGATGGACAGCTCCATTATGACAGGCTGAAGGAAATGATAAATGCTGTTGGAAGGGAGCGTTTGGTGTTGGATTTAAGCTGCCGCAGGAAAGAAAACGAATATTATATTGTGACCGACAGATGGCAGAAATATACGAATGTAAAGTTAAATTCCGAAACCATAGAAAATTTATCCGATTGCTGCGGTGAGTTTTTAATTCATGCAGTGGATGTGGAGGGAAAAAGTCAGGGGATTGAGCAGGAA
Source organism: Lachnospiraceae bacterium 10-1 (assembly GCA_000403495.2). GTDB lineage: Bacteria > Bacillota > Clostridia > Lachnospirales > Lachnospiraceae > Suilimivivens. The sequence goes on along the minus strand of KE159799.1, from coordinate 752,687 downwards.
CTTGCTGCAATGCTTGGAAATACGTGCAAGGTTCCATGTACTTATGCAGGCGGCGTGCACGACTTTCATGATCTTAAGCTGTTAAAGGAATTGGGGAAGGGAAAACTGGACGTGACAATAGGAAGTGCACTGGATCTTTTTGGCGGAAAAATGAAATTTGAGGAGGTTCTTGCCTATATAGGATAAAGCGGACAGCCTCTGTGAAATATTTTATGCAAAAAAAACCTATCTCATTGGTGAGATAGGTCATTTCCTTAATCTGATAAAACAATATTGCAAATTCTAAATAAAATGAAACATTTATATTTAAGAAAAGGCACATCGTGTTACTGATTAATACGCTATAATAGACTTCTGCTAATTATAACTTTGTTACGTTTACAGCCTGAGGTCCTTTTTCGCCATTTACTACTTCAAATTCTACAGAAGCGCCTTCTTCAAGAGACTTGAAACCTTCCATATTAAGTCCTGAGTAGTGTACGAAAACATCATTTCCTGACTCATCAGAGATGAAACCGTAACCTTTTTGGTTGTTAAACCATTTTACTGTACCTTTATTCATTATAGATACCTCCAAGAATAAATAATAATGCATATCACAGAAACCTGTAACATATTCAGAATATCACAGACGTAACAAAAAGTAAAGAAAATTCTGTGAAAACGTATGGGAAAGTTGCTCTATTTTATTCTGTGTGATAAAATGATAATAATTGACCGGAGGTGATAAGCAAATTATGGGACAGCTTCTTAAAAGAAAAAAGAAAGTCACAGTCATGCTGCTGATCGAAAAACAAGATGGTGCCTTACATCGGCGTACAATTGGGCCAACCCTGGTACAGGCAGTTTCAATTGTTTTTTTTCTGCTTGTGGTGGTAGTTGTATGTAAGCTTACCTATGACACGATCACATTAAAACACATAAGAAAAGAAGTAGTTAATCAAACAGCTATAATTAATAATCTGACAGATGAAAATGAAGCTTTATCGGTGGAGAATTCCACTCTTACCAATAAGGTGGCGGTTTTAAGTGAGACGGTCTCTAATAAAATGGCTACGGAAGATGCAATATCTCAGGAAGCAATCGAGGATGCACTGCCTAAAGGATTTCCGCTAAGCGGATCTGCCACGATGAAGGAGGAGCAAGGGGAAGAACCTATGCTGGTATTTTCAGCATTAAGTGGAACCAATGTAATCACATCGGGAACCGGAACGGTGATTAGTGTGGATGCAGATGAGCTCTATGGAACAAAAATCGTGATCGATCATGGAAATGGCTATAAATCTGTTTACAGGAATAGTGGAAATGCACTGGTTAAAAATGGTGAGGATCTGGGAAAAGGATATATTCTATATTCAATAGAAGAAGAAAATCAGGAATTAGGCTATCAGATCATGCAGGATGATGCATATATTGATCCTATGCTGATTATAGAAATAAACGGGTAATTCAAAAGAATTATCCGTTTATTTTTCGATCCGCTTAAATACTAAGTCATAACCGTCATTGCCATAATTTAAAGAACGGTTTACCCGGCTGATAGTAGCTGTGGAAGCACCGGTTTCCTCTGCAATTTCAAGATAAGTTTTATGGTTTTTTAACATGGAGGCAACTTCAAAACGCTGAGAAAGGGAAAGCAGTTCATTTACCGTACACAAATCTTCAAAAAAGCTGTAGCATTCTTCTTTATTTTCCAGACATAAAATGGCTTCAAATAAATGGTCTACAATATTTGTCTGTATTTTTTTGTTCATAATCTACCTCCGGTGTATTAGGTTTATTCCTGTGGCAATAAGCCGGCACTATTTTCTTGAATTTTTATCTGTTTTTTCTTTTGCCTCCGAATGCTTTAAGGAATCGTCTTTCGAAGTTGCAGCCTTAAAGCTGTCCACCATTTTTTCAATTAGAAGCCTTTTTACATAGGTATCATAACTGAGTATGCTGATAAAGGAAAATAACTGTAGAATTTCCTGATCTTCTGCTGGAGCATCCTTAAAGGTTTCCTGTGAAATGGTAAATTTTTTAATGATGTCTTCCTTTAAATGTTCGACTTCTATTTTTTCCAGACTGAATACTTCTTCATAAATATGTTCCAAATTAATGTTTTCATTTGTCTGAAAGTATTTTGAAGTAAGAGGGTTTAACAATGTCTGAATGTCATTTATGGAAAGAATTCCTTTGTAGTAGTAAATAAAAATAAGCAGCAGGATATGCTCTTTACTGTATTTTTTCCTGATAGGAGGAGGAAGCAGGTCATTTTTTGCATAATTATTGATCATGGTTTTTGTAAGAATTTTATCTTCCGGACTTCTTGTGGTGCTTTTCAGACGTTTTTCCATGAAGGTAGTAACCTGATCCATATATAAATCAATGTTGGGAATATCCTCCGCTTTAATGTGCTGAATTCTGTCCAGACTTTCCAATATGCTGTTTAATAAGTCATCTCTGTCAATTGTCATGTGAATCTGCGCCTTCCAAATAATTCTGATATTTATTATATAGTATTTAAAACCCTATGACAAGTTTTAGATTCTCGTAAATCTGAAAATAAAATAAAAAATTTTGTAAATATTGAAGACAAATAAAAAATGGTTCCGTTATAATTTATGAAAGTAAGAAATCAGAAAGAGGGTGGAGAGAATAAGTACCGCGGTAGAAGAAAATAAATGTACCCAGGAAAAGCTGGCAGCACTAATCGATACATATGATAAACTTGTTTTTTCCATTTGTTATAAGCTGACCGGTGATTACTTTGCGGCAGAGGATTTGATGCAGGAAACCTTCTTATCTGCATTTCAGAAATATCAAACTTTTGATGGAAACAATGAAAAAGCGTGGATCTGCAGGATTGCAACTAATAAGAGCATTGATTATTTAAGAAGTGCCAGTCACAGAAATGTGCCTACGGAGGATTCCTTTTTTGAAACTGCAGTGGAAAAACGGGGCTCTCCGGAAGAGATTTGTATTGAAGAAGAGGTGAAAAGCCAGTTGGTAGTATGGTGTGAAAGCTTAAAGCCGCCTTATAATGAAGTGGCAAGGGACTATTATTTAAGGGAATTAAGCGCCAAGGAGATTGCTGCAAGACGCGGCCAGAGCCTGAAAACAATACAGACACAAATTTACAGGGCAAAAGAAATGCTTAAGAGGATGTATGGAAAGGAGGAACCGGTATGAGTGGATATCCCACAGATGAAGAACTGGAGCGTATGATCAGACAACTGGAAGAGCAGGAGTTGTATGCGCCTAAGCATATGAAAGAACAGATTTTAAATCAGGCATTTCCAAAACAAACCGTGAAAGAATTTCCTTTATCCGGGAGCGGAATGCGAACGGTTCAGACTTTTACGTATCGTCTTAAAATTATAACGGGAATGGCCGCCGCGATTTTCATGTTAATGATTATCCCCACTATTGCCAGCAATAAAGATCCGGCATTTTATATGGAGGATAAGCAAAACAAAATGGAAGAAAGTATGGATGCAAACGAACGATTAGGAGAGACAACAAGGGAAATTAATCAAAAACTTAACAACTGGTTTAACAGGATAAACAATTTCAGGCTGGATGCCGTATTTAATATGAATAATGGAGGAAATTATTATGAAGACTAAGAAAAAAAGCAGATTTTTATCATTTTGTTTTTCATTTTTGCCGGGAGCAGCAGAAATGTACATGGGTTTTATGAAAACAGGAATGAGTCTTATGCTGGTATTTTTTCTGCTGATTGCGTTCAGCGGATGGATTCAGCAGACAATTATTGTACTGTTTGATGTGGTGGTTTGGTTCTATGGATTTTTCCATGCCAATCATCTTGCCGGTTTAAGCGACGAGGAGTTCGCACAGGTGGAGGATGAATATATTTTTGGAATGGAATCCTTTCTGGGTACAAAGGGATATGTGGAGAAGCATCAAAAATGGGTTGCTTACGGATTGATTTTTATAGGAGTATGTTTCTTGTGGAATACTTCAACGAATCTGCTGCGCAATATACTTCCGGAGCAATATAACTTTATACCGCGTATGATGTGGAGAATAGGCAGCTATGCGCCAAGCATAGTAATAGGAGCCGGCATTATATTTTGGGGAGTCAGGCTGCTTAATGGAAAAAAAGTGGAGGTAGTGCCGGAGGAAGAGAAAATATTGAAGGAAAATGTGATAGAAGAAAGTAGCAAGGCAGACCAGCAGGAGGAAAAATAATGGAGAGACAGACGATTAGAATACGACGGGTAGGCTCTGTTACCTTTGGCATGGTGCTGGTTGTTACAGGCGTTTTGTTTCTGATCCATTTGTTTCTGCCGGGGCTGGATCTTAGAGTAATCTTTCAGTTTTGGCCATTGATGTTGATTACATTAGGGGTAGAAGTTCTTTTTGGAAGCAGGCAGAAAACTTATGAGGTTAGAAACGAAAAAGGGCAGATTGTAGAGCAGAGCAAGGTGATCTATGATGTGTCGGCTATCGTACTCACTTTTATACTTACCGGATTTTCCATGTTTATGGCATTACTTGACTTTGCATTTATGAACTCCTTAAGAATACATCTTTAAAAGCAGACAAATTTGGTTTTTTACCCACAGAATGGGATATAATACTTTCATATTAGTGAATTTGGAAATATAAAGGAGACTGGTTATGAAGTATGTATGTGATGTATGCGGATGGGAGTATGATGAGGAAAAAGGCTTTCCGGAAGCTTCAATTGCACCGGGAACAAAGTGGGAAGATGTACCTGAGGATTTTGTATGTCCTCTTTGCTTTGTAGGAAAGGAGCAGTTTTCGGAAGTGTAAAAGCTTACATTTTTGAAATTATGGGAATCAAAAAATTACAGTACAGGAGGCAGATAAATTGATGATCTGCCTCCTGAATTAATTAATATAAGGATGGCTGGCAAAACCTGACATCCGTTGTTTTATTTGGCTGCTTTTTCTGCAAAGGTAGTGGTGACAAGATCCTCATAGGGAACCCGTTTTGGAAGTTCGCCTGATTCTTCTAAGATATTCTGAAGAAGAGTGAAGGCTTCTTCTTCAAAAATTAAATCAGATTTCCAAGTGTCCTGCTCATAATATCTTGTAACAATGGTGGTAAGGGTTTCCAAATCGGTTTCTTCGAATTGGGGCTTTATCACCTTAGCAATTTCCTCCGGAGTATGGGAAGCTACATATTCCATTCCTTTCTGCAGTGCATTTGTAAATGCCTGGATGGTGTCGGGATTTTCTTCAATATAACTCTTTTTTGCAGAAAAAGCCGTATAGGGAACATAGCCGGAATCTTCTCCTAAGGAAGCTACAACATAACCGTCGCCTTTTAATTCCAAGGAGGTGGCATGGGGCTCGAATTCAACCGAAAAATCGCCCTGCCCGCCTGAAAAGGCTGCGGCAGTAGAACCAAAATCAATGCTCTGGTCAATAGTAAGGTCCGTTTTGGGATCAATACCATTTTTCTTTAAGATAAATTCAAATACCATCTCCGGCATACCGCCTGCCCGGCCGCCAAGTACATTACTTCCCTTGATCATATCCCAGCTAAAATTGTCAATTGGCTGTCTGGAAACAAGAAAGTTGCCGGCACGCTGCGTTAACTGGGCAAAGTTAACAACATAATCCTGAGTGCCGCCTGCATAAGTATAAATAGTGGACTCGCTCCCCATAAAGCCGATATCAGCCTCATCCGTAAGGACAGCGGTCATGGTTTTATCGGCTCCAAAGCCAGTTATAAGCGTGAGTTCAATTCCCTCTTCCTCAAAGTATCCTTCTTCAATAGCCACATACATGGGAGCGTAAAAAATGGAATGGGCAACTTCATTTAAAGTTACCTTCTTCAGGGAACCATTTGCTGATGCATCATTTCCTTGTGCATTTTGTTTTCCACAGCCTGCAAGTGAGCCGATAAGAAGCAATGCTGTCAGCAAAAGAGCAGCGGCCTTTTTCTTTCGTAAAGAAGGCACGCCAGGCGCGCCGGATGTTGGTATTTTCTTCATAATTACCTCCGTTTTCATTATTGAAGGCGACAGATTTTTAGAAATCTGAGGCCGGCAGTTGATGCTTTATCATATGCCGGAAAGAAGAAAAGTCGCATGTCCGGTGGAAAGATATTTGGGAATCAGGCATAAAAAAGCAGCTATCCGGATAAAAATTTTCCGGATAACTGCGTATGATTTAACATAAGGATGGGGGCAAAGCGGAGCATCCGCTGCGCTTGTGTGAAGCCGGGCGGACTGCCAGGCAGAAAATTTAATGAGTTTTTAAGGGGGCTACGAATAGAGAACAGCTCGTCCCTGCTGGGCAATTCCGATATAGGTTTTGCCGGTGTTTAACTGAATTTCGTTGCCATTGTCATCATAATATCTGGTAGGCGCATAATCAGAAGTTTTCTTCCAGGTAATATGAATCCCTCTTCCCCTGGTAAAATAGTATCCGTCACCAGTTGAATCAATAGTCTGGAAAGCAAGATAACCTTTTGCATCACGTTTGGACCACTTGGTATTTTGAATGATTACATTTGAGAAAGTAAGCTGTACGCCGGTGAGTCCGTCTGTCTGAGGACCGCCATGAATATTTTTGGCATAAAGGCCGGTTTCCGGATTGTATGTAAAGTAGCTTTTGGTATAAGTAAATATGTTGGACAAGTCAATTACATTACCGGGAACAGCATTTGCGTACTGCTCTAAGGTGTTAGTTCCTTCTGCAAATCTGAAATGGGAAGCGTTATAATATTCCGGTCTTGTGGCAAGGGAATAACCTAATGAATTACATGCATTTGTAATGCCTTCCCCATTAATATACGCATTGTGAGGGGCTTTTCTGTCCGCAGTACGGAAAAAATATGCAGATCCGGGAGCTGCTCCTCCGGTGCCATACTCACTGGTTCCTGATAAGTTGTTAATGTCCGGTGCACTGATCCGGTCAGCCATATAATAAACACCGCCAAAATGAACCAAAATAGGATCCCATTCGGTTGCAAGGGAAATATAGTAGTCACGACAGCTTCTGATATTTCCAATGCGTGTAAGCCCCTGCCAGTCATCAATAATTGCCATTTGACGGGAAATTTCGCCTTCTTCCATTATTTCATAAAGAACCTTGGCATTACCGATTCCGTAGGATGGCTGTGCCTTTTTATCGGTGGGCATCATAACTGCAATGGGGCGCAAGGAAGCCTGGGCAGCGGGAATTGGTTCGTTGGTATATACGCTGCGCACCTGCTCGTCTGCCTGCACCTGATCATTTCCGGTGACAGAGGGAATAAAAAGCATGGCAGCAGCACAAAGTCCAAATGCCAGCGTTACAGCGGATAATTTTTTCATGATAATTTTCTGTTTCATAATGTGACCTCTTTCTAAAATATTTGTGAAAAGCAAGGAGAAATAATGCTTTTCACTTATAGATATCATACGCCATCTGCAAGGGTACCGTCAATAAAATAAAACTGGAAAGACATAGGAAGAAAGCAGCAGACATCTACTTTTTCATGGACAATAAATAGGAAAAAATATATAATGGTGGACATAGGAGGAGTTAGCTACATATGAGTATATATGATACCTTAAATGAACAACAGAAAAAAGGTGTGTTTACAACAGAAGGGCCTGTTCTTATTCTTGCAGGGGCTGGCTCGGGTAAAACCAGAGTACTTACTCACAGAATTGCATATCTGATTGATGAACTTGGGGTAAATGGCTGGAATATTATGGCAATTACTTTTACAAATAAAGCGGCAGGAGAAATGAAGGAGCGGGTGGAGCAGCTTGTGGGCATGGGCTCGGAAAGCATATGGGTTACCACTTTTCATTCCAGTTGTGTGAGAATACTGCGCCGCTATGCAGATCGTTTGGGGTATGACAATAATTTTACCATTTATGATACAGATGATCAAAAATCAGTGATGAAGGATATTTGCAAAAAGCTTTTAATCGATACTAAGATGTTGAAGGAAAGAAGCATTCTCTCTGCAATTTCATCTGCAAAGGATGAATTGGTCCCGCCGGCAGAATACGCATTAAATGCAGCAGGGGATTTTAGAAAGCAAAAGATTGCGCAGGCATATCAGGAATATCAGGCAGCTCTTAAAAAGAACAATGCTATGGACTTCGATGATCTGATTATGAAAACGGTAGAGCTTTTTAAGACAGATTCGGAAGTTCTTGGAAGCTATCAAAGACGTTTTAAGTATATTATGGTTGATGAATACCAGGATACTAACACTGCCCAGTTTGAATTGATCAGGCTTCTTGCAGATGGCAGCCGCAATCTTTGCGTGGTGGGAGATGACGACCAGTCTATTTATAAATTCAGAGGCGCAAATATCAGAAATATTCTTGATTTTGAAAAGGTGTATCCGGAGGCGGAGGTAATCCGCCTTGAGCAAAACTACCGTTCCACTCAGAATGTGCTGGATGCCGCCAATGCAGTGATACGTAACAATAAAGGGCGGAAGAGCAAAACACTGTGGACAGATCAGGGTGAAGGAAGCCGGATTCATTTCAGGCAGTTTGATAATGCTTATGAGGAAGCTGAGTTTGTAGCAGATGACGTAAAGCGGAAAAAGAGGGAAGGAATTGCAGATTATGGCGGATGTGCAGTTCTATACCGAACCAATGCCCAGGCACGGCTTTTGGAGGAACGTTTTGTGGTGGAGGGAATTCCTTATGATGTGGTAGGCGGAATAAACTTTTACGCCAGAAGGGAAATTAAAGATCTGCTTGCTTATTTAAAAACGATTGATAATGGAAGAGATGATCTGGCGGTTAAAAGGATTATTAATATTCCTAAACGAGGAATCGGTGCTGCTACAATTGCCAAGGTGCAGGACTATGCCGATATGAGGGAAATCAGTTTTTATGATGCCCTGCGCCGGTCTGATGAGATTACGGGGCTTGGAAAAAGCACAGCGGCCAAGCTAAAGCCTTTTGTAACTTTAATGCAGTCTTTTCGGAGTAAATTAGAATTTTACGGATTGGAAGATTTGATAAAAGATATTATTGAGACAACAGGATATGTGGCAGAGTTAGAAGCCTCCAATGAAGAAGATGCCGAAAACAGAATTGAAAATATTGATGAATTGATCAGCAAGATCGTTGCCTTTGAGGAAATACATGATCAGCCTTCTTTAGGAGAATTTTTAGAGGAGGTTGCCCTTGTGGCAGATATAGACAGGGTGGAAAATGATGGAAACAGAGTACTGCTTATGACACTTCACAGTGCAAAGGGACTGGAATTTCCCCATGTATATTTAGCAGGCATGGAAGACGGGATTTTTCCCAGCTACATGACCATTGTGTCAGACGATCCGGATGAGATTGAGGAAGAAAGGCGGCTTGCCTATGTGGGCATTACCAGGGCCAAAGAGGATCTTACACTTTGCTATGCAAAGATGCGTATGGTGCGTGGAGAGACTCAGTTAAATGCAGTCAGCCGCTTCGTAAAAGAGATTCCAGATGAGTTGATGGATAATCATCTGCCAGCACCTAAAATTAATCCAATGGATGTTCCATCTTCTAAGTTTAGCTCCGTGGACAGTCAGGTGTACAGATACAAACCGGCGGCCATCCTAAAGCCTAAACAGACAGCGGTAGAAAACAAACCATTTATTGCTGGCGGCGGTCTTGGCGCCTTAAGTGCGGCAGGGATCAGCAAGGGGGCTTCGGCAGTGGTTGGCGGAAAGCCGGATTATGATGCCGGAGACCGGGTGAAGCATGTAAAATATGGAGAAGGAACCGTTTTGGATTTAGAGCCGGGTGCAAGAGATTACAAAGTAACAGTGGATTTTGATGATGCTGGTCAGAAGATTATGTATGCGGCTTTTGCAAAGTTGATTAAAATTTAAAGTTATTTTTTTCAAAAATTTGAAAATTTTGTAAATTTTCTAATTTTTAGTAGTAAATTTTGGTGGTAAATGTTATATTATTATTCAAGAAGGAAATAATAAAACAAAAAATATTCAGAGAAAAATTATTTAATGATAGGAAAAGGGAGGTATGCAACATGAATACATGGAGCAAGGTTGAAGAATTGGTAGATTTTGTAAGAACTCATGATATTAAGGAGTTGAAAGATTACTGGAGTCACAAAGAGGCGGAAGACAGGAAAAATAATACTATTTTATGGATACTGGCAATTATTGGTGCAGTTGCAGCAGTAGCGGCGATTGCATATGCAGTATACCGCTATATGACACCGGACTACCTGGAAGATTTCGATGATGATTTTGATGACGACTTTGAAGATGATTTCTTTGAAGAAGAGGAAGAAAAGGCTGAGACACCCAAGGAAGAAGCAGCAAAAGCAGAGTCAGCCGAATAATGGAAAATTTTCAAAGAGCAAGTAAGTAAAAACAGGGATGTACAGCAATGTGCATCCCATTTTCACGTGGAAGCCCCGTCCAGCGTGCAAACGCCGGAACAAGTAAACTTGTTCCGGAGCTTGCACATTGGACGGGCAAGGCGGAATGAGCAGGTAGGGCGGCAGCCCGGAGTGGGAATTCCGCCAGCAATTGCGGGAGCGGTGAAGCCGCGAAGCAATTGACTTTCACGAACGTAGAGGGAAGCCCCGTGCAAGGCAAAATGAGCAGGGAGGGCGACAGCCCGGAGTGGGAATTGCGTCGGCAATTGAGGGAGCGGTGAAGCCGCGAAGCAATTAACTTTCACGAGCGTAGAGGGAAGCCACGTGCAAGGCAAAATGAGCAAGGAGAAGAATATGAAAAAAGGACAGGTATTGACAGGAGTAGTAGAGCGGGTGGATTTTCCTAATAAAGGAATTGTGATCACACCAGAGGGAATTTGTATCGTTAAAAATGTACTGCCAGGACAGAAAATAACTTTGACAGTGCAAAAAAAGCGTAACGGAAAAGTAGAAGGGCGTCTGCTACGTATAGAAGAAAATTCACCCCTTGAACAAAAAAGTCCCTGTCCTCATTTTGGAGAATGCGGCGGTTGCACTTATCTTTCCCTTCCTTATGAAGAACAGCTTAAAATAAAAGAAAAACAGGTATATAAACTTCTCAAAAATGCGCTTGCAGGGCAAAGCAGTCAGTGGAAGTTTGAGGGAATAAAGGGAAGTCCTACGCAAAGTTGTTACAGAAATAAGATGGAATTTTCTTTTGGAGACGAATATAAAGATGGTCCCCTTTCTCTTGGAATGCACAAAAGAGGAAGTTTTTATGATATTGTTACTGTGTGTGGCTGCCAAATTGTAGATGAGGATTATCGGAAAATTCTCGTACTTACCAGAAATTATTTTGAAGGCAGCAGCTTTTATCACAGGATTCGCCATACCGGGTATTTGCGTCATCTTTTGGTGCGGAAAGCATCAAAAACAGGAGAAATATTGATTGCACTGGTGACAACTTCCCAGCCGGAATTTTATGATAAAGCTTCGAATGTGGATATGGGTGCAGCGCCGGAGGAAAGCGATTTAAGAGAAAAGAGTCATCAGGCGGAAAAGGAAAGGCTTATAGCTTTTAAAAACGCTTTGTTAGAGCTGAATCTGGATGGCAAAATAGTGGGAATTCTCCATATTATAAATGATTCGGCGGCAGATGTGGTTCAAAGCGACCGCACCGAAATTTTATATGGGCAGGATTTCTTTTTTGAGGAATTACTTGGGCTTAAATTTAAAATATCCACTTTTTCTTTCTTTCAGACAAATTCGCTGGGAGCCGAAGTTTTGTATGAAACTGCCAGGGAATATATTGGTGACCTTGGAGAAAATAGTCAGGAAGAAAATTCTGGTAAAATTGTTTTTGACTTGTACAGCGGGACAGGCACGATTGCACAGCTTATGGCTCCTGCCGCTAAAAAGGTAATTGGAGTGGAAATTGTGGAAGAAGCGGTGGAAGCGGCAAGAAAAAACGCAGAATTGAATGGACTGCATAACTGCGAGTTCATTGCCGGTGATGTTTTGAAGGTTTTGGATGATATTGAAGAATATCCTGATATGATTATTTTAGATCCTCCAAGAGATGGAATTCATCCTAAGGCGCTTAAAAAGATTATTGCTTATGGAATTGAAAAACTTCTATACATTTCCTGTAAGCCTACAAGCCTTGTAAGGGATTTGGAAGTGTTTCTGGAAAATGGGTATGTGGTGGAGAGGGCAGTGGCTGTGGATCAGTTCCCTTGGACTGCGAATATTGAGACGTGCGTCTTATTGTCCAAGCTAAAATCGACACAGCATATAGATGTGAAGATTGACCTTGATGAGATGGATTTGACCAAAGCGGAGAGTAAGGCGACTTATGCGGAGATAAAGCAGTATGTGTTAGAGAAGCATGGACTTAAGGTGTCACAGCTTTATATTGCACAGGTGAAAAGGAAACATGGGATAATCGAGAGAGTTAATTATAATGTGGGAGAGGGCAAGGCAAAAGTACCGCAAGTGCCTTTAGAAAAGGAAAAGGCGATAGAGGATGCTTTGAGGCATTTTCAGATGATTTAAAGAACTATATGGAGAAGTAAATATTTTGCGGAAAAGATGCAGCATGTTATGTGGTAAGTGGCGTAACATGCTGTGAATCAATGAAAGATATAATAAGCGGAAGGTGATGTGGGACAGGAAGATAGATGGACTGAGCCGAAAATCTTGGAACAGTGGAGCTTAGTACATTTTTAATTATCAGGCTTTAAGTAATGTTATTGTAAGGAAGTGCGGCGTTGCCGATATCTCCGTATACTTTGCCTTGGCTATCACTTATTGGGGAGGGCATCCGCTGTCAAGAATTTTCGGCTAGGACTAAAATACTTGACAGTGGATGTTCTCCCCAATACAATGCAGGGGGCAAAGTATGCGGATGATTTCAAAATATGATAACTTGATTGTAGGTTATTTTCGGGTGATTTCAAATATTGAGATTTGATATCCTAACTTTGAAATTTGACTTCATTTTAGTTGTATTTGATGTCATTTGATCTTTTTTTACATAGAAGATGACAGCCGGATGCTGTCACAAAAAAATGTGAATATTTTACTGGCGTCAATTTATGATGGATTGATGTCAGTAAAAAAATAACTGGCGTAAAAAATAGCTGAATTGGCGTCACAAAATAGAAGACTGGCGTCAAATTTATAACATTTGGCGCTATTATTGAAAATTTAGGGGTTTGAAGGGGGTTCGGGGTTACTCCCCGACAAGATTAGTATTTCGTGCCCACGAAATGCGTATCTTGCGGTGTTCTGTAGAACGCCTTTTTCAAAAAAGAGCTAAGGCTAAAATTGGGATGGGAATGCCAATATTTTCTTCAAGAATTATGGAGTGAGTAAAAATGTGGTTGAAAGTATTCGCGGTAACGAATATAATATTATTAATGATTTGATAAATTCATGGGAGATGAAAATGGAATATTTGACAACTAAGGAATTATCAGAGAAATGGAAAATATCACAGCGTCGAATACAGATTTACTGCAAAGAGAACCGGATTCAAGGTGCAGTATTAAAGGGGAGTGTATGGCTTATACCAGAAAATGCCCAAAAGCCACAAGATCCACGAAAGAAACACACCAAGGAATAATCTAATCAATTATATGTGGAGGAAACTATGCCTACGTTAGACTGGATAGGAAAAGATAAAGTAATCAATCATCATTCGGAAGTTCCCTATCGAGTGTTGGAGAGAGAATACAGCTATGATGAAAAAGGAGAAACAAAAGAAAATAATCATAGTGAAAATATGATAATACATGGGGACAATTTGGAAGCACTGAAGGCACTATTACCAAAATATGAGGGAAAGGTTAAATGTATTTATATTGATCCACCTTACAATACAGGAAATGAAAGCTGGGTTTATAATGATAATGTAAACAGTCCGCAAATGAAAAAATGGATTGGAGAAGTAGTAGGTAAAGAGGGCGAAGACTTATCAAGGCATGATAAATGGATTTGTATGATGTATCCAAGATTACGATTGTTACAGAAATTATTGTCAGATGATGGAGCTATTTTTATTAGTATTGATGATAATGAGTTATATTACTTAAAAATAATATGTGATGAAATTTTTGGTTTGGCAAATTATATTGATACAATCTCATGGTTTAAAAAAGCATCTCCTTCTAATGATGCAAGATATTTTAGCAGTGATATAGAGTTTATATTGGTATATGTAAAGAAAAAGGACATTTGGGCACCTCACAGACTTCGATTAAATGAAAAACAGATGAGGTATTATCAAAACCCGGATAATGATAAAAGAGGAGTATGGAATTCAGCAACATATACTTGCAATAAGTCTAATAACGAGCGTCCTAATTTATATTATCCAATTGAAAATCCGTTTACGGGAGAATTAGTATATCCTAAACCTACCGCAGTTTGGAAGTATTCGAAAGAACAAACGAAGATATATCAATCGGAAGGAAGATTATTTTGGGGGAACGATGGAAAAGCAAAATATCCACGATTTAAAAAGTTTTTGTATGAGCATGAAGGGGTTGTAAATAGAACATTGTGGCATTATGATGACGTTGGCCATACACAGGGGGCTTCAAATGAACTAAAGAGTTGGGGAATCATAGGTTTTCCGACACCCAAACCCAGTCGGTTAATTGAAAGAATTATACAAATTGCTTCAGACAAAGATAGCATTATCCTTGATTCCTTTGCAGGTTCTGGAACAACAGCCCATGCGGTGCTCAATATGAATAAAGCGGATGGCGGTAATCGGAAATTTATCCTTATTGAGATGATGGATTATGCAGACAGTATAACAGCGGAACGTGCCAAACGTGTAATTAAGGGATATGGCGAGGATAAAAAGAAGGTAGAAGGAACAGGCGGCAATTTTAGTTTTTATGAATTGGGAGAAAAAATGTTTTTAGATAATGGAACATTTAATCCTGACATTGATTTAGAAAAAATAAGGGAATACGTTTGGTATACGGAAACGAGAACGGAATATATGTCCATCCAAAGTGATGATACAAAATACTACCTTTCTAAATATAATGACACAGCATATTACTTATATTACGAAAAAGAAAGAGTAACTAATTTGGATAATGATTTTCTGGAGCAAATAAAAACGAAAGCTGATTATTATGTGATTTATGCGGATTTATGTTCTATTTCAGAGAAAAAGTTGCAGGAATATAATATCACTTTTAAGAAAATACCAAGGGATATTGTGAAACTGTAAGGAGACATTACAATGGAATTGAAAACTTATCAAAAAATAGTTTTAAACGATTTATGTCGATTTTTAGCATTGTTGACAGAAAAACAGAGTATAAGGCAGGCATACAATTTGCTTTGGGAAGAAAAAGGTGTTCAAATAGGCGAGACAGGCATGCCGCATTATAATATGGTTTTGCATGGTGTACCGCATGTGTGCTTTAAGGTGCCGACAGGCGGAGGAAAAACATTTCTTGCAGCAAGTTCAATTAAGCCCATTTTTGATTCCATGCCTCATATTCATCCAGTGGCGGTCGTATGGCTTGTTCCATCCGATGCAATTTTAAATCAGACTGTTGCGGCACTGCAGAATGTGGAACATCCGTATAGAAGACGTATAAATGCCGATTTTCCTGGTAACGTGGAGGTATATACGAAGGAGCAGCTGCTTAATGGACAAAAATTTAATCCAGCCAGTGTAGATGAACAGTTGTCTATTTTTGTTTTAAGCTATGATTCTTTCCGTACAAATAAAAAAGAAGGAAGAAAGGCATATCAGGAAAACGGGTATCTGGCTGCCTTTAAGGGTTATAAAACAGAGCAGGCTTTGCTATTGGCAGATACAGATGAAACTGCATTGATTCAGGTTATTCGGAAACTGAATCCTGTAATAATTGTAGATGAAAGCCATCATGCCACTTCAAAACTTAGTATAGAAATGTTGGAAAATTTCAATCCTTCATTTGTGCTGGATTTGACTGCTACCCCTAAAGAAGGGAGCAATATTATTTCTTTTGTTGATGCAAAGCAATTAAAAGGGGAAGAGATGATAAAACTCCCGGTTATTGTTTATAACAGGAGAACGCAGGACGACGTGTTTATCAGTGCCATAAGCCTGCGGCAAAAATTAGAAAATGAAGCTAAGAAGGAAGAAGCACAGACAGGCAAATATATACGCCCAATTGTATTGTTTCAAGCGGAAGCTAAAAATCAGCAGGACAGTACAACCTATGAGAAAGTAAAGAAAGCATTATTAGAAATCGGTGTACCAGAAGAACAGATTGCCATTAAGACTGCCGATAGGGATGATCTAAGAAACCAGAATCTTTTAGCCAAAGACTGTAAAATTAGGTATATCATTACTGTTAATGCCCTGAAAGAGGGATGGGACTGTCCCTTTGCATATATCCTTGCAACGGTAGCAAACCGGAGTTCTGTTGTTGAAGTGGAGCAGATTTTAGGTAGAATATTGAGGATGCCTGATGCAAAAGCGAATAAAAGTACGGTAATGAATCTGTCATATGTGATTACCTCTTCTTCTAATTTCTTTGCAACATGCGAAAAAGTCGTTGAGGGGTTGAATGTGGCGGGATTCAGCAGTAAAGATTATCGAATACCGGAAGAAACAGAAAATGATAGTGGAATATCTGATGTAGGCAGTAGAATCCAGATGCATATTGAGAACTATGAGGAAAGTAAAGAGTCTACATCAGAGAGGGAAGATTTTACAGTAAATACGGATTTTTTAAAAGGACAGCTTTTTGATATTTTGCAGGATAGATCAGGTGAAGAAATTTATCATTTGGAGGAGTTAGATGCAAAGACATTGCATATGGTACGAGAAGCAGAAATACAAAATGCTGTTTATCTGGAAGAACTTAACCACAATGAATCTATAATGTTAGAGGGAATTCCTGACGAGGTGAAGGCGAAGATGAAAACGTATTCCATTAAGAATGAGTTTGCTGATGAAGCCATGCAGTTAATAATACCGCAATTTGTTGTGGAAACACAGCCTACTTTATTTTCAGATCATGAAATTGTTTTGTTGGAAAAGGAAAATTTATATAAAGGATTTACATTAAAAGATAAGGACATCCAGATAGATTTCAATGTAATTGATGTGGAAATGGCGAGGGTGGATGTGGAAGATTCGACAGATGGGATTCCTAAGGCTTTTCAGGTCAAAGGGTATGACAATATTCATATGAAAGAATGGTTTGATGTACAACCATCAGAGAAAAAACGTAGACTGTGCAAGGACATGATATGCAAAAGGATTTCAAGAAATAATGCAATCAACGACAATGAATTAGACGAGTATGTAGGTCGCATTATGGATAATATGACGGAGGATCAATTGACGGATTTGGAGCAATCCTATTATCCATATATGTCTGCAATAGAAAAGAAAGTTAACCGGCTTTTAGATGAATATGCGTCCAGTCAATTTGATAAATTGTTAGAACAAGAGCATATTACCTGTGAACCCATGTATCACCTGGAAAAATCCATTGCTCCAGCAAAAACGATATCTTCTATTCCTAAGTCATTGTATGTGGAAGAAGAACAGTTTGACAATGAATATGAGAAAAAGGTTGTTTGGGAATTATCTGCATTGGGAAATATTAAATGGTGGCATCGTAATATAGCAAGGAAAGGGTTTGCTATTAACGGGGCGGTTACTGCATATCCGGATTTGATTGCTATGACGAATAGCGGAAAGATTCTGCTGATTGAGACGAAAGGCGACCAATTGAAGAATGATGAGTCAAAGATTAAATCAGAAACAGGCGCTAAATGGGCAGCAAAGGCGTCTATGACAGGAAGATTGTATAAATATTATATGGTGTTTCAGACAAAGAATCCAGATTATGAAGGAGCATATTCCCATGAGAGATTTATGGATATTGTGAGAGAACTGTAAAACTTAGAAAAATGAAAGGGATTCGGATGTTGTGATTGGTGTTGGATATATAGGCGAAATATGGCACTTGTAATTATAGAAAATGTTACTGTCAGCGTTACAGATATTAAACGCAGGAGGTAGAGCAATGTTAGCCGATGAAATAAAAGCAGGGGAGTCAGCCAATATCGAATTTAAGGTTGAAGTACCTAAAAGAAGTGAAAAATATATTAAAAGCGTCATTGCATTTGCTAATACGGCAGGTGGAAAAATTATTATTGGTGTTGATGATGAAATCCATGAAATTGTAGGTGTCGATAAAGACGAAGTATTTAAAATTATGGATAGTATAACAAATACTATCTCAGATATGTGTTACCCACAAATCTTCCCCAATATTGGTGTTGACACTGTTGAGGGTAAATGCGTGATTGTTATCGAAATATATCCGGGAGCAAACAGACCATATTATATGAAATCGCTTGGAAAAGAAGCGGGTACTTTTATACGGGTATCAGGGACATCCAGACCTGCTGATGCGGCAATTCTTAAAGACTTGGAGCTGCAGGGATCTAATCATTCTTTTGATGAGATGGTCTGTGTTGAGCAGAAATTTGATATTAAGCAGGCAGAAGAGTTATGTGCTGCTATAAAGAAATATATGGTCGAAGCAGCAAAAACCAAAAGTGAAAAGGAGAAAGTAAAAGATGTTACTTTGCAGAATCTCATAAACTGGGGAATCGTTAAAAATTTAGATGGGACTTTGGTTCCAACGAATGCCTTTGTACTTTTGACAAATAATGCATTTCCATTTGCAAAAATCCAATGTGCATTATTCAAAGGCACAGAAAGAGTTGTTTTCATTGATAAGAGAGATTTTTCCGGTCCGCTTTATGAGCAAATAGAAGAAGCATATGAATTTGTATTAAAGCATATCAATCTTGGAGCAGAGATAAATGGACTGGTAAGAACAGATGCATATGAACTGCCAACAGAAGCAATCAGAGAGGCTATCGTTAATGCGACAACGCATAGAAATTTTTTAGACAGAGCGTGTGTACAGGTAGCAGTGTATGATGACAGAGTGGAAATCACTTCGCCGGGAATGCTGTACGGAGGACTTACAATAAAGCAGATTAAAGAAGGTGGTTCTAAAATTCGCAATAGATGTATTGCAGAAATATTCAGTAGGATGAAAATTATTGAAAGCTGGGGAACAGGCATTAAAAGAATGTTTAGCAGTTGCAAAGAGTATGGAATTAGGGAGCCGGAATTGCTCGAAATAGGAGATAGCTTTCGGGTAAATTTATATAGACCTTCGTATAGTGAAGTTCACCAAAGTTCACCAAAAAGTTCACCAAAAAGTTCACCAAAAGGATTGAACCAGACACAACAAAGAATAATAGAGATGATTATGGATAATCCAAGGGTGACACAAAAAGAAATGGCGGAGGAATTGAATATTACTATAAGAGCGATTAAAAAGAGCATTAAGGAGATGCAGGAAAAAAATATTTTGGAAAGAATAGGTGGTGCTCGCGGAGGATATTGGAGACTATAAAGGTTATTTGCAAAGAAATTGAGGGGAGTAGTGACCTGCTCTAAATAAGTTAAGGACAGTCAGAATATTTTCAGAAAAATACTGTTTGAAACCTTTGATTTTAGAAGAACCAGATAATTAATGTTTTTAACAAATTGAAATAACCGGATTTTATAAATACTTGGGTAGAACAGAAGAGAGAGGCAAATAAGGTGTAAAATGCAGAATAAGCAAATAGTTCCATTTTTGAAGTGGCCAGGTGGAAAAAGATGGCTTGCAAAAAAATATAAAGAATATTTCCCCAAAGAATATAATATGTATATAGAGCCATTTTTAGGTAGCGGAGCAGTATTCTTTTCATTGCAACCTAAGGAGGCTATACTTTCGGACATAAATAAAGAATTAATAAATCTTTATGTAATAATGCGCGACAATCCTAAAGAATTGAAAGGACAATTAGTATACCATCAAGAAAGGCATACTAAAGAGCATTATTATAAGATAAGGGATGTAATGTTAACTGATAATTTAAAGTGTGCAGGCAGATTACTTTATTTAAATCGTGCTTGTTATAATGGAATGTATAGAGTCAATAAGCAAGGGAAATTTAATGTGCCGATTGGGACAAAAAATAATTTTACGTATGATATTGACCAGTTCGATCAGTATGCTGATTGTTTGAAGCATGCTACATTAATATGTGGAGATTTTTATGAAATTATAAATAAAGCAAAGAAAAATGATTTTATTTTTGCAGATCCGCCATATGCCACAAGTGGAAAAGCTAATTTTACTAAATATAATGATGAATTATTTGTATGGCAAGATCAATTAAGATTACATGAGGCGTTGGTTAATGCAAAGGCACGAGGCGCTAAAATTGTATTAACAAATGTATATTGTAAGGAAATAATAGAAATGTATAAAAACGATGGATTTTACGTTCATATTCTTCAACGCTCAAGTAATATAGCAGGACAAGCAGATAAAAGAGGAAAAGTTAAGGAACTAATGATTACTTCAAATAAGAAGCAAAGTAAGAGGAAAGAGAAGCATGAGTAGAATAGCTATTCTAAGCGATATACATTTTGGAGAATTTTGTAGAGCATCGGGCTTTTACATGCCTGGAGAAGAAGTTCAAGATAAGAGCAAAGGGATATATTCGCTAAAAGAAGGATTAATAGAGTTATTTAATGAAATGAACCCTCAATATTTTTTTGTAGCAGGTGATTTGACTTCATTAGGAAACCCACAAGAGTTCTATTATTGTGAACAGGAAATACTTAATATCGCAAAGAGGACTGGTGTAGAATGTAATAACATTTTTTGTGTATTGGGAAATCATGATATTGATTGGAGTATTTCGGATCTTGGGATTAATGTTCAAAATGTGAGCAAAGAAGTAGGGAAGATTGTCAAATGTAAATATCAAATGATAGCAGCGAATTGTGCAAAATTAAATATGGAGTATTTAGGGAAAAACTATGATGCTTATGGTCCAGCACCTTTTTCAGGGGTTGTTGAAAAAGATGATTTTGTTTTATTTGTGCTTAATTCAGGAAGATTTTGCACTCGTGACCAACAATTTTCACATGGAAAATTAGAACGGGATCAAATGGAATGGTTCGAAGAAATTAGTAGAGAATATAAAAGTGATGATCGAATTAAAATATTGCTAATGCATCATCATCCGATTAATTATCCCTATCCTATGCCGGGAATTGATATATCAACAATTGAAGAAGGGGCAGAATTAATGGAGATTGCATCGCAGAATGGCATTAACATTATCATACATGGACACAGACATCATCCGCGTGTTGAAACCATTCAAATTGAAAGTGGAACTGAACCGATAGTTATGATATGTGCAGGTAGTTTATCAGTAAATGCGGAACATAGAAATAAAGGCGATATGCTTATCCCCAATACTGTCCATTTCTTGGATATAGATAAGGGGAAAAGTTATTATATAGTACATAATTATAAATTTACAGATGTAGCAGGATGGGAAAAAATTGATAAATATTGCAGGGAAACACCAATAGATACAGTAATGAAAGTGGGGAAAATATATTCTAAAAATGAAATTGTAGCTACTATAGAAAATTATAAAAATTTGGAGAATCACATTTTACATTGGGAGGATTTAAATGAATGCTTACAATTTATGCCATATAATAAATTAAATAACTTTTTTGAAGAGATCTTAAGACCAACACACAATGTGGTTGGAAAGTTTCCAGAACAAGTAGTTTTGTTAAAAAAGTAAGGAGATAATTATGCCATTTTCAGACAAAATAAAAGGATATACTGGGCAGAATCCATTTAGTGATAGTCAGGCTCGTAATTTTTCGGATGAAAAAGTTACCAGTGAATTTTTACCGATTTCTTTATTTTGGACTTTATTTAATGATCAACACGAGATTCTACTGGGTTCTAGAGGATGTGGAAAAACATTTTTGCTAAAAATGATGAGATATTCCATGATTAAGACAGTAGAAGATAGTCGTGCGGCAGAGTTAGTTAAAAAGAAAGAATTTATAGCCTTATATGTTCCAATGCATTTGGAATTTGTTGCGCCCTTGAATGGGATTAATTCAGAGAAAATGCAAATACTTCTTTTTCAAGTATTGTTCAACTGCTTATTAGCGAATTCTGTTATGGTTGAATTAAATTCAATGTTAGAGGAAGTGGATGATGTAATTGAAAAAGCTCGAAAAAGAGTATCTTTAGTGAAAAAATTAAATAATATATGGTTTGGAGATGATCAATCTGAAATATGCGATTTTGAAGATCTTAGAGAGAAAATTGACAAAATGTACTACAATATAGATTGGATAAATTTTAATGAAACATCAATACCAGTAGTTTTTCGTAGACAAATATGTTCTACATTATTATCTGTTAAAAATAGTATAAGCCATATCTTGGAATTTAAAACAGAGCCAACATGGATCATATGTATTGATGAAGCGGAGTTTTTAAATGAAATATGCCAAAAATGTATAAATAACATATTTAGATCGGATTCTAATAGAATAGCATTAAAGGTTGCAACTTTGCCATTCTATCATAAAACTTTGACAACTTTGGAAGAAGGTATAAGTGTTTCAGATGGAAATGATTTTTCTTATAAAATAGTTGATATGGATTATAGCAGCAACGATTTTATTAGGTTAACAGATAAATTATGCAGGCATAGAATAAATAGTAGATTTGAAAAGGATAGTAATTGTATTGGTTTAGAAGATTTTGTTGGCAAAATCGGAAACGATGATTATATTGATTATTATAGGGAAATTGTTAAGGATGATAGGGCTTCGTATGAAGTGATAGAAAAGGAAATAATAAAAAGTTTTCCAGAAAAAAGAAGAGAAAATGCACCTAATTATTCTAATTTGAGGAAAACTGTTTATGACAAATATGCGCCGATATTTTTCTTGCGAGAGGTACATAAGATTGCTAAGAAAGGCAATAACAAACCTGGATGGTTTGCAGGTGTAAAAACAATTAGAAAAGTAAGCCAAGGGAATCCTCGAATGTTTATACAAATTATGTGCAGTTTATTTGACAAAGCAAGGGAAACTAAATTAACAACTAGAGCACAGCATGATGTAATATATAAATTTGCCTGTGATATCTGTGAATCTACCAAAGCACTGCAAAAAAATGGTCCAGAGGCATATAAAAAACTAAATGCCATCTCAGAGAAGCTTTATGAAAAGGTGCATGGAATAAACCTTGTTACAGGTGGATTGAATTTTACAGTATCAGATGGATCATATGAGTGGTTGAAAGTTGCGATTGCATATTCTAGAGTAATTACAGACGATGAAACGAAGCGTAGAGGGATTTCAAAATCGTCTAAATTGATGCTATCATGTGCATATGCAGTAAAGTATTGGCTGCCTATACGTGGCGATGTTCCAATCTCTATTCCTGAATTAGAAGATATAAATACCAATTCATATGCGGTAAAGGGAAAAATAAAAAAGAAAAATTATGTTGATCCAAATCAACTAACTATTTTTGAGGTAATGAGAGATGAAGCAAATAAGAAATGAAAAATATAAGGAAAATATCATTCAAGAAAATGATATTTTTGTTTGTGCATTTGGTTATGAAAAAAGATCATTATATTTATTTGATAAGATAAAAAGCAAGATGCAAAACGATAATATATTAGTATTCTTTTTTGATGACTATAGTGACAAGAAAAAAATAAATGAATTAAAGAGAAACGAAGTTAATTGTATTGAATCTACATATAACTCAGGGCAATCTGTTCAGAATACAATATGTAGTTTTGTGGAGAAAAAAAGAAAAGATAACAGTGAATTGAGAGTACATATTGACTATTCTTCCATGCCACGAAGTTGGTATTATAATTTACCGATATTATTGAATAAATACAAAGGGAAGACATATTTTTGGTATGTGGTAGGAAAATATCCGATTGATTATACCGCATATCCTACAGCAGGGATAGATACATATACAGTTATTGGAAAACCGTCATTAAGAACTGAGGAAAGGAGAGTGCATGTATTTGGTCTTAGTTATGATTTTATAAGAACAAAAGCAATTATTTCGGAAATAGATCCGGATTCTTATATTACATGTAATGCATATGATCGCGAAAATGCAGAAAGAGGTGAAAATGTAAATAAATTAAATCAACAAATAATATCAAAAGCAGTAGGTGAGTTATCCTTCTACTTTGAAGATTTTTCATTTATGTTTTCAAAATTATGTGAAATAGCGATAGAATATTCTAATATTGGAAGTATTACTTTTGTGCCTGATGGTCCTAAACCTCTAATATTTGCAATGTCACTAGTAGTTTTATACTTGAATAAAGAAGGGATATCAGGTATACATATACATAGGAACGATCAGTGTCAAAATTATGTTGATGTTGCTCCTTCCGATATAATATTGGGATTTTCGGTATAGCTTGCTGGAAGATTGAATAGATGTGGGTGCATTATTAACAGAGGATGAATGTAGTAGCATTTGCTTAGAGATTCTTTACGGATGATGACAGACGGGCTGTGACTGTGGAAATTCCAATCCATCCGGATTTCATGAATAGAGATGAACCCCAAAATAAAATTAGTGAAAAGATTATAGAACTGATAAAAGAAAATAATCTCATCAGCCGGAAAGAAATGGCGGAGAAGCTGGGGTGTTCTATGAGTACAATTAAGAGGGCACTTGTAAATTTAAAAGAAGAAGAGCGGCTTGTATATGAAGGTTCAAGCAGGAAAGGGCGTTGGATTATTAAATAAATTTTTTGTGTAAGTTGTCTGGATTTTCTTATATATTTTAACTGGTTGAAAGGAATTTATAAACGAAAAAACATAATACCTACAAAGATACGCAAAATTTGTGTAAATAGGTATCTTTATGCCTAACAATCTTATCCCGTATTCTGTATGCTATATATAATTTTTAAGATGTGAATTTATAATCTAAGACTTACTAAGGGTAGAATAACCCAGCATCAGAACAATGGGAAAGGAAACCAACAGTGTGGATTTAGAACTGGAAAGACTGGCAGACCTGTTAGCCTATCTAATTGAAAAATATGGAGATAAAATTGAATTGGAAAGTCTTCCAGATCCGCCGAGACCAACGACTGAATAAGCCGCTGGTCTTTGTTTTTGCGTATATTTTTCTTGTGCATATTAGTAGAAAGCAGTATAATATAAATATATCGTAAATACAATGTCCAAACCAAAAGATAGTGTCAAGATTTTTTCGCAAATTTAATTTCCACCGTTTGGCAGCCAATAGTCAGCCGGCTATGATATCAGACAGCAGTTCCTCCTCCGGTTTGGAGAGGTGATCCATATTCATGTAACGACGGGTGCCCCATTGGGTCCCGGCTACATGGCGCAGTCTGGCACATACCAGCATCAGAGCACTCTGACCATCCGGAAACGCACCAATCGCCTTTGTCCGGCGTTTGATCTCACGGTTTAACCGCTCTATGGTATTGTTGGTCCTGATCCTCGTCCAGTGCTGGGTAGGAAAGTCCATATAGGTAAGGGTTTCCTCTATGCCTTCCGTCAGCTTCTTTGCTGCTGCGGAAAGTTTCATCTCCTTGAGCTTGTCTGATACGCTGCGGGCTTTTTCACGGGCGGCCTCCTTACTCTCCTGGGCATGGATGGCTTTCAGCATCATAGCGACTGTCTTCATTTTATTGCGGGGCGTAACAGAGAAGAGGTTCCGGTAAAAATGAACGGTGCATCGCTGATAGCGGGCATCTGGGAACACCTCAGGAATGGTCTCCAGCATACCCAGGTTTTTGTCTCCGATGATCAGTCTGACTCCCGAAAGTCCCCGCTCCTTAAGCCATACAAAGAATGAACGCCAGCTTTCTTTATCTTCTTTCATTCCTTCTGCTGCGCCGATGATCTCCCGGAATCCGTCGCTGTTTACACCAATGGCCACAAGGATGGAAACATTCCGGATCTCACCGCCCCAGCTGCGTTTGAGATAGACACCGTCTACATAGACATAGGGATAGTCACCGGACAGTGGCCGGCTGCGCCACTGCTCGATATGTTCATAAGCTTTCTTGTTGAGATTACTGATCGTGCCGGGAGATACTTTGGTCCCCCAAAGGGCTTCCGTGATATCTTCTACCCGGCGTACGGAGACACCTGCCAGATACATCTCGATCAGGGCTTCTTCCACAGAGGATTCCCTGCGGCGGTAGCGTTCGATGATGGCAGTCTCAAAAGGGACACCTTTGAGCTTGGGGACATTTAACTCCACTTCCCCTGCTGTGGTCTGAAAATTTCTCTTATAATGTCCGGAACGGTAACCCTGACGGCCACTGGAACGTTCGTACTTCTGGGCGTTGACCAGTTCATCCGCTTCTTTGTCGAGCAGGGTATTGAGAGTCTCTTCCACACTGGAGCGGACAAGGTCTTTCAGATCGTGCTTTATTAAGTCCTCGTTTAGTTGTATAATGTTATCAGACATGGTTCTATACCTCCTTTGGCAAATTTTGTTGTGGTGACTTAATTCTACCAAACGGCTATAGACCATGTCTATTTTTATGCAATTAATTTGCGAAACTTATTATACGTCATCAACCAAAAAGGGAGCATAGCTTATGGTCAAGAAAAAAGTAAAAGCCTATATGTACACAAGGGTGTCAACTTCCATGCAGGCAGACGGATATTCTCTTGATGCACAGAAAGAGAAGATAAGAAAATACGCAGATGCGTTTGAATATGAAATCGCAGGAGAGTATGAAGATGCAGGCAAATCCGGCAAGTCAATCACAGGAAGGGCAGAATTTAAAAGAATGCTGGAGGATATAGAAACAGGTAAGGACGGTGTCTCTTATGTTCTGGTATTCAAACTGTCCAGATTCGGCAGAAATGCCGCTGATGTATTGAATTCATTACAGCTTATGCAGGATTTTGGTGTGAATCTGATATGCGTTGAAGATGGTATTGACAGTTCAAAAGATTCCGGCAAGCTGATGATCTCCGTACTGTCTGCTGTTGCAGAGATTGAGAGGGAGAATATCCTTGTTCAGACAATGGAAGGGCGGAAGCAGAAAGCAAGGGAGGGAAAGTGGAATGGCGGTTTTGCCCCTTACGGGTATAAGCTGGTCAGTGGAAAGCTGGTAATCGAAGAACAGGAAGCAGAGGCTGTCAGAATTATCTATGATAAATATGTAAATACCGAGCTGGGTTCCAATGGTGTCGCCAAGTATCTGGCACAGCAGGGAATAAAGAAGATAGCAAGGCAGAACGGAAGCAATACCATGTTTGATGCACATCTGATTAGGACGATACTGGACAATCCGGTATACTGCGGAAAGATTGCTTTCGGGCGCAGGAAAAGGGAGAAGAAAGTAGGGACAAGAGATGAATACCATCTTGTAAAACAGGATGATTATATGCTATGCGACGGTATCCATGAAGCAATCATTGATATGAATTTGTGGGAGGCGGCACAGGAAAAAAGAAAGGCACAGGCTAAGAAATATGAGCATGTAAACAAGGGGAAGGATGAAAAGATACACCTTTTATCCGGTCTGTTACGCTGCCCTATATGCGGTTCTGGAATGTATGGGAATAAGTCGATTAAGAATAAGAACGGAAAGCACTATAAAGATTATTTTTATTACGGGTGTAAGCATAGAAGGATGCTGCAGGGGCATTCATGCACTTTTAACAAGCAGTTACAGGAAGAAAAACTGGATAATGCTGTTGCGGAAGTTATAAGCAAACTTGTAAGCAGCCCGAAATTTGCAGATATGATGCAGAAGAAGATCAATATGAAGGTTGATACCACAGAAATCGAAACAGAGATTTCAAATCTACAGAAGCAGTTAGGGCAGTACATCGGCACAAAAAGAAGCCTTGAAAGGCAGATAGACAGTCTGGATATTGAGGACAGGCATTATGACAGGAAGCTGTCTGACTTGCAGGACAGACTGGATAAGATGTATGATAATATAGACGATATGGAGAAAAGCATAGCGGTCTGCCGGGACAGGAAAAAGGCAATTGAAGCCGAAAAGCTGACAGGCGATAATGTATATAAAGTGTTGATCTATTTTGATAAACTATATGCGGTAATGGAAGAGGCGGACAAAAGAAATCTGCTTTCTGCCCTGATAGATGAGATTCAGGTGTACGAGGAAGAGCAGGCTAACGGACAATGGCTGAAATCTATAGGATTTAAGCTGCCAATCATTGATAGTAAGATGGATTTGAGTTTGGATAAAGATAGACACGTTGAGACTGTTTGTCTGCTTTCGAGGAAACCTTGATTTTCTGCGGTTTGTGGGATAATAAAGAAAGATAATGGACGTGTGTTTTCTGGTCTTTTGAATGAACCATTTGAATATTGTAACAGTGGGGTGGTTTGAAACCTTGCTGAATAATAGGCTTTTGCTAAAAGGTATTACTTTTGCGAAAATGTATGATACCTTCTGGCAGAAGCCTTTTTATATAAAGACAACTTGACTTATAAATCTTACAGGTGTAATATTTAAGAGAGTATATTGTATTGTGGAAAAGATTTTTTTGTTCAAAAATCTTATAGATGTAATAATTAAAATGCTGTACATTGAAAATCAGGATATTACCATATTAGAAAAAAGAGTGGAGGTCTATATGAAAGAAAAAAGGAGAGGCATAGGAATGAGACTATGCATGATACAAATACTTTTGAGTTGTACTATTTCGGGGTGCAATGATACACCACCGGAAGAAATACAGGTTGATGATCTCTTCATTGAGGTTCAGGAGGCAACAGAAAATTCTCAGGAGAATGCGGAAGAAATTATAGAAATCTGTGTGGATCTTTATAAAGAAGCAGCAGAACAAAATAAGATAGCTGATTTGGAAACGATTCGCAGTATTGTAAATTGCCTTGGAGAAAATGGATATCCGGCTGTTGACAGCAGAAATCAAATTAACATGACGAAACCAGAGAAGGTAGTGGAATTCTGCGAAAAGGTGGATGCACAGGAAGAAGCAGAAATAACGATTCTTGAAATCAGTTATTTGGGTGGTTTTGTAAAATACGATTTGCACACAAAAGACGGAAATGTAGATGTGGTCAGAAGCTATTACAAGTACGAAAACGGAGATATGCATAGGGAGGTTACTGGAAGTTATCAAGCGGAGTATTGGAATTATACAGAAGAAGGTTACCTGATGTTTTCCGGTGTTTGGTTTTCAGAAGAATTATATGTTCTTACATTGAGTGGAGCAGAGGAGCATACAGCATTACGGGTACAGCCATTGGATGAAACATATAGGGAGTTGAGTCGGAAATATCTCAACCCAATCAGCTTTGAACGGAATAATATGTTCATTGTGGATTGGAGTGAGGAGGATTTCGGGGATTTGAATTTCTATGATATGTATGACATTCTCTATCCAAAAGTAAACGGTCAGTATGTTCCTTATGTTGCTGATGACAACTTATCAGTCAGTGCAGTTTATCAGATTCCAAAAGAGGAATTTGAAAGTGTTATTATGAAATATTTCAATATCGATAGCGAAACGCTACAATCCAAAACAGTCTATGATTCGGTGGATTCGACTTATGAATATAAGCCGAGAGGTTTCGAAGAAGTAGAATACCCGGAATATCCATATTCAGAGGTAGTCGGTTTTACAGAAAACAGCGATGGGACAATTACACTTACAGCTAATGTAGTATTCCCTTATGCAGGTGATTCCAAGGTATATGCTCATGAGGTTGTGGTCCGCCCGTTAGAGGACGGAGGAGTACAATATGTATCTAACCGAATTATACCATCTGAAGACAACTACAGAGAAACTTGGCATACGCCACGGTTGACGTTAGAAGAATGGGAAGAATTGTACGGAGGCGAATAATGGAAGATGTGAAATGGCTGCTTAGAAGATGTGGACTTCCGATTTTGCTGCTGTTGTTTTTAGTGATAGCAGGAGTGTTCTGTTGGGGAAAACAGCATACAGAAAAGCAAAAGGTGGCAGAAGAAGTATGGGAGCCACCTGTAGAAATCGAAAATAGCGAAGCAGAAACAGAAGAAGCCGAGAATGCGGAAACTTCTACAGAGTCAGCATATTGGTTCATTCCGCAAGCCAGCGATGACCTCCTTTCAGAAGAGGAGAAGGAGCAGTTGCAGAGTACGGTTTTGTCAGCAGCAGAATCGGTCAGAGAAATCTATAAGGATATTGTAATTGTAGATGCACCAAGCTACTCTTCGGGTATTAACGAATTTACCAACGAGCAGAGGAAAGCCGTGGTGGAACAATTGGGCAGAAGCGGTTTGGTAAGTGTTGAAGAAGATAATGCTATGCAAAATCATGAAGCAATT
Source organism: Lachnospiraceae bacterium 10-1 (assembly GCA_000403495.2). GTDB lineage: Bacteria > Bacillota > Clostridia > Lachnospirales > Lachnospiraceae > Suilimivivens. The sequence goes on along the minus strand of KE159799.1, from coordinate 722,504 downwards.
GAAGCGTTTTACGCAGATTACTTGAATGGACAGGACTCGATGGTTACGGTATTTGAAGTGCATAGAGATGGACTGATTGGAGCAGTTACTTTTATTTACCGGAAAGGTGAGTTGCAGACTTATTATATAGGTGTTCGTTGGAAGGAAGGTGGAGTGCCTGAAATACAGGGAACTTCGGTAAGTAATGTGGCTGAAATTAAACTTACTGAAAAAGGGTATTTTATCTACGCATATGAATATGTGATTGCACATGCAAGTTTGAGACAGTATTGGAGAATAGAACCGCTTCCAGAAGACTGCCAGGAACTGACGGAGAAATACATATCAGGACTAAGCTATGTGAATTACAATGTGCTTGTCACAAACTGGAACAGTAGCAATGTAGAGGATATTTTGATGCCTTGCATGTATGAAGATATCTATCGGATTTATACAGGCGAAAATCTGAAGACACAGGGATGGGAAATTCCGGCAGAGGAGTATGAAAAAATAATGACTACCTATTTCCCGGTGTCTGTGGAGCAGTTGAGAGAACATTGTAGATACAACGCAGACCACAACAGTTATGAATATGAAATGATTTATGCCAGTCCATATCCGCCTTTTGGAGAAGTGGTTGACTATACAAAAAATGCGGATGGAACGATTACACTTATCGTGGATGGAGTATGGCCGGATTATAATTCTGATCTCGCTTTTCGGAATACGGTTGTGGTCCAGCCATTTGAAGACGGAACTTTCAGGTATCTTTCCAATTCTATAGAACAAATTGAATTGGAACTGCCGCCAATAGCAAGAACGAAAGGATGATTTTATGGTATTAAGGAAAAAGAGCATTCTACTGATCATGGTATTTCTGATTGGGTGTTTCATGTGTGCTTGTGGAAAAGAGGATAGTGTTGCGGGAGAATCTCTTGTGGAAGATACGGAAGAAGTATCTTCCACGGAGGAAACAAAAAGTGCCGAGGAAGAGGCTGCAGAACAATGGGAAAAGGGTTATGACCTTCCAGTAGATGTACAGGAAAGGGAAGAAGCTGAGACTGACTGTAAAAAGCTGATGGAACTTTATTTTGACATTTATGAATCAGCAGATAAAGGGATGGCATCTAATGTTGTTTTGGATGATCAAACGGTTCTTGAAATGCAGAAGAAACTAACAGACGCAGGATGCCCGGTTACAACGATGATAACCTATTCTAATATGGAGAATTATGAAAGTGTTGACAGTTTTCTGAAAGAATGTATGGAAGGGAAAAGTAGTTCTGTAGTAATTTATGAAGTCCATAACGATGGCGGACTGGGAAGAATGAAATTCATTTTTGATGGAACGGATATGTATGTTGTAAGTGCTAGAGGAATCTGGAATGCTGACAACAAGCCGGGAATTTCATACATTTCCCATACAAGACTAAAAGAGTGGAAATATACAGATAAGGGATGGTTTTGTTATGAATTATGTGTACCGGAGCCACCGGAAGTCAGTGAAATCATGGATGGAAGCTGTCTGATCAGAGTAAAGCCTATGACAGAGGAACAGCGAGAGGTGTCTGAGCGCCTCGTCCTGGGACTTGGATATCAGGGACAGAACCTTTTGTGTTCCAACTGGAATGCAGAAAATATGAGTGAGTTGGATTATAACGGAATGTTTGAATATCTGTATGGAATGAAATATGGAGAAAAGTTCAATTCCGAAGATTATCCAAATGGCATTCCGAAAGAAGAATTCGAAAATCTGATTATGGAGTATCTTCCCATAACAGCGGAGCAGATACGAGAGTACGCAGTATTTGATGAGGAAAAGCAGACATATTATTGGGTGCGTCTTGGATGTTTTAATTACGCACCTACTTTCTTTGGAACTTCTCTGCCAGAGGTTGTCGATATCAAAGAAAATGAAGATGGAACAGTCACATTAACAGTTGAGGCGGTTTGTGATATGGTCATTTGCGATGATGCGGTCATAACCCATGAACTTACGGTAAGGTTTGCAGAGGATGGAAGTTTTCAGTATTTGGGAAATGAAATCCTAAATGACGGAATTATGCATATACCTGATTATCAATACCGGATTAAAGAATGATTTGATAATAGTTGTGTTCTATGGTAATCTTACAGATGTAAGAAAAGAAAGGAGGACACATGAAAAAATTAAAATTAGTTGGAATATTGACAGCAGTCGTATTGATAGGCGGTGTGATTTCAATTCCACTTATAAATAACTATACAGCCTATAAGGTGGAAAGGGCATTATGTGAAATCCCGCTGCCAGAGGAAGCAGAATTGATAGAGTCATTGTCACAGGCTGGGAAGCTGACGGGTAACGGAAATGGAATGCAGTATTTCGGAGCAATTTTAATTCGAAGTGATTTGTCTTTGGAAGAATTGGATGCTTACTATTCAGATTACAGAAGTAATGAATGGGAATGTTTGGTGGAAACTCAGGAAGGGCAGCACATTGAGGTGATTGATCACGGGACACTACAATTTTCGGAAGAAATAAAGGACAGCGGTTATTACATTGTATATTCTTGGGGAAGTGGAAATTCTCTATTGGAAGAACTGGATATACGTGGACATTAAAAGGAGTGCTATAACAATGAAGAAATTTTTGAAGATTATGCTATGTATTATGGGTTCGCTTCTTGCAGTGATTGTAGTATTTTGGTTTTGCATTTCGTATACGGTAAATTACAAGAAGACAACTTGCGATACATCTGTTTCTCCAGATGGAAAATATGAATTGACACTTCAGGCAGTCGGAGAACCAGACTGGCCTTTTGGTTCAGCAAGTGGACGATTAGTCCTTATGGAAGGCAAAGATAAGATATCTCAAACAGATTTTGAATTGCACAATGACGGTGGAAGCATCACAAGTAATTGTTGGAAAGTTACATGGTATGAGGACTATGTAGAAGTGATCCTATCAGGCGAAGAACAATTTGATGAGCAAGTCATTTTATATTTTGATGGTACGAAAGAATTACAGCAATTGACAGATATTGCAGATATTGAAGTGGACTATCCATCAGGAGAGAAATTAGATGAAAGCCGGGTTATAACCGAACAATCCTTTGAGGTAGATTTGAATGATTGGGGCGAGGTACGATTTGTGTCTTATCTGCCGACTTATGATACGCTTTGGGAAGATGTCTCATTTGTGCTGGCAAAGGACAATCAAATTGTGTACCATTTCCCAGCTTATTTTGAAAACAATAGTACTGAGAATGATAGTGTAGGTATGTTTGACAGCGTAGAGGCAGTTGGATTTCAAGATATAGATGGCGATGGTGCAAAGGATGTGATTGTCATTGTAAATTATGTTACAGGAGCAGGACCACAGGGAATGATACCACGGAAGACCATTAGAATATTTAGTTCACAGAATAAGGGTTTTATCATTCAGCACGATTTAATAGATGAATTAATGAAAAATATGAAAGAGGATGCTATTTCTATTTCTGCGATATGTGATTATGTGACATTGATTGAAAAAGATGAAATATATGATGGATATCGTACTATATACCAACAATACTTCGCAGACGAACGATGTGATTTTATGATATCATATAGTGCGAGTGGAAATTCCAGAGTTATCTTAAATGAGAATGAGGAAATAATAGAATTTCTTGCATATGACAGACTTTCGGAAAATGAAAAATGTGAATTATATGTTTTGTACAGAAGTAAGAAAAACGCAGATGGTTCATGGCATATCTCAGAGGCAGAGATTCTTGATATATTTGCTTATAATGTGTCTACAAAAGATGTGGTTAGTAGTGGTAAAACATCATGGTCAGCAACCGGAAATGAAAAGTATTATGAAGTAACAGGCGAAAAATAAAATGAAATCGGGTAGAAGCCAATTTCGTAGTTGGCATTTACCCGATTTTGTTATTTCCAGATATTCATGTCTGACAAGATAGACATAGTTATTTCGGTTGCGTTGCCTCCGGTAGCATCGCTGTCTGCACCAATGTTGGTAGCAAAAAAGTATGTATTATCTGCAGTTTCGATATAACCGATAAACCATCCGTTCACATCCTGACCATCCACACGTCCGGTTCCGGTCTTTCCGTAGAATGTTCCGGCATCGGAAGAGGAAAGGCAGATGGCATCTTTTACTGCATTGATATTTTCAGGGGCGAAGCCGAAGCTGTTATTTTGTAGCTTGGTTAGAAGTTCGACCTGCTCTATTGGGGAAATCTTCAAGGAAGATTCCATCCAATAAGTGGAGAAATAACCACTTATATTTTCGTTTCCATATCCAATTTCCTGAATATAGTTGGAAATGTCAGCGGCTCCAAGCTGTTCGTCCACAGATTCAAAATACCAATTCACAGAGGAATTCATTGCAGACTGTAAGGTCTGATCCGCATTCCATGCTTCAAATGGATAAGTTTCGCCATTCCATGCAATAAACGAATTTTCCGGTGTAATGATATCTTCTCCCAATCCGAACAGGGCATCATATATCTTGTAGGTGGAGTTTGGAGCAACTCGTAAGGTGGAATGCTCCATGTCGTGTATGCTCCATGCATCATTTTCTAAATCATATAAAACAAAGCTACCTTCGTATTCTCCGAAGTATGTGGAGAGGTCTACATAGGTAACATTCTCAGAAGAGGAATCCCATTGGTAGTGGCTTCCATCTGCTGCGTATGTAGAAATAAAAGGTGCGAATCCAAGTAGAAGGACAGCAGTCAACATGAATGCAGTCATACCTTTTATTCTTTTTATAAATGTCGGCTTCTCATAAGAGGCAATGTTAATAATTCTCCGTTTCATCTGCTCCATGTTTCCACCAAGGCCGGCAGCAAACGGAAAAGGAGTAAGTGAAACCTTCTCTGCAAAGTTAATCAGTGTATTGCCATAATCTTCGTAAGCATCCTCTTCAAGCATTTTCAAAACGGAAGTGTCACAGGCAACCTCTCTGTCATTACGCATTTCTTTCAATGCATACCAGACAAGAGGATTGAACCAATATACCACTCCGGCAAGGTTCATCAGATAACTGGCAACAGCATCTTTGTGCTTATAGTGCTGCAGTTCGTGTAACAGCATGTACCGCATATCGGATTCGTTGTAATCAGAGATCAGATGAATCGGCAGATAAATACACGGTTTCAAAAGTCCCACAATAATCAGGGATTTCAAAAATGCGGTGCTGTAAACAGGGATATTTCTGTGAATTTCCATTTCCTCCAAACATCGATGATATAGTCTGCGTACTTCCGGGTTCTGGAGGGGAAGTGCAGATTTCTTCAAAGTGCGTAGGCGGAGCGAGGATTTGATTACTAATATGATCATTGCAAAAATGCCTACAATCCATATCCCAAATAATATGTATCCGGCAATGGATGGTGTCTCGCTATTTACAGAAAGTGCGAAATCATTCATCCAGTCTGTATTTCCGGTCGGATGAATTTCCACAGCTTCTCCCATAGCGGTTGCGGTACCAGAAGCAGGAGAGCTTCTTAAGCTGCCAAGCCACGAGAAGATTTGTGGAAATCCGATGAGACGAAACGGTATAAAGGGAACTGTCAGCAACCCAAGAAGAAGGAACCACAGATTATACTGCATCCGGCTGGACAGGTTGTTTTTGAATATCCGCTTGGCTATCAAAAGAATTCCGATGATACCGCTGATAAATATATTGCATATTAAAAAGCGTATCATAAAATTAGCCACGTTAATTTCCTCCTTTTTTTGACCTCTTGGAAAGAAGGGAACGTAGGGTGTCTATTTCTGTTTCAGACAGTCTGTCATTTTCTATATAGGCAGACAGCATGGCAGTGATATCCCCGTCATAGTATCGTTCCAGAAAAGAGTTGCTTTCCTGGCCGATGTATTCGCTTTCTTTCACGACTGGGGTATAAACAAACACTCGGCTCTGTTTTTCATAAGTCAGAACGCCTTTTGTTACGAGACGTTTGATTAAAGTCTGTATCGTCTTAGGACTCCAGCTTGTGGTCTGTAATAATTTATCTGTTATTTCATTGGTACTGATCGGCGCATGTTTCCATACGATTTTCATAACTTCAAATTCAGCTTCAGAAATCTGTGGTAAATCGCTCATTTCAAATCCCTCCTTAAATCTTACGGCTGTAATAAATATATTATAGACGTTATTTATGTGGTTGTCAATTTCAGAAAAAACATATTGACTTGAAATCTTACTTGTGTAATAATTGAAATATTACAAGAGTAAGATTTAAAGATGGCAACAAAAAGAAAAGAACCAGAATCACAATGGATTAGCTGGTTCCTTTAATCGTTTGAACTACCTCTTTTATGTATGAGTGCTAAGAGATATTCAATTGCTGGAAGAATCTCGGCTGCCTCTTGCTCATCACATTCCTGTAGCATCAATAACAGTTTTTGTTTTTTCACCCCATCCGTTGCGAAATCAAGGGATACAGTTATTGAATCAAAAGATAAAAAGATCAAAAAGCTGGAGGAAGAAATCCGGCAATTAAAGCTGGAGTTACAGACGCTTAGAGGTCAGGTATACGACAGTAGGTAACTTAGTTCGAGGACATGTCCTCGAACTACAAACGCAGTGTTTTCGGGGCTTTCAGCCCCGTAACACGAGTTTCCTATAGGAGGTGGTTAAAAATGGCAAGAAGCATTACTGTTATACCAGCAAAGCAGATTTCGACTGCGGAATCAGGAACAGCACAGTCAGTGCAGAAATTGAAGATGGCAGCGTACTGCCGAGTGTCAACCGACCAAGAAGAACAGTTATTAAGCTATGAGAATCAAGTCAATTATTACACAAATTACATCAGTGAGAATCCACTCTATGAATATGCAGGAACTTATGCAGACGAAGGTATTTCAGGAACCAATACCAAAAAGAGGGATGAATTCAACCGTATGATTGCTGATTCCAGGGCGGGGAAAATTGACATGATTATTACCAAGTCCATTTCCAGATTTGCAAGAAATACGCTGGATTGCTTGAACTATGTGCGAGAGTTGAAAGATTTGGGGATAGGGATTATTTTTGAAAAGGAAAATATCAATACTCTCGATGCAAAGGGTGAAGTGCTGCTTACCATTCTTTCCTCACTGGCACAGGACGAGAGCCGATCCATTTCAGAGAACTGCACATGGGGAATCCGCAGAAGGTTTGAGACAGGGAAGCACAAAATGAGTACAAAGCGTTTTCTTGGCTACGATACGGATGAAACGGGGAAGCTGGTAATCAATAGGACACAGGAGCCGATTGTGGTTCGGCTGTATCAGGAATTCATGGACGGAAAAACAACCGATTACATCAAGAGGATTTTTGAACGGGAAGGTGTGAAAAATTGGGATGGCGGTACGAAGTGGCAGTCCACAACCTTAATGAGTATGTTGGAGAATGAAAAATACAAGGGTGATGCCTTGCTGCAGAAAAGTTATACGGTGGATTTCCTCACCAAGAAACGTACACAGAACAAAGGGGAAATTCAGATGTTTTATGTGGAGGATGACCACGATGCCATCATTTCAAAGCGGATATGGGAATGTGTACAGCTTGAAATAAAACGCAGGAAAAAGTATCTGGAGGAGCATGGGACAAACTCCTATTCCCACCGGCCGGAAAGCAATCCATTTGCATCCAAGATAATTTGCGGAGACTGTAATAAAGTATTTGCACGGAAAGGCTGGCGGAGCAGTATGGGAGTTGACCGTAAGGTATGGCAATGCAGTGAACGCTACAAGGTCAAAGGAGTTATGGGATGTGCCAACCGCCACGTAGAGGAAGAAACGCTGATAAAGGCTTATCTGATGGCTTGGAACGCATTGGTGGAGAACCGAGAGGACTTTATGGAGCAGTGGACGGAACAGCTGCAGAGCGAGAACCTCTTGGAAAGTTATCGGGCGGAGAAGTTCATAGAATATACCGATGGGGCAAAGCCTTTGACGGAGATGGATACGGACTTCATGCTGAAAACACTGGACCACATCAAGGTTTTTGAAGATGGAACATTGTTGGTGGTCTTCCTGGACGGAACGGAGATTGAATGTAAAAATGAAGAGGAGTAAGAAAAGATGTCGATTGGGAGTTGCGATTCCTGATCGGCTTTTTTTCTTGCACTTTTTCCAGATAGTAAAATGTAGATTGATGTGGTAAAATATAATGAACGGAATAAGATTTTCTTGTCAAGAAGGGATGAGTATTTTGATTCAAATTGATATAGTGGATTATGATAATTTATCAAGTCTTGGGATGCGGATAACAAAGTACGTTAATAGTAATTTGCGGGATATAGTACGGGTATTAATAGATATTCTTGAAACAGATCCGGAGTTTGATTTAGATGGATTTTTTCCAAGAGATTATCTTATGAGAAAACCGCAAGAGTGTAGAAATGCCGTCAATGAATTATATGAAATTATCTGTTCAAAAAATATCAGGGATTTTATTAAGTCTAAATATGAATATTTGCTATATGCAATATTATGCTGGTGGGAAGATTGTACAGATGATGAAGATGATTTAATAATAAATCCCATAGACGATGAGCTTAAAAGAGATTTAAATAATGATGATGGAAAGAATAGTTTAAAATTGATACAGTATTTTGAAGAATACTATTATATTTGTTTTCAAGATCATGATTTTTTACCAGAACAATTGAGTAGTATGGTTATGTTATATCTTAGAAATCCGAAGTTGCTAGAAATGTTCTTTCAACATGATAATCTTGATGATTACATTGATTTAATGGAATGTGATTTGCGGGATAGATATTTGGAGACGCAGAGCGAAAAAAATAGAGGTTTGTGTAATTCATTGTCCGAGAATATTGTAATGGAATTGATATCTGTGATTAAACGTTTCCAGAAACGTATTGTCCATTTTGAAAATCGAGATGAAGTGGAAATTACTGCAGATATCCAAGATGCTATTGCAGGAAGTCTGAATAGTAAGTATGATTTGCACATTTCACGTGAATTTACAATGGGGCGAGCCATTAAAAAATTGGGTGAGACAGATTTGTATATATACGCAGAGAAGGACGGACATGTTACAGATTATGCAGTGCTTGAGAATAAATATATCGAAAACTTTACAAATCAATATAACCAGTTGATGGGATATTTAAACCCTAATTTCGAATTTGGTATTACGTTATCTATGAATAGAGAAATGTCCCTAAAAAAAGGATTTGATGAAATAGAGAATAAGTTGAAGAGTATCAAAGGGGATTTTCAGCCAATCAGAATTCAAAGAATCGGGGAGAGGGATACTTTAATGATTACTAGCGAACATATTGTTCCTGAAACCGGTAATAGGATGAAAGTATTTCATATGATTTTTCAACTGAACGATAAAGAACGGAAAGAGGCGGCAGCATCAGCAAGAAAAAGGTAAAATGTATTTCGGTTGACATATTTTTAGCATATATTAAAAACTTCTGTCTTGTACATAGATATTAGGGAGGATTAGATGGCTGACTTGAAAAAAGAGATAAGATTCAAAAATTTACCATTATTGTTAAAAGATATGGAAATAAAAAAATGGGTTATTGATTCTTTTTTCTTTCCATATAAAAATAAGAATTATATTGTTATCTTAAAATTGTATAGAGAAAACGAAAAAAGACCTTCAAAGTATGCAAAGGCAACGGTTGAATTTATAAAGCAGGAAAATGTAAATGTATCAATTAAGGGATATATTGATTTTTATAATGTACATTTTGATAGTGCGTATGAATTCTGTGAATTTTTCGGTGTTGAAAAAGGTAACGCCAATAGAGATTTGTTTGAAGATTTTTCTGCTATATTTTCACGTTATATACCATCAGAAAAGGTGATTGTGAAGTCTTCAGAAGAGAGGCTACTTATTGGAAGAAGAACAGAGGGCAATAATCCTAATGCGATATATTGTTTTGATGTTAGAAGAAATGGTAAAAAAGAAGATGGGACGCCTAATGGAAGAAGTGTTGAAAATAGCAATAAGGCAGAAATATTAAGACCAGATTTGTACAAAAGATATTTTAGTGATACAAACTTGAGTTTTTTCTTTTCTGATGATCCAACAGAAGAAAGAACAGATAGAGAAATAATTGAGAGTTTTGCTAAAAGAAAATAATTAAAATTGTAGCATACGAGGTATATTGTTAATGATAATTTCAAAGAGGCTTGAAGATGCAGAGTTTATTATGTCGAAAGATGAACTGACATATTCTGCTGTTATCGAGGACTTTAAAAATGCAAGTCAGATACATATTTTGACGTATAATATTTCAAAAGACCAAAATGTCTTATTAAAAGCGTTGAAGGATTGTGAAAAAGATACAGAGATATGTATTGTATCAAATATTCCGGGACGTTGGGAATCCTATTTTGGAAAAACCTATGCAGATAAGGCCAAAAGAAGCATTTCATTATATAAAAGTAAGTTGTCTCCACAAAAGATTGCGGATAAAGCAGAGGTTTATTTTTGTTTTTCAAATCATGCAAAAATTATTATGACTGATAATATTGCGTATGTAGGATCGTCAAACTTTTCTGAAGAAAGTGCAGACAATTTTGAGTCGGGCTTTATAAGCAGAGATGTTGATTTTATTGAATTTCTACAAGAGGAAGTGTTTCCGTGGATTATTGATAGTTCTAGCGAATATAAGACAGATGAAGAACTTTTGTTTTTAGAAACGGCAATACGAAAGAGTATTGCAATGTTTGGAGCAATGCATGAAGAGTATTATCAGATGTTTTATTTACTCTCAGATCATAGGGGAATAGAAAAATGGTATTATAATACTACAAGCAGTGTTTTACATACAAGAGACTTAGAGAAGGCAAAGGAGATATGTTATCAATACCTGGAATTATTAAAAAGAGTTAATAAAATATTTGACTTGCGTGTGTTCTATGAAAAGGGAATCGATAATTTGGATACTGTGATAGAAGAAGCAAGCCATACGATTGAAAATATGGAGATGCTTTTTATGGGAAGTGTCTATGATTTGGCTAAGTTTGATGAACAAGATTTCGTGGATGAATATCTTAGTGAATGCTATGCTGAGGCTTATGATGAAAAATTAGATTATTATGTAGATAAAGCTATGAGTGCAGCAAGTAACGTATTTGCTGAATTGGCGGAGGAAGCTAAAGATGAAGCTGATATGTTACTTAGGCAAATTGAGGAGTTGGAGACTTTAGCGAAAAAAGTACTGAAATTATTCAAATCATTACCATTGAATGATATAAGAATTGATAATACAAAGAAGTAAGTGGTTTTAGCTGGGGTAAACGCTATCCCCCTAAGTGGGGCATGAACTTTTTCGCAAAAGACTACGGTTTCGCTATTTAGTATAAGAAGTAACTTTCACCGCAGCAAGCACGTGGAAATCTGCGATATATGCTGTCATTATCAAACTCCCCTGCTTCCAAAGCCAAATCAATCGCTCTTCGAAATTGGGTTGCGAACTGTTTAATTTCCTTCATCATACGCTCCTTTAACAAAACCACTTTTGCCCAAATGTATCCTTTCGCCAAAATGTATACTTCCCGTTCTCCAAAGCCTATCCCCTGGGGTAAACATCCGGTTATATCATCACTCTACGGAAACAGAAACACATCTATTTTATTCCCAAAATGGCGAAATCCTTTGATTTATTGGGCTTTTCTCGACAGAAGGCAGACTGTTTCAACATGCGGAGATACGAGTGATTTGTTAGCTCAGTATTTATTGGATAAAGGTATCAAAACAGATTATGTCTGTGGAACATATTGGGGTAAACCGGATGGAAACGGACAATCTCATGCGTGGCTGATGGTAGACAAACATATTATTATAGATATCACAGGTGACCAATTTAGTGGCAAGTCTACTTTTCTTAATTATGACAAATCAGTTTATGTAGGTGAGGGAGATGATTTCCATAGGCTCTTTGAGGTTGAAGATAGAGATGTTCATGAGCATCGTGGGTTGAGTGCTTTGGGTGGTTTTTGTGGACCGAGGCTGTGGGATTTATATAGAAAAATCTTAAAATACATTTAGTCAACCACTTTTTATGGGGATAAAACCATTACCCCACTTTGAACACCTATTGCATACTTTCGCTATGCAGTATAAAATCAAAGTTCAGGGGAATATAGAGGTAATAACAAAGTTGCAGTATCATCCTCAACAAGTTGGGATGGGAAAAGAGAAGAAATAGGCGGTCAAAACCACAAGATGTTGGTGGTTAAAGGCAAACTTGTTTGCCTTGGGCAAAAATTGGAGCGAAAATCGACCAGTTTTTGCCCGGTTTATAGTACAGGATGGTTAGATAGAAAAGCATTAAAATATGCTTTGTAAAAATTTCCTTTTTTATGATTAATCGGATGAGTGTTATTGCATTTTATAGCATATAATATAGAGGGCAAAATATATTCGGAATTTGTTGTTGAGAATAAAGGTATATGTTATACTGTAACTGATCAGAAAGGGTGTGATAAATGTGTTAGCAGCCAAGCCGCAAATAACTGCAGAAACGTCGGATACTGCAAAATTGGAATTATATAGATTAATTGGTGAAGGCTATAAAGCAATGCAGGAAGGCAGAACCAGTACAATTGAAGAAGTAAGGGAAAAACTGGAAAAGAGGAGAAAAGAACGTGGCTAGGGTAGTATTTACTGAGCCTGCAGAGTATGGACCTGCTGGACATAGAATACTATATCTTTGTAGATCTTTGTAATCCGCAGGCGGCGCAGAGGATATCCGATGGCATTTTAGATGCGGCGGGTAAGCTGAAAGAATATCCAGAAGGACATCCCTTAGTAGGAGATGAATTACTGGGGCGCATGGGGATACGCATAGCATACTTTGATAATTACAACATTTTTTATTATTATGATATGCAAAATGACGTAGTATACATAATCAGGGTTTTGTATAATAAAGCTGATTGGCAGAATATTCTCAAAAGATAAATTTACAGTAATTTGAATGATACCCCCAAATTTAAAAGAATTGGGGGTTTTTACAATGTATCATAATTGTTTGGTATAAATTGTGTATTTGGATAGCTGATAAAAGGATAAGTTATATACGTGATAAAATGGTGTGCTACCCGTCAAGTAGACAATTAAAAACAAAAAACTTTCACAGACTCACATAAAATTTTAGAACCGTTTATAAAGAGAAAAAGTGATGAGAAAGAGATTCTTTACATACAAGACCGTTCTGGAATTAAAGCGAGTGGTAAGCCAATCTCAGAAGGTTTGGCGGTGTTGAAAGGCTCTAAAATTGCTGATAATGTAGCGACATCCTTATCAAAGTCTGTTATCGATAAACGACAGGTATTATTTGATAAAGGTATTGTTGATGAGAACTTTACTTTTACTCAGGATTGGGCATTTACGAGCCCTTCACTTGCAGCCGCCATAGTTGTAGGGTATAGTATTAATGGTAGGAATGCATGGAAGAATAAAAAGGGAATATCACTAAAAGAAATAGAAGAGCGATAGAAAGTGTTTTTTGCAGGAAAGGCAAACCTCCAAACTGATGTAAGATAAAATTACGCAGTATGGAGGTTTTAATTATGTCATTGCCATCATTGATGGTAAGAAAAAACGAAATTCTGCGAAAAGCAGTAATGCGGGAAATGATGCGTGGATATCTAAAGAAAAATGATATCCATCCGGATTTTATTAGCAAAAAAATGATATACTTTTGAATTCAGTATAATTGGAGCAAATATTTGGCAGGACAGAGGTTATCAGTGCTTTAAATATGTGCTCCAGCAGATGCCTCAAAATTTATTGGGAATTGCACCAGGCTTGAGCCTTTTTAGGCGGTTGGAGGGAATGGGAAAAGTATCTGAAAAGATACTGACAAATGATAGCAAAAAAAGACGGGAAATATAAATTGAAACATGCTATTCTTATTTGTGCGGCTATCCGGTGTATGAATATAAGCCGGGACTATAACTGATAAGCAGGAGGGCAGATAAGAAATGTATCATTTAAGATTAAAGGGCGGCCATTATGAGATGGGAGTGAAACGTGGAAAGATTTTTAACAGGGGGAAAATATCTTTTCCGCTTCAGATGGATGACTTTCAGCTTGAACATGGAAAACAAAGTGAAGTGATATTAAGAAAGTTTTTCCCTGAAGTATGTGAGGAAGTAAGAGGAGTGAGCGATACCCTGGGGATTGATTATCTGCATTTTGTTTCATGGATGCTGTGTATGGGCTGCTGTATGTATAATCTGGAAGAGAATATCCCTGTGGAGGTTCGGGGATGTACTGCCTTTGCGTATTCAAAGGGCGGCAGAGTCATTTATGGAAGGAATAATGATTTGCCGCCTTATTTGCGTAATGGAAGCAAAAGTGAAATTTATGTCCCGGAAAATGGCAGCAGATTTAACATTACCACATCTTCATTCATCAATGGAGAGGAGGGGTTAAATGAATATGGACTTGCTGTTGCAATGACATTTGTCATGACTGATCTTAAAAAGATACGGGCAGGATTTAATTCCTGCTTTATTGTACGGTATCTGCTTGAAAAGGCAGATAGTATATATCAGGCGATTTCTCTGCTTATGGATCTGCCGATTGCTTCTAACTGCAATATCTTGCTTGCAGATAAAACAGGAAAAATGGCGGTAGTTGAATGTACCCCCTCTGTTAAAAAGATCCGTGAGGCAGAAACTATTGCCAATGGAAGCATAGTCTGTGCAGTTAATAGCTTTATATCTGAGGAAATGAAACCGTATGATGATGCAGATGGAAATGATTATGATTCTCATAAGCGTTATGAGGTGGTTATGGATAGTTTTTCTTCAAACCGTATTAAAGAGGATTATGTGGAAACAACCAGGCTGCTTTTAAGGGGAGATTATGGATTTATGTGTCAATATGATAATGAGCCGGATTTTGAAACGGTTTGGAGCTCCATATTTGATTTAAAGAGTTTAGTCATTTATCGTGCAGAGGGGGATCCAAGAAAAAAGAAGTTTGCTGTGGATAGCAGACTGCATAATATTATAAATTGCAGCAGCTCCTGAAAGAGAAGATGCTTCCGGTTTTTGACTGGTAATTATGCATGACCGTGGTATAATGGTTTTACAGGCAAAAGAATATATCGTAAAGTAAAACAGGTATTTCACGGGAGGCACCCAATGAATTTAAGCGGATGGAAATATGAAGGAAGAAAAATATCGGATAAACTCCATGAGCAAATGCTGGATATAATGGCAGTTTTAAATGATGAAAAACAGGCAGCAGGGAAAAACTGGCCTGCACTGCAAAAGGATATTTCAAGCAGGCTGGGAATTGCCACAGGGCAGGTGCGTACTATCAAACGTATGATGGAGGAGTTTGGAATATTAAAAAAAGCGCCTTAAACGCAAATAAAGTTCCAAATGCAAAAGAAATATATACGGAAAATGGGCGTACTTTGGTTGAACTTCTTGAAACGGAAAAACTGATGCGGGAAAATCAGACAGCAGGCAATGCAGAATTGATGAAAGAAATCAAATCTATTTATAGATTATATTATCAGCAAATACTTGTGGATTATTCCTATAAAGGTAATGGTAAGGTTCTTCATCCGCTGCGGGCAACATTAAAAGCATTAAAAAAGTACGGGCAATTAAACTATTGGGAGTGGTACCTGTTAAATACAGTTATTTGCAGTGATGATAATGCAAAGGAAGAAGCAGAGCTTGATAAACTGATCACAGCCTATCGCTCAGGCGCGCTTAAATTCAAGTCAGGTGATGTTATTGAAAATATGCTTTCACATTCTTATGTACTTGGAAATTTTGAATATGCAGGTTTTGTCTGCGTGAGGGGAAGCAAAGAGAGCATAAGGATAACTTTAAATAAGGACGCACAGGAAATCATAGATGAAATAACAAAAGAGGAGAGCTTTTAATGGCAAATGAGGCAGGCAATAAAATAAATAAAGAAATTGATGAAAGGCTCAGGAAAATTATGGAGCAGAGAAATATCCATAATGAAGTGGTAGTGAATGCGGGGGAAGATTCATTGGATGATGTTTCCATAAACGAAGGGGAGGCGGAAGATAACATGCTTATAGAAAGAAGCCCCCGTGTTCAGAAAATCCATCCTCTCAATCAGATTATTTATGGGGCGCCGGGAACAGGGAAAACACATTCAACAGTAGAGTATGCGCTTGCAATCATTGAAAACAGAGAAATAGAAAAGAATCAGATTAGCGACGAAGAAAGAAGAGAAAAAATAAAGCAATATGAGCAATACATAAAAAAAGAACAGGTGGTATTTACCACATTCCACCAGAGCTATGGATATGAAGAATTTGTACAGGGTATAAGGCCGGAGCCTGCTGGAGAGAAGGTCAGTTTTAAGATAGCAGATGGCATTTTTAAGAAAATAGCTGATAAGGCAATGCTGGATGAGAGTAATAATTACGTAATTATTATAGATGAAATTAACCGTGGAAATATATCAAAGATTTTTGGAGAACTCATAACATTGGTGGAAGAGGATAAAAGGTGGGGTGAGCTTAACCAAATGTCTGCAACCCTGCCCTTTGGGGATAAGCTTGCAGTTCCAAACAATTTGTACATTATTGGCACAATGAATTCTGCGGACAAATCAATTTCGCTTATTGATGCAGCGCTCAGGCGGAGATTTGATTTTGTGGAAATGGCACCGAATCCGGAAATGGTTAAAGATAGTGAGTTAAGGAACGTGTTGGTAAACTTAAATAAATATTTAAGGAAAGAGTTGCGGAGCACGGACTTATTGATTGGCCATTCTTATTTTATTGGAAAAAACATATCCCAGCTTGGGAAAATAATGAATAGAAATATTATTCCGTTATTATATGAGTATTTTTATGATGACGAGGCAAAAGTCAAAAAAGCATTGGAATGCATTGACGGTACGAGATTTGAAATTGACAATAGGGTGCTGGGAAGAGTCTGTATTAAGATAAAGGATAATTAATGATAAATGGATTTGAATTTTCAAAAATAAAATTAAATAAGCTGCCCGAGTCCTGGCAGGAAGAAGGGGCGATGGAGGAACTGGAAAGCTTTTTGCAGGAAAACTGGCAGCAGAGGTCAATTTTTTACACCGATGGACACATTACCAGCAGGCAGCAGTTTATAGATTTCGATAAAAAAGATGCGGTAAAGTTGCAGAATTACATTGGAACCATAACATTCAGAGGGGAACAATTAAACATATTTCCAAAGATTTTTAAAGAAGATGAGGATGATTTTGATACAGATAATTTAAAAACAGAAGACCTTATTAACAATTTGATATACTGGCTTGGCTATTGTGACAAATTAAATTTTCCTTTTGTTTTTATGAAGGGAGAACTGTCTGAGGCGGAAAATTTAATGGAGCTGTTTATAACGATTTATGTGCATTATGTGAAGGCAGCAATCAGCAGACTGCGGTATCATCAGTATGAAGATGTTGTGGAAACAGGATCATTTGTGAAAGGGCGCATTGATTTTAAGGATTATTCATTGCGTAAGTATCCCCGGGGACAGGCAGATAAGCTGAATTATACCTATTCCAGTTTTGTATTTGACAATGCATTAAACAGAATTATCAAGTGTACCTGCCTTTTTCTCTTAAATATTACAAATCAGGCTGCGAACAAGAAAATAATCAGAAATATTCTGGTGGTTTTAGGGGATGTGGCAAACGAAAATTGTAAGCCATATGATTGCGATCAGGTTCATTTAAGCGCCCTTCATGGAAATTACAGGATTATTCTCAGCATGAGCAAGATGTTTCTTTTAAATAAAATAAGTTCAAATAAAATCGGCATGACGGAAACCTTTTGTTTCCTCTTTCCGGCGGAAATATTGTTTGAAGGATTTATTGGCGGATTTATAAAAGAAATGCTGGCGGGGAGAGCAAAGGTAAGAACCCAGGCAAGGGGGCAGTATCTTGCAGAGCTTGTTGTAGATGGCGAGGTTTTGGGAAATGTTTTTTCACTAAAAGAAGATATTCTGGTGGAGTTTGATGATTTTATTGTTGTGCTTGACACAAAATATAAAGAAATAGAACGATTTCAAAAGGTGAGGGAAAATCGTAAATTAAAAATCAGCGATAATGACATGAAGCAGATGGCCATATATGCAGTAAAGCGTGGTGCAAAGAAACTATATCTTATCTATCCGCTCCATAAAAATGAAGATATAGAGACATTGGAAGTAAGGTATGACATCCATTTGGACGGGCTGGAGGCTTCAAAATGCATTCCTCTTGAAATACTGAAGGTTCCCTTTGCTTATCGGGAAAGTGAAAATGAATCAAAGGATATGCTGAAAAAAATTTTTGATAAAATATTTACGGAAACGATTTAAGTCTTCTAAAATTTAAAAGAAAAGGATTGACATTTTTTTACAGTTGCTATATACTTTGACCGTCAAATAATTTGATTATCAAAATATTTGATGGTCAAAGTGTTTGTACATAAAATAATATACCGCAGCCAGTTGATGCATTGTCTGCGGAAAGAAAAAGAAGAAGAAGGAGAAGAATATGTTTGAAAAAGTAGTGGAAATCATTAAAGAACAGTTAAATCTGGAAAATGCGGAAATCAGGATGGAAACCTCATTTAAGGAAGATCTTGATGTGGATTCCCTTGATTTGTTTGAGCTTGTAATGGCATTGGAGGAAGAATATGATGTTGAAATTCCTTCTGAAGATCTTGAACAGCTCACTACGGTAGGCGAAGTAGTTGAATATTTAAAAGATAAAGGAGCAGAAGGCTGAATGATGCAGACCAGAATAACTAAACTTTTGGAAATTGAGTATCCCATCATACAAGGCGGCATGGCATGGGTGGCGGAACATCATCTTGCAGCGGCTGTTTCAGAAGCAGGCGGTCTTGGGATTATCGGGGCGGCCAGTGCACCGGCTGAGGTGGTAAGGGAAGAGATCAGGAAGGCAAAAAAACTGACGGATAAGCCTATAGGCGTCAATATAATGCTGATGAACCCCAATGCACCGGAGGTTGCAAGGGTAGTTTTGGAAGAAGGCGTTAAAGTGGTAACTACCGGTGCTGGAAACCCGGCAAAATTTATAAAGGATTTTAAGGAAGCAGGTGTAAAAGTGATACCTGTGGTTGCCAGTGTGGCTATGGCAAAGATGATGGAAAGATGCGGTGCGGATGCAGTGGTGGCGGAAGGAACCGAGTCAGGAGGACATATCGGTTCTGCAACTACCATGTGTCTGGTTCCACAGGTGGCAGATGCAGTGCAGATTCCGGTAATTGCAGCAGGCGGCATAGGGGATGGCAGAGGTTTTGCCGCAGCATTTATGCTGGGAGCTGAAGCAGTGCAGATGGGAACCAGATTTGTGGTTGCGAAAGAATCCATTGTACATAAAAACTATAAAGAAAAGATTGTTAAGGCAAAGGATATTGATTCGGAAGTGACCGGAAGGAGTACAGGTCATCCGGTCCGCCAGATCAGAAATCAGATGAGCAGAGAATATCTTCGTTTGGAAAAGGAAGGAGCAGGGCTTGAAGAGCTGGAGCAATTAACCCTTGGCTCCCTGCGCAGAGCTGTTATGGATGGAGATGTGGTAAACGGAACTTTGATGGCAGGACAGATTGCAGGACTGGTAAAAAGGGAGCAGACCTGTAAGGAAATGATTGAGGAAATCATGCAGGAGGCGGAGGCTCTTTTGGGGCGAAAGGAGTAGAGAAAGGTAAAGCGATATGGGAAAGACAGCATTTATGTTCCCGGGACAGGGAGCACAGTACATAGGAATGGGCAAGGAGTTTTATGAAAAGGAGGAAACTGCCAGAGAGATTTTTGATATGGCAGGCAGCGTAACAGGGCTGGATCTTCCGGCAATTTGTTTTACGGAAAATGACAAACTTTCCATCACCGAATATACACAGATTGCCATGCTGACGGTGGAAGTTGCAATTTTAAAAGTACTGGAAGAAAAGGGGATTCACCCGGACGTAGCTGCCGGCTTAAGTCTGGGTGAATATGGAGCAATTGTGGCATGTGGCGCCATGCGTGCACAGGAGGCATTTGCAGTTGTCAGAAGAAGGGGCGTTTACATGCAGGAAGCAGTGCCGGAGGGCGGCGCTATGTCAGCGGTAATGGGACTTTCCGGCGGCATAATAGAGGAAGTATGCCAAAGCACGCTCGGAACTGTCTCAATTGCAAACTATAACTGTCCGGGACAGATTGTTATTACAGGGGAAGCAGATGCGGTAAAAAGAGCAGGAGATGTTTTAAAGGAAAAAGGGGCAAAACGTGTTATTCCATTAAATGTCAGCGGCCCTTTTCATTCACAAATGCTGATTGGAGCAGGGGAAAGGCTTAAGAAAGATCTGGAAAAGGTGCAGATGAATGAGTTTTCTGTTCCCTATGTGGCAAATCTCACAGCAGATTATGTGACTTCGCCTGAAAATGTGAGAGAACTGTTGGAAAAACAGATTTCCTCTCCGGTTAAATGGCAGCAGTCTGTGGAGAAAATGCTGGCGGAAGGTGTTGATACCTTTGTGGAAATTGGCCCGGGAAAAACACTTAGCAGCTTTGTAAAAAAGATAAACAAAGAAGTTCTGGTTCTTAATATTGATAAGTATGAGGATCTTGCAAAATGTCTGGAGGTATTTGCAAATGCTTAAGGGAAAAGTAGCGCTGGTAACCGGTGCAGGAAGAGGGATTGGAAGGGAAATTGCCATTACTCTTGCGAAAGAAGGAGCTTTTGTGGTGGTCAATTACAATGGTTCTGAAGAAAAAGCACAGGAAACTGTGGAAGAAATCCGAAAATCAGGGGGAGATGCGGTTTCTTATAGATGTAATGTTGCAGATTTTGCAGCTTGCGGAGAAATGATCGGTGAGCTGGTAAAAGAGTACGGACATATTGATATTCTGGTAAATAACGCAGGCATTACAAAAGATAATCTGCTGATGAAAATGAGTGAGCAGGATTTTGACAGTGTAATTGATGTAAACCTTAAGGGAAGCTTTAATACCATACGCCATTTGTCAAGACAGTTATTAAAGCAAAAAAGCGGAAAGATCATTAATATTTCATCTGTCACAGGACTGATGGGGAATCCAGGGCAGGCAAATTACTGTGCGTCCAAGGCAGGCATCATTGGCCTTACCAAAAGTGCAGCAAGAGAATTAGGAAGCAGGGGGATTACGGTAAATGCAGTGGCCCCCGGATTTATTGAAACCGAAATGACAAAAGATCTTTCGGAGAACGTAAAGAAAAACCTAAAGGAACAGATTCTTTTAAAGAGAACGGGGACTGCAAAAGAAGTGGCAGACGTAGTTGCATTTCTGGCATCAGAGGCGGCAGATTATATTACCGGTCAGGTAATTTCCGTTGATGGCGGAATGGCAGTATAACAGGAGGTGAGCTAAATGAGCAGACGTGTAGTAGTAACCGGAATGGGAGCAATTACTCCCATAGGACTTAATGTAAAGGATTTTTTTAACTCGGTAAAAGAAGAAAAACATGGTTTTGGCCCTATTACTAAATTTGACAGCACCGGATATAAGTGCCATGTTGCAGCCGAAGTGAAAGGCTTTGAGGCGAAAGAATATATGGATTTTAAAGCGGCAAAACGTATGGAGCTTTTCAGCCAGTATGCAGTGGCTGCTGCCCGGGAGGCATTTTCAGATTCGGGTATTGATATGGAAAAGGAAGATCCTTACAGGGTAGGCTGTGCCGTGGGTTCAGGAATTGGAAGTCTTCAGGCTATGGAAAGAGAATATGACAGGCTGATAAGCAAGGGACCGTCCAAAATCAGTCCTCTTATGGTACCTCTTATGATTTCCAATATGGCAGCAGGAAATGTGTCAATCCAGTTTGGGCTGAAAGGAAAAAGTATCAATGTGGTTACAGCATGTGCCACAGGAGCCCATTCCATTGGAGAAGCATTCCGCAGCATTTCCTATGGAGAAGCGGATGTGATGGCAGCAGGGGGAGCGGAAAGCTCCATTACCCCTTTGGGAGTAGCAGGATTTTGTGCGTTAACTGCACTTACAAGCGTGGATGATCCTGACAAATGTTCTCTTCCTTTTGATAAAAACAGGAGCGGTTTTGTAATGGGAGAAGGAGCAGGTGTTGTTATTTTGGAAGAGCTGGAACATGCAAAGAAAAGAGGGGCCCACATTTACGCAGAAGTGCTTGGCTATGGCTGTACCAGTGATGCCTATCATATCACTTCTCCCGCAGAAGACGGTATGGGAGCAGCAAAGGCAATGCTGGCAGCAATAGAAGATGGAGGCATTTTGCCGGAGGATATTACTTACATTAATGCACATGGAACAGCTACCCATCACAATGATCTTTTTGAAACAAGAGCAATTAAAGCAGCTTTTGGGGAACATGCCGGGAAGATACATATTAATTCTACCAAATCCATGATAGGCCATCTTTTGGGAGCGGCAGGTGCAGTGGAGTTCATAACCTGCGTAAAGGAAATGGAAGATGGTTTTATTCATAAAACGGTGGGTTATGAGACGCCGGATGAGGAGATTGATTTGGATTACTGCAAGGAGGCGTATAAGGAGGAAATTCCTTATGCACTGAGCAATTCTCTGGGATTTGGCGGACATAATGCAAGTATTTTAATCGGCAGATATGGAGGTTAATATGTCATTATTATCAGCAAAGGAAATTATGGAGATTATACCCCACAGACAGCCTTTTATGCTGCTGGATACCATTGAAGAACTTACGCCGGGGATTAAGGCTGTGGCGAAGAAATGT
The DNA here is from genome assembly GCA_000403495.2 of Lachnospiraceae bacterium 10-1. Taxonomy (GTDB): domain Bacteria; phylum Bacillota; class Clostridia; order Lachnospirales; family Lachnospiraceae; genus Suilimivivens. Next base: position 699,802 of record KE159799.1, on the reverse strand, counting down.
GTATCCTACAATGAACCTTTTTTTCAAGGGCATTTTCCAACAGAGCCGGTGATGCCTGGTGTGCTTATCATAGAAGCGCTTGCCCAGGCAGGAGCGGTAGCCATCTTAAGTCTGGAAAAAAACAAAGGAAAAACAGCTTATTTTGCAGCCATAAACGGGGCAAAGTTTAAGAAAAAGGTGGTGCCGGGGGATGTTTTGCTTTTGGAAACAGAAATTATTAAAAGCAAAGGCCCCATCGGCATAGGCAGGGCGACTGCAACGGTAGAAGGAAAAACAGTGGTACAGGCAGAGCTGACTTTTGCACTTTCATAAATGAAGATTACAGCAAAAAGGGGAAGGATATTTTGGAGGCAGGAGATGTCAAAATTATTTCGTAAAGACAAATACATACGTATAAAAGGTATCGGTAAAAACGAAAAAACATCAGATAAATCAAAAGTTGTTTGTACAGCTTGCGGAAGGGAATTAAATAAGGCGGATGTGGTTGTCAATCATTACATTTGCACAGCTTGTGGAAGTTATTTTCGTGTCAGGACAAAAAACAGAATCCATATGGTTTGTGACAAAAGCACATTCACGCCCTGGTTTGAGGATGTGGAAAGTACAAATCCGTTAAATTTTCCGGAATATGAGGAAAAACTTTCAGATGTGAAGGAAAAAACGGGCCTTCATGAAAGCATTACCGTAGGCATGGGGGAAATCTGTGGAGAAAAGGTCTGTCTTGGCATTTGTGATGCCAGATTCCTTATGGGAAGTATGGGGCATGCGGTGGGAGAAAAAATTGCTCTTGCAGTTGAGCGTGCAACCCGGGAAAAACTTCCGGTTATCTTCTTTTGCTGTTCCGGAGGCGCAAGAATGCAGGAGGGAATTATTTCGCTGATGCAGATGGCAAAGACTGCGGCTGCCCTTAAGAGGCATTCCGACGCAGGGCTTTTGTATGTAAGTGTATTGACGGATCCTACCACCGGAGGCGTGACAGCCAGTTTTGCCATGCTGGGAGACATTATTTTAGCGGAGCCTGAGGCCCTGATTGGATTTGCAGGCCCAAGGGTAATCGAACAGACTATTGGACAGAAACTTCCCAAAGGCTTTCAACGTGCAGAGTTTCAGATGGAACATGGTTTTGTGGACAGGGTGGTGGAAAGAGATGAATTAAAGCAGGTTTTATTCCAGATTCTGCATTCCCACAGGATTTCCATGAACAATAAAAATTACAGTGGATTTACGGAGGAGATCAAAAAGTTTGCGCCTACGGAGGTAAGCAGGGAAAAACAGGCAAAAGCTTCTTTAAAAACAGCCTGGGAAAAAGTAAGGGAAGCAAGAAGCATAAACAGGCCTTCTGCCCTTACATATATTAATATTATTTTTGATCATTTCATTGAATTTCATGGAGACCGCAGCAGCGGTGATGACAAAGCTGTTGTGGGAGGAATTGCATGGCTGTATGGCCAGCCTGTTACGGTGATTGGTATTCAAAAGGGAAATAGTGTGAGTGAATGTGCCATGAGGAATTATGGAATGGCGTCACCGGAAGGTTACCGCAAGGCGCTGCGGCTGATGAAGCAGGCGGAAAAATTCCATCGTCCTGTTATCTGTTTTATTAATACTTCCGGCGCTTATCCGGGAATGGAAGCGGAAGAAAAAGGACAGGGAGAAGCCATTGCCAGAAATCTTTTTGAAATGTCCGCACTTAAAGTGCCGGTTCTTTCTATCGTAATCGGGGAAGGGGGAAGCGGCGGCGCATTGGGGCTTGCAGTGGGCAATGAAGTCTGGATGCTTGAATATTCCACTTATTCAATCCTTTCACCGGAAGGCTTTGCTTCAATTTTGTGGAAAGATGGGAAAAGAGCAAAGGAAGCGGCAGAGGTGATGGGAGTCACTGCGGAGGACTTAAAGCGTCTTTCAGTAATTGAAACTATTGTTCCTGAATACGGAAGTGCAGATGCGTCTACCACAGAAGATATTGCCGGTTTTATGAAGGAGAATATGGTTTCATTTTTAAGAAGATTTGATAATATGGATGGTGAGTCAATTGCCCGGGACAGATATGAGCGATTCCGGAAATATTAGGTAAAATGTGTTTAATAAAAAGAATTTGAGGAGGAATTGTCATGCTGGCAAGGATAATAGGAACGGGAAGCTCTCTTCCGGAAAAGGCGGTTGCCAACCAGGAGCTGGAAACCCTGGTGGATACAACAGATGAGTGGATAAAAAGCCGCACCGGTATAGAGAAAAGGCATATTGCAGTTACGGAAACCACTACTTCTATGGCGGTAGAGGCAGCTAAACATGCCATGAAAAATGCAGGGGTGAAAGCAGAAGAACTTGATTTGATTATTGTAGGAACAGTGTCAGGAGATATGTGCTTTCCTTCCACAGCCTGCCAGATACAAAGCGCTCTTGGAGCAAAAAATGCAACTGCATTTGATATCAATGCCGCATGTGCCGGCTTTTTATTTGGCTTATCGATTGTAGATGCATATATAAAATCCGGCAGGATTAAGACCGCATTGGTGGTGGGAGCAGAAACGCTTTCCAAAATGATGGACTGGAAGGACAGAAGCACCTGCGTATTATTTGGCGACGGTGCAGGAGCAGCCATAGTAAAAAGCAGTGATGAGGGAATTTTGGCCCTGGTACAGGGTTCAGACGGTGTAAGGGGCAGCGCCCTTACCTGCCATAACAGAGCAGTGAATAATCCTTATGTAGATAATGGTTTTAAAACAGACTATACGAAAATGAACGGGCAGGAGGTCTATAAATTTGCTGTTAAGACAGTGCCGGCAGCTATTATGCAGGCAATGGATAAGGCAGGAGTATCTGCTGACCAGGTAAAATATTTTCTCCTTCATCAGGCAAATATTCGTATCATTGAAGCAGTTGCAAAAAAATTAAATCAGCCTGCTGAAAAATTTCCCACAAATCTTCAGGAATGTGGTAATATTTCAGCAGGAAGTGTTCCAATTTTGTTGGATTTTATGAATCAGGAAGGAAAACTTGAAAGAGGAGATCTTATTGTGCTGGCAGGATTTGGGGCAGGACTTACCTGGGGAGCGGCAGTTCTCACATGGTAGAAAAGCAGAGGTATTAACATGGAGCTTGATAAGGTATTAAATACATTGCTGGTTAAATTGTTCAGAGACATTATGAATATTGAGGAAGAAGCGCTGATTAAAGGGGAATTTAAAGATATTACCATCAATGATATGCATGTAATTGAGGCAATCGGGAAGGGGGATCCTAAACCAAGTTCCGTAATCGCCAAAAAGCTTTCCGTTACAATGGGAACCCTGACAAAATCCATTGACAGACTTACAAGAAATCAATATGTACTACGGGAGCGAAGTGATGAGGACAAAAGGCTGGTACTGCTTTCCCTGACAGAAAAGGGAATCAGGGCTGATGTGCATCATCAGAATTTTCATAAGGAAATGGTGAAAGCGGCAATGGCTCAGTTTGATGAACGGGAAACCAGAATTCTTCTTGAATCGTTAGGCGGATTAGCAGACTATTTTTCTGAGCACAGGAAAAATGTAATTGCCGACGGGAAAAGCAATCAGAGTGAAAAACTTTGACAAAGGAGAAACCATCATGAATAAGAAGAATGAGGCAATCAGCCTGTTGTGTCCGCCAGAGTGCGATCCTGATTATAAGAAACTGTCTGATGTTACGATTCATGATCTTGGTCTGCCTTTTATTTGTGAGCAGATAACAGATAAAAAGGCAGAACAGGCTTTGTTTTTATCCATTCTTTCTAAAATGACGGATGATCCTGAGGTAACCCGGTACCGGAGCGATATTTTTTCAGATATCTGTAATAATCAGATTATGCGTGATGAAATGTTGAAAATTCTGGATAAAATCAATTTTTTACGGGATTATGGAAGTATTAACAAAAAATATGAAGATTCTGCAAGTGTTTGGGACTTGATGCACCGTATGGATGAGCTGAAGGATTATATTCATTGTGTGGAGGCCATTTATAGCAGCCTTTCAGGTGCGGACATTCACTCGGAAGGACTGCTTAATTTAAAAGAGTACGTGGGCGCACTTTATCAGGATAATGGATTTAGCGAATTACAGAAGGATATTAAGGCTTTAAAAGCGGCTGCTTCCGATTTAAAGAGCGTTACGGTGGGAATCAATTTAAATGAACGGTTTGAAGCAGATGGGATCGGACTTATTTCCATCAATAATAAATATTTTACAAGGTCGAATATTCTTGGAAATTTCTGTGAAAGAATTGCAATGAAAGATCATATTAAATCCGGCACAGACTGGGAAGAGGATTATAAATACCATCCTTTTGCCTCAAATGGTTTTAAAAAGCAGGATATTTTTTCACGAAGAGGTATAGCATCTGTTCCTGAGGGAGACATGATGGAAGATATACCAAGGTATATGAATCGTATTACTGATCAGATGCTGTCTCTTGTTGTGAAGAAATTGAGAAATATGTTAAACAAATATGTATCTGTAACAATTACGGATATTACTGATTTAATGCCGGAATTTATTTATTATGTCCGGTTTGCAGAGTACATAGAAAAACTGAGCCGGAATGGAATGCATTTTTGTAAAGGTTCTCTGGCTTTAGAGGCGGCAAAAGAACGAATGATGCGTGCAAAAGGAATTTATAATCTGAAGCTGGCATCAGTGGTTTTAAAGGAACAGGGAACAATTGTTGCCAATGATTTGGATTTTGACGTTCAGCATCTTGTATATATTTTGACAGGTGCAAACCGGGGAGGAAAAACAACCATAACACAGGCGGTTGGACTTTTGTTTGTGCTTGCTCAGGGCGGTATTTATATTCCGGGAGATTCCTTTTCCTTTCATCCGGTTGATTGTATTTATACTCATTTTCCGGCAGACGAGGATAAAACAATGGATCTGGGACGTTTGGGGGAAGAATGTAAGCGGTTTCGGGAAATTTATTCCTGTTGTACCCAAAACAGTCTTTTACTGCTCAACGAAACTTTTTCCACAACTTCTTTTGAAGAAGGATACTTTATAGCGAAGGATTCTGTAAAAGCAATTCTCACAAAAGGAGTCCGTACGATTTACAATACACATATGCATAAGCTTGCATATGACATAGAAGAAATAAATTGTTCTGACAGGGAAGAAAAAGCAGTTTCCCTTATTGTAAAATCAGAAGGAGGCAGCCGCTCCTTTAAAATTGAAGCAGCACCGCCGGAGGGAATGTCTTATGCCAATGACATTGCAAGGAAATATGGCGTAACTTATGAAATGCTGGTTTCAGAAAATAAATTAAGCACTTTGCAGCCTGGTTAGACTAATACACATATTGCCATGAATAAATTGTTCCCTGCCGGAAACCGGACAGGGAACATTATTTTTAGTGTAAGATGTTAGAAAAATCAGCGATAACAATGATGTCTGCCATGTCCTCTTCGTGGAACTGTAACGCAGGAACCGTCACAATAACCATCTGCGTGGTCATAGCCACAGTAGTAGCATCCATCATGTTCATGACGCCCTTCTTCCGTACACCCTTCAAAGGTGCAGACTGGATAGTCGGTTTGTGATGCAGCCTGGCCGTAATGTCCATGGTGCCCATGTGCCGAAACCGGTAAAACAAAAACAAATGATACCAGTGCGGCGGTTGCGACGCCAGCAAGCAGCTTTTTAAAATACATGCATTTTCCCTCCTTTCCAAGTGCCTTATATTAAAAATCAGTATAGCATGTAAGAAGATGAGATACAAGGCTATTGCTGAATAATGATGTTCTGAAGTTTTCCAAAGGGCGGAAAATAAAATAGCACAATTTCAAGTCAGCTTCATATACTGTAAATGAGATCAAATATGAAGAATTCCATTATGTTTTTAAGATTGACTGAAAAGACGGAAGTTAGAAAGGAGAGCAGCGTGGATAACGAAATGGAAATGGGTATGGGACTTGGAATGGGTGAAATTATGTATGAAGAAATGGATAGAGCGGCAAAAAAAGATATGGACAGAGTGGGCTGTTCGGCAGTTGGCTATCAGGATGTTAATGTATGTATTCCTGTGACGATCAAAACCTTTGGGGAAGCAGGCAATGCAAAAACCCAGTGCCTGGGGAAAGCAATTATATCATCCGGCTGTGACAGTTGTGCGGGAAAATCAAATGACGTGTGTAAATTTACTATCAGCCAGAAACTGCGGGTTGAAGTACCTGTTATCTTTGGTGCAAGGGCGGAAGTGGGTAAAGCCTCTGTGGACTGTGATTATGCTGTAAACTGTGGCTGCAGTGATATGGGAATGTGATGGAAAGCGCAGTAGATTCTATGTCTAATACCTGCGGATTTGACAATGTAAAACCAATCATGGTGGATTACCCCTACCCTGAAACAAAAGTAAAAGCGCAAAATCAAATGTACGCTAATCTGCTTAGCAATGATTACTGCGGAACCACATCTGAGATGTCGGCAATTACCCAGTATATTAATAATGAAAACAGATTATCCTGTGCCAAATGTCCCATAGCAAAATCGATTTTGGGAATAGCGATGGCGGAAATGATTCATTTGCAGAAGCTTGGCCAACTGATTTTTTTACTTGGAGGAGATGTGAGCTTTGTGGCAGTTCAGCAGAGTGGACGACAGAAAATGTGGACGCCCTCCTGCCTGGATATACCGGATAAACTGGAGAATATGCTGCGGGCGGATATAGAGGCCGAGACAGCGGCAATCAACCAATACAGAGCGCATATGAGAATGATAAAAGATGAATGTATAAATGCGGTATTAGACAGAATTATTATGGATGAAGAGTATCATATTATGATTCTGCAGGCATTGCTGAATGAAATATAATTTGCTTAAATAAACGTAACAGCACTTAGTGGAAAGTTCCCTAAGTGCTGTTACGTTTTTGACAATTGTAAAAGTAAGAATCTCATCTTATAATAGAAGCAGTGTTGTTATCAGAAAAATATTTGGAGGCAGATTAAAATGGAAAAACTTCTTTTTGGAGCCGCTTATTATGATGAATACATGCCCTGCGAGAGGCTGGATGAGGATATTGCTTTAATGAAAAAAGCAGGAATTAATACGGTTCGTATTGCAGAATCCACTTGGAGTACTTGTGAACCCCAGGAGGGTGTGTTTGACTTTTCTCATGTGGAGAGAGTTCTTTGTAAAATGGAGAAGGCAGGGATCGGGGTGATTATAGGAACGCCTACCTATGCAATTCCCGCCTGGATGGTAAAATCGTACCCGGATGTATTAGCTGCTACGATAAAGGGGCAGGGAATCTATGGTGCACGACAGATTATGGATATAACGAATCCTGCTTATCTTTATTATGCGGAGAGGATCATCAGAGAGCTGATGAAGCGTGTGGCGGATAAAAAGTGTGTGATTGGCTATCAACTGGATAATGAAACGAAATATTATGGAACTGCCGGAAAAAATGTACAGGAAAGGTTTGTAAAATATCTTCGCAGGAAATTTCATGATGATTTAAATGCAATGAATGCGGAGTTTGGGTTGGATTATTGGAGCAATCGTATTGATGCATGGGAGGATTTTCCTGATGTAAGGGGAACAATTAACGGAAGCCTGGGAGCGGAATTTGAAAAATTTCAGAGAACGCTGGTTGAAGAATTTTTAAGCTGGCAGGCGGGAATTGTAAATGAATACCGCAAAGAAGATCAGTTTATCACCCACAATTTGGATTTTGCATGGAAAGGGTATTCCTGGGGAGTTCAGCCGGATATTAACCAGTATCAGAGCGCAAAGTGTCTTACCATAGCGGGAGCGGATATTTATCATCCCACTCAGGATCAGCTTACGGGGATAGAAATTGCTTTCGGGGGAGACCTGATCCGATCCTTAAAACAAAGCAATTATCTGATTTTAGAGACACAGGCACAGGGATTTCCGGGATGGACGCCTTATAAGGGACAGCTCCGTCTGCAGGCATACAGTCATATTGCTTCCGGAGCAAACAGTGTGATGTACTGGCATTGGCATTCCATTCACAATGCGGTGGAAAGCTATTGGAAAGGGCTTTTAAGTCATGATTTTCAGGAAAATGAAACCTATCTGGAAGCATGCAGGATTGGAAAAGAGTTTAAAGAAATCGGAAGCCATCTGGTTAATTTGAAAAAACAAAATGATGTGGCAGTGCTGATCAGCAATGAAGCATTAACTGCTCTTAAATGGTTTGGCATTGATGCAATGGCAGCAGATAATGGTCAAGTTTCGTACAATGATGTGGTGCGGTGGATGTATGATACTTTATATAAAATGAACGTGGAATGCGATTTTATCTGGCCGGAGTCGGAAAATTTAAGCAAGTATAAAATGATTGTGGTGCCGGCTCTTTATGCGGCGCCTGATGAGCTGCTTATCCGGCTGGAAAAGTATGTGCAGGAGGGAGGCGTGCTGGCGGCAACCTTCAAAACTGCTTTTGCAAATGAAAATGTAAAGATCAGCCATGAGATTCAGCCTCATATATTGCATAATTGCTTTGGAATTAAGTACCATCAGTTCACATTCCCGAAAAATGTTATGCTTTCAGGAGAACTGCTAAACGGTGAGACTAAAGAAGCAAAGGTATTTATGGAGCTTTTGATTCCTGATGGGGCGGATACGCTGGCTTACTATGAACATTATAACTGGAAAGGCTACAGTGCTGTAACGAGAAACAGCTATGGAAAAGGAAAGGCTTACTATATTGGCTGTATGACAGATGAACAGGCCTTGTCTAAAATTTTTGACAGGGCATTGACAGACGCAGGGATGAGCTGTGAAAAGAAACCGGTTATTATCCGCAAGGGAAAGAATGATTTGGGAAAAATGGTATGGTATTATTTTAATTATTCTGAAAAGGAACAAAAGGTCAGCCATGATTTTCAGGAAGGAACTGATCTGCTGACAGGAACCAGGGTGAAAAAGGGAGACAGTATTGTGCTATCTCCGTGGAATCTTGCCATTGTTGAGGAGAATGAATTATGTTAACGATAGGAAGTCATATGTCTATTGCAGAGGGAATCGCAAAGGCGGCTGAAAATGCAGGGAAAATGGGTGCCAACACCATGCAGATTTTCAGCCGCAATCCCCGGGGATCAGGTTATAGAAATTATGAAGCAAGGGAAGTAGAAAACTTTCAAAGCATCCGAAAGGAATATCATTTTGGTCCTGTGCTGGCCCATGCACCTTATACCATGAATTTAGCCAGTGCCAGGGAGCAGACCTATGAATTTGCCTGTATGGTGATTCGGGAGGACGTTGCCAGAATGGATGCCCTTGGAATTGAAAACATTGTTTTTCATCCGGGAAGCCATACCGGAATTGGTGTTGATGCGGGGATTCAAAATATTATTGCTGGTCTGGATCAGGCAATAACCGGACAGGAAAGAATTATGGTGCTTTTAGAGACGATGTCCGGAAAAGGCACGGAAATAGGGGTAAATTTTAAAGAGCTTAAAGCAATCCATGATGGAGTAAAACATCCTGAAAAAATTGGCATCTGCCTGGATACCTGCCATGTGTTTTCCGCAGGATATGATATTGTAAATGATTTGGAAGGTGTTATAAAGGAGTTTGACCGGATATTGGGGCTTGACCTTTTAAGGGCAATTCATTTAAATGACAGTATGATGCCTTTTGGCGCTCATAAGGACCGTCATGCACCAATTGGTGATGGAGAGATTGGTATGGAAGCGCTTATTAATGTGTTAAAGCATCCTGCCCTTGCAGGATTGCCTGTTTACCTGGAAACGCCCTTTGATGATGAAGGGCATAAAAAAGAAATCCTGGTGATTAAAGAAAAATTAAATTTAAAATAAATATTGCAAAATGATTTGTTGACTAAAACATATGATTTTGATATAAAGACGTTTTGGAGATAAAATAACGAATGATATGAAAAAGGATTTGACACAGGGAAATATAACGAAAACCATGCTGCTTTTTGCAGGGCCTATGATCGTAGGAAATTTGCTTCAACAGTGCTACAACATAGCAGATACTCTGATTGTGGGACGATGCCTTGGCCCTGATGCACTGGCAGCAGTGGGGAGTGCCTATACATTAATGACCTTTTTAACTTCTATTATTATCGGCCTTTGCATGGGAAGCGGTGCGGTTTTTTCCGTATATTTTGGAAAAAAAGATATTTTGCAGATGAAGAAGAGGATGGCAGCGTCTTTTTTGTTTATAGCGGCAGTGACGGTTTTTGTAAATATACTGGTTTTTGTGTTTCTTGATGGCATTCTCAGAATTCTGCAGGTTCCCACAGAGGTTTACCAATTGATGAGGGATTACATATGGATCATTTTCTGGGGAATCGGCTTTGTCTTTCTATATAATTATTTTGCGTATTTTATGAGAGCTTTGGGGAATTCACTGATTCCATTATATTTTTTAGGGGCAGCGGCAGTACTTAACATTGTTCTTGATGTGCTGTTTGTGGTCAGCTTTCAAATGGGAGTGAAAGGAGCGGCACTGGCAACGGTTATTGCCCAGGCATTGTCCGGTGTGGGAATTGGAATTTATGCATGGTGCAAAGAAACAGAACTTCGCCCGAAAAAAACGGAGTTTTTCATTGATAAAGGAGCAATGCAGGAAGTGGTACGCCATTCTATGGCAGCCTGTGTACAGCAGTCGGTAATGAATTTCGGCATTTTAATGATACAGGGGTTGGTCAACAGCTTCGGGGCTTTAGTTATGGCGGCTTTTGCAGCGGCAGTGAAAATAGATTCCTTTGCCTACATGCCGGCTCAGGAGTTTGGAAATGCATTTTCCCTTTTTATTTCACAGAATCATGGGGCGGAAAAAAGGGACAGAGTTGGACAGGGAATGAGGAAAGCAGCAGCAGTGTCTATGGCATTTTGTCTGATTATATCTGCCGGAATTTTTGTATTGGCTCCGGTACTTATGAAAATATTTGTGGATGCAGGGGAAACCGGGATTATACAAACAGGAGCGGAATATTTAAGAATAGAAGGAGCTTTTTACTGCGGAATCGGTCTTTTGTTTCTTTTATATGGATTTTACAGAGGTGTGGAGAGACCGGAAATGTCGCTGGTGCTTACAGTAATATCTCTTGGGACGCGGGTGCTTCTTGCTTATCTCCTTTCTCCCATACATGAAATCGGTGTTCTGGGGATCTGGTGGGCAATTCCAATTGGGTGGATTTTGGCAGATCTGGTGGGGATCATCTGTATTCGCAGAATCAGTGGATATAGTATCTTTCAATCTCACTGATTTTGGTTTCAAAAGGATAAACAGGACAGGAAGGTGAATGATGGTTAACATAACAAAAGATAATTTTTCAATCAGACAGATCTGTGAATCCGGTCAGTGCTTCCGTATGCAAAGACTGGAAGGAAAAGGTGAGAAATATGTATTAACGGCTTTAGGTCGGTATCTGGAAATAGAGCAAAGGGAAAATCAGCTTTTCTTTGACTGTACTTTGGAGGAATTTGAGGGCATATGGAGAAAATATTTTGATTTGGAAGAGGATTATGGAAAAATTATTAATATGATTGATCCAAAGGATGATTACCTTGTAAAAGCTGCTTCTTATGGCAGCGGTATACGGATTCTGCGTCAGGATTTGTGGGAGATGATCATTAGTTTTATTGTGTCGCAGCAAAATAATATAGTTCGGATTAAAAAGTGTATTGAAAATTTATGTGAAAAATATGGAGAAGAAAAAAGGCTGAAGGATGGAAGGAAATATTATTTATTTCCAACACCGGAGGCGCTTGCAAAAGCTTCTATAGAGGAACTGTATGCTTGTAATCTGGGCTACCGGAGTAAATATATCCATAAAACGTCAGGGAGTGTGGCTTTTGGGGAAGTTGATCTTGAAGCCATAAAGCAGATGGATTATAAAGCGGCGATGAATGAACTTTGCAAGTTAACCGGAGTGGGAGAAAAGGTAGCCAACTGCATCTGCCTGTTCGCCCTCCATAAAACGGAGGCTTTTCCGGTGGACACTCATATACAAAAGGTGCTAAAGGAGCAGTATGCAGGCGGATTTCCTTTTGAGAGGTACGCCGGATATGCGGGAACCCTGCAGCAGTATATTTTTTATTTTGATTTAAAAAAGGGTAATCAGGTATGTTAAATCGATTGTTAAGCATTATTTACATATTAATGAGTAAAGAAACAGTGACCGCAAAAGAGCTTGCAGAGCGGTTTGAGGTTTCCGTCCGGACGATTTACCGGGATGTGGAAAATTTGAGCATGGCGGGCATTCCGGTATATGCGAAAAAAGGAAAAAATGGCGGTATCAGCCTGATGAGTCAGTTTGTACTCAATAAGATGCTGGTGACGAAAGAGGAACAGAACCAGATTTTAACAGCCCTTACAGGTTTTCAGGAAACAGGAGCTTTTAAGGAAAAAGAAATTACTTTAAAATTAGCGGATTTTTTTGAGACCGAGTCGCTAAACTGGGTGTCAATTGACTTTTCGGATTGGAGTGGGAGAAGGCAGGAGATGTTTGAAACCATCAAAGAGGCAATCCTGTCCCACAGGGTTCTTTCCTTTGATTATTATGGGCAAAACGGAGCTATGAACCGTCGTATGGCAGAACCGGTTCAACTGTTTTTTAAAGAATACACATGGTATTTAAGTGCATACTGCCTGGAAAGGCAGGCGATGCGTTTGTTTAAGCTTTTGCGGATGAAACGGGTGGCAATGGAGGAAGATACTTTTCCGCCGCAAAAACATAAAGAAGCACTTCACAAAGAGGAGTTTTGTAAAGAGAAAGATGGGGAAGGCTGCAAGGAAACTGGGCAGGACAGCCTGCAAAAGGACGTTTCTTTAACCAAGTGCACCTTTTTGATTGATCAAAGTGAGGCATACCGTATTTATGACCGCTTTGAGGAAGAAGAGATTACAGTGTTGGAAAACGGAGATTTTCTTGTACAGGCCTGTTTTCTTGTGGACGAATGGGTTTATGGGCTGATATTTTCCTTTGGAATTTCAATAAAGGTTTTAGGGCCGGATGATGTAAAAGAGGAGGTTATAAGGAGGCTTAATCAGATGCGGCTTAGATATGAACAGGAATAATTTTTTCGATAATTCTATTTTCCTTTTAATAATATGACACGCTGATGTCATATTATGTCTGTTATAGTTATCCTATAAGAAGAAGGCAGATTCAAATAACCGCGGTTGCTCTCTTTAAAAACAAAAATAAAAGAAAGAGGATAATAAAATGGATATGATGGAAATGAAAGATATGAAAATATGTCAGAGCTGTGGAATGCCCATGAAGGAAGATCAGTTTGGAACAAATGCAGATGGCAGTAAAAATGATACTTATTGCTGCTATTGTTATAAAGATGGAGAATTTGCACAAAACTGTACAATGGAGGAAATGGCAGATTTTTGTGCGCCCTTTGAAGTAGAAGGTGGGCGCAGTAAAACAGTGGAAGAAGCAAAAGAGGGATTAATGACATATTTTTCCACGCTTTTAAGATGGAAAGAAAAGTAGGAGTTTTCTGATGATAGAGATACCTGAATCTATAACAATTGCAAAACAGTTAAATGATACGGTAAAGGGAAAGAAGATTATAGAGGCAGAAGCCGGGCACACCCAGCATTCCTTTGCATTTTACCATGAAGACCCTGCCGGTTATGCAAACCAGATGAAGGGAAAAAGGATCGGCATGGCAGCAGGAATTGGAAGCATGATAGAAATAGAGTTGGAGGAAAAGAACTTTGTAATAGGGGATGGAACAAATATCCGTTATTATGAGCCGGGGCGGAAGTTGCCGGAGCGGTATCAGACAAGGCTGACTTTAGAAGATGGAAGTTCCCTGATTTGTACTGTCGCAATGTACGGTTCTATGTTTTTGATTGATCCTGAAGTTTATGACAATTTTTATTATCTTGTAGGGAAAGAGAAACCGCTTCCGGTGACCGGGGATTTCGACTATGAATATTTTAAGGAACTGAGAGAGGAGGTTTCCGGTAAAAATTCTGTGAAAGAATTTCTGGCAACCAAACAGCGGATTCCGGGACTGGGAAATGGTGTGCTTCAGGATATTTTGCTGGAAGCTGGGCTGCATCCTAAGCGAAAGCTGAATACTCTTATGGAGCAGGACTGGAGGCGAATGTATGAGGCTATAAAGGGAATTCTTTCCAAAATGCTGGCAGCAGGAGGAAGGAATACGGAAAAGGATTTATTTGACAATCCGGGAGGCTATCAGACACTTCTTAGCAAAAAGACAGTGGGCGGTCCCTGTCCTTACTGCGGTAATCTGATACAGAAAGCAAGTTATTTAGGAGGGACAATCTATTTTTGCCCTTATTGTCAGGAGTAATAAAAGAGAATTTGGATATGTAGAGGCGTTCTTTTCCTAAAAGAACGTCTCAGACTGTAGACAAAGTCCCGCACTTTTGTGCGGGATTTTTCTATGATAAAAGCCGAAAATTGAGTATTATTGCGGCTTTTAAGGGGCTTTTCTGATATAATAGAAGTATCAAATCAAGGCAGGTATTTCTACTTATGATGACGCAGAATGCAGACAAAAAGAGAGAACAGATTCAGTTCCTTTGTATGGATGACATGGTTCCACAGGATCATCTTCTGAGGATTATAGACAAGGCAATTAACTGGAACTTCATTTATGATCTTGTAATTGACAAATACTCGCACGACAACGGACGCCCAAGCATGGATCCTGTCATGCTGATTAAGATTCCTTTCATCCAGTATCTCTATGGAATTAAGAGCATGCGGCAGACTTGCAGAGAAATCGAGGTAAATGTTGCCTGCCGATGGTTTCTCGGTTTGGATATGATGGATAAGGTGCCTCATTTTTCTACCTTCGGGAAAAACTACACCAGACGCTTTAAGGATACTGACCTTTTTGAACAGATATTTTCCCACATCCTGATGGAATGTTATAAGTTTAAACTTGTTGATCCTGCCGAGGTTTTCGTGGATGCCACTCATGTAAAAGCAAGAGCCAACAACAAAAAGATGCACAAGCGCATTGCCCACGAAGAAGCTCTGTTTTATGAGGAACTGTTAAAAAAGGAAATCACCGAAGACAGGGAAGCCCATGGGAAGAAGCCTCTGAAAGAAAAGAATGATAAGGGCGATGATGATAACGACAGCACGCCATCGGCTGGAGGTGATCCTGGAGAATTCACGGATGACCTTCCCAAAGATACCAAAACAATAAACTGCAGCACTACGGATCCCGAAAGCGGATGGTTCCGCAAAGGGGAACACAAGAATGTATTTGCCTACGCAATAGAAACTGCCTGTGATAAGAACGGCTGGATTCTTGGTTATACAATTAACCCCGGGAATCTGCATGACAGCAGAACTTTTAAAGGACTGTATGACAAGATAAATGGCATCGGCATAGAAACACTGGTTGCAGATGCAGGCTATAAAACTCCGGCGATCGCAAAGCTTTTGACAGATGACGGGATCAAGCCTCTCCTGCCTTACAAAAGACCAATGACCAAGGAGGGATTTTTCAAGAAATATGAATATGTATATGATGAGTATTATGATTGTTATATCTGCCCCAACAATAAAGTGCTGACATACTGCACAACAAACAGGGACGGATACAGGGAGTATAAAAGCTGCGGAGCATCCTGTTCAGAATGCCCGTATCTTTCACAGTGTACGGAAAGCAGGGAGCATATCAAGGTTGTGACACGTCATATCTGGGAACCATACATGGAGATGTGTGAAGATATCCGCCAGACACTTGGAATGAAGGATTTATATGCACTCAGAAAAGAGACCATAGAAAGAATCTTTGGGACCGCAAAGGAGAATCATGGGTTCCGGTATACACAGATGTATGGAAAAGCCCGGATGGAAATGAAAGTCGGACTTACATACGCATGCATGAATCTGAAAAAGCTGGCAAAGATCAAGGCGAAAAGAGGACTTCTGGAGACAAGAGATTTTTTCAGAATTTCTGTTTTAGACGCAATTTACTTCATAAAAGAAAAATGGCTCTGGTGCACACGCACCAGAGCCGCTTTGTCTACAGTCTGAGGCGTTCTTTTCCTAAAAGAACGTCTTTTACCTTTTTATAAAAATTTTTCCGAATTATCCCTTCAAGTAAAGGAAAAAGTTTGTTATAATTAACTGTCATAGAGAGAATATTTTGTTATAGAAGAAACCAATTTAGCGCAGAATACTTTGAAGTGAAGGAGGATGGCTGTAAAGATGAAACCTTTAGTGATTGTATACAGAAAGTGCAGTACTTGTCAGAAGGCATTGAAATGGCTGGAGGAAAATAAAATTGAATATGAGGAGCGTCCCATTAAGGAGGAGAATCCTACTGTAGAAGAATTGAGAAAATGGCATCAAAAGAGCGGGCTTCCATTGAAACGTTTTTTTAATACCAGCGGAAACTTGTACAAGGAGCTGCAGCTTAAAGACAAACTTGGCTCTATGTCCGAGGAAGAACAATTAAAGCTGCTTGCCACAGATGGTATGCTGGTGAAGCGTCCGCTGCTTGTCACAGAGGATTATGTGTGTCCTGGATTTAAGGAGGCAGACTGGAAAGAGCATATTTGACTTATATTTGCTAAATTATTATAATAGTACGTTAGCAGCATAAGCAATCCGCGCATAGTGCGCGGAAAATTAGAAAGAAGGTATTTAAATGACAAAGATTGATATTGTATCCGGATTTTTAGGTGCAGGCAAGACCACATTAATTAAGAAGCTTTTGGCAGAAGCATTAAGCGATACGAAGGTAGTACTGATCGAAAATGAGTTTGGAGAGATCGGGATTGACGGAGGATTTTTAAAAGAAGCAGGAATTGAGATTAAGGAAATGAATTCAGGCTGTATCTGCTGCTCTCTGGTAGGTGATTTCGGAACTTCTTTAAAGGAAGTAATGCATACCTATGAGCCGGAGAGAATTTTAATCGAACCTTCAGGCGTAGGCAAGCTTTCTGATGTGATGAAAGCGGTACAGGATGTGATTGATACAAAAGAAGTGACATTAAACAGTGCGGTTGCAGTGGTGGATGCGTCAAAATGTAAAATGTATATTAAGAATTTCGGTGAGTTCTTTATCAACCAGATTGCACATGCAGGCACTATTGTTTTAAGCCGTACGGGAAATATTTCCGAAGAGAAGCTGAATCAATGTATTGGACTTATCAGAGAGCACAATGAGAAGGCAACAATTATTACCACACCCTGGGAGGATTTAGACGGTAAGGATATTTTGGCAACAATTGAAGGGGCTAAAGACCTGGAAGCGGAAATGATGGCAGAATTGAAGGCTCATAGAAGTGAGGAAGAACACCATCATCATCATGACGGGGAACATTGCCACGGACATCACCATGATGAAGCGTATTGCCACGGACATCACCATGATGAAGCGCATTGCCACGGGCATCATCATGATGAAGAGAATTGTCACGGGCATCATCATGATGAAGAACATTGCCATGAGCACCATCATGAGCATGGGGAGAATTGTACTTGTGGATGCCACGATCACGAACATGACCACAGTCATCATCATGCAGATGAAGTGTTTACAAGCTGGGGAATGGAAACACCTGCAGCATATGGAAAAGCGGATATTGAACATATTCTGGAAGAACTTGAAAAGGAAGGGGAGTATGGATTCGTACTTCGTGCTAAGGGCATGGTACCGGGAACAGAAGGCGGATGGGTATATTTTGACTATGTGCCCGGAGAAAGCAATGTGCGCGAAGGAAAGGCTGATGTAACAGGAAAGTTCTGCGTAATTGGCTCGAAGCTTAAAGAAGATAATTTGGCCAAGCTGTTTGAAAAATAGAAGAAAAGGAGCATAGTTATTAAAATGAAGCCGGTCTATGTGATTAATGGTTTTTTGGAAAGCGGCAAGACAGAGTTTATTTGCTATACACTGGGACAGCCTTATTTTCAATTCAAGGGCAGAACGCTTCTTATTGTTTGTGAAGAAGGGGAAAACGAGTATGATGAAGTGCTTTTGAAACGCAGTCGTACGGACATGGAAGTGATTGATGAGGAAGAGGCGTTTAATGCTTCCCATTTGATTGAGCTTGAAAAGAAGTATAAGCCAGAGCGCATTATCATCGAATACAATGGGATGTGGAATTTTAAAAATATGAAGCTTCCTTTCCACTGGACCATAGAACAGCAGATTACAACGATTGATGCGTCCACATTTCCCATGTACTTTACAAATATGAGATCATTGCTTGCAGAAATGCTTCGTAAATCGGAAATGATTATATTTAACCGTTGCGATGATGTGGAGGATTTGAGCGTTTATAAGAGAAATGTAAAGGCGATTAATCAGCAGGCGGAGATTATTTTTGAAGATTCGGAAGGAGAAGTCAACCAGATTTTTGAAGAGGATCTTCCCTATGATTTAAATGCTCCCATCATTGCATTGGATGATGAAGGATACGGCATCTGGTACCTTGACAGCCTGGACAATCCGGAGCGGTATGAAGGAAAAAACGTGCAGTTTACAGCAATGGTTTTAAAACCTAAAGATTTTCCCAGGGACTACTTTGTGCCGGGACGTATGGCAATGACCTGCTGTGCGGACGATATGGCATTTTTGGGATTTGCATGTGAATATGAAAAAAGTGATAAATTAAGGGATAAGCAGTGGGTAAAGGTGACTGCTAAGGTGGTAAAGGAATTTTTTGCAGATTATGGCGGAGAGGGGCCGGTTTTAAAGGCAGTCAGCGTGGAACAGACGAAAGCGCCCAAAGAGGAAATTATCAGTTTTATGTGACAAAGGATGAGAAAGGGAGTTGGAAATGTATCACTATTCAATAATTAAGTGGCTGTTCTTCTTTTACTTTTATTGCTTTTTTGGCTGGATTTTTGAGTCTGCCTATGTTTCTTTAAGAAGTAAAAAATTTGTAAACAGAGGATTTATGAGAGGGCCTTTTCTTCCTATTTATGGAAGCGGGGCAATTATGATGCTGGTAGTTTCCATGCCTTTTCAGGACAATATATTTCTAACCTATATAGCAGGCTGCATTGGCGCTACAGTGCTGGAACTGGTGACCGGTGTTGCTATGGAAGCGTTATTTAAAGTAAGGTATTGGGATTACTCCAACCAGAAATTTAATTACAAAGGGCATATCTGCCTGTCTTCCACAATAGCATGGGGCTTTTTGACCATCTTTATGACAGAATTTTTACATAAAGTGGTGGAAAAAATTATTTCTTTCATTCCTGCTATGACGATAAACGTTGTGACAGTGATTGTAACCGTGTACATTATTATTGATTTTACCCTTTCTTTCAAGGCGGCAATGGATTTGCGGGATATTCTGGTTGGCCTGGAAAAGGCAAAGCAGGAAATGGAGCGTATTCAAAAGAGGCTGGATGTAATTATTGCTGTTGCCAATGATGAACGAGAGATGCGAAAGCTGGAAAACAGTATGCGCATAGATGATTTGATGGAAAGCATAGAAGAAAGATTTGGAGCCTTTAAGGAACGCATTAAAATCAATCCTTCTGAGTTTATGGAGGACGTACGAGAGGAAATTACCGAATTGCGCAGCAGATATATAGTGGAAAAGGAACACCGCCTTCAGTTTAAGCGATTAAAGGATTTTTATCAGAGAGCTTTGATCAAGGGGAATCCTACTATGTACTCCAGGCGTTTTGAGGAGGCATTGGAAGAACTGAAAAAAGCAGCCAATGAGAGAAGAAAAAAGTAGAAATAAGGTATTGACTTATTGCTTATTAGATGGTATTATATCATTCGTGACGTGAGTCAAGCGGAAGTGTCGGAACTGGCAGACGAGCAAGACTAAGGATCTTGTGAGCAATGCGCTCGTGTGGGTTCAAGTCCCATCTTCCGCATTGGCTAAAGGTGTGGGAAACCTTGATTTTACTAAGGTTTCCCCATTTTTGTTTTTGTATGGCTAGAAATTTCATACCCATTCCTATGACAAATATTATTTTCATCAACATAATAGGTTTTTACTTCCTGTCTGTCTATTTTTACAGAGGAATCCGTAAAATCATTTGTCCGTAAAGCAACGAGTTCACCAACTCTTAAAGCAAGTGAGAAGTTCAGGCAAATCGCTAAACGAGCAACATTATGAGTTTTTTTGTAGTGTCGCGCTGCTTCTTCAATAAACAATTTCGCTTCATCATCAATATATACTTACTCTGTTACTTCTTTTTAAGTGGTTCAGTAAACTTTTTACTGGATATTCCATGAACACACCTTGATACATTAGTAGAAACTAATCGTTTTTCTACCGCATAATCCAACAGCATATTTGCCACAGATTTCATTTCCTTACACTTCCTACTGGAAAGTTCATACTTTTTAATCACTTTAAGAAACCATTCTTTAATAATGATTACATCTATGCTTGATATGTCCATGTTCACAATTTCTGAATCAGCATAATAAGTATTCCATACCCACTGTAGTTTGGTTGCATTTGCCTTTGAGGTATCGACCGCCTTATATTTTAGCCACTCTGGATATAAGGCTTTCATGGTTCTGGGATTCGCTTTCTGTTCTTGCCTACCTTTGTAATATTTAATTATGCACTTTTCAAGGTCCTCTCTGCATTTTTTGGCAATCATCTTTTTACCATTTGACTTACTTTTATCGGGCAGTTTTGTTTTATACCGTCCGTCTGTTGCATGCCATATCTTACAGAATTGTTCGTGTTGTTCTGAAATTTCTTTATTCTTCATAATTTCATTTTTTTCCAACACATGCTGAATATGGAAGATTCTTCCTTGCTTTCTTTCTTTTATCTGCTCTAAAATCTGTTTTTGCTTTTCTGTTTCCGCTAGAATGAAGCGGCTTTTTTTCCCTTTGCTGTCTATAATGGAAATACCGTTACTTTTGATATCTTCAAATTTCAGCTTTGCACATTCAGCAGCTCTTAACCCGAAATGATAAGATAGGGTAAGTGCTTTTTTCAGATTTTGGTTACTTGTACTCTTTATAAGTATTTTAAAGTCATTTTGCGATAACATAACATTTCTTATTTTTCCACCACCATTTTTGCAGCTTGTAGGAATCACATCACAATGATATGTAACATTACAGTGATATTTTGCATTAACACACTTTTCCAATTTCGAGAATAAAGAATTAAATTGATTCGAAGTTAATTGCTTGCAAAAACTGATATTTTAAATTTCTTCTTGCCATTTTCCCCCTTTCTGTATAATACCCATACCACCCATTACAAAAACAGATCGTCCTGCAAAGGAGCAGCCTGCCTCTTTATGGGTGTAATACAATCTGAATTGCCTTGTATAACACTTTATTCAATGAAGAAATAAAATGGATTGGCAATTCATAAACCAGACTTCCCTGTTTATCAATTTACCCTTTCTATTGCAGTCACAAATATGTAACTGTCCTTTATATCTTGATGATATATTATATTCTAAATGGAGAATAGAAATATCATTCAAAAAATGTATGATTCCATATAAAAATATGATATAGTTAAGTTGACAAACGGGATTTGTGGGAGGAAAATATGAAAGCTGAAAGGTGTGTAAAGGAGTCTTTTGTTGTGATAGGAAAAGTGGGTTCAACTTTAGACGGAGAGGGTTTTATTCAAAGATTATGGGGTGATGCAAATTCTCACTTTGGAGAAGTTCAACATTTGGCTAAGAAAGATGAGAATGGAAATATCAGCGGTATTTGGGGTGCTATGTCTGATTTTTCGCACTCATTCAATCCGTGGGAAGATTTTAACAAAGGACTCTATCTTGCTGGGGTAGAATGCAGAGAGGATGCAGAAGCCCCCAACGGTTGGACAAAATGGATTATTCCTGGCTATGAATATATTTATATAAAATGTGAAAATGATTCTACCTTTTCAGAGGCAATAAAATATCTGGAAGATAATGCTATTCCATTAGTAGGAGCAGTCCATGATTTTACTTGTCCACAGACAGGGAAGAATTATATGTTTTTTCCAATTAGAAAGCTATAAATAAATTTTAATTTGTTGGATAAAAGCATAAACAAGAGGTTGTTAGAAAAAAATGTCTAACAACCTCTGCAACAATTTGCAAGTTGGTTACACTTTTGGTTACACTCGATTAGCTGATGTGCGGAAAGCTCCTTTCTATGAGGGTTTGCGGTGTAGGGAAATTCGTTCAAGTCCCATCTTCCGCAGTAAAAAAGGAAACCTTGAAAATGATGGGGGTTCCTTTTATATTACTTTTAAACTTGTGCTTTCTGTAGCTTTCTCTTTTCCATCTCCGCCAAAAAAACTCTACCACCTTCATTATAAAAATTGATTTTTTCCTGCGTTGTCATATCTTTTGTCAGTTCATAATGGTATTCCCTGATTTTATGAATATCTTCAATTGTAAAATCAGGACTGATATTCGGTTTCGTAATCATAATTATCCCTCGCTTTCCAATAATACAGAAGGATTCCATATCTCTATCATCTTATATCCTTCCAAGTTTGTAATTGCTCTTACGCCCCGGATTGTCTTTACGTTTACAATATGTTTAAAATTCCATGAAATGATACAGTCGCATTCATTTATAATCGACACTCCTATATGTTGGCAATCATCAAAGCTCTTTTGTGTCAGTATTCCTATTTCAATAATCTTTTTTGCGACCTTCGTGACATCTTCTGTAATATCTAGTGTTGTAAACGGTATCTCATTCAGGCAGTCAATAAGCTGTGTCTTTTTGGGCTCCGAACATTTCTCTATTTCCCTTAATGTAACAGTTGACAAATACACATCATATTTTCCATCCTTAAACATTTCCCAAATAAACAGCTTCCTCATTTTTCTGTTGTTGAAATCTTTCATTGTGTACAGAAACATCATTTTTCACCAACAATAAACTACACAAATCACTTTCATCTATCATTCTGATTTGATATGATATAGATTTTATTTCATACAATTTTTCATGCATATTTACATTCTATCAACTTTTTCTTATCTTGATTATACTATTTTCCCATAAATCAGAAAATTGTGTAACAAATTTACTTTTATGAACATCTATTATATATCTAGATTCTTATAAAAAAGAGGTGTTTTTTCCAAAGACACAAAGTATTGGCTCTTTGTCAAGTTAGTTGAATAACCTGTTTTATTATGTTATCATAAAATGGGTGAATGATATGGAATTAAATGAACTATTAAAAGAACTGGATACAAATTTAGTTATACGAAAAATAGAAAAATCTGACAAAACACTATATTTATATTGTGATATTGATTGTATGATAGTCAAATGTAAATATTGCGGCACGGAAAGTCATTCGGTTCATAGTAAATATACCAGAACTATTTCCGATCTTCCAATACAGAATTACCAGGTAAAATTAATTATTACCGTACCCAAGTTTTTTTGTACAAATGAAAAATGCTCCCATAAGACGTTCGCTTATCCAATCCCCTTTGCGGACAAGAATTCATTAAGAACAAATCGGCTGGATGATTATATCTATCAAATAGGTATGAAAAGCAGCTCTTTAGATGCGGAAAAACAGATTTCTGGCAGCCACGTATCTGTCTCTAATAATACGATTCTGAGAATTATTAAAAAAAAGCAGTCCCTGTCATCAATTATGAGGTGAAAAATATATCCATAGATGATTTTTCGCATTGCAAACGAAAACTATATTTTTCTATCCTGGTTGACAATGATACCAGAAAAAGGCTGGAAGTGGTTTCTTCCAGACAACAGCCGGAAGTGGTGGAAATCCTTAGAAAGTTTAAGAATGTAGAAACAGTTACAAGAGATTTTTCAAGGACTTATAAAGCTGCCATAAGTGAAGCCCTGCCAAACGCGAAACAGATTGTGGACAGATTCCATATATTAAAAAATTTAACGGAAGATATACTGGAATATCTGAAACGCAGGATGAAAGACAAGGTTAGGATCGCAGATCTGTCACCTGCTCCGATATCGGAAAAAGAAGTATTAAATATACGTGAACGCAGGAAAATAGAAACGGGTTTGAGAAAATGGGAGGTAATTAAAGAAGCCCAGAGGTTAAAAAGAGCTGGTAAAAATAATACGGAAATAGCAAAAACACTTCAGATAGCCCGTCCTACAGTTATAAGATATCTGAGTATGACAAAACCTCCCATTGATTCCAGACCATGCAAACTGGATCCATACATACCAAGAATCAAAGAACTACTTTTAAGCGGATATGGGTATACGGAAATATTCAACCAGATCAAAGAAGAAGGATATACAGGCCAGATTTCCTTGTATAACAGTAAAATGAAAGGAATCCGCTGGGAAACGAAACATCGGGTTCATTATTTAAAAAGAAGTGACATAAAAAGGCTGTTATATGTACCACTTGAAGAAATCCCAGACGGACAAAAGCGGAGAGAGATAGAATATTACCTGAAAGGACAAACAGAATTGGAACAGGTACTAAAACTTGTGTCTGATTTTAAAATTCTCCTGTCAGGGAAAGATGAAACCGAACTGGACAGCTGGATAAAAAGAGCAGAAATCCTCCAAATCACAGAAATTAACAGCTTCCTGAAACTGATTCGGTCGGATCTGGAAGCTGTTAAAAACGCAATAAAATACGATTACAGTAATGGCCCTGCCGAAGGGCATAATAATAAGATAAAAGTAATAAAAAGACAGATGTATGGCAGATGTAAATTTGATCTTCTTCGTTTAAAAGTATTGTGTTAATTCAACTAACTTGACAAAGAGCCAAAGTATTTTACACTACCTCTTGATGATTGGTTTTCAACTTTTCAGAAGCCAAATGACAAGCTTGCTACTCTATGCTCTTTTTCACAACGTCAAACAGAAAGAATTAACGTCGTTTACTATAACTTTCCATAGATTTATTTGTATTATACGGTATTCAACACTTTGGTTACACTACGAAGATGATGTGTCGGAATGTCCATTTCTATTAGTATTTTTAAAAGTAACAATATTTCAAGTATATCCAGCCATGCAAAGCAGGATTGACCGCAAGAATGAGGAAATAGACCTCTTGAAAATCGGATTATCGGGAATTACAAAACGATATGGATTTTATACAGTGCATGATTTCTATAAAGCCTATGATTCCTCTAAAGAGGTTTATGTCGAGTATCAGGGCAAAGTTGACAAGCAGGAAAAAGTTTATGGAGAAAATGCACAGGAATTGAAATAAGAAAGTGTACATGAACGGTTACAGAATCATTAACAGAAAATGGAAAAGCATCAGGTACAACAGATAAGTAAAAATACTGTGAAGTGTTTTTTGCCACAATATGTGATAAAATGATTCTATGCCTGATTTGGAGAAAATTAAAAATATATTTATACCACTTTTATGACGCTTCTATGAGGCCATTCCAAAATATATCAGATGTTTCTATTGAAGAAGCGAGAAAAATATTAAAGGATATTGCTTCAAAAAAGCCCGATACCCAATGTGCCAAAGGAACAACTGGATATATGGAATTAAGGCATCATTATGAAGATATCCTAAGATGTGAGTTTATGAAAAAAGGTGGCAATATTCAAAGACAATCGCCGCATTACATGGTGGTTGAACACAGTCCTTGGCTGGCTTCTTGGTTTGAAAACAGTGTATTCATTAAAATTGATATAGATAAATTTGATAAAAGTACTATTTTTTCACATATGGAGATTCCCACCCGACTTTCAGCCCAAAAGTAAATGATGGTAAAGAATATCGTAAAAAACTTTATACATATGATGAAATATTAGGGATTATAGCGAAATACGGGTATCCATAGGATTGGAATAATGATGGGAAATATGATCCTGAACATATATAGAGGTTCATATTTGGAGTGATAAAAAGATATATGTAGGATAAAGGATGAAAAGGAAGGTACGGAATGCTATGAACATTATAGTGCGGGCTTATAAGGAAAAGGATCTGCCCGAAATGATCCGGATATGGAATGAAATTGTAGAGGATGGGATTGCCTTTCCACAGGAAGAACTGTTGACTTATGAAACAGGAAAACTTTTTTTTGCGGAGCAGACATATAATGCTGTTGCCATTAATACGGAAGATGGAACGATCTGTGGATGCTACATACTGCATCCTAACAATGTGGGACGGTGCGGCCATATTTGCAATGCCAGCTATGCGGTTGACAAAAGGTACAGAGGACTGCATATTGGTGAAAAACTGGTGACTGATTGTCTGATACAGGGAAAAAAGCATGGTTTTGGTATACTTCAGTTTAACGCTGTAGTAGCTTCTAATATTCATGCAAGGCATCTTTATAAAAGGCTTGGATTCGTGCCCTTAGGGACGATCCCTAGGGGATTTCGTACGAAAGATGGGCAATATGAAGATATATGTCCGTATTATCATGAACTGTGATTTTTTGTTTGCAATATTCTTGCTGCAAGATTATGAATTTGATGCTTCGCTTAAGTATTGTGTTATGGGGTTTAACCCCAAAGCGGCAGCTGCCATGCCTGAGATCAAAGATCATTATCCCCAATATATTGTCACGCTGGATGAACTTGCATCAGGAAATATTAACGGAATAAAAATCCTGCACTTATCAGATTTTCTATTGGAAACTGCAGGACAGCTATGCTAACATAGTACTTAATGAGATTTACAGCAGTAAAAGGGAAAATGTGGGACAGGAGGATTCTTAAGGAATGGAAAACGAAACAAAAAAATCAAATGTCAAGGTTATAGCCCTGATCGCAGGCCTGGTTTGCATTATGATATTGTGCGCGGTAGGAGCGATACTTTTAATCGGAAACAAGGCATCAGATTCGGAACGGTTTGAGGCGTATATAGATAACTTGTTTATGGAAGATGTGGTGGGGAATACCATCAACCTTCACTATACATTGGCCCGTCCGGAAGATTATGGAATTACGGATTATGAAGTGACGCTGGGCGATTATTCTACAGATGATGAGGATGAGTCTTACAAGGAGCTTGAGGCGATGAGGAAAGAACTTCTTAAGTTTGACCGCGAAAAGCTTACAGATGAACAGCGGCTTACCTATGATATTCTTTTAGATTCGATAGAGCTATCACTTTCCGTTACAGATTTGACCTATTATGATGAGTGGCTTGGCGTGATCAGCGGATATCAGGCACAGCTTCCGGTTATCCTTGCAGAATATACCTTCCGCACGGAAAAGGATATTCAGGATTATTTGGAACTGATTTCACAGATCGATGAAATGTATGAAGAAGTTATTGTATTTGAAGAAAAGAAATCGGAAGCCGGGCTTTTTATGGCGGACTATGTGGCTGACGAAGTAATTGCCCAGTGTGAGGAATTCATTGCCGATCCTGAAGAAAATTATATGCTGGAAATTTTTGAGGACAAGATTGAAGAGTTTGAAGGACTTACCAAAGAAAAGAAGGAAGAATACATTCAGGAAAATTATGAAATTATAACAACCCAGGTGGTAGAGGGATATCAAACCCTGATTGACGGTCTTACCAGCTTGAAAGGAACCGGAACCAATGAACTGGGGCTGTGCTATTATGAGGATGGCAGGGAATATTATGAATATTTAGTCCGTGTGAAAACAGGTTCTGACGAGTCCGTCAAGAGATTACAGAGAAAAGTAGATTCTTTTATGAATGACCGTATGAGATTGATACAGGATGTGATCATGAAAGATCCCATGATTTACTATGATTTTGTGGATTATGAGTATGAGATGAGAGATCCGAAAGAAATCGTGGAGGACTTAAAAGACAAGATTGAAGAAGATTTTCCCAAGCCCCCGGCTGTTGATTACACCATTAAATATGTGCATCCTTCTATGGAAGAACATATGAGCCCGGCATTTTATCTGACCACGCCTATTGATGATTTGCAGAATAATCTTATTTACATTAACGCTCAGAAAAACACGGAAGATACGAATTTATATTCCACCCTTGCCCATGAAGGATATCCGGGACATTTGTATCAGAACGCCTACACCAATTCCGGCGATATGCCCCTGATACGCAGCCTTATGTCTTATAATGGCTACTCAGAAGGATGGGCAACTTATGTGGAGTTTGAATATTCCTATGATTATATGGGAATGAGTGAGGGACTGGCGGACGTGGCATCCACCAATACCGCACTTTCATTAGGACTTTATGCTTATGCGGATATGGGCGTCCATTATGACGGATGGGACAGAGATGATTTGGCGGACTATCTGGCGGAATTTGGAATTGAGGGTGAGGATGTTGTAGATGATGTATTTAATGCTCTGGTAGAGGAACCGGCCAATTACTTAAGCTATTTTGTAGGCTATCTGCAATTTGTTGAACTAAGGGATATGGCCCGGAAAGAACTGGGCAGGCATTTTGATACAAAAGAATTCCATAAATTTTTATTGGAAACAGGACCGGCACCATTTTATATCATTGAAAATTACATGGAAGAGTGGATGAAGGAGCAGTAAATCTATCGCTTTAATGTGGACTTTAACATATTCGCCATCAAATGAAATTCCGGACTTTTAAAGGAAAACAGTAAGAATACCACATTGGGAATGATCAGGCATAAAAGAATACGCACTCCCATAGTAGCAATCAGAGGCAGCTCAAAGGGGGCTGCGCACAGCCAGGTTAAGCCGATGGCAAGAATACCTGTCAAAAGATATTTTATATTTTTAAGCCAAAAGCCTTTGGTGGAGCGGTGAAAACCATAATGCAACAGAACATAAGGCTCCACCCACAGGGAAGTGGAAACCATACTGATAAAAGTACCTGTCCTGATAAAGAAGCCCTAAAGCCTCTTTAAAAGTAATGGAAATCTGGCGGATTCCATAGATATAGAAATTAACTGATATCAAAAGAACGACAGGAATGGAAAAAAGAAATTTCTCACCCCAGACCAGTGTGATAAATGGATTTACCAGCAGGAAAAAACTGGCAGTGCAAAAAGTATAAAACCAGAAGCCTGCAAAGTGAAGGGCTTCAAACAGGGTGTGGGTTTCTTCTTCTGTCTTGGTGGCATGGTAATTGCCCACGCTTGCATTTAAAGAATTAAACAATGTGCCGAAGATGGAACGGAGAAGCATCTGAATCAGGGCATAGCTGTCATTGCGGGAAACCGCCTTAAGTCCAAGAAAAAAACTGATCAGAAGATTATCTGTGGAACTCAGCACAGTAGCTCCCACATGATGATTAAACATGGCATATACATTCTTAAAGATGGTCTTTCGTTCCTCCTTTTCAAGGGTGGGATGATGGTCTGAATTTAAGAATGGATATGCTTTTTTTGCCTTCCATGATAAAAACAGGTTGGTAAAGAGCGTAAAGGGCAGCATGACTGCCAGATACAAGAAAAAGTCATGAGTAGTTACCAAAATTATGATCTGCAGGACGGTCCTGATTGTGCGAAGCAGACTGGAATATAATTTTGTAATGTACAGCTTTTGATCTGCGGCAAACAGAGACTGGCGGTATACAAAAGAATAGGAAAGTACCGTATTTCCAAGGTAAAGCAGATAATAAACCGATAATTTGGGGATGTCGGGACTATCATTGATTATGTATGGTAAAAAAGGAGTAAGAAGAAGGCCGATTGAGCCGATCAGCAAAGAAACGGTCAGATAGGCTTTTTTATAAAAGTTTGTAAGTGCAAGCAGCTTTTCTTCATCATTTTGTGCGAAAGGAACGTACATACTGTAGACTAAAACAGTTCCAAATCCAAGTTCAGATAAGGAAAGTACGGATAAGATATTGGAAAAAAGCCCTGTTACGCCTACATATTCCATAGATAATGTATGTACAAGAACTGTCCGGCACAGGAAATCGGCCAAATAGCAGAACAGTGTGGAAAATAATATGACAAAGCTGTTTTTCAGAAGTAATTTTGCACGCATGGCAACTCCTTTCAAAATTTTCATAATACATCTTAGCAGGAAAGAAGGGATTTATAAAGAGGAAAGATGTTGTGCATTTTAGATAAAAAATTTTTGAGTAAAAGTGTGATAAGAGTTTTTTGTTGAAGAGAGAACTTTCTTGTGCTATAATGAAACGATTTGGAAAAATACATAAGAAAGGGAGCAGGGACTACATGAAAGCATTTTTAATTCTGGAAGACGGCACCATATTTACCGGGGCGCATATCGGGGCCAATAAAGAAATTATCAGTGAAATTGTATTTAACACTTCCATGAGCGGTTACCTGGAGGTACTTACGGATCCGTCCTATGCAGGACAGGCAGTATGTATGACGTATCCGCTTATTGGAAACTATGGCGTGTGCAGGTTAGATGCGGAATCGAGGCAGGCATGGCCGGATGGATTTATCGTAAGAGAGCTTTCCCGCATAGCCAGCAATTTCCGAAAAGATATCACAATTCAGACATTTCTTGAAGAGCAGGGGATTCCGGGCATTGCAGGAATTGACACCCGCGCACTTACGAAAATTCTTCGTGAAAAAGGTACCATGAATGGTATGATCACTACAAATGAAAAATTTGATCTTGATGAAATCCTTCCTGAATTAAAAAAATATACCACTGGAAATGTGGTGGAAAAAGTAACCTGTCCTTCCAAATATGAAATAAAGGGCGGGTCTGGAAAAAAGGTTGCGCTGCTTGACCTGGGAGCTAAAAATAACATTGCGTTATCTTTGGCGCGGCGGGGATGTGACATAACGGTATATCCGGCGTTCACCAAAGCAGAGGAGATGATTGCTGATGGGCCTGATGGGATTATGTTAAGCAATGGCCCCGGCGATCCCAAAGAATGTGTCGGCATTATTGCAGAAATTAAGAAGCTGTACAATACGGATATTCCCATTTTTGCCATCTGCTTAGGGCACCAGCTTATGGCGCTGGCAACTGGTGCGGATACTTACAAAATGAAGTACGGACACCGGGGAGGCAACCATCCGGTGAAGGATCTTGAAACCGGAAGGGTTTATATTTCCTCCCAGAATCATGGTTATGTGGTAGATATGGACAAGCTGGACCCGAAGATTGCAGTTCCGGCATTTATTAATGTAAATGATGGTACCAACGAGGGACTTTCCTACACCGGAAAAAATATATTTACGGTACAGTATCATCCGGAGGCATGTCCCGGCCCCCAGGACTCCGGTTATTTGTTTGACAGATTTATCAAGATGATGGAGGTGGGAAAAAATGCCTAAGAATCCAAATGTAAAGAGAGTCATGGTGATTGGCTCCGGCCCTATCGTAATCGGACAGGCTGCGGAATTTGACTACGCAGGGACACAGGCATGCCGCTCTTTGAAGGAAGAGGGCGTGGAGGTGATTTTGGTAAATTCAAATCCTGCCACCATTATGACAGATAAAAACATTGCGGATAAAGTGTATATTGAGCCTTTAACAGCAAAGGTTTTAGAACAGATTATTGAGAAAGAAAAGCCTGACAGCATTCTGCCTACGCTGGGCGGACAGGCAGGCTTAAATCTTGGCATGGAGCTTGAGGAATCCGGTTTCTTAGCTTCTCATCATGTAAAGCTTTTGGGAACCACTGCTGCAACTATTAAAAAGGCGGAGGACAGGCAGGAATTTAAGGATACTATGGAAAAGATAGGGGAGCCCTGCGCAGCGTCTACAGTGGTAGAAACTGTGGAGAATGGTGTTGCATTTACGAATACCATCGGCTATCCGGTGGTGCTTCGCCCGGCTTATACATTAGGAGGCTCCGGTGGTGGAATTGCCCACAATCAGGAGGAGCTTGAAAGTATTTTGGAAAATGGCCTCCGGCTTTCCAGAGTGGGGCAGGTTTTGGTGGAACGCTGTATTGCAGGCTGGAAGGAAATTGAGTATGAAGTAATGCGGGATAGTGCAGGCAACTGCATTACTGTTTGTAATATGGAAAATATTGATCCGGTAGGCGTGCATACCGGTGACAGTATTGTGGTTGCCCCTTCCCAGACTTTGGGGGATAAAGAGTATCAGATGCTGAGATCGGCAGCCCTTAATATTATCAATGAGCTTCAGATCACCGGCGGGTGTAATGTGCAGTTTGCCCTTCACCCCACCAGCTTTGAGTACTGTGTGATTGAGGTAAATCCCAGGGTGAGCCGGTCTTCTGCGCTGGCAAGTAAGGCTACCGGCTATCCAATTGCAAAGGTGGCGGCTAAGATTGCGCTGGGCTATACCTTAGATGAAATCAAAAACGCCATTACAGGCAAGACATATGCCAGCTTTGAACCCACATTGGATTACTGTGTGGTAAAGCTTCCAAGGCTTCCTTTCGATAAGTTTATCACTGCCAAAAGAACCCTTACCACCCAGATGAAGGCGACTGGAGAGGTAATGAGCATCTGCGGCAATTTTGAAGGCGCCCTTATGAAGGCGATTCGTTCTTTAGAGCAGCATGTGGACTGTTTACTCAGTTGTGACTTTTCAGATCTTTCAGCAGAGGATTTAATGGAAAGACTAAAGGTGGTGGATGATCAGCGGATTTATGTGATTGCGGAAGCGATACGTAAGGGAATTGACTATGGAACCATTCATGAAATCACTATGATTGATCATTGGTTTATCGATAAAATCGCCATTTTGGTGGAGATGGAGCAGGCGCTTAGGAAAGGACCGCTTACCATTCCATTATTAAAAGAAGCAAAGAGGATTGAATTTCCTGATAATGTGATTGCCAGACTAACAGATATGGCAGAAGAAGAGATTAAGAAACTGCGCTATGAGAATGGAATAGTGGCAGCCTACAAAATGGTGGATACATGTGCTGCAGAATTTGAAGCCAGCACTCCTTATTACTATTCTGTGTATGGCTGCGAAAATGAAGCGGTGGAAACCAATCCTCCCAAAAAGGTGCTGGTGCTTGGCTCCGGCCCTATCCGAATCGGTCAGGGAATCGAATTTGATTACTGTTCCGTTCATGCTACATGGGCTTTTTCAAAAGCAGGTTATGAAACCATTATTATTAATAACAATCCGGAAACAGTAAGTACGGACTTTGATATTGCGGATAAATTGTATTTTGAGCCTTTGACTCCGGAAGATGTGGAAAGCATTGTTGATTTGGAAAAACCGGACGGAGCGGTGGTACAGTTCGGAGGGCAGACTGCTATTAAGCTGACAGAAAGCCTGATGAAGATGGGTGTGCCTATTCTTGGTACAAAGGCTGAGGACGTGGATGCGGCAGAAGATAGGGAGTTGTTTGATAAAATTCTGGAAGAAACCCAGATTCCAAGAGCAGCAGGAGGCACTGTTTATACCGCAGAACAGGCTAAGGAGGTGGCAAACCGTTTAGGTTATCCGGTTTTGGTGAGGCCTTCTTATGTGCTTGGCGGTCAGGGAATGCAGATAGCTATTTCTGATGAAGAAATAGAAGAATTTATGGATATTATCAATCGGATTGCACAGGACCATCCTATTCTTGTAGATAAATATCTGCAGGGAAAAGAAATTGAAGTGGATGCAGTTTGTGACGGGACGGATATTTTAATACCGGGCATCATGGAGCATATTGAGAGAACCGGCGTTCATTCCGGAGACAGTATTTCCGTTTATCCGGCGCCTACCATTTCAGATGCGGTAAAGGAAAAAATTACGGATTATACAGGAAGGCTTGCCAAAGCTTTGCATGTAAAGGGATTGATTAACATTCAGTTTATTGCCATCGACGAAGAGGTATATGTGATTGAAGTGAATCCTCGTTCTTCCCGTACAGTACCTTATATCAGCAAGGTAACAGGAATTCCTATTGTGGATTTGGCTGCTGAGGTAATTATTGGAAAGAGTATCAAAGAGCTTGGCTATAAGCCTGGGCTTCAACCTGAAGCTGACTATTTTGCCATTAAAATGCCGGTATTTTCATTTGAAAAGATCAGAGGAGCTGAAATCAGCCTTGGGCCTGAAATGAAATCCACCGGAGAATGTCTGGGGATTGCAAAGACCTTTAATGAGGCGCTATACAAGGCATTTTTAGGGGCAGGTATTGATCTGCCCAGGCATAAGCAGGTGATTATTACGGTGAAAGATGCGGATAAAGGGGAAGCTGTTGAGATTGGACGCAGATTTGAAAAGCTGGGTTATACAATTTATGCTACCAGAAGTACAGCAGCGGTGTTAAATGAAGCAGGAGTCAAAGCACGTAAAGTAAATAAGATTTCCCAGGAGTCACCTACAGTTATGGATTTGATTTTAGGGCACAGGATTGATCTGGTCATTGATACCCCTACCCAGGGAAGAGACAAATCAAGGGACGGATTCCTGATCAGAAGGACTGCTATTGAAACTGGTGTAAACTGCATTACCGCAATGGACACTGCAAAAGCACTGGTAACCAGCCTGGAAAATGCAAATGACCAATTTACATTAATTGATGTGGCACAGGTCAATAATCCTGTGACAAATAAAGGATAAACATAAAGAATTGGTAAAAGAAAGATTCAATATAAGAAAGGATGGAGAAATGAGTAATTATATTTTAAGCTGCTGTTCCACAGCGGATCTGACACAGGAGCATTTTGATAAAAGGGATATTCATTATATCTGTTTTCACTTTGAGCTGGATGGAAAGGAATATGAGGATAATCTTGGAAGATCTATTGCCTTTCCCGATTTTTATGATGCTATGGCAAATGGGGCTGAAACAAGGACTTCACAGATTAATGCGGAAGAATTCGTAGAGTATTTTACTCCCTTTTTGAAAGAAGGGAAGGATATTCTTCATCTGACTTTATCTTCAGGGATATCCGGGGTACTGAATTCAGCTAATATTGCAAAAACGGAATTAGAGGATAAGTTTCCTGACAGAAAGATTTATATTGTAGATTCACTTGGCGCTTCATCAGGCTATGGCCTTCTTATGGATAAGCTGGCGGATTTAAGAGATCAGGGAATGGGCATAGAGGAAGTATACGAATGGGTGCAGGAAAATAAATTAAAACTCCATCATTGGTTTTTTTCCACTGACTTAAGCTTTTACGTGAAAGGCGGGCGTATTTCAAAAACTGCCGGATTTGTTGGATCAGTTCTGGAACTGTGCCCGCTTCTTAATATAGATAATTTAGGAAGACTGATACCAAGATTTAAGATCAGGACAAAGAAAAAAGTGATTCAGGCAATTGCAAATAAAATGGAAGAATATGCGCAGGATGGCCTGGATTATTCAGGAAAATGCTATATTAGTCATTCCCACTGTTATGAGGACGCGAGAGCAGTGGCAGATTTAATTGAAGCACGTTTTCCCAGGTTAAATGGTAAAGTGGAAATTTACTATGTGGGCACTACGATTGGAAGCCATACCGGTCCGGGAACGGTAGCATTGTTCTTTTGGGGGAATGAGAGAACAGAATAAGCGGATTTAATATACAAAATGTACAAAAGAAAGTAGCAAAAATTTGCGAAAGTGCTGAAAGTTGTCAACACCTATTGCATTATTTTGCAGTAGGTGTTACATTATTAATGTAATCGGAAACGTTACCGACAACGATACCGATAACGGTAACGGAAACGTTACTGGAATTGATATTAATGTTGGAAGTTTTCAAACAATCATATTAACCAAAAAAAGGAGAGGAAAGGTATTATGAAAAAGAAAGTAATTAGTGCATTACTTTGTGCAACAATGGTTTCCAGCATGTTGTTCGGCTGCGGAAGCAAAGAAGCTGAAGCACCTGCTGCAGAAGCTGAAACACAGACAGAAACTGAAACTGAGACAGAGACAGCTACAGAAGAAACAGCTGATACCACAGAAGCAAGCGCAGAAGGCGGTTCTGTATACTATCTTAACTTCAAGCCTGAAGTTGATGCACAGTGGCAGGAGATCGCAGCAGCTTATACAGCAGAGACAGGAGTACCTGTAAAAGTTGTTACAGCAGCAAGCGGAACTTATGAAGAAGTATTAAAATCTGAAATTGCAGGTTCTGATGCACCTACATTATTCCAGATTAACGGACCTATTGGATTTAATGCATGGAAAGATTACTGCATGGATTTGTCAAACACAGATCTTTACAACAATTTATCAGACAAGAGCCTTGCTATTGCAGCAGATGGCGGTGTTTATGGTGTTCCTTACACAGTTGAAGCTTATGGTATTATTTACAATGATGCAATCATGCAGGCATATTTTGCAATGGATGGTGCAGTAGCAAAGAGCGTAGATGAAATTAACAGCTTTGATACATTAAAGGCAGTTGTTGAAGATATGCAGGCTAAGAAAGATGACCTTGGTATTGACGGTGTATTTGCTTCCACTTCTTTACTTCCCGGTGAAGACTGGAGATGGCAGACACATCTTGCAAACATCCCTGTATACTATGAACTTAAGGACAAGGGTGCAAGTGATGTTGCTGAGCTTGAATTCACATATGGTGAAAACTTCAAGAACATTTTTGATCTGTATATTAACAATTCCACATGTGCTCCTACTTTATTAGGAAGCAAGTCTATAACCGATTCTATGGCTGAATTTGCACTTGGACAGTGTGCAATGGTTCAGAATGGTAACTGGGGATGGGGACAGATCTCAGGTGTTGAAGGAAATGTTGTGACAGAAGAAAACGTTAAGTTTATGCCTATCTATGTTGGTGTCCAAGGTGAAGAAAACCAGGGATTATGTACAGGTACAGAAAATTTCTGGTGTGTAAACAGTCAGACATCTGAAGCAAACCAGAAAGCTACTCTTGACTTTGTAAACTGGATGATTTCCTCTGATGCAGGTAAGGATTACATGGTTAATTCTTTAGGAAACGCAGCTCCTTTCTCAACATTTGGTGATGACGAGAAGCCTCAGGATCCTCTTGTTAAGGAAATGTATGCATATATGGAAGGTGGAAAGACAGCAGTAAGCTGGAACTTCACAATCTTCCCCAGCCAGGATTTCAAGGATGACTTTGGTGCAGCATTGCTTGAGTACTGCAATGGCAATATGACATGGGAAGATGTTGCTAACACTGTAGTTACAAGATGGGCTGAAGAAAAGGCCGCAACAGCACAATAATTGTTAATTGAATTTTAAGATTGTTAAAGAAGGGTGTTCCAATAAGTGAATAATTGCTTTTATTGGAACGCCCTTTATAACTTAAGGATGTCCGGTGAAATCTGGCATTTGATGTTTTAAGAGGGAGTTGCAGGTATGGAGAAAACATTAAAAAGATATTTTGTTATTTTTACAGTTCCAACTATTATTGCATTTGCATTTGCATTTATCATCCCTTTTGCACAGGGATTGTATCTCTCATTTTGTAATTTTACCACCGTAAAAAATGCAAAATGGGTAGGACTTGAAAACTATAAGCTGGCATTTTCGGAGAATCAGGGATTTACCAGTGCCTTGCTTTTTACAGTAGGATTTACAATTATAGCAGTTATTTCCATTAATCTGCTGGCGTTTACGCTGGCCCTGGCTTTGACCAGAAAGATCAAAGGAACTAACATTTTCAGAACAGTATTCTTTATGCCAAACTTAATCGGCGGTATTGTTCTTGGTTATACATGGCAGCAGATGATCAATGCGATCTTATATCAATTTGAAACAACGATCGTTTCCAATGCCAAATATGGTTTTTGGGGATTGGTTATCTTAATGAATTGGCAAATGATGGGGTATATGATGATTATTTACATAGCAGGACTTCAGAATGTACCCACTGAATTGATAGAAGCAGCCAAGATTGACGGAGCAACTTCATGGCAGACACTGATTAAGGTAAAGCTTCCAATGGTAATGTCTTCCATTACAATTTGTATGTTCCTTACCTTGTCAAACAGCTTTAAGCTGTTCGATCAGAATAAGGCCCTGACAAATGGTGCGCCTATGAATAAAACTCAGATGCTTGCGCTGAATATTTACGATACTTTCTACGGAAAGACAGGTTATGAAGGAGTTGGTCAGGCGAAAGCTGTTGTATTCTTTATCATTGTTGCAGCTGTTGCACTTATTCAGCTTACTGCAACCAGAAGTAGGGAGGTGGAACAATAATGATACAAAATAAACAAACCAAAACCACAAACGGTATTATAGCCTTAATACTTGTTGTAGTTGCACTTGCTGTATTATATCCGTTATTTTTCATATTAAATAACTCCTTTAAAGGAAAATTCTTTATCAGTAAAGATCCTTTTTCCTTACCTACATCAGAAACATTTTCAGGAATTACAAACTATGTAAATGGTTTGATTAAAACAGGACTTTTATCTGCAATTGGCTGGTCTTTCTTTATTACGATTTTATCAGTAGTACTGATTATATTATTTACATCCATGACAGCCTACTATATTACAAGAGTAAAAGGCAGGCTTACTCAGGGCCTTTACTATATGTTTGTTTTTTCCATGATCGTGCCCTTCCAGATGGTAATGTTTACCATGTCCTCCCTGGCTGATACATTCCATCTGAAAAATCCGGTTGGTATGTGTGTGCTTTATCTTGGATTTGGTGCCGGTCAGGCAGTATTTATGTTTGCAGGGTTTATCAAATCGGTGCCTATCGACATTGAAGAGGCAGCCATGATTGATGGCTGTACTCCCCTGCAGAACTACTTTAAGGTGGTGTTCCCCATTCTTAAGCCTACAGCGATTACCGTAGCAATTTTGGAAGCAATGTGGATTTGGAATGACTTCCTTCTTCCTTATCTGGTAATTGGTATCAGCACTAAGTATAAGACAATTCCTGTGGTAGTGCAGATGCTGGTTGGCTCTAATGGAAATAAAGACATGGGTGCACTTATGGCAATGCTGGTGCTTTCCATTATACCGATTATTATCTTCTACTTATCCTGCCAGAAATACATCATTGAAGGTGTGGTGGCCGGAGCAGTAAAGGGTTAAGAAAGCATACAGAACCAATTTACTCAGGTTTAATTTGGAGCATTCCAATTAGACAATACCTGTACTCCCGTTGCAGTGGCGGAATTCTTGTTTTGTTCCGCCACATGGCAACCAAAAGGGCAGGGATATATTAAAAAAGATATTTGTTCAGGCGGTTTATTAATTTAAACCGCCTTTTTGTAGGGATTGAGGTTTTTATTTTGG
The DNA here is from genome assembly GCA_000403495.2 of Lachnospiraceae bacterium 10-1. Classification (GTDB taxonomy): domain Bacteria; phylum Bacillota; class Clostridia; order Lachnospirales; family Lachnospiraceae; genus Suilimivivens. The sequence continues at coordinate 660,890 of KE159799.1, read as the reverse complement.
GAATAAAATGCTATAATCCCGTCTTTGACAGTTTGTTAAGTATAAAAACCGCTGTAGACCAGTATTTATGGATGTTACAGCGGTTTTGTCTTCTGTTTTAAGATATAGT
>KE159799.1:452936-659021 GCA_000403495.2 Lachnospiraceae bacterium 10-1 | reverse complement strand
TATATTAAAAAAGATATTTGTTCAGGCGGTTTATTAATTTAAACCGCCTTTTTGTAGGGATTGAGGTTTTTATTTTGGGAATAAAATGCTATAATGTGGGATAAAAAGAATTACTTAGATAAAAAGAATTATTTTGTTATATAGAAGTCTAAGGAAAAAAGAAGGGGACTGAAAATGGAGCTTTTGCAGAAGAAAAATCTGGTAAATGCAGTAGAGCGTGTGCTCCACGTAAATGGAAATTATTCAGGGGGAATCCTTGAAATGACATTGGTGGTTGACTGCGGACTGCCTGAGGAATATGTGCGCGGGATGGCGGCGGATATTGCCTCTGTGCTGCGTTCCCACAGTGAGGTATTCCGCAATGTGAGGCTGAATCTTCTTTATTGGAAGAGTGAGGAGGAAATGGAAAATAAGGTGGAGCCTCTTTCTTTTCTTCAGATGAGTAAATGTTTTGAGGATTATCATGAACAGAAAAAGGGAAAATCCCTGGAAATGCTTTCTGCCAAATTAAAGCTTTATCATGCAAGGTCAAAACTGATTTTGGTACTTGCCGGAAAGAAGCCTGTTATAAAGGACAGAGAAGTTTTAAGACAGAACATGTATCCATTTTTGGGCAAAAAAAGTCTTTTTCTTTTTCAGGAAGATAACACCTTTAATTGGATAAGAGGAGGGGAATTGTAGCGAAAGCCTTTAGGTAGATAACAGGTAGAAAGGACAGATCAACATGGTAGAAAACCTTGAGTACTATAAAGTATTTTACTTTGCTGCAAAATATGGGAGTCTGACAACTGCTGCCGTAGAACTTTCCATTTCCCAGCCGGCAGTGAGCCAGGCGCTGAAACAGCTTGAAAATGGACTTGGTGTAAAGCTGTTTGTAAGAGCGTCAAAGGGAATTAAATTAACACCGGAGGGTGGAGTTTTATACGAGCATGTTAAGGCGGGGTATGAGCAGATGGAGTTAGGGGAGAAGAAGCTTTCTTCCATGTTGCAGCTTGACTTTGGAGAACTGAAAATTGGAGCAAGCGATATGACGCTTAAATATTATCTGCTGCCTCTTTTGGAAAGCTTTCACGAGAAATTTCCAGGCATAAAGGTGACTGTTACCAATGCACCTACACCTGCCACGTTAAATTTACTGAAGGAGCGGAAAATTGATTTTGGCGTAATTAGTACGCCTATAGACAAAGCACAGGAATTTGATATAATACCGGTAAAGGAAATAGAAGACGTTTTTGTGGCAGGGAGAAAATTTATTCAGTATAAAAATCATATGCTGGATTTTCAGGAATTGGAAAAGTTGCCGATTATTTCTCTGGAGGGAAATACCAGTACAAAAAGTTACATGGATGCGTTCCTTAAAAAAAATAACGTGGAGTTACATCCGGAGTTTGAGCTTGCTACAAGTGACATGATCGTACAGTTTGCATTGCGCAGTTTAGGTGTAGGATGTGTGGTCAGGGATTTTGCGGCAGATTACCTGGAAAATGGAAGGTTGTTTGAACTTCGTTTTAACAAGATTATTCCTAAAAGACAGATTTGTGTGGCAGCTGATACGAAAACAGCGCTTTCGCGGGCCGCAGAGGAGTTTTTAAGTATGGTAAAAAAGAAAGAAAGCAGGGGATTAGATAATGATTAAAAATATTGTGTTTGATATTGGAAATGTACTGGCAGGGTTTGCGTGGGAAGATTTTTACCGTAGTTTTGGCTATTCGGAGGAAATATTTGAGAAACTGGCGGATGCTACTGTGAGAAGCCCTTTCTGGAATGAAATGGACAGGGGAAAGCTTTCTGATGAGGAATTACTTGAAGGATTTATTAAAAATGATTCTTCCATAGAGAAAGAAATTAGGGAAGTATTTGAAAATGTGGAGGAGATTATACAGCGTTTTGACTATGCAATTCCCTGGATAAGAGAACTGAAGGAAAAGGGATACCATATTTATGTGATTTCTAATTTTTCCCGAAAGGCGCATGTGGAGTGCATTAAGGCGCTTGACTTTTTGGAGGAGATTGATGGAGAAATTTTATCCTATCAGGTTAAGCTGATCAAACCATCACCTGAGATTTATCAGCTTTTATGTAGTAAATATAATTTGAAAGCGGAAGAATGTGTTTTCATTGACGACCTTCCCAAGAATGTGGAAGCAGCCCGAAAGGAAGGGATGAAGGGGCTGATATTTGAATCTTTGGATCAGGCAAAGAGAGAACTTGAAGAAATTTTATCCGATAAATAAACTAAGGATGCCGCAAGGTGAGGCAGTCTTATAGAACAGGAAAAAAGCGGGAGAGGTTACTCATCCTGCTTTTTGTCATTCTGTTCAGGAAAGATTTCTGCGATAGTGGAGCGCTGTGTCAACCTTCCATAAAGCCAGATATAAATCCAAAGTAAAATGGGAAGTCCTACAGTAGCAATCAGACAGGCGGCAAAGAGCTTGTCTGAACCAGGGAAGTCCAAAAGAGAGACAACCAAAGCTGCCACATATAAAAGAACTAATAATATGATACAAATGATAGCTGCAATTTGTTTTGGTTTACGTTTCATGAAATGCTCCTTTTTCTGACTGACAGGAATTATTATAGTTTAATATGCTCTTTGATAGCATCAAAGCTTTCTTTGCTGATGTCGTGTTCGATTCTGCATGCATCCTGAGCTGCAATCTTTTCATCAACTCCAAGGCTGATGAGCCATTTCGTAAGAAATTGATGGCGCTCGTAGATCATTTCTGCAATTTCCCTGCCGGAAGAAGTAAGGTAAATAAAGCCTTCCTTAGTGACAGTAATATGTTTTTTTTCACGTAAATTTTTCATGGCAACACTGACACTGGGTTTTTTGAAGCCTAATTCCTCTGCAACATCAACGGAGCGTACGACCGGACGGATTTTGCTTAATATCAAAATGGTTTCGAGATAATTTTCGGCTGATTCGTTAGTATGCATGGGGCCTTCCTTGTATTAATTATGAATATTTTTCTATAATCCAGATACTTAAATATAATATAACATATTTTATCATAAAAATAATAGTAATAAAATATTAAAAAAGTGTAAATAGTTATTGGCAACTAACCGCTAATAGCATACACTAACTAGGTGGAAAGAAGGTGATGGAATGCCCCTGACAATGGCAAAAGAAGGAGTGTAAAATCCCTGCAGTGTGGATGTGACTGTAAAAATTGCGGCGGATGTGGAAATATAAGATGTTAGCGAAGTTTGCATTTGAAATATAAATAGGATAAATTTCCTATTTAAAAGTAAGGGAAATAGGACAATTCTACACTATGTGTAATTGAAGTTTTTACCATATTATGTTAAAATTTTAAATATGGTAACATAAATGGTCGACTGTCAGAGGTGCCAATATGGGAGAAAATTTTCAGAGTGTTCTATTTAAACAATTTCAGGATGTAATCAATACTTTTAACCCATGTATCGATGATTATTTATATATCATGGATATCAAAAATGACTATTATTATTTATCTCCAAATGCCTTAGAATGTTTTAATGTTCCCACAAATCCATTTACTGATGTTATGGAAAATTTGAAAAAAATGATCCATCCGGATGATGTGGAGCTTTTAGTGGATGATATCAATCAGCTTTTAAACAAAGAAAAAGATTTTCATAATCTGCAGTATCGCTGGATCGATAAGGAAGGGAGGCCTGTATGGATTAATTGCAGGGGACGTGTTCTTATGGATGAGGACGGGGAACCGGAATTTATGATCGGCTGTGTGAATGAGATTGGAAGCAGGCAGAAGGCAGACAATGTGAGCGGACTTCTTCGTGAGTTTAGTCTGCGTAATGAACTGACAGCGCAGAAGGACAAGTCTCTTAATGGTTTTCTGTTAAGGCTTGGAATTGATAATTTTAAAGAAATCAATGAAAATAAGGGAATGGATTATGGAGATATGGTTCTGCAGAAAACAGCAGAATGTATCAAGGCGGTTATTTCTTCTGACCAGACGCTTTACCGGGTTGTTGCTGATGAATTTGCTGTTGTGGATATGAATGGCAGAGACATTGAAGATGCCCAGAAAATGTACAGTGAAATTCAAAATAAAATAAAACATTTTATAAAAAGTAATGGTTATGAGGTATTTTTTACAATATCCGCAGGAATTTTAGATTTTAGCGTATTGAAAGATCAGGAATACAATAACCTGATGAAACTGTCTGAGTTTGCTTTAAATGAAGCAAAGAGCAACGGAAAGAATAAATGCTATATTTATGATAGTGCTGACTATGCGTCGTTTATACGTAAAAGAGAATTGATTCATATTATGCGGCAGTCAGTAAATAATAACTTTAAGGGATTTAAGGCATATTTTCAACCCATCATGGATATCAACAAACAGTGCCTTTTCAGTGCAGAAACTTTGCTTCGGTTTTGTACGGAAGAGACCGGAATGATTTCTCCGGCAGAATTTATTCCACTTTTAGAGGAAAGCAACCTGATTATACCTGTAGGAAGATGGGTGCTGTATCAGGCAATGGAAGCCTGTAGTCAGATACAGAAAACGATACCGGATTTTAAAGTGTCGGTGAATCTTTCCTATATTCAGGTGCTGCGCAGTGATGTGCTGAATGATATTTTGGAGGGAATTCAAAAGTATCAGTTAAAAGAAGGAAGTATTTACATTGAATTAACAGAAAGCGGATTTTTGGAATCAAATTCATATTTTATCAATTTCTGTGAAGGATTAAAAGCAAATGGTATACCTTTGGCATTAGATGATTTTGGCACAGGGTATTCTAATTTCCATTATTTATACAATCTTAATCCAAGCACCATAAAGATTGACAGATCCTTTACCTTAAAGGCATTAAAAAGCTCCTATGAGTATTCCTTATTAAGACATATGGTGGATATGACGCATGATATTGACTTAAAGCTTTGTATAGAAGGAATTGAGACTATACAGGAATTAAATAAAATAAGTGAAATGGGGCCGGATTATATTCAGGGATTTTATTTCGGCAAGCCAAGTCCGCTGGATGTATTTATAGAAGAATTTGTGGATAAAAATAAATAGCAGTTAGAAAAGAAAAAGAGTGAAAACAAGCCTGTCTTTGATATATCAGACAGGCTTATTTATTATTTTTAATTTGTTCTAAAGTATCATCAAATATTGTGTATTCTGCCAAGAAGGCAATTTTTATTAAAACAGACTGCCCTGTAAGATGATATAATAAAAATGTTTTAAGGAAGATGGATGAAATGAAGAGCAGAAGGAGCAGGTTTGTATGGGTAAAAAAACAGTGACAGAGCAGGTGCTTTCTTATATTGAAAGTAATTTAGACAAAGAGCTGACCTTGGAGAAAATAGCGAAGGAACTGAATTATTCAAAATTTTATTTAGCAAGGCAGTTTAAAAGAAATATTGGAGTTACCTTGCATAAATATATTCAGAGCAGGCGTCTTACCGAAGCAGCAGGAAAACTGGCGGAAAGCGGAAAGCCTATCATAGAGATCGCATTCGAAGCAGGATACGGCTCACAACAGGCATTTACTAAGGCTTTTTGTAAGGAATTTATGTGTACGCCGCAGAAATATAGAAAAATCGGCAAAGTTGTGCAGAGACGGAATAAAACCGGCATGAATCTGAATCGCATAGAAAAATCAAACCTGTATCTGTTTGTAGAAGGCAGGGCAGCAGCATGAGTGTATTGCCTTATGTAGTTGAGCAGACCAGTACAGGAGAAAGAAGTTATGATATTTATTCAAGGCTTCTTTCTGACAGAATTGTGTTTTTAAGAGAAGAGGTTAGTGATGTGACTGCCGGCATTATTATTGCACAAATGCTTTTTTTGGAAGCACAGGATCCTGAAAAAGATATTCAGTTTTATATAAACAGTCCGGGAGGTTCTATTTCAGCAGGTCTGGCAATTTATGATACCATGCAGTTCATTAAGTGTGATGTTTCTACAATATGTCTTGGCATGGCAGCCAGCTTTGGAGCTTTTTTACTGGCAGGGGGAAAGAAAGGAAAACGTATGGCGCTGCCAAATGCGGAGATCATGATTCATCAGCCGGCAATTCACGGGAATGGTGTGCAGGGGCAGGCCACAGATATAAAAATTGTATCAGACCATATTCAACAAAGTAAAAAAAGACTGAATCGTATTCTGGCTGAAAATACAGGGAAAACAGAAGAAGAGATAGAAGCCGCTACGCAAAGAGACAATTATTTAACAGCCGAAGAAGCATTAAAATTTGGATTAATAGATAAAATTCTAACAGAAAGAAACATCAGCCCATAATATTCTATGGGTTGGTGTTTCTTTCTTTATCAGAGTCTGGTATAGTGTAGGTTAACAGGAGGAAGGCAGATGATGGCAATACGGGAAAATCAAAGTGCACCTGATTTGTCAGGTGGAGAGATGATCGAATCTATGACGCTTCGCGGGGATGTAATTACATATTGCCTTAAATTAAAAGAGGTGTATGAGGACTATCCTTTTCACGATCCTAATTGGTGTGTAATCCGGCATAAAAAAAGCCGGAAGGTGTTTGCATGGATTTTTGATAAGGATGGTCATGTTTGGATTAATTTAAAGTGTGATCCCCAGTGGCGTGATTTCTGGCGGCAGACCTTTCCTTCCGTGATACCTGCATATCATTTAAACAAAGAGCATTGGAATTCTGTGATACTGGATGGAACTGTGCCGGATGAGGAAATTAAACGAATGATTCTTGAAAGCTATGACCTGACAGGGTGACATTGAACTGGTTCCATCAAAGATTATTAAAAGAAAAATTAACGGAGGTTATGCAAATGACATTTAACGTAAACAGTACATTTATGTACATTTTGGCAATATGCGTTATTCTTTTTGTGCTGGCGCAGTCTTTTTTCTTTTTGATCAGGGCTTACAAAAGGGGAAAAGAACTGGGAATGGAAAGCAGCAGATTAAAAAAGACGATTATTTCCACATCGGTTTTTACCATTGCTCCAGCGATATCTATTTTAATTGGCGTTGTGACTTTGGCAAAGTTTTTGGGAATTCCGCTGTCCTGGATTCGGATGAGTGTAATCGGTGCGATCACCTATGAACTTCCGGCAGCAACTTCCACAGCCAATGCATTGGGGATTTCACTGTCACAGACAATAACGGATGCGGGAACTTTTTCAGCAATTGCATGGGTTATGACGCTTGGGATACTGCCAAGCATTATTCTTCCGCCGATTCTCATGAAAAAGATTCAGGGAGGAATGGTGAAAATCAAAACAAAGGACAGCAAGTGGGGAGATCTGTTTTTAACGTCTATGTTTCTTGGGATGATTTCCGCTTTTCTTGGCATGGTATTTGCAGATGTGCGAAGAGGAGTTGCAGGATGGATTCCTGTTTTTGTGTTGCTGGTGTCTGCCGCAATTATGAGTGTGTGCGGATTACTGATTAAAAAATGTAATATGAAATGGCTGGAAACCTATGCTCTTGCAATCAGCATGGTGGGAGCAATGATCTTTGCGGTACTGATTACAACGGTGATTCTCAGTTAGGAAGGAGCTGCATAATGAATAATTATATGAAAAAAACCGATAAATACGGAAAAATATGGATTTGGACAGCGGTAGTAGTGGTGCTAATGGTACCTGTGGCTATCTGCTTGTATTATAATGCATGGCCTCAGGGGACAGCAGTATTAAAGGGACTATTGGGAGTTGCGCCGATTTATTGGACGGTAGGTGTCATTGAGGTAATCACCTATACACCTATGCTTGGAACAGGAGGAACTTACCTTGCTTTTGTTACAGGAAATCTTACAAGCCTAAAGGCTCCAAGCGCGTTAAATGCAATGGAAAATGCCCAGGTGAAGCCGGGAACGGAAGAGGGGGAAGTAATATCAACTATTGCCATTGCTGTCTGCTCGATTGTGACTACATTGGTGCTGGTAATTGGAGTATGTGTGCTTACACTGATTACCCCAATTTTAAATTCGCCGGTTTTGGCACCTGCGTTTGACAATATTCTGCCTGCCTTGTTTGGAGGTCTTGCAGTGGTGTATGTAAGTAAAAACTGGAAATTGGCAATTTCACCTCTTATTTTTATGGCGGCATTATTTCTGGCAGTACCTTCCCTTGCCAGTTCAGTAGGCGTTTTAGTACCGGTAGGAGTTTTAATTGCACTGGCAGCAGCAAGAATTATGTATAAGAAGGGATGGGTATAAGCTTGAATAAATTGCTTGCGCCCTTAACATAAAGCGCTTTGGAATGGAGGAAAGGTTGAAAGAAACTTTCAACCTTACGTATTTGGGCCTATTCCCACTTGGGAGGAGCCCAAGCGGGAAAGGCATGGGTATAAAAATGATTGGATGGATGATTGCAGGTATTTTATGTGTGTTGCTGCTTGGAATTGCTACGGCTATTCTGGTAAGGACGTCAGCATTTAAGCCGGAAGAAATGGAGCCGGTAAAGGAAGAGAATATAAAGTTAAACGAGGATAAGATTATTGAGGATATGGCAGCCATGATCCGCTTGAAAACGGTGTCCAATCGGGACGATTCACTGGTGGAATGGGAGGAGTTTTCAAAATTCAGAATCCTTTTGTCAGAGCGTTTCCCTAATATACATAAGCAGTGTCAGCTTGAAAGGATTGGAAAAAGCGGAATTTTATATTTTCTTTCCGGAAAATCTTCGGAAAAACCTTCTGTCTGCATGGCACATTATGATGTTGTTCCGGTGGAAGAGGAAGGCTGGTGCAAGCCTGCTTTTGAAGGAATCATAGAGGATGGATGTATTTGGGGAAGAGGAACTCTGGATACAAAAGGAACTCTCTGCGGCATTATGGAGGCATTGGAACAGATGCTGACAGAAGGATATGTGCCGGAAAATGATTTGTATTTATCTTTTTCGGGAGAGGAAGAAATAGACGGAAATTCCTGTGCGGAGATAGTGTCCTTTTTGGAGAAAAAAGGAGTGAAGCCTGCTATTGTGGTGGATGAAGGAGGCGCAGTAGTTGAACATGTATTTCCCGGTGTTTCAAAGGAATGTGCACTTGTTGGAATTGGGGAAAAAGGAAGTGTGAACATGGATTTTTCTATGAATTCGGAAGGCGGCCACGCCTCCACACCTCCGGTTCACACCATTCTTGGACAGCTGAGCAGAGCAGTTACTCAGATAGAAGCGCATCCTTTTAAAAGGCAACTGACCAAGCCCGTAGCAGAAATGTTTGATACATTGGGAAGGCATTCCACCTTTTTGTATCGGGTAATTTTTGCAAACTTATGGTGTTTTGTCCCTGTTTTGGATGTGATTTGTAAAAAAAGCGGCGGAGAGTTAAACGCTATGATGCGTACCACAGTGGCAGTTACCAAGATGGAGGGCAGCGATGCTTATAATGTGCTGCCGCCTAAAGCCTGTTTTGGTATTAATATGCGCCTTTTGGGAAGTGACACCATTGAAAGCGCAAAAGAGTACTTGGCGAAAGTAATTAATAATGATAAAATCACTCTTAGACTTGTAAATGGCATGAATCCCTCTATTTATTCCGATACTTCCTGTGAAGAGTGGAAAAAGTTAAAAGCAGTGATTCATCAGACCTGGCCAGAGGCGGTTGTATCTCCTTATCTTATGATGGCCTGCAGCGATTCCAGGCATTATTGCAGGATTACTGACCGGGTTTATCGCTTTTCGGCCATGCGGCTTTCCAAGGAAGAGCGGGCAATGATTCATGGAAATAATGAGAGGATTCCCATTGATACGCTGCTAAAAACAGTGGAGTTTTATGTGAGACTGTTTAAATCATTATAGGAAATTTGTCTTTTGCAGCATTTGTCAAATGAATGTTTATATATGCTTGATCTGTTGTTTGCAGAAATAATAAAGTAAGTCAGTCAGGAGTATAATTATGGATTGGGTAAGGAAATTTGTTGAACCGGTGGATATGACAGAAGGAACACCCTGGAAAAAAATTGTATTGTTTGCAGTTCCCATGCTGGTGGGAAATATTGCCCAACAGCTTTATAATACGGTAGATAGTGTAGTGGTAGGAAATTATGTGGGGGATAATGCATTGGCGGCAGTGGGAAGCGCCGGCCCTATTCTTAATCTTTTGATTGTCCTTTTTATCGGGATCAGTGTGGGGGCAGGTATCATGGTGTCCCAGTATTTTGGCGCCAGGGAAAGGGAAAAATTATCCGCAACCATTGGCAATTGTATTACCCTTACGGGGATAGCCACACTGTTTGTAATGGTGGCGGCATCTTTGGTGGCAAGACCATTACTGGAGCTTTTGGATACACCGGAATCTATTATTGACTGGTGTCATTCTTATTTATTGATTTTGTTTATTGGTGTGGGCGGGCTGGCATTTTATAATATTTTAAGCGGCGTCCTGCGGGGACTTGGCGATTCTATGTCAGCCCTTGCTTACCTTTTGGTGTCTACGGTGATCAATATTGTACTTGACCTTTTGTTTGTGGCAAAGCTTGGAATGGGTGTTGATGGAGTGGCACTGGCTACCGTGATTGCACAGGCAATTTCTGCACTTCTTTGCCTGCTTCGGTTAATGAAAATGAAAGAGCTGTTTGACTTAAAGCTTTGTTATATGAAACTAAAGAAAAAGTATACCGGAAAAATCATCCGCTTAGGCCTGCCTTCAGGGGTGACTCAGGCAATTTTCTCTATGGCGATGATTGTAGTGCAGTCTCTTACCAACAGCTTTGGAGAAATGTTTATTGCGGCGAATGTAATTGTCATGCGTGTGGATGGCTTTGCCATGATGCCCAATTTTTCTTTTGGAACAGCAATGACTACATATGCAGGGCAGAATGTAGGTGCAAGACGGGAAGACAGAGTGGATCAGGGAGCAAAGCAGGGAACTTTAATTGCTGTGGGAATTTCCACTGTGATTACTTCTTTGATTTTGGTGTTTGGCAAGGCGCTTATGGGGATATTTACGGGGACGCCGGAGCTGGTAGAGTTAAGCCGGGACATGATGGGGATTCTGGCAGTAGGATATATTGCAATGGCGGTAACCCAGAGTCTTTCCGGTGTGATGCGCGGAGCGGGAGACACTATGACGCCTATGTGGATTTCAATTGTTACAACGATTTTTATTCGTGTGCCTATTGCTTATGGGATTTCCTTCCTTACAAGAACGCCTGAACTTCCTGCCGGAAGACAGGAATGTATCTTTATTTCCCTTTTGGTGTCCTGGCTGATAGGGGCTTTGATTACGTTTATTTTCTATAAGAGGGGAAAATGGAAAAACAGGGAAGTTTAGAGATGGGTTTGACGTTTGCTGTTTTACTATGATAAAATAATTAAATATTTATCAGTACTGGAGAAGACAAATGCAAATTGTTTCTATAGAATTTTTATTCTTTTTTGTATGTACATTAATTATTTATTATGTAGTGCCGGCGTACTTTAAATGTGGGGTTTTATTGGCAGCCAGTTATCTTTTTTATGGTAGTCAGAATATCTGGTATCTAATATTTCTTGTTGCTGCCACACTTCTTTCATATGGAAGTGCGTTTTGGATGGTACATATTCAAGGTAAATGGAAAAAGATAGTTTTTGTGCTGGCTCTGGTTTTAAATATGTCAGCGCTTGGATACTTTAAGTATGCAGGCTTTTTATCGGGAGGGCGGATAAGCAGCCTTCTTCTGCCGGTGGGAATATCCTTTTACCTTTTTATGTCTTGTGGATATTTAGCGGATGTGTATCATGGACGGATATTTGCTGAAAAGAATTTGATCAAATATGCTCTTTTTGTTTCATTTTTTCCTACCATATTGTCAGGGCCGATTGAACGTGCCGGAAATATGCTTCCTCAGTTTTCAACAGAAAGCTTTAAGCAGATCCGGTTTAATACAAGCCGGATCAGAGATGGATTTGTGAGAATGCTGTGGGGGTATTTTTTAAAGCTTGTTTTAGCTGACCGGATTTCCATTTTAGTGGATACGGTGTATCTTTCGCCGGAAAGCTATGGGGGAGCACTGATTTTGCTGACTTCTGTTTTATATACGTTTCAAATTTATTGTGATTTTGCAGGCTATTCTCATATTGCAATCGGAATATCACAGGCACTTGGAATACGCATTATGGAGAATTTCAAATGTCCTTATCTGGCTGAAAGTATTTCAGATTTCTGGAGAAGGTGGCATATTTCCCTTTCTTCCTGGTTTCGGGATTATATTTACATTCCCCTTGGTGGAAACAGAAAAGGTACTGTGAGAAAATATGTCAATGTTATGGCAGTATTTCTTTTAAGCGGTTTATGGCATGGCGGCGGGTGGACTTTTATTTTATGGGGTGGCCTGCATGGATTCTATCAGGTCATTGGTGCATTTCTTATGCCGGTTCGAAGGAAGTTTGCCAAAGGGCTAAAGCTGGAAGAGCAGTCCCGAAGTTCTAAAATAATTAAAGTGTTAGTTACTTTTTGTATGGTCAGTACTGCATGGATTTTTTTCCGGGCAGAAAATCTGGAAGCTGCTCTTGAGATATTTAAGCAGTTTCTGCATCCACGGGTATGGGAATTATTCGACGGAACAATGCATACGTTAGGTCTTGACGGACCAAATGTGATGGTGATGTTTGCCGGGCTTATTTTACTTATTGTTGTTGATCTTTTGAATGAACGTGGGATCATTATTTCCAAGTGTATTGCAAGGGAACGTCTTTGGATCCGCTGGCCTATTTACATAACAGCAGTGCTTTTTATACTGATATGTGGTATTTGGGGCGCTGCATATGATACGTCCAGCTTTATTTACTATCAGTTCTAGCAGGAGATACTTTTGAGGTAGGCAGATGAGAAAATATTACAATGCAGTGAAAATAGTGCTGTTTTTCATAATTATTTTTGTACTGGTTGGAGTAGCAGCCAAAATTACGGAAAGAAAAGACAGTCGGAAAAAATATCAGGATTTTATGGAGCTTGCAGACCAGATTGATGTACTGTTTTTAGGTTCTTCCCATGTGCTTAATGGAATTAATCCGGTTCAGCTTTATTCAGAGTATGGAATTACCTCTTATAATATGGGAAAACCTGGCGGGATGGTAACAGAGTCCTATTGGACATTAATGAATGCGCTTGATTACTGTACGCCTAAATGTGTTGTAGTTGATCTATGGGCGTTAGACAGGAATTACAAATATCTGGATATTATGAATGGGCAGGAATCAGAGGAAGACATACGTAATTCTGTTTCTTTGCTTCATACGAATATGGATATCTGGCCCATCAGCAAAACGAAAATTGCAGCAGTTAATGATCTGATTTCTGATCCCGAGATTAGAAAGGAATTTTTGTGGAATTTTACCTTGTATCATGGACGGTGGTCCTCGATAACAGCAGGAGACTTCAAGCCTGTGAATGGGCAGGGGTATGGTGAGTATTTGCTAGGAGCAGAACAGCGGCAGGAATTATATTTAAGTTCAAGGGTTGAGCAGGCTGAGAATACGGATCAGACTCTTTCGGAAAAATCTGTCTGTGAAGAGTATCTTTATAAAATACTGGAAGAGTGCAGACAAAGAGACATTGATGTGGTTCTCACTTTTCTGCCAATGGCAGTTTCCTATGATCAGGATCGTCAGGCAGTGAACAGAATTACGGAAATTGCAGCCGAAAATAATCTTCCATTTTTGAATCTGCTGCCGCAGGAAAACCAGTCGATTGTTGATTACTATACGGATATGAGTGATGATACTCATTTGAATGCGAATGGCATGTATAAAGTAACTTCCTATATTGGAGGGAAGCTTAAAGAAGCATACGGGCTTCCGGATCATAGGGAAGATGATGCTTATGCCGGATGGAAGGAAAGGGCTGACCAGTGGAGGGCGGCTGAAATTGATAAATTGGCAAATCAGTCAGATTTGTATGCGGAACTGGGTGAGATTCAGTATCTTGGTGCAAGTGCAATTATCTATTTGAGAGGTGACTCAAAGGCGATTCATGATTCTATGGTTCGCCGGTTTATAAAGCATTTGACAGGTTCGGAAGTGATTGAGGAAGCCTTTTTGGAAAATGGGCCTTATCTGCTTATTCGTGATACATCAGGCAGAATGAGTAATGTTCCTGTTATCTATGAATTTAGCGGGGAAACGCAGGTGGAAGGGGTTAACACCTTTTTAGGACCGACTACCTATATTGGATTGAAGGACTATGCGGCTGTGTATGTAAATGAGGATTTTGAAAATAACTATTTGGACATGGAAGAACATTATTATGATGATGTACAGATTATAATTTTGGGACAGCAGGGGGAAGTAATCAGCCATTTGTGCTTTGACTCTAAGTGGCAGGTAAGAGAAAAAAAATAAAAAACATAATTTTTTGGTTGAAATCCCATGTGCCGAAAACGGTATGTGGGATTTTTAGAATTTGAGTGTCTGCCAAAGCGGACAGATGGGAGCAGAAATGAGGATATTGTATGTTTATATGGAATTTTATAATCCAGATGGAAAACCAGCTTTGCACAGAGGGCTAACACATTTTCAGATGAACTTTGGGACAAAGGAGTATTTCAGGTATAAGGACGGAAAATTGGAAGTTTTGGATGCCAATATAGCACTGCCGGAAAGATTTTGGGGAGAAAATATTTATAATGTAACTGCTCTGGCAGGAGATAATGGTTCTGGAAAATCAACAATTATGAATTGTTTGATGGGACTTTTGGGGGAAATTTATGATAAGGAAATAATAGATTTTAATAAAACGATTCTTGTATTGGAAGAAAAAGAAAAGCCTGTGGTGTTATTTATGCCAGGGAGGAAAAGTGAGCAGTTAGAGATTACTGGAAAGAAAATGGAATTGTATATGATATCGACTTATGATAAATTTCCCAATACCTGGATGTTGGAAGTCATATCAAAAACAAAGCTGATTTATCTTACCAATACAATAAATGAAGGAGATTTTCAAAGGGCACAGTTAGAGGATACCAGAAATAACCAATCTTCAAGAGATAGAATGGTGCATGTTAGAAATAGATTTTTGTATGATTGTTCCACTTGTGGGATGATGGTATCTGATTACAGAAATGACGTAGATTGGAAAAGCTATCAGGATGGTTATGGAGATAAATGGCTTGAGGTATTTTTTTCCTACGAAAAGTATAAGCAGGTGAAATATGTTTTTGATAAAAAACAGTATGCAATTTTAAAGCGCTTAAGAAATAAGGGGTATCACGTGCCGGTGCCGGAAAAACTTACGATCACTATATATCCGGCGAATTTTAGTCTGCTGTCCAAATCACAAATTGTATCGGTGGAAGGGGGAAAAGTAATTGAAACAAAGGAATTAATGGCACCAGGGGCAGCATTGCAGGTGAAAAAGTGGAAAGAACAAGTGGAAAGCCATAAAATGAGAGATACATCAACAATTTCTATTGATGTGTTGGTGTACGAATTATGTTGTAATTGCATTCAGAGTCTGTATAGAAATATTATGCATGTGTTAGAAAAAAGCCAAAAAGAGAATGAATTTATTAACTATTTTATGAATTATTTAAATAGGAAAAAGCTCGAAAAGGTGGAGGCAAAAATAGCAGAAGATGAATTTTTGGAAATTATTAATATGTTTATAGAAACTTATAGAATTATAGCAGTTGATAGGGAAGGAAAAAACGTTAAGAAAGATGATCTGCAATGGATGGGAGAGTGCAGTAGAACATTTATCCAATATCTTTTCAGGGAAAAAGAGGAACTTTCAAAACATTTTCAAATGATAAAGCCAGTCGAGTATTACTTAATACCTTCCATGCCTCATAATAGTCCTCTTAAATTTAGCATACTCGCCAAAGACGCAGAATGGTTTAGCGATTTTCTTCAAAAATACCGCTACATCTGCAATCCCCATTACTTTTTGGATTTTAATTGGGGACTGAGCAGTGGGGAGGATAATCTGCTGCGGCTTTTTACCTCTCTTTATTATATTTTTGAAAAAGATTATGCAAACGAAAAAAACGGAGACTGTAAAATTTATAATATAGATGCGAAGGGAAACAGAATTGCATGTGAGTCAGTTATTTTGTTTATGGATGAAGCGGATCTGACCTATCATCCTGAATGGCAGAGGCGGTTTGTTTCCATATTGACAGCATTTATACAGGAGATTTATCCCAAAGAATGCTGCCGGGAAGTTCAAATTATTTTGTCTACTCACTCGCCTCTTTTGCTGGGTGACATGCCTTCCAGAAATGTGATTTATTTAAAAAAGGATGAAAAAACAGGTATTACGCAGACAGATGGCAGGGGCAGGATTGAGACCTTTGGACAAAATATCCATTTAATACTGCGGGACAGCTTTTTCCTTTCTGATGGAACGATTGGAGAGTTTGCAGGGAAAAAGATACAGAATGTGGTAGATGGACTGGAAGAGATAAGGCGGGTTTTGGAGGATTGGCAGACAGCAAAATGTCAGTTTGATTTTTCAGAAGGAAAAGAATGTATTTCTAAAATAAAGGAAGAATTTGAACCAGTCATTTCCCTGCTTGCTGAAGGAATTATAAAAAGTAAATTGATGGAACTGGCGTCGGATTATACAAGACAGCTTGAAATACTGACTATGCCGCGGCCACAATATAAGGATTTTTCATCTAAGGAGCCGAAACGGCAATATGCAGATTTCACATCAGAGGAACTGAAAGAAGAACTGGAAAGAATCAGCCGGGAGCTGAACAGAAGAGGAAAGGGCGAATGGGAATGATTAAAATAACACCCTATTATGAGCACAAATACAAAGATAAAATCATGGATTTGTATTGGAACTTAATAGCATTGGTCACGTCCTTTTACCCGGAAGATGTTTTCCCGGATGGAAAATTCAGATGGCAGGACACTTTGATTGGGGTGGAGCAGTTTGATAAAATAACAGGCCGGCGTCCGAGAAACAGGACGGAAAAATATATTGAAATTCTAGAGAATTATGAAATTACAAAAGGGAGAATTGAGGGCAGTAACGAGCGAAGGAAAAATGATGCTCTGTTAGCGAAAAGCATCATAAGAGAAAAGTCAGCACGTCTATATGAATTTTTATATGAAGGAATTGCAGAAGAATCCGGCCATGTAAATAAAGAGAATTTTCATTTGCTGCTGACTGTGCCTATGAACCGGCTGCATACAGATGATTATGATTTGAACTTTGAGATCGCAGATGATAAGGAATTATTGTCCTATGTGTTTTGTTATGAGAAATTTTCTTCCCAAAAGGAACTTTCACAACTGCTGAATTTGTTAGGGGTGGAGGTATGTCCTTATTGTAACCGTACTTTTATTACCACATTGGAAATGAAAACGGGAAGCCTTCGGGCACAAATAGACCATTATAAAAGCAAATCGAAATATCCCCACCTGGCGCTGTCCATTTTAAATCTGATCCCTTCCTGCAGACTTTGCAATCATATAAAAAGAGACAATGATCTGCCGGTACTGTATCCCTATGCAGAGGAGATGGGGGATGCATGGGGATTTGAGGTGCAGCCCCAAGGAAGCGTAATGTACCTTACAGGAAATCAGGCTGAAAAAGACAGGTTTGTGATTACCGGAAAATGGAAGGAACAGGACAGGCCGGAAGAATATGCAAAGCGGCTTGAAAATTCATTGGAAATTTTCAAGCTGGAAAAACTATATAACAGCCATAAAGAGCATGTGCTTGATTTGTTCCGTCAAAGATATATTTTTGGCGAAGACTATCTTAAGTCATTGTGTGATAGATTTCCTGATTTATTTCACAGCGTAACAGATGTAAAAAATACCTTGTATTTATCGGATATAAGGAAGGAAAAATGGGGGAAGAGACCGCTTTCTAAGCTGACGCACGATATTGACGAAGAATTTTCAAGGTTGGAGCAGGGAAAATTCATTCCAGGGAGTAAAGAAAAATAGAATTCCAAATATATAAGTTAAAATGGGCGTTTGAAAGAAGAGATGCACAAAATACAAGGAGAGAGAGTAAGATAAAAATGCAGAAGCACCATCTGAGATGGCAGTGGCACAGGATGTATAGATATCGAGAAAACCACTAATTTTTTTAAAGCATTTGCATGTAACAGGGGTATTTTGGAAAAAGGGATAAAATACACAAGTAATGGAAAATAGTGTATTACAAATCACAGGGAAGTATAGACATAATAGGTTCGTGTTTGAAACAACCTGTAGTGTAATGGACAGCTTTTATGACAGGCAAAAAAGCAGGAGAATTTCCTGCCTTTTGCAATTGCCTATATGATATTCCAGATAGAGGATTAAATCTTTCCGGCGGATTGAATTACTTTAATTTCAATCAATCCATCTGTAATGTTATGTGTGGAATCTTTTACTCTGTAAATCTGCAGAATCGCCTGACGCTCTTTTTTGTCCTGATTTTCGTCCGTAGAAATAAAAACTTCTGAGTGAGCGCCTGTTCCGCCGGACTGGTCGGCCCTGATCCAGGAAGGCGCATCTTTTATTTTCAAAGACCATGTTCCCTGCACTGTAATATTAAATTTTTGTGTGCCGCCTTCCTTGTCAAATAGCAGGCTTTTTGTATCAATACCCAAAAGGGGAGGCATATTAAAAGTAATATTGAAAGAGACACTGTTTCCTTCACTGTTTCCGGCAATATGTTTTGGAGACTGCGAGCCGCTGTATCGGCTGATGGTATTCATAATTCCAATTTCCATTGTGGAGATAAAACTTTTGTAAACATCTCTTTTGTCTGTGTTAAATTTCCATACCCATGAATTAAGAGGTGAGAAAACTGAGCAGGATAGAGCAGCAGGATCGTGAAGATACTGCCATTTACCGGCGGCTCTGTTTTGGGCGGCCCTCTTAAACTTGTATTCCCATTCAGCGGAAGAGTTGTTTTCACTTAAGGAAATACCTTTACAGGAGCAATCCTGTACTTCAAATGAGTAAGAAGAAGTAAAGTTAGCACCTATTGAGAAGGAGCCGCTTCCTTTTGCTTCCAGATCACCACCGCTTACACCGGCTTCAAAGCCGACTGTACCTCCGATGTCAATACCTTCGGAAACTGTGTAGGAGGTTATGCCGTTTATGGCCTGTGGATCTGCATAAATCAGTTCTGCATAAATCTGATCTGCGCCATCAGGCAGGGGAATGTAATTTTTCATTTTATAATAATCCACGTAATTAAGGCAGACCTCGCCCTGACCGACAAACCAGTCTTCGCCATTTACATTTGCCCAGCTTCCTGCCCAATACTTATTATATCCGGGCGCACCATTTAAGATTCCATATTGCTGGATAAAGAACCAGTCTTCACCGCCAACTGCGGTTGTGCCTTCATATTTATGACAGGAGATCATGTAAAAATTAAGAGTGCAGGGTTTTTCCTTAAGCGTAAATTTTTTGGAAATAACATGTTGCTTTGCCATTGCAGCAAGATTCACATCGGAAAAGTCTGCTCCCAGTGCGTCAGTTCCTTTTTTGTGAAAAAGATGTAGTGCAGGTGTGTCCAGTTCCTGCTTATCCTTCAGAAAGTCCACCATATTTCGAGATATGGCATCTGCTTGTTTTTCATGATCTTCCAGTACATAGCAGACACCGTTTTCTGCCAATTTAAGACCAAACAGACTGTAGCCGATTATCTTGTTGTCTGCCTTAAAGTATTCCCGGCCCTCCAACCTTTCGTAGACAGCATTAATTTCGTTGTTTGTGGGCTTATACAGGATAATGTGTTGATTAGAAAAATAAGCTTTTTCAATACTTTCCAAAATCAGCTCATCCTGTACGTTAATACCATTGCATAAAATGATAATAGGAGCATCTGTGGTGGTTTTGCTGTTTTTGGTGAAATCCTTAACCAAAATTTTTGCATTTAATTCTTCTGCTGCCTGAATCATGGTCTTTTCCAATGCACTGTTTTCTACTACCGGTTCATTACTGATGTAAATTATTTTTTCTGCCATTTCCATTCCTCCATAAAAGCTTTTTGCAGTCAGGGTATCAAAGTGAAGATTACCTGTCTTTGTTAACTGTTGCCTGAATCCTATTATACAGGTAAGCAAAAGCAATTAAGCCTGCCGGCTTAATTGCTAAGCAAAAGCAATGTCAAGTGTTTTTGAAGGAGGAAGGAAACTGTTTTGAAGTGTTAAAAAAGCCGCAGTTTCTCTTATTGACAAAAAGTCAATAAGAAATATAATAAAATTAGTTGTGTAAAAATAAGAAGGAAGGAATAATATGCCGAAAAGAATCAACGATACCGGACTGCGCAGGCAGCGGATCTTAAAATCGGCCCGAAAGGTTTTTCTGGAAAAGGGATTTCACGGAGCTACGATAGATGATATTGCTATAGAAGAGGGAGTCGTTCGGGGAACAATTTTACATTATTACAAAAGTAAAAAGCTTTTGATGGAGGCAGTTTTAGAGGAAGATGACAAGGAATGGGAGCCATTGGTGACCGATCTTATAAACAGACATGAAATAGCTGTAAGTGATCGTATTGATAAAATATTTGCATTATGCGAAGCCTGTTTTGTAAATGAAAAGAAGGAAACGGGAGTTCTTTTTGAAAAGAAAGAAGAAGTCCGTTTTTTTAGAGACCAAATACGTTTAAAAAACTATTACCGGCAGACAAAAGGACTGACTGCCCTTTTGAAGGAGGGGGTGGCAGCAGGGGAATTTACCATAGATAATCCTGAATTACAGGCAGCCTCTGCAATGTTTGCGGTTTTCGGAATTACAGGAACTGATATTTCAGAGGAAGAACTTAGAATACAACTGAAGACAGTGAAGGAGCAATTATTACGATCCTGCAAATGTAAACATAAGGATGGGGCATTTCCCAAGTCATCCTTATATTAAACTTATAAAGCAGCAAAAGAAAAGGAGAAGATGTATGAAACGAATGACAGCATGGCTGGCTGCATTTTGTCTGATCGCAACGTGCATCCTTCCGGTTCGTGCAGCAGAAACGAGCGGAACGGATTTATTCAGGACTGCACTGGAAGATACAGGCACAGACAGCCAGAAAACGGAAGAAGAAAATCAATCAGAGGTGAAAGCAGGAACAATTTCAGGAACTGCTGCCAGCACAAGCCCGGTGGTGGGTGCAAGCCCAATGGCGAGTGCAAATCCGGAAGAAAGTCCTACTGTTACTCCAAGTATAAATCCGGAGGTAAGCCCTAGTGCAAGTGCGGAGGTAAGCCCAAGCGCTGATACAAAGTTTACTCCTAGTCCCACAGCGGATATTGGTGTAAGCTCCAGCCCAAGTGTAAGCCCCAGCCCAAGTGCAGAGCCAAGTACAAGCCCTGTTCCAAGTACATCTCCCAAGACGACGCAGTCTTTAGATGGAAAGGATGACTGGAATGAAAAGCAGGCTGCTGTCAGCGGAAAGGGAGGAATTGAAGTTGTTTTAATGAATGCCCTTCCTACTGCGCAGGGTAAATGCATCTATTTGACGGTTTCATTAGAAGGAGCAGACAGCAGGGAAGTGATTCTTGAAAGCAATTCTGAGAAACATTTTTTATTATTTGATGAACTTCCATCAGGTTCTTATCATTTAAAGATATCAGAAAAAGCAGATTCACGTACAGAATTTGGCTTCCTTACTTATGAGCAGGATATTCAGGTGGACGGAGATATTAAGACAGCAGAAATTTATACTGGTTTTATAGAACTGGATGGAATTGCTTATACAAAGGATTCACCTCACCCGGGGGTATTGTTGATTGGTGATGTTAACAGAGATGGAAAGATTGATGAACTGGATAAGGATGCCATTATGAAGGCGATCAGCAGGGGAAATGATGGAGTTCTAGCAGGAAATCCGGATACAAACCCTACGGACCTAAATAAAGATGGCCAGACAGATCTGGTGGACCTGCAGTATTATGCCAATAGCAGGGCAAAAATTAATGAAAATACGGATACGCAGGCTGTGTTGTACAGCAGGCTTCCTTCTGATGCGGTGCAGGTGAATGTTAACACAGAAAGCACCCAGGTATCAGGAGATGTTGGGGAACTTTTGCAGGAAAATGGCAGTGTGGTAAAACTGCAGAATATAGACGGAACGGAGATTTCTGAGTCTGCGCCGGTAGAAATCGGATTCAATTTATCAGGCGGCAGTAAGGATTCACAAAAAGTAGAACAAATTGCATTTTCTATGGGAGAAAATACCATTGAAAATGGAACCCTTACCGTAACAACCAAAGAAGGTGAAGAAATTCCCTTTATCATAGAAAATGGACAGATGTTGTCAAGAAGCCGCATGGCGCCGCAGCAGGAGCAAAACCAAATGCTTACCATTGATTTGGGAGGGCAGATTGCGGTTAAAAAGGTAATTTTAATGATTACCGGAATGAAAAACGGAGGAAATCTGGCGGAAATTTCCAGAGTGGAATTTTTAAATGACACCGAAAACCGGATTCCTGCACCTACCATGTATGTGCCAAAGGGACTTACTTTGACCGGAGCAAACAAGTCCTTCAGTGTGAATTGGGATAACCAGGTTAATGTCACCGGCTATGAAGTAAAAATCAGTTACCAGGGTGAGTCGGAAATAAGACGTGTAACATCCAATCAGTTGGAGGTTAAGTCCTTTCTGGGAAGCCGGTTGAAAAATGGTGAGATTTATGAAGTAAGTGTTCAATCTGTAAACGGAACATGGACCAGCGGCTTTTGCAGCCCGGGAACGGTAAGCCCTGTTATTTCCGGTAAGCCTGATGCACCGGATAATTTGAAGGCTTCAGGGGGCTACTGCAGAATTGTTCTTAGCTGGAAGAACATGGAAGATACGGATTTTTATAATGTTTATTATAAGGCAGAGGGAGAAACCTCTTACACTAAAGTTACAGGTATTACCCAGAATAGATATGTGATTTCAAACTTAAAGGATGAAACTAAGTATGATATTTATGTGACAGGAGTAAATGAATTGGGAGAAAGTAATCCGTCCATTCATTCAGAAGCACGGACGATTACTATTAAACCTGCACAGATGCCGGAGTATAAGCTGATTAATGTGTCCAATGGAAAGGGAGCGGTAAGTGCGCATATTGTTAGTGTAACTCATGGAAGAGGCTCAATGGTGTCAAGTTCTTTGGATAGCGATAAAAGCAGCGCTTTTGGAACAGTAGATAAGGACGCCGCATCTTACTATCAGGTGCTTGACTGGGATGATGGAGCAAGCTATCCTGCTGCCTCAAAGGGACTTTTGTTTACCCTGGATGATTATTATGAAATGAATTATATTACTTTTGCAGAAGTGGAAGACATTGGCTATTACAGCGGCGCCTATGTTTACTATTATGATGAGGAGCATCCGGACGGGGTGGCTGCAAAGAACTTATCTATTTTACAAAGAACCGATGTAAATGGAAGAAAATATTATCTAATCAAGCTGGCAGAGCCAATTAAGGCCAATAAGATCAGACTTGGTTTTACCAGAGGAAATAACCAGAGAGATATTATCATTTCAGAAGTAAACTTTTATTATTATGATAGTCTTGAAAATGATATTCTTGCCTTGTATGGGGACGATCTGCACACTACTTTGAAGGAAAATGTATCAGAAGCAATAATTGACGCATTACAGAAACGTCTGGATACCAAGGATGAAAAAAGTGGTGAATATCATCCGGAGAGAGCCATGCTTCAAAGAGAGCTGGATAATGCCAGAGGACTGCTTACTTCTGATTTTCAGGGTATCACTGAGATCAACGCAAAAATAACAGCAGCGAAAGATAGTCATTTGGGATTCAGCGGTTTAAATGCATGGCAGCCTCTTGGGGTTACTGCCTATGAAGGAGAGCAGATTGTAGTTTATGTAGGACATGATCAATTAAAAACCGGCTCTAATTCGGCATTAAAGCTGATTGCCACACAGTACCATGCAGAAGCAGGTGCTTTTGCGTCGGAGGTAGCTTCCTTAAAGGTAGGACGCAATGAGATTACCATACCGGCTATCCAGAGCCTTGCCTGCGAGGGCGGCGGTGCACTTTATATTCAATACACCGGCAATAATGAAAATGACAGATATGCAGTCAGGGTAAGCGGAGGCGCCAGGGAACCGGTACTGAATCTTTATGGAGTTACCGATCCTTTGGAACGAAAGGAACGTATTACGAATTATGTAAAAGAACTGGAAGAACATGTGGCAGCCTTAGAGAAAATGCATAGCCAGATACATGAGACAGCCCCCGAAGGCAGTAAGGTTAACCGCAGTTATGAAAAGCAGAACTGTATTCTTGGAGCAACAGATATTGTTTTGGATCAGATGATGTTGTCCGTATCGGCAGAGCAGATTCTTGCAGGAACGGGAAAAGGAACCACCCAGGAACGTGCAGACCGGTTGGAGCAGTCACTGAAAGCAATGGAAGATATGATGGCGCTGTTTTATCAGCATAAAGGACTTGGAGATGGGGCAGATGTTCCGGCGACAGACCGGCTGCCTGCCCAGCATTTAAACATTCGTTATATGAGAATGTTTGCCGGAGCGTTTATGTATGCATCAGGAAATCATATTGGAATTGAATGGGGATCTGTACCAGGGCTGGCTTCGGCAGTACCTGTACAGGCGGATGCAGATGGAAGGTATGTAAGCGGAAGGTATTTTGGCTGGGGAATCAGTCATGAGATCGGACACAATATCAATCAGGGCAGCTATGCAATAGCAGAAGTAACAAACAATTATTTTGCACAATTGACAAAATCAGAAGACAGCAATAGCACAGTGCGTTTTAACTATGAAAATGTATACGAAAAAGTAACTTCTGGCACAGTAGGAAAACCCTCTAATGTGTTTACCCACCTTGCTATGTACTGGCAGCTTCATCTTGCCTATGACAGGGGATACAATTATAAGACTTACGACAGCTATCAGGAGCAGCAGGCGAACCTTTTCTTTGCACGTGTGGATTCCTACAGCAGAGATCCTTCCAGAGCAAGAGGAATTTTAAGGCTTGACGGCGGGGCAGACCAGAATATTATGCGTCTTGCATGTGCGGCCGCAGAGAAGGACCTGACAGAGTTCTTTATACGCTGGGGACTAGTTCCTGATACGGAAACAATCAGTTATGCAGGGCAGTTTGAAAAAGAGGAAAGAGCTTTATACTATCTTACTGATGATGCAAGGGTGTATGAGATGGAACATGGTACAGCCGGAACGATCAAAGGAAGAGACGTGATAGGCAGCGGCAGTACGGTAAAAGTTGACAGCAGAATTCCTAATGAAGTAACGATTTCTATTGAAAGTGCGGCAAACAAGGAAATAATCCTTGGATATGAAATTGCCAGATATCATTATGAAAACGGCGTGGCTGTAAGGCAGGTTATAGGATTTAGTACAGAGGATTCCTATGTGGATCATGTGTCCACAATCAACAACAGAGTAATGACCTATGAGGTTACAGCGGTGGATCAGTTTGGCTATCGTTCTAACAGCAGAAAAGTTGGAGATGTGAGAATTTCTCATGATGGCAGTCATGAGAAATCAATGTGGACTGTAACAACAAATATGGTTTCAATGAGTGATGGAGCAGGAGAGGCAGTAGAAGAAGATCCTTGCGCACCTGAAACAGTATCAGCAATTTATGATGCTTTTGATAATGATTACAAGAATAGCTATGAAGGGCTGACTGCAGGAAGGAACGCAGAAGTTTTGATTCAAATGAATCAGGTGCTTGAAGTATGTGGACTGAAATATACGGTTCAGTCAGGAACTCCTGTTGGTGCTTATGAAGTTGAAATCAGTGTGGATGGAACCACATGGACAACAGTAAAATCAGGAAACTTTGAAAATAAGACAGGAAGCCAGACCGTTTATTTTGAAAATGCGGATAAAGATCCCTGGGTGGCTACTTATGATGCGGCTTATGTGAGACTAAGGGCAGTAGGACAGTCAAAGATGTGTGTTTCGGAAATTGACTTGTTAGGACCTTCAGGAGACAGCATATCCTTTGGTGTGAAAGAAGGAAGCACGCAGGGCGCAGTGGGAATTTTAAATGCTGATTATACTTATGAGGCAGGAAAGAAGATTCCCAAAGGCTCTTTAATCTTTACCGGAAGCTACAAGGGAAATCCAGCCTATAATGTGGTAGTTCTCTATGATATGGAGGGAAATATTGTAGGAGGTGTGGACGAGGATAATGTGTTAAAGTCAGAACAGATTATTTTAGCACATGTGCCTGAAAATGGAATGCTGGGTGAAGTAAGTGATGGAATCTGGATTTACTGGATTGAGCCGGATGCAATTCCAAATGACCTGAAAGGACAGACAGTGCGGGCACAACTGTACCGCGTAGATCATGCACTGACTAACGAAGGACAAAGGATTGTAAGTGATACGCTTCCTCTTAAAATACCAGATGAATTGGAACAGATTACTTTAAAAAGCAGTATAGATACAGAAGATAATACAAGCATACAATGGCAGGTGATAGAAAGTGAAACAGGTTCAGAATAAATTATATTTGGGACTGGCCATGCTGGGATTACTTGTTCCGCTGCAGGTAAATGCAGCGGGACAGGATTCGGTAGAACTAAGCCAGGAAGGCTCTAAAGTAGCTGTATCACTGGAAATGAGCAATGCACCTCAGGAAAAGATTACTACAGTAGCGGTGTCGCTGGAGGTAAAGGCCGATGGACAGGAAAAGGTTACGGTAGACTTTCAGTTTTCAGCGCAGTTAAGTGGGACAGAACATGGCTATGTGTATAATGAAGATACTGGAAGACTGGATATTTATGTGGCCTCTGCAACAAGCCTGTTTTCAGAGGAAACGTTGAATTTGGGAAGCGTTCAGCTTCAGCCTGTGGATGCGTCAAAAACAGTTTCAGCCAATATTAGTTATTGCCAGAATTCTTTTCAGACAGCAAACAGCTCTTATGGAGATAAAACACCGATGGTAGAAGGTGAGACTGCGTCTGTGGACATAAAGGTTGGCAATGGGGTAAATGATTCTACATCTTCCGGAGGCAATACAGCAGGTTCAGGAAGCAATAATGGAGGAGCTTTGGGCAGTGATTCAGCAGGCAATACGACGGGAGGCTCACAGGGCAGCAGTAATTCGTCAAGTGACAATCGAAATCAGGGGTTATATGATGATACCACCAGATTTGTAAATGATCCGGCTGCTTCCCAGCTTCTTGCCTCTTCCATTATCAAAGGAACAAAACCGGGAGCAGGACTTATTGACATGAGTGCGGCAGCAGGATTAACCGGGACAGGAAACCGTGGAACGGGAAATATAGGAGTTAAGCCAGGAAACGGTATATTCCAGACAAAAGAGAATGGAAAGGTATCGGTGGTTTCTCCGGAAAATGGCCCGGCCAGTATTTTGGTTTCAGGTGAAAACAGCGGAAATAATGGTGAAGGCAGTTTGGGTGGTTTATTTGCAGGAATATTGGGAGACGATTATATTGAAGGCGGAGAAGATGGCTATTCGGAGATTTTACTGGATCAGGAAAATGGCGGAGCAGTAGATAACCGGAAAAATGTGAAAAGAAATCTAATCATCGCAGCAGGTATAGCCTTGGCAGTTATTATTGTTACAGGTGGAATTTTCTTTCTCGTCAAATCCTTTAGTATGCCGGCAGCAGGAAGGAAAAAGAAACGGAGAAAAAAGAAGCGTAAAGTTAAAAGAAAGCCAGGAAGGAGGAGAAGAAGATAATGATTTCATTTGAGAACGACTATACAACAGGGGCCCACCCACAGGTGCTGAAGATGCTTTTAGAAACAAATTTGGAGGCAGTGTCAGGGTATGGCAGCGACTCTTATTGCAGCAGTGCCCGGGAAAAGATCAGTAAAGCATGTGAATGTCCTGAGGCTGATGTTTACTTTCTAATTGGCGGCACACAGACCAATGCTGTTGTTATTTCTACCTTGCTGAAAAGCTATGAAGGAGTAATAACTGCCGCTACAGGCCATATAAATATTCATGAAGCGGGTGCAATTGAATATACCGGACATAAGGTACTGGAGCTTCCCCATCATAATGGAAAAATAGCTTCTAATGAATTAGAAGAATATTTACAGAGGTTTTACGCAGATGAAACTCATGAGCACATGGTTTTTCCGGGGATGGTATATTTATCCCATCCTACGGAGTATGGAACATTGTATGCAAAAGAGGAGTTGGAAAGCATTTCTGCTATCTGTAAGAAATATCAAATTCTATTATTTTTAGACGGCGCAAGACTGGGATATGGCCTGGCAAGTTTAAGCACAGATGTGACGCTGCCTGATCTTGCCAAAATCTGTGATGTGTTTTATATTGGGGGCACAAAAGTCGGCGCTTTATTTGGGGAAGCAGTTGTATTTACAAAGAAAAATGCTCCTTCTTATTTTATTACAATGGTAAAGCAGCATGGTGCACTTTTAGCGAAAGGAAGGCTTCTTGGCGTACAGTTTGATGCTTTGTTTACGGAAGAACTATATTGGAAAATAGGGCGTCATGCAATTGATATGGCAGAGCAGTTGAAAGGGATGCTGAAAGAAAAAGGGTATCTGATGCCTTGGGATTCCCCTACCAATCAGCAGTATATTGTTTTAGAGAATGATCAAATGGAGAAAATGAAAAGTAAGGTAAAATTCAGCTTTTGGGAAAAGTATGATGAAACCCATACGATTGTCCGGTTTGTAACAAGCTGGTCCACTACACAAGATGATATAGACCAGTTAAAGAAAATTCTTTAGAATAGGAGAAAACTATGATTAGAGAAAATGAATTTCCAATTTTAGAATACAGTACGGAATATGAAGCAGTTATAAACCCGGGAAAAAAAGATGAAGCTTTTCCGCGTCTTTGCATTATGACTTTTTTCAGAGATGTTTTTGAATCATTTATCAGCAAATCCGTAATAAATTATTTGGACAGTTGCTGTATAGCGGAGATATTCTGGTGGGAACGGATAATTATGATGACAGAAACTGGTATGCAAATAAGGGAAGGACAATGGATATGACATTTCAGATTATCAGGATATTGATTCTGTATTTGCCCAGATGACGATTCTGCGTCCTTATGAAGGCAGAATGTATTTGAGGGAAAAATGAGTATTCAGATGCAGAGCCTGAAAACTCTCCCAAAAGTAAATTTTTTGGGAGAGTACCTTATTCAAAGCAGTTTTAAAACGCTTTTGCCACTCTTTGCATTGTATCATCAAGGATGCTCTTGATACCTGTTTTTTCAGCAAAGTAAACCCGCTTGTCAAAAAATTCTTTTTGCTTTTCTTTTGACATACATTTTAGTATATCCCCATAGTCCATTTCTTCCATTGGCGTTCCTACTGATAAATTGATAAGCTGTGTTTCCAACCATTCTGTCCAGAGGTCATCAAACAGACTTTGACTGTTAAAGAAAGCTGTAGCGGTATCAAAGCCATAAGGGAATTTAAAATATTGTAATTTTACAAATCCATAGTTTTCGGCATTGACTATTACTAAATCCTCAAAGTCGAATATCTCTGCAAATGCATCTACAACTTTCCGGCAGTTTATTTTTTCTTCGTCTGTAATGTAGATCTGGGGTTTATCCATAATTTTCTCCTTTAAATAAGGGGGGCACATCATGCTTCAAATAATGTAACTGTCTTGACATGAATTCCTGACTACACTTTTCTTGCTGCTTTCATCAAAAATTTAATTTAAAACATATGTTTCCAATACTTATCACAGATCATAAAAACACTATAGCAAGTATAAAATATAATTGCAAGAAAAATAAAATCTCATTGTTTATGGATCGTAGAAATATTATCTCCCGAAAAGTAATAACACAAGAATTAAGCATGGAAAATATGCATTGTGGGCAGCAGGCAGATATTTTATAATCAAACATGTAAAACAGTATTTTGGGACAAATTTGTGCAAACATGAATAGGAATTTTTAAATATTACCAACTATAATTAGTGCATACAAGGAGGATTGATCAGGATGTCGATACAGCTTATTCAACAGGCTATATGCTATATGGAGGAACATATTTATGATGACATAAATTATACTGATGTTGCAAAAAGTATACATATGTCAGGATACAATTTTCATCGGACATTCAGTTTCATTGCCGGAATGACAGCTAATGAATATATTAGAAACAGGCGCCTTACATTAGCAGCCCAGGAACTCCAAACAACTGATATATCGGTGATTGATGTTGCTTATAAGTATGGCTATGAGTCCCCGGAAAGTTTTTCTAAAGCTTTTTCACGATTTCATGGTTCAACTCCAAGACAGGCAAAGCAAAAAGGCACAAAGCTTCATCTATTTAATCCCCTTGCAATAAAAATTACATTGGAAGGTGGTAGTATTATGGATTACAGAATGGAACACAAAGAATCTCAACAATTTCTTGCATTGGTTAGAGCTTTACCAAATGAGATCACTAGCGATGATAATGATCATAGTATTCCTGATTTTTGGACGGAATGCTATGAAAAAAATCTGATTGAACCTATGCAGGCGCTCCGGCCGGAAGGAAAAAGGGATATGTACGGTTTGTGCAGCCCGCTCAAAGACAGCGAAACGCATTTCGATTACGGGATTGGCATTATGCTGGATGAGGATACTGACCAAAAGGAATTAGAACGGTTTATTAAGAACGGTTGTTCAATATGGAAAACAGAACCTGCCGATTACGCTGTGTTTAAGTGTTTTGGTTCTGATAGCAGCTGTTTAGGTGAAACATGGAACAAGTTTTTTAATGAATTTGCTCCCCAGACAGGTTACATGCAAACAGATGATACAGATTTTGAAATTTATTTTGAAAATGGGGAAAGCGGTCTGTTCTGTGAGCTGTGGGTTCCTGTTAAGAAGAATTGAAAGACTGAGGATTCGATTAAGTAAATCGTAAGCAATCAGGGGCAGCAGCCTGAAATGCTGCTGTCCCATATATATTAATTGACTTCATTTTTTATTGGAATATTATTAAATATATCAATTGGTTTTTCATGCCTTATTTATATTGTGTAATTAATTTGTGTAATTAATTAAGTTTAAAAATCTTGACATATAAATAGAATTATGATAAGTTATAAAAAATTTTAGGAGAACATGAAAATGCAGAACTTACATTTTACAATGAATTATATGTACATGTATTACGGACGTACTTAGAAGTAATTGTGTTTCGATTGGGTGCACAGTTACGCAGGTAGGTCTGATATGTCTGTGCATATAAATCGGCAGGTGTAAGTTGTAGTTATGATAGAATGCTTGTATAGTCGATAGTTTTAAGAGTGCACTGGACATATTGTATGTTTAGTGTATTTTTTTGTTTGGAAAGGAGTTTTATATGAAATTATCAGATGAAGTAACATTATTAAGGGCAAATATTGACAATGCAAAGGAGCTGCACGCTATGCAGGTCAAAGCTTTCAAAGAATTATTAGAGAAATATCAGGATTTTGACACCAGTCCTGCAAATGAAAACGTGGAAAAAGTAGAAGCACGTTTGAAACAAGATTTTAGATTTTACTATTTTATCTGTATTGGACAACAAAAAGTCGGAGCTATCCGTATTGTTGATCAAAAGGAAAATGAAAAAAACAAAAGAATTTCCCCAATATTTATTTTGCCAGAATTTCAAGAAAAAGGTATTGCACAGAAAGCAATCCGGCTGTGTGAAGAAATTCATGGAAACGGAAATTGGGAGCTGGACACAATTTTGCAGGAGCCTAAAAACTGTCATTTGTATGAGAAAATGGGGTATCGACAGACGGGGAAAACAAAGGTCATTAACGAGAGACTTACATTAATATTTTATGAAAAAAAGGAGGCGGAAATAGCATGGAATTAAAAGAGTTTTGTGCTATAATATTTCATGTGATTTTGTTATCTCTGCCCCGTTTCGGTACAGCTGATATTCCTCTTAAAAATATCAAATCACAATTGAGTTTTGCAGGAGAAAATACAATATGGATTTAATATACAAACGAGCAACGTCAGAGGATATAGATATATTAACAAAAACAAGAATAGAGGTGTTAAGGGCGGCTAATCAACTATCTGATGATATTGATATGAGCGAAGTGGAAAAAGAATCTTACAACTATTATCAAAAGGCTCTTTGCGATGGTTCTCATATTGCATATTTGGTTTTTGACGGGAAGCGTTTTGTTGGGGCTGGAGGCGTGAGTTTTTTTCAAGTAATGCCAACTTATCACAATCCAAGCGGAAACAAGGCTTATATAATGAATATGTATACAAATCCTGCGTACAGAAGAAGGGGAATTGCTGCTAAAACACTGGATATGCTGATTAATGATACTAAAAATAAGGGGATTACAGCTATTTCACTAGAAGCGACTGATATGGGGAGACCGTTATATGAAAAATACGGATTTATAAAAATGAATGATGAAATGAAGTTGCCAGAGGAGGGATTAATATGAATTTTGATATAAACAAATTAAAATGGACAAGAAAACCTGCAGGTTATACTGTATCCGACGATAAAATTGAAATAACAACAAATCCTCACACGGATTTATGGCAGAGAACATACTATCATTTCAGAAATGATAATGCACCTGTTTTGCAGATGGAAACGGATGAGAAATTCTTCTCCTTTACAGTGAAAACAGAATTTGAAAGTAAGCACAGGTTTGACCAATGCGGAATTGTGATGTACCTTGACAGCGAAAATTGGCTTAAAGGTTCGATAGAATACGAAAATGAAAAATTTCAGCATCTTGGAAGTGTTGTTACAAATAATGGCTATTCGGATTGGGCAACAACGGAAATAAGTGCTTCTGTAAAATCAATGTGGTACAGATTCAGCCGAAGAGAAGATGATTATTGTATTGAATGTTCTAAAGACGGTGTTACTTTCAGACAGATGCGTGTATGCCATATGTGGAATGGCAGCGGAACGATTCAGTTTGGAGTTTATGCATGCAGCCCCGAGGAATCATCTTTCAAGGCAGTATTTACCAACATGGAACTAACGGAATGTAAGTGGCTTGCCCATAACGGACAGCAGCCGGACTTAGGGGATTAAATTTTAGTTGAAGCGCCCATTAATTGACCGGTAAAGTAATGAATGTTAGTTTATACACGCAGATAGGCTGAATATTTTGGGGAGGCAGAATCCTATGGAACTTCGAGTTTTGAAGTATTTTCTGATGACCGCCAGAGAAGAAAACATTACAAAAGCAGCGGCTCTTTTACATATTACGCAGCCCACACTTTCCCGGCAGCTTATGCAACTTGAAGAAGAATTGGGAGTTAAATTATTTCATAGAAGCAAACACAGTATTATTCTGACCGAGGACGGGATGCTGTTAAAACGCCGGGCACAGGAAATGATTTCTTTATCAGACAAGACCGTGAAGGAGCTTTCACACAAAGATGATATGCTGTCAGGTGAGATTGCCATTGGGTGCGGAGAAACCGGAAGTATGATGTTCCTTTCAGAACAGATCAGGGATTTTCGGCAAAAATATCCTCTTGTGCAATTCAGTATTTACAGTGCGATTGCGGACGATATTAAAGAACGTATTGAAAAGGGTATTTTGGATATGGGGCTTTTAGTAGAGCCTGTTGATATAAGTAAATATGAATTTGTGCGTATGCCGCAGAAAGAACAGTGGGGAATTCTTACACGCAGGGATTCAAAATTAGCATTGAAAAAGCATATTTGTCCGGAGGATTTGGCAGATGTCCCCTTGTTGATGGTGAAGCGTGAGCTGGTAAAAAATGAGCTGTCCAGTTGGTTTGGAGAATACTATGAACAGCTCCATATTTCCGCAACATTTAATCTTATTATCAATGCGGCGGCAATGGTAAGGAGTGGAGTTGGAACAGCTTTATGTTTTGATCTCGGCATCAAGTACCATGACGATTTATGTTTTGTGCCGCTTATGCCTGTACTGAAAACGGGTTCCGTTCTTGTCTGGAAAAAAAGTCAGACAATGAGTAAGATTTCCGCACATTTTATACAAACAATAAAAAATGTTATTTAGGCATTTCTTATCATATAAAATGGGTATTATACATTTTTTGCCCGGTTAGTTATAATGTAGGTGTTCAGAAGTTCCGAATGAGGAAGGACAGCAGCTTGACGACAATACCCGGTATATGGCGATTCTGGCAGCTCTGATCGGTTGTCAGGGAATGGAAGAATACCGCCTTGTATTGCCAAGAGCATTGGATGCCGGGCTCACGCCAATTGCAGTAAAAGAAATTGTGTATCAGGCGGTAGATTATCTTGGAATCGGACGTGTTCTCCCATATTTGAAGGCGGCAAATTCCATTTTGGAAAGTCGCGGCATAGAATTACCTTTAGAGGGGCAATGCACGACAACGCTGGAAAACCGCCTTGAAAAGGGTATACAGGTACAGGCAGATATTTTTGGAGGGCACATGAAAGAAGCATGGAAGGCTGGACATATCAACCGCTGGCTGGCGGCAAATTGTTTTGGGGATTATTATACCCGGACGGGACTTGATCTGGCGCAAAGGGAAATGATTACGTTCTGCTTTTTAGCTGCTCAGGGAGGATGTGAACCGCAGCTTATGGCCCATGCAACAGGCAACATGAATTTGGGAAACGATAAGGATTTTTTGATCCGGGTGGTTTCCCAGTGTTTGCCTTATATTGGTTATCCGAGAAGTTTGAATGCGATTACCTGTATTAACAAAGCAGTTGATGCAGGAAAGTAGGCGAGGAAACTATTCCCCGGTGATGTGGTGTTTTAAAAGGGCTTATGAATGGATTGGCCCCCAAAGAGGATCTTATTCAGGCTATTTTATAGGTATAAAAAACGTCAATTACTAAAAGAATAGCAATTACTCCTAGCGTTGATAGAAAGCAGTAAATACCTTGAACAAAGAAGCATATCACAACGATAACAACACCTCCGATAATGTAGGAGATTCCGCCAAAACGCTGGCTTTTTTTCCATGTCGTTTCATTTTTCATGCTCCACTTAGTTTTTAGTCCGGCAGCCGCATTCATTCTTAATTTTGGCATTATATTCCCTATAATAATCATAGCGATACCTAAAATTCCAAATAGTAATTGATTAATATCAAATTTATTGAATGATAGGTTTTCAACTTTATTAAAACCAGTGTATAAAGTATATCCTGTCATAACATTAAAAATAATAAGTGTAGCAATACCTGCAACAATACAGACATTTTCATTATTGTTTCCATTTTCTTCATGTTTTGCAGCAGTCTTTGCGATTCCTAGAAAAAAGTAACCCAAGATGGCTGTGACAATGGGAACAATAAGAGCTTCGTATTTACTGCCCCAACGTGTTACCTGATTGTTTAAACCATAATGAGCAGGGATTTGCTCCGGTAATAACTGTAAAGCAAATAAAGCACTTATTAGTGGCAGATACATAAGCCCATAAAACGCAATTTTTTTCACTTTCATTATTGACCTCCTCTTATATTCTGCCATTCTTTAACTTTTGTATTGAAATTATAGCATATGCCGGATTGCTTCACAATGTATATACTGCCTGTGTGTTTTTTTCATTTGTGGCAATACCGCATAAAAATCTTCTCATTAAACCCTTTTTGTTTACCATGTTTTTCTGGAATACGCTTAAATTCCTCAAACCCGATACTCGTATAACATTTAATAGCGTTATTATTTATATCAGTAACATCAAGCACAAAATCCTGATAATTTGTAAGCAACATACTTTCTTGAAGCATAGTTGCAGCAATACCTTGTTTGCGGTATTTTTTTCGTACTGCTACAAATTCTATGTATCCAGTTGTAATAGGATACTCAAGCTGCTTTTCAAATTCTTCTTTCAAAATGAAAGTACCAATAATTCCTTTAATGAACCCAAAATGTTTCTTCAAAGATGCTTTTTCTGCTCTTGCAGCTCTGCCATTGCAATCAGAAATTGCCAACACTCCCGCAATATCTCCCTTTATATCTGCCACATAAAATCTTTCCATATTCAATCCCGTTGTGATAGCATCTGCCACTTTTTGATTATCTTTACATAATATTGAGAAATCCTTTTCAAATCCTTCTGCAATACATAAAGCTACATTTTTACGATCCGTTTCTTTTGCTTTTCTTATATGCACCATTTTAATATCCTCCTGCACAAATATCAATTTTTCTATTTGTTTTTCAGCTTCAATTATACAAGAAAGCATACGTTTTCTCAATATCTGCAAGATAACTGCTCAGCTTGCCGCTTGTGAGCAGCGAGGTATAAAACACTTTTTTGTATTCCTGCAAATAGTATTTGTGACGCTGTTCCCATAAGCCGATAGGCTGTTGTTTTGAGATGGTATCATTCATAGAATTTTTATAATTTACTTGACTTACAAATTTTACAGATGCAATATTTTAATAGCACACATCATTTTTTTCAATTCAAAATCTTACACATTTGGCATGGTGGAAGATGTAAAGAGGAGGAAGTGGCTTTGCTGTTTTGGTAATGGCTGGATGCAGCAATGAATTACCAGAGGTATCGGAACCTGTCAGTATTTTGACGACAGAAGAAGAACAGAACTTGCAGAAGAAGGGATATGGAGAAATGAAAAAGATAATGAAATTTGTATTAGGCTTTGTGGCTGCCACATTTATTATAATCGCTGTGTTTTGGGGAAGGTTTGTCTATGTGTCAAATTACAAAGTAACGGAGGCAGACACATCTGTTTCACCAGATGGAACCTATGAGCTGGTTTTACAGGCTGTTGGAGAGGCTGATTTTCCGTTTGGTTCGGCTTCAGGCAGGCTGATTCTTTATGAGGGGAAAAGCAGAATATCTCAAGCAGACTTTGAATTGTTTGATGATGGCAGAAGCATACGCAGCAGCATATGGGAGGTTACATGGCATGAGGATTATGTGGCAGTTATTTTGTCCGGAGATGAACAGCTCGATGAGCAGATTATTCTGTTCTTTGATGGTAAGAAAGAGAGAAAACAATTAACGGATGAGGAGCCTGTAAAAGTGGAGGATGTTAGTGAAAGTGGAGTGGCAGATTCGCAGACAGTTTATGCAGGTGAATCTGAAAGCTGGCAAAATATTAATTTTGTGGAATACAGCGGTTATTGGTCTTGCGAGGGAAAGACACATGAACAGATTTTAGCCGAAGGAGGAATTGAATTATCCTGTACAATTACAGAAGATAATCAATTTTCGGGAACTCTTTTTTCACAGCAGGAAATAACAGAACGATTCGCCACGATTGAGGAGATTAGCGGAAAAATTGAACAGGCAGAATTATATTTTGATTATACGGATGATGAATGGGGAAACAGCGGAACATTGCATATTCAGTTTCTAAGTGACAGCATATATGTAGAGGTATTGAATGATAAAAATGCAGCTCATGGCAGTGATTATGGTATCAATGGTACTTTTGAGCTGATAAGGGAGAAAGAGAATATTACAGAGATTGGCGTTGTTGTTGATTCGGGTTATCATTCGTCATGGACAGAGGAAGAAATGATAAGCGCAGTTAATGAAAGAAGCCAATATTATAAAGCCAGTGCCTATTATTCTGAAATAATTGATTATTGGGAAAATGTCAGGGAAGTACGGGATATTTCAAATGTGATGGAACCGTTGTTTGAAACGGATAGGAAATACTATACAAAAGAGGAATTTGAAAGTGAGCCAATGCTGGTAATCCATTTAGCCAAAAATGAAATCTATGCAAGGCATGGATATATATTTGCAGATGTAGATTTATACAACTATTTTATGGGGTGTATTTGGTACAGCCCAACTTGTGACGGTACAAATTTTGACGATAGTATATTGAATGAATATGAGAGGGCGAATCTTGAAATACTGGCTGATTTAGATACTTATTAAAATTATAAAGATACAAGTGTTACAAAAACGCTTGACCACGATATGTTCACCCTTCTTTTTGGATATGTCTACACTGTTCTATCAGTTAGCCAAAATAATTCTCAATTACGCTATACCGTTTTTCGGAAAGGTAAAAATTGGGTGAAAGTTTAGCAATAGGGATTGACAGAGAGATTAACCTGATTTATAATTTGAATTATGTATAACTATAGATATATATAAGAAGAATTATAAATGGAGGTGCGAATATGCCAGCAATCGCGAAAGTCACAAAAGAAATGATTATAGACGCAGCTTTTGAAATTGCAAAAGAAATGGGCGCAGAAAACATAAATGCCCGGACAGTTTCACAAAAACTTGGTTGTTCAACGCAGCCTGTTTTATATCATTTTAAGAGAATTGAAGATGTTCGGATTGCTGCTCATAAAAAAGGAAGCGAATTTCATATTAACTATGTGACAAATTTAAGCGGCAACTACGAACGACCTATGTTGGAAATGGGTATGAGATATATTCAATTTGCCGTAAAAGAAAAAAATCTTTTTCGCTTTCTTTTTCACTCAAACTATTATACAGGTGCCCCTCTTTCTGATTGGCTTACAGAGGAAAATTTAGGTTCTGTATTTTCTGTTTTGAAGATACAAGCAAAGGCAGACAATCAACAGGTATTTAGTATATTTTCTCAAATTTTTTTAGTAACACATGGAATAGCCAGTCTGCTGGCTAATAATGCAATGGTTTATGATGAAGCATATTGTATAAAGGCATTGTCTAATGCTTATTTTGGAGCAATATATCTGATGAAAGAAGGAAACTTATTATGAAAAATACAACACAAATAGGGTTGATGAAAACAACAGCAATGGTTTTTGGTACGACGGGATTATTTACAGCTTTGTATCTCATAACAGGAATAGCATTACCACAACTACCTACCCTATTGATACTTTGCTTACTTGGCGTATTGTTTTTAATGCCTGTTGAATGGTTTTTAATGTTACGACAGAGTAAGATAGACTATGGTAAATATTCTCTTAAAGCTGCACTGATTGGGCAAGATAAACAGCCCATAATACAAACGCTCTTTTTTGCGTTTGTATTATTTGGTGTAGCGGGAATATTTTCATTCACAGTACAGCCGCTTGAGAATATGTTGTTATTTGCATTGCGAGAAAGGCTGTTGTCATTTTTACCCATAGGATTTGATTGGAATAATATAGAATACATAAAGAGTTTTCCTAAAAATATTATTTTAGCTACTTGTGCCGTATATTTCATATTTAATGTTTTTATTGGACCCATTACAGAAGAATTTTTCTTTCGTGGATATTTAACAGTATATAACAATAAATACGGAAAATGGACGCCGGCAATTATAACTATAGTCTTTTCACTATATCATTTTTGGCTTCCTTTCCAAAACATTTTCCGTATTATTATATTTTTACCTATGGCATATATCAGTTATCAAAAAAAGAATTTGTATATTTGTATGACTGCTCATATTTTGTGTAACTTATTCGCAACACTTTCTTTTATCATAGCTGTAGTCAATTAAGCATGAAAAAATTCACATAGTTTTTCAGTGAGGAAACAAAAAATGGGAACGAGTAAAAAAGAAAATTGGATATTGTGCCCTGTATGCGGAAATAAAACAAGATTACAAATACGGGTAGATACGGAGTTAAAAAACTTTCCCCTCTATTGCCCGAAGTGCAGACAGGAAAGTTTGATTGACGCAAAGGATTTACAGGTAACAGTGATTGAACGGTTTGAAGCGAAAATGCAGAGTTGATTAACAAAGCGACAAATCGTAATTTGCAGATGAAATATTTGAACTTTACTTCTTTTTCAAGGCTTTTTAAGCCTCATACAGTGAATTGCTATGTATTTTCCCTTGTTTTTGCCCTTATGGGCAGTTTACAAGGGAAAGTTTTTCTGAATGTATCTAATCGTTGCCCGCCACTTTATCCAAGAGCCTTGCGGAAGTCCGCTTTGCTTCTCTTGTAGCATGGGCATACACATTCATTGTGGTACTCACATCAGAGTGTCCCAAGAGTTCCTGCACGTCTTTCGGTGCTGCACCGTTTGACAGCAGGTTGCTTGTATAAGTATGGCGGAGTTGGTGGAAATGAAAGCCCTCAAATCCGTCCAGTTTCTTTGCGAGCGTACGGCAGGCGATACTCAATGTACTCGGCGTTTCAAGACAGCCGTCCGGTCTTAAACATACAAAAGAAATTTCGTTGTAATCCGCCGGAATGTCCTGCGTGTCCTCCAAGCTGTAATACTCATAGTAAACCCTGTTTTTGTCCTGCACTTCCTTGTAGTAGTTGCGGTGGTACAGTTCCCCGTACTGCATCTGATTTTTAAGCTGTTCTTTCCTTGCTTTTTTCAGTATGACTTTCGTTCTTTGTTATACTTAACAATTTCCTGGGGATAAATGCAAAAGAATGTGTTATCATAGATTCATGGCACACGTTTAAAAGAGCTTGGCTTTTGGAGGAACATATAATGAGAAAACCCCAAATATTAATTTTTGATTTAGACGGCACTTTGTTAAGAAATGATAAAACCTTATCTGAATATACATTGGAAATATTATGCAAATGTAAAAAATGCGGGTATTTAATCGGCATTTCAACATCAAGGGGCGAACAAAATTGTTTGGGCTTTTTAAGAAAAATGAAGCCAGATATTCTTATTTCCAGCGGAGGGGCATTGGTACGGGTAAACGAAAAAATTATCTGTTCTTCTTCCTTTTCGGCAATAGAGACAAAAAACTTTATTGAGTCAGCAAGAAAAATATGCGGTATGGATTGTGAAATTACGGTTGACACATTAGAGGCACATTATTGGAATTATAAAACCGATCCAAAAGAGCAGGATAAAAGCTGGGGAGACAGTATATATACGGACTTTGCAGACTTTAAGCACGAAGCTTTGAAGATATGTGTTGAGATACGCCATCCTAACTTGGCACAGAAATTGTGTGAACATTTCTCAGAGCTTGATAGCCAGCATTTTTCGGATGGCGACTGGTATAAGTTTACGAAAAGCGGGATTACAAAGGAAAAGGCAATATTAGCAGTATGTGAAGCATGTCATACAGATGTATCGGAAATTGCTGCTTTTGGAGATGATTATGCAGATATGGGTATGTTAAATCTATGCGGCATTGGTGTTGCGATGGATAATGCGGTACAAGAGGTCAAAGACATTGCTGATGATATCACAC
The DNA here is from genome assembly GCA_000403495.2 of Lachnospiraceae bacterium 10-1. Taxonomy (GTDB): domain Bacteria; phylum Bacillota; class Clostridia; order Lachnospirales; family Lachnospiraceae; genus Suilimivivens. Next base: position 618,083 of record KE159799.1, on the reverse strand, counting down.
TTTCAAATGAGGAGGATGGCGTAGCCGCTTATTTAGAAAAATGGATAATTTGAGGAATATATATGAACAGACAAAATATATCTTATTGCAAAAAATAAAGGAATTGTTTGAGAATGATTGTTCGGGGCATGATTATTGGCATAGCTTAAGAGTCTTAAATAATGCGGATAAAATTGCAAAAACAGAAAAATGCGACGAATACATAGTGATGATTGCTGCATTGCTGCATGATACGGATGATATAAAGATATTTGAAACAAGGGATTACGAAAATGCACGGCGTATTATGTTAGATTGTCATCTTACGGACAGTACGATAGAGCGCGTAATTGATATTATCCGGGAGATTTCATTTAAAGGAACAGAAACAGTTTCCCCAAAGTCAATAGAAGGGAAAATTGTGCAAGATGCAGATCGATTGGATGCAATGGGGGCAATAGGAATTGCGCGGGCTTTTGCTTATGGCGGAAATCATAATAGGGCGATTCACATTCCGGATTGCTATTACAGATTTGGGACAATATTTTTCAGGATAAAAATTATCATGTGATTGTCGCTGAAGAAAATGGGGAAATCGTATCTTCCTGTGTCTGCGTCATCATTCCCAACCTGACGCACAACCAGCAGCCGTATGCTTTTATTGAAAATGTGATAACTGATGAAAAGTTCAGAAAAAGAGGACTGGCAACGCAGTGCTTAGATTACGCAAAAGAGATTGCCATAAAAGAAAACTGCTATAAAATGATGTTGCTCACAGGCTCTAAGAAAAAAAGTACATTGGATTTTTACAGAAAGGCAGGGTACAACAGTAACGATAAAACAGCATTTATTCAATGGATATAGCGTGGCAGGGGAAACGCCTGACTTTTATTTCGCAATACAAAACTTGAATCGGGCAACTATAAAGTATGCTGCTGGCATGATTAAAGTCGGGATGAAGCTGCCGGATGTTAAAGCATTATGTGAAAATTATAATGATGAGTGGCGGAAAGGATTTCTTAACTTAGATTTTCTTGGAAACCTTGGACATTCTCTGGACAAAAATATTTTAACGGTAACAGACTGGAATGAATTAAGGATAAAATGGAGGGATAACTGAAATGACGGAAGTGAAATTTTATGAAAGCATAGAAGACGAACTGCTTAAATTTGCTGTGATAATATCAAAAACACAGAATAAATATGTGTTTTGCAAACATAAGGATAGAGATACATGGGAAGTACCCGGAGGTCACCGGGAGAGTCAGGAAAATATAATAGATACAGCAAAACGGGAATTGTATGAGGAAACAGGCGCTTTGGAATTTGATATAGAACCTGTCTGCGTATATTCCGTTACAGCGCCTGATAATTTGAACCAAGGAGATGAATCTTTTGGAATGTTGTTCTTTGCCGATATCAAATGTTTTGAAACAGAGTTACATAGTGAAATTGAGAAAATCACCATAATGGACGGATTGCCGGAAAGATGGACATATCCTGATATCCAACCGCATTTGATGAGCGAAGCAAAGAGGCGGGGCTATTTATAAAATGAAAGGAATTTTCTTATGGGGAAACTTAATGTTGATGGAACGGAAATACAAGTCTTACAAATTGAGGAAGATGATTATATCTCTTTAACCGATATGGTAAGAAAAATTGACAACGGATCTGCCCTGATAGAAAAATGGTTACGCAACAAGAATACAATAGAATTTCTTGGCATATGGGAAGAAATGTATAATGCAGACTTCAATGCTGCCGCCTATGAAGAAATCATGCTGGAGGCAGGATTAAACCGTTTTATTATGTCGGTTAAGCAATGGGTATCCCGTACAAATTCAAAGGGAATTGTAGCAAAAGCGGGACGATATGGCGGTACATACGCATATAAAGATATTGCGTTTGAATTTGCAAGTTGGGTGTCTCCGCAATTCAAATTATACCTTATCAAAGAATTTGAGCGGCTGAAGAAAGAAGAACAGGCTCTGCTTGGATGGAGTGCCAAGAGAGAATTGGCAAAAATAAACTATCGAATACATACAGATGCAATCAAAGTCAATCTCATTCCGCCGGAACTTACGCCACAGCAGACTTCAGTCATATATGCATCAGAGGCTGATGTGCTGAATATGGCATTATTTGGCATGACAGCGAAGCAATGGCGGGATAAGAATCCTGATAAAAAGGGAAATATCAGGGATTATGCGAGCATAAATGAATTGATATGCCTGTCAAATATGGAAAACATTAACGCGGTGTTGATCGAAGATGGGCTGAACCAGAAAGAACGCTTAATAAAACTTAACAAGATTGCCATACATCAGATGTCTATTTTGGAAGAACAGACTACAAAGATTTTGAAGTGATTTAATTCCCCCGAATTCGGGGGAATTAAAACTACCACAGTTCAAGGCTGTCTTCCGCATCCACCCACATCTGCATATTTCCCTCAAGGTATAGTTTCGCATATTCAAACGGCTCATCTATTGCCAAAGCGTTCAAGGCACATTCAGAGCAGGGAGTAGTTTTCAATCCTTCTTCTGCTTTATTGCAGTCTATCCGCAAGAAATAACCTGCATAGTTGTATACAACAATGCTGTTATGGTTGATATTGTATGTTGCATAAATAATATTCATCTTTTATCTGTCATCTTTTCATTGTTTTTTTGAAAGCATTTCAATCAGTTCACAATTTCCGTATGTTTTGTGTTATAATGTTTTATGTGATTTTGTTTCCCTTATTTTTTCCCTTATCAGGGTTTGTAATGCCTTGTGGGAAGATATAACACAAGGGAAACTTTAAGGGAAAGCTCATCTGCGATAAACTTAGTGTTTTCAAGGGGTGGCGGAGATTTTAATAATAAAATATAACAGCTAATATTTCCCTTAAAAATCATCAAATCACAATCGGAATTTATTGGGAGGATGTTGAAATGGTGCATTTGGTGTACTGCGATAACGCAGGCAAAAAAGGCGAAAAGGTATTAGAGAAGATTGTAGCCGGAACGAAAACAATGGTTGTGCGTGGAGCAGCGGGGAGAAAAATTCCCCATAGCAGGGTTTTTGAGGGAGAGCGGCTTTACTTCATGGAAAAAGGAAGTGGAGAGATAACGGCAGCCGCCACTGTAAAAGCAGTTCAAAATTATGTAAAATTGTCTGATGAAGAAATTACCAAAACGCTTGCAGACAATCAGGGCAAGCTGAACTTGTCGGATAAGCAAAAAGTACGATGGCACAAGAAATGTCTGTGTTTAGTGGAATTTGAGAATGCTGAAGAGATAACCCCCCTTGCTTTTGACCATCAAGGCAACATGGACGATTGGCTGATAATCGAAAAGATTGAAGATGTCGTTGTGGGGACAAGCATACCCTATAATTACGAAAAATCAAAGTTTTAGTGTGATAAATTCCAATTTGTCGGAATGGTGTATATAAAGAAAAATCGGAGCCAGAGGGACGCGAAAAAATTGCAGTCTTGGCTTTCCAAATAATGTCTGAAAGCGAAACGGTCAATGGAATGGAAGGATGGTAAGGGAGGAATGACAGATGGAGTTAATTATGCAGCCTACTTTTTCAACGTGTGGACAGGCGTGTATTGCCATGATTGCAGGGAAAAATGTTGAAGAAGTAATAAGGGATATGAAAACAGATGGAGCGACAAGTATCGGTCAACTGATAGGAATACTTGATTTTTATGGCATTGGACACGCTGAAAGAAATAAACGGATTTCCAAGAAGAATCCTGTTCCCTACAAGTATTCAATTCTAACAGTTCATACAGATGCGGGATATACACATTGGACACTACTGTGTGATAATAAATATTATGCCCCAGAGTTTGGGCTGATTGAGGGTGAATATACTCATGGGAAAATCACATCATTTTTAGAAATATATGCAGAGTAGATAATTCCCGTTTGTAGGAAAGAACAAATATATCATCATAGAGCCAGACGCACAGACGCAGGGCCGACAGACTTGTGAGAAATCACAGTTTGTCGGCTCTCTTTATGTCTAAAAATATGAAGACGTTTCTATAAACTCTTTACCCTGTCTATCAGTGGCGGCTTTGAATAAATCAAGGCTGCCGTTTCTTTCTATCCTCTGAAAAGGAATGATGCCACAAACGCCAACAGATACGGCGGCTAAAAGGAGGTAGCCGTCATGAAGCACATACCCTATCGACAAAATTCGACGGTCATTGACTTATCAAAAAAAGCCCGATCACCGCCGGGGAAAAATCTACCCACGAATATGAACTGTCTAATCATCTAAATACTGCTTACAATACATTTGCGTTTGTTCGCTTTTTGCGGACAGACGTATTTTATATTTTCAAAAACTTTTCCCAAGACCTTTCAAAATCTTTGGCAAATTTTCGCCGGGTGGAACTGAGGGGTACGAAAGGGGAAGTCATCACCCGCTTTCGCGGTTGCGAAAGGAGGTGATACCATGAATGAACCTATTCGTACCCAGTGGGAAATCAGATGTGCGTTTAACGCTTGCTGCAAGCGATCCTTGATGAATGAAAAGCTTGTTGCTTACAGGGATATGAAGCGTCGGCAGCTACGCGAAGTTAGCTTTTCTGATCTGACACAGCAGGAGGAAGATCAGCTTTGCACCTATGACACATACTTTGCAAATGACGAAGCTGAAAAATCCTTTTGCGTGGCAGGAAAAGAAATAACTGCAAAGCTGCTTGCCGAAACCCTGCACAGTTTGCCGGACGAGAAGCGCGAAGCTGTACTACTTCTTTGATATGAATGACGCGGAGATCGCAAAACTCCAAAACATTCCGAGAAGCACAGTGCAATATCGCCGGACAAGCTCTTTTAATCTCTTAAAACGCTATTTGGAGGAACACACTTATGGGAAAGACTGGTAACACCGAACAGGACGAGTGCGGGAATACATACTACGGCATTGACGAGGACATACGCGACCGTTTACGGTCACATCTTATGCGGGTTGTCCTTTCACGCTATCCCGGCGGGGCTTTCTTTTCCCTGCCGGGACAGCCGAGCGACCAACACCGCGCCGGGGAGCAAGTATAGCAGCTTGCGGGCGACGACAGCGCAGAATATATAATGATACTCCCTTACCGCCACAGTCCGAGCGTTCAAAGCGTCGCAGGCAATGGGTAGGGCTGCATGACATTACAGTATATCATGGGACATTCCAACATTACCATGACGCTGAATTATTACGCACACGCAACATTCGCTTCCGCAAGGGCTGAAATGGAAAGGCTGATCGCAGCATAGCCGCAGACGGATTTACTACTTCTTTTACTACCACCCAGAGGGAAAACATAAGAAGTTTTAAGGGTATATAAGAACTTCTCCCCATATCTAAAATGCCGGGAAAGCCCGAAAATACGGGCTATACCGACATATAAGAACTTCTAAAGAGATAATCTAAATTCACCATAAATTTTATTTGAAAAAGAAGTAAAAGGTGTTTAAGAGATAAATAATGCACTCTTTTAAGTAACTGCATTTTGCATAAGGAGACAAAACTATATGGTAAAACAGTTAAAGAAAAGACCAATTGAAAAAGAACTGAAATTTTTAGCTGACTTTGAACTATACGGTGTGTTAATGTTTGCCGGAATGTATTTCGCAACAAAGTTTATTGTCGATATGGACTTTGGAAATAACGTGTTCAAATTAAATTGGATTTCGTTTTATCCATTGTTGATATTCTCTGTTATAGTAATAGAGGGCAGCTTTTATTGGCGTAATAAGTTGAGAATGGTAAGAAGAAAAACAGCGTTAAGTAATTTTGAAATTGGCAGAATTTACAGTAAATTAAAATGGATAAATGTGATTTTATTAACAGCCTATCTGCCAATAATAATTATTGCGGTTCTTGAAAAAGAAGATTTATCTGGAATAATTGTAGGAATTTTACTGTATTTTATGGCGGTGATAGAGCAAATCAATTATTTTCATATCAGGCTTTCTTATGAGACAGTAAATGGATGTCTTTTGGTTATTGAGCCTTTAAAAAAACTTTTTACTGGAACTGGAAAACGTTCGCAATTGCGGAAGGATATTGATACTTATTTAAAAGGTTAACTTCAAGCACATATATTACAAAGAAAAATGCATTAAAAAATTTTCCATGTTAATCCCTCTTTTTTGTACCTTTGAGGAGAAGTGAGTGCAGTGCAGCTATTTCCGATTCCGAGAGTTTGTCATTTTCAATATAGGCAGAAAGCATTGCGGTAATGTCTCCATTGTAATAACGATCAAGAAAAGAATGGCTTTCCTGCCCGATGTATTCTTTTTATTCTATCAGAGGCGTGTAAACAAATACCCTGCTTTGTTTTTCGTATGAAACAGCCCCTTTTGTCACAAGGCGTTTAATCTTTCCGTTTCTTCTTGTTCTGTTTTTCTATCTTGTTGTTATAATAGGAGCGGAAGTAAGGCACTTAGTTTTCCCTAAGTGCCTAGTGTATCTTCACTATAGACTTGAATTAGACAAACACCCAATTTGTGATTAGTTTCTATTACCCTGTGGTGCTTTCTCGATTACTGTACAGAGCAATTCAATATAGATAATATTTCAATTTAGGAAACATTTATATTTTATTTTAAAATCGGTATCTCTAATATCTCAACTTTTTCATTTTCATAGGATGTCAAAACGATTAGCGCAGCTATCTCATCAACATCAACAACTCGAGTAAAACCTGCTATTTGATACGCATTTGACTTGCTGCTATCTGTATATCCCAATCTGCCGGGATTCATTAAGTATGGAATTCTTGTTCCGTCTTTTAATACGACTCCCTTGACTTCAGGAATACCAAGATCATCTTCATTTTCCACCGGAGCTGTGCTGACCGAATAATTCACTTTCACGGAAATCGGTGAGATATTAATATCCTCCATCGTGAAACCCGTTCCTTCTACTTTGTGCCCTACCTTAATATTTTGGGATGAACTTACATCAGAAAGGTTTATTTCAAAATTCCAGTCCCCATCTACTGCAGAAATAAACGATCCTTTTGAGAAAGTCCCTAAATTTTTGAATTCAACATGCATTGTTTTGCCAAGAAATGAATCATTCACGTCCACAACACTTGCCTGAATAATGTATTCCATATTTCCGTCTTCATCAGTATAATGACTGATAATGCTTCCATCTTCATAGCTTTCTATATCTGTTCCATCTTCACATACTGGTGTACCGTTCTCGTCAGGGATAATTCCATCATACATGGTTCCACTCATATTAACCCATGCGCTTTCATCTTCCGGATTATCTCCCTGATACACATTTACCATATCAAATCCCGGCTCCATCCTATCCGCTACGCTATAACCGGAAATACGAAATGCCATATATACAAATCTTTCATCCACAATAACTGTATCCGGCTCTATTGTAACACCGTTATTTGTCACTGCAAGTGACGGACTATCCCCCTCTTCACTGTACACTTTTGCTATATTCTTTTCTGTAAGCATTTGCTGTTGCTCACCGGATGCCTGAATATTTCCGTTCATGCCTCTCCCCCAATAATGATGAACTGCTGCAACGGCGCTTATACTGCTAACTGCTAATATGCAGATACCTGCGATAGCAGCAACCTGTGTTTTAAACATTTTTTTACCTCTGGTATGTGTTTTTTTCATATAAACAATATCCTCCTGATTAATCATTTCAAAGGCTTGATTTGTTTTTTTCAACACAATTTCCGATAATTCTATTTCTTCAGAAAATACATTTTTCTTATTTGACATCTCTATCCTCCTAACAATTGTGATAATACTCTTCCAGCTGTTTTCTTCCTCTTGAAAGCTTCGTCTTAATTGTATTTTGTGGTATGGATAACATTTCTGCAATTTCTCTTATCCTGAATCCCTGACTATAATATAATTCCATAGGCAATCGATAACGTTCATCTATAGAAGCATATGCCTCCTTTAATTCAATGTTATATTCATCGCACTTTGATGGTTCCTCATAAGATTCTATATTCCCATAAACCGTATTTTTCCTTATGATGTCATAGCAATGGTTTATAAGTATTCTTGTCATCCATGTCTTAAAGAATTCTGGCTTTTTAAGTGTATGTATCTTTTCCCAACAAGTGAGAATTGTGTCTTGAAGAGCATCTGCTGCATCTTCTTCATTCATTAGAATTGCAATGGCAGTTCTATACATATCCTTCATATATAACTGCATTAACTCGGTAAATGCGTCTTTATCATGCCTTTGCGCTTTCTTTACCCAAAACTTTATTTCACTGCTTTTCATTAGCTTTCTCCTACGCGCGTATGATTGTAAAACAAATACAAGCGTCCTTCATTTGTTTTACGTTCATTAGACGTCAGATATTGTCTTTTGGTTTCAAAATATTTATTACTTTTTTGTTCTTCAATTTATATATCGGAACCACACAATTTTATCTAATATTTCTGTGAGTGGGTGTCCTCAAAGATTAACCATTGATCTTTATCATAATGGCTCTTTTTATCCTTGAAATGCTTGCGTGTCTTGAAATATACTGTATGCCCTAAATATTCATGTTTCTGTAAAATGTGCGCTTAAAAGTGCCGCCTTTCCACCGACCAGTATATCAGAGGACCATTCGGGGAGAAAGCTGCTTTTATCAGCTATGGCCATCTTGCCAACTATAGAATGCCCTCTCCCAAAAAGAAAAGGAGCAGCATATGGCAAGATCAAAAGGCGAAAACACGCTTCGGAAGCACTTTAAGCTGACCGAAGAGACCGCAAGAATCCTGACGGAATGTTCCAAAGCTGAAAATATGAATGAATCAGAATATATCCGTTACCTGCTCCTAAATCAGTCGGAGCGTCCACAAAGTAAAGAATTGGGACTTGAAATCATGAGATTGCGGAATGAGATAAATCAGATTGGTGTGAATGTGAATCGGATCGTAAAAATAGTAATTTCCATTTATATAGGGAAGATGATAAAATGGAACTAAAATCACAGGTAAATAAAGCAGCGTCTGAATAATGCAGGCACAGGAACGTACAGAATCCGTATTATACATGAATATCATGGCGGCACAAGAATCCAGGATGGTATCTGGGATGAATTCAGCTATGGGGGAGCCTAAAGCAAAGAGGATCACAATGGGAGGAAATCAGGAAATTTCAGAACTGGTATTGCGTGAGTTTTAGGAAATTATCTTTTTTTGAAATTGGGGTGGTATTTTTGAAAGTATTTAAACGGAAAAATCAATTATTTTCTCTTTGCGGCTTAGATTGTGGGATGTGCCCTATGCTTTTAGGAAATTACTGCAGTGGCGTTGGTGTTTTACAAGTACTCTAAACGGATGTCAGGATCTGCCAGATATTTTTAGTTTAATCGGGAGGGAAAGTAAGTATGAGAGAAATAGTTTTATTTATTGCAATGAGCCTTGATGGGGTTATTGCTGATCGTAACGGAGGGGTCGACTGGTTGCATGGGCAGGGGAGTGACAGTGAAAATATAGATGTGTATTCTGAATTTGTGAAGGGAATTGACACAGTTTTAATGGGGTGGAATACATATTATCAGGTTATAACGGAACTTTCGCCGACAGAATGGATATACAATGATTTTACCACTTATGTATTTACCAGCAGGGAGATGGATTCTACGGAGCAGATTCATTTTGTAAATGAAAATCCAGCCAGCCTGTTGGAAAGGCTGAAATCAAAGGATGGAAAAAATATCTGGATTTGCGGCGGGGCAAATCTGGTTCGTCAATTGATGCGTGATGACCTGATAGATCAATATTATGTTTCCGTCATTCCAACTATTTTAGGTTCCGGTATCCGGCTTTTTGATAATACGGAGAAAGAAATTAAATTGAAATTGCTGAAAACGCAGACATATAACGGGATAACAGATTTAATTTATATACGCAGATAGATTGGATATATTGGGGGGAATCGAATGGCTATTACAGTAAACATTTACTATAAAGGTGTAAATAGAAATGCGGAGCACGTACACTCCCATATCCTTTTCAACAGCGTGTCATGGCGCACCGGGAAGAAATACCGTTACGAAAAGGGGGATTAGGCAAGGGAAATCCAGCCCATTGTCAATGAACTGTGCAGAGAGTACGGTCTTTCCATGCAGGATATTGAAGTCGGCGCAAAAGAAAAAACGCTGAAGAAGTGGGATAAAACCAAACAGGGCATTTTCAAATGGAATCACCAGATCAGGTTAGATGTGGAGGATTCCATTTCTTTTGCCACAAGCTATGAAAATTTTCTGAAATTACTGGAACTGAAAGGCTATGGGGTAAGCCAGAAGGGTGGGGAAGCCTATCTAAAACCAATGGGGGAGAAACGATTTATCCGACTTGCTGATATTTCGGCGTACTATACCAAAGAAACTCTTGAAGATCGGCTGGATAAAGGCATCCGGCATGAACTGATTCCAAGCGGAAACCGCACGCCAAGAATCATCAGTTGCAGGAAAATTTACAGGAAATATATCCCGTTATCCCCATACCAGAAAGCATTCTTTGCGAAGATGTACCGTACCGGGCAGCTTAAGTATCACTGTGATGATTTTATCCGTACCTTGACAAATGGAACAATCGTTTATTCTTATGTATGTCAGATAAAATGCATTGTCAGTCAGGCATTTGATTATGCCTGTGACAGAGAAATTATGAGTTGGAACTTTATGCGGAAGGTAAAAATCAACGAGGACAGATGTAAAGAGCATGAAGATAAGGAACTTGGTGTATGGGAAGATGATGAGATTAATATTTTGCAGTCCGGTTCCATGAATTGCTGGAACAAATGCAGGAAATACCGCAATTCTCCGGCTCTTTTTATTCTTTGTGGCACTGGCTTAAGGCTTGGCGAGCTGTTAGCTTTAAAATGGAGCAAGGTCGATTTTGAACGCAGAACCATCAGGATAGAGAGAACGCAGACAGAGTATACGGACTACGATACCAATTCCAAAATCTATGAGGAAAGCACTCCGAAGAACAAAACTTCCCGTAGAACCATAGTGATCAACGACTTTACTTATAAATGGCTGATGGAACAGAAGCGCAGGACTAAGCAGGCAGGGATTGAAAGTGAATATGTCATTCCAGCAAACAGTGGAAGGATGGTAAAGGAAAGCAATATTACCAGCACTTTCAAAGTCTTTTGCAATAATGTTGGAGTAGAATATAAGCCCTCCCATACCTGTAGAAGAAGCTATGTGACTAACTGCCTGGATAAAGATATGAAGCTGGCGCTGGTTTCAAGAAACGTAGGGCATAAGAATAAAAGTACAACCTTAAACACCTATTATAAGTGCAAAAACGATTACGAAGACAATCTGGCAATCCAGAATGAAATCTTTAAGATATATGATTTCGACTTTGGCGGTGTGCAAAAAGAATTTATGTTCGCTTGAAGCGTTTTGAAATCCTTAAGCGGGAAAACATAGCGGAAACCCCTGAAAATGCGGCTTTGGCATTCCCAGAGGCTTCCTTAGGGGAGGATATACCCTCCCAAGGGAGGATAAGTATGCTGGAATGAATTCCTAGAAACCCGATAAACAGGGCATTTGCGCGTCCTCTAAAGGTGTTGGCAACACTTGGCAACAGTTTTTTTGCAGGTGTGGGAGATGTTGAATTTTTGATTTGTTGAGGATAAAAAACTGAATATGGAACAAATATACCGGAGTGGAAAAAGTAGGAAAGAACAGCAATTCTCTGGTGGTATATGATGGAATATCCCATGTACTTGTAGTGGTGCATGGGGTATTCGCAAAAAAATATGAAAATATTAAATAGAAATTAAAGCGATCAAAATAGTAGAAATGGTATGTGCAAAGATGAGATATTAATAAATAGGATGCCAATGATAAAAGAAGGTTGTGAATAAATGAAAAAGTGGATATAATAATAGTGAAACAGATTCAGAATTTTTTATATTTGGAAGGAGGTAAATCGCATGGAAGTTGCAGGTAAGAAAATTTATGCGGAAACCTTGGAACAACAGCAGATAGAAGTAAGGCAGAGTGTGATAGATGGGTTAAGGCAGGCAAGAGAAGGAAAGACGAAGGATTTTAACACAGTTTGTGACAGATTGGAGAAAAAGTATACAAATGCAAAAGTATAAAATTGAAATATCTGATTTGGCTGAGCAGGATTTGGAGTTTGCGGCTGACTATATTGCATTTGATTTAAAAAATCCTACTGCGGCAGTTAACACAGTACAAGGTATTCGTAAACAGATAAACAAATTACAGAATTTTCCAGAGCGTAATGAGTTAGATGATGATCCAGTATTGGCGGATTTGGGTGTTCGTATGGATTATTATAAGAATTATAAAATTTATTATGTGGTAGAGGATAATTCGGTAATAATTGTAAGGATATTACATATGCTGGTGGACAGTAGAGCGTGGTTATATCGGACATTTGGAATGAAAGATTAAGAATATAATACAGTGTTTAACGATAGAATTGGATAGAGAAATTCAGGGCATGGTGGATAGCCATGTCTTTGTTATTTAGCAAAATTTAAAGTTATTATTTGATGATGTAAAGGCTTACAATTAGATTATTAGAAGTGAACAGTAGAATATATTGATCTATGAAATGGTATTAGTGGAAAGTGGGCGTAGAATTGTGTTCTTATTCTAAATAGATTATTTACAACTACAAACTAAGATTGAAAGATTAAGCAGAAAATTTCATAAATGAAATTGCTATCTTTTGTAGGAGGACATTATGTGGGATAATATCGAACAAGATAGGTATTATACAGGTGTATTTTATATTCTAGGAGAATATATATCAGGAGAACTTATTTATAATAAAAAAACGGTGTTATTTTATTGAATTTAGTAAAAGAATTAGGGGAAAATTCTCCATTAGGAAAAAGTTATGGAACGTTAAGTATAATAATTGGTAAATTAAATTCGGGCTCGGTTGTTATGCTGTTTAATAATCGTTGTACGAACAATCATACACAGCTTTTTCAATCGCAACAATTAAATTTTAGTGCTGAATATATGATTTGGACAAATAAGGAGAATCTAAACCCTAAATACAATAAAATAATTTCTGTGTTAAAAAATGCATATGCATGGAGTGGATTGTCTGCGTTTGAAGAGTCCGATTCAGGCTTGAAGGCAATTATAAATACCAAAGAAAAAACATATAATTGGTTTGGTGCAAAAATTACATTTTCTACATATCTTAATAATCCATTGATTATGCCGCCTCGCGATGAGGAAACCAAAATAGTTCAGCGGCTTATAGTTGAAATAGAGACATCCGAAAAACACTCTCCAAAAGAGTTTGTATTTCTTAGAAATAAAATTATTTCATTGATATCTTTTGCTATCAAAAATAATGTTAACATAGAAGAGGAATACCTGTTTGATTATGACGACTCTTATACGGTAGCAAAGGATTTTGTTGATTATCACAAACATTATTTAATCACATCAGATGCACAGAGAGATATCTTCGAGTCTCATACTTGGAATTACAATTTTATACTTGAACAGATACCACCTGAAAAAGATATAAACAGTGAATTAGCCAAATTGGAACCGGTTTTTAATCTCTATTTATCATTATTTAAATATCGTGATATGCCATCAGAAATGGTTTTTCTTAATATAGTTCAGGCATTAGAGACTTTCCATTCTCGATTTTTTTATAATGATAAAAAAGAAAAATACATAAAATCGGTAATGGAGCGATTTGGGAAATATCCTAATTTTGAAATGTATGAAAAGCTATTATTATGTGATACCCAGAAAGATGAAAACTGCCACTACATTATTTTAGTATCACGATTAAATGATTTGCTAATAGGCAATGAAAGTGGACTGTTTTTAGAGTATTACTGGGAAAATGAAAATTATGCACAAACAATTGCAGATACTCGCCATTACTATACACACTATGGGAAATCAAAAGAAGCAAAGGCGTTAAAAGGAGATGAACTTTTGGAAGCAATTTATATATTAAAAGTTCTCTTAGAATACCATATATGTCTTGTGCTGGGTATAGATAATAAGGATAAAATTGCTGAAGAATTAAAAAATCATTATCACTGGAAGCAGCTTGACGAAATGCAGTTTCAAAAAACAGAACGTTAATTCACAAATAAAGTTTGTTATTATTTGTGTGATACGAGTTACAGATTTACTATGCAGACATATAAGTAAACTGGAAAACGGAACGAGGAATCCCTCTCTTAAGCTGTTAAAGCAGGCAGGGATTAAAAGCGAATATGTTATTCCGGCAAACAGTGAAAAGATGGTGAAGGAAAGAGTGTTTACAGCAATGAAGCAAGTATCATATGGAGTAAAGGAAAACATTGAAACCCTGATAAACACTGACGTTTTGCGCGCCCTTTGCGAAGCAAGGGCGTGGCAACACTTGGCAACACCCCAAAATCCCCATTTTAAAGCCCTTAAACATAGCGGAAACCCCTGAAAATGCGGCTTTGGCATTCCCAGAGGCTTCCTTAGGGGAGGATATACCCTCCCAAGGGAGGATAAGTATTTAATTTATCTGTCGTAATTGTGGATTCCCGCTATGATTGTCCGCTGCGGTTATCCTTGTTAATCAAAGGAGGGGGATTCCGTTGATTAGTAGTATTATTACCCCATAAATTTACCTTTATTCAATATTTATAAAAAATTTTACAATTATATAAATTTAAGATATAATGTACGCGAAGAAATTTTTCTAATGATTGAGGAGGAAAATATGGCATTACTAAAAAAATGGCGTGACATGGCCTATTCAGAGACAGCAAATAAAGGGGATCTGCAAAGACTTTGGGCAGAGTATTTTCAGAAAGAAAAAGACATTTATGCGGAGCTTTTGAAAAATCCTGAAGAGGTGGTTAGTGGAACAGTAAAGGAACTTGCAGAAAAATACAGTGTGGACATTATGACCATGACCGGATTTTTAGATGGGATTAATGACAGCTTAAAGGAAGTAAATCCTATTGAAGAGATGGAAGAAGATACAAGCGTAAATCTTGGATTTGACAAGGAGCTTCTTTACAAAAATATGGTGGCGGCAGGAGCTGACTGGTTATACGAATTGCCTGAGTGGGAAGAGATTTTTGATGAGGACAAGCGTAAAGCGCTTTACAGAGAGCAGAAGTCATCCACTACGGTTATAAAACCGGATAAAGTATATCCAAATGATCCTTGTCCTTGTGGAAGCGGCAAGAAATACAAAAAGTGCTGTGGAAAGAGGAGTTGATGGAAAGCCGTATAGAGCAGGCTGTTTCCACTTTTGAAGAAGGATTTACCTGTGCACAGTCAGTATTTGCCACCTATGCGGATTTGCTTGGCATGGACCGGGAAACAGCGTTAAAGCTGACCAGTCCTATGGGCGGCGGCATTGGCAGAATGCGTGAAGTATGTGGAGTAGTGTCAGCAATGGCATTGCTTGCCGGACTGAAAGAGGGAAATACAGATCCTGAAAATGAAGAGGGTAAAGAGAGGATTTATTTGCTGACCAGACAGATGGCAGATAAATTTAAACAAAAACACAAAACGATCATCTGCCGTGAACTTTTAGGGATGGAAGGCATGGAGGAAAGTGCAAAACCTTCAAAGAGGACAAAGGAGTATTATAACAGCAGGCCCTGTAGCAAGCTGGTGGCGGATGCTTCCAGGATTATTGAGGAAATGCTGTTTAATAAGGAAACATAACTAAACCATAAATAAAACAGAATAGTTTTATAGTATTAGAGCGTATAGAGAGCTGTGATCAGCCTCTTGTCTACTTGACAAGGGGCTAAATAAGCCAGTCTATGCGCTCTGATTTTATTTAAATAGAAATATCCAGATTGATTTAAATGATAAATATCCCATAAAAAGCACGACTTGTCACATAGGGTAGAAAAGATGATATTTAAAGTGATATGCTTGCAAAGTAAGTTTTGCACAGTTTACCCCAAGGCGCATATTAAGACATAAAAAGTGCAGATTTGCCAATATTTGCGCATTTTTTTCCATTCATGTCCACTTACCTTAATTCTCTTTTTTTATGAAAAAAATTGTTTTAAAATTAAGATATCTAAAATAGCAAATACTATAAAAGATCTAATAATTTTGTACTTTAGCAGTAGGTAATTGCGAAACAAGTTCAAAATCTTGATTCCAATAGGGAAAAGGCCCAGTTGAGCCAGACTTACAGGAGGTGGATGTGGATAACAAGAGTTTTAAGATATGAAAACAAAGCAGATAAGGATATCTGCCCGTGAAATGGTATGAGGTATGTAAGGTTATGCAATCAGAGGTTTTAAACTGCGGATATATTGATGCCTGTGCAGTTTATCAGCCGCCATTACAGTAATAAGCTGGGTAATCCCGGCGAGAAGCAGGTCAGCGTGAAGCGTTTTTTCATTCTGCGTTTTACGCCCCGCAACACAGAAGCTGTCCTTGAAATGGTTGATTGCTTTCTCAACATTTACCCTGAGCTTATAGGTGGAATCCCATTGGGCCGTACCACGGAGCGTACCAGGATAGGCGCGCAGGTTTTTCTCGGGATAAATATAAAACATCCTGCCGCAGGGGGATTCAGTACAGGGATTTTCACAGTGGCAGACACGTTTGCTTTTATTGGTTGTTTTATCATATTCCCATTTCATTTTTGGGCATACAAACTTCATGGTTGGCAGCCCGCAGCGGAGATGGGACCTGCTTCCTTCGCGTTTCATTGGAAGAGACGGGTCTTTAGGACAGCAGGGGACGCCGTCCTTATTCAGCGGGCAGTCGGATTTCGGAAGGGAGATTCTGCCGTTGAGGGGAATGTAAGCCTGCTCAAAGGAAGCTTCCTGTAACAGGTATTTGTAGATTTCAATGGAATCAAATGCAGCGTCTCCCAGAAAAGTTTTCGGATTGAAAAGCGGATGCTTCCGAAAGAAATCCTTTAAAGTGGGAATCAATGCCTTGGAATCGGCAAGACTCTTATTTTCATCCGGGGAATCAGATTTTTTTCCAACAATGATGTCAGGATGAGCCTCAAGAAAATCCTTGCTATAAAAGGAAATATCCCGGACAATGCCGAGACCGTTGGTAATAATACCGAATTTATAAGCATAACAGAAATGCCCGTTAATGTACATCTGCTGAATGGCTGAATTGGCGGCAGCATGGGAAGGCATGGAGCCGTAGGCGGCTTTATAAGGGTCAAAGGAATCGTCCATCCCTTTTGCTTTTTTGAAGGCTTTAAGCTGTTTGATGATACGGTTGGCATATTTGGGATTGTTTTCTGTAACCCATGCCTCAATGCCGGATGTGTCAAAAAGAAGCATGGAAGCTTTCTGTGTATCAATGCAATGGCAAATCGGTTCGGTCAAGTCAACAAGATGATCGAACATGGCTTGTAAGTCCGATAAAAAATTCTGTTTGAACCGGGTGAATTTAGAGGCATCCGGGACAACATCAAACCCGCAGAAGTCCCGCAGTTCCTGGGAGTATTTCAGGAATACAATCAGCAGGGATGTTGTTGGGATTGAGAAGATAAGCTGTAATAACAGAGCCCTGAGCATTGGATAAAGCAGATGCTTACGGGGCCTGCCAGTGGCGGCATGGAAATGAGAAATAAAGGACACTGGGACAATTTCATCTAAGTTGATGGTATTTTCGAGAAGTGCAAGGAACTGATATTTATCATTATCAAATTTATTTTGGCAATCGGTAAAAATATCTGCCAAAGAGAGCTGTTTGTATGGTATCATGTAGGTACAACTCCTTTCTGGTGGATGGTTGATTGTTACTCGACATCTCAATTTTACCACAAACCAGTGAGGAGTTGTTTTATTTTGTAACAAAAAGAATCCCGTATTTATGTGGGTTCTGGCGTTTCGCAAACGCCTATGTACTTTAGCAGTTGTGAAAGGAGCAGTATTGGCAGCGGAAAAGAAATTAAAGATAGTAAAAAAAATGAATGCACTTGCAGCGCTTTTCCGTCGTTTTTCTGCCCAGAAAAAGCATTTTAACGAGGAAATGGAAGGAAAGTATTCTCCTTCGTTTATTGCTTTAATAGCAGCTTTTGGGGCAGCAATTTTAATGATTTTGATGCTGTTTGTGCCAAATTATCTGGGTGTAGGCGATGATGGTTCTTTTTACAGGCTAATGGAAGCCGCCGGATTATCTTATGTTTCTGATACAGTGTTAGAAGAAAGCAGTGAATTTTTCAACAGAGTATATCTGATTGACACATCAAAATATGTTTTAGGAACTGAAATGTTAAACAGTCAGGTTCTGATTGTAAAGGCGGCGGTTAAGCTGGACAGACTTCTTACAGGGGATAATTATTTTGATATCCGCATGCTGGCATTGATCTATGGTATCTTATATATTCCAGCCATTTACCTGTTAATCCGGCAGGCGTGTATGAGGGTGAAGTGTTTTTCAGAGGGAATTGTTATAGGTCTTTTAGGAGTACTGATTTTTTCAGATGTTGCGTATATTACTTATTTTAACTCCCTGTATCCAGAGTCAGTCTGGTTTATCAGTCTTTTATACTGTGTGGCAGGAGCTGTTTCTTTTCAGGAAAAAAGAAGCCTTTTAAAAGAAGGGGGCAGCCTTTTTCTAATTGCAGGTAGTGGAATTGTTCTTATGACATCCAGAGCACAGTGTGCCTTTATAGGCATTATCCTCGCCCTGTATTGTCTGAAACTTTTGTTTACCCGGAAGGAATGGAGTTTTAGCGTGGTTTGTGTTCTGACAAGCCTTGGATTAAGTATTATATCCATTGCTGCAATGGCTGGTATGGAAAGTGATTTTAATCAGACGGATAAGTTTCATGCCATGAGCAGGGGCGTTTTATTTGGATCAAATGATCCGGCAGAGACTTTAAAGGAATTTGGAATAGAGCCCTCATTTGAACTTTTAGCGGATGTATCTGCTTATGATCCGATTCCTCTTGTAAAGGTGGAGGAAGAAATTATAAGTGATAATTTTCTGAATAAATATTCCGTATCTGATATTGGAAGATATTATATCAGGCATCCGGAAAAGTTTGTGCGGATGATAGATATTTCCATCAAATCCTGTTTTGGAATAAGAAGAGATCAGTGTGGAAATTATGAAAAAAGCGTAGGCCTTCCGGAGGGAGCCAAAAGCCCTTTCTGGTCGCTGTTTAGCACTTTTAAAAACAGTGCGGCACCCAAAACAATAGGCTGGCTGATCGTTTTGATTATAGCGGCTTGTTTGTTGTTTGGAAAGGAATATTCCCTGAGGCCTTTAGAGGATAAGCGAAGTACGGTACTTTTAGACAGCATAGCGGTGCTTTTGCTGGTTTGCGTCAGCCAGGCAGGGGTGACGATTGTTAACAGCGGGGATGCGGCAATGATCCGGCATTGTTTTTTAGTCAGTGCAAGCATGGATATTATGACCTATTTTGTATTTGCACAAATTGCGCATAGATTAAATATTTTTTAAACAGTTATACATGGGAATTATACAGAAAAGGGGTAAATCAATGGTAAAAAAGAGAACTACAGGGTATTTGCTGCAGGATGCAGGGCTGGTACTTTTGCTGTTATGCATTGGAGGGGCGGCGATTGCAGTAGGAAGTGTAGAAGAGGCAATGAAGAATGAATTTGTCATAATGCTGATGGGAACTTTTTTTGCAATTTTATTGGCTGGGTTTAAGCTGACAGGTATTTCTGTTGTAGCCGGAGCCTTTGAAATATTATTGTATACGGCTTATAAGCTGTTTTCTTTTTTTACCTATTCAAAAGAAATAGAGCCGGTCTGCTATGTGTGGGTGATTCTTCCCCTTTTGTCTGTAGGGGCAATGGTAGCATTTACATATGGCAGCCATCAGACGGAATTGGAAAATGATGTATTAAAAGAACAGGTGGAGGAACTGGTTTTAGTAAATTCCTTAACTGGACTATACAATTTGCGCAGCTTATACATTGATCTTCAAAAGCAGGTAGCTTATTCCGAGAGAAATCATATGATAGTTTCATTGATGATTGTAAAACTCAGATTTGGCGAGGAACTTAAAAGGGTTCTTTCAAGAAGAAATTATGAAGCTTTGATTCAGAGGATGGCAGTGATAATCACGGATGCTGTCCGGTTGGAAGATCGAACCTACTCTTTGGATAATGATGGCATGGTGGGGGTTATTTTGACCTGTGATCAGGAAAACAGCAAATTTGTGCGGGACAGGATTCGTGCAAATCTGGAGAAAAAAGATGCATTTGCAGGTATTGTGGAAAGAGCAATCAGAGTAGAAGCAAAAATTGCCTGTTTGGAATATGATGAGGAAAAATACGGTTCGGATATGATTTTATTTAAACAGAAGGTGGAAAATGAACTGCAATATGATGTTTAAAAAAATAATAAGCTTTCTTTTATTCTTTTTTCTTATTTTTACACAGCCCCTTTGCGTAAATGCAAAAGAGGAAAGGAGCCTTCCAAGAGGGGAGGTATTGATCATATATTCAGATCATGCATCAAAGGAACAGATTGAAAATGTATTCCGTATTGTAGAAATATTGACTTATGAAGGGGTGCAGGCCACATTTGCGCCGGCATTAAAATGTGTGGGAAAGCTTGAGCGGTATGACAATATTATTTTATATGAGCTGGAGGTATATCCCCCGGAATTAATAGAGGAACTATGGAAAGTGGAGGGAAGCCGGAGGCTTTTGTTTGTGGGAAACTGTTTTTTGAAAAATTATTTGGATTATACTCTGCGCAGTACAGCCTATGAATGTTATGAGGGGGAGGCAGGAACTGTTGTTTATGAGTTTGAAGCTTTTCAGCAAAAGCAGTCATTGGCGGTAATAGAAGAACCCGTATTTTTAAAAAACTATGAGTACCAGTCCGGTAAGGTGTTAGTGGGAGCTTTGGAAAAATATTTTTGTGCCAGTCAGGGAAGGATTACTCATATCAGTGTCAGTGATTTGAACAATTCATTGGTGCTGTCTGCTTTTGTGAAAGAGCTTTCCCTGTGGAGAAAAGAAAATGAGCAGAACTGTGTTGAGTATTATGTTATAGACAAGGTTTATCCCTTCCAAAATCCTGCCAAGCTGTTGGAAGTTGTTCAGGAAATACAGGAGAAAGATGCTTTTTTCATTATTTCGGTGATGCCTGTTTATAACCATGAAGATTATCCTGCCATGCAGCAGTTTTGTGAGGTTTTGAAATACGCACAGGATAACGGAGGCATGATTTTTCTTTATGCACCTGTCAATCAAATGGATTCTTTTGATGTGGATTTGGTAAACGAATATCTTTCGCTGGCGATAAGTGCATATGTAAAGCAGGGGGTTTACCCAATGGGGCTTCAGGTTCCCAAAAACTGGATCAGAAATAATGATACGGTGGAGATAATGAGCAGGTTTAAAACAATTATGGTATCGGAAAATGTGGATGACTGGATAGAAGAAGACTGGAGCAGGGTAAATGGAAATCTGGTTTATCAAAATGATCATCAATGGATTGCACATGCAAATACAATTGATCAGGAGGGAGATAACAGCATTTCAGTTTATAATTCCTTTATGCTTTCCAAAGATTTATGGGAGGTATCTCATAGTTTTTATACAAATACGGATACTATGGTGTATAAGAATGGACAGATTTATTTAAACGGTATTCCAATGGATAAAACTTATGTGCCTGCTGAAAGGGAAACGGATTTTTCCTATAAGAGGAATCAGCTCCAAAGGTTTTCAAGGGATTTGACTAATGAAAATCATAAACTGCTTGTGGCAGTAGTAATTGTAGCTTTACTATTTATTGCTTTTATCATTGTGGCAAGACGAAACAACCGCAGTCGTTTTTTCTATGAGGATGAAGAAGATATGGATGAATATTGGGAAAACAAAAGATAAGGAGCTAATGTATGTCAATTGCAGATTGTTTGTCCCTTTATGCCATAGCGGCTATTTGGGGACTGATGTTTTTAAATATTTTTTTATCTATTGGTGGATTTATATACATGATAAAGGTAAACAATCAGGAAAGGTTAAATTTTACCAGACAGCAGGGAGAAAAAAGAAATTCTTCAGAATATCCTATGGTCAGTATCATGGTTCCTGCCCATAATGAAAGTATTGTAATCCGAAAAACGGTATTGGCGCTTCTTGATTTTGATTATCCAAAAGACAGGTATGAAATTATTGTGATCAATGATAATTCCTCGGATTGTTCGGCGGATGTTCTTAAGGAAATTCAAAAAAAGAATCCGGCGCGGAAACTGATCGTGATAAATACGGATAATATCATGGGAGGAAAAGGAAAGTCCAACGCACTGAACATTGCTTTGTCAGTGGCCAAGGGAACTGTGATCGCAATTTATGACGCAGACAATACACCGGCACCAGATGCGCTTAGAATTCTGGTGGAAAATCTTATGAAAGATGACAAGTTAGGAGCAGTGATTGGAAAATTCAGGACAAGAAACCGGAACGCGTCCCTGCTTACCCGTTTTGTCAATATTGAAACCCTGGCTTATCAATGCATGAATCAGGCAGGACGATATTTTTTCTTTAAACTGTGCACCATACCCGGCACCAATTATGTGATAAGGAGAAATATTATTGATGAGATGGGAGGTTGGGATACCAAGGCACTTTCAGAGGATACGGAGATCAGCTTCCGCCTGTACCGGATGGGATATTATATTAAATTTATGCCTCTTGCAGTTACTTGGGAACAGGAGCCTCAGAAGCTAAAGCAGTGGTTTAAACAAAGAACCAGATGGGCAAAGGGAAATCTTTATGTGCTGATTAAGAACTTCAAATATGCCTTTGATCCGCAGGCAGGACCTATGCGTCTGGATGTTTTTTATTATGCATTGGTGTATGTATTGATGTTAACATCGCTGATTTGTTCAGATACAATATTTATTCTTGGAATTTTAGGGCTATGTCATGTGACCTTAGGGGGATTTTCAACGCTGCTCTGGGCAATGGCAGTTTTACTGTTTGTTTTAAATGTATTGATTACGCTTTCGGTAGAAAAAAATGAATTTAATGGGGAAAGCGCACTGCTCATACTGCTGATGTTGTTTACCTATTCAAAAATGTGGGTGGCAGTGGTGATAAAGGCAGTCTGGCTAAGTATTCAGGATGCGGTTTTTGATAAAGAAGTGGTTTGGGATAAAACGGAACGTTTTGAAGAGTCGCAGCCGCAGGATAGAAAGAAAAAGGGGAAAAAGGCATGAAGAGGATATTAATGACAAGAATGATCACAGGAATCTTACTTATGGCATTATTTTTTGGATTAATGCCCGTAAGTCCGGTTATAGCGGCACCAAAGGAAGAAAATAAAGAAAGTACTCTGGATGCTTTAGATGCAGCAGGAGAGGAAGAGCCGGAAACAGAAGATCCGGAAGAAAATGCGCCTGAGAAAATAAGGCCGGAATATGAAGAAACTTCCTACATAAAGGATATCTTTTTTTCACAGACAACTATGCAGGGGATTTATTCTAACTGTGGAGTATATTTTTATGTGCCGGAATATTGGGAGACAAAATATTTGTATGCAGAGCTTGAATATCGGGTGAGCCAAATCATTTCAGAGGCCGGTTCCACCCTGACATTTTACTTAAATCAATTTCCTGTCAGTTCCTGTGAAGTTGTCTATGAAGGAGGAGATAGTCAGATTGCATATGTAAAGATTCCTGTGGAACTGGTTCAGAAAGGGTATAATTCCTTTATGATTATGGCTTACTCCAGCCCCAACGGAAGCTGTACCGATGCTTTTTCCAGTGCAAACTGGCTTTCTGTTTTAGAAACTTCTCATATCCGGTGCGGATATGAGGTGAATGTAAAGGAGAAAAAAATTGCAAATTATCCTTACCCCTTTCTTTCCACGATAAATGAAACAGGAGAAGGATTGGTTATTGCAGTTTCGGATAGTGCGGAAAATGAGGAAGTGGCGGCAGCAATGAATCTGATGGCAGATTTAAGCAGTCAGACTTCAAAGTATAATTCCATTCAGGTATCACTCCTGTCAGATATTAATCAGATGAAGAAAAGCAGCACTATTTTAGTCTCAAGGTATGAGAATCTTCCGGCTGATTATCAGAAAATGGTAACAGACACAAATGGAATAGAGAATCAGGGAGTTGTGGTACTTACAGAGGATGCGGATGGGGCGCCGCTTCTTATCATTACATCAAAAGATGGGAAATGCCTGATGGAAGCGGTCTATATGCTTATGGATGAAAGCAGGGTATCTCAGGAAACAGGATATATGGCAAGAGTCATGGCAGGAAGTGCACAGCTGGCAGCAAGTGTAAATCCGGACGATCAAATGTCGGCAAGAAATTATACTTTAGAGGAACTGGTTGGAGGCGGCCTGGAGTTTGTGGGGCTTTTTCATAAGGAGCAGATAATTTACCTTCCATTTTCAGAGGACTATTACTTATCGGAACAAGGAAAGATTTCACTTCAGTTCAGATACAGCGATAATCTGGACTTTAATAAGTCAATGGTTTCCGTTTATTTGGGAGATATCCCCATAGGCAGTAAAAAGCTGGATAGAGAAAATGCGCAGCAAGATGAGCTTACAGTCACAATACCCAAGGATTTGGCTGGTACAGCAGCAGGTTCCATTAAAATTAGTTTTGATTTGGAGCTGGAAGATATGACATGCAGTTTTAAGCAGGATCAGATGCCCTGGGCGTATGTATCTGAAAAGTCTCAGTTTTATCTGCCTGTATCCAGTGATTTTAATTTGTCATTTGATGCAATGCCGCTGCCTTTTAGAAAAGATGGAAAGTTTAATAATGTACTTCTTGTTATTTCTGACAGGCCAACCAGCAGAGAATTGGATCTTTACGGGCAGATAGTAGGAATGTATGGAGCCGGAGTGGAGCCTTATGGAGGGTTTTATGTAAAAAGGGCAAAGGAACTTTCAGACAGTGACGGAGATTTTAACATTATAACTGCAGGAACTTATGAAAGTAACACTTACTTAAAGGCAATTAATGATAAATTATATTTTTCCTATAGCAGCGGGGGAAAAGGATTTGAAAGCAATGAGCAATTAATTTTATCAGGCAGTTATTCGGAAAATATTGCAATTATGCAGCTTTTGGAATCACCCTACGCCTCGGGACGGGCAGTTCTGGCATTGACGGGCGCTACACAGGAAACCTTAAACTATGCACAGGAAATCATGAGAGATGAAAAGCTGCGCTATAGTTTAAGCAAGGACTGTGTGATTATAGATAAAGATCTGGCAGTCAGGAGTTTTCGATTCCTCACGGATGCACAGAGAGGAGAAGTGCCTACTTTAGCGCAGACACTGGATCAGAACAAGAAGTCGGTTTTATTTACAATCGTGGCAACCTCTGTGATGCTGATGCTGTTGATTGCTGTTATTATTATTTTGCTCCGCATTAAAATGTATCACAAGAAAAGGGATGAAGATTAAATGAAAAAGATAATGATAGTTTTTGGAACCAGGCCGGAAGCGATTAAAATGTGTCCCCTGGTTAAGGAACTTAAAAACCATAGTGAATTTCAGGTGGTCTGCTGCGTAACTGGACAGCACCGCCAGATGTTAGAGCAGGTGCTTGAGGCATTTCACATTGTGCCGGAATATGATCTGGCAATTATGAAGGAAAGACAGACTCTCTTTGATGTGACGGAAAATGTGCTGAAAGGAATGGAAGAGGTGCTGAAAAAAGAGCAGCCGGATATTGTGCTGGTGCATGGAGACACTACCACCACCTTTGCTACATCTTTGGCAGCTTTTTATCTGAGAATTATGGTGGGGCATGTGGAAGCCGGACTTAGAACTTACCGGCTGGATTCGCCTTTTCCGGAGGAATTTAACAGACAAGGCGTAGGGATTTTGGCAAATTATCATTTTGCACCCACAAAGAAAGCAAAGGATAATCTGGTAAAAGAAGGAAAAGATAAAACACGAATTTTTGTTACGGGAAATACCGTGATTGATGCATTGCAGACTACAATTAAAGATGATTATTCTCATCCTGTCTTAAAATGGGCCAAAAACAGCAGACTGATTCTTTTAACTGCCCACAGACGGGAAAACTTAGGAGAGCCTTTGTTTCATATTTTTGAAGGCATTCGGCAGACAATGGAAGAAATAGAAGACATTAAGATCGTGTATCCAATTCACATGAACCCAGTGGTATGGGACACTGCCAAAAAGGTTTTTGGAGATCATGACAGGATCAAACTTATAGAGCCATTAGATGTACTGGATTTTCATAATTTTATGAACCACGCTTATCTGATACTGACTGACAGCGGTGGAATTCAGGAGGAAGCGCCTTCTCTTGGAAAGCCGGTTTTGGTTATGCGTGACACTACGGAACGCCCGGAGGGAGTTGAAGCTGGTACTTTAAAGCTGGTAGGGACGGACAGGGAAGTCATACACAGAGAATTTTCAAGACTTTTAAATGACAGGGCAGCCTATGAAGTCATGAGCAGGGCATCCAATCCTTACGGTGACGGAACCGCCTGCAGGCAGATTGCGGAAATATTGAAAAAGAACCTGTAGGCAGATAAGGAAGATGGCGGGGGGAGCATAGCCATGAAATTAAAGAAAAACTGGTTTTATTTTTTAACTGTATTATTTGCAGTTATGGGAATGCTATATATTTTTGCTTATAGCTTTGTTTCCCTTGCAAAAAATTTCAGAAACGGATATCTTATGCAGGGAGGTGTTTTTCTTGTTCTTCTGGGTATTTGGCTGTTTCTTCACTTAGCTGTTGCAGCAGGGCGGAGATTTAAGCTGGAGGAAAAACTATCCCGGGACAAAGCATGGGTAAGATGGGCAGAAGCGGTTATTGTTACAGTAGTGCTTGTGCTGGCAGTAGGAATCAGACTATGGATGATTGGGCAGATGCCCCAGGTTTATCTGCAGGAGCATAAGGATTATTATGACATTGCCCTGGCGCTCTTTCAGGATTCTTCTTTGCAGTCAAACAGCAGGTACTGCGATTTGATCGCAGATTCACCCAGTATTATGGGATACAGTTATCTGTTGATGAAAGCATTTAAGGTGTGGGGGGAAGGAATAAAGGCCGGGAGATATTTGAATGTAATTTTTGCAGCAGGGGGGGCATTTACTTCATATAAAATTGCAAGAAAAACAGGCGGCAGGATGGCAGGAATTACAGCATTGCTTTTGTGTGCGTTTTGGCCATCCCGTATTCTTGCCGTGAATATTCTTTCCGGTGAGCATGCTTTTTTATTTCTGGTACTTTTGTGTATATGGATTTTTTTATCTTTAATTATGGATTATGATGAAGAAACGCCGGACGGAATGCAGGCAGTTTTGCTTTATATTGTTTTGGGAGTTTTCCTTGCAGTATCAGCAGCTATAAGTGCGCTTTCTGCTTTTTTGCTTTTGGCAATGCTGATATTTTTACTGCCCCGGCGTATGAAACTTCCTGCAAAGCCTGTAAATGATATTCCTCTTATGGTACGGGCGCTTAGATGGGGATGGATCAGATGTATTTTGATTTTAATTCCTTATGTAATTTCAGCAGTGGTAATTAGCAGTAATATTGAACTTACCATTGACCGGGATGTTTCTTTTAGCAAAATAGCCTGTGGAAGCAGTCTGATGGAGGAGATGAATGAAAATTTCATTGAGGAAAAAAGTTCAAAAAAACTTAAATTTTTTGCAGACAGGTTTATTAAATTAATTGAAAATGATGATTCAGATATTGAGGACTGTAAAACACTTTTAGAGACACAGGAAAGCATGTCAAGAGAGCAAAAGGATTATTTTGACAGGATAAGCGCTTTCAATCAGGCTGTCTATACTGCAACTGCATTCCTATCCCTGTTATGCCTTTTCTTTCTGTTATATAAAGAAGCAAGTCCGGCTTTTCTGTTAGTGCTGCTGCTTCTCATACTTGGAGCAACAAGTTTTTTCACGGGAACGGAAAGTGAATTTCAGTTTATGATGCCTCAAATTTTTATTTTGTTTGGAGCTGCGGCTATTGGGTATACTTTTGGAGAAGGATGGAGAACTGCAGTCCGGTTTCAGGCAGATAAAGAATTGCAGGAAAAGGACGAGCAGATGGAAGCCTTTAAACTGCAATTGTTCAGGCAGGAGGAAGAAAAGATGGCTGAACTTCGAAAGGAGGCTTACGCCAATGTTTTTGACATGAAAAAAGCATTACAGGAAGGCCATGTGATTATGACGGTTTCGGAGATTTATGGAAAGGAAGAAGAAAGCAACAGTAGAGGACAGATCACATATGAGCCGGCGCAAGAATATGAAGAAAGACCGGTAGAAGGAACTGGCAAAGGAAAAGCCGGAAGCAGTGTGGAAAGAGAAGATGGTTTAGATAAAGATGACTTTGACTGGCAATTTACCGAGGAAGAATTAAATAGCCTGGTAGATCAAAACTGGGCAGCAGTCAGGGAGCTTGTAGATAAGAAGAGTCAGGAAATATTAAATAACAGAAAGTGATATTTTTATGAAAAAATATTCCATAGTTAAGATTGAAAGAATACTGCGAATCATATTTTTAGTACTGGCAGTTGTTACTGCTGCCGGAGTACTTATGCTGATCAAAGTGCAAAGTACCCGGCCTTACATGACGGAATCTGTTGGACCGCAGGATATGGAAGAATATGACTGGGAAAAAGGACTGGCAGATTCCACTTACTGGCTGCCGGAAAACTGTAATTTGTATGAACCATTACCTGATATTTCTTTTGTGGATGATAAGAATAAGAGCCGTTTTATCAGTGAATGGAAAGGGAAAAACCTGGTGGTGGTTTTCTGGGCAAGCTGGTGCGGGGACTGCAGCAGGCAGATGACTCAGATGAGCCAGTATGAAAAACTTGCGGAAAAGTATGGAGAGGTTACATTTCTTTATATCAATAAAACAGATGGAAGCAGAGAGACTATAGAGACGTCTAAGGAATATTTTGACACGCTTTCCCTGGAGGGAGAGCTGTATTATGATACTTCTTTGGATGCTTATGACATGCTGGGATTGCATAATATTCCCACAACTCTTTTTATCAATAAGGAAGGAAAAATTACAGCATGGTCCTCAAGCCAGATTGAAAAAGCAAGTATATTTGAGGCTCTTTTAAAAAATGCCGTGGCGGGAGGCTCTAAAACAACAGCAGAGTTTATTATTAACTATATGATGGATGGAGATGGGGGAATTCATTCTGCCTATGTGCCGGGAAGTCAGGTGAATATCAATTCAGAAGTGTTAAGTGAAAGTCAGGGACTTGGGCTTTTATATGCAGTAAGTGTACAAGATAAAGATTTGTTTGACAAAATATTAGGATATATCAAAGCGTTTTTGTGGAAGGAAGGACTGGCAGCATGGAGAATGGAGGATGGAAAGGCTGGCAGTGCCAATGCATTGATCGATGACCTTCGTATCTATAGAGCCCTTGTACAGGCTGATGATTTGTGGGGCGGTTATGAATCAGAAGTCCGGCTGTGTGAGAGGGCATTGGCAGAGCGGACAGTATCAGATGGAAGATTTGTGGACTTTTATGATTTCCAGAACAGACGATATGCATCCAGATTCACTTTGTGCTATGGGGATATGCAGGCCATGCAGCTTTTACTGGAAGGAACAGGGAGTACGGAAGTTGAAAAAGCGTATGAAAAAACTTTGGAATTGCTTGAGCGGGGACAGATCAGCAATGAATTTCCACTGTATTACAGTTGGTATAATTATGACAAAGAACAGTACGAGAAGGATGATTTAAACACTGCGGAAGCAATGATGACATTGCTTCATCTTGCAAGACAGGGAAAATTAAAGAACAATACCATTGAGTGGATAAGAATACAAATGGCGGGAGAAGGACTTAAAATGCGTTATTCTGTCAAGGGAGAAGTGGTCAGCGGATATAATCAGGAATCGACGGCAGTTTATGCGATTCTGGTAATGATCGCAGATGAAATAGGGGATGATGCATTAAGAGCACAGGCACTTAACAAAATGGAAAAAATGCATATTATTAATACAGAATTTCCCTATAATGGAGCCTACGGAATGGAGGATGGCAGCGGAATCACTTCCTTTGACCAGTTGATGCCCATGCTGGCATACCGGATACTGGAGAAGGGGTAAGAAAGTAGAAAATTTTTCTTTACATCTTTGAAAAAGTGGAATAGAATAGAGCATGTAAATACCGTGAACACGTTGACGAGAAGAGTAAGTTGTGAAATGCAGTAGAGAGGAACATCGGATTTTTGTCAGGTGGGAAGCCGACACTTAAATCTGTGCTGAAAATGTTCTTGCAGGAAGCTTCTGAAAACTAACTCCAAGTGGCCCCAATCCGGTCCGTATACCTACGTTACAGGTAAATGAGAGGTTTTCCGAAATAAATTCAGGAAAGCAAGCAGGGTGGAACCGCGTTTATTACGTCCCATGCATTACGAAAGTAGTGCATGGGGCTTTTTAAGTTTAATCACATGTATTTTTAGAAAGGAAGGTTAAATTAATGAAGATTACATTAAAAGATGGTTCTGTAAAAGAATATGACAGCGCCAGGAGTATTTATGAAATTGCAGCAGATATAAGCGAAGGGCTTGCAAGAGCTGCCTGTGCAGGGGAAGTGGATGGTGAAACAAAAGACTTAAGGACGTCAATTGATAAGGACTGTACCTTGAATATACTGACAGCCAATGATCCGGAAGGAGTAAGAGTAATAAGACATACCTGCTCCCATGTTATGGCAGAAGCGGTAAAGCGGATTTTTCCAGATGCAAAACTGGCAATTGGTCCCAGCATTGATACCGGATATTATTATGACTTTGAACATGCGCCTTTTTCCAGAGAGGATCTGGATAAGATTGAAGCTGAGATGAAGAAGATCATCAAGGAAGGAAATAAATTAGAACGATTTACCCTGCCCAGAGATGAGGCCGTTAAGTTTATGGAAGAAAAGGGCGAGCCTTATAAGGTGGAACTGATCAGAGATCTTCCTGAGGATGCGGAAATTTCTTTTTACAGTCAGGGAGTATTTACAGATCTTTGTGCAGGACCGCACCTGATGAGTACCAAGGGGATCAAGGCATTTAAACTGACTTCTTCCTCAGGGGCATACTGGAGGGGAAAATCAGAAAATGCCATGCTTCAGAGAATTTATGGCACAGCCTTTAACAAAAAAGAAGAACTGGCAGAGTATCTGGAATATCTGGAAAACATTAAACTCCGCGACCACAATAAGCTGGGGCGTGAGATGGAACTTTTTACAACAGTGGATGTGATCGGACAGGGGCTTCCCCTTTTGATGCCCAAGGGTACAAAAATGGTGCAGACACTGCAGCGCTGGATTGAGGATCTGGAGGATAATGAGTGGGGCTATGTGAGAACCAAAACCCCCCTTATGGCAAAAAGCGATCTTTATAAGATTTCAGGCCACTGGGATCATTACAAGGATGGTATGTTTGTACTTGGGGATGAGGAAAAGGATAAAGAGGTATTTGCACTGCGTCCTATGACCTGCCCTTTCCAGTATTATGTATATAAGGCAACACAGCATTCCTACAGGGATCTTCCTATCCGCTATGGAGAAACGTCTACGTTATTTAGAAATGAGGATTCCGGTGAGATGCACGGATTGACCAGAGTACGCCAGTTTACCATTTCAGAGGGACATTTGATTGTGCGTCCTGACCAGATGGTAGAGGAATTTAAGGGCTGTATTGCACTGGCGAAACATATAATGACTACTTTAGGCTTACAGGATGATATTACATGGCACCTTTCCAAGTGGGATCCTGAGAATAAGGAAAAATACATTGGGGAGCCGGAGGTTTGGAATGAGACGGAGCAGCATATCAGGGATATTTTAATTGAACTGGAGCTTCCTTTTGTGGAGGATGTGGGCGAAGCTGCCTTTTATGGCCCTAAGGTGGATATTAACGCAAAGAACGTATATGGAAAAGAAGATACCATGATTACCGTTCAGTGGGATGCACTTCTTGCAGAGCAGTTTGATATGTATTTCATTGATCAAAATGGAGAAAAGGTACGTCCGTATATTATTCACAGAACTTCTATGGGCTGCTATGAGAGAACCTTAGCATGGCTGATTGAAAAGTACGAAGGAAAATTCCCTACCTGGCTTTGCCCGGTACAGGTAAAGGTACTTCCAATTTCTGAAAAGTACGAGGCCTATGCAGAAAAAGTCGGGACAGAGCTTAAGAAAAACGGAATTTTAGTTGAAGTAGATAACCGTTCTGAGAAGATCGGCTTTAAGATTCGTGAAGCAAGACTTGCCAAGCTGCCTTATATGCTGGTAGTAGGACAGCAGGAGGAAGCGGATGGAACCGTATCTGTAAGAAGCCGGTTTGCCGGAGATGAAGGCGTAAAGTCTTTGGATGATTTTATTGCGCAGATTTGTAAGGAGATCAGAACAAAAGAAATTCGCAAAGAAGTAGTGCAGGAAGAAAAGAGGTAAGAATGAAGCAGAGGCTGAAGTGGGATAATACGATAGGAATCCTTTTATGGGCAGTAGGCATTGTCCTTTTAAGTGTTTCTGTATTTTTAAGCTTTAGCGGTGATATCTGGTATGATGAACTTTTTACTATGGGGCTGGTAAAACAGCCCCTTGGTAAATTAATCTCCATGACTGCCAGAGATGTGCATCCACCTTTTTATTATTTACTTTTAAAATTATTTTTACTGCCATTAAATGGAATGGGCGCCGGTTTGTATGCACAGACAGCGGCGGCAAAGCTGTTTTCCGTACTGCCCTTCTTTTTCTGTCTGCTTTATGGCATTACAAAGGTGAGAAAAAACTTTGGAATGCTTACCGCCGGTCTTTTTAGTTTTCTACTTCTGTCTATGCCGCAGATAGCAGGATATACGGTAGAAATAAGAATGTATGGCTGGGGGCTTTTCTTTGTTACAGCGGGAATGCTTCATGCCTATGAATTAACAAAAGAAGAGGGGAATGAGCCTGGGGAGGCAAAAGGGGAACTAGATTTATTTGGGAACTTTCATAAAGGCGGCTTTTCTAACTGGATTTTTTTTACAATTTATTCGCTGGCGGCCTGCTATACCCATTACTTTGCCTGTGTGGCTGCCTGTATGATTTATGTATATTTACTGGCGGTATTTTTGCAGCAGCATAAGTTGAAAAAAAAGATAAAAGCGTACTTGTTAAGTGGATTATGCTGTGTGGCAGGATATCTTCCCTGGATTATATCTGCGGTGAGATTTCAGGTGGGGCAGGTAAGCAGCAGTTATTGGATACAGCCTTTATCCTGGCGGACTTTAGGAGGATGCGTTAAATTTTTATTTACCCCTTCCTTTGCAAATGAAAAGCTGAATGTTTTTCTGGCAGTGGTTTTATTTTTACTTTATGGTATTTTACTGACGAGCTGTTTATGGAGATTGAAAAAGGGACAGGAAAAGGGAGAAAGCAGGGAAATCATGTTTCTCACAGGGTGCATTTTTCTTCTTGCCGGAAGTGTCGGATTTGGTTTTTTGGTTTCTTTTTTGCTCCGCCCTATATTTGTGTACCGCTACATGATTCCGGCAGCAGGAGTGTTTTGGCTGGCATTTTCCCTGTTATATACAAAACTGAAAGAAAAGAAATATTTGTTTTTTCCCATTCTTTTTCTCCTGCTGGTCATAGGAGGCAGAAATTACCGTGCTTTTTACGGAGAAGAAATGTGGAAAAGGCTTCAGATGAATGAATTTCAAAAAGCAGTGGAACAAATAAAAGAAGATGATATTTTAATTTTTAACTTTGACCAGATGCAGGCGGTGGCAGCTTATTATTTAGACAATGAATCTTTTCTCTGGTATGGAAAACCGGAAACTTTGTTTCAGGAAATGTATCCTCAGATTCATCCATTGGTGGAGGATGAATTTTCAGATGAGGCAGGAATCCGCAGAATGAAGGAACTGCTTTCAGAACATGGACAGCTCTGGTTTTTGGGAAGCGGGAATGCAAGGGATGAAATCATTCAAAAATGGGAAGCGGCAGGCATGAATGTGGAAGAGACAGCCAGTGTGATGGTAGAAAGATACTGGTTTAATTTATACAAAATAAAGTGAATAGACAAAAGCAGAGACAGCCATACTAAATACTGTCATAATATGAAGGAGGTATGAAGATGGCAAATTTAAAGTGTTCTGTGGAAAACTGTTCCTATAACGAAAGCAAATACTGTTGTAAGGGCGACATTATGGTAGGTGGAAAACATGCCTGCTGCGAGGACGATACCTGTTGTGAAAGCTTTCAGCAGGAGGGAAGAGACCGATATACCAGTTCATTGGAGCATCCCAGTAAAACAATCAGTATTGACTGTGAAGCATCCAATTGTCTGTACAATAGGAATTATAAATGCGTTGCAGATCATGTGGACATAAAAGGCTGCGGCGCTTGTGACTGTAGAGAAACAGCCTGTGCCACATTTAAGGAGAGATAAGAAAAATCCCTGCTGCCAGTAACTTTTCCCTAAAAGGCAGCGGGGATTTTTTGAAGGAAGGACTTGTTTTATACAGGGAATTGTGGTTAAATAAATGTTAGCTGACATTTTTGAAAGAGGTAGCAGCAGAAGGTTGTTTAATTATGAAAAAGAAGGTTATTTTTGCAGTTCTTGCAGCATTTTTTTTGTCAGGCTGTGGGAAGGAAGCAATTACAGTTGCAGGCATCCAGTCAGAAGATGGACAGACATCACAGTACATAGAAATGCAGGAGTTTGAAATTAAGGAACAGGTGCAGGAAATTGACAGAGAGGAAGCAAGCTATTGTGTTGTGCTGATTCCGGCAAGTTATCAGGAATCTCAGGAAGTGCCGGGAATGTATGTTCATAACAGGAGTCCATTAGATTCTTCCAACATCTATTACACGGTTTCAGAAGGCAGCGATGAGGGAATGGTATCCACCGAACTGACTAAGGAAACCTATGAAAAGACACTGGAAGAGGCTTATAAAGAAGCTGGGCAGGACGTGGATCTGGTGATTGAATCATTTGAAGAGATTGATATGGAAGGTGTTCCAGGTTATAAGATCAGAAGCGCCTGTCAGATTGAAGAGGAAAAGATAGAACAATTAACTTATTTGATTCTGGCACAGGATACTTATACCATTACATACAGCCAGATGTCAGATGATGAACTGATGGCAGACTTTGTAATTTCGGATGGAGAAATACGTCTTGTAAGGGAAGATGAAGTCAGTCTTGCACAGAAGGAGCCATAATAGTTGAAGAAATGTTTAGGAAGCTTAAGTTTTCGGGAAGCCCGGTCGAAAACTTAAGTTTTTTTTGTCACAAAGACAAAATAATATTGTCTAATTAAATAGGAGAGTAAAAGATTGAAAATTGAAATTTTCAATCTATGTATTTGGGCCTATTCCCACATGGGAAGGGCCCATGCGGGAAAGGCATGGGTATAACTATGAATAAAAAAACAAATGAAGAAT
Organism: Lachnospiraceae bacterium 10-1; assembly: GCA_000403495.2. GTDB lineage: Bacteria > Bacillota > Clostridia > Lachnospirales > Lachnospiraceae > Suilimivivens. The sequence goes on along the minus strand of KE159799.1, from coordinate 582,725 downwards.
TACAGGCTTTGATTGAAGAAGCCGTGACAGGGGATAAAAAAGCCCTTGAACTGCTTATTGCAGATGTACAGGACATTGTATTTAACTTATCACTACGGATGCTTGGTACATTTGCAGATGCGGAGGATGCCACGCAGGACATTCTATTAAAAATGATTACACATTTGTCATCTTTTAGAGGTGAGAGCTCATTTACAACGTGGGTATACAGTATTGCGGCTAACCATTTAAAAAATTATAAAAAGCATATGTTTGCCCAATATCCGTTGAGCTTTGAGTATTATGGAGATGACATAGAAAAGGGGAAAATACAGGATGTGCCGGATTTAACGCAGAATGTGGAAAGGGATATATTGGCGGAAGAGCTGAAAATGTCCTGTACCAATGTGATGCTGCAATGTCTTGATGTAGAAAGCAGATGTATTTTTATATTGGGCACGATGTTTAAGATTGACAGCCGCATTGCCGGGGATATTTTGGGAATAACTCCGGAAGCATATCGCCAGCGGCTTTCCCGGGTACGAAAAAAAATGGCAGACTTTCTTGAACAGTATTGTGGAGAATATGGCAGCGGCAGATGTAAGTGTAAAGACAGGGTGAATTATGCAATTCAAAATCATAGGATAAATCCGCTGCATCTGGATTACACAACAGCCGCAGAAATTCCTGATAAGACTATGCTGGATGTGAAAAAAGCGATGGAAGATATTGACGATTTATCACAGGATTTTTCATTCTGTAAGCCTTACCAGTCTCCTGAACGGACGAAACATCTGATACGGGAGTTATTAGATTCCACACAGCTTGCCATTATTCGAAACTTGTAAAGGAGATGAAAGATTATGAATACACAGTTTATTATGGATTATTTACTGGCATTGGATATGAATAATAACCGGGAATGGTATCATGCAAATAAGGCCGAATACAAAAAAGCAAATATGGAATTTGAAGGGTTGCTGCAGGATTTGATCATAGAAATTGGAAAGTTTGACAGCAGTATTTTACATAATAATCCGAAAGACTTAACCTTTAAGATTGTAAGGGACACCCGCTTCAGCCATGACAAATCACCTTATAATCCTGCGTTTCGTGCCCATATTTCTTCGAAAGGGAAGCTGCCTGTACCTGTGGGATATTATCTTATGATAAAGCCTGGCAATCAATCTTTTTTAGGTGGTGGTCTATTTGCGGATATGTTTAAGGATGCAACAACGATGATACGGGACTATATTGTCCAAAATGGTGAAGAATGGGAAAAGATTATCCATGAGACCGGGTTTAAAAAATACTTTACTGTAAAGGGGACGGCATTAAAGAATGTTCCTGGGGGATATGAGAAAGAACATCCGCAGGCAGAGTATTTAAAATTTAAGAGCTGGTACCTGGAATATCCTATAAAAGATGAAGAATTGAACAATGCAGAAGCGTTTATTGCAAAAGCAACAGAGATTTTCCGAATTATGAAACCCTTTAACGATTATTTAAACAAGGCGCTTGTGGGTTTTCAGATGCCTACAAGATAATGTGATATGAATAAATAAGGGCAAAAAAGAGCTTAAGTTTTTGAAAATTTCAGTCAAAAACTTAAGTTCTTTTAATTTCCACAGTTATAAAAAACAATTAGAGATATGACAACTATATAAATGGAAATGAATTATTTGAAAAGGAACAAAACAATATATTGTACGATATTCATAAAAAAACAGCATGATAATAGTAAAAAATGGACAAAAAATATAAACTATATTGACAATATATTTTTTTTAATTTATAGTTGTCATATCACCTTACAAATTAAAAAATAATCACATGTTGAAAAAAAGAACAAAAAGTATGAAGGAGAAGCATTATGGCAGGATTTAATGACAATGCCGGCGGTGGAGACTTAAGCAAGGTTACAAAAGAGGTCTGGAAGAACAACTGTTTTCCTGAATGGGGAAGATGGCTTAATGACGAAATTGAAGATACGATAGTGCCGGAGAATAATTTTGCAATGTGGTGGCTGGGGTGTACCGGAATCTGGCTGAAAACCCCCGGTGATGCCAATATCTGTATTGATTTGTGGCTGGGGACAGGAAAAAGAAGTAAAAGGGACTGGGATTTTCCATATAGCCAGGGGAAAAAATTCCAGATGTACCGTATGAATGGAGGGCCTAGTTATCAGCCAAACACTAGAACAGTTCCTATGGTAATTGATCCTTATGAAATCAAAAAAATTGATGCGGTACTGTCTACCCATTTTCACCGGGATCATATTGATCAGTATGTGGCGGCTGCAATTTGCCAGAATTTTGAGGATGTTCCTTTTATCGGTCCGAAATTCAGTTGTGATATATGGAGAGAATGGGGTGTGCCGGAAGAAAGAATCAGGGAAATCAGACCAGGAGATGAAATCTGCATTAAAGATATGAAAATCACTGCAGTGGATTCTTTTGACAGAACAGCACTGATTACCTGTCCTGCACCAGAAGACAGCAAAGGTATTTGTCCCACTGATATGGATGACCGGGCAGTAAATTATGTGATTGAGACGCCGGGAGGAACCCTGTATCACAGTGGAGATTCTCATTTTTCCAATGGCTATTTTGAGCATGGAAAAAGGTATAAGATTGATGTTGCACTTGCATCCTTTGGGGAAAATCCTCCAGGACTTACGGATAAGATGACATCTGCGGATGTGTTAAGAATGGCTGAAAATTTAAACACAAAAGTGGTAATTCCCTTTCATTATGACATATGGTGCAATATGCTGGCAGATCCTTCGGAGATCGAATATCTGTATCAGTTTAAAGAACCCCGTTTGAATTACCAGTTTAAGGTATATATCTGGCAGGTAGGTGGACAATATATGTATCCGAGAGATAAAGACAGGAAACGCTTTATGTTTGACAGAGGGTTCCATGATGCGTTTACAGACGAACCGAACATTCCATTTAAAGCATTTTTATAAAAAACAAACAATACTACAAGGAGGAAGAAAATGAAAAAAAGATTTTTAGGGATTTTAATGGCGGCGGTTATGTGTATGGCAGCAGGGTGTGGAAGTAAAGAAGCTCCCGCCGAGGAGGATTTAGGTACACAGACTACGGAAACAGAGGAAGCAGATGCAGTCCAGGAAGAGGACGCTGCTCAGGAGGAAGCCGGGCAAGAGGAAGAAGCAGAAGACGGACAGGCATCCGTATGGGTTCCGGAGAAGGAAATCACTATTGTAGTGCCTTATGAAGCCGGAGGAAATACAGACATTCCTACAAGAATATTTGCCCAGTATATGAGCAAGTATTCGGATAAAGAAGTTGCCATTACAAACATTGTGGGAGCAGGCGGGCGTACCGGTGTAAAGGAAGTAATGAGTGCAGATCCGGACGGATATACCTTTGTTCTTCAGGCATCCGGTTTTGCAATGCAGAGCGCACTTGGAGTTGCTGACTTTACCTATGAGGATTTGGATGAAGTGGGATATTTCCTTGACTCATCTATGGCAATTGTGGTACGTGCTGATTCTTCATATGAAACTTTAGAGGATCTGATCGAAGCTGCAAAAGCTGCACCAGGTAATATTAAGATGGGTTCTGTTTCGGGCACGTTGCCGCTTTTTGGTTCACTTTATCTGGAAGAAAAGAACGGAATTACTTTTAACAATGTGGACTTAGATGGCGCAGCAAAGGCCACGGAACTTTTAGGAAGCAGAATAGAAACCTATATTGATGGCTTTGGCGCAGTAAAACAGTACATTGACAGTGGCGATTTCCGCTGTCTGGCAATTTTTTCCGATACAGCACCGGCTGGATATGAAGATATCCCTACATTGGGCAAACTTGGATATGATGGTTATGGATATTTGAAGCAGAATTTTGGTATTTGGGCGCCTAAAGGAACAGATCCGGCAGCAATTGCTTATGTCAACAATCTTTTAAAACAGGCGGCAGAAGATGAGGAATGTATTGCAGCATTAGAGGCAATCAGCTATGGCGCCTGCTATACAACACCAGAAGAACACACAGCAATATTGGAAGAAACTTATGCAGCTTTTGTAAAAGCAGCAGAAATGATTGTACAGTAAAAGGAGGGAGGCCTTCTAAGTGGGAGAAATATTTTTTCTGATAATTCTTGCAGCAGCAGGAGTCGGAATGTTTGGAATGTCATTTGGGTTTCAGGTCAGCCGGATAGATTCATCCGGCGGGCCTGCATTATTTCCCAGAATTGTAATTATAATTCTGCTTCTGTTTATTGCCATTCGAATTATAATGGTAAGCAAAAGCAAGGAGGAACTGGGTAAAAAATTTCATTTTCTGGAAATTTTTCAGGGCAGCAGGCTTATTTTCCTTTTGATGTTTCTGGGGTATGCGGTTTTGATGAAACCTCTCGGCTTCGTAATAAGCAGTAGTTTATTTTTGATTATTGCAGTGACTTTTTTATACAAAAAGCAATATGGAGAGAGAATAACAGTTAAAAAAGGGCTGATCTTATATCCGGTAATACTAATTTCAGTGGCGGTGCTCTATTATATTTTTGTAAATAAGCTGAATGTACTGCTGCCTGGCGGGATTATAAACTTCTAAAAACAAGTGCTTTGGAATGGAGGTAAAATGGATTTTTTAAATATTGTAGCAAACGTAATCAACCCACAATGCATTTTGCTGATTGTTGTGGGTGTAGTGATCGGGAATGTATTTGGCTGCATACCGGGCTTAAATGGGCCGATTGCGGTAGCATTAGTGCTTCCCATAACATTTACTCTTGATGTAATTCCTTCAATGGCGCTAATTATGGGAATTTATATGGGAAGTATTTCCGGAGGACTTGTTTCGGCAATTCTTTTGAAGATTCCCGGCACGGCAGCATCCGTTGCAACCACATTTGACGGATATCCCATGACGCAAAAAGGAAGAGCCACGGATGCCCTTTCTTATGGTGCATTTGCCTCTGTATTTGGCGGTTTGTTTAGTGCGATTGTCTTATTGCTTTTGGCTCCTGTGCTTTCAAAGATGGCCATTGGATTTGGCCCTTGGGAATACTTCGGGACAGCGGTTCTGGCATTAAGTCTTGTGTGCAGCCTGTTGAGCGGAAAAAGAATAAAAGCATTTATTGCAATGCTGGTGGGACTTTTGGTAAAAATGGTAGGCATGAGTCCGGTAGACAGTGTGGCAATACGCTACACCTTTGGCAATGCTATGTTGGAAAATGGATTTGATTTGGTGGTTATTATTATAGGAATATTTGCATTACCGGAAATTATCCATAACATAGGAAAAATAAATGAAAAAGTAACGCCGGCTAAAATTGAAAAACGTATCTTTTTTATACCAAAGCTTCATGAGATAAAAGAGAATTTTCTTGTAATGATTCAGGGAAGCATTATAGGAACGGTTATCGGTATTCTTCCGGGAATGGGAGGAGGAGCCGCAAGCCTGATTTCTTATGAGCAGGCAAAGAGAACTTCAAAACATCCGGAAAAGTTTGGTACAGGATATGAACCGGGAATCTTTTCCTGTGAAAGTGCAAACAATGCAACATCAGGCGGGGCCCTTGTGCCAATGCTGGCTCTTGGCGTTCCGGGAGATACGGTTACGGCCATTATTATGGGCGCGATTGCAATGCAGGGAATTACTGCAGGTCCTATGCTTAGTATGGGGCAGCCGGAATTGTTCAAAACAATAATTTTTATTGTCTTTGTGGCCAATATTGTAATGTATTTGTTTCAGATTTCCACGATACGTTTTATGGCACAGATTATTAAGGTGCCAAAGTATTTGTTATTTCCTATTATAGCAGTATTTTGTGCCATTGGCGTAATCAGTATAAGAAACAGTATGTTTGATTTGTTTTCCTTGTTCTTTTTTATTGTAATAGGATATGTTTTGGATAAAAATGGTTATCCCCTTTCTCCTTTTATTCTTGCCAGCGTGCTGGGAACAAGTGTAGAAACAAATTTAAGAAGAAGCATCATGTATTACAACTCTTTTGGAGGGTGTTTAAAGCAGATTTCCATTGGAACATTGTTTTTCGCCCTGGCGGTTGGCATACCTGCCATACTGGCGGTTTTAAATTTAGTACGGAAGAAGAAAGTGCCTGTTGAAGAAGGCAGACGGGAGCAGGGATGAAAAAAAAGATAATTGATCAGATTGATAAATGCTATAGTGTAAATGCACTTCAAATTGGAGAAGAAACACAGCTTATGTTTGCAGGAGAGGGAGATGGAAGCCTCAGCATTTATTCAGGAAAAGAATATGAGGAAAAGAAAGTTATATGGGAGGAAAAGGACGGACTTGGCGGAACCATGACGATTTGCACTGTAGAGGACAAGGAAGGATACTTTTTTGCCTCTACAGGATTCTTTACCATGATCCAGTCAGAGAACAGCGCTATTTATCTTATCCGGTACCGGGACAACACCTTTGAGAGGGTTAAGGTTTGCGATATTCCTTATTTACATAGATTTGATGTGGTTACATTAGGAAATATAAGGTACTTGATTGCATGTACCATTCATTCGGGCAAGACATCACCAGAGGATTGGTCAAATCCCGGTAAGCTGCTTGCAGCGGAACTTCCTTTTGATTTGGATGGTGATGTAAATGTTACTCCTTTTGTACTAAAAGATGGGCTTGTTATGAATCATGGGTTTAACCGGATTTATGAAAATGGCGAAACAAAAGTTTTGATTGCAGCGAAAAATGGAGTGTTTAAGATTACTCCGCCCTTTGAATCCGGTGCAGAGTGGGAAATTGAGCAGGTTTTTGATTTTCCGGTCAGTGATGTGTGTGCATACGATTTGGATGGAGACGGGTGCCTTGAATATGGTATTTTAAGTCCTTTTCATGGCGATCATTTTTCTGTGTACAAAAAAGTTGACGGGATGGCAGTAAAGCTGTATGAACATGCAAAAGAGCTTGATTTTTATCATGCGGTCTATGCAGATACCTTTGAAGGACAGCCTTCCTTTATCATAGGAGCAAGAAAAAAGGATATGGATTTATACAGGGTATTTTATAATAAAGAACAGCAGGTTTATGAAACCGAACTGATTGAAACAGGTGCTGGTTCAAGTAATGCCCGAATTATCCATACGAAGGCAGGAGATATGATTCTGTCTGCCAACAGACAGAAGAATGAAGCTGCAATTTATACCCGCTAAAGAGCAGTATAATAGCGGAAAGTCAAAAAACCTGCCGCAAGCGGGAAAGAGACATTAGGAGGAAAACATCTTGGACTTAAAAGAGATGAAAAAGAAAGTATTTGAGGCAAACTTAGAACTTGTAAAAAGAAATCTTGTTATTTATACATGGGGAAATGTAAGTGTTATTGACAGGGAAAATAAGCTTGTAGTGATAAAACCCAGAGGAATTGCATACGAACTTCTTACACCGGAGGATATGTCAGTTACGGATCTGGAAGGAAATTTAGTGGAAGGAAAGCTGCTTCCTTCTGTGGATCTGGATATTCATCTGGCGCTGTATCAAAGATTTTCCGGCATAGGAGCAGTGGCACATACCCATTCCACTTATGCGGCGGCTTGGGCACAGGCAAGAAGAGATATTCCTGCTTATGGAACCACTCATGGAGATCATTTTTATGGGAATATTCCCTGCACAAGAGATTTGCAGTCTTGTGATGTGGAAGGAAACTATGAAAAAAATACAGGTAATATGATTGTTGACACATTTACAGAGCGCGGTATAGATCCTATGCAGGTATTTGGCGTACTTGCTGCAGGGCATGGTCCTTTTACCTGGGGGACAGATGCGCAGGCAGCAGTGGAAAACAGTGTAATTTTAGAGGAACTGGCTAAAATGGCATATCTGACTGAAATGATTGCAGTACAGCCAAAATCTTTGGAGCAGTTTGTTCTGGATAAACATTTCCACAGAAAGCATGGAGCAGATTCTTATTTTTATCAGTCCAAGTAAAATAAGTGCAGAGGAATTTAATTTGAGTGCCCGTAAAGGCGGGCAGATGGGAGTAAGGTTGAAAACATCAGTATCACTTTCGGTTTTTGAAAGGCCCCAGGGAATGCCTGCGTTGTTTTCAGGGGGAACAGAAAAAAATATTAAGCGGATTAAGGAATTGGGATATGACGGGGTGGATCTGTTTGTTCGTGATCCATTTGATAAGACAACTCAAAAAACCTTGCAGCTGCTTAGGCACTACCAGCTTGGAATTGGGGCAATTATGCCTGCGGCGCTGGCAGGGGAAGGGTTATTTCTGGGAGATATAAATTCTGAAATCAGAAAGGAAGCGGTACAGAGAATCGGAGAAATCATACACCTTGCAGGAGAGACAGATGGTATGGTATCGCTGGGACTTGTTCGGGGCAATAAACTGCCAGGAGAACCGTTAGAAGCCTTTGAAGAACGGTTTTCGGCATCCTGCCGGGAGCTTTTAGACCTTGCGCAGCCTTTGGGCGTTGCACTTCTTATTGAGCCTATCAATCGTTATGAAATTAATACAATTAATTCAGTAAGGGAAGGAATGGACTTTCTAAAAAGAACCGGACTTCCAATGTATCTGATGCTGGACACTTTTCATATGAATATTGAGGACGTGGATATAGGCAGTGAACTGTTAAATGCACTGCCCTTTACAAAACATATTCATTTTCTGGATTCTAACCGCCTGGCGCCTTCTATGGGGCATTTGGATATGGAAGCCTATTACCATATGCTGAATAAGGCAGGATATGAAGGATATCTTTGTCTGGAGGCACTGGCAGATAAGGTGTTTCCGGATGAGTGCGCAGTGTGTGGCGCAGAATTTTTCAAATTGATGAGGCGGAAAAAGAGCGTATGTCAGGAATGAACATAGGAGAAAAAAGGATGTTTACAAAGTTGAATGATAAAGAATTATACAGTATGTCAAATCAAATAAGACAGCTTGTGGTGGAGGCAGTTTATTGTGCCCAAAGCGGCCATCCGGGAGGCTCCTTATCCATATGTGATATTTTGGCGGTTTTATTTTTTAAGCAGATGAAGGTGGATCCTTCCCATATGGAAGATGAAAACAGGGATCGGTTTGTGCTTTCCAAAGGCCATGCAGCACCGGCTTATTATGCGGCTCTTGCTCTTCGTGGTTTTTTTGAAAAGGAGGAACTAAAAAAATTGCGGAGGATTGACAGTTTTCTTCAGGGACATCCAAGCAGGGACAAAATTCCGGGAGTGGATATGTCTACCGGCTCCCTTGGCCAGGGGCTTTCGGCAGCTAATGGAATGGCAATGGCTGCAAAAGCAGACAAAAAGGATTACAGAGTATACTGTATTTGCGGAGATGGGGAACTTCAGGAAGGACAGATATGGGAAGCGGCAATGACTGCGGCTCATTACAAATTGGACAATCTTACACTTTTTGTTGATTGCAATGGGCTGCAGATTGATGGCAAAGTAGAAGATGTTATGAATGTGGCGCCTGTTTCTGATAAATTTCAGGCATTTGGATGGAAGGTGCTTGAGGTGAACGGGCATGATATTGCAGCAATTGATCAGGCAGTAGAGAAGGCAAAAGCATTAAAAGAAAGTCCTACAGTGATAGTATGTAAAACCACGAAAGGAAAAGGAATTTCTTTTATGGAAAATCAGGCCGGATGGCATGGTGCGGCTCCTGATGAGCAGCAGTTTAAAACAGCGATGGAGGACTTGAAAAGGCAGGGAGGTTTATAGGATATGGGGAATTTATCAACAAGGGAAGCTTATGGAAAGTCTCTTGCAGAATTTGGAAAGAAGTATGATTTTTTTGTATTGGATGCAGATCTTGCAAAAGCAACACAAACTTTGGTATTTCAAAAAGAATTTCCCAACCGGTTTTTTAACATGGGAATTTCGGAAGGGGATATGATGACAACAGCGGCAGGAATGGCTGCATGTGGAAAAACAGTATTTGCAAGCACTTTCGCAATGTTTGCAGCCGGACGTGCTTATGAGCAGATCAGAAATTCCATTGCATATCCTAATCTGCATGTGATTATAGGAGCAACCCACAGCGGCGTACTGATCGGTGAAGACGGGGCATCCCATCAGTGTATTGAAGATATTTCTTTGATGCGCACCATTCCCAATATGACAGTGATTGTTCCTTGTGATGAAAAAAGCGTATATGCAGCGGTGGAAGCGGCAATTTGTCATGATGGACCGGTTTATATTCGTATGGGACGTCTGGCAGCGGAAACTGTTTATCAGGAAAAGCCGGAATTTGCCATAGGGAAAGGAAATGTGCTGAAAGATGGAACTGATTTGACAATTGCTGCAGTGGGGGATCTGGTACCGGAGGCTTTAAAAGCGGCGGCAGTACTGGAGGAAAAAGGGGTAAGCACTGCTGTTCTTGATTTGGCATGTGTGAAACCGATAGATGAAGAACTGATAAAGAAATATGCACGGAAAACCGGAAAAATCATTACTGCGGAAGACCATAATGTGATTGGAGGTCTGGGAAGCGCGGTTTCAGAAATCATAGCACAGGAAGGAACTGCCAGAATGCAGAGAGTGGGAATTAAGGACTGTTTTGGAAGATCAGGAACCAGGGAAACATTACAGGATTACTTTAAGCTAAATGTAGCAGGGATATTAGAGGCATACGAAAGATTATAGATGTTTAGTTCTTTTATAAAATAATAAGTGGTTGAAAAAATCATTTAAAAATTCGTGAACATTCCTTTTATATATGATATAATGAGCATTAATGGGAAGAGGATGACTGTGATTTATGGTCGGTACCAGACATTACTTACATTTTTATCATGAAAGGATTTTTTACACATGATACAGCGGAAAAGCGTCAGCGACAGTATTGTAGATTCAATCATTGAAGATATACAAAATAAAAAATTATCTCCGGGAGATAAGCTTCCCACGGAAGCGGAAATGGCTGAGGAATATGGAGTTTCCAGAATTTCGATTCGGGAAGCTCTGCGCTCATTATCGGCAGTAGGACTTGTGGTTACCAGACATGGCGAGGGTTCTTTTATTAATGAATATAATCCTGATATTCTTGCTTCTACCTTAAGAAGCATTTCGCTGCTTGATGATACGCCGGTTTTAGAGATGATACAATTAAGAAAAATCATGGAAACAGAAGCAGCCCGTTTGTGTGCGGAAAACGCAACAAAAGAAGAACTGGATATGGTGCAGTTTTATTTAAAGGAACGGGAAAGATATTGCAAAGGGGAAGCTTCTTCTGAAAACATAAAAAAGAAATATGAAATGGATAAAATGTTTCATCTTTCTATTGCAAAAGGCTCTCACAATGAAATCTTTATAAAGTTTATCGAGACGATCCATGCATCAATTGACATACATCAAAGAGAATCCAGTAAGAATGATGAACAGATAGATAAGGCAACTTATTTTCATCAGGAGATCATGTCCGCCCTGCTTGATCATGATAAGGAAAAGGCAGGCAGGATGATGTATGAGCATCTGGCCAATGTAGAGAAAAATTTCAGACAGTTTCATGATGTGAATTGAACCGTGCTTTGATATTTTTAGTAATATTATTATGTATTGTCACGTAAAGTTTAAACTTGGAAAGAAAGGCGAATTTACTATGAGTTTTTTAAATATGTTATTTAATCCTTCTCCAATGGTTCTTCCTCAAAAGCTACAGGAGGATATTGACAGTTTGGTTAAAATTGCACATACAAAGGGTTCTCTCCAGAGCGTGACAATTATGCATTGGCTGAATGAAAAAGGAATGCCCGATGCATATTCTGATGTTGTTGATTACTTGCAGTTTCAATTTATTACTATCGTAGAAGATGATGAAACAACTGCATCCAATACACAACGAATTCTTGACTCAAATAAAATATTGATCCAACAAAAACCCTTAAGTATTGAAGGTATTATCAATCGACTAAAACATAATGAAATAAATTTGGACACAGATTTTCAGAGAAAAAGAAGTTTATGGGATGATGAAACAAAAAGTCAATTTATAGAATCATTGATGCTGAGAATTCCTATTCCACCATTGTACTTTGACGGAACAGATGATGACTATTGGCTTGTGATTGATGGTTTACAGCGTTTATCTAGTTTGAAGGAGTTTATTATTGATAAATCATTTAAACTTACTGGATTGGAATATTTTTCAGATTATAATGGATGTGGATATGATGCACTTCCCCGTTCATATATTAGAAGGATTGACGAAACTCAATTATCTTTATATCTGTTAATGCCAGGCACTCCATTTAATATAAAGTTTAATATTTTTAAAAGGATTAACACACCTGGATTAAAATTAGAAAATCAAGAGATACGTCATGCTTTATATCAGGGAGCGGCAACAAAATTACTTAAAGCACTTTCAGAAACAGTTGAATTTAAAAATGCTACAGCTAATTCAATTCCCTCTGATCGAATGCTGGATAGAGAGTTTATTTTAAGATACATGGGATTTAAATATTTGGGAATAGATCAGTTCAAGCAGTGCGGGGCTTCCATAGAAGTTTTTCTGAATCAGACTATGGAGTATTTAAATGATTGTACAGAAAAGCAAATTAAAGAAATTAAAGAGATATTTATACGTTCAATGAATTGTGCATACAATATATTTGGTGAATATGCGTTTAGAAGAATTTCCGGAATACCGCCAGTTAAGAGAAACCCAATTAATGTAGCGCTTTTTGAAAGTTGGTCTATTGGTTTATCAAATTTAACTGAAGAGGAACAAATTAAACTGAAAGAAAACAAAAAAATTGTTTTAAATTTGTTTGTTGAAACCTTGCAAAATCATACGTATAGTTCTGATATTAACACTGCAAAATATAATAGTGTGAAGCGAAGACTGGAAACAGTAAATCAAATTATTGATGAGGTGCTAAATAAATGATTAAAAATATTTCTTTATTAAATTTTAAATGCTTTAATAACTGTGCAATTCCCTTAAAAAATCTAACTGTATTAGCTGGGCAGAATGGTTGTGGTAAATCAACAGTTATTCAAGTTTTTTTATTGTTAAAGCAGTCATATGATAAATATCACAATCTAGATAAAATAATTATATCTGGTGACTATATTAATTTGGGAAATTCTAGTGATATTATTAATGAATACACTGAAGGATCTGAAATTAAAGTAAACATCAGTAATACAGCAGAAGGTAAGCTTTCCATTGACATGCCTTATGAAGCTAATAGAAATCTGATTTCGGCGGTAACAATGATAGACTGCGAATTTGAAATGTTCAATATTTTTAAAGAGACGTTTGAATATATTGCTGCTGACAGAATTGTTCCTCAAAATATATATTCAGCAATAAATTACAGTCGTAATTTGGGCATCCATGGAGAAAAAGTATTTAGTTATTTGAGTTTGTACGGCAGTGAGCCAATATATGAGTTACTTCGTGTATTTAATGTTCCGGCTGGGCTTATTTATCAAACAAATTATTGGATAAATAAATTATTTCACGGATTTAATTTTAATATTCAGGAAATATTGAAAGCAGATTCAATAAGTCTTCGATATCAAGAAAAGGGTGAAAACAATAGCAGTAATGAATATCGACCGATTAATGTTGGGTTTGGAATTACTTATATTTTACCTGTAATTGTTGCTTTGCTGAAAGCCCAGCCTGGAGATTTGGTTATTATTGAAAATCCAGAGTGCCATCTTCATCCCAAAGCTCAACGACAGATTGGTGAATTGTTAGCTGTCGTTGCAAATGCTGGCATACAGATAATTGTTGAAACTCATAGTGACCATATTCTAAATGGAATAAGAATTGCTGTAAAAGATAAAAAGGTTTCTACAGATGCTATGCAGGTGTTATTTTTTGACAGGGAACATGTTTCAGGGGCATTTAATACAAATGTATATGCACCTGCTATTTTAGATGATGGAAGCTTAGACTACTGGCCGGAAGGATTTTTTGATGAATGGGATAATGCTCTTACAGAATTGCTATAGGAGGTTATATGGAATTTGTGATAAATGATTTGGCAATACATTGTCAATCAGAAACGACATATGAGGCAATTGCTCATATACGAAAGCTGATAGTACTTATAAAAGAACTTAAAAAATCTAAGATATTGAATACGATATACTTTGATAAAAAATTTGCTGGTATACAATTAGCCCCTAATTATTATATAGAACAAATGTTAAATGATTCACGTTTGACAAAAGATGAGCGGCTTTTCATAAAAACTATCTTAGTAAAAGTTTCGAAAGTTTCACCTAATCCAAAGCAGGTATTCGAAATCGAAAATAAAAGTTCTTCTTTATTAGCATATTCCTATTTAAATAATTTATTTGTGATAAGTATAGCAGCCAATCCATTGTTTGGTAATACTTTTTTAAGAGGTTCGTTAAACAATGGATTACAAGTTTTTGATGTGTGCTTGTTCAACCTTTCCGACGTTGAAGATATAGAAGTACATAAGCATAGATTAGACATACGAATATATGAAAATAATCCAAAACATAAATTAAATTATGGATGGGGAAGTCCGATGGACTTAAATGATGATATTGCTCAAAAAATATTGGATAAAGCTATTCCTGTTCCAAATAATATTAATCATTTAATAAGCCATTATAACAATAACTATTACTCTTTTAGAAAACATCATGAAAACTGTTTTCATGGATACATAGATAATAGCCTTTCTGAAAATTTGAAAAAGTTGCTTGACAATTTATGAAAATATCTTGACATTTGGGCACTCAGATGTTAGAGTATAAAAGCATGCGGTAAGTATGCAGACATTCAAGCAGAGTATCCACTCTCACCCTGTGGCAATCAGGCTTACAGGTGTTCATAGCAAAAAGCTTTTATGCAGTGCTTTTACAGGCATATGCATGTGCAGCTTAAGCAGATGATTAGTGGATAGTTATGCTATCCATTTTTTTATGCAGGGGAGGATACAGCCATTAGCGAATTATTCATTAACGAACAGATCAGAGATAAGGAAGTACGTGTTGTTGGAGAAAATGGTGAACAGTTGGGAATCATGTCTTCAAGAGAGGCGTTGCAGATGGCAGAGGAAGCGGGAGTTGATCTTGTGAAAATTGCGCCTACAGCGAAACCGCCTGTATGTAAGCTTGTTGATTATGGCAAGTTTAAATATGAACAGACACGCAAGGAGAAAGAAGCCAGAAAGAAACAGAAAACAATTGAAATTAAGGAAATTCGGTTGTCTCCTAATATTGATACCAATGATCTAAATACAAAGATGAATGCGGCCAGAAAATTCATCACCAAAGGGGACAGAGTTAAAGTGACTTTAAGATTCCGGGGAAGAGAAATGGCGCATATGGCCAACAGCAAACATATTTTAGATGATTTTGCAGAAGCCCTTTCTGATATTTGCGTAGTTGAAAAAGCTCCCAAGGTAGAGGGGAGAAGTATGTCAATGTTTTTAACTGAAAAGCGTTAGCCTGCCAGTTAAAATAGATGACAGGAGGACGAGCCTGTCGGCAGAAAATATTTAAGGATATAGGAGGAATTAGTTATGCCCAAAATGAAAACAAGCAAAGCGGCTGCAAAGCGTTTTAAAGCTACAGGAACAGGTAAATTAAAAAGAAGTAAAGCTTACAAAAGCCATATCTTAGCAAAAAAGACGACCAAGAGAAAAAGAAATTTAAGACAGCCTGCAATGACAGACAAGACTAATGTTAAAAATATGAAGAAGATTTTACCTTATTTATAAGAAATAATGGTAATGTATAGTAATGAGTCGTAAGGAGGATTATAAGACATGGCAAGAATTAAAGGCGGCATGAATGCCAGAAAGAAACATAATAGAGTATTGAAACTTGCAAAGGGCTACAGAGGAGCCAGAAGCAAACAGTACAGAGTAGCAAAGCAGTCAGTGATGAGAGCGTTGGCTTCTTCCTACGCAGGACGTAAAGAGAAAAAGCGCCAGTTCAGACAGCTTTGGATTGCACGTATCAATGCTGCTGCAAGGCTGAATGGATTATCTTACAGCAAGTTTATGTATGGACTTAAGCTTGCAGAGGTTGACATTAACAGAAAGATGCTTGCAGAAATGGCAGTAAATGATGCAGAAGGTTTCAAGAGCCTTGCAGAACTTGCAAAAAGCAAAATCGCATAATTATAATTGATAGAAAAAGCAGACAAAAGATCTTATTCCCGCAAACAGGCGGAAGTAAGGTCTTTTTAAACATTTTCATAAGGACAGCTTGCGAAGCAGGCATCTGTTGTTTAGGAAGGGAGCAGTATGAGAGCACTTGAACATTTAGAACCCAAAAATGTTTTTTACTTTTTTGAAGAAATATGCAGGATTCCTCATGGATCAGGGAACACAGAGGGGATCAGCAACTATCTGGCAGAGTTTGCACGTGAAAGAAAACTGGAGTACTATCAGGATGAAGCAGGAAATGTGATTATTATTAAAGAGGCATCTGCCGGTTATGAGAATCATGCACCAGTGATGCTCCAGGGACATATGGATATGGTGGCAGTAAAAGAACCGGGTGCGCCTATTGATATGGAAAAAGACGGACTTAAGCTGGTAGTGGATGGGGACAGGCTGATGGCGGATGGAACCAGTCTTGGCGGTGATGATGGAATTGCAGTTGCTTATGGGCTGGCATTATTAGATGGAACAGGATATAAGCATCCAAGAATTGAACTGGTGATTACCGTAGATGAAGAAGTTGGAATGGATGGGGCAAGGGCATTGGATGTAACCCCTTTGAAGGCAAAGCAGCTTGTAAATCTGGATTCTGAGGAAGAAGGGATTTTTTTGTCAAGCTGTGCCGGAGGAGCCAGGGTGGATCTGCACTTTGATTCTGAAATTTCCATACAGCGCGGCGTAAGCTGTGAGATTAATGTATGTGGGCTGCAGGGAGGCCATTCCGGTGAGGAAATCCACAGAGAAAGAGGAAATGCTATTTGTCTTTTAGGTAGAACCCTGAATAGACTGCTGGAAAAGATGGAGCTTTATCTTGTGGATGTAAAGGGCGGCGTTGCAGACAATGCCATACCTGTCCAGGCAAAGGCCAAAATATTGATTACAAAATATGAAAAGGAAGACGGATTACTGCAGGCAGTACGCGGGGAGGACATGGAGAAGGAATGCATCCTTTTATTAAAGACTGTTTGTGAAAAACTGGATCAGGAACTGAAAATAGAATTGGCAGATAAAGACAGCGGCGTAAGAATTGAGGTGAGTACCTGCAAGACAGAAGATGAAGAAGTGATTGACAGGGAAGAAAGCAAAATACTGATCAGTCTTATTAATTCACTTCCCTATGGAGTGCAGGCAATGAGCAGGGACATGCCGGGCATGGTGGAGACATCTCTAAATCCTGGTCAGATTTTTATGGAAGGCAAAAGAGTAAGTATTGGCATATCAGTGCGAAGTGCTTTAGAAAGCGCTAAAATTGCATTGATAGGCAGACTTGAAAGCCTGGCTTATCTGGCAGGAGCCGATATGGAAGTGACCGGTGTTTATCCAGGCTGGGCGTACCGGAAGGATTCCCCGCTTAGAAGCAGGATGGTAGAGGTGTATAAGAATCTTTATCAAAAGGAGCCTGAAATCAGAGCTATTCATGCAGGAGTGGAATGCGGGCTGCTGGCAGATAAGATATCTGGTCTTGACTGCGTATCCATAGGGCCGGATATGAAAAATATTCATACGGCCAAGGAAGAACTCAGTATATCCTCAGCAGGCAGAGTATGGAATTATCTGATTCAGCTTTTAGAAGAATTATGATGCGCAGATATAAATAAAACAGAGCAGGAGGCTGACCAGCTAATGGTCAGCCTCCTGTTCGATTGAGGGCGTCTCTTGCGGAAGTGTTTCCTGAGACTTTTCTTCATATTTAACTTCTGCGGATTCCTGAGCTGGAATATTTGCTACGGTATAAGGAATCTTTAAAGAAAGTAACTGCTGCTGTACATCAATAGAAGGAACAGCATCCGTTATTAATTCGCTGATTTTTGATAAATCTCCATAGGATAAAAATGCACGCTGGTTAATTTTACTGTTATCAGCAATCAAATATACCTGATTGGACACTTCTAATACTTTCTGCTGCAGGCCGCATATCATGTCGTTCTGGTCGCACATTCCCCTTCCGAAATCCACTGCCTGACAAGACAAAAAAGCCTTGTCAAAACTGTAACGTTCAAGAGATTCTATAGCGTGGAAACTACTGAATGCATCGTAACTGCTGATGTAGGTTCCACCGATATTTTCCAAACGTACGGATTTGTATTCGGCAAAGAACTGTATTACAGGTAAAGAATTGGTAACAATAGTAAGAGGCATATCGGGGATGTGGGAACACAATGCCAATACAGTAGTGGAGTATCCCATAAAGATACAGTCATTTTGCTGTATATATTTTGAGGCTTCATATGCCATTGCATTTTTCCTTTGGGACATAATATGAAGCAGAGATTTTGTAGGTATTTTTTTACTTACCTGTGTTTTGAACTTTGCGCCGCCGTATGTTTTGGTTAATATTCCCTCACTGTCCAATGCGCTAATGTCTCTCCGGATGGTTTCCGGACTAACGCCGAAGTATTCCGATAACTCTAAAACACTTACTGTTTTCTTTTCATAAACCATGTCTCTGATTATATCTTTGCGTTCTATTGGTAACAAATTCCTGCCTCCTAATATAGATTAATGAACATTGTTGTGGATTATTATACCATCTTTTTACATGATTATCAATAAATTTAGAAGAAAAGCAATTTAATGTCACATAAAACAACAAAAACATTTAAAATATTGAGTGAAAACAACAAAAAACCACAAAAGTATTTGACTAAAGATGAATGTTGGTGTTATAATCAAAAACAAGCAGTGATGTTAAGTTTATATATAAGTTAAGTAAGTAAAAGAGGAGGTATTGACAAATGAAAGATATTGAAAAAGCGCGCCAGGGGCTTAGTGATGCGGAAACAGGCGGTATAGCAACAGAAGGATTTACAGTGCCTGATATGGGGGAATATGCACTGCTTCCGGGCAATCCCCGCCGGATCAGCTTAATGGCAGGGCAGTGGGATGAAGGGACATCAAAAGAATACGACTTAAACAGAGGTTACAGGGCTTGTACCGGAGCATATAAAGGAACACCGCTTACCGCCATGTCCACAGGAATGGGAGGCCCTAATTTAGAACTCCCCCTTACAACAATGGCAGCGGCAGGGGTTAATACCTTTATAAGAGTAGGCACCACAGGGGCAATACAAAAAGGGATTCAAATAGGCGATATTATCATTAATGACTGTAATGTGAGACTTGATGGAACAAGCCGCCAGTATGTGATGGAGGAATATCCTTCGGCAGCATCTCCGGAGGTGGTTATGGCATTAATTCAGGCATGTGAAAATCTTGGCTTTAAGTATCATGTGGGAGTGGGCTGTACCACAGCATCCTTCTATGCTGGACAGTCAAGAGCCAGCTTTGGCGGTTATAAGCGGCAGGATGCGGATGCCCTTTATAAAGATCTGCAGTCTGCCAATGTTTTAAACTATGATATGGAGGGTGCAGCGTTATTTACATTGTCCCGTTTGTTTGGCCTTCGGGCAGGCATGTGCGCATCAGTTATTGTGCAGAGGGAAACAGGGGAGGCATATGAAGATGGAGGCGAGGCAAGAGCCTGTCTGGTAGGTGCGGAAGCTATCCATATTCTTACAAGATGGGATAAAGAAAAAAGAAAACAGGGGAAAAAATATCTTTGTCCGGATATTATGAAGTGATGAGATTGAAAGGTTGGAAAAAAGAATGAACAAACAAAACTACAGGGAAATACTGCTTACATATACAAAGAAAGCTTATGAGAATAAGCTGTTTGCAGGTACCAGCGGCAACCTTAGTATCTATGATGATGAAAATGACTGTATTTATATTACCCCAAGCAGCATTCCCTATGAAAATATGACCTGTGAAGATATGGTTGTCATTACAATGGATGGCACTGTGCTGGAGGGAAAGCATCAGCCCTCTTCCGAATGGAAGCTGCATACCAATATTTATAAAGAGCGTAAAGAGATAAAAGCGGTGGTGCATACTCATTCTCCTTATGCCACGACATTTGCAGTTGCCAATATGCCAATCCCAATGATTTTAGTGGAAATGCTGCCCTCTATTGGAGATACTGTCCAGGTGGCAGGGTTTGCCCTTCCAGGCGACGAAAAAGTAGGGATAGAAGCTGTTAAGGCATTAGAGGGGAGAAAGGGGTGCCTTTTAAAAAATCATGGAGCAGTTGCAATTGGTGAAGAGATTGAAAGTGCATATATAACAGCAGTTTACATAGAAGATGCCGCGCGTATCTATTACCTTGCAAGTACGGTGGGAACAGTTGGAGAGATTCCGGAAGAACAGTTGGAAATTTTTCGCCAAAGGATGAAATAGAAAAACTGGGAGGAGCCGGATGAAAAGGGATGAATTGATTCTTACCGCATTTGAGGCAAGAAAGCAGGCATATGCTCCTTATTCCCGTCATAAGGTGGGAGCTGCACTTCTTGCTGAAAATGGTAAAGTGTATACGGGATGCAATATTGAAAATATAGCATATGGACCAACGAACTGTGCTGAGAGAACCGCTTTTTTTAAAGCAGTCAGCGAAGGGGAACGGAAATTTAGCGCAATTGCTGTTGTTGGGGGACATGAGAAGGCTAAAGAGCTGGATTATTTTCCGCCATGCGGAATCTGCCGGCAGGTGATGATGGAATTTTGTGATTACAATACATTTAAAATTTTTCTGGCCAAAACACCAAAAGAGTATAAGGAGTATACTTTATGTGAACTTCAGCCTGTTGCATTCAGTTCGCAAATATTGCAGAAGGAGAAAAGGTAAAAAATTTGTGAAAGGGGTATGGTTAGTATGAAAAGAGCAGATGAAGGAATGGGGTTTTTGCTTCAATATGAAAATGTTGCATGGTATGAGGACGGCTGTGTAAGGATTCTGGACCGGAGAATTTATCCTGTGAAAACAGAATTTGTAGTATGCCGCTCTTACACAGAAGTTGCACAGGCAATTGCAGATATGGTGACGCAAAGTGCGGGGCCTTATACAGCGGCAGCAATGGGGATGGCGCTGGCAGCCTATGAAGTCAGGCAAAAGAGCATTGATGAGATCAGGGAATATCTGAAAAAGGCAGAGTATGCACTGTCACATGCCAGGCCCACAACTTCCGAAAAAATGCAGCTTGTTACAGGCGGCGCCATGGAAGCAGCCGAAAAATGCTTACAGGAAGGCAGGGCAGGACAACAGCTTGTTGATGCATTGCAGGAATATGCATTTAACTATATTAATGATACCTATAAGAAATATATGCCTACAGGGCGCTATCTGGCAGAAAAAATACCTGATGGCGGTACTGTAATGACGCAGTGTTTTGGAGAAACAATTATAGGAACAATGCTGACTGCATGCCGCCGGCAGGGAAAAGAAATTAAAATGATCTGTGCGGAGACAAGACCCTATTATCAGGGAGCAAGGCTGACTGCCAGTGTAGGCTGTGACATGGGATTTGATGTGACTGTTATTACGGACAATATGCCGGCTTATGTTTTAAAAGCCAAAAAAGTAGACGTGTTTACTTCTGCGGCCGATGTGATAACAATGGACGGTTATGTAGTTAATAAAATTGGTACATTTCAAATTGCATTAGGATGTCAATATTGGGGCATACCATATTATGTTACAGGAACGCCGAATTTGTCCCATCCCAATATTGATTCGGTTACGATTGAGGAAAGAGATCCGCAGCTGGTAATGGAGTCTATGGGAACGAAATTAACAATGGAAGGAGTAAAGGGATTTTATCCTGCATTTGACATTACACCGCCCAAGCTGTGTGACGGAGTAGTCACTGACAGAGGAATTTTTGTTCCTACTAACCTGTATGCATATTATGAAGCAGGACCGATTATTAATCAGGCACTAATTTAAGGAAAGAAAATCAAAGGAGGAAACGAATATGAAGAAAAGAAAAGGGATTTTGTCAGTGCTGTTGGCAGTTATGCTTGTGGCAGGCGTTACCGCCTGCGGCAGCAAAAAGGAAGACGCTTCGGAGCAGAAGCCGGAAGGTGAAATAACAGCCGATGATATCAGCGACACAATGGAATCAGAAGATGGCAAATATGTAGTTGCAATGGTAACTGATGTGGCACAGTTAAAAGATGGCAATTTTAATGAAGGCACATGGAATGGTGTAAAATGCTTTGCAAGTGAAAAGGGATATTCTTACAAATATTATCAGCCGGCAAATGGAAATGAAGCAACTGACAGTGACAGATATGATGCTATGATTGCAGCAATTGATAATGGGGCAGAAATCATAGTAACGCCGGGCTATATGCAGTACGAAGCGTTATATCAGGCTGCAACGGAACATCCGGAAGTAAAATTTGTTTTTATTGACGGATGGGATGTAGGATTAGAAAATGTGGCAGGAATTTACTATCATGAGGAGCAGTCAGGGTTCATGGCTGGTTATTCGGTAGTAAAGGATGGACTCACAAAGCTTGGATTCTGTGGCGGAGGCGGTGGTGGAAACCCTGCGGTAAACAGATGTGGTTATGGTTTCGTACAGGGTGCAAATGCAGCAGCTGCTGAAATGGGAGTTAATGTAACCATCAAATACAGCTATTTGTATGGAGAGGCATATTCTGCATCTGATTCCCTGCAGACTATGGTGAATGGATGGTTTGCCCAAGGAACGGAATTAGTTATGCCATATGGCGGAACTATGTGTAACAGTGTATTTGCAGCAGCCGCAGCAAACAATGGATATACCATAGGTGGAGACGTTGATCAGTCGAAAGATTCAGAAACAGTTATTACATCTTCCTTAAAGGGATTGGAAGCATCCGTTAATCTTGCACTGACAAAATATTTTGAAAACAAATGGGAAGAGGTACAGGGAGATACCTGGCTGGGCATTGAGGAAAATGCAACAGGACTTCCTATGGAAACATCCAGATTTGAAAAGTTTACGCAAGAGGATTACGACGCACTGACTAAGGGAATTATCGACGGTACCTATAAGGTGAGCTATGACTTTGAAGGATTTCTTGGCGGAACAGAGACTTTCAGCAATGTTACGGTTGAATTTGTAGAATAAATAGATATTTGCGAAAAATGTAAAGGGCAGGGACTTGAAGATGGCTGGTGAATATGCAATAGAAATGATAGACATTACGAAGACTTTTCCGGGAATTAAAGCCAATGACCATATAACGATACAATTGAAAAAGGGAGAAATTCATGCACTTTTAGGGGAGAATGGTGCAGGAAAATCCACACTGATGAGTGTTTTATTTGGCTTGTATCAGCCGGAAGAGGGAGAAATCAGAAAAGACGGTGAATGTGTGCATATTAAAAATCCAAATGATGCAAACCGGCTTGGAATAGGCATGGTTCACCAGCATTTTAAGTTAGTGGAGTGCTTTACTGTGCTGGAAAATATTATTTTGGGAATAGAACCCAATAAGCTTGGCTTTCTTCAAAAAAAACAGGCAAAAAAGAAAGTAATGGAGCTGTCTTCAAAGTATGGACTGAAAGTGGACGTTGATGCCGCTGTTGAGGATATTTTGGTGGGAATGCAGCAGCGTGTGGAGATACTTAAAATGCTGTATCGTGAAAATGAAATATTAATCTTTGATGAACCTACTGCGGTGTTGACGCCGCAGGAAATTTCCGAATTAATTAAAATTATGAAAAATCTGGCGGCTGAAGGCAAAAGTATATTATTTATTACCCATAAGCTCAATGAAATTATGGAGGCTGCCGACAGATGTTCCGTACTGCGGAAAGGCAAATACATTGGAACGGTAAATGTAAATGAGACGACAAAAGAAGAGCTGACATCCATGATGGTAGGCCGCAGCGTTTCATTTCATGTGGACAAAAAAGATTTAAAGCCCGGAAAAACTGTTCTTAAAGTTGAAAATATGTCAGTAGCAAGTCATTATCATAAAGCGGATGCGGTTAAAAATGTGAGCATGGAAATTCGTCAGGGGGAAGTAGTTTGTATTGCAGGCATTGATGGAAATGGACAGAGCGAACTGGTTTATGGACTGACAGGGATTGATAAGCTGACAGGCGGAAAAGTCTTGCTGAATGAGAAAGATATATCAAATGTTTCCATAAGGGAAAGAGGCATTGCCGGAATGAGCTGTATTCCGGAGGACAGGCATAAGTATGGACTGGTTCTGGATTTTTCTCTGGAAGACAATCTGATTTTACACAATTACTATAAAAAGCCATTTAATGAGAAAGGATTCATTGACAGGAAAATAGAGCGGGAGCATGCGGATGGTTTGATCGCATCCTTTGATGTAAGGGCTGGCAAGGGGGCGGAAACTCCGGCAAGAAGTATGTCAGGAGGAAATCAGCAGAAAGCAATTATTGCCCGTGAAATCAATAAAGATGATGACCTGCTTATTGCGGTACACCCTACAAGAGGACTGGATGTGGCGGCGATAGAATACATACACAACCAGATTATCAATCAAAGAAATAATGAAAAAGCTGTTTTGCTGGTTTCTTTTGAACTGGATGAAGTGATGGATCTGTCTGACAGAATACTTGTTATGTATGAGGGAGAAATAGTAGGTGAATTGAACCCTGAAGAAACCACCCCGGAAGAACTTGGACTTTACATGGCCGGTGCAAAAAGAGATACTCCGGCAGAAAGGAACAAAGATCATGCCTAAATATTTAAAAAATATATTTGATATTAATAATGAAGGCACAAAGCGGGTATCTGCTTCTTTTATTTCAATCTTAATTGGATTTGTCTTTGGCGGAATTCTTCTTTTTATTACTGCATTGTGCATAAGCAATATCAGTTTTTCTTCGGCATTTGACGGGTTTCGTGTAATGCTTGCAGGGGTGTTTAATCTGGGAAAAAGTGAAAGCGGCAGGTTAATGTTTGGTATAAACGGAAAGCTGATAGGAGACATGCTGTTCCGTGCAACACCCCTTATCATGACAGGATTGTCCGTAGCCCTGGCATACAAGACGGGATTGTTTAATATTGGCGCAGCAGGGCAGTATCTGGCAGGAACAGCAGCGGCTATTATAGTGGGACTATCCATTGACACTGAAGTAGTGCCGGCATGGATTGTATGGATAGCAGCCTTTGCAGTCGCTGTGGCAGCAGGCGCATTGTGGGGATGCATTCCGGGATTATTCAAAGCTTTTTTGAATGTAAACGAAGTGATTACCTGTATAATGACCAACTGGATTGCGGCAAATCTTGTGACTATGCTTTTTGACGGAAGCAGCTTTATTAATCAGGTTGATTATGGGAAAAGCGGGTATACACTTAAATTAAGTACCAATGGTGTTTCTACAGTGAAGGCCGGACTGAATACATTATTTGGCAGCAGCAGCGTCAATCTTGGGATATTAGCAGCAATTACATTTGCAGTGATTTGTTACTTTATGATTACAAAGTCCGTATTAGGATTTGAACTGCGTTCCTGTGGGAGCAATAAAAATGCTGCCAGGATGGCAGGTATGAACGAAAAAAGAAATATCGTATTATCTATGGCGTTATCAGGAGGTTTGGCAGCGGCAGGTGCAGCATTATATTACCTGAGCGGTAATGTGGAATTTTACTGGCATACGTCAATGTCACTGCCGGCGGTGGGGATCAATGGTATACCTGTTGCACTTTTGGCAAGCTGTAATCCGGTGGGGTGTATCTTTGCAGGACTATTTATGGCATATCTTGATATTTCAGGCAGCCAGCTTGGAAACCTGACAGTGTTTAATAAATACAATGCAGACATTATCATTGCAGCAATTGTATATTTATGTGCCTTTACTAAATTTTTTCAGGACATGTTAAGCAGTAGAAAGAGAAAAAAGGAGGTACAGCAATGACATTCTTATTACAACAGACATTCATATTTTTTGTTCCATTGATTCTGATTGCATTAGGAGGTGTGTTTTCTGAGCGAAGCGGAGTGATTAATCTTGCACTGGAAGGTATTATGATAATGGGGGCATTTGTAGGTGCATGGTTTGTACGCTCCATGCAGCTAGGCGGATGGGATAAAGAAAATGCACAGGCTTTGCTTTTGCTGACACTTTTGCTCACTGCATTTGTGGGGGCAGTATTTTCTCTGCTGCTCAGCTTTTCGGCAGTTACCATGAAGGCGGATCAGACGATAGGTGGAATGGCGCTTAACTTATTGGCACCTGCAATCGTATTGTTTCTGATCAATTTGTTATTTAATCAGGGAACTCTTAATTTGGCATATGATGCACCGTCATGGTTTATGATCTTTAAGACAGACTTAGGATTTTCAAGATCTTCTGACTTAGGCACCATTGGCTCCGTATTTTTGGATAAATTTTATTTAACAAATTATATAGGAATTGCTATTTATATTTTGTTGTCAATTCTATTATATACTACAAAATTCGGTTTAAGACTGCGTGCCTGTGGCGAACATCCCCAGGCGGCGGACAGTGTGGGAATCAATGTGTACATAATGAGATACGTTGGTACAACAATTGGCGGGGCACTGGCAGGTATGGGAGGCTTTATTTATACGCTGACAACATCAAATGGCGCTTCGACGGGTGATGTTGCAGGGTTTGGATTTCTGGCACTGGCAGTTATGATATTTGGCAACTGGAAGCCGCTAAATATTGCAGCGGCGGGTTTTTTGTTTGGTCTGCTTAAATGTATTGCTGCCTGCTTCAGCACACTTGACATTAATAATGATGGAGTATATTTGTTAGCGGAACTGGGGATAAGCACATATGTTTATGGTATGCTGCCCTATGTAGTAACGTTAGTTGTGCTGGCGCTTACATCTAAGAACTCAAGGGCGCCCAGGGCAGAAGGAATTCCTTATGACAAGGGAGTAAGATAGAGGGCAGAATGTATCTTAAAAAATCAGAACTGGCTGATAAAAGAAGACCTGGAGAGTATAAAGCTGATGCCGGAAAAAATAAGTTATGAAAATTGAAAATAGGGCTTGATTTTATTATTAATACCATATATAATATAACTTGCGTTTCGGGGTGTGGCTCAGGTGGTAGAGCGCTACTTTAGGGAAGTAGAGGCCGCAAGTTCAAGTCTTGTCACTCCGATATAGAAAAAACCATTCTTGTAAATCCAAGAGTGGTTTTTTTCTGCATTTTTTCAAATCGCACTATGCTTAGCTTTTAGAATTATTTTAGAATGTTCCGAATAGAAACAAATTGATAAAAGCTGGTTGAAAGAATATAATAAAATTAAGAGATAATTGGCATTTTACGGGAGAAAACGAGAGAGTATGCAATTCCATCCGGATCAGAAATTGAAAAGGAGGTGGTTCACACGACAGGCATGAGCAGTGAGTGAAGAGGAATTTGAGCAAAAAATGAAAAAGGCCGGATATAAAAATTAGCATAAATGGGATGCTGCATCTATGATCTATTTACTATAGAATGCGATGTCTCTTTATTATTTTATATACGGAAAATTTAGTTTTAAGCGGAACATTTTGCAAAGGGAAAGGCAAGAAGGAATAAAGATTATGCATGATACAAAATATTATGATATAGGATTAAATTTATTTTGCAGGCAATTTCCGGAACCTGAAAAAATAATTAAGGATGCAGCAGATAGTGGAGTATGTTGTATTTTAACTGGAACAGATTCAAAAGAAAATAGTAAAATTGATGAATTTGTAAAAAGACATGAAGTTTTTGGAACCGCAGGAATACATCCTCATAATGCGGACCAGGCAAAGCAGGAAGACTTTCAAAAAATTGAGAAAATTTTATCTGAAAATAATAAGATAGTTGCAGTTGGGGAATGTGGTTTAGACTATGATAGAATGTTTTCTACAAAAGAAAATCAGGTAAGATGTCTGGAAAAACATATTGTTCTTGCAGAGAAATTAGATAAGCCATTATTTTTGCATGAGAGGAGTGCAGCAGATGATTTTATAAAGAGGTTCAAAAAGCATCCTGATATTTGTAAAAAATCTGTTGTACATTGCTTTACTGGAGATAAGGCAACATTGGACAGATATTTGTCAATGGGCTTCTCAATCGGAATTACCGGATGGATTTGTGATGAACGACGTGGGAAAGAATTGAGGGAAGCTGTACGATTGATTCCTCTGGATCGGATTCTGGTGGAGACTGATGCACCTTATCTGACGCCTAAAAACGTTCCTGGTCTTGACAGGACAAATGTACCCCAGAATATTAAATATGTGGTTAAAGATTTAGCAAAATATATGAAGGTTGCAGAAGAGGTATTAGTGGAGAATGCCAGAAAGAACACGGAAAGAATATTTAAGTTAAAGGATTGAGTCAAGCATTTTCCGGAAATAAATGATAATGCATGTGTGGATATTTGACTAATTTTTAATTAAAAGCATTTCAAAAGGAGCTCTTATAGTATTAGAGTTCCTAAATTTTTCCTACGGAAGCCTGCCAAGAGGCATAATTATGATTTTAGTAAATTAAATAATAATTTAGGAGGCTATTCCTTCGGTGAAACTGCTGACGGGAAGCCAGGATACAGAAAGCCAGGTGCTGATACAGTATTCCCTTTTAGTAGTGGGAATTTTGAATTTACTGTAATTCAAGTAACACAATTAAATACAGGCAATTCAAAGTATGCAGATTCTTTGATGGAAGTTAAATTTATTTTTGAGAATTTTAGACTAAAAAGTAAATCTACTGTGCGCAAGTTAAATGGTGTTGGTGGAAATTGGTCTGCGGTTCCTGTATATATTGAAGTTACGAATGTCAAGCAGCTATAAGTTAAAATATTATTGGCCTAATGCAAAAGTAAATTCAACCCTTTATTTCTTCAATAAAAGTTACCTGTATACAGGTTGGATCAAAACAAATTCCATATAGAACAGCAGGATATACAGCTACAATTTTCCCTATTTTGCTGATTTATACGGAGCTTACTTTAACATAACACAGTAAAATATCAAAGATATTTATATAAAATTATAGGTGATTTTAGATTATCTCTTTAGAAGTTCTTATATATCGGTATAGCCCGTATTTTTGGGCTTTTCCGGCATCTTAGATATGGGGAGAAGTTCACATATACCCTCATAACTTTTCAGGTTTTCCCTCTCAAAAGTAGTAAAAAAGTAGTAAAGCCTTCTGCGGCTATACTGCAATCAGCCTTTCCATTTCAGCCCTTGCGGAAGCGAATGTTGCGTGTGCGTAATAGTTCAGTGTCATAGTGATGTTGGAATGCCCCATGATATACTGTAACGCTTTGGGGTTCATGCCTGCATTGGCCAAGTTGGTACAGAACGTATGGCGTAAGGTGTGCGGGGTCATTACTCTGGGTAACGCTTCCTCATGGCTTTTGTTGTACTTCTCCGCAAGCCCCCGGAACATACTGTCATAGCTGGCCGCCGTTTTCGGGAAACCGTTCCGGTTAAGGAAAAGGAAATTGCTGTAACCGTCAACCGTGGCCGTTTTCGCTCCCCTGCGGTTCTTCAACACACGCCCCAACGCTTCATATACTTTTTTACTCATTGGAATCTGCCTGATGCCGCTCTGTGTTTTTGGCTTCTCTATGTAGTACCCGGTCTCTGCACTCCGTAAAAGCTGATGGTCTACATGGATTACCCGTTCTTCAAAGTCAAGGTCGGTTTCGGTCAGCCCGCAGAGTTCGGAAACCCGAAGCCCCGTTCCCAGCAGTATGATAACCTCGTCACGGTATTTCCGGTAGACGCTGTCACTTTGCATAAAGGATAAAAGGCTTTCTTCCTGCTTTGCTGTGAGGGGTACTTTCGGCTCCGTGTCATCCTTAATCACGGTGTTTAGCTGGAAGTCAAAGGGGTTCTTCCTGATGCAGTCGTCCTGTATCGCCGTATAGAACGCAGCTTTTAAGGAACGCTTGTCATTGCTTATGGTCTTGTAGGACATCCCCTTTTCTTTCATGCGCAGCGCCCATTCTTTCGCATCAGACGGCTTCACGCTGTCAATAGGGCAGGAACCGAGCTTATCCGCTTCCAGCAGCTTCATCAGCCGTTCACGCCCCTTTGTGGTGTTATGCCTTACGTTCCCGTGGTGCCGTATCTGCTTTGCGTAAAGGTCGCAGACGGTCATTTTCTTTCCAACTGTGTCTATCCCGTCTTCAAAGTCTTTCCGTATCTCTTTTTCCTTTTCCCGGAGGGATATGCCGTCTCGCTTCCCGGCCGGGGTTTTGTCCGTGGGTACCAGCTTCCATGCATAGACAAATCTCACTTTGCCCAAAATATCGGTATATTTGTAAGCATATCTCCCGTCTTTTCTCTGGCTCTCTCCTGAACGCAAAATGCGGTTTTGATTATCACGTCTTTTTTCCGACATTGTTTCTGCTCCTTTCCGTGTCGGAAAGAGCCCTGATATGCTTATATCTATTATAGCACATTCAGGGCTCTTTTTCACTGTTTTTGGCTAAATTGCGTCCAGTGTGTCAATGATTTTTTCAAACTGTTTCCGCTTAATCTGGATGCGGTTGCCGTTTAAGAATATCCAGTCTGCCGTGGGGTTTTCCCCTGCAAGTTTGCGCAGCTTGTTTTCCCCGATACGGAAATACTTGGACGCTTCCTCAATGGTAAGCGTGTACTTTTCCCAGATGGGAACATCAGTCCTGTTCATTATCTCCCTCCTTCCCTACAGAAGCAAGACTGCCGGGTTCCACGCATGGAGCCTCACGGAACATGGATTCAAACAGTTCTTTGGGGTTGCTGGCGGTGCTGTCCTGTTCCCGGTAATGTCTGGAATATCTGTTTTCCTTTTCGGCGTTATCCACAGCCCGGTAAGCCTCTGCCTCTTTGTCATATTCAACCGCCCTGATATGGGATGCGTCCATTTCAATGGTCAGTGAAATTCTTCTCAATAACTGTTCCAGACTGTCAACAAAATTTGCGGGAGCCCGGCTAAACAGCTGCCGGTAAAATTCTACCGGATTATATGGTGATGTAATGAGAATCAGGTCACAGGCCAGAGGCTTGTCATTGTATCTGGACGGTGCCATGACCTGACTACCGAAAGGGTCAAGTATGCGCAGCAAATCCGGGTATTTCATCATGTCAGCCCGAAACTCGTCAAGGATTATGGTATGCTCGCCGGAGTAATTCTGGAAAATATCCCGGCTGCTTCCCGTGATGAAGTAGGGGCGGCCTGACTTTTCGGCGTATTCTTTGGCTAAACTTGTTTTTCCTGTTCCCGCTTCTCCGCTAATCCATATGACTTTTATCCGTTTCCCACTCTTTTTCATTTCTTCCCGCCATTTAGCCGCCTGAAATTGCAGGTGCTTGCACCACACATCCTCAATCTGGCGTCTCATTCTCCCGTACTGGCTGCCGCTTAACCGTTTTTCCAGTTCCTCTTTCGAGATTTCCCCTTTATAGAGGGAATCCAGCAGGATTTTACTGTTTGCCGTCTGCCTGCTTCGCTCAACCTCTTCCGTGATTCTCTTTATCTCTTCCTGATAATTGAAATTCGCTATGACTCTTGACGGGGGGTACTGGTATTTGTTTCCAGAATCTTTTGTGGCGTGGATAAGGTAAGAATAGCCGTTTTCCGCTTTTCCTTTCCACATTTCAATGGACTGCGGCTCGTCTCCCAGTTCCTTTGCAATGCTGTTAATGGAGCGGGCATTCTCAAAGGACAGCATCACGTGTACATGGTCTTCTGCGGGTTCCCCCTGTTCATTGACATCACTGTCATGCACAATCAGTGCATATCTCTTCGGTGCCATCTTTTTCACCCGGCTGACTAGCTGGTCTGTGCTTCCGACTGGCAGGTGCCTTATCTGCTGTGTGTACATCATGTTTTTAGACCTGACACGGCAGTTTTCTTTGTCTGACATTCCGGTGTCACTCCTTCCCCTGATTTTCCTGTGTTTCCGAACGTTCCTGACACTCTGACACTTTGGTTTTCTGGCGGTATAACAAGCCCACCGCCAGAAAACAACAGTTTTTTTAGAAACTGACACTGACACCACGATTCCGGCAGGCCGGAATCGTGGTGAATCTTCATTCTTACGAAGCGTAGTATTCCTCCAGAAGCCTTCCCAGTTCCGCATAAACTTCAAACTCCATGTTCGGGAAATGCAGATACCCTGGCGTGTCGTGTATGCCGTCCGTGGAGGAAAACAGGCAATCTCCGGCTCTATATGCACGCCCCGCATTAAAGGTCCTTAGCCGTTCACTGTTCCAGATAAGCCGGGCTTCCTCCACCGTAGGCTTGAACAGGATTTTGGTTGTCATTGCTGACTTTAACATGGACGGCAGGCCGCCTTCCTCCACTGACGCTTCCGCAATGGAGATGATGACAAAGCACCCGGCAGACGCCCCCATGGTTATAATGCGTTTCAGTAAACTTTCAAAATCAGATATATTGAATCCCCCGTTCCCTCTGGCAGACTTTGGGAAAAGGCTTTTTAATGCCACATATTCATCAATGAACAGGATGCTGGGGTGCATCCCGGCATCCCACCATTTCACGGCATTACCGGTCTCCTGTGAACGTCGGTTCAATACTGCCTGCCGGGTCTTTCTCGTAGATTCAAATTCTTCCATCAACGCTATGACTGGTTCGACATCCCCGTTGGGATTTACGGCCACAACATGGGGGAGCATTGACAGTTCCGCCAATTTCGGGTCAATGATGAAGATATTGGAATCATACTTATCACGTCCGCACAGTAAGAGCGGAAGCAGGATTGTAATGGTGCCCGTGGTCTTCCCGCTCCTTGTCTTCCCGGCGACCAGGATACTGCCGGAGGTTTTCAGGTCGATAAAGGTTTCCATGTCAATCGGGATTTTCGTTTTGTCCGGCGATTTCAGCCCTTCCACGGAATTCACCGTCAGGCTCCTGTCGGCCAGCACGTCTTCAATCCGGTAAGCCACCCGGTTAAAGGCTTCGTCCGCTTCACAGCTGACAACCGCATACTTCCCGTATTTCCCGTTCAGGGAAGACGATATGACCGGCGCAATGTTCAGTAAATTTTCTACTGTGCATGAAACAGCCCTGACAGAGATTTCAAATGTTGTGCTGTTGAGCCTCCGGCACCTGACGGGCGGGAGCAGTTCCCTTTCCCGGAAGCTGAGCGGGTTCCCATACACTGGGTCATACAGCCTCTTTTTTACACGGTGTTCTATCTGCTTTTCGGCACCGCCCTTAATATGCAGGGCAAGCGACAGCGTGAGCAGGGCAGCCGCCATTGCCATGGATATGGCAGAGGCTTTCACGAGATAGAGGTTCAGGCTGAACACGTCCGAATGGTTCAGATATTTCATCAGTCCTAAAAAGGCTGAGTAAAAGAGGAGAAATCCCCCCGCCGCAAGAATCCAAGCGGCGGGGGAAAAATACCTGACTCCCTTCTTATAATGGTTCATAATGGTTCACTCCCTTCACTTACTTGTTCGGTGTAAGTACCCGGACATCGTCAGCAGTTATTGACAGCTGGTTGCGGTAATCCCCGTACACGGTAGCGGCCGCATTGACAGGCACCACAAAGGCATTCATCGGGATGTTTACGTCCTTACGCACCTTTATGGTCAGCTTCTCATAACGGTTCGTGACGTTTTCCCCGTCTTTCTGCTTATACAGGGTGTTGTCCTTGACAATAGTCGTTTCAAGTTTGATTCCCATGTGGGCTTTGGTGTTGAAATCCGTCCATTCACTTATGCCAGTGACCTGAAGCACCTTGTCTTTGGAAAATTCCTCGTAGTCAAATCTTAAAAACTGGTTTAATTTCTTTAATGCCATTTCTTTTGTCTCCCTTCTAAATTGAATTTGTTTTAGGTTACATTGATATGGTAGCATACCCCGCTTTTTTTCCCACTTCGCAGTATAAGGCATTTATCGCCTGAACCCCGCATGGAGGAAGGGAAACTCAGGCAGAGTTCCCTTTCCTTTGGCATTGTTCTTTCATCAGGGTAAAAATCAGACGTTCTATTGTACTTGTTTCCATTTTTCCACACGTCTGACGGATAGTGGAGCATATAGCGTTTTCTCGTATGCTTTTCAGGATTTCTTCGTCCTGATAAAGTTCCGTCACTTCACTTAATGTGAGCGGCGGGAACCCCAGAACGTTAACAATTTCTGTAGTGGAAAAATGCAATACCTGAAAGATTTCGAGGATGTCAAAAATATCAGACAGGCCACGGCCAGTGGATTCCAGCCGTTGATAAGTCTTTTCAGACTTGCCAAGTAACTCGGCAACTTCACGCTGTTTTAGGCCCAGTTTTTCACGGTGTAAAAACATCTGTTGTCTTAATCGTTCTTTAATCATATAGATACTCTATATGATGCGCATCATAATACTTTCTCTTATAGGCGGGTACCCTGATTTGTCAGTGACGTTTTCCGCATTTGCAACTGCGGGGCGGTAGTGTTCATTACTACCGAAACCATCATTTCAAGATGGAATTTATTAAATTTTTATTAAATTTTGGACAAATCGCTTGACAACTTTCCCTAAAATGTTAACATTACATTAGATAGAGGTTAAGAAGATGGGAAGGTAGACAGAGGAAAATTGAGAAGTAATTTTTTATCAAAAGAAAAAAGGGGAACGGGGATATCCCCGTGGTGACTCAGACGTATGTCTGAGTCATTCATATAATATAAAAATGATTAAGGTTGAAATATAGTGGATTGATAAAGGAAATGTAAAAGAGAGTGGATTGTGAAAAACCCCTCTCTTTTATAGTAAGAAGAAATAAAAAATTGAATAAACCTTTTACCGCTTTCAGCTTATCATCTTAATCTTCTTGCTGTTTTGGCGGTGTTATATGCCGTTACTACAGAAGCGGCGGCATTTATCTTTGATGTAGTTGCTGTTTCCTGCTGCAAGCGTCTGATATCTTCCTGAATTGCCATCTGGTCTTGCTGGAACTGTTGCGTTTCTAACAGGTTATACGCTTCTTTTAAACTTTCGGCTCTTCCTTCATTAATAATATTCCACAGGCGAAAAAGGTCAGAATAGTTGTAAAATTTCGCAGGGAAATTTTTTGAACCGTTTATATAATCCGGCTTACTTTTTTCCTGTCTGAGAATATTCTGTGCTTCTACCAGCTTCTTTTCTGCCGGATTTGTATAAAGCAGGCTTTTTACATATAGTAAAAGAAATAAAATTCCCCCAAAAAGAATAATCCCGCCAAGACCACCGGCCTGCAAAACATGGTGTTCGTCAAAGGAAAATAGCCCCCTGTCACCTGACAGAAAAAACAGAATATAAAGAATCAAAAAGACTATTGATATAACTATCCCCCATTTCCATTTTTTACGTGCTTTTTCATAATTGCTCTCGGCGGCTCTCACGTTATTTTCTGCTGTGGCAACAGGCGCCGTTAGTCTTTTCTTTTCAGATAAACAGTCTAAAATTTCTTTTTTGTTCATATCTTGTCTCCTTTGTAGAAAATTTATTTTTCTGTATACATATGTTTTAGAAGGGACGGGGGATTGTCCCCGGGAAGACTGGCCCGCGTATGTGGGCCGGAAAAAGAAAATTCCCCAAAAAAGCAACAGCAGGAACAGGATGTTTCTGCTGTCACTCTTATGGTATTTATTCGTAGGTTGTGCAGTAGCTGTTTCTGTCACCGTTAAGAGCATGCTGTTTCATATGCTGTTTCAATGCATCATAATCGGTTGTGGAATGACCGCAGTTGCAGTGATAGTGAGCCACTTTCTGCTGCTCGCCACCCAGTACAAGCGTATCTTCTCCACCCTGAACCACGATACTGTCTTTATCCTTTTGTGCTGCCTGCTCAGCCTCAAGTCTTTCAGCCTCAGCCTTTTCAGCTGCAAGTCTTTCAGCCTCTGCCTGTTCAGCTGCAAGTCTTTCAGCCTCAAGTCTTGCTGCTTCTTCTCTTGCTGCCTGCTCTGCTGCTGCTTTCTCTGCTGCTGCTTTCTCTGCTGCTGCCTTTTCAGCGGCTGCCTTTTCAGCGGCTGCTTTCTCAGCTGCTGCTTTTTCAGCTGCAAGTCTCTCAGCCTCTGCCTTTTCAGCGGCTGCTTTCTCAGCTGCTGCCTTTTCAGCTGCCTCTTTCTCTGCAGCTTCTTTCTTTGCCTGCTCTGCTGCAAGTCTTTCAGCCTCTGCCTTTTCAGCCCCTTCTTTCTCAGCGGCTGTATTTCCAGCGGCTTCTTTCTCAACTGCTGTCGTATCAGTGTTTGCAGTCTGTGTCTTTTCAGAAGCCGTTATGTTATTGCCCGCCACAGCAGTGCTGTCGGGCTTTGTGGTTGACTGTACCACGGAGTTAGCAGCTGTAGCGTTTTTTTTGCTGTCGGATACCTTAACGGACTGTACAGGAACCTCTGTCTGCTTGCCGTCTTCCGTGTCTGCGGATGCCAGAAGAAGCTGCTTATCTTCATCAGACTGGACATCAGGCGTGTTCTCTTTCTCTGCCCTTTCGCCTTGTTTGTCGTCATCCACCGGCACAGAATCTTCGGTCTCTGTGTCAGCAGATGCCTCTGCAACAGGCTCATTGTCTGCGGAAACGTCAGCCGTAGAAGACATATTCAGACCTACCGCACCAGCCGCTGTTATGCCGACAGACAAAACTCCGGCTAACACTTTCATTAAAACAGTTTTTTTCATACATGATTACCTCTCTTTTTGTAAATTTTAAAACAACAAGCGAAAAATCCCGAACAGTTCAGCAGAGAGGGCATAGGTTTATGCCCCTCTGCCAATCTGCCGAGATAAACAATAAGAAAGCGGTGCAGGATTTTTCTTTCCTACACCGCTGAAAATACAGCACCACAAATCCAAATACACGCTGGTTTTCCACTTGAAATAGTGTGGAAAATTCGCTATACTTGAATTGGCGCATAATATGCTGTGTGGGAGGTCGCTTCTCCTGCATAGGGGTGTAGGGAATTGGCGTTCCCTACATCCTGCCTTTTATTATCTATCTCGTTTTTTTATTATACCGCCACTGTATAAATTTAGCAAGGGGTTATATTAACGGAAAACAGCAAAAAACACAATCAAGAGGGAATGAAAGATAATGCGTCTTTTCATTCCCTCTTTTTCCATTCTTCTTTGGCCTGCGTCCGCTGTGTCAAGGGTTGCCCTACGGCGTATCGCTCCGCTTGCCCCTTGACACGCTACGTTTTGTTTTTGCCTTTTCATTGTGGCTTTTTATCAGATATCTGGTCTTTGGGCTTGCAGGGTTCCGGGTAACATATCAAGGCTCTTTCCCTCAAAAGTAGTAAATTGGTAGTATTTTTAGCTTGAAATCCTGCTTGTATGCCCGTAAATCAAGGCTTTTTGAGATAATCAACCTTTTTATAGAAAAAACTATTTTATATTGACAGTTTGTCCATCCAGAGGCTGGTATAATGCCAACCTGGCTACTAAGTATAACTTGAGCATTTATGTAAGTATAACCCGAACTGTAATTACCAAAATACCAATTTTGCCCAAGTTTTACCATAACACCTGCAATTGCACAATTATTTTGATTAAATCCGCTTGGATAATTTTGGCTTGTTTGTTGTCCGGCAACTGTATGTGTAGTACCAGTTAAAACAACAAATGCACCATTTGCTTTGCCGTCTAAATTATTATTTAACTTGTTAACAAAGATATTAATTAATAAAAAGTCATAAATATGTTGAAAAAAACTTGAATCGAACAAATGTTCGATATATAATAAGTTTTACACACACTTATGTAAGGAGGCAATTATATATGTTGGGTAAAAAAATTGACAAAGATTATTTATTTAAGGTAGCTGTAAGGATGATTGGGGAAGAAATGCATTTTGACAATATTCAAATGACGCAATCTATTAACATTCTTACTAATGTTTTTTCTAACATTGATTTTATATCTTCTGAAAATATGCTTTCTGTTGATGCAAGTAATAATTCTCTTATTATTAAAAATTTTATTGGATGCAAAAAAATGGGAGGAATAAAGGATAGTTCTTTAGAACAGTACACTTATAGCATTTCTTCGTTGGTTGATTTTTATCATAATAAGGATTTGGCTAATATTACGACAGATGACATACGAAGATATCTTTTATATTATGAGAAATCTGTTAGTAAAACTACAGCGAATAATTGTCGGAGAAATCTTAATGTGTTTTTTCAGTTTATGGAAGATGAAGAGTATATAGCAAAAAACCCAGTGAAGAAAATTCCTAGAATTAAAGAAGACTTAAAATATAAGAGATTTTATACAGACTATGAAATAGAGTCCATGAGAGATGCATGTATCAATAAGCGTGAGCTGGCAATAATTGATTTGCTTATCTCAACTGGTCTAAGAGTAAGTGAAGTGAGCAATATATTATTATCAGAAGTGGATTGGGATAAAAAGACAATGATTATACATGGAAAGGGAGGAAAAGACAGAATTGTTCCATTTTCTATCAGATGTAAAAAACATTTGCAGGAATATTTGTTCGAGAGAGGGCAGAATGTTAGTTCATACCTTTTTTGTTCATTAAAAAAACCATATGGAAAAATAAGTAAAGACACAATAAATCAAATAATAAAAAAGATAGGAACCAGAATTGGGCTGCCAGATATTACAGTACATTGTTTTAGACGATGGTTAGCAAGTGATTTAAATAAAAAAGGAGTAGATCCGACAATTATTCAAGACATTTTAGGACATTCTTCATTTGAAACTACTCAAAAACATTATTTGGCAAAATCATATGATAAAATATCATATATACATAATATATATGCTGGGTAAATGAGTATATAATATACAAAAAGAAGAACAGAATGATTATTTCTGTTCTTCTTTTTGTTTCAAAAGTGATATATGGCTAAATAATAATTTAGGCGGATATTCCTTCGGTGAAACTGCAGACGGAAAGCCAGGATACAGAAAGCCGGGTGCTGATACAGTGATCCCTTTTAGTAGCACCTATACCTATAAAACTGTAAATTTAGGTACATATAAAGCCATAAGAGACGGAGTTGCCTATTTGTTTTTTTGGTCATACGCATCTACCGGAACCTATGATGGTATAATTTTTACGACTACCGGTAGTAGTAAACGTATTGGATATCAGTCTTATAATGGTCAACAGTCGTTTTTATACCAGTTTAATTTAAAATCCGGACAAACAATAACTACTAAAGCCGGGCCAGAATATATTAACAGCAGTGCCGGTACACTTATATATCCTGATGGTATGTTTTAGAACAGGAATTATAATTTTAAAATATCACCAGTGCATAAATAGACATCTATACCTAACAACATTGTATAACCATTAATTTGTGCAAAATAGGTCGCAGGTGTATTTATGGTAAGTACACCAGTGCTGGCATTGTAGGACTTTGAAACAGATGCATAATATCCAGCGCCTGCTACACATAATCCATATCCACTTGCTGATGCAATAAAATTATCTATGGTAAAATTTTGATATCCGCTTATTGCAGACACATTAAAAGTCGTTGATGTAGCAGATGGTTTCCCCGTCTGTATGTTGGCCTTTGTTTTACCAAGATGATATAATGCACTACCCAATTTTTTTCGCACTGAATCAGCACCTACGATATAGAAATCATTTCCTTCCTGCACAAGCTGGCATCCGCCTAAATTATTATTTAAAGTACTAACTGCCTTTGCACTTGCGGCCATACGTGATGAAGTATCCTCTAAACTATCCGTAATTCCGTCAATAGCGCCCAATTTTGTCTCTGCATTTTTTCCGTCCTCAAATTCTACGTCAGATGACTTGGTCCAGAAGGATATCCTCTGCCATGCTTTGGTTGCTGCATCAATGCATTTTCTAAATTTTCTACCAGTTACAATTGTTTCATTAACTGCCATTTTCTATTCTCCTTGTATGATAAAGTAGTAGTGTTTATCGTCCCTCTCCAAGGACTGTATACAATCATATTTAAATCCAAATAGTATCTACATCTATAGCAGGAAGTTCTTTTTCCTCATCAAAAGTAGCAAAGGGCTGCTTTTTCGGAGGCTTTTGCAGAAGATAAGCCTGAAGATTGTAGATACGGTTTTCAATGAGGTTAAGAAAATCAGCAAAAAAGCCATAAATACCATCCTGTTTGCTGATAAAATCATTTGCGGTGTTGTAGCTGCCTTGTGAAATTAAATTGTTATAGGTGTGGATGATTTCCGCATTTTCAATGTTATTGTCCTGAAAAAAAGTCATTTCATCAATTTTTTCCGGGTAGTAAGATACTGGGTTACATAACACTAAGCATCACCTCCAAGCCAGACGTCTCCATCAATGCAGTCAGGCTCCTGGTCATCAAAATAGATGGATTGCTGTTGCTGCTTTGCATAGATCTGGGTATTATATATTTCTTCCTCCCAGGTTCTGAAAGTGGAAGCGTCAGCAATATATTGAGATAACACATCAGAGTTATTCTCAATAATGCGGGCAGCCTGATTGTATAATCCCTGACTGCGCAGGGAATTGATCTGATTAATTACGGATGCAATGCTGTCGTCAATATTTTTAAAGTTGTGTTTTGTAATCTTCCCGGAAGGAAAGCTGCTAAATTCGTTTGAAAATTCTGTCATAATTTTCCTCCATTTCTGCCATTGCCGTGCAAACTTTCATACAAGCTTTGCGTATTGTACAGGCATAAGATTTGCAAAACGAACAAGTTCGTTTTTTTCATAATTAATTGCCGATCCAGGTCATACCGGAAGATAGTACGTCTGGTTCTGAATCGGAGTAAGAGATGCCGCCGCCATCTGTTACAGAGGGCGTGTAACCCAATGCGGCAATTACATTTTCCTTTGTTAATTCGTCTCTTATAGCAGCGGAATTTTTATTTTCCACATTACCAAGTCCAATGTCTTCTTTTGAGACATTATGGGGATTGGGGCCGGAGGGATGGGTGTAAACAGTGGTTTCAATGCCATTTAGCATAATGTTGCCATTTATTTCTGAAGGTTCTGTCTTTGATGCATCTATGCGGGCGTGGGCAGAATCCGCATGGACACTGGCAGCATTCCAGTTATCCTTATCGGATGTGCTTACATGGATGACGGTATTGCCGGTATGAGCATCCAGCAGGGACTGGTCAGCTTTTGCGTTTAGGGCTTCTTTTGTTGCCAGCAGGTTATCCTGACTTTCATTTTTTAAGTCAAGTTTATGAAGCTCTGCGTCAATTACATCACAGTTTTTATTTGCCACGTTCACATTATACCGCTCTGTGCTGACTGGTTTTTCCAGACTTTTATAAATCGTGTATGTAGCCACTTTGATCTCCTTTCTATAGTTCTTCTTCGCTGATAACTGCAGCAAGTTCATCATGGGTGTACTTACTTAAAACCCCATGACTGAATTCGGATAAAACCTTATGAGTACCGGCTTCCTTAAGCAGTGTTTCATACAAAGGATAAAAACGGTACATGGTTATTGTGGTGGTATAGCCTGAAAAATCATGGGAAATGGAGCTGATAATGTATTGATACTCCCTGTCCGAATCACTGGGTTTATAGGATATTTTTTTGTTTACATCAAGGAAGGGCAGGAGAGCGGTTGTAATGGTGATATGATCTGTGAGCCGGCAGTTTTTCCAGTTTTCCCATTTGGCTCTGTCTGCTGCCAGATCATCAGAAGTAATATTTTCATATTCGCTTCCTGTTTTGATGTCAGGTATTTCACCAAGCTTTTCTACCACAAAAGGGGAATTGGGGATAATCGTCATATCTACTCTTTGGCAGTTATAGAACTTTTGAAAATATTCTTTGGAGTATAATTCATATTCCTGTCCGTGGGAGTCAGATACATGTTTTCCACTTTTTCTTCCGTTTGTTAAAACATTCAGGGCATGTACCTGCCATTGTCCCAGTAGATAAGCTTTTATTACATCCTGTTTGCCCCCGCCTGCTTTATTAGCAGCTAAATTAACAGTTGATTTAGCTGATGGTTTAGCTTGTGAAGGGCGGCTTCTTTTTATTTTAAAAGCATAAACATTACCGGACTTTAGTTCATTTTCTGCAATAGGTGTGTCATCTGCCTCGCTGCAGATGGGAACAGCTCCCAACTGATTGATGTTGAGCTGTGAGCCTGCCTGATTTGCAGCCGGGATTTTTAAGGCAATTACGTCTCCGTTAAAATACCCGTCTTCATATCCGGCAATAGAAGCAGAATAAGTATGATTGGAATAGGTGCATTCTTCACTGTAAAAGTCAGTTTCTATCACCTTTCCCCACACTTCGCAAATGTTTCTGACCGAGGTCATGTCGACGGAAGTGCTTTCAGAGATCAACACCTTTTGTAAAAAGCTGTTGTCCAGGTATAGGTCATCCTCATAGCACATAGGCTTAAGCTGGCAGATAAATGTGTTGGTATCCATATCAAAGAACATTTCATAGTTAGGGTACAGATCCCGGAAGGCAGTTAAAATGGACAGCACACTGCA
The DNA here is from genome assembly GCA_000403495.2 of Lachnospiraceae bacterium 10-1. GTDB lineage: Bacteria > Bacillota > Clostridia > Lachnospirales > Lachnospiraceae > Suilimivivens. The sequence continues at coordinate 540,417 of KE159799.1, read as the reverse complement.
TCCTGAAGAAAATTCCTGATCAAAAGGGATGGCATTCCAGGTTTCATTTTCCTCCCGGTATTGCTGCCAGGAGTCATTGTATTCAGGCATAGCCTTGTATTCGCCAATATCGTCAATTCGATGCTTGGTGATATGTGCCAGATTTTCCAGAGTTTCAATCACTGCACCGCGTATGGTATAGTATTCTATCACTTCCCCTGTTTCTGTATTTTCTTTGTACGCCGGATAGCTGATCAGCAGTGGGCCTAATTGTCCGTTTTTTGTGCCATCCAGTTTTTTCATGAAATCGGCACAGTTAATGGAAAGACTGTTAGATACAGCATCATAGGAGCCTGAGGTATCAGTGTAGACATAGTACCCTAAAGGATAATATTTATATTGTTTGGTTCTGCAGTTATACAGGCCGATAAAAATACGGATATCTTTATTAAGCCAAAGCAGACTGTCTTCGGTAAGCTTTAGTTTTTCGGTTATGGTTGGCTGGACGGTCAGGCTGGCAGTACGCCTTACCTCCGATTCTCCGGAAACAGACATACTGCCAGTTACCACCCCATGAATGGTTTCCATGATTTTTTGATTCTGGTCTAAAACTTCAATTTTCAGGTCAAGCCGTGGAGATGCGGATTGAGAAAGTACTAAAACCAGATCTTCCTGGGTAATTTGGTCCGCCATTATTTATTCCACCATTCCGGGGACACCTCAGAAAATCCCAGGTAATATAGATCTTCCTCTGAGTTGACATCTCCAATTTCAACCCATGACCAGGAAATTTCCCTGTCATTATATCTGGTTTTTGCGCTGTCGGAAGGACTGGGTGTTACCTGGATAATCCAAAGCCTGCCATCAGGCAGTTTCAGTATCTTTGGGATTCCATCCGCCAGAAAATCCATAAACTCTTTCTGATATCTGATCCGCTGATAATCGTGCTGGTCGTCATAGGCCAGATCACAGCCAGCCTCATCCATTAGAGGCACAAATGAGCCTGTGCAGTTTCCGGTGTCATAATTAGCAAGAGTGTTTCTGATAAAAATGGGATAGCGGCTGTTTAGCAGTTCCACAGTGGAAGAGGGAATACAGCGGGTAGTGTTGCAGTTTCCGTCTGTGATTTCCGTTCCCCACACAACTCCATTTTCAATTAAAAACATCTGACTGAATTTTGGCGTGATTTTTGTGGTTGCGTAGTTGCCTTCTGCGCCATATAAAACATTTACCACCGCATATTCCACTGTCTGGCCGGAGGCAATAAAGTAATCAGGATAATTGATTACAAAATCGTCGGTAGAATGAATTTCTTTTACTGCAATGGTTTTCCATTTAAATTCTCCTTCATTTCTGCTTTTTAAAATAAGGTGGGAAGTGGTTTCCAGATTCCAGTCAACATTTCCTGCATTGGCATTTCCGTTAAATTTTGCCCAAAGTATGGTGTCAAAGTTCCATTCATTAGGGCAGGTATCTGTAAGTTCAAAATCGACTGCTTTGCTGAGATACAGATCATCATAGACTCCGTTTTTCAGCTCAACATAATGAATTGGTTCTATGCTGGTAGGAGTAATGGCACATGCCAGTGCTCCTCCAACGAAATTACTTCCACATAAAAACATGCGCCTTAATCACCTCCTAACCATAGGTCGCTTGTTACTGTATTTACGGGTTCTGTTTCTCCTAAAAAGGTAGTAAAAGATTCTTTGTAAACAACATGGGTGGAACCTTCTGTATCAATCCAACTGTCATAAATCTTTATTAGGGCAGGATCAGGACGCTGTGTGCCATACCACAGATTACCCTCCGGAGAAAAGCCGGGAGAGACAAAAACCTTTAGCTGATAGATATTCTCTTTTTTCCTCACCGCAATTGTGACCATATCTTCATTTTCAAAAACCTGCTCTTTGGAATATAATAAATAACTGCTCACTCCATTTGGAACAAGCAGTTTAAAACGGAGCTTTCCGCCGCTGTAAATATGGGAGCTTAGCGTCAGAGAAGCTTTTTTGCTGCTCATTTTGAGAATGTCCGCATTCTGCCAGAGATGTGTGCCCCGAATCAGCAGTGTAAAGTCGTTTTCAATCAAAAATCCCTCGTCATAATATAGAGTTTTGTCTCTAAGGTCAATCATTCCATCCGGGTATTCGAAGGTTTCCGTCCCATTATATTGAATAATGATCAGATTCGTGGCAACCTGTACACACCCCTGCGAGGGGATGGCGGTACTGTAGATTCTTGAGTAGGCATTTGGGTTTTCGTATTTAACACTTATTTCCTGATAGCCGGTATCCAGCTCCATTCCGTTAACCGTAACCCCTGTACATTTGATATAGTAGACGGTATTGTTTTCAAGTCCCCGATAGGTATAGCTGATATCAAAGGAATCTGTCAGCGGGCTGCTGGAAAGCAGCAGCTTTTTGGTAGAGTCATAAAGGGAAAACACATAGGTGCTGATGTCTTCCCAATCAGGGGAATGATAGGTAAGAGAAGCCGAAAAAGAGGCATTTGTAATCCTGTGATTTTCAGGAAGATTGTTAAAATAAAACGCAGGCGTTTCAAAGGTAAAAAACAAAACCTTGTCTGACAGGGGAGAAGGGAGGTTTTCCACGTCATAGGTTTGCGCCTGAATTACATATTTTTTGCCATTGGTCAGGGTATAAGCGGGAATCGTATGTTTAAGTGCAAAGGAAGACACCGTATCATCAAACAAAATGTTGTTGGTATCATTATCGTAGATGATGATTCTGTTTGCATGGGCGCGGCTTCCGGTCCATGATAAAGAGATTTCATAATCTTTGTCGGCATCAAATGGAGTTATTTTTTGAATATAGGGTTTGGCCATGTTTGCTCACCTCCTTTTTCAGTAAATTTTTGTTATAAAATGCCGCAAATATGCAGACCTTTCAGATCTCCCATAGGCTCTTTAAGCCAGACGTTTTGTCCGGCCTTGAGCGTTAGATTGGGAATGCAGCAGGGAACAATACGTTCACTGCCTGCTTCATCCAATACTATGTATCCTTTTTGGGTAATGCTTTTTACTACAGATTTGTAGGTGCGGTCTGCTTTGTAGTCGTCAAGTTTCCTGTTTACCATGATCTGGATTGCGTTTAAAAGTTCTGTTTTAAAATCCATTTTTACAGCCTTTCTTATAAATGATTTGTGATTTATCTGACTCTGCTTTGCTGGTCTGCATAGTTATGGAATCCGCTGAAAATATGATTTAATTCTGTCCCTAACTGTCTGGCCACTTCCTGACTGGTAACGCCGGGACAGGTGATATTGATGCCGCCTACATTGACAGACTGGTTTTGTCCATTGTGATTGATATGATTTATGTTTCCTGTCAGGCCGGCCATGTCTTTCCAATTGCGGGAAAGCATATTTAGGGGAGATAAAATTTTATCCGTAATGTTGCCTGTTTTTGCAAGGCATTCTTCCTGCAATTCCTGCTGCACCAAAAAGGCAGGGCGCTGAGGCGGAGGAAGAGTGGGTTTTCCGGGAATGCTTTGTCCTGTAGAGCCGCTTGCAGAAACGCTGCCCATAGTATCCGCTTTATTTTGGAAGATTTCTTTTGTCTGTGCTTCATTAAAAATAACGGTTCCTTTCGGAAGATCGCTGAGGGTATCAAAATAATTCAGGGAAAACTAAAGCACAATAAAAAGCGTTTCCCCATCCCAGGTGCATTCCTTCAGCACATTTTTGGCGATCTCATTCCTCTCATTTGCTGTGAAACTATCAAAATTATCCAAAAGCCGAATGATGGCCTCTCTTTTCTCCATAGCGCTCTTCATTTGGGCGGCGGCCCGTCTTTCCTCAGCGGCAAAATTCAGCAGCTTGCTTTTGAGGGTATTATATTCTATATCAAGTTTTTCAATCTCCCCTATAATATACTTTGCAGCAGCAGATTCATTATTCACGGCCAGGGCGGCGGTGAGCTTCCCGATCTTTTCCTGGCATGTTTCCATTTGGGCCCGGACAGAGGCAGAGGAATCCCTTGCAGGCTTTTTCCCGTCCTTCAGGTATTTTTTGACGGTGGCCGGGTTGTGCTGTATTTCTTTGAACACGTCCAACACCTTCCCATCCAGTAGATCGGCCTTAATTTGCCGCATGTCGCAAGCCTCAGCACCGGCCCTCATGCGTTTGGGGCAATAGTACCAGGTGGAAACAGAGCCATCCACTTTTTGCTTGCGGCTCATGCTCATGGTGCGGCCACACTTGCACCGGAGCACACCCTTCAGGAGCGGCAGATCATACTTTGCAACCTTTGAAAAAGTATTATGCCCGAATTGGGCCATAATGGAAAAGAAGCGCTGATCCGTCATATATGGCTTATGAAAGCCGATACTCACCCGCCACTTCTCAGGCGGTGCCAGGGAGTGGCGCTTTTTGCCGTTCACCCGCTTTTCCATGGTGCGGCCATATACAATGATCCCATGTTGGCCATCCCACTTCTCACGGGGGGAATTTTCATCAATCATGCAGCCTTTAGCTTCAAAATAGTCATACATGGCCGGAGTATCCTGAACACAATGAGGAGAGGTGAAAAGGTTGTATAACTGAGTTGTAGAGAGGAAGCTGCCTTTTAAAGAGGTGATCCGGTTGTTTTTGCAATATGTTTCCATGCTCTGAAGGCTGAAGCCGTTCTCTAAGAATATGTCAATAAGATTGTTTTTATAGTCGATCTCTTCCTGATTGAATGTGAGCGTTTTGTGGGATTTTGCCCCCAGGTCAATAGTGGCAATATCATAGCCAACGGGAGCCCGGCCCCCACACCAAAAGCCACTTGCCGCCAGGTGGTTCATATTATCGGTGATCCTGAGGGAATCTGTGCGAACTTCCAGGCCGGAAAAGATTACAGCCAAGTACATCATGGCCTCTCCCAGGGGTGTGGTGGTATCAATGCCATCCTGAACAGTGATAAATTTGATCTCATGCTCCTTCAGGTAAGAGTAGAAGGTGCAAAAGTCCATCATATCGGAGCACACCCGATCTATTTTGTAAATAACCACACAATCAATGAGGCCTGCTGCAATATCTTCCTTCAGTTGGTTCATGCCGGGCCGATCCATATCTGAGCGCACATAACCATCATCTTCATAGAATGCGAGGGAATCAACCTCAGGAAAGCGCTGCTCTATATGATTTTTACACATGGAGAGCTGCATCTGTGTGCTCTCTGAAGTATCAACAAAATATGATTTTCTGCAATATATTCCAAAATTCATGCTATTATCTCCTAAAAAAGGGCATAAAAATGCCCGGAATCTGATTGAAAGCTCCCGGAGATAATGCTACAATATATTTTGCGGAATACATGAGCATTACCTCATGGGGCCCTGGTGAAAACCGGGGCTTTTATTATTCTTCTATAACGGTGGTACACCGGCATCCAAGGTGGAAGGGCGGGCAGTTGTAGCCGATCCTTGCAGAGGATACCGGAAAAGTACGGCCTTTGAATCTCTTACAAATATCACATAATTCATGATCGGGCATTGAAATGATCCGATACTTTGAGGCCCCGCATTCCTTCAGGCTTGCGATCTCAGTAGAATTTGAGTAATAACTTTCAACATACTGGATTCTGAGGGCAAGATCCTCACATTCTGAATCAGGAAAAGAAGAGCGGTAAGCCTGCTCAATTCTATTCCATGAAAGCCCTGCCTTAATCATGGGCAGAACGAAGGAAACAAATTCAGGATCCAGGGAGAGGCAGAGCTGATCCACAATGTTATCATGCTGAGCACTGGCAGCAGGAGCACCATTTTTATGACGGAGCACCGGCAGCAGGGCCCGGAAGCAGTCAGCGGCCCATCCAAGTCCGAACAATCCGAAAGTAACAAGATACAGAAGGCCCATACCGTACTTCTTTTGGATAAATTTGTGAGCGCCACACCATCCGAAAAGAAGGGTAATAATAAAATATGCTTTATCGTTCAATAAGCAATCCCCCCTATTCTAAGCCTCTTTTTCTCTTATAGTGTCTAAGGCTGATGATTTTTCCCCTTTTTCAGCTTCCAATTCTTTGCGGTATGCAGCCACTTCTCTATCAATGGCAGCATCCGGATCTGAAGCAAGGTACACTCTTTTTATGTAATCTTTCAATACAGCCCGGCTCCCCTTATCTAATTTCAAATACTCAGCAATAATGGCCTGATCCATATCGTCAAGATCGTGCTCCCTGGCCAATTCAGAAACTACGGTGGCCGGAACAGTGGCAAACATTTCACCGGAGCCGGTGCGAAGCCATTCCTCACTAGCGCCATATTCTCTGCATATGGCCAATATGGTTGCATCACTTATCCCCCTAGATCCGCTCTCATAATTTCCGATGGTGGACTGTCTGAGGCCGAGAGGGGTTGCAAAGTCAGCCTGATTCATATTTAGCCTTTTTCTGAGGAGCTTAATTCTATCCCCAATATCCAAAAAAATCACCTCCTGAGGATAATATAACACGAAAAATAACACATTGCAATAATTTTCAAGGAAAAGCTATTGATCTTTTAAACACATTGTGGTATTCTATAAACACAATGAAATAATTATGGAGGGATAAGCCATGAAATTAGTGAAAGCAAGATTTGAAAAAACGGAGTTTGGCGGGCAGATGGTTGAAACGGTAAAGGCATTAGATTTTTACCTTGAAGAAAAGAGCCATACAAGCCAGTGGCAGGAGCCGGAGAAATACAAGAGGCTGAGAAAAGACATTGATCGGTTATTTGCACAATTTGAGATCTTCAAATTGGCGGTAAAGCAGTTTTATGGGGTGGAGTACCATTTCACCCGCACAGATGACTATTTCGGATGCTGTACCAACGATGGAGAGGATTTTCTTTTCAGATTTGAACGGGAGAAGAAAAGCGGGAAGGGATTGCTGAAGAAACTGGAAAAATTTGAGGAGTTGGAGGCCGCCGCCAATAAAGCGGATGAAGCATACCAGGCTGAGCCGGAAAATGCAGAATTAGAGGCGGCATTTGATAAGGCATACAAAAAGGAATTTGAGGCCATGGAAGAGCTGCTCAATAGCATTACAACCTATACGAATGGGGAGATCGACAAAGAAACAAGTAAGAAAATGCTTTTTACACACCGAGAAGAGCTGAAGCAAATTCTTGAAAAGGCAATGGATTGAGGAGGAGAGCCATGAGGAGAAGTGAACAAATTGAGGAGCTCCTGAACGCAATCAGGAAGGTGGATGAAAGCAAGCTCCAGGAAGTGGAAAAAAGTTTTATGAAAACGGTGAGAGCGGCGGCCAGGAAGATCAGGGTTGATGAAATCAGGGAGGCCCTGAGAAAAGCAGGATTTGAGCACACAAAGGACAACGGGAAAACCCTGAATATTCTTTTAGGATACCCGGAAGTATCCGGGAAGGAATCTAAGTTTTTCAATCCATATTCAGAGGAAGAGGAAAGAAGAGCCATAACCATTCTGAATGATATGGGGTTAGAGTTTCGGATCGGGCCAGGGCAGAGAAGGGGCAGATATACAGACAGAGTAATTAGAATTGAGATTGAGGAGGCATAAGGGGATGAAAAAGAATGAAGTAATAGCAGAGAAAATTGAGGCGGTATGGGATCGGGATGCACATGATAACAGTATATTGGTATTGGAAAAAGAGGAGGGGAAGCTGAGCCTGGCAGAGGTAGGAAATTTTCTCAGATACTCTCACAACGGCAGCTTTAATGGAGATTATGTGATGGCAATATGCACTAAAGAAGGGCAGGAGGAAGCGCCCCAGGGAGATCAGTGGGTGCTCTACAAAGTGGAGCCGGGTGCAGGGTGCCCGGTATGTGGAAATAGGCTCCCATTTTATGAAGCAACGGGGAAAATTGATATAAAAATAGGCCTGATCAAACGTATGCAGGCAGAAATGGATCACCGGGCAGAGGTAGAAGAGAAGGCGGTGCAGCTTATCACTGAAGGAAGGCATGGAGAGGCCGTGGCCCTTCTCAATTCATTAGATGATAGCTTGATCGCAGGAATGCAGGAGGAATTTGAAGCAATAGGGGCAGCAGGAGGGAAAGAGATTGAATGAGAAGCAAAAGGCTCTCCTGCAAAAGCTGAAGGCCCTTGCAGAGCGTGGTGTGGGAGGAGAGAGGGAAGGAGCAGAGAGGAAACTGAAGCAACTCATGGCAAAGTATGGGGTGGATCAGTTGGAGCTTGAAGAGGATCGGGTGAGCCGGTATGAAATCAAATACCGGGGAGAGTTTGAGCGGCGGTTGCTCTCTCAAATTGTATACCGGGCCAGGAATGACAAAGAAGGGCAGTACCACCGGAGGCATGGGCAGGGCTCCAGGAGTATTCTCATTGTGGAATGCACAAAAGCCCAGGAGATACAGATCCGGATCGAATTTGAGTTTTACCGGGATTTGCTGAAGGAAGAGCAGGAGCTCCTCTTTGAGGCATTCATACAAAAGCACCGGCTTTTTGGGGATTCAGGAGAGGAGGCTGAGCTTCCAACACTGGAAGAAATGGAGCGATTAGAGAGAATGTGGGCCATGATGGCAGGCCTTCAGGAAAAGAGCTTTACACCATTATTAGAGAGCAGATAGGAGGGAAAAGGCATGAAAGTGAAAGAGAAACCGATTCAGAGAACCGAGATGGACGATGCAAAGGAATTTGCAGAGCTTTATGGAATGCTGTCACCCAATGAGAGGCAACATGTTAAAAGCATTATCATTGGTATTCAGCTTGCAAAAGAAGCAGAGAAGGAGGTGGCCATGGCATGAGGCGGGAGGTAAAGGTGAAGATCACCCTCTCAGAAGGGTATGAGGAACGCTTCACCAAAGCCTGCATCCAGGTGGCCCGGAAAAGGGTGGAGAGCCAGGAGAAGGAGAACCATCCGGATCCGGCCATGCCTGCCAGGAAGGTGGCGGTGATGTAAATGGTTTACATAAAAAAATGGGAGCAGATCTGAGAAATCTGCTCCCGACATATGCCCTAAGGACATACTACACCTAAAAACAGTATATCACTTTTGGGCATCCAAGTCAAGTGAAAAGGCGCTAAAATCAAGGCTTTTCGGCCTTGTTAAACACTTGATCAAGATATTAAAGATGGGGGTGATATACGGTTTGTACTGGAAAAAAATATATGACCTGGGATGGGTGAAGCAGATTGCAAAATACTATCCGGGTAATTATGGGGCCCCAGGAGTGAAGAGGGGGCCAAAAAGAAAGAGGACACCTGAGGACATAGATCGGCAGAATAAGACGAACAGAGAGAAAAAGGTGCAGAGGTTGATCCTGGCCAATTTCCATGAGGGTGATTGGCATTTAATTCTGAGCTATAAGAAAGAGCAGAGGCCGGGCTCCTTTAAGGAGGCAAAGAAGCAACTGAGAAAATTCTTGTCTGATATGAGGAAGGTATACAAGAAGGCGGGGATCCCCTTCAAGTGGATAGCTGTCACGGAGAGAGGGAAGCAAGGAGCATGTCACCACCACCTGATCATTGAGGATATAGCGGATCAGAATTTGAACACCAAAAAACTGGTGCTGAAGTTTTGGCAATATGGATCCAAGAGTTTCCACCCGCTGTATGAGGATGGGGAGTTTGAGGATCTTGCTGAGTACATAGTGAAAAAAGAAAGCAAGGAAGAGGAGGAGGGCTGCTCATATTCCAGGAGTAGGAATCTGATCATACCTCAGCCGCAAAAGGAAGTGATTCACAGCAGGAGGTGGAGGAAGGAGCCAAAGCCGGAAAAAGGTTGGTACATTGTGAAGGATTCTCTTGTGAATGGTGAAAACCCGGTGACGGGGCTCCCATATCAGCACTACACCATGCGAAAGATTGATCCAGGAGGTGATTCAGGGGATGCATGAGGTGAGCATATTCATTGAGAGCACATGGAGAGGCCCGGCCAGGAGGGATGGGGTGGCCATGTGGTTGGTGGAATGCAAAAGAGGAGATCGCCTGGATACCCGGCAGGGATTTGTGCATGTGAAAGAGGGTACAGAAACCCAGGGGAACCTTATGGCTATGATCAATGCCTTTTACATTCTGAAAAAACCATGCAGAGCCCTAGTATTTACCAAGTGCAGCCACATTTTGATCTCCATGCAGCAGGAGTGGCCAAAGGAATGGCAGGAGAGCGGGTGGATCAATGCAAAGGGGAAGCCGGTGAAGAATGCTGAGCTGTGGAAAATGCTGATTGAAAAGGGGAAGGGCCACACCTACACCCTGAAAGACGATCACCACGAATATGAGAATGTAATGCAATCAGAACTCAGGAAGGAGTTGGAGAGTTGGAAGAATACAGAGAAGTAAGAAGGAGAACCATGGAGGCGGTACTGGCCAATATGGAAGGAGAGCGGGAGAAGGTAACGGAGGCAGCAGAGAAGGTGGCCGATGCGGTGATGGAGGCCATTGCTGACAATTACCGGAGCATTACAGAGGTACATTCCATTGTGGAATGTGTGCGGGCAGGAATCCGGGTGCAAATAGCATATGCCGATCCGGATGAATTGGATTTTATGGATCCCTACACGGTGAGGCCGTGTTGGTAGGAAGGAGAGAAGCAATGACAGAGAAAACCATGAGGGCAGCAGGGCAGGCGGCTGAGGAGCTGCTGAGGCTGAGAGGGCCCAAGTACAGCATGAGCAACCATGAGGCAGAGGAGAAGCTCAGGGAACTGGAAAAAGAGGAGAGCATGGAGAGGGTTTATATATGCTCACAATATGGCAGCAGGGGAGATAAGGCCACAAATTTGGAGCTTGCAAAATTCTTTTGCATGACAGTGATTGAAGAGGGAAAGATCCCCATTTGCCCTCATTTGTTCTATGCCCAGGTGCTCAATGATGATGTGAAATCACAGCGGGCAGCAGGCATGAGGATTGGATTGGAGCTCCTGAAGGATTGCGGGGAGCTGAGGATCTTCACCAACATTTCAGAGGGAATGAAAGGAGAGCTCCTGAAGGCCAAGGAGTGGGGCATTCCTATCACCATAGCAAATATGGCGGTGATTTATTCAGAAGATCAGGCGGCCTATGCGGAGGAGGAGATTGTGAAGGAACTCAGGGAGGTGCTCAATGGCTAAGAGTATCATTCAGGACACCCGGATCAGGGAGTGCTATTTGTGCAGGGAGGAAGCTGAAAAGCGTGGATATTATGGAGAGCTGAAGCACACCGGCCTGCATAAGCACCATTTTATATATGGCCGGTTTGGTGCCTTCAGGAAGAAAGCAGAGCATTATGGGCTGTGGGGTTATATGTGCGCTGAGCGTCACCATGAGTATGGGCCGGAGGCTCCCCACAATAATGCAGAGGTGGATCGGAAGCTGAAGCAGATTGCACAGAGGGCTTTTGAAGCCAAGTATGGGCATGAGAAATGGATGCAGGAATTTGAAAAGAACTATTTAGAGGAGGAAGAGGATGCAGCAGGAGAAGCTCATGGAGAGCCTGAGGCAGGTGGATTTTTCGGATCTGAGTTTTCCAGTGATAACGGTGTATAAAAATCCCAAAGACTACCCGGATGCCTATGTGGCCAGGGTGTGGGAAGGGGCCAGGAATCTGCCCACAAATACGCTCATTAAGAGGGAAACGCTTCAGGAAATAAGAAAAGATATAAGGGCAGCAGGATTCACAACACGGCTCACCCGGACAGAGGGAGAGGATCCGGTGATTGCTGAAACCTGGCTCAGATAGGAGGAAAGGCATGGCTGAAATAGATATTTTCTCCCCGGCGAAAAAGTATGATGTGATTTATGCAGATCCGCCGTGGAGATACCAGGATAGAAAATGCAATGGAGCATGTGCTCTCCATTATGACACCATGAAAATTCAGGATATAAAGGATCTTCCCGTGAAGGAATTGGCGGCAAAGGATTGTGTAATTTTCATGTGGATCACATACCCAATGCTGAAGGAAGGCATTGAGCTCATGGAGGCATGGGGATTCAAGTATAAAACCATAGGTTTTCAGTGGATAAAACTGAATAAGAAAAACGGGCAAAAGTTTTTCGGTTTGGGCCGGTGGACTAGAGGGAACACAGAGGCCTGCTTTATTGGTGTAAGGGGGAAGCCAAGCAGAAAGAGCAATAGTGTAAGCCAGATTATAGAGGCAACTATAAAAGAGCATTCCCAAAAGCCGGGAATTGTGCGAAAGAAGATCAAGGAGCTCATGGGTGATGATCTGAATTACATAGAGCTTTTTGCCCGGCAAAATATCAGCGGTTGGGATTGTTGGGGGAATGAAGTCGGAAAATTAGATGGTGAGAAGAATGAGAGATCTGTTAGTTGACGCATTTGCAGGCGGTGGCGGTGCAAGCGTGGGAATTGAAATGGCATTAGGGAGAACTGTGGATATAGCAATCAATCACGATCCGGAGGCGATCAGAATGCACACAGTAAACCATCCCACCACCACACACCTGACAGAGGATATTTTTGAGGTAAATCTGAAAAAGTATGTAAATGGCCGGCATGTTTCCCTTATGTGGGCAAGCCCTGACTGCACAAGTCACAGCAAAGCAAAGGGATCACAACCACGAAAAAAGGGGCTGAGGATTCTGCCATGGGCAGTATATAAACATGCAAAAGCAATCAGGCCGGATGTGGTTATTATGGAGAATGTGGAAGAGATTCAGAAATGGGGGCCACTGGATGACAATGGCCGCCCGATAAAGGAGCGGGAAGGTGAGGACTATCAAAAGTTTATAAATGCCATGAAAGGGTTAGGCTATCAGTTTGACAGTAGGGAACTGGTGGCGGCAGATTATGGAGCCCCCACAACGAGGCGGCGATGGTATGCAATTTTCAGGAGGGATGGCCGGGAAATAATTTGGCCGGAGCCCACACATGCAAAAGGGGCAGCAGGCGGCTTGAAGCCCTGGGAGGAATGCGGGAAATATATTGATTGGTCGGATTTGGGAAAAAGCATATTTGACCGGAAAAAGCCGCTTGCAGAGGCCACAATGAAGCGGATTGCCAATGGTTTTCTGAAGTATGTGGTGAATAATCCGCATCCCTATGAAGTGAAAAACAGTGAAGCCTATGCTTTTCTGATTCAGTATCACGGGGAGCAGAAAGAAGGGGATGCAAGGGGGCAGACACTCAAAGAGCCCATAAAAACCATTGACACAAGCAACCGGTATGGCCTAGTAACGGCCTTTGTAACAAAATTCTATAAATCAGGGATCGGGCAGGGGTGCAATGAGCCGCTTCACACAATCACAACCTCACCGGGGCATTTTGGCCTGATAACTGCATTTTTGATCAAATATTACGGGGCCGGGTGCGGGCAGACATTGAGCAACCCATTGGGAACGATTACGACAAAGGATCGTTTTGGCCTGGTGAGCGCCATTGTGGAGCTGAACGGTGAGAAGTATGTTCTGAATGATATATTTTTGAGAATGCTGAAGCCGGAGGAGCTGAAGATCATGCAGGGCTTCCCACCTGATTACATAATTGACCGTGATATAAATTTCAAGCGGTATCCGGTGAAGGAGCAGGTGGCGAGAATCGGAAATAGTGTGGTGCCAATTATGGCTCAGAAATTGGTAGAAGCAAACTGCGGATACTTGAAAATAGGGGAGCGGATACCACACATGAGGATCGATTGTAGCGAAGAGCAGATCAAATTTGCATAGGAGGGCAGCGGGATGGCCAAGAAGAAAAAGGCGGTTGAGGTAAACCGGAAAGAATTTGACCGGATCCGGAAAATGGATCACAGCACCATGGAGAGCCATATTGCCGGATATTATGAGCGGGGATATACAGCAGGATATGAGGCCGGGCGGCAGCAGGCGGCTTCTTCCTTCAATCTCCCCACGGCACTGGAAGAAATACGGAAAATAAAAGGGATTGGAGAGGCAAAGCTGAGGGCGATCCATATTGCGCTTGTGGCAGCAGGGGCAGAGGATAAGGAAGCAGAGAAAACCCTGGAAGAATTACAGAAGGCAGCAGGCGGCCAATAGCCTGAGAAAATATAAGGAGGATAAGAAACATATGGAAATCACAAGGAAAAGAACAGAGGAAACAAATTGGGCCAAGGTGAAGGAACTGGCAGCAGCAGGCTCTTTGAAAGTAGGGGATGAAATCTCTGATAATCTGCTCACCGGGCAGAAAATGGTGTATGTGGTGGCAGATATTACAGAGGAAGAGGTGAAATTTGTAAGCAAGGATCTCCTGGCTGAGCGTGTGGTGTGGAATGGGAACGGGAGAAACACCGGAGGCTTTAAAGAATCGGATTTATGCCGGTATCTGAATGAGGGAGTGTGGGAGATCCTGCCTGAGGAGCTGAAGGCGGTGATCAGTGAGAGGGAGTGCCTTCAGATTGTGGAAGGGAAAGAGGAGCGCTTCATGCTGAAGCTGTGGCTCCCGTCTGAATTTGAAGTATTTGGCGATAGTTGGGCCTCTGAAGTGGAGGAGGGGCAGCAGTTTGAGCTCTTCAAGGATTCCAGGAACCGGGTGAAATTTGACAAGGATGGAGAGAGGGCCGACTGGTGGCTGCTGTCTGTGTGTGCGGGCCATTCTACCCATGCCTGCAATGTCAACTACGATGGCATTGCCAACGGCAGCAGTTGCTCCTACGCTCTCCGGGTGCCCGTCTGCTTCAGTATCAAAAAATAATCAATATCAATCCCGCCGCCTTTTGCGGCGGTGGGATTATAAGGGGATAAGCAAGCAAATTTTAAGGAGGAATAAAATTGGGAAAATATAAAAATCCGGTGCCGGTAGTTTTGGATGATTATGTGTCTAAAGCGGTAAGAATAGAATTTTCATTTGAGCAGTATGTGACAAAAGAGGAAGCAGCACAAGGGATCAATGATCTGCTGAGAGAAAATAATGGGAAAATACCAATAGAGTGGATCAAACTGGTAAACCCGACTTTAACAGTTGATAAGAAAGAAATAGATTGAGAGGCGCAAACAATGGAGCAGGACAAAAGGCCAAGGTATAAAGGAATATGCCCGGAGTGCGGGAGGGAGATGTGGATCTGCAAAAGTATATTCATGGAAATGGGGATCAACCAGGGAGCCGGGCGCTGCCTGCAATGCAAAACCTTCCTGAGTATCCAGTTTAATGAGGAGAAGCAGGAGATGGAGCTCACAAAATTTGAAGGGGGCAGCAGTAGTGAAAGCATTGGAGGGGATTTGCAATGAAAAGTTACCCGATTCAAGTCCGGGAGAGCCGCTCCTGGGAGAGAAATGCAAGAGGGCAGAGAAGGACGCAAGCGGGAAATGCAAAGGCTTTTTCATTAAGGGAAGCCGGGAGCCATTCTTTGCGTGTAGCATATGCGAAGAAAAAGCGGAGGATCCGGAGGAAGAGGCTGAGAGCGGCCAGGAGGGCAGCAGTAATATTTGCGGCCATTCTGATTGCGGCGGCCATAATATGCAAAATAATGGCAGCAGAGGAGCCGGTGGAGGTGCCAGTGGAAGAGATTCAGCAGGAAACGGAGGCCGGAGAGCTCCCTCATAAGGCCACGGGGCCTGAGAGGGCACAGCAGGAGCCTATTCAGGAAACCCGATCAGGATCCGGAAATTCCCGCAATGAGTACCTTTTGGCCCGCCTTGCAATGGCTGAAGCAGAGGGTGAGTGCATAGAAGGGAAGGCAATGGTGATCCGGGTGGTGCTGAATAGAGAAGAAAGCAGCGCCTTCCCGGATACCATAGAGGAGGTAATTTTTGAGGATGGGCAGTTTACACCGGTAGAAAATGGCCGGTTTGACCGGGTGGAGCCTAATGCAGAGTGTTGGGCCGCCCTGGATATGGTGCTCATTGATAAATGGGATGAAAGTGAAGGGGCCCTATATTTTGAAGCTGTATACAATGGGGAGAACACCTAGCACTCTGAAAATTTGGAATACATAAAGACAGTAGGCAATCACAATTTTTACAGATAGGAGGCAGAAATGGAAAAAACAAGGATAGAATGGGCAGAAAGTACCTGGAACCCGGTCACAGGTTGTTACCATGATTGCAAGTATTGTTATGCAAGAAGGATGGCCGCAAGATTTGGAGATTTTCTCAGAATTGACGGATCGGACATAAAGACGGTAAAGGGCCGGAATGGTGAGTTATGTGTGGAGGTGGCCTATAAAACGTCTAATCCATACCCGGAAAAATTCACACCAACATTACACATAAAAAGGCTGAGTGATTATGAAAAGAAGAGAGGCCGCAATATATTTGTGTGCTCAATGGCGGATCTGTTTGGGGATTGGGTGCCGGATGTGTGGATAGATGCAGTATTTGAGGCATGTGAGAGGGCCACACAACACAATTATTTATTTCTAACCAAAAATGTAAAGAGATACTGTCAATACCATGTACCTCTCTGTGAAAATATGTGGTACGGAGTAAGCATAACAAAAGAAAGTGAGGCACACCTTTTTAATAATTTACCGGCAGGGGCTAACACTTTTGTAAGCATGGAGCCAATACTGGAAGATCTTCAGCCTGAAAAGCACAATATACTCTTTAGGCAAATTGATTGGGTAATTATCGGAGCAGAAACCGGAAACAGAAAAGGGAAGGCCATACCGGAAAGAGAGTGGATAGAGGATATAGTGAAGTTATGCAGGGAAAACAAAAAGCCGGTATTTATGAAAGATAGTCTATCAGATGTGTGGGGAGAGCCATTGATCCAGGAATGGCCTGAAAAGTTGAAGCCCGGCAGCAGGAGGCAACATGGGGCATAAATTCAGAATATGGCAGGATGGCAAAATGCTCATGCCGGAGGACGTAACAGAGAATACTTTCCGTTATCTGCTGAACCGGGATGGGGTAGTGTTCGGAATTGATCTGAGGAATATGAGATGGGAGGGCATGATCCGAATGGGGCCCGGCTGTATCATGTTTCAAATTGGCCGGAAGGATATGGAAGGCCATGAGATCTATGAGGGTGATGTGGTAAAGGTGCGGGATTGGGAGGATGGCAGGCGGTGGCTCACTGGTACTGTGGAATATGATAAGGAGGAATGTGGGTATTTAATCAATTTTGACACCGGCGATCCTGAGCATGGAGGCCTGAGCATTTCCTTCAGCGCCTCTCCTGATTGCAAGGTATTGGGCCATAGGTTTGAGGAGAAAATGCAAAAGCTCCTCAGGGAGCAGAGGGAGCGCTTCATGGATCCAAGAAGGGAGGCGGCCATTGAATAGGAGGCAGAAAAGAAAGCAATTCAAAAAAATATATGGAATGAACCCGGAGCAGTATGAGGCATGGTGGGCAGAGCACTGGCCTGAGCTGCTCCATGAGCGCCTGAGAGAGGTGCAGAGGGCAGCAGGAGAAGGGTTGAAGGAAATGGCCCGCCAAGTCCATGAGGCGGCTTTAAATGCGGCGGCAGGCATGGAAGAACTGAGAAGGGAGATCATGGCGGCGGCAGAATTTATGAGAGGAGGAGAGCGAAATGGAAATCATGTGGACGATTCTGAAAATGATAGGGGCCGGGTGCCTGATTGTATTGGCGGCCCTGGTGCTTATGATTCTGATAGCGCTATTCATAGCGGTGGCCAAGGCATTGACTGAGAAGAAATAGGAGGGAAGAAATTGGAAGAGCTGAAAATGGAAAGTAAAAAGATTATCATGCAGCAGTTTTTTGAGAATGTGGGCGGCAGCAGGCTCCTGGATTGGTTGGAGGAAGTGGGGTATTATACGGCCCCGGCTTCCATGAAGCACCATGCTTCCTATGAGGGCTCACTATTCGATCACAGCCTTCAGGTAACACATGAGCTGATCATGCTTACTGATAGATTGGGCCTGAAGTGGCAGAGGAAAGAGAGCCCCGCCGTGGTGGGTATGCTGCATGATGTGTGTAAAATGGATGATTATGTGATACAGCAGGAGATTGTATCAGTAGACCAGGGCGGCGGGCCGGTATATGGGCCAGGGCAGGCGGTATGGAATGAGGAGGCGCTGTGGCCAGGGCATGGAGATAAGAGCCTGATCATGCTCATGGGGCACATTGATCTCACGGTGGAAGAAAAGCTCTGTATCCGGTATCACATGGGAGCTTTTACAGACAGTAAAGAGTGGAAGTTTTACACGGAAGCTGTGAAACGGTGCCCGAATGTGCTCTATACTCATACAGCGGATATGATAGCAACCAAGATCAAGGGGGTATGACTATGCGGAACTATATGCCCAAAATTATTGAGGGGAAGGTGAGCGGAACCGGGTGGCCAATAGATGGCCACACCCTGCTCCTCTCATTGTGGGATTATGACAATCACGAATCATGGCACCTTTACAGTTGGCCGGAAGAATCGGAAAGAGCCGTGATGGAAACCATGTATAAAACAGAAACAGAGGCGGGCATGTGCTTGTACGATTCTTTTGAAGAATTTGAGGAGCACTGGAAGGAATGGGAACCTCAGGGCACTTTTTGTATTCCTCTGAGTAATGTGAAAGAGGAAAAAGTTATAAGAGAGGAGGAAGTGGGCAATGAATAGCTGTAATTTCATAGGGAGGCTCACAAGGGATCCGGAAGTGAGATATAGCCAGGGTGAAAAGCCGGTATGTGTGGCAAGGTTTACCCTGGCAGTAGACAGACCGACAAAGGAGCGGGCGGCAGATTTTCTCACCTTCAAAGCATTGGGCGGCAGAGGTGAATTTGTTGAGAAGCACCTGAAGAGAGGCATGAGGATCGGAATTTGTGCCAGGGCAGAAAGCGGCTCCTATGAAAAGAATGGAAACAAGATATATTATACAGAGTTTATCTGTGAAGGCTTTACATTCTGTGACGGGAAGCAGGGGAACACCGGCCCGGCAGCAGGCGGCTACATGGAAGCGCCTGAAGAATATGAAGGGCTCCCGTTCAATTAGGAGGTGCTGAGGGTGACTAAAAGTGAGTTAGAGCAATTATTGGATCTCAGGAAAGAGATCCAGGAGTTGGATGCCAAGGTTGAAAAAATGCAGGAGCAAAGGGTGGGAAAAGTGACAGATAGAGTGCAGGCTTCCATGCCCGATTTTCCGTATGTACGCACAACCAAGACAATAACCGGGGTAGACAATAAAGGAAGCCGGAAGCGCCGGAGGGAGTTGACAGAAAGTGAGCTCCTTTTGCTGAAGCGGCGGCAGCAGGCGGTGGATGCAGAGTTTAAAATATCTCAGTACATAAAGAGCATAAATGACAGCAGGATCCGGAGAATTATAAGCCTGAGGTATGAAGAGGGGCTCTCCTGGGATAAAGTGGCCGCCGCCATGAACTGTGATCGGACATACCCGGAGAAGCTGCTCACTAAGTACCTGAAGGAACACCCGGAAAAGAAAAAGAGAAAAAAATGAAAGTTTCTCACAATTCTCATTTTAAATGATCTATAATGCTATCAGGTGAAAATTTGTTGGCTTATCCCCTTATGAATTGAAACCTGAAGGAAAGGGCATCCCGCCTCTGTGCGTGGGTGCCTTTTTCGTGTGCAAAGGAGGGGGAAGGGTGAACGTACAAGGGAAAATCAATAATTTACTGAAGGCCCTGAGGCAGCAGGGCATTGTATACAAGATAAATACTCAGCAATTTTATTCAGAGAGCCAAGGGCGGCTATGCACAAAGTTGATTTTATGGGAAGAGCACCCGAACCGGGATGGAGAGGTTTTCTTCAGTAAGGTGAAGCTGCTGAAATACCTGGCAGACAAGTGGAAGGAAGTGAATGAGCATGGAAGGGCAGCAGATGGAGAGAATGAAGGAACTGAAGAGGCTAATGAGCGAAAAGCAAGCGGCATTCTGTGATCATTACATTACCACGCTGAATGCCACGGAGGCCGCAAAACTGGCCGGATATTCTGAAAAAACGGCAAAAGCCATGGGAAGCGAAAACCTGACAAAACCTTACCTAAAAGAATATATAGATTTGCGGCTTGCAGAACTGGAAGAAAAAAGGGTGGCAAGCGCTGAGGAGGTGCTGCAATATCTCACAAGGGTAATGAGAGGAGAGGAGCGGGATCAATTTGATTTGGATCCTTCCCTTCAGGACAGAACCAAGGCGGCAGAGCTATTGGGAAAAAGATACCGGCTATTTGTGGATAAGCAGGAGATCACCGGGAAATTAGAGCCCGTCACCATTATAAACGATATACCAAGGGCACCGAATGGAGATTAGACTATCTGATCTCATTGCACCACAATTCTATGATATTCATTGGGATATTTTGGAGGGTAAACATACCCACTATAAGCTATACGGAGGCAGAGGCTCCACTAAATCCTCATTTGTGAGCCTGGAAATAATTTACGGCATGATGCAGGATCCCAATGCGAATGCCGCTTGTTTCAGGAAGGTGGGCAATACCCTGGCTGAGAGCGTTTTTGAGCAGCTTTTGTGGGCCATAGATGCCCTGGAAGTAAGCCACTTATGGAAAATAACCCTCTCCCCCCTGAGGCTAACCTATAAGCCAACAGGGCAAAGGATTGTATTTAGGGGCTGTGATGATCCTAACAAGTCCAAGTCAATCAAACTGAGGAAGGGCTATTTTAAATACATATGGTATGAGGAAAGGGCTGAGTTTGAAGGGGATGAAGATGAAAGAAAAATAAACCAGTCCTTAATGCGTG
This sequence comes from Lachnospiraceae bacterium 10-1, assembly GCA_000403495.2. Classification (GTDB taxonomy): domain Bacteria; phylum Bacillota; class Clostridia; order Lachnospirales; family Lachnospiraceae; genus Suilimivivens. The sequence continues at coordinate 519,947 of KE159799.1, read as the reverse complement.
GCGGTGATAAGTATGTGGTATTTTACACATGGAACCCGCCAAAGAGCCTCAATTCATGGGTAAATCAGGATGTGCTTCAGGTGCGGGAGGATACGCTGTGCAGCCATTCCACCTATTTGACAGTGCCCAGGAGTTGGTTGGGAGAGCAATTTTTCATTGAGGCTGAAGAGCTCAAAAAGCGGAAAAGAATGGCATACCGGCATGAGTACCTGGGAGAGGCTACTGGAACCGGTGGAAAAGTATTTGATAATGTGATTCTGAGGGAGATCACGGATGAAGAGATAGCGATCTTTGATAAGATTAAGCAAGGCCTGGATTTTGGTTTTGCGGCGGATCCGCTTGCATTTGGAAGAATGCACCTGAATAAGAAGCAGAGGCGGCTTTACATCTTTGCTGAGATCTACCAGGTGAACCTAAAAACCCGGAAGGCTGTGGAGGAGATTAAGAAGCTAAATCCTGATAACAAGATCATCATAGCAGACAGCGAGGAACCCCGCTCCATATCCTCCTTCAATGAGTTAGGCCTGAGGGTGTACCCGGCAAAAAAGGGGCCCGGATCCGTTGATTTTGGGATCAATTACCTGGCCAATGATTTGGATTATATTGTTATTGATCCGGTGAGGTGCCCGAATGCAGCCCGTGAATTTTCCTCATATGAACTGGAAAAGGATAAAAACGGAAATTTCAAAGGATCATACCCTGATAAAGACAACCATTTTCTTGACTGTACCAGGTATGCAATATCTGACGAAATAATGAACAAAAAAGCGAAAATAAGAGAAAAAAAGAAATTAGGGATTCACTATTGACTTTTGGCTACGCAAAATATATAATTTATGTGTAGCCAAAAGAAAGGAGGAAAAAAGTGTCACCAAGAACAGGCAGGCCAACAAAAGACCCCAAAAACAATCAATATAGAATAAGGCTTTCTGATAGGGAAGTTGAACTTTTAGAATTTTGCTGTGAAAAAACTGGTTTATCAAAATCAGATATTGTTAGAAAGGGAATTGAGAAGGTCTATGAAGAGGTAAAAGATAGGTAAAAAATAAGAGCAATCGTTTCACTTTGGACGGTATCACGATTGCTCCATATCAGAAGTTTCCTTCTGTACACATTATAGAGCAGAATGGAACTTCTTTCAAGCATAATTTGAAAGGAGATAACTATGAGTAAAGTAATTGAATTTAGACCGAAAGGGAATAACACGGAAGCAAATAAGAAATCGGAAAATGAAGCCATATACACAATGAGCCTCATGTTAAACAAGATGGCTGATAGTTTGAATAAAATAGCATTAGGAAGGGCAGATCAGGATGATTATATGCATTGCATGAGATCATTCATGTTCCTAAATTATTTAACCAATCAATCTGAAGTAATGGCCGAAATTATGAAAATTGCAGAGCAGAGGAAAGCAAAATGAGCAGCAAATACCAATATTTTAACGGCCTGAAATTCACAAGGGATGATAAAACCGGGTATTATCTAAATTCCACAATAGAAAAGCGGATGCATAGATATGTATGGGAATTTTACAATGGGCCTATTCCAAAAGGGTATGATATACACCATAAGGATGAAGATAAAGCAAATAATGACATATCAAACCTTGAAATGATTAAGGCCGGAAAACATCAATCCATGCATAGTCAAAAATGGCATGATGAACACCCAGGAGAAGGGAGAAAAAATTTTGCAAAAGCGGTTGAAGCGGCAAAGGATTGGCACAAAAGCAAGGAGGGGAAAGAGTGGCATTCAAAACATGCGATGGAAACATTTTCAGGAAAAAGAACTTTAATTTGCGAAATGTGCGGAAAAGAATATGAAACGCAATACCATGGAAATAATAAATTTTGTTCCAATGCTTGCAGGAGTAAATGGAGGAGAAAAAGCGGGCTAGATAATGTTACTAGAGTATGTGTAATTTGCGGAAAGGAATTTTTAACTAATAAATTTAAAAAAGTAAGATATTGCTCAAGAAGTTGTGCAAATAAAGCAATGTGGAGAAGTAGGAGAGCCCCTGAATAGGGCTCTCTTTTTGTTAGGAGGGATTGAAGTGGAACGTTTTACATATCCGGCAGAACAATTTGACGAAAGAAACCTAAATAAAAGCATTATTCTCACGTTGGTAAAGAAGCATGAGGGCATGATGGCCCGCCTGCTGAAAAATAAAAGGTATTATGATGGGCACCATAAAATTGAGGAGCGGAAGCGGGAGAAGGAGGCACCCAATAGCAAAGTAACATGCAACCATGCCAAAGATATTTCAGACACGGCCACGGGGTACTTCATGGGGAACCCGGTCACATACTCAAACAGTGGGGAGCAGAACATTGATCCGTTACTCACGGCCTTTGACAATGCCAATGTGGATGACGTGGATGCGGATAATGCCCTAGATATGAGCATTTATGGGTTAGCTTATGAATATGTGTACACGAAGGAGGGAGAGGCGGCCCCCGTTTCCAAGAATATCTCTCCATTATCCACCTTCATAGTGGTGGATGACACCATAGAAGAAAATGAGCTCTGTGGGGTGTACTACTACAAGAAAAAGAACTCTGTGCAGGATACATATACATATGTGGCCACGGTGAGCACAGCCAACTATACATATGTGCTGAATATTCTTGACAGCGGATCAGATATTTCCCAACTTGTGACAGAGGAGCCGGTGCAGCATTATTTTGGTGAACCTCAGATCATAGAATATCTGAACAATAAGGAGGCAATAGGGGATTTTGAGCAGCAGATCCCTTTGATAGACGCATACAACACTTTAATGAGTGACCGGATCAATGATAAAGAGCAATTCATTGATGCGGTGCTTGTTTTGTATGGGGCTATTTTAGGGGATGACGAAGAGGAAACCACGGAGGCACAAAAGAAGCTGAGAGAGAATAAGCTCCTGGAACTGCCTGAGGACGCAAAAGCGGAATACCTGAGCAGGCAAATGGACGAAAACGGGGCAGAGGTGCTCAGGAAGGCCATAAAAGAAGATATTTACAATTTCAGCCATGTGCCCAACTTCATGGATGAAAATTTTGCCGGTAATGTGTCCGGTGTGGCTATGGAGTATAAGCTCCTGGGCCTGGAAATGATCACGAAGGTAAAGGAAAGGCAGTATAAAAAGGGCCTCAGGAAGAGGATCCGGCTATACTGCAATTTCCTCAGCATGAAGGCCATTCTCATGGAGGCGGGCTCAATCATGGCAACCTTCAGCCGGGCATTGCCTAAAAATCTCCTGGAACTGGCTCAGATTGTGGCTAATCTGAAAGATAATGTATCGGCCAAAACGCTGCTGAAGCTCCTGCCATTTGTGGAAGATCCGGATTATGAGATTGAAGAGGTTACAAAGCAAAAGGCCGAAGAGGTAAAGCGGCAGCAGGAGCTTTTTGGAATGGGAGCCAATGAGCCGCCTGAATTTGGAGAGGAAGAGGAGCCTGAGGAGGAAGAAACCGATCCGGATGGGGAGGCCAAAGAGGAACCCAAAGAAGAGGCTGAAGAGGAAAAGGAGAAGCAGCAGGCAGCAGGAAGCAAGGGGTGATCTGAGTGGGATATTGGGAAAACCGGCAGGCACAAAACATGTTTGAATACATGGAGGACGCTGAAACGGTATCAAAGGAACTGGCAGACATATATGCAAAGGCTTCCCGGCATCTGAATTATGAAATTGAGGAGATATATAATAAATTTAAAACAAAGCACAATTTGACGGATGCGGAGGCAAAGCGGCTCCTTAACACTTTGAGAAATAAAACAGACATAGAAGAGCTAAAAAAGGCCCTTGCACAAGATCCAAAGAATGCCGATCTATTGGCAGAGATAGAAAGCGGTGCATACCGGGCCCGCATTGAGAGATTGGAGCAGCTTCAGGCAGAAGTAGATCACATGATGCAGGAAGTATTTGAGCAGGAAAAGAAAGTCACAACTTCACATTATGTTGACCTGGCAACAAATTCCTATTACCGGGAAATTTATAATGTGCAGAAAAGAGTTGGTTTTCAATTTAGTTTTTCGGCGGTAGATCCCAAAACGGTGGCCTTGCTTTTGGAATCAAAATGGAGCGGGGCAAATTATTCTCAAAGAATATGGAAAAATACCAAGGGAGTGGCTGCTGATTTGAAGGAGCAGATGCTCATTGGGCTCCTTACTGGAAAAGGTGAGGAGGAAATGGCTAGGGAGATCGCCAATAAGTATGCAGCGGGAGCCTTTGAGGCCCGGAGGCTTGTGAGAACTGAGAGCAATTTCATTTCAGGGCAGATGCAGCTTGCGGCATATAAGGAGTGCAAATCAGAAGAATATGATTTTGTTGCAACATTGGATTTGAAAACTTCAAAGATTTGCAGGGAATTGGATGGGAAAACATTCAAGATAGAGGACGCAAAACCGGGTGTAAATATGAACCCTATGCATCCATTTTGCAGATCAACCACAATGATCCATATGGATGAAGAGCTGAAAAAGAAGTTAAAAAGGGATGCATGGGATCCGGAAAAAGAAGAATGGAAAAAAGTACCGGCAACCATGAATTATAATGAGTGGTATAAAAAAAACATAGCAAACAATCCCAAGGCACTGGCAGCGGAAAAGAAGATAAAAAACCATTCTTCAGATAAAAAGCAATATGAAAGGTATCGGAGTGTAATGGGAAAGAAAGCCGGAAAATCATTTGAAGATTTTCAGGAAATTAAATATAACAATCCTGAGAAATGGGAAGAGATTAAAAAACAATACAAAGAAACCAAGACAAATGAAAAGGAAAAATAATAATATTTTAAGCAATGAAGGGCTGTGCAGAGATGCATGGCTCTTTTTGTATACAAAAATAAGAGAGGAGGATCTGAGCATGAATTTTGGAGAAGCACTGGAAGCCCTGAAGAGTGGAAAGAAAGTGGCAAGAGAAGGTTGGAATGGGAAAAAGCAGTATATTGAGCTTGCAACCAATATCAGCTACACAAGAGCGGGCGGCAATGTAGTCAACTGTGTTCATGAAGCAATCGGAAACAAAGCTATTGCTTTTGTGGGTACAAGTGGAGTGCAGATGGGGTGGCTTGCGTCCCAGGCGGATATGCTTGCAGAGGATTGGCACATAGCAGAGTAGAAAGGCGGTGATCCTTTTATCTCCCATGCCGAGGGTGAGAGGCGGGCCCGGTGCTGCCAAGGGCCGAAAATAAGAGGCAGGCGAAACCAAAATAATGAATCTGTGGGGCCTGGAAAGGAAATGCAGGGGCATATAGGAGGAAAAGAACAATATGAAATTTATGAACAATCATTATGGAGTAAGCAGGATTTTTGGCCGGGCGCATTGTGCTATGCCCATGAATTTACAGTTTTTTGCTGAGCCGGACGGTGGAGCAGGAGGCGGTGCCGGTGGGGCCGGAGGTGGAGGAACCTCAGGAAATGCCGGAGGAACCGGAGCAGAACCGGGGGCAGCAGGAGGAGAAGGAGCGGCAGGCCAGGGCGCTGAAGGAGGAACCGGCCAGGCGGCGGGCTCTCCCGTAAGTTTTGACGATTTTTTAAAGGATCCGAAAAATCAGGCAGAATTTGATCGGAGAGTAGGCAAGGCCCTGGAAACAAGCCGGAGCAAAATGCAGGCTGAACTCAATACCAAGGTGCAGGAAGCTGTAACTGAGGCAGAGAAGATGGCCAAAATGAACGCTGAGCAGAAAGCGCAGTATGAGCGGGAAAAGAAAGAGAAGGAGATTGCCGACAGAGAAGCGGCTCTCACCAAAAGAGAGCTCACAGCAACGGCAAAGGAGCAGCTTGCAGAGAAGGGGCTCCCCGTTTCCCTGGCCGCTGTGCTGAATTATTCCAATGCCGAGGAATGCAGCGCCTCAATAGAGGCTGTGGGAAAAGCATTTCAGGAGGCAGTTGAAAAGGCGGTGAATGACCGTCTGAGCGGTGGGAAGCCGCCGAAAAAGGCCGGAGATCATGCCGCATATACCATGGAGCAGATTAAGGCAATGAGCCCTGCTGAGATAAATAAGAATTGGGATGCGGTGCAGGCGGCCATGCAGGCAGAAAAATAAAGCGAATAAAGGAGGAAAGAAAAAATGTCAGTAGCAAATTTTATCCCCACAATTTGGAGCGCCAGGCTTTTGGCACACCTTGACAAGGCACATGTGTATGCCGCCCTGGTAAACCGGGATTATGAAGGGGAGATCAAAAACTATGGTGATACCGTAAAAATCAATCAGATCGGGGATGTCACCATTAAGGACTACACAAAAGGGAAGGATATTGACGATCCGGAGGAACTGAACGGCGATCAGAACACACTCACCATTGATCAGGCGAAATATTTCAACTTTTCCATTGATGATGTGGATGCCGCTCAGGTGAACCCTAAACTCATGGATTCGGCCATGCAGCGCTCAGCGTATGCCATGAACGATACAACGGATCTTTTCCTGGCAAACCTTTTGTATTTGGGAGCTGAGAACAATGGCACGAACCTGGGAACGGATGCAGCGCCGATTGTACCGGCCAAAGATAATGCCTATGATTACCTGGTGGATCTTTCCACGGATTTGACGGAAAAGAACGTGCCCACGATTGGGAGATGGGCGGTTATTCCGGCATGGTATCACGGCCTTTTGCTGAAAGATAGCAGATTTGTGGGAAATGGTACAGATTACAATAAAGCCCTCATTGAAGGCGGTGAGATCGGTGTGGCAGCAGGCTTCAGAATTTGGCTCTCCAACAATGTGCCGAATACGGATGGGGAGAAGTACAAGATCATTGCCGGAACCAATGCAGCAGGCTCCTATGCTGAGCAGATTCTCAAAACTGAAGCATACCGGCCTGAAAAGAGATTCTCTGACGCTGTTAAAGGCCTGCATGTGTATGGTGCCAAGGTATTGCAGCCCAAGTGTATCTCTGTATTGACAGCAAATAAGAACTAAGGAAGGAGGGCCAATAATGTTCATCTATAACAAGAAAAACGGAAGCATTCAGGAGTGCCATAATGCGGATGCCATTAAGGTATGCCGGAAAGATACGGATCATTATTTGGTAGCAGCAACCAGGGAGGAGCTTGAAGGGAAGGCGGCAAATAAGCCTCAGGAGGAGCCCAAAAAGCCGGAGGCGGGGGAAAATACCAAAGAACCCGAAAAAGCCGCTCCTGAGGGCGCTGAGAAGCTCACAGAGGGAAATGGAGGGCAGCAGGCAGCAGGAGGAAGCGCTGAAGGCGGTGAGAAGCAGCAGGAAGGAACCGGCGAAGGCAGCGGGAAACCGGAAGAGGGAGCCGGAGAAGAGAAAACTGGCAATGATCCCCTGAATGGTGCCGGTGATGAACGTCTTGCAGAGCTGAATGGGAAAAAGGTGGCTGAGCTGAGGGAGATTGCCAAAGGAATGGGGATCCAGGGGTATGCAAACATGAATAAGGATACCCTGGTGGCCATGATTATGAACCATTAAGCGGGAGGCGATACTGTGACGGATGTGGAAATGCTTAAAAAGATAACGGGAGAGGGGGATGAAGAGCTCCTCTCCCTTTTGCTGTCCATGGCAGAGGAAAAGGTGCTCTCCCTGGCAAACCGGAGAAAAATGATCTACCCGCTGAAGCCTGCGGTGAGAGAATGGGCCACTGTGGCCTATAACCGTATGGGGATGCAGGGAGAAACAAGCCGGAGCGAAGGCGGGATATCTTCAGCATTTGCGGAGATTCCAAAAGATATTGAAACCGTGATTAAACGGTACAGATTAGGGAGGATCGGCGGCCATGCGTATGAGAAGGAGCCTGATGAAGAGTTACCACCTGAGGAGGAGGAAAACGGGGAAGGATCGTGAAGGCGGCTCCATTGTGGAATATGAGGAAGCGGTGGAGATCAAGGCAACCATATGGCCCGCAAGCGGCAGGGTGCAGGCTGAATTGTATGGAGAGAGGCTCACCTATATCAAAAATATGGAATATGGGGGAGCTGAGGCCATGCAGGAAGGCGATGGCATATGCGTGTTTGTGGGGCCGGAAGCCGGGCCGGATTATAAAATCATTTCCATAAAACCGGAGTACAGCCCGAAGGTGATGGAGTTGGAAAGGATAATATAATGGCAGTAAACGGTGTGCAGAGCTTAATGGGAAAGATTAAGAGGATGCAGAATATTGAGCCCACAATAATGGCCTCAATGCGTGATCAAACAGAATTAGTAAGAGGTGCGGCGGTGCTGAATGTTCCGACTTATACCGGCCCCTGGCCGTTTGTGCCGAGAGGGGAGCTAAAGAGAAGCATCCACACAGTGGTAAAAAAAGAAGAGGGCTCTATTATTGGATGTGTTTATTCCAATGCAAAACATGCCGTTTTTGTGGAGTTTGGCACCGGGCCGGTGGGAGAATCAAATCATGCAGGAACTTCCCCTAATGTAAATGTAACACACGTACAAGAGGGATGGGTGTGGCAGGATCCGGATGGAGATTTCCATTATACAGAAGGGCAACCGGCGCATCCATTTATGTATCCTGCATTGAAGGATATGGAGGATACGGTTACAAAGAATATAGCAAAAGATGTGAAGGATTATATGAGAGAGGTTGGTGGAAATCAATGATCAATGTGAAAGATCAGGTATATGGGGCAATCCAGGGCATTACAGAGAATGTGAGTGATACATACCCAAAGGAGTGGGCTGTGCTTCCCGCTATCCAGTACACTGAGGAGGATAATTCTGTGGTGGAATGGGTGGATAACAAGGAAAGCAAGGCCCATCTTCTTTATAAGTTTGATATTTGGAACAATGCAAGCACCTCAGAGGCGGCTCTGAAGGTGGATGCGGCCATATCTGCCCTGGGATTGAAGCGCATTGCATGTGGTGATGTTCCCGATCCGTCCGGCCTGAAGCACAAGGTTATGCGGTATGAAGGCATTATTGATGTGGATACCGAAAGAGTATACAACAATTATTAAAAACAAGGAGGTAAAAGAACTATGTTAGCGAATGGTGCAACACTGGGATATAAAAAGAAGGGCTCTACTGAGGATTATACAAACCTTACCGGCCTGAAGGAGATCCCTGAGTTAGGTGATGATCCTGAAAAAGTGGAAAATACCGGCCTGGCCGATAAGGTGAAGCAGTATGAATTTGGTATAGGAGATGCCGGTGATCTTACTTATAAATTCAAGTATGAGAATACCTCAGAAAATTCCCCATACAGAGTAATGAGGAAGGCAGGAGCCACAAAGGAGGTACTTTCATTCTGTGAAGAGCTGCCCGATGGCACCCGGTATGAGTACGATGCCCAGGTATCTGTGAAGAGATCGGGCGGCGGTGTGAATGGTGTAATGGAGTGGGATCTCAATATGGCCCTTCAGAGTGAGATTGTAACAACGGATCCGGCATAAAAAGAGTATAGGAGGATTGAAAAATGAATTTATTTGGGAATAAGAATGATAACGCAATGGCGGCAGCAGTAGAGGCGGCAAACCAGGAAGAGGAAACCATGGAGAGGAATGAGGCAGCAGGAGAGGCAGAGGAGAGCAAAGTGGTTGAAATGCCCAAAAGAAAGCCCTTTGCACTGTGGGAGGTAGGAGGGCAGAGCTACAAGCTGAAGCTGAAAACCTCTGCCATTGTGGAGCTTGAAAGCAAGTATAAAACAAACTTAATGAATATAATGGGATCCGGCCAGGGCGGTATGCCCGCTCTCTCTGTAATGTTGGATGTGGCCCATGCGGCTATGAAGGATTGGAACCACGGGATCACCAAAAACGGGGTGATGGATATTTTCAACAGATACATTGAGGAGGGAGGCTCTCAGTTGTCATTTTACATGACAGTATACATGGAGATTTTCACAGTGAGCGGTTTTTTCTCTGTAAACCTGAGCAATCAGATGGGGGAGGCCCTTCAGGAGGCACAGGAAACCATGTAAAAGAGCCTGAATCAGTATCAGAGGCAATAATGGGGCTGTATCCGGTATTTTTAGATGCCGGGTATGGCCCTGAATATTTTTGGGAGCTGAGTTTTGGAGAGGTGAGCGATCTCCTGGAAAGCTATGCCAGGAGGAAAGAGCACGAACAGAAGAAACGGGAGGCAGAACTGAAGGATCAGATCATGCTCCTCTTCAACCAGGCCCTTCAGATCGGCAATGTGGTTGGCAGGCTTATGGATAATAAAGTGGCGATCCGGCTCCCGAAAGAATATTACCCGGAATTATTTGGAAATGAGGAGGAAAAGACAAATTTCACCGAGCAGGAAGATGCAGGGGATAAGCGCAAACTGAGCCCGGAAATGGAGTTACACAAGGCAAGAATGGATGACTTTATCTTCAGGCACAACATGGCTATGAGGGAACGATTGGCCAAGGAGCGAGGTGAAGAGAACAGTGGAAGGAATGACGCTGGAACGGCTGCAAGTAATCATTGAGGCCCAAACACGGGCATACTATGAGGAGCTGCAAAAAGTACAGCAGCAGACCAAAAAAGCAACCAGTGCAGTTGAAAGACAAACAGAAAAAATAAAGAGTGCATTTGGCAAGATTGGGAAGGCGGTGGCCGTTGCTTTTTCTGTAACGGCACTGATCAGTTTTGGAAAGAGCTGCATTGAGTTGGGCTCTGCCCTTGCAGAGGTGCAGAACGTGGTGGATGTCACGTTTGGGGCCATGTCTGAAACAATCAACCATTTTGCCAGGGATGCACTTGAACAATTTGGCCTATCTGAAACAAGCGCAAAGAAGTACACCTCAACATTAGGGGCGATGCTGAAATCCATGGGAATAGCCACAAACCAGGCGGCTGAAATGTCTATGGAAATGGCGGGGCTTGCGGCAGATATGGCCTCTTTTTATAACCTGGAAAATGATGCGGCATTTGAGAAGATCCGGGCCGGAATATCAGGAGAAACCGAACCGCTGAAGCAGTTGGGGATCAATATGTCCGTGGCCAATATGGAGGCATACGCACTCAGCCAGGGAATAACAAAGGCTTATAATGCAATGTCACAGCAGGAGCAGGCGATCCTCAGGTACAACTATCTGTTATCAGTGACAAAGGACGCACAAGGCGATTTTGCCCGCACTTCAGATGGGTGGGCTAACCAGGTGCGGGTGCTTACTGAGAGATTTAATGCTTTAAAGGCGGCCATTGGGCAGGGACTTATTGCTGTATTAACACCGGTGATCCGGGTGCTCAATCAGCTACTTGCAAAGATTTTGACCGTAACCGATGCCTTCAGCAATTTCATAGCGAAGATCACCGGAAAGAATACCAAAACCACAACCTCAGTGAATGAAATGGGAGGGGCCCTGGATTCAGCAACGGATTCAGCGGGAAGCCTCTCAGGGGCCACGGATAAGGCCGGGAAATCCGCAAAAAAGGCAGAGGAGGCTTTTCATGGCCTGGCTTCCTTTGATGAAATTCACAGCCTTACAAAGGCAGCAGAGGACAGCGGAAGCGACGGATCCGGGGGAGGCGGTGGAGGAGGAGCTTCAGGAGGAGCGCTCTCAGAGAGTATTGTGGATGCAGCAAACGAAGCAGACGCAACACTGAACCCGGTACTGGAAAAGATTTGGAACCGGATGAAGGAGCTTGCCGAGCTCTTCAAGAAGGGATTTAAGGCAGGCCTGGGAGATGTAACCCTGGAGCCTTTAAAGCAGGCCATTGAAGGAATTAAGAAGAGCCTGAAAGAGATTTGGACGGATCCCGCCGTATTGCAAGCGGCCAATAATTTCCTGAATACATGGGCCTATTCTTTGGGGCAGCAGGCAGGAGCGGCGGCGAGCATAGGGATCACGATAGCCACAAACCTATTGGGCGGCCTGAATAAGTACCTGGATCAGAACAAAGAGCGGATCAAGCAGCACATTGTTAGCATGTTTGATATAAGCTCAGAAATTGTGAAGATGCAGGGGGATTTTGCTCAGGCGGCGGCCAATATCTTCTCTGTATTTGGAAGAGAGAACGGGCAGCAGGTAACGGCCAACATAATAGGGATTTTTGCCAATGCGGCCATGGGTGCAGCCGAGATCGGGGCTAAGCTGTACCGGGATATAACGGATATAATCACAAGGCCCTTTATAGATAATCAGGATAAATTTAAAACGGCCCTGAATGGCACCCTGGGAGTGCTGAGCGGCTTTTTGGGGAATATCAAGCAAGTGGTGGATGACACCTTTAGCAAGGCGAATGAGGTGTACGATCAGCATGTGGCCCCCATGTTCAGCTCACTGGCAGCAGGGCTCAGCAGCATAACCGGGAAATTACTGGATGCATATAACTCATATATTCTCCCGGTACTGGAAGGCCTTCAGGCGAAGGTGAAGCCGCTGATTGATGAACACATACAGCCCGCAATTAACAAGGGCCTGGAACTGATCGGAAAGATAGCGGATGCAATAAAGGATATTTGGGAGCAGACGCTTCAGCCATTCATTGAGTGGTTTATTGCCACGGTGGCCCCGTACATAGCGGCGGCCCTGGATACGGTGGGAAGTGTTTTCCTGACAGTGGCCGGTGTGGTTGCTGATGTGATCGGGAATATATTTGACGCATTGGGCGGCCTGATTGATTTTATAGCCGGAGTGTTTACTGGTGACTGGCAGAGGGCATGGGAAGGAATTAAAACCTTTTTCTCTGCAATATGGGATGCCATAAAGAATATAGTGAGCGCTGTGTGGAGTGCGATCAAGGCCATTATTTCCACGGCCCTGGGAGTAATCTCTTCAGTTATCAGTGCGGTGCTGAACACAATCAAAACCATTTTTTCAACCATTTGGGAGGCGATCAAAACTCTCATAAATACAGTGTGGAATGCCATAAAAAGCATAATCAGCACCACGATCAACACGATAAGCACGATCATAAGCACTGTACTGAATGCGATAAAAACAACCTTCAGCACGATTTTTGAGAGCATAAAGAATACAGTAACAACAATTTTTAATGCAATCAAAACCTTCATAACTACAACAATCAATACCATAAGCACCACGCTCAGCACTGTGTTGAATATCATCAAGACTACATTCAGCACAATACTGGAAAGCATAAAAAATACAGTTACAACCGTATTCAATGCAATCAAGGCCTTCATAACCACAACCATAAACACAATAAGCACCACACTCAGCACCGTACTGAATGCGATCAAGACTACATTCAGCACGATACTGGAAAGTATAAAAAATACAGTTACAACGGTTTTCAATGCCATAAAGAGCACGATCACCACAATCATAAATGCGGTGAGCACTACGATCAGCACTGTGCTGAATAGTATCAAAACCACTTTTAGCACAATCCTGAATAGTATCAAAACAACCGTAAATACCATTTTCAATGCTATAAAGAGCACGATCACCACGATAATGGGAACGATTCAGAGCGGAATAAGCACAGCCCTGAGCAGTATCAAAACAACGTGGAGTAATATGTGGGAGAGCATGAAAACCACGGTGATCAATATCTTCAATGGCATTTGGAGCTCTATAAAAGGGGTGATAAATTCCATAATTGGAGGAATTGAGAAAATGGCAAACGGAGTGATCAATGGTATTAACGGAATGATCCGGGCGCTGAATAACCTGAGCTTTGATGTGCCGGATTGGGTGCCGGAGATAGGAGGGAAAACATTTGGCTTTAATATCTCCACAATAGGCAATATATCCATTCCAAGGCTTGCAAAGGGCGGTGTGGTAGACCAGGCCACTATTGCAATGGTAGGAGAGGCCGGGCAGGAGGCGGTTGTGCCACTTGAAAACAACACCGGATGGATGGATAAGGTGGCGGCCAGGATTGGGGAAATTATCTCAATGAATCTGAGGGCTATCATTGGAGAAATGGATGGCGCTGAGGAGTGGCAGACAATTCACACAACCGTATTGCTTGACAGTAAAACACTGGTGGAACAAACAGACAAATACAGACGGAGAAAAGGCTATCAGATGGCCAACGCATAAGGAGGGGAGAGAGAACGCATGGCGGCAAAATATCATAATATTCTGATTGTGGGCGGGGTATCTCTCCCCGATCCCTCTCAGATGACTATATCCGATTATGACATATCGGAGAGTGAGAGAAATGCCAACGGGAAAATGGTATCTCAGATCATACGGGAGGACGTGCATAAAATTGAGTGTAAATGGTTCGTGCTCAGGCCGGATGAATACATGGTAATAAGGCGGGCAATAAAGAAAAAGTTTGGGCTGAGCGTGAATTTTTTCATACCGGATCAAAATGCCGGAGGAAGCCTGGAAATGTATGCCGGGGATAGAAAAACACCCATTTACACCTATGAGGAGGGGAGGCCGGTATATAAAGATTTTACAGTAAACTTAATTGAAATGTAGGTGATGCAGTATGCAATATGTAAGTACCGAGTACAAGGAGGGCATGAAGCAGGCGGCCCGCAATAAATCATATATGAGGATCAGCCTGGGCCTGATAAACCAGGCGGCCCAAACGGCGGCAGAGGTGCAGAATGTAGGATATACATATTTTGCCGATCTCATTAAGCCTCTGAGCACAGAGGCGGTGAATAAAATCTATGCAACCTATGAGAATGATTTTTCAAAGGTGGATCGCTCCATGTATTTCCTGCCCAGGAATGGGCCGGGGAAGAGCTTTTATAATGCCGGTATGGTAACAGAGGCATTATGCGGCCAGGGGCAGCAGCCGGTGGTTATCATTCATTTCAATACACTGGATCCATTGGATATAAAGGGCCTCACCCTGGAATTGGGGGAGGCTTACCCGGTGGAGCTCACGGTGGAAACGGATGAAGGCATTTTCAACTATGAGAACGATTCACCCACATTCAAGACAGAGGACACCTTCAACAACACCACATTTATGAAAATATATCCAAGGAAAATGAAAAACGGGATCGCCAGGTTCCGGATCCTAAATATCGTATTTGGGATCGGAATCACGTTTGACAATGAGAAGATAGTGAGCGCTGAAATGAAGAGCCACATTTCCCCTATATCGGAGAGCCTGCCAAGCGTTGACTTTAGCGTGACCATAGAAAACATGGATAAATACTATAATGTGGATAATGATGACAGTGCCATCAACTACATGGAAACCGGCCAGGAAATGGCTGTATATTACGGGTACACCCTGAACAATGGAAGCATTGAGTGGGTAAAGGGAGGCACTCTCTTCATGCAGGAGTGGAGTGCTGATGATAAACTGGCAAAGTTTGGCGCTGTGGATATTTTTGAGTATATGAATGATGAATATAAAAGGGGAGAGT
This sequence comes from Lachnospiraceae bacterium 10-1, assembly GCA_000403495.2. Lineage (GTDB taxonomy): Bacteria > Bacillota > Clostridia > Lachnospirales > Lachnospiraceae > Suilimivivens. Next base: position 504,758 of record KE159799.1, on the reverse strand, counting down.
ACCGGCCTGAAGGTATCTCTCTTTTTGATTTGGCGGTGGACGTGTTTGAGGATGCGGGTGTGCTCCCGGAGGGGTACTGGATCGATCCATATCTGAAAAAGGTTATAGTATACAATCCGCTGCCCATGGTGAAACACAAGGAATGCCTTCAGCTCATTGCCAATGCCGGGAGAAGCGTGGTGATGCAAAACCGGGATGGAATTATCATGCTGAAATCCTCTTTTGAGCCGGAGAAGGAGGTGGCGGCAAACCAGGTGGCAGAGTACGGCAGTATTGAGTGCCTGCTGAAAGAGCGGCCATATTCTGAATATGCAGCATTTGAGCAGAATTATTCCCAGGTAGGCAGGCAGCAGTATTTTATGCCCAGGGGGAAGAATTTCATGGAGGTGGGCTATGTAAGCGAATCCATAAGCAATGAGGAGGGATATTTTGAGGAGAACCCGGTGATCACCCTCACCATGGAAAGCGCCTATACCTTTTACAACTTAACTCTTCTTTTCGGAAGCATTCAGCCGGTGGAATTTACGATCACCACATTCAACGATGGGAAGCGCCTGAAGCGGTTCAAAAGTAAGAGTATCACGGAAAAAACCATAGTTTACTATGATTTTATAGACACCGACAAAATAGAAATTGAATTTACCAGGGCAAAGCCGCATAACCGGATCCACCTGAAGCAGATTCTTTTTGGAAGTCAGACGGATTATAGGCTCACCTATGACGATCTAACGGCCACACCCAACGGCACCAAACTGGAAAAGGTGAAGGAGCTGAGGGTGATCCGAACAATCTACACAAGAGGCACAGAGCTGAAGGATCTCACAACGGAAGAAACCATATTGGCAGCAGGAGAAGTGAGGGAATTTGAAATAAATTTCGGTAATGCGGTGCATAACCTCTCAGCGGTGTGCATGATAAATGAGGCTCTTCAGGATTTTGGGGCCGTGGTGGTGGAAAGTAGCTCTTACTGGTGCAAAGTCAGGATCACAAAGCCCCCGGCCAAGGATACCAAGACGGTGATCACGGTGCGGGGATATGAGTACAACATCACCACTTCTCAGGAAACCACAAAGCTGAATAACAGCGGCAGCATTCAAACCTGGAATAATCCGCTCATAAGCTCAGCAGAGGACGCTAAGAACCTGGTGGAATGGGTGGGGGCCTACTACAAGGGCGGCAATCAGTATGAATTGAAGTACCGGGGAGATCCGATCCTGGATACCAATGATCTTGCATACCTAGAAAGCCGGTATGTAGAGAATTTAATGATAAGGCTTGAAGATGTAGGCCTGAACTATTCCGGGGCCCTGAGCGGCACACTGGTGGCAAGGAGGCATGTGTGAAATGGAATGGATAACACCAAAAACAGACTGGATGGCCCGGCAGGATGAAGCCGGGAACTATGCCGGGGATTATTTCAACACCGTGGACTTTAACCGGATCAAGAATAATATTGAATTTTTGGGGGCCGTGGCCCGTAAGTTTTGGCCGGTATTTGTGAGGGCAATGCCGGATCGGAAATATGAGGAATACCCTTTTGCTGATGAAATAAACACTCTTTCAGATAATTTGGAGGCGATCAATGCCTTTGTAAATTGCGAGATAGGCCAAAAAACGGTATATGAGGAGAATGGTGCATTTATTGGCTATGACGATCTAAACCGGTTAGAATCGGCCTGCCTGAAGCTGTATGAGGTTATGTGGAACCTCTACACACGGCCAGTAAAGCTCCCTTTTCGTTTGGGGGCTTTTTATTATCCCTTGAAGAATCCAAGGATACCACGGCCAAAAGAGCCGGAGCGGCTCAGGCTCCCCTTTGGATTGGGCACAAGGTTGGGCGGGGCATATTATCCATTCAAAGCCCCTTCAGCATATGAAGAGCCTCAGGTGGTAACAGAATTGAGAAGGCTTCCCTTCAGGTTGGGTGATCAGTATTTCCCGCTGAAGGATCCGGAGATACCACGGGAGGAAGAAAAAGAAATCAGAGAGAGGAGGTTGCCTTTAATTACGGGCCGTGAATATTTCCCATTTGGGAATCCACGGGAGCCGAAAAGAAAAAGAACGCTGCCCAGGAGATTGGGCGGCAATCATTTATTTAACGAATAGGAGGGCATTATGTCAGTATTAAAAACAGATTATGTGGATGACGTGATCAACAAAGAGCTTGCGGCAGATCGCAAGTTTGGAGAGGTGCAGAACGAGGATGGCACCAAGAGCTATAATGACGTAACACCGTACACCCAGGAAGGGGATGAATACGGTGCAGAGCAGATCAATTTTGAGAATAAGCATACCAATTATGCCATAGAGGCAGCAGATCGCACCTATGAGGGACGGGATCTTACAGTGGAATTTGCTGAGGAGATTGCCGGATTTTCTGATCCGTGGCGGTGGATTAAAACCAGGCTTGCAGCCCATAACATTGATGGCCTGCATGTAGAGGACTATATACCCATTTACATGGGGAATTATCTGATCAAAATGCAGATTGCCGGTATAAATACATATACACGGTGCTGTGATCAGGAGGTAGGGTGGCATATTGATTGGATCTCAAAAGATTGTTACCCGGATACTGTGCAATGGTTCACTTCAAACGATAACAACGGAACCTCAGCGGATCCTTATCCCTATAACAAGTCAACCGTGAAGAGCTTCCTGGCCGGATTAGAGGCAAAGCTCCCGGCAGAGGTGCGGGCAGTTATCAGCTCCAAGCGGTTCCTTTTAGAGCAGAGATATTCCGCATCCGGAAAGCTGAATGATTCAACCTCATGGGGGTGGCAGGATTTAGGGAAACTGTGGATCCCGTGTGAATATGAAGTGTTTGGCTCACTGATTTGGGCAACAAAGCCATGGGGAGAAGGCCAGGCGGTGCAGTATCCGATTTTTGCGAACAGTTGGAAGAATCGGATCAAGGGGGCCGGTGACGGAGGAAGCCGGGCCTACTGGTGGCTGCTGTCTGTGTGTGCGGGCTATTCTACCTATGCCTGCTATGTCAGCGGCAATGGCATTGCCGACAGCTACAGTTGCTCCTACGCTCTCCGGGTGCCCGTCTGCTTCCGAATCACGGAATAATCATGGATCAATCCCGCCCCCTTCCCAGGGGCGGGGTATATTTGCGAAAGTGAGGAAAGAGCATGAGTGTATTGGCAAGGCTCAGGAGCGCCTCGAAATTGGATGTGTTGGATCTTGCGGAGGAAATAAGAGCAGAGGCCACAAGGTTGGTATGGAATACCAATATAGTGCCTAAAGGGTGGCGGGATATATTTGCAAAGCCAATGTGTGCGCTGTGCCACAAGCTCTATACTCAGATCCGGGCAGCTAACAGAATATGGAGCACCACGGAGGAATTAGTGGAGAAGAGGAAGGCAAAGGCCCAGGAGGCCATTGACACCTTGCGGGATATTTATGATCTCATAAATTACCTGGCCACTACTTTGCCGGTGGATTGGAACCGATTTGATCCGCTCCTGAATTTAATGCTGAAGGAAGAGGGAAAGATGAAGAATTGGAAGGACAACACGAAAATAGTTAAAAGAAAATAATGAAATATCGGTTATCCGCTGTATTTTTCGCACCGGGCCAACTGGTGGCTGCTGTCTGTGTGTGCGGGCAATTCTACCAATGCCTGCAATGTCAACAACAATGGCAATGCCAACAACAACAGTTGCTCCAACGCTCTCCGGGTGCCCGTCTGATTCACTACCATAAACGATCCGACAAAGTACGCTGTAAAAGGCAGAAATCTGTATCAGGTAGAGGAAGGAGTGGATGACCGTCACTTTGAAAAAAGTGTAAATGACCTTGCCGCCTCTCATGTGCTCAGAGAGGTGGTTTTTGCTTGTTTTGGGTGGGTGTACGCTGCTTGCATGGTGCAGAAATCGGAAGGGAGCTGAAAAGAAGGTGCAGAGGTGCATTTCATACCCATACCATTATGCGGTTAGGGGCACAAATACCGTACAAGGAGGAGATGGGCACAATTTTATATGACAAGTGAAGAAAGAAGAGCGGGCAGAGCTCAGCGAAGGAGAGAGGCCAGGGAGGCACACCGGAGGGAGAGGCTATCCGAATATGATAATTTTGAACGGGTGGCAGATTATAACTCACTTTACCAGGCATACAAGGATGCCAGGAAGGGAGTGGGGTGAAAAGCCAGTGTGCAGCGGTACAGATCCGAGCTGAGCAGAAACCTTTGTAAAACTCATAATGCACTGATCAATGGTGAGGATGTCCGAAAGGGATTCATTGCCTTTGATTTGGTGGAGAGGGGAAAGCTGAGGCATATTCAGAGTGTGCATTTCTCTGAGCGTGTGCCTCAGAAGAGCCTCTCACAAAATGCACTCATGCCGGTACTCTCCAATAGTCTGATATATGACAACGGAGCATCCAGGAAGGGTATGGGAATCAGCCATGCCATTGACCGGATCACGCTTCATTTGCAGGAGCATTATGCAAAATATGGAAATGAGGGCTATATCCTGCAAATAGATCTGAAAGATTATTTTGCAAGTATCCCACATGACAAAATGAAGGAGCAGATCCGGAGCAAATTCACGGATCAGAGGATCATTCACCTTGCAGAGCAATTTATTGATGCCTTTGCTGAGGAGAAAATGAAGGAAATGGCACAATTTAAAGAGGCGGCCATGGAGTACGGTGAAGAGTATGCCAGGGGCCTGGGATTAGGGAGTGAAGTCTGCCAAATATGTGCCGTTTCTTATCCTGATAAAGTGGATCATTATGTGAAGGACGAAAAAGGGATCCGGCCATATGCCAGGTATATGGATGATTCATATATCATTCACATTGATAAGGAATACCTGAAGGAGATACTGGAAGAGGTGCGAAAAATATATGAATCATTGGGAATACGGCTCAATGATAAGAAAACCAAAATTGTGAAGCTCAGCAGGGGCTTCACATTCTTAAAAACACATTTCCTGCTCACGGATACCGGGAAGGTAGTGAAAAGAATATGCCGGGATTCTGTAACAAGGGAAAGAAGGAAGCTGAAGAAATTTGCCAAGCTGAATGCTGAGGGCCACATGAGCTATGAGCAGATCAGGGCGGCATATCAATCATGGCGGGGATTTGCCGGGAAAAAGGACGCATACCACACTATCAGGAATATGGATGCCCTTTTCAACCGGCTATTTATAGAAAATTGGGAGTACATCCCATATATCCCTAAAACAGTATAAGGAAGGAGAAAAAACATGGAAGCAATGACAAGAGAACAGATTGAGGCAGAGATCAGAGGATTGGATCAGCTTATGAGAGAAAAGGACTACATAGGCACCAAGATCGCAATGGGGCGGGCCACGGTGGAGGAATACGCTGAGGAGATCGCTGAATCTGACAGAATGGCCGCCAGGAAAAATGAGCTCAATGCCATGCTGAAGGAAATGGATGAAGCCGAAGCGGAATAATTTCAGGTGCTCTCATAGGGCCCTGGGATATTGCAGGAGGACACTGGAAGAGTGCAGCCGGGAGTGCAAAGAATATGGAAATTGTGGGGAATGTAAAAGTTATTACATGCCATACAGCCAAGAGCCATGCTCCCGGTGCGTTTTCTGCAAAGTGCAGGGGCCGGAAAATGAAGAGGAAGGAGAGGAGCAGGAGTGAGCATAGGAGAAATAGTGGCGGCTATTTCAGGCGGGGCTCTCTTCCTGGGCACCTTCATAGAGGTATCCAAGATCAAGATCAATCCATGGAGCAGCCTTTTTGGGTGGATCGGCAACAAAATGATGGCCAGTGTGAAGGAAGAAATGAAGGAACTGAGGAAGGAGCAGGAGGAAATTGCCAAAAGGCAGGAAGAACTTGCAATACAAAGGGCGATAGATGCCGCCGACAATATCAAAGCAGAGATTTTCAATTTTTACAACGAATGCCAAAGAGGGCAGAGGCACTCTGAGGGTGAATTTAATTATATCATACAGCAGAATGAGAAATATGAGGAGCTGCTGAAGGTGACGAATGATCCCAACGGTGTATATGAAGCAGAATATGAGTATATTCTGAAGATTTACCATAAGTGCCAGGAAGAAAAGGATTTTTATGTGGGAGGTGAGCCGGGTGAGGCTAAGCAGGGAAGAGCTCAGGGAGCATGAGCGGAAGCTGAGGAGGATTGAGATCCAGGGAGAGCGGAAGCTATTGGAGGAAGAGCTGAAACAGAAGCGGGAGGAATACTGGCCGAAAAAGAAGCCGCCAAACGCTTCCAAGGTGGCCCTGGCTTATATCTTCCTATCATGTACGGCGGTGCAGCTTTACTCTATGGCCGCAATGTGGCACTTTGCGGATCTCTCAGCGCTGTACAGCCTGATCGGGGCCACGGTAGGAGAAGCGATCTCATACTGTGCCTATGCGGCAAAAGCAACCAAAGAAAACACGGAGGGCGGCATTGTGCATGATATGGCAATGAGAGGCCCTGAAACATGCTCAGAGAGCCAGGAAGGGCCCTCTGAGGCGGCAAAAGGATAAGGAGGCATATTTCTATGGATAATATTTTATTAAAGGTTATTGAGCTTGTGGTGATTATTGCAGTAACGCTCATTATGAGGTACGGGATCCCGCTGCTCAAAACGTGGGCAGAGGAAATGAAGCTCACCGGAGTTATGAAGTGGGTGGCCAAGGCCGTGGAGGCGGCAGAGCAGATGAATAAGGAGGCAGGATCCGGCGCTGAGAAAAAGGCCATTGTTACGGAGTTTTTGAAAGAGATTCTTGCAGCCAAAAATATTTCTATTTCGGATGCTCAGCTTGAAACCCTGATAGAGGCGGCTGTGTTTGCTATGAATAACAGTAAGGGGGCATAAAAGTGTGGAAGGCGCTGCTTATTGTTTATGTGGCTGTGGCTGTAATATTGGCCATGGCCTTATTATATCTGTTTTGCAGCTCATGGAATGAGTTGAGTGAGGAAGAGAAATACATGGAATACCCGGAAGGAGCAGGAGAAGGCTTGATCGCCATCTGCTCCTTTTTCGCTATTTCCTTATTGGCGGCGGTGCTGTGGCCGTTTCTCCCCCTGGTGCTGATCGGGGTGTGGGTATATGGGAAGATAGCGGAGAAATACCCGGATTTGTGCAAAACGGGAAAGGAGGAAGAGGATGAATCTGAAGGAAATTGCTGAGAGGGCGGCTCCGATCATTTTTTCCCATGAAGGGGGTTATGGATCGGTAAATAAGAACGATAACGGGGCTTTATCGGTTGGGAGAGTCCAGTGGCATGGCGGCAGGGCCCTGGGCCTTATGAAAGAGATTTGTGAGGCCCTGGGAGCCCAAAAGGGCAAGGAAATATTGGGGGCGGCCCTTTATACGGAAATTACAGCAAAGGGCACCTCATGGGGCAGCAGGAAGGCCACAACGGAAGAGGCGGGCCGGTTATCTGCTGCCCTCAGCACAACGGAAGGGAAGCGGGCCCAGGATGCGCTTGCCCTGAAAGATATTACCGGATACTGTACCCATATTAAAAATTTGGGAGTAACAGATCCGGCAGCTATTATTTTCATGGCCGATATTGAGAACCAGGGCGGGGCCGGAGCCTCTGCCCGGATTATCAGGGCGGCCGGTGGAAAGACGTTGGATGCGCTTTATGCTTCAGCGAAAAGTGACAAAGTTTTCTGTAAGTATATGGCCCGGAGGGATGCGGTATATGCAGCAGTAAAGGGCTATGAGGAAAGGAGTGATCAGATGGCTGTATTGATTGGCCATGCAAGTATTGACGAAAACGGAACAATTCAGGGGAAAACACCGGGGGATCAGACCACAAAAGAGATCTGCATCCGGGAATGGTACAGTAAGCCGTGGAATGTTTACCTGGAATGCCTGGATGATACCCTGGCAGACAAGGCCGCCGCAATTATGGAGGAGATATGCAAAAATGATAATTTTGGCTATTCTCAGCCTAACAGATGGAAGGGCTTTAATGCGATTGTGAACAATGGCCGGAAGGTGGCCGGAGCCAAGGGAGATTTTGATTGCAGCTCCCTGGTGCTTGCATGTTACATATTGGCGGGCCTGAGCATTGCCGCCAGTGGCTACACCGGCAATATGAAAAGCATTCTCCTGGCAACCGGAAAATTTAAAGCATACACGGATGCTGCCCACACTGGATCCAGTGCATACGCAAAGAGGGGCGGCATTTACCTGAAGGAAAGCTCTCATGTAGTTATGGCATTGAGTAAGGGCTCAAAGGCCTCAGGAACGGCCTCAGGAGCTTCTCAGAGCACAGCAACGGCCTCAGGCAATAAAAACTATGTAGGCAAGGGAATAGGCAGCGCAACGGCCAAAAGCAATATGAATGTGAGAACCGGCAGCAGTACCGCATCCGGATCCATTGGAGGAGTGACCAAAGGAGCCTCTGTGGAGGTATTGGAGATCCTGGCCAATGGTTGGTATAAAATTGTATGGCCGGGCGCTTCATGTGGGTATGCCTACACAAGCAATGCAGGCGGCCAATATTATACCTATGTGGCCAACGGAGCCACGGCGGGCAATGCTTCCCTGAAGCCGGTGGGGGCAAAGAGTTTTGCCAAGGGAATTGCCGGAGCCTATAAGACCACAACCAACTTGAACATGAGAACCCATCCGGGAGTGCTGAAGAGTGAGAATATTATCACGGAGATCCCCAAAGGGGCAACGGTGCGGAATTATGGTTACTATACCATGGTGGAAGGTGTGAAATGGCTTTATATTGCCTACAATGGCAAAGAGGGCTTTTCCAGTAGTGAATATTTAAAGAAATCATAAGGAGGGAAACACAATGGCAGAAACAAAAAGCACGAAGGAGGCCCCGATCCGGGTGATTGCGGGCACGTTTCCGGCAGCATGTGGAGATTATGCAAAAAAGCTGAAGGAGCGCCTGGAAGCGGCAGAAATGAAGGATTTTAAGGTGGAACCGGCCAAAGATATGCCCGGTTATATCATGGTATCTGCTGAGCGTGGCAGCAGGGAAGAGGCAAAGCAGCTCATTGAGCAGGCGGCGGCCAAAAAGATCCGGCTGTCAATGTAAAGGGAAAGAGGAGGGCCTGCCCGGCTCTCCTCTGTTTTCTCTTTTTCATTCTGAGGGGTGATGGTAGGTTGTGTGGTGAGTTCTGTAGTTCCGTCAGGATATACGGTTAATTCTGGCTGGCCATATTCAGAGCGAAGCGCATTTTTCTCTGATTTGGGAAGTCCTTTGTAATTTCCGGATCCCTTTGCAAATGCACGTCCATATTTTGCCTTATATTCACCGCTTTCCAACTTCATGGGAGCCAGGACGCCTTTGGAATAGGCAGGCAGCTCTCCATTTTGTTCAACATTTACTTTGATGGTGCATTCTACAGTTTCGCCATCAATATCGTGTAACCCTGTGGCAATTCCTGTTACATGTTCATTGGCTTCACCGATGACATCCTTAAACTGTTCAAACCGCCCAATTACGCCGCCTGATTTATCTTCATCATTACCGTCGCCGGTAAGAATTTCTGAGGTGGTGCTTCCAAGACTTGTGATGGAACTGATCAGATTTCCATTTTTTGAGTTTCCTTTAGATTTTTTCTTCTGTTTTGAGTCGCCGCTGCCGATGGCTTCCGTGGTATCGGTTACTGCATTTTTAAGCTGGCCAAACTGGGCGATAATGCCGGAGCCTTCGCTTTGTCCTTCTGATTCATCATTTCCATTGCCGCCTAATGCATCAGTGGCGGCGGATTTCAGGGAGGCAATGGCGCCTGCCAGTCCGCCAGAACTGTTTCCGGCTGCACCGGAGCTTGTACCTGGACTTGAGGAATTTCCCCCGTCACCACTGTCTGAGGCGGAGGAACCACCGCCGGAAATGGCGCTTGTTACGTCAGTGACAGCAGTCTTTAATGCCTGAAATTTAGACAGAATACCGCCATTTTTATCATCATCCGTTTGGCAAAGGGGTATTTCGCATAAAGACTTAAGTGCGCCTGTGAGACTGCCTATGGTACCGTCTTCGCTTATGTTCAGTGCATCTGCTACAGATTGGATTGCCTGCCCCAATTTAGAAAAGGCGTCTGCGGCGGCAGTGATATTGTCCGTCTCAGAAAAGCCGGAGAGGGCGTCGCCAATATTGGACAGACTGCCGCTTAGGGTTTCTGCGCTGGTGTTAACTTCCCCGATGTTGGCGGCTATTTTGCCTGTGCTTTCGCTGACGGTGGCAGCAGAAGCTTCCAGGTTGTCAATGTCTTGGGCAATACCTGATGTGGCATAAGATAATCCTTCTGAAAAACTGGAATTATTGTTTAGGTCGCTTAGCAGAGCAATGTACCTGGACTTAAAATCTTCAAAAGCCTGTTCATTGCCGCTTAAGATATCCTGGACGCTGTAGCCCATGCCGCCTGCAACCTGTTCTAAGTCGGAATATGCTCTTGCAATGTTTTCAATTTCAGCTATTTCTTCCCATTTTGATTTCTGGCGTTCCATGTTATTGATTAGAGAATCATAGTAAGCTTCTGTTTCAGAAATCATTTTTGAATAGTAGCTTTCAATCTGATCCGCCTGCTTGTCGAGAAGGTCCATTTGATTTTGAATGGCATCCTTTTGCTCTTCTAACAGACTGATTTCATCTTCCAGCAGGGAGATATTTTTTTCCTTATTGGAAATTTCAATTTCAAATTTTGCATTGTCAACGTTTTCTTTTGCTGTCCGCAGTCCTTCATCACTTTGCACATACTGCATTCCATTTTCTTCACTGTATTGAAGGATTGTGCGCTGGTGCTGCATCCGTTCCAGCTCGTACTGTGCTTTTTGCAAATCCAACTGACGCTGGCGTTCAGAATTGGCTTCTTTCATAGCATCAATTTCATTTTGAATATCATCTATGAGCTTTTGTTTTGCTTCGATCTGCTCGTCAATCAGATCTTTTTGTGCCTCTAGCTGTTCCTTCTGGGCGTCAATTACTTCAAGACGGGCATCCTTTTCCTGAGTGAGAGAGGAGACAGCGGCATCTTTGGCATCCTTGTAACCGTCAATCTGATTACCCAGCAGCGTGGAAATGCCGCTGAGGGCGGATTCGTAAAGCGATTTATAGCCTTCCAGGTATTGCCGTTGGTATTTGGCATATTCCTTCTCATACCCCAGCTTGTTTGCAAAATATCTCTCATAAAGCGCGCAGAGACTGTCCAGGTATTCCTTTTCAGTAATAACTCCATTGTCGCGAAGCTGGGATAAGTCAGATAACTCTTCCTCGAAGGCTTCTATGTAGCTTGCGGCGGCGGATTTTCCGGCACCTGCTGCATGGGAGGCAGCACCGCCCATACTGTTAAAATTAATTTGCGGCTCATATTTAATATTACCTGCTGATTCTTTTATTGCATTTTCCAGTTCTGCAGCTCTTGCCAGTTTGGCATCTAGTTGGCCGGGAGTTAAAGTACCGCTAGCAATTTCCTGATAGACTCCCTCTAATTCTGTTAAGTTTTTAATGATTTCACCTGTATAGGCTGCATTTTCAGCAAGCGTAAGCAGGTTGGCAACTTCACCAGAAGTATTCATGCCTTGTAGATTGCATAATTCCTTTTGGAAGGTCAGCATTAAAATAGCTTGTGCAACATTTTCGGCAGATACCATTTCATTTGCAAAAGAGGCAATCTGTTCTTCTGTAGCAGAATTTAAATCTAATCCTGACTTTTTTAATATCTCTGTATTACTTATTAAAGCGTCAAAAGCTACCAGTTCTTCATTTACTACACCAAGATCTTCTAAGGCAGATTTTAAAGTTTCAAAATCTTCCGTTCCAGATACTCCGGCTTGCAGGATAGAAATAGCAAGCTGATTGAAACTGTCTTGGACATCAGCAGCTTCTGAATCTGAATCATTTAGTATATCAATAAAATGCTCATATGCAGAATAATCGACTTGTAAGCCCATTTCTGACATATCATCAAGTTTTGCTTTGATTGAATCGCAGGTAGATAGGATGTCTACACTATTTATATTAAGTTCATTGTCCGTAAAGAGGTTTTGCCATGTTGATTTCAGGCTGTCGAATGCAGGCTTAATTTGCGCATTAAGATTGCTTATTGTTTTTGAAGAAGAGAGTGGGAAATTTGCATTTGAATTGTCAGATAGTTCTTCTTTGTATAATTTAACAGTTAAAATTAAGTCTTCTAAGGTAAGTCCATTTTCTTTTAAATAGTTATTAATTTCTGGGAAATGTGTTAATAGTTCATTTTGGGTTAAGCTGCCAGTATTTATAAGATCAATTAAGTGCTGCTTTGATTCTGATAAAGAATCGTTATTAATAAATTCAATAAGGTTCTGCTTTGGTGCTAATAGAAGATTGTCAATTGTTTCAAGTTGTAAAGTAATATTGTCTAATTCAGGACTTGCGTCTCCCGCGGCTAATAAATCGTCAGCAAATTCTTGAAGATTCTTTCTATCTTCTTGAAGCTTTTGTGACAATTCTTTCAGTTTATTATTATATTTTTCAATAGATTCAGAGTCATCATTTCCAATGGCCTCTTTTTTTAAATCCGAATAGTATTCGTATTGTGCTATAAGGTCAGCTAACACCCCTGAACCACGGATTAATCCGGTATCCTGGCTGGAAGCAGCATATGATATAGTCTGAGTGGTGTTTTCACCTGTTAAGTAAGAGGAAACGGGTTTACTTGGACCTGGTTGATTTTCGTAGAGAGATTTATACTGTTCAATTAATTCCTGATTTGAAGTGCCATATTGCTGGTTGTATTTTTCTTTGGTCAAATTGGCAACTTTCTGTTGATCATCGTTTTTTTCCTGATTTAGATATTGTTGGCGTATTTTTAGTTCTTCGTTTTGTGCTTTGAGGTTTTGTAAGTCTTCTTTGTTAATAATCGATAGGGAAGCTGGATCACGATTTTCCAATTCTTTTATTTTATCATTTAAGCTCTTAATTTCTGTTTCAATAGATGATATTTCAGATTGAGTATTGGATAAAGCTTCTTTTGCTTTATCAAGCCTGTGTATGTAGTTATCAAGGGCGGCAATAGCTTTATCAATCACTTTGTTAAGTGCCCATGTAACAAACATGTTAACTACAGCTCCAACTGCTTGGAGTATTTTTTTGCCAATTTGAGTAAGTATTTTTTGGGGTGTAGGTATTTCACTTAAAATATCACTGGCATCTATTTCAGGAATTGAAAAATCATTTGTTGATTCAGGAGTTTTTTTTTTGCTGTCAAATGTTTTGAATATCATATGATTAATGTTTGTAATCTGTGGAGGATTACATTTCATAGCTTGTGAAGAAAGGCAATGAATATATTGGAGACATTTGATTTATGGAAATACTTATTTATCTAGTTCAGATGGAAATGAGTACTGTTTTTAAACATTATTTAACTAAATTCAAATAATCATAAATGATGGTGAAGTATCCATAGTCAGACTCAGTTCCATTTCTTACAATTGTCAGTTCTTTAACACCTTTAATATCAATAGTAAATGGTTTTGAACCACTATTAATATCTATAGGATCTGTGCTGCCAAGAAATTGATCACCTGAATAGAATTCCAACCATGCTTTTTCCTGAGAATCTCCATTTACAGAAGAACATACCATTTCTCCAACGCACTCAGAATAAGCATCATCAAGTTGGTAGGTGGGATTTAAAATGTTGTTTTTATTACTTCCATAATGAAAACATATAGTACCTGTATAATGTTCAATACCATCAGTATCAATAAAACACTCAGGAGGATATTGATCTGAATGATCAAACCAATACTTTTCTTTGCTATTAATAGCAGGTAGATCAAATACACTTTTATTATCGATTGGCTGCATTTCGTTAGTGTTTTCCTTAGCTATAGATAGTTGAGTAACTTCAGTATTTAAATCTTTGATTTCATTATGTAATTTATTATTTTCTTCTTTTAAAGCAAGATATTCCTCTGTTAAAACAGCGTACTCTTCTTGTAAGGAGTTGTATGAGAGGTTGGTGTTTGTTATGCTAATATGAGTACAGACAAGAGTAAAAAAACCGCCAACAATTGCTCCAATGATTGCCGATATAATATTATATCGGCCAGTTATATGAGCGACTTTTTCAGAAATGGTATCTTGGTCTTTCTCAATTTCTTGTTCATCAGTATTTTCCATAAACGTTTGTTCTTTCTTGTTATATTGAGTGCACTTGTAATTTAAAAACTATTATTTTTATTATACTGTAAAATATTTAAAAATACTATAAAAATATGAATATTTAGTTTAGAAATTTCTTTCTATTTTCTCCGTTTTTTCCACTCCGGCCAGGAGAATTCCGTAGCATTATCCTGTTTCTTCCTGCGCAGGCAGAGCTGTGTAAGAAGCAGGAGAGCAGTATCACTCTTTTGGTTTCTACTCAGTCACGAGCAAGTTTTCCTTCTTGGTTTGGAGTACCTGTTACAAGCCTTTCGACTCAGAATCGTTTATACTCTCTGAACACGTCCATATCTGAATGACCAGACTTAGGATTTCCGCTGCTGATTGGTGGTTTAGTCTCTTCCACAAGACCTGTCATTTAGCGTTTCCACATATGACCTGCCGCATATTTTTTTGCCATTGCTGACATCCTTTCGGAGTGCATATCACGCTCACCGTTTCCAGTCACGTTGTAGCCATGCGGCACTATTTATTCACTATAAAAAAGCTTCCCAGCACTGAGGAAACAGCATTCCTCAATTACGATTCACTTTATAGAACATCATGAGTTGACTAAGTTCATACATTCCTGCCCTTGCAGTTCGTCGATCAGGAATTGCTTGGGCATGAAGGGCATATTCAAAACAAAAAACAGTTTATGAAATCCGTACGCTGATACGGCATTTACCGATGTTCTTAACATAATCAGAGATTTTTGTGGTGATCTGCTTTCCGAAACTTGCCAGAAAGCTGTCTGCCTTTTTGGTGCCTGCATCGGAGACGTTGACAGAACTCAGGGCTTTTTCCACCTGGCTGGTGAGGCTTTGCAGGGCAGAAGGAGAAAAGTCAATGGTGGTGACGGTTGCTTTTAAAGACTTTAACTGGTCGGTCAGTTTCTTTATGGCAGCATCGTCAAGGGTTCCGCTGATTTTCAGCTTGTTAATTTTTTTCTCCAGATCAAGTATTTGTTTATTAATGGTTTGGCGGCTGGGCAGATTGACAGCAGCCTGGATTTCCATGTCATATTTGTCCATAGATTATAAACCATCCTTTCCATGCTGATTTTTGTAAAAGGTGAGGCAAAATCAATCCTCTTATTCTATGACTAATTTTGTTTCAACCGGAATAACAGGCAGATGATTAATGCAGTATTCAAATTTCACATCTCCGCTGTGGTTTCCGCCAACACCTTTGTATGCTGCATGCAGATTGGTAAATTCGTCCACTTCATCATCAGGAATGCCTTTGATGGAGATATAGAATTTGTACTTTTCATTTATCTTGTCTGCCAGTATTTCTCTTTGGGCAGCCATCAGGTTGTCAAGCTGCATGTTTTCTTCGTATTTTTTTTGTAAAGCAGCCAGGTTTTGCGCAGTCTGCAGCAGAAGCTCATGCTCCTGCCGGTGTTTTCTCATCCATTTTGTTTCCAGCCCAAGCTTATTTATCATCCATTCCAGCAAAGAAACCGCCGCCTTTATTCCCATGAGAATGAGAAAAACGGAAATAAATACGGAGGAAAAATCTACTTTGGATAATGCAAGGATATCATCCATTGGCTATACCGCCATAAATAATACTTAAGTCCACATTACCGGTAATGCCGGAAAGCTGGCCGCTTGAGGTGTACTGCCATGCATAAATATCTCTGCCTATGTTTAGCCTGGGATTATATTTTTCATTGGGACTGATAGAAATATCCATTTTCCTGTAAGAATTATAATATCTTGCAATCCAGTAAGTATCACATTTTATAGGATAAGGTTTCAGGTAAGATTGATAAAAGGACATCCCTGTGTAGACACCGAAGGGGTATCCGGCGTCTGTGATTACGTCGCTGTATGCGTGGATGATATCTTTTAGCAGCGGGCCGAGTCCCTTCTGGCATTTATCTTCCACATCAAGCCATACCATGCATTTTCTTCCATTTAAAACAGAAAGAACTTTTTTGGCGTCTGTTATGGCTTTTGCAGTTGAAGCAGCATAAGAATAATTGTATACACCGGATACAGTGACACCCGCATCCTGACAGCCTTTCCAGTTTTGTTCAAATTTGGTATCAGGGTTTAAGTCTTTCCGGATTATTTTAAGGATTGCCTGATGAACGCCTGCTGACTTTACCTGTTCCCAGTTGATATTGCCCTGATAAGAGCTTACGTCCACACATTTATTTGTGAGTATATTTTTGTCAGACATTAGATTCACACCTTTCTTATATGAGCTGTAACCTGGCAGATACAGGCCCATGTTATATTAATTAGTTTTTTTAACTGAACTTACAGCAGCTTCTATTTTCAGCTTTAACCATTTGTCGAAAGAACCATATAACTGCTCAATTGTCTTTTTGGCCTGATCGGAGATCAGATTGATGGCTTCTACATAAGCCCGGTTGAAGGCTTCTTTCTGTGCAGCTTCATCAAAGCGTCCGCTTGCCTTAAGGGAGTCAGTGTAGACCTGATTGACATAGAGGACAGCATCCATTACGTCAGATAAGGCACTTTCAATGATTTGTCCAATCACTTCATTTTTGGCAGCATCGGCAATCAGGCCGCTTTCAATGATTTTGGCTTTGATCAGGCTGACCGCATAAGCGGCAACGACCGGAAGAACTGCAGTTAAAATAATATATAATATATAGTTAATCACTTCTGAAATTTCCATCATTTCATTCATATAATATGCACCTCCTAATCGGAAATGATTTGGGTTCTGGCTTTTTGTAGACGTGCCATATATTCCTGAAAACATTCAGGAGAGCAGGTCATTGCGCGCCAGGAGCTGATCCGCTTACTGTCCAGACAGCAGAAGTACTCTTTGCCGCAAACCCGGCATACGGTATTTGGTTTGTTCAAAACATTTCACCTCATAAAAAAAGGGCGGCATAAGCCGCCCCGGATTGATTTGTAATGAGAGTACGCAGTGCGTATTTCCCATTGCATTTGCTGATTTAGCTTTCAGCGTTGGCCATGTCGTATTTTCTAAGCGTCCAGAGATTTTTGCCGTCGCCTGCACATGCCTTTGTAAGGGATTCAATTTCGATTCCCTGAACAGCAGCCTGATCGCCTGCGGACAAATCAATGGTTCCGGAAATTTTGCCCTTTGGCAGGTATAACTGTAAGGGTACGTCTACTTCAGTGCAAAGGTCGGTAAACCATGCATCTACGATTACTTCTCCAGCCATGCTGAACTTGTTTGCGTCATTGGAAATTTCCTCGTATTCAGAGAACACAGGATAGTAGTCCACGATCACGGTATCGCCTGCTGCAAAGGCATCTGTAGGCAGAGTGATTGTTTTTATTTCCGGCGCATAGGCAAATTCTTTTGCAGATGCTGCTGCATTCTGTGTATAAGCATCACCAGGAAGCCCGTTGGAATCTGCTTTGTAGAGGTACCTTACTTCATTGCCGGCAGCTCCCGCAGCCTTGTAAGACAATGTAATGGTATTTTCTCCGCTCTTTACTTCAAATTCTTCTCTGATTAAGATGGCGGAACCGTTTGTTACCTTTACAACTTCGGAGCCTACCTGCAGGGCCAGATAACCTTCATCTACAGAACCGTTTTCGGCTGTAATGCTTGCAACTTTATTTACGTCAAAGGCTGCAAGCTTTGCACCGTCCTGCCCCTCTGCATATACGGTTTCCTGTGAGCCTACAATCTTAAAATTCTTTAAGTCGTTTAAGGTTACCTTATGCTTTTTTGTTGCGGAATCATTGATGATGATTCTCCTTACTTTTTTGAATGCGTACTTCATTTTTAATCCTCCTTGTTTTCCGAAGGAAAATCCGAGCCCCTTGGCGAGGAGAGGATTTAACCTCCTTGTTTTCCGAAGGAAAATCCGAGCCCCTTGGCGAGGAGAGGATTTAACCTCCTTGTTTTCCGAAGGAAAATCCGAGCCTCTTTGGCGAGGGGAGGATTTATCCTCCTTGTTTTTTATAAGAAAAGACCAATCATTTCAACCAGTCTAATTCTTTTTTATTAATGTCCTTAAAACGGAGTGTTCCGTGATAAATACCGTCCAGCAGGTGATTGGCGTAATCTTTCCTGTTATTGAGGGAAAGGGCTTCATTTAGCCAGTAAATTTTGCAGTCACCTATTTGAAAGGGGGAAATAGAACCATTGCCGCAAAAGCAGCCGGCAGCCATCAGACTTCCTAAAAGGTCAAAGTCCTCCTCCTTCTTTTTCTTCCGTCTTTTTGCTTTTTTGATTTCTTCCCGCATATCTTCAATGAGAACACGTCTTGCATTTTCATCGGCAGGATGGATTCTGCCTGAGTGGTCAATTTTGTTGACTGCTTTTACCCACTGATAAATGTATTCAAAGATTTCCTGATTAATCTGGCAGGAAGGATCGGCCTCGTCATAGAAGCAGGGACTTCCATCCTGATAGAATCCTTTTTTAAAATGATGTGTTTCCACCATAAAGAACTGAAGGGCATCTGTGATTTGATCCCCGGGATGAATCTGGTAAGCGTCATATTCTGCTTTGTTTTCCTCATAATTTGCAATGCAGTTATCCCATTGGAGATGAAAAACCTCATAGGGGGAGGTTTCTAAATAATTTTTTCCCATATCATCCAGCATCACCATATTCAGATAGGGATCAGCCAGCAGAATTTGGATGTAGCTCCAATAAATCAGATCCGGAGAGGAGGACTGGCTGATGGATAAAATCTCTTTTATTGTGGGGTGATGCAGGGTGATAGAGGAGGTAAGTTTAAAATCTTCCCCTGACATTAAAAATGCCTTGCTAAAAGTTATATTCATATATTTTGCCTCTTTTTGCGCTTGTTTTACCTTAGAACTTCTTTGATTTCCATATTTGATATATAGCTGCAAAAAAACAGCGGTTTTGTTTGATTTCACAGGGGAAATAAAAGATTTTTATTTTCTCGCAGCTTTATTTTGTAGGACTGGTCTGATTTTTTGTTGGATTCCTTTTTTCTTATAAGAGCACATTTTCTGCAATACATCCGCTTGTTTCCTGTTTTTTCAATCAGGGCACCGCATAGCTTGCAGCGGGTATATCCTTTTCGGGAACCGGACTTTAATCCGTAATAGGCTTTTTGATAATCCTTCATATTTCCTTCCAGCCGTTTGCAGATGTATCCAATATAGAAATGATCTTCCGTCAGAAAATCCAGGTCGGTAATTATTTTATTCTTGTTCTCATATTCTTCGATCAGCCTGCAGCATTCTAAGGACTTTCTTAAAAACCCTTCGATCACTTTTTTATATTCCGCCCAGGATAAAACCATTTTTTCCGCCTGAAGTTTCTTTTTTACCTTTTCAGAACGGGCAATTGCATCATCAATCATTTCCGTCACAAGGTCAGCGTCCATGTCAATTCCTGAGATCCACTGATAAAATAACCGTTTTGGTGTTTTTAGCAGATCCATGTATTCTTTGTTTAAAATTACTTCCTGATCAAAATATCTGGTGTAAAGGTTATTGACTTTCTGCCGGATGATAGAACACCAGTCTTCCTTTTTGGTCATGGATTTGTAATGGTTATATTCCACGTCCGACCAGGTGAGAAAAACTTGTCCAAGTCTTGTGGAAAGAAGGTGATCCGGAATCTGGAAACGGATGGACTTTCTGCAGGTTCTTCTTTGATTGGCGGAAGACCAGAGAAGTGTGCAGAAGGCGTGAAAAATTTCATCCTTTTCTGCTGATGATTCTGCCTGCTTGTAATCTTCAATTATTTCATAAAGAAACATTTCGTCACATTGGTAAATCGGTATCACCTGCCTTAAATTCATAATATTTTCCAAGATATTCATAGGAGGTTTCTGTTTTTCGGGGAACTTCCCTGATAGAAACATTTTCTTTTGACGCAGTGTTGCTTTGCAGATTTTCAATGATATAATCGCCGTAGGCAGCCCATGCAAAAGCCTTGCTGATGGATACGGAAGCATAGGAAGCGCAGATCACATAGTTGGCAATGAATTCCTCTTCCATGTTCAGAACCGATTTTAACTGCTTTTTGTATTCTTCCACTACAGCGTCTAAAAAAAGGGAAGATTCTGCAGCAGTGCATTCTTTTTCCAGCTGTTCCTTTAATTGGGCGGCGTATTGATTGATAAACCTCCGGCAGATCCGCAGGGAAGTTTTGTCTGAGAGCGCTATGTTTTTGTTTAAAATTAAATTTTTGATGTGATCCAGGGAATGAATGTCATGTTCCCAAAGAATATGTTTCTTTTCCCATGTGCAAATATAATCACAAAGCTCATTCATAGGGGAAGGGGAGTGGTAGGCGTTGGGAATTAACTTTTCTTCTCCATTTTTTAGTTGTTTGTTTTTCTCCATAATTGCTTTATATTTCTTTAGCTTTGCTGGATAATTGTAAAGCAAAAAGAAAGGAAGCTGATCTAAATGCTTTTTAAGACCATTATTCATGTGCCAGCGGAAACCGGTTTTCAGAAAATCGATTTCTTTTCCCTGAAAAACCCGAAGCAGCGAAGTGAAATCGGAATACAGTTTCTGGATGTCGCTGCCAGCAGTGTATTTGTTTATAATGCTTGTGGCGGCATTGGTGATTTCACCAATCCGGCTGTCCCTTGTCATAAGCTCGTATTCCGTAAGATTGGCTTTTGTGTAGGGCTTTGGAGAAATGGTTATTTTATCTTCCAGATCAAGAATGATGTGTTTTTCAATTTTGGAAGCAGTCAGAACAGGATCGTCTGTCAGCAGAAAAATGTCGCCATCGCAGTCAGCCCCTCCCTGTTGGGGGAGGGAGGCATCATACATGTTAAACATAACAATATCCTGATCCTTAAAGTGCCCAAACCATTTTAAAAGCACATCATTTTGGACGATCTTTATTCGATTAACCTCCGAAGGATCTACTAAGGGAGAGCGGAAGGATAAAACAGTGCCGGGAGCAAAATTTCCGCTGTACAATTCCCCTTCCCTTAAACATCCGACAGGCTTTTGACCGGCAGCATATTGCAGATAGCCGATCATATCTCCAACGCCGGTATGATAAAATCCGGAACAGTAGATTTTTCCCACCTTTGCTTCATGAATTGCTTTTTTCAGCTTTCTGTAGATAAATTGTTTGATGGCAGGATCTTTCAGCATGGCGTCATTGATAAGCGCAGCCTCCAGATATTTGCTTTCCGGTTCATGTCCGTTGGTATCATGAATTCCCATAAATTTGTAAGTATAAAAGGGTTCGCCTTTGATAATTCTTTCATAAAGCTGGGTGGTGTATCTGGCCAGCTGAATGATTTTTCCATCATTTTTACTGTCCAGAATATCATAATTATCCGGTTTCCTTTGCTGAAAATGTTCAATATATTTGGGGTTCCAAAGGTCTAAGCACTGCAGATACTGAAAATTCATGCGGGTGTATTTGTTTCTATCTTTGATGTGATGACTGTACTTACTGATTCCTAATTTAAAATGGTATTTTTTTAGGGTGTTCAGGTATTCTTTCCATGCGTTACTGCCATAGGCTTCCTTAAAAAGCCTGCAGCCTTTAAACATGGAGGTGTTCCAGATGCAGTCAATGGTGTCAATGGGATGTCTGGTGCCATAAATGTCTGTGATAAACTCACAGCCCCATTCTTTTAGTATCTTTCTGAAAGGAACGTAAACAGAATAGCCTTTTATAAAGGGAAGACGTATCTGTACGCCTGCTGCATTGTAATCCAGTCCTAATTGCCCGCTTACCTTTTCCATGAATTCCTGTTCGTGGCAGCCGCATCCGTCAAAGAAAGACAGCGTTAAATCTTTATAACCTTCTTCAATTTCCTTTGCCAGATATGTCTTCTTTTTACCCGTAGCCTTATCGGTAAATTCTTTTTCCCTTTCCACAACAAATTTGATCAGTTGATTTGGGAGAATTTTTTCATATTCGCCGATAATAACAATATTCGGCATATAGTCAGGTATCAAAGTGCAGGAACTAAATAAAAGGCATCTTTGTGCTTCATATTTGGAAATTACGCATTCCCTCACCGGAAGATCCATCTGGGTTATTTGATATAATTCATCAAAAATGGTGTCACACACAAAAGCGGTAATTCCTTCCTTTGCCTGTGAGGCGGATTTTCCGAATCTGGAATAATGGACTCCATTATAGAAGAAACCATTATTTAAAATGTGGCGGAGTTCCTTTTCCTGTCGGGGATTCTTTTTTGCCACAACAAGGATCATTTCACTGACATGTAAGGAAGGTTTTTCGCGAAGCCGCTCAATCTGATCAAGAAGCAGGGAGCTTTCCTGCGTGATCAGATAACCTTTTTGAAGCTCAGCTTCTTTATCAATTGACAGATTAAATTTTTTTGAAATCAGATCTTTGAGGGGGATTTTTATAAGCGTATATTGCGTATTATTGATGGTCAGCCGCCTCCCTTTCCCGTTTGTTTTCTATTTCCTGCTCAATCAGTTCGTTTCCTTTTTCAAAGCACTTGCAGGTATATTCAAACCGCTTGATATAACGGTCAAAATAACCAGTTTCATATGCATGCCTTACGATTCTTAATATATTGTTTTCAATGGTTTCTCTTGTTCCCGGAATCAGCTGGGCATCAATTTCCTGCGCGTCAATTCTGAAATCCTCCTCAATATCATCCCGTTTCAGCCATAGGGCAAGCATATATTTTTCTTTTGCCTTTTTATATTTGTAGGTACATTTTACGGAATAACCTTCCTGCCCGCATTTTGCCGGCAGCTTGATCCTGATGGTATAGCCTTCTTTTATAATTTGATACATGTTTTCCTCCCTTTCTGCGTTTACTGTTGCGCACAACAAGTTTTTTTCCATTCCCTTCGGATTTCCATGTTTTTTATGCATTGCTGGTCAAATTTTCTGTCGGAAATAATTTTTTCCGCTACTTCCGCTAATGTAGTTTTCCTGTCAAAATCTGTAAAAAAGATTTTCCCTCCAAAGGTGGTGTGATCTGTAATGGGTACATCCATTTGTTGTTTCTCTTCCTCCTTTCATATCCCTCTAATTACTATTTCTCCATTTGTTTTTTGAGTGAGCAAAAATTACTTTTATGGAGCGGAAGCGTGGGGACGAAGAATTCCGGCACTGCCAAAAGGGAAAAAAGATTTACAAACAAACAAACGTTCGAAAAATATATTGACAAGCACAAACGTATGTTCTATACTAATGATTACAAGCAAAGGAAAGAAAGGTAATTAAAAATGGAACAGATATTAGCAGACTATTATAATGACAATGGGGAAAAACTTCATAAGGTGGTTGACAGAATATTACGGAAGTTTGGCGGTATATCGGATAAGGACAGAGATGATTTCTACTCTCTTGCAAATGAGGTGTTTACAGATGCATTAAAACGGTATGATCGTTCTCAGTCATTTGATGTATTTTTGTACGCATGCCTGTCAAATAGAATAAAATCGGAGATGACAAGAAGAAATCGTGAAAAACGTAAAGTAAAGAGATGCATTATTTCCATTGACACGCCTGTTGGAGATGATGAGGATTCCACTTTAAAAGATGTAATTGCAGATGAATTTAATATGGAACAGGAGATTATAAGAAAACAGGGAGAAAGATACAGTAAAAGAATGCTGCTTTATCTTGGCAGGCTTTCCCTCCTTCAGAGAAAAATACTGCATTTGGAGGTGATAGGTTATTCTCCTGTTGAAATAAAAGAAAAGTTACAGATCAGCAATAAGCAGTTTGCAGATTGTAATGCAGCAATCCGTTCTTACAGGAATATATCTGTATTGCTTTAAGATGCAGGGAGGAAGAAAAATGGCAAGACCACGAAAGCAGATTTATACATTGGAAATGTATTTGAGTAAAATAGAGGATGGAGATATTGACAATAATGCAGATGTTCAAAGGAACTTTGTCTGGAATAAAGAACAGATTAATGAGCTGATTGTAACAGTTCTTGCTGATGAATATATTCCGCCTATTATTTTAGGGGAGGAAAGCAGCTCACAATTACATATTACGGATGGCGGCTGTAGAAGTGCGGCGTTAAACAGCTTTCGTAATGGAAATTATAAGGTTACATCTGCCATTGAAGATTCTATTATTTTTTATAAGAAAAAAGTAAAAAGGGAAGATGGAAGCATAGACTGGGAGGATGCAGTATTCGACATTAAAAATAAAACTTATGAAAAGCTTCCGGAAGAATTGAAAAAGAGATTTAATGAATATCAGTTGGAAACAATTATCCATGAAAATTGCGACAGCCATAGGATTTCAAAATATATCAAAAGATACAATAACCACACACCCATGAATACAGATCAGAAGGCATTTACTTATATTGATAAATTTGCTGGAAATATACGTGAAATTTTAAACTGTCGTTTTTTTCTGGATTGTAGTAGTTTTTCAGAACCTGAAAAGACAAAAGGTGTAATTGAGCGGGTAATTACTGATACCATTATGTGTACCAATCATTTGGACAAGTGGAAAAAGCAGCCCAAAGCCCTTTGCAGGTATCTGAATGAAAATGCATCTAAGGAAGAGTTTGATAAGCTGACAGATAATCTGCACAGATTAGAGCATGTGGTCACAGAAGATATCAGAAGTCTTTTTAATAAAAAGGATGCGTTTCTTTTTCTTGCCTTATTTGACAAGTTTACGTTCCTTGGAATCAAGGATCAGAGATTTGCTGAATTTTTGAGGAAATTTAAAGAAGATCTGAGGCTTTCTGAAAGAAATGAAAAAGGACTTTTGTTTGATGAAATTGACAGGGATTTAAGCACAAAGGACAAGGCTGTCATTACGGAAAAGCTGGAAATGTTAAATTGCCTGATGGAGAAATTTCTTTGTGCTAAAAATAATAACAGGCAAAAAACAAATGGCAAAAAGAACAATTTTGATGAAATATTATTTTTGACTGAAACTCTGGAAATAGATAAAGAAACATTGGAGAAGGATATCAGCCTTTATCATGAGACATTAAATGACCTGGAGGAAAAAACCATAAAGTTAGGTTCGAAGCTGTTAGATAAACAAAACAGGCTTTCCCTTCTTGCAATGGTGGTTTATTCTTATAAGGAAGATCAGGATTTGGATGATTGGCTTGCGGAGTATGCAGAAAAGAATAATACATATTTTCCGGACCAGAAAAAGAATTTTAGATATATGAGGGAGGCATTTGAAAGGTTTCTGCTTACAAAGTTGTGAAAATGTGTTATTCTTTTTCTATGATATGTTAGCAGAGGGTGGCAATGATAGATAAAGAAAAATTCAATGTACTAAACTATGTAAAAAAAGAAGAATACTGCGGTAGCATGGATGGGATGCGCTATATGCTGAAGAAGAAAGAAAAAGAAGAAGGGGCAAGGCTTGAGGTGATTATCTGGCCGGAACCTTTATGCTATGCCAAAACCGAAGAGGCAAAAAAGCAGCGCAGGGAATTTGACTTTACATCTGAAGGCGTTTTTCAGGCAGCAGAGTGGTTAAATCAACAATATTTGGATCAAAAACCATTGTGGGAACTGTCTAAGACAACGGTCACAATCTAAAAGCAATGCTGGTATTTTCTAGTTGAAATTATGAAGGATTATGAATTATAATATATATAGTGTTTATCATGATATGGGGGAGTAAATTGAAAATAATCATAATAGTTTATTTTCAAGAGTGGAGGATAGTGCAATGACATCATTGACTTTTGACAATAGGGTGGTCAATAGAGAAGTGGATTTTTGTAAAGTATACACTTTGGAAAGTAAAGAGAAACTGGAAAGGGTATTGTTGAAAAACAGAATATCTTATTTTATTGAATGGCAGGAACGTTCCTGGTTTTCAAGAACTTTTGGAAGTGACAAACAAAAGAATATTTTTACGATCCGAATTAATGAAGCAGATGTGGAACGTGCTGCGGATCTGATTAGAGGAATAGAATCTGTTAAAATTAAAAACACAAGTGAGGATTAAGCTCAGATGCTATGTGTTGAAAGTTAACTTCAGTGTAAATTCAGCCCCCGGGTTATGCCCGGGGGTTAGTTGATTAAATTTTTATTTGTATGTCTGCTGAAGCAGGCAGATGGGAGGAAAATGAGTCAGAAAAATACTTTTGCGTGTCCTGTTTATAAAAAATGCGGTGGGTGTCAGCTTCTGAATATGGAATATCAGGCACAACTTAATTTTAAGAGAGGACAGGTGGCAAAGCTATTAAAATCTTATGGAAAAATAGAAGAAATGATCGGCATGGAACAGCCTGCTCATTATCGGCATAAAGTACATGCTGTATTTGGAAGGGACAAAAAAGGAAATATTGTTTCGGGAATTTATAAGGAAGGAACTCATCAGATTGTATCGGTGGAGGAGTGTCTGTTAGAAAATGAAAAGGCAGATGCCATTATACAAACCATAAGAAAGCTTCTAAAGTCTTTTAAAATTAAGACTTATGACGAGGACACCGGATATGGTCTGCTACGTCATGTACTTGTACGAGTGGGGTATCAGACAGGGCAGATCATGGTAGTATTGGTATTAGGATCTCCAATTATGCCTTCCAAAAATAATTTTGTAAAAGCACTGCGCAGGGAGCATCCTGAAATTACTACGGTGGTAGTAAATGTAAATGAGAAAAGAACCAGTATGGTGCTTGGAGATAAAGAGCAGGTGATTTATGGGCCGGGATATATTGAAGATGAGCTGTGCGGCATGACTTTTAAGATTTCTCCCAAATCTTTTTATCAGGTGAATCCCGGTATGGCACAGAAGCTATATGAAAAAGCAATGAAATATGCAGGAATTTCCGGCAGGGAAACAGTTTTAGATGCTTATTGCGGAACGGGAACGATTGGCATGGTGGCTGCTGCAAAATCAAAAAAGGTGATTGGAGTAGAACTTAACAAGGATGCTGTTAAAGATGCTATAACAGGCGCAAAGAAAAATAAGCTGTCAAATATCAGATTTTATCAGGCTGATGCGGGAGAATTCATGGAGAAAATGGCTGAAAGCAAAGAGAAAGTGGATGTGGTTTTTATGGATCCGCCCAGAAGCGGCAGCAGCGAAAAGTTTTTAACTTCATTGGTTAAATTAAAACCGGAAAAGGTTATATATATATCCTGCAATCCGGAAACTTTAGCAAGGGATTTAGATTTTTTGTGTAAAAAGGGGTATCAAATGAAAAAAGGAGCGGCAGTTGATATGTTCCCGTTTACTGATGAGATTGAGGTGGTAGTTCAACTGAGATGGTCCTGTAAAAGCGTAAAAAAATAATTTAGTTTATTATCCATTAACCGAAGTTCTTTCATCCTCTGATAGATACGCCAAAAATGAACAATAATTCACAAGCATGTCAATACAGAAATGTACCCGATTGGGTATATGATAATAATAGTTCAAGGTGTGTTAAATTGAATTGGAGGGAGTTACAAATGAAAAAGAAACTGGGGATGAGCATTAAGAGTAAATTGGTAAAAAAGAATGAGACGGCAAAAAAAGATAAACCGGAAAAGAAAAATAAGGGAGCGGGAGGAAGCATCAGAACAAAGCTTTTACTGGGCTTTTTGGTTCCCTGTATTTTGATCATTATATCAGGCACGTTATCTTATCAGCTTGCAGAATACGCAGTGATTCAGAGCTATCAAAAATCCATGGAAAATACCATTCAGAAAACAACAGAATATTATGATCTGTTAGTAAGTAATTTGTCTATCAGAACAAATCAGATTGTGCTGGATAATTCCGTAAAAAGCTATTATCGTGGGGAATATGCAAAAGAACCTTTACAGGAGGGCAAGGTATTTCAGACATTGAAAAAACAGGTTTTAACCACAGCCTTATCAGATCAGTTTGTGAGCAGCATATATCTTTTGGCAGATTATGGGGAAGGATTTAATTCTGACAGCATGTTAAAACCGGTTAATTATGATGCTTATGTGGAAACCGGAGAAGGGAGCAGTCAGATTGCAAATGGGGAGAAAGTAGTTTTATCCGGCCAGCATGAAGAACTGGATGCAATGACAGGAATGAGCAATGACAGATATGCCTTTTCACTTGCAAGAAATATGGTGGATAAAACATCAAAACCAATTGGTATGCTGATTATGGATATTGATATGGAGGCGGTGAAAAAACCTTTAACCGATATGGCATTAGATGAGGGAAGCGTTTGTGCATTAATCACCAGTGACGGAAGAGAAATTTTATCTGTAGACGATATGGAAGATGGCGTATTTGTTTCCCAGGAAAAACTAATGAGTCTTTTGGGTTCCGATGAAACTTCATCTGTTTTTTACCAAAGGGATAATGGGAAGTCTTACTTATATGTATATTATAAAATGGTAAATTGTGATTTTGCAGTCTGCGCTAAGATTCCAAGGAATCAAATTTTAGCACAGGTAGATGATATTCGTTACATAACAATTCTTGTAGTAGCAGCGGCATTGGCTTTATCATTGGGATTGTGTGCATGGATATCCAACCGGATTATGAAATCGGTGAAAAATGTTTCTTATGTACTTAGCCAGGTGGAAAATGGCAACTTTAATATATCGGTAAAAGAAGGAAAGGATACAGAGTTTAAGATAGTAACACATCGCCTTCAGCGAATGATGGAGAAAATGCGGATTTTGATTAGCCAGACAGGAGAGGGCGCAACAGAGGTTGCGGATGCAGGAAACCGCGTCGCCGGAACAACGCAAAAGCTGGTGGCTTTATCAGAAGGGGTTACAAGCGGAATCACCCGGGTAAGCGATGGTGTGACAAGGCAGACAGAAGATGTTATGGAGTGCAGGACCACCATTCAGCAGCTTGCACAGCAGATAGAAGCAGTGGTAAAGAATGCGGAAATGGTAGAGGGAATTGCAAAAAACACAGGACAGACGGTAGGTGACAGTATTATCAATATGGAGAACCTTTCCGGCAAAGCAGAAGAAACTGCAACGATGACAGAAAGCCTGATCGTACAAGTGAATGAACTTTCGGAAGAAACAAAAGCAATTAATAAAATAGCGGAAACAATCAATGATGTTGCAGATCAAACAGGGCTTTTGTCATTAAATGCTTCTATTGAAGCAGCACGTGTAGGCGAAATGGGAAGAGGTTTTGCTGTAGTTGCCGAGGAGATCAGGCGTTTATCGGTACAGTCAGTAGAGGCAGTTAAGCAAATCAGGGCAACCGTAGAACAGATTGATAAAAGGAAATCCCAGATTGCAGAAACTACCGGGCAGGCATCTGATACGGTAAGAGCCCAGTCAGAGGCAATGAAGCTTACAGTGGGATCATTCTGTCAGGTGCGTGACAGTGTTACGGAGCTCACGAAAGCAGTCAATGACATTACCAGTATCATGGAGCGTATGGAGCGGGCGAAAGATCGCACTCTGGAAATGATTGACAGTATGGCAAGGGTATCTGAAAATAACGAAGATGCGGCGGTTGGAATGCAGCAAAATACGGTTGAGCAGGCAGAAGAGATATTGAGTCTGCAGGATGCGGTACGGATTCTCGGACGTGAATCTGATAAGTTGAAAGAAGCAATCAGTAAGTTTACCATATAACAACGAAGGTTATATTTTGTGAATCCTCCCTACATAAAAGACGAGTCTTCTTTTAGAAGGCTCGTTTTTTCGTAGCAAAATATCCGTGTAAATTAGCCGTGCAAGTGGGATTTGACCGGAAGGGAAAGGGTATACTATAATACAGGGAAAGGAGCATAAAAACAGGATGAAATCTTTTTGGGCTTATATTTATTTGAATCTTGCGGTGGGCAGGACGGCACATATTTTGTGGGAAATAAAAAAGCTGTCCGATAGAATCAGAAAAAACAGGAAAAAGTTAAAAGGCGAAAGAAAACAAATTTTATGGCTTCACGACCAGGTGCTTGAAAAGGTGGAAATTAAAGGCAGAGATGGGATAATCCTTAGGGGACGTCTTTTGAAGCATCCGGAAGCGGAAAGAATTGTGCTTATGTTTCATGGCTGGCGTGGAAGATGGGATAAGGATGGAGCAGCACTGGCGAAAGAGTTGTATGAGAAAAAAAGCAGTATATTGTTGGTAGATCAAAGAGCCCATCAGACCAGTGGGGGAAAATACATTGGCCTGGGGGTGCTGGAACGTTATGACTGCTTAAAATGGCTGGAATATCTGGAGCATCATACAAATTCATCTTTGCCAATCTATCTTTTTGGAGTCTCTATGGGAGCAGCAACAGTGCTTATGACATCCGGATTGGAACTGCCTGAAAGAGTTGCAGGAGTAATTGCAGATTGTGGGTTTACCACACCTTATGAGATGATACGTATTTTTGCAAAAAAATATTTTAAAACAAAAGAGATTGAAGTGGCAGATGCGGTAAACTGCCTGTGCAGGAAGAAAGCAGGTTATGATCTGAAGGAATGCAGTACACTGGAGGCAATGAAAAGCTGTCGTGTACCTGTGTTTTTTGCACATGGAACCGAAGATATGCTTGTACCCTATAAAATGACGGTACAAAACTATGAGACTTGTGTCAGTGAAAAGTGGCTGTTTTCAGCAGAAGGGGCTGCTCATACAGGAAGCTATCTTTCTGATCCGGAAAGGTATATGGGTGAACTGTCGGATTTTTTCCGGTGGGATTAAAAGCAGGAATATCCATAAGGCAAAATATATGTTTTGTTGGAATACGAAAGTTTTCTTGTCAGTAAAAGTGTGATAAAATATATGTTATTGAACTTACAGGAGAGGGATATGGGTGGGGAATTAGTTAGCACAAAGGATATTTATAATATTGTCCGTAGGACTATGGGAGTTATGGATGCAAAAATTCAACTTCATGGCGAGATTACCGGATATATTTTTTATAACATGTTGAAAGCGGAGGGACAGTATACTTCAGTCGAACTGGCGGAATATGTGCTTTTGGGAATGCTTCATGATGTGGGAATGTTTAAGACTGGTTATGAAGGAGGAATCTCCCGGTGTGAGACTGCAAATGTATGGGCCCATTCTATTTATGGGTATTTATTTATGAAATATTTATCTCCGGTTGGAGATAAAGCGGAGATTATTTTATATCATCATCTGCCCTATAAGCTGCATTCACAGATTAAAAGTAATTATATGAAAATCACTCAATACCTGACACTGGCTGATAAGATGGATGTTTTTATGCGCATGGAAGGTCATGGCATGGAGCAGAATTATTTTCAAAGGAATTGTGATGTCACTGTTTCTGCAAAAGCGGTAGAGATATTTCAGAGGGCACAAAGCGATTTTAAATTTATGGACAAATTGAAATCAGATGAATACCAGAAGGAAATGGAAGATTTATTTGAGACAGTCTGTTTTTCGGAGAAACAGAAACAGGGGTTTTTAGAGATGCTGGTGTATGCAATTGATTTTAGGAGCCAGCAGACAGTGATACATACTATGTCTACAAAGACATTTGCCCTTGAGCTTGGCAGGTTAATGCATGTTTCTGCTATGGATTTGCAGATTCTTTATTATGGATCGCTTTTACATGATATTGGAAAAATTGTCATACCCCTTTCCATTCTTGAAGCGCCCAGGCGGCTTACTGATGAAGAAATGAGAGTCATGAAAGCGCATGTTGTGATTACGGATAAGATTTTAAGAGGGATTATGGATCCTAAAATTGTTAATGTGGCGGCAAGACATCACGAAAAACTGGATGGTACAGGTTATCCCGGTGGTCTGAAGGCAGAAGAACTGACAGAACTGGAACGAATTGCTGCTGTAGCAGACATTTTAAGCGCCTTGTATGGAAAAAGAAGCTATAAGGATTCTTTTCCATCAGAAAGGGTGAAAGGAATCCTGCAGTCTGATGCGGATCAGGGAAAGATATGCAGTAAAGTGGTACAGGCAGCAGTAGGGCATTATGATGAGATTACGCAGAATTACGAAAGACAGCGAAATGAAACGATGGAAAGATACATGGATATCACCAATCAATATGATAGTATCTATGCCAGATTTAAAGAATACGAAGGCGTGATATTTTAAGGGGACTTAATGATGAAGAAAAAAGAATTAACACTGGAAATTATTGAAAGACTAAAGAAAGAATATCCGGATGCGGACTGCACCCTTGAGTATGATCAGGCATGGAAGCTTTTGGTCAGCGTCCGGTTGGCGGCGCAGTG
This sequence comes from Lachnospiraceae bacterium 10-1, assembly GCA_000403495.2. GTDB lineage: Bacteria > Bacillota > Clostridia > Lachnospirales > Lachnospiraceae > Suilimivivens. The sequence continues at coordinate 472,620 of KE159799.1, read as the reverse complement.
TACGGATGCAAGAGTAAATGTAGTTGTACAGAAATTATATGAAAAGTTTCCAGATGCACTAGCTTTAGCGGATGCATCAGTGGAGGAAATAGAGGAAATTGTAAAGCCCTGTGGTTTAGGGCATAGCAAGGCAAGAGATATTAGTGCATGTATGAAAATGCTGCGGGATGAGTATGACGGAAAAGTGCCGGAGGACTTTAATGAGCTGCTAAAGCTTCCCGGTGTGGGACGGAAAAGTGCAAACCTGATTATGGGGGATGTGTTTGGCAAGCCTGCAATTGTGACGGACACTCACTGCATCCGCTTAGTCAACCGGTTTGGACTGGTAGACGGGATCAAAGAGCCAAAGAAAGTAGAGATGGCGCTTTGGAAACTGGTTCCACCTAAGGAAGGCAGCAGCTTCTGCCACAGGCTGGTGTATCATGGCAGGGAGGTCTGCACTGCAAGAACAAAACCTTTTTGTGATAAGTGCTGTCTTGCTGATATTTGTAAAAAGTGCGATGTGAAATGATGCAAATTTGATGCAAAAATGATGAAGTTTTGATGCACAGATGATGTAAGATATTGTCAGTATAAATCAATTTATGTATGGAGAATATCATGAAAAAAGTGTGGAAAACTTTTTTGCAGAAAATTTTTATTATGGCAGTAATCAGCGGTGTTTTAATTGCGGCAAGTATTCTTGCCTACAGGTCAACCTATCCAAAGGAGCTTACTTTATCAGAGGATGGATATTATGAGATTTATACGGCATATGATTTTGACCGGTTCTGGCAAATGGTTTCCCACGATCAGATCTTTATATGCGGCAGACTGATGAATGATATTTATTTAAATGACGTCTCAAATTTTGCGAAATGGCAGACTATGCCTCCTGCGGGACAAAGCAGGGATATTCATTTTTTCTCCGGTAATTTTGACGGAGGCGGACACACAATTTATGGGCTTTACAGTGAAAATGGATTTGGAATAGTAAGAACAAATGTGGGTGTGATTCATGATCTCTACATAGAAAAGTCTTTGATTATAGGAGAAGACCACATAGGAGGCATCTGCTGGACAAATGACAGGACAATCAGGAATTGCCGGTTTGGGGGAATTTTAGTAAGTAATTTAATTACGTCCCATAAGGATGCAAAGATGGCCGGTATCTGTGCAAGTAATACAGGAATCATTGAAAGATGTGGATTTACAGGAAGCATGAAAGTGAAGGGTGACTGGTCAAAAAACGGAGTGATGGCTGGCATCTGCGCGGAAAACAGAGAGAAAATTTTTAACTGCTATAATCTTTCGCAGGATTGCTGCGGCAAAGAAGCAGGGTGTTTTTTTGCCATAGCAGACAGGAAGACCGAGTGCTGCTTTATTTTAGAGAACTTGAAGGATAGTACATATTATGAACAGCATACTATGCTGCTGGATAAGGCACAGGCAGTTTATTTACCGGCCTTTTTAGATCGGGATTTATATGGGCTGTATCAGGCGGAAAATAATCTTCCGATGTTTTTAAAGCCGCCTGTGGAGGCGGCATATAACCTGCCCTGTCCGGGGTGGTTTCCGGATGAAAAAGGTTTGTACAGGGAAAATATTAGCATAAAAATAAAAAATGCCCTTTCGGATGAGAAAATTTCCGGTTTTATCTGGAGAATTCTGGAATCTAACGGAGGGAATTGGAAGGATTTCAGCTTTCAGGTAGTTGATGAACCGAAAGAGACATGGTTTACACTGTGGGCATCCGACGGACAGGATAAGGTAAGCATATCTGCATATTTACTGGGAGAGATGTCTAAGAACAGTTACGACCAAATATGGACATACTGTAGTGAAATCCTGGGGGAAAAGGATGTAGAAAGCTGGGAACACAATACATGGAAGCTGATCAGTGAGGAGGATAGGGGAGAAAAAGAATCTATTTTTATTTTATACCAGACAGATGAAAAACAGCAGGGATTCTTTTATGTTGAAGATGAAGTGATGTACCAAGTGGAGGGGATCTATGCTGTTAGTGAATTAGGAATGCGTCAGTTGAAGGACAAAATCAGTGGAATTGAACCGGTTGATGAACCTGGCAGCAAATCAGATTATGCACAGGAAGTGGATGGAATATGGGCGTATATTTTTGAAACAGTTTATGAAAATAAGTTTGTTACAGATGCTTTTATCTGGCAGGATCAGATCGTTAAGCAGGCTGTTTATCATGAGGCTGTGGCGTCTGAGGATGGGATTCCTTCCGTGGAAGATATTATGAATATAAGATGCCTGCAGATCGAGGATGCAGACCAGGCAGTAGATTTTCAGGATTTAACTATGCTCTCAAATCTTAGGGAGCTTTATATTTTACGGAGCGGATTGACGGATATTTCATTTGTAAAAAAACTTCCTGAATTGGAACAAATATCTTTTTTGGGAAATGAGATTCAGAATATTTCTCCACTGGCTGTCTGTAAAAATCTTAAAGTGCTTTCTTTAGGATTTAATAAAATAGAGGATATTACTCCTTTGGCGGAGTTAATCGGCTTAAAGGAGTTAGGGCTGCAGGGAAATGAGATTAAAGACATTGAAGCGCTGCGTTTTCTTCCTGAGCTGGAAGGTGTGAATTTAAATGGAAATCAGATCACAGATTTGTCTCCGCTATCAGGAAAAACAGGGCTTACAGTCTTAGGAGCAGGATATAATCAAATAAAAGACATCAGTCCTTTAAAGGGAATGAACCAGTTGTATAATCTGTCACTGGACATGAATCAGATATCGGATATCCATGTTCTTGCGGAAATGACGCAATTGGAATATTTGGGGCTTGCTTACAATCAGATTGAAGATTTTGAACCCATCAAAGGAATGGAAAAGCTGTTTTTATTATCTGTAATGGGGAACCCCGGACAGGATATTGGTAATTTGATCTTTGTGCCAATGCTGAATATGGGAAGCAGCGGTATGCTTACAAAGGAAGATATCGGTGAAGCGCAGAAGTATTTGGATTTGTATTATCCGGGACAGAAGATAGAAGCTGGGGATATTGTATGGGGAGATCTAAATGGCGATGGAATAAAGGATTTGGCAATTGCCGGACTAAGCGAACGGGACGAAGATATGTACTATACGTACTGTAGAAAGATTTATCCGTTTTTGGGACAGAAAGATGGAAGTCTGAGGCCTTTGGATGAAATTGAAACTTTAGATCCTGAAAGTGGAGGAATTTATGGAGATCCTTATCAGGGAATGATCATTACGGACAAAAAACTGGTGATTCAGGTTTATGGCGGCCGCAACTGGCGTTGGGGAGATACCAGGGTATATGAATATGAAAATGGATCTATGATGGAAAAATGGAAGCTGGAGATTAATCACTGGCTTATGACAGAGGGACTTGACTGGCGGATATATGATGAGGAAAGTAATCTCTACCAGTCTTATGCCATTGCCGGAGATATAGAAGGAAAGAAAAATGTGCTGCTTGTGGGACAGGGAAAAATAGATGAGGGTGTGTATTTTAAACTTGAGCAGGAAGTACTAAGTGACAGAATGAAAGATTTTGAAGAAATGACGGGGAAAGATCTGCCACAGATAAATGATGCTAACGTTATGCCCTCTATAGGCAGAGGGTGCTATGAGCATCAGGTTTATGATACATTACTTTCTGTAGAATATAAACCGGAGCAGGTGATTAAGATGGCTTCAGAGAAATTTATGACAGATAGCGTGGCGCTGCCTGTGTTCATTTATTCTTCCGATGAAATTTTAGACAGCTATGTTAAACTTACCGGGCTGGAGGTTCCGAAAAATTTTTATCTGGGAATGAATAAGGGAGAGCCTAAATTGCTGGTATATGCAGAATGCAGGCAAAACGAAAAAGGAAGCTTTGTGCATACACTCAGACTGTTTAAAGTCTGTGAGAAGCTTTGGGTAAGGGAAAAAGAAATTTATTTTGACGAAGAACAAGGAAAGTTTTTTATTAATTTTTAAGAGCAGGGGGATTTTCATGAATGATATTATAAAAGCACTTTATGAGCGGAAATCGGTCCGTGTATTTTCGGAAAAAGAAATAATACAAAAAGAAAAGGAATGTATATTAAATGCAGCTTTACAGGCTCCCTCAGCAGGATGCCAGTTACTGTATACCATTCTGGACATTACAGATGAAAAGAAAAAAGAGAAGCTGGCGGAGCTTTGTGATCATCAGGTATTTGCAGCAAAGGCAAAGCTGGTGCTTGTTTTCTGTGCAGACTGCCGGAAGTGGCTTTCCTTTTATAAAGAAGCCGGGGGTTCGCCCAGAGCGCCTGGGGCGGGGGATTTGCTATTAGCTGTCGAGGATGCGCTGATTGCAGCTCAGAATGCGGTAGTGGCGGCGCAGAGTCTGGGAATCGGTTCCTGTTATATAGGGGATGTAATGGAAAATGCGGAAGAAATGAAAGCTCTTTTAGAACTTCCGGAATATGTGTACCCGGCCTGTATGCTGGTATTTGGATATCCCACTGAACAGCAGAAGGAAAGAAAAAAGCCGGAAAGATTTCTTTTATCCCATATGGTGTGTGAAAATGTTTATCAGGATAAAAGCCCGCAAGAAATCCGGCAGATGTTTTCAGGCCATACAGGGGTGCAGGAATATGATGAATGGATGAAGGCATTTTGGATGAGAAAATATGAGTCAGATTTTTCAAGAGAAATGAACCGCTCCATGGAGGTGTATTTAAAGGAGTTTCTTGAGAAGAAAAGTTCATGAACAGTATTGTGGTAAGGAGTTCACCATCATCAATTTCAAAGGCAAAGAACTGCTTAACCCATTTACCGAGAGCAGATTGAAAAACAACGTATTTTTTACAGAGCTGGGTTGTGTTTTACTGGAGGCTGTCGAAAAGCAGGTTTGGATTATGGGTGTAGCAGAGGACGGAACAACGGTTCTCATTATACATAATTGGCGAGGCTCTTATATTGGAGATAATGAACATGGGCAACTTTATTATGCGACAGGGATAAAAAGAGCATAAATTTAAGTCAGTTTTGTTTAAAAAATATTAAAGGTGTAATTAATACTACAAAAAGTACATATGAGAGTAGGGATTAAAGGGGAATATCCAAAAGTCAAAGTGTTGATATTCGGGGCGATTGTGGTAAGTGTAAAAACGATAGCACGGGGGAGATATTTGTATTAATCTGGACATGCAATATGGCCTGCGTACCACAATTTGATATAATGCATCCAAACATAAGTTTGGGTGCATTTTTTAACGATAGGAATTTTAGATATTTATTGGGAAAATGCAGGCATACAGAAACATCGCATATAATTCTTAAAATAGTGCCATAATAGTCACGATTAGTAGACAGAGCATGGCCCAAAATGGAAGTGATAAATTATACTTTGGAAAGTATTTGGGGAGGAAAAGGCGTTGGAGGCATAGAAAGAAAAAGAACAGGAGTGGGAGTATTTCATGGAAACTTTTTTTACAGAACAGAGGGAAAAGCTGGAGGAAATCAAAGAGTGCCAGGAGGATTTAGTATCTGCACAGGAGCTGCGGCGTATATACAAGGGTATGTGGATTGCGTGCAGGCATTGGAACATATGGGACTTTTAAGAGAGAACGGGGATCTAAAGTGGGATGGGAAGACAGAAATTTTATCATAATGCGGAATTTGATAAAAACATCAGAATTGTTTAGAATCTCGAAAGCAAAAAAGCCATAATTTCATTGACAGCATTAAGGAAGTTGTGGTATTATGTATGAAGTTAGATAAAACTAACTGAGAAAGGCACTACCCCTGAGGCGTTTTCTTTTACATAATAAGTTAGGAATGACTAACTAAAGAAAGGATATATATGGAAATAGTGGACATGGAAAACATATCGGAGGAGCTGCTGATATTCCACTGCTCGCCGACAATGGCAGGGTTAAAAACAGGGAATCTGTTTAATTGTCCCGTTAAAAGCAACAGGATGTTCTTAGAAAACATCCGGAAGATGAACAGACGTCTGATTCCGCGGGGTGTACGGATTGTTCCTTTGAAAAATATGGGACAAAGAGTGTTGGTTTACATGTACCGCCCTGACAGGCTGCGGGAGGACTTGAGCGATAGTGGGCCAAAAAGATTTTAATGGAGCGGGACTATCCCGTAGGGGAACCGGAGAAATGCATTGTGTGGCTGGTGCGCCGCCTGAGCGATGGGGAAACATTTCCACATGAGATCGGACTGTTCCTCGGCTATCCGCCGGAGGACGTGGACGGGTTTATCAGAAACGGCGCGGCGGGGGCAAAGTGTATTGGGACATGGAAGGTGTATGGAAATGTAGAAACCGCGCAGCGCAAGTTTGCGCAGTACAAAAAATGCACGCGTCTGTACTGGGAGGCATTTCAGAAACACCGTTCATTTGACCGTCTTGTTGTGGGCTGTTCTTAAAGATGTCTTTTATGATTTACACAAAAGCAATACATATATGGAAAGGATGGAGAAATCTATGAGTAAAGTGGCAGTAGTTTATTGGAGCGGTACGGGAAATACGGCGGCGATGGCGACCGCAGTGGCGGAAGGTGCACAGGAGAAGGGGGCTGAGGTCTCCCTGATTTTCTGTAGCGAGTTTGATGCAGGGCGGATGGATGAGTTTGATGCGGTAGCGTTTGGTTGTCCGTCCATGGGTTCGGAGCAGCTTGAAGAGGGGGATTTTGAACCGATGTTTACCGCCTGTGAGGGCAGGCTCACTGGAAAAAAGATTGCATTGTTTGGATCTTACGGATGGGGCGACGGGGAATGGATGCGAAGCTGGGAGGACATGTGCCGGTCTGACGGCGCTATATTTACCTGCGACAGCATCATCTGCAGAGAAGCGCCGGATGGGAATTCCCTGTCTGACTGCAAGGCTTTGGGCGCGGCGCTGGCGTAGGGATTATGGATATATTGCATAAAATAATAAGTTAGCATTCCCTAACATATTGGTTAGTATGATGAAACTTGAGTAAGTTATAAAAATAATATTGACAAGGATCAAGGGAAATTATATTATAATATATGGTTAGCGAATGCTAACTCTTATGAAACATAAGGATGTCTGATGGAGTCTGGCATCCGTTGTTTTTCGCATCAGGTTAGTAAAAACTAATACATATTCAAAAGAAGGTGAATGCATGATGCCGCTTACATTAGCAGAAGTCGGAGAGGAAAACATTATCAGGAAAGTCGGGGGAAAACAGGAGGTTAAGACACATTTGGAAAACCTCGGTTTTGTCGTGGGAGGGGCAGTCACGGTAATCAATGCCATTGGGGGCAATGTCATCGTGAATGTGAAGGATTCCCGTATCGCAGTTAGCAAAGAAATGGCGCAGAAGATTATGGTCTGAGCAGAACATTAAGAAAACTTTTGCGGTAAAGAATACTGCAAGGGGTTATTAAGTGTTTCTAATATCATGGTATTCAAGACAGGGTTCTATGATTGAAAGTCTATTATGAAGTGAGGAGGAAAAATGGAATGAAAACACTGAGAGAAGCAAAGGTCGGCGATACCGTCCGAGTGGTGAAACTCCACGGCGAGGGCGCGATCAAACGCCGTATCATGGACATGGGACTGACGAAGGGTGTGGATGTGCAGATCCGCAAGGTGGCACCCCTTGGCGATCCGATTGAGGTGACCGTCCGAGGCTATGAACTTTCCATCCGAAAAGCGGACGCGGAAATGATTGAGGTTGACTGACGGGGGTTATCCCCTTTATTTTCAGACAAATAGTTAGCGAAAACTAATATAAAGAAGGAGAGGAAAACTATGAGTATGCGAATTGCCCTTGCGGGCAACCCGAACTGTGGGAAAACGACATTATTTAATGCCCTGACGGGTTCCAACCAGTTTGTCGGGAACTGGCCGGGCGTTACGGTGGAAAAGAAGGAAGGAAAGTTAAAGAGGCATGACGGCGTAACCATCACCGACCTTCCAGGTATTTATTCCCTTTCCCCTTATACACTGGAGGAAGTAGTGGCGAGAAACTATCTCATCAGCGAGCGCCCGGATGCCATCTTAAATATTATCGACGGCACGAATCTGGAGAGAAACTTGTACCTGACTACGCAGCTTACCGAGCTTGGCATTCCTGTGGTGGTTGCCATCAATATGATGGATGTGGTGGAGAAAAATGGCGATAAGATTAATACGGAGGAACTGGCAAAGGCTTTAGGCTGTAAGGTTGTCGAGATTTCCGCCCTGAAAGGCAGCGGCATTATGGAAGCTGCGGAAGCGGCAATCGATGCGGCAAAGAACGGAAAGACAGTTCCGATGCATACTTTTGCAGGAACGGTCGAGCACGCCCTTGCCCATATCGAGGAGGCTGCGGTACACGGACTGCCGGAGGAACAGCAGCGTTTTTATGCCATCAAGTTGTTTGAGCGGGACGATAAGATTTTAGAGCAGCTGAAGTTAAACGAGTCTGTTCTTTCCCATATCGAGACGGACATTAAGGCGGCCGAGGAGGAGATGGACGATGATGCGGAATCCATCATCACCAACGAGCGGTATCTCTATATTGGGAACATCATCAAAGGATGCTTAAAGAAAAAATCTGCGGGAAAGATGACAAATTCCGATAAGATTGACAGGATTGTCACCAACCGTTTTCTGGGGCTCCCCATTTTTGCGGCGATTATGTTCCTTGTGTATTATATATCCATGGTGACGGTGGGAGCCTCCGCGACGGACTGGGCAAACGACGGAATGTTCGGCGACGGGTGGCATCTGCTTGGCATCGGTTCCTCTGCTTATGAAGAGGCAGCAGGAGAATATGGCGACGCGGCGTTGATCGTGGACGGTTATGACGCCTATGTGGAAGAAAATGGCGCGGCGCCCACAGGTGATTTTCCTTATAAGGTGGCGGATGATGAGACACTGGAGGTAACGGTGGAAACGACATCCCTTACTGATTATGAGACTGCGCTTGCAGTGATGGAGCAGTATGGCGAAGAACCCGATCCCGCAGCCTACGGCGTATGGGTTCCCGGTATTCCGGTGCTTGTAGGAAATGCGCTGGAAGCTGTGGGCGTGGCTGACTGGCTTGCGGGACTCATCAACGACGGTATTGTAGCCGGTGTGGGTGCGGTGCTCGGCTTTGTGCCGCAGATGCTTGTTCTGTTCCTGCTCCTTGCATTCCTTGAGGCGTGCGGCTATATGGCGCGTATCGCATTTGTGCTGGACCGTATCTTCCGTAAGTTCGGACTGTCTGGCAAGTCCTTTATCCCGATGCTCATTGGTACCGGCTGCGGTATTCCGGGCATTATGGCATCAAGGACGATTGAGAATGAGCGTGACCGCAGAATGACGATCATGACAACGACTTTTATTCCCTGTGGCGCAAAAGTGCCGTTTATCTCAATGGTTGCGGGAGCAATCTTCGGCGGTTCCGCATGGGTGGCGACCAGCGCGTATTTCGTTGGTATGGCGGCGATCATTATTTCCGGCATCATGTTAAAGAAGACGAAGATGTTTTCCGGAGATCCGGCTCCTTTTGTCATGGAGCTTCCGGCTTACCATATGCCCACGGTGGGCAATGTGCTTCGCTCCATGTGGGAACGTGGATGGTCTTTCATTAAAAAGGCAGGCACGGTCATCCTGCTCTCCACCATTGTTATCTGGTTTACGACTTATTTTGGATTTACTGCGGAAGGCTTCCGGATGCTTGGCGAGGAGGAAATGGATCAGTCGCTCCTTGCCGCGATCGGCGGTGCGATCGCATGGATATTCATACCGCTCGGCTGGGGAAACTGGCAGGCGGCAGTGGCTTCCATCACGGGACTTGTGGCGAAGGAAAATATCGTCGGCACGATGGGAATCCTTTATCCCGGCGGATGGCCTGAAATTGGTGCAAACTTCAGTCAGGTTGCGGGATATTCCTTCCTTGTGTTTAATCTTTTATGTGCCCCCTGCTTTGCGGCAATCGGCGCCATCAAGCGGGAGATGAACAACGCAAAATGGACGTGGTTTGCGATCGGCTACCAGTGCGGATTGGCTTACGCGGTGGCGCTGATGGTTTACCAGATTGGCTCGGCATTTACGGGAAATCTGAATGTGATTGGCCTGCTTGCAGCCATCGTAATCCTCGGCGGTATGATTTATATGCTGTTTCGTCCGTATAAGGAGGCGACAAAGCTGACAACAAATATGAAACTGAAAATGGCGAAATAACAGTGTGAAAAGCATTTCTAAAAGGCGTCCCGCCATAGGACGGGACGTCAGGCTTTTCATTTAGATTTATAACAGGGAAACAGGAGGGATTTCAATGCTTGCATGGCTTATGGAAAATATGGCGACAATCATTATCAGCGCAGTTTTAGTTCTCTTGGTGGCTGCCGTCATTACCAGTATGGTACGCAGTAAGAGAAAAGGAAAATCATCCTGTGGCTGCGGGTGCGCGGGCTGCGCCATGAATGGTGCCTGCCATCCGGCAAAGCCGGAAACTATGGGAAAATAAGAACTTAAAGATAGAGAAAGGTTATAAATTATGAAGAAACACCGATTTTGGGCATGGGCGATGATCGCCTGCCTTTTTATGACGTTATATACCGGTTATAAACATTTATAGGAGGTACAGTATGTTTGGATTTTTAGATAAGATAGACTGAAAACGCATGGGCATTTTTGCGGCGGGCGTTCTGTTCGGCACGGCGGGGATTAAAATTCTTTCAAGTAAGGACGCCAAAAAAGCATATACACACGGCGCGACTGCTGCGCTTCGGGCAAAGGATTTCTGCATGAAGACGGTGGCGGCCGTGCAGGAAAACGCGGAAGATATTTATGCGGAGGCTGTTCATATCAACGAAGAAAGGGCAAGACAGGAGGCGGAGCAGATGTTTTCCGACGAGGATGGCTGGGATGAGGAAACGGTTTCTGAGGGAAAGGATGATCTGACGGAAACAGGGCGGAGCTGATCCAAAAACTGCGGGCATTTTCCTGTGGCAGCGTGACGGTTCCGGAAAATCACCTGCAGCATTCCTGCAGGGAGCTGAATGAAACATATAAGGAAAAGCTGGTTGGCAAAGTGCTTCTCAGATATGGGAGCATGTTATTTGTTCCCTATTCTGTCAGGGCAGGGATACCATATTGAAATCTTTGCGTTATATCAGGTTTGGAATTAAAACGCTTTGCCGCAGAAAACTGGAGGTGCCGGTCCTGAATGCGACGACAATCGGCGTTTCGGTACTGCGCGGCGACATGAAAACGGCAGGATCCATCATGTTCCTGCTTGGAATCGGTAAACTTTTGGAAGAATGGACACACAAAAAGTCGGTGGGCGATCTGGCGAGGAGCATGTCCCTCAATATCAGCAAGGTATGGCTGCGAAAGGATGGGCAGGAGATACTGGAGCCAGTGTCCGATATCGCAGTCGGCGACGAGATTGTAGTGCGTATGGGCAATGTCATTCCCTTTGACGGCATGGTGGTTTCCGGGGAGGGAATGGTCAATCAGGTATCCCTGACCGGAGAATCCGCAGCGGTCTTTAAACAGGCGCATGGATATGTGTATGCAGGGACAGTGCTGGAGGAAGGGGAATTGGCCGTAATGCCACAAAGGCATTATCGGCGCTGCTGCACAATACATCAACCCTGGCAATCAGCCTGAAAAGTATGCAGGATTTACTGTGACAGTTCAGTCACGCCCCAAAACGGACAGGATGCATTTTTTCATTGCCTCATAGCTTTCCGGTGTGATGTCATGCTCCATTTTGCAGGCATCGCCCGCCGCGATTACGGGGTCAACGCCGAGATGGACCAGCCAGTCCGTCAGCAGGGTGTGGCGTTCATAGACGCTTTCCGCGATTTTTCGCCCGTCTTCCGTCAGATGGAGAAACCCTTCTTCTGAAACGGTGATGTATTCGCGGTTTTTCAGGTTTTTCACGGCGACGCTTACGCTCGGCTTTGAAAAATTCAGTTCGGTCGCCACGTCGATGGAGCGCACCACAGAGAGGCGGCTGCTCAAAATCAGTATTGTTTCGAGGTAATCCTCAAGGGATTCCTCGGCTTTGTGTCGGATATAACTCATGGTATCACTGTACTCCTTTCTGGAACGGAATCCCGCCCGTGAGCTATAGTAAACGACATAACAAATTTCTGTTTCCGCCTCTTGGAGAATCCATATACGGTAGCTTCTGCAAGGCCGAAAACGTAATTTCTAATGTCGTTATCTATCATCCTAACACTTTAGGGAGGGCGGCGCAAGGTCTGACGTCAAAAAGGGTGTTATCAAATTTTATTAAATTATCAGCGGCCACTGGCAGGTGAGCCGCATTTTTGAAAAGCAAGAGTTAGATTTAACTAATTTAAGAAGGAAGAGAGGGATGTTTTATGGTTAAGTGAATATTCTAACGCTTCGGAGCCACCGTTTTATCGCTTGAGAGCCACCTCGGATTTTAACACTTTAGAGCCACCACAAACACAAGATATAGTAATGGAGCCATGAGCATGAGCTCACAGCTCCAACTTTTTTTACAGGTCTTACAAGTGTCTATTTCTCAATCTCGGCCTTAAGATTAGCAAGCTTTTTGGACTCGTATATCTTCCTGAGATTCGTTTCGCTGCCCGGAATCTCATATGCGTTATGAACAATCCTGTCCATTATGGAATCAGCCTGTGTTCCGCCTCCCAGCCTGTCATGCCATTCTGCCACAGGAAATTGTCCGACAAAGATGGTAGAATTGTTTCCGCTTCTCTGCTCAAACAATTCATAGAGCATCTTTGCATCCCTCTCGTTAAGCTTGTAGTTCAGCCACTCGTCGATTATGAGGATGTTGTAGTTACCCAATCTCTTCCTGTACCGGGTCAACTCTTTAAGGTCATCCCTCCTGTCCTCAAAATTGCGCATTAAATCAGGCATTCGGATGTAGAAAACCCTGTAAGTTTTTTTGCATGCCTCAATTCCCAACGCACATGAAAGATAGGTTTTGCCAGCACCGGTCGGACCTGTGATTATAAGGTTTGTTGCCGTAGCCACAAATCCCATTGCGGCAAGATTGATTATCGTGTTCTTCTTGACTTGTCCTGCGTCAAAATCCAGAGACTCAATGCTTGCCATTGGATACTTGAATGAGGCGGCCTTTATCAGCCTGTTAATAAGCTTGTTTTCTCTTTCGCAAATCAATTCCTCAAGCAGTTGTTCCAATCTTGCATCAAAGCTCAAATCTGCCAATGCGGTATCGCCTTCCTGGTTTTCCACCAGTCTGGCTAAATCACCCAGCTCGTGTTTTGTAAGGTTTTTCTTTAACTCGAATTTCATAATGATATTTCCTCCTGTCTGTAGTAATCGGCACCTCTTACGATGCCGGTTGTTTTATTTGTTTCTTTGAATTTTTCAAGCTCTTTTTGATTATTTAGATTCTCGGCAGCCTTGTATACCGTTTTGTAAAAAGGCATATGATACTGCTTTAAGCTTTTTTTACAGGCGGCTTCTAAGATGTCCGGCGTAAAGGTGTCAGCAATTGCGGGAATGGCTGCGACCGTCTGCGTGGGCTGCTCCTTTACTTTTGCCTCGTCATACATCCTTCGGATCAACTCAAAAGTATTCGGCCCGATTTCTCTGGCCGCGTCAATCAGGTCTTCAGCCTGCTTATTCTTCTTAAGCGGAAACGGAAGATGGGATTCATCTGTCCTGACACCGTTTACTATGCCCTTGGGAAGGATTTCATGTCTTGCAGTTTCGCTTCTGTTATGATAGACAAAGACAAGGCGGGAGTTGTATTTGACATCAACCTTACAGCCAAATATCTGCTGGGAACAGAGTATTGACCCTTGTTAAAGCTTATATGGGAGTTCTTGCCCGCCTTATGTCCGTAAGACCATTCACACACCTCGTAAGGGACTGACGGCAGGGCTCTCAGATAAGCCTTTTCCTGCGTATTGAAAACAGTGCTCCTGCTTCCATCCCTTTTCTGGAACGGTCTGTCATTGTACTCCTTTACAGCCTTGCGAACAGCTGAGTTTAGCGATCCAAGTGATGTAAATATCTCATTCCTAAGCTTTGCTATAACAGCCGTCGCAATCTTGCCTACGGAACCTTCTGCGCTGGCTTTCTGCTTGGGCTTTTTAACGCCTGTAGGCATGATGGCGGTCATGTAATACTCCCCCAATGCCAGATATGCATCATTGAGGATGATCCCGCCCTTCTTAGGATGGGACACAACACCAGTTTTCAAGTTGCCGCAGACAATCTTCACAGGCGTGCCTTCAAAGAATTCAAACATATGCACATGGCATTCAAGCCACGCCTTTTCTTTCATATCCGTGGCTGCTTCCACATACCCATACTGGCTGTATGGCAGTGTGGCGACAAACAGATATGCGGTTATGATTTCTCCGGTATCCACGTCCACATATGACATTGTAGGACCAGACCAATCCACCTCTGCCTCGACTCCCGGCTTGTGCTGTATATGGCTGGTATAATTCTTCTCGCCAGTGTATTTGTAATAATTGACAGTAAATGCAGGATACGCACAGTATTCCCTGCCCTCGCTCACGCATCTGTCCCGATACTCTTCCCACAGCAGTTTCATAGTCACTCCGGTTTTCTTGAGTTCTGAATGTACGTATGCATAATCGACAGGCACATAGTTTGCTGTCCGCCTGAATTTCTTAGGATATAAAATATCGTACAACCCGTCATCTGTCATATCCTGAATGTCATCCCAAGTCATGCCCTGCTGTCTGCAGAGTTCTTTAATTTCAGAGACTGTGTTTCTTGAGCATCCAAGTATTGCCGCCACCTCCCTTTCGCTTGGATTTTTGTTTAGAAGCTCCATTACGCTTCTGGGTTTCGTCTTTTTGTACATAATAAAAGACCTCCTATAGATTTATTAAAAGCACCAGGCTTTCTATCAAAATCTATAGGAGATCCTATATAAAATCAAATATCAAAGACCACTAGATGTTGTGGTGGCTCTCAAGCATTAGAATACCAAAATCAAATGGCTCTCAAGCGATAAAACGGTGGCTCCGAAGCGTTAGAATATTCACCCAGCGCGTTCTGCTCGCTGACGTAGCGGTCAATCAGCAGCCGGATTTCTTTTGATAAATCCATCCTTTCCAGTTCGCCGGAGTATATGTCCGACTTTCGGAGAATCGCCTGGTATTCCCCGTCACTGCTTACAATGCCGTTCATGACGCTGTGCATGCGGGTGTCCATGAGCTGGTACAATGCAGAATCTTTTTCCAATCCAATCCCTCCTTCCGTGGTGTCGTATCTTAACTCTGAATTTGGGAGCTGGCAAGTGGAAAAATAAAAAGCCGGAAAACCATCTTGTGGCATCCGACATTTTATGATATATTATGAAAAATAGTACGCAAAGTTATTTATAAAATTTTTCTGAACATCATTGACAGTGAGGTATATTTCCGTTAATATTAACATATAAATAAGTCAGTGATATCACTGATTGGGCTGGTCGAAAGACCCTGGTCCACCGAACGGCGGGGAATTTCCCCGCTATTTTTGTTAGGGAAATCTGAGAGGGATGAAGGAAGTAATCTATGGCTGAAAAGATTTTAAGTGTTTTTATAGATGAATCGGGCGATTTTGGGCCATATGATTTTCATGCGCCATTTTATTTGGTTGCAATGGTTTTACATAATCAGGATGTGGATATTAACAAAAATATTGATGATTTGGAGAATCATTTGACAAATATTGGATATAAGCAGCACGCCATCCATACGGGGCCACTAATCCGCAGGGAATCCGTTTATGCCAATGACCTTATGGAAGAACGAAAACGACTTTTTAATGCATTATTTAATTTTGCCCGTAAATTGAATTTCCGTTATGTCTGTGCAAAAATAAGAAAAGATGAATGTCCGGACGTAATTACTTTAACGGCGAGAATATCAAAAGCGATTGCAGGAATACTTAAGGATCATCAAAATTTTTGGGAGCAGTTTAACCGCATTATCATCTATTACGATAATGGGCAGATAGAACTTACCAAAATTCTGACTTCTGTTTTTAATACCCTTTATGCCCATGTAGAGTTCCGAAAAGTTAAGCCTGTAGATTATAAATTGTTTCAGGCGGCTGACCTGATCTGTACGATGGAGTTACTTGCGGAAAAAGCAGAATCCAACTCATTTTCGAGGTCAGAGCAGGAATTCTTCTGCTCAGTACGTGACTTTAAAAAGAATTATCTTAAGCCGTTATTGAAGAAACATTTATAGGGAGTAGGTGTGTTGAAATGGAAAGGGATATTGCCGATTATGCGAAAGACGGGAGGCTGACGGAACCGTCAGACGGAAAGCGTTATGAGTAGCAAAAAATGGTTGATGCGGTAAAGGCGTTAGGCAGACCGCTTACGGACGAGGAAGCCGAGCAGTACCGGGTAAAATAGCATGGCACGGCAAAACCGCAATTTGTCGATTTGTCGAATCGCAAAATAGGGTGGGGTAAATTTGGCACAGGTGGGGTAAAGGGGGTAAAAGTCATCATAAACTAACAGCGGTACAGGCGGCTATTTCAAATTGATGCCATAGGGATTTGGGTACTCGCAGGCAAAAGTATTGAAGAATGGCTTAAAATCAAGGGTTTTTGAGCGTAGAGGGGTTCACCGAAGTGGTTGGTTAGCCTCTCTTTTTTTCGTTTTTGATGCCGCTGATAGCATGGCGATTTGGGAAAAAATCGTACTATCAGGCAAAAGTATACTTTTACGCAAAAGTCGGGGGTTTCTGTGATAGTTTGCAAAATTTGTAGTTTAATGGTATCTTATATATAAAAATCTTTGTAAATGATTTTTGGGATTTTTTTTATCGTATTCAACTAATAAATAAAATTCTTTGTCTGTTATAAGGAAAACTTTAAAATGTAAAGTTTATATTGATGTACAAATTGATTAAAGATATAACAATGGGGAGGAAATGTGGTGAAATACTATGGCTTGAATCGTAAGCGTTTTGAGGAGGATTTTCTATATGCATATGCAAAGAAACGAGCAGAAATATTAAAGATTTTACCAGGAAAACATAAAGATTTTTGGAGAAGATCATACGATTGTATATACGGAATTAATGGCTTTAATAGAGAAAATGATAATGCAATTCCAGAAAATGGCTTTCTTAATCTTGATACACTTATCTTTGCTGATTTAATACATAGAGAGGATATAAAAAAACTTCAAAAAGGGATTCGGCAATTATTGAAAAAAAGAAGGACAACTCGTTTGTTTTTTGGTCATCATGATGGATTGGATGAAATATGTAATCGCATTGAAAATATGGATTCAACATTGTTAAGGTGGTATGAGAAAGTTGAATGTGGGATTTTCGAATTTAAGGGACATAAACTTGAATCAAGCATTGATTATTTTTCTGTCAATATCTGCAATATGAATTCAGCCTATTTAGTTCTTGAGTTTTATGTACATTTAACAAAAGAAAAAAAGAAAGTACTAGATGAGTTGATAAATTACAATTATTGTGAAAAGAGAGGGTACGCATTTTCAACATTGACAGGGAAAAGCAATAAAACAGGGGCATTCGAAAATTACTCAGTGGTTCGATATAATGATGATTTGTTGAAAGCGGATAGAATATATGAATTTATAAGTTGTATTGAATGGGAGTTTTTGGAAGAATTAAGTTCTAACTTTCCGCTTGTTCTTCATAGGAATGATATTATGCCTCCGAGGATAGAAGCATATTATACAAACATTGATTATCACGATGATTGCAAATCATTTTGGGATTCAATTGGAGTGTATGGATTTCAGGGGCAATTTATAGATGATCGTCAAAAAATGTTTTTTGAGTGTAGCCTTTCCGGTCGATATGAAGGAGACCAAATAAATAATAGACTTATTTATATTATTAAAGATGATGATATAGAAATTGGTCAATATAAATCTGTGAAAGATGAAGTATATTATCATTTAGATAAATATGCGGTGGAGTATTTTAAGATATTGTTTCTCGATATTCTATCACGAGAAGCTGGAAAGACAGTTGTTAAATATAAACAAAATCTTGATAAAATTAAATTACGCAGAAATCGTTTAATGTCATTGCTAAAACTAAAATATGATTTATCCTTATATATTGATGATTATAATAGATATATCAGAGATGATATATGGGAAAGGGTTATCAAAAAATTAGAGGATGTATACTTAGATAACAGTGCTATAACTAATAAAATGGAAAGATCATTTTTTATTTCATATGAAAATTTCTATAACAGTGCTATAGCAGGTTCTAAAAAAATAAATTGTGATATTGAAGTTGTGTTAGCTGAGTTTGAAGAAAAGAAACATATTCTACAAAATCTTTCTGATTATAAAAATGCTGAGCGAAATATGTATTTAAGCTTTTTTATGTTAATAATATCTGCCGCTACATTGTTTTTTGTTATTTTTCCAGAGCATACCAAGGAAGTTGCAGATTTATTCAGACATATATATCATTATATTATAGATATAATTAGGTGAATTTCAAGAATAGCCAGAGCTTTTGTATTTCTGTGTTTTAACAGCCAATGAAGTAGTGGGATAATGATTAAAGTTTTGCCTGTTTGTCTGCAAATGCTGTTGAAATTTGGGAGATATTATCGAATTTTGTCAGGGTGTCTTAGTTTCCGGTAAATACAGACACGGAAAGCCCACAAATCCCGTAAACACGGCACTTTCGGCACTACATAGGTTTCAAAATTACATTATTTCCGTGTGCTTTTAGGGGCATTTTTACATTAGTAAGGTTGCGAACTTTTGTTCTGGGGTTCTTTTGCCTGATAGTTTATACTCGTAGGCAAAAGTCGGATATTATCACGGAAACTCGGATACTCGCACGGAAACTGCTGTACTATCACGCAAAAGTCGATACTATCAGGCAAAACCCTTATACGAACACGGAAACTGCCGATGAGTTTTCGTGTTTGTATAAGGGTTTCCGTGATAGTATAAGTAGTTTTCGTGATAGTGTACAGAAAAATGACAAAAAGAGAATGAAATAATGAAAAAGAGGAAAAAGGGGCTGTGCAGGCTCTTTTATTTTGCAAGTATGTATGCTATTATATATTTTGTATGTGAAAACAAACACAAGGAGGAATCATGGAGCAGGTTTCATTGAAGATAGGAGAGCGGCTGAAAGAAATCCGAAACACAAGGCAGCTCACGCTGGATGACGTTGCGGAGCTGACGGGCGTGAGCAAGCCCATGTTAGGACAGATCGAGCGTGGCCAGTCCTCGCCCACCATCAACATATTATGGAAGATTTCAACGGGGCTGAAAATACCATTGTCCTTTTTCTGCAAACAGGAGGAAGCGGAATACATGGTCGCCGGGCTTGATGGGAAAAGTGCGATTACGGAGGAAAACGGAGGGATGCGGGCTTACCCGCTGTTTCCCTTTGACCCGGTGCGGAATGTGGAGGTGTTCTATATTGAGTTTGATGCAGGGGTACAGCACGAGTCGCTTTCCCATGTGGAGGGCGTGGAAGAATATGTTTTTCTGGTGCAGGGGACGCTGAAAATGGTAATTGGCGGGAAGGAAGTGCTGCTGCAGGAAAAGCAGTCAATACGCTTCCGGGCGGATGTTTCCCACGTATACCATAATGCTTCCAAGAAAGCCTGCGCCGCCTATAACGTGATATTTTATCCGAACAATAATCTCTCGGAATCCTGAGTGATTATAGTCAGCACAGTTGGCAGTGGACATTGAAAAGTGAATATTATCTGAAATGAATAAAAATAAATATG
>KE159799.1:419661-450586 GCA_000403495.2 Lachnospiraceae bacterium 10-1 | reverse complement strand
ATTGTCAAGTGTTTTGACAAAAAAAGTGGGGGATTTTAATAAAAAAGGAATCTGAAAGCCTTATATTTACTGGCTTAAAGATTCCGAGAGATTATAACAATTAAAAGGAGGAGACGAAAAATGTATGAATTGGTACAGGTCAGCGAGAAATGTTATTACATAAACTGCCCGGCGAAGATAGGCGTCTATGTGGCAGATGGGGAGAATGTTTATCTGGTTGACAGCGGAAATGATAAGGATGCGGGGCGGAAAGTCCGGCAGATACTGGAAAAAAATGGCTGGCATCTGACCGCCATACTGAATACCCACTCCAATGCAGACCATATCGGCGGGAACAAATATCTGCAGGGGCAGACGGGCTGTAAGGTTTATTCCGGCGGCATAGAGGCGGCTTTCACGAAATACCCGGTCTTGGAGCCATCTTTCCTTTATGGTGGTTATCCGTGTAAGGATTTGCGGCATAAGTTCCTGATGGCGCAGGAAAGCGATGTCACGGATTTCTCAGATGAAAATTTTCCCAAGGAGGTTGAGGTGATACCGTTGCCGGGGCATTTCTTTGACATGGTGGGTTTTCGTATGCCGGACAATGTGGTGTTCCTTGCGGACTGCATCAGCAGCAGGGAGACGCTGGATAAATATGCGGTTTCTTTTATCTATGACGTGGGTGCTTATCTGGAAACGCTGGATAAGGTGGAGCAGATGGAGGCGGCCATGTTCGTCCCCGCCCATGCGGAAGCCTCTGCCGATGTGAAGCAACTTGTCCGTTATAACAGGGACAAGGTGCATGGGGTGGCGGACAGGATTTTATCCATTTGCAAGGAGCCGATATGCTTTGAACGTATTTTGCAGGAAGTGTTCAAAGGCTATGGGCTTTCCATGAATTTTGAGCAGTATGTGTTGGTAGGTAGCACGGTACGCTCCTACCTTTCATGGCTGAAAGATAATGGGAAATTGTCGGCTGAATTTCAGGACTGTATGTTGCTCTGGCAGAGGGTGTAATTTGGCATATCAGAAAAGCACAGAAAATCTGAAATTCTATATGCAGCGCCAGTGGAGCCTTGTGGGAGGAATGGCTGGCACGTTCAGGGAGATGGAATAATAAAGTCAGCAGGAAAGCCTGTCACGGTTCTCCTGCTGACTTTTTTGTACAGCACGGTGGCTGGATGTCCAGCCCGTCTAAAAAGCCTGCACCCCAATTACACATGGCATCCAGCACGGGAATGATGCTGCGTCCAAACGGGGTGAGGGAGTACAGTGTCCTGGGCGGCTTGTCCGGGATGACTTCCCGGTGCAGCATCCCACATTCCTCCAGATCGTGTAGCTGCTGCGACAGCATTTTGGGTGTCGCTTTCGGGATCATGCGCTGCAGCTCCATGTAGTGGAGCGGTTTTTCTATCAGGTACCAGAGGATGAGAGGCTTGTATTTTCCGCCGATCAAAAACAGCGTGGCCTCCACCGGGCAGTTGAACTGGTCTTTTGAATATTCCATTGTCTGTATTCTCTCCTTTTTATAGCTACCCTTTTGGGAAGTATCTACCCAAAAAGTGCATTCTTGCGGAATTTCTGTATCCTGCTAAAATTTAGGTCAACGGTTAACTAACACGTTCAGTATACAATGGAAAGAGAGGATTTGCCACTATGGATTTTATCGAAATTGCAAAGAAGCGTTATTCCGTCCGGAGCTATAAGGACAAGAAAGTGGAGGAAGAAAAGCTGCAAAAGATTCTGGAGGCTGCCCATGTTGCGCCGACAGCGGCCAACCTCCAGCCCGTCCGTCTGATCGTCGTCCAGAGCAGTGAGGGGCTTGCGAAGATTGGGAAAGGGGCGAACCTTTACGGAGCGCCGCTGGCGGTCATCGTCTGCGCTGACCACGGGAAGGCATGGGTGCGCCCGTTTGATAAAAAGCAGACTACCGATATAGACGCATCCATATGTACAGACCACATGATGCTGCAGGCAACGGAATCAGGTCTTGGTTCCGTGTGGATATGCTATTTCAAGCCGGATGTGATACGCAGGGAGTTCGGGCTGCCAGATAATCTGGAGCCGGTCAATATCCTTGCAGTCGGGTATTCGGATGAGGAAGCGGCAGACCCGGAACGCCACTCACAGACCAGAATCCCAGTGGAAGAACTGGTATCTTACGAAACGGTATAGACAGTTTTTACAACTTAATATTGGTATCTTCAGGGCAGGGTGAGATTCCCGATTGGCGGTATAGTCCGCGAGCGTGAAAACGCAGGACTTGGCAGGCGTCCAAGTCAGGATTTGGTGAGATTCCAAAACCAACAGTATAGTCTGGATAGAAGAAGATAAGGCCGCATGGTACGAAAGATAGGTGTTTTTCGTATGGTGTGTGCTGTCTGCAATTATTTGGCACCTGAATACAAGATTTGGGTGCCTGTTTTATTTTACGGAAGGGAGAAAATGTATATGAACAACAATACAAAGAAAATAACGACAACTGCCATGCTTGCGGCAATAGCGTATGTGGTAGTGGTGGTAGGGCGCATCCCGGTGGTGCTTTTTCTGAAATATGACCCGAAGGACATCATCATCACGCTGGGCGGGCTGATATGGGGGCCGCTGACATCCTTTACCGTATCCGTGATTGTTTCGCTGATAGAGATGGTGACGATCAGTGAAAACGGGATTCTTGGGTGTATTATGAACATTGTGTCATCGTGTTCCTTTGCCTGCACGGCGGCGGTCATCTATAAGAAAAAGCGGACATTGAAGGGAGCCGTCACAGGGTTGCTGGCCGGAAGCGTGGCAATGGTGCTTGTGATGATGCTGTGGAATTATCTGATAGCCCCCATTTATATGGGTTATCCCCGTGAAGCGGTTGCAAAGCTACTGATCCCGGCATTCCTTCCGTTCAATCTGTTAAAATCCGGGCTGAATGCGGGATTCACATTCCTGCTTTACAAACCGATCACTACGGCACTGCGCAGGACGGGGTATCTATCGGAGTCTGCCGTGGAGCAGAATAAAAAGCCTGTTGGCTTATGGCTGTTTTTTGGGGCGGTCATCATCACCTGCATTCTGCTGATTCTTTCTTTGAATGGCATTATATAGAAATGACGTTCCGTTTATAACGAGGGAATACTACAAAAGACAAACCGCCGCACTATGGTCTTCATCCGCCATATGTGGCGGTCTGCTTTTTTCCTAGGCAGGCCGGGCGGCCTGATAACGGAAATTACTTGGAAAGCAAAAACGTTATATCGGACGAAAGGCGAAAAACTTTAGCCATTTCGGTGATATTCTGAGATTGATTCATAGTCGTTTTGTGCAATTTATGGGCGTTTTGTGCAATGGCGTTTGATAGGATGCCCTATAATCCGATATAATTTATGACGGAAAGTGAGGAAAATATGGATGAAGATAGCTGTCTGTGATGACAGCAGGGAGGACAGGGGCGCACTGCGGGCGCTGCTGGAAGCCTGCGGTTATGATTTTGAAATAAGGGAATACGGCTCCGGCGCGGAGCTTTATGCGGATATGGGGTATGTGCGGGAATGCGGCATCGTGTTCCTCGACATCAACATGGAGGGCATGGACGGGCTGGAAGCGGCAAGGAAGATAAAGGCGGAATGCCCGAAGGTACATATTGTGTTGGTGACCGCCTATGTGAACTATGCGCTGGACGGGTACAAGGTGAAAGCCAGCCGGTTCCTCTTAAAGGACGACCTGGAGCAGACGCTGCCGGAGTGCGTGGATGATATCCTGCGGGAGGAGCGGGTGGTGGAGTTCGGCTTCGTGGAGGGGAGCGTGCGCCTGCGGGTGGACGATATCATCTATATTGAGACGAGCAAGCACAAGAATGTGTTCTATACGGCTGGGCAGACGTACAGCATCTATAAGAAGATGGATGAGTTGGAGGAGGAACTGGCGGGGATGGGATTCGTGCGGATACACCAGAGTTTCCTTATCAATATGAGGTACATCGGGAAGCTCAGCAGCTATGTCATGATCCTGACCACCGGGAAGGAGATATCCGTCCCGAAATCCAGGTACCCGGAAGTGAAGCGGCAGTACACATTGTTTAAGGGGGCGGAGTGATTATGGGGATGTGGATACTTTCCTTATGTATCATGGCGATAGAGGCATGGGGGAGCATATATTTCTTTGATACTTTCATGGAAAGGAAAAGGGTGGGGCGGCTGGGAAAGTGCAGATATGTTGTTTTGTATTTTGCGGACATGGTAGTGGCGCTATTAGGAGGACATTTTGATTTAATGGGAATCAAGGTCATGCTGATAATCCTTGTTTCCATCACATTCTGCACAGTGTTTTACGAAGCGGGCTGGAAACAGCGTATCTTCTTTTCCGGGCTGAATTATGCGTTGCTGTTTCTGACAGACCTTTTTTTCTTGCAGATAGAAAATATGTCCATTTCCCCAAACGTGGTGCTTACTTTTCTGCTTCTGCCCTCAAAAATGCTCTGGCTCTGTTTGGTGTTCATAGTCCGGAAAATATGGAAAGGACAAAACAATTATGGAGAACTTTCCCGTAAGGAGTGGCTGAAATTTTCCATGATTCCGCTGCTCACTGTGGCATCCATGCTGCTAATGTTCTTCTGTAACAGTGCAGAGGCAAAGGTACAGACGGCATACCTTTTTCTGTCGGTGGGGCTGATATTCATCAACATCCTTGTCATAGAGCTGTTGCAGGGTATCCTTGAAAAAGAGGAGCTGTTCCGGGAAAGCGCGCTGGCAGGCCAGAAGAAGGAGAGCCAGCTTGCCCATTACCGGGATATGCAGGCGGTCTATGAGCGGCAGGGGAGGAAGATGCATGACTACAAGAACCAGATAAGGACAATGCAGGTGTTGTTGAAGAAAGGCGACACGCAGGCTGCCGCCGCGCTTGCGGAACGGCTGACGGAGAGCATATCGGTGGAGATGGCGGCGGTCAACACGAACCATCCGGTGGTGGACGCCGTCCTGAACCAGAAGTTCCACGCCGCAAGGGAGCAGGGCGTGTCCATGACGTTCCGGGTGGGCGACATGGGCGGGCTGCGGCTGAATGAGGAGGAAACGGTGATCCTACTCTCCAACCTGCTGGACAATGCCATCCATGAGTGCGTGAAGGCGGCGCGGCAGGGAAGGAAGGCCGTCATCCATGTCAAGCTGGTGCAGGAGGGAGGGAAGCTGATCTTTTCCGTAAGGAACCCCGTGGTGGAAAAGGTGCAGGTCACGGAAGGCACCGGCCTGTCGAATGTGAAGGCGGTGGCAGATAAATATGGGGGCGATTTTGCCGTTTCCTGCGATGCGGAAAAGTTCCAGGCGGTGGTGATGTTATAAACTTTATGGTCATTTCGTGCAATTTTTAGTCACCTGGTGCAATCGTGGTTTGAAATGCGGGTGAATCCGCCGATGGATTTTATGAGGTGGGATAGCTTTAGAAAAAGAAAAAATTTTTATCAAGGAGGTATGTGATATGCAGATAACAAGAGACAATTATTCACAATATGCCAACATGGTACAGCAGATGTTCGGCAATAAGAAAAATTCCAATAATCCGTTAGCTCAATGTGATTATGGGAATTTTGCACTGCGTTTCAAGCCGGTTGATATTCAATTCACGAAGCCGAATTGGGATAATATCATGACGAAGCGTGATAAGCCTGCAATGTCGGAGGAAGAATTTGAGGCGGCAATAAAGGAGCTGGCACAGAAGGAATTTGCCACCGGGAAGCGGGATGATGCGGCATATAGGAAATTATGTATGCAGCATGGAGAGACCGTTTCCCCGGACAGGAAAGCCATCTATGAATCAAGCATGAGAAAGACAGGCGGAAAGATGAATGCAGCCTGTATGTTTTGGGATAACAATGGGAATAAAACGCTATCTTACAATCCCGAATCAAGGAACTGGAAGGCCATAAGCACAGAGGAAGAATTTGCAAGGGCGCGGGTGTTTACATCTATCTATAATGATGAACTGGCACGCCTGAAAAAAGAGTATGGAGAAAACGCAAAGGGAACTGTATCTTATCATCAGATACAGTCTGACTTGGCAGCAGGTACAAAAGCACCGTCTTCGGGCAGCACATTAGATATACAGATATAATCTTTACACCCTATTCCGCAGAGGCGCATAAACCTGCCTCTGCGGACTGCGGGGGTGGCTGTAGGTGATAAGAGAAATGAAACGTTTTTGAAGGCTGGTTCGTATTATTAGCGGATGACAGCGAAAGGGGGTGTTTGTCATGAAGTTTGACAGGGGAAGTTAGGCGGTATGTCTGCATGGAGGCATAAACTGCTCGGACTTATTACATGGGAGCAGGGGCGGCTCTGAACGACAGAGGGGCTGCTATCAAAATAATTGATGACAATGGAGGATTTGAAAAATGAACGTAAATGGAATAGGACAGAATTATTATCAGAACAATGTATCAGCGAATAGATACAACAGGAGCAGGGCAGGACAGTTCTACCCGCAGAAACAGGCGGCAGAGGAATCCGCTCCCGGAAGTGCAAGGCAGAATGCCAATGTGCAGGATATATATGACGCACTTAAATCAACAAATACAATAATGGGGCAGGAGGAAAACACCGTATCAAATGACAGCGGGCTGACAGTGTGGTATGGCGATAAGACCTTGGAAGAATGGGCGGCAACAGACCCGAAATATACGGACAAAGCAACAGGTTTTTCATGGTATGTCAGGGATGGGAAGCACCCTTATATGACGGGGGAGGATGCTAAGAAATTTAAGGAAATGTGCAAGGAAACGGGAGAGTCGTGGCTGAAAAAGTTCGCGGAAATGACAGGAACGATACAGCACCTTGATGACAATACAACTGCCTATGTGGGAACAAACGGTACAGCGATTAAATCAAAGGACGGAAAGGAACTGTTTATAGATACGTCATCCATGACTTATGACATGATCATGAATATGTTCAGTAATCGGCCCAAAAGCGGGAACTATTTTGACAGCTCATATTGGCAGAAAAATATCCAGAAAGCTATGTTTTCTGTAGAACAGTGATGCTTTACATATTCAGACTGACACGGTGTAGCTGGGGGTGGAAACATATCACCCCCAGCCACAATATTGAATAAATGACAATAGCGGAGGATTTGAAAAAATGAATGTAAATGGAATAGGGACAGCAGGATATCAGGCATGGCAGGGAACAAGAAAGGCACAGCAGAATGCGGTAAAAAGGAGTTTTGCGGAGCAGGTAAACAATGTGGCAGATACTCCAAAAGTCTATAATATTTTTACAGATGAAGATATGTTGTGGACAGGAGGGAACGGTACAGGGCTGTCTTATTATCTTAAGTATGCGGAAGATTCAACAGAGGATGATCCGACAATCATTGCAAAGGGTGTTGATGAGAATGGGAATGAATTTGAAAAGACCATACATATCAACGAGATAAATCCCAAGTCAGCGACTGTTGTGGAGATGCGTGCTTTGGAAGCACATATGGGGGTAAAGAAGCTGGGGGGATTTACTTCCCTTCCGATGGAAGCCGGGGCTATGGGATTAAATGACAGGACAGATTTCATGGATATGTTCCAGAAGCAGATCGGCGACATGAAGCTGTTGCTCCAGAAAAAGACGGCGGCATATTATCAGTACAGTATGCAGGCATATTGGGATTTTATGAATAAGAAATAAATTCCATCGGCTGAATATCTCCAATAAGCCACAGCCTGACAAGGCAGGGAAGGCATCCCTGGCTTTCCGGCAGATTGGGGAAATTGAGGAGTAGGGAGAGGAGGTGAAGGCCGGTATGGGATTTGACAGGGGAAGTTAGTTGGCATGTCTGCATGGAGGCAATGAACTGCTCGGACTTATTACGAGAGAGCAGAGGCGGCTCTGACCGACAGAGGGGCTGCCATAAAAAAGAAATGGAGGACTGAAATGGGCATTAACGGAATAGGAACAGCGGGATATCCGCTGACAGGATACACGGCAAGAAAGACAGGAAGAAGCGCGGAATCCGGGGCTGTGGGATTCATGGAAACGGTGGAAGAAAAGGCGGCGCAGGGAAAGACAGCCGACCAAGATGAGAAAGCCTTTGAGATGGTCGGGCCGAACGCCCCGCAGGAAGTGAAGGATGCGTGGATGGAGGCGGCGAAAGAAGTAAATGCGAATGGCATGGGAATCCGGGGCAACGGAATGATGAGCCACATATCGCAGATGATGGTGCAGAGGCTTAATAAACAGCTTAAGGGTGAAAAAGAGAATTTTGACATCCTTGGAAGCACGGTGGAATCAGCAATCCAGGCAACGAAAAAGGCGCTGTACGATTTGGAGCATCCAAGGGTATATACACCCAGGAGCATAGAGGTTCAGCAGGCCCGTATCAAAGAAGGGGAATTTTACAGGGCGTTTTTGGAGAAGCTGGAGAAATTGTAGGATATATTATGGCACAGAAGGAAGGCATCTTGGGTGCTGATGCGACTCTGGAATGACAGGTGTGTGGCGGTATGATAACTAATTGGCAATGATGGAGGATGATCTGACAATGGGAATAACTAATGTAAATGAACAAGGTTCCGCATATGGAGCGGCTTTCAGAAATAAGCCGGTATACTTCATGACGGGAAAAGAGACGGAGGCTTTTTTTGACGGGAAGATGCGCAGGAACATGGAGCTGCGGGAGGATACCTGCACCCTCAGCAGCAATAACACTTACCGCAGGCAGCATACCACTTATGAGGTTTCCGATAAGGACAAAGGCAGCACATTTCTGGATTTGAATTTTCTGATCAAGGATGAGACCAGCAGCCTGAAAGGAAGCCTTAGTGATAAAAAGGATTTGGATTTTTATAACTTCTCCATCCCATTTATGAACTTTCAGCGGAATTATTTTGGCGTTGAGGTTTATATAGATATGCCGGAGGGCTGTGATTACGATCTTACCCTGTATGACGAATACGACAATCAGGTGGGGAAGGCAGAGTGGGACGGGGAAGGGCGGAAGAAGCTGACCGTCCCTAATTGGGATATCAATACCAATCAATACTGCTTCAAGGTAGAAAACGGAAACGGGGAGGAGATTTCCCCAGATGATTATTATAAGATCAGCTTCCATGTTACTGAAAACAAGGAGCATGAAAAGACTGACGCCGTCAGGGAAGCATATGGGAACCTCCACGGGGCATACAGTCAGAAAGATGAAAACTGGCGGGAATATCTTGATCAGTATAATGCCGTCTTAAAGGAGACGGAGCAGAATTATATAAAAGAGCTGGAGCGGCTCCACCAGAAACAGTTTGACAGCCTGCCGGAAGAAAAGAAGTATAAGGGCGGGCGCACCGTGGATGAACTGCTGCAGGACATGGCAGATGGGAAGGACTTAAACGATGCGGAACTGGAGTATGTGAAGATTTTTGCCAACCTGAAAGACATGGAAAAGGCGCAGAATAAAGCGGAGCTGAAAAACAGCTTTTCAGATGATTTCGTAAAGGATCTGGAAAGCATGGGCATTTCCCGTGATGACATAGAAGGGATGCAGGTACGGATCGGGAGCAATGGGGATGTGGCCGTGGACGGGATAGAGGACGAGGGCGTCCGGGAACAGGTGCAGAAGCTGATAGATGAAAAGTACGGTGACCGGATGTACCAGTATTACATAAGGATTGCGGACAGCGTGGGAGACCTGTCCTCCAACACATACCGGTATGCCACGGACATACAGGAAGTCCGGCGCTACCTGAAAGGGGTTACAGGGGAGGACATTTCCTTAGAAAATCTCTATCTAACACCTGACGGGAAGATTGGAGGTCTGCCGGACAAGGCGGCTGATCTGATCAATAAGACAAAGGACAATGCCAGGATAGAACGGATGAAGGATGCGCTGGTGGATATCATAGGGAAGATCAGGATAAGCGGAGACTTGGGGATTCCCGATTTCACTTCACAGTTCCAGTTCAGGGATGGGGCGTTCTCCGTGTCGGACAGCGGTTTTGCGGTGGATATGGGCGCACTGGATGGCCGGTTTACACCAAAGTCCTCCGGCAATATGTATTCTGATATGTATAAATATCAGTTCAAGAAGGTTTTATAAGACCCGCGGCTGCGTATCCCGAATAAGCCGTAGCTTGATAAGGCAGGGCAGGCATCCCCGGCGTTCCGGCAGAACGGGGAATCGGGGAGTAGGGAGAGGGAATCTGCTTGGATTTATTACAAGGGAATAAGGGCGGCTCTGACCAACAGAGGAGCCACGGATAGGAAAAGGAATTGTGAGGTGGGCTCATGGGAATTTCGGTTTCAAGTACACTAAATTCGGCCATTACGAAACACAGTATGTCACTGAGCAGCAGGGGGCCTGACTGGTCTTTGATCCCAAGCGCTGGGAAAAGCAATAAATCAAAGGCCGAGTTTGCTGATGAGATCAAGGAACTGGCACGGAGAGCCGCGGAGACTACGAGCAAGAAAGAACTGGAGTATATCCACAGCCAGAGGGCGAGGTTATGTGCGGAATACATATCTGACGTATCGCCCGACAGGAGAGCGTTGTACCGGCAGGCTGAAAATTCGCTGAAGAGACAGAACGGCAATCCGAAATGCCACGGGAGCGGGGAACTGACGCTGCTTGACTTCTTGGAGGCGGCAGACGGGAGGGCGGAGAACCTTGCCGAAAAGAAGTTTGCGCTGGCAGGGGGCGGAACGCTGACCTGCCCGATCCTGACAAGCGGGGGATATGGCGCGGATATTTACTATCAGGGTACAAAGGTGCTGACATATCTCGGTTCGGGATATGGGTGGGCTTGTGAGAGGACTCCGGCTGAACGGGAAAAGGAAAGGGAGTTTTATGGGATTTATTTTGATGAGTACCGCTCGCTAAAGAATGGACAAGGGGCAGAGCTGGAGGAGTTACCGGATTATCTGGAGGAGAAGCCGTCTTTTGACAGGAAAGCATAAATAGGGGGATTTGAATAACCAATAAGATTTCAAAAATTCCGTGAGCGCATATCCCCAATAAGCCACAGCCTGACAGGGCAGATACCCCCGGCGTTCCGGCGGATTGGGGAATCGGGGAGCAGGGGTGGCAATGTGGTAAAAATTTCGTTAATCAAAATGTATATATGGGAGGTTCAAAATGAGAAAACAAGGTAAAATACTAAAAATAATTTGGTGGGTGTATATTGCCTTATTGTTGGTCTTTGTCGTTGTTAAGTTCAAAGGTTCATTTTATGAATTAACTGATAGGATTAGTACCTATTCAATGCAAGGTTCAATAAACTATAATCTTATTCCATTCAGGAGTATGTCCACTCAGATCAAGTACATTACCCAGTGGTGGGCATTAAAAAACTTATTGGGAAATATAATTCCATTTATCCCGTTTGGTTTTCTTTTGCCTATTGCATACAAAAAATTTAGTTCAACGATAAGTGTTTTCTTTACTGGCCTAGCTTCGATACTGTTAATAGAGATTTTTCAATTCCTTACTAAACTTGGTACTTTTGATGTTGATGATATTATTCTTAATATGATAGGAATTGTTTGCGGGTATTTGATGTTTTTGGTCATTAAACATTTTTGTGTAAGAGAGAAAGGGCGGAGAGGCGGTATGAAAAAATGTATCATGTTAGTCTTTATATTGGCAGTAGGTATGTTTAGCATCGTTGGTTGTGGGGATAAGACAACTAAAAGCAATGCTTCAGATGCAGATGGAGCGTATTTCAGTAACAATGAAGAAAAAAAACAATTTACTGAAATTATTACAGCTTCTGGTGAGACGATTGGTATCATTGACAACAATAAAGAAATAGAAAGATTCGTAAAACAACTGGATATTGAATCTTGGAATTATATGGAACAGCTGCCTGAAGATATAGACTTGGTATATAGCTATATAACATATGAGGTAATTGATGAACCTATATTTTTACAGGATGGAATACCGCTAGTTAATAAGAGTACCTTAGAATTTTATATTTCCAGTAAAGGTGAATATATTATACGACATTATAATCAAGAAATAGGAGCAATAGCCAGAATATCAGAAGAGGCGGGACAGTTTCTTAATGCGCCGGAAGACTTAGAGCTAAATAAGAATATAACAGCTAAGGATATACTGGATGGGTGGGGGCTTGATTTTTATGTTCCAAATAGTGATATTGAAAAAACAGATGATATAGAGAATGCCCGATATTATATAGGAAAAACATCATTTACAGAAAAGGAACTGCGCAGGACTTCTGAAGAACAGAAGATACAGTTTTACGGAGCAGGCAAAAACACTTTGCTGAATGAAATAGACGATATTTCTGAAATAGCGCAATATCTAAACGGGCTGGCTTTGGAACAGTGGGAATATGCAGATGATGCACCAAATCCAGAAGAAGTTGAATGCCAAATTGTCAGATTTATGTTATCAAGGGATAATAAAAAAGAGTTAAAAGAAATGGATACCCAGATACTTTATAAAAGCGATGGTAATTATTATATTGAGGAAATAATTCCGGGTGAATATAGTGATCGGGGAGATATTATAACGCATTATCAAGTGTCAGAGGAGATAGCAGAATATATTTTATCATATTTAGAATAGGTAAAATATATTGAACGCATTGTGCCTTTTCTGTTTTTTGACTAAGTGAAAATGGTAAATTTCACAAACAAGATTCGAAATGGATATAGCAGGAATAGCAAAAAGCTATCAGACATACAGCCAAAAGACGGGAAAGGCATCATCCCAAACAGGAAGTCTCAGTTCGTTTTATTGTGTCCGATAAAATATGTGTATAAATATACAATTTTGTGTATGGTTTATGTGCCTTAAAATGTGCAGTTAAGTAATGTATGATATAAATAACTTTAATAGGGAGTGGTTATATTTATGAAAAAATTAGTAGCATTAGTTTTAACCTTAGTATGTGCATTAGGTTTGGTTGGTTGCGGAGCAACTCTGAAAAATAAAGACGAAGTGGTTTCTGGGGATTTGCCACCGATACTTATTATGAGAGAACAACATTTTATTGCATATGATATGCCAATATCTGAACTTCCGGATGATTTTGAGTGCATGGGAGAAATAACAGAGGAAGAGGCAAACGGCACAGGTTTGCAAGGCTGCAAATATTATGCAAATAAATACCTAAGTTCCTTTGTTGAGTTTTATGTATATCAAGAATGCGGAACACCTGTTGATGAGAACACGGTTGATTCTACAAAACGTCAGTGGGCTTATATAAAATGGGTTCGTGAAGGATTTGAAAGAGAGTGAAGTGCAAATATTTCTTTGAAGTATACTTATGCACTGCGTAGGGTGAAAATAGTCAGTAGGTACAAATAAACAAATTGGGAGAACAGGAATGGAAGATGTCCGATTCCCTCCGGGAGAAGCTAACAGGATGCGGCGCAGGATGTCTGCATGGGGAATAAGTTCCTCGCTCTGCGGAAAAGCGAGGTCGCCAAAGTCGCACCGGACAGGGCAGGCATCCCCGGTTTCCGGCAGATTGGGGAGAGGCTTCATGAATGGCAAAGTTTTCTTTTAGCTGTTTTTGGAAAGAAAGCCAAAGCATAACAGGAAGGCAAGATATTATGAAAAGATTGATTATATTGGTTTTATGGGTGGTTTGTATGCTGGCTTTGCTTGTTGGGTGTTCCAGTCAGGAAAATGAAATAGGAGATATCGATAATCATACGCCGATTGCTTTGTTGGATGGTGCGGTTGTTTATAACTATATTGATGATGACGGTGCATTGGTAATTGGACGATATGTTCTTTCCTCAAAAAGGCAATCAGATATCGTAAGTGTGGAAGAGTTTTATATTTCAAGTGGAAAACCTACAGTGATTGATAATTCTGTTATTCTGCCTGTAACCTTAAATACAAACGAACATAAACTTTTGATGGTAAACGCTGATTCTGACACATCTGAAATGATATTTAGCGAATTTAATTCTTATCCAATGGACGCAGTTTCTGTAATGAACACAGACATTTATATGTTAAGCACCATGAAAGATGATGTGGCTACAGCAACTTATATCAGAAAATATAATGAGAATACCGGGGATATGGATATCTGCATTGAAAAACAGTTTACAGATAATACAGGTGAGCAGATAACGACATTTGCCTGTAGCAACGAAAATATTTATGTGCTGGTAAATAATATGGGAGCAGAAAATGATGTTTATATAGAAATTTATGATGATAAAAAATATGATTTACTTGGTAAGCTGTACTTTGATTCTGAATTGAGAAATTTTGTTTCCAATAATGGGATAGTAGAATTTTATTGTTTTGACAGTTACATATACATAAGGAATTTTTCAGATTATGGTGCGATAGGGGAAATAGAAAATAACCAGATAAAAACCTTTCTTAATTTGCCTAGTTTGCGTATGGCTTATAACGGTAAAAATACGCAGGATAATTATTATGGATTTTTTGTAAGAAATGGCAGAGAGCTTTATCTTTTAGATGTTTATTCTGATACTCTATATGAAACCAATTTAGATCTATCACAAGATGAAAGCATTCGTAATGCTATCTCTGATGGAAATAATATATGTATCAGTATTCTTGATGAGAGGGATACAGAGTCTTTTACAACAAAAAAGACCATTATAGTGGATTTCAATGAATTGAAAGAAAAAGCATATCAAACAAAGTGAAAAAGGCTATCCATTATATATCTCCAATAAAACACAGAGAGCAGGCTTCCCCGGTTTCCGGCAGATTGGGGAATCGGGGAGCAGGAAGAAAACCAATAATACACAAACGATAAAAGGGAACCAAGCAGAGATAGAACCATATGCCTGTCTGGTTCCCTTTCTACATATCGGTGCGGGGAGATAGCAATAGATGTATTTTGGGGGAGAGGAGGTGGTATTATCCGGAAAATGAAATGCCCGGAGAGACGGTGCAAGAAACGGGCCTGTGATATTGGGGAGACGGGTTCCGGATGGATCATTGTGTCGCTGAAATGTCCTAACTGCGGCAGGGTAGTAAAGGTGTACTGGAAACCGAATGGAAAAAGATAAATATACATAGCAGGAAAGAATGGCAGGAAGGTATCCTGCTATTTTTACTTTTATAGATTAAAGCGTTTCTTTTATGGTCATACTAAAGTTATCAATGGAAATTTTTGGAAATTGCCATTGTGCGGCTTGGCAGGTCAGCTATGCCGGATAACTGAATATGTACCGAGCGAGTGGGACCGCATTGTGTCGAGTCACGAATGGCCGGAGTAAAGCTAGTGAATTATTTTAGATTTCTTACAAAGAGCTTTCTCAGGGCCATTTTTTGCCTTTTTTTTCAAAGCCAGTCCCACATCTGAATGAGAGCGTTCCTAACTTTACGAAGGCGTAAAGGAAGGAACGCTTTATGTCTTTTAGGAAAATCACAATCAAATCTGGAAATGAAGAATCCACACTGGAAGTTACGAAAGAAGAATACCAGAGATATTACCGCCCGTGGTGGCAGCAGAAAAAGCATGAGCAGAGGAACCGGGAGGCAATGGAGCAGAACGGCTATACGGAAGAATCCTACGAGGCGTGGCGGGATAATGCCTCGGAGGGAGCGGGCATCCCGGACATGGAGCTGCCGGGGGTGGATGAGCTGGTGGAGAAAAAGCTGCTGCTCGGCGTGCTTGCGGATGCGATGGATTCCCTCCTGCCAGAAGAGAGGGAGCTTGCCATGAAGGTGTTCGGGGAGGAAATGCAGGTCAGCGAGTTTGCGAAAGAGCATGGTCAGCCCCGGACAACCGTGTCCTCAAAGAAGATGGTGGTGCTGGGGAAACTCCGCGCATTTTTCCGGGAAAGAGGGTTGGATGTTTAATATATTTCACATTCCGACAAAAAAGGATATTGCTGTCGAACGGTTCTGAAAAAAGTTCCCATTTTACTTCGTCACTTTTCCCAAAAGTGTCATTACGAAAGGTAGGAGGGTAAATTTCAGGAACCTTCCAAAACGGTGGGAAAGGAGGAATGGGACCTATGGAAAAGTCACAGGAGCTCATCGGCATCCTGCAGGCAATCAGCATCGTTGCGAAAAGCCTCGCCGCCAAGCTGATGCAGATCGAGAAGGAAGTGGAAGCCTACGAAGCCGCAAAGGCGGCGCACGACAGGAAAATGAAGAAAGGATGGAGGCGCTGATGCGTAAGAAGGTTTTTATCTGCAGCCCCTTCCGCGGCGACATGGAAGGGAATGCAAGGAAAGCGGCGGCCTACTGCCGCATGGCGTGTGAGCAGGGTTTCCTGCCTGTTGCGCCGCACCTCTTATTCCCGCAGTTCTTGAATGAGGGGATAGAGGAAGAGCGGCGGCTCGGCATCGCTATGGGGATGGAGCTGCTCGCCCTCTGCGATGAGGTGTGGGTGTTCGGGGAAGCCACCGAAGGGATGGCGGCGGAGATCGCATCCGCCACAGAGCAGGGAAAGACAATCATATTCAAGGAAACGGAGGGAATGTAAATGGGAAGTGAATTAATGAGGATTGCGGAAGGGTTCTCCATCGTGGCGGAAGGTCTGCGCGGCCTTGCCAAAGCGGAGGGCGGCACGAAGGAGAAAGCTGTGAAAGCACAGCCGTCAGCTACGGAAAAAGTACAGAAGCAGGATGCGGCGCAGGAATCCCCTGCCACGCTGGAGGGCATCCGTGCGCTGATGGCGCAGAAGACACAGGAGGGGAAGTCGAAGGAAATAAAGGAACTGTTGCAGAAGTACGGCGCGGCGAAGCTCTCGGCGGTGAAGCCGGAGGATTACCCGGCGCTGATGCAGGAAGCGCAGGTGCTGTGATGGGGAAACACGCATTGCTTTCCGCATCCTCCTCCAAGCGGTGGCTCTCCTGTACGCCGTCCGCAAGGCTGGAGGAGCAGTTCAAGGATGAGCCCGGCGGCAGCGTCTATGCCGAGGAAGGCA
The DNA here is from genome assembly GCA_000403495.2 of Lachnospiraceae bacterium 10-1. Lineage (GTDB taxonomy): Bacteria > Bacillota > Clostridia > Lachnospirales > Lachnospiraceae > Suilimivivens. The sequence goes on along the minus strand of KE159799.1, from coordinate 433,740 downwards.
CCGCCGCCCATGCCCTGGCGGAGCATAAGCTGAAAAAAGCCTTAAAAAGACGGTCAAAGCGCCCGGTGTCGGATTACCACTGTGACGAGATGGAGGAATGCACGGACGGGTATGTGGCCTTTGCGATGGAGCAGGTGGAGCTGGCAAGGCAGGAATGCAAAGACCCGGTTGTCCTGATCGAGCAGAGGCTGGACTATTCCGCCTATGTGCCGGAGGGATTTGGCACCGGGGATTTGCTTATCGTTGCTGACCATGTCCTTACCGTCATTGATTTAAAGTACGGGAAGGGTGTGGCGGTGGATGCGGAATGGAACCCGCAGATGATGTTATACGGGCTTGGCGCACTGGAACTGTTCGATGCCCTCTATGACATTGAAGTGATCCGCATGACCATCTACCAGCCGAGGCTGGAATCCGTCAGCACGTGGGAAATTTCCGTAAAGGACCTGATGGAATGGGTGGAGATGGAATTAAAGCCAAAGGCCGTGCTTGCCATCAAGGGAGAGGGCGAGTACCATTCCGGCGACTGGTGCCGGTTCTGCAGGGCGAAGAACACCTGCAGGGCGAGGGCGGAGGAATATTTAAGGCTGGCGCAGATGGAATTTAAACAGCCTCCGTTATTGACGGATGAGGAAATCGCGGAAGTCCTGAAAGTGGCGGACGAGCTTGCCAAATGGTCAGCGGACGTCTACGCCTATGTGTCAGCGCCAATGATAAAATGTAAGAAAACGCCGAAGAAAAAATGCAGATTTATGGCGGAAAGGAGAAAAAAACGATAGACTCCCAATAGGGCAAAAATGTCCAAGGAGGGAGTCGGAAAATGAGAGGAGAAAGCTGGATGGACATACGAAGTGACAGACAAAAAGGGATGAGCTATGTGGAACCCGGAAAAAAATACCACATGGATCCCCGGACAGCAAAGCGGTATGCGCAGTCACCGCAAAAACCGGAATACACACTGACACAGCCAAAGCCAACAAAACTGGATGCCTACAAGCAACAGGTAGACCAATGGCTGGAGGAAGCGCCCTATTCGGCGGTACGGATACTGGAAAAACTGCAGGAACAGGGATTTGACGGAAAGTACAGTATCGTAAAAGAATATGTCCGGGGAAAGAAAATGGACCTGGATGAAAAAGCAACGGTACGGTTTGAAACCATGCCGGGGAAACAGGGGCAGATGGACTGGGGTTTCTTCGAGGATCATCTGGTCCATGAGGATGGGAAATGGAAGAAACTGTACTGCTTCCTTATGATACTGGGGTATTCTCGGATGCGCTACATCGAGTTTGTGACGGATATGAGTACAAATACACTGATCCGATGCCACCAGAACGCGTTCCGATACTTTGGAGGATACCCGGAAGAAATCCTCTATGACAACATGAAACAGGTGGTCATCAAACGTCTTTTAAAACAGGAAGATTCCACGTTGAACCGGCAGTTCGAGGACTTCGCTGGCTTTTACGGATTCAAACCCATCCTGTGCCGGCCTTATAGGGGGCAGACAAAAGGCAAGGTGGAACGGACAGTACAGTTTGTACGGGATAATTTCATGATTGGAATCAAGTACGAAAGCCTTGCAGACCTCAATGGCCAGGCGCAGGCCTGGTGCAACAAAGTCAATGGAAAGGTTCACGCCACCACCAATGAGATCCCCTTTGAGCGGCTGAAAGCGGAACGGTTAAACCCTCTGCGCCGGGTACAAAAAGACTGCCTCATCTCCTATGCCGGGAATCAGTACTCCGTGCCAGCGGAATACATTGGCAAAGATGTGGCAGTCGTGGCCCTCGACAGTATGCTGGCTGCCTACTATGAGGGAAAGCAGATAGCCCTGCACCGAATATCGTATCAGAAAAAGGATATGGTTGTCAATCCACAGCACTACAGACGGCTCACCCTGAAACAGACGATGGAGGCGGAAAATATGCTTTTGGAACAGGACAAGGTCATTGATTTTCCTTTAAAATCTTCTGACTTATCCAGATATGACGAGGTGCTGTATGAATGAACTGACTATGGACAGGCTGCGGGAGAACCTGGAAAGCCTCAAGATGAAGAACACCCTGGAGATTCTGGACAACTATCTGGAACGGGCGGTGGCGGAGAAGTTAAATATCGTGGATGTTTTGGATCACATTTTTGCCGAAGAAGCGAAATCCAAGCGCAGGCGCGCTTATGAGAAACAGGTCCAGATGTCCGGTTTCCCCATTAAGAAGACGCTGGATGAATTTGATTTTTCCTTCCAGCCCTCTATTGATAAACGCCAGATTGATGAACTGGCAACTATGCGTTTCTTGGAAAACGGGGAAAATGTAGTTTTCCTTGGACCGCCGGGTGTGGGCAAAACCCATCTTGCCTCAGCCCTTGGGCTTGTGGCTGCAAAACACCGGTTCTCCACCTACTACATCAACTGCCATCAGCTCATTGAGCAGTTAAAGAAAGCCCACTTTGAGAACCGGCTGCCGGACAGGCTCAAAATCCTGTCCAAGTACAGGATGCTTATTATCGATGAGATCGGATATCTGCCTATGGACATTCAGGGGGCTAACCTGTTTTTCCAACTCATCGCAAGGCGGTATGAGAAGACATCCACAGTCTTTACCTCTAATAAGACCTTTTCCCAATGGAATGAGGTATTTGCTGATGTCACCATTGCTTCCGCCATTCTGGACCGGGTTCTGCATCATTGTACCGTGGTCAATATCAAAGGAGAGTCATACAGGCTGAAAGAACGCAAGGAATTTATGCGCCAGAAGCAGCAGACCGTGAATACGCTTTTTGAGCAGGGAAACACCTGAAGATGTAACTTGATTCCGCTGAAAAACTACAAAATTTGGTTGGCGTTTTCTTACAATTTTAAATCGGCGTTGACAGCTGAAAGCAGGGGAAGCTGCTGAAAACGCAGGGATTACCAAGCCTGAGTACGAAGATGTAACATTTACGAATTTCATCAGATAAGAGGTGCAGACAGATGGATATATTTGAAAGAGAACTGGCGGGAGAAGTCATTGATCCGCAGACTGATCCGGAATTCGATAAGTTTCTTGCGGTACAGAGACAATCCTATGAGCTGACACATAAATTGAACACTTTGCCGTATCTCGGAGATGAGATAAAACCGGTGCTTAAAAAGCTTTTTGCTGAATATGATGAGAGTACAATGCTGATTCCGCCATTCTATACAGACTTTGGAAAGAATACGAGGATCGGAAAAGGCTGCATGATTCAGCAGGGATGCGTATTTTTTGACAGGGGTGGTATTACAATCGGAGACAATGTTCAGATTGCGCCAAAAGTCAATCTTGTTACGCTGAATCACGATCTTAGTGCAGGCGGCAACAGGAAAGCGACTTACTGCAAGCCGATTGTAATTGAGGATAATGTATGGATTGGAATTGATGCAACAATCCTTCCCGGTGTTACGCTTGGAAGAAACTGCGTTGTTGCCGCAGGGAGCGTGGTGACGAAGGACGTTCCGGCGAATATGATTGCTGCAGGAAATCCGGCAAAGATCGTGAAACAGATCAAGTAGCAAATCTGTCAAGACAGCTTTGCTGAAAAATTTTATAGTTAGAGACAGAAAGAAGGGTGGGTAATAACTTCCAGTTGTTCGAGATGATTATATTAAATCTGTAAAAGTTCTTTGGGTGTAAAATTTAACGATAGCCTTGCTAAAAAACAGGCTATCGTTAAATTTTACACTATGGAATATCGAAAGTACGTCAATTCCAACTAATAAAACGATAGCCGCCTATGCACGAGTGCATTTGCCATTCTGAAAAGTGTTTATTTTCGGGAATTTGCGGTAAATGTAAAAACGATAGCACCCGTGCAAAAATTGTATCAATCTGGACACGCAATATGGTGTGAGAGGACAGCCAATCAACTAATGGTTAGTCTCCTACTTGATTATTCTGCCTCCAACTGCCGAGGGCTTATTTAAGCAGATGAAAAAACATTTATTTTTACTTGACAAATCTGCATCCCTGTTTTAATATAAACATATGAACAGTTGTTCAAATATAAACATAAGGGGGTATCTCATGGCTGTTAATGATATAGAATGCTGTGAAACATTTCAAACGCATGAGGAACTTTTGAAACTTGTAAACCAGCAGATGCCGGATGAGGATGAGCTGTATGACTTAGCGGAGCTTTTTAAGGTGTTTGGAGATTCTACCAGAATCAGGATACTGTATGTTCTTTTTGAGGCGGAGGTTTGTGTATGTGACCTGGCAGAGACGCTGAATATGACGCAGTCGGCAATTTCCCATCAGCTGAAAATCTTAAAGCAGTCCAGGTTAGTGAAAGGAAGACGGGAAGGAAAGTCCGTTTTTTATTCCCTGGCGGACAGTCATGTGAGAACCATTATTGCCCAGGGAAGAGAACACATTGTAGAAAGGTAAAAAAGGTATAAAGGCTGAAAGAAACTTTCAACCTTACGTATTTGGGCCTATTCCCACTTGGGAGGAGCCCAAGCGGGAAAGGCATGGGTATAAAAATGAAAAAGAAATTTAAACTGGAAGATTTGGATTGTGCTAATTGTGCAGCAAAAATGGAAGATGCAATTAAAAAAATAGAAGGGGTAAATGATGCGTCGGTAAGCTTTCTTGCACAGAAAATGACGATTGATGCACAGGATGATATGTTTGATGACATTATGAAGGAAGTTATAAGCGTTTGTGCAAAGGTTGAGCCTGACTGTAAAATTTTAATGTAGTCTCAGATGCCGCGAATAGGAAAGGAGGAGACTGGAAATGACAAAAAAGCAGAACAAAATGCTTATACGGATTATTGTTACTTTTATTCTGTTTGTGGTATTAATGATTTGTGAGCATACAGGGATGCTTGATCCAATAGAAAATACATGGATTTTATTTGTTATATATTTGATTCCATATCTGGTGATTGGGTATGACATCGTATATAAGGCAGTCAGAAATATAAGTCATGGTCAGATATTTGATGAAAATTTTCTGATGATGATTGCAACCTTTGGAGCATTTGGGGTAAAGGAATACTCGGAAGCAGTTGCAGTAATGCTATTTTATCAGGTGGGAGAATTGTTTCAGGGATATGCAGTTGGAAAGTCCCGTCAGTCCATATCAGATATGATGGATATCTGTCCCGAATATGCCAATCTTGAGGTGGATGGAAAGTTAGAGCAGGTAGATCCTGATGATGTGGAGATTGGCAGCATTATCGTGATCAAGCCAGGGGAGAGAATTCCTCTTGACGGAGTAGTTGCCGAGGGAGAATCCCTGATTGATACAGCGGCGCTTACTGGCGAATCTGTCCCAAGGAAAGCATCTGCAGGGGATGAAATTATCAGTGGCTGTGTGAATGGAAGCAGTACATTAAAGGTAAGGACGACGAAGGAATTTGACGATTCTACGGTGGCCAAGATATTGGAACTGGTGGAAAATGCCAGCAGTAAAAAGGCAAAAATGGAAAATTTCATTACCAAGTTTGCCAGATATTATACTCCAATCGTTACCATTGGCGCTGCATTGCTGGCAGTGTTGCCGCCTCTTATTTTAGGCGGCGGATGGGGAGAATGGATTCAGAGGGCATGTATTTTTCTGGTAATTTCCTGTCCCTGCGCGCTGGTGATTTCTGTTCCGTTAGGATTCTTTGGCGGAATTGGAGCGGCTTCTAAAATAGGAGTTTTGGTAAAAGGAAGTAATTATTTAGAAGCAGTTGCGGAAATGACTACCATTGTATTTGATAAGACAGGTACCTTGACAAAAGGTGAATTTAAAGTACAGGAAATTCTGCCTGTGAGCTGTGGGAAAGAAGAACTTTTGGAATTGGCGGCTTTGGGAGAAGGATATTCCACCCATCCTATTGCCGGCTCAATCAAAGAGGCATATGGAAAAGAAGTTGATCTAAACCGCATTGGGCAGGCGGAGGAAATTGCAGGTCATGGCATCTGTATTTCTATCGATGGAAAAGAAGTTCTGGTGGGAAATGAAAAACTGATGAAAGCCAGAGGAATTACATGTACGCCATGTGAAAAAGCAGGCACTATCGTTTACATTGCACAAAGCGGTATTTATGCGGGAGCAATTGTAATTTCTGACACTGTTAAGGATGGAGCAAAGGAAGCCATCCGAAGCATGAAGCAGGTAGGCGTAAAAAAATGTGTTATGCTTACCGGTGACGGATATGGAGCGGCAAGGGCGGCAGCAGAGGAACTTGGAATTGATGAAATATATGCACAGCTTCTTCCGGGAGATAAGGTAGAAAAGGTTGAGGAGCTTTTAGCCGGTCAAAAAGGTAAAGAAAAGCTGGCTTTTGCAGGAGATGGAATTAATGATGCACCGGTGCTGACCAGAGTGGATGTGGGAATTGCAATGGGAAGTATGGGCTCAGATGCGGCAATTGAGGCAGCAGACGTAGTTCTTATGGATGATGATGTAAGAAAAATTGCGCAGGTGGTGAAAATTTCCAGAAAGACCTTAAGGATTGTAAAGCAGAATATTGTTTTTGCACTTTTGATAAAAGCACTGGTGCTGCTTCTTGGAGCGTTTGGTGTGGCCAATATGTGGGAGGCTGTATTTGCAGATGTGGGTGTTTCCGTTATTGCAATTTTAAATGCTATGCGCACATTAAAAACAACAGATTAAAATTGATTTCTTTAAGGCTGTAATAGCTCTTGAGTCTGTTTCTGCGGTATGTTACAATAATTTGTAACTGTATCAGAAACAAAAGAGAAGCCGGTGACATCTGTTGAAAAAGAAAACTTTACACTTGACAATATTATTTAGTATCTGTTTTGTATTTTTTTGGTTTTCATTCTCTATTTATGCCTATGGCGGGGAAGATACGAAAGCGTTGCAGGTAGCTTACGAAAGCTATCAGCAGCGCTTTTTGCAGATAAATACAAGATGGCAGATTGACGGGGCAGGTTTTCAGGTAATAGAAGAGCAGGTCTTTCCCATAGAAACGAAAAGCTATGGGCAGGTCTTTATGGTACCTGCTATTGACAGGGAATATCACAGGCTTGTTTTGTTTTTCGCCAGGGAAAACGGAACCATTGTGTTTAAAACGGATCAGCTTGAATGCAACAACCGTAATCCGGGGAAATTAGAACAGCCGGTTGTGGAGCTGACAGCGGTTTCTTTTCAGGAACTTAACAGAGATGGGAAGATGGATATTATACTGATTGTAACTTGTATCAACAGCAGTGGTTCATATAAAGGAAATCCTTATAAAGTTGGGGAAGTGCTGTTTCAGGATGAACAGGGATTTTATCGGGATTACCGGATATCGGACAAGATTAATCGGTTTAGCATGAATAAAAGTGCCAAGTGTATTGCCGCGTTTGTAAAGGGAGGCTATTCTACGGAATTTTTGTATACTGCATCTACCAAACAGGAACTTTTGGCACACGGATTTGAAATCATCAGGGAGCAATGCTATTACAGGCAGTTTGAAAAGCTTGGCAGGCTTGAAGTGGTGCCTGGTACATACACAATGGCGGATTTTGCCACCTTTATGATTTATCTGATTAATGAGCAGGGGGATATTGTGTGGAGCTTTCAGCCAATGGGAGATTATGATAACCTTTATGCTTTAAAAGGCATTGCCTGTAAGGATATTGACGGAGACGGGATGAAAGATTTGCTTGTGCTTGCAAGATACAGCTATGAGGGGCAGGAAAATGAACTGATCACAGAAAGTAATTATTCGGTGTATTATCAAAGGACAGGCGGTTTTTATAAAGATACGGAGCTGGTAATGCAGAATCCATGCAGTGATGAGGATACGGTGGCGGCACTGGTGGAGAGAGCAAGAGCTTATTGGGGGTGGAAGGTAGAATGATAAAAATATTGATAGTGGATGATGAAAAGCCAATTTGCGACTTGATTGATTTAAACCTTTCTGCATCAGGATATCAATGCAGGGCAGTACAAAATGGGCTGGATGCCATTGATTTGATTGAGAAGGAAACCTATGACCTTATTTTGCTGGATATTATGCTGCCGGGAGCAGACGGATATGATGTAATGGATTATATAAGACCAATGAAAATACCGGTTATTTTTATTACTGCGAAGCATGAGGTCAAGGATCGGGTAAAAGGACTTAAGCTGGGGGCTGACGATTATCTGGTAAAGCCCTTTGATGTGGTGGAACTGATGGCCAGAGTGGAAGCGGTTCTCAGGCGTTATAACAAGACGGAAAGGATGTTAACTGCCGGTGATGTGGTGGTCGATGTAGAGGCACGCAGAGTATTAAAAGGGGGTAAGCAGATTATCCTTACTAATAAGGAATTTGGCCTTCTGGTGCTCTTTATGCAGAATAAAAATGTTGCATTGTTTCGTGAAAGCCTGTATGAAAAGGTCTGGGAGGATGAATATATCAGCGACAGCAGAACTTTGGACCTTCATGTGCAGCGGCTTCGAAGGAAACTGGGATGGGAGCAGAATCTGGTAGCAGTGTATAAGGTGGGCTATCGGTTAGAGGTACCGCAATGAAATTTTCATTAAAATTATTACTGTGGACTATGATCGTTATGGCAATTGCCCTTGGGTTTAGTGGGTTTTATTTCATTAATTACGTGTTTGAAACTTCATTGGAGCGGGAAGCGGGGCAGGCTCTTGACGAAAATAGTATTTTAAGCTTTGCATTTGAAACTGCCGTTTTAAATGTTCCTGCCAAGTATGACGTGCTGCAGGATTCTACGGTGGAGCAGATTGCTTACAATCTGGAGAACAGCGGTCAGAATACAAGCCGTATGCTCCGTTTATCAAACGAGGAAAAAAAGACTTTGTATGTAAGTGATGGGTTTGATACGGATGACGGACTGCTTCTTGAAACCGTGCAGGGAACGAAAACCTATCGTACCATAGCAATGAACGGGCATTATTATATTCAGACAGGCAGTACGGTAAATGCATTGGACCGGGTACTATATTTGGAGACGCTTAGGGATGTTTCTGTGGTTTTCAATGAGCGTGAACTGGGGTTTCGGGTATACCGGCAGGTTACGGTGCTTATGCTGCTTTTTGGAACGATTATTATGCACTTGATTGCCTCCTGGCTGACAAAGCCAATCAGGCTTCTTACTCGTGCCACCAAACGGATGGCGGCAGGGGATTACGATTATCGTGCAAAGCTGGTCAGTGATGATGAATTAGGACAGCTTACCCGTGATTTTAATAAAATGGCGGAAGCGCTTGAAGAAAATATGAATGAGCTGGAAGCGGAAATTCAGGCCAGAGAGGATTTCGTGGGGGCTTTTGCACATGAGCTGAAAACCCCGCTTACTTCCATCATTGGTTATGCAGATCTGCTTCGATCAAGAAAGCTTGATGAAGAGAAAAGCTTTATGTCTGCCAATTATATCTATACGGAAGGAAAACGTTTGGAAGCCATGTCAATCAGGCTTCTGGATATTATGGTTACAAGGCATGGGCAGGTGCAGTTTCAGGAAGTTCAGGCGGAAAGTCTGTTTTCTTATTTACGGGATATGTTTCAAAATAACAACAGCATGAAATTCGTGTATTCTTATGATCAGGCTCTTTTGCTGGCAGAGAGCAATCTGATCATTACGGTTTTGATTAATCTTTTGGATAATGCATGCAAAGCATCAGAGGAAGGAAAGATAGTAGAAGTAAGCGGTCATAAGGAAGAGGAAGGATATCGTTTTACGGTAAAGGATTATGGAATCGGGATTCCGGCAGAAGAGCTTCAGAAAATTACCAAAGCATTTTATATGGTGGACAAGTCAAGATCCCGAAGCCGCAATGGAGCAGGACTTGGGCTTGCCCTTTGCACGGAGATTTTGGCCCTTCACCACAGCAAATTGGAAATTACAAGTACTCTTGGAGAAGGCACCAGTATTAGTTTCCTTTTGCCGAATTTAGAAAAGGAGGGTGAGTGGAATGAAAAAGACAACCATTAATTTTACTCTCCTGATGGGAGCGGTAGTGGTGATGATTTTGTCAATATGGGGTCCGGAGCAGCTTGCCATGTATAAAGACAGGATGGTACTTGACCATATTAATATACAGGAGGTGGAGACGGAAGGCGCAGGTTACAGGTATACCCTTGCAGTGAATGAAAAACTGTATATTTTGTCTCAGGCACTGCTTAGTCAGTCCCTTCCAGAAAGCGAGCAGAATACATTAACAAAGATAGAAAGTGAGACTGGGGCTTATTTGGATTTGGATGGAACTTATGCATTTGTAGTCAATCATAAAGGTCCTACGGGGAAGGAAATTACCAATGAAGAAATTTTTTCTACTTGTAACGAAATGCTTGCATCTTTAAAGGAGATTCATATTATACCGGATACGGTAAGAGATGTGGACAGTACCAATTATGAAGCAGTGCTTTATTCTGCCATTGATGTTCTGGAACCGAGAAATAACGTTGCGGTGTGGAAAGTCAGTCTTTCTACAAACAGGCAGAATGCAGACAAGTCCAATCGTCTGATTGATGCTTATCTGGATGCAGACAGTGGAAAAGTCTATGAATTTTATGTGAGAACCCAGTTGAAATGGGAAGAGATTGACACATATGAGATTGTAAAAGCCTGGGCCAGCTATATGGGGCTTCCGGTACCCTCAGAATACGAGACGGATAATCCTTTGCTGGAATCTACGCCTTATTATAAAAAATATGTTTTTTCCGGGATGGGAGAGCAGAAAACCATTGTAACTATCGGGTTTTATGAGGGAATCAATGAACTGTTTTTAAAAATCTCAAAATGATGCAAATATGATGCAAAAATGATGGAACTTTGATGCAGTTTTGATGATAAAATGATGCACCCTGCGCGTAAGATGATAATAAGCAGATTACACGTAAGGGGCATTATTTTATGTTTAGGGGAAAAAGGCGTTATCGCAAAAGTACGAAGGAAAATACAAGGAGAATGTGGATGGCTTTTGCCAGCATGATTTTGATTATAGGAATCATGGGTGCATTCACTTTTATGGCAGTGGTGGCTTTGGCAGCACCCAAAGAACCGGGAGCACAGAATATATTACAATGGATGGATGAGACAGGGGATGTATCCGGTAATGGGTTGGCAGGGGAAACAGATGTGTCCGGCAATAGCCTTTTGGCAGGGACAGTGGATGCATCCGGCAATGGGATTTTTATAGAAACAGCAGAGGAACCATACATACCTCTTATTGTTGTGGATGCTGGACATGGCGGAGAGGACGTGGGCTGTGTGGAAGGTGGAATTGCGGAAAAAGATGTAAACCTTCAAATAGCACTTCTTGTAAAAAGTGCGCTGGAGGAAAAGGGATATCGGGTTATGATGCCCAGAACGACAGATGAATATTTGGAAAAAGAAGAAAGAGTTGAGTTGGCAAACAGCTATCAGGCGGACATTTATATTAGTATTCATCAAAATACTTATGAAGGAGCTGACAAGTCTGTAAGCGGTATTGAAACATGGTATGATGGAGCGGATGATACCAGAGACAGCAACCGTCTTGCAAGGTTAATTCATCAGCAGACCATTGAAAGTACCAAAGCGGAGGAAAGAGAGCTATTGGAATGTGCAGATTTTTGTGTTACCGGAAAAACTTTAATGCCGGCCTGCCTGATTGAAACAGGATTTTTGTCAAATCCCAGAGAACGGGCATTGCTTTCCACAACAGAGTATCAGGAAAAAATTGCTCAGGGAATTTGTAATGGCATTGACTTGTATTTTAATCCAGGAACCATGTACCTGACCTTTGATGACGGACCTTCAGCAGAGTGTACGGATAAAGTTTTAGATGTGTTGGAAGAAAAGGACGTTAAGGCAACTTTTTTTCTGATTGGAGAATACGTAGAGAAATATCCTGAGGTTGCAAGGAGGATTGTGGAGGAAGGCCATACCATAGGGATTCACTGCTACCGGCATGATTATGGAGTGCTTTATGCAAGTAAGGAGAGTTTTCTTGAGGATTTTCAAAAAGCTTATGATGTGATCTATCAGGTTACAGGTGTGGAAACCAGGTTGTTCCGTTTTCCGGGAGGAAGCGTTAATGCATATAATGAAGATGTAAGGGAAGAAATTATTGAAGAAATGACGAGCAGAGGATATGTATACTTTGACTGGAATGCAAGCTTAGAAGATGCGGCAGGAAAATATGAGCCGGAACAGCTTATTGAAAATGCAGTCAGTACCACTTTAGGAAGAAAGCGGATTGTTATGCTGGCTCATGACAGAGTTCTCAATACAGCGCTTTGCCTTGGAGAACTGCTTGAACAGTTTCCTGAATATCAAATGGAGCTTTTGACAGAAAGCATGGAACCTATACAGTTTTAATTGTTTGCTTTTATGTATAAAACTTCTTATTTTATCCATAATATGGCATAAAGAAAGGAGATTTTATTATGGCAGTTGATTTTAAAAACAGTGAAACCAAGGATAATCTGATGAGAGCTTTTGCAGGTGAAAGCCAGGCAAGAAACCGTTATACCTTTGCAGCTTCTCAGGCTAAAAAGGAAAAATTACATGTGATTGAGGCTGTTTTCACTTATACGGCAAATCAGGAAAAGGAACATGCGGAGATTTTTTATAAACATTTAAAGGAGCTGGCAGGTGAGACAATTCATGTAGATGGAGGCTATCCGGTAGATATTACGGAGGATATTTCAAAGCTTCTCCGCATGGCGCAGCATAATGAGTATGAAGAGCATGATTCCGTATATAAAGCTTTTGGAGAAAAGGCAAAAGAGGAAGGATTTATGCAGGTTGCCAATTCCTTTTTTATGATTGCGGAAATAGAAAAAAAGCATGGTGACCGGTTTGGACGGTTTGCAGAATGGATGGAGAAGAAGCAGCTGTTTAAAGAAGAGAAAAAGCAAAGCTGGATATGCCTTAACTGTGGGTATATTTATGAAGGTGAGCAGGCGCCTTTAAGCTGTCCGGTATGTGAGCATGACCAAGGGTATTTTGTAAGACTGGAACAATCTCCCTTTGAAAGCTGAATTGATGTAGATTTTGTGAATACTTCCGGTTGGTAATTGACATAAGCAGCGATTAAAGAATATAATGAAACCATTATGAACAGAAACATGTTCTGACTGAAATGAGGCAGAGTATGAAAGAAAGAAAAAAATGGCCAATTGTTTTGGTCTGGTGGATATTATTTATTTCTTTAGTCGCTGTAGTCGCTTATTTGTCCTTCCAAAGCGGAGAAGATGCGAAAGAGCTGGGAAAACAGACTATCCTTCAATTTGCGGAGTCACAGAATGAAGGCGGGCTGGTGAGTCAGGAATATTTGGATGCGTTGACCTACAAGATCAGACAAAGCGGACGGGTGATTGCATTTATCATGATTGGAATTGTGGGAACCATCACCATTCATATTTCCTTTTATAAAAGTAACTGGCTGGCGCGGACTACAATAACAGCGGTAGTGCTGGTAGGAATTGCATATTTGACGGAATGGCTGAAAAAATATATTCCTTCAAGACATTATAGTTTTGAAGAAATGATGGTCAGTATTTTGGCCGTGATTGTGGGGTTTGTGTTTGTATCGGTAGTAACCTTCGTCTTTAAAGCAGTGAAGGGATTTTTCCGGCTGATAATGGCGGGACATGGGTGAAATACAATATTTTTGATATGAAAATAATCTTGCTTGTAGAATTAAGGGATGAATTTTATATTTGTCCCTTAATTTGGGTTCGATTAGTAATAGATATTTTTTACACTAAAGAAGAAAATGAGTATAATAATCTCTCGGAATCCTGAGTGATTATAGTCAGCACAGTTGGCAGTGGACATTGAAAAGTGAATATTATCTGAAATGAATAAAAATAAATATGAGAAACAGACATAACTGTCGCTATGCCTTAAAAAGGTGTATAATACCCATAGGATTATGCCGTTTTCAGAATCAACTTTCTCAGGGCGGATTCATAAGGCAAATCCCATGCATCAAGATGTTGGAGCATCAGGATGTTATAGAGGCGGCAGTACCACATCTTAGTAGAACGGTGTCTGCCGTTTTCTAATAAGAAATCATATTTCTCACGTTTGTTGGAACGTTCTACAGAAGTTCTTGCATTAAATTCCGTTTTCCATTCGTCACTGTCACGGGGCGGAATGTTGAT
>KE159799.1:308989-418206 GCA_000403495.2 Lachnospiraceae bacterium 10-1 | reverse complement strand
ATTGTCAAGTGTTTTGACAAAAAAAGTGGGGGATTTTAATAAAAAAGGAATCTGAAAGCCTTATATTTACTGGCTTAAAGATTCCGAGAGATTATTATATACAAAGGGATGATATAAATTAAAAAGGAAAGGCATCAGAATAAAGCGGAGTAATTATGAAAAATAAAAACAATTATTTTAAAGCGGCATATTGGATATTCATATGTGCGTTTATTTTAACAGGCTGCGCTAACAATCATGGTGCAAAAGAAAAGGTTTCCGTAGGAGATGAGAAAGAAGAACGAGTGGAAGAAAAAACAGAAGAAGCAGTGATTGAATCAGGCAATGATTTCATAGAGACAGATACAGACGATTCAACTGAGAGCATAGTAATGGAATCGGAGACCGCCTATGCAGATTGGTCAGAATATTTTAATGGTTTGAATGGATCAGCCGTTGTATATGACGTTTCTAACGGACGGTATATAATATATAATAGTGATTGTGCATTGACTCAACGCTCACCATGTTCCACATTTAAAATTATTTCTTCTCTGATTGCTCTGGAAAATGGAATTTTTGAGCCGGAGGATTCCACAAGGGAGTGGAGCGGCGAAATATTTTGGAATGAAAACTGGAATAAAGATATTGATTTTAGTGAAGCATTTCTTACTTCTTGCGTATGGTATTATAGACAGGTCATAGATGATATTGGGAAAGATATGATGCAAAAAGAGTTGGAAAAACTTCAATATGGTAATTGTGACATTTCTGATTGGGAAGGGCGGTTAAATACAAACAGTAATAACCGGGCTTTAACCGGCTTTTGGCTTGAATCTTCTTTATTGATCTCCCCTAAAGAACAGGTGGAGGTAATGGAACGTATCTTTGGTGATGGTTCGGAGTATTCAGAAGAAACACAAAATGAATTGAAACAGGTTATGCTGGTATCGGAACAGGAACAAACAGATACTTCGATATATGGGAAAACGGGAATGGGAAAAGCTGAAGGTATTGTTGTTGATGCATGGTTCACAGGATTTGCGGAAGGTACAGAAGGGAGAATATACTTTTGTGTGCATCTTGGAAGAACTGATGGTATGAATGTATCCAGTTCAGAAGCAAAGGAAATAGCAATCCAAATTGTGGAGGACTATTATGATCAGTAACTTATCATGACTAAACTTGTAAGAAGCATAATTATTTTTGGATGGGTGGTGTAGTCATCATCTCATGAACTCCATTTCCCGCCTCAAAAATAATTATGCTTAGCTATCACATATTCTTTTCTAAATTATGAAATAAGTTTGATGATTGTGCTACGACCGCTCTAAATATTTTTCCTCGCAGTACTTGCAGCGGTAAATTTCCTTTTCTTCATCAGCAAGTACAAAAATGTGAGGAAGTTCCTGCTCGATGGAAGTGATACATCTTGGATTTTTGCAGCGGATTACATTTTTAATTTCTTTGGGGAGCAACAATTCTTTTTTAGCAACAATATCTCCATCTTTAATTACATTCACGGTGATATTATGGTCGATGAATGCCAGAATATCCAAATCCAGCATATCAATATCACATTCCACCTTTAAAATGTCTTTTTTCCCCATTTTATTGCTTTTGGCATTTTTAATGATTGCAACGGTGCAATCCAGCTTATCAAGCTGAAGGTGATGGTAAATGGATAGGCTTTTTCCGGCTTTAATGTGATCTAATACAAAGCCTTCTTCAATTTTTCCTACATTAAGCATATTAATTTCTCCTATTTTATTTTTGACTGGTTAATCAACTTTAAGATTGAGTAAGGTTAAGATAAGAGCCATTCTTACATAGACGCCATACTGGACCTGCTTAAAGTAAACTGCTCTGGGATCATCATCTACTTCTACAGATATTTCATTTACCCTTGGGAGTGGGTGGAGAACCAGCATTTGGGGGCCGGCCAGTTCCATTTTTGCCTTGTCCAGGATGTAAAAATCCTTTAACCTCACATAATCTTCCTCATTAAAGAATCGTTCTTTTTGAACTCTTGTCATATATAAAAGATCCAGCTTGGGCATAATATCTTCCAGACGTATGACTTCCTCGTAAGGAATATTTTTTTCCTTTAACATATCGGTGACATAGTCCGGCACCTTAAGTTCGTTGGGAGAAATGAAAATGAATTTCATTCCTTCATAGCGGGAAAGCGCATTGATTAAAGAGTGAACGGTACGTCCAAATTTCAGGTCGCCGCATAATCCAATGGTAAAGTGGTCAAGTCGTCCTTTTAGGGAACGGATGGTTAACAGATCTGTAAGTGTCTGGGTAGGATGCTGATGTCCTCCGTCACCGGCATTGATTACCGGAATAGAGGATTTACCTGCCGCAACCATTGGGGCGCCTTCTTTTGGATGGCGCATGGCACAGATGTCGGCAAAACAGGAGATAACACGAATGGTATCTGCAACGCTTTCGCCCTTGGCAGCGGAAGAGGAATTGGCGTCAGAAAAGCCAAGAACGCTGCCTCCTAAATTAAGCATGGCTGATTCAAAACTGAGTCTTGTACGGGTGCTTGGCTCATAAAAGCAGGTGGCAAGTTTTTTTCCGGCACAGGCATGAGAATATTTATCCATGTGTGTTTCAATATCGTTTGCCAGATCAAAAAGCCGGTCTAATTCTTCTATGGAAAAATCCATAGAACTCATGAGATGTCTCATAATATTTATACTCCTTTCCATAAAAAATCGAAGAGAAATTCCTCTTCGATTTTAGATTTAACATTAGGATGATTCGCAAAGCGCGGCATCCGTTGTTTCATATTCAACTTTGGAACGATAACAAATCCTCCACAGCTTTTCGTCTGGGAGCAACAGGTGTTTCGTCAGGATATCCCACAGGAATCAGGGCAGCCAGTTCTCTTTCTTCAGGAATGTCTAATAATGAAGCTGCTTTCGCTTCATCAAAGATACCCATGATAACGCTGCCAAGTCCCTTTTCATAGGCAGCCAGACAAAATGTCTGTGAGGCAGCGCCGGCGTCGAACATCTGCCAGGAAGCACCTTTTACGGTACTGAAGGAACCATCTCGCTCAAAACCGCTTCTTCCTTTGATAAATGTGACTGCAATCAGTAAAGGCGCCTGAGCGATGATCTCACCATTTTTGGGATATGCGGTGGTGCATTCAGCAGCAATTTTATCCTTTAATTCGCCTTCCACTGCAATATAGCGGGTGATCTGCGTATGTTTCCAGCTTGGCGCATAGGATGCTGTCTCAATGATTTCTGAAAGCAGTTTATGATCCACAGGATCAGCCTTAAATTTTCGGATACTTCTGCGTTCTTTGATACATTCTTTTGCGGTCATAAGCATACTCCTTTTCCTGTTAGAATATTTTGTAGAAGCTTTATCTATTGTTTCTTATCATAGCACATTAAGGGGGTTCTTTCAATTGAAAGAAATAAATATTGGGGAAATTTTCATAATGAAAAATCCTTGAACAGGGATTTTTCATTTGCATTCTACATGTGAATTTAGTATACTACCTAAGAAAGGTTTTTTAGGAAAGGTATGGGTTAATTATGGCAACAGAATTTGTAGAAAGAAAACGCTGGCTGTTTTTGGGGCTGCCCTTTACATTTACCAAATATATTATTAAAGAAAATATGCTTACCATAGATAGTGGTCTTTTAAGAAAGGTTGAGAACGACTGCTATATGTACAAAGTGCAGGATGTGGAGCTGGTTACTACGCTGCTGGAACGAATTGTGGGAATCGGAACCGTAATATGTTACACAGGCGATACTACCCATCCCAAGCTGATTTTATCTCATATAAAAAATGCCAAAGCGATCAAGGAGTTTATTCTTGAAGCTTCCGAACAGGCAAGAATGAAACGACGTACATTAAACACGCTGGATATTGGCGCGATGTCGGATGACATGGACAGTATAGATTAAGTATAGTTAAAAGCGGTATGAGAGATTCATACCGCTTTTCATACTTGAGGGCGCAGATAAGTTCATTTTCAGGAAGCGGATTTATCGTCAGTTAAAAGATGTTCAAATAAAAGTCCTGCTAAAAACCAATTTGGAAAATAGTCCAGACGGATTACCTTTTGGATATGCCAACGGGAGCGTTCATAATTCCAGGGGCAGAATTTATGCTGATCGAGAAAACGCCCTGTCAGATATTCGCCTGTAAAGATGCATAGGGCATAGATGCTTCCGCGCACCGCAAAAGAAAATTTTTTCATGCGTGAAAACAATGGATGCAGCAAACATGCGCTGCCATAAATAGGGAACATCCAAAGGGAAGTCTGCCCTGTAAGCGTCATATCTCTTTTTTGAAGAGAGCCCATAGCGGTAAAAATGATTTCCAGACACCAGCCGGTTAAACCGCATTTCAAAAAGTTTTTAAATAAAGTTTTCATCATAAAAACAGTATGGTAAAAAATTCTTGTAATTATACATGAGGAAAGAGACAGATCAATGAATGAGCAAAAAAATATGACCTTTTGCGAGGTAATGGATTATGTGGAGCAGCTGAAGACATATGGGAGCGTTCCGGGGCTTATAAATATTCAAAATTTGTGTACAAAGCTTCAGATGCCTCAAAATGATCTTAAATTTGTACATATTGCAGGAACCAATGGAAAAGGTTCTGTTCTTGCTTTTGTTTCCGAAATTTTAAAGGAAGCGGGATATAGAGTTGGGAGGTATCTTTCTCCGACTATTTTTGAATACAGGGAACGGATACAGATAAATGGAAAATCCATAAGTAAAAAAGACTTATGCCGGATGATGACGATTATGAAAAATGCCTGTGAGGAGCTTTTAAGTGAGGGAAAACCCCATCCCACAGCATTTGAAATTGAAACTGCAATGGCGTTTTTGTACTTTAAGGAAAAGAAGTGTCAGATTGTAGTACTGGAAACAGGACTTGGAGGGCTGCTGGACGCCACAAATGTTATTGAGGAAACGTTAATTGAAGTTTTTACCTCCATTAGTTTAGACCACATGGGGGTTCTTGGGAAAACGTTGACTGAAATTGCTGAAAACAAGGCAGGCATTATAAAGAAGGGTTCTGCTGTGGTGGCGCTTAAGCAAAATGTGCAGGTGATGCAGGCGCTTGAAAGGAAAGCACAGTCTGCAGGCGTTCCCGTTTATTTTGTGGAAGCGCAGGAAGCAAAAGGGATAAAGCAAAACCTGGATCGTCAGGTATTTTCTTTTAAAGGATACAAAAATTTGACGATAACTATGGCGGGTGTTTATCAGATTGAAAATGCCATGCTTGCAGTGGAAACAGTAGACCAGCTAAAAAAATCAGGATATGCTGTTCCGGAAAAGGCGGTGCGGGATGGACTGTTAAAAGCCTTTTGGCCGGCGCGTTTTCAAATTGTTTCAAAGAAACCATATTTTATTGCAGATGGAGCGCATAACAGGGATGGCGCTTTAAGGCTTGCTGAATCCATTCGTTTTTATTTTACAAACAGAAGAATTATTTATATAATAGGAATGCTGAGGGACAAAGAGCAGGAGGAAATATTGAAAACACTCTGTCCCCTTGCGGCTTTGGTTTTGACTGTTTCCACTAAGGGAGAGAGAGGATTTGGGGCTTATGAGCTGGCTTGTCTTGCAAAAAAGTATCATGACAATGTAACGGCAGTTGACAGCGTGCAGGAAGCAGTTGAGCTTTCATATCTGCTTTCAGATAAGGATACGGCAATTATTGCATGCGGTTCTCTCTCGTACTTGGGAGAATTGATTATAATAGTGGAAAGTTTATCTGTAAAGAAGAATAGAAATCAGATCGGGAGAGATTCACATGGTAAACAAAGAGAAGATTGAGCAGGCAGTCCGGCTTTTGCTGGAGGGAATCGGTGAGGACTGTGACAGGGAAGGGCTTAAGGAAACGCCTGGGAGGGTGGCAAGGATGTATGAAGAGATCTTTGCAGGAATGGATCAAAGTGCAGGGGAACATCTGTCAAAGACCTTTACAGCTGAAAATAATGAGATGATTGTAGAAAAGGATATTTCATTTTATTCTACCTGTGAGCATCACTTGATGCCCTTTTATGGAAAAGTGCATATTGCATATATACCAGATGGAAAAGTGGTGGGAATCAGCAAACTTGCCAGAACAGTAGAGGTGTTTGCCAGAAGGCTTCAGATTCAGGAAAAAATGACTGCTCAGATTGCAGATGCCATTATGGAGGACTTGCAGCCCAAAGGAGTGATTGTGATGGCTCAGGCAGAGCATATGTGTATGACCATGCGGGGGGTAAAAAAGCCCGGAAGCCAGACAGTGACTATGGTGGCGCGAGGTTTGTTTAAAGAAAATGAAAATATGAGGAATATGTTTTTAAACCTTGTAGACAGGTAAAGGATGCAGTGATGGAACGGGTAAATAAAATTCTGACAAACAGCTTATATCAAAGCTATCTTGAAAAAAATAATCAGGCGGAAGCCCAAAGGAGCTTTTGCCGCCATAATACAGCACATTTTTTTGATGTGGCAAGGATTGCACTGATTTTAAATGAGCAGGAATGCTATGGACAGGCGCAGGAAATTATTTATGCGGCTGCCCTGCTTCATGACATAGGAAGATGGATGCAGTATGAGGACGGAACTCCTCATGAAAAGGCAGGAAGTATGCTGGCACCGGAAATTTTAAAATCTTGTGGCTTTACAAAGGAAGAATCTGAAAGAATTGTTAAGGCAATTGACAGCCACAGAAGGGAAGAAGTGAAAGAGGAGAAAAATTTATCTGGACTTTTGTACAGGGCGGATAAGCTAAGCAGAGCCTGTTTTGCCTGCAAAATGGAAAAGGAATGTGACTGGAAAAATAAAAAAAAGAATTTAAAATTGATTTTATAGGAACTTAAGACAAACTCAAATCTTTAGATAAGAAAGGGGAAAAATAATGAAAATAGGCAGCAGGGAATTTGACGTGAAAAGTCATACTTATATTATGGGAATCTTAAATTTAACCCCTGATTCTTTTTCTGATGGAGGAAAGTACAACCGATTGGATGATGCCCTTTTCCATGTGGAGGAAATGTTAAAAGAAGGCATGGACATTTTGGACATTGGTGGTGAATCTACCAGACCGGGGTACACTTTAATAAGCGAAGCGGAAGAGATTGAAAGAGTAGTTCCAATTATTGAAGAAGTAAAGAAGCGTTTTGATGTGCCGGTTTCTCTTGATACCTATAAGGCCGGGGTGGCCGGGGAAGGGCTTAAAGCCGGTGCTGACTTAATTAACGATATCTGGGGACTTAAATACGATGGAAAAATGGCGGAAGTGATTGCAGAAAAAAATGTGCCATGTATTCTTATGCATAACAGGAAAGAGCCAGACTATAAAAATTTTCTTGAGGAAGTGAAAGCTGATTTAGGTGGGAGCATTGAGCTTGCAAAAAAAGCAGGAATATCCATTGATAAGATTATTTTGGATCCTGGCGTGGGATTTGGGAAGACCTATGAGCATAACCTTCAGATCATTAAATCCTTAGAACAACTGTATCAGTTAGGCTGTCCCCTGCTTTTGGGTACCAGCCGCAAGTCAGTGATCGGTCTTACTTTAGATCTGCCGGCCGGAGAGCGGGTGGATGGTACGATTGTTACCACAGTGTTTGGCGTGATCAGCGGATGTGCTTTTGTGCGGGTACATGATATAAAAGAAAATTTACGCGCTGTTAAAATGGCGGAGGCAATTCTAAAAAGCGGCAGGACAGGAGATTAATGAAAGGTATGGGAGAAAAATGGATCAGATCAGAATAGAAAATTTGGAAATTTATGGATTTCATGGTGTTTTCCTGGAAGAGACAAAGGAGGGACAGATTTTTCAAATTGATGCCAGACTGTACGTGGACTTAAGACCGGCAGGAAAAAAGGATGAGCTTTCTTTATCTACCCACTATGGGGAAGTATGCCATTTTATGACGCAGTATTTCAGGGAAAATACATATGCGTTGATAGAGGCGGCGGCAGAACATCTTGCCAGGGCAGTGCTCTTAAAATTTCCTTTAATTGAACGTCTGGAACTGGAAGTAAAAAAGCCCCATGCACCGATAGGCCTTCCTTTTGGGAATGTGTCGGTGTTTATTGACAGAGGATGGAATACAGCCTATTTAGGGATTGGATCAAATTTAGGAGAAAAACAAAACTTTATTGACAGGGCTGTTACAGGGCTGAAAGGAAATGAGTTGATTAGAAAGGTGAAATGCTCCCAAATGATTGAAACTCCGCCTTATGGAGATGCAGCCCTTTATGATTTTCTAAACGGGGTAATAGAATTAAAAACGTTGCTTACCCCATATGAACTGCTTGACTTTTTACACCAGCTGGAAGAAGAAGCCGGAAGAGAGCGGAAAATACATTGGGGGCCAAGAACTCTGGATCTGGATCTTTTGTTTTATCAGGATTTTGTTTCAAATGATCCGTTGCTTACAGTACCTCATCCGGATATGGAAAACAGAGAGTTTGTATTAAAGCCTCTTGATGAATTATGCCCCTGGTATTTGAATCCGGTAACAGGGAAAACGGTAAGACAGATGCTGAATGACTTAAAAAACAAGAAGGAAGCAGATCAATGAAAAAGAAGGTAAAAAGCCCTCAGGGAAGCTGTGAGCAATGTAACAATTATGTCTATGATGAGGATTATGAATGCTATACCTGTGAAGTAGATTTAGATGAGGACGAAATGGCAGGATTCTTATCGGGAACCTACATGGAATGTCCATATTACCAGCCAGGGGATGAATATTTGATCGTACGTAAGCAAATGTAGAGATATGGAAGAAAAAGAAAACCGACAAACTGTTATTCCTCACAAGTTTATCGGTTATTTATCTTAGCGTCTGGCACTCCATTTACTCCTTGTTTTTTTCATTTTTAATGAGTCCGCGATAAATGATTATAGCACAAATTGCTGATGATACACCTGTGGTCAGCGGTTCTAATTCATGACCATTGATATTGCAGATCACGTTGATTACAAGTAAAATAATCAGTATTACTACTGCTACAGCAGTCCCTTTTAAAAAGTGCTTCATAATTTCAAATCCCCTTTCAAAAACATATATTTGTTATAGGATAGTATATCAGAGAAAACAGCAGTTTTCTTAAAACAGTCATAAAATGCTTTATTCCGCAATTAAGTGCGTTTTTCTTTTGCAAAGGATGCAATTATTCATCATTTTCGTAGTGTGGTGCTTGATACAGAGAATCACATACAGTATAATCAGGGAAGTAAAACGTGAAAGGAGAAATAGATTGAAATGCTGCTGTCTTTTTTCCAGCTTTCACTTGCCATTCGTAATGTGTGGCCCAAACGCATGAGTCTGAAAGCATTTATTGTGCTCTATATGCTGTTGTTACTTGCCGGAATGCCGGTAACGCTCCTATCCTGTATACCATACGGTCTGTTCGGTATTTTGGTGGCAGTTTGTATTTATGGATTGGCCGCCTGCCGGGATACTGCATCCCAGAATGTCTGCATGGGAATGATTGGATGTCTGCTTGCTGTTATCACAGATAATTTTCTGGCAATTCTTATGGACATACTGATTCCTTCGGCATTATTAAATCAGCAGCACTTTTCTTTCGGGATCAGTCTGATTCGTGTTTTACTGTTTTATTTTATTACGTTGTTTTGCGGCAGTCTGCTTAAAAAAATATTACTGTCAGGAAAAGGGGTTTTACACCTTCAGCAGACCTGGTATTTGATTGATGCCGCATTACTGCTTCTTATCACTATTTATCTGTTTGATAATTTGATTCCCGGACAAAATGGCTCTTTTGGAAGAATGATCTATAATAATGTCTTACATATTTCAGGGTATCTGCTGGTTATGCTTTTTCTGCTTCTGGCTATGCGGCGTTCTTACCTGGAACAAATTAAGACGCAGGCAAAGCAGAAAGCTTTACAGGATTTGCAGGATTATACACACAATTTGGAAGCCATGTATAATTCTCTGCGTTCTTTTAAGCATGATTACGTTAACATTTTACTTTCTTTATCCGGCTACATTGAAAATTGTGATATGGACGAATTAAGAGATTTTTTTGAAGATAAAATCTTCCCAACGAAGAATCTGATTGACCAGGGGGATTATAAGCTGAATCAGCTTGGCAATATCAGTGTATTAGAAATTAAAAGCCTGCTTTGCGCAAAAATGATTTATGCCCATGAGTCAGGGATTGATGTTACGATTGACATTCCTGACAGAGTGGACAGTTTTCCGATAGACACTGTAGACCTTGCCAGAATACTGGGAATTTTTTTAGACAATGCGATTGAAGCCGCGCTAGAGACAGAAACGCCGCAGATAGGCTTAAACATTATTCAGAATAAGGATGGGGTGTCCATCATTATAAGCAATTGCTTTCGGGATAATGGCGTGGTTTTGTATAAGTTAAAGCAAAAAGGCTTTAGTACGAAGAGTGGACATCAGGGAATTGGGCTTTCCAATGTTCAGAAAATTATCAGTTCTTATGACAATGTGCTGCTGGAAACAACAATGCAATGTGGTTATTTTATGCAGCATATGGAACTTGCCGCATGAGAGGAGTGACATAATTATGCTGAATATTTTTGTGTGCGAAGATAATGACGTACAACGGCGGAATATTGTGGAAATCATTCAAAATACCGTTTTGATAGAAGAACTGGATATGCAGCTTGTTTTGGATGCAGGAGATCCTTATGTGTTATTGGAAAAGGTCAGGACCAGTCAGAGTACAGGTGTTTATTTTCTTGATATTGACTTAAGCAGCAACATGAATGGAATGAAACTGGCACAACAAATCAGATTGTATGATCCCCGGGGATTCATCATATTTATAACTGCACATTCTGAACTAAGCTACATGACCTTTCAGTATCGGGTGGAAGCAATGGACTTTGTTTTAAAAGACAACCCTGCCGAAGCGAAAGTGAAAATCAGGGAATGCCTGTTAAATGCAATGGAACGCTATACCCTCCAAACCAATAAAACACATAAAGTTTATACGATCCAGGCTGGTGGACGAAAAATCAGCGTGGATTATAATGACATTTTCTTTTTTGAAACCTCCGGTAACATACATAAAGTCATTCTTCATGCAAAAGATCGTCAAATTGAATTTTCCGGTACCATAAAAGAACTGGCAAGTACATTAGAGGATAACTTTGTGCGCTGCCACCGGTCATTTCTGGTAAATAAAAATAACATAAAAGAATTAGACGTTAAAAACCGGATCATCCATTTTACGAATGGAGAAACCTGTCTGATGTCCACACGCATGATGAAAGGACTTTGAAAGTACGTTATCCATTATTTTTCCACTGCATCCATTGCAGCAGTAAATGTAGTTACATTTACAGGACCGTTTACCGGAGTGTGATAAACAGGCACATCCATTCCAAAGGCATTAAAGTAGGCATAGGTTGAAGTAAGATTGATATTTGTGTAATTGCCTGATGCCACCACTTCAGGTTCACTTCCATCTAACCGCATCCGCATAAGTGCAGGATCGGAGGCAGAGTTACGCTGATAGTAAATATAGCTGTCACCTACATTAAAGGTATCCACTCTGTCATTCGTTAAAATTTCCACAGTGTTTTCAGAAAGAGAATAGCGGCACAGACGGTAGTTTGAGGAAACGTCCATGTAGTAAATATAGCCGGCGTTATAAGCCGGATACCATAGGTTTCCTTCAAAAACGGTGGAGATCAGGCCGGTTCTGGTGTCTAAGGAATAAAGGTAATGATTTTCTTCCGTTCCATTAAAATAAATGACTCCGTTATAGCAGGCAGCAGGGTTTATGATCATGTCAGATACCAGTTCATTTTCCGTTTTGTCAGTTTTTACTTTATAGAATTTGGTAAAATCCTTGTTGTTGTACCGCTGGTAATAAATATAATCTCCCACAAGCTGCATGGTGACTGCTGCATTCCGGTCCAGACATTTGGAGTCATTTCCATTTAGTTTAGAGCGGTAAACGCCATAGGTCCGCACCACGTATCCAAGTCCGGTTCCGCCGCCGGAACTGTCCATATAATAATAGAGAAAATTGCCGCCTACATTGATGGAATTCACCTGATTTGTGGATAATTTTTTAATTTCTGTTTCATCGCTGTTCATGGAATAAAGACATCCGTTATCATAGGCATTGGAAAAATAAACTTTTCCGTTGCTTTCGGCATACAATCCCCCGTTATTTAAATTTCCTGCGGTATTTCCGGTAACGGAAATATCATTTGGAGGAACTTTTTCCGCCAGAGAAGATATTATGGCGGAGGTGCAAAGTATAAGTAAAATAATCCCTATAATCAAAAATATTTTCCAGTTTTTTTTCATAGACAAATACTCCCTTCAATTATATTTATTATAATTAGGTTATGTTTTTTTCGCAATACTCTCTTTGGAACGCTTGAAACAAAAAAGTATTTATAATAAAATAGAAGCAATATTCAAAGGAAAAATATCGAAGAAGCGCTTCTGGAATGGAGGAAAAATGGACTTATTGGAATTGCGTGGAAAAATTGATGAAATCGATGCGCAGATTGTGGATTTATATGAAAAGAGAATGGATATTTCCAAACAGGTGGCGGAATATAAAATTGAGACTGGAAAGCAGGTTTTTGATAAAGTAAGGGAGGAAGAAAAACTCCGTAAGGTGAAAGCTTTAACCCACAATGAGTTTAATGCCTTGGGAATAGAAGAGTTGTTTGAGCAGATCATGTCCATGAGCCGGAAGCTGCAATACCGTATGCTGACAGAACATGGAAGTGCGGGCAGACTTCCGTTTATTGGAGTGGACAGCCTTTACAAAGGAAAAGCTAAGGTGGTATTTCAGGGAGCGGAAGGCGCATATTCCCAATCGGCTATGATGCAGTATTTTGGAGATCAGGCGGACAGTTTTCATGTGGACACATTCAGAGATGCCATGACTGCCATTGATGAGGGCAGGGCGGATTTTGCAGTGCTTCCCATAGAAAACTCAACAGCAGGCATTGTGAGCGAGATTTATGATCTTCTGGCGGAATTTGAGAATTATATTGTAGGAGAGCAGATTATAAAAATTGAGCATTGTTTAATGGCGCTTCCGGGAACCCGCATTGAAGATATTCAGACGGTATATTCCCATCCTCAGTCGCTGATGCAGTCGGCAAGATTTTTAAGTGAGTACAACTGGCGTCAGGTCAGCATGCATAACAATGCATTTGCAGCCCAGAAGGTAGCGGAGGAGGGAAACAGAACACAAGCAGCTATTGCCAGTGAATATGCGGCAAAAATCTATGGGCTTGAGGTGCTTGCCGAAAAGATCAACCAAAGCAACGCAAATTCTACACGTTTTATTATTGTGACGAATCAGAAAATTTTTATGGAAAACGCAAATAAGATCAGCATTTGCTTTGAAGTTCCCCATGAAAGCGGTTCCTTATATCATATGCTTTCTCATTTTATTTATAATAACCTGAATATGAACAGGATTGAAAGCAGACCGATTGAAGACAGAAGCTGGGAATACAGGTTTTTTATTGATTTTGAAGGCAATTTATCAGATAGTGCTGTAAAAAATGCCCTGAGAGGACTTAGGGCGGAAGCCAGAAATATGCGTATTTTGGGAAATTATTAATGTGGTGTAAGCTGGCGGCAGATAAAAATTATCTGGCCGGCTGATCCCATGGAACATATGGAAAAAGGAGCATGGCTGTAACTATGAGAAGGCAGGAATTGATTGTATATAAGGATTTTGACCAGGAAGAAGGCCGCCTTTTATTTGATATGGCATGGCTGATGGAGCATTATAAAGAGGACTGTTATAACAAAGGAGATCTGGCAGGGCTTTTATATGACTGCATCCACAGGCTCCTTGAACTTGCAGGTAATCATGGGTTTTATGGAAATCTCTGGCATTGCTATCTGTCAAATCTTTTGGTCAATAATGAAAACAGCTATAGTAAGGCGTGTGAGATTAGAGGAGAGGTAAAAGGCAGCATTAACCGGGCGGTTTTACATGATATTGTTATTTTCAAGGAATTTTTTGACTATGATTTTACAGATATGGTGCAGACGCTTTCCATCACGGATTTTGACCTTATCACTGCATATGAAAGCAGTGACAGCGAAAGTAAAGTGTATAACAGACGTATCAGGGAAAGAATCTGCAGCCTTGCGGTGAAATTTACCCGGGATCATACGCCGGAGGAGATGAAAGCAACGCTCACGGAGTTTTATAAAGATTATGGCGTTGGAAAGTTTGGGCTGCATAAAGCGTTCCGCGTAACCCATGATGAGGAAGGCGTACACATTGTTCCCATCCGGAATATTGCACATGTGCATTTAAATGATCTGGTGGGATATGAGATACCCAAGAGAAAACTGATTGAAAATACGGAAGCTTTCGTAGAGGGAAGAAAAGCAAACAACTGTCTCCTTTTTGGCGATGCAGGCACCGGAAAGTCTTCCAGCATTAAAGGAATTGCCAATGAATACTATGAAAAAGGATTGCGGATTATAGAGATTTACAAGCATCAGTTTCAGGATTTAAATGAGGTGATTACTCAGATTAAAAACAGAAACTATAAATTTATTATTTATATGGATGATTTAAGTTTTGAGGACTTTGAGATTGAGTATAAATACCTGAAGGCTGTTATAGAAGGTGGATTGGAGAAAAAGCCGGCAAATGTACTGATCTATGCGACCAGCAACAGAAGACATTTGGTGCGGGAGAAATTTTCGGATAAAGAAGATAGAAGAGACGACCTGCATGCAGGCGACACTGTGCAGGAAAAACTTTCACTGGTATCCCGGTTTGGAGTAACAATTTTTTTTGCCGCGCCAGACAAAAAAGAATTTCAAAAGATTGTACAGGTACTGGCGGAGCGATATCAGGTATCTATGCCAAAAGAGGAGCTTTTATTAGAAGCAAATAAATGGGAGCTTGCCCACGGGGGGCTTTCAGGAAGAACGGCGCAGCAGTTTATTGATTATCTGCTTGGCAGAAAGGAGAATTCATGGCAGTAAAAACATTTGCAGCAATTGATGTGGGATCTTACGAGCTTGCTATGAAAATATTTGAGGTTTCCAAGGCAAAAGGGATGCGTGAGATCGATCATATCCGGTACAGTATTGATATGGGAAGCGAGACCTACAGCGAAGGAAAACTGTCCAGCGAAAGAGTGGATGAGCTTTGCCGTATCCTGAGGGAGTTTTCTGATATTATGCGGGCTTATCAGGTTTCTGATTATAAAGCTTATGGCACCAGCGCCATCCGTGAAACAAAAAACAAGGTGATATTACTGGATCAGGTTGAGCAGAGAACAGGAATACATATTGATATATTAAGTAACTCGGAACAGCGTTTTTTAGATTATAAATCCATCGCGCTGAAAGGTGAGGGGTTTCAGAAAATCATTGAGAGCGGAACCGCAATTTTGGATATTGGCGGAGGCAGTATACAAATCTCACTTTTTGATAATGATGCCCTTGTTTCTACTCAGAATATGAGATTGGGAGTTCTACGCCTTCAGGAGCATCTCCATCATTTAGATGCCAGTACCAGACAGTATGATACGCTGATTAAGGAAATGGTGGAGTCCCAGCTTAGCGTCTACAAGAAGCTTTATTTGAAGGAT
The DNA here is from genome assembly GCA_000403495.2 of Lachnospiraceae bacterium 10-1. GTDB lineage: Bacteria > Bacillota > Clostridia > Lachnospirales > Lachnospiraceae > Suilimivivens. The sequence goes on along the minus strand of KE159799.1, from coordinate 402,615 downwards.
CGCCAGATCAAGAATATTATTGTGGTGGACGATTATATTTCAGAGCTTGTGATGCGCAAGGGAAAAGGTAGCGGAGGAGGAATTGCAGACAGAAAAACACTGGAATATTATACGGAAGCATGCCGCACTAAAAATTTATCAGAGCTTTCCAGGCTGCTGAATATGCCGGAGGAAAAAATTTCTCTTTTATATATTTCAATGGTTCTGCTTCACTGCATTATGAAAAATGTGGAGGCGGAGAGAATCTGGGCGCCGGGAGTGACTTTATGTGACGGAATTGCTTATGAGTATGCGGAAAAGAACAAGATCATTACGCTCCCCCATGATTTTGAAAAAGACATTATCGCCTGTGCCCAAAGCATCAGCAAAAGGTATCAGGGAAGCAAAAAACGCAGCGAAACTTTAGAGCAGATTGCACTTGCAATTTTTGATGGAATGAAAAAAATTCATGGTCTTAGTAAAAGGGAAAGACTGCTTTTGCAGATTGCAACTATTTTACATGACTGTGGTAAATATATTAGTATGGTGAATTTGGGAGAATGCTCTTACAGTATTATCATGGCTACGGAAATTATTGGTCTTTCCCATTTAGAAAGAGAGATCGTGGCTAATGTGGTTAAGTATAATCATTTAGAATTTGATTACGAGACGGATGAGTATAAAAACCAGATGGTTGATAAAGCATTTTACCTGAAAATAGCCAAATTGATTGCAATATTAAAGCTGGCAAACGGACTTGACAGAAGCCACAAACAAAAATTTAAAAATATAAAAATCTCCTTAAAAGAAGAAGAACTGATTATTATGGCAGATACCGCTGAAGATATTACGTTGGAAAAAGGGCTTTTTGATGAGCGGGCAGTTTTCTTTGAAGAGGTATATAAAATAAGGCCGGTGATCAGGAAAAAGCGTTCGTGAGAGGCAGGCGCAATAAAAGTCAGGGAAAGGGTTGGGTATAATTCGTATGGGGAAATCAAATTATGAAGGTCCGGAAAATTACAGAAACAGAGAATTAAGCTGGATTTTATTTGACAAAAGAGTTTTAAGTGAAGCAAGAAATAAAAATAATCCATTATTTGAAAGGTTAAAATTTTTAAGCATTACATCTTCAAATCTGGATGAATTTTTTATGGTAAGAGTGGCTTCTTTAAAGGATATGGTAAATGCAGGCTACGATAAGCCGGATATTGCAGGGATGACGCCTGGGCAGCAGATTATGGCGCTGAACAAAGCGACGCATGAATTAGTGGATTTACAGTATTCCACTTATAACAGATCTCTTCTTCCACAGCTTCATTTAAATGGCCTTACGGTGATTGAATCACATGAAAAACTGTCTGACTGGGAGGCTGCTTATGTAGATCAGTTTTATGAGGAGAATGTTTATCCGGTTTTAACGCCTATGGCGGTGGATTCTTCCCGGCCTTTTCCCCTGATCAGAAATAAATCTCTTAATATCGGAGCCCTTGTAAGAAAGAAAAATGGGGATGAGTTTCTTGAATTTGCTACGGTACAGGTTCCAAGCGTGCTTTCAAGGATTGTACAGATTCCCTCTGAAAAAGGACAGGAGAAAAAGGTAATACTACTGGAAGAAGTGATTGAAAGAAACATTCATAAGCTGTTTTTAAATTATGATATTGTATGTTCTGCTCCCTTCCGGATTATGAGGAATGCAGATCTTACAATAGAAGAGGATGAGGCGGAGGATCTGCTTAAAGAAATTGAAAAGCAGTTGAAAAAGCGTCAGTGGGGACAGGCGATCCGCTTAGAGGTGGAGGATACCGTTGACCAGAGACTTCTCAGTATTATAGAAGAAGAATTAAGGATTACGGAAGAAGATATCTATAAAATTGACGGACCGCTGGACTTGACTTTTCTTATGAAAATGTATGTCCTTCCCGGGTTTGAGCATTTAAAGGAAAACAGTTATGCACCCCCGCAGATGGTGCCGGAACTTCCGCCTGAGTGCGATATTTTTGAGAAAATCAGGGAAAAGGATATTCTTCTGCATCATCCTTATGAAACCTTTACTCCAGTAGTAGACTTTATCCGACAGGCTGCAAGGGATAAGGATGTGCTTGCGATTAAGCAGACGCTTTACCGGGTAAGTGGTAATTCCCCTATTATTGCCGCTCTTGCCCAGGCTGCCGAAAATGGAAAGCAGGTTTCCGTTTTGGTGGAACTAAAAGCAAGGTTTGATGAGGAAAACAATATTGTCTGGGCAAAAATGTTAGAGAAGGCAGGCTGCCATGTAATTTATGGTCTGGTAGGCTTAAAAACCCACAGCAAGATAACGTTGGTGGTGCGCAGGGAAGATGATGGAATTAGAAGATATGTGCATCTTGGAACCGGAAATTACAATGATGCTACTGCCAAATTGTATACGGATGTTGGACTTTTAACTTGTTCGCCTTCTATTGGCGAGGATGCCACAGCAGTATTTAACATGCTTTCAGGATACTCTGAGCCACTTAGCTGGAATAAGCTTTCTCTTGCACCGTTGTGGCTGAAAGACAGATTTTTGTTTTTAATTAATAGGGAGCGGGAGAATGCATTAGCCGGGCGCAGAGGACATATTATTGCCAAGATCAACAGCCTGTGCGACAAGGATATTATAAAGGCGCTGTATGATGCTGGCGCGGCGGGAGTGAAAATAGAGTTGATCGTCAGGGGGATCTGCTGCTTAAAAACGGGCCTGCCTGGAATCGGGAATAATATTACCATCCGTTCCATTGTTGGAAATTTTTTGGAACACAGTCGGATTTTTTATTTTGAAAATGACGGAAAAGCGGAAGTATACTGCGCAAGCGCTGACTGGATGCCGAGAAATTTAGAAAGACGTGTGGAAATCATGTTCCCAATTGATAAGCCGGAGCTTCAAAAAAAGCTGATGACAATACTGAATTTGCAGCTAAAGGATACGGTGAAAGCACATGTCCTGACGGATAAAGGCATATACGAAAAAATTGATAAGAGAGGAAAGGGATCCTTTAATTCCCAGCTGGAATTCGGCAATATGGCGGTTAAGGCGGCTAAAATGCAGGAACAGGTGGGAAACAGCAGAGTGTTTATCCCGGAAATGCATCATGAATAAAATTATTTTAGCTTCTGCCTCCCCAAGGAGGCAGGAGCTTCTTACACAAATAGGCATGGAATTTACAGTAATATCAAGCAGTATGGAAGAAGTACCTGAAAGCAGGCAGCCCAAACAGGTAGTGCTGGAGCTCTCAGAAGGAAAGGCCGGAGATGTTTTTAAAAGCCTTCAGGAAAAGGAAAAAGGATCCTCCTTAGTGATAGGTGCAGATACCATTGTGGTTTTTGATGGGCAGATTATAGGAAAGCCGGGCAGCAGGGAAAATGCGCAGGAAATACTTTCCTGTCTGCAGGGCAGCATCCATCAGGTATACACGGGGGTTACATTAATATGGCAGGGGGGAAAGAGATCCTTTTATGAAAAAACGGATGTGGTGATGTATCCTATGAGTATGGAAGAAATAAAAGAGTATGTGGATACGGGAGAGCCTATGGACAAGGCGGGGGCTTATGGCATTCAGGGACAAGGCGCAGCATATATAAAAGAGATACGGGGAGATTATAACAATGTGGTTGGGCTTCCCATAGGACGGTTGTACCAGGAAATGAAAAAACAAAAGCTGTTGTAATACATTGAAATACGAAAAAAAGCGAAAAAGTGCTCGTTTTGTAAAAATATAGTAAAAACGTTTCGATAAAAACTGTGCAATATGCACAAAAATGATATATAAAAATATACATTGCAAAATATTGACAATGGTAAAAGCTAATGTTATCCTACTTTTGGAACAAACGGTTGCGCAAAATTGGAAGCGTTTCCAAAAACAAAGTTCCATAACATATCGTTTTAGGAGGATAATGAGTATGAAAAAGAAATTGTTAGCAGCTCTTCTTTCCGTATCCATGGTAGCAGCATTGTTAGCTGGATGTGGAAGCAAGGAAGCGGACAACAGTGCAGCTTCAAATGAAGCAGCAACCACAGAGACAACTGAAACAACCGAGGCAGCAGAGTCCACAGACAATGCTGAAGAAGCAGCACCTGCAGACGTTGATTACGGAACCGGTGCAATTACAATCTGGGTTGCAGAAGAAGTAAATGCTTTTACAAAGGCACAGGTTGACAAATTTATGGAAGAAAATCCCCAGTTTGCCGGCTACACAGTAACAATCGAAGCTGTTGGTGAAGGTGATGCAGCCAGCAACATGATTACTGACGTAGAAGGGGGGGGCAGATATCTACGGATTTGCGCAGGACCAGTTGGCACGTCTTGTATCAGCAGGCTCAATCATGGAAGTTATCGGCGACTATGCTAACTTTGTATCTACCAGCAATGATGCAGGTGCTGTTGGCGCAGCTACTATGGGTGATGCAATCTACGCATTCCCTGTTACTTCCGATAACGGATATTTTATGTATTATGACAAATCTGTTGTAACTGATCCTACTTCTCTTGAAAAAATTGTTGAAGACTGTGAAGCAGCTGGCAAAGGCGTTTACATGGAAATCAACTCCGGATGGTATCAGACAGCATTCTTCTTTGCAACAGGCTGTGAACTTACCTATGATGCAGATTCTACAGGTAAGTTTGTAAAGGCTAATGTTACCTATGCTTCTGACAATGGCGTTAAGGCTTTAAAGAAGATGATTGAACTGTCCAAGTCTCCTTCATTCTTTAATGGTTCCTCTATCAGCAATGCTACAAATCCTGGTGCAATCATCGATGGTACATGGGATTCAAGTGCAGCTAAAGAAGTATTTGGCGACAACTATGCATGTGCAAAGCTTCCTACCTTTACTGTTGACGGCGAATCATTCCAGTTCAGCGGATTTGGCGGATTCAAGCTTTTAGGCTTAAAGCCTCAGACAGATACCAACAAGGCAGTTGTTTGTCTTGAACTTGCTAAGTACCTTTCAAGTGCAGAAGTTCAGCTTGCACGTTACAACGAAGTAGGCTGGGGCCCTTCTAACATGGAAGCACAGGCTGATGAAGCAGTTAAGGCTGACGAGGCTCTTTCCGCACTTGCTGAGCAGCTTGCATTCACAATTCCTCAGGGACAGTATCCTAACGATTACTGGACTCTGGCAACAGCTCTTGGTGATGATGTAATTGCTGATAAATATGACAATGCATCTGATGAAGAATTAATGAGCGTTCTGGAAGAGTTCCAGGCAACCTGTGAATCCTACGCTCAGTAGGCAGATCACAAAATGATATATGGCTGTGTCGGGCGGACTGCTTTGCGGTCTGCGGCAGCATTTTTTTCATGGCAGCTAAAGGGGAAAACAGCTTTTGGCTGTCATGAAAAATAAAGAGGAAATTTTATTCGGAGAAATTTACTTCAAACAAAAAATATAACATAAAAAATTGTGATTTGGAGGCGGACATGGGGAAAGAAAGTAAACTATCTGCCAATATTCAGAATATGTTTTCTAATATAGGCAAAAATGTGAAAGAGATTGGTACAACTTTTACGGAAGGCGATTGGAAGACAAAGGTGTCTTTCTTAATCATGGGCTTTGGTCAGTTCATGCATAAGCAGTTCCTTCGGGGAATCGTTTTTCTAGGTGTAGAAATTCTTTTTATCTATTACATGATTTCATTTGGCGCGGAATATCTTGCAGGTATTGTTACACTGGGTACAACTGCCAGCTATGTGGATAAATCAGGGGTGGTTCCGGTTACTGTTTATGGGGACAACAGCTTCCTGATCTTGCTATATGGCATACTAACAATTTTTGTGATTTTTGCATTTATTTATTTATGGAGAGTGAACATTCGCCAGAACAGGCAGATGCAGATGTATCTGGCACAGGGAAGAAAGCTCCCTACCTCTAAAGAAGATTTGCATTCATTGATCAATGAAAATTTCTTTAAAACGCTGCTGGTACTGCCTAACCTTGGAGTGTTTGTTTTTATCATACTACCGATTATTTTTATGATTTGTGTAGCGTTTACAAATTTTGATGCGGATCATCAGCCGCCTGCCGCTTTATTTTCATGGACAGGATTTGAAAACTTTAAGAATCTGTTTTCCATTGGTTCCGCAGGTTTTGGTTCTACCTTCTTTACCGTATTGGGCTGGACTTTGGTATGGGCATTTTTTGCAACCTTCCTGAATTATTTTCTGGGTATGGGCGTTGCAATTATGATAAATAAAAAGGGCATTAAGTTTAAAAAGCTGTGGAGAACGATCCTGGTTATGACAATTGCGATTCCTCAGTTTGTTTCTTTGCTTTATGTTTATAAGATGTTTGCAAATGACGGACTGGTAAACGGATACCTGTTAAAATGGGGATTGATTGATAATTTCATTCCCTTCTGGTCAAATGCAACCTATGCACGTATTTTGATTATTATTATTAATGTATGGATTGGTATTCCTTATATGATGCTGATGGCAACCGGTATTTTAATGAATATTCCGGAGGACTTATACGAAAGTGCAAGAATTGACGGGGCAAACGGTTTCCAGATGTTTATGAAGATTACGCTTCCCTACATGCTGTTTATAACAGGACCATACCTTTTAACTTCATTTACAGGTAACTTAAATAACTTTAACGTAATCTTCCTGTTGACACAGGGTAATCCGAAATCAATGGATCTGGCAGGCGGAGCCGGATATACGGATCTGCTTATTACCTGGCTGTATAAGCTGACCATCAACGACACAAATTATCGAATGGCAGCAGTAATTGGTATCATGGTATTTGTGGTTACGGCAGTAATATCACTGGTAGTATATCGTATCCTGCCGTCTGTAAAAGATGAGGAGGGATTCCAATAATGGCAAACACAACTAAGACAAGATCAAGAAGTTTTCATACAAAAGTCAGCAATACAATTACTTATATCGTGTTGATCCTTATGAGCATTATCTGGCTGTTCCCATTTGTAGGGCTGGTGTTCCAAAGCTTCCGTTCTTATGCAACGGAGTATGGCGGCATGGTATCCTACATTATTCCAAAGGTTTTCTCATGGGACAATTACACATACCTTTTCAGTGAGGAGTGTTCTTTTGTAAGATGGTATTTAAATACGTTGATCATAGCTTTTTCTGTGGCTGTGCTCAATACAATTATGATTCTCTGCGTGGCATATGCTTTGTCAAGAAGCCGCTTTAAAGGAAGAACTTTTATGATGCAGCTTTGGCTGATTCTTGGTATGTTCCCTGGCTTCCTTACTATGATTTGTCTGTATTTCCTATTGAAGCAGATAGGACTGACACAGGCAGGGGCTATTCCAGGTTTGATACTGGTTACTGTTGCCGGTGCCGGTATGAAATATTATGTAAGTAAGGGATATTTGGATACAGTTCCTAAGGCCCTTGATGAATCAGCAAGAATTGACGGTGCTTCCAATGCAAGAATTGCACTTACCATTATCCTGCCATTGGCAAAACCTATTATTATTTATACGGCACTGGAAGCATTCATGGCACCTTGGTGTGATTACGTATTTGCTTCTTATGTGGCCTTTGGATACAGCGACAGCTATAACGTGGCAGTAGCATTACAAAGATGGGTATGGACAAATGATTATCAGGGCTTTTTCACAAGGTTCTGCGCCGGCGGCGTACTTGTTGCAATTCCGGTAACAATTTTGTTCATGTGCCTGCAGAAGTATTATGTTGAAGGTGTTACAGGTGGTGCAGTAAAAGGTTAATAGTTTGTTATATATGGATCTAAAAAGTATTGAAATATGACAATTGATGATATTGCAAGAGAATTAAATATTTCCAAAACTACCGTTTCCAGGGCTATCTCTGGAAAGGGTAGGATTGGAACAAAAACAAGAGAAAAAGTTTTAAAATATATCAATGAAAATAATTACAGGCCCAACGCCCTCGCAAAAGGGCTGGCTCAGTCCAGAACTTTTAATATTGGTTTTGTTATGCCGGAGGATTATAATCTTACGGAGCTTTCGTTTTTTCAAAACTGCATGTGGGGCATTAGCAGCAAGGCGTCAGAATTAGACTATGACGTAATTATTTCTATGGTAACGGAAAATAACATTTCCAGATTGGAACGCCTTGTTGACAACCAAAAAGTGGATGGCATTATTTTAGGAAGAACTCTGGAAAATGATCCGGCTGTAGAATATTTGAAAAATGCAGGAATTCCTTTTGTAGCTATTGGTGCTGCGGAAGATAAGAGTGTGCCACAGATTGATAATGATCACCTGGCCGGCAGCAGTGAGCTTACGAGTCTGCTTTTGAAAGAAGGGATAAGAAAGCTGGCGCTGATCGGAGGCAGTATGCGTCATATCGTAAATCAAAACCGCCTGAAAGGATATGAGGACGCGTTTAAGAAAAATAAGATTGCGATTGACGATAGTGTGATTTATACCGATACATGCAGCAAAATCAGGATTGAAGAGGCAGTCAGGGATTTACTTTTAAAAAAGGCGGAATGTATTTTATGTATGGATGATGCCATTTGCATTCATGTATTGAATACACTTGAAAATGAAGCTGTCAGAGTGCCCAGGGACATTAAGGTGGCTTCTTTTTATAACAGCAGAATGCTGGAAAACCACCAACCGGCTATTACGTCGCTTCAGTTTGATGCGATGGAGCTTGGCGCGGCAAGCTGCAGATTGTTGGCAGACTGTATTGAAAAGAGGGAAGCTGCAAACCAGACACTGCTTGGGTATCAGCTTGTAATAAATGAATCAACGAAGTTTTAGGATGCTATTATACGGGAAGGGACAGGAATAAAAAGTTGGAAAAATTTGTTGTAAATATTATCCATAGGCCGGAGATGGTGCCTGAATATGCAGAAAAGGTGACCGGTCATGGAAAGGAAGAAGATATTGGAAGAACTGCACTGCTGACAGAATCTTTGGATATTTTCAGACTGCAGCAGGACTGTGCGCATAAGTATGGCTTAAAAACCACAATTCAAATGACATATGCCAGTCTTTTTAATGAGGAAGCAATTTCAATTGCAAAAGAACATCATGAAAAGTATGGGGATGAAATCGCATTATCCCTTTTAGGTCTTCCCTGTAAGGAATTTAGGGAAAAATATAAGACAAAAGATTTTTGCATCTGGATGTTTTCTATGGAGGATAAAAAATCTATTGTAGATGATGTGTTTGGAAAATTCTATGATACATTTGGATTTTATCCGGAATCCACAGGCTCCTATTATATGGATGCGGAACTGGTTAATTATATTAAGGAAAAGTATCCTTCTGTAAAATGTGCGGTGGCAACCTGCTGGGAGGAAGGCCCCAAGGCTTATCATACCTGTAATAATTCCTGGTATACTTTTATGGATGGCGGTCCCTGGAATCCCTGGATTCCCTCTAAGCAGAATATTCATGCGCCTGCTGCCAATGAGGCGGAAGACAGCGGTATTGTTGCAATTCCACATCTGTCAAGGGATTTGCTTGCATGCTATGACGGAAATGGCTCTAATTTTGGAACCCATCCTCAGAATGTACTGCGCGGCATGATTTATGATACCAAGACATGGGAGTATCCTTATTTATATAATTTAATAGACCAGTATCGTTCATTGGAAAAATACAACAATGGATATGCTTATAACATGATGTTTGTAGGACCAGGCTGGTTAAATAAGATGGGACGCTGGGAATCACCCTTTGAGCTTCTTAAAAAATCTTATGATGACGGTATGGCTTATTATGGAAAGCTAAAAGAAGAAGGCAAGCTGGAAGACATGACTATGGCAGAGTTTGCTGACTATTTCAGAAGTAAAAAGACCTATACGGAACCTGAGTGTGCATTGTGGAGAGACATTCTTTATGGCTCAGATAAGCAGTTATTCTGGTACTGCGATCCTTATATGCGTGCCTGCATCAATATGGACCAGGGCGGTGCGCTTGTTGATCTTCGTCCCTATGCGGCAAAGCTGAAGTGGGAAGTTGGTATTGGAACTCCTCATATTCAGGATGCTTCATATCCGTTTTTGATTCAGGAAAAATATCGTGCAGGCTACTTTACTCATTATGCAGGAGAGGGAACTGTAAGGAGTGCAAAGCTTTCCTATAATGGTGAAGAAGTGGATTTGTGCCTGTGCAGAACAAAAGCAAGGTTTAGTGAAGAAGTAATTACACAGGGAAAGAAGACAAGGATACTTACCTTAGAGCCTGTTACCATTGAGTTTTATGATTTAACTGTAAAGCTTCAGACGAAAATTTATTTTGAGGAAGGAAGTTCAGAAATCAGGATGGAAAGAACTGTTCTTGAAATGAGCAACCCTGAAGCCAGGGTGGAGTTAAATGAATATATGGTAGCCTGCTATGGTACTACGGAATATACAGAAGATATGTCAGAGATCACTCTTAGCTGCAAAGGGAAAAATGGGGATAAGACAATTGCTTATGCCTATAAATGCAGGGAAGAAGAGGAAGAAGGAGCTTTATCCGTGGAAGCTGTAATTCCGCCGGTTGATACAAGGGTATCAATGAGAATGTCTGATGAAAAGGCTGTAGGATATATCAAAGAAGGTTACGCATTTTCACCCATGTTTACATTGGGCTATAAAACAACACTTATGGATAAGGAGGTAGTTTCCACATGGCTCAAGCTGGAAAAGGCAAACTAAATTATAGATGTCCCTCCTGTTTTATGAGGGATCTGGATATTGACATGTTTTATGATAAGGATAAGAAAGAATATTACTGTATCCGCTGTCAATATACGGGGACAGAGGAAGATGTACTTGCAAAAAACGAAATGGTAAGGTTCCGGTATCGGGATATGTATAAACGATTTACAAGTTTTGACTGATGGAAGTTTAAAGGGCTGTGAAAAAATGAAGTTGAATTAACTGCGTTTTTTCAGCCCTTTATTTTCGGTTGATGATGTTTGACACAAAGAATATTTTGCTGTATTTTTGTAATTATAAAGCAGGAAGGATTTGGAGTAATATGAAATATTATAAAGGAATGGATATTTCCACACTTTTGGAGGTAGAACGCTGTGGAGGGAAGTTTTATGATAAAGGAGAAGAAAGAGAGCTGCTCTCCATTTTAAAAGATTATGATGTGAATGCCTTAAGAGTACGATTGTGGAATCACCCCTATTCGGAAGAAGGAAAGCCATATGGCGCCGGAACAAATGATTTTGAAGCAGCAAAGAAACTGCTGCGCAGAGGAAAAGATTTAGGGTTTGACATTTTGCTTGATTACCATTATAGTGATTTCTGGGCTGATCCGGGAAAGCAGTTTGTGCCAAAGGCATGGAGGGGATATTCTGTGGAGCAGCTGGAACAGGCAGTTTATGACTATACCAGAATTACATTAAATGAATTAATGGAAAATGACCTTCTGCCTGAAATGATACAAGTGGGAAATGAATTATCAAATGGTCTTTTGTGGCCTACAGGACGGGTGCCGGAATATGATAATATTGCCAGATATGTAAAATCCGGCATAAGGGCGGTGCGTGATGTGTCCAGAATTTCCGGCAAAGACATAAAAGTTATGGTTCATTTGGACAATGGCGGAAACAATGCCCTTTATCGGGAATGGTTTGATAATTTTATAGGCAGGGGTGGAGAGTTTGATATAATAGGGCTTTCTTATTACCCTTTTTGGCATGGAACTATGGATATGCTGATTGATAACATGAAAGACATTGCCCTGCGGTATGAAAAAGATTTGATTATCGCTGAAGTTTCTATGGGATTTACAATGGAAGATTATGCTTCTTATGAGAAACTTTCGAAAGAGGAAAGAAAGGGAATGGCAACCAGGCAGGGGCTGGTGGATAAAATAGAGTTCCCTATGACAGTAGAAGGCCAAAAGGATTTTATGAAAAAGCTTCTGGAAAGACTGGAAGAAATACCAAAAGGACGGGGAAAAGGCTTCTTCTATTGGGAGCCGGCCTGGATACCGGTTCCGGGAAGCGGATGGGCAACAGAAAGCGCCTTGAAGTATATTGAGGATAAAGGTCCCTGCGGCAATGAATGGGCAAATCAGGCTTTGTTTGACTATCAGGGAAATGCACTTCCGGCTCTTGAGGTAGTAAAGGATTATAAACATGATTAAACTAATTGCATCTGATGTGGATGGAACATTGATTCAGGATTCTACTCCCGATCTGTACAGGGAGATGGTGGAGACCATTTATAAGTTAAAGAAAAAAGGGATTTTGTTTTGCGCAGCAAGCGGCAGGCAGTACTTTAGTCTTCGCAATGTGTTTCGGGATGTGGCGGATGAGATTGCTTATATTGCGGAAAATGGAGCACATATTTGCTATCAGAATAAAAATATTTCCGTTACCCCCATGAAAAAAGAGCATATTGAAGGGATTATGGCTATGCTGCGTCCTTATTATGGAGAGTGTGAAACTGTGGTTTCTACTGCAAACGGAAGCTTGATTGAAAGCAAAAATCAGGAATTTATTCATTTGCTTACCTATGGATATCATAATCATTTCAGATTAGTGGAAGATGTATTAAAGGAAAAGGAAGAAATTATTAAAATTGCGGTTTATCGTAAGGGAAGTATCCGCAGGCTGGGTGAAGGAAACTTTATACCTCCATGGGAAGGTAAAGTCAAAGCATGTATGGCCGGTGAGGAATGGGTGGACTTTATGGACCAATCGGTAGATAAAGGAAACGGCCTTAAGGTGCTGGAAAAATTCCTGGGAATCTGTAAAGAAGAAACTATGGCTTTTGGAGATAATAATAATGATATCGGCATGATGCTGGCAGCGGGAACAAGCTATGCAGTTGACACTGCGGTGAAGGAAGTAAAAAAAGCAGCGGACTATGTCTGTCCGGGATGGAAAGACAAGGGAGTCTATCAAATAATTCAACAAAAAATTTTTCAAGGTATTGACTGAATCAAATATGCAAAGCATAATATATAGTAACAGATGATTGGTGCAATGGGATAAATTCGGGCCCATTCCGAAGGAAGAAGATTTCCTGAGGAAGGCTCATGGAAGAAAGGCATGGGTATTGGTATGCATGAGTTTGATGATGTGGTTTTACAATGTTTTTTAGAAAATCAGGGACAGTTGTTTCCAGAGGAAAATGTGGCTTCTAACCTTGAGGAGGCTGAGGCGTTTTTAGAAGAATGTCTTGCTGTTGTGGTGAATTCCATTGAAGAGGTCTGGGAATTTTTTGAAGAGGAAGGCCTTGACGTAGAGGGAATGGATAAAGAGGAGATTCTTGAGGCTGACGAAGTTTTTGATGTTGGAGACGGAAGATACCTGATCGTCGAAGGGTAAGATTAAATTATGATGAATAAAGAAATAGATAATAAGCTTGAACTAAAAAGAATTGCCATTTTTTTGGGAATTACTTTTTTCCTGACTTATGGCGTGGAAATTTTTTTGATCAGGCATATGGTGGGAAGTTCAGATTTAAACAGGGCGTATCTGGCACAGATGCTTGTGGCGGGAGTTATGTTTTTCCCGGCCTGCGGCGCACTTCTTGCAAGACTTCTGACAGGGGAAAAGCTGTCAAAAGACAATTTGAAGCTGGCGCCTAATTTAAAGGGAAATTTAAAGTATTATGGAATGGCATGGTTTGGAACAGTATTTTTAATTTTTTTCGGAGCTGTCCTGTATTTTTTGATTTTTCCCAATCATTTTGACAAAGATATGGGGTATGTAAAGGTATTGTATGAATCCCAGGGTGTTACTGTAAATAACAGTGAATTAAGGGGAATTATGATCACTCAGGCATTGATGGGAATTTTCCTGTCGCCTGTTCTTAATTTTGTTAATTGTTTTGGTGAAGAATGGGGATGGCGCGGTTATCTGCTTCCTAAAATGCTTGGACGGTTTAAGGTAGTTCCCGCCCTATTAATAACAGGTTTGATATGGGGACTTTGGCATGCACCTTTAACGGTTATGGGGCATAATTATGGCTTGGGCTATAAAGGATATCCTGTGACTGGTATTTTTGCAATGTGCCTGTTTTGTATCGTAATGGGAATTCTTTTTTCCTATGTAACAATCAGGACGGGCAGTTGTATTCCGGCTGTAATCGGGCACGCTGTTTTAAATGGACTTTCGGCAATAGGGCTTTGCTTTACTTCGCTGCAGAACCCTTATAATATATTTTTAGGACCAGCGCCCACAGGAGTGATCGGCGGTATGGGATTTATTCTTTTGGCGGCAGTGCTTTTGACTCTTTTATATAAGGAAGAAAAGCAAAAAAAGTAAGAATGTGTATTGCTTTTTTTTAGGCAGGGTGCTACAATACAATAGAATTAAAGATAGTTACTAATCTAGAGTGGACTTGTCGGTCCACTCTTTTTTAGGAAATTTTTAGAGGTGAATGAATGTCAAAAAAAGAAAACTATGAAGCAAAAGCGGAAGAACTGCTAAAGCCTATTGCAGAAGCAAATCACGTGGAAATTTATGATGTGGAGTATGTAAAAGAGGGCAGTGAGTGGTATTTAAGATGTTATATTGACAAAGAGGAGGGAGTAAGCATAAATGACTGCGAGGCGGTAAGCCGGGCACTGTCAGATGAACTGGACCGGACGGATTTTATTGATGATGCTTATATTTTGGAAGTTAGTTCTCCGGGACTTGGCCGGACTTTAAAAAAAGATAAACATTTAAGAAAAAGCCTGCTTGAAGAGGTTGAAGTAAAGACTTATAAGCCCATAATGGGAAAGAAGGAGTTTACCGGAATATTAAAGGCTTTTGATGAAGATACGGTTACTTTGGGGGCAGCCTTAAAAGAGGGAATAGAAGATATTATTTTTGATAGAAAAGACATAGCGGTTATAAAACTGACATTAGATTTTTAGTCCGGAAAATAAGGGCGGAAAGGGATAAGGGAAAATGAACAAAGAATTAATGGAAGCACTGGATATTTTAGAAAAGGAAAAGGAAATCAGCAAAGAAACATTGTTTGAAGCAATTGAAAATTCTCTGATTACAGCATGCAAAAACCATTTTGGAAAGTCTGATAATATTAAAGTGGAAATTGACAGAGACACCTGCGATTTCCTCTGTTATGCGGAAAAAGAAGTTGTGGAGGAACCGGAAGACGACTGTCTTCAGATATCCTTGGAGGATGCGGCGGAAATCAAATCGGATGCGGCGCTGGGGGATATTATCCATGTGGAAATTAAATCAAAAGAATTTGGACGTATTGCAACACAAAATGCGAAAAACGTGATTTTGCAAAAGATTCGGGAAGAAGAAAGAAGTGTTATTTATAATCAGTACTTTGAAAAAGAAAAAGATGTTGCGACTGGTATAGTACAGCGTTATATGGGCAGGAACATCAGTATTAATTTAGGTAAGGCGGACGGTATCTTAAATGAAAGCGAACAGGTAAAAGGAGAGGTATTTAAACCTACAGAGAGAATTAAGGTATATATTCTTGAGGTTAAGAATACACCTAAAGGACCAAGGATTTTAGTCAGCCGTACCCATCCGGAGCTGATTAAGCGGTTGTTTGAGTCAGAAGTTACTGAAATCAAGGATGGCACGGTGGAGATTATGAGTATTGCCAGGGAAGCAGGAAGCAGAACCAAGATGGCTGTCAGATCAAACAATCCCAATGTCGATGCAGTGGGTGCATGTGTAGGATTAAACGGTGCAAGAGTAAATTCTATTGTGGAAGAACTTCGTGGGGAAAAGATCGATATTATCAATTGGGATGAAAACCCGGGCAATTTGATCCAGAATGCTCTTTCACCGGCAAAAATTGTTGCTGTGTTTGCTGATCCTGATGAAAAGACAGCAAAGGTGGTAGTTCCTGATTATCAGCTTTCTCTTGCCATCGGTAAGGAAGGCCAGAATGCAAGACTGGCAGCAAGACTTACCGGATACAAGATCGATATAAAGAGTGAAACCCAGGCGAAGGATGCACCAGGCTTCCGTTATGAAGATTATATGGATGAATATGACGAGTATGATGCGTATGAAGAAGAATACGGGGAATATGAGGAAGAAGCACCTGAGACTACGGAGTAAGGGGGAATTTGAATGGCAAAGAAAATTCCCATGCGGCAATGTGTAGGATGCGGAGAGATGAAAAGCAAAAAAGAAATGATGCGTGTCCTTAAAACGCCGGAAGAGGAAATCGTTTTAGATGTAACCGGAAAAAAAAATGGAAGAGGAGCTTATCTTTGTAAGTCAGGTGAGTGTCTTTTAAAGGCACGAAAGAATAAAGGATTAGAACGGTCTTTCAAAATGAGTATTCCAAATGAAGTTTATGACAATCTGGAAAAGGAGTTTGATGCTCTTAATGAATGATAAAATTTTATCTCTTTTGGGGCTGGCTGCGAAAGGAAGAAATTTAGTGAGCGGCGAGTTTTCCACAGAAAAAGCAGTGAAGGAAGGCAAGGCGGCATTAGTAATTGTAAGCAGTGATGCTTCTGATAATACGAAAAAGAAATTTACGAATATGTGTAAGTTTTACAAAGTACCGATTTATTTTTATGCCTCAAAAGAAAATTTAGGGAGAGCAATCGGAAGGGAAATGCGTTCGTCAGTTGCGGTTACAAACGGGAAGATGGCAGAAAATATATGGAAGCATTTGGAAGAATCATAGGAATTAAGACGGAGGTAATAGAATGGCCAAAATTAAAGTGCATGAAATAGCAAAAGAATTGGGAAAGCAAAGTAAAGAAATTATCAGTTTTTTACAGGATAAAGGAATTGAGGCAAAGGCAGCACAAAGCTCACTTGAAGAGGAAGCAGCGGCTTTGGTAAGAAAGGCATTTGGAAAGCGGGAAGAGATGAAAGAAGAAGCACCAGCAGTGATAAAGGAAGATATGGCGGAACAAAAGCAGGCATCTGTACCGGATGACGGAAACAAAACAGCATCGGTAAAGGCGGCGGGGAACAAAGTGGAAAACAGACAGGAAAATAAAAACGTCAGACCAGTGCAAAATTCAGGGGAAGCGCCTAAGAAAAAGAAAAAGATTATTTTTGTAAGCAACCCTCATAACAGTAATATGCCGGGACAGCGTCCCCAAAATGACCGCAGGCCGGCGCAGGGAAATAGAAATTCAAATTCAAATCCGAATTCAAATGCAAATACAGGACGTCAGGGACAGGGACAAGGGCAGGGGAGGCCTCAGGCAGAAACACCTCATAAGCTCATTCGTCCTTTAACGGCACCTTCCGTTCCGGAAAGCATGCAGGTGGATTTTAAAGAAAATGCAAGGAAAATGATGGGAGATAAACAGCCTGCCAAAGCTGTGCAGAAACCACAAAATACTACTGCGGCTGAAAATACGCCTCCTGTAAAGGAAGCTGCTGCGCCGAAACCATTCCATAAAGACGAAAGGTTTAAAAAGAATGAGAGAACTCAGGAAAATTCTGGAAACAATCAGGGAGAAAGGCCTGCAAGGAACGACGCCTGCAGACCTGAAGGCACTAATCGTTCAGGTAATCAAAATAGCAGGGGTGATTTCAGGAATAATGGCACTGACAGGAATAATAACAGATATGGTAACAATAATAACCGCCCTGAAAGAAGCGACAAAGGACAGGATAATAGATTTAAGCGTCCTGAAAAACAGGGTAAGAGTTTCACTCCGGAAGCCCCGGCTAAGGATGAAAAACGCAGGGATGAGGAAAAGCGCAGAATAGGACAGGAGAGAGATAGAAAGTCAAAGAAAGACTTTATTTATGAGGATGATGAGGCTGTCATCAAAAATAAAAATAAAGCAGGCAGATTTATTAAGCCTGAAAAGAAAGTGGAAGAGGCAGTTGAGGAACAGATTAAGGTAGTATCTATTCCTGAATCCCTTACGCTTAAGGAACTTGCCGATAAGATGAAGCTTCAGCCTTCCGTCATTATCAAAAAACTGTTCCTACAGGGGCAGATTGTAACTGTTAATTCAGATATTTCCTTTGAAGAAGCGGAAAACATTGCCATTGAATATGAAATTATCTGCGAAAAAGAAGTAAAAGTTGATGTGATTGAAGAATTGCTGAAAGAAGATGAGGAAGAAGCAGAGAAAATGGAGAACAGGCCGCCTGTTATTTGTGTAATGGGGCATGTAGATCATGGTAAAACTTCCCTCCTTGATGCAATTCGTAAAACAAATGTAACAGATAAAGAAGCTGGTGGTATTACACAGCACATAGGTGCATATACTGTAAATGTTAACGGTCAGTCCATAACATTCCTTGACACGCCGGGACATGAAGCATTTACGGCAATGCGTATGCGGGGGGCAAATTCCACGGATATTGCAATTTTAGTAGTTGCGGCAGATGATGGGGTTATGCCTCAGACAGTGGAAGCGATTAACCATGCAAAGGCAGCCGGAATTGAAATTATTGTGGCTGTAAATAAGATTGATAAGCCGGGAGCTAATATTGACAGAGTAAAACAGGAAATGACAGAGTATGAACTGATTCCTGTTGACTGGGGCGGAACAACGGAGTTTGTACCTGTTTCAGCAAAATCCGGTGAAGGAATTGAAACACTGCTTGAGACGATTCTGCTTACTGCTGAAATTCTGGAATTAAAGGCAAATCCTAACAGACGTGCAAGAGGTCTTGTAATTGAAGCGGAACTTGATAAAGGGCGTGGACCGGTTGCCACTGTTCTGGTGCAGAAAGGAACCCTTCATGTGGGAGACTTTATTTCTGCCGGTGCAAGTCACGGCAAAGTAAGAGCAATGATTGATGATAAGGGAAGAAGGGTAAAAGAAGCAGATCCTTCCACTCCTGTTGAGATTTTAGGACTTTCTGACGTGCCAAGTGCGGGTGAAGTATTTATTGCTCATGAAAATGACAAGACTGCAAAATCTTATGCAGAAACTTATCTTGCACAAAATAAGGAAAAGATGCTGGAGGAGACCAAGGCAAAAATGTCTCTGGATGATCTTTTCAGCCAGATTCAGGCAGGAAATTTAAAGGAACTTAATATTATTGTTAAGGCAGATGTGCAGGGCAGTGTGGAAGCTGTAAAACAGAGTCTTATGAAGCTTTCCAACGAGGAAGTAGTTGTAAAATGCATTCATGGCGGTGTAGGCGCCATCAACGAATCCGATGTTTCCCTGGCTTCCGCGTCATCAGCAATTATTATTGGATTTAATGTGCGTCCTGATGCAATGGCAAAGACTATCGCAGAGCGTGAAGGCGTTGACATTAGACTTTACAGAGTCATTTATCAGGCAATTGAAGATATTGAAGCTGCAATGAAGGGAATGCTGGATCCTGTTTTTGAGGAAAAAGTAATTGGTCATGCAGAGGTAAGACAGATATTTAAAGCATCTGCAGTGGGTAATATTGCAGGCTCATACGTTCTTGACGGTATTTTCCAGAGAGACTGTAAGGTACGAATCAGCAGGGAAGGAAATCAGATTTACGAAGGCCAGCTTGCATCCTTAAAGAGATTTAAGGATGATGTAAAAGAAGTTAAAGCTGGATTTGAATGTGGTTTTGTCTTTGATGGATTTGACCAGATGCAGGAGCTTGATATTGTAGAAGCTTATATTATGGTGGAGGTCCCCAGGTGAGAAAAAACAGCATGAAAAATACCCGTATTAACGGGGAAGTACAAAAAACTTTGGCGGAAATAATCAGAGGAGATTTAAAGGATCCCAGAATCAGTCCTTTAACTTCTGTAGTTTCCGTAGAAGTTGCACCTGATTTAAAGACTTGTAAAGCATGGATCAGCGTATATGGGGATGAGAAACTGCAAAAGGCCACGCTGGAAGGCTTAAAAAGTGCAGAAGGCTTTATCCGCAAAGAACTGGCAAGAAGAATTAATTTAAGAAATACGCCGGAAATACGTTTTATTGTGGATCAATCTATTGCATATGGTGTAAAAATGTCTAAATTGATTGATGAAGTCAACCGGAAAGATGATGAGTAAAAAAACGGAGATCGATGGTTATGAATATTTGTGAAGAAGTAAAAAATACCAGGACCATTGGTATTAGTGGTCATTTACGCCCTGATGGAGATTGTGTCGGAGCGGTTATGGGGTTGTATCTTTACTTAAAAAAAGCGTGCCCTATGGCAGAGGTGCAGGTTTTGCTTGAAAAACCTGCAGATATATTTAGATGTATCAAAGGCATAGATGAAATACATACGGATTTTTGTACAAATACAGAGGTGTTTGACGCATTCATAGTGGTAGATTCCGATAAAACAAGAACTGGTGAAGCTGAAAAATATTTTGATAAAGCGGAAAAGACCATCAACATTGATCACCATATTAGCAACAGTGGAAGCGGAATGGTGAATTATATTGAACCCTCGGCAAGTTCTGCCAGTGAGCTTGTCTATAAGGCAATAGAAGATAAGTCTTTGATAGATGAAGAAATAGCTAAAGCATTATATATTGGAATGATTCATGATACAGGAGTGTTTCAGTATTCCAATACATCACCGGAAACATTAAAAATTGCGGCAGAGCTAATTGATTATGGGTTTGACTTTTCCAGATTGATTGATGAAACTTTTTATGAAAAGACTTATGTCCAGAATCAGATTTTGGGCCGGGCGCTTTTGGAGAGCATCCTTTTTATGGATGGCAGATGTGTGGTCAGTATGATAGATAAAAAGACTATGAACTTTTATCAGGTGGGGCCTGGTGATCTGGAGGGAATTGTAAGTCAATTGAGAAATACCAAAGGTGTGGAATGCGCAATTTTCATGTATCAGATTGAATCTATGAAGTATAAGGTAAGTCTCAGATCTAATGGAAAAGTGGATGTTGCTAAGGTTGCGGCTTTCTTTGGCGGCGGCGGGCATGTGAGGGCCGCAGGCGCTACTATGCAGGGAACTTTCCATGACATAGCTAATAATTTATCGGCTCAGATTGAGTTACAGCTATAACAGACTGCCGGGTAAAGAAAGGCTTAGGAGTAAGTATGTATCATGGAATAATAAACGTATATAAAGAAGCCGGCTATACATCTCATGATGTGGTAGCCAGGCTTCGCGGCATTTGTAAACAGAAAAAGATCGGACATACAGGAACCCTTGATCCGGATGCGGTGGGGGTTCTTCCTGTATGTCTGGGGAATGGTACAAAGCTTTGCGATCTTCTGGCAGATAGAACCAAAGAGTATATTGCGGTTTTGCGGCTGGGGATTGTTACAGATACACAGGATATGTCAGGAATGGTTTTAAGCAGAAACAATGCGGAAGTTGATCAGGAGCAGGTAAAACAGGTTATTGCCTCCTTTCAGGGAGAACAGCAGCAGATTCCTCCCATGTATTCCGCTCTTAAAGTTAATGGGAAAAAGCTTTATGAGCTTGCAAGGGAAGGAAAAGAGATCGAGAGAAAACCCAGACCGGTTACTGTTTATGAAATAGAAGTGATAAAGGAAACCCATCCTGAATATACCATCAGGGTGAATTGTTCCAAGGGAACTTATATCAGAACTTTGTGCCATGATATAGGGCAGAGGCTGGGGTGCGGCGGTGCTATGGCAAGTCTGTCAAGAACCAGAGTGGGTGAGTTTAAAATTGACCAGGCATATACCCTTGACCAGCTTCAGAGCCTTGCAGAAAAAGGGCAGCTTTCCCAGGTGGTGATCCCGGTAGAAAAGATGTTTGAGAATATCCCCGGGGTATATGTAAAGGAAGGGAGCTTTAAAGCACTGAAAAATGGGAATCAGCTAAAATCTGGGGAACTTCAGTTAAAAGAAAGCGCCGCAGGTTCGGATTTAGATATCATAAAAGATGGACAAGAAGTGCGGGTGTATGACCACAGGGGAATTTTTTATGGAATTTACAGTTACAGAAGGCAGTACAGGTTATTTTCTCCTGTAAAGCTTTTTATACCGGAAATGTAATACAAATAGCGGGTAAGGATTGATTATGAAGATTATTTGTGATACGACAGAATTTCAAATGGAACAAAAATCTGCTGTTGCCATTGGAAAGTTTGATGGTGTACACAGAGGACATATGGAGCTTTTGTCCCACATCATTCAAATGAAAAAGAAGAAAATGGCGGCGGTGGTTTTTACCTTTCATCCTTCTGCGGCAGTCTTTTTTGGGCAGTCTAAGGAGGCGGAGCTTACTACCAGATATGAAAAAAGACAGTTGTTTGAATCTATGGGTGTGGATGTTCTGGTAGAATTTCCATTAAATAAAGAGACTGCCGCCACGTCGCCGGAGGAATTTGTAGAAAAGATTCTTGCCCGGCAGATGCAAGCCGGGTATATTGCTGCCGGAGCAGATGTATCATTTGGTTATAAGGGACTTGGCAACAAGGAACTTCTTATCCGGATGGCAGGGCAGTTAGATTATCAGGTAGAAATTATTAATAAAGTATATGAGGAAGCTCGGGAGATTAGTTCTACTTATGTAAGGGAAGAGGTTGAAAAAGGCGATATGGAGAAAACAGCCCGTCTGCTTGGAAGATTTTACAGCTTTGAAGGACAGGTGGAGCGTGGAAACCGGCTTGGAAGAAAGCTGGGGATGCCTACTTTAAATCTGTATCCTGAGAGGGAAAAGCTTCTTCCGCCTAAGGGAGTATATTATTCCAGGGTGCTTTTTGAGGGAGGTACCTACCCAGGGATAACAAATATCGGACTGAAACCTACGGTAAATTCTACCAGTCATATTAGTGTTGAAACTTATTTATATGATTTTGATAAGGACATGTATGGTAGAAAAATTGTGACGGAATTGTTACAATTTAAGCGGCCTGAACAGAAATTTGAAAGTGTGGAAATGCTAAAGACACAGATGGAAAAAGATATTGCACAGGGCAGAATGTTTCATCTTAAAAAGACTTGTTCATAAAAAAGTCCATAAACATTCATTGACAGACCAAAGGGAACTTGTTATAATGACCATGTTGAATTTGTAATAATTTTGTAACAACTTTGGAGGTCAGGTGTGAAAAAAAAGATGATACAGGGTATATGCGTGCTTACCGCCGCATTATTCCTTGGGCAGCCAGTAAATTTAAAAGCAGCGGAAATAAATGATACGGACAAGCAGCAGGAAGATACGGAAAATATGGAACTGCTTACCGCCGGAATTGGAGATATTTTTTATTCCAAGCTGACAGAAACAGAATATAAGGAAATTGCCAGAAGAGCAGAAGGCGCTCTGTGGGGATATACACATCTTGGTATATGTAATGTGGAAGAAAATAATTTAAATATCAGGCAGGCGCCTGAGGAATCGGGAAAACTTGTGGGCAAACTTCCTAAAAATGCTGCCTGTGAGATCGTAAGCAGTGAAAATGGATGGGCCTATATTACCTCCGGCAAAGTGGAAGGCTATGTGAAAGAGGAATATCTGCTTACCGGTTTTGAGGCCAAAAGACGCGGCGAAGAACTTGCTTCAGCAATTGCAGTGGCAACAGCAGACGGATTAAATATCAGAGAATTTCCTAATACGGATGCGGAAGTGATTACTCAGGTTGCATCAGGGGAAATGCTTGATATAGTAGAAATTCAGAATGATGGATGGATTAAAGTATATCTGGATGATGAAGAGGTTTTTGTGTCCAGTGATTATGTGGAAGTGAAATCAGATTTGGAAACAGCCATTACCATGACAGAGCTTTTGTATGGACAAGGCGTTTCAGATGTACGTGTTGATTTAAGCCAGTATGCGAAGCAGTTTTTAGGAAATCCTTATGTATGGGGAGGTACCAGCCTTACAAATGGTGCTGACTGTTCCGGTTTTGTTTTAAGTGTATTTGCAAAATACGGTGTTTCCCTGCCTCATTCCTCAAGAGCCCAGGCGAATATGGGGACAAGCATCAGCGCGTCTGAGTTGCAGCCTGGAGATCTGATTTTTTATGCAAAGGGAGGAACAGTCAACCACGTTGCCATTTATATTGGAAATGGGCAGGTTATTCATGCCAGCAGCCCGAAAACAGGAATTAAAATTTCCAATTATAATTACAGGACACCTTATAAGATGGTGAAGATTCTTCAGGATTAAAAAATCCTTTACACATAAGAGTAGTTATGCTATCATAAATAAGCATGAAATCAGCCGTTGCTCGGAAGTTTGGACACTCCGGCCAGTTCTTGGCATCAGGCGGTTTGAAAATAAGGAGGAAATACAATGATTTCTAAAGAAAAGAAAGCAGCTATTATGAAAGAATATGCAAGATGTGAAGGTGATACAGGTTCACCGGAAGTACAGATTGCAGTATTATCAGCAAGAATCCAGGAGCTTACGGATCATTTGAAAGAGCATCCGAAGGATAACCATTCCAGAAGAGGTATGTTTAAGATGGTTGGTCAAAGACGTGGTCTTCTTAATTATCTGAAAGAGAAAGATATTGAAAGATATCGTGCTTTGATTGAAAAACTGGGACTTAGAAAGTAAAGATGGCAGTTTTAGGGCGGAGCACACCGAAATTCGGACTCCGCCCTTTGTAATATGCTGTTGCATTTATGTGTGCAGACAGCCGGTAAGATAAGAAAAGGAGAGAGAATATGTACAAGACGTTTTCAATGGAACTTGCAGGACGTACCCTTAAAGTCGATATAGACAGAGTGGGGAAGCAGGCAAACGGATGCGCGTTCATGCATTATGGGGATACCACAGTGTTATCCACAGCAACTGCATCGGACAAGCCTAGGGAGGGGATTGATTTCTTCCCTCTTAGTGTAGAGTATGAAGAGAAATTATATGCAGTGGGAAAGATTCCCGGAGGGTTTAATAAAAGAGAAGGAAAGGCTTCTGAGAATGCAATTCTTACAAGCCGTGTAATTGACAGGCCCATGCGTCCTTTGTTCCCCAAGGACTACCGGAATGACGTTACCTTAAATAATATGGTAATGAGTGTTGATCCTGAGTGTCGTCCTGAGTTGGTGGCAATGCTTGGAGCAGCAATTGCAACCTGTATTTCAGACATTCCCTTTGACGGCCCCTGCGCCATGACACAGGTTGGCATGATAGATGGTGAATTTGTGATTAACCCTTCCCAGGAACAGTGGAAAAATGGTGATCTGAATCTGACAGTTGCTTCTACTTCTGAAAAGGTAATTATGATTGAAGCAGGTGCCAATGAAATTCCTGAAGAGAAGATGATTGAGGCAATTTACAAGGCACATGAAATCAACCAGACGATTATTGCATTTATCAATCAGATGGTGGCAGAAGTAGGCAAAAAGAAACATGAATACACTAGCTGTGCAGTGCCCGAGGAGCTGTTTGCAGCCATTAAGGAAATTGTGCCTCCCACGGAGATGGAAGAGGCAGTATTTACGGATGAAAAGCAGGTTCGTGAAGAGAACATTAAGAATATTACCGAAAAGCTGGAAGAGGCATTTGCAGAAAATGAAGAGTGGATGGATGTGCTTGGAGAAGCCATTTACCAGTATGAGAAAAAGACTGTGCGCAAAATGATTTTAAAGGATCACAAGCGTCCTGACGGTCGTGAAATTACACAGATCCGCCCCCTTGCTGCCGAGGTTGATATTATTCCCAGAGTTCATGGCTCTGCAATGTTTACCCGTGGGCAGACGCAGATTTGTAATGTATGTACTTTAGCTCCGCTTTCCGAGCAGCAGAGAATTGACGGACTTGATGAAAATGAAGTCAGCAAGCGATACATGCATCATTATAATTTCCCTTCCTATTCCGTAGGGGAAACAAAGCCTTCAAGAGGTCCTGGAAGAAGAGAAATCGGACATGGCGCACTGGCAGAAAGAGCACTGATTCCTGTGCTTCCTTCTGAAGAAGAATTCCCTTATGCAATCCGTACCGTATCAGAAACCTTTGAATCAAATGGATCTACTTCAATGGCATCTACCTGTGCATCCTGTATGTCACTGATGGCTGCAGGCGTACCCATTAAGAAAATGGTTGCAGGTATTTCCTGTGGTCTGGTAACGGGAGAAGCAGATGATGATTTTGTTCTTCTTACTGATATCCAGGGGCTTGAGGACTTCTTTGGAGATATGGACTTTAAGGTAACAGGAACCACAGAAGGTATTACTGCAATTCAGATGGACATTAAGATTCACGGGCTTACAAGACCTATCGTGGAAGGCGCGATTGCAAGATGTCGTGAGGCAAGATTGTTTATTATGGATACTTGTATGAAGCAGGCAATTGCCGAGCCTAGGCAGGAAGTCGGTCCTTATGCTCCTAAAATTATTTCTATTCAGATTGATCCGGAAAAAATTGGTGATGTTGTAGGCCAGCGTGGTAAAACTATTAATGAGATTATTGGACGCACAGGGGTTAAGATTGATATTACGGATGATGGTAATGTTTCCGTATGCGGAACAGATGCCCTTATGATGGACAAGGCAGTAGAATACATTAAGACAATTGTAACTGATTATCAGGAGGGACAAATCTTCCAGGGTATTGTGGTGAGCATTAAAGAGTTTGGCGCTTTTGTTGAATTTGCTCCCGGAAAGGAAGGAATGGTTCACATTTCCAAGATAGCAAAAGAGAGAATCAACCGGGTGGAAGATGTTCTTACTCTTGGGGATAAAGTAACTGTTGTATGCCTTGGCAAGGATAAGATGGGAAGAATGAGCTTCTCCATGAAGGATGTAGCACAGGCATAAAGAAAAGCAAAGTAAATAAAATAAGAGATTATAAAAGCCAGAGCTTTCTGAAAAAGGAAGTTCTGGCTTTTGTCATAATTTGGACAAAGCATCATATATTGGGTTAAGGGGTTAAGTGTAGTTTTAAGGCTTTGAAAAGTTTATGGAGGCAATATGAAAAAGAAGGATGAAATTATACGGATTTTTCCTGATTATATGAAAAGTAAGTGGGAAAAAGCGCTTTTGTATGGGGAAAAACTACAGGAAATCCGTCTTGGTGCCGGACAGCCGGTGCGGCTTAAATTTGCCGGAAAGGAAAGGTTTTTAACAAAAGAAGGAGAAATTGGCACTTTTCCGGAAAAGGCATGGTGCTTAACGGAAAAGGAAATAGATGAAATTATAAAAAATGTATGCAGATATTCCCTATATGCTTTTGAAAATGAGATCAGACAGGGGTATATAACCGTATCAGGCGGTCATAGAATTGGAATGGCAGGACAGGTTGTTCTGGATGAAAAAGGAAATATCAGAAATATGAGCCATATCAGGTTTTTGAATATCAGAATTTCACATCAGGTTTTAGGCGCTGCAGAGGAAATAATGCCCTATGTATATGAGAATGGGCATGTATTGAATACGCTGCTTGTTTCACCGCCGGGATGTGGTAAGACAACCCTTCTTCGGGACATGATCAGACAGGTATCTAATGGGAATATTTATGGGCAGGGAAGGCAGGTGGCAGTAGTGGACGAGCGGTCGGAAATTGCAGGAAGCTTTATGGGGACGCCGCAGAATGATGTGGGAATCAGGACGGATGTGCTGGACGGATGTCCAAAGGTACAGGGAATGATGCTTTTGATGCGGTCTATGGCTCCTTCCGTGGTGGCAGTGGATGAAATTGGAGGCTGTGAGGATTTAAGGGCAGTTTATCAGATTCTTCAATGCGGCAGCAGTGTAATTGCCACCATGCATGGCAGTACAATGGAGGATGTGCAGAGACATATGTATTTCAGTGAAGAAAATGGACTTTTGTTTGACCGCTTTTTGTTTTTAGAAAAGAAACAGGGACTGTGCAGAGTCCGGGAAATAATAGATGGAAGGCAGAAAAAAGTGATCTGGGGATTGGAGAGGAAAACATGCTGCGTATAATGGGATGTTTATTAGTGATAATTGGTTCCATAGGATTTGCGCAAAGCATTTGCAGGGAAGGAAAAAATCGTCTTGAAATGCTAAAGCAGATGCGGGGAATTTTTGAAACTATGAAATATTATATTGCTTATCAGAAGGCTGCAATTCCGGAAGCCTTGTGGAAGCTTTCTGATAAAAGCGATGATTTAATATCAGCGGCATTCAGGGAAATATATAACAGAGTTTATGAAAAAGGAGAAAGCCTGCCAACTGTCTGGCAAGTGCAGATGGAAGCAGTGCTTATGAAGTCAGCATTGTCAAAGGAGGAAAAAAAAATGATATTGGATTTTCCGGCCTGCCTGGGGTTTATGGAAGAGAATGCCCAGGCTGGTGCGGTGGATGAACTGCTCCGGGAAATTAATTTACATATCAAAGAACTTACTGAAGAACAAAAGAATAAAAATAAAATGATCATGAGCCTTGGCGCAGCAGTGGGAGTATTGCTTTCCATTCTGCTGATATAGCTTAAGTGTGTGGAGGAAATATGGGGATAAACCTGATTTTTAAAATTGCGGCAGTGGGAATACTGATTACTATTTTAAGCCAGATCTTAAAGCATAGCGGAAGGGAAGAACATGCATTTTTAATTTCTTTGGCAGGACTGATTTTAGTGCTTACCTGGATATTGCCATATATTTATGATTTATTTGTTATGATACAGGATTTGTTCCGCCTATGACCGTTTTAGACAGAGAGGATTTTTGATGCGGTTAGGGTAAGCGGAAAAGCTTAAAAGTACAGTTGAATAAAAAGGCGTATTCAACTTAAAAGCTAAGTGCGCGCCGCAACGCGCAGATGGGTTCAACTTGGAGATTATTAAAATAGGGGTGCTTGGAGTGGCAGGCGTTATGCTTGCTTTACAATTTAAATCAAACAGGCCGGAATACAGCCTGTATTTGGGGACTGCTATATGTCTGGTGATTTTTACGTTTTCTGTGGAAGGACTTTATACACTGCTTGGAAAAATAGGAGTTCTGGAGCAATATCTAAGTGGCAGCGGAGAATATTTAGGCTTTTTGTTTAAAGCGGTGGGAATCACTTATGTTTGTGAATTTTGTGCCTCCATTTGTAAAGATGCAGGATACAGTGCGGTAGCAGGGCAGATCGAAATATTTGGAAAGCTGTCGGTGCTGCTTATGGGGGTACCGATCCTTAAGGCGGTAATTGAAAATATCAATGCAATAGCCGGATAGATGAAGAGGGAATATGGGATGGAAGCAGGAAGAATGCTTAAAGTGAAAAGGGGAATCATAAAAACAGGTTTATTTCTGTTTTTATGTGCAGGTGCTATCTTCTGCAGCCTTTGCTTTGAAATGCAGGTACAGGCGGCAGAGACAAAGGATAGTGAAGCGCAGACACAGGCAGAGCGTTCCTATATAGATGACTGGCTGTCAACTTATGATATGAGTGATATCAATCAGGGAATGGACAACTTGTTTCCGGAAATGAATATTGATGCAGATGAACTTCTTTTTATGATAATGGAAGGGAAGTTTCTGGAGGCATTTACGATGCTGACGGGATGGATCAGGGAGGCCCTGGCAGGAGAAATGGAAGGAATCCGGAGAATTTTTATTTATATTCTTGTACTGGGAGTGGTGTCTGCCTTGTTTTCCGGCTTTTCAGATTTGTTTGTAGGACAGCAGGTAGCGCAGGCAGGATTTTATTTTCTTTACATATTTCTTATGGTTATTATGACCAGGGTATTTTTGTTTGTTTCACAAATTGCTGTTTCAGCAGTGGAGAATATTGTACTTTTTGTAAAATTATTTATACCTACATATTTTGTGGCGGTGGGAGCCGCCCAGGGAGCGGCATCAGCAGTTTACTATTATCAGATGATGCTGATTATTGCCTATTTGGTGGAAAGTTTTTTAAATACCGTATTGATCCCTTTTATTTACAGTTATGTGATTCTGGCGCTTTTAAATGGTTTGTGGGCGGAAGAAAAACTGAGTCTTTTGCTTGAAATTCTGGAAAAGGGGATTGTAATGGCGCTTAAAGTTTCTATGGGGATTGTTACCAGCTTAAGTCTGGTGCAGGCGGTGATTGTTCCTGTGGCATCCCAGCTTAAAATTTCCGCCATGCGGAAAGCAATATCTGCAATTCCCGGGATTGGCGGGGTGGCAGAAGGAGTTACGGAATTGGTAATGGGTTCTGCAGTGCTTATTAAAAACAGTATGGGAGTGCTGCTTCTTGTTTTGATTTTTGGAGCCTGTATTCTGCCTCTTCTTAAAATTGTGGTTGTAACAGCCACTGTAAAGCTGGGGGCGGCAGTTACAGGAATTGTGAGCGATAAAAGGATTGCTTCATGCACCAACAGAGTGGGAGTAGGTTGTTTTCTGCTTTTTCGGTGTGTGTTTACATCAATGGCTCTTTTTATTATTGTGATTGCAGTGGTATCATATACAATATCTTATTAGGAGACAGAAAATGGTAGAGGCAATTAAGGAAATATGTATTTTTGTGATTATAGCGCAGGCAGTTATGTTTTTTGTTCCAGGAAATGCCTATATGAAATACGTCAGAATTCTGGTGGGCATTTTGATGATTTTGAAAATAACGGAGCCGGTTTTCGGGCTGCTTTTGGATAAGGAAAAAGAAAAGGAAATCAGTGAAGGGATTGCGTTTTTGGAACAGAATATTGAATTAAACGCTGCAAAACTAGAGATTAAGGATAATCGTACGGAAATTTACGGGAGTGTTACAGAGGAATTGAAAAACAAATTAAACAATTGTGAAAGCGGTTATAAGGTTTTAAATGTGGAATTGACGGAGGATCAAAGAATCGTTATAACAGTGGCAGCCGAAGAAACAGAAAATAGTAGTGAAAATAAAATTCAAATAGATTCGGTGGTGATTGGCGAAAGCAGCATGCGAAGCAATAAGTCATCAGAGGGGAAAGAGGAGGAGCTTAAGCAGGCTTTTGGAAATAGTATTTCAGTGGATGCTGAGAAAATAGAAGTTGTTTTTCAGGCAGATTAAAAGAATATTTTAACTTTGCGCATAAACATTCAAAAGAAAAATGTTATGCGGGAAAGGAACAGGTTTTAGATGCAGGAGAAGGAAATAAAGAAAAAGATTACGGAAAAATTAACAAAAAATAATTTTCTGATTATTATTCTTGCAGGTATCTTACTGCTTGTAATTGTCTGGCCTGTGCAGGAAAAAAATGTGGATACGGATGCAAATGCAGATGTACAGTCCGGTCAATTGGACAGTAAAGGGGATATAATTAATTTACATGCAGGAGGAGCCTCCAATCCATATGAAGATAATTGGAAAAGTGAAGATGAATTGTATACCTATGCTTCTTATCTGGAAGCATCTCTGGAGGAACTGCTGGCTACAATGGATGGGGTTGGCAGGGTGAGAGTGATGATCACATTGGAGAATTCAGGAGAAACAATTATAGAAAAGGATAAAAGCACGGAAAGAAACAGTACCACGGAAGTGGATTCTCAAGGCGGTAGCAGGAATACGACGGATTTTAGTGATACTGAGGAAACTGTTTATGGGGAAAACAGTATTCCATATATTACGAAAATGATGACTCCTTCCGTTAAGGGAGTGGTAGTCTCGGCTCAGGGGGGCGGCAATGCCAAAACAGCAGAAAATATATCGGAAGCAATTCAGGCATTATTTGGTATTGAAGCACATAAAATTAAAATAGTTAAAATGATTTCACAATAAGAAGGAGACACGGACTTGAAGAATATGGTGAAAAAGAATCAGATTATGATTACAGCGTTGGCAATCATGATTGCAATTGCCGGATATCTGAATTTTGCAGGCGGCAAGATTACGGAGGAGGAAATACTTACAGCAGGATCCGATACGATTGTTTCAGAAAATCAGCAGACAGAGGATGCAGATGTTGCGGCTTTGTTTGAAATATCT
This sequence comes from Lachnospiraceae bacterium 10-1, assembly GCA_000403495.2. Lineage (GTDB taxonomy): Bacteria > Bacillota > Clostridia > Lachnospirales > Lachnospiraceae > Suilimivivens. The sequence goes on along the minus strand of KE159799.1, from coordinate 371,074 downwards.
GATGAAGATATGGAACAGGCTGGCTATGTAGAAATTGAAAGTATGGATTCGGATGTTGTGATGCAGCAGGAAAATTATTTGGATGAAACAATGGACGAAGTACTTGCTGAAAATATGACGCAGGAAGTGGCAGAAAATACAGAAAGTCAGATTAATGACAGTGAAACGCCGGGAGAAGCCGTATTTACTTCCACAACGAATGTAGGAGCCCTTTCCAGTGCAAAACTCCTTAAAGAACAGACAAGAGCTAGAAACAAGGAAACCTTATTGGAGATTATTAATAACGTGAATATCAGCGAAGAGCAGAAGCAGGAAGCAGTTGATAATATGATTGCATTAACCGATATAGCTGAAAAAGAAACAGCAGCGGAAATTCTGCTTGAGAGTAAGGGATTTGATGATGTAGTGGTAAGCATAACGGATGACAGTGTTGATGTTGTAGTAAATGCCAGCGAACTTTCGGAAGCCCAGCGTGCACAGATTGAAGATATTATTATCCGCAAGACAGGGGTATCACCGGATGCAATTGTAATCAGTACTATGGCATCAGAATAAATAGATGCTATATTTTGAAAAATGTGGTATCCTATTACAGGAGAAATGATAGGAACATTTTTATGAATGTTTGATTGTAATGGATAAGAAAGGGATACCCTGATGAAAAGAGTCTTTTTAATTGTTTTGGACAGCGTGGGAATAGGTGCTATGGAGGATGCGGCAGAGTTTGGAGATGAGGGAACTAACACTCTTAAGTCTGCGGCAAAGGGCTCCTGTTTCCACATGCCAAACATGGAACAACTGGGATTGTTTAATATTGATGGCGTTGATTGGAAGGAAGGTACAGCATCACCTGAGGCAGTTTACGGAAGAATGAGGGAAGCGTCAAAGGGAAAGGATACCACCATAGGACATTGGGAGATAGCCGGCGTTATATCAAAAGAGCCGCTTCCGGTTTACCCGGATGGCTTTCCGGAGGAGATTCTAGATCCGTTCATCCAGATGACAGGAAGAGGGATTTTGTGCAACCGGCCATATTCAGGAACGGAAGTAATCAAAGAGTTCGGAGATGAACATGTAAAAACAGGAAAGCTTATTGTATACACATCTGCGGACAGTGTATTCCAAATTGCAGCCCATGAGGATGTGGTGCCGGTAGATACGCTTTATGAATACTGCCGGATGGCAAGGGAACTATTATGCGGAAAGCATGGCGTGGGCAGAGTGATAGCAAGACCATTTGCAGGGGAAAGTGGAAATTATCAAAGAACATCAGGAAGACATGATTATTCTTTAGAGCCGCCGGCACAAACTATGCTGGATGTGATAAAAAAAGCCGGCAAAGAAGTGATCGGTGTAGGAAAGATCAGGGATATTTTTGCAGGACGGGGAATTACTTCCTATGTTTATACCAATGGAAATACAGATGGCATAGAGAAAACCATTGCATATCTGGAAGAGGACTTTGAAGGACTGTGTTTTATTAATCTGGTGGATTATGACATGCTTTACGGACACAGAAATGACATAGAAGGCTATGCTCGGGCGCTGGCAGAGTTTGATGCCGCATTACCCCGGATCATGGGAAAGCTTCGGGAAGAGGATGTTTTGATGATTACTGCGGATCATGGATGTGATCCGGGATATGTGGTTTCTACGGATCATTCCAGAGAACATACGCCGCTTCTTATTTATAGTAAAAATATTAAGCCTGTTAACTTAGGAACCAGAGATACATTTGCAGATATTGGTGCCACGGTACTTAAGTTTTTGGGAATAGAAGGAAATATTTCCGGCCAATCTGTATTATAAGAGGCATTTATAGTAAAGAATAGAAAAATGAGATACATGGAAAGGAAAAATACATGAGTAATTACGATCATGAGATAAACAGAAGAAGGACTTTTGCGATTATTTCTCATCCGGATGCAGGCAAGACCACATTAACAGAGAAGTTTCTTTTATATGGGGGAGCCATTAATCTTGCAGGAAGCGTGAAAGGAAAGGCCACGGCAAGACATGCGGTTTCTGACTGGATGGAAATTGAAAAAGAAAGAGGTATTTCGGTTACTTCTTCGGTTTTACAGTTTGAGTATGATGATTTCTGCATTAACATTTTGGACACGCCGGGACATCAGGACTTCTCGGAGGATACTTACAGAACACTGATGGCAGCAGATTCAGCAGTAATGGTAATTGATGGATCAAAAGGTGTGGAAGCTCAGACAAGAAAATTATTTAAAGTATGTGTGATGCGAAAGATTCCCATTTTTACTTTCATTAACAAAATGGACAGGGATGCCAATGATACCTTTGAACTATTGGATGAGATTGAAAAGGAACTTGGGATTGCAACCTGCCCGGTGAATTGGCCTATAGGCTCCGGTAAACGATTTAAAGGCGTTTATGACAGGGACAGGCAGTGTATAATTACCTATTCTGATACTGCAAAAGGAACGAAGGAAGGTGAAACCAAAGAAATATCCGTAAAAGATAAGGCAGCGCTGGTGCCGGTAATTGGAGAGGAAGCGGCTGATACTTTGATTGACGAGATAGATCTTTTAGATGGTGCCAGTGCCGAATTTGATCTGGAATTGGTACAGGCAGGTGAACTGACTCCGGTATTTTTTGGCTCAGCACTTACCAACTTTGGAGTAGAGTTTTTTCTCCAGCATTTTCTTAAAATGACCACTACACCCCTTCCAAGAAAATCAGATGCCGGACTGATTTTACCTACTGAACAGGAATTTTCAGCATTTGTGTTTAAAATTCAGGCTAATATGAATAAGGCGCACAGGGACAGAATTGCTTTTATGAGAATCTGCTCCGGAAAGTATGAGGCCAGCATGGAGGTAAAGCATGTGCAGGGCGGTAAGGTGATGCGTCTTTCACAGCCTCAGCAGATCATGGCAAGTGAGAGAAAAATACTGGAAGAAGCTTATGCGGGAGATATTATCGGTGTGTTTGATCCGGGAATTTTTTCCATTGGTGATACACTTTGTATGCCTAAAGAACAGTTTCGATATGAAGGGATTCCTACTTTTGCACCGGAACATTTTGCAAGGGTGAGACAGGTGGATACCATGAAAAGGAAACAGTTTGTAAAGGGAATTACCCAGATTGCCCAGGAAGGTGCAATTCAGATTTTTCAGGAATTTAACACAGGAATGGAAGAAATTATTGTTGGTGTTGTGGGAGTTCTTCAATTTGATGTATTAAAATACCGCTTGGAAAATGAATACAACGTAGAAATTAAACTGGAAAATTTACCTTACGAGCATATCAGATGGATTGAAAATAAGGATATTGATTTAGGCAGGCTTGTAGGTACTTCTGACATGAAGAAGATTAAGGATCTAAAGGGCAATCCGCTTTTACTTTTTATCAATGCATGGAGTGTGGGGATGACTTTGGACCGGAATGAAGGATTGATATTATCTGAATTTGGACGTGATTAAATGAACCCAAAAAAAATATTTGTTTTAATTTTGCTAAGTCTCATATTATTGACTGGTTGTAACAGTTCAGGCAGCCGAGATGAGCAGGAAAATAGTAAAGAACAACTTAATAGCAGCAGTCAGAATCAGGTAATGTCAAGAAAGGATGCAGAGGAAGAAGGCCTTCTTGCTGAATCGGATAAACAGGAAACAGATCTGGAAGAATTAAATGGCATTTATGAAATTCCTGCTTCTGACACGAATTATGTCAGAAGCAGACAGACGGGGCTTTTTTATTACAACAGCCTGAGCGAGGAAGAACAGATCGTCTATGCGGAAATCCTACAGATATTACAGGAGTTTGAAAGTGGCATTGCGTTATCTTGTGTGGAAACGGATATGATAGAAAAAGTATTCCAGTGTGTGCTGAATGATCATCCGGAAATTTTCTATGTGGATGGATACACTTTTACCAGGTATACATTAGGCGATATGGTGAAAAAGATAACCTTTTCAGGTACCTATAATGTGTCGCCGGAAGAAGCAGCGATACGCCAGGGGCAGATTGCTCAATATGTTGAAAAATGTTTATCCGGCATACAGGCAGGGATGGATCAGTATGAAATAGCCAAATATATTTATGAATATATTATCACTCAGACGGAATATGATGCGAAAGTAGCCGACAATCAAAATATCTGTTCCGTGTTTATTTATCAAAAGAGCGTTTGCCAAGGCTATGCAAAAGCCACTCAGTATCTGTTTAATAAGGCAGGAATTGAAGCAACTTTAGTTATGGGAAGAGTGGCAAGCGGAGAAGGACATGCATGGAATCTGGTTAAGCTGGATGGAAATTACTATTATGTAGATACTACATGGGGAGATGCTTCTTATCAAATCGTAGAGGGAAATGGTGAACAGATGGCGGGCAGTATTCCGCCCATTAATTATGATTATTTATGTGTTACCACCGAACAGATGGAAAGAACGCATACCATAGAGGAAATTGTTCCTGTTCCACGTTGTAATTCAATGGAAGATAATTATTACATCAGAGAAGGGCTTTATTTTAACTGGCTTGATAAGGAGAAACTTGAGGAAGTTTTCAGGAAGGCGTATGATCAGGGAAGCACTTATGTGACATTAAAATGTATTAACAGCCTTGTATATGATGAAATGATCAGATATTTAATTGAGGAACAGGGAATTTTCCATTATCTAAATACGCAGGAAGGAACGGTTTCCTATGCAGAAAATAAGGATCAGCTTAGTTTAAGCTTCTGGCTGTGAATTATTATAATGTAAGAAAAGGATTTTTTCGCTGGGACTATGCAAAAAGTTTAAATTTTGATATGATAAACTATATTAGGGCTTGCAATAGAAAGATGGAAAGGAACGTTATTATGGAGAAAACTATTGAGCAGAACACATATGTTTTACAGGAAGATGAAGATTTAGGAACTGTCAAGATTGCAGATGACGTGGTGGCAATGATTGCGGGGCTTGCAGCGACTGAAGTGGAAGGAGTTGCGGCAATGGCTGGTAATATCAGTAATGAATTAATGAGTAAAATGGGAGTGAAGAACTTAGCTAAGGGTGTCAGAGTAGAAGTAATTGGAAAGAGAGTTAAAACGTATCTTGCCCTTATTGTTGAGTATGGGTACAATATTCCGGCAATTTCACAGAGAGTTCAGGAAAAGGTAAAGTCTACGGTAGAGAACATGACAGGACTTGAGGTTTCAGATGTAGATATCCGCATTGCCGGAGTTAGTATGCAGAAGGATAAATAAGCACAAGGTGGATATTTATGAGCAGAAGAGAAATGAGGGAGCAGCTCTTTAAGCTGCTATTTCGTGTAGAATTTAATTCAAGGGAAGAACTGCCACAGCAGGAAGCATTTTTCTTTGAAGATGAGGAAAATGTTTCAGATCAGAAAGAGAATATGGCAATTAGTGAGAAATTCAATAAAATAATTGAAAAATTAGAGGGAATTGACCAGTCTTTGAATGAAAAAGTACAGGGATGGGATACAGGGCGTATGGGAAAAGTAGATCTTACCATACTGCGTCTTGCTGTTTATGAAATTGTGTTTGATGAAGAGATACCTACCAGCGTTGCAATTAATGAGGCGGTTGAGCTGGCCAAGAAATTTGGCCAGGATTCCTCGCCGGCATTTGTAAACGGGGTGCTGGCCAAGTTTGCATAGGACGGATATGATGTAGAATTGTAGATTTTAATTGTAATATGCACGGAAAGGAACATGGTTATAAACATGCAGAATGTTTATTCGGTTGGGCAGGTAAATTCATATATTAAAAATATGTTTGTGCAGGATTTTCTGCTTCAGGACCTTTCTGTTAAAGGTGAGGTAAGTAATTGTAAATATCATTCTTCAGGGCATATTTATTTTACATTAAAGGATGGAAAAGGAACGATTTCCTGCGTGATGTTTGCAGGGAACCGTTCCGGTCTTGCATTTCGGATGAGTGAAGGTATGCAGATAGTAGCGCGGGGCACCATTGATGTATATGAAAGGGACGGTAAGTATCAGTTATATGCAAAAGAAATCTGCCAGGATGGAGCAGGAGCGCTTTACGAAAAATTTGAGCAGTTAAAGCAGGACCTGCTTGAGAGAGGAATGTTTGCTCCGGAATATAAAAAGTCTATTCCAAGATTTGTAAAAACCGTTGGTATTGTTACAGCATCTACAGGGGCGGCTGTCAGAGATATCATTAATATATCAACCAGAAGAAACCCTTATGTGCAGCTTATACTATATCCGGCTATTGTACAGGGAGAAGCGGCTGCAGCAAGCATTGTTAAGGGGATTAAGGAGCTTGAGCGCAGAGCGGTGGATGTGATGATCGTTGGGCGCGGCGGAGGTTCGATTGAAGATTTATGGGCATTTAATGAAGAAGTGGTGGCGCAGGCAGTTTTTGACTGCAGCGTACCTGTTATATCTGCGGTGGGGCATGAAACAGATACTACAATTATAGATTATGTAGCTGATCTGCGGGCACCTACGCCTTCAGCGGCAGCAGAGCTTGCGGTTTATGATATTGCTCTTTTATTAGGCCGGTTAGAAGGATATCGGACGGTACTTAACCGTCAGATTCAGGGAATACTTCAGTTAAGGAAGGCCCAGCTAAAGACATTGGATACGCAGCTAAAAAAGAACAGCCCTATGGGAAAAATAAGAGAAAAGAGAACTTATGCAATCAGCCTGGAAGAACGTCTTAATATGTCCATGAAAAACATAATTGTGAATAAAAGGCACAGGCTGGCTTTATATATAGAAAAATTAAAAGGATTGTCGCCTTTGGATAAATTAAATCAGGGATATTCTTTTGTTTCAGATAAAGAAGGAAGAACCGTAACAGACATTAACAGGGTAAATGTTGGCGAACCACTGCAGATTTTTGTTAAAAATGGCAGAATAGAGGCGGATGTAACTGCAAAATATCCTGAGCTTAAGCAGACTTAAATGAAAGGAGCATTAAAATGCAGGAAACAAAAGGGAAAGAACCTGGTCTTGAAGAAGCCTTTGAGCAGCTTGAAGAGACTGTTGCAGCGTTAGAGCAGGAAGAAATTTCTTTGGAGGAATCTTTCAGAATTTATAAGGAAGGTATGGAACTTTTGAAAAAGTGTAATCAGGCCATTGACCGGGTTGAAAAAAAGGTACTGGTGCTGAATGAGGATGGAGAAACTCATGAATTTTGATAAAAAATTAACGCAAAAAATTGAACGGGCAGAAAATATTTTAAAAGAATATCTGCCGGAAGAAAGTGGTTATCAAAGCAGACTTATAGAGGCTATGAGCTACAGTGTGATGGCTGGGGGCAAGAGGCTGCGTCCTATACTGATGGAAGAATGTTTTCTTTTATTTGGAGGAAACGGCAGAAAGATAGAGCCTTTTATGGCAGCACTTGAAATGATCCATAATTATTCTCTGGTACATGATGATCTGCCAGCAATGGATAATGATGAATATCGAAGAGGACGAAAAACCACATGGAAGGTTTATGGGGATGGAATGGCAGTGCTTGCCGGAGATGGCCTTCTTAACCTTGCATTTGAAACAGCAGCTTCAGCCTTTGACCTGGCAGAGAGTCAGGAGGAAATGAAGCGGACAGCCAGAGCGCTTAAGATTTTAGGGCAAAAGGCCGGCATCCATGGAATGATCGGAGGGCAGTGTGCTGATATAGAAGCAGAAGATGGCATGCAGATGACCAGGCAGCTTCTATTGTTTATCCATGAAAACAAAACAGCGGCATTGATACAGGCAGCCATGATGATAGGAGCTGTACTGGCAGGAGCTGATGAAAAAAGTGTTGGGGCAATGGAAAAGGCAGCTTATAATATCGGAATTGCTTTTCAGATACAGGATGATATTCTGGATGTTACCAGTACTACGGAAGTTTTAGGAAAGCCGGTTGGCAGTGATGAAAAGAACAGTAAGCTAACCTATGTAGCGCTTCATGGATTAGAGGAATCAAAAGAGGAAGTGAAAAAGCTGTCAAAGGAGGCTATTTCCATTCTTTCTTCCTTTGAAAACCGAAACGAATTTTTAGAGGAACTTGTAAATTCTTTGATCACCAGAGAAAAATAAGGCGATAAATCGGAACAGAAGAAGAGGGGAGTTGTGTTATGCTGCTTGATCGAATCAAAGGTGTCAATGATATTAAAAATATAGATGCATCGGAATATAAGGAGCTTGCCCAGGAAATAAGAGATTTTCTGATTGAAAAAATTTCTCGTACAGGAGGGCATTTGGGCTCTAACTTAGGGGCAGTGGAATTAACGATGGCCCTGCATTTGTTTTTAAACCTTCCGGAGGACAAGCTGATTTGGGATGTGGGGCATCAGTCTTATACCCATAAGCTTTTGACAGGACGACGGGACGGATTTGAGTCGCTTCGCAAGTTTGGAGGGATGAGCGGTTTTCCCAAGCGTAAGGAAAGCGACTGCGACTGCTTTGACACAGGGCATAGTTCCACTTCAATTTCTGCCGGTCTGGGATTGGTAAAGGCAAGAGATTTACAAGGGGGCAGCCAGACTATAGTTTCCGTAATAGGAGACGGTTCATTGACAGGCGGCATGGCCTATGAGGCGCTTAATAATGCGGCAAAACTGGAAACCAATTTTATAATTGTTCTTAATGATAATAATATGTCCATATCAGAAAATGTGGGCGGTGTATCTAAATATTTAAACAATGTAAGAACCGCTAATGCTTATCTGGACATTAAAGAAGGCGTATACAATACCTTAAAGGAGATTCCCAAAGGAAATAAGGTGGTGGAAAGCATCCGTAAGGCAAAAAGCAGTTTTAAGCATTTAGTGGTTCCGGGAATGTTCTTTGAAGATATGGGAATTACATACTTAGGACCAGTGGACGGACATGATATTCCTGCAATGGTGAGAATATTTCAGGAGGCAAGAAGGATCAGAAACGCAGTGATCGTTCATGTGATCACTGAAAAAGGAAAAGGATTTGCGCCTGCAGAGCGGCATCCGGCAAGATTTCACGGTGCAGAGCCTTTTGATGTAGGTACAGGACTGCCTGCAAACCCAAGAAATACGGCAAATTATACGGATGTTTTTTCCACAGTTATGACTAAATTAGGAGCAAGGGATGAAAAGGTAGTTGCAATTACAGCTGCCATGCCCGATGGAACAGGTCTTAAACGTTTTAGAAATATGTATCCGGAAAGATTTTTTGATGTGGGAATTGCAGAAGAACATGCGGTTACCTTTGCAGCAGGCCTTGCAGTAGGGGGGTTAAAACCTGTAGTGGCAATTTATTCTTCTTTTTTACAGAGGGCATATGATCAGATTCTCCATGATGTATGTATTCAAAACCTTCCGGTAGTTTTTGCAATTGACAGGGCAGGCCTGGTTGGAAGCGATGGGGAAACCCATCAAGGCATTTTTGATTTGTCTTATTTGTCCTCCATACCTGGAATGCATATTATGGCGCCAAAAAATAAATGGGAGCTGTCCGACATGGTTAAGTTTGCGGTCAGTCTTGGAAAGCCGGCTGCCATACGTTATCCCAGAGGAGAGGCTTATGCAGGACTTAAAGAGTATCGTGCAGCTATTGAACTTGGCAGGTCCGAGCTTCTTTATGCAGAAGGAGAAATCTGTCTGATGGCGGTAGGAAGCATGGTAAAAACTGCTGCAGAAGTTAAGGCAGCACTAAATGCAGAAGGGCATAAATGCAGTGTGATCAATGCCAGATTTGTTAAACCTATTGATTTAGAGGCTGTAACATGGGCGGCTGAAAATCATAAGCTTGTGGTTACAATGGAGGAAAACGTGGCCAGCGGCGGCTATGGAGAAAAGGTCAGGGACGCTATGAGCAGCCTGAAGACGGAAACGAAACTGTTAACAGTTGCTATTCCTGACGAATATGTAGAGCATGGAAATGTTGATCTGTTAAAGCAGGAACTTGGAATCAGTGCCGAAAGGATCACGGAAAGAATAAAAAAGGAAATAAGAAACTTAGAATGAAAGAAAGACTTGATGTATTGCTTGTACAGAAGGGATATGCACCATCCAGAGAAAAGGCGAAAGCCATTATCATGTCTGGAAATGTATTTATAGACGGGCAGCGTGAGGACAAGGCCGGAACTGTATTTGATGTGGACAAAGTACGGATAGAGATTAAGGGAACCGGACAGAAGTACGTGAGCAGAGGAGGACTCAAGCTGGAAAAAGCTGTTGCTGCCTTTGGAATTATCCTTGAAGAAGCCATTTGTATGGATATTGGAGCTTCTACCGGGGGTTTTACGGACTGTATGCTTCAAAATGGGGCAAAAAAAGTATATGCTGTAGATGTAGGACATGGACAGCTTGACTGGAAGTTGAGAAATGATAGCAAAGTCATTTGTATGGAAAAAACAAATTTCAGATATATGACGCCGGAAAATATTCAGGATAAGCTGGATTTTGCATCTGTGGATGTCTCTTTTATTTCTCTTACTAAAATTTTACTGCCGGCCCGGGCTCTTTTGAAAGAAAAGGGAGAGATGGTGTGCCTGATTAAGCCACAGTTTGAGGCAGGAAGAGATAAGGTAGGGAAAAAGGGTGTGGTGCGTGAACCCGGGATCCATGAAGAAGTAATAAGAAAAGTAGTTGATTATGCAGATTATATCGGGTTTGATATTATTCACCTGGATTTTTCTCCTATTAAAGGTCCGGAAGGAAATATTGAGTACTTGATTCATTTAAGCATAAATTCAAAAAAAATAGAAGACACCCTTAGAATTACAGAACAAGAGGCTGAGGCGGCGCTTGCTGAAACGATCAAAGAAAAAAGAGGTTATTCCTGTCAAAAGGATATATCTGGTCTGATTTCTGAAACTGTTTTAAAAGCACATGGAAGTCTGGATGCATAAAAGGAACCAAAGAAAATGAATGGGGAATCATATGGAGCATTTTTTTGTAGTAACCAATCCAAGGAAAGATGCAGAATTGAAAACTGCCCATTTGATCAGAGATTATCTGACCAGACAGGGGAAGGGCTGTATTGTAGACATTGGAATGAAAAGTCCTGACAAAGAAGGTTATACTTATAATGAGCAGGTAGAAAAGGACATAGACTGCATTATTGTGTTAGGGGGAGATGGAACACTTTTGCAGGCAGTTACAAATCTTGCGGAAAAAGATATTCCATTTTTGGGAATTAATTTAGGCACTATGGGATTTTTAGCCGAGGTTAATAAATCAAGTATAGAGGATGCTTTGGAAAAGCTGATTGGTAATAACTATAACATAGAAAACCGTATGATGCTTTCCGGAAAAAGTTATGGAAGATATGGAGTGAAAGATGCTGCGAGAGCACTCAATGATATTGTAATTACAAGGAAAGGCTCATTACAGATTATTGATTTTAATATTTATGTGAATGGAGAGTTTCTTCATTGTTATCATGCAGATGGAGTGATTGTATCGACACCTACCGGCTCAACAGGATATAGTCTTTCGGCCGGAGGGCCTATTGTGGAACCCAAGGCTGATTTGATTGTACTTACACCAATTTGTCCTCATTCCATGCAAAACAGAAGTATTATTTTATCTGCGGAAGATATGATAACAGTAGAAATAGAAAGTGGCAGAGATGGGGAGATACAGGAAGTAGAAGCTATTTTTGACGGGTGTCATAAAGTGCCTCTTTGCACAGGGGAGAAAATAGAGGTACAAAAATCAGAAAAGACCACGGGGATTGTAAAATTAAGTCAAATGAGCTTTTTAGAGGTGCTTCACCGGAAAATGAGTGATTAGGTATCGCATCATTGTAAAATGAGATACATGGAAGGGAAGGGCATGAAAGAATCATGAAAAAGAGCAGACATCAGAAAATGAAGGAACTGGTGGAACAGTTTGATATAGAAACACAGGAGGAATTGGCTGATAAGCTGAAAGAAGCAGGGTATACAGTCACCCAGGCTACCATTTCAAGAGATATAAGAGAGCTAAAACTTTCCAAGATACCAATGGGGGATGGCAGGCAGAAATATGCAATTTTGGCTCATAGCGATCACTATTTAGGTGAAAAATATATTCGGGTTTTAAAAGACGGATTTGTCTCAATGGATATGGCGCAAAATATTTTAGTGGTAAAGACGGTATCCGGGATGGCTATGGCAGTTGCAGCGGCGATAGATGCCATGAAACTAAAGGAAATAGTAGGTTCTATTGCCGGAGATGATACCATTATGATGGCAGTACGAACTGTGGAAGATACGCAGATCGTTATGGAGATAATTCGTAACGTGCTTGAAGAATAACCGGCCATGCGCTTGAGAGAAGGGCGTAAGGAGGAAGCATATGCTTGAAAATTTACATGTGAAAAATCTGGCACTGATTGATGAACAGGAGGTGGTATTTTCACCCGGAATGAATATTCTGACCGGTGAAACCGGCGCAGGAAAATCCATTATCTTAGGCTCCATCAATCTTGCATTAGGTGCCAAGGCGGATAAGGATTATATCCGTACGGGAGCTGACCATGCGTTAGTGGAACTGCTTTTTTCTCTGAATGAGAGGCAAAAGCAGGAAATAAGTAAAATGGATCTGCCAATAGAAGAAGATGGGACACTTCTTTTACAGAGGAAGATTACATCCGGCAGGAGTATTTGTAAGGTCAATGGTGAAACTATAAGTTCCAGCCAGCTTAAGGCTTTATCCGGCAGTCTTATTGACATGTACGGGCAGCATGAGCACCAGTCGCTTTTAAAGCCTGCCGCTTACAAAAAGATGCTTGATGATTATATAGGTGGGGAAGCGGATGAGCTGAAAAAGCATTTAAAGGACATGCTTTCCGATTATCGGAAGATCAGGGAGGAATTGGAAGAACAAAATTCTGATGAAGCAGTGCGTTCAAGAGAAATGAAATTGCTGGAATTTGAAATTCAGGAGATCGAAGAGGCCGGTCTGGATGCAGTTAAAGACGAACAGGTTGAAAAGAAATACCAAAAACTGCTTCACTCAAGGAAAATGAAAGAGATAGTTTTTGCGGTGCATGGACTTACCGGATATGAAAAAGAGGGAAGTGCAGGCACAGGGATCGGCTATGCCCTCAGAGAACTAAAGGCGTTGGGAGACTTTGACGAAGAAAGTCTGCCGTTGATTGCACAGCTTACTGATATTGATGATTTGTTAAATGATTTTAACCGTTCTATGGCTGAGTATAGAGACAGCCTGGAATTTGATGAGGAGGAATTCCAGTACTTGGAAGATCGGTTAAACCTTTTAAATCATTTAAAAAGCAAATATGGGGATTCTGTTGAAAAAATTTTAAAACAGCAGGAAGAAAAACAGCAGGAGCTTGAAAAATTAAATAACTTTGAAGTTTATATGGAGCAGCTTTTTAGTCAGGAAAAAGAAAAGAAAAGAAAAATACTTTCTCTGTGCAGGAAGCTTTCCAATTTAAGGAAAGCAGCGGCAGAACCCCTTGCAGATAAGCTAAAAAGAGCTATGATAGATTTAAATTTTCTTGATGTTGCATTTATGATAGAAATTACCGAAGATGAAACGGAATTTTCTTCAGATGGATATAATAAAGTTGAATTTATGATTTCTACAAATCCGGGAGAGAAATTAAAGCCATTATGGCAGATTGCCAGTGGAGGAGAACTTTCCCGTATTATGCTGGCATTTAAGACAATTTTTGCAGATAAAGATGAGACAGACACATTGGTCTTTGATGAAATCGACACTGGAATCAGCGGGAAAACTGCCTGGAAGGTTTCCAAAAAGCTGGGAAAATTGTCAAAGAATCATCAGATCATTTGTATTACCCACCTTCCACAGATTGCTTCGATGGCGGATGCACATTATTTGATTGAAAAGGAAGTAAAGGAAGAAAGAACAGTAACCCAGATAAGAGAATTAGGGGAAGAAGAATCCTTAAGTGAATTGGCAAGACTTTTGGGAAGTGGTGAACTTACCCAGGCAGTTTTGGATAATGCCAGAGAAATGAGGCAGACCGCATGCAGAGTGAAATCTGATGACACTGAATAAATGAAATTTTCGGCAAAAAAATAATTATAGTAACATTTGGAAGAAAAAAAATAAATTTGTGAAAGTAAAAATGAAAGTTTTTCACATACTAAAAAGGACGTACACACTGTATGTCCTTTTTAGTGCTTAATCAGCCTAAAAATATCAGCTAAGAGAAAAGGGATGTGAAAACTTGAAACGTATAAAGGAAACAGAATGTGACAGAATTTGGATCTACAAAAAATTTTTATACTTAATGCTGACTTTTGGGATAGTAGGAACGATACTTTCTCTGTACTATTATATGTGGCTCAGTGTTCCATCCACCATTATGATCAAGGCGGGGGTGGATCAGCAGTTGGATTTCAATATACCTGCTACCGGAGAACTATATAAAGAAGCAGTTGCTGTAAGTGGAAATGTAGATTCGGATGTAAATATAAGTGATAGTGTTTATATAGATTTAAGAAAATCTGTCACAATAAAAGCAAATCAGACTGATCAGTATAAACTCCAGTTAAAGCTTTTTGGAATGATACCGCTAAAAGAAGTGGATGTGGAAGTCATCCAAAATGTAATGCTGAAACCGGCAGGCATTCCAATAGGAATATATGTACAGACGAAAGGTGTGCTTGTGGTGGGCGTGGGGGAATTTGAAGGAGAAGACGGGCAGAAGTATAATCCGGGAAAATATATTTTTCAGGTAGGCGATTATATTTTAGAGATCAATGATGAAGAAATAACAACAAAACGTGGACTAATTGATAAAATCAGTCATTGTGAGGGGCAGGAAATGGTATTTAAGCTTCAGAGAGGAGATGCTGTTATTACCGTAAAAGCGAGGCCCGAGTTAAACCAAAATGGAGAGTACAAAATGGGAATCTGGGTGCGGGACAATGCGCAGGGGGTTGGAACTATGACCTACATTGATGAGCAGGGATGCTTCGGTGCTCTTGGACATGGAATCAATGATATTGATACAAGTGCTCTTATGACTTTGTCCAAAGGAATTTTATACCATACACAGATCATAGGCATCACACGTGGAACCACCGGTTCACCGGGAGAACTGACAGGTTTTATCGAATATGATGACAATAACATTATGGGAGAGATAACAGCAAACACCATGAAAGGTATTTTTGGCATTTGTTCTCCGGAAATTATCGCATCAGCCGGCTATGACTATATGCCTATCGGATTAAAACAGGAAATTAAAAAAGGGCCGGCTCAAATCATCTGTTCATTAGGAGGAGAAATTCGGACCTATCAAGTAGAAGTTATAGACATCAACTTAGAGCATGACAACATAAACAGAGGCATTGTAATTGAGATAACTGACCAGGAATTACTATCAATTACCGGAGGCATCGTACAGGGAATGAGTGGCAGTCCCATCATCCAAAATGACAAACTAATCGGCGCTGTAACCCACGTCCTAGTCCAAGATCCCACCAAAGGCTACGGAATATTTATTGAAAATATGCTTATGCATTGAGTCCGGGCATTCAGGCGTGGCGGAGATCGAGATGCTGTGCTTAAACAGCAGGGAGAATTTTGAAGAGAATAAGAGCTTCTTAAGGAAACGGGCAGAGGAGGAGAGGAATCCGGTGATCCGGAAGCTGCTGGAGCGTGACCAGAACTTCCTGGACCGTATCCAGGTGCAGATGGCTACGACCAGGGAATTTTTAATCATCATCCAGCTCCACAACGAGAAAGGGACGGAGGTGTTCTCCTACCTGGACCGCATCGAAAAATCTTTAAAAGAGCAGGGATTCTCCGCCAGCCGGGCGGGGAGCGAGGATATCAAACGGATCATGGCTGTGTATTACGAGCAGAACGTGACCAGTGAGAAGTTTGAGGACTTTGATGGGGAACGGTGGATCATCCCGGACGATTAAGGGAAAATAGTGGGTTACTACCCTGGCAAAAATGTGGTATACTCTGGGAGAAGGGACAGAAGGGAGGACAGCCTATGGATTATCAGGAATTATTGCGGAAACGGGATGCGTATCAGGAAAGAAAGCATCTCATACCGGAGCTGACCATTGCCAGCTATGAGCGGGCGTTCGAGATAGAATATACCCATCATTCCACGGCCATAGAGGGGAACACCCTGACGCTGATGGAGACAAAGCTGGTGCTGGAGGACAGGATCAGCGTGGGCGGCAAACGCCTGCGGGAACTTTACGAGCCGTTAAACCATGAGAAGGCGTTCCACTATGTGAAAGACTGTATTGGCAAAGGATATGCGCTGGACGAGAAGATTATCAAGGATATCCATGCCATGCTGATGCAAAACATCATGGTAGGAGGAGTTTACCGAAATGTGGATGTGTATATTTCCGGCGCACAGCACACACCACCGTCCCCCAATGAGATGTACCGGCAGATAAAAAATTTCTATGCGGATCTGTCCTGGAAGGGACAGCAGCTGAACCTGATCGAGCTGGCGGCATGGACTCATGCGGAATTTGTAAAGATCCATCCCTACCCGGATGGAAATGGGAGGACATCAAGGCTGATCATGAATTACCAGCTGATGGCAAACGACTTCGCGCCCATATCCATCGCAAAGGGGAACCGTCTGGACTACTTTAATGCGTTGGAAGCCTATGCGGTGGAGGGGGATATCTCACCATTTGCAGAGATGCTCGCAGAACTGGAGGAGGTGCAGCTTGACCGGTATCTTGCCATGATTGAACAGGCCCAGGTGATGAACCAGCAGTTGTAAAAACAGGATCATAATAATGTGAAACGTCAGATGTGAAAAGCGTCTGGCGTCTTTTTATGCAAAAAATTCAGGACAGGAGGAAGAAAGTTGAGGAATACAAATACAGACCAGCCCGGACATCCGGGAGATGTTCGCGTGCAGGAGTTTCTGGATATGATCGCCCCTTCAGTGATTAAATTCAACACGGACCATTTCATCTGCGGCACTCAGGTCCTTCATCAAATGCAGAGGTGACAAATGAAGAAAAATCAAATACCCCTTTAGATACAAAGGAAGATTATCAATCCTTGTTGACTCTGAAAACAGCAGATTATGAAAATTTAACTGTGGTCGAGTTTAATAATAACTTGGTCGAGTGGTCTACTCAAAACATGGATGGAGCTTATACTTATACAACAGTCATTGAAAATGATATAGCAGTCCACCAATTTCCGGAATACTTAGATGCAGAAGAACGCAGTTTTTTATCTTTGACTGTAAAGGCTTCTAATAACGAAAATTCTGTGCAAATGCGTAGCGATTATGGAAAACCACCTATTGACTCAGACCTTAGTTTTGAGCCATTAAGAGAGAATATGGAGCTTAACCCGCCGGTATGGACACAGCTTATGTATGGATTTTCTTATCAATTTGATGCCAACAAACTAACGGTTGGGGAAAGAGATTTGGCACTTGCAAAAGTAATTAATGAAGTCCAAAATTTTTGGAATTCAACGGATATAAAGGTGCTTGCAAATATGTCCTCTGATGATATGCTTGAACAGCTAAAAGCGATCGTAGAAACGTGTAGTACGGAAACAGTCAAAATGTCTGTTGTGGAAAATTATTTTATGTTTCAGACTTCCGAAATGCTTGAATAATTTCCAAACAAAATGACCTCTCAATGGAAGTAAAAAACCGTTGTTATGGTGGGGGCAGCTATACCACTAAACAAAATATAGTAGCCTAACGGCGGTTCATATAGATATTAAGCCGATATACAGCGAAGATATATGTCATGAACACAGAAAAATGGCTCCTATGCCCTGTCTGCGGTAACAAAACACGATTAAAAGTGCGGGAAGATACGGTACTTGAAAATTTTCCACTCTTTTGCCCAAAGTACAAACAGGAAACGTTAATCAATGTGAAACAACTAAGTATGACCATTCATCGCAGTTGTATAGCATCCGGATGAGGTCTTCTACCTTGGTATCCTTGCAGGGGTTGTTGGGATAGAAGATTAAATCCGGATTGATTGCTAATGCTCGAATTAACTTAACCAGACAGAATAGACAAATTCAGATAGCAATTCTGGATATTGATTCCAGAAGAAAATACGCAAAGTAGACTTAAGAAAGTATGCTTGTCAACAGGTCCTTTTCTTCACACACTCATCTTTAACCTAACTCCTTGAATTCTCCCTCCTGAATAGAAATTTCGATATCAAATTTTGTATTCTCGCCCGCAACTATCTTAATTCTATTGTTTCCACTTTCTACATTCAAAGTGCTTTGAATAGGCTCTGACATTTCGGTGTCACATTCAGCAATGATTAAAACATCTCCCTTGCAAGATTCTTTTTATTGTGGCTAATTTTCTGTTAAGATAATTACTACCTAAAGGTAAATAATATTCAGTTTTATATTTTTCTGTCTTAATGCTGCTTTTTCTTGACAAAAATGTTGCAGATTAGTCCATATATAGTTTATTGTTTTGAAATAATTTGCAATATTTCATTTGACGGTTGTAGAAAGTATTATTTTCATCCTCCACCCAAGATGCTTTTGTATCCTCGTTCAAAGTATCATCCGCCTGAACCAATTTAGGCACTGTATGTCCGTAAAAGAGAACACGCTGTTCCCATATATCACATATTTGGCTTGGATATGTGAAATCTAAAGTTTCTTTATCGAAAAGAGATGACATATGAGAAATATATTCGCTTTGACCACCACTTTCAATCAATCGGTTCGTTTGTGCGCCCAAATGCCCAAAGCCACATATTACTAAAATCCTTTGATTCTCATAAAGATTCAGTTTTTCCATAATATTCTCATGTATGCAATCATCTCGCTCATTTGTAGTTGTGTTCACCTTAAAATCGTTGTCAATTTTCCAATAATCAATCATTTCGACAGGAATATTATTGTCCATGCAATAGCAGTATGCTATACACATATCTATTGGTCCATCCACAACGCCATATTCTACAAAGCTATTTTCCCTAGCCTCAATAAACACCACATCAGGCGCTATATTGTTTATGGCATTTATCATTTCTTCAATCGAATAATTTGCATATTGCTTGAAATGCTCGTTATGAAATGTTCCCATAAGATATATCTCTTGTCCGTCAGTCATTAAAACTTTTTTGACAGTAAAATTTTTGAGGTTCACATACAAGGTTACAGCAGTTAATACAATCAGAACAAGGATTACTGAAACTAAAATTATTACCTTTTTTGTTCTTTGTTTCATCTATCAAAATACCTCCCTAAATATATATGCGATTATTGGTTTGTTGAATTGTTCAATGCTGATATTTTATCACGACCGCACACACAATTCCATTAGATTATTTAATCCTCCTTTACCCTTTCCACTGGTATTTATCGCTTTCTTTGGTAAATACGCTCTGATGCGCATTGGAGTGTGTCTTGCTACGGATATATTTGTTGGTGGTGCTGTAATAGTCCAAAATCTGTGAAAACAATGAAGCATTGTTTTTCCTGCATTTATAAAGCTATTTACAGGAGCACTTGTCTTGAATTATGCTACAACGGAAAAGCTGTTAAAAGATATGGATTATGATTCAAATGATGCCTTATCAATCCAAAACAGTATTTCCAGTACAGAAGAAAGCTCTTTGATAGATAATGTTCTTAATGCTGAAGGTGAAAACCAGACAGAAGATTCAAATATAATCAGTGCCGAAGAATTAGCAGATAGCTTTGGTATTTTGATTCTATTACCTGAAAATTCAAGTTGGATTGCAGACGAGGAATATTGTTTAGTGGACGAAAACAATTTAAAAATAGCATACCATGATTTTATAGCAGATACAGATTGTACGTTATTGGTATCAAAAAATAATAATCTGAATCTGCCACAAAATGAGTATGATGAAACACTAAATGAGTCTTGGGAAGGTAAAACTATCAGTAGTCAGAATATTGTGGTAAAAGTACAGAATAAAGGTAATGATGAAAAAATGGTACTTGCAACTTGGGAATATAACGAATACCAATTTGCAATTATTGGAGAAGATAAAAATGATTCTAATTCTATCCCCAAGGTTGCATTGAATATTATCAAGAATTTGGATTAATATTAAGATATCTTTAAGCTTGTCTAAACAATCATTACCACAACCACAACTGAATAAGCAACACAGCGTCAGAGCGTATATCATCACAGTCTATGCGCTCTATTTTTATGTAAAGGGAAAAACTGAATAACGATAAAATCACTGCTTTATATTGCAGGTATTCCAAAGACGACGACACAAACAACGAGAGCATGAGTATCAGCACGCAGAAAACCATGCAGAAAGATTACGCAAAGCGCAACGGTTTTCTGAACTGCCAGTTCATGACGGTTACAGTGGTATAAACGCTGGAACAATGTGCAGAAGATTTTACAGAGCCGACTGTCCGTTATTGGGGAAAGTTCAAGCGGATATGACAACATTTTCCGAGGGATTATCAAATGTGCCGGACAATCCAATCTGAAATCAACTTGACGGAAGCTTAAGTAAAGCTTTATACTAAAGAAAAATTTAGCAGGAGGTTCAGATATGTTTTTACCCGAAACGATACGTAAGTTGATTGCGGGGGAAGCCTTTAAAACAGATGATACAGGCATGTCTGAGGCGAATGTTTTTATTTTTGGCAATAAAGTCTTAAAAGTGCAGGAAAATAATGAAGAAGCAGCAAACGAATACCGTATGCTTCAGTATCTGCAGGGGAAAGTTCCTATGCCGCGCATATATGCTTACGAGATTGCAGATAAAAAGTCATATCTTTTAATGAGTAAATGTGAGGGAAAGATGGCATGTTCACATGAATATATGGAGAATCCATTTTCTTTGTGCAAACTGCTTGCAGATGCATTGAAAAGATTATGGAGCATAAATATATCAGACTGCCCGTCTGATCAGAGACTTTCAAACAAGCTTTTACAGGCGGAATATAATATAAAAAATGGCTATGTTGATTTAGACCATGTAGAGCCTGATACCTTTGGTGAAAATGGTTTTAGGGATCCATCCCAATTGCTTGAATGGCTGTATGAAAACAGGCCGGAAGAGGAATTGGTTATGTCCCACGGAGATTTCTGCCTTCCCAATATATTTGGCATTCACGATAAAGTGACCGGCTATATAGATTTAGGAAAAGCCGGCATTGCAGACAAATGGTGCGATATAGCCCTATGCTGTCGGAGCATTTTACATAATTATAGTGGAAAATACGGTGGGAATGAGGCATATGCTTACACAGATTATGATGAATCACTTTTGTTTCAGGAATTAGGTATAGCACCAAATTGGGAAAAAATACGATATTATATTTTACTGGATGAGTTGTTTTAAGCAGGGAGGTGAAAGACAAATGAAGTTGGTGCGAGGTAAATACTCGGTGCAGTTTTAAAATCTGATAACAGGTTGCGCCGAGGTTAATCAAATAATTATGTTATCAGGTAACTGCACCGGATCGTAGAAAATATCAAACACGAAAAGGAGTAGTTAAATTATGGATAAAGAAGAATTATTGAAGTTATGGTTACACGAAGAAGAAATTGCACATATTCACGGGTGGGATTTTTCTCATATAAATGGTAAATATGACGAAGAACATGACCTTCCCTGGAATTACGAAAAGATAGTCAGGCAATATTTAAGTCTGGAGATGAAGCTGCTTGATATTGATACCGGCGGAGGGGAATTTTTATTATCTCTTAATCATCCTTATTACAACACAGCGGCAACGGAATTTTATCAGCCTAATGTGGAATTATGCAAAAGAAAGCTGCTTCCTTTAGGAATTGATTTTCAGAAAGCGGATGGCAATTATAAATTTCCCTTTATGGATCAAAGTTTTGACATCATTATAAACCGGCATGGTAATTTTAACCCGAAAGAAATATGGCGGATGTTAAAAAAAGACGGTATTTTCATCACGGAGCAGGTGGGGGCGGAAAATGACAGAAAGCTTGTGGAATTATTGCTGAATGATGTGCCGGATATTCCCTTTCCTAACCAATATTTGAAGATTATCCGGGCTGACTTTGAGACAATAGGGTTTTCTGTGATAGAAGCAGATGAAGTTTTTCGTCCCATTAAGTTTTGGGATGTTGGCGCTCTTGTCTGGTTTGCAAGGATAATCGAGTGGGAATTTCCTAATTTCCATGTAAAAGATTGTCTGGATAATCTTTATCATGCCCAGGAAATATTGGAGCGGAAAGGTGTAATAGAAGGGAAAATTCATCGTTTTCTTCTGGTTGTAAAAAAGCGGATTTGATATAAAACAAATGCTTATATTAACAAGGGAAAGTTTGTCCCAGACAGGCTTTCCCTTAAATAATTTGAAAGGTGAAAGGATACGGGAATGGGTGATATGAAAGAAAAGATGCATACAGGAGAGCTTTATCTGCCGGGGGACGAAGAGATTATGAAGGAGCAGGTAGTTTATCAGGATAAGCTGTGTGACTACAATCTGACCAAACCTTCAGAGGCGGAAAAAAGAATGGAAATGTTAAAGGATATGCTTGGAGACTGCGGGGAAGGGGTATATATTGAGGCGCCTTTTTATGCAAACTTCGGAGGTCATCATTGTCATTTTGGAAATATGGTTTATGCAAATTATCATTTAACATGTGTAGATGATACGCATATTTATATTGGAGATTATACCATGCTTGGGCCAAATGTGACGATTGCAACTGCCGGGCATCCCATCCTGCCTGAGCTTCGTGAGCAGGTGTATCAATACAATATGCCTGTGCATATTGGCAGGAACTGCTGGATTGGGGCCGGTGCTGTAATCATGCCAGGAGTTACGATCGGAGACAATACTGTAATAGGTGCGGGGAGTGTAGTAACCAGGGATATTCCTGCAAATGTTGTTGCAGTTGGAAATCCCTGCCGGGTAATGCGTGAGATTGGTGATCGTGATCGGGAATACTATTATAAAGACAGAAAAATTAATGTATGACAGGAATGATTTTAAAGGGGTTATAAGAGGATGCAAAAAATAATGATAATAGAGGATGATACTGCTATTGGTGAAGAACTGGCGTTTTTGCTGAAAAATGAAGGATATCATCCTTTCATAGTCAAGGATTTTACGGATATTTCCGGGCAGGTACAAAGAGAACATCCAGATTTGATTTTACTGGATATTGGATTGCCTGATAAGGATGGATTTTCTTTGTGTGTCAGTATTAAAAGTTCCGTAAATGTGCCGGTGATCTTTGTTACCAGCCGGGATAGCAGTATGGATGAAGTGAGGGCGCTTAGTATGGGGGGAGACGATTATATTACAAAACCATACAATATTCCTGTGCTGCTGGCCAGAATTAAGGCTGTTCTTCGAAGAAAGGCAGGGACAAATGAACCTGAAATAATAGAGGCAGCCGGATTGCGTCTTGATTTGACAAAGGGAATTGTATCAACAGAAAACAAGAAGGCGGTACTGACACGCAACGAACTGCAGATTTTAGCTTGTCTTATGCAAGGCGCAGGAAAAATCATTTCACGGGCTGATTTAATGGAAAGCTTATGGGACAATCGGATTTATATTGACGACAATACGCTTAGCGTTAATGTAACCCGCCTTCGGGTAAAGCTTGCGGAACTGGGGATGGAGGATTTGATTAAAACGCGCAGGGGAATGGGGTATCAGCTATGACAGTGATGGAATTTGTATCAGATTATCTGGAGTATTTTGTTTTTCAGACGATTTTTGCAGTATCAGCAGCATTATTTTTGCTGCTTACCGGTACACAGGCAGGAATCGTTATTCTTTTAGGAATTAGCTGGTTATTGGTGCAGCTTTGTATGCAGGCAGCAAATTTTTTACGCCGCCGCTCCCGTTTAAAAGAACTGGAAAGTATTATGGATGGGTTGGACAAGAAATATTTATTTTCGGAATGCATTCCCAAAGCCCAGAATAATTATGAACGCAGAATTTTGGACCTGACCAAAAGAGCAGGCCGGGCAATGATCACTGCGGTATCTGAAACCCAGGCAGCACAGCGGGAATACAGAGAGTATGTGGAAAGCTGGGTTCATGAAGTAAAAGCGCCTATTACTGCAGCAGGCTTGATTTGCCGCAGCACTGATGGAGAAATCAAAAGGAAGCTTTTAATGGAGCTTGGCCAAATTGAAGCACATGTGGAGAGGGCTTTGTTTTATGCGCGGGCAGAGAGTCCGGAGAAGGATTTTATGGTCCGCCAAACCAGCCTTGCGTCAATTGTAGTACAGGCAATTGAAAATCATCGTAGTCTGCTTATGCAAAATGATGTCCGGGTGGAAACCGAAAATTTAGAACAGCTTGTTTACACTGATGGAAAATGGGCTGTCTTTATTTTGGGACAGCTCCTGCAAAATGCGGCGCGTTATAGAAACAGTGATCCTGCTGTTATTTTATCCGGAAGATGTCTCGGAAAGCGGGTACAATTGAGTATATGTGATAATGGGATTGGGATTTATCCCCATGAGCTGCCCCGGGTTTTTGAAAAAGGATTTACGGGAAGCAACGGACGTACCAGGGGAGGTGCAACAGGAATGGGGCTTTATCTTAGCCAGAAACTTGCAGAGTGCCTGGAAATAGATTTGCAGATCACATCAGAAGTAAAAAAAGGGACCAGGGTAATTCTTACTTTTCCTGCAAAAGATAATCTTACAATATTGTAAGAAAAGGCAATAGCAATTCGATACAAGCATTCTTGCTTCTGGAATAAAATAGGGCTATGAAAAGGAGGCTATGATATGCTGCAGGTAAAAAATATTGAAAAATATTATGGAAGTAAGAATCATGTTACCAAGGCTTTAGACCGTGTCAGCTTTGATGTGGCGGATGGAGAATTTATTGCTATTATGGGAGCATCCGGCAGTGGAAAAACAACTTTGCTTAACTGCATTTCCACGATTGATACGGTCAGTGCAGGGGACATTTTGCTGGATGGTAAAAATATTGCGGAACTTCCGGCAGAAGAACTGGCCAGATTCCGCAGGGAAAAGTTAGGCTTTGTATTTCAGGATTTTAATTTACTGGATACGCTGACAATTGAAGAAAATATTGGGCTTGCCCTGTCCATTAATCACAGCAATCCCCAAAGTGTTAAAAAGAAGGTGGATGAAGTAGCACAAAAACTGGGGATCAGTGATGTTTTAAACAAATTTCCCTATCAGGTTTCCGGTGGACAAAAGCAGCGTGCCGCCTGTGGCCGGGCAATGGCGGCCGGGCAGTCATTGCTTTTGGCGGATGAACCTACGGGCGCCCTTGATTCTAAATCATCTAAAAATCTTTTGGAAATAATGACACAGATGAACAAAGAGATGGGTGCAACAATCCTTATGGTAACCCATGATGCATACAGTGCCAGTTATGCCGGACGGGTATTGTTTTTAAAGGATGGACGCATTTTCAATGAACTGCTGCGGGGGGAGAGAACCAGAGCAGTATTTTATCATGAGATTTTGGATGTGCTGGCTTTGCTGGGAGGTGATATAAGTGACGTTATCTAAATTATCCCTTCGTAATGCAAAACGTCAGGCAGGAGACTATCTGGTTTACTTTTTCACGATTATCATGGTGGCAGCTTTAATTTATGCCTTTAATGGACTGATTTTTTCTACGGAAGTGCAAAACCTGTCAAAAAAAATGGTGCAGATGCCGATTATGATCATTTTAGCAAGTATTGTGGTGGTTTGCATCATTAGCTGGCTGGTTTCTTATACTACAAATTTTATGCTTATCAGACGCAGCCGGGAGTTTGGGCTTTATGTTTTAATTGGATTGGAAAATAAACAGGTGGCCAGATTATTTTTTCTTGAAAATATGGTAGTGGGAGGTTGTGCGCTGGTAATAGGAATTCTTTTGGGAAATTTTTTGTTTCAGATCCTTCAGGCCATTATATTTGCGTTGTTTGGAATACCTTATTTTTTCTCATTTTTCTTCTCTGTAAAAGCGGTAGGACTGACTTTAGTTTATTTCGTATTTATTTATCTGTTTGCCCAGATGAAAAGCCGGAGACGTATCCGCCGGATGAAAATCCATGACCTTATTTATTTTGATAAACAAAACGAAGATGCAGTGATCGGGACGAGCAGCAGACGACGTAAAATTTTTACTGTTTCTATTATAATTGGTATTTTGGGAACTTCTTTACTTATGACGGGAGGAACGCTGCCTGGAGTGATTGGCGCCGGATGCATTATTGCCTTTCTCTATGGATTTTTCTTAAGTTTTGCTTCCGGGGTTCCGGCATTTTTTGACAAGCGGCCTGCATGTAAATACCAAAATCAAAACTTACTTGTGTTTCGGACGCTTACCAGTAAACTGGCCTCAATGGGGATTATTATGGCGACAATTGCCCTTCTTTTTACAGCCTGCATTATTTCGGAGGGAACCGGAATGATTTTCCGTTCCATTATGGAAAACAGGACAAAGCCTAATAGCTGCTTTGATCTGATTTTAAGCGCCAGCGATAAGAATGAAGAAGCATTTAGAGCCTGCCAAAATTATATAATGGAAAATATTTTTATAAAGGATTACTGGCAGTATAATATTTACTTATCAGAGAATGATGATATGACTGATTATGTTTCGTCGAATACAGGATACTACCGTAATTATGAATATGATCCTGTTATGGCAAAGAGTGACTATGATTTACTTCGGGACATGTTAGGATATCCGCCGGTAACGCTGAATGAGGGGCAATATTTAATTCACTGCCAGCCCTATGTGGAAGAAGAATTAAAGAATTGGAATCAGAGGATTTGTCTTGGAGGAGAGACTTTTACACTAAAAGAAATTAATACGGAGATTTTTGCCCAACATTTGTATGGAAACAGCGGAAACGGATTTGGTTTTATCATAGTAGTTTCTGACAAAGCGGCAAAAAGCCGTCCTGTCAGCCATATAATGTATACTGTTCTGACAAAAGAGCAGGTAAGTGAAGAACAATATGATGATTTGGAACAGCTGCTTTATAAAGAGTGGGAATATGATGGATATGACAATACCAATTTTTATAGTAAGGCAAAGGAAGAAGCGGATGTGGCGGTTATGACAGCGATGATGGTATTTCCATTGTTTTATCTGGCGCTGGTGCTTATCATGACAGCATCTGTTATTCTTGCGATTCAACAGCTTAGTGAAACAGAACATTATAAAGGGCAGTTTGAGCTGCTTTGTAAACTGGGGATGGAACGAAGGGAAATAAGTAAGACGCTTGGAAAGCAATTTGCCATTTATTATGCTATGCCGGTAATACCACCTATATTGATTAGTTTTTCTTTTATTGTTAATTTAGCCGGTTTGGTTGAGCCGGGGATTATGGTAGGATGGAGCAGTCCGGCAGTGATTGCAGGAATTTCAATGGGCTTGTTTTTCCTTATTTATGGCGTTTATATACTGCTGGCTTATACCAGTCTTAGGAGGAATGTTCTGCCTGATTAAGAAATGGATTTTCGTGCCGGAGGAGAGTTTTACTTGAAGGCGCTTCAATAAAAGAATATAATGATTGTCGGAAAGGATATTGAAAATTCTCACCAAGGGGGAACAGTATGAAAACGGGCAGTCATCAGATTTCTAATCAAATAACAGAAGGCGTAATCTGGAAACAGCTTCTTCTTTTCTTTTTTCCGATTTTATTTGGAACCTTTTTTCAACAGCTTTATAATACCACGGATGCAGTGATCGTGGGAAAGTTTGTGGGAAAGGAAGCGCTTGCGGCAGTGGGCGGACCGGCAGCTACGCTGATTAATTTGCTGATTGGCTTCTTTACCGGACTTTCCTCCGGTGCAGCTGTAATTATTTCCCAGTATTATGGCGCAAAAAAGCAGGAGGATGTGAAAAAGACGGTCCATACAGCTATTGCTCTTTCTATTGCAGGCGGTGTGGTTATTATGCTGTTGGGGCTTCTTTTTTCAGGAGTAGCCCTGCGGGCAATGCATACGCCGGATGATGTTCTTATTCCTTCTGTCATTTATATGAGGATTTACTTTCTTGGGGTTATCCCCTCCCTGATTTATAATATGGGAGCAGGAATTTTAAGAGCTGTGGGAGATTCCAAACATCCTCTTTATTTTTTAATTTTATCCTGTATTGCCAACATTATACTGGATATTCTTTTTGTACCGGTATTGAAAATGGGAGTAGTGGGTGTAGCGGTAGCTACCGTGTTGTCCCAGGTAATCAGTGCGCTTATGGTAATAATTGTTTTATTAAGATCACAGGATTCTTACAGACTGTACCTGAAGGAGATTCGTTTTTCGCCCATGCTTTTGCATAATATCATACGTATTGGACTGCCGGCAGGAATTCAGTCCACTATGTATTCTTTATCAAATTTGATTATTCAGTCCAGCATTAATTCTTTTGGAACAGATACAATAGCAGCATGGACAGCCTATGGTAAGGTGGATGGTATTTTCTGGATGATTGTGGCAGCATATGGTGTTGCAATCACAACCTTTGCAGGACAAAATTTCGGAGCGGGAAAATATGACCGTATTAAAAAAAGTGTGCGGATCTGCCTGGGGATGGCGGCATTTACCAGCCTGCTTTTAAGTGTGATTGTGCTTACCGGAGGCAGATTCTTCTTCCATATGTTTACGGATGATCCAAGTGTAGTGGAGATAGGATTAAAGATGATGCGGGTGATTTCGCCCAGTTACATAACCTATATCTGCATTGAGATTTTAGGCGGCACCACAAGAGGCTGTGGAGATGCACTGCCTCCCATGCTTATGACAGGAGTGGGCGTCTGCCTGCTGCGGGTGGTGTGGATACTGGTGGTGGTTCCACTGCGCCCGGAGATTTCTACGGTTGCTTTCAGCTATCCGCTTACCTGGACGGTGACATCTGTTTTATTTGCGGTCTATTATCTAAAAGGTAATTGGATGAGACGGTGCCGGGGGAGCTATTATTCAGAGGGAAGCCAGAATTCACAAGGATAGGAATCAATTGAAATTCTTCTGGAATAAAAATTTCACCTGTATTATACTTATGGAAAAGAGTATATCAAAAATAAGGAGAGGACTATGGAAAAATCAAAAGTATATTATACAGATCTACGGGCTTCTTTTACGGAAAACCTTCCGCAGAAACTGGAGAGGCTGATTAAAACTGCCGGCATGGGAAATATTGATTTTAAGAACAAATATACTGCTGTTAAAATACATTTTGGAGAGCCGGGAAACCTTGCGTATCTTCGTCCTAACTATGCGGCAGTGGTAGTTAAAGTGGTGCAGGAACTGGGAGGAAAAGTTTTCTTAACTGATTGTAACACCCTTTATGTTGGTGGAAGAAAAAATGCGCTGGATCATTTGGATGCAGCATATACCAATGGGTATTCTCCTTTTTCAACGGGCTGCCATGTGATTATTGCAGACGGACTTAAAGGAACAGATGAAGAACTGGTGCCTGTAGAAGGTGGTGAATATGTTAAAGAAGCAAAGATCGGACGCGCCGTTATGGATGCGGATATTGTTATTTCCCTGAATCATTTTAAAGGCCATGAGGCAACAGGTTTTGGCGGAGCCCTTAAAAATATTGGTATGGGCTGTGGCTCCAGGGCCGGAAAGATGGAGATGCACAGTGCCGGAAAACCTTACATAAACGAAGATGCATGTGTAGGCTGCGGAAGATGCATAAAAATATGTGCCCATGATGCACCAGGTATTTCTGAGGGAAAAGCATCTATTGATCATGATAAATGTGTAGGCTGTGGAAGATGCATTGGTGTGTGTCCAATGGATGCGGTATGTCCTGCCACTGATGAAAGCAATGACATCTTAAATTGTAAAATTGCAGAATACAGCAAAGCAGTCTTGCAGGGCAGGCCGCATTTTCATATCAGCCTTGTAATAGACGTTTCTCCTAACTGCGACTGCCATGCGGAAAATGATATTCCCATTGTGCCGGATGTTGGAATGTTTGCTTCATTTGATCCTGTGGCACTGGATATGGCCTGTGCCGATGCAGTAAACAGGCAGCCGGTAATTGCAGGCAGCCAGTTAGACCGAATGCCTCATGTCCACCATGACCATTTTACGGACTCAGCGCCTTCCACAAATTGGAAAAGCTCTCTGGAACATGCGGAAAAAATTGGAATTGGAAGCAGGGAGTATGAGTTGATTAAGATTTAAGCTTTAACGAAAATAAGATGAGATAACAGGCAGCAGTGCAATTTGCAGTTTAAATTAGAATAAATGTGAATGCACTGCTGTTTTATGTAAAAAGGAGAAGAAGAATGAAATACCCTGAGTTTTTGAAAGAAAAAGGAACCATTGGCTTTGTTGCCCCTTCCTGCGGATGCGCCACATCGCCTTACAAGGAGGCGTTTCAAAATGCGCTCTGTAAATGGGAAACATCAGGTTATCAATTTGATTTGGGCCCCAACTGTTATGCGGATAAAGGAATCGGCATCAGCAATACGCCGGAAAAGTGTGGAGAGGAGCTTACAAAATACTATCTGAGAAAAGAAAATGACGTGCTGATTTCCTGCGGGGGCGGGGAATTGATGTGTGAAACATTAGAATATGTGGATTTTGAAGCAATTAAAAAGGCAGATCCTAAATGGTATATGGGATATTCTGATAACACCAATATGACCTTTTTACTTACCACTTTTTGCGACACCGCATCCATTTACGGCCCCTGTGCGGGAAGCTTTGGAATGGAGCCCTGGCATCCTGCCATTTCTGATGCCATGTCGCTGCTTACAGGTGAAAAAAGAATGTTTAAAAGCTATGGAAAGTGGGAGCGGGACGGAATCAAAGATGAAGAGCATCCCCTTGCTCCTTATCATTGTACGGAAGAGCTACAGCTTAGAATTTTTTGCCCTGAACAGCAGGCGGAAAAAGGGCAGATGGTGGAGACAGACAGGATCAGTATGAACGGGCGCCTTATTGGAGGCTGTATGGACTGTCTGGTAAACCTTCTTGGCACTAAATTTGACAGGGTAAAGGACTTTACGGAAAAGTATAAGGAAGACGGATTCATTTGGTTTTTGGAGGCCTGCGATTTGAATGTATTTGGAATACGAAGGGCTATGTGGCAGATGGAACAGGCCGGATGGTTCCGATATGTGAAGGGCTTTTTATTTGGCAGGCCGGTTTGTCATGGACAGGAAATGATGGGGCTTGACCATTATCAGGCAGTCCTTCCCTATGCATTAAGACATAAAGTGCCTGTAATCATGGATGCGGATGTGGGACATCTTTCGCCAATGATTCCGCTTATTTGTGGAAGCATGGCAGACATCCATGTAGAAAAGATTGAAGAAAAGCTAAAACCTCATGGGTGTAAAAGTGAAATGACAGTGAAAATGGAACTGCTATAATTGATATGACAGAATTCCCAACAACCAGGCAAAAATTGCGCGATGAATGACAGTTGAATTGCCATATAATGTTTTTTATAATAAATTCATAGCAATATTTGCGAGATATGGAGGGAAAATGATGGAGCAGTTAAATTTGTCGATGGCTAATGATACAGAAAAGGTATATAAAATATTGGGAGAATTGATACACATGGATCGTGAATTTCAAATAATGATCACGGTTCCTTCCGGCAGTAAAACCGTTTTGCCTAAAGAGAGTATGGAAGTATCGGACAAGAAGTCAGGATACAATCTGGAAAGAGATGTAACGGACATGATTCATGAGATTGGTGTTCCGGCGCATATTAAAGGTTATCAGTATCTGAGGGAAGCGATTATGATGTGTGTGGAAGATCCTGATATGCTTGGATCAATCACGAAAGTATTGTATCCCACCATTGCAAGAAAAAATCAGACAACCGCAAGCCGCGTTGAAAGAGCCATCCGGCATGCAATTGAGGTGGCATGGAACAGAGGAAGAATGGAAACCTTGGATGCCATGTTCGGTTATACCATAAATATGGGAAAGGGAAAACCCACTAATTCGGAATTTATTGCATTGATTGCAGATAAAATAAGACTTCAGCACCGCTAAATATGGTTCAGCTGCCTGCACTCACCGATGAACTGTAAAAAACCTAAATTTTACTTTTATTGGACGTGAGTATGTTGTATAATACTTAGTAACAATAATTGTTGGAGGGTTTGTGATGAAAAAGATACTTTTTGTCGCTTCTGAGGGTGTTCCATTTATTAAAACAGGCGGATTGGCTGATGTAGTCGGATCGCTTCCGAAATGCATCGACAAGCGGTATTTTGATGTGAGGGTAATTCTTCCCAAATATACCTGCATGACACAGGAAATGAAAGATAAAATGAGCTATGTGACTCATTTTTATATGGATTTTCACTGGAAAAATGAATATGTAGGCATCATGTATGCGGAAGTGGATGATGTAAAGTACTATTTCATAGACAATGAAATGTTTTTCAATGGCTTTAAGCCATATAGTGATAATGCACTTTTTGAAATTGAAAAGTATGCATTCTTTTCAAAAGCAGCATTATCTATTTTGCCGGTAATTGATTTCAGACCGGATTTGATTCACTGCCATGACTGGCAGACAGGTTTAATTCCGGTATATTTAAAGGAACGTTTCCAGGGAAATGAATTTTACCGCGGCATTAAATCTGTTATGACAATTCATAACCTGAAATTCCAGGGGAAATGGAGTGTCAAGGAGGTACAGGATATTACAGGACTTCCTCCTTATTATTTTACACCTGATAAACTGGAGCTTTTTAAAGATGCAAATCTTTTAAAGGGCGGACTTGTTTATGCAGATGCGGTTACCACTGTGAGCAGCACTTATGCAGAAGAAATTAAGACAGAGTTTTATGGAGAGCAGTTAGACGGTTTGATGCGCGCCAGAAGCAATTCTCTTCGGGGAATTGTAAACGGAATTGACTATGAAGAGTTCAATCCCGAAACAGATAAATACATAGATTATAAGTATAATGCAGTTAATTTCCGTAAAGAAAAGATCAAAAATAAACGTGCACTTCAGGAAGAACTTGGTTTGGAACAGGACGACAAACGGTTTATGATTGGTATTGTGTCCAGACTGACAGACCAAAAGGGATTTGACCTGATTGCCTATGTGATGGATGAACTGTGCCAGGA
This sequence comes from Lachnospiraceae bacterium 10-1, assembly GCA_000403495.2. Lineage (GTDB taxonomy): Bacteria > Bacillota > Clostridia > Lachnospirales > Lachnospiraceae > Suilimivivens. The sequence goes on along the minus strand of KE159799.1, from coordinate 338,115 downwards.
CAGTGTGCAGATTGTTGTACTTGGTACGGGAGAAGAAAGATACGAGAATATGTTCCGGCATTTTGACTGGAAATATAATAATAAGGTTTCTGCAAACATATACTATTCAGAAGCATTATCTCATAAAATTTATGCGGCATGTGATGCGTTCCTTATGCCTTCTTTGTTTGAACCCTGCGGATTAAGCCAGCTTATGAGCCTGCGCTACGGAACAGTACCGATCGTAAGGGAAACAGGAGGACTGAAAGACACAGTACAGCCATATAATGAATTTGAAGGAACAGGAACAGGATTTTCCTTTGTGAATTATAATGCACACGAAATGCTGAGTACGATCCGCTATGCAGAAAAGATTTACTACGACAGGAAGCGTGAGTGGAACAAGATTGTAGACAGAGCTATGGCGGCTGATTTTTCATGGAATGTTTCAGCAGCTAAGTATCAGGAAATGTATGATTGGCTGATTGGATAGCAGCAGACGCTTTTGTGTATGGAGAAGACTGAACGGTTACGTTTTGGAGAGCAGCAGCAATGTCTAACAGCAAAAAGAAAGACAGTTTTATATTGCAGGCGGGGATTCTGGCTTTTGCCGGAATCATCGTCCGCATTATTGGTCTTTTGTACAATCGCCCGTTGGTTGCCATCATTGGAGATGAAGGAAACGGATATTACAATAGTGCATATTACGCGTACAGCATTATTTTGCTAATATCTTCCTACAGCATTCCGTCGGCAGTTTCCAAGGTGATTGCACAGAGGCTGGCAACAAAAGAATATCGAAATGCACACAGGATTTTCTGCTGTGCATTTATTTATGTGCTGGTAGTCGGTGGTATTGCCAGCTTATTTGTGTTTTTTGGAGCCGGACTTCTGGTAAAGATGGACAGCGCGGTACTGCCTTTAAAAGTGCTTGCGCCTACTATTTTTTTTAGCGGGATACTGGGGGTTTTGCGTGGGTATTTTCAAGCCCATAAAACTATGGTTCAGACTTCCGTGTCTCAGATTTTAGAGCAGCTTGTAAATGCAGGTGTGAGTATAGGCATGGCCTATGTAATGGTAAATATGGCAGCAGATCAAAATACCACCACACAGGCTTCTTTTGGAGCTGCAGGAGGAACCATTGGGACAGGTGCCGGAGTCTTGGCCGGACTTTTATTTATGGTGGGGGTATATGCATTAAACAGAAAGACTATCCGCCGAAGAATTGAACGGGATACGGGACATATAGATGAATCATATGGCGATATTTTTAAAATGATTCTGATGGTGGTTACGCCTTTTATTATAAGTACGGGTATATATAATATTACAAATTTTTTGGACAATACTATTTATCAACAAATTATGATGGGCGTCAGAAAAATAGGAGAAGCAGCGGTTTCCACCGATTTAAGTGCAATTTCAAAGGGGACGAAGATTTCCAACATTCCCATTGCAATGGCATCTGCAATGGCGACAGCTTTGATACCAGGAATTTCCAGTGATTTTGCACAAGGATATTTGGATGGGGTTAAAAATAAGGTTGCAAAGTCGGTAAAGGTTACCATGTTAATTTCTATTCCATGTGCAGTAGGAATTGGGGTATTGGCAAAACCTGTTATGTTGGTTATTTTTCCCCAGCCGGCATCCCTTGAGATTTCTTCCATGCTGCTTTCTAGCATGGCGGTGAGCATTATTTTTTATGCACTTTCCACTTTAACACAGGCAATTTTACAGTCTGTTGGAAGGATGAATGCGCCTATTATAAATGCTACGGCGTCAGTAATAATCCATGCGGCGGTTATGATTTTGATGATGCTGTTTTTGAATGAAAAATATAGTTTGTTTTATTATGTTTTTTCCACAGTATTATATTCTTTTATTTTGTGTGTTTTAAATCAGATAGCAATTCACAGGCATTTACAGTACCGTCAGGAAGTTGACAAAACTTTTATAAGACCGGTTGTTGCGTCTACTATTATGGGAGCAGCAGCTTTCGGCACTTATCAGGGGCTTTACTATCTCTGTAAAATCAATATCATTGCGCTTGCAATTGCAATTATGGTGGGAATGAGCGTATATTTTATTTTGATCATACGCTGGAATGCGGTTTCAGAGGAGGAACTGCGCAGTATGCCCAAGGGATATATGCTGGTTGGTATTGCACAGAAAACCGGTATAATGAAGAAAAAAGATTTTAGAAAAGTAAAAAATTCAGGAAAGAAATCTGTGGGGGCAAAAAAGAAAAATGATCAGCAAAAAATTTCAAAAAATAAAAAAGTATTAGAATCAATAGACGAAAATGATGATGACTATTGGCTGGATGAATAAAATGTCAGTATAGAATAAAACCTTCTGGAAATAATAAAAACGTCGAATGTGACAATATTTTCAGGAGGTATTTTATTATGGCAAATTTATCGGAACTTGATTTACAAAATCTGCGTCATTTGATTGGCGGTTACGACGTATCACACTGCAAAATGAAAGAATATGCATCCAGTGCATCTGACACACAGGTGAAGCAGTTCTTTGAAAAAGGCGCTAAGTCAGCAATGGAAAACAAAACTCAGTTGATGAAGTTTTTGCAGTAGGAGGTGAAAATGATGCAGATGAATGAAAAAACAATGGTAGCGGATACACTGACTGGTATCAATGGAGAATTGGTTCGTTTTGGAGAGATGATTGCCCAGACAGAAAACAAGGAACTGAAACAGACCTTAAAGCAGTTCAGGAACGCTTGTGAACAGTCACAGGAAGAGTTGTATCAGATTGCAAGAGAAAAATCATATTATGTGCCCGCATCCAAGGCTACACAGGAAGAAGTAGATCATGTGAAGAGCCTGTTTACCAGCGGAACTCTCTAAGAAAAGCAGCAGGCAACAGGCTGTTAAGAAAGGCTGTCAGCGTTTATGGCAGCCTTTTTTTGCACACGGATGGAATGCAGAACGCATCATCCGTTATTTTTAATGAGAGGATTTTAATCCACAGCCAGGTTGATTTTTGATATATCAGAATCGATCATCATGGAATAATTGGTATAATACACCACAAATCCCGGTTTACTGCCATTTGGCTTTTTTACATTCTTTTTTTCAAGGTAATCAATTTCAACTTTATCCTGTAATCTGCCTTTGGAATAGTAAGCCGCCAGCCTTGCCGCTTCTTCAAAGGTTGCATCTGGAAGAGTTTTTCCATTGGTTTTTACAATTACATGAGAACCGGGTATTCCTTTCGCATGAAACCACCAGTCATTTCCACTGGCAAATTTAAAGGTAAGTTCATCATTTTGATAATTATTTTTGCCTACATATATGTGAAAACCTTCACTGCTGATATAATGAAAAGGTTTGCTGGTAAATTTTATTTTTTTAGAGCCGCTTTTTCTGCGGATATAACCGCTTTCAATTAATTCTTCTTTGATTTGAATCAGATCCTCTTCAAGAAGCGCAATGTCAAGGGCGGTCTGGATAGATTCCAAATGATCAATTTCTTCCTTTACCTCAAGGGTTAAAGTGGAAAGAGCCTCATAGGTCCTCTTAAGCTTTCCGTATTTATCAAAATATTTTTTTGCATTTTCAGAAGGCGTTAAAAGAGGATCCAGTGGAATGGTAATCATTTCATTGGTGTAATAATTTTCCGCTTCCATAGAAGCAGCACCGGGAGCAGCATGATAACCATAGGTATTTAAAAGTTCACCATAAATGCGGTATTTGTCCTTTTTTTCCGTATCCTTCATCTGCCGAAGCTGAAGATCATATTTTTTTATATTCCGCTCGAGGGCAGTCTGAACGATCTTGCGCAAATCTACTGATTTCTGGCGGATGCGGGAGAGCTGATTCTTTTCCGCATAATAAGATTCAAGAAGTTTTGAGATAGAGGAAAAATCACGCCGGTCAGCTTTCCCGAAAGAAATAAGCGGTATGGAGGCATATTCTGCGGGATTCCCGTTTTCATAAACAATATTGGGAGAAAAATCCCTATCTTTTACCTGTTTCATAATTTTCTCAAAAGCCTGATACAGGGCGGAAAGCATAGTTTCTCCTTCGGGGCTTTCTAAAAAAAATGCAGTGGAACAGTCTCCATCAAGTCCGCCTCTTGTACAGATTTCATGAGAAATAACAGGAGATAAGCCGGTATAGGCAGAATAAAGCGCTTTGTATATAGGCATGGCTTTACCTGTAATGCGTTTTTTGAAGTCCTCCAAAGTAAGAATGAAAGGATCAGCTTTGTCCTGTGTCAGTGGCACAAAATAATCCCTGCCCGGAAGAACTTCCCTGACGGAACTGACCATGCCGGAGATGTGTTTGATGCTGTCAATAACCATATTCCGGTCATTAATAAAAATAATATTGCTGTGTTTACCCATAATTTCCACAACAAGGCGCTTTTGACACAAATCGCCCATTTCGTCTAAATGTTCTATATGAATATGAAGAATCCGTTCAAGCCCTGGCTGGGTAATTTTTGTAATCCGTCCATTTTGCAGGTGCTTTCTAAGTAGCATACAAAAACCAGGTGCAGTCATAGGACTTGGCTTATTTTTTTCCGTGAGGTAGATCAGTGGAAGGGAGGCGGAGGCGGAAATAAGAAGCCTCTTTTGCCCCCCGTCAGTGGTTTTAATGGTGAGAAGAAGCTCATCATTTTCAGGCTGGGCTATTTTGTAGATTCGTCCGCCGGTAAGTGTATCATTTAATTCTTTTGCTATATTTGCAACTGTAATACCGTCAAATGCCATAGTTTATACTCCTTTACTGACTTTTATTGTACATGATATGGAGATTCTTTGCAATTGCTTGACTACATTGTTGGATTACTTTATAATAGATAAGAATACGCAAAGTGGGAAGGTGGGGCTTTTCATTTTGTGATTATGGAAATGGAAGAAGAAGGTACGATATGATAAAAAGCATGACGGGGTTTGGCAGATGTGAAGTACAGGAAGCCGACCGGAAAATCACAGTGGAAATGAAGTCAGTAAACCACAGATATCTGGATGTAAATATTAAGATGCCCAAAAAGCTTAACTTTTTTGAAGCGGCAATCCGGAGTGAATTAAAGAACTATATCCAGAGGGGAAAAGTGGATATTTTCATTACTTACGAGGACTATACAGAATCCAATGTCTGTGTGAAGTATAATAAAGAATTGGCAGCAGAGTACATGAAATATCTAAACCGGATGGCGGAAGATTTTTCGTTAGACAATGATGTGAGGATATCCTGTCTCTCCAGGTATCCCGAGGTGCTTACTATGGAGGAGCAGACCATTGATGAAGAAAAGCTGTGGCTGCTTTTAGATAAGGCAATAAAAGGAGCGGCAGAAGGCTTTGTGGAGGCCAGAATTAAAGAGGGCGGGCATTTAAGGGATGACTTAATTGAAAAGCTGGATGGAATGCTGGCTCATGTGGAATTTATTACGGAGCGCTCTCCTCAGATTATTACGGAATACAGGCAAAAGCTGGAAGAAAAGGTGAAGGATCTGCTTGCTGATTCCAAGGTGGATGAAAACAGGCTTTTAATGGAAGTTACCATATTTGCAGACAGAGTTTGTGTGGATGAAGAACTGGTCCGGTTAAAGAGTCATGTTGAAACAACCAAAGACACACTCATTCAGGGAGGAAGCATTGGGCGAAAACTGGATTTTATTGCACAGGAGATGAACAGGGAAGCAAATACGATTTTGTCTAAATCAAGTGATCTTGAAATTTCCAATCGGGCAATAGAATTAAAGACTGAAATTGAGAAGGTCAGAGAGCAGATTCAGAACATTGAATAAAATAATCAGGTAAGGAAATATTCATGAATAAGCTGATTCATATAGGGTTTGGCAACATAGTAAATGCCGGAAAAATCATTGCTATAGTCAGTCCTGACTCTGCACCGGTCAAACGTCTGGTACAGAAGGCAAAGGAAGCCGGAACTGCTATTGATGCAACACAGGGGAGAAAAACAAAAGCCGTGCTTGTGATGGAAAATAGTCAATTGGTACTTTCAGCACTTTTACCGGAAACTATTTCCCAGAGAGCTCAGGCGGAAAGCAGAGATGAAAATGAAACATAAGGGGATATTGATTGTCGTCTCAGGATTTTCAGGAGCCGGAAAAGGGACGTTGATGAAACAGCTGGTGCGTACTTATGATAACTATGCATTGTCAGTGTCAATGACCACGAGAAGCCCCCGCGCCGGAGAGGAAGAAGGCAAAGAATATTTTTTTGTAAGCAAAGAAGTTTTTGAAGAAAAAATCAGTCAGGAAGGATTGATTGAGTATGCTTCTTATTGTGACAATTATTATGGAACACCCAGAGATTACGTGGAGAAACAGCTTGAAAAGGGCAAGGATGTGATTCTGGAAATAGAGATACAAGGTGCGCTTAAAGTCAAGGAAAAATTTCCTACGGCACTTTTAATGTTTGTAATGCCGCCTGGAGCAGCAGAGCTGAAAAAGCGTCTGGAAGGAAGAGGAACGGAAAGCCCTGAGGTGATTCAGAAAAGATTAAAGCGTGCCACAGAGGAAGCAGAAGGCATTGAGCAGTATGACTTTATAGTGATTAATGATAAATTGGAGGAATGTGTTGATGAAATGCATTCGCTGATTTTAGCAGCCCACTTTACTCCAAATAGGAATGAGGAGTTCATTAATAATATGAGAAAAGAACTGGAAGAATTGATTTAACGCTTCCAATATTGAAAGGAGAAAAAATGTTACATCCATCTTATTCAGATTTAATGAAAGTAGTAAACAGCGAGGTAGAACCGGGGGAAGCTCCTGTTGTTAACAGCAGATATTCTATCGTAATGGCAACTGCAAAAAGAGCAAGACAAATTATTTCAGGAGAAGAAGCGCTGGTAAGCGCTAAGGGCGCGAAACCTCTTTCCGTAGCAGTGGAAGAATTAAATCAGGGAAAGATTAAAATTCTTTCTGACGAGGAAGAAGCTTAAAACCTGTTACAGGATATAAAACAACGGATGCCAGGCTTTGCCAGCCATCCTTATGTTAAACAACGCTGTCACGCAAAGTGTGGCAGCGTTTCCTTAAAATAGAGGTAAAATTATGAATATACTATTTGTTTCTTTAGGCTGTGATAAGAATCTTGTGGATTCGGAAGTAATGCTGGGACTGCTTGCAGAAAAAGGCTATTTCTTTACAGATGATGAAGCAGAAGCTGATGTGGTAGTGGTCAATACCTGCTGTTTCATTAACGATGCGAAGGAAGAAAGCATTAATACCATACTTGATATGGCGGAGTTAAAAAAAAGCGGACAAATCAAAGCGCTGCTTGTAACAGGATGCCTTGCGCAGAGGTACAAGGAAGAGATACAAACAGAAATTCCGGAAGTAGATGCTATTTTAGGAACCACGGCCATTTTAAGCATCGCTCAGGCATTAGAAGAAGTTTTAAGTGGAAAATCTAAGAATCATATGGAAACTTTGGATAAAGCTCCTGCAGGAGGAATGAGGCGTGTAGTTACTACTGGCGGGTATTATGCATATCTTAAAATAGCGGAAGGATGTAATAAACATTGTACTTATTGTATTATTCCCAAGGTGAGAGGCAATTACCGCAGCATTCCCATGGAAGATCTTCTTAAAGAAGCGGAAGAACTTGCAGAAAAAGGGGTAAAGGAGCTGATCCTTGTGGCACAGGAAACCACCCTTTATGGATCAGATTTATATGGAAAGAAAACCCTTCCTTTACTACTTAAAAAATTGTGTAAAATTGAAGGGATTGAATGGATTCGGGTTTTGTACTGTTATCCGGAAGAAATTACGGAGGAACTGATACAGGTAATTAAGGAGGAAGATAAAATCTGCAATTATCTGGATATTCCGGTGCAGAGCGGAAGTGATGCGGTTCTAAAACGTATGGGAAGAAGAACCAATGCAGCCCAGATCAAACAGATTATAGGCACCCTTCGGGAGCAGATACCTGATATATGTATTAGGACAACGCTTATAGCAGGATTTCCAGGGGAAACAGATGAGGACCATGAAAATACTTTGAACTTTGTAAATGAGATGGAGTTTGACCGGTTAGGAGTGTTTACCTATTCCGAGGAGGAGGATACACCGGCGGCAGAAATGCCCGATCAGGTGGAAGAAACCATAAAAGAAAAACGCAGGAACGAGATCATGGAACTGCAGCAGGAAATTGCTTTTGATGCCGCAGGGGAGATGACGGGAAGAAAAGTAAAAGCAATGATAGAAGGCCGCATGGAAGAGGAGAATGTATATGTGGCACGTACTTATAAGGATGCCCCCGGCATAGACGGTTATTTATTTATAAATTCTAAAGGACAGTTTTTAAGCGGGGATTTCGTGGAAGCAGTCATAACTGCGTCTAATGAATATGATTTAATTGGAGAAATAGATGCCGGTTCGGCGGAATTGGAGGATAAATAAAATGAATCTGCCAAATAAACTTACCATATTTCGGGTGATATTAATTCCCTTTTTTATTATTTTTTTGCTGATTCCAATTACATCCTATGACAAATGGATTGCACTTGCCATATTTATTGTTGCAAGCCTTACCGATCTTTTGGATGGGAAAATTGCCAGAAAATATAATCTTGTGACTAATTTTGGGAAATTTATGGATCCCCTTGCAGACAAACTATTGGTGTGTTCCGCACTGATTTGTTTGATTGAGCTGAATAAGATACCGTCCTGGATGGTTATAATTATAATTGCCAGAGAGTTTATTATCAGTGGATTCCGTCTGGTTGCGGCGGACAATGGCGTGGTGATTGCGGCAAGCTACTGGGGCAAGTTTAAAACTACTTTTCAGATGGTAGCGGTATGTCTTTTAATTGCAGATTTGGAAATGCTGAATGTGATTACCCAGATTATATTATGGATTGCAGTGGTGCTGACGGTAGTATCATTAATTGATTATCTGATTAAAAATAAGAATGTAATGAAAGAAAGCAAATAAGATGACAGAATGTGTTTCTTTGGAAGAAAAAGTAATTTTAAAGCTGCGGGAAAAGGGAATGCATGTTACTTGCGCAGAGTCTTGTACAGGCGGCATGATTGCAGCTTCTCTTGTTAATGTGGCAGGGGTGTCGGAGGTGTTCGATGCGGGTTTTGTAACCTATGCCAATTCTGCCAAGCATAAGCTTTTAGGGGTAGAGGAGGAAGCGCTGCTGACATATGGCGCAGTCAGCCCCCAAGTGGCGCAGCAGATGGCAGAAGGAGCGGCAAGGCAGACGGGAGCGGAGGCTGCCATAGCGGTTACTGGAGTTGCAGGGCCTGACGGGGGTACTTTGGAAAAGCCGGTAGGACTTGTTTATATTGGCTGTAGTGTAAATGGAATAACTCAAGTTACTGAAAATCACTTTAAAGGAGATCGTCTGGCAATCAGAAAACAGACTACTGAGGCGGCACTGGAACTTCTTTATAGTTGTCTTTAAAAGCGGTGGAAGGGAAAGCTTTGGCGGTTCTGAATGTAAGGGGGAAGTAAAATGAAGGGAAAATGGAGTGCAGGAAAAGTTGCAGCACTGGCTTGTGGATGTATTGCAGCGGGAGTTATATTGATTATTTCATTTTACATAAGCATATGGCAGTTTAACCGGAATATATTGGAGGCAAACATTAAAAATGGCAGGTATCAGCAGTATGATTATAATGACTCCAATGAAGATGATGTACGTGATGAAGAAAATAGCAGCAGAGAGGGCAGCAGAAGCAGCCGGGAGAATGAAAGAGATAGAAATGCCGGAGAAGACCGCTCAGGCAGCCGGGATTTTTATGACAGAGAAAGCAATAATTCTGAGTACTATGAATTTCATGATGAATTGAGAGAAGATTTATTTTACTGGGGAGAGTTTGAAACTTATGAGGAAACCTTTGGAGAAAACAGTAATGTTTTTTTCAGTATTGTATACCCAATCTTTTATAATGACGAAGGAATTGATTTCACGGGAGTTAATAATGCAATTCAAAAAGAACTGAATTTGCTACAGGATTATGCAGAGTCTGTAACGGAATGGGTTGGAGATGAAGACACGTTCTTGTTTGAGGCAGAGAGCTATGTGACATACATGGATGAGGATGTTCTAAGTATTGCATATGTAGAGCGTGGATATTTAAACGGAGATTATTATGAAAGCTATGTGGTATCCGTGAATGTTGACATGGACAGCAGAATGATGCTTACAAATTCCCATCTGCTTGATATTGATGATGAGTTTTCCATTGAGTTCAGGAACAGATGTGAAAAGCAGAATGGAGAAATCCGTTCCCTGGATTATTATTCTGATCAGGACATTACGGAAATGCTTAATTCGGAAGATGAGCTTATTTTGTTTTATACTCCTATTGGAATGGAAGTTGGATTTAATTATTATAATGGGTGGGTAACAGTTACTTATCCGGATTATCTAAAATATCAAAAGAAATTTTAAACGATCCTTTTCTTGTCAAAGAGCAGATGATATGTTACGATAAAGTAAATTCAAGCTGCGGCTTCTGCTGCAGCGCGTTTATCTGCTTTGCATATCCGGCATTTTCAGCCAAACATCCAAAGCATAAATAAGTAAAGAAAGGAGGAAAATGCCATTGAGGGAGTTTTATTGGACATATAAAATAGTATACTGATTTTAGAAAACAAATAAGAAACAGGATTGACAAAGTCGAACATTTGTTTTATAGTTAATTAGAACAAACGTTCTCAAAGGAGAAACTGATTATGGAAAGAGAAGAGAGATTAAAAGCATTAGATGCCGCACTTGGACAGATTGAGAAGCAGTTTGGCAAGGGGGCGGTTATGAAACTGGGAGATTCATCCGCACACATGAATGTGGAAACCATTCCCACCGGTTCTTTGAGCCTTGATGTGGCGCTTGGACTTGGAGGAATTCCTAAGGGAAGAATTATTGAGATATATGGACCGGAGTCTAGTGGTAAGACGACAGTCACTTTACATATGATTGCAGAGGTTCAAAAGAGGGGTGGTATTGCCGGATTTATTGATGCAGAACATGCACTTGATCCTGTTTATGCCAGAAATATAGGAGTAGATGTAGACAACCTTTATATATCACAGCCTGATAATGGAGAGCAGGCACTTGAGATCACAGAGACTATGGTTAGATCAGGCGCCATTGATATTGTGGTGGTTGACTCTGTTGCTGCACTTGTTCCCAAGGCAGAGATTGACGGAGACATGGGTGATTCTCATGTGGGGCTGCAGGCCAGATTAATGTCCCAGGCATTGCGTAAGCTGACTGCGGTGATTAGTAAATCTAACTGTACCGTTATTTTCATTAATCAGTTAAGAGAGAAAGTGGGCGTTATGTTTGGCAGCCCTGAAACTACCACTGGAGGGCGTGCACTTAAATTCTATTCATCTGTAAGATTAGATGTGCGCAGGATAGAAGCTCTCAAGCAAAGTGGTGAGGTCATTGGTAACAGAACAAGGGTTAAAGTAGTAAAAAATAAGATCGCACCACCTTTTAAAGAAGCAGAATTTGATATTATTTTTGGAGAAGGCATTTCTGTTGTGGGGGATGTGCTGGACCTTGCAGCAGAGGTAAGCATTGTAAGCAAGAGCGGTGCATGGTATGCGTATGGTGGAAGTAAGATTGGCCAGGGACGCGAGAATACGAAGCAGTATTTAAAGGATAATCCGGAAATTTTTGCAGAAATCGTGGAAAAAGTAAGAGAGCATTATGGCCTTCAGGAGGCACCGGCTGATGCCGGAAAGGAGACTGAGCCAGGTGGAAAGGCGGCTAAAGGATCTAAAAATACTAAAGGAGAGTAAAGAAGCAGTATTTAACAAATAACACTGCTGTAGGAACATCAGTAAAGGTTAGAAGGCAGGAAATAAATGATTGTAACAAAAATTACTGAAGTATCTAAATCAAGAAAGAAGATAGAAATAGATGGCGAATTCGCCTTTGTTTTATACAAAGGCGAATTGTCAGTTTACGGTATAAAAGAAAATTGTGAGATTAAGGAAGAAGACTATCAGGGAATCATGACAAAAATACTTCCCAAACGAGCAAAGCTTCGGGCCATGAATCTTCTAAAAAGCCGTACTTATACAACTATGCAGTTGACGGAAAAGTTAAAGACAGGCGGATACCCGCCTCAAATTATAAAGGAAGCAATAGACTATGTGGCTTCTTTTGGATATATCAATGATAGCTTGTATGCATATGATTTTATTGAATATAATAAAGAAAGTAAAAGCAAAAACAGGATCATAGCTGATTTACGCAGAAAAGGAATTTCAGGAGATATGGCGGAAGAAGCGTGGGAGGAAGTTGTAGGAGAAGACAGACAAGAAATAGAGAAAGAGCAAATAATCAAATTATTGGAAAAAAAACATTTTTTCCCTCAAAGCGCCACTTTACAGGAAAGTCAGAAGATGATGGCATTTTTATATCGGAAGGGTTTTGCAATTGAGACCATAAGAAATGCACTTTCACTTGACATAACTACCATTTAAGTTTAAAATTTAAGTGTTGTAATTTGCTTTTAGAATGTTGATGCTGTGAATACATTCTATATAGATAATAGTACAATGAAAATTAAATAAGGAGGTGCTCCTGTAAATGATGCAAGTTTTGATAGCAGTCATCGTTACGCTGATAGTGGCAGCTCCCACAGCATGGATACTGGCAACCGTGTATTATAAGAAAGTGTCGGAAGCCAAGATAGGAAATGCTGAGGAGAAGGCACGCGAAATTATTGATGAAGCTTTGAAAACTGCTGAGACCAAAAAGCGTGAGTCCTTACTGGAAGTTAAGGAAGAGTCTATTCGTACCAAAAATGAATTGGACAAGGAGATTAAGGAACGTCGTGCGGAAGCGCAGCGTTATGAGCGCAGAATTCAGCAGAAGGAAGAGAACATTGATAAGAAGTCAGATGCGATTGAGAAGAAGGAAGCCAGCCTTGCTGCTCGTGAGGACGAGCTTGCAAAGCAGCGGGTTGAGATTTCAAAGCTGAACGAACAAAGATTACAGGAACTGGAACGAATCTCTGGTTTAACCTCCGAACAGGCAAAAGAATATTTATTAAAAATTGTTGAAGATGAAGTAAAACATGAAACGGCTGTGATGATCAAGGAAATGGAGAATCGCGCCAAAGATGAAGCGGATAAGAAAGCAAAGGAATACGTGGTTACAGCCATACAGAAATGTGCGGCAGATCATGTTTCCGAAACTACTATTTCTGTAGTGCAGCTTCCAAATGACGAAATGAAAGGAAGAATTATTGGAAGAGAGGGTAGGAATATTAGAACCCTTGAAACCCTCACTGGTGTTGATTTGATTATTGATGATACGCCGGAAGCAGTCATTTTATCTGGTTTTGATCCTATCCGCAGGGAAGTGGCAAGAATTGCGCTTGAGAAATTAATCGTAGATGGACGTATTCATCCGGCAAGAATTGAAGAAATGGTTGAGAAAGCGCAAAAAGAAGTTGAAATCATGATCAAAGAGGAAGGGGAGGCTGCAACCTTAGAGGTTGGTGTACATGGTATTCACCCTGAACTTGTAAGACTGCTTGGTAAAATGAAGTTCAGAACAAGCTATGGACAGAATGCATTAAAGCATTCCATAGAGGTCGCGCAGCTTTCAGGTCTTTTAGCGGCAGAGCTTGGCTTGGATGTGAGAATGGCCAAGAGAGCAGGTTTACTGCATGATATAGGCAAGGCTGTAGATCATGAGATGGAAGGTTCACATATTCAGCTGGGTGTTGATCTTTGCAGAAAGTTCAAAGAGTCACCTGTTGTTATTAATGCGGTAGAATCTCATCATGGAGATGTTGAGCCTCAATCATTGATTGCATGTATTGTACAGGCTTCTGATACAATATCTGCTGCAAGACCAGGCGCAAGAAGAGAAACTCTTGAAACTTATACAAGCAGACTTAAACAATTAGAAGATATCACAAACAATTTTAAAGGAGTAGATAAATCTTTTGCAATTCAGGCAGGTAGAGAGATTCGTGTAATGGTAGTTCCAGAACAGATTTCTGATTCTGACATGATACTTTTAGCCAGAGATATTTCCAAGCAGATTGAAGCTGAACTTGAGTATCCTGGACAGATAAAGGTGAATGTGATCAGAGAATCAAGGGTAATTGATTATGCAAAGTAAAATTGCTTCAGTTACCAAATAAATTGGAGTTATAAGAGGGTAACCTAAAGTCCACGATGACTTAGGAAACCCTCTTTTTTGCGTTTATTTGTAGTCTGATAAGTTTTTTTAAACGCCGCAAGGCAGTGATAATAATTTTACATATAAAAAAGAAAAAAACTCTTGTTACTTTAAGAATGTTATAGTAGAATAATATGGGCGCTGGATTGTATACAATTATCCAAAGATACCATAAGAGATAAAAACAGGAGGATATGCACCATGAAGGCATATAGGGAATTAAGCGAAAATGAACTGCTTGCATTGAAGGATCAGCTGCATAAAGAATATGAGGAAGCTAAAGCAAAAGGATTGCAGTTGGATATGTCCAGAGGAAAACCGTCACCGGCCCAGTTAGATATGGAAAAGGATTTCCTGGGTATGGTTATTTCAGATGCTGACGTCACTACAGAAACAGGCGTTGATTGTAGAAACTATGGGCTTTTGGATGGAATACCGGAGGCAAGGACGTTATTGGCGGATATGCTGGAGGTTTCAGCGGATAAAGTAATTGTTTTTGGTAATTCCAGTCTGAATGTTATGTATGATACCATTGCACGTTCCATGCTGCTTGGAGTGCTTGGAAACACACCTTGGTGCAAATTGGATAAAGTAAAATTTTTGTGTCCAGTTCCCGGGTATGACAGGCATTTTGCAATCACAGAGCAATTTGGCATTGAAATGATAAATATTCCCATGAAGGAAGACGGACCAGACATGGATTTGGTGGAGAAATATGTAAATGAGGACTCTGCAGTAAAGGGAATCTGGTGCGTACCTAAATATTCTAATCCCCAGGGCTATACCTACTCAGACGAAACGGTAAAAAGATTTGCTGCATTAAAACCTGCAGCAGAAGACTTTAGAATTTTCTGGGATAATGCCTATGCGGTGCATGATTTATATGAAGACAGAAGTGATAAGCTTTTAGAGATACTGGGCGAATGCGAGAAGGCAGGTAATCCGGATATGGTGTACGAGTTTTGTTCCACCTCAAAGGTAACTTTCCCTGGTGCAGGGATTGCAGCAATTGTAACATCTCCTGCAAATGTAGAGCAGATTAAAGCTGCCATGACAATTCAGACAATTGGATATGACAAATTAAATCAGCTCCGCCATACAAAATATTTTAAGAATATTGATGGCATGAAAGCGCATATGAAAAGACATGCGGCAATTATGCGCCCTAAATTTGAGGCGGTATTAAAAGTTTTGGAAAGTGAACTTGCAGGTCTTGGAATTGGTTCATGGACCAATCCAAATGGCGGTTATTTTATTTCCTTTGATGCAATGGAGGGCTGTGCAAAAGCAATTGTTGAGAAATGTAAAGAAGCAGGTGTAATTCTTACAGGTGCAGGTGCAACCTATCCTTATAAGAAAGATCCAAAAGACAGTAATATTCGTCTGGCACCTACATTTCCTTCGCCGGAGGAGTTATCCGTGGCAACGGATTTGTTTGTACTGTGTGTTAAGCTGGTCAGTGTAGAAAAACTGCTTCATAATTAACAAAATATTATAGTGTATTTGGAGTATAGTGAAATGGAAGAGTTTAAGAGGGTGGCAAGAGATCTGGTAGCTCATGGGGCAATTATTGATTATTATCAGGATACGATGCAGATACCCAATGGTAATGTTGTTAAGTGGGATTTTATCAAACACAAAGGTGCGGCGGCAGTAGTTCCTGTGGATGATAAGGGGCGCCTGATTATGGTAAGGCAATATAGGAATGCACTGGAGCGTTATACGCTGGAAATTCCGGCGGGAGGTTTGAATTCGGCTGATGAACCTACGATGGATGCTGCTATTCGGGAATTGGAGGAGGAAACCGGCTATAAAGCGGATCATGTGGAAATGCTGATTAGTATTTATACCACAGTGGCTTTTTGTAATGAAAAGATAGATATTTATCTGGCAACCGGTTTGACTCCAGGAAAACAGCATTTGGATGAAGATGAGTATGTTCAGGTAGGAGCCTACACGGTGGAAGAGCTGACACAAAAGATTTTTGCCGGAGAAATTCAGGATTCTAAAACGGTTGCGGCGATTATGGCTTACAAAGATAAGTGCATGAGGGCATAACTTTATACAGAGATTTTTAAAACAGGCTGTGCATATGCACAGCTTGTTTTTCATATATATAGCTTAAAGAAAAGAAGTAAAGGATTTGAAATGCTAAAGGGCGGAAAAAACAGTATTTATGTACGCTGGTTCTATTTGTTTTTAGTCAGCTTTCTTCTGGGTGTTATGATTATGAATCTTGGAACGGAATTGTTTCTGTCAGAAACAGGAATTTTCAGTACTGCATCAATAAACAGACTAAAATACATTGAAATCAATCATATAAGTTTTTTGAAATATGTATTGCGGCATCGAATGGGTGCAGGAATTATTTTAATTCTTTTATCAAGTACCGGAATCGGTCTGATTTCTGTGTATGCTTGTGTGGTCTGGCAGGGAATGCTGGCAGGAATGACAATTACGGCAGCAACCATACGATTTGGAATAAAAGGATTGCTTTTGATTTTGGGAAGTGTGTTTCCTCATCAATTGCTTTTGATACCAGCCCAGGTTATGCTTTTAGGGTGGTGTTATGAAAACTGTAGCAAAGGACAGATAAAAGGAAGCATAATGACGCCATATTATAGAAGCAGAAAACAACAGTTTCTGCATCAGGGAATTATTCTTTTATGGATATGGATTGTTATTTTGATTGGCTGCTTTTTGGAAAGTTATGTTAACCCAATTTTGATTTCAGATCTGGTAAAAATATTTTAAAAATTTTTTTTACAACATGTTGTATTTACATAATTTAGTATTACCGACATATTGTATTTAGAAGATGAAATTGATGGAAATATACGTAAAAAAGATAAAAAATGAATTTGCTTTTCTCACTTTTTCTGATTATAATAGTTACAAAGCATGGTTTATGTAAACATATTTTGTATAAAGATTAAATCCGCAGGAGAAGCAAATTTTAAGATGAATACGGAAATTAATGCATTCATAGTTTATTTACATAATGTGAAGAAAACTTCTGAAAACACAGAGCTGTCATACCGAAGAGATTTGATGAAGGTTAGAAATTACATGGAGCAGCAGGGAATAGAAGATGTTAAAAAAATTACTATCACAAATTTGAATTCTTATATACTTTTTTTAGAGAAAAATAAATTTTCTGCCGCAACCATATCAAGGAACATTGCCTCCCTGAAAGCTTTTTATCATTATTTGTTTAAAACAGGAATGGTTATGGAGGATACGGCAGAGACACTGCATGCACCTAAAATTGAAAAAAAGATGCCGGAAATTCTTACAACAGATGAAGTAGTAAGACTGCTGGACCAGCCGCTTGGAAATTCTTCTAAAGAAATTCGGGATAAAGCAATGCTGGAGCTTTTGTATGCAACAGGGATCAGAGTGACGGAATTAATCCATTTAAAGATTGAGGATGTTAATCTGCAGATGGGCTATCTGCTTTGCAGGGATGGAGACAAGGAACGAATTATTCCTTTTGGAAATGAAGCGAAGAATTCGCTTTTGCGCTATTTAGAGGGAACCCGGGCTGGTATGATAAAGGATAAAGAATCGGAATATTTATTTGTAAATTGTTCCGGACAGCCTATGAGCAGGCAGGGATTCTGGAAGCTGGTTAAATTCTATGCAAAAAAGGCGGGAATTGTGGCAGATATTACACCTCATACGCTGCGTCATTCTTTTGCGGCGCATTTGGTTGAAAATGGAGCTGACTTAAGAAGTGTACAGGAAATGCTGGGACATTCAGATATTTCTACTACGCAGATTTATGCAAATATGAATCATAGCAGAATCAGAGATGTGTATGCCAAGGCACATCCCAGGCATTAAATAATAATCCCCCATCTTTTAAGACTGATGTCACAAAGGATGGGGGAATTTAGTTTATTCGTATTCTGCAATATCATAAATTAACTGTTTGGAAGCTTCCCATCCCAGACAGGGATCTGTGATAGACTTTCCGTAAACACCACCGCCTACTTTCTGGCAGCCTTCTTCAATGTAGCTTTCAATCATAACACCCTTTACAAGCTTGTGAATATCAGGACTTAACTTACGACTATGCATAATTTCTTTTACAATGCGGATTTGCTGTTCAAACTGCTTATTGGAATTGCTGTGGTTGGTATCAATAATTGCAGCCGGATTCTTAAGGTCACGTTCATTGTACAGTGTAAGCAGCAGATTTAAATCCTCATAGTGATAATTGGGAATATTTCCGCCGTGCTTGTTTGTTGCACCGCGCAGAACAGTGTGGGCAAGTTCATTGCCGTTGGTCTGTACTTCCCATCCTCTATAGATAAAGGAATGAGGGTGCTGGGATGCATGTACGGAGTTAAGCATGACTGTTAAGTTGCCGCTGGTAGGGTTTTTCATGCCGGCAGGAATATCAAAACCGCTTACAACGATTCTGTGCTGCTGATCTTCCACGGAACGTGCGCCGATGGCAACATAAGATAAAATATCGGATACATAACCCCAGTTTTCAGGATAAAGCATTTCATCAGCAGCGGTTAAACCGGATTCTTCGATTGCACGGATGTGCATTTTTCTCATGGCGATTAATCCGGCAAGGAAGTCAGGCTTTTGTTCCGGATCAGGCTGATGTACAATTCCCTTGTAGCCTTCGCCGGTAGTTCTGGGTTTATTGGTGTAGATGCGGGGAATTAAAATCAGTTTATCCTTTACCTCATCATTCAGCTTAGATAGGCGTGTGACATAATCGCATACAGCGTCTTCATTGTCAGCGGAACAAGGTCCGACAATTACAAGAAAACGATTGCTTTTTCCTGTAATCACATCGCGTATTTCCGCATCTCTTTCTTTTTTTAACTGAACCAGACGAGTTGGAACCGGAAATTGCTCTCTGATTTCGTCAGGAGTTGGCAGCTTTTTAATAAATTCAAATGACATAGTATATTCCTCCTTGAATTCTCCTCAAAATAACTTTGTACATTATAATATATAACAATAGGAAGTGCAAGTAACAGTTCATTCTTGCAATATAATGGGAAAACATGTAGAATGATTAAAATAATACCTGATGATGAAGGAGTAAAATTATGGCATTAAGTAAAAAGCCGGTTACCGGTATGAAAGATATTCTCCCTGAGGAAATGCAGATACGCGATTATGTGATAGGTGTGATTAAAAAAACTTATGGTGAATTTGGATTTACCTCCATTGAAACCCCATGTGTTGAAAATATTGAAAACTTAAGTAATAAGCAGGGCGGTGAGAATGAAAAACTGATTTTTAAAATTTTAAAAAGAGGAGAAAAGCTGAATCTGGAAAAAGCTGAAAGTGAAAAGGATCTTGTAGACGGGGGACTCCGCTATGATCTTACAGTGCCTCTTGTACGTTTTTATTCTAACCATGCAAATGAGCTGCCCAGTCCCTTTAAGGCGCTTCAAATGGGAAATGTCTGGCGGGCAGACCGGCCTCAGAGAGGACGTTACCGACAGTTTATGCAGTGCGATATAGATATTTTAGGGGAGCCTTCTAATCTTGCGGAGATAGAGTTGATTCTGGCTACTACCACTACTTTGGGAAGGCTGGGATTTAAAAACTTTCAGATCAGAATTAATGAAAGAAGAATTTTAAAGGCAATGGCTGCATACAGCGGGTTTGACGAGTCTGCTTATGACAGTGTGTTTATTACATTGGATAAGATGGATAAAATCGGACTTGCCGGTGTGGAAGAAGAGCTTTTGGAAAATAGATTCCACAAGGAAAATGTTGAAAAATATCTTGCTTTGTTTAAAGGACTGGAAACAGCAGATAACGGATTGGAATTTCTGGCAGAAGAACTGGGAGATTTTCTGGAGGAAGAAGTGAAAGTCAGTCTTAATGAGATTGTGGAAAGTGTGCGCGCTACCCAGAATAATTGCTTCGAACTTGTTTTTGATCCTACACTGGTACGTGGCATGTCTTATTATACGGGAACTATTTTTGAAATTGCAATGCCGGAGTTTGGAGGAAGCTGCGGAGGCGGCGGAAGATATGACAAGATGGTAGGAAAGTTTACCGGAAATGATGTGCCTGCCTGTGGATTTTCCATTGGCTTTGAGCGAATCATTCTTCTCCTTATGGAAAGCGGATTTAAAATTCCTGCACAGCCGGAAAAGGTGGTATATCTGTTGGAAAAAGGGCTTCCCGGAGAAGAATTGTGTAAGGTGATCGGTAAGGCTCAGGAAGAACGGAAGGCCGGAAAACAGGTATTGGTAGTCAGGATGAATAAAAATAAAAAATTTCAAAAGGAACAGCTTATGAAAGAAGGGTACGATACCTTTAAGGAATTTTATAAAAATCCGCTGAAATAGGATTTAAATGATAAATAAAATTTCTCTTACATCCGATATACAAATCAGAGAGGCGTAAATGGAATTACGTAAAGTGCAAAGGAGGGCGAAACATGGACAAAGTAAGCGGATATAACGCTTATCAGAGCAGCTATTATGAAAGCAGGGTGCGGGACAAGAAAGAACAGGAAACATTAAGGACAGCTAAAGCAGGAGAAACCAAAAAAGGAAAAGAGGTACAGTTAAGTAGAAAGGCACAGGATCTTTTAAAGGATCTGAAAAAGAAATACCGCAATATGGATTTTATTGTTGCTGATTACGAAAGCGAGGAAGAGGCATCTGCTTATCTTTCAAGAGGTACCAAAGAATACAGTGTTTTGATTGATCCTGAGCTTTTAGAGGAAATGGCAGCTGATGGAAAAACAAAAGAAAAGCAATTGAATTTGTTAGAAGATGCCGCATCAAAGCTTTCGGGCATGAAGCAGCAGTTAGGGGCAAGAAAAGATGAGGTATCCCGTGTGGGGGTTGCAATTGATAAAGACGGTTCTATGAGTTTCTTTGCAGAACTTGAAAAAGTAAGCGAAAAGCAGAGAGAGCGGATTGAAAATGCAAGGGAAACCAAAAGGGAAGAGGCAGCCATGCAGGAAAAAAGAAGTAAAAGGACACGTGTGGAAGCAGATTCCGTAGAAGAGCTGATTGAGAAAATCAGGAACGTTGACTGGAGTAAGATTAAGGAAGAAGGAATCTTTACCAGCGGCAGTAAATTTGATTTCAGTATATAATTGACAAGAGCATAATAAAAAGCAGTCTGTGAAATGTAGACTGCTTTTTTCAAGGAAAAGAAAAATTATTTTTTTCCCATAAAAAGAAGCAGAAAAAACGTATCTATTGTAAAGAAATATATTTATTACATAGTCGTATCTGTTAGTTAAGAGATTTGGGTGCCCATTAAAGTGGGAGGATGGGGGAAGTTGAATAAAATGAAAAGAAATGAAAAAAAGAAAAAGTTTTTATTTTTATGGGGAGCTATGATTTTAGCAATGGCATTGTTTGTGGGATGCGGGACAGAGAATGGGAAAGAGCCGAAGAAAGTGATTACTGAAGACGAACCTGAGGAAAAATCATGTGTGGAGAATACTGAAGATGAATTGCCGACAGAGGATGCAGTAATTCAGGAATCCCCTGCTGCTGCCTTGGTGGATGATTCAGGAACCGGAGAGGCAGCAGCAGGGGTGACGACGGAAGTATCAGGTGAAGCTGTTGAGATACCTGCCCACATTAAAGAAATAAACGGTTATGAAATTTTGATCAGCTCTGACGCTGATGCATTTCCAGGAGTATTTTCCGTGGAAGTGCCGGAAACTGTTTATGCTGTTTCAGAACTTTCAGAGGGAGGCTTTATTCGTATTCTGATGCAGAATCAGGAAAAAGAGGTTTCAGGAATCCAAAAATATCTTGCAAAAGATATTCTTCCTTTAGATGGGCCGGAAGAACCTTTAAGGGCAGGTTATGACCTGATGCTTATATCTCCTCCGATTATAAATCTTTCCGATCCACTGTCAAGTACATGGGAATCCTTTGAAATTTGGCCGGGAAATTATTCATGGAACTATAAAGATGGTGAAGAAATGACAGGAGTAATTGCATGCGGCGTCCATCCGTTAGATGAGATTGCCCGCACTGATAAACTAAAGCTTCCACAGTACCAAAGAATGGATACAATTCTCTATAGCATCAGTATTGATGCTGCGCCAGATCAGTTCATTGTCAGAAAATGGGACGTATCTGATGCCGGAAATACGCAGGCCAAAGAGCCTTCTGTTATTACAATTTATGAACCCACATTGCTGCTTCATTTAGAGCCTGACAAGATCTATGAGCTGACAGCTGTATGGGAGAAGGAAAAAGCAGACATGAGGGGATTTTACGGCGATGCAGGTTATATATTTACAACGGAGTAATTAGAAAATTTTCAATTAATGTGCAGTCAGGGGTGCCTGGCTGCTTTTTTTACATAAGAATGGCTGGCAAAGTCTGGCATCCTTATGTAAAAAAGCTGAGAGAGGCAAATTTGAAAATAAAGCGCACATTTTACTTCTAAGTTCGTTATACATAATGAAAGGAGGTTTCAAAGTGTGCTCATGAGCGAAACAATTGACGTGGAAGAAGAATATGATAAAATTTACCGTTATTGCTTTTATAAGCTGCGCAGCCGGGAAAAAGCAGAAGATATCACGCAGGAAACCTTCCTTCGTTTTTTTGCAAGTGACAGCTATTACAATCGGGGACAGAGACTTAGATATTTATATACCATTGCACGTAATTTGTGTGTGGATGAATGGCGTGCTCACCAAAAGGAGCTGTTGATGGCAGAACCGGAACAGGTGAAAGCGGCAGAAGGAGCAGAAGAAAAGATGATCTTGGCTGTTTCTGTTAAATTGGCATTAGAAAAATTGGATGAGGAAGAAAGAGAAATTATTTTGCTAAGGTATGTAAACGAAATATCTATCGGAACAATCAGTGGGATATATCATCTTTCACGATTTGCTGTTTACCGGAAGTTAAAAAAAGCTGTTAAACATTTGGAGATTCTTCTTGGAAAGGAGTGATTCTTTGAAAAAGAAATTGAAAGAGGCTGTAAAACTGGCATTTGTTGTGCCACCGCCAGTTAAAAAAAGGGCATTTTTAAAACTTATTCCGGAGAAGGGAATCAGCAGCTTTGAGTTTATGATAATTCAGGCGGGATATATCAACAAGAAGATGTGGCTGTTTTCCTTGTTTGTTCTTGGGGTTGCGATTGCAGGAACTTATGGGTGGAAAAGAGATATGCTGTGGATAATATCATCTCTTTTACCATTTGCAGCATTGCTGGCTGTGACAGAAAATGCAAAGTCAATTACTTATAATGTTGCGGAAATGGAAATGGCATCAAGATTTTCATTAAAAAGCGTTTTGTTTGCCCGTATGGGTGCAGTCGGAGCAGTCCACCTTATTTTATTAACTATATTGATTCCGGTAGGGCAGATCTATGGGGCAAGATCTTTTTTTGAGACCGGAGTGTATATGCTTCTGCCTTATTTTGCAGCAACAGCTTCAGGACTGTGGATTACAAGAAGACTGCGGGGGAAGGAAGTCGTTTATGTCTGTACCGGGTTTACAATACTGATTAGTGGAATCAATATTGTGATAAATGATGAGAGGATATTTGCTTATCAGGCGGCTATCTTTAAGGAAAAGGCAATAGTAGCGGTTATTTTACTGATATTGACTGTTTGGGAATATAAGCAGTCTGTTCAAAGAACGGAGGAATTAGTATGGAGCTTGTGATAGACAGGGTGTCGAAAAAATTTCAAAATAAGATCGCAGTAGATAATATTAATTTAAGACTGAAAAAGGGAGTTTATGGTTTGCTGGGAGCCAATGGAGCAGGAAAAACCACGCTTATGAGAATCATATGCGGTATTTTAAGACCGGACCGGGGGACGACAACCCTTGACGGATATGATGTTTCTATGGAAGAATACCGCGCGTTGCTTGGTTATCTGCCACAGGATTTCGGTTATTATCCGGATTTTTCAGGAGAAGATTTTTTGCTGTATATGGCGGCACTTAAGGGGTTGAATAGGAAGCAGGCAAAACGGAAAAGTGAAGAACTTTTAGAATTGGTTTCTTTAAAAGAGGTTTCCAGAAAAAAAATTAAAACTTATTCAGGAGGAATGAAGCAGAGACTTGGGATTGCACAGGCATTGCTAAATGATCCTAAGCTTTTAATTCTTGATGAACCTACGGCAGGGTTAGATCCCAAGGAAAGAGTCAGGTTCCGTAATTTGATTGCGGAGGCAGGAAAGGAAAGCATTGTACTTTTGTCTACACACATTGTATCAGATATAGAGCATATAGCGGACCAGTTACTGATGATGAGGGATGGACAGATGATTTATCAGGGTGAGTGGGAAGAACATAAGGGAGAACTGGAAGAGTTTTATTTAATGCAGCTTGGAGAGGAGAGTATACATGTGTAATTTTAGTACGTTATATTTTTATGAGATAAAAAAAATCCTGCAAAAAAAGATGGTCTGGATTTCATTTGGAATTATTTTTGCTTTTGTAATTTTTATGGGAGTAGGAGATCTATTTTTTAGTTATGAAAAAGACGGAGCAAAGGTAAGTGCATATGAAAAAATAGTAAATGAGAAAGAAAATGCCAGGGAATTGTCAGGTAGAGAAATAGATGACAGCTTATTGGATGAGATGAAGAGGGATGATACAAAAAAATATGATGCAATTTATCAGATTGTTAAGTATCTGATAAATAGTGATGAAGAAATCAGGAATGTGAATGAATCAAAATTGTATCAGACAAGAACAGACAATATTGAGCAGATGTTTATTGATCAGAGGCTGACAGAGGGGGAAATTGCCTATTGGAGGGAAAAAGAAGCAGATATTAAAATTCCTTTTACATATGAATATACGCGGGGATATTTGCAATTCATTGATTTGATTTATAATCTTAATATTTTCATGGTCGTGATGCTTGGAATCAGTCTTTCCGGTGTGTTTGCAGATGAACATTTTCGAAAAACAGATCAGTTGATTTTAGGCAGCAGGTATGGGAAAAAAATTTTATACTTTGCAAAGCTGGGGGCAGGAATAAGCGTCGGGACTCTGGGAACTGTAATACTGCTTCTTGCGGGGACGGTATTGGCCTTTGCGATCTATGGTGCAGATGGTTTTCATGGAGTGCTGCAGCTTGTAATAATAAAGTCTTCCTGGCAGCTCAGTGTGGGAGCAATGTCTATCTGCCTTTTGGCTTTCACGTTGTTATTAGCGCTTTTATATAGTGTTTTTACGATGTTTTTGTCAGAGGGGTTAAAGAGCAGCGCAGCAGTTATGGCAGTGCTTCTTGGTATGTTTTTTGTTACTTTCTTTTTCAATTTCCCTTATCAGTATAGGGTTCCATCCCAGATTTTGGGACTTATGCCGGCAAAAATTCTGCGGGCAGGCGGATGGGCTGATTTAAGACTGGTAAAAATATTTGGACATTACCTGATGACTTACCAATTTGCTCCGGTTTTATATTTTGCAGCAATTGTAATTTTTATTTTGGCAGGAAAAAGAATGTATGAGCGGTTCCAAATAGGAGGAAGGTAATTTATTACATAATTACAACAGCTGGTTGCAAAAAGCTAAAGATGAGAAAAATGTGTTACGATATATTTGTCAGATATAAATAGAAAAAGCTACGGAGAGCGCATTTTCAAAGGATTGAAACACAAAAGAAAATGCGCTTTTACTATAAAGATTTAAATACTTTTCCACAAGGTATGACATTTGATATTTCAAAGTGTATAAGAAGAAACAGGAGGATGCAGATGAGCGGTAATGATCTTTATGTTAATTATCTGACGCGTGCCTACAGCGGACTTATGGAAAGCCGGCTTGCCGAAGGCTCCGTTAAGGGAATAAAAGGATTTTATGATTATGTAAATAACGGGGATAAGAAAACAGAAGGAACGGAAGGCACCAATGCCTTTTCGACGGAAAATATGACATTGGAGGAATACAAGCAGTATATTCATATGAAAATTTCCCAGATTCCCATGCACCCATCCCAGATTCTGCGTTCTGTTGCCATTCATATTACGGATGAAGGCTTTCAGGCAATGCAGAAGGATCCGGAATATGAAAAATGGGTGATGGATACTTTAAAATATGATTTTGGCCGCTATGATCCATGGGCAAATGTGTGCGGCGGCAGCTTTACAATACATTACTTTGGAGCTTCTAAGGCGGAATATCATGGAGAGAGCTGGTATACAGGCTTTCAGGGGGGAAAAGGAAGGGCTTTATTTGAGACGGAGGCAGAAGAGAGCTTTTGGGAGAAAAGGGCAAAGAGGCATAAAAAGTATATAAAAGAACAACAGGAAATTCATTATCAAAAAGAAATTATGAAGCGTGTTTACAGGGAGGCAGCTATAAGACGAGGCGATTATGAGAATATGTTTGATAAAGATGGAATGGCACAATGCTTTAATCTTGCCAATCTGCTGCTTATGATAGACAGGACGGAAAAATAAATAAAACCATGTGTTGAAACACCTTGTCAAATGACAGGGTGTTTTGTACAATAGAAAGAAAAATTGCCATGCAGGATGCATGAAGAAGGAGAGCTTTATGCTGGAGATGTTTTATCCTGATGTTTATATCAGTTCAGCCTATAAAATAGATTTTCAAAAGTATTATGCTTCCGGTTACAGAGGGATAATTTTTGATATTGATAATACTCTGGTGACTCACGGGGCGCCGGCAGATGATAAGAGCATGGAATTGATCCGGCAGTTAAAGGAAATTGGTTTTGGAGTTCTTTTTTTATCCAATAACAAGGAACCAAGAGTAAAAATGTTTGGTGATGCAGTTGGAGGTAAATACATCTTTAAGGGTGGTAAGCCGGCCAAAAAAGGATATATAAAAGCAATGGAACTGCTTGGAACGAAAAGAAACACCACGCTTTTTATAGGAGATCAATTATTTACAGATGTTTGGGGAGCGAAAAATACCGGAATTTTTTCCATTTTGGTGCAGCCCATAGACAAGAAGGAAGAAATCCAGATCGTGTTAAAACGTTATCTGGAAAAAATTGTGCTTTCTTCTTATAAACGACATTGCATGAGGGAAGGAAAGACTTTTCTCATGCAGTAAGGACAGTCAAATTTGCATCTGCATTTTAGAGGCTTGGAAAAGAGAGGGATGGTTATTTTATGATTAACGGACATACAAGAACATGTGGATTAATTGGCAATCCGGTGGAGCATACTATGTCTCCGGTGATACATAATACATTGGCAGGGATGCTTTCACATAATCTTATCTATGTGCCGCTTTTGGTAGAGGAAGGAAATCTTAAGGATGCCATAAAAGGTGCTTTTGCCTTAAATCTTCTAGGACTTAATATTACTGTTCCCTACAAAAGTCAAGTGATTCCGTATCTTGCCAGGATAGATGATTTGGCGGAAAAGATAGGTGCAGTGAATACACTTGTTCGAATTTCGGAAGGTTTTGCAGGTTACAATACGGATATGCCGGGATTATATCGGGCTATGAGCAGTGAAGGAATTGAAATACAAGGGCAGGATGTAATTTTACTTGGTGCAGGTGGTGCTGCCCGGGCAGTTGCTTTTTTATGTGCTTCCAAAGGCGTAAATAAGGTTTATCTGCTAAACCGTTCTTTGGAAAAAGCCCTTATTGTTGCAGAAGAAGTGAACCGTAAAGCCGGAAGGGAATGTATTTATCCTATGGCTCTTGCAGAGTATAAGTATTTGCCGGAAAAATCTTTTTTGGCGATTCAGGCTACAAGTGTAGGTCTTTATCCTGAGATAGAGCGGGCAGTGATAGAAGAGCAGGATTTTTACAGCAGGATTCATACCGGATACGATCTGATTTATAAGCCTGCCGATACAAAGTTTATGCAGCTTGTAAGAAAGCAGGGAGGACGAGCCTTTCATGGATTAAAAATGCTCTTGTATCAGGGGGTGATTGCATATGAACTGTGGAATCATGTTTCTGTTTCCGAAGAAACAGCCCTGCAGGTATATGAAGTACTGAAAGAAAAAATGGGAATAAAGGAATCATCATGAAGGACAATATTATTTTAATCGGTTTTATGGGATGTGGAAAGACAAGCGTAGGAATCAGGCTGTCTTACAGGATGAAAAGAACAATGGTTGATACCGATAAATGGATTGAAAAAAAACAGAAAATGACCATAACAGATATTTTTGACACATATGGAGAAGATACTTTCCGCAGGATGGAAACAGAATGTTTAAAAGAATTGATTCAGGCTGCTGACGGGCAGATTATTTCCGTGGGGGGAGGACTTCCGGTTCGGGAAGAAAACCATCGGCTTTTAAGGAAGCTGGGCAGAGTTATTTATCTGAAAGTAACGCCGGAGACGGTTTATTTAAGATTAAAGGATGATATATCAAGGCCGCTTCTGCAGGTGGAAGATCCGCTGAAGCAGATTTGTGTGCTTATGCAGAAGCGGGCGCCTGTCTATGAGGCTTGTGCGGATGTGATTATAGAAGCTTCGGAGTTATCATTTGAAGAAATTATCAGTCAGATTTTGGCAGCAGGTGATGTCTTATGAAGGCTTCAGAATGGAGGAAATATGAAAATTTTAGTAATCAATGGGCCCAATATTAATTTTCTTGGTATCCGGGAAAAAAGCGTGTATGGAACACAGAACTATGATTATTTATTAAAAATGATTGGAGAAAAGGGAGAGAGTAGTAAAAGCTTTATTGAAGTGTTTCAAAGCAATCATGAGGGAGCAATCATTGACCGGATTCAGGATGCTTATTTTGACGGGACAGAAGGGATTGTCATTAATCCGGGAGCCTATACCCATTACAGCTATGCAATCCGGGATGCATTGGCAAGCATTCAGATACCCAAGGTGGAGATTCATATTTCTGATATTACAAAGAGAGAGGAATTCCGCAAAATTTCTGTGACAGCGCCAGCCTGTGATAAGCAGATCTATGGACATGGACTTGACGGATATCTGGAAGCAATAGATTTTCTTCTTGCCAAGATAGGATAGTTTTTTGTAGAATCCCAAGAAAGTGGTTGAAAAATATCATTTTTTATATTAAAC
>KE159799.1:0-306189 GCA_000403495.2 Lachnospiraceae bacterium 10-1 | reverse complement strand
ATCTGGAAGCAATAGATTTTCTTCTTGCCAAGATAGGATAGTTTTTTGTAGAATCCCAAGAAAGTGGTTGAAAAATATCATTTTTTATATTAAACTGGTAAAGAATTATAACGTGAAAATTTGAGGAGGAATATTTTATGATTTCTGCAGGTGATTTCAGGAATGGTATTACGATTGAGCTGGATAATAATGTTTATCAGATCATCGAGTTTCAGCATGTTAAACCTGGTAAAGGAGCAGCTTTTGTCAGAACCAAACTGAAAAACATCAAGAGTGGCGGCGTAGTGGAAAAAACTTTCAGGCCTACTGAAAAGTGCCCACAGGCACGTATTGATAGAAAAGATATGCAGTACTTATATTCAGACGGAGAACTGTATAATTTCATGGACGTTGAAACATATGATCAGATTGCATTAAATGCTGAGGCAGTAGGTGATGCTCTCAAATTTGTAAAAGAAAACGAAATGGTAAAGATCTGTTCCCATAATGGCAGTGTATTTTCAGTGGAACCTCCTTTATTTGTTGAACTGGAGATCATTGACACGGAACCTGGATTTAAGGGTGATACTGCAACAGGTGCAACAAAGCCTGCTACAGTGGAAACAGGAGCAAATGTAAACGTACCTTTATTCGTTGAGATGCATGATGTGATCAAAATTGATACCAGGACAGGCGAATACCTTTCCAGAGTATAAATTTCATACGTTCAATCAATAAAAGCCTTAAAGACAATGAATTTTTCATTGTCTTTTTTTGTTACTGGCTAATCGTTATAAGGAAAGAGAGAGGTAATTAATGAACCACACATCTATTGATTTCACATCATTTACACAGGCAATTCTAAAAAATCTTCAGGAAAAACTTGGATCTGATTATAAAGTATTTTCACATTGCGTAAAAAAGAACAATGGCATTGAATTAACAGGCATTATTGCAAAACATGTAAGGCGCACCACATCCCCTACAATTTATATTAATAATTATTATAAAAAGGATATAACAGAGAGTGAAGTGCAGAAAATCTCAGATGATTTGTTGAGGGAATTTCAAACAGCGGAATTTGGTAAAGATTTAGATTTATCCAATTTTGTTTTCTTTGAAAAAGCCAAAGAAAGGCTTGCCTTTAAATTGATTCATGCCGGAAAAAACAAAGAACTGCTGAAAACGATACCTTACAAACGGTTTCACGACCTGGCAATTGTATTTTATTATACGGTTAATGAAGAGCCTTTTCATGGAAAGGCCACTATT
The DNA here is from genome assembly GCA_000403495.2 of Lachnospiraceae bacterium 10-1. GTDB lineage: Bacteria > Bacillota > Clostridia > Lachnospirales > Lachnospiraceae > Suilimivivens. The sequence goes on along the minus strand of KE159799.1, from coordinate 304,938 downwards.
TTAGTGAACAACGGTCATATGGAGAGGTGGGGGACAAAGGTAGAAGAGCTTATGGAAGTCTCATTTAAAAATACTCCATTGCTATATCCGGATATGATTACTAATATGGCAGATGTGATGAAAGAAATTCTTTCAGAGGGAATAAGACAGGACATCGAAGATGCCAGATTGGGAGATAACAGGGAATTATTTGACGAAAGCTGGATTGATGATTTGATTGACCAGATGAGCGCAAATACCGGAAAGGAAAAGATTCCCATGTATGTGCTTACAAATAGAAAAAAACTTTATGGAGCCGCGTGCATGCTGTATCCGGAAGTATTAAAAAATTTTTCAGAAAGGCTGGGGCAGGATTTTTATGTACTTCCAAGCTCTGTCCACGAGGTGATTTTAGTGCCGGTAAATTCGGAGGCAGATCAGGAGTCCTTACGTGGAATCGTTACGGATATCAATAGAACACAGGTGGCAGAAGAAGAGATCCTGGCAGATTCTGTTTACTTTTACAGCAGAAATCTTAACAAAATTTTGTGGCTTTCATAAAAAGGACACAAAGGCTTCACATTTTTTTGTAATTGATAACTAGACAATCAAGAAAGCATATGTTATTATATTCAAGGTGATGTAACAAATTTGTAATATTTTTCTGAGTATGCACCCGTAGTCTAACGGATAGAACGAAGGCCTCCGACGCCTTTAATGCAGGTTCGATTCCTGTCGGGTGCATTTACATCACCTTGATATTTTAACTGTAGAGAAAGGAAGTTTATGAAACATTCAAAGCAGAACAAAATGCATATGCTGAAAGAAAAATTCATGACAGCCAGAGAATGGGTTATGGATCATAACAAGATTGTAATGCCTCTTGTTCTAGTTGTCTGCGTGCTGATTACAATTGTGGTGGCTGTTAATGCCAATCATAAAGAGGTGCTTGAAGATGAAGCAAAGCAGGCGGCAATGGCATTGGACTCCGAGAATGCTTCAGTAGATGGAGATCTGCAGGGTTATGCATTGGAAGAAAATGCTTATCCTGAAATAAATAATATTATCAGAACTTATTATGATGCACAGGCTTCGGGAGATATTGAAGTGATCTCTTCTTTAAATACGTATTTAGATGAGATTGAAACAATACGTGTGCAGGAATTGAGTAAATACATTGATTCCTATCCCACTGTAAATGTATACACTAAGCCGGGACTGACAGAAAACACTTATGTGGCGTATGTATATTCAGAAGTAAAGTTTACGGATGCAGAACAGCTCCTGCCGGGAATGCAGACCTACTATATTGGTCAGAATGAGAATGGGGATTACTTTATCAACGACGGTACCTATGATGACGTAATCTGGAAGTATATTAAGGAGATCACACTTCAGGATGATGTTGTGGATTTAAACAATAAGGTAGTTGTTTCGTATAATGAATTGCTGGCAGACAGTGAGGAGCTTAATGAATTCATTGCATACCTGAAAGAAAAAATTAATGAGGACGTTGGAGAGATTCTTGCTGAAGCAGAGCAGGCAGAGGCAGAATCCAACGAAATAGAAGTGGCGTCTGCTCAGGAAGAAACTCAGACAGAAAATCAACCGGCGGCTACAACTGTACGTGCAACAGATGTGGTTAATATCAGAAGTTCAGACTCTGAAGAAGCGGATAAGGTTGATAAAGCGCAGATTGGACAGGAATTTCCCTTATTGGAAGAAAAAGGAAATGGATGGAGCAAGGTAGCCTATAATGGCGGTGAGGCATATATTAAGAGTGATTATTTAGAGCCTGTTTTTGAGGAAGTTTTAGTTGCAGAAGGAGCAGAAAACGAAGCAGATCAGGAAAATGAAAATGATTCAACGGAAAGTAATAGTGCAAATGAAACGGTTTCAGGAACAGTTACGGTAATTGAAAGCGTCAGAGTTAGAAAAAGCGCCAGCACAGACGCGGAAGCCCTTGGAACTGTTTATGCCGGAGATGAGCTTGAGCTTATTATGAAACAGGCAGATGGATGGACTAAGATAAAATACAAAGGACAAACTGCATTTGTAAAGTCGGAATATGTAGAATAGAGAGAAGAACATGTTGGGGAAAGTTAATGTTGGTATTTTAGGAACCGGAAACATAGCGTCAGTCATGGCAGCAACCATTGAGAGCATGAAGGGGGTTAAGCTTTATGCAGTTGCATCAAGGGAAAAGGTAAAGGCAGATGTTTTTGCCGGAAAGCATGGATGCAAAAAGGCATATGGATCTTATGAAGAACTGGCGGCAGATAAGAAAGTTGACCTGATTTATATAGCAACACCCCATTCGGCACATTTTTCCAATGCAAAAATGTGCATAGAGTATGGCAAGCCTGTGCTTTGTGAAAAGGCCTTTACGGCAAATGCGCATCAGGCGGAAGAATTGATAAAATATGCAGAAGAAAAAGGTGTGTTTATTACGGAAGCTATGTGGACGCGATATATGCCCATGCTTACAACCATTCGCCAGGTGATTGGCAGTGGAGTGATTGGTGATGTTAAAACCTTAACTGCAAACCTTGGCTATGTAATGGATGGAATTGACCGGTTGAAAAATCCTGCGCTGGCAGGCGGTGCCCTTTTGGATGTAGGAATATATCCCCTTAATTTTGCATTAATGCTGTTTGGAAATAACATTGAAAAAATTGTTTCCAGTTGTACCTATACTGATACAGGTGTGGACGAGCAAAACAGTATTACGCTTCATTATTATGATGGCAGGGTGGCGCATCTTAATAGCTCTATGAATTCTTTAAGCGACAGAATGGGAATTGTTTATGGAACCAAGGGCTATATTATAGTAGAAAACATTAATAATTTTGAGAGTGTATCGGTTTTTGATTCCCAATATAAAAAGGTTGGAACATACAAATGTCCTAAAAAAATTTCCGGTTATGAATATGAGGTTGAGGCAAGTATCAGAGCAATCAAAGATCATCGGCTCGAATGTGAGGAAATGACTCATAGTGAAACTATCCGAGTGATGAAGATTATGGATGCACTCAGGAAGGAATGGGGAATTGTTTATCCTTTTGAAAAGGAAGCTATCACAGAAGAGGAAGCAGAGTAGGAATAGAAATTAAAAATATGGAAAGACTAAAAGCGGGATGGATTTGTACCATCCTGTTTTTTATTAACATAAGAATGACAGGCGAAATCTGGCATTCGTTATTTTGGACTGGAGGAAGCTATGAGGAATGATGATGTAAAAGTTTTGCAGGAAGTGCAGAAAAACACAAAAATGGCAATGAAAGCGATTGATACAATCAGCGATAAGATATTTGATGATAACCTTGCTATGCATGTGACCAGAGAATCCATGAAATATGCAGATATTTATAATAAAGCAACAGACAGGCTGCTTGATGGGAAAGCAGCTTCTTATAAGGAATCCGGTTTTCAGGATATTATGCTGAAAAATGGAGTAAGGGCAAACACTATGTTTAACACTAGCACAAGCCATATTGCAGAGTTAATGATCCAGGGCTCAAACAGAGGATTGACCAGTATGTGGAAAGCCATTAACCATAATGAAAGAGCAGGCAGCGTTTCTATGGAAATTGCCAGGGAGCTGATGGATTTTGAGGAAAAGAACATTGAGAAATTAAAACAATATTTATAAATTTATAGCTTTTATGATTTAATTTCTTAAAGTATATTGTGATTTTTTCAAGTACGTTATATAATACAATGTATACAATAATACCGTACTACAATTATACTAAATTAAGGAGGACATAGTGTATGTCATATGTTGATGAAGTGTTTCAGATGGTAGTTGAGAAAAACCCGGCACAGCCTGAGTTTCACCAGGCAGTAAAAGAGGTTTTGGAATCTCTTAGGGTGGTAATTGAGGCAAACGAGGAAGCATACAGGAAAGATGCTCTTCTTGAAAGACTGGTTACACCTGAAAGGCAGTTATTATTTAGAGTTCCCTGGGTGGATGACAAGGGGCAGGTTCAGGTAAACAATGCGTTCCGCGTGCAGTTTAACAGCGCAATCGGCCCTTACAAGGGAGGACTTAGATTACATCCTAGCGTAAATCTCGGCATTATAAAGTTTCTTGGGTTTGAACAGATTTTCAAAAATTCCTTAACAGGACTTCCTATTGGAGGAGGCAAAGGTGGATCAGACTTTGATCCCAAGGGGAAATCAGACAGGGAAGTAATGGCATTTTGTCAGAGCTTTATGACAGAATTAAATAAATACATAGGGGCTGATACAGACGTTCCTGCTGGTGATATCGGTACGGGAGCAAGAGAAATTGGTTATATGTATGGGCAGTATAAGAGGATCAAGGGCGTATATGAAGGTGTTCTTACCGGCAAGGGCTTATCCTATGGCGGTTCTTTGGCAAGAACAGAAGCTACAGGATATGGTCTATTATATCTTACGGAAGAAATGTTAAAATGTAATGGCCATGAATTAAGTGGAAAGACTGTTGTTATTTCCGGTTCGGGAAATGTAGCAATATATGCAACTCAGAAAGCCCAGCAGCTAGGAGCAAAGGTAGTGACTGTTTCTGATTCCACCGGCTGGGTATATGATCCGGAGGGAATTGACGTGGCGCTTCTTAAGGAAGTAAAAGAAGTAAAGCGTGCAAGACTTACAGAGTATGCAGCAGCAAGACCAAGTGCTGAATATCATGAGGGCAGAGGCGTATGGAGTGTTAAATGTGATGTAGCGCTTCCATGCGCAACCCAGAATGAGCTGCTTATAGATGATGCGAAGGCTTTAGTAGCAAATGGATGTATTGCAGTTGCAGAAGGTGCCAACATGCCTACAACAATTGAAGCAACCGAATACCTTCAGGCAAACGGTGTGTTATTTGCACCCGGAAAGGCAGCAAACGCAGGCGGCGTTGCAACCTCCGCACTGGAAATGAGCCAGAATTCCGAGAGATTAAGCTGGACCTTTGAGGAAGTAGACGGTAAATTAAAGAATATCATGGTAAATATCTTCCATAGCATGGATGATGCCGCAAAGAAGTACAATATGGAAGGCAATTATGTTGCCGGCGCTAACATTGCAGGCTTTTTAAAGGTTGCAGATGCCATGACTGCACAGGGGATTGTTTAATAAATTATAGTGATGAAAATTGTATAGAATATACGACAAGAAATGCTTCATAAAGAAATTTATGGAGCATTTTTACGGTGTGATTATTATCAAGTTTGGGAGCCACCGTTCTCACATTTGAGAGCCATTGAAACGGATTAAGCTTCAAGAGGAGATGAACATCGTGGCGGAGATGATACAGCAGTGCGTGAACGAGAATGCCCGCATTGCCCTTGACCAGACGGAGTACCAGAAAAAATATGATGGGCTGGCAGACCGCTTCGACCGGATAAAGGAACGGCTGGAGGCAGTCGGCAGTGCCATCACGGATCGGGTGGCAAAGCGGGAAAAAACGGAGAGGTTCCTTGCGGAACTGGAAAAGAGGGACGGCCCGCTGACGGAGTTTAACGAGGAGGACTGGTACAGCCTTGTGGAATATGCCACGGTGTACAGCCGGGAGGATATCCGTTTCACCTTTAAGAATGGGATGGAAATAAAAGCATAAAACACAAATCCCCTGAAGCCATGACAGATTGGCGGCAGGGGATTTTTATTATTCCGTAAAAAGCGTGATTCCGGCGAACATTTTATGCAGCTTGTGTTCATCAAACGGAAGGTACTCTGCAATCGTAAAGCCTACCACATTCGAATTACCAATGATGAGCTTTAACACAGCGGATAGTTTTTCCATTGTCATTTTGCCGCCCCCGGAACCATCGCCGGTAAGTTCGGGATTGGCAAAATAGGTAGAGTGGAAGAAATGCTCATCCAGCACATCAATGTCGAAGTGTATCAGGATATGGTCGAAACGGTTCAGGAATGCCCTGACTGCATTATCAGAAATGAACACCTGATCCTGCACCATATAGTCCACTCCTACATCATTTAAAAACTTTTCCTGGTAATCGTGAAGCCCCTGCAGCCCGACATACAGAATTTCGTCCGGCTTAAACTTCTGGTTCTTCATCTGCCCGGAAAGCTGAGGCGCACCTTGTCCCATGAGAGAGCCAAGAACCATTGCATGGGCATTTGGATAGCCGTCCTCTATGGTTGATACGTCAGGATGGGCATCGATCCAAATAATGCCTGTATTTTCGTAAATCCCATGAAGATAGTCAAATGGTGCCAAAGACACCATGCAGTTTCCGCCAATCGTAATGATTCGATCCGGTTTTTCGGCTGCAAGTTTGTCCTGGGCATCCTGAATGCCAGCCAGAACCTCGTCTTCGGCAGAAATGCCGTTTTTAACTGCTTTTTCTTTGCCGTCTGGCGGAGTGATCTCCACTTTTACCAATTTCTGATTATTGTTTTCGGGAAGGATATGCTGCAAAAGATTTGCCCCGAAATAATACGTTTCCAATCCACCGCTCACATGGTCAGGGTATAAAAGACGTATGGTTTTCATGTATGAAAAGACCTCCTTATTAAATCCGCTTTGGTAAATACATAATACCAGAAAAGAGCAGATATTTCTATTATTTTTCCACTGGTTTCAATTTGAACCCTCCCCTTATGGGGCAAAATCAAAAAGTATGGCAAAATCAAAAGGTTTGAAGTAAAATCAAATTGTATCAAAGACGGTGGGAAGATAGATATTCTAATAACAAAATATAACAGCTAATGTTTCCCTTAAAAATCATTAAATCATAATCGGAAGTTATGATTGAGAATGGATGGTATAATTCTGAAAGATATTGGTGGGATTGAATAATGGAATGTAAGGTATACGAGTTTGCAAAGATTGACAAAAAAGAAAAAAGATGCCTACGAAAAGCATATTATCAGAAGCAAAGGTTTGATATTTTAATTTCATATATATTTATACTGATGTCATCCAGTAAAGTCTTTTTTTCATTTAGAAATGGTGCACTGTGGGTGTTAGTATGGTATACATGTTCTTTGTTATTATCGTGTTATACATATGTAAATCAAATTGAATATAATGTCGGTAGAAAAAGAGCGAGACATTATTCAAAAAAGCATCCGAATTGTATATTGCAAAAATCAGTTGGATTTAGTCCGGAAATTGGAGGTTGGACTTTGTTGGGAAGTCAATTTCTATGTGTTCTTCCTTTAACAATTGTTTTGGAACGTAAACTTCCAGTTGATAGGGATGATTAAAAACCGCAGTAATCCCGTGGGTGCAAAAAATAACGATAGCCACTCTGAAAAACAGGATATCGTTATTTTTTACGCTCTTGAAATATCAAAAGCATGGTATTTCCAATTCAGAAAATGATAGACGCCCATGCACAGGCGCATCTGCCATTTCCGAAAGTGTTAATTTTAGGGCATTTGAGATAAATGTAAATACGATAGCACCCAAGGAATAATTGTATCAATTTGGACACGCAATATGGTGTGAGAGGTCGGCTAATCAATTAATGGTTAGCCTCCTAGTCGATTGAAATTATTTATTGATTAAAAAAGTGTTATTAGAAGTGTTGATAAAAAGAAAAATAAGTATAATAATTATAAAGCAGGCGGTTTTATATTTCAGGATGAAATTATGGTTCTTTTTGAGAAGAATGCAATTTTAACTGATCAAGAGATAAGAGGAATTAGAGAAAAGAGACAGGGAGAGGCAACTTTTGGCAAACAAGAAGTGTATGTTAAATGTAAAAAATATTAGGTGATAAATTTGCTTTCAGTACAGCAGTATATGGTGAATTGCTGAAATATAGAAGTTATTATATTATTAGTATGTGTAATGGAAATACAGGCAGGAGAAAGGAAAAAACATGAGTAAGATATTGCTTCTTGAAGATGATTTAAGTCTGATTAACGGGCTTTCCTTTGCTTTCAAAAAGCAGGGATTTGGATTGGCAATTGCCAGAACACTAAAAGAAGCGGACAAGTTATGGGGTGAAGGCAAATATGATTTACTGGTTTTGGACGTATCCTTGCCCGATGGCACAGGTTTTGAATTCTGTAAAAAGGTCAGGCAGGCTTCTAAAGTACCGATTATCTTTTTGACTGCTTCCGACGAGGAAATGAACATTATTATGGGGCTGGATATTGGAGGTGATGATTACATTACCAAACCATTTAAGCTGGGAGTACTGGTTTCAAGAATCAATGCCCTGCTTCGGAGAGCAAAGGACTTTCATCAGGCAGATAATGAACTGCAATCAAATGGAATTAAGGTACTTATGCTGCAGGGGCAGGTATTTAAAAATGGGAAACTGCTTGATTTGACCGCAGCAGAATATAAGCTGCTTTGTTTGTTTATGAAAAATCCCAATGTAATACTCACCAAGGAACAGATATTGGATAAATTGTGGGATTGTGAGGGCAATTATATTGACAGCAGTACGCTTACGGTATATATGCGCAGGCTGCGAATGAAGATTGAGGATAACCCCAGTGAGCCACAAATGTTATTAACAGTACGACGTATGGGCTATAAGTGGGCTGTCTGTGATTGAGGTGCTTTGTGAAAATATTTGTAAACAAAGATATAAAATATTTTTTTCTGTCAATAGTGGTCGTTTTGATAAATTTTATTGTACTGGCGGAGATATTGGCATGGGTATTGTATCAGAAATTTTCTTTTGGATTACTGTTACTTGCTTTATTGACAGCGATTGCAATTTTGACAGTCTGTTTTTTGTATTTCCGCAGACAAAACAGGATGTTGGAGGATGCGGTGTCACAGATTAACGCCTATCTTGCAGGAAATACAAATGCCCGTATTGAATGTGATGAGGAAGGTGAAGTTTACAGACTGTTCCATTCTGTAAATTCACTGGCTGTGGTGTTAAATGCCCATGCAGTAAATGAAGCAGGGGAAAAGGAATTTTTAAAAAATACCATATCTGATATTTCACACCAATTAAAGACTCCGCTGGCAGCACTTAATATTTATAATGGTTTGATTAAGGAGGAAGCGGAAGAACTGCCAGATATAAGAGAGTTTGCCGCATTATCAGAACAGGAGCTTGATCGGATTGAAACACTGGTTCAAAATCTTTTGAAGATTACAAAGTTGGATGCCGGTTCCATTGTGATTGAGAAAAGTATGGAGAACGTAGCTGATATGATGCAGGATGTTGAACAGCATTTTGCATATAGAGCCAGAGAAGAACAGAAAACAATTATTATTTCCGGCGCAGATAATATTTCACTTTTTTGTGACCGGGACTGGCTGATCGAAGCCATAGACAATATTGTAAAAAATGCTCTTGATCATACAGCAAATGGAGATACGGTACGCATTGAATGGAAAGCTTTGTCAGGTGCTGTCCAGGTGGCTGTAAAAGATAATGGCTGTGGGATTTATCCGGAAGATTTATACCATATTTTCAAGCGGTTTTACCGCAGCCGCTTTTCAAAAGATAAGCAGGGAATTGGTCTTGGTCTGCCTTTGGCAAAGGCGATTGTCGAAGCACATGGCGGCAGTATTGAGGTTGACAGTGCATTGGGAAAGGGAACGATTTTTATGATAAATTTTTTAATTCCTACAAAATTGTAGGCTTGCTGTAGTCTTATAGTAATATTAACGTGCTATTCTTTCAGACATAGGCAAGAGATAAAATTAATTTGTCTATCTGTTAAAATGATTGAGAAAGAGGTGTTGGCACTATGAACTTATTAGAGGTCAATAATATTTGTAAGACCTATGGCAGTGGAGAGACTGCTGTGAAAGCATTGAAAAATGTCAGCTTTTCCGTTCCTAAAGGAGAGTATGTAGCGATTGTGGGGGAATCTGGCTCTGGAAAAAGTACACTTCTGAACATAATTGGCGCACTGGATGCGCCAACGTCAGGCAGGGTAATGATTGATGGAAAGGAGATTTTTTCCATGAATGACAGAAAGCTTACTGTGTTCCGGCGTAGAAATATTGGATTTATCTTTCAGGCATTTAATCTTGTACCGGAGCTTACTGTGGAGCAGAATATTATTTTCCCCATGCTGCTGGATTATCAGAAACCTGACAGGGAATATCTGGAAGAACTGCTTACTGTTTTGAATTTACAGGAGCGAAGAAATCATCTGCCAAGCCAGCTGTCCGGCGGTCAACAACAGAGAGCAGCGATTGGACGGGCGCTTATTACCAGACCATCACTGATACTTGCAGACGAACCCACAGGAAATTTGGATACACGAAACAGCAGTGAGGTTATTTTATTGCTGAAAGAGGCATCTAAAAAATACGAGCAGACGATTATTATGATTACCCACAATCGCAGTATTGCACAGACTGCAGATCGTGTATTACAGGTATCGGATGGCGTTCTGACCGATTTGGGGAGGTGCAGGGAATGAGAAGTTACCTTGGTCTTATACCTGCCTCTGTAAAGGTGCGGAAACGTCAGAACCGTATGACAATATTATGTATTATTATTTCTGTTCTGTTAGTGACGACGATTTTCAGTGTGGCGGATATGTTTATTAGAACGGAAAGCGGACAATTGCTGGAAAAGCATGGAAGCTGGCATATTAAGTTGGAAACTGTTTCAAAGGAAGCGGCAGAAAAAATCGCCGGCCGCTCTGATGTTCTGGTGACAGGATGGTTGGAAGCATTTAACACTGATGCGGATCAGCCATTTTATGTGGGAGAGAAAAAAGCAGCTTTATATGGCACTGATTACAATTATATGACGCAGCTTGTCAATGCAATTGATGAAGGACATTTTCCAGAAAATGATGATGAGGCTGTTCTTAGTTCTAATGCAAAGCTTGCCCTTAATGTGCAGATTGGAGATTGTGTGACCATTAAGACTCCTGCAGGAGATGTTGATCTTACGATATCTGGCTTTGGAACGGATGATAAAGATAGTTATCAGGGGCAGACATATTTGATTGCTGTGTATATGACGCAGAAAGCTTTTGATGCCCTCATGGAGCAAAATAGGGTTTCATGCAGTCCGTTTTTTTATGTCCGGTTTCAAAATGGAGCTAAGGCATCTAAGGCAATTATGGAACTACAGCAGCAGTATGAACTGTCAGATGAAAATATTTCTGAAAATACAGCAGTTATGGGACTGGCAGGACAAAGCAGTAATGAATCTGTAAAAAGAATTTATGGAATGGCTGCTATGCTGTTTGTTTTGGTTTTGCTGGCAGGCGTTTTAATGATTTCCGGAAGTATGAACAGCAATGTGGCTCAGCGGACAAAATTTTTTGGCATGATGCGCTGCATTGGTGCAAGCCGCAAACAAATCATTCGATATGTGCGATTGGAAGCACTTAATTGGTGCAAAACCGCTGTGCCTGTTGGAATAATTACCGGAATTGCTGTCAGTTGGGGCGTATGTGCAATGCTGCATTATGGTATTGGTGGTGAATTTATTACCATGCCTGTATTTGCATTCAGTCCCGTGGGACTGCTTAGTGGTGCATTAGTTGGAATGATAACGGTTTTACTGGCAGCCCAGTCACCGGCGAAACGTGCATCTAAGGTTTCTCCGATGGCGGCGGTTTCTGGTAACAGTGAAAGTGTACATTTGCAGCGGCATACGTTAAAATTAAATTTGTGCAAAGTCGAAGGTATTCTGGGGATTTACCATGCGGTAATTTCCAGGAAAAACTGGTTTCTGATGACAGCTAGTTTTTCACTTAGTATTATTTTGTTTCTTTGTTTTTCAGTAGGATTGGACTTTGCACGTGAATTGATACCTTCTTTGCGTTCCTGGCAGCCGGATATGATACTCAACGGATATGCAAACGAGTGTGTACTGCGTCAAAGCCTGAATGAAACGATAGGTTCCATAGCAGGGGTGGAACAGACCTTTGGGTGTGCCTATATGGAGAATGTTCCGGCAGCTTCTTCGCGGGAAGGAATAAATCATGTAAATTTAGTATCATATAGTGATGTTTTGTTGGACGAAGCAAAGGAGAGTATGGTTTATGGAGATTTATCAGAAATTTATGGAGACAGCGGTCAGGTTATGACAGTCCTGAATAAGGATAATCCCCTTAAAGTTGGCGATACTGTTCAAATTGGAGGAAAAGAAGTTGAAATTACCTGTGCAGTGTCCACTGGTGTATTTCCCAGTGAGTACAGTGTGATATGTTCTGAGAAAACATTTGAAAGAATAACCGGGGAGCAGAATTACAGTATGATTGGCATACAGTTGAATGAAGAAGCGGATGAAGATACTGTGAAGCAAATAAATAATCTTGTCCCCAATCATGTGATTTTTGATGATTTGCGTGAGACCAATAAGCGGGATCAGGCAACCTATTTTGCTTCGGTATTTGTGGTATACAGCTTTTTAACTATTATTGCCATGATTACAATATTCAATATCATCAACAGTATTTCCATGAGCGTATCGGCAAGGGTAAGACAGTATGGAGCAATGCGGGCAGTCGGCATGGACAGCAGGCAGCTAAAAAAAATGATTGCCGCAGAATCCGGTACTTATGCAGTTTCCGGATTAATTGTGGGTTGTGGGATTGGAATACCCCTTAGCAGGGCTTTGTACGATCGGCTGATTACCCATTATTTTGGCGTTACATGGCATTTACCAGTTATTTTAATTGGCATAATATTCTTTTTTGTATTTATTTCTTCTGTTGCAGCGGTTTATGCCCCGGCAAAACGTATCTGCAGCATGTCAATCACTGAGACGATAAATGAGTTATGATGTTTCCAGCTTTTCTGTGTGAAAATGGAGAAAATCCACAGATATTTGTTATGCGCGCTTGTTTATTCCCCGGCTATATGGTATGATTATAGCGATCAATCAGAGGATTGTGAAGGAGGATTTTTGCTATGTACGAGATGAAAGATGAATACCTGACCGGTATTGAGTTTATTGATAACGAACACAGAAGGCTATTTGAAATAGCGGAGGAAACTTACCAGTTAAAGAATGCAGAATTTATTCCGGATAAATATGACCAGATCAATGATCTGTTAAATGAATTGAAGGAATACACAATCATGCATTTTTCCCATGAGGAAGAGTATATGCAATCTATCGGGTATAAGAAGCTGTTTACGCAGAAGACACAGCATCAGGCCTTTATCAACTGGTTAGAAGAACATGAGCTGGAAGGTATTGACGAGGAATATGAAGATCAGGACGCTGTGATTGATAATATTTTAAAATATTTGACAGACTGGCTGGTAAATCACATTCTTTATACGGATAAGCAGATCCCCGCCTCAGAAAGCAATTCATAATCTACATAAAGAGCTGTAAAAATGAACAAGAGGACAGAATTTCTCTGGCAACATAGAGGGTTCTGTCTTTTTTTACGGAAATATTCCATTTCACCAGTGTGAGCATTTGGTTTTCGATTTCCAGACAGGTAATATTGTAGGGATGTACACAGCTCCCCGTATTGATATAAAACAAATTTTCCGTATTAAGGCGGGGACGGTGGGTGTGGCCGGTAATCAAATGCAGGTTTTTTGATTTTGCATAATTGTCAAGACGCTGTTCGACTTTGTCTTTGCGCACGTAGTTTTTGGCAGCATTGGTAGGATCTAAAACGCCAAAATGCTCCAGAGGCTTCCACAGATACCTGACAAGAAAACGGGCAAGCTTCCAGCAGGTAGAGTTTAAAAAGTCAGCCTGATGACCATGAGTAAGAAAAAGCCGGGAACTATCATAAGGAGATTCTAAAATGATTCCTTCGTAAAAAACCAGATCTGGAAAAAGAGGCTGTGTACATAAGGTATTGGTACAATAATAAGAAGAATACATGTTTTTTCCATAGCCCCGTTTTTTCTTTACCATATCATGGTTTCCGTAGATCATATAAAGTCTGTTTTTTTGATAAAAACAGGACAGAAGATGGAAGGTATTGTTGTGAATATCTATGATTTGACGCATATTTCTGTTTTCCCACAGCTCATCCCCATCTCCCAGCTCAATATAAGTGAAGCCGCGCTCATAATAATGGGCAAGGGCGGTAAAGTATAGATTTTCATTTTTTAAAAAATTATCGTTGGCGTTTCCACTGCCCCTGTGGCAGTCGCTGATAATCACATAGCGGGAGCCTTTATGCAGCGGCAGTACAGGCGCATTGTCAAAAGCATGGGAGATACGGGATTCATAGCTCATAGGATAAGTTCCTCTCTAATGGCACATATATTTTTTACGACATTTACGTAGGCGAAGCATTCTTCTAAAAGCAAATGGAAGCAGATAATACAAATACAGCATCCGGTCCATTGTCAGGGTAAAGTAACGTGTGATAAAGAGAAAGATTTTACAGAAAACCCGGTTCCAGAATTGAGCTAAGGAGCGGACTATGCGCTGCCATAAGCTGTAAGGGCGCCTAATGCATCCGCCAAAAGGAAAAGTAATCTTATGGCCGCATATTTGAATACATTCTTCAGGCAGACCGGTTTTTCTAAGTGCATTCAGGAAATGATGCATCATATCACAATCCGTAAAGCAGATAGAAACATTGAGAAAAAGCTGGGAGGGCCTTGAAAACTGTCCCATACAAAATGCGGTCAGCCACCAGGTTTTTTTTGCAACTCTGGCAAGGAGATCGTTTTCCTTTGATAAAGTCATGGAAACAGGCAGCATGTCATGATCATCTACAGCCTGAAAGTGTGCGATTGGCAGTTCTTTTTCGGAAAGAATACGATCTGCGTAGTAAATACCCACCTCAGAACCGGTGTTGATACCATATTGCCCCTTCCAGATTTCAATCAGCCAGGTTTTTTCATCATAATTGAAGTAGATGGGAAGATAATCAAACACCATATTAAAGTATGGGGCTGTACGGTCAAAAAGGGCTGTATAGCCGGCACTTCTCTGCCATGCATCATTTCGGGAGGATATGATATCCTGAGAGGGATTGTAACAATAGCCGAATGGTTCTAAGAGAGAGTTGAAAAGCTCACATTTATCGGAACATGACATGGAGCAGACCTTTTTTATTGCCCATCGTCTGCGGCAGGTGGAAGATACAATGAGAAATAGCAGTAGAAATATTATTATAATAATCGAGAAGTACATAAAAAATAAATCCTTGTGTATATTTTTACTATATCATATGTTGGAATGTGCCGAAGGTGATGCTTGAAAAATACATTAAATGAAGTATAATAAGTAGTAAACAGATGAGGGAAATAGTTACAAATGCAGGTGATGGAGAACGAAAGAGAATTTGAAAATACAGGGATTTTAATTGAAGGCGGTGCCATGAGGAGTGTATTTGCAGCCGGTGTACTGGATTTTCTTATGGAAAAGAAGATACAGGTGCCAAATGTACTGGCGGTTTCGGCCGGGGCTTATGCAGGAATGAACTATGTTTCAGAACAAAAGGGCAGAGCGGTGGAAGCAGTGATAAAACCCCTTGCAAAGGAAAAATATATGGGACTGGCAACTTTTCTTAAGAAAGGGACTTTTTTTGATATGGATTTTTTATTTGATGAAGTTCCTAAAAAACTGATTCCATTTGATTTTAGTACCTTTTGTAATTCAAAAAAACGATTTATTATAAATACTACTGACTGTAGAACAGGTGAGAGTGTATACCATGAGACTTTTGAAACTGAGGACAGATTTTGGGAGATATGTCGTGCAGCAAATTCTCTACCATTTATATCCAGGGTAAGCCAGATAGATGGTGTGCCTATGTTAGATGGAGGGATGGCGGATGCGCTCCCCATAGGCAAGATTATAGAGGAAGGCTGGAATAAGGTTTTAGTTATCCTTACAAGAAAATCCAATTATCGGAAAAAATACAGATTTTTTTATATGATGATGATCAGGCTGGTGTATCACAAATATCCTGATTTTATTAAGACAGTATCCGGCAGGGCAAAAAAGTACAATGCCTGTCTTAGCAAAATTGAGCAGATGGAAAAGGAAGGAAAAGCATTGATTTTCAGGCCTACAAAATATGCAGTGGAAAACAATGAATCTGATGTGGATACCCTGATGAGGTATTACAGGCATGGCTATGAGGAAGCGATGGGGAGAGAAGAGGAAATATGCAATTTCCTAATGTCTAATGGATAATGCAGGTTCGACTGGAATGGAGGTAGACATATGATTATTGAACAGATTTTAGCACAGTTGGATGAACTATTTACGCAGCACAAAGTAGATCAGGTGGAGAACTTTCTGCTTCAGAGAATTGATGAGGCAGCGAAAGAAAAGGATACTGCATCTATGATAACCCTGCTCAATGAAATCATTGGGCATTATCGTGAAATGGGTGAATTTGAAAAATCTATTGCAGGATGTCGGCAGGTGCTTCTTTTGATGGATCAGGCCGGACTTAAGGGGACGGTGCATTATGCAACTACGCTGCTCAATGTGGCAAATGCCTGCAGGGCGGCAGGACTTTTGAAAGAGTCTATGGCATATTATCAGGAAGTAAAGAAAATTTATGAAAAAGAGATTGAAAATACAGATTTCAGGTATGCCAGCCTTTATAATAATATGAGTCTTTTATTTCAGGAAATGGGAGATTTTGAAAGTGCCTGCGACTGTCTGGAGCGTGCACTTGGGATTGCCTCTTTGTATGAGGAGGCCAGAATTGAAGTTGCGGTAACCTATACAAATTTGGCGGTTTCACAGCTTAAGTTAGGACGCCTTCAGGAGGCAGTCGATAATTTAAAGAAAGCATTTTCTATTTTTGAGATGGATGAGGATAGAGACTACCATTACAGCGGTGCACTGTCTGCAATGGGAGAGGCCCAGTATTTAATGGGAAACCTTGAGGAATCTGCCCGTTATTATAAACTTGCTCTTAGAGAAATTGAGAGAAATGTGGGAAGAAGCAAAGCTTATGAGATTACATTGCAGAATTTGAATGCAGTAACTGAAAAGCTGCAGAATCTTCCTGTAAAAATAAGACAGTTTAAAAACGGACTGGATTTATGTGAAGCATTTTACGAGGAATTTGGCAGGCCGATGATTCGTCGGAAATTTCCTGAGTATGAGCATATGATAGCAGTGGGGCTTGTGGGAGAAGGCTCCGAATGTTTTGGATTTGATGATCAGGTTTCCAGAGATCATGATTTTGGACCAGGGTTTTGCTTATGGCTGACAGATCCTATTTATGATGAGATAGGTGAAGAGCTGCAAAGGGCATATGATGAGCTGCCTTCCACATATATGGGAGTAACCCGCTTCACAACGCTGAAAGCGCAGAAGAGAGTGGGGGTATTTCGAATCGGAGATTTTTATGAAAGCCTGATTGGACTTAGGGATGTTCCCACCACCCAGAATCAATGGCTGTTTTTGGATGATTACCGCTTGGCCACAGCAGTAAACGGAAAAGTATTTCAGGATGATTTAGGTGAGTTTACAAGGATACGAAAGGGTATTTCAGCCTATTATCCGGAGGAGGTCAGAATAAAAAAGATTGCCAGACAGGCAGCGCTTATGGCCCAATCCGGCCAGTATAATTATTTGAGAATGTTCGGACGTGGAGAAACAGTTACCGCAGCTATAGCCCTTTCTGAGTTTATGAAGCACACTATGGCTATGGTGTATCTTTTGAACCGCAGGTATGCGCCTTTTTACAAGTGGATGCACAGGGGAATGGAGAAGCTTCCGGTTTTACCGGAAATCAGGGATATTTTAAGTGCTCTGGCAGAACTTAAAACGGGAGATGAGCGGATACCCCAAATGATAGAGGTTATCGTTGCGCTTATTATCAAAGAAATGAAAAAACAGGGACTTACAAGTGGAGAAGATAATTACCTGGATCATCACACAGACAATATATTAAAGAGTATTCCCGAAAAAGAAAAAAAGGATGATTCTTTTAAGGCAGCGCTTGTAAATGAATTGGTTTCTTTAGAGTGGGAAGCCTTTGACCAGGTGGAAAATGAAGGAGGAAGGGCAGATTGCCAGGACGATTTCAATACCTTTTCCATTATGAGAAAGAGCCAGTATTATACATGGACGGAAGAGATGCTGAAAAGTTACATTGCAGATTTTCATCGGGCAAATGACAGAGGGTGGAATTTAATTACAGAGAAGTATGGCAGAATGATGGAAAGCACAGCGCCTCTTAAGTTTGCACAGATAAAGAGCTTATTTCCGGAACTGCCGGAAATGAAAAAAGAAATTATTAATGAGATTGTAAGGATTCAGGTAGAATGGATGGAGGAGTTTGCAGAAAAGTTCCCTAAGGCAGCAGGGAACGCAAGAAGCATTCACACATCAGAGGACAATCCTTTTAATACTTCCTATGAAACTTATTTAAGGGGAGAATTATCCACCTATTCAGATGAAACGCTGGATTTGTATGGAAGATTTATTGCACGGCTTTGCAGGGAAAATAAAAATCTTGCCCAAATGACTATGGCAAATACTGCATTTCTTTATGGATATGCCTCATTAGAAGATTTGGAAGAGAAATTGTGAGTGAAAACCTGTTGTATATGATGCTGAATTTGGCAGGTATACAGCAGGTTTTCCTTGGGAAAAAGATAATATTTTATTATTACAGAGACATTAAAATACCGTCAGCAATGGCTTGGGCAATTTCCTGAAATCTGCCATCAAACCGTGTGTTGTCCTGATCGGTGTTTATAAAACCTACCTCTACAAGAACAGCAGGCATATTGGTACGCCGCAGTACAGCCAGATTTTTGCGTTCATTTACCCCATGATTGACAAAGCCTACACGTTCTAACTGGGTGTTTATATTTTCAGCCATGTGGCTGGCAGCTCCATAACGATTATATACCAGCGATTCGATGCCTGTATACTGATTGTTGCGGGGGCTGGAATTGCGATGGATGGATACAAAATAGTCAGCACCGGAGGCATTTCCTTCGGCAGCTTTTTGGGCAGGGGTTTCATAGATATCTTCAGTGCGGGTATATAGCACGTTAACGCCTGCATTTTGCAGAATTTCACCGATTGCCAGTGTGAGCCTTAAAGTATCATCTTTTTCCATGCGGCCTTGATAAGTTGCTCCAAAGTCAGAACCGCCGTGTCCGGCATCTAAAATAACTGTTGCCATAGTAACCTCTTAATAAAAGTATTCTTTTACTATTTTATGATGATAGAAAAAAACAGTTCCTGATGGAAGGATAATTTTCATGGAAAGAAAAACACGTAAATCTTATGAAATTGATATGTGTAACGGACCTTTATTTGGAAAGATTCTGTTGTTTACGCTGCCATTAATGCTTTCCGGCATATTACAGCTTTTATTTAATGCGGCAGATGTGGTGGTGGTAGGGCGGTTTGCAGGAAATGAAGCGCTTGCGGCTGTAGGTTCTACCGGTTCACTTACCAACCTTTTGGTAAATTTGTTTATTGGTTTGTCTGTAGGCGCAAATGTTCTGGTTGCAAGATATTACGGAGGAAAACAAGAGGAGGAGGTAAGCCAGACGGTTCATACAGCTATTTTGGTAAGTATGATGGGAGGTATTTTATTGGCAGCTATTGGAATTGCAGCAGCAAGGCCTCTTTTGTTATTAATGGATACACCGGAAAATGTAATTGAACATTCTGTTCTTTATATGAGAATTTATTTTCTTGGTATGCCGGTTATGTTAATGTTTAATTTTGGAAGTGCAATTTTAAGGGCAATTGGCGATACACGAAGACCGCTATTTTACTTATCGATAGCAGGTGTTATTAATGTGGTCTTAAATTTATTTTTTGTGATTTCCCTTCATATAGGAGTGGCAGGAGTGGCACTGGCGACAGTACTTTCTCAATGTGTATCCACCATGCTGATTATCAGATGCCTGATGAAAAGTGAAGGATGCTTCAGGCTTTGCTTTAATAAGCTTCACATTAATTGGGATAAATTTGGAAAAATAGCAGCAATTGGCCTGCCGGCAGGAATACAGGGATCTTTGTTTTCTATTTCTAATGTGCTGATTCAGTCATCCGTTAATTCTTTTGGATCTGTGGCTATGGCAGGAAACACTGCCGGAAGTAATGTGGAAGGATTTGTCTATACTTCCATGAATTCGGTGCATCAGACAGCAGTCAGCTTTACAGGGCAGAATCTTGGAGGAAAAAAATATGACAGGATTAACAAAATATTGATAGAGTGTCTTTTATTTGTAACTGCAATTGGATTGATTATGGGAAATGGTGCATTTTTCTTTGGAAAACAAATTCTTGGTTTTTATTCTTCAGATCCGCAGGTGGTATCCTATGGTCTGCAGAGGATGGCAGTTATTTGTACTTTTTATTGTATTTGCGGCATTATGGATGTTTTTGTCGGAAGTATCAGAGGGCTGGGGTATGCGGTTATGCCTATGATAGTATCTTTACTGGGGGCCTGTGCATTTCGGGTGATATGGATATATACAGTATTCCAGTGGAATAGAAGCCTGCATACGCTGTATATTTCCTATCCCATTTCATGGGCGCTTACAGCGGGGGTGCATGCAGTTTGCTTTTTTATTGTGAGAGGACGGTTGATAAAAAATGTTGAAAAAAAGATATGAAGCGGTAATATTTGATTTGGATGGAACACTTTTAAACACATTGGAAGATTTGCAGGCAAGTGTAAATTATGCGATGAAATGCCATAATATGCCAGAGCACAGCCTGGAAGAAATCAGATGCTTTGTGGGAAATGGAATAGAAAAACTGATAGAACGCGCAGTAGTGGAAAATACGGAAGAATCTGTAAGAAAGGCCGTTCTTGCTGATTTTAAAGTACATTACGCGATACATTGCAATGATAAAACGGGGCTTTACCCGGGAATTTCCGCTTTGCTTGCTAAGTTAAAGGCGCAGGGATTTCAAATGGCAATTGTATCAAATAAGCTGCAGACGGGAGTAGATGCATTATATGATAAGTACTTTAAAGAATATCTTTCGGTAGCTATTGGCGCCAGAGAGGGAATTTATAAAAAGCCTGCACCGGATACGGTGTTTGAAGCATTGCGTATTCTTAATATTCCTAAGGAGCAGGCAGTTTATGTGGGAGATTCGGAAGTGGACATTGCGACTGCGGCAAATGCAGGAATGCAATGTATTACGGTCACATGGGGATTTCGAACCAGAAAAGAGCAGGAGGAGGCGGGAGCGGATTTATTCGTTGAAAAGCCGGAGGAGATCATTCCCTGTCTTTATTTTTAATAATGGACTATGTTTAAATTACAGGCAGCGATAGGGAAATCTATGGCTGTCTGTAATTTTTTAAATAAATAAATATATGTATATTGACAATAATGTATATATATGATATATACATTATATAAACATTGGTTAGGAAAATACATGTAGGAACTGATAAGTTAAATTATGATTAATACGGGAAAGGCGTGAAGGAAGAATGGATATTATCATTAGTAATTCCGGTGACCGGCCGATTTATGAGCAGATCACATCTCAGATTAAATCCATGATCATGGCAGGGCGTTTGAAGGAAGGAGATCCACTGCCTTCCATGCGCACACTTGCAAAGGAATTGCGCATTAGTGTGATTACCACCAAACGTGCTTATGAAGACCTTGAGCGAGAAGGATTCATAACTACTGTGGTGGGAAAAGGAAGTTTTGTAAAGGCGGCCGATCTTTCTCTGGTGAGAGAGGAAAAGTTAAAACAGATTGAAGAGCTGCTTTTCAAAGTAGTTTCCCTTGCCGGACAGAGCGGGATTGGACGTGTAGAGGTAGAAGAAATTTTGGAGATACTATATCAGGAAGGAATAAAAGAGTAAAGCTTACTAAGCGGACAGATGGGAGTAAGAAATGGAAAATGCAATTGTAGTAAAAAATTTAACAAAGAAATATGAAGGGTTTACGTTAAATAACATAAGTTTTCAAATACCAAAAGGCTCTATTGTAGGATTTGTGGGAGAAAACGGAGCAGGTAAAAGTACAACAATTAAAGCAATTTTAGGACTGCTGACTGTGGAATCAGGGGAGATAGAACTACTCGGGCACAAAATTAAGCATGGAGATAAAGAGACTGCTTATAAGGAACATATTGGAGTAGTGTTTGATGAGAATAATTTTCCAGGAGATTTACGTGTCAAATACATTCATAAGGTAATGAAGAATATATACCGCACATGGAATGATGACAAATTTTGCAGGCTTTTAAAAAGATTTGAACTTCCGGAAGGGAAAAAGGTTAAAGAATTATCTAAAGGAATGAAAATGAAGTTGTCCATTGCGGTGGCTTTATCCCATGACAGCCATCTTTTAATATTGGATGAAGCAACCAGCGGTCTTGATCCGGTGATTCGGGATGAAATTCTTGATATTTTCAGGGAGTTTATCGAGGATGAAGAGCATACGGTGTTTCTTTCTTCCCATATTATATCAGATATTGAAAAAGCGGCAGATTATGTGATGATGATTCATAAAGGGGAACTGTTATTTACGGAAAACAAGGATGAGATGCTTTACCGCTATGGAATTGTCAGGGGATCGAGAGAACAGATCAACATGATTCCCAAAGAGCTGGTCGCAGGGAAGGAAGAAGGAGAATTTGGATGCAGCGCCCTTGTAAAGGATAAGGAAAAACTGATAGAAAGCGGTTATCTGGATGCGGCATCATCATTTGGCCAGACCGGGGCGGTTATTGACCGGGCAGGGATTGAAGATATTCTTTTATATATTGTGAAAACAAAGGAGAGTAAATAAAATGAGAGGACTTATTTTAAAAGACTTATATTTGGTAAAAAGTTTTGGAAAACAGTATATATTTATTCTTGGGTTTATGTGTATATGGGGGATTGCTATGAAAGCAACTGCATTTTTATGTATCTATACTGTTTTAATGGGAGCTATGATTATTTTAAGTATAACAGCTTTGGATGATGCGGTTTCTTTTAACCGCTTTGCCCTTACAATGCCTGTAAGTGAGAGAACATTGATTAAATCTAAATATTTTTTGTTTATCATTACCGTCAGCATAGGGGTAGCTCTTGCTTTGCTGATAAGCGGCATGGCAGCGTTATTGCCTGTTGAAATGAATCAGGAATTTAACTGGCAGGATATTATGCCTTCGGTAACAATATTTGTAGTGGGAACTTCTATTACATTTCCTGTTATTTTGTATAAGGGGGCGGAAAAGGGAAGATATGCCTATATGGCAACAATGTTTGGAATAGGAGGCATTGTGTATGTTGCATTGAAACTTTGCCAGAAATATCATATATCCCTGTATGCTCTTGAGAGGGTTCCAAATGTGCTTTTTGTGGGAGTGTTTGCAGGTATTTGTGTAATATCACTTGTTATTTCATACTTTGTGTCATTAAGACTGGTTCAAAAGAAAGAATGGTAATCATAAACCGTAATCATAAACAGGCAGGATGCGGCAAATTTATCGTTGGCAGGAGAGAAAAAAATTGATATAGTAATTAGTAGTAAAACTTGCACAACATGGAGGGGCAGGCATGGACAAGGATACGCTGTATGTAAGTGATTTAGATGGAACGCTGTTAAATTCCCAGGGGGAAATCAGCAGCTATAGCTTAAAAGTAATCAATGAACTGATTGAGCAGGGAATGAAATTCACTTATGCAACAGCGCGTTCACTGGTATCTGCATCAAAAGCAGTAAAGGGGCTGTCTCTCCATATTCCGGTGATTGTGTATAATGGTGTGTTTATTTTGGAGGCGGATACAGGAAAAATTCTCTATTCTACTGGTTTTTCCAACCAGGAGCAGGAAGATATCCGCCTGATTTTGGAAAGAGAAAAATTGTTTCCGCTGGTGTATACTTATAAGGAGGGGCAGGAAAAGGTATGCTGGTATCCTTCCAGGGAAAATGAAGGCATCAGGAATTATCTTTCAAGGAGAAGGGGAGATAAGAGAATGGAGCCAATAGGAGATGAGGAAAGTATCTACCAGGGAGCCATCTTTTACTATACTTGTATTGGTGAGAGGTGGGAGCTGGAAAAGTGTTACAATATATTAAAACAGGATGCACGGTTCAGAGTGACATTGCAGCAGGAGATTTACAGTTCCGAATATTTTCTTGAGATTATGCCTGTGAAGGCTTCCAAAGCCAATGCAATCTTTGAACTTAAAAAAATATGGGGGTGTAAAACGATTATTTCTTTTGGAGATGCTGCAAATGATATACCCATGTTTCAAATATCTGATTCTGCTTATGCAGTAGAAAATGCAGTAAACGAGCTGAAAAAGTATGCCACAGGTGTGATTCCTTCAAATGATAAGGACGGTGTGGCAGATTTTTTGCGTAAAAATATTAAATAAGGATTTGATTATGGAAGAAAAGTATTATGTAAAACAAATCGGGCATATGGAAGAAATCTGTGTACAGGTTCCGGGATCAAAAAGTATCACAAACAGGGCATTATTGCTTGCCGCGCTGTCTACTTGCCAGTGCACTCTGAGCGGGGTTTTATTCAGTGACGATTCCAGGGCTTTTTTGGATTGTCTTTTAAAATTGGGATTTGAAGTGGATGTGGATGAAGAAAATAAGAAAACATGCATCCGGGGAACAGGCGGAAGGATTCCCAATCCCCATGCATCCATCTATGTGGGAAGTGCAGGAACAGCAGCAAGATTTTTGACGGTTATGCTTGCACTTGCAGGAGGCGAATATGAATTAAATGCATCTCCTCAAATGTGTAAGCGCCCTATGCAGCCTTTATTGGAACTTCTTTCCGGTGCCGGTGTGGAATTTGAGTTTCAGGGGGAGAAAGGGCATTTTCCATTTAAAATGAAATCAGATTCTATCTGTTTAAATGAAGTAACGATTGACACAAGTGTTAGCAGCCAGTTTGCCAGTGCACTTTTAATGGCTGGCGTTATTGTTAAAACAGGATTAAATATTATAACGTGCGGAGACAGAGCAGATGGATCTTATATTAAAATGACGCTCAAAATGATGGAGCAATTTGGAATTGATGTGGTAAAGGAAGGAAATATTTATCAGGTACCTTACACAAATGTTTTTGGACGAAAGGAATACCAAATAGAACCGGACGTTTCCGGGGCATGTTATTTTTATGCAATGGCGCCTTTATTGAAAACAAGTGTTATTGTAAAAAATGTGCATATGGATTCTATGCAGGGAGACATTAAGTTTTTAGAAGCATTGAAACAGATGGGATGTATGCTTTCAGATGAAAAAGAAGGAGTAAGGATGTCGGGAAAGGAACTGGAAGGTTATCCTGGGATTAACATTTCCATGAAAGATTTTTCTGATCAAACTATGACAATGGCAGTACTTGCACCTTTTGCCCAAAGTGAGACTTTGATTCAAAATATTGGACATATCCGTTTTCAGGAGTCTGACAGAATAAAGGCGGTTCTGACAGAGCTGGGACGGATGGGAATCAGGTGTGAGGAGGTACCGGAGGCCGACGGGATACGGATTTATCCCGGGCAAGTAACAGAGACGGAGATAGAAACCTATGAAGATCACCGTATGGCAATGGCATTTACTTTGATTGGGTTAAAGACAGGGAAAATTACAATCAAAGATCCAAAGTGCTGCCGGAAAACTTTTGAAAATTATTTTGAATTAATTGAAAACTTATAAATAGTAAATCTTTACGGATGAACTGATAGAGGGATTATGGAAAAACAAGAAAAGAATCAAATGCAGGAAATGGAAAAAGTTTTGCTTGTAGGGGCTGATGATGGCTCTGAGAAGGATTTTGACAGGTCTATGGAGGAGCTTGCCGATCTGGCCAGGGCATGTTTTATGGAGCCTGTCGGCGTGATTACCCAAAAGCTGGAAACTATTAATAAGGGGCTTTACATTGGAGCCGGAAAGGTGCAGGAAGTAAAAGAGGCGGCAGAGCTGCTTATGGCAGATGTAGTCATATTTGATGATGCACTTACCCCTTCACAGATCCGCAACCTTCAAAAAGAGATCGGGAAACCGATTTTGGACAGGACGACATTGATACTGGACATTTTTGAAACACGTGCCAGAACAAGGGAGGCAAAGCTTCAGGTGGAATCTGCCAGATTGAAATATCTTCTTCCAAGACTGGTAGGTATGCACGAAGCCTTAACCAGACAGGGGGGAACCAGTGGAAGCATGAGCAGCCGCGGCGCTGGGGAAAAGAAGCTGGAGCTTGACAGACGCAGAATAGAACATCGGATTTCAGAGCTGTCCGGGGAACTGAAGGAAATTTCTAAGGAAAGACAAATCCAGAGGAAAAAAAGGCATGAATCAAGAATTCCTCTAGTTGCTCTTGTTGGATACACCAATGCGGGTAAATCTACAATTATGAATGGCATGATAGACAAATATAAGCTGGATGAGGAAAAAAAGGTTTTGGAGGAGGATATGCTCTTTGCAACCTTGGATACTACGGTCAGGCGGATTTGCACAGGGAATAACAGGGATTTTCTCCTTTCGGATACAGTTGGATTTATTCATAAACTGCCTCATGATCTGGTGGAGGCATTTCATTCCACGCTGGAAGAAATTGAAAGTGCAGATCTGCTTGTTCATGTTGTGGATTATTCTGATCCCTTTTATCTGGAACAGATGCATACTACAAGACAAACATTGTCGGAATTGCATGCCGGGGAGATTCCTGTAATAACAGTGCTTAATAAAGCAGATAAATGTGAAAGTGAAGTTTCCTTTCCCAAAGCGGCAGGGGAAGATAAAATATATTTATCGGCCAGAGAAGAAACTTCCATTTGTATGCTGGCGGATATGATTTTGGATAAAGTTTATGCGGATTACCGTACGGAAACATTTCTTATTCCTTACAGCCAGGGCAGTGTGGTGTCCTATTTTATGGAAAATACACATATTATCAGTAAAGAATACAAGGAAAAAGGCACTTGCATTACTGTGAAATGCCATCGGGCAGACGTGGAAAAGTATGGGGAATATTTGGTGTAAATCAAACAGAAAGGAACTTATTTCATGGAAAAAGAACGGTTAAATAAATATCTGGCTTCTTGCGGCATCTGTTCCAGAAGAGAAGCTGACCGGCTGATTTTGGAAGGACGGGTTATGGTGAATGGAAAGAAAGCCGGGACAGGAATGCAGGTTGGGGAAGAGGATAAGATTTTAGTGAATGAAAAACCTGTTCATGGAAAAAATGAAAAAGTAGTTTTAGCTTTTTATAAACCGGTGGGAGTTATTTGTACAGAGAAGGATAAGTTTGCAGATAAAAAGATTACGGATATTGTTAAATTTCCGGTACGGGTTACTTATGCAGGACGTTTGGACAAAGATTCGGAAGGCTTGCTGCTTTTAACAAATGACGGAGCGCTGATTGATGCCATGATGCGGGGAAGCAGAGGGCACGAAAAGGAATATATAGTGAAAGTAAATAAAGAAGTTACGGAAGATTTTTTAAATATAATGAGTGGAGGCGTATTTTTACCGGAATTAGAAATCGCTACAAAGCCCTGCAAAGTTGAAAAAGTAGGCAAATTTACTTTTAAAATTATATTGACTCAGGGAGTAAACAGACAAATTAGAAGAATGACAAAGGAACTGGGGTATCATGTATATGCAATTAAAAGAGTAAGGGTGGTGAACATTCAGCTTGCAGATTTAAAACCCGGACAATACAGGCGGATCAGCGGCCCAGAATTACATGCGTTATATAATTTTTGCCTTCCTGATAAGAAAAAGCAGAATGACAGAGATACAAAATATTGTATAAATTGAAAAACAAATGACAGAAATAGTGAATGATAGAGAAGCGGATTTGAAAGAAAACTTGCAGGATGGAGGCTTTAAAAGTGGAAGATGATCAAAAAAGATGTGAAGAATTAGTTAAACAGCTAAACAAAGCATCGGAAGCTTATTATAATGGCGGGGAAGAAGTGATGTCCAACTATGAGTGGGATGCTATGTTTGATGAATTGTCAGCACTGGAGGCCAGGACGGGATATATTCTTCCGGACAGCCCTACGCAAAACACAGGATATGAAGAAAATAACGGGGAAAGGGAAGCGCATGAGTTTCCGGCATTATCACTGGCTAAGACGAAACAGGTTTCTGAACTGGAAAAATGGGCGGAGGATAAACCGGTATGGCTGTCTTGGAAACTGGATGGACTGACGCTGGTTCTAACCTACGATAATGGGAAGCTGACTAAGATACTTACCAGAGGAAATGGTACCACAGGAACCAATATTACCTATTTAAAAAATTCCATAAAAGGATTTCCTTTAAAAATTAAATATCAGGGACATTTGGTAGTGCGGGGGGAAGCGGCGATTTCTTATACGGATTTTGCATTGATCAATGACATGATTGAAGATGATGATGAAAAATATGCAAATCCCCGGAATCTTGCTTCCGGTACCTTAAGTCTGGATGATCCTGAAAAAGTGAAGGAAAGGCATGTGTGTTTTTATGCATTTACTCTGGTTTATCTGGATGATGATATCAGATCATGGAAAGAGCGTATGGAATTTCTTGAAAAAGAAGGCTTTACAGTGGTAGAACGGGAGCAGGTAAATGCACGTACACTTTCGGAAGCAGTAAAAAGGTGGACCGAAAAGGTAGAAAGCGGACAGATGGATGTTCCTGTAGATGGTCTGGTGATTTGCTATGATGATACGGAGTATGCTGCTTCCGGTAATGTTACCGGGCATCATGCTGCCAGAGCCGGCTATGCGTTTAAATGGCAGGATGTGTCGGCTAAGTCCCGGCTTTTGCATGTAGAATGGTCTTGTGCCGCGTCAACAATTTCACCGGTTGCGGTTTTTCAGCCGGTCCTTCTTGAGGGAACCACTGTTTCACGGGCTTCCCTGTGCAATATCAGTGAAATGGAACGTCTGGGAATTGGGAAAGAATGTACCTTGGAAGTAATTAAGGCAAATAAGATTATTCCCAAATGTATTTCCGTGACGGAGGCGGTTGGAATATGTGAAATTCCAAAGGTGTGCCCCGTGTGCGGGGCAGATACGGAAATCAGAATCAGCCCCAAGAGCCAGACAAAAACCCTTCACTGCACCAATCCTGACTGCACTGCAAAGCATGTTAAAAAATTTACGCGCTTTGTCAGCAAGCAGGGCATGGATATTGATGGGCTTTCCATACAGACAATGCTTCGGTTTATGAATGAAGGATTTTTATCAATATTTGCAGATATTTATCATCTTGCAGAGCATGCTGAAGTGATCAAACAGATGGAAGGATTTGGCGAAAAATCCTGTGAGAATATGATGAAAGCAATAGAAAAAAGCAGAAAGGTTCATCCGGTAAATTTTATTTATGCACTGTGCATTCCCCTGATCGGGATAGATGCAGGTAAAAAAATCATAGCTGCCGGTGGTTTTGAAGGATTTCTTGACCGTCTGGAACAAGAAAAAGGCTTTGAGGATATTGATGGCCTGGGGCCTGAAAAATCCCGTTCTGTTTTAATGTGGTATGAGGATGATAAAAACCGTACTTCCCTGCAGGCGCTGCTTAAAGAGATTACAATAGAAAAGGTGGATTTAAGCTCTGGCAAAGAAGGAAAATGTATGGGGCTTACTTTTGTGATTACAGGAGAGGTTCATTATTATAAAAACAGGGATGAATTTAAGGCTTATGTGGAGACTTCCGGCGGCAAAGTGACCGGCAGCGTTACTTCAAAGACAGATTATCTTGTAAATAATGACACGGAATCCAATTCATCTAAAAACCGGAAAGCAAAGGAACTTAACATTCCCATTATTTCAGAGGATGAGTTTGTAGAGCGTTTTGGAAAATAAAGGAGTTTAGGTAAAATGCCAATTAAAGTTCAAAGTGATTTGCCAGCAAAGGAAATACTGGAAAATGAGAATATATTTGTCATGGATGAATATCGTGCGGTGCATCAGAATATCAGGGCGCTGCAGATATGCATTTTAAATCTGATGCCTGTAAAGCAGGATACGGAGCTGCAGCTTTTGCGCGTACTTTCCAACACGCCGCTGCAGATTGACGTCTCATTTATGAAAATGAACAGTCATGTATCTTTAAATACGCCGATTCAGCATTTAAACAGATTTTATAATACTTTTGATGAATTGAAAGAAAAGAAATTTGACGGACTGATTATTACAGGAGCGCCAGTGGAACAGATTCCTTTTGAAGAAGTGGATTATTGGGCGGAATTATGTGAAATTATGGAATGGAGCATAAAACATGTTACATCCACGCTGCATATCTGCTGGGGAGCACAGGCAGGGCTTTATTATCATTTTGGGCTGGAAAAAATTTTGCTGCCCAAAAAAATGTCCGGTGTTTTTGAACACCGGGTTATGAACAGGAAAATACCGCTGGTAAGAGGATTTGATGACTACTTTATGATCCCCCACAGCAGACATACTTCCGTACGGGCTGAGGACATACATAACTGTAAAGAACTGATTGTACTGGCAGAGTCGGAGGAAGCAGGCGTGCTTCTTTGCATGACCAAGGGAGGAAGACAGATTTTTGTGATGGGGCATCCGGAATATGACAGATATACCCTGCATAATGAATATGTGAGGGATAAAGGAAAAGGGATGCAGGTTAAACTGCCTGAAAATTATTATCCCAATAATGATGATACAAAAAAACCGGATTTGCAGTGGCGGTCTCACAGCAATAATCTCTATTCCAACTGGCTCAATTACTATGTGTATCAGGTAACTCCTTATGAGCTGTAAAAACGACTGAAAGTTGGCAGATTTCATCACCTCGTGGCAGATTGAACGAAAAAGAAAGTAAAATCTGATATTTTTTGTGAAAAATGTAGATTGATTCACGTAAAAGTGATACAATGAAAATGCAAGCTGCATTTTTATCAAAATAGCTATTACGTCAAAAGTGTCAGAGGATGTGTAGCACAAAGAAATGAGGGATGATCATATGGGAAAAAGTGAGAGCAAACAAAGGAACCTGAAGGGTAATAAACAGGAACAATTTTTGAGTATTGAAAAAAAGATTTCTAAGCGTTTTGGACAGGTAATTATTCTCAGCTGTGTCATATTGGGAGTGATTTCATCTGTCCTGAGTTATATTTCGTCAATCAGTGCAGTCTCTGAAACGATTGATAATACTTCTGATGTGGCGGCTAATTATGTTTCTACGGCACTTGAAGTGTATGTTTCAGTTGCTTATGAGACAGGAAGTATTGCAAGGCTGGCGGATCCTGAAAGATCAGCGGAAGAGAAACAGGCTATCCTGCAGCAGAGAATTAACGACCATGATTTTACTGGCGGCTATCTTTTGGACAGCAATGGAATTGATGTGATTACCGGCACGGATTTTTCTGACAGGGATTTTTATAAAGAAGGCATGAAAGGAAATACATATATTTCAACGCCTGCATATAGTAATGTTACCAATGCAGTATCTTTTGCAGTGGCAGCTCCATTGTGGGAGGGCGGTATTCCGGATACTACGCCGGTAGGTGTTGTTGTTTATGTGCCTAATGGAGAAGATCTGAACAATATTATGCGGTCTATCAAGGTGGGAAATGGCGGAACAGCATTTATGATTGATGCTAACGGGATTACCATTGCTGATATTAATTCGGAAGTCGTAGGTGTGGAAGATTGTATCAGGGCAGGAGAAACAGATCCTGGACTTAAGAAATTCAGCAGCATCTGTAAAAAAATGGCTGCAGGTGAAAATGGTGTGGGATCTTATTCTTACGGAGGAGTTACTAAAGTAGTTGCTTATTCACCAGTTGCCAATACAGAAGGATGGAGCATTGGTGTGGCAGCCGTAAGGAACGAGTTTTTAGGAAAGCTTTGGATTTCTATTATCTTTACAATTATTATGGTAGTTATATTTACCCTGATGGGAATAAAAAATGGAATTAAATTGGGAAGATTAGTTGCAGAACCACTTGGGGCTGCGGTTGAGCGTCTTGAACTTTTATCCCACGGAGATCTTCATTCTGATACATTAATACCGGAAACCAATGATGAAACTGCCATATTGATGAAATCTCTTGATGAAACAATTGGAAAACTTAAGATGGTTATATCTGAAATCAGTGATTATCTATCTGAAATGGCGCAGGGGAACTTTAAAGTATCTGTTGACCATACCTATGAAGGAGATTTTGCAAAGATCAGTGAATCCTTCAGAAACATTATAGCTGCATTAAATGAGGCTATGAGAAATGTGGATAGTAATGCAAAGAGCGTTCAGCATGGTGCGGGCGATTTGGCAGGAGCTTCCCAGGTATTGGCAGAAGGCGCTACTGATCAGGCCAGTGCAATTGAAGAGCTGACTGCAATGATGACGGATATTTCTGAGAAAATACATGCAAATGCTGAAAATGCTGAAAAAGCAAGAACGATTGTGGAAAGTATGAATACACAGGTGATTGCAAGTAATGAACAGATGAAGTCCAATACGGAGGCAATGTTAAAAATTGGAGATGCTTCCAATAAAATTGCTGAGATTATCAGCAGTATTGAAGAAATTGCCGATCAGACAAATCTGCTTGCTTTGAATGCATCTATTGAAGCGGCAAGAGCAGGCGAGGCTGGTAAAGGATTTGCAGTGGTTGCAACACAGGTTGGTATTTTGGCAGATCAAAGCTCTGAGGCGGCAAGAAATACAAAGAATTTGATTCAAAATGCAATAGCTGCCGTGGAGGAAGGAACCAAGTATGCAAAGGCTACGGCCGAATCATTGGTTGCAGTGGTGGAAAATGCAAAGATTGTTACCGAATCTATTGCAGATATTGCGCAGGCATCTGACAATCAGGCAGAGGCGGCAGCACAGATTACGGAAGGTATCAGTCAGATTGCCGGTGTTGTTGAGTCCAATTCTGCAACTTCCCAGGAGAGTGCGGCAGCATCTGAGGAATTATCAAGTCAGGCAGATATGCTTAAAGATTTGCTTGGAAAATTCCAATATTTTGATTAAATTAGTTGGTGATAACAGACAGTACACGGATCAAAAAATAAAATAAAAAAGTAACATGAACGCATGAGGAAGCAAGATGTATATTTTGCTTCTTCATGTTTATTAGCATAAGGATAAAGGGGTTAAGAGAACATGAAATTTGTTTATGGAAAAAATGATTGGGCAACCAGAGAGCGGGGAGAAGAAAACGGTTATCTTTTGACAAATGGACTGGGTGGATTTTCGTCAGGAACAATGATTGGTTCTAATACCAGAAATGACCATGCGTTTTTTATGGCTTGTGTGGAGCCGCCAAATCATCGTTATAATATGATTCACAGGCTGGAGGAAGAAATTTTTTTCGAAGGAAGCAGCTTTCACTTATCAAGTCAGGCCTATTTGGATGAAGAACTAAATGAAGAGGGGTATCAGCATCTTTCCGCATTTTATTTTGAGGATTATCCTAAATGGATTTATCAAATAGACGGGGTGGAAATTGTAAAAAAAATCGGTATAAAGCAGGGAGAAAACCTGATTGTTGTTAAATATGAAATAGACAACAGAAAAAAAGTGCCTGTTACATTTCGCATAACCCCGCACTTACAGTTTGTGCCAAAAGGAGAACAGCCTGAAAAGACACAGGAATTTGTGCTTGAAAACAACCGTATTTCTTCAAAAGGGCATGTCCTTTATTTTTATACGGATGGGAGAGTAAAGAAAATTCAGGGCAAATTAGTTGAAGATTTATATTATGCCTATGATGCCTGTGATGGAAGGATAAAAAAAGGAAACACTTTTGTAAATCATTATATTGAAAAGCAGGTTTTTCCGCAGACTTGTGCCAGAGTGGAAATTGTTTACAGCATGGAAGAAACCAAAGATTCTGCAGACCAGGTAATACGGGAAGCGGCTGAATATCGGAAAAATCTTGTTGATGCCTCAAAGATGGAACACGAGGCGGCAAAAATGCTGGTAAAGAGTGCGGATCAGTTTGTGGCGGAAAGAAAGTCTACAGGAGGTAAAACCATATTGGCAGGTTTTCCTTTCTTTGAGGATTGGGGACGTGACACAATGATAGCTCTTGCAGGCTGTTGCATTTCTACCAGACAATTTGAAAATGTGAAAAGTATTCTGCGTACTTTTTCCGTATATTGCAAAGATGGATTAATGCCGAATCTGTTTCCGGAAGGGAAAAATGAACCACGCTATAACACTGTAGATGCTTCACTTTTATTTATTCAGGCTGTGTATCTGTACTATCAAAAAGCACAGGATATTTCTTTTGTTGCGGAAATGTGGCCAGTTATGAAGGAAATTATAACATGTTACCGAAAAGGAACTCTGCATGGAATTGGCATGGATGAGGATGGGCTTATTTATGCGGGAAAAGGATTTGATCAGGTAACCTGGATGGATGTAAGGATTGGAGATATCCTTCCCACTCCAAGGCATGGTAAGCCGGTAGAAATCAATGCTTACTGGTATAATGCTCTTTGCGTGATGAAAGAATTGGGAGAAATTTTAAAGGACAGGGAGGATTATGGAAGTCTGTCAGAAAAAGTAAAGATAAGCTTTCAGGAAAAATTTTGGAATGAAGAGGCCGGATGTCTTAAAGATGTACTTTCAGGTACGGATGCAGATAACCAGATCAGATGTAATCAGATTTGGGCGGTATCTATGTCTTTTACAATGCTCAGTAAAGAAAAAGAAAAGCAGGTGGTAGACACTGTATTTGAAAAGCTTTATACACCTTATGGACTGCGGACGCTTGCAAAGGAAGATAAAGAATTTCATGGTGTTTATGGAGGAGAAATGCTTGCGCGTGATTTGGCTTATCATCAGGGGACGGTGTGGGTATTTCCAATGGGTGCATATTATCTGGCATATTTGAAAACAAGAGATTATGCCAAGGAGGCCAGAGAAAAGGTAGAGGAGCAGCTAAAGGTCTTGGAAAGTGCTATGAGGGAAGGTTGTATCGGGCAGCTTCCCGAGATTTATGATGGGGGAAATCCGACTTTTTCCAGGGGGTGTTTTGCCCAGGCGTGGAGTGTGGGAGAAATTTTGCGAGTGTATGAGGCTTTGGAAACAAAATAGAATATTTTTGTCATCTTGTCCATATAATAAAAGTAACTATAGCTTTTAGGAGGTAAATACAGATTATGGCAAGAGGGCAGAGAAAAACAGTAGAAGAAAAAATAGCGGAAAAGGAAGAAGTGATACTTACACTGCGCACTAAATTAAAATCAGAACAAAGTGAGCTGGACGCATTATACAAAGAAAAAAGAGATAAAGATTTGGAGGGAATCAATCAGCTTCTTGCATCTTCAGGCCTTAATGCAGATGATGCATATGATATCCTGCAGGAATATATTGTGGCTCACAGGGCAGAAGAGCAGTCAGCATAATGCATAAAGAGGATACACTTCCTGAGGCATCTTTACATTAAGGAAATAGAAAATTCTACGCGGAAATTTCGCCAGAATATTGTGTATCGTGAAGAAATGGTGTAAACTATTATTATCAAGTTTAGTTAAACATAAAGGAGAAAGATATGCTTGTTACATTAATACCCTTATTTGATGAAGAAATGAGCGTGCGGGCGTATTCATTATTTACTCAGAAGAAAAATACTTTGTTGAATCCAAGCCTGCAGGGAACGCGTCAGCATGATGGAGCAGTGGATATTCCGGGGCTCGAAGTTTTAGAAAGCATGGGAATAGAAACAATTCCCTCAGATAAAGAAATTTTTGTGGAAATAAACAATATTTCTTTATTTACCGACATTGAAACTCAGGCTCCGGCACCTCATAAACGTCTTGTGCTGCTTATGGATCATACGATTCTGCCTGAGAAGATTTATGTAGACAGGCTTCGGGAATTAAAGAGCAAAGGCTTTAAGCTTGCGATCCGAAAGCTGACAGTGCAGGATTTTGAGCCTTACCGTGAGGTTCTTCTTTTAGTAGATTATGTACTGCTGGATTATAAGAAAATAGATATCTCTAAGGCTAAGATTTATTTTAGTAATATATATCCCAATGTAAGTCTCTGTGCAGGAAATGTTCCAAATCAGGAGATTTATGGCAACCTGAAAAAAGAAGGCGGATATAAGCTGTATGAAGGTGATTTTTACCAGATTCCTGTCACTCAGGGGGTAAATGAAGTAGCACCATTAAAAGTTAATTATATAGAACTTTTAAATATGGTAAATGATGCTGATTTTGATTTAACGAAAGCAGCGGATATTATAGGACGTGATACGGCGCTTGTTATTTCCCTGTTGAAAATGGTTAACAGAATGTCAGTCAACTCAGAGATTACATCCATCAGGCACGCAGCCGCCATGTTAGGACAGCGTGAACTGAAGAAATGGATTAACACTGCAGTAGCCAATAAGCTTTATGCTGATAAGCCTAATGAAGTAACAAGACTTTCTCTGCTTCGTGCAAAATTTGCAGAAAACCTTGCCCCTGCATTTGAAATGAGCATGAATACTTCGGAGCTTTTCCTTATGGGGCTGTTTTCAGTGCTTGACCTGATTTTAAATCAGACCATGGAAGATGCACTTAAAATGGTAAAGGTATCTAAAGAAATAAGTGATGCTTTGATTGACCATAAAGGAGTACTGGCACCAGTTCTGGAATTTATTACACAATATGAAAGAGCAAACTGGCAGGAAGTATTTCGTTTAATGATTATTAACAATATGGAAATGGATCAGGTTTTTGATGCTTACATACAATCCCTGCAATGGTACAGGGCTATGTTTTCCGAATAAGTTACAAATATATAAGCCGCAGCATCTTATAAAGATTGCTGTGGCTTATTTACATGTATTTGAATTCCATTTACTTCCACATGGTCATTTATTTCTATTACCAGGCAGCGCCTGCCCTCAATGGTAATAGTATTAACCAAATCTGCCCGTTCAGGATTTACTTTTACTACCACATCAGGGGTTTTTACCTCAAAGGTACGTGTGTTTGCTACATTATCTACTAAAAGAGAAGTATGTTCACCGGCGGCGGCATCATAAAGTTTTTCAAAGTCTGACAGTTTTTCTTCCTGTACACCGCTTTTTTCAAACAAATTTTTAACCTGTTGTTTATCAAGCATAAGAGGTTCAGGTATTTCTTTATGCTCTTCAATCATTTCCGTAAGGTTTTCATGTATATTTTTAATTACTTCATAATCAGCTTCATCACCCAAGGTTTCTGCAACCAGCGTGTGGAAGGTTTCTTTCTGGTTTCCGGCCGACAAAGGAAGAACTGCTCCCAAAATGGAATCCACAAATTCAGGGTGTGCTTCCTCGGGATTCTTGGAATAATATAGGGTGCTGTGAACATCGGAGCCTCTTTCATTAAAGGCAGGAAAGAGAAAACCGGCTTCAGGAACTTCCACAATCCAGTCGCGGACTCTGTTGTGAAATTCATTTGATTCCGCATCATAACTTAAGCCTGGTTTTGAAAGATTTACAGGGCAGATGCAGCACAAAATATATTCATAAACGGTGTCAGAGGCATCATCCATCATAAGCCCGTCAGTAGTTTTTCCAGGGACATCATATGCATCATGGATGATCAAAATCAGATAATTCCCAACATATTCATAAGAGCTGATGACTTTGTCATAAAATTCATCTAAAAGTATATCATCTTTTAATTTACTGTCCCGAAGACGCAGAAGAAATTCCTGGGTACCGCCTTCTTCCTCACTTGTAAGAGGAAATTCCAGATTCAACAGATTTTTTCCTATGGTGCCGGAAAGGGTTTTTCGAAGCAGTTCAAAATATTTAAATATTTCCTCTTCGGGAAGAGAGAGAAACGCTTCTTTAAAGGTGGTTTTCTTATTCTTTTCCCCATCCACATAGCAGCCGCAAATGCGTGTGATGGAACAGTTGCTGGGGGTGTAGAGCCTTTTGATTTCATTAATTTCCTGTTTGATCATGTGGAACTCCTTTATTATTTTTTTAAGCAGTTTCCTGTACCTTTTCAGTCTGGGCTGTCATATTTTTCTGTGCAGTTGAGAGCATAAGCTTAATTCGGTTAAGCTGGTTAACTTCACTGGCGCCCGGATCATAGTCAATGGCAACAATGTTGCTGAGTGGGTATTGCCTGCGTAGTTCTTTGATAACACCTTTTCCAACTACGTGGTTAGGCAGACAGGCAAAGGGCTGTGTACAAACTATATTGTTTACGCCTTTGTGAATCAACTCCACCATCTCTCCTGTAAGGAACCAGCCCTCACCGGTCTGATTGCCAATGGAAACAATGGGTTTGGCATATTCTACCGTTTGGTAAATGCTCACAGGTGGAGTAAAGTGTTTACTTTTTGAAAATGCCTTTACTGCGCTGCTGCGCAAAAATTCCAGCGCATCAATTCCCAATTTAGAAATAAAGGCTGCTTTTTTACTTGTTCCAAGCTCATCTGCTTTGTAGATTTGGTTGTAAAAGCAGTAGAGCATAAAGTCTAAAAGATCCGGGACAACAGCTTCTGCACCTTCCTCTTCCAACAATTCTACCAGATGATTATTGGCAGCAGGAGCAAATTTAACAAGAATTTCACCTACAATGCCTACCCGTGGCTTTTTTTCATCGGTTAGAGGAATATTGTCAAATTCCTCAATCATCTGCCGGCACATTTTTTTGAAAGTGAAGAAGTTCATGTGTTTTGCAGAAACAAAATCGCGGCATTTTTTCAGCCATTTCTGATGAACTGCTTCAACGCTTCCTTTTTCTTTTTCGTAGGGACGCATACGATAAATACAGCGCATAAATATGTCTCCGAAAACAGCGCCATAAGCGGCACGCATAAGCAGTTCTAAGTTTAAATGAAATCCGGGATTGGATTCAATTCCGGCCATATTTAATGAAATGACAGGAACCTGTGGAATGCCGGCTTTTTCAAGGGCCCTGCGGATAAAACCGATATAGTTGGTGGCTCTGCAGCCGCCGCCGGTCTGTGTCATAATAACTGCAACTTTATTTACATCATATTTGCCGGAAAGCAGTGCATCCATGATCTGTCCCACAACCATAAGGGAAGGGTAGCAGGCATCATTGTTTACATATTTCAGTCCTACATCAACAGCCCGCTTGTTGTCATTTTCCAGAACTTCAAAATGGTACCCGCAGGCATTAAATGCTGTCTCCAGAATATCAAAATGGATAGGAGACATTTGAGGGCACAAAATCGTATAATCTTTACGCATTTCCTCTGTAAAAGCAACTTTGCTGATTGCTGAGGATTGAATGGTACGTTTTTCATTCTGTTTTTCCTTTACCCGGATAGCGGAAAGGAGAGAACGGATTCTGATTCTGGCAGCACCTAAATTATTTACCTCGTCGATTTTAAGGCAGGTATAAATTTTATCAGAGCCGGTTAAAATGTCACTTACCTGATCGGTGGTAACCGCGTCCAGGCCGCATCCAAAGGAATTTAGCTGTATCAAATCCAGATTATCTACTGTTTTTACATAGCTTGCCGCCGCATAAAGCCTGGAATGGTACATCCACTGATCAGATACAATAAGCGGACGTTCCGGTGCGGCCAGGTGGGAAATAGAGTCTTCAGTTAATACTGCAATGTCATAAGAGGTAATAAGCTCCGGAATTCCATGATTGATTTCAGGATCAATATGATAAGGACGTCCGGCAAGTACAATGCCGCGCTTTCCGGTTTCATCCAGATAGGCAAGAACTTCTTCACCTTTTTTCTGCATATCATATCTTGCTTTATTTAATTCTTCGAAGCCTAAACGAGCAGCTTCCATAACCTGTTCTACCGGCAGTTCCTTAAACTCTTTGACAAGGGCTTCAGAAATAGTTTTTAAGTTCGCAAATGACATAAAAGGATTGCGCAGGATGACCTTTCCTTTGCCGATTTCCTCCACATTATTTTTTATATTTTCCGAATAGGAGGTGACAATAGGGCAGTTGTAGTGATTATTTGCTTCTTCAAATTCATTTCTCTCATAAAAAAGAGCAGGATAAAAGATAAAATCCACTTTTTGGTTAATCAGCCAGCTTACATGTCCGTGAGCCAGTTTGGCGGGATAACATTCCGATTCACTGGGAATTGACTCAATTCCCAGTTCATAGATTTTACGGTTGGAAAGAGGGGAGAGCACAACCCGGTAACCAAGCTTTGTAAAAAAAGTAAACCAAAAAGGGTAATTTTCATACATGTTAAGCACGCGGGGAATTCCCACGCTGCCCCGGGGCGCTTCATCAACTGTCAGGGCTTCATAGCCGAAGATTCTCTTCAACTTATAATCAAAAAGATTGGGAATGTTATTTTCATTTTTCTGCTTTCCAAGTCCCCGCTCGCAGCGGTTGCCGGAAATATATTGACGTCCGCCGGTAAATTTATTGATTGTCAGCCGGCAATTGTTAGTACAGCCTTTACATTTTGCCATACTGGTCTCAAATTGGAGATTATTTATCTTTTCGAAAGAGAGCATGGAAGTTTCATAGCCTTCCACAAAATGTTCTCTGGCAATCAATGCAGCGCCAAAAGCCCCCATAATTCCTGCAATATCGGGACGTATGGCTTCACAGTCTGCAATTTTTTCAAAGCTTCTAAGCACCGCGTCATTGTAAAAGGTACCGCCCTGTACCACGATATTTTTGCCAAGAGCGGAGGCATCAGAAACCTTGATTACCTTAAACAAAGCATTTTTAATAACAGAATAGGCTAAACCGGCGGAAATATCTGAAACAGATGCTCCTTCCTTTTGAGCCTGCTTTACCTTGGAATTCATAAATACAGTACATCTGGTTCCTAAATCAATTGGATGTTCGGCAAACAAAGCGGCCTTTGCAAAGTTTTCAACGGTATAATTTAAAGATTTGGCAAAGGTTTCTATAAAGGAACCGCATCCAGAAGAGCAGGCTTCGTTTAGCTGTACGCTGTCAACCGTTTGGTTTTTTATTTTGATGCATTTCATATCCTGGCCGCCTATATCCAGAATGCAGTCTACTTTAGGATTGAAAAAGGCAGCAGCATAATAGTGGGCAACTGTTTCAACTTCTCCGTCATCCAGAAGGAAGGCAGCTTTCATAAGCGCCTCTCCATATCCCGTAGAGCAGGAACGGACAATTTGGGCGTCATCGGGAAGCAGCGAATAGATCTCTTTAATGGAACGGATTGCTGTTTTTAAGGGACTTCCGTCATTACTGCTGTAAAAAGAATAAAGCAGGGAACCATCCTCACCTACCAGTGCAACCTTTGTGGTGGTGCTGCCTGCGTCAATTCCCAAAAAACAGTTGCCCCGATAGGAAGCAAGGTCTCCGGTTCTGACACAGTGTTTTGTATGGCGGGTTTTGAAACTTTCGTATTCCGACTGGTCTGCAAACAAAGGCTCCATACGTTCTACTTCAAATTCCATTTTAATATTTGAGGATAGCTTTTTGACCATTTCCTCCATAGTAAATGAGACATCTTCTTTTGCATTTAAGGCGGAGCCAATGGCAGCAAAAAGATGAGAGTGCTCTGTCTTGATAATATGTTCTTCGTCCAGCTTTAATGTGCGTATAAAAGCTGTTTTTAATTCGGATAGAAAATGAAGGGGGCCGCCTAAAAATGCTACATGTCCCCGAATCGGCTTGCCGCAGGCAAGACCACTGATAGTCTGATTGACCACTGCCTGAAAAATGGATGCTGACAAATCTTCCTTAGTGGCACCATCATTGATCAGGGGTTGAATGTCTGATTTGGCAAAAACACCGCATCTGGCAGCAATGGTATATAAGGAATGATAATTTTTTGCATATTCATTTAAGCCGGTGGCATCAGTCTGTAAGAGGGAAGCCATCTGATCAATAAAAGAACCAGTACCGCCTGCGCAGATGCCGTTCATACGCTGTTCTACATTACCCCCTTCAAAATAAATAATTTTGGCATCTTCACCGCCTAATTCAATGGCTACGTCTGTTTTGGGTGCAAGTTCCTTTAAAGCGGTGGCCACTGAAATAACCTCCTGCACAAATGGAACTTGTAAGTGATTGGCCAGGGTAAGGCCGCCGGAGCCGGTGATTATTGGGTGGAGAATAAGATTTCCCAGCTGGGAATAGGATTCCTGCAAAAGCGCTGACAGGGTTTGTCTTATATTTGCAAAATGTCTTTTATAATCGGAAAACAGGATATTATGAGCTTCGTCCAAAATGGCAATTTTAACAGTGGTAGAGCCAATATCAATGCCCAAAGTATATTGCTGACTGTTCATAATTTTCAACCTTGTAACAGAACTGTTACTCAACCTTTCTAATTAGTTATCGACGTCTTTTGACATGCTAAGTTATTATACGACACCAATTTTTAAATTGCAACGCGAACAGATAAACATTTTATGAAGAAAAAATTGTCAAATTCTAAAATATTCATATAAAGTGAAAAAGAGAAGGGGGCTTTATTTACAATTTTTATTGGTAATGGTAGAATATATGAAGTTTCATGTAAGGTAATGAATAAACCTTAAAAGGAGAATTGAATGATGAAATCCCCAAGTAAATTTGAAAAGAAGTTTGGAAAGTATGCGATACAGAATTTGTCATTGATGCTGATTATATGCTATGCATGTGGTTATCTTTTTCAAATGCTGTATCCTAATCTGTTAAATTATTTATACTTAAATCCCTATGAAATTATCTTTCATGGGCAGGTATGGCGGCTTTTAACATGGCTGATTGTGCCGCCTTCAAGTTTTGATTTTTTTACACTTTTGATGCTGTATTTTTATTATTCATTAGGTACCACATTAGAGCGGACATGGGGAACTTACAGATATAATGTATATATTTTTTCAGGTGTTTTGTTTACCGTATTGGGCGCCTTTTTGCTATTTGCCTATACCTGGGTTTTCTTAGGCAGCGAAGGCGTTGCGCTGTGGGGAACTTATCAGGGGTATTCTCCCATGGCATCCATGTTCAGCACATATTATGTGAATATGTCCATATTCCTTGCATTTGCAGCTACTTATCCTAATATGCAGATTTTATTGTTTTTCTTTATTCCCATTAAGATCAAGATTATGGGAATTATTTACGGGGCACTTTTAATTTATCAGTTTGCTGCAGGCGGCGTTGCAATCCGGTTTGTAATTGGCGCATCTTTAATGAACTTTGTCGTATTTTTCTTTACCAGCAGAGGACGGATTCATATGTCACCCAGACAGGTAAAGCGCAGGCAGGAATTTAGGAAAGAAGTGAAGAAAACCACAAAGATAACCAGACATAAGTGTGCCATTTGCGGAAGAACGGAAGAGACCAATCCGGAGCTGGAATTTAGATTTTGCTCCAAATGTGATGGAAATTATGAGTATTGTCAGGAGCATCTTTTTACACATACTCATGTAAAGAAATATTAGGAAAGAGAATTTATGAAGGAAAATCAGGAAATTGCTTTTGCACAGATATTAGAGGAAGTTAAAAAGCTGGCAAAGGAACAGGGTAACTGTATCAGTGAAGAACAGGTGAAGGAAGCTTTCAAAGAGATTTCCCTTGAGGAAAACCAGCTTGCACTGGTATTTGATTATTTAAAAAAACATAAGATCGGAATTGGAGAGCCGGCTGATTTAGACGAATATCTTTCCCAAGAGGAAATAGATTACCTGGAAGCATATAAGAAAGAGCTGGAAATGTTAGGGACAGTCAGTGAAGGAGAAAAAGAGGCCTTGATTTTATCTGCTATGGCCGGAGAAAAAGAGGCACAAAATAAACTGATCCATGTATATCTTCCCAAGGTGGTGGAGATTTCCAAGCTGTATTCCGGTCAGGGAGTCTTTTTGGAGGATTTGATCGGAGAGGGAAATGTAGCTTTGACAGTAGGCGTTGCCATGTTAGGCTCTCAGGAAAACGCAGCGCAGGCGGAATGCGTGCTGATTAAAATGGTCATGGACGCAATGGAGGAAATGATTGAGCAGACACTGATGGAAACAGATACAGATAAAAAGGCGGCGGAGCGTGTAAATAAGGTGGCGGACAAGGCAAGAGAGCTGGCAGGGGAACTACACAGGAAGGTTACCATAGAGGAGCTTGCAAAAGAGACAGGGATGTCTCAAAAGTTAATTAATGATGCCATGCGCATAAGCGGTTATGCAATCGAGGATTTAGGCTAAAATGAAAATAAAGGAAAATGTTACACAATATGAAGATTTCAAATATGTGCTTCAGGACACTGGAAATATTTATCTGGGCGCCCAGTTTTCATATGAGGAACTGCTTGAACAGGAGATGGTGCCATTTAAACTAAAAGCGATTCTGACGCATTATATTTTAAAGGAGGCAGCTCCTGATACCACACTGGAAAGCCAGTTCTATTATCTTACTGGCGACTCTTTTCTCTATGAAACTTTTAAGCAGCTTAAAATTCGTGTAAAGGTTCAGATGCAGGTGGAGAAGAAAACATTACTAGGCAAAAGGAAAAACGAATACAGGGAAGAAATTCTTTCTTTAAAGGAGCTTATAGAAGTGAATCTGGCAAGAAAGAAGGCCTGTGGAATGCTGATCAGGGAAATCATAATATCTAAACTGGGAATGATGACTTTTAGTGTATAATGGGCATAATGAGTAACAGATGTAAAAATAAAAAAAGGAAGGTTATATGTTTTATGGGACAGCAAGTGGAAAATTTGGAAGCTTATCAGGTGGTTGAAAGAAGAAAGATCAGTGATTTAAATTCGGAAGGATATATTTTGAAACATAAAAAGACAAATGCTGCGGTTACGCTTTTGCTAAATGATGATGAAAACAAGGTGTTTT
The DNA here is from genome assembly GCA_000403495.2 of Lachnospiraceae bacterium 10-1. Taxonomy (GTDB): domain Bacteria; phylum Bacillota; class Clostridia; order Lachnospirales; family Lachnospiraceae; genus Suilimivivens. Next base: position 260,463 of record KE159799.1, on the reverse strand, counting down.
ACATTGGATTTCGTACACCGCCTAAAAACAGTACCGGTGTTGCCCACATTTTGGAGCATTCCGTACTTTGCGGCTCAAAGAATTTTCCGGTTAAAGATCCTTTTATAGAATTGGCGAAGGGCTCCCTGAATACCTTTTTAAATGCAATGACCTATCCGGACAAGACAGTTTATCCTGTGGCAAGCTGTAATGATAAAGATTTTAAAAATCTGGTGCATGTTTATTTGGATGCAGTTTTTTATCCCAATATTTATAACGAGGAAAAGATATTCAGGCAGGAGGGATGGCACTATGAAATGGAAAGCATGGAGGACGATCTTTCCATAAACGGTGTGGTTTATAATGAGATGAAAGGGGCTTTTTCTTCACCTGATGATGTGGTGGAGCGGGAGATCATGAATTCCCTTTATCCTGATACTTCTTATGGAATTGAATCAGGAGGAGATCCGGATGTGATTCCGGAGCTGACTTATGAGGAGTTTCTTGCTTTTCACCAGAAATATTATCATCCCTCCAACAGCTATATTTACTTATATGGTAATTTGGATGCAGTGGAATATTTGAACTTTTTAGATGAAAATTATCTGTCTGCGTTTGACAAAATTAAAGTGGATTCTGCCGTTGGAATACAAAAGCCATTTGATGCACCTAAGATGCTTGTAAAGGAATATTCCATTATGGAAGATGAAGAGCTGAAAGAAAATACCTACCTGACCTATAATATTTCTATGGGAACCAGTCTTGACAAAATCCTTTATGCGGCAATGGATGTGCTTGATTATGTGCTTTGCTCCGCACCCGGTGCACCGGTTAAGCAGGCGCTGATAGACAAAGGAATAGGAAAGGATGTTTACAGCTCTCTTGAAAATGGCATTTACCAGCCATATTTTTCTATTGTGGCAAAAAATGCACGGGAAAGCCAGAGAGAAGAATTTATTTCGGTAATTGAACAGGTGCTTGCTGATGTTGTGAAGAAGGGGTTGGATAAAAAAGCACTGGCAGCGGCAATTAACTATTTTGAGTTTAAATATAGAGAAGCGGATTTCGGATCTTACCCCAGAGGATTGATGCTGGGACTGCAGTCGCTGGACAGCTGGCTGTATGACGAGAGCGCGCCTTTTATGCATATTGAGGCAAACCAGACATTTGAAAGACTGAAAGAATCCATTGAAACAGGGTATTTTGAAGGGCTGATTAAAGACTTTATTCTTGACAATTCTCATAAGACAATCCTTATGGTAAAGCCAGTTCAGGGGCTTACTACAAAGAAGGATAAGGAACTTTTTGAAAAACTGCAGGAATACAAAGCTACCCTGACGGAAGAAAAAAGGCAGGCCATTGTGGATCAGACCAGTGCGCTTTTGGCCTATCAGGAGGAACCAAGCAGCGAGGCAGCCCTTAGAACAATCCCTTTGCTTAACAGGGAGGATATGAAAAAGGAAGCTGCAGCTTATATAAATGAGGTGCATATGAAGGAAAACACAACGATTCTTTTTCATGAGCTGTTTACCAATGGAATCGGCTATTTAAATCTTGTGTTTGACTTAAAGCAGGTACCGGCTGACCTTCTTCCTTATGTGGGAATTCTTAAAGCTGTTCTTATGATGGTGGATACAAAGCATTACAGTTATAGGGAATTATTTAATGAAATTAATATTCATACCGGCGGAATCAAGGCTGTGGCAAACACCTATACCAATGCAGAGCGTATGGAGGAATATAAGCTGACACTGGAAATACGCGCAAAAGCTCTTTATGAAAAGAGAGATAAGGCGCTTGAGCTGATGCAGGAGGTTATACTTACCTCTCAATTTGAAGATACCAAGCGGCTTTATGAGATTATTGCAGAAAGCAGGTCAAGGATGCAGGGGACTATGACAGGCGCAGGGCATTTGATTGCAGTTTTAAGGACGCTTTCCTATTTTTCACCTACTGTTGCAGTGTCAGAGCAGATCAGCGGCATTCCCCAGTACAGGCTGCTTGAGGATCTGGAAAAGAATTTTGAGGACAGAAAAGAAGACTTGGTTTCCATTTTAAAAAGGCTGACAAAATGTATATTCAGGCCCGAAAATCTTCTGGTGGATTATACTGCGGCAAAAGAAGGATATGCAGGATTGGAAGAAGAAATAAGTGAATTTAAAAAGCAGCTTTTTACTGAACATATAGGAGGAGCAACTGGCGGGATAGAGCCTGTAAAAAAGAATGAGGCATTTATGACGGCAGGGCAGGTGCAGTATGTGTGCAGAGCCGGTAATTTTATGAAAAAAGGACTTCCCTATACAGGGGCACTTAAGGTGCTTAAGATAATGATGGGATATGATTACCTTTGGAATAACGTAAGGGTGAAGGGTGGCGCTTATGGCTGCATGTGCAATTTTTATAAAAATGGAGATGCCTATTTTGTATCATACAGAGATCCTAATCTGGAGAAGACCATTGATGTTTATGAAAAGGCAGCCGATTATATTGAAAAAGTTACTTTGGATGAGAGAACAGTAACCCAGTATATCATTGGCGCGATTAGTGAACTTGATACTCCCATGACACCGGCAACTAAGGGGAACTATTCTCTTGGCGGATATCTTACAGGGCTTTCTATGGAACGGGTGCAGAAGGAAAGAGATGAACTGCTGGCAACTACCCAGGAACAGTTAAGGGGGCTGTATGAATATGTTCGGGCATTTATGGAAGAGAATAATCTGTGCGTAGTTGGTAATGTAGAAAAGATTAAGGAAAATAAGGGCTTATTTATGAATGTAGATCAGTTGTTTCACTAAAAAATATTATATTTTCCATAAAATTGGGTGAGAAAAACGTATCTATGGTATAAAGATGGGAATTTGCCATCAATATGATACTATTGATTAGGTTTTGGATGCGTTGAAAGGGTGGAAATCTGAAGTCGGAGCCGGCATTTGGATTTCCGCCCCTGGGTGAACGCTCCGGTGGGAGGATTGTTATGGAGAATAGGAAAATGACGGGAATGGGAAATTTTAATTTTAGGCCGGGGTTAGTGTTGGTGCTGATCCTTTTGCTGGGGATGATGGCGGCAGGGTGTGGTGCGGCATCTAAAAGTGCTGCTACGGAAACAGCGGTTCAGGATAATTGTAGTGAAGCAGCCTATGCTACGGATGATATATATAGTACGGAAGTCATGCCGGAAGCTGCTGCGGGGTATACGGAAGAAGGAGGCACCGGTGCGTCAGTGGTACAGGTGCAGGATGTACAGCGTAAGCTGATACGGGATGTAAATCTTGAGGTGGAAACGGAAACCTTTGAAGAGCTTCTTTCCACTGTAGGGGAAAAAACTCGGAATCTTGGCGGATACATAGAGGAAAGCTATACTTATAATGGCAGCAATTATTATGGGAAAGGAACCAGAAATGCGAACTTGACAATTCGCATTCCGGCTGAGAAACTGGATGAATTTTTATTGGCAGTGGGTGAAGTTTCCAATGTGATAAGCAGAAATGAAAGTGTAACGGATGTGACGCTGGAGTATGTAGATCTGGAAAGTCATAAAAAAGTGCTTCTGGCAGAACAGGAAAGACTTCTTGAGCTTTTGGAAAAGGCAGAAACTATAGAAGACATTATCAGTTTAGAGAGCAGGCTGTCCCAGGTACGCTATCAGATTGAAAGCATGGAAGCCCAGCTTAGGACAATGGATAACAGAGTAAATTACAGCACGGTTTATCTCTATATCAATGAAGTTGCAAAGCTGACGCCGGTGAAAGAACAAACGGTATGGGAGAAAATTTCAACTGGTTTTGCAAGCAGTCTTTATAATGTGGGAGAGGGATTTGTCAACTTTGGAATTGGATTTATTATATTCCTGCCTTATCTGCTGGTTTGGGTTATAATTATTGTTGTGTTTACCCTGCTGCTAAAGCTTTTGATCAAATGTGCGGTAAAGAAAAGGCAGAAAAAGATAAAAGAAAATAAAACAAAAGAAAAACACGAAACAGAACAAACGGAAGCAAAAGAAAAATAAATTAAAAAGGAAAAACAAAAAATGAATGACCAGTATAAATCCGGCTTTGCAGCATTAATCGGCAGGCCAAACGTAGGAAAATCAACATTAATGAATTGCCTGATTGGACAGAAAATTGCCATTACGTCCAGCAAACCCCAGACCACCAGAAACCGTATTCAGACGGTTCTGACTAGTGAAGAAGGACAGATTGTATTTGTGGATACTCCGGGGATTCATAAAGCCAAGAACCGTCTGGGAGATTATATGGTAAATGTGGCGAACAGAAGTCTTAAGGAAGTGGATGTAATTTTATGGCTGGTGGAACCATCAGATTATATTGGGGCAGGAGAGCGGCACATTATAGAACAGCTCAGTAAAATAAATACGCCGGTGATATTGGTCATGAATAAAATTGATATGGTAAAACGGGAAGAGCTTTTAAGATTTATTGATGCTTACCGGAATGAGATGGATTTTGCAGAGATTGTTCCGGTATCGGCACTTAAAAATGACAACACACAGGAACTGATTAAATGCATTATGCAGTATCTGCCTTATGGGCCTATATTTTATGATGAAGATACCATAACGGATCAGCCCCAGCGTCAGATAGTAGCAGAACTGATCCGGGAAAAAGCTCTTAGATGTCTGGAAGAGGAAATACCTCATGGAATTGCAGTGACCATAGAAAAAATGAAATGGCGGGGCAGAATTGTGGACATAGAGGCAACGATTATCTGCGAAAGGGAATCCCATAAGGGAATCATCATAGGAAAGCAGGGGGGAATGTTAAAAAAGATCGGTTCCCATGCAAGAAGAGATATTGAAGATCTGCTGGAGAGTAAGGTAAATCTGCAGCTTTGGGTGAAAGTGAAAAAGGATTGGCGGGACAGCGATTTTCTTCTTAAAAATTTTGGCTATAATCCTAAGGACAGCGAATAGAAAAAGCAAAAAAGTAAACCCTAATAGCATGGTTTTTAAAAGAAGACTTTTTGGTATCAGGGGGCACAAGATGAAAATAGTAAATTACTGGGAACAATTTTTAAATACAGGAAAAATTGAGGATTATCTGGCATACCGGGAAGGAAAAGATATCATGACTGACAGGGCAGAGCCGGAAAAAAATGAAGGGGCCGATAAGGGTGCAGGAACTAATTGGTGTAACAGGGATCATTTTAAAAACAGAACCCATTGGGGAATATGACAGACGAGTAGTTATTTTGACAAGGGAGAGGGGAAAGATTTCAGCTTTTGCAAGAGGCGCAAGAAAGCAGGGCAGCAGGCTGTTGGCATCCACCAATCCCTTTTGCTTTGGGAAATTCTCTTTATATCCGGGAAAAAGTGCTTATAATGTTTCGGAAACGTTGATTAGTAATTACTTTGAAGGACTGCGGGATGATTTTGAGGCAGCCTGCTATGGAATGTATTTTTTGGAACTGATGGACTACTATACCAGAGAAAATAACGATGAAAAGGAAATGTTAAAGCTGCTTTATCAGTCATTGCGGGCGCTTTTGCATGAAGGACTTTCTAATTTGCTTGTCAGATACATATTTGAGATAAAGGCGCTTACCATAAATGGGGAATACCCGGGACTGCCCAAGCGGGATACTCCTTATCTGGATTCAACGGAATATACGGTTAATTATATTGTCAATACTACTGTTGAAAAGCTTTATACTTTCACGGTAACCGGGCAGGTGCTGGAAGAACTTTCACAAATTGCCGGGATATTCAACAGCCGGTTTATAGATAAGAAAATGAAAAGTCTTGAAATTTTGCATGAAATCCATGTTGAAATTGAAAGGTAAGTCATATATAATGAATTGGGTAAATTAAAGAAAACAGGGGAATAAAATGAGCAACCAAAATCAATCGGCATCTAAAATAGTCATAAGCATATTGGCGTTTGCCGCAATGTCTGTTATGGTTTCCTGCGGCGGTAATAGCGAAGAGGTGGAAGGAACGTATATTTCTTTTGGAAAAGATGGAAGCGTTCAGTCCCGCATTGCAGAAAGCTTTGTTCCGGAGAATGCTTCTGAAAATTATTATGATAAGGAGGAACTGCAGCAGTCGATTCTTTCCCAGGCGGCTTCTTACAACCGAAATGCAGGAAATGGCAGTATAACGGTGGAAAAGGTGGAAACAAAGGACGACATGGCCATTGTCCAGATGATTTATGCAAGTCCGGAGGATTATGCATCTTTTAATAAAGCGGTATTTTTTATAGGAGAGGCGTCAAAGGCGGCAGAGGAAGGCTATGAGCTTAATGTGGTCTTAAGCAGCATAAAGGATGCAAGTGAAACGGTGGGAAGGGCAGATGTTCTTGACATGAAAGATGCGCAGCTTTTAATTACAAATGTAAGCGATGCTATTGTACTAAACGGAAAAGCTCTTTATGTGAGTGACAATGTTACCGTATCAGGAAACGCAAAAACGATTGTACGTAGTGCGGAAGATAACGGGTTAGCATATATTATTTTCAAATAGACAAAGAATGAAAGGTAAATGTGTTATGGAAAAAACAATGGAAAAAATCGTTGCATTGGCAAAGTCCAGAGGGTTTGTATATCCCGGATCAGAGATTTACGGAGGTCTTGCCAATACATGGGATTTTGGCAATCTTGGAGTAGAACTTAAAAACAATATTAAAAAAGCATGGTGGCAGAAATTTGTAATGGAAAGTCCTTATAATGTAGGGGTTGACTGTGCAATTTTAATGAATCCACAGACATGGGTTGCATCAGGCCACTTGGGAAGTTTTTCAGATCCTTTGATGGACTGCCGCGAATGTCATGAACGGTTCCGTGCGGACAAGATGATTGAAGATTATGTGGCAGAAAATGGAATCACCCTTGAGGCTTCTGTTGATGGATGGAGCCAGGAGCAGATGAAAGCATTTATTGATGAACATAATATTCCATGTCCTACCTGCGGCAAACATAATTTCACGGATATCCGTCAGTTTAATCTGATGTTTAAAACCTTTCAGGGGGTTACGGAAGATGCAAAGAATACGGTATATTTAAGGCCTGAAACTGCACAGGGAATTTTTGTGAATTTCAAAAATGTGCAGAGAACTTCCAGAAAAAAGATTCCTTTTGGAATTTGTCAGGTTGGTAAATCTTTTAGAAATGAAATTACACCAGGTAACTTTATTTTCCGTGTGAGAGAATTTGAACAGATGGAAATGGAATTTTTTTGTGAGCCGGATACGGATCTTGAGTGGTTTGCTTATTGGAAGCAGTACTGTATTGATTTCTTAAAGAGTCTTGGCATGAAAGAAGAAGAGATGCGTGTGCGCGATCATGATAAGGAAGAATTATCTTTTTATTCCAAGGCAACTACTGATATTGAATTTTTATTCCCCTTTGGATGGGGCGAGCTGTGGGGAATTGCAGACAGAACCGATTATGACCTGACACAGCATCAGAATGTTTCAGGCCAGGATATGAGCTATTTTGATGATGAAAAGAGGGAAAAATATATTCCTTATGTGATTGAGCCGTCTCTTGGAGTGGAAAGACTGTTCCTTGCAGTGCTTTGCGGTGCTTATGACGAGGAAGAAATAGGTGAGGGAGATGTGCGTACAGTGCTTCATTTTCATCCGGCACTGGCTCCTGTTAAGATTGGTGTACTTCCTCTTTCCAAGAAATTAAACGAAGGCGCAGAGAAGATATTTACACAGCTATCTAAAAAATACAATTGTGAATTTGACGACAGGGGAAATATTGGGAAGAGATACCGTCGTCAGGATGAAATTGGAACGCCTTTCTGTATTACTTATGATTTTGATTCTGAAACAGATGCCTGCGTAACGGTGAGATTCAGAGACACAATGGAGCAGGAAAGAGTGGCAATTGCCGATCTTGAATCTTACTTTGCAGAGAAGCTGGCATTTTAAGGAAAGGATACGATTTATATGAAACAGTATGGTGTAAATGAACTTAGAAAAATGTTCTTGGAGTTTTTTGAAAGCAAGGAACATCTTGTAATGAAAAGTTTTTCATTGGTTCCCCATAATGACAATAGTCTTTTACTGATTAATTCGGGCATGGCGCCTTTGAAACCTTATTTTACCGGGCAGGAAATTCCTCCAAGAAAAAGAGTGACTACCTGCCAGAAATGTATCCGTACAGGAGACATTGAAAATATTGGCAAGACTGCGCGTCATGGCACTTTTTTTGAAATGCTGGGTAATTTTTCCTTTGGGGATTACTTTAAGCATGAGGCAATTGCGTGGACATGGGAATTTTTAACACAGGTGGTAGGACTTGATCCCGAGAGGCTTTACCCCTCTATTTATCAGGAAGATGAAGAGGCTTTTGAGATTTGGAACAAGGAAATTGGAATAGCACCGGAGCGGATTTTCCGTTTTGGAAAAGCAGATAATTTCTGGGAGCATGGTTCAGGTCCCTGTGGTCCCTGTTCAGAGGTTTATTATGACAGAGGAGAAAAGTACGGCTGTGGAAAAGAGGGATGTACTGTAGGCTGTGACTGCGACAGGTACATAGAGGTATGGAACAACGTATTTACCCAGTTTGACAATGATGGGCATGGGAACTACACGGAGCTTGAGCAGAAAAACATTGATACCGGTATGGGGCTGGAAAGACTGGCAGCAGTGGTTCAGGACGTGGATTCCATTTTTGATGTGGATACCATTTGCGCCCTTAGAAACAAAGTGTGCGAAATTTCTGGTAAGGAATACAGGGTAGAATATAAGTGGGATGTTTCCATCCGTATCGTGACAGATCATATTCGTTCTGCAACCTTTATGATTTCAGACGGAATTATGCCTTCAAATGAAGGAAGGGGCTATGTGCTTCGCAGGATTATCCGCAGGGCGGCACGTCATGGAAGACTGCTTGGCATTTCCGGAACATTTCTTGCAGATTTAAGTAATACCGTAATCGAGGGAAGCAAGGATGGCTATCCGGAACTGGAAGAAAAAAAGGATTTTATTTTTAACGTTCTTACACAGGAAGAAAATAAATTTAATAAAACTATCGACCAGGGCTTAAGTATTTTAAGCGAGATGGAAGAAAAAATGGTAAAAGAAGAAAAGAAGTGCTTAAGCGGTGTAGATGCCTTTAAGCTGTATGATACTTATGGATTTCCTCTTGACCTTACCAAGGAAATCCTTGAAGAAAAAGGCTTTACTGTAGAGGAAGAAGGCTTTCAAAGCGCTATGAAAGAGCAGAAGGAAAAAGCCCGCTCTGCCCGTAAGACAACCAATTATATGGGTGCGGATGTTACGGTTTATGAGTCAATTGATCCCTCAATTACTTCAACCTTTGTAGGATATGAACAATTAACATATGATTCCAAAGTTACGGTGCTTACCACAGAGACAGAGCTGGTGGAAGCTTTGACAGACGGTGAAGTTGGAACCATTATTGTTGACGAAACGCCTTTTTATGCAACTATGGGTGGACAGTGCGCTGACACAGGAATTATCTTTTGCGGGGAAGGAGAATTTCAGGTAGAAGATACGGTAAAACTTCTTGGCGGAAAAGTCGGCCATATTGGAAAAGTGACAAAGGGAATGATTAAAACGGGAGATATGGTAACTTTACAGGTAAATGAGGCCAATAGAAGTGATACCTGCAAAAACCATAGCGCCACTCATCTTCTTCAAAAAGCGCTGCGCACCGTACTTGGAACCCATGTGGAACAGGCAGGATCTTTTGTAAATGGCGATAGATTACGATTTGATTTCAGCCATTTTTCAGCTATGACAAAAGAAGAATTAGATCAGGTTGAAAAGATTGTTAATGATAAGATAGCACAGGCTCTTCCTGTAGTAACGAAGGTAATGAGCATTGAAGAGGCAAAGAAAACAGGAGCAATGGCCCTTTTTGGTGAGAAATATGGGGAAAGTGTAAGAGTTGTACAAATGGGCGATTTTTCCACTGAATTATGTGGAGGCACTCATGTGGCCAATACAGCGTCCATTATGTTGTTTAAGATTATTTCAGAGAGCGGTGTTGCGGCAGGTGTCAGGCGAATAGAAGCGCTTACCGGAAATGGTGTATTAAATTATTATGCAGAAATAGAAGATACCCTCCATAAGGCTGCGGCGGCAGTAAAAGCTTCCCCCTCGGAATTGGTGGCAAAAGTAGAACATTTAATGGCAGATTTAAAAGTGCTCCAAAGTGAAAATGAATCTTTAAAGAGCAAGGCTGCGAAAGATGCTTTAGGCAATGTAATGGATCAGGTTGTAGACGTAAAGGGAGTAAAACTTCTTGCGGCTAAAGTTTCCGGTGTGGATATGAACGGGCTTCGGGATTTAGGAGATCAATTAAAGGCAAAGCTTAATGAAGGTGTGATTGTACTGATTTCTGATATGGAAGGCAGAGTCAATATGGTTGCTATGGCTACTGACGAAGCTTTAAAGAAGGGGGCGCATGCAGGAAATTTAATCAAAGGAATTGCAGCACTGGTCGGCGGCGGCGGCGGCGGACGTCCTAATATGGCCCAGGCTGGTGGAAAGAATCCGGCAGGAATTGACAAGGCCATTGCAGAAACTGAAAAAGTGCTGGAAGAACAGATAAAGTAAAGTATTTTTTTAAAATAATGATTGACGTAAGAAAAAAATGTGATATAATTGTACTAGTGTATGTGAATATGCATACATATGCAATACGAAAAACCCAATCAGTCATTGTTACTAGGAAGGGACTGAAGGGAGGTCAGGGTGTAAGATGTCAAACGTAATCGTAAAAGAAAATGAAACTTTAGACAGTGCGTTACGTCGCTTTAAAAGAAGCTGCGCAAAGGCTGGTATTCAGCAGGAGATTCGTAAGAGAGAACATTACGAAAAACCAAGCGTAAGACGCAAAAAGAAATCTGAAGCAGCAAGAAAACGTAAATATAATTAATTTATAGCGTGCAACGTAAAGTCCTTGATGAAAACCAAGGGCTTTCTTGTTGCCAGATAGTGTTTGCAGCGTTTCATTGTAAATTGCTGCACGATACATAGAATAAGGGGATGAAATCTATGTGGACAAGGGAATTGATGGGTACGGATGTATACCACCTGATTTCGGCGTTTATTATTTACAGCATGGTTGGATGGCTGGTGGAATCTATTTATATGTCATTTTGTAATAAAAAACTGACAAATAGAGGGTTTGGAAGAGGCCCTTTTTGCCCGATCTATGGATTTGGCGGTGTTTTAGGGTATCTGATTCTGCATCCGCTTAGTAAAAATCTGATAGGACTTTATCTTGCAGGTGCAATTCTGGCAACAGCCTTCGAGTATCTGGTAGGAAGAGTCATGCTTAAGATTTTTGGCGAAGTGTGGTGGGATTATAACGAAAAACCATGTAATTATCAGGGAATCATTTGTCTGGAAAGTACGGTTGCATGGGGGTTTTATGCCATCATTATCATTACTTTTCTTCATGGAAAGATTTTAAGTGTTATTGACAGATTTGATATGGGGCAGGGAGTAATAGCCTGCAAACTGATACTTTTTCTTGTACTGATAGATTATACAATTAAATTAATGAATATTTTTCATATCAGCCTTAAGGAGAAAAAAGACAGACTGGTTGATGCATATCAATCTTTTAGGGCCAGGTGGTATTAAAGTATTATTGGTATAGAAGATGTAACCTTGAGAAAAAAGTAGTACTTGCATTTTTATAAAAATAAAACATATCCATAGTAATAGAATATATAAGGGGAGAGCAATTACGTGAATAAATTCTTGAAAGTAACCCTATGCTATGTGATGTGTTTTATTTTTTTACTGATGATGCCGATGAAGGCAGTGGCTGCCCCGGAAGTTGATGCTCCTTCTTACATATTGATGGAGGCATCCACCGGAAAGGTCATCTGTGAAGAAAATGCACAGGAAAGACGAAGTCCGGCCAGTATTACAAAGATCATGACACTTCTGGTTATTTTTGACCATCTTGGAACAGGAAGAGTAAACCTTGACAGCGAAGTCATGACCAGTGCATATGCCAAGTCTATGGGAGGTTCACAGGTTTTTTTGGAGGAAGGTGAAGTCCAGACGCTGGAAACAATCATTAAATGTATTGCAGTGGCTTCAGGCAATGATGCCAGTGTGGCGGCAGCGGAATATATTGCCGGCAGCGAAGCTGAGTTTGTGAAGCTGATGAACCAAAGAGCGGAAGAGATGGGACTTACAGATACTCATTTTGAGGATTGCTGCGGGTTAAGTGATTCTGATGACCATTATACCTCTGCAAAGGATGTGGCCCTTATGTCCAGGGAGTTGGTTACGAAGTACCCGCAAATACTGGACTATACGAAGATTTGGATGGAGGATATTATCCATGTAACCAATCAGGGCACAAGTAATTTTACCTTATCCAGTACCAATAAACTACTTAAGATGTATGAATGGACAACAGGATTAAAGACTGGCTCTACCAGCAAAGCACTATATTGCCTTTCGGCTACTGCCAGTAAGGATAATATTGATCTGATTGCGGTGGTAATGGGCTCCCCTACAAATAAATCAAGGTTTCAGGATGCCATGACGCTGCTGAATTATGGATACAGTGTCAGTGCAATGTATGAGGATGCCAATGAAGATAAGCTTCCAAGTGTTCCGGTGAAAGGAGGAATACTGGATGAGCTGCCTATTGTTTATAAAGAGCCATTTCGGTATCTTGATATTGCAGGAAGCAATCTTGCGGGCATCGAAAAAACAATTTCCCTGCCGGAGGAGGTGCGGGCACCTGTTAAGCGGGGGGATGCAATTGGAGAAGCTGTTTATAAGTTAAACGGGCAGAGGATAGGAAGTGTATCCATTCTTGCAGATGTGACGATCGATAAGGCAGAATATAAGGATTATCTGGTAAAAGTATGGAAACTGTTCTGCAGGCTTTAAATGTATGGAATAAACGTGTATTTGCAGGCGGGAAAGGAAAACAAATTTGGCAGTATTTTTTAGTGTGATTGCAGCCCTTATACTTTTCTTTATTATTGTAATGATTTTGGACTGCAACCGCTTTGTGGTAAGAAAATACAGGTGCAGGGAAGAAAAGCTTAAGAAGGATGTGAAATTCATCCTTCTTTCTGACCTGCATAATAAATCTTTTGGAAAGAAAAATGCAAGGCTTCTTAAAGCAATTGATAAAATCGGGGCGGATATGATTCTGATTGCAGGAGATATGTATACTTCTGCGACAGGCGGTGATATTGAAACAGCGGCGGAGCTGGTTTGTACATTGGCGGAAAAATATCCAGTTTATTATGGCAACGGAAACCATGAGCATAAGACAAGACTTTTTCCGAAAGATTTTTTAGATATGTACCGGAAATTTTCAGAAAAAATTGCGTCAGCAGGGGTTAATCATTTGATTAATGAAAAGATAAGCCTGCCGGATTTGAATATGGATATTTATGGACTGGAAATTGACAGAGAATATTTTCGGAAGTTTAAAGAAATTCAGATGGAGGAGGCTTATCTTGAAAAGCTTCTTGGAAAGCCGGATAAGAATAAAGTTTCTTTATTAATTGCCCATAATCCGGATTATTTTAAAAGCTATGCTGCATGGGGGGCGGATCTGGTGGTTTCAGGTCATGTACATGGAGGTCTTATGAGACTTCCTGTGCTTGGTGGAGTGATATCTCCGGCAATACGCCTTTTTCCCAGGTATGATGGAGGAGAGTTTAAAGAAGGGGATGCGGCTATGATTTTGGGAAGAGGTCTTGGAACCCATACGCTTCCTATCAGAATTTTTAATCCGGGAGAATTAGTAGTGATCGAATTATCCTCCAGATAGAGCTGTACCAAAGTTGACGCAGGAAATAATACATGATAAACTATTGGACTGGAAAGGTATGGAAAATTATGAACCATAAATTATTTGATCATACAATTTTAAGGGCAGATGCAGATTCTGCGTCAGTGAAGAAGGTTTGTGATGAAGCAAAAGAATATGGATTTATGTCTGTCTGTGTTAACGGATATTATACCGGATATGCTGCAAAGCAGTTGGAAGGAACCGGCGTCAAGGTGTGTACGGTGGTAGGATTTCCTTTAGGCCAGATGTCGGCACGTGCAAAAGCGGCGGAGACAGCCATTGCAGTGGAAGATGGCGCCGGGGAAATTGATATGGTAATTAATGTTGCCGCGTTAAAGGACAAGCTTTATGATGTGGTGCTGGAAGATATCAAAGAAGTGAAAAAAGCATGCGGCAGCGCGCTTTTAAAGGTGATTATTGAAGCCTGCCTGTTGACAGATGAAGAAAAAGTGAAGGCCTGCCAGCTTGCAAAAGAGGCAGGCGCTGATTTCGTTAAAACATCTACCGGATTTTCCAGGGCAGGAGCGAAAACGGAGGATGTGAAACTGATGCGCAGTGTTGTAGGTACAACAATGGGTGTAAAGGCTTCCGGCGGAATTAGAGATAAGGAGACAGCAGAGGCAATGGTAAAAGCTGGGGCAGACCGGTTAGGAACCAGTGCAACGACTGTAATCTGTATTTAGAGGAGCAAAAATGGCAATATCAGTAAAACTGCAGGCGTTTGAAGGCCCCCTTGACCTGCTTCTGCATTTAATAGAAAAAAATAAAGTGGATATCTATGATATCCCAATAGTTGAAATTACTGCCCAGTACCTGGAATATATTAAGGCAATGGAAACCCAGGATATGAATGTAATGAGTGAATTTCTGGTGATGGCGGCTACTTTATTGGATATTAAATGTAAGATGCTTCTTCCCAAGGAAATAAATGAAGAAGGGGAGGAGGAAGATCCCAGAGCCGAACTGGTACAGAAGTTGTTAGAGTATAAGATGTACAAATACATGTCTTATGAGCTAAAGGACAGGCAGGTGGATGCCGCCCGCACGCTTTTTAAGGACAGGACGCTTCCCAAAGAAATTGAGGAATATAAGCCGCCTGTTGATCTGCAGGAGCTTTTGGGAGATGCGGATTTAAGAAAACTCCAGATGCTTTTTAAGACAGTTATGCGCAGGCAGGAGGATAAGATTGATCCTGTAAGAAGTACATTTGGAAAGATTGAAAAAGATGAAGTGGACATGGATTTAAAGACCACCTTTGTGGAGGCTTATATTCAGACACATAAAACGTTCAGTTTTAAAGTGCTGTTAGAAAAGCAAAAAAGCAAGATGGAAATTATTGTAACATTTCTTGTGATCCTTGAGCTGATGAAGCTGGGGAAAATTTTTATTGTACAGGAAAATACATTTGATGATATTATGATTACTTCAAATGAGGCATAGGAGGCGGCAAAGTTGGACAGGCAGAAAGAAAAGGCTGTGTTGGAAGCAATCCTTTTTACAATGGGGGAGTCGGTAGAGACTGACAGGCTTGCAGCAGTAATTGAGGAAGATAAGGCTACCACCAGACAGATTCTTATGGAAATGAAAGAAGAGTATGAGGAAAAAGAAGGCGGGGTGACCTTGATGGAGTTGGAAGATTCCTTTCAAATGTGCACTAGGGCGGATATGTATGAATATCTGATTAAGATTGCCAAGACGCCGAGAAAATATGTTCTTACCGATACTCTGCTTGAAACCCTTTCCATTATTGCATATAAGCAGCCTATCACCAGAGCGGAAATCGAAAAAATCAGGGGAGTAAGCTGTGATCATGCAGTAAACAGACTGGTAGAATTTGGACTGATTACTGAGGTGGGAAGGATGGATGCACCAGGGCGTCCTCTGTTGTTTGGAACAACAGAGGAATTTTTGCGCAGCTTTGGCGTAAAGTCTTTAGAGGAACTTCCAGCACTTTCGGCAGTGCAGATAGAAGAGTTTAAGGTTCAGGCGGAACAGGAAGTCAGTGTGCAATTGGATGTATAGGTAAATTACAGGCAGTAGCGAAGCAGGATCTGTTTAAGGCACCAGGGATAGTCGATGGCGGCAATGCTTTCGGTGGTATATATGTATTCTACTTCATAAACATCGCCACCCACCAGGTATTTAATGGAACCGATCTGTGTTCCGGCGTTTACCGGAGCTGTCAGATGTTCTTCTATTTGAAAGTCAACCTGAATTTGTTCCCCTGCTTTCAGCAGCAATCCCTCCTGACCGGAAGATGGTTTCCGGTCAATTTTTATTTCCACATATGCGGCAGTGTCAAGAGTAGGCCTTTGCCCGTTGACTACTTCAATGGGGTTTAGTTTACTTTCATCATAATAAGCTTCTGCAATGGTGTGATGTTCAAAATGATCAAGCCCGTAAGTCATAAGCTGTTTGGTGTCGCTCCATTTATAGGATTTATTATTCGGCCACCCGCAGGCTAAAAGTGCAACTACATAAGTTCTGTTATCACGTCTTAATGCCCCTACATAGCAATAGCCGGCATTTCCGGTAAAACCTGTTTTCCCGGAAAGAGCGCCTTCCATCATACCAAGAAAAGCATTATGATTATTGCATTGAAAGCTGCGTCCGCTTGCAATATAGGAGCCATCCTGTTCCTTGTAGCTTTCAAAGGAGTGGGAAGCCGCACGGGTAATGGCAAGAAATTCTTCTTTTTTTGGAGAGTCTTCAATGCAGTAGGACATAATTTTTGCAAGATCGGCAGCAGTGGTGGAATGGGTTTTTACGGAACCGTCGCTGGCGGTGGCTGTGGCATCCAGCCCGTTTGGAGTTATAAAAAAGGTATCAAAGCAGCCGATATCACGTGCCTTTTGATTCATCATGTCAGCAAAGCTTTCCGTGCTTCCGGCAATATGTTCTGCAATAACAACTGCCGCATCATTATGGGATTCCAGCATAAGAGAATATAGAAGATCTTCCAGCTTATAATATTCGTCTGCTTTTACATTGAGCTTTACCTTGGGCATACTGGCAGCATAAGAAGAGGCTTTTGCATAATCCTCCAGATGTCCGTATTCCAATGCAAGAATACAAGTCATAATCTTGGTAGTGCTGGCCATTGGAAGAACCTTATGGGCGTCTTTTTCATACAGGATGCGTCCTGAGTCAGCATCCATTAAGACGGCTGCCTGGGCATAAAGCTTAAGTTCTTTTGGTGCTTCCTCTTCTGCGAGCGCAGAAAGAGACATAAATGGAGAAAGAAAAAGAAGAGTAAGGCAGAGAATAGAAATAAGTTTTATGGATCTGGGAATGATTTTTTTCATAAGATACATAATTTTTCATCCGAACAGGTTCTCTCTTTTTATTTTTATGTATTTTCTGACTTAAATATGTCATAATGTGATAGAATGCATCTTACTAAAACGATAATTTTAAAAAAATAAGAAAATTAAGAACTTTATACTATGATATTTGCATTATTTATGGTATACTGCTATAGGAAAAATTATGGGGATACTTGTGTCCCTATGAGGCAAGTTATAATTTTTTTAATATAAAATGGAGGGCTGAAAAATGAGTACTTTTTCACAGGCGAGTCAAAGAATAGCTGCTTTGCTCGATGAAAACAGTTTCGTTGAGATTGGTGCGCAGATTACTGCGAGAAGCACTGATTTTAATTTGAAACAGACAGAAACTCCTTCTGATGGTGTTATCACCGGATATGGAGTAATAGGTGGCAATCTTGTGTATGTTTACAGCCAGGATGCATCTGTATTAAACGGAAGCGTTGGTGAGATGCATGCAAAGAAAATTGCTAACCTTTATGATCTGGCACTTAAAATGGGCGCACCCGTAATTGGGCTTATTGAATCTGCCGGACTTAGATTACAGGAAGCTGCAGATGCGCTGAACGGATTTGGTGAGATCTACAAAAAGCAGGTACTTAGTTCAGGTGTGATTCCACAGATCACAGCTGTTTTTGGTTCATGCGGCGGTGGACTTGCCCTGATTCCTACTTTGACAGATTTTACTTTTATGGAAGAAAAGAAGGCAAAGTTGTTTGTGAATGCGCCTAATGCATTAGATGGAAATGAAATCAGCAGGTGTGATACTTCTGCAGCAGCATTTCAGAGTGAGCAGGCAGGTATTGTTGACGTGGTGGCAGATGAGGCATCTATCTTTGCACAGATTAGAGAACTGGTATGCATGCTTCCTCCAAACAACGAAGAAGATCCGGTTTTTGAGGATTGCACAGATGATTTAAACCGTGTATGCGCAGAAATCGCAAATTGTACGGGAGATACGGCAATTGCATTGTCACAGCTTGCAGACAGCGGTGCAGTATTTGAGGTTAAGGCCGGATATGCTAAGGAAATGGTAACTGCATTTATTAAATTAAATGGTGTAACCATTGGCGCAGTTGCAAACCGCAGTGAAATTTATGGTGAGGATGGAACCGTTACGGATAAGTTTGAACCGGTTCTTACTCCGGCAGGATGTGATAAGGCAGCAGAATTTATTACTTTCTGTGACGCATTTAACATTCCGGTGCTTTCCCTTACCAATGTAAAGGGCTTTAAGGCAGATAAATGTTCCGAAAAGAAAATTGCAAAGGCAGCAGCAAAGCTTACGTATGCATTTGCTGACGCAACAGTTCCCAAGGTGAATGTTGTAATCGGACAGGCATATGGAAGTGCATATGTTACTATGAATTCCAAGGCAATCGGCGCTGATATTACTATGGCATGGCCTGATGCACAGATAGGAACTATGGATGCAAAATTAGCAGCTAAGATTATTTGTGACGGTCAGGGTGCAGAGAAAATTGAGGCTTGCGCAAAGGAATATGCTTCTCTTCAGACAAGTGCTTCAAGTGCAGCAAAGAGAGGATATGTAGATCAGATCATTGAGCCGGCAGCTACCAGAAAGTATCTGATAGGCGCTTTTGAAATGCTGCTTTCCAAGAGAGAAGATCGTCCTGCAAAAAAACATGGTACAGTATAGGAAAGGATGATACTTAATATGAAAAAATGGTTATTAGTATTAGGTATGGTTACCTGTATGTTTGGTCTCACAGCCTGCGGCAGGCAGGAAGATAAGGCGGATGTACTTACCACACAGGAAGCACAGCAGTTTGCAGAAAGCTATGTTACTGTGATCAGTGAGATTGTAGCCCAGCAGAGTGAGGAAAATTATATCGCTTATTTAGAACAAAGCGGTATGGACTCTTCGGCATTTAAGAGTGCTTTTGAAAGCTGGAAGAGCGCTTTGGGGGATATGGGTAATTATGTGGAAATAATCGGAGTCGCTGAAAATTCCATGGAAAAAGAAGTTGTGGATGGCGCAAGTTATGCTGTGGAAGGAACAGTCACAGTTAAGATAAAAGGCGAAGCGCGTGACGCAAATGTGGAAATAGTGTATGAGGACGGCATGCCCCTTAGTATTACCACAAATGTGGAGTATACTTTTGGTGAGATAATGGAAAAGGCAGCGCTTAATACACTCCTTGGTATGGGAACAGTATTTATCGTACTTATTTTGATCAGTGCAATTATTAGCTGTTTCGGAGTGATTCCCAAGATTCAGGATAAGCTGACAAAGAAATCAAAAACGGAAGATGCTAAGAGCGCTGCAGTAAATAATACAGCTAAGCAGGTTGTAGAAGCCGAAGAATTGTCTGATGACCTTGAGCTTATTGCAGTTATTTCAGCGGCAATCGCAGCAAGCGAGGGTGCATCTTCAGCAGATGGATTTGTAGTTAGAAGTATTAGACGTGCCGGCAGTAAATGGCAGAGAGCATAATTTTTAAAATAATAATAGGATATAGTTTACAGGAGGATAAATCCTCTCCTCGCCAGGAGGTTCGGATTTTCCTTCGCAAAACAAGGAGGATAAATCCTCTGCTCCTGCTGGGGCAGTCGCATTTTCCTTCAGAAAATAAGGAGGATTTCAAAATGAAAAATTATACAATTACCGTAAATGGAAACGTATATGATGTGGTAGTAGAAGAAGGTGCATCTACAGGAGCACCTGCACCGGCAGCTCCCAAAGCTGCACCAAAGGCAGCGCCCAAGGCTGCTCCTGCGGCAAAAGCAGCAGGCGGAGCAGGAAGTGTTAAAGTGGAAGCCGGAGCAGCAGGCAAGGTATTTAAGGTAGAAGCAAGTGTAGGACAGTCACTTAAGGCTGGTGATACAGTAATTATTCTGGAAGCAATGAAGATGGAAATTCCTGTTGTAGCACCTCAGGACGGTACCGTAGCCAGCGTTGATGTAGCAGTTGGCGATGCTGTTGAGGCAGGCGCATTACTTGCAACAATGAACTAATTAGTGCAGTAAGCGCTGTGAAAATTTATCGGAGGTAAAACAAATGGATTATATAGTATCTACACTGTCCAATCTGATCCATCAGACAGCCTTTTT
Organism: Lachnospiraceae bacterium 10-1; assembly: GCA_000403495.2. Taxonomy (GTDB): domain Bacteria; phylum Bacillota; class Clostridia; order Lachnospirales; family Lachnospiraceae; genus Suilimivivens. The sequence goes on along the minus strand of KE159799.1, from coordinate 240,298 downwards.
TAATCTTACCTGGGGCAATTATCTGATGATCCTTGTGGCTTGTGTATTTCTCTATCTTGCGATCGCTAAGGGCTTTGAACCATTGCTCCTTACCCCAATCGCATTTGGCATGCTGCTGGTTAATATTTATCCTGATATCATGTTAAGTATTGAAGATTCCGCAAATGGAACTGGTGGCCTGCTGTATTATTTTTATCTCTTAGATGAATGGGCAATCCTGCCGTCATTGATTTTTATGGGTGTCGGTGCGATGACGGACTTTGGTCCTTTGATTGCCAATCCTAAGAGCTTCTTACTTGGTGCTGCAGCACAGTTTGGTATTTTTGCAGCATATTTTGGAGCGATTGCAATGGGCTTTAATGATAAGGCGGCAGCAGCAATCTCCATTATTGGTGGTGCGGATGGCCCAACTTCCATTTTCCTTGCAGGAAAATTAGGCCAGACAGCCCTTCTTGGACCAATTGCAGTGGCAGCATATTCTTATATGTCGCTGGTACCTATTATCCAGCCGCCTATTATGAAGCTGCTTACAACTGAGAAAGAAAGAAAGATTAAAATGGGACAGCTTCGTCCGGTTTCCAAACTGGAAAAGATTCTCTTCCCAATTGTCGTTACAATTGTAGTCTGCATGATTCTTCCTACCACAGCACCTTTAGTTGGTATGTTGATGTTAGGTAATCTGTTCAGAGAATCCGGTGTAGTAAGACAGTTAACAGATACTGCATCTAATGCACTTATGTATATCGTAGTTATTCTGCTGGGTACTTCCGTAGGAGCAACTACAAGTGCGGAAGCATTCTTAAATCTGGATACCTTAAAGATCGTTGCACTTGGTTTGATTGCCTTTGCATTTGGTACTGCGGCAGGTGTGATTTTTGGAAAGCTCATGTGTATTGCAACTAAGGGAAAGGTAAATCCTCTGATTGGTTCAGCAGGTGTATCTGCAGTTCCCATGGCAGCCAGAGTTTCACAGAAGGTTGGTGCGGAAGCAGATCCTACGAACTTCCTTTTGATGCATGCAATGGGACCTAACGTTGCAGGTGTTATTGGTACAGCGGTAGCAGCCGGTACATTTATGGCTGTATTTGGAGTGTTCTAAAACATTAATATAGAAAAATAAGGAGGATTTTAAAATGGCAGAACAGGCTAAAAAACCGGTTGGAATCATGGAAACTGTTCTTCGTGATGCACATCAGTCTTTGATTGCAACAAGAATGCCCACTGAGATGATGCTTCCAATCGTTGAAAAAATGGATAAAGTTGGCTATCACGCAGTAGAGTGCTGGGGCGGCGCTACCTTTGATGCATCTTTGCGTTTCTTAAAGGAAGATCCTTGGGAGAGACTTAGAAAGTTAAGAGATGGTTTTAAAAATACAAAGCTGCAGATGCTTTTCAGAGGTCAAAATATTTTAGGATACAGACCTTATGCAGATGACGTTGTAGACAGTTTTGTTGAGAAGTCTATTGCAAATGGTATTGATATTATTCGTATTTTTGACTGCTTAAATGATCTTAGAAACCTTCAGGAAGCGGTTAATGCTACAAATAAAGTAAAAGTACAGGAAGGCAGGGGCCATGCACAGGTTGCCCTTTCCTATACTTTAGGCGATGCCTATACTATGGAATATTGGATGGACATGGCGAAGAAGATTGAGGAAATGGGTGCAGATTCTATTTGTATCAAGGATATGGCAGGTCTTTTGGTTCCTTATAAGGCATCTGAAATGATTGCTGCTATGAAGTCTGCAACGAAGCTTCCCATTCAGCTTCATACCCACTATACATCAGGTGTTGCAAGCATGACCTATCTTAAGGCAGTTGAAGCAGGTGTAGATGTAATTGACTGTGCAATTTCTCCTTTTGCTATGGGTACTTCACAGCCTGCAACAGAAGTTATGGTTGAAACTTTTAAGGGAACTCCTTATGATACAGGTTATGATCAGAACATTTTATCTGAAATTGCTGATTACTTCAGACCTTACAGGGATGAATGCCTTGCAAGCGGATTACTTAATCCTAAGGTTATGGGCGTGGATATTAAGACACTGTTATATCAGGTTCCCGGAGGTATGCTTTCCAATATGGTTAGCCAGTTGAAAGAGCAGAATGCGGAAGATAAGTATTATGATGTGTTAAGAGAAATCCCTCAGGTTAGAAAAGATTTAGGCGAGCCGCCGCTTGTAACTCCTTCATCCCAGATCGTAGGTACACAGGCAGTATTTAATGTGCTTATGGGTGAAAGATACAAAATGGCAACCAAGGAGACGAAAGCAGTTCTTCGTGGTGAATATGGTCAGACAGTTAAGCCTATGAATCAGGAAATCATCGATAAGGTTATTCCTGGTGAAAAGAGAATTACCTGCCGCCCTGCGGATTTAATAGAAAATGAAATGGATAAGCTGGAATCCGAAATGAAGGAATGGAAGCAGCAGGATGAAGACGTATTATCCTACGCTTTATTCCCTCAGGTTGCAACAGATTTCTTTAAATATCGCCAGGCACAACAGGAAAAGGTAGATATGTCACAGGCTGATACAAAGAATGCGGCATATCCCGTATAATATAACAATGGATGCCGCACATTGCGGTCTATCCTTATTTTGAGCAGATAACCCCTTGTACAAATGATTTGTATGAGGGGTTTTGTGTGATATAATGTGCACAAAGGAGTAAAAATATGGATAATAAACGTTTTGCGCTGCTTATAGATGCAGACAACATTTCGGCAAAATATATTGGCTCTATTTTAGAAGAGTTGTCGACTTATGGAATTACTACTTACAAAAGAATCTATGGGGACTGGACCAGCACACAAGCAACCAAATGGAAGGGAGAATTATTGGAAAATTCCGTGATTCCCGTGCAGCAATTCAGCAATACAGTGGGTAAGAATGCAACAGATTCCACTTTAATCATTGATGCAATGGATATTCTTTATACGGGAAATGTAGATGGTTTTTGTATTGTGTCCAGCGACAGTGACTTTACCCGTCTGGCCAGCCGCCTTCGGGAATCAGGGATGGAAGTGATCGGAATGGGAGAAGAAAAGACGCCCCGCTCTTTTCGTGTTGCCTGTACCCGGTTTGTTAACCTGGAGAATTTAAGCAATCAGGATGAGGAGACAGAAAATAAGGACAATAAAGATAACACTATCAGCAGAGAAGTGGTTTACAATGCAATTACTAATATTATTAATGAAAATGAAAATAAAGGTAAAAGTGTTGAACTTGCCGCTGTAGGCAATCGGCTGGTAAACATGTACCCTGATTTTGATGTAAGAAGTTATGGCTACAGTCTTTTATCAAAGTTTGTGGAGGATGCCGGGCTGTTCAATTTAGAAAAGAGACAGAATGTAGTTACTCTTTCCCTAAAAGATAATGAACAATCTCAGGAAGAAATCAGAAATTTTGTCAAGGAAATGATCCATAAGGCAGGCCATAAAGGAATAGGAATCAGTGAATTGAGTAATCGGGTATATAGCAAATATGCAAATTTTAACGTGAAAGATTTTGGTTACAGCCAGTTTTCCAAGTTTGTTCAAGGGATTGATACAGTAGAACTGTATCAGGATAAGAATGACAGGAAAAGAGCAAGAAAGAAATAATATGATTAAATAACAACCCAAACCGACAGTCGGGCAAATTTATTGCTCCTCTGCCGGTTTTTTTACATAATTAGCAAGCTTTTTTTCTTTAGAACGGTTTTGATACTTAACTTTCATAAAGGTTAGGATATCATCCTGATCGCGCTTGTCCATAAGAAGGAAATAAAATAAAAACTGACGCTCCCATCTGTTAAGAAATTTAAATTTTTTACTATTTTCAGGAGCATTTATATATTCAATAAAAAAGGATAAATCTTCTGTCATATCGAGTCTGTTATCCTGCGGCTTTAATGCAAAATCCATATTAATATTATAAGTAACAACTAGGTCAAGAAAGTTTTCAACAGGAACCCCATATAATTTTGCAAGGTTATAGAGAGAATTAACTGGAGGTATAACTCTGCCTGTTTCGTAGTGGGAGTAGGTCTGCCTGGTAATGTTTAAATGTGAAGCAACAAATTCTTGTGAATAATTACAGGATTTACGCAGATCTTTCAAGTATTGCTCTAGAGTATTGTTCGCCATAGTTTCCCTTTCACGTAACACACTATAACTATTAGTATTATTAATAAACTATAATTATATACTATTTTGTAAATTCTAAAGTGGATCATCTGTGATTACTATAATTTCAAATTGTATACCAAAAAATACTTGAAAATATATTAACAATAGCATATACTTTAAAAAGAGCTATTAATAATAGCATTTTTATTATATTTAGTAAATGCTAATAGCTTATACATGGCGGTTATAACCGTAAAAAATCTTTAAGGAGGACAAAATGAAAGCAAGTATTATCAAGAGAATGATGACTGGCGTACTGGCAGCTTCTTTAGTTATGGCACCTGCAATGAGCGTTGGCGCTACAACTGTAACAGGCGGTTCAACAAGTGCAGCTGAAGAAGTTGTTGCGTCCAGCACATCAGGCGAAGTGGCAACTGTAGCTGAGGTTCCTGCCACAAGTGCAGTTGCAGGCGTAAAGACAACTGTATCAGGCGTTTATCTTGCAACCAGCGTAAACGGAACTGTTGTTTCTACTGCAACAGCAGCAATTGCAGAAGGGTATGGTTTGACCAGTGCTGACAAGCCTTATGCAAAATTCATGAACATGGATGCAAAGAAGAGTTATCTTGCTAAGGCTGCTATGGATGCAGCAGCTCAGGCAAAGGGAGCCGTAGTTGGCCCTATGCTTAATATTGAGCTTGGAAAGATGACAGCAGGTAAGTACAGCTTACTGCCTTCAGACGGTGCAGCAATCAGATTATCTTTAGGCATTCCTGCAAGCTTTGCACAGGCAGATGCTACTTTTGCAATTGTATGTGTACGTCCGGGTGGTGTAGTAACAATCTTGGAAGATGTTGACAGCAATCCAAATACTGTTACTTTTGACACAACTGGTGGCGCAGGTGCATATGCAATGATCAAATACTAATTGATTATTGCAGGTAAAACAAAGTAGTAATTGATTTAAGAAAAATGGCACTGGCGTAAGAGGTGGCGCCAGTGCCATTCCTATGAAAAGACATAATAAACAGTGCCATGAGAAATATTACAAGTTGTAAGAAAAAAATAAATATTTATTTATTGCTCATTATTCTGATTATATTTGGAATTTTTCAGTATGGAATCGGTAAAATTTGTGGGTTTACAATGGTGCCGGATGAGTTTGGATACTGGGCAAGTGCAGCAGAAAAAATAGGATATGACTGGTCAGAAGTGACATCACTTGGATCCTATTATTCCTTTGGCTATAGTTATATTTTATTGCCTATACTATATCTTTTTGATGATGGTGTGATGGCATATAGAGTTGCTGTAGCTGTCAATATGTTGCTGATGTGTAGTGGTATATTTTTAATTTTAGGAATTATAAAACGTCTATTTCCAGAAATCGAAAGGAAAATGCAGGTATTTATTGGCGGTATTGCAGTTTTTTATCCGGTATGGATTTTTAATATGCAAATGACCATGACAGAAGCACTGCTTATGTTTCTTTTTGTACTGATTACATATTTATTTGTCTGTTTTATGCAGAAACCCAATATAGTTACAGCATTTTTTTTGACAGCATCCCTTGCGTATAGTTACTGTGTGCATATGAGAACGGCAGGAGTATTAATTGCCTGCGGCATTACACTGGTTCTCTGGGCAGTTTCAGAGCACCCAAAGACAAAAATAGTGTTAGTTTTTATAGGAGCCATACTGTTGTTTGCAATACTGGCAGGGGTATTGAAGCAAAATACAATTGCGCAGGTTTTTTCAAGTGCAGACAGTCAGGTTTTGGCAGGAAATGATTATGGTGGGCAAAAGGGAAAGCTTACGCAGATTATTTCGCCTTATGGAATGAGACTATTTGTGAAAGAAGTAATCGGGAAGATTCTTTATCTGGGACTTGCAAGCTTTGGAATATTTTACTGGGGCATAGGCTGGACAATAAAAAAAAGTGGGTTATTGTTGTTTCACTTATTTAAAAAAAGAAAAATAGAGGTTATTGAATGGGTGTTTCTGTTTCTTTCACTGGCTATGGCTGGAGAAATTTTAATCTGTAGCATTTATATGCATCCTGTTGGAACAATAGATGCATTAATTTATGGAAGGTATGATGAATTTCTTGTGCCGGTTTTTTTGATAATTGGCATTATTGCTATGCTGAAAAGCGGGTGGCTTTTTAGGGGCACCCTGCTTCTGGGGATGGGGACAGGATTAATGCTTCCAATGCTTTTAAGTGTGATAGAAGCAAGGGAATTGAGCGGTCTTAGAGGATATATGGTGGCTGGCATTAGTTATCTTTTGAAAGAAGATAATTTAGATATATACAGCTTTTTTCAGGATACCTGGATACTTGGCTTTTTTGTGATGCTTTTAGTTGCTTTTTTTGTTTGGCTTTCAGAAAAAAAAGAAAATTTAGTCTGGATGCTGACGGGAATTATAGTTCTTGAAATTACTGCAGGACTACAGATCAGTAATCACTATACTTATCGTGTTAACAGTTCAAATTTTATGGATTTAACAATTTCTGAAGAGATTATTGATAAAGAAGAAGCCGGAGACAAAATTGTTTATCTGGATGAAGGAGCGCACCAATACATAGATTTTCTTCAAATGCAGTTGGGGAAAAGAGCCATAGAAGTTATTTCAGAAGGTGATATTGATGAGATTAAAATGAAAATAAGCGATGTGTTTGTAATTACACATATTGATACAAAATATAAAAATCAATTAGACAATATGTTTGATGAGTGCATAAGGGCAAATACTTTTTATTTATTCTATAGTACAGAGGGAAAGGATGCGGGTTAAGATGAAGCTGATTATACAAATTCCCTGTTATAACGAGGCAGAAACACTGGAAATTGCATTAAACGACTTGCCACGGAATTTAGAAGGTGTTGATGAAATTGAATATTTGATCATCAATGATGGAAGCCGGGATAATACAGTGGAAGTGGCCCAAAAGTGGGGTGTTCACCATATAGTTAATTTTAAACAAAACAAAGGACTGGCTAAAGGCTTTATGGCTGGAATCGATGGGTGCCTTAGAAACGGTGCGGATATTATTGTTAACACAGATGCAGATAACCAATACTGCGCAGAAGATATTGCAACATTAATCCATCCGATTTTGGAAGGAAAGGCGGATATGGTTATTGGTGCAAGGCCAATTGATCAGACCGAACATTTTTCTTTTATTAAAAAGAAGCTGCAGCATTTTGGGAGCTGGGTGGTGCGTAAAGCATCCAATACAAATATTCCGGATGCACCCAGTGGGTTTCGCGCATATTCAAGGGATGCTGCTATGCGGCTGAATGTGGTAAATGATTATACATATACATTGGAAACCATTGTGCAGGCAGGGAGAGAAAAAATTGCAATCACCAGTGTACCAGTCAGAACTAACGAAGAACTCCGGCCTTCCAGATTGTTTAACAGTATTTGGGGATATGTAAAAAAGAGTATGCTGACAATTCTTCGGGCATATATGATGTACAAGCCATTAAAGTGTTTTAGTTATCTGGCTGTTGCACCGATAGCGGTGGGGCTTTTGATTGGGTTTCGCTTTTTGTACTATATGACGATCGGACAGTCAGGCGGACATGTTCAGTCTCTTATTCTGGCATGTACATTAATTATTATGGGATTTCTTACCTTTATGATAGGGCTGGTGGCAGATGTGATTGCTGCTAATAGAAAACTGCTTCAGGATACCCAGTATCATGCAAGAAAAACAGAGTATGATGCAATTTACATGCAGCAAAAGCTGGAAAAGGAGACTGTGAAGACCTACCGGATCGTGGGAGAGTCCAACAGGGAAGAAGATGCCTTTGAACGCGTGAGCGTTTCTCTGTAGAGGTTCAGTTTTTATATAAATGTTTGTTTTAAATAAAAAATCCCGTACTTTGACAATTTCATATTTTATATCAGGATTTTTTGCATAAAATCATTTGAACGAAAAAACAGTTTTTTTTTGTTTTCCTTGCGCTTCTTTTAAAAATATGGTAAATTAGGAACATGAAATCTATTCTCGCACAAATTTATTCTAACTTCTCATGTGCGATACACCGCTGAAACGGTGTCCGGCTTTTCGCCAGAGATTCATGCAACAGATAAAAAGGAGGGCGGAAAGCGTGTGTTCCGCCTGCACACAGCAAAAGGAGGATAAAGAAATGGTAGATCAGGAAATGTTAATGGCAATGTCAGAAATGATGGATCAGAAACTGGATGAGAAACTGGGGCCAGTTTATGACAGGTTGGGTAAACTGGAATCTGACGTGCAGTATGTCAGAGCGGTGCAGCTAGAAAATAATGTGATACCAAGGCTTAACACTATAGAAGCATATTATGTGGATACTGCCAAAAGATATCTGGAGAGGACAGAGCAGATTGATGCCATGAGTTCAGATATTGAAGTTATGAAAGTTGTTCTTGAAGAACATAGCAAAAAACTTAACAGAATCTCAGTATAACGGAATAATATAATAAAATGAAAGAGGAAACTCCTGATATAAGATATGAAATTGTCTTATGTTGGGAGTTTTTTGTGTGGAGAAATGAGATACTTTGTATCAGTATTTTTTTAATGGAATAGGAAGGTAGATATAAATGAATGCTAAATTAGAAGTACAGAAACGTTTTCCAATGGTTTCAGTTGTTATTGCTGCATATAACGAAGAAGAACGTTTAGATAAATGTATTCATTCAATATTACAACAGACATATCAGAATTTTGAAATAGTTATCATAAATGATGGAAGTACAGATGGTACTGTTGAAATCATCAATAAATATATTGATAACTTCAAAGAAAAAGTGGTTAGTGTTAATAAAAAAAATGGTGGACAGGCATCAGCGAGAAATTGCGGTATAGATATTTCCAAAGGAAAATATATTATGTTTTTGGATGCAGATGATTATATTGATCAGAATTACTTATTAACCTTAGTTTCTGTAGCAGAGAAACATATGTGCGATGTGGTATGTAGTGGGCAATATAAAGTTAAAGAAGATGGGGAAATTATAGATAGCATAATTTATAAATCGTATGATGGGAAATGTTTGATGAGACGTTTTAATATTTCTGGGAAAATATATTTGACGTCGTATATAAAAGAAAATCATATTGTTTTTCCAATCGGAAAAACATATGAAGATAATTCATTTAATCTACAGGCATTTTTTTTAACGGAAAAGAGCTATTTTTTAGATTATGCGGGATACTATCAAGTAGTACATGAGGGGAGTACTACGAGCAAGGTAATAAAAACAGCAGATTTACCATTAACGGAATGGGATAATTGTATTGAAAAGATTTTAAGACATAGGGATGAACGGTTAGACAGACAATTATTTGAATTTACAGTGCTAAGTCTTTTTACATATTTGTTGTTTGTGCGTATTAGGAAAAGAGAATATTTAAGCAATACAGACAAGAAATCAAATGTAGAAAACGCAACTGTAATTGCACAATCTTTTCAAAAAATTGCAAACAAATACTTTCCATACGCTAGAAGAAATAAATATACTAGATTTTTTGAATATAATGAATTATTGCTTTCACAGAAATTAGGAGTATGGGTATTTTCATGGATGTGCTATTTTGGAAAGTTAGAGAATTTTACAAAAATTTTTTATAGATTAGTAAAGTAAGGGAAAAAAATGGATAAGCTGATCAGTATAATTATTCCTGTTTATAATGTAAAAGAATATTTATCAAAGTGTGTAAAATCTGTTATTAATCAGACCTATACGAATTGTGAGATATTTTTGATAGATGATGGATCAACTGATGGCTCAGGAGAGTTATGTGATGAATTAGCTAAACAAGATGAAAGGATAATAGTATTACACAAAAAAAATGGTGGCCTGAGTGATGCCAGAAATGCGGCACTAGATATGATGTGTGGAGAATACGTAGTATGTGTAGATTCTGATGATTATGTGACAGAAGATTATATAGAATATTTATATGGCTTAGTATCTGTTAACAATGCTGATATTGCTGTTTGTCAATTTAAAAAAATATATAATACACAGGATAGGCTGGATGATTATAAAGAAAAGATAGAAGTCTTAGACAAAGCATCTGCTATTGAAAATTATCTTTATCAAAGAAAGTTCACAGCAAGTGCTCATTGTAAAATATATAAAAGTGAATTGTTTGCAGAAATAAGATATCCGGTAGGATATTATTATGAAGATATGGCTGTTATATGTAAACTTCTTGATAGATCTTCCAAAATTATAGTCAGTAATTTACAAAAATACTATTATGTTCAGAGAAATGGCAGCATTATGGCAGAAAACTTCAATTCAAAAAAAATGCAAAGAATTGAAATTTCTCAGAATATGAGGAAATTTATAATAGAGGAATATCCAGAGTTTGTCAGAGCGGCAGATGCAAGGTGCTTATTGGCGGCAGCACAGACATTTAGAGAGATTCCATTTGCAAAAGAGAATAATACTTATTTAATGCCATGTTGGAAGCAAATCTGCTTATATCGTAGAAAAGTTTTTTTTGATAGAAAAGCAAAGAAATATATCAGAATAATAGCTTTTTCAAGTTTATTTGGAAAAAGATTTTTATCAACTTTGGGAAATTTATACTATGATAGCAGTGATAATATTATTTACACTCTGGTTAGTAAAATAGTTCCAACATTCAATGCAGAAAAATAATTGTATGGCTTGTAACTTAAGTATTTAAAAAGGTAAATAACAAATGAATGTAAACAATGTTAAAGATAAATTGAATAGGTATGATGTAATATCTTTTGATATATTTGATACCCTGATCTATCGTTGTGTTGGAAATCCGCATAATATTTTTTTCGAGATAGAAAAAGTACTATATGAAAGATATGGTAATGACTATATTGGCTTTGCTCAAAAGAGAATAATAGCAGAGCGTCAGGCAATTAGTTTTTCTGATAAAGAAGAAATTTTATTAAATGAAATATATAAATATTTAGATATAAATAGAAAAGATATAGTTTGTCAGTTAGAAAAAGATATTGAGATTGAATTATCAGTAGTAAATTTTGAGATGCTTGAAATATATCAAGAATGCTTAAATCAGAAAAAGAGAGTGGTAATGTGTTCTGATATGTATCTTGATAAAGAAACTATTGAAAAAATATTACAGAAAAATCGATGTGCCGACTATGAACAATTATTTTTATCATCAGATAGAAATAAAAGAAAATCTACAGGAACTCTTTATCAAGAGTTAATTGATGAAACTGGTGTTATGCCGAAAAAAATTCTGCATATAGGTGATAATTTTATAAGTGATTATCTTCATGCCAAAAAGAAAGGTATTGCTGCATTTCATTATTCTCCAGCCAAACGATACAAAGAAAATTACACTTATCCATATAATATTTTTTATGGAGACATGCCTCGGAAATTTTCAAGAAATTTTTATTGGGAACAAGTAGGAAAATATTCATTGGGAAATTTTTTATTTGGGTATACCAAATGGTTGCTTAAAGAACTTGAAGTTGATGAATATAACCATGTGTTTTATTTATCAAGAGATGGTTTTATTATGCAAAAAGCCATGGAAATAATGGCGTCTGAAGAATTGATAAAAAAGAGTTCATATTTATATGTTTCACGAAGGGCGTTGATAGTACCATCATTATATTTGTACGATGGTTATAAAGAACGGTGTGAAATAATGTATTGGAAAAAACATTACACGATTAAGGACTTTGTGAGTAATTTTGGAATTAAGTATGAGGATTATGAGAAAAAAATAGAGAAAATTATTGAAAATTCAAATTATGTTTATGGAAAGGATGAATTACTTACAAATATTGAATTGTTGAATGTATACAAATACTTAGAGCAGACGATTGAAGAAAATTCCAAAAAAGAATATGATTTGCTGATACAATACCTTAATCAGGAAGGATTTGAGGGGAATGTGGCTATTGTTGATACTGGATGGTTTGGAAATTTACAGAATGCAATTGAAAAAATTATTAGTGCGGCTGGAATAAATGCAAAAGTGCATGGATATTATATTGGAATTCGGGATAAGTGCAGGTATTTTGAAAGCCAGGAGATGAGCGCTTACCTTTATTTCGGAGAAGAACATATACAAAATCAGATTAATGAAGTGAGAGCTACAGCAATTGTCGAAGCGTTCTTTTCTCATGATGAAGGATCTACAAAATGTTATAAGAAAGAAAAAGAGATAATAATTCCTATTTTGGAAAACAATCATTCTAATATGGAAAAAGATAAAATTTTAAATATTCTTCAAAAAAGTGCGTTGGATAGAGTTAAACAATTAAATATGCTTCAAACTATTGACATCAAATACTATGAACCTGATGTTTACTTTTATGGTTTTTGTCGTATAGGAATCAAGCCAACATTGTTTGACGCGTGGGAAGTGGCCAGATTTATTGAAAATGGTGAAATACATGGTACAGGGTATTATTTGAAGCACCCTGGTAGAATAAAGCAGGATACAAATAAAGTAAATTGGAAATTAGCACAGTTAAAGAGAATTTTGCGCTTAAATCTTAACTATATGAGAATATATGACATAGTGGATTCTGATCAACTATAGGGAGTATTTATTATGAAAAAAAGAAAAGATGAACAAAAAATGTTAAGTGTAATCATTCCGGTTTACAATGGAGAAAAATATTTAAAAGATATGTTGAATTCTGTTTTGGATTCAACATATAAAAATATGGATATTATTTTGATTGATGATGGTTCAAGTGATAGCAGCCCCACTATTTGTAGATGGTATGCATTGCAGGATAATAGAATAAGGTATATCCAGCAAGAAAATACAGGAATTGTCGGAGCGCGAAATAGAGGGTTAAATGAAGCGAAAGGATATTATATTGCTTTTGTAGATCAGGATGATTTGATTTCAGCAGATTTTTATGAAGAAGCTATAACTAAGATAGAAGAAACCGGAAGTGATTTGTGTATTGCAAGCTCTGCAAAATTTTTTAGAAATATTAAGGCGGATTCATATATATACGAATATGAAAATGACAATGTGATTGAAAATAAAAATATTCCAGAAGCGTTAATTCTTCCAAGCATTTTAATGGGATTTTATACGGAGTTGGAAAATGGTAAACGGTCAAGATCAACAATTTGGAATATTGTTTTTAAAAAATTATTATTAGAAAATAATGGAATTAAATTCAAAAGGTTTGTAAATTTTGAAGACGATCTTCTCATGCGGTTTGATCTTTTTTTAAATTCAAATAGGGTATGCACAATAAGTAAAATTGGTTATTATTGGAGAACAAATTATGATTCAGAATCATGTAATATAAAATATATTGTAAATATAGATAAGAAATGGGAGCAGGTTAGTGACTATATTATAAATGAACTTAAGAAAAAAGGATTGGATAATATTGCAGAAACATATAAGGCGGGTGAAGCCTGCAATGAAATAATTGAAATATATAGATATGAACTTATTGCAAAAAGAAGGCGTAAAGATAGAAAAATATATTTGGAAGGTATTGTTTCCAGTAGATTGACACCAGATGCTATAAGAATGATAGATTATTTAGACAAATCGTTTTATTTAGGAAGGGGAATTTTGAAGCTTGTAGCAAAAAAAAAATATCTAATGGCTTTTTACTATGAATATATATTTGTTACTCTAAGAAAATTATTTAATAAAATTCATATAACAGATATTTACAAAAGGTATGTGCATTAGATGAAATACCTATAAATAGAAAGCGGATGGTATATCTTTATGTCATTTATAAAGCATGAGAAAAAGTTTAATGATAATTATAAATGGTATATAGCGGAGATAGGAACTTTTATCGCTGTATTAATTTTTCAAATTATTTTAAATGTAAATGAGATTGTTCCACGAAGTTTGCCGGATGAAATAGGTGCTCTTTCCGTTGCAGCAAAATTATGTGGATATGATTGGAGCTATGTTCTTTCTCAAGCGAATAGCTATTACGGGTTTGGCACAACTATAATTTTTGCTCCCTTGTTTTATATTGTTAAGAATCCTTTGATTTTATATCAGGTATTGTTGGCAGGAGGAGCTGTTTTGCGAACAATTCCTGTGTTTATATGTTTTTCGCTTTTAAAAAAGTATTCAGAGGAATATAACATAACAGAGGCTATATTAATAAGTACAATATCAGTAATAGCTGCCCCAACAAGAGCAACTAATATTGATAATGAGCCTATGCTTATATTGATTGCATGGACAATAGTATATTTATTGACGACTTTACAAGATAAAATAAGCAAAAAAAAACGGAATGCATATTCATTGTTTCTTTTTTTTATATTGGGATATTCATTAACTGTACATACAAGAGCTTATATTTATGTATTGGCAGTGCTAATAGTTTGCATAATATTTCATTTAATTTATAGAAGAGCATTGGTTAATTATACTCTTAGCTTTAGCATTTATTTTCTACTTTTTTTTGTCGTAAATTATGCAAAAAAAGTTATACAAAATACTGTTTATTTTTCTGATATATATCAAAATACTGTATTAAATAACACTGTTTCGGGGGTTGCTGGTAATGTTGCAGGTATATTAAAAAATAATTTTTTTAATGTGAATGGAATTACTAATTTTTTTAGTTTATTTTTTTCAAATATTTGGATTACCTTTACATATTATCAAGGAATAATAATAGTATTTATATGTATGTTTGCAGTAATGAATGTAAAAATTATAAAAAAACGACAAATAAATGTTGGTTTATTTAGTAAAAACATATGGATATTGCCTGCTGTATTTTTATTGATAGTTTTTGTATTTTCACTTATCGGATTAAGTATTCTTTGGATTTCTTCTGCTGATATGGTTAGAAATTATGGTAATGATTTATCAAGGGGATATTTTTATTTAAGATACATTGGTAATGGTTTTGGACCGATTATTTTTATTGCTTTATTAATTCTGAAAAAATATGGAATAAGAAGGGATATTTTTTGGGGTGTAATTATAATACAACTGTTTGTATGTAAATTTACATATGCGTATAGTTTACAAATAACGCTGGCTAAAGAGAAGTATAGTGGGGACTGGTTTGGTTATTTTGCACCGCTTTCATTTACAGGAGCTAAATATTCTGAGAATATGCAAAATGGGGCTTATTATTTGCAAGCGACAGTAATTTCATTAATTATATTTAGTATGTATTATTTATTAATTAGAAAAAAATATATAAAATTTTTTTATATTTTAATGTGCCTAATTCAGATTTATCAATATAGTTATTCTGTTATAAACTGGGATAAACCTTATTCCCACTCGGCAAATTATTACGGTTCTGTGAATGCTACATATGAATTGCTAAAAACAGAAGATAAAATTTTAGATAATATTGAACATGTGTATTACTGTAATGAAATATTTGGACCACAGTTTTTGATGCAGTTCGTTATGAGGGATAAAGTTGTTATATCAGATTATCCTCAAGTGGAAGAAGAAGATATGATAATAATTGGAAATGATATAGGTAAGTTGAAGAATAAAATAGGATTTAAATTAGATGATTATTATATCTTTTTGATGGATGAAAACGAATTCATAATCGTAAATAATAATGAAAGATTCCACTATTTGAAGAATTATTATGATGAGTGGGAGGAGTAGGAACAATGAGTAAGTATTCTAAAATATACGTGCTTTGCATCGGTGGACTTAAAACAGGTGGAACAGAACTTTTGCATCAATTGGTGTTTCGTTTAAACAGAGAAGGACAGATGGCATATATTGTTTACATAGGGAATGATTTGTCTATGCCAGAAGCGTTTAAAAACTATATAGAAACACCAGTGAAGAGACTGGATGAAATAGAAGATGACGCTGAAAATCTTATTATTATTCCTGAAACAAAGGTAGAGTATGTAAATAAATTCAGCAATGCCATGACTGCTATTTGGTGGTTAAGTGTTGACAATTTTGCTATACACAATGATTTTAGGTCCAGAAAAGAGTTATGTAGTCTTAAAAATGCTTTATATAATATGATAACAGGGGATATAAAGGATAAAACAAAATTTGTTTTAAAAGCTGACTTCCATCTTTGCCAGTCATATTATGCCATTGATTATATAAAACGAAAATATAATTTTGATGAAGAAAAAATTATATATTTATCAGATTACATTAATGATTGTTATACCAAATCTTATGTAAAAGAAGATAAAAGTGTAAGAAATGATGTAATTCTATATAATCCGGCGAAAGGCTATAAATTCACTAGGAAGCTTATAAAAGCTACACCTGATTTGGAGTGGATACCATTGCAAGGGATGACAAATGAAGAGATTTATCAGTATTTAAATAATAGTAAGGTGTATGTAGACTTTGGAAATCATCCAGGAAAAGATCGGTTTCCTCGTGAAGCAGCAATAAGTGGTTGTTGCATAATTACTGGGAAACGCGGGGCGGCAAAATTTAATAAGGATGTTCCCATTTTGGATAAATATAAATTTGATGAAAAGATAGTGGAACAGCGAGCGATAATTCACTGTATTAGATATTGCTTGGAAAAGTATGAAGAGATTATTAATGATTTTGAGCAATATAGACAAATAATATTAAATGAAAAAAGCCAGTTTATAAATGATGTTAAAAATATTTTTATAATTTGAGGATATAAATGAGAGGACAACGAAATTGAAACAGCATTCCATTTTTTATAATTTCATAATGAATATTGTTTTAACGATGTCCTCTTATATGTTTCCGTTAATTACTTTTCCTTATATTTCGAGAATTCTTCTACCTGCTGGAACAGGAAAAGTATCTTTTGCTACTTCTATAGTAAGTTATTTTGTGCTGGTTGCGCAGCTGGGAATTCCGATTTATGGAATCAGGGCATGTGCAAAGGTGAGAGATGACCAAGAAGAGTTTAACAAGAATGTACAGGAAATTTTATTGATTAATATTATCATGTGCATAATAGCATACATACTTTTTGCCTTATCGCTTTTTTGTGTTCCACGTTTTCGAGAAGAAAAAAAAATGTTGATTGTTACAAGTGCATCTATTTTACTTACTACTTTGGGAGCCGAGTGGGTTTTTAAAGCGCTGGAAATGTATTCTTATATTACATGGCGTTCCATTTTTTTTAAGACTATTGCGTTAGCCACTATGTTTTTTTTAGTACATAAACAGGAGGATTATATTATTTATGGAGCAATATCCATTTTTGCATCATCTGCTTCTAATATCCTAAACTTTATTTATCTCCATAAACTGGTTGATTTTCAAAAACGTTTTAAACTTGACTTGAAAAAACATATGAAACCAATCTTTGTTTTCTTTGCCATGTCATGTGCTACAACGGTTTATTTACAATTGGATACTGTTATGCTTGGATTTATAAAAACGGACGTGGATGTGGGCTATTATAATGCAGCAGTAAAAATAAAGAATATGTTACTTAGCATTGTAACTTCGTTAGGGGCAGTGCTATTACCAAGAGTGACAGCTTATTTGGAGAAACAGGAGAATGAAAAATTTAAGAATCTTTCGGTTAAGGCTATTCGTTTTATCCTGTTTATTTCAATTCCTATGTTGGTATATTTTACTATGTTTGCACGACCGGTTATTTTGTTGTTGGCAGGAACTGCATATGAAGGAGCCATTTTCCCAATGCAGTTAATAATGCCTACATTACTTTTTATAGGATTGACCAATCTTATGGGTATTCAGATTTTAGTTCCAATGGGAAAAGAACGTAAGGTATTGGCTTCAACGATTGTGGGTGCTGTAATAGACTTTGGGTTAAATATGATATTAATTCCCAGATATTCTTCCGCTGGCGCCGCCATTGGAACAATGGTAGCTGAGATAGCAGTATTTGTTTATCAATATTTTTCTGACTTGGATATATTTAAAAAGCTGTTTTGTAATATAAATTTATGGAAATTTATTATTTCAACAGCAGTTGCTGCAATTGCATCTATATGGGTTTTGAAATTGGAGGCTGGTTGTTTTTGGATTTTATTGATATCAGCCATTTGTTTTAGTAGTATTTATTTGCTTAGCCTGCTTCTAATGAAAGAAATTTTTGTACAGGAAATAATAGAAATGATACAGAGGAGTATTGCTTCATTATCTAGAGAAAGAACTTGACATATAGCACTTTGAAAACTTCATATCTTATACAAGGGAAGCAGAAAGCTTCTAAAAATATCATAAAAGGATTGTTTTAAAAAGGCTTGGTATTTTTGTAAAATCTTCTTGTGATTATAATGTGATTGTGTTATAGTAAATGTATGAATTAAATCACGCACATAAAGATTCTGAATTTCTTAGTGCATTATCGGTTATCCGATATCCTGGCTTTTCGTCAAAGATTCATACAATTAAAATACTTGTAATAGGCGAAAAGAAAGATTTCGCTTATTCGGATCACAGGAGGATGAAAAATGGTAGACAGAGAAATGCTTGCAGCAATAGAAGACTTGCTGGACAGGAAACTGGAAGAGAAACTGGAAGAAAAATTGGACAAGAAACTGGAAGAGAAACTGGAAGAAAAATTGGACAAGAAACTGGAAGAGAAATTGAACAAGAAATTGGATCAGAAGTTTGATGAGAAATTAAAGCCGATTAACATTAAGTTAGATAACTTAGAAATCTCGGTGAAAAAATTAGACGAGCGCACGTCCAGGTTGGAGGCATCAGTAGAAAAACTGGAAGATGACATGACTTATGTTAAAGTTGTACAGTTGGAAAACAACGTAATTCCAAGACTGAGTACGATTGAGAAATGCTATATTGATACATCAGACAGGTACTTGGAACGGGCGGAACAGATAGATAGAATGGATATGGATATCAGTGTTTTAAAGCAGGTAGTGATAAGCCACAGCGAACAGTTAAAGAAAGTGCAGTAAATTAAAGAAAAACTCCTTGTATAAGATAAGAAGAAATCTTATATTGGGAGTTTTAATTATATGGAAAATTTAAAATGGTATCAAATAAGCCGGAAAAAAGAAAATTCATATAAGAAGAAAAAAGTGAAAAATCAAACAGGAAAAAACAGGGCAGAGATTTCAATACACATATTGATCAGTTTTATAATAGGAATTTATCCGCTTTTATTATTTGAAGTTAATGTAGGCAGCTTTAGAATCCAACATTTAATTCTGACATTATGCACATTAGGTGTACTTTTGTACTGCTTTTTACAGATAAGATCAGGGGAGTGGTCATTTCATTTTTATAGAAACAGGCTGGGATTCGCGATAACTGCACTGACATTTTATGTATTTATCAAAATCATATATAAGATAATAATTACCAGCGAAAAAAATCTGGTAAGCTATGAATACGAAATGACAATACTGGCTTTGAGCGCAATATTTTTTTTGCTATTATCAAAACCAGAGTTTAAAGTATATTATTTGGATACATTATGCTATTCAGCACTGGTGGTATTTGCTTTATTGCTGATGAAATATTTTTGCGGAGATGGGGCAGAATCTGTAGCAACGGTTTTGCTTAAGGACAAGGAAGGGATTGCTTCTTATACGATACTTGTCTGTATCATAGGGATTTGGCAGTACTTGAAATGCAAAGACAGGCTCCGGTCTTTCTTTTACATAAGTGTATTGGTGATTGGATTTTTAGTTTTATTTGTAAATCAAAGCAGAATAAGCATATGGATTATGATAATGGTGTTTCTTGTAATTCCATTAATTGAGCGTCCTACAGCAGAACTGGTAAAAAAAGATATGCAGATGTTTTTTATTTTTTTGTTTATGCTGTGTAATATGAGTTTGTTCACAAATTATACAAAGATGTTTCTTGTAGATATACATTATGACATAGAGCAAAGTGTTTACCTGGAATTATTGGTGGTAATCGGAGGCTTTTTCTTTTTTAAATATTGGAACAGGATACCGGAAGGTGTGGATTTAAGACGACTGGTTATGAGAAAAATGCGGCGGGGTTATCAGTTTTTGGCTAGAATGACCAGCATTATATTTGTAGGAATCATATTGGGAGGAAATTGTTGGAGCAATCTTCCTGATAGTTTTGGAATGGCGGTAGTGAAAGGGTTTGCAATTCCTTTGGTAAATGAAGCATATCAGGGGAAGAGTGCTTTCTATTTATGCTTTGAACAGTTTGGAGTAATAGGAAGCCTGCTTGTTTTGACAGTGTGCGTTTTATTGATTACAGAGATCAGGAAAAATTTAAGGCTGGATAAGCCAATTACGAGTATTCTGGTCCTAATTGCAAGTGTTTTTTTAGTTCAGCTTCTATTTTTTAGGGTAAGTATAAGTATATTGCCGGTATATTGGATTTTTACAATTTTGGCAGTTTCTTATAAAGAAAAGAAAGAAAAGGTATCTGTTAGTAAATTTAAATTTGAATGAGGAGAGTGTTGAAATGAAAAAAATTTTATTTGTGTTTGTAGCAGTTTTGTGCTTGGGAAACATAGCGGTTTTGCCAGTAGAGGCAGATGAACTACAAAAGGAAGAGGGACTTACTGAATTAAATCAAATTATGGTGGCAAATGAAGCAGTTGAAGCCAGGGAAACACCTACTAACAGTGGAAAGGTGGTTATTACTTATGAGAGTGGAGATTCAGTGTTTGTAATTGGAGAAACGAAAGATGGGTGGTATCAAGTTTCCTATCAAGACAAGGAAGGATATGTGAAGAAATCGGCGTTGACTATGCAGGAATTTGATGTAGAAGGACTGGATAAGGAATTTCAGCAGACTGAGGCAGAAGGAAAGTTGGTAATAGAAGAAGTGGAACGATACCGTGCAGAGGCGAAACGTTCACGAATTTGGGGAATCATTATTGTACTTTTGGTAGTTGGAATTTTTGCAACAGGTATTATTTCAACTACAAGAATTGAAAAGGAGAAGAGAAAGATCATAGACCTTGACAAAGAGGACTAAAAAATTAGTAAAAGATTTATAGAAAATTAAAAAATGCTGTGTAATTCTTCATTATAATATTTTACGTGTAAAAGTACATGTGATATTAATGCACAAAGGATGAGGCGGGATGGAACTGGAATTTATAGATGTTTCAAGGCCAGAGCAGCGCAGGAGGCATATAGAGGAAAGAAGGAGGCCTCCAAAGAAAAGAACAGCATCGGCCAGAAAAGTTGACAGCGTACAAAGGGCAAAAGAGATCGAACTACAGCGCCAGCGGGTAATAAGAAGCAGGAAGCGTAAAAGAAAAAGGCGTATAATAAAGAGTGTTATTGTATTATGCGAATTAGGATTTATCATTATTTTAGGCTTTTTAGTTTACAATTTGCTAAGAGCAGTGATACTAAATGGGCCTGATGAGAAAAAAGATGTTGTGGAAGCAGTTTCTGTTCACAGAACGGAGATGATTGAAACAAATAATACGCAGAAGCCTGAAATTATTGAGGATTTTCTTACGATTAACGAATATTCCCGGCCAGGGGAACCATTACAAAATGTAAATAATCTTTTTGTACATTATACGGCAAATCCGGAAACAAGCGCTGCACAGAACAGGAGTTATTTTGAAAATCTTGGAATCACGGGAGAGACTTCAGCCAGTGCGCATTTTGTAATAGGATATGATGGAGAAATTATACAATGTATACCATTAAATGAAATAGCTTATGCAGTGATGCAGCGAAATTATGATTCTGTTTCAATAGAATGCTGTTATCTGCAGGAGGATGGAAAGTTTACAGACGCTACATACCGATCATTGATCCAATTGTGTGCATGGCTTTTAAATGAATATGATCTTGCACCGGAAGATATGAGAAGACATTATGATGAAGGTGGCAAAAAATGTCCTCTTTATTATGTTGAGCATGAGGAAGCGTGGGAGCAGTTCATTAATGACTTAGAGAAATATATTATGGAAGAACAAGTGTGAGAAAAGCAGTGTTCCACAAGAAGTGGGGCGCTGTTTTTTATGATAAGGTTACTAATTTTAAGTATGTTTTTTATTGACAGAATAACTCGTTAAATGTAGAATAATAACATATGTTATACATAAGAAGAGGTGCTTATATGGCTAGGAAGGAATCAATTACAAAAGAAGATATTCTAAGAGCAGCATTTGAGATACTTAAGGAGGAGGGAGCCGGACAGGTTACAGCCAGAAAGCTGGCGGCAAAAGCTAATTGTTCTACTCAGCCTATTTTTCGGGTGTATAGTAATATGGAAAAGCTTATGGAAGAGCTGTTTGGACAGGCATGCGGTTTTTTTGAGGATTTTTATGCAAATCAGCCCAGGGTAACGGTGACTCCATTTGTTAATTTAGGGCAGGCATATATTAAATTTGCTGAAAAGCATAAAAAAATTTTTGAATTTATTTTTTTGTCTAATGAAAGATATGGGAGAAGTATGTATGATCTTGTAAACTGCAGTACTGGAAATGTAAGTAAAGAAATCCAGGCTGCCGCATCACAAGGGTGCAGGGATGCCAGCGGTCTTTTTATGAAGATGTGGATATTTATACATGGAGCGGCATGCATGTCCCTTACAGGGGATTATGATCTTTCGGAAGATGAAACGATGCGTATGTTGAAGGAGGCGTATCAGTCTTTTAAGTAAAAATACAGATAACAGTTGAAATGTTTTCAGGGTTGAAAGGATATGGCTTTAAGTATGGTTGAACAGCAGGAAAAGGCAGTGGAAGTTAATCATGATATTATTTCCAGAATGAATGACAGATATATGAAAATGAGTAAGGGGCATAAGGCGGTAGCCGCTTACATATCAGATCACTATGAGCAGGCAGTATTTATGACTGCCGCTAAACTTGGAGAGACTGTGGGCGTTAGTGAGTCTACGGTGGTGCGCTTTGCTATGGGGCTGGGGTATGAAGGATATCCTGAGTTTCAAAAGGCATTGGCGGAATGGGTTAAAAATAAACTGAATTCTGTTCAGAAAATTGGAGCTAAATATGGAAAAAGTTCCCAGTCTGAGGTTTTACATTCCGTATTGAATGCAGACATTGAAAAAATAAAGGATACCATTGTGAAGCTGGATGTGGTAGCATTTGAGGCAGCTGTTGATATTATTCTGGAGGCGGAAACAATATATCTGGTGGGGGTAAGAAGCTGTGAGCCGCTTGCTGATTTCCTGCATTTTTACCTGAATATGATCAGAGGCAGCATTGTACACATAAAAACAACAAGCGTTACGGAAATGTTTGAACAGATGATACGCATTAATGAGAGAGATGCAATTATAGGAATTAGCTTCCCAAGATATTCCATGCGTACTTTAAAGGCAATTGAATTTGCCAATGACAGGAATGCAAAAGTAATTACCATTACGGACAGCATTCATTCTCCTATGAACCTTTATTCTTCCTGTAATCTGCTTGCAAGAAGCGATATGGTTTCTATTGTTGATTCTCTCGTGGCGCCTCTTAGCGTGATTAATGCACTGGTGGTTGCGCTTTGCTTAAAACAGCCGGAGATTGTGAAAAAGAATTTGGAAACGCTGGAAGATGTTTGGAACAATTATCAGGTTTACTTAAATGATGAAATTAATTTTATAGATGAAGAACCTATGCTGAATTATCCTCTTATGAAGAAGGAAGAGCAGAATATATGAAACATGTGATTGTAATTGGCGGCGGAGCAGCGGGAATGATGGCGGCTATAGCGGCGGCGGAAGAAGGCGCAAAGGTCAGCCTGCTTGAGCAAAATGAAAAGACGGGGAAAAAGATTTTTATTACTGGAAAGGGCAGGTGTAATCTGACCAATGCCTGTGATCAGGAAAATTTTTTTGACAGTGTAATTAATAATGGAAAGTTTTTATACAGTGCCTTTTACAAAATGGATAATTATTCTGTAATGAAATTTTTTGAAGAGGCAGGCTGTCCATTAAAAAAAGAACGAGGAGAGCGTATTTTTCCGGTATCAGATCATTCTTCGGATGTGATTTCGGCATTGAACCGGCAGTTGGAAAAGAAAGGCGTTAAGGTGTATTTACGTACCTGTGTTAAGGAAGTTTTGATGGATCAGGATGAGGAAACACCTTCGAAAAAATGCATAACGGGTGTAAAACTTTTTGATGAAAGAATCATAAGTGCAGATGCGGTAATTATTGCAACTGGCGGAAAATCCTACGAGTCTACAGGCTCCACGGGGGATGGGTATAAATTTGCAGAAGCAGCAGGTCATATGGTTAAAGATATTAAGCCTGCACTTGTTCCTTTTACGACGAAAGAGGACTGGTGTATGAAACTCCAGGGACTTTCTCTTAAGAACGTTGCTGTTACTTTAAGAAATGAAAAGAAAACAATATACCAAGGCTTTGGAGAAATGTTGTTTACTCATTTTGGCGTCAGCGGGCCAATGATTTTAACCGCAAGCAGTTATTATGCAAAGAAATATTATGGGACGCCGGCTGTTTTATCCATTGATCTTAAGCCGGCGCTGACAAAAGAACAATTGGATAAAAGACTGCTTAAGGACTTTGATGAAAATAAAAACCGGCAGTTTAAAAATGCTTTGGATGGTCTTTTTCCTTCAAAATTAATTCCGGTTATGATAAAATTGTCTGGAATTTTACCAGAAAAGAGAGTAAATGAAATAACAAAGGAAGAAAGGGCAGGACTGGTTGAACGTATGAAAAATCTCACGTTGATAATTACGGGAACCAGAGATTTTCATGAAGCAATCATAACCCAGGGGGGAGTCCACGTAAAGGAAATTAATCCTTCTACTATGGAATCCAGGCTGGTAAAGGGGCTTTTCTTTGCAGGGGAAGTGCTTGATGTGGATGCATTGACAGGAGGTTTTAATCTCCAAATTGCCTGGTCTACCGGATACCTTGCGGGAATAAGTGCGGCAGTCATCTAATTACACAATAAAAAATCAGGAGAAAAGGTTGAATAAAATGAGTTTTCAGATTGCAATAGACGGACCGGCAGGAGCCGGAAAAAGTACCATTGCCAGAAAAGTGGCAAAACAAAAAGGCTTTATATATGTAGATACAGGTGCAATGTATCGTGCTATGGCTTACTATCTTCTGTCAAAGAAAGTAAGCCCGAAGGATGCACAGGCGATAGAGGAAAACTGTCAGAACGCTGATATTACCATCTGCTATGAAGAAGGAGAGCAGGTGGTGCTTTTAAATGGTGAAAATGTAAACGGAGTGATCCGCAGTGAAGCAGTGGGCAATATGGCTTCTGCCAGCAGTCCAAATCCCAAGGTGAGAGAACGCCTGACACTTTTACAAAAAGAGCTTGCGAAAACCAACAATGTAGTTATGGATGGGCGTGATATAGGAACCTGCGTGCTTCCGGATGCAGATGTGAAAATTTATTTAACTGCAAGTTCCAAAGTGAGGGCAAAGAGAAGGTTTGATGAACTTAGTGCAAAAGGAATATCCTGTGATATAGAACAAATAGAAGCTGATATTATCAAAAGGGATGAACAGGATATGACAAGAAAAGTAGCTCCTTTGAAGCAGGCGGAGGATGCAGTACTGTTGGATTCATCCCATATGACCGTTGATGAAGTCGCAGGCGCGATACTTGATTTATGCGAAAAACGTGAAAAGGGAAAGGAACTGTAAATGGAAGTAATACTTGCAAAAAGTGCCGGCTTTTGCTTTGGGGTAAAGCGTGCGGTGGAAAAAGTCTACGAACAGATAGATACCGGAAGAAAGATATATACTTACGGTCCGATCATTCATAATGAGGAAGTAGTTAGTGACTTGGAGAAACGTGGTGTTAAGGTGGTGGCAAGTAAAGAAGAATTAGAGGCATTAAAGGATGGCACGGTAGTGATCCGGTCTCATGGTGTGCCGAAACAAATTTATGAGCTGATGGAAGAAAAGGGGATTGAATGTATCGATGCAACTTGTCCCTTTGTAAAAAGGATACATGATATAGTGGAAAAAGAAAGTGATAATGACAAAAAGATTATCATTATCGGCAATTCAGGCCATCCTGAAGTGGAAGGAATTATGGGATGGGCAAAAACGGACGCGCAGGTGATAGAATCTGTCCAGGAAGCTGAAAACTTTCAGGGAGATATTTCCAAACCTTTGTGTATTGTATCCCAGACGACATTTAACTACAACAAATTTCAAGAATTAGTTGAAATTTTTCAAAAAAGAGGTTACAATGTTAATGTTGTAAATACTATCTGTAATGCGACAGAAGAACGACAGACGCAGGCACGCGATATTGCGGCCAGAGTCGATGCAATGATAGTAATAGGTGGCAGGCACAGTTCAAACACGCGAAAGCTTTATGAAATATGCTGTGAGAAGTGTGAAGCTACATATTTTATACAGACACTGGAAGATTTGCATTTGGAACTACCTAAGACTGCTGCTCTGGTGGGTATTACTGCGGGGGCTTCCACCCCCAACAATATTATTGAGGAGGTTCAAAATTATGTCAGAATTAACTTTTGAACAAATGTTGGAAGAATCATTAAAGACAATACATACAGGAGAGGTAGTTGAAGGTACAGTTATTGATGTTAAGCCTGAAGAAATTATTCTTAACATTGGTTATAAGTCCGATGGTGTTTTAACCAGAAACGAATATACCAATGAACCTAATATAGACTTGACAACTGTTGCAAAGCCGGGTGATACCATGGAAGTTAAAGTTCTTAAGGTAAACGATGGTGAAGGACAGGTTATTTTAACTTATAAAAGACTTGCAGCAGATCGCGGCAACAAGAGAATTGAAGAAGCCTTTAACTCAAAAGAGGTGCTTACCGCAAAAGTTGCGCAGGTGCTGGATGGCGGCTTAAGCGTAATTGTGGATGAGGTAAGGATTTTTATTCCGGCCAGTCTTGTCTCAGATGTGTATGAAAAGGATCTTACTAAATATGCAGGTCAGGAAATTCAATTTGTGATCAGCGAATATAATCCCAAGAGAAGAAGATATATAGGGGATCGTAAGCAGCTTCTTGTTGCGGAAAAGGCAGAGATGCAGAAAAAACTTCTTGAAAGCATTCAGGTTGGTGATGTGGTTGATGGTGTTGTCAAGAATGTAACTGACTTTGGTGCGTTTATTGATATTGGTGGAGCAGATGGACTGCTTCATATTTCCGAAATGTCATGGGGACGTGTTGAGAATCCCAAGAAAGTATTTAAAGTTGGCGATAAGGTTAAAACATTTATTAAAGATATTTCCGGTACCAAAATTGCTTTAAGCTTGAAATTTGATGATGCAAATCCTTGGAAGAATGCGGAAGAAAAGTATGCGGTTGGAAATGAAGTTACAGGCAAGGTTGCCAGAATGACTGACTTCGGTGCTTTCATCGAATTAGAGCCAGGTGTGGACGCACTGCTTCATGTATCACAGATTTCAAAAGAACATATTGAGAAGCCTTCTGATATCCTTAAGGTTGGTGATGAAGTAACTGCTAAGGTAGTAGACTTCAACAGCGAGGATAGGAAGATCAGCTTAAGCATCAAAGCATTGCTTGCTCCTGAAGCAGAAGAAGAAGCTGTAAAAGAAACAGAAGAAGAGGACGCTGATGTTGTTTCAGTTGACATTGATGCAGTGATCGCGGCAGAAGATGCAAAAGAGGATGCTTCTGAAGAAAATTAAATTAATTAAGGCGGACTTGCTATGGCTTATGATTATGAAAAATTTAAAGCTGCTGTTTTGACACTTACAAGGATTGACCTTAATGCCTATAAAGAAAGGCAGATGAAGCGGCGGATTGATGCACTGATTTCCAAACATGGAATCAAGGATTATGAAAGTTACATACAGGTCCTTAAGACGGATAAAACCCGGTTTGAAGAATTTATCAATTATCTTACGATAAATGTCTCGGAATTTTATCGCAATCCTGATCAATGGAGACTTATGGATAAGGAAATCATTCCTGAATTGATTGGTAAATTTGGTAAAACTCTCAAGATATGGAGTGCGGCATGCTCTACCGGAGATGAACCGTATTCTTTAGTGATGGCTTTGTCCAGGCATATTCCGCTTAATATGATACGGATTACTGCTACGGATCTTGATAAGCAGGTTATTGCAAAAGCCAAAGTTGGTCTTTACAATGAGAAGAGTATTGCAGCGGTGCCGGATGATTTTAAGAAAAAGTATTTCACAAAAATAGGTCTTTCTTATCAAATTTCAGATGAGATTAAATCAAGAGTTATCTTTTCTGAACATAATCTTCTGGGAAATGATTATGGAAAAGATTTTAATATGATTGTTTGTCGGAATGTACTTATTTATTTTACCGAGGAGGCGAAAGATGAGGTGTTCAGGAAGTTTTATCATTCTTTAAAGCCAGGTGGAATTTTGTTTATCGGAAGTACGGAGCAGATCATAAATCATAAGGATATAGGATATGAACGAAAAAATTCGTTTTATTACGAACGTCCATTGAACTAATTAAATAGGTAAATACTTATTATGTATTTAAGGAAGGCATCATATGATGCCTTCCTTTTTTATTCCTGCTGGAGAGCCATTTCATTTAAAATATGGCTGGCATAAATTGAAAATAATTCCCGGTTCTTTTTGATATCATCCGTCAGCTCGAAAAATAAATCTTTGCTTTTGTATTCTCTTTTGAAGAAGGGTTCCATCAATATTTTCCATTGAGGCAGGAAACGGGATATCTTACGGGTATAACAATTTGATGCGCATGCCTGTATACGATAGTCTTTATCAACAAATGAGGCAATTGATTTGTGAAGAGCCACATCTTCTGTTGGAAGGTAATAATAATCTTTATAATTGGCATAAAAATACTTGAGTTCTTCTTCATAAATAGGAACAATCAGGGTACCTTCATGATCCTGCCCCTTAAAATAGCAGCCTTTTCCCATAAAAGAAACAGAAACGGGAAGAGAAGGAGCAAATACCAGCTGAAGGATCAGTTCTTTTCGTGGAACGCCATGAATATCATTGTAATAATTGGCCTGTACTTTACAGGCTTTAATATCACAGTTAAACAGGTCGTAGTAATGAAGAACAGGGAGAATCTCCAGTAATCCCTTCATGTCGTCTGAATTATGAAGAAGAAGGGTATGGTATAAGTTATAGTCATGGGAAGCAATATAATCCGAATAAACTTTTATTAATTCGCCTCCATTATAGGTATCCTCGCGGCTGATGCCAAGAAATTGCTCTATTGTCCTAAGCTTACAGTCGGGAAGCTTTAAGAAATTTTTATATGGCATGATGCGCCTGTAAATATCCAATCCCTCCATATTATCGAAACTGCATGGCAGCCCATACTTGGCCGCTTTGTTTTTTATAAAAGGAAGATCGAAGGTATTTCCATTATAATGAATTAAGTAAGAATAATTGCCTGCAAAAGCTAAAAAAGATTTAATCAGCTCAGCTTCTTCATCAGGAGACTGGGAAAACCATTGACGGATGATCCAGTTTCCTTCAGAATAAAAAGCGCATCCAATCAGGTAAATAGAGGAATCGGAAGATAGAAAACCGGTGGTTTCTATATCTAAAAATAATATTTGATTTAAAGGAGCCAGGCGCTCTAAAGGATATTTTAACCTGAAATTTCCAAAGATGATTTCTTCTGTTTTCATTGAGTCCTCCTAACGTTATATTTTTAAGTGTAGCATATTTTTCAAAATTACTGTAGTATTTTCGACAAAAAAATAGTATATTTATAGAGACAGCTTTGATAAGAAAACAGGGCTGAACTGTTATTATATGGAGAAAGAGGGTTATCAAGTGGCGAGATTAACATTTTCGGGAGGAATTCATCCTTATGATGGTAAGGATTTGTCCAAGAGCGAACCGATCAGGGAGGTCTTACCCAAGGGCGATCTGGTTTATCCGTTGAGCCAGCATATTGGGGCACCGGCACAGCCGATTGTGAAAAAAGGAGACAGGGTTCTTACAGGGCAGAAGATTGCAGAGGCAGGAGGGTTTGTGTCTGCACCTATTTATGCGACCGTATCGGGAACGGTGAAGGCAGTGGAGTCCAGAAGAGTGGTTACCGGAGACAATGTAATGAGCATTGTGGTTGAAAACGATGGGCTATATGAAGAAATAGACTGGCCGGAGGTTAAGCCTTTTGAAGAACTGACCAGAGAAGAAAAAATAACCATGATCAGAGAGGCCGGAATTGTAGGTATGGGAGGTGCAGGTTTCCCCACGTCAGTGAAGCTTTCTCCCAAAGAGCCTGAAAAAATTGAATATGTGATTGTAAACTGTGCGGAGTGTGAACCATATCTGACTTCCGATTACCGCAAAATGTTAGAGGAACCGGAAAAACTAATAGGAGGCCTTAAGGTTTCATTAAGCTTATTTGAAAATGCACGGGGAATCCTTGCAGTGGAAGATAATAAACCTGAATGTATTGCTAAACTAAAAAGGCTTACCAAAGATGAAAATAAAATTGCAGTTAAGGCATTAAAAACGAAATACCCGCAAGGTTCAGAACGCCAGCTTATTTATGCTGCTACCGGACGTGCAATTCATTCTGCCATGCTGCCGGCTGATGCGGGATGTGTTGTGAATAATGTTGATACGGTAATAGCAATTTATAATGCTGTAATTGAAGGAAAACCCTTAATGTATAGAATTGTTACCGTCACAGGAGATGCCATAGCGCATCCATGTAACTTTAAGGTCAGAATTGGTACCAATTATCATGAACTGGTTGATGAAGCGGGAGGCTTTAAGCAGCAGCCGGTTAAAATTATTTCCGGCGGCCCAATGATGGGATTTGGTATTTTTGATCTGGATGTGCCTGCAACGAAAACTTCTTCGGCGTTGTTATGTCTTACTAAAGATGAAGTATCTGCAATGGAACCCAGCGCATGTATTAACTGCGGCAAGTGCGTGGAAGTGTGTCCCGGAAGAGTGGTGCCAAGAAAACTGGCAGATTATGCAGAACATTATGATGAAGAGGCTTTTGTAAAAAACAACGGTATGGAATGCTGTGAATGCGGCTGTTGCAGCTACATTTGTCCGGCAAAGCGCCCTCTAACACAGGTGATAAAATCCATGCGTAAAATGCAGCTTGCAAAGAAGAAAAAGTAGGAGGAACAAACGTAATGAGCGATTTGATGAAAGTTTCATCCAATCCCCATATCAGGTCAAAGGTTACCACAAGTAATATTATGCTTGCAGTGGTGATTGCTTTACTTCCTGCGGCAGGCTTTGGCATATATAATTTTGGATTGGATGCACTGATTTTAATATTGATTACTGTTGTAACGACAGTGATGACTGAATTTGTTTATGAAAAGGCTATGCATAAAAAGGTGACTATCGGAGATTATTCGGCAGTGGTAACAGGCCTTTTGCTTGCCTTAAACCTTCCATCTTCCGCCCCCTGGTGGATTGGAGTAATTGGTGGTATTTTTGCCATCCTGGTGGTTAAAATGCTTTTTGGAGGACTGGGGCAGAACTTTATGAATCCGGCTTTGGGAGCAAGATGCTTCTTATTGATCTCCTATACTTCCATTATGTGTAACTTTGAATGTGATGCTTATTCAGGGGCTACTCCTTTGGCAAACTTAAAAGCAGGAGAAAGCGTAAATATTTTAGATATGGTAGTGGGAAGAACCAGCGGTACAATCGGCGAGACTTCTATGATTGCAATTGTAATTGGTGCATGCTTTTTACTTCTTTTAGGAGTGATTGACCTGAAAATTCCAGGAAGCTACATAATTTCCTTTGCTGTTTTTGTAATTTTATTTGGCGGTCATGGTTTTGATCCGGCATATATTGCGGCGCATCTTTCCGGCGGCGGTCTTATGCTGGGAGCTTTCTTTATGGCGACTGATTACGTGACAAGGCCCGTAACCAGGAAAGGGCAATATTTGTATGGGATCGTTTTAGGACTGCTTACCGGTATCTTCAGAATTTTCGGGCCCTCGGCGGAAGGCGTTTCCTATGCGATTATTTTAGGCAATCTTTTGGTACCTTTGATTGAAAAGATCACCATGCCTCGGGCATTTGGAAAAGGAGGGGAAAGAGCATGAAAAATATGATAAAAGATGCTGCCATCCTTTTAGTGATCACTTTATGTGCAGGACTTATTTTGGGATTTGTATATCAGATTACAAAAGAACCCATTGCCAGAGCGGAGGAAGAGGCGGCAAAGAAGGCATATGCGGAGGTGTTTTCCCAGGCCGCAGATTTTAACATGCTGGAAATCAGCTTTGCAGAAGGTGATGCAGGGTATGAGGAATGGAAAAGTTCAGGATATGAAGGCGTGGATATTATAAATGTGCTGGCAGCCCTTGACGGAAGCGGCAATAGAATCGGATATGTACTTACTGTTACCAGTCATGAAGGATATGGCGGAGATATAACCTTTACCATGGGAATCAGTAATGACGGAACTTTAAACGGAATTTCCATTTTAAGTATTTCAGAAACAGCCGGTCTTGGCATGAAGGCGGAATCTGTATTGAAACCTCAGTTTGCAGGTAAAAATGTTTCAAACTTTACTTACACAAAGACAGGAGCCACAAGCGACAGTCAGATTGATGCGATTAGCGGTGCAACAATCACCACAAATGCAGTAACGACTGCAGTAAATGGCGGACTTTACTATTTCCAGACGCAGTTAGGAGGTAGCATAAATGAAGCAGAATAATATATCTGAACGCCTGATGAACGGGCTTTTAAAAGAAAATCCTACTTTTGTGCTGATGCTTGGAATGTGCCCTACGCTGGCGGTTACCACATCAGCAGTTAATGGTTTGGGAATGGGATTGACTACAATGGTAGTGCTTGCCCTTAGCAATATGTTTATTTCCCTTCTTAGAAAAGTGATTCCTGATAAAGTGCGGATTCCTGCATTTATTGTTATTATTGCGTCTTTCGTGACAGTTGTGGAGCTTTTACTGAAGGCATTTATTCCATTTTTGTATGATGCGTTGGGATTATATATTCCCCTTATTGTTGTAAACTGTATTATTTTAGGACGTGCGGAATCTTATGCTTCTAAAAATAATGTTGTATCATCGCTTTTTGATGGAATCGGAATGGGGCTGGGATTTACCTGTGCACTTACAATTATTGGTGCAGTCAGGGAGCTGATCGGGGCAGGAGAAGTGTTTGGAGCTGCGCTGATGCCGGAAAGCTATGTGCCATGCAGTATCTTTGTTCTGGCACCTGGTGCCTTCTTTGTTCTTGCAGTATTAACCGCAATACAAAATAAGGTTAAAATTGCAGGTGAAAAGAAAGGCAGAGATATGTCAAAGATTCAGTCGGGATGTAATTCCGATTGTATGAACTGCGGGGAATCAGGCTGCAGCAAGCGTTTTTTCGGTGAATCTACCAAAGAAAAGGAAGAAGATCTGGAGATTATTGAAATTACGGAGGAAAAGGATTTCCCTGACGCAGGAGAAACAGCGGAAAAAGAAGAAAACACAGAGACAGAAAAAGCAGCAGAAAGAAGGGAGGAAGAGATAAATGATTAAGGATTTATTGATCATACTGATTTCATCCTCGTTGGTGAGTAATGTAGTGCTGAGCCAGTTTTTAGGTTTATGTCCTTTCCTAGGTGTATCCAGAAAGACCAGTACAGCTGCCGGAATGGGCTCAGCAGTTATTTTTGTTATCACATTGGCCTCAGCGGTGGCAGGCGCCATATATAAATACATATTAATGCCTTTTGATCTGACCTATCTGCAGACAATCGTATTTATTTTGGTAATTGCGGCTTTGGTCCAGTTTGTGGAGATGTTTCTTAAAAAATTTATGAAGCCGCTTTATCAGGCACTTGGCGTATATCTGCCGCTTATTACTACCAACTGTGCAGTGCTTGGAGTGGCGCTTACAAACGTACAGAAAAATTATGGAATACTGACTGGTATCGTAAACGGATTTGCAACTGCGATTGGATTTACCATTTCGATTGTAATTCTTGCCGGTATCAGGGAAAAAATGGAATTTAATGATATTCCGGAATCCTTTAAGGGGATGCCTATTGTATTGATTACTGCAGGACTTATGGCAATTGCTTTCTGCGGATTTTCAGGACTGCTGTAGGAGGTGTCAAGGTGATGATAACAGGAATTTTACAGGCGGTAGTAGTTGTTGGAGGCGTAGGGCTGTTTATTGGCGTTTTTCTTGGGATAGCCTCCATTAAATTTAAAGTTGAAGTGGATGAAAAGGAAGAGGCGGTTCTGGCGGCACTTCCCGGAAATAACTGTGGAGGCTGTGGCTTCCCGGGGTGCAGTGGATTAGCCAGTGCCATTGCCAAAGGAGAGGCGGCGGTGAATGCCTGTCCGGTAGGCGGAGAGGCAGTTGGGAAAGTAATTGCAGGAATCATGGGAGTTGAAGCCAAAGAGACACAAAGAATGACAGCTTATGTTCAGTGCCAGGGAGATTGCGATAAAACTACGCTTGATTATGATTATCATGGAATCGAGGACTGCAGAATGCTTTCCTTTGTGCCCAATGGCGGTGCCAAAAGCTGTAATTATGGATGTTTAGGATATGGAAGCTGTGTTCAGGTATGCCCTTTTGATGCGATTCACGTAGAGAATGGGGTAGCAGTAGTGGACAAAGAAAAGTGTAAGGCATGTGGTAAATGTGTTGAGGTTTGCCCGAAACACTTGATTACGCTGATTCCTTATGATGCCAAATATGTGGTGGCGTGCAGTTCGAAAGACAAAGGGCCGGTTACTATGAAGGATTGTAGTGTGGGATGTATCGGATGCCAGCTTTGTAAGAAAAACTGCGTTCAGGATGCAGTAACCGTAACTGATTTTAATGCAACAATTGAATATGAAAAATGTGTGGGCTGCGGCGTTTGTATGGAAAAATGCCCCAGAAAGTCAATTACCACACATTGATAGGAGAAAGATTGAAAATTGAAATTTTCAATCTATGTATTTGGGCCTATTCCCACATGGGAGGGGCCCATGTGGGAAAGGCATGGGTATAAATATGAAAACCGGTAATGTACAGGTGAGGTTGGGGAGCACGGATATTGTAGTTAATAAAAATGGATTTGGGGCACTTCCCATTCAGAGAATCAGCAATGAGGATGCGGTTTTCCTTTTAACAAAAGCCTATCAGAATGGAATAAATTTTTTTGATACGGCAAGGGCTTATACCGACAGTGAGTATAAGCTGGGAATTGCATTTAAAGATATCAGGGAAAAGTTATATATTGCTACTAAGACAGCAGCACAGACTGGTGAGGAGATGGAAAAAGATCTGAAGAAAAGTCTTGAATTGCTTCAGACAGATTATATTGACATTTATCAGTTCCATAATCCTGCGTTTTGCCCAAAGCCAAAAGACAACAGCGGGCTGTATGAGGCTGCGCTTGAAGCAAAACGTGCCGGAAAAATTCGGCATATAGGAATAACCAATCACAGGCTTGGCGTTGCAAAAGAAGCCGTCCAGAGCGGGCTTTATGAAACCCTTCAGTTTCCTTTTTGCTATCTTGCTACAAAACAGGATGAGGAGCTGGTAGAAATGTGTCATAAGGCGAATATGGGGTTTATTGCCATGAAGGCGCTTTCCGGCGGACTTATTACCAATTCGTCGGCAGCCTATGCTCATATGGCGGCATTTCCCCATGTACTTCCCATATGGGGTGTACAGCGTGAAAAAGAGTTGGATGAATTTTTATCCTACATAGATAATCCTCCGGAACTGACGGAAGAAATAAAGGAAATTATTGAAAAGGACAGAAAAGAACTGGCAGGAGATTTTTGCAGAGGGTGTGGATACTGTATGCCCTGCCCGGCAGGAATTGAAATTAATAATTGCGCCAGAATGTCGCTTCTTCTTAGGAGATCCCCTTCAGAACTTCAATTGACTAAGGAAGTGCAGGATAAAATGGAAAAGATTGAAAATTGTCTGCATTGTGGACAGTGCAAGAGCAAATGCCCTTATGGATTGGATACGCCGGCGCTTCTTGCTAAAAATTTGGAAGATTACAAAAACGTTTTAGAAGGAAAGGTCAGTGTTGGCTAAGAAGAGTTGATTGATCAAAATTGATATAAGAAATTTGACCGTCTTCCGCAATGAAAACTGCCTGAACGTCAGGGTAGCTTTTAAGCAGGGAGACGGCTTTTTCATACCCTAAAATAAAGCAAAGTGTGGAGAGTGCATCTCCTGTAACAGAAGAAGTGCTGATAATTGTAACCTGAGAAAGCCCGCTGTCAACAGGGTAGCCGGTTTGGGTAGATAAAATGTGATGGTAAAGTATGTTATCTTGCTTAAAGTAGCGCTCATAACTGCCGGAGGAAACAACACTGGCGTCGTTTATTGACAAGGTTAGAGCAGGCACGCCGTTTTTTTCAAAAGGCTTTTGAATGCCGATGGAAAAAGGAGTGCCATCGGGTTTGCTTCCCACAGTAAGAACGTTGCCGCCTAAATTGATGATAGCGGAGGTGACTCCTTTGGATAAAAGAAATTCTTTTATTTTGTCAGCAATGAAGCCCTTTGCAATAAAGCCAAGTTCCATACAGGCAGAGGGATCGCTTAACATGACCTGGTTTTCTTTTATATGAACAGATTCATAATTTATGTGTGAAAGAGCAGTTTTGATTTCATTCTGATCGGGAATGACTGCTGCATTGTCAGAACCGAAATTCCATAGCTGTGACAGGCTTCCAACTGTAGGATCCACCAGACCGTCAGAAAGGCAGGCATAAGAAAGCGCCGTACTTATAAGACTTAAAGTGTCCTCAGAGACAGTTACATAAGAATTCGGGTTATGATTGATATTCCATATATCACTTCCTTCGATATTAGGGCTTAAAAGTTTTTCGTAATGATTGGCCAGATCCATGCACTGGCTTAAAATCTGGTCAGAGCTTGAATCATATATGGTTACGGAGATAATAGTGTCGTAATAAAATCCGGTTACACTTTTTGGTGCTTTAGAGGTATGTCTGCATCCTGTAAAAAAAATACAGCAGCAGACTACAAAAAGCAGAAGGAGGGGAAAAGCTGATTTTTTGCTGATAAAGGAAAAGCGCTGTCTTGGCATAACGGATACCTCTGTAATGGAAAATAGTTGTCATGAAACAAGGTTTCATGTATAGTAATTATATAATTTTGGAGAAAATTTGAAAAGAGAAAGTGGTGATTAAAATGCGTTTACCGGACGAACATGAAGACAGAGGCATGGGAACTCCAGTAATATATACAATTGTAGCAGTGTCTATATGTATTCTTATAATTTTAGCCGTGGTTTTTTTTAGCAATAACAGGCCCAATAATTTAAATCCTTCAGGAAAAACGCAAATGGAAGAGACGCCTTCTCCGACGCCGGAGATAGAAATGGAATTTGCACAGGGGCAGGAGGATATAGAAGCTTTATACAGAGAAAACAAATTAAGAGCGGAAGACCTGGACTTTTGGGATATGTATCAGGATGAAAAGCCGGTGGTTACTGCAGAGCCTTCTACAAGCCCTACACCGGAACCTTCACATGAACCTACGGAGGAGGAGATGGCGGCTGACGGAATGCATGTGAAGATTACACATAAAGACGGTGAAGAAGAATGGGTAGAAATATCAGAAGATATTCCTTTGTATAATTATGATTTTACCAATTTGAAAATTTCAGGCGGAAAGATGGCCTATTATCTGGATGGAGAAAAGCAGTCTTTTCTGGGCGTGGATTTATCTAAAAGCAGCGGGCAGGTAGATTTTGAGAGGCTAAAATCATCAGGAGTTGATTTTGTTATGCTCAGGCTGGGGAGCAGGGGCTATGAAAGCGGTCTTGTATCTCTTGATGAAAACTTTGTTTCTAATATTACAGCCGCCCAGGCGGCAGGACTTGAGGTGGGAGTCACCTTTTTTTCTCAGGCGGTAAATAAGGCAGAGGCTGTGGAAGAAGCTGTTTTTGTAGCAAATAATCTGATTCCTTATAAAATTTCTTATCCGGTGGCTTTTATAATGGAATATATTGCAAATGATGATGCCAGAATAGATTTTCTGGATGTGGAAGAAAAAACGCAGATTGCAGAAACTTTTTTATTGGAAATAGAAAAGAGTGGACACAGGCCCATTTTGTATGGAAATACCAATTGGCTGCTAGGGGAGCTGATGCCTGAGGAGCTGCTTTCTGACTATGATGTTTTATTAAATGATCAGGCTTCCATACCGGATTACCCTTACCAGTTCAGGATGTGGAGGTATGCCACAGATCAAAGTATTGCCGGCGTGGAAAATAATGCCGCTTATATAATCAGTTTTGTGGATTATACCCGCAAATAATTTGTTATTTTAGAAGAAATATGCAGTTTGGAATAAATGTCGGCGTAAGCAGAAGGAGAAAGATTTTCCAGATAATTTACGGAAAAATTCTTGTTTACGCCGGCTTTTTTTAATAGATCAATCGCTTTATTGTATGCAATAGCAGCTTCTATATCACTTTCATAGATACCGATGGTGTAATTGCCTTTGATGTGTATTTTTGCTACATACCGGATGCCTTTTTTGGTATTCTTGCGGGTAACACCATGATAAATATTAAAAATTTCTATATTATCATATCGAAAATCCAGATCATCATCATTGACAAAGCGGTAATCCCTGTCTTTTACAGCGTAATTTTTTATTCCATATCTGTTTAAAATATTTACTTGCATACCATAGTCGGAGACAAAAAAATGCCGCCCGCGTACCATAATCTTGTGCGAGGAATAATAAAACAAATCATCAATGTCGAATTTTAATATTAAATCTTCGGAAAGATAATATTCAAAATAATTTTTACGTATATAAATCGGATTTGCAAAATAGATCCGGTTGTCTCTATAGTTGATCAGACAGATCCATTTGGCAAACGGAAGGATGCGGTGGCATGAATAATCTGTGATGGTAAGACTTTCACCATCAAGAATAGCGGTACCTTCAAGATAAGCACCATAGGCAAGAAGTGCAGTAGGATAACTGCCCAGGCTGATGTGCTTTTTTTTGTGGGTTATGGAGGCACGATAATAAATAGTGCCGTCTTTTTTTGAGGCTGAAAATACGCCGGGAGGATTATGTTCCATACAGATTTCCTTAAACTTTTTAATGGATTAATTTTTTAATTATTTTAACATAAAAAGATACAATTTTGAAACAAATTACCCATAATTGTAATTTTTAGAAATATTTTTGGCAGTAACTGTATAGAATATTATAGAAATACTGCAAACAGACAATGATTGTTCCGGACAAGGATAGATCAGGAAGAAGAAAGGAAGCGTAAAAATATGTATAAAAAATTTATATTGCAGTTGTTTTTATGCAATATGCTGCTGATGACAGGATGGTTTTGCGTAAAAGGAGCACAGATGAACAGACTGGCATCAACTCCTGCTTTTAAGATCAAGTTGACAGAAAATTATTCGGAGCCTGAAGTGGACATGTTTTTTGGGGTGCCTAAAAGGGCGGCTTCCGGACAGCGGGTAGTGGATTATGTGGTTTTGGAAAAGGAGTACAAGTACAGCTTGTCAGAAGCTGACTATGAAGCACTTTTAAAAATTGTACAGGCTGAAGCCGGCAATGAAGATGAAGAGGGAAAAATGTTGGTTGCCGGAGTAATTTTAAACAGAGTGGACAGCAGTAAATTTCCGGAAACAGTAACGGAAGTGGTAATGCAGAAAGAAAATGGTGTTTATCAATTTTCACCGGTAGCAAATGGTACCTATAAAAGAGCAAATGTGACAGAAGAAACCATAAAGGCAGTGGAGCGTGTTCTTTCAGGAGAGGACATTACAAAAGGAGCGTTGTACTTTGTATCCAGAAAATATGCAGATCCGGAAAAAATGCGGTGGTTTGACAATTCTTTGACAAAACTGTTTGAACATGGTGGACATGAATTTTTTATGTAATAGAATAAAGGCTTTTCATTGTAATATGTTTTAGAGTATGTTAGAATGTGAAAGGATTTTAAGAAGAAGGAAATGGAAAGGTACGGAAGCTAATATGGAAGTATTATATAACAGTACAAGATCTAAGCAAAGTCCTGTGAAAGCATCAGAGGCAATTTTAAAGGGGCTTTCAAAAGATGGAGGATTATTCGTGCCGGATAAAATTCCGGCTTTTGATAAGACATTGGAAGAATTAGCGGAAATGACCTATGGTCAGGTCGCTTATGAAGTGATGAAATTGTATCTGACTGATTTTACAGAGGAAGAACTGAAAGGATGTATAGCCAGGGCATATGATTCCAAGTTTGATACGGAGGATATTGTACCCATTGTTGAGGCACAGGGAGCATATTATCTGGAATTATTTCATGGGGCAACGATTGCCTTTAAGGACATGGCGCTTTCCATTCTTCCTCATTTACTGACTGTTTCCGCTAAAAAAAATCATGTAAAAAATGAAATTGTGATTCTTACTGCCACCTCCGGAGATACGGGAAAAGCTGCTTTGGCAGGTTTTGCAGATGTTGAGGGAACCAGAATTGTTGTGTTCTATCCAAAGAACGGAGTAAGTCCCGTTCAGGAAAAACAAATGGTGACACAAAAAGGAAATAATACATATGTGGTAGGAATTCACGGGAATTTTGATGATGCCCAGACAGGTGTGAAGCAAATTTTTGGAGACAGCAGTTTGGCTGAATATATGGATGAAAGAGGATTCCAGTTTTCCTCTGCTAATTCTATTAATATTGGACGCTTGGTTCCTCAGATCGTTTATTACGTGTATGCATATGTGAAACTGCTTAAAGAAGAAAAAATAAACAGTGGAGAAAAGATTAATGTGGTGGTTCCTACCGGTAATTTCGGAAATATTCTGGCTGCTTTTTATGCAAAGCAGATGGGACTTCCTATTGATAAATTAATTTGTGCCTCTAACGATAATAAAGTACTTTATGATTTCTTTTGTTCAGGAACCTATGACAGAAACAGGGACTTTGTTCTTACCTCATCTCCATCAATGGATATTTTAATTTCCAGCAATTTGGAAAGACTGATTTATCGTATTGCAGGTGATGATCCGGACAAAAATAAGGAATTAATGGATGCACTTAATCAGGGCGGAGTATATACAATTACTGATGAAATGAAAAACCAGCTATCTGATTTTTATGGAAATTATGCAAACGAAAAAGAAACTACAGAGAAAATACAAGAGCTTTTTGACAGTACTGGTTATGTAATTGATACTCATACTGCGGTGGCTTCCTGTGTTTATGATAAGTATAAAAAGGAAACAAAGGATGTAAAGCCGGCAGTGATTGCTTCCACAGCAAGCCCTTATAAATTTACAAGAAGCGTTATGAATGCAATTGACCATAAGTATGATACAATGGAAGACTTTGAATTGGTTGATATGCTTTCAGAAATTTCAAAAACAGAAGTTCCCAAAGCGATTGAAGAAATCAGAACTGCACCGATTATGCATAACCATGTGTGCGAAAAAAACGAAATGAAGCAGGTGGTAATGGATTTTCTTGGTATTTGATGATTTGGTCAGGCGTTAAGGGGACAAGTATATGAAACATATTTTGGTAGTTGATGATGTAATAAATGATTTGAAATGTGCAGAAGAAATATTAAGGGATATTTACCAGGTTACTACTGTAGATACAGGTGAAAAGGCGCTTCTTTTTTTAGAGGAAAACATGCCTGATTTAATTCTTTTGGATGTTGATATGCCGGCAATGAATGGCTATGAGGTGATGGAGCAGCTTAAACAGGATGAAGTCTTTAGCGGAATTCCGGTAGTGTTTTTTATCGAAGGATCAGATCGGGAAAATGAGATCAGGTGTCTAAAAATGGGAGCTATGGATTTTATTAAAAAGCCTTTTGAACCGGAGCTTATGCTCAGCAGAATTGGTAGAATCTTAAAATTGACGGAACAGAATAAGATTCTGCAGGATATTGCCCGTAAAGACGGCCTGACTGATCTTCTAAACCGCAGATATATGGAAAAGCTGCTAAACCAGACAGATAACAGGGAAGAAAAAGGATTCTTTTTACTACTTGATCTTGACAATTTTAAACTGGTAAATGACACTTTCGGCCACGTGGTTGGAGATGAAGTCTTAGTTAGATTTGCGGGGGTTTTAAAGGAAGAGGTTGATAAGGAAGGCTGTGTATGCCGCTTAGGCGGTGATGAATTTGCTATTTATATTCCTAAAGACTACAAAAAAGAAACATTGAAAAAAATAGTGAGACGGATGATTGCAGTTATTGAGTTTGAAGTAAATGAACTGCTTTCGGAATCTTGCGGGTTCAAAGTTTCAGTATCCATAGGTATTGCAGAAAAACCGGGAGATGGTAGAAGCTTTATGGAGCTGTATTCTGCGGCAGATAAGGCTTTGTATTATGTGAAGCAGAATGGAAAACGCGGCTTTCATTTTTACGGAGATTCACAAAAGGATATTGAGGAATCTGAAAAAGAAAACAAATTGATTAATTTGATACAGCTGCAGCGCCTGATACAGGAAAAGGGATGTGGGGCAGGTGCATATAAGGTTGAATATGACGGTTTTAAGCGGATTTATCATTTTATTTCCAGATGCAAAGATAGAAAAAGCCAGGATCTGCAATTGCTTTTGTTTACAGTAAAGGATACCTCAGATAACGAGATCGGAAATGAAAAAGCTGATAAAGGGATCAGGATATTGGAGGAGGCTGTTGTCCAGTCCCTAAGAAAGGAAGATGTGGCAACAAAATGTGGAAATATACAGTATGTGGCAATATTGGTCAATGCTTCTTATCAAAATGGAACCATAGTGGCTCATAGAATCCAACAGAAGTTTGACGAACTTCTTAAGGATGATACAATGACGCTTGTCTATGAAATGCAGAGTGTTTGAAGCCTTTAAAATGTTTTAATATATGTTATATGTGATTAAAAATCCCCTGAAGCAGGAAATGCTCAGGGGATTCTATAATATGCCTTATATAAAATCTGCTTGGCGTTACTTTTAGGAATTAAGAAATTAATGGCGGTTATGCATATCAATATAGATGCAGTCTTCACCGATTGGTTTATAGGCCGGGCGAATGATCTTTCCGTTATTTACCAATTCTTCCATACGGTGTGCGCTCCAGCCCGCAATACGTGCAATTGCAAAGATGGGAGTATACAGCTCTAAAGGAAGATCAAGCATATGATATACAAATCCGGAATAAAAGTCTACATTAATGCTTACACCTTTGTACATTTGGCGCTCGGCAGAAATAACTTCAGGAGCAAGTTTCTCAACTAAGGAGTAGAGAGCAAATTCTTTTTCCAATCCTTTTTCTACAGACAATTTTTCCACAAAAGATTTTAATATAACTGCACGTGGATCAGATTTTGAATAAATTGCGTGGCCAACACCGTAAATAAGTCCGGCATGGTCAAATGCTTCCTTATGAAGCAGGCGGCGCAGGTAGCAGCTTACTTCATCTTCATCAGTCCAATCTTTTATTTCGGACTTCATTTCTTCAAACATTTGAACTACTTTAATGTTGGCACCTCCATGACGGGGGCCTTTTAAGGAGCCGATAGCAGCGGCAATAACAGAGTAGGTATCTGTCAGTGAAGAAGTAACTACGTGTGTGGTAAAGGAAGAGTTGTTACCACCGCCATGTTCCATATGTAATACCAGCGCTACATCCAAAAGTTTGGCTTCCAAAGGAGT
Source organism: Lachnospiraceae bacterium 10-1 (assembly GCA_000403495.2). GTDB lineage: Bacteria > Bacillota > Clostridia > Lachnospirales > Lachnospiraceae > Suilimivivens. Next base: position 196,683 of record KE159799.1, on the reverse strand, counting down.
GTAGGAACTGTCCGGACGCAGAATATGAAGTATATTTTCAGCAGATGACAGTTCAGGATCCGGCTGATGGATATACAGGCTTTTTCCATCATGGTAATGGCAGTATGCCTGATAGCCATAAATGGAAAGCAACGGAAACAGGCTGATGAGCTGCAGGCACTGCCTGAGTACATTAGGCAGGGATACGTCATCGGCACGGTCATCATAAGAATATAAAGTAAGAACACTGCGGGCCAGTGTATTCATCATGTCACTGCTTGGAGCCTTCATAATAATATCTCTTACAAAACTGGTGGGAAGAGAGCGGTATTTGGAAAGTAAGATTCTGAAATCAAGAAGCTCTTTTTCGTTAGGAAGTTTATTAAATAAGAGAAGGTAAGTGACCTCTTCAAAACCGAAACGGTTATCTTTGGTGAAGCCGGTTACCAGATCATTGATATCATAGCCCCGGTAAAAAAGACGTCCATGTGCAGGAACTTCAACACCGTCAACAATTTTCTTGGCACGCACATCTGATATATTAGTGAGGCCGGCTAAAACACCTTTTCCATTTAAGTCACGAAGGCCTCTTTTCACATCATATTTTGTAAAAAGCTCTGTATCAATTAAGTCGGCCTGCTCGCTCATTTTAGCCAGGCGTATAATATCGGGTGTAACTTCGGAAAACACATTATGATCCATATATTAGGCTCCTTTCTATGATAAAAATATTAAATTCAGTCTGGTATATGCTGAAACAGAATATAATCAGAAATACAAGAACTATTTAGAATATAGTTAACATAATTATAATAACATGTAAATTCTATTCATAGCAAGAAAAAATTAAACTGTTAACAAATATTTCATATTTATAAAACAAAATTGGAGTTTATTATTATTGACTTTTAAAAACATGTTTGAGATAATACAAGAGGTGTACCAAAAGGTACATTGAATGTAAACAATCACGATTCTTTCAGCATTTTTGCCGGAAGTTTGTGATGGAAAATATACAATCTTAAGGAGGACGAATAATATGTCAACAAAAGCGTATTATCCAATTTCCGAAATTGGAGCTGGTAAGGTAGGTTTTTCTAAAACCCGTTCTATTATTGAAGCTGCTTTTTACGGAAATAACGTAGTTAAGGTAAACACATTAAAAGAAGCTTATGAGCTGGCTAAAAATTCACCTGGAACCATTGTAACAGATATGCCTGTTAAGGACGGTGAAACATTTGGTCTTGAAAAAGATGCAAAGGTTCTTTTATTTAATGATGGTGCAGTAACAGGCCGTTATGCAGCAGCACGCCGTATCAAAGGTGAACCGGGTGTTGAAGAAGCTAAACTGGATAAGGTTGTTATGGATGCAGTTTATAATACTCGTTGGAAAACTATGTATCATGCAGAGTGCTTTGTAGGTCTTGATCCTGAGTTTATGGTAAAGGCTCACCTTCTGCTTCCTGAAGGAGAAGAGAACCTTCTTTATAACTGGATGATCAACTTCCAGTATATGTCAGATGAATATGTTAAGATGTATAAGACATCCAAACCTGTTGGTGATGGAAAAGAGCCTGACATCTATATCTTCTCAGATCCCCAGTGGGCACCTCAGGATGCACCTGATGTTGACTTCAGCTGCTTAAGTGATCCTTTAACTCTCTGCTATTTTGATACCAATGAAAACTGTGCAGCAATTCTTGGTATGAGATATTTTGGCGAGCACAAGAAGGGTACATTAACTATGGCATGGGCGCTTGCAAACAGAAATGGTTATGCAGCATGTCATGGCGGACAGAAGGAATACACTTTGGCAGACGGATCTAAATTCGTTGCTTCTGTATATGGTTTATCAGGATCAGGTAAGTCAACACTTACACATGCAAAACATAACAATAAATATCCCGCAATCAAGGTTCTTCATGATGATGCTTTCATTATCAACACAGATACCTGTGCATCTGTAGCTCTTGAGCCTACTTATTTTGATAAGACTGCTGATTATCCTACAGGATGTCCTGATAATGAATATCTGTTATCTGCTCAGAACTGTTCTGCAACACTTGATGAAAATGGCAAGATTCAGCTTGTTACAGAAGATATCAGAAATGGTAACGGACGTGCAATCAAGTCCAAATTATGGTCACCTAACCGTGTAGATAAGATTGATGCTCCTGTTAATGCAATTTTCTGGATTATGAAAGATCCTACCATTCCGCCTGTAGTTAAATTAAAAGGCTCTGCATTAGCTTCCGTTATGGGTGCTACTCTTGCAACCAAGACATCTACAGCAGAACGTGTAGCAGCAGGAACTGACCTGAATGCAATTCGTATCGTTCCTTATGCAAATCCTTTCAGAACCTATCCTCTGGTTCATGACTATGAGAAGTTCAAAAAGCTGGTAGAAGAGAAGAATGTAGCATGTTACATCGTTAATACCGGTGATTTCATGGGAACAAAAGTAAAACCTGCTGATACATTAGGAATTCTTGAAACAATCGTTGAGGGCAGAGCTGTATTTGAGAAATGGGGCAGCTTTGATGATATCGAAATTATGTATGACTGGGATGGCAAGACAGCAGACTTTAAGCCTGACTTAAATGATGCTTCTTATAAGGATGCATTGAAGAATGCAATGCAGACACGTGTAAATGCAGTTAAAGGATTTGCTGAGAAGAAGGAAGGATATGACAAGCTTCCTGATGAGGCACTTGCAGCAGTTCAGAAACTGGTTGATGCACTTAACTAAGGTGTATTTGAATAAGGACGCTGTCCAGCATGAAGCTGGATGCGTTTAGTGTAAGTAAAAAATCCCGTAATCTGTTTTGAAAGCAGATTACGGGATTTGCCTGTTCTTTCTACAAACTATCTTATTTTTTCCCCAAAATTCGCAGTTTATCCCATAACAACTGTCATTATATTCCATCCCGCTATAATAAATTCACCAATTCATGTTTAAAAAGGAGTTGACAGGTTATGGAAAAGAGAGGAGAATTCTCAAGCAAGCAAGCAAGCAAGCAAGCAAGCAAGCAAGCAAGCAAGCAAGCAAGTTTTAGGTAACTGCGCCCTTTTCTGACGTCCACTTCATAAGACTGATGATAAACAGCCGTCGTATCCACGGAACAGGAAGCATATGTTCCCGTGGATGCAACGACTGTATTTTTTCCAGTGGGAAAGTAAAAACCGCATATCGGGAATTTGTGCCGGGGCGTTACAAATTCTGCAGCAGTCTGGAACCAGACATTCTGGATTCCCGGCAAAAACGCTCTGGAATGGAGGAAATTATGGACAGAAAATATGCATGGACAGGATCAAGAAGGAGAAGTTGGGAACCAGCAGGAGGAAGGAGCAGCAGGGCAATCCGGGCAGGCCGGAGCCGCAGAAGCGGGAAGAACAGAAGCATCAGGACAGGGCGGAGCCGCACAGGAAGGAAGCGTACTGCAGATGGAAGACGTTTCGGTACAAACCGTACAGGCTTTGGAGGATAAAGGCAGGATTCTTATATCCGGCGGGGCAGAGGCATCTGCTATGGCAGGCAATCTGACAGGCGGCGCTCCGGCAGCCGCAAGACTGATGGTCGGGGATGGAAACAGTCATTGTCATGGCAGCCTGTGCAGAGGGCGGATACACAGCTGGGACAAATGATGCCGCCACAGTGGTCAATGCAGTCCTGACACCCGAGCAGATAAAGCATGTGAATGAGGGTGAAACCATAGAAGTCCGGGTAGATATCAGGGATATTTCTGCGTATGTGAAGACAGGGTACAGCAGTGTGCGGGCTGTGTCATATCTGCCCCACATTCCTGGGAATATGCTGTTATATCTGACCGGCGGTCATAGCGGCAGCGGCCATAGTAGTGGCTGTGATTGTGATTCAGAGAAGAAAAAAGAAACGACAAAAGCGTAAGAGTAAGTTTACTTTGTGTTTTGACCATGTTATACTGAATGTAACCGAATGATCGTTTTGTTGCTGTGGAGGTGATATATATGCCAACTGGTGTAGAAGTTGCGAAAGTTGCTATTGAGGATTTCAAGAAAATACAACGTTATATGCATTTAGCAAAAGAGGAAGGCGCTGCAAAAACATATGCAGAACTAAAAAAAGAATATTTATCATTAAAAGCTATTCTGCAAGTTTGCGGTGTAAATTTAACAGATATTGATGAAATCAAAGAATAAATAAAAAGCAAATTAAAATTCAGTTGTATTTTAAAAAAGGATTGGATATAATAAAAATAACCTGAAATGTACGACAACTCCTGTTAGTTTTGAACCTACAGATACTTTCAACGGGATTCCTAAATTGTCTGACGGCTGTCAAGCCCTCACTCGCTTTTGAGGATTGGAAGGGAAGGCAAAAGTACAGATTGCGGTTACCCACCTAGCTTGGCTAGGAGTCAAAAGGCAGGAACCGGCATTTTGGGGATATGAAAACAGGAAGCGGCATATTCTGCCGGTTTGCCTGTCAGACAGAAGAAAAGCAGCCCATACAGGGCTGCTTTTCTTACTTAATAAAACTTCATAAAACAAGCAGTGCTTTATGGAAACTGCACGATGAAATAGGTGTACAACTTTGTGCCCGGAATGTTTGTATTAAAAGGGGAAATAAATGGATAAGCAGATTAGAATAATTGTGAAGCTTGGGTTGGTAATTGTGCTAACCGTATTACTTATATGGTTGATAGATACGGATAAAAATGTATTGCAGATTAAGCAGCCGGAAGGTGAATTGGTTACTTCATCAGATGTGTGGATACTGGTAAGTGAACTTGAACTGGCGGGGGTGGAGATTGACAATGATGTGATGGAAGAGATACATACCTTGATTCAGGCAGAGGAATATTTGAGCTATCATACTTACATGAAGATATTAGATAGTCTTATGGGAGGCACAGAGCAGATATATGAAAAGGAAAAAATTTTATACAAGAATAAATATAAAGAAGAGTTTCTGGTTTTAAAAAAGGACTGGTATAAAGGCTATGAGGGGATTCTTGCTTCAATGGGACTTTTGGGAAGTATTTCAGAACAGAAGGTGGAGATTCTTTGCAACAGTGAGCAGCTTGTGGGTGAAAGAGGGATAAGTGAAGGAAGTCTGCTGGGAAAAAATCTGGAAGAATATTTAGGTGTTTCAGAAGATTTTATGGATTTAAGTTTTGTATCAGTAAAGGCTTATGTGAGAGGAAATCGTCTGCTTACATTAACGGAAGTTCTTTCGGATAAAAGTGTTTTGGAAAATGTCTGGATCATGGAAGAGGAAGAAAATAGGATTCAGTTTTTTTATGAAGGATTTGAAATATTAGGGGAGTATGCAAAGGCAGGTGAAAGGCAGGAGGGAGAAATAAGCTTGCTGCGGGAGCAGGTTGGAAATATTATTTATCAGGAAAGTACAATTTCGGATATAACGATCAAGGAAGATAGGATCAGCGGGAAACTCCTTAGTATTTCAGAAGGACAGTTAGAGATAGAGGGATATGGAATTTTAGAAATTAATCAGGAAAATGTGGGATATAAGTTGTATGAAAAGCTGGAAAAAGCAGAATGGTCAGATTTGATGCTTGGCTATGATTTTGCGGATTTTGTACTGGAAAATGGAAAAGTATGTGCTTTTTTGCTTGCAAGAAAAGAAAAAATGGAAACCATCCGTGTGGTATTGAAATCCACCGGATTTAGTAGTGTATATCATGAGAGTATCAGGCTTTTGTGCCAGGAACCTATGACGATTTACTATGGAGATTATGAAAATAGAATGCAGGAAAAGGTGGAGGCAGGCCAGGAAATTACTATAGAGGCAGGAAGCGATTATCTTTCAGGAGCCAGAATGGAGATTGTGCCTGAAGTAAATACCGCAAAGATTCAGGTGGCTTCTATGGAGCGCAGTCAGGGGGTGCCTGCTTACAGAGGAAGAATGGAAATCGTAAAGACAAAAGAAGGGCTTGTACTTATTAATGAAGTATTACTGGAAGAGTATTTGTATTCTGTGGTTCCAAGCGAAATGCCTGCATCTTATCCAATAGAAGCGTTAAAGGCACAGGCAGTTTGTGCAAGAACTTATGGATATGGCTATCTGCTAAAGCCGGGCTATGCAGCCTTAGGGGCACATGTGGATGATAGTGTTGGATATCAGGTTTACAATAACATTGCAGAGAATGTTAACTCAACCAAAGCAGTGAAAGAAACTGCCGGAGAATTGCTTTTGTATGAAGGAGAGCCTGTCAATGCATATTATTACTCAACTTCCTGTGGATTTGGCGCTGATGCGGGAGTGTGGAATGAGGAGCAAAGAGAACAATTTCCTTATTTGAATCCGGTTTATATTGGAAAAACACAGGAATCACAATTGGGAGACGGGGAAAAAGTATATACGACAGAAGAACTTTCTGTAGAAGATAATTTTAGGGAATATATTACCGGAACGGATGAAAATGCATATGAAACAAATGAACCCTGGTTTCGCTGGAACTACCAGGTAGATAACCTGGATGTTTCCATGCTCTCTAACAGGATCAGCGAGAGGTTTCATGCCGCGCCGGGAAAAATCCTTACTTTTGCAGGAGAAAGCGGTAATTTGGATGATCCTGAGTTATATGAATCAAAAGAACCCAGGGAATTTAAAAAGGTTTATGAGATTAGATGTGTAAAACGCAAAGAAGGCGGCGTTATAGATGAAATATTAATTGAAACAGATAAGGGGACTTACAAAGTAATCTCCGAGTACAATATCAGATATGTTTTGAATCAGGGAGGGGATGTGATCAGGCAGGATGGCTCTCCGTATACAAGTAGTGCATTGCTTCCAAGTGCATATTTGATAATTGATGTTGTAAAAGAGGATAAAAATGTGATAGGATATACTATTATTGGCGGTGGATACGGGCATGGAGTGGGAATGTCCCAAAACGGAGCCAGAGCAATGGGGCTTGCCCATGAGGATTGTGAGAGTATTCTTTCCTTTTATTTTCAGGGAAGCCAGCTTAATAAATTATATTAGTTTAAAAGCGATAGAGGAAGATTCATGTTAAAACGACTTGCATTTATTGGATATGATTTTGGAAAACAAATGAGCAAAAAAAATATCAGCGCTTTTGCCTCAAGTACAGCTTTCTTTCTTTTTTTGTCATTAATTCCGGCACTTATGCTGCTTTGTTCTATTTTACCTTATACGCCGGTTACGGAGGCAAATCTAATGAATGCGGCAAGGCAGATTACACCGGAGGCCATGCATGCATTGGTGACTAGTATTATTGCAGATGTTTATGATAAGTCTATAGGAATTATTTCTGTTACGGCAATTGCTACTTTATGGTCGGCAGGAAAAGGGGTATTGGCATTGCTCCGCGGGTTGAATGCGGTAAATGATGTTGAAGAAAACAGAAATTATCTGCTTCTGCGCCTGGCGGCGTGTTTATATATTGTACTGCTTTTAGCGGCGGTGCTTTTATCTTTGCTTATTATGGTTTTCGGAAATTCTATTATTGGACTTATTGAGGGTATCATACCTCAAACTTCTTATCTGTTTGATCTGCTTTTGCATTTTAGATCCCTTTTTGTGTGGGCGGTGCTGACAGTAGTGATTGCACTGATGTATGCTTATGTACCGGGAACAAGGCAGGGCTTTAAAATGCAGCTTCCGGGTGCAGTATTTGCAGCAGTTGCATGGAGTGTGATGACATGGGCTTTTTCCATTTACATAGATGTATTTAATGGCTTTACTACATATGGCAACCTGACAACAATTATTATTTTAATGCTTTGGCTGTATGCGGCGATGTATATTATTATGGCGGGAGCATATATGAATCGCTATTTTAAGCCGGCTTTTCAATTTTTTGTAGGGAAAAAGTATATTGACAGAAAAGAAAAGATTGGCTAAAATGTATGTCAGTTGAGAAAATTAATGATAAAGGCTGTGAAGGTGTATAGTAGAGAATTATTTTCTATCAGAGAGAGGAGGCAGATGGCTGAAAGCTTCCTTTAGTTCAAATAATTTTGCGAATTTCCCACCGGAGCTTTCGGGCCGAACAGAATGCATGATTTATTTAGGGTGCACTATCGGGTAAGCTTGAACGTGACACGCGTTAAGTGAATGGAGAGTCTGTCTTTGACAGGAACTTGGGTGGTACCGCGGATTAATTTCGTCCCTTGTGTGTTTAACACACAAGGGATTTTTAGTGTAAAAAATAAGGAAGGAAAGGAAGAAAGAATGAAAGAAAAATTAGAACAAATTAAGGCAGAGGCCTTAAAAAAGATTCAGGACAGCGATGCCTTAGATAAGTTAAATGAGATCAGAGTAAACTATTTAGGAAAAAAGGGAGAACTAACCGCTGTTTTAAAAGGAATGAAAGACGTAGCAGAAAAGGATCGGCCCAAAGTCGGCCAGATGGTAAATGAGACAAGACAGGAGATTGAGTCTGTTTTAGAAGAAGCAAAGGCTAAAATGGAGCGTGCGGTTTTAGAAAGCAGAATGAAAAATGAAACTATTGATGTGACGCTTCCTGCAAAGAAAAAAAATATGGGACACCGACACCCCAATACAATTGCACTTGAAGAAGTGGAAAGAATTTTTATTGGTATGGGATATGAAGTAGTGGAAGGCCCCGAAGTGGAAACTGATTATTACAACTTTGAGGCATTAAACATTCCGGCAGATCATCCGGCAAAGGACGAACAGGATACTTTTTATATCAACGGCGACTTTCTGCTTAGAACACAGACTTCCGGTACCCAGGTACATGAAATGGAAAAAGGCAGGCTTCCCATTCGTATGATTGCACCGGGCAGAGTGTTCCGTTCAGATGAAGTAGACGCTACCCATTCACCTTCCTTCCATCAGGTAGAAGGACTTGTAATTGACAGGCACATTACCTTTGCAGATTTAAAAGGTACACTTGCTGAGTTTGCAAGAGAGCTGTTTGGAGAAGAGACAAAAGTTAAATTCCGCCCCCACCATTTCAATTTTACGGAACCCAGTGCGGAAATGGACGTTTCCTGTTTTAAGTGCGGTGGAAAAGGATGTCGTTTCTGTAAAGGCTCCGGCTGGATTGAAATATTAGGCTGCGGCATGGTTCATCCTAATGTACTAACCATGAGCGGAATCGATCCTGAAAAATATTCCGGTTTTGCATTTGGAGTAGGCTTGGAGCGAATCGCCCTTCTGAAATACGAAATTGATGACATGCGTCTCCTCTACGAAAACGATATAAGATTTTTAAAACAGTTCTAGTAAAAAATGAAAGGCACTCCCCATAAAAGGAAGAAAGAGTGAAAGATTTTTCAAATCTTTCCTCTGCAAGTTTGTGTCCGCGCTGCTTCCACAAACTTGTAAACCATGTATGGTTTTGCGCAACAAAGCAGCGCAGAAATGAGGTTAAAAATGAACACAGCATTATCATGGATCAAAGCTTATGTGCCGGAACTTGAGTGTTCTGACCAGGAATATTGTGATGCAATGACGCTCACCGGAACAAAGGTAGAAAATTATGAAAGATTAGATAAAAATCTGGAAAAGATAGTAGTTGGACAGATTGAAAAAATAGAAAGACATCCTGATGCAGATAAATTAATTGTCTGCCAGGTAAACATTGGAAATGAAACCATTCAGATCGTGACAGGCGCTCCTAATGTAAAAGAAGGAGATAAAGTGCCTGTAGTATTAGATGGCGGGAAGGTAGCAGGAGGCCATGACGGAGGACCGCTGCCCGAAGAGGGAATTACAATCAAAGCAGGAAAATTAAGAGGTGTTGAATCAAATGGAATGATGTGTTCCATTGAAGAACTTGGTTCAGACAGAAATATGTATCCGGAAGCGCCGGAACTGGGAATTTATATATTCCCTGACCAGGTTCAGGTGGGAGCAGATGCAGTAGAGATTCTTGGCCTTAGAGATACCGTATTTGAATATGAAATTACTTCCAACCGGGTAGACTGCTATAGTGTGCTGGGGATCGCAAGAGAAGCGGCAGCAACCTTCCGCAAGCCTTTTGTTCCTCCGGCAGTTAAAGTGGAAGAGAACGGAGAAAATGTAAACGATTATGTTTCCGTAGAAGTTCAGGATACTGATTTGTGTACCAGATATTGTGCAAGAGTATGTACCAACATTAAAATTGCACCTTCACCTGAATGGATGCAGAGAAGACTTGCAGCCAGCGGAATCCGTCCGATTAATAACCTGGTAGATATTACAAATTATGTAATGGAAGAGTACGGACAGCCTATGCATGCATTTGATCTTGATACCATAGCAGGACATAAGATTGTTGTCAGGCGCGCTAAAGATGGAGAGGAATTTCAGACACTGGATGAACAGACAAGGAAACTGGATAAAGATATATTAATGATCTGTGATGCAGAAAAGGAAATTGGCATTGCAGGTATTATGGGTGGTGAAAACAGTAAAATCACTGATGAAGTTAAGACAGTTCTCTTTGAAGCTGCTACCTTTAATGGTGCAAATATTCGTAAATCAGCCAAAAGGCTGGGGCTTCGGACAGATGCCTCCGGCAAATTTGAAAAAGGACTTGATCCCCACAATGCGGAAGCAGCTATTAACCGGGCATGTCAGTTAATTAAGGAGCTGGGCTGCGGTGAAGTTGTAAGTGGAATGGTAGATGTATGCCAGCCTATGAAAGAAGAAGCAAGAATAAAATTTGAACCTGACAGGATTAATAATCTGCTTGGGACAGATGTTTCTGAAAATGAGATGCTGAATATTTTCAAAATGCTGGATATTAGGTATGATGAAAGTACAGGAGATCTGATTGCACCTACCTGCAGACAGGATTTAGGCTGCTGCGCAGACATTGCAGAGGAAGTTGCAAGATTTTTTGGATACGATAAAATTCCCACTACACTGCCTAATGGAGAGGCCACAGCAGGGAAGCTTTCCTATAAGCTTAGAATTGAACAAAAAGCAAGAGATATTGTGGAATACTATGGTTTTTCACAGGGAATGTGCTATTCTTTTGAAAGCCCCAAGGTGTTTGATAAGCTGCTGATTCCTGAAGATTCTCCGCTTAGAAAGGCAATAGTAATTGCCAATCCTTTAGGGGAAGATTTTTCTATTATGAGAACCGTATCTTTAAATGGGATGCTGACCTCACTGGCAACAAATTACAATAGAAGAAACAAAGATGTAAGGCTGTATGAGCTTGGAAATATTTATCTGCCTCATCAATTTCCCTTATCTGAGCTTCCGGAAGAAAGAATGCAGTTAACATTAGGCATGTATGGAGATGGCGATTTTTATACCATGAAGGGCGTTGTGGAAGAGTTTTTTGATTGTGTTGGAATGAAAAAGAAAACCAGTTATGATCCGAAAGCAGGAAAAAGCTTCCTTCACCCGGGACGCATGGCAAATATTATTTATGATGGAGAAGTTGTGGGATATTTAGGAGAAGTTCATCCAATTGTATGTAATAATTACGATATTTCCACAAGAGTTTATATTGCAGTGCTTGATATGCCGCTGATTACAAAGAATGCTACTTTTGACAGAAAGTATGAAGGAATTGCCAAATATCCTGCAGTCACTAGAGATTTGAGCATGGTAGTACCGAAAAATATTATGGCAGGGCAGATTGAAGCAATGATTGAGCAAAGAGGCGGAAAACTGTTGGAAAGCTATCAATTGTTTGATATTTATGAGGGAGAACAGATTCAGGAGGGATATAAATCTATGGCATATTCCATTGTATTCAGGGCAAAAGACAGAACATTGGAAGAAAATGATGTAACCTCTGCCATGAAAAAAATATTAAACGGGCTGGAAAGCATTGGAATTGAATTAAGACAGTAAAAGGAGTAAAAGCATATGGAAAAGAAAAATACATGGGAAACCTACAATAATAAGCAGCTTAAAGAAGTGGATGCATTTGCAGACGAATACAGGGAATTTCTTGATGAAGGAAAAACAGAGAGGGAATGTGTGGACTATATTGTAAATGCAGTGGAAAAGAAAGGATATCGTGAATTACAGGATGTAATTAAAAAAGGGGAAAAGTTAAGTACTGGCGACAAGGTTTATGCGGTTTGCATGAATAAGTCAGTGGTTATGTTCCGAATTGGCAAAAAGCCTATGGCAGAGGGAATGAATATTTTAGGCGCCCATATAGATTCCCCCAGATTGGATGTAAAACAGAATCCCCTTTATGAGGAGGGCGGTTTTGCCTATCTGGACACACATTATTATGGAGGGGTTAAAAAATACCAGTGGGTGACCATTCCGCTTTCCCTTCACGGGGTTATAATTAAGAAGGATGGAACAACGGTGGAGGTTAATATTGGTGAAAACGAAGATGATCCGGTATTTTTTATCTCTGATCTTTTGATTCATCTGGCGCAGGAACAGTTGGAAAAGAAAGCAGGAAAGGTGATTGAAGGAGAAGCCCTTGATATTATTATAGGTAATAAGCCGGTTACATTTGGTAAAGAAAATTCTGATGGTAAGAATGACAAGGAAGAAAAAGAAGAGGAGCCGGCAAAGGAAGCAGTTAAAAAGGGAATTCTTGATATTTTAAAGAAAACCTATGACGTGGAAGAAGAAGATTTTCTTTCTGCGGAACTGGAAGTGGTTCCTGCCGGAAAGGCAAGAGAAGCGGGACTTGACCGCAGCATGATTTTAGGCTATGGACAGGATGACAGAGTGTGTGCGTTTACCTCTTTAAAAGCAATGGTGGATGTGGAGGATACGGAACGGACTGCCTGCTGTCTGTTAGTGGATAAAGAAGAGATCGGCAGCGTTGGCGCCACCGGAATGCAGTCTAAGTTTTTTGAAAATATGGTTGCAGAGGTGATGAACCTTACAGGAGAGTATTCCGAGCTGAATGTGAGAAGGTGTCTGGCTTTTTCCTGCATGCTTTCATCAGATGTAAGCAGTGCATTTGATCCTTCTTTTGCATCAAGCTTTGATAAGAAAAATGTTGCTTACCTTGGCGGCGGTATGGTATTTAATAAATTTACCGGTTCCAGAGGAAAATCCGGTTCCAATGATGCCAATGCAGAATATCTTGCCTATATCCGTCATATTTTTGAAAAGGAAGAAGTGAATTTCCAGACAGCAGAGTTAGGAAGAGTTGACCTTGGCGGTGGTGGAACAATTGCATATATTCTTGCCCTGTATGGTATGAATGTAATTGACAGCGGAGTGGCAGTTTTAAATATGCATGCACCCTGGGAAGCTACCAGCAAAGCAGATGTATATGAAGCCAAGCGGGGATATGAGGCTTTCTTAAGGGGAGCTGGAATGTAATGGAGCAGGATCTTAAAACCTCAGATTTTTATTTTGATCTGCCTAAGGAACTGATTGCACAGGATCCTCTTGAGAACAGGTCTTCCTCCAGGCTGCTTATGGTGGATAAAAATACGGGTGTCGTCAGGCATGAAATATTTCATAACATTGTAGATTATCTGCATGCGGGAGATTGTCTGGTACTGAATGATACCAAAGTGCTTCCTGCCAGGCTTCTTGGGATCAAGCCGGATACCGGAGCACAGGTGGAAGTGCTTCTTCTAAAACGCAGGGAAGGGAATGTGTGGGAAAGTCTGGTAAAGCCCGGAAAAAAAGTAAGGCCTGGTGCGAAGCTTACCTTTGGAGAAGGAATACTAAATGCTGAGGTACTGGATGTAGTGGAGGAGGGTAACAGACTGATCCGCTTTTCCTATAATGGTATTTTTGAAGAAGTATTAGACCGGCTGGGAGAAATGCCCCTGCCTCCATATATTACCCATAAATTAAAAGATAAAAACCGTTATCAGACTGTTTATGCTAAGTATGACGGTTCCGCAGCAGCACCTACGGCAGGCCTTCATTTTACCAGTGAACTTCTTGCCCAAATAGAAAAAAAGGGGGTAAAGCTTGCCTATGTGACGCTGCATGTGGGACTTGGCACATTTCGTCCGGTGAAGGCAGATCATATTTTAGAGCACCACATGCATTCCGAATATTATCAGATTACGCAAAGTGCGGCAGAAATGATCAATGAGGCAAAAAAAAGTGGACACAGGGTGATTTGCGTAGGAACTACAAGCTGCCGGACAATAGAAAGTGCGGCGGATGAAAGTGGAATCCTTTCAGAATGCTGTGGCGATACAGAAATATTTATTTATCCCGGCTACCAGTTTAAAGTGATGGACTGCCTGATTACCAATTTTCATCTGCCGGAATCAACTCTTGTAATGCTGGTTAGTGCGCTTGCAGGACGCGAAAATGTGCTTCAGGCATATAAAGAGGCAGTAAAAGAAAAGTACCGTTTTTTCTCATTTGGTGATGCATGTTTTTTTACAGATGACTTTACAAAAAATATCATTTAGTATATGATAGCAATGTGTAAAATAGAACTCTGATATGGGTATGCTAGGGAAAGGGTACAGGTAAATATGGAAGAAAGAAGAAAAAATAACCGCAGAAAATTGGTTTCCACAATTATTGTAAAACGATTGGATGACAACAGCAATACAGAGATGACAATTGATATTGCAGATGTATCAAAATCGGGTATTGGATTTAATTGTAGCGAACTTTTGGAAATTGGTGCGGTTTATGAGGCTAATTTAAGAATCTGGACGCAGGAAGTGCTTCATGCATGCCTTGAAATTATACGGATAGAGAAGAAGGACGAAGGGTTTAATTATGGGGCGATTTTTATAGGAATGCCGGAAACGGATGCATCCAGAATAGAAGTATATGATACGGTAGCGACTCTGATGAATGATTAAGCTTTGTAAAAAATAAATAACCTTGTAAAAAGCGGTTCTGCAAAATAAACAGAACCGCTTTTTTGATCAATAAGCTGATTTTAAGAGGGGGCAGTATTTAATGTTTAAGAGTGTATTTTATTTGTGATAAATGGAGTACCCTTTAGACTGAAGGATCGCAGAAGCTTTTTCAATACTGTTTTCTTCATAAAATTCTACCTGAAGTACACCGCCTTCCAACTCTCTGTTATGAACAATTCCGATATTTTTAATGCTGATCTGGTTCAGTGCCAGAATCGTTGCAATGGCCGCCAAAGCACCCGGCTCGTCTGCAATATCAATTCGAATGGAATAGGATTTTTTGATCGGCCCGCTGGAAGCATCTATAAAAGAATCACGATAGCTCCTTGCATTGTCAAAGAAATCATAGAGCTGCTGCGAACCGGAAGCGTCGATTTCTTTTTTTATTTGTTTGAGGGAAACAATATAAGCATCTAACAATTCTGAAATATTTTCTTTGTTAGTCAGACAGATTTGCTGCCACATAACCGGAGAAGAGGAAGCTATTCTTGTAATGTCCTTAAAGCCTCCTGCAGCAATCAGTTTCATTATGCCTTCCTCTGAATCAGATGCTTTGATCAGGTTCACCAAAGAAGCAGCAATTACATGGGGAAGATGGCTGACAGCGGCAGTAACGAAATCGTGCTGTCTGCAGGTAAGCACCATAGGGATAGCGCCAAGAGAAGCAATTAATGAACTGAAATTATTAATGGTTTCTTCTGCGACGCCTTCTCCCGGAGTTAAAATATAATAGGCATTTTCTAAAAGAAGTGCTTTTGAATTGACATAGCCGATCCGTTCACTTCCGGCCATAGGATGACCTCCGATAAACTGGCTCTCAAGGCCGGTATCTTTAATGTGCTTATGAATGTCTGTTTTTACACTTCCCACATCCGTAAGAAGGCAGGAGGGAGATAAGTGCTCTTTAAGCCTGGATAGATTTTTATCATTTTCAGAAACCGGAGCACATAAAAAAATGTAATTACATTCTGAAAAATCACTGCCGATATGGGATAAGGGAAGGTCGATGACGCCTTCTTTAGCAGCTTCTTTTAATGCTTCTTGTTTAATGTCATATGCTATCAGACGACTGTCAGGATAAAACTTTCGGAAGGCTTTGGCAATAGAGCCGCCGATTAATCCTAAGCCGATAAAACCACAAGTTAAAGTATCATTCATGGAAAACTCCTTTCATAAACAACGGATGCCAGGCTCTGCCAGCCATCCTTATGTTAACATAAGGATGCCAAAAATATAACACTTTAGTTGATAAAAGTCAATGAATCTGTAAATTGTATAATTTTGCTTGTATATTTCCGTGAAATTTAGTAAAATGTACTCATGGGGTTTGAAGGCTGAAATAATTTTTCTTTAAAATTATGACGTATTGCCCAAAGATACAGAAAATGGAGGGACACATATGAATATTTACACAACTGATAAGATCAGAAACGTAGCGCTGCTTGGACATGGCGGAAGTGGAAAGACCAGTCTGGTAGAGGCTATGGCATATTTATCAGGGATTACATCCAGATTAGGAAAAGTAGATGATGGCAATACTGTCAGTGACTTTGGCAAGGAAGAGCAGAAGAGAAAAATATCCATTAGTACTTCCGTCATTCCTGTTGAATGGGAAGGATATAAGATCAATTTGATAGATGCACCGGGATTTTTTGATTTCTCAGGCGAGGTAGAAGAGGCAATCAGTGCTGCTGGTGCGGCGATTATTGTTGTAAATGGCAAATCCGGAGTGGAAGTAGGTACGCAGAAAGCGTGGGATATCTGCGAAAAATACAAACTGCCGCGTATGATTTACGTAAGCAATATGGATGTGGATAATGCATCTTTCAGGCAGGTTGTGGAAGATATGACGCAGATGTTTGGCAAAAAGATGGCGCCTTTCCACCTGCCGATTCGTGAAAATGAAAAGTTTGTGGGGTATGTTAATGTAATTACTGAGACGGGAAACAGATGGCAGGGGAAGGATGTTGTGGAATGTGAAGTTCCGGAATATAATAAGGCAAATCTCCAAATCTGTCGTGAAACTTTAATGGAAGCAGTGGCAGAAACCAGTGAGGAAATGATGGAGCGCTACTTTGGAGGAGAAACCTTCTCAGATGCTGAGATAAGAGCGGCTCTTAGAACTAATGTATGTGATGGAAGTATTGTTCCTATGACGATGGGATCAAATATTTTGTGCCAGGGCATGTATACTCTGCTTGATGATATTATTAAATATTTTCCTAGTCCTGAAAACAGAACGGTTGCAGGTATTAATATGAAGACCAATGAAATTTATAATGCAGATTATGATTTCTCCAAGGCAAAATCTGCTTATATATGGAAAACAATTGTTGATCCTTTCATTGGAAAGTATTCACTGATTAAGGTCAATTCCGGTGTACTTAAGACAGATGATGTGATTTATAACGTGGATAAGGAAGTAGAGGAAAAGATTGGAAAGCTGTATGTGCTTCAGGGAAATAAACCTGTTGAAGTTAAGGAACTTCATGCAGGGGATATTGGTGCCTTAGCTAAGTTAACGGCTGCAAGAACCGGAAACAGCTTGTCTACCAAGGCAACTACCATTAAGTTTGGAAAATGGGAAATGCCTACACCATATACATATATGCGTTATAAACCTAAGAACAAAGGTGATGTTGACAAGATTTCTCAGGCGCTTCAGAAGATTTCTCATGAAGACTTAACAATGAAGTATGTAAATGATTCTGAGAATAAACAGATGCTGCTTTATGGAATGGGTGATCTGCACCTTGAAGTGATTGCCAGCAAGCTCTTAAATGAATATAAGGTTGAAATTGAACTGACCGAGCCCAAGGTAGCTTTTAGAGAAACTATTAAGAAAACTTCTGATGTGGAATATAAATATAAGAAGCAGTCAGGAGGACATGGACAGTATGGCCATGTTAAGATGAAATTTGAACCCTCAGGCGACTTGGAAGAAGCTTATAAGTTTGAACAGATCGTAGTAGGCGGTGCGGTTCCCAAAAACTATTTCCCGGCAGTTGAAAAGGGAATTCAGGAATCCGTATTGAAAGGGCCTATGGCAGCTTATCCGGTAGTTGGAGTTAAGGCGGTTCTTTATGATGGTTCTTACCATCCGGTGGATTCCTCTGAAATGGCATTTAAGATGGCAACAATCCAGGCATTTAAGAAGGGATTTATGGAGGCGCATCCGGTTTTACTTGAGCCTATTGCTTCCATGAAAGTGACAGTTCCCGATTCTTATACAGGAGATGTTATGGGAGATCTGAATAAAAGGAGAGGAAGAGTACTTGGTATGAATCCGGCACCTGGCGGCAAACAGATTATTGAGGCAGATGTTCCTATGATGAGCCTGTTTGGATATTGCACAGACCTTCGATCCATGACTGGCGGACGGGGCGAATATCAGTATGAATTTTCACGCTATGAGCAGGCTCCCAGTGATGTACAGGAGAAAGAAGTTGCAGCAAGAGCGGCTAAGGTTGCGGAAGGTTCAGACGAGTAAAACTGTTTTATTAAAGAATAAGTTCTTTTTAGAAGAAGGAAATAGGATGCTGTATATGGGGGTATACAGCATCCTATTGTATTTTACTGGCAGAAATTGTATAATCTATGCTATATGAATTTGAAAGATGAGGAGCAGCTTTATGAAGAAAAATAAAATTATCAGGAATTTTTTAATTGGATTGGCAGCTGTGGCAGCATTTGGGGTGTACTATTACGTGACGATACCTGCGATCAATATTCATTCTTCAGGAACTTGGGGAGCGATTTTCCTGGTGATTGGAATTTTAATGCTATTTTCATTGGTGAAGCATTTTAAGGGAAATGCGGAGAGTACAGTGGAAGGTATCAGTAAAATGCAGTTTCGGATTAAGGACACCAGCCTTATGTTTAAGATATTGGGGAGTGTCATGCTGCTTTTATGTGTTGTTTATGGTATTGGATACCTGTTATCTTCTCCTTTTTTTAATGCGGCGAAATACCAAAAACTTTTAAGCATTGAAGAAAGAAACTTTACGGATGATATAAAGGAAGTGGATTATCAGACGATTCCTCTTTTGGATAAAGATTCAGCTGCAATTTTAGGCAACAGGAAAATGGGCAGCATGGTGGATATGGTTTCCCAGTTTGAAGTGACCAGTGACTATTCCCAAATCAATTATTTGGGAAAGCCGGTTCGGGTGACGCCGCTTACTTATGCAAGCCCTATTAAATGGCTGACCAATCAAGGGAATGGAATCCCTGCGTATATTTTGATTGATATGACTACACAGGATACGGAGTGTGTGAAGCTTACGGAAGGGATTAAATATTCCAAGGGAGAATATTTTAACAGAAATATTTACAGGCACTTACGTTTTAAATTCCCTACTTATATATTTGCAGAGCAGATCTTTTTTGAAATTGATGATGAAGGAACACCTTACTGGGTATGTCCTGTGAAAAAATTTAATATTGGCCTGTTTGGAGGCCAGACTATTGGAAGAGTGGTTTTGTGTAATGCGCAGACAGGGGAATGTACGGATTATGCGGTGGAGGATGTACCTACATGGATCGACAAGGTTTACTCAGCAGAGTTGTTAATTGACTTGTATGATTACTCAGGACTATTAAAGCATGGGTACTGGAACTCCCTGTTGGGACAGAAAGACTGTCTCCAGTCTACCAATGGCTACAATTATATTGCCCTTGATGATGACGTATGGGTATATACCGGAGTGACCAGCGTCAGCGGTGACCAGTCTAATGTAGGATTTGTGCTGATGAATCAGCGTACAATGGAGACGCGTTACTACAAAGTAGAAGGTGCTATTGAGGATTCGGCCATGTCTTCAGCAGAGGGGCAGGTACAGAATCTGGGATATCGGGCTACATTCCCCCTGCTTCTTAATATCGCAGATGAACCTACTTACTTTATGGCCCTTAAGGATAGCGCAGGCCTTGTTAAAAAATATGCCATGGTTAATGTACAGAAGTATCAATGGGTGGCGATCGGTGATACTTTAAAAGAATGTGAAAAGAATTATACGGAGCTTTTAA
This sequence comes from Lachnospiraceae bacterium 10-1, assembly GCA_000403495.2. Classification (GTDB taxonomy): domain Bacteria; phylum Bacillota; class Clostridia; order Lachnospirales; family Lachnospiraceae; genus Suilimivivens. The sequence goes on along the minus strand of KE159799.1, from coordinate 176,904 downwards.
ATACCAATGGAATTGTAAGCAGTATGGCGGAAGAGTTAAAGAGCATTACCGGCCAAATAAAAAGTATTTCGCCTATTGTTTTAGAGGGCAATACTCATTATTACATTTGCCTGGAAAACAGTGACGATATTTTTGACCTTGATATGCAGGATAAGTCGCTGATTCAGATTGTGAAATACCAGGTTGGAGACCAGGTTGTTTTTGAATATTTGAATGAATATGGAATTAATCAGGTGAAGTCGATTAAGTGATGCGGTTTTCTTGACATTTTGCCATAATATAGGTAAACTTGTAACTGTTCAGCTACGGAAAAATGAGAGGAGTGTAAACAATGGCAGTACCATATAATCACAGAGAAGTAGAAACGAAATGGCAGAAGATATGGGATGACGAAAAGGCATTCAAAACTTCTGATGATTATTCAAAACCCAAATATTATGCGCTGGTAGAATTTCCTTATCCTTCAGGACAGGGACTGCATGTAGGGCATCCAAGGCCTTATACGGCGCTGGATATTGTAGCAAGGAAAAGAAGAATGCAGGGGTATAATGTACTTTATCCAATGGGGTGGGATGCATTTGGGCTTCCTACGGAAAATTATGCCATTAAAAATCATATCCACCCAAAGATCGTTACAAAAAATAATGTGGAGCGTTTTAAGGGACAGCTTCACTCACTTGGGTATTCCTTTGACTGGGATAGAGAAATTAATACAACGGATGTTGGTTACTATAAATGGACGCAGTGGATCTTTTTAAAGTTGTTTAATGCTGGACTGGCTTACAAGGCGGAAATGCCTATTAACTGGTGTACTTCCTGTAAAGTGGGGTTAGCCAATGAAGAAGTGGTAAATGGCGTCTGTGAGCGATGTGGCTCCGAAGTGGTCCGCAAGGTGAAAAGCCAGTGGATGCTTAAGATTACTGATTACGCAGATAAGCTTTTGGAAGGGCTTGACAGTGTGGATTATGTGGAACGGGTTAAGGTTTCACAGAAAAACTGGATTGGAAAATCTACTGGTGCAGAGGTGGACTTTGTTTTAAAGAATAAGGAAGACAAGCTTACCGTTTACACCACAAGACCGGATACTTTATTTGGTGTAACTTATATGGTAATGAGTCCGGAGCACCCTTTCATTGATAAATATAAGGCAGATATAAAGAACTGGGATGATGTGGTTTCCTATAGGGAACTGGCATCTAGAAAGTCAGATTTTGAACGGACGGAGCTTGCAAAGGATAAAACCGGTGTAATGCTGGATGGACTGACAGCAGTAAATCCGGTAAATGAAGAAGAAATTCCTATATGGATATCTGATTATGTACTTATGAGCTATGGGACCGGTGCAATCATGGCGGTACCGGCCCATGACGAGAGAGACTGGGAATTTGCAAAGAAATTCAATATGCCTATTATTGAAGTGGTGGCAGGAAGTCCTGTTGATGTAAAGGAAGCGGTATTTACTGATGTAGCAACTGGAACTCTTGTAAACTCTGGATTTTTAAATGGCCTTTCCGTTGCAGATGCAAAAGAAAAAATTGTTGAATTCCTGACTGAAAGGGGGATCGGGCATAAGAAAACAAACTTCAAACTTCGGGACTGGGTGTTTTCCAGACAGCGTTACTGGGGTGAGCCCATTCCTATTGTAAAATGTGAAAAGTGTGGCTATACTGCACTTCCCGAAAGTGAGCTTCCTCTGGAACTGCCGGAAGTGGAAAGTTATATGCCAACAGATAACGGAGAGTCACCCCTTGCTCATATCACTGACTGGGTGAAAACTGTCTGTCCCTGTTGCGGTGGTCCTGCATTTAGAGAAACAGATACCATGCCTCAGTGGGCAGGTTCTTCATGGTATTTCCTTAGATATACAGATCCTTTGAATGAGAAGGAACTGGCAAGTAAGGAAGCATTGGATTACTGGATGCCGGTTGACTGGTACAACGGAGGAATGGAACATACCACGCTACATCTTCTTTACTCCCGCTTCTGGCACAGGTTTTTGTATGATGAAAAGATCGTTCCCTGCCCGGAACCGTATCTTAAGAGAACCTCTCATGGAATGATTTTGGGTTCTAATGGCGAAAAGATGAGTAAGTCCAGAGGAAATGTGGTTAATCCTGACGATATTGTCAGGGATTATGGCGCAGATACCTTAAGAACCTATGAAATGTTTATTGGTGCATTTGATTTAAGCGCCGCATGGAGTGAAGATGGCGTAAAAGGCTGCCGCAGGTTCCTTGAACGGGTATGGAAATTGCAGGATATTCTGGTGGAAGGTGATGAATACTCCAAAGACCTGGAAGTGACTATGCACCAGACAATCAAAAAAGTAAGCAATGATTTTGAAAATTTGAAATATAATACAGCAATTGCAGCAATGATGTCATTGATCAATGACTTTTATAGAAAAAATGCAGTGACTAAAGGTGAGTTTAAGACACTTCTTACGCTGCTCAATCCGGTAGCCCCGCACATTACAGAAGAAATCTGGCAGGCAGCAGGGTATGAAGGATATATTTATCAGACAGCATGGCCTGAATTTGATGAGGATAAGACGATTGAAGCAACTATAGAAATTGCTGTTCAGATTAACGGAAAGACAAGAGCTACCTTAAAGATTTCAAGAGATGAGGCAAAGGATACAGTGATTGCAAAGGCAAAGGAAACCATTGCTGAGAAATTGACGGGAAATATTGTAAAAGAAATTTATGTTCCTGGCAGAATTGTTAATATTGTTATAAAATAAGTAAAAATCCCACTACCTGAAGCGTGAAAAATATATTGAATTGCTGCAGGAGGTGGGATTTTTTAGCAATGACTGTTTTCCGGGACACTATTTTTTGGAACGCATAGCCATAATTTTTTCAATTTTTCCAATTTCATCTGGCGAGGCATGTTTGCGGAGCACCGATACGATGGTATCTATTTCATTATCGGAGAAGGAAACTCTTTTTTCCTGTCCGCGTTTCATAACAGCCATTAAAAAAGGGAGCATCTGCTCTTTTTTCAAATTGCTGCTTTCAAACATCAACGCCTGGAGAAATTCAAGTTTATAAGGATCAATATTTTTTAAAGACTCGTCTTTCATCCAATCATTCTGCATGGTGATTACCTCCAAACATTTCATACATTTGTTTTTGCTCAGGGGAGAGCATATTCATTAGCAGGTTCATCATGTCAAAGCTGCCGGCAGAATTGGAAGAATGCTCCGATTCTGGCTGCAAGGTGGCGCCTGACTCAGAAGAAGCAGCCTCTGTGTCGGAATGGTCTGCGGTATCTTCTGAGGAAGAATTTTGCATTGAGGCTGCAAAAGTATTTATATCAGGAACAAAATTTGTAAATTCGCTTATGTCAGGCATAAAATCCTTCATTAAATCCATAGTCTTTGACATTTCCTTGTACATTTCCATTCCCTGAAAAATGCTTCGAATCTGTTCTATTTGCTTTTTTTCGTTTTCCGTGCAGTAGGGAAGCAGTTCGGAGCACATTTTAAAAATATCGGGAGAAGATTCTTTTTCCATACATCCACAGAGGGAATAAGGATGCTTTTTTAAAAATTCTATCGTGTAATTTAATTCCAGAAATTTAATGTAGACAGCCATTGACTTTTGCGTCTTGTTATCCATATAAGATAGTATGATTTTAAGCATCTGTATATGATTGGTGCAAAAGAGAGTATCAAATGCAATTACCTTACTGCGCTCATTTGAATCCATAACTTCTCCTTCCCACCTGTTTCAATATTTTATGTTTCAAAATTCCGTGGTATGCAGAAAAGTAGGCTCTTTTCAGAGCCTACTCCTCAGACATGATGAAAAGAATTGCTGGCTGTAATTAGCATCCACATCCGCATCCGAATCCAAATCCATTACCGCCGCCACAGCAGGACAGTAAGAGAATGATCCAGATAATGTCACAACCACAGTTATTGTCGCCGCCGTTAAAGAAGCCGCCGTTACCGCCACATCCGCCACAGCAGGACAGTAAAAGGAGAATCCAGATAATAGAGCAGCATCCATTATTTCCATTATTAACGCTTGATCCGCATCCACATCCAGTAGCTGTTAAATCACTCATATTTATTTGCCTCCAAAATTTTTTTGTTTTATGGTTTATCATATGTGGTATGGCTTGTATGTGTTTCTTAAAAAGAAAAATATTAAAACAAAATTTTAATTATTAATTTTTAGTAAAAATATTGACAAAATTATAGAGAGATAATATGATTTAGACATAGCAGGAATTTTCAATATTCCTACGAAATTTTCATTTTTATAAAAATTTTTTCTATGAAATCGTGCGTATCGCACATCCGGCAGTTTCTGCTTGAAATCACAAATTACAATTAAAAAGCAAGGGCAGGAAGGCTGGTGTGAAAGAGAAGAAGCAGCATACACTTCTTGCGGAAAGGAACGTGTATGAACAATTTAGAAACCAATGATGTAGCGGCAAACTTAAGTGATTTTGCCCTTTTCCTGACAGTGATGAAGCATAAGGAGGCTTACCAGAACACCTTAAGCATTATTCTGGAAGAACCGGATATTCGGCTAAAAGAAGTGAAAGTGGAACAGGTGATTTTAAATAAGTCCGGCAGGCGAGCCATCCGTCTGGATGCATGGGCCTTATCGGAGGATGAGAGAGCGTTTGATATGGAAATGCAGAATCGTGCGGATCAGGATTCTCTTCCTAAAAGGTCAAGATTTTATCAGGGACTTATGGACAGCCCCATATTGAAATCTGGAAAGAAAACCAGATACAAATATCTTCCGTCCACCACGATTATATTTATCACACAGGATGATATATTTAAGAAAGATCTGGCAAAATACACATTTACAGAGCAGTGCGAAGAGGTGGAAGGACTTAAGCTGGAAGACGGAACCACTAAAATTTTTCTGAACATGACCAGTAAAAACGGTTCAAAAGAACTGATAAGTCTGTTACAATATATGAAAAGCACTGACATTAACAATCCGGAAATTCAGGTAAGGGATAAACGATTGCTGGATTTGGACAAAATAGTAACACAGGTGAAGGAATCGGAAGAATGGGAGGCAGTGAAGATGGACATTCTTGATATTGGTATTCAGAAGGGGATAGAACAGGGGATGGAGCGTGGATTAGAGCAGGGGAAAAAACAGGGAATAGAGGCACTTATAGAAACCTGCAAAAAATTTCATATTTCTAAGGAAGATACAAGGAATCAAATAATGGAAAAGTTTGATTTAGCAGAAGAGAAAGCTGACGAATACCTTGAGAAGTACTGGAAATGATAAATATGCACTAAATATTACATACGAATGCCATATGGTTAAAATGCCGGAGCCTGTAATTATATTCCAAACAGGCTCTGGTATTGTATTTTATTGGGATTCTGTGACTTGCAGTGAGAAAACCTGCACAATATGTTGACAAAATACTTGAATTAATTTCGAGATGTAGTAAAATAAATTATATATGCGATAAAGGAGAAGTGTGTCATGTCGGCAGATGACCTGACGGTTGGCGGCAGGCGTTTCCGCACCCGCGCGGATTATGAGGCCGCATTAAGAGATGAAAAGAAGATCAAAAGCATCAAAGCGAAGATAGATCTAAATAATCCTAAACAGCTATATCAGCTCTTTGGAGAAATGCAAAGCGGTGCTTACCGTTTTGAGTCGGCGCTGGGGAATGATTTTGATGATGAAATTTATGAAAAAATTGAAGAATTAAAAAAACAGGGTATTACAGCAGAGAATGCTGGTGATGCGTTAAAAGGAAAGAAAAAAAAGAAAAAGACTGCATCAGCTAAAAAGTCAAATAAAACAGCAAATAAATTGTCTGCAAAAAAGAAAAATAAGGATACAGCCGGGAAGACAGATAAAAATGTCAGTCTGCAAAATCTTGACAAAAATATGCAGACGCAGGTATTGCTGGAATTGTATAAAAGAGAAAGAAACCGGAAAATAATCGTAATGTGTGCTTCGATTATTGCGGCTGCAAGCTTTGCATATTTTGGAATTTATTATTTTAACAGTGCAAAAACAAGCATGAGTTATGACCAGCTGGCGGAATTAAAGGGAAGTGATGCTCTTGTCAGCAATCAGGAAAAGAATCCTTTTTCCATACATAAAGAAGCAATTCAACTGCCTGATGTGCTTGATGAATACAAAACTTTGTATGAAAAGAATAAAAAGCTAATCGGATGGCTTAAAATTGACGATACAAATATAGATTACCCTGTAATGCAGACAGATGACAATGAATATTATCTGGATCATAATTTTAATCAGGAGCGTGATAACAATGGCAGTCTGTTTTTGGACTGTGACTGTAATATTTATCCCAGATCCACTAACCTGATCATATACGGGCATCACATGAAGTCCGGGAATATGTTTGGCAATTTACAGCAGTATGCAAAGGAATCCTATGGAAAGTCCCATTCATTGATACAGTTTGACAGTATTTATGAAAAGGCAACATATCAGGTAATGTACGTGTTCCGTTCACAGGTGTATAATGAAGATGATCTGGTTTTTAAATATTACCAGTTTATTAATGCAAATTCAGAAGAGGAATTTGATTCTTATATGAAGGAAATGGCAGCCATGAGTCTGTATGACACAGAAGTGACTGCAAGCTATGGAGACAGTCTTCTCACACTGTCAACCTGTGATAATTCGCAGACAGACGGAAGATTTGTGGTAGTAGCAAAAAGAATTAAGTAACCTAAAAGGAGTATTACAATGAAAAAGGGTGTAAAAAAGAAAAACAGAAAGTTACGCAGACAGATCAGAAAAACGATTGGCGCGTTGTTTATGGCTTCTGCTATTACGGTGGCGGCGATTCCTGTGCAGGATTTAGGAGCAGCCCCCAATGTTACGGAAAAAATTAAAGTTGCAGTTACTTCTACACAAGGGGAAGTTCAATCAGCGGAACAAGGATACTCTAGCGTAGTGCCTTACGTGGCAGAGGCTACAGGAGATACGAAGAATCAGGTTATTTATACTTCTGGGGATGGTTTGTTCAAGTTTGCATACATTCGTGGTGGAACAGGGGCAGTTATTTTAGATTATAATGATCTTGGAAATAATCCAGAAGTGACAATACCAGCAACACTTGAAGCATATCGGAGTTATTCAGAAAACTATCAGGGTGTGGAATATTATTGCTTAGTGAGTGCCAATGATGAGTTGATGGGGTATAAATTACGTGATCAGCCATTAGTTGAAGAAAGTACGGGGCGTCCATATTATCGTACAACAGATCGTAGCCCTAATGGGATAGATATTGAGAATATTGAAAAAATTACTGATATTCGGCAAGATGATAAAGGATTTTATATTCTATATGAGCAAACAAGACAAAAAAAAGATGAAAATGGCAATCTAGTGGTGGATAAGGATGGAAAACCTGTTTATGAAACTGTTGAAGCAAGGGCAACTTGTGAACCAATGCTGGGTGAGAGAATTTATCCGTGTTATTATAACCAAAGGCAAAATTGGGGTTCAAAACCTGAAAATGAATTATATTATCATCCTAAAGACGGGGCGAATAAAGACGATTATACACAGTGGCTGGAAGCAGGAGAAGATCAGTCACATTGGGGGATAAGAGCTACAGTTAAATATATAGGAGCTGAAACAATTGGACCTAAAGGAACAGGCTGGAAGCTGACTGGTTTCAGATCAGGTACTGGGGATGGAGTTTTTGCTAATAAAAATTATATTACCACTGTAAATATAGAGGCAAATTTAGAGGGAATAAGTGATTATACTTTTTATAATTGCCCGCAATTAAGTAAAATTGTATTCAAAACAGGATTAAAAACAGTTGGAAATGGTGCATTTGCAGAATGCAGGCAATTACGTGAAGTTGTCATGCCTACTGCGGATGCGATAGGGAAAGGTGCATTTTATAATTGTACATCATTAACCAGTTTTAAATTACCATCTAAAACATTATCTCATTTGGGGGATTGTGCTTTTGAAGGTTGTACACAGTTAGATAAAGTGGATTTTTTACTTTATGATGATAATGGGGCACAAGATCGTTTGGGATCTGTTCCATTAAAATGGTTGGGAAATCATCTTTTCAGGGGCTGCATAGCGTTGCCTGAAGTAGAGTTCCCAAATGGATATTTTGAAACTGAGGCATTGGAAATTGATATGTTCCAAGGGTGTACATCATTACAACGGGTGATATTACCAGATACAGATTCAGGTTCCAGAATTAAATTTGATTCTTTTCATAATCAAAGCCAAGCTGACTATCCTCAATGTAAAGATAATACATGGGAACAATTTAGAAAAACGGTTCCGGAAGAATTTTATTTTGAAGGTCCAAGCAGGTCAGAGATTCATAACATTGCTAATAATAATGCAATAACATATAAATATCCTAATGAGCAGCTGTATGAAAGAGTTGTTTATGAGCACGATGCTGATGTTGAGAACGTAGGTGGCGTGACTGGTAATTATGCCAAGGTGTTTTATAAGGTCAGAGGGGGAGAAGATAATATTGGCAAGCTGGAAGAATTCGGTATTCTTGAACGTGATGCGACAGCTGGTGGAGGGACGAGTGAGCCGGATATTATTACGATTCCTGAAAAAATAGGAACTTTTGGGATTGCATCCATTGAGGCAGGAAGTTTTAACGATATTTGCAGCTTAAAACAGGTAACTATTCCCGCATCTGTAACTGAAATTGGAACGAATGCATTTAAAGGGTGCCATGCACTTAGAACTGTTATATTTACGGATGCGTCAACAATAAAAACTATTAAGGAAAATGCATTCAAAACGCAGGAAGTGCAGTCAACATGTGCACATAGAACTGGATTATATCCAACAACTACTGCAGAAAAGCCATATTTATATTTTGTGGGAGTTATGTTAAAAGAAGATGGCAGTGATACAGAAACCTTTAAGTTTGCAATGAGTGGTACTGATGGAAGCAAAATAAGTCATATCAATTCAGAAGACATTTGGATTACATGTCATAGTGGATGGCCAACGAACCTTGAGGTGAAATATTATTCTGATCCAGCTACGCAGACTGGTGAAGCACAGCTTGTAGGATATCCAAGGTACGACAGGTTCAAAACGAATATAAGTGCATGGGTAGATGCCCTTCCATATTTAAAGTATGCTTCAACTGATGAGAAAAAAGAATATGTGGATATGATTGACAGGGTTATAAGATATAATAGCGGAGGATTAAATGCTGGAGAACAGGATTTGACGCCTAATGAACAGGCTTTTCTGGCTGCCACGTTAGATATTACAATTCCTGAAAATGTGGATAGTATTTGGCCGGGATTGTTTTCAGGTGTAAATGAGGATGGGATTGAAGTAGGAGAAGGAGGAGTTAATGACCAAGGTCAACCTATTGGAGCTTTATTAGGTGCCGATAAATCAATTCGTTCTATAACCATTAATGGTGTTGGAGAATTGGATTCTTATACATTTAAGGGATGTATTGGTTTAAGGTCTGCTGCAATCATTGGAAGCCGGATGGTAAACGATTATGCTTTTGAAGGCTGTACAGCATTAACCGAAGCAACCATAGGATCTAAGCTTGAAGATACAGGTATGCGTCCTTTTAAAGGTTGTACGGCATTAAACAATATAAATTGCTTTACGCCTGGAAACTTTACTTACAACAGTGGTATTTTATATCGGAATGTAAACGGCGGAAAAGAAATTGTTGAGTGTCTGGAAAGCAGAGGAAAAACTGGTGGTTCAGGTTTATATACGGTAGGACCGGATGAACTGCAGGGTGTAACAGCCATTAAGAAAGAAGCTTTTGCGGAATGCAAGGGTGTTGCGCAGGTGGATTTATCTAAAACATCAATAGGGACAATTTCTGAAGGCAGTTTTAAGGAAATGGAACTAAACAGCATTGTCCTGCCGAAGTCCTTGTCAAGAATTGATGCAGATGCATTTAAAGATAATGCTACGAAACGATTTATTGTATATTATAAGAATAGTAATCCTATTACCATGACGAAGGATGCGTTTCAGCCATTAAAAGGAGATCCGACTATTAAAGGAGACCGGGAAGTTATTTTCCAATGTTCTATTCCTTCTAATGCAGCAACCTATGCAGAGGATTATGAGTATATTACAGTAAGCGACGAAGAAGTATTTGAAGAATTTACAGTAAAATTTTATAATACACCGGATTATCCTGCTTCTACCAATCTGGAACTGCTTTCTACCCAGACAATAAGAGCAGGTGAAGATGCAGAGGAGCCAAGTACAGAAGGGCTTAAGTGTAATAATGAAAAGCTTATGTTTATTGGATGGGATAAACCGTTTACTAATGTAAGGAGCGATTTGGATGTTTTGGCAACATATGGTTCCCCTCAGTATACGGTAATCTTTTTAGATGGATTTGATGGTAAGGAACTTAAAAGGGAAACAGTCAGTGCAGGCGGAAGCGCAACCTTACCTGATCCACCTGAACATCCCGGATATCTATTTACAGGTTGGGATAAACCACATTATGATATACAGGCGAACACAACGATTGTGGCTAAATATGTAGATGCATCAGGAGACGCCAGCAGATTTAAAGTTTCATTCTACCTGAATGAAAAAGAAAATGAAGAGCCTTGGTGGGAAACTTATGCCAGCAATGGCGAAATCATCAGAGGGCCGATTCCGCCTACAAGAGAGGGGTATACGTTTGTGAAATGGCTGTGGGCACCGGCTTCTTCTGAAACAGGTGTCAAGCAGGATACATCTGTTTATGCACAGTGGGCGCCTGGCAGTGGCGGAAATAATCCGGGAGGTAATCCTGGCGGCAGTGGCAACCCAGGTGGTAGTAGTAATCCAGGAGGCTCATCTGATCCAAACGCAACAAGATCACCTAAACCAACCAGTTCAACTTCGCCATCACCTTCAGCTTCACCGGAAGTAACCAAGTATACTGTATCCGTATCAGGAGGAAGCGGTAGTGGAAAATATGCGGCTGGTGAAATTGTAGCAGTAAATGCTTACTATATGGGTGAAGGGCAGGCCTTTGACCGTTGGACTTCGTCAACAGCAGGCGTTGGATTTTCTAATCCGAATGCTACATCGGCAACCTTTACCATGCCGGCGGCTAACGTAGCAATTACCGCTACTTATAAGACCGGAAGCGGTACATCAACTAATAATAATGGGGGCGGCGGTGGAGCCGGAACAGGAGGCAGCTCTGGCGGAAGTGGAACCACAAGTAATAATGGAACTACGGTAGAAGTGACTAAACCGGGTATTTCCAATACCAATTATGCAGGGGCTACGGTAAGCGGAGCAACAGATAACTTTATTGTTAAGGTTACGGAGGATCAATCGGCAACAGATGCTGTAGTTGCAGCATTACAGGCAAGGTATGGAGATATCAGCAGAATTAAATACCTTCCTATGGACATCAGTTTATATGATTCCACCGGACGTACCAGAATTGCAGATACCACAGGCATTACGGTTAACTTAACGCTTCCACTGCCGGATGATCTGGTGCAGTATGCAGGAAACAATAAAGTGGCAGCGATTTCTAACGGAGCGCTGGAGGATTTGAATGCAAGATTTACCACAGTAGGCGGTGTTCCATGTGTGAACTTTACAGCTACTCATTTTTCACCATATGTCATTTATGTGGATACTGCAAACCTGACAGAGGCAACCATTGATACTACGCCTAAGACAGGTGATCCTATTCACCCGAAGTGGTTCCTTGCACTTGGAATGGCATGTATTTCACTGGTATTATTCTTTAAACGTGACAAGGTAGTAGTTAAATCAAAAACAGCATAGGAGTTCCTATGAATAAGAAAATTGCAAAAACTTTGGGAACGCTGCTGCTGCTTACAGCAGTAGCGGTTACCCAGGTACCTGTATCAGATGTGGAAGCGGTAGCGTCTGCATCTGATTTTCAGATGGATGGAAATAAATTAATGAAGTATTCAGGCACGTCGGAAGTCGTGTCTATTCCTGATGATGTCAGAGAAATCGGGGAGGAAGCCTTTGCAGGCAACGACAATATAATTAAAGTCAACATAGGCGGGAAAGTGAAATCCATCGGCTATCGGGCATTTGCAGATTGTGACAGCCTGCGCACGATTGCAGTTGGAGACAGTGTAGAGGAAATTGGGACTGCTGCTTTCAGCAATAACAAAGAGCTGGCTAATGTGTCATTAGGCACACAGGTTAGGAAAGTAGGAAATGGCGTTTTTGCAGGATGCAGTCAGTTGGCCGATTTGTCTGTTTCAGCGGGAAATACATTTTTAATGTATTCAAATGGTGTTTTATATGACAGTGAGCAGACCAAAGTTTATGCTCTTATGCCGGCTTGCGAGCGGGGAGCGTATACGCTGCCCGGAACAGTTACAGAAATTGCAGGATACGCATTTTGGGGGAATCCTTATCTGGAAAAGGTGACACTGGGCAGTGGCTTAAATGAAGTCAGCGCCTATGCTTTTTCTAACTGTATTAATTTAAAGGAAGTGGATATTCCACTGACAGTAAGGGGAATTGGAGCGAAAGCTTTTGAGGATTGCGTGAATCTTTCCAGTGTGATCCTGCCTGATTCTATGGCAGTAATAAACAGTACCGCATTTGATGGGTGTCCAAATGTAAACTTTACAGCTACGCCGGGTACTTATGGCGCGGAATTTGCGGCAGCATTACAGAAATCCGAGGTAGAGGAAGTTGAATATGAGGATGTCCAGGATGCAGAGGTGGTAGATGCAGATAAAATTTCCAATGAAGCGGGAACCGGTGATGCGGATACCGATAATACGATGCAGCCAGATGCCGGTGCAGACACGACGCCAACACCTGATACAGATTTAAATACAAATGCAGGACAGGAAGCAACTCCTTCTCCGGGGCTTGTGACAGAGACAGAGATTATCAATAACAAAACTTTATTGGGTGAATCCAGTATTGTCTCCGGCAGAGCGGTAGTTTTCATTGATAACAGACAATCCAGTGTTTTAAGCGGTGGTCAGCAGACCGGAAGAATAGATTTATCTAATATTGGAAATGGAGCAGCCGAAACAGAACAAAGTAATATCAGCCAGATGAGTGAGGGCGAAAATTTCGGAAGTCTGTTGGCAGATAATGCGCAGAAAGGAAAGGATTTTCCCAAATATACAGTTGTAGGCGGTACAAAGATTGCATCCCAGGCCTTTTATCAAAATAGTGAACTTTCTGAGTATACCATAGACGAAGGAATTACTGAAATTGGCGAATTTGCTTTTGCAAGGTCAGGACTTACCTCAGTTACAATTCCCGAAGGCGTTACGAAAATAGGATATGGAGCTTTTTATCACTGTGATAAATTAAGTGAAGTGATCCTGCCTGACTCCGTAACAGAAATAGATTTGTATGCTTTTGACCAAACGCCCTGGGTTACTGATATGAAGACAGCCACATACCCTTATTTGATTGCCGGGGATGGAATACTGATTGCTTATGCAGGAAATGACAGCGTAATTAATATTCCGGATGGAGTGAAGCAGATTGGTCCTGGTGTATTTAAAGAGCATATGGGAATCATAGCTGTCAATATTCCGGATACTGTGGAAATAATTTGTGAAGAGGCTTTTATGAACTGCCGGAATTTAAAGACAGTAAATGGCGGAAGAAGTTTAGTTAAAGTAAAAGACCGCGCTTTTATGAACTGCCCGTTATCTCAGGTGGTGATTCCGGCTTCCATGCAGGAAGTTGGATTAGGGGCCTATGCGCTGGTTAACGGAACAGATACGGTTGTGTTTGAGGGAAGTACACTGCCCCGGCTTTCTATGGAAAGCAGTGCAATGCGCCTTGCCAATCAGACCTATCGTACCTATGCATTTAGCAATATTAGAAATGCAATTATTCCTGATGATGTCAGTGACTTTGAAGGAACAGTATTAGAAGAAGGAACTTATGGCTATAATGGAATTATTGTAACCCAGTCCGGTACCCAGACAGCAGATTACCGGAGTGGTGTTTTGAAAGAGGAAGGAAGCGGAGTAATTCTTGATTTAGATAGCAGCAATATAAAAGATACGGATAATGCTATGGCGGCCATTGCAGGAAACAGTGATGTTTATGTGCTTAAGATCACAGATTCTGAAAGTGCGGCAGAGAGAATTTCAGCAGCTTATGGAGAACTGTATGGAGGAAGGACTCCGGCAGGACTTAAGGCATATGATATGTCCCTTTATGATGATTCGGGAACCGTTCCAATCACTAAATTGGGCAGACAGTATATTACAGTCCGTTTTAAGCTGCCGGCAGATACAGGGGCAGACAATCTGCATGTAGTGACTTTAGACCAGGATGGACAGTTAGAAGCCTTGGAACACCGAATTATAGAATTGGAAAATGAGGTATATGTTCAGTTTACTACCAGCCATTTTTCACCTCTTGGCATTTATAGCTATTCAGGCGTTAACGGTCAGGCTGTGGTGACAAACGGTCAGGCTGTAATTACAAGATTATCAGGAAATAAAGATGACACACCGGATACCGGAGATTTTATTCATCCCAAATGGTTCCTTGCATTGGGGCTTTGTGCTGGTGCAATAGCGCTTTTCTTCTATCAGGGAAAGCGTGGAAGAAAAATTAAATAGCTTTTAGGTAGAACTGTTAAAGACTCCTGGCATATCATAAATTAAAAAGCCGGGAGTCTTTTTATGCTTCGGGTAAGACAGCAAGTAGGATGCAGCGATGAGGTAATTTCTTTCTATAATGGCAAGGGAATTACTGTAGCAATGTTAGATACAGGAGTGGCATTTCATCCTGATTTTGATAATAGAATTATTGCATTTAAGGATTTTGTACATGGAAAAAAGAGGTTATATGATGACAGCGGCCATGGAACCCATGTAGCAGGCTGCCTGTGCGGCAGCGGCTGTGTTTCATTAGGAAAGTACAGAGGAATAGCACCGGGCAGCAGACTGGTAGTTGGAAAGGTGCTGGATGAAAATGGGGATGGAGTGATAGAAAATATGGCTCAGGGAATTATCTGGGTGCTGGATCATCAAAGAGAGTATGATATTCGTATCTTAAATATTTCCATAGGCATGGGAGAGAATGCGGAAAAAGAACGTATGAATCATCTTTTGATGCTGGTGGATGAGGCGTGGAAGAGTGGGCTTATTGTTGTATGTGCAGCTGGAAATATGGGGCCTGATGCAATGACAATCTCTCCTTTAGGTGCACGAAGAGAAGTAATTACCGTGGGATGCCATGAGGGTGGTTATTTTGGCAATCGAAAGCAATTATGTGAAAATTATTCCGGACGGGGGCCAAGCCCCTATGCGTTAAAAAAGCCGGATATTGTTGCACCAGGCACAGATATTGTTTCCTGTAATGCAAGAATAAGAAAAGCAGGACGGTTTTATAGAGACGGATATATTGCCAAAAGTGGAACGTCTATGGCTACACCTGTGGTTTCTGGCGGTCTGGCGCTTCTCCTTCAAAAGTATCCTTTTTATTCTAATGAGCAGGCGAAGCAAAAGCTGCTTTACACAGCAAAAGATTTAAATGATCCCTGGAATAAACAGGGCTGGGGAATGATCCAGATTAACAGACTGCTGCAATAAAAGATTGACATAAGATGTTCAATTGTATACAATTATACATGTTACAAATGCTAAAAAATCTACATTTAGGAGGAAACTGTAATGGCAGACAATGATTTGTTTTTAGATAGACCGGTGTCACTGAATACAAAGAACAATCTACTTGAAATAGAAGAGCATATGTATATTCTGGATGATGTGGAAAAGCCAAATGTATTCCGGAATATGTTTCCCTATTCCGAGGTGCCTAAGATTCCTTTTAATGACAGGATTGTGCCTCACAATATGCCGAAAAATATCTGGATCACCGATACTACATTTCGTGACGGACAGCAGTCCAGAGCTCCTTATACTACAGAGCAGATTGTCAGGATTTATGATTACCTTCATAAACTGGGCGGTCAAAATGGCATGATCCGTGCCAGTGAATTTTTCCTTTACAGTAAAAAGGACAGGGATGCTGTTTATAAGTGTATGGAAAGGGGATATCAATTTCCGGAAGTGACAAGCTGGATCCGTGCCAGCAGGGAAGACTTTAAACTGGTTAAGGAAATCGGCATGAAGGAAACTGGAATTTTAGTCAGCTGTTCTGACTATCATATTTTTCTGAAATTAAAAATGACCAGAAGACAGGCGATGGAACATTATTTAAGTGTTGTAAAGCAGTGTCTGGATGAGGGAATCAGTGTCAGGTGTCATTTGGAGGATATTACACGGGCAGATATTTACGGATATGTGGTGCCTTTTTGTCTTGAATTAATGAAGTTGATGGAGGAATATCAGATTCCCATTAAGGTTCGCGCTTGTGATACAATGGGATATGGAGTGAATTATCCCGGTGCAGTAATACCAAGAAGCGTTCAGGGAATCATTTATGCGCTGCATACCCATGCAGGCGTGCCTCATGAGTTAATTGAATGGCATGGACATAATGATTTTTATAAGGCTGTAGTTAATTCCACCACAGCATGGCTTTATGGGTGTTCCGGCGTCAACACTTCTTTGTTTGGCATAGGAGAAAGAACAGGTAATACGCCTTTAGAGGCAATGGTATTTGAGTATGCCCAGCTAAAAGGCGATTTAAATGGAATGGACACTACGGTGATCACGGAGCTGGCAGAATACTATGAAAAAGAAATCAGATATCATATTCCTGACAGAACACCTTTTGCAGGCAAGAATTTTAATGTGACAAGAGCGGGAATTCATGCAGACGGATTATTGAAAAACGAGGAGATTTATAATATATTTGATACGGAAAAGTTTTTAAACAGGCCGGTTTTATGTGCAGTATCCAATACATCCGGTTTGGCAGGCATTGCCCATTGGATAAATACTTATTTTAGATTAGGAAGTGACAAGCAGCTTGATAAGTCAAGCCCCTTGGTTGCAGAAATTAAAAAATGGGTGGACAAGCAGTACGAGGAAGGGCGCGTAACTGTAATGACGGACGAAGAACTGATTGAACAAATTGCAATGGTTTGTAAAAAAATTAACATGACCATAGGGTAAGATGGAGGAAGGTAAAGAAACAGACATGAATAAGTATGATGTAAAGCAGGAAGTGACGGACAAGTATTCACTGCGGGGCAGAGTATTTCATAAACTGAGAGAGGATATTCTGAATGGAAAATACAAGGAGCATGAGGAACTAAAAGAGGCAGCCATTGGGGAAGAATTAGGAGTGAGCCGGACGCCGGTCAGAGAAGCCTTCCGTCAGCTTGAGCTGGAGGGATTAATTCAAATCGTGCCTAATAAAGGCGCATATGTAACAGGAATCACCTCAAAAGATGTAAAGGATATTTATATGATACGTTCTTCTTTGGAGGGAATGTGCGCCCGTCTGGCAACAGAGCATATCACGAAGGAACAGTTGGAAGAAATAGAGGAAAATATATATCTTGCAAGCTTTCATGCTTCAAAAGGCCATATGGAGCAGATGGCAGAGCTTGATAACAGGTTTCACCATATTCTTTATGAAGCCTGCGATTCCAAAATGCTGCAGAACCTGCTGCAGGACTTTCATCAGTATGTAATCAGGATTCGCAAAAAAACACTTTCTACAATGGAAAGAGGGATGGCATCAAATGAGGAACACCGTAGAATCATGGAAGCAATTAAGGCAGGAAATGCGGATGAAGCAGAACAGCTTGCCACTTTGCATATGACCAATGCATATGATAATATAGTTAAGAGCGGTTTATATGATTAAGATAGAGTGCAGGAATGCATTATGATGATAAACAATATTTAAAAGGAAAGGCATGGGTAAAACATGGAAAAAATTAAAATGACCACACCCCTTGTAGAGATGGACGGGGATGAAATGACCAGAATTCTCTGGCAGATGATCAAGGACGAGCTGTTACTGCCTTACATTGATCTGAAAACGGAATATTATGATTTAGGGCTTGAGTACCGGAATGAAACCAATGATCAGGTAACCATTGACAGTGCGCAGGCTACTAAAAAGTATGGCGTAGCGGTAAAATGTGCAACTATCACCCCTAATGCTGCCAGAATGACGGAATATAATTTAAAGGAAATGTGGAAGAGTCCTAATGGCACCATCAGGGCTATTTTGGATGGAACGGTATTTCGCTCCCCAATTTTAATTAAGGGAATTGTGCCTTATGTAAAGAACTGGACGAAACCTATTACCATTGCACGTCATGCTTATGGGGATGTATATAAGAATGCAGAAATAAAAATTCCTGGCAGGGGAAAAGCGGAATTGGTATTTACAGCAGAGGATGGAACGGAAACAAGAGAATTGATACATACCTTTGATGGTGCCGGGATTATTCAGGGAATCCATAACACCAGAGAATCTATTTCCAGCTTTGCAAGGGCATGCTTTGGCTATGCCATTGATACAAAACAGGATTTGTGGTTTGCAACCAAGGATACCATATCCAAAAAATATGATCATACTTTTAAAGATATTTTTCAGGAAATATATGATGCAGAGTATAAGGAAAAATTTGAAACGCTTGGAATTGAATATTTCTATACCCTGATTGATGATGCAGTTGCACGGGTGATTCGTTCAGAGGGTGGATTTATCTGGGCATGTAAAAACTATGATGGTGATGTAATGTCCGATATGGTGGCAACTGCCTACGGAGATTTGTCCATGATGACATCCGTACTGGTTTCTCCAAGCGGAGTTTATGAGTATGAAGCGGCACATGGAACTGTGCAGCGCCACTATTACAAGCATTTAAAAGGAGAAGAAACCTCTACCAATTCCATTGCAACTATTTTTGCATGGACAGGAGCGTTGCGCAAGCGTGGCGAGCTGGATGGAATAAAAGAATTAATGGATTTTGCGGATAAGCTTGAAAAAGCATGTATTAAGACAGTAGAAGATGGAAAAATGACCAAGAGCCTGTCCCTTATTTCCACATGTGAAAATCCGGTGATTTTAAACAGCTTGGAATTTATTAAAGCAATTCGGGAGACTTTTGACAATTTATAAAAAAAAGACACCTATACTAAAAACAGGTCCATTGTGAACCCTTTTGTAAGTTGATAAACTGAGAATAGAAAATCAGTTGCCAATTTGCAAAGGGGTTCTTTTTGTTGCAAGCAAAAAGAGGTGAAAGAAAAAGGGGTTAGTATGGGAAAAGAAAAAACAGCGAAAATAGTAAAAGTGAAAGGAAAGAATAGTGCAGATCAGAAGGGTGGGATTAGTATCCGCACCCAGCTTTATATTGGTTTTTTGCTTCCTGTAATTTTTATTATTGTAGTAGGAATTGTATCTTACCGGAATGCATCGGCAGGACTTGTGGAAAATTATGAGGAATCTGCGAGAAATGCCGTGGAGATGACTATAAGCAGTCTGGATCAGGGATTGGCTTCTGTAAAAATAATTGCAATGGAGCTGGCAGGGGATAATACAGTGACAGGATATTCTCTTGGGGGATATGATAATAACACTTCACAGAAAAGCCAGGCAAAGACAAATATAAATAATACAATTTTAGTGAAGCAGGGATTAAATGATGTGGTCTCGGAGATTCATATACTTCCTATGGCAGATGAAGCGTTTATTACCACAAAGACAATAAGCGGCACCAGCGAATTAGACAGCTTTATTGATGAGATGATTGCTTCAGGAGAAGATGAATATTTTGAGGATAATTACCCTCATTGGGGAAGCGAACATAAGTATATGGATAGTAAGACAGGCACCTCTACGGAGGACTACATATTATTCTGCAGTCGTAAATTCAGTTCAGGAAGCAGATTTGGAGCAGTTTTTGTTGATGTAAAAAGCGATTATGTAATCGGCCTTTTAGAGGAACTGGACTTTGGGGATGAAAGTCAGATGACTTTTGTGACGGAAGATGGAAGAGCAATTGGAAAGAATAATATAGTTGATGTAAGTACTCTGGATATTTTCGCAAAGGCAGATGAAAGCGAAGAAAATTTTATATCCGGATATACCAGATGTGAGGGCGTAAATTATTTTTATATGATAGCAAAAAGCAGCCAGAGCGGTGCATATCTGACGGTGCTGGTGCCCAAATCCTATATTACACAGAAATCTGACAGTATTCGGATGATCACAATATTAATGGTTGTAATTGCTGCGATGATTGCGTTTGTAATCAGCACACTGATTGTCAGGGTGATGGCAGTCAATATTAAAAAAAGTATTTCAGGTTTGGATGAAGTGTCTCAGGGAAATCTGGTACTTAAGGAAGAAAAGACAGCGCGCAATGAATTTGGCAGGCTTAGAAAAGCAATTATGGATACAGCCGGAAAAATAAGAGAATTGGTATTTTCGGTGAAAGCAATGATGGAAAAGGTATCCGACTCAGCAGATAAGGTAAGCCATTCCAGCGTGGAAGTGGACCATATGGTATCAGAAATGAATAGTGATATCAGGGAAATTGGGACAAATATTGAGAAGGAAAATGAGGCGGTTAATTTCTGTCATGAACAAATGGAAGAACTTTCTTTAAAAATAAAGAAAGCAAATGGCGGCATTTCAGAAACTATGGAAGGCATTACAGCTGCGAAAAGCTCCATAGACAAAGGAATGGAAGCTATGGCGGCCATGACGGGGCAGTCAGAACGCACCACAATAGTTACCAATGAAGTGAAAAATGAGGTTATGAAGCTGGGAGAACGCTTAGAAGAAATCAATGGCTTTGTGGACAGCATTGTGAATATAGCGCAGCAGACAAATCTGCTTTCTTTAAATGCGTCTATTGAAGCTGCTCGTGCCGGTGAACTTGGAAGAGGATTTTCCGTAGTGGCGGAAGAGATCAGAAAGTTGGCAGATGGGGCTTCTAAAACCGCACAGGACATTCAGAAGGAGATTGCAGAAGTAACTGCTTCAGCAGAAAGTGCAGTAGGCAAGGTAAAGGAAGCACAGGAAATTGTTGATCTCCAGAATAAACAGGTGATAAACACGGTGGAAGTGTTTGATCAGATGAATGAGTTTATGAAACGCTTTATTGAAAATATGGAAATCATTGCTTTAGATATGGAAAATATGAATGATGACAGAAAGAAAGCCTTATCGTCTATTCGGGAAATTGATGAAATATCTCAAAATAGCATTGATTTTATTTCAAATATTAATAGTTCCATTAAAAACCAGATGGCTTCGGCAGCCCAGCTTAGCAGAGAGGCTTTAGCATTGCAGAAAAACATGGAGGAACTGGAAAGCGCAATAACTACATTCAGAGTTGAATGATCAAAAAGACAAAAGATATAAAGTGCAGAAAGAGGAGGAAAATATGACTGGTTATGAATTTCTTGATGACAAAGGAACTTTTCAATTAGAACGTCCGGAGGAAACTGGGTATTTATACTTTCCAATTGCCGGCGAACGGGGACTGAAAAGTGCAATTACACCACTTTTGGGAGGAGATGCCAAAACAGATCAAAATCATTTTCTAATGCAGCCTGTAAGCGAACAGGAACTCCATAATAATAGAAACACCCGCAACTTCTGGTGCAGGGTGGAAGGAAAGGGCGTCTGGTCCGCAGCCGGCTCCAGTGCGGAAGAAACTGTTAAAAGAATGACAGGGCAGGGAGAAGAAAGCAGATTGACAGCCGGTTTTATGTGGCATCAAATGGATAGAAAATCTGAAGAATTTGGACTTTCCTCACAAATATTAAGCTTTGTACCGGCAGATGAAAATGTTGAAATTATGAAAGTGTCTATAACAAACATAGGGACAGAAAATGTAACATTTACAGGGTATGGAGTATTTCCCATTTATGGACGCAGTGCGGATAATTTAAGAGATCACAGGCATGTAACAAGCCTTCTTCACAGAATAAAGACCACCAAAAACAGCATAGTTGTAAAGCCTGTGCTTTCTTTTGACGAAAGAGGGCATCAACAGAATCATACGGTATATTATGTTTCCGGTGTGACAGGAGAAGGAAATGCGCCTGAGGCTTTTTACCCATGTGTCAATGACTTCATTGGGGAGGGTGGAAGCTTTGACTGTCCTGGTGCGGTTTATCATAATTTAAAAGGCGTGGGGGCAGATGCTTTTATAGATGGTTATGAGGCGGCTGGCGCCATGTGTTTTGAAAAAAGAATGTTAAAGCCCGGTGAAACTGTTGTTTATATTCTTTTGGCAGGACTGGATGAGGGTGATAATTGTCATGAGGAAAGTCTTGCAGCTTTTGGCAGTGAAGAGCTTGTGAATCAGGCATTTGAAAGAACGAAAAAATATTGGCTGGAAAAGTTAAACGTTTCTTTCCGAACCGGAACTTTAGATTTTGACAATTTTTTAGGCTGGGTAAGCTTTCAGCCTATGCTGCGCCGGATATATGGCTGTTCTTTTCTTCCACACCATGATTATGGAAAAGGAGGAAGGGGATGGAGGGATTTGTGGCAGGACTGCTTAGCCCTTCTTATTATGAACCCCAAAGGGGTTAAGGAAATGCTGCTGTCCAACTTTGGCGGCGTAAGAATAGATGGCACCAATGCTACTATTATTGGCGCAAAGCAGGGAGAATTTGTTGCAGACCGGAATCATATTACGAGAGTGTGGATGGATCATGGGCTTTGGCCTCTTATGACGACAGCTCTTTATATTGATCAGACCGGTGACTTGGATTTTCTGTTGCAGGAGAATGGCTATTTTAAGGATAAACAGATTGAAAGAGGAACCGGCACGGATTTAAAGTTTTTTGAAGGAGATAAGCCGGTTCAGAAAGACGTACAGGAAAGAGAATATGTTGGAAGCGTATTGGAGCATCTTCTTGTACAAAACTTAACAAGCTTCTATGAGGTGGGAGAACATAATCATATGAGGCTGCGGGGGGCAGACTGGAATGATGCCCTTGATATGGCATCAAAAAGAGGGGAAAGTGTGGCATTTACCGCAGCCTACGCAGGCAATATGGAGTTACTTGCAGATCTCATAGAAAGCCTTGCAGAGAAAAGAAATCTGACTTTCATTGAAGTGGCTGAGGAAATGAAACTGTTGTTTACAGATGATCTGGCGCTGTATGACAGCATTGAAAAGAAACAAGAACTTCTGGCAGCTTATTGTGCTTCCTGCGGACATGTGATTTCCGGCGAAAAAGCATGTTTGGATGTTGCTGAAGCAGTGAAGAGTCTTCGCAGTAAGGCAGCGTGGATTAAGGAACATATCCGTAAAAATGAATGGATTGAAGATGGCACGGACGGATGGTTTAACAGTTATTATGATGATCACGGAAGAAAAGTGGAAGGTTTTATAGAGGAGCGTGTACGGATGATGCTTACCGGTCAGGTATTTACCATTATGTCCGGTACGGCAAAGGAAGAACAGATTGCGAAAATCGTAAACAGTGCGGATAAATATTTGTATGAGAAAGAGGCCGGAGGATACCGGCTGAATACAGATTTTGGCTTAGTTAAGATGGATCTTGGAAGAATGTTTGGTTTTGCTTACGGACATAAGGAAAATGGAGCAGTCTTTTCCCATATGACTACAATGTATGCCAATGCCCTTTATAAAAGAGGGTTTGTAAAGGAAGGATATAAAGCCCTTTATACTTTATTTTCACAGGCTTCAAACTTTGAAGTGAGCCGCATTTATCCCGGAATTCCTGAATACTTTGACAAGAAAGGAAGGGGAATGTACCACTATCTGACGGGGGCAGCCAGCTGGTATATGATGACAGTGATCAATGAAATGTTTGGCGTAAAGGGGCGGCTGGGTGCACTTTGCTTAGAACCTAAACTGCTCAAAGAACAATTTGATGACACAGGCAGGGCGGAAGTTGATTTGTGCTTTGGCGGTATTTCCTGGAAGATTATTTATATCAATAAAGATAAGAAAGATTATGGAAGTTATCAGGTGGGAGAGATACTTCTTGACGGAAAGAAAATCAGCCGGAAGGAAGGCATTGTAGTTAGTGGAGAAGAAATTGCGGCAATGGACGCAGAAAAACAGCATGAGATTATTGCAGAATTAGTTTAAGGAGGATGGTATGGAAAAAGAAACATTTATAATAGAAGACTATGATAAAAAGGCGCCTTTTGCGGGGTTTCTGCCAGGGCTTGCCGGAATACATGGTATACCGATCTGGTGTTATTACGTAAATCGCGGACAGTGTATTTCCAGCTTTGGTGTAGAAGATAAGGATCATTCCATTATGGAGTTTTTTCCGGCACATCAGGCATATCAAAATACAGCTTTTAACGGGTTTCGTACTTTTGTGAAAAAGGATGGCTCTTATCTGGAATTATTCAGAAGAAGAGATACCCGGAAGAAAATGTTTATTGATATGAACGGGCTTACTATTGATGAAGTGGATAAAGAAAACAATATTCACACAAAAGTAGATTATTTTACCCTGCCGGGTGAAAAAACAGGTGCACTTGTAAGAAAGCTTTGCATTCAGAATACCGGAAAAGAAAAGGTGCATTTACAGGTTTTAGATGGAATGCCGGTTATGATTCCCTATGGAGTTGACTTAAGAAGCATTAAGGAAATGGGGCAGACCATCATGGCATGGATGCAGGTGGAAGATACGGATAAGAGAACGCCTTATTTCAGACTCAGGGCCAGCAGCAAAGATACTGCCACAGTTACTCCGGTACTTGGGGGAAATTATGGCATCTGCTGGGATGAACAGGGAAGAATGAAACAGGTAATAACGGATGTATCTTTGGTGTTTGATTATGATACTGCTCTGGATGTTGCGGCAGGGTTTAAAGACCGGCCATTTGATGAACTTCTTATCAAAGATCAGGTAAGCGCAAATCAATATCCATGCTGCTTTTTTGCAGAGGAAAAGGAGCTGGCAGAGGGGGAAAGCATTGTTCTTTATGAATTGATCGGCCAGGTAGGAACAAAAGCCCTGCTGGAGCGTTTTTTAACCAGGAAAATAGATGGCGGTTATTTTGAAAGTAAAAAAGAGGAAGCAGAAATGCTTCCACGTAAATTATGCAGTGTAATAGAAACCAAAACAGCAGTGCCTGAGTTTGATGCATACAGTACCTATACTTATATGGATAATGTACTTCGGGGAGGATTCCCTATCCAATTGTCCGGCGGAAAGATTTTTCATGTTTATTCCAGAAAGCATGGGGATCTGGAAAGAGACTATAATTATTTCCGTATGCTTCCGGAATTTTATTCACAGGGAAATGGTAATTTCAGGGATGTGAATCAAAATAGAAGATGTGAACCCTTTTTCACACCATATGTGGGAGCGGAAAGTATTGTGAAGTTCTACAGCCTGATTCAGATAGATGGATACAATCCTCTTGCAGTTGAAAAGGTAACATATACACTTTCCGAGGAAAAAGCAGGTGATATTTTTGATTTGTTTTCCCAGGAAAAAAAGGAGGAGCTGCTTTCCTTTTTGACCAAACCATTTACACCGGGTGCTTTTTTTGCAAAACTTGATGAGCTTGGAATAGAGGATGTTGACAAGGAAGAGGAATATTTTGGGAAAGTGATGGAACAGGCCAAGGATGCAATCAATGCTGATTTCGGGGAAGGCTATTGGAGCGATCATTGGACTTATAATTTAGACTTAATTGAAAACTATTTAAATATATTTCCGGAAAAAGAAGAAGAACTTCTCTTCCACACGCCGGTTACCTTTTACCGGACACAGGTTCCCATTCTGCCCAGAAGAAAACGTTATGTGAAAACGGAAAATGGAATCAGGCAGTATCACTTCTTAGATGAAGAAAAAAGTCTTGACGGAACCGAAAAGCTGTTAAAGGACAGATTTGGGGAAGGAGAAGTGGTAGAAGCTTCCCTAATGGAGAAAATGATTATTCTTTGTCTGACTAAATATGCGGCACTTGATGTTTATGCCATGGGCGTGGAAATGGAAGGGGGAAAGCCTGGCTGGTATGATGCGTTAAACGGTATGCCGGGATTGTTTGGCTCTTCTATGGCGGAGACATGTGAACTAGCCAGAATGCTGGAATATGTGATTCAAATTTTGAAAAAATATAAGTACAGTCTGGAGCTTTTGGCAGAAACAGCACAGCTTTTAAACCAGATGGAGGCAATTACTTTAAACTGTTTAAATGATATTATGCGCTGTGGGGAACTGGTAGAATTTTGGAACAGCAGGAATGATGTAAAGGAAAGCTACTGGGAGAAAACATTTAATGGGATCAGCGGTGCGAGACAGGAAATTTCAGACAGAGAGCTGATTGATACGCTGGTACATATGCAGTCAGTTGTGATGCATGGAATCAGAAAGGCCTGTGCGATGGAAAATGGCGTGTGCCCCACTTATTTTACCTATGAGGTAAAAGAGTATACCGAAGACGAAGATGGAATCTATCCGGAACACTTTGAAGTAAATATGGTACCACTGTTTTTGGAGGGGGCAGTGCGGTTTTTAAAACTGGATAATGGAAAAGAAGTAAAAAGATCCTTATATGAAAGTGTAAAAGACAGCGGTTTGTATGATAAAAAACTTCAAATGTACAAAGTAAACGCTTCTTTAAAGGATGCTTCTTATGAATTAGGGAGGGCAAAAGCATTTACGCCCGGATGGCTGGAAAATGAATCTATCTGGCTTCACATGGAGTATAAATATTTGCTTGAACTTCTTAAGTCCGGGTTGTATGAGGAATTTGCAAAAGACTTTCATAAGGCGGCGATTCCTTTCCTTGATCCTTTGGTTTATGGAAGAAGTATTTATGAAAACTCTTCTTTTATTGCAAGCTCGGAAAATCCCAATCCGGCCTGTCATGGACAGGGATTTGTGGCAAGGCTGTCCGGCTCTACAGTAGAGTTTTTACAGATATGGATACTGATGATGTTTGGACAATTGTTTTCTTATGAAAAGGATGAGCTTAGGATAAATTTTACACCGGTTCTGCCCAAATACCTGGTAGGTGAGGAGCGGCATGTGGAAGCAGTGCTCCTTGGACAGACGAAAGTAGTTTATGAAATGGAAGAAACAAAGGACTATTTCCCAGGAACTTATAATGTTGTTTCCCAGGAGCTTTTATATAAAGACGGAAGTATTTTTAAAACGACGAATTCTGTTTTGGCGGGAACGATGGCAGAAGATATAAGAAGTGGAAAAATTACACAAATAAAAATAACACTTTCTTAAAATTTTTAAAAAAATAACACCTTTTTGAAAAAAGAGTAATTATATCGGTATCAGCCAAAACGTATAATGAATTTACAAACAAAGGAACAATAAAAAGTTTCTAAAAAATAGGAGGATTGGTTATGAAATTTAAAAAGTTAACAGCATTGTTGTTAGCCGGAATTATGACACTTTCACTTGCAGCATGTGGAAGCGATGGCGAAGGCAGCAGCACTACATCAACTGACAATTCATCTTCACAGGAACAGGCCAGCGATAGCGTGGCAGGTGAAGAGACAGCAGAGGGAGAAACAGCAGGTGATTTAAGTGGTAAGTTAGTAATCTGGACATTGGCAGCTGATCTTGAGCAATTTGCTGACAAGTTTGTAGAAACACATCCTGGTGTTGAGACAGAAGTAGTTGTTATTGCACCTGGTGATTACCCTACAAAAGTTGAAACCGCATTGCTTGGCGGAGATGACAGCGTGGATATTATCGTAGGCGAGCCTAAGATGCTTAAATCCATGTATGAAGCACAGTTTTTTGCAAACTTAGATGATTTTGGCGCTAAAGATTATGAAGGACAAATCGTTGATTATGTTTGGGAAGTTGGACAGGATGAGGAAGGTATCCAGAGAGCAATTTCTTATCAGATTACTCCTATTGGATTCTTCTATAGAAGAGACATTGCTGATAAGGTATTTGGTTATTCTGATCCTGAATCAGTAGGAAAGCTTTTTGCTGACTATGACACCATCATTGAAACAGGCAGAACCTTAAAGGATGCAGGTTATAGAATTTTTGCTTCTGATGCTGAAACACAGCATTTCAAAGGACAGAGTTCATGGGTAATTGATGGCAAGTTAAATGTAGATCCTCAGAGATATGAATTCATGGATCTGGCTACACAGTTATATCAGGAAGATTTAACAGCATATGCACAGCAGTGGGCAGCTCCCTGGTATCAGGCTATGAGTGGTCCGGTACCTATCCTTAACGCAGAAATCCAGGGCGGTGTTTGGGATACAGATGAAAATGGTGAAGCACTTCTTAACGTATGGGATGCAGATAACTTTAACGCAAATGTTGAGAATTATTCCGATGAAACAGCAGAAGTATTTGCATTTGGACTTCCTGCATGGGGCGTACTTACTTTAAGGGATAATGTAGGTGAAACCGCCGGATCATGGGGTGTATGTTCTGGTCCTGCTTATGGATATGATGGCGGTACATATATTGGTATCAGTGATCTTTCACAAAATAAAGATCTTGCATGGGAATTTGTTAAATTCTGTACTTTGAACGAAGAAACTGCTGACTGGTGGATTGAAGCTTCCGAAGGCGATACTGTATCTTTGGTTTCTGCACTTGAAAAGCATGCAGATGATACCAATGAAACTTATGGCGGACAGAAGTTGTATGAGTTCTGGTTAAAGCAGGCTGAAGGCGTAAGCTTATCAAATGTTACGGAATATGATACTGCAATTGATGCAGCATGGAGCAATGCAATCAATGCTGTTAAGACAGGAGAAAAGAGCAAGGAAGACGCAATTGAAGGATTCTATGATGAAGTAGCAGCTACTTATCCTGATCTTGAAATTGAAAGATAAATTTTTAGTAGAGTGGAGGGGCAAAGCCCCCTTCACTCTGATAGCTTGTATAAACGGGATATTTTCAAGAAAAGAATAAGGATGGGTGGAGGTAATACATATGGCTGTTAGCAATACTGTGGCAAGACCAACAAAGAAAAAGAACTATAACAATATGGCTTATGTGTTTGTACTGCCTTTTGTCGTAGTATTTCTTATTTTCAGCGTGTATCCTGTATTTCGGACATTGCAGCTTTCCTTTGCAAACTACAAAGGATTTGGGGATGTTGATTATATAGGATTTAAAAATTATTTGCGTGTCCTTCAGGATAAATATTTTTGGACAGCGCTCTTAAATACGGTAAAAATATGGGGAGTTAATATAGTACTTCAGTTGGCGATGGCTTTTCTTTTGACCATTGCATTCAGCGATATTAAGTTTAAGATTAAAGGCCTTGGTTTTTTCAGGGCGGTTTATTATCTGCCTAATATTATTGCAGCAACCTCTGTTGCATTTTTGTTTAAAACGTTATTGGACTGGCGATATGGCACGATTAACCAGATTTTAGCTAAGTTTGGTGTGGATCAGCCCATTAACTGGCTGGGGCAGCCAACAACAGCAAGACTGTCTATTTCCCTGATTCAGACATGGATGTGGTTTGGCAATTCATTTATTATGCTGATGGCAGGCGTTCAGGGAATCAATAAAGATTATTTTGAGGCGGCATCTATTGATGGTGCAGGGCGTTGGAAGAGCTTCTTTTATATTACCCTTCCTCTGCTTCGGCCGATTTTATTATATGTAACGATCACCTCCCTGATAGGCGGTATCCAGATGTTCGACCTTCCATTCCTGATGGGTACGGTAAATGGAGAACCTCTTGGAGCTACACAGACAGCAATCATGTATTTGTATAAGTTTGGATTTGCAACCAGGCCAAAACAGGTTGGATATGCTTCTGCAATTGCTTATATTCTGTTCCTGATGATACTTATCATATCTGTAGTACAGTTTAAGGTGATGAACAGGAAGGAGGACTAAAATATGGCAAAGACCATTAAAAAAGGAATTTTGTATATCGTATTGATTTTATTGGCAGTCATTTGTATGGTTCCCTTTCTGCTGATGCTGGTAAATGCAACCAGAAGCGGAAGAGAGATCATGACTTCTTTCACATTGATTCCGGGCAGCAGTCTTAAGGAAAACTGGAACGCGGTATTTGGATTTTTCAATCTGTTTTTGGGATTATGGAACAGCTTTAAGGTTGCAGTGCCTGCCACAATTTTAACTTCTTATTTTTCTGCACTTACTGCATATGCACTGGCAGTATATAAATTTAAAGGGAAAAATGTTATTTTTTACACAATAGTTATCTTTATGATGATTCCCGGGCAGTTAAGCCTGATTGGTTTCTACAATTTAATTTCAAAATTAAAATTGATTGATTCTTATCTGCCCCTTATTATTCCTGCAATTGCAGCACCGGGAACTGTATTTTTCCTAAAGCAGTATCTGGAATCTGTTCTGCCTATGGCACTGTTGGAGGCAGCCAGAATTGACGGTGCAAAAGAAATAAGCATTTTCCATAAGATCGTATTTCCAATCATGGTTCCTGGTGTAGCCACTATGGCAATCGGCGGATTTATTGGTAACTGGAATGCATACCTGATTCCCCTTCTTTTGCTGAATACACCAAAGAAATTTACGTTGCCTGTTATGATTGCTTCGCTAAATGCATCAAAAGATATTGGAACCAATCAGGGGGCAATTTATATGGCCCTTGCAGTTTCAATTGTTCCTATTTTGATTGTATTCTGTTTCTGTTCTAAGTATATTATCAGCAGTATTTCAGCAGGAAGCGTTAAGGAATAAAAGCAGACTGCCTCTCAGCTTTTTGGCAAGGAGGCAGTTTTTTTATGTAAGGATAACTTATGAAGTGGGCAGTGGTTGTTTGATTACCTGTAATTCTTGTGCAGGCAGGCATTTTTTGGTATGATAAAGAAATAAACAAGATTGAGGAAATGATTATGAGATACATTAGTAAAGGGATTTTATTATTAATAATTATTTTTCTAATATGTGCCTGTGAAAAAAAAGAGAATACGGAATATTTGGGGAAAGAAGCAGGAGATGAGCCTGTTACTTTAGACTGGTATATTAATTATACATGGTATGCAACGCCTTGGGGAGGAAATGTAGTATCAGATAAAATTACAGAAGAGACAGGCGTTAATATTAATTTTATTACGCCTATGGGAAGTGCGGAAGAAAAATTTAATGCTTTGATTTCTTCTGATTCCCTGCCGGATATTATTACTCTTGGATGGTGGGAAAATCAGGTGGATGAGATGATCAGCAAGGATATGGTATATGCCTTAAATGAACTGGCTGACAAGTATGATGCATATTTTTGGGATGTAACGGATCCTGAAGTGGTTTCCTGGTATACCAGGGAAGATGGAAATCTTTATTGTTATCCGAACTCTTCTTATCAGCCTTCTGATTATGAAACTTATGAGGAAATCAGTTCTAATCAGACATTTTTGGTAAGAAAAGATATTTATGAAGCGTTAGGCTCGCCTGATATGACTACACCGGAAGGATTTTCCGATGCAGTAAAAAGAGCAGCGGATTTATTCCCGGAGGTGGAAGGATATCCACTGATACCAATTGGGGCCCATGTTTTTGACAATACAGGTTGTGTTTCCTTTGACCAGTATTTGCAGAACTTTTTGGCTGTACCTTATGAAAAGGACGGAGAATTTTATGACAGGTACACGGATCCTGAATATATCATGTGGCTGAAAACCTTCAGGGAATTAGGCGCAGAAGGATATCTCAGGGAGGATATTTTTATTGATCAGCGGACGCAGATGGAAGAAAAGCTGGAAAGAGGACAGTATTTTTGCATGCTTTTTCAAAGAACTGATATGGCGGATCAGCAGATTGCATTGTATGCAAAGAATCCTGAGATGATCTATATGGCAGTGGACGGCCCTCAAAATTCAAAGGGGGAAGAGCATGTACTTCCAGGAGCCGGAATTAATGGATGGACAGTAACTTTCATATCAAAAAATTGTGAATATCCTGACAGGGCAATCCAATTATTTTCCTATTTGATCAGTGATGAAGGACAAATGGCTGTTTATCTTGGAGTTGAAGGCATCACTTATGATATGATAGATGGAAAGCCTGTGGTAAGGGAAGAGGTAACAAGGCTTTTAAATACAGACCGGAATGCTTATAACCAAAAGTATGGGGCAGATAATGCATACTGGATGTTTCAGGATAATGCCAGGCAGTTAGAATGGAGGCAGCAAAGTAATCCACCTAATGGACAACTGGAGGAATGGACTTATCCTTACAGCCATTATCTTGCTCAATATGAAATAAATTTTGATGCCAATTCAGAAGCAGGAAATGCAGATGTTGCAATAAAAAAACTATGGAGCAGAACGCTTCCGGCATTACTTTTAGCTTCTACGGAAGAGGAATTCGACCATATTTTAGAGGAATTTGTTGAGGAACGTGAAAAACTTGGATTTGCTATGGTCATGGAGGAGAGCACCAGGCAGATAAAGGAGAATAAAGAAAAACTTGGAATAACATGGTAACTGATGCAGGAGAATTATGAAGAGAATAAAAAACTGGTTTCAGGGACTTAAATTAAATAATAAATTTACGATTATCTGTCTGATTTTTGTGACAATACCTATGATTGTTTTAGCTGGGTGGATGTTTTGGAACATTGAGGATAATTTGATCAATGAAAAATTAAGCGCTATGAAATTTAAGCTGGACATGGCCTATGCCCAAGTGATTAAGAATGTAGATACGATTAATATGTCCACACAGTTTTTTCTAAGTGATCAGGGACTTAAGGATTTTTTATCTGCTGAAAAAAGAGGAGATAACTATACCACGGAAGCACTTCTTGATTTTTATAACAGGGATGTGGCTTCGCTGGAACGAATGGTAAACAATAACACTTATTTATATCAGATCAGAGTCTATGTAGACAGTGATGGTATGCAGGAAATGATGCCGATTCTTTACCGCAGGGAACGTATGCAGAGATTGTCTTTTTGGCGGGAGGACTTTAGCTACGGATGGAAATATGGATATAAGGATAATTTATTTTCTTCCTATGGACAGCTTACAGGTGAGAGGGAAATATTATCCCTTCTTACCAGCATGGAGGATTATGGACTGGGGGAGATTGGCGTTCTTGAAGTGGCAATGTACATGGATACTATGTTCCCGGTGATATATGAATCCAGTGAAACACTGTGGGGAAGCTTTGCGGATGGAGACGGAAATCTGCATTTTGCACAGGGGATTGACACGGAATTTAATCAAAAGCTGATTAGAACCATATTGAAAGATAATCAGAATATAAAAGATGATATGCATGTTTACTTTTACAAGACACAAGGGCGGCAGTTGGTTATCGGCTATCAGCCGCTAAGGGAGTTAAATGGGATATTGGTATATGTAGATGATATAGAAAGTGATCTGACCAAAATCCGTAATCAGAGATATGTATTTGTTTTATGTGGAATTCTGGTTATTGTTTTGTTGGCTGTTTTAGTAAACAAAGTGGCTAAGGGAATGCTGAAACAGTTTTATAGTATTCTGCGTTCGATCAGAAAGGTGCAGAAGGGGGATCTTGACCTGGTTATTGAAAATTGTGGAAGCAATGAAATGGGAGAACTGGGTGATCAAATCAATAAAATGCTTTACAATATTAAGCAGCTTACAACAGATAATTTAAACCATGAACTGTTAGTGAAAAATACAGAGATCAGGGCATTGCAGAATCAAATTAATGCTCATTTTATTTACAATGTATTGGAGTCTATTAAGATGATGGCAGAGATCAAGGAAGATTATGACATTTCGGATGCCATTACTTCCCTGGGAAAGCTGCTGCGCTACAGCATGAAGTGGGTGCCCGGAAATGTGACGGTGGAGGAGGAGCTGGAATATATACGGAATTATTTGAGCCTGATTAATTTAAGGTTTGATTATGAAATCTATTTATCTGTTAATATTCCTCAGGTGATTTTAAAACAGAGAATTCCAAAGATGTCTCTGCAGCCTATTGTAGAAAATGCAATTTATCATGGGATAGAGCAGATGGCGGAAGATACAAATATTTATATGAAAGGGATTGAAGATAAAGAAGACTGTATTATTGAGATTACAGATGCAGGAAGAGGCATGAGTGAGGAAGAAGTGGAAAACCTGTACAAAAGAATCAGCGGCGAGGTGGAAGTTTCGGGAGGAGCTGGCAATGGAATCGGCCTTAAAAATGTACAGGACAGAATTAAAATTAATTTTGGAGAAAAATATGGAATAGAAATTGCATCAAAGTTAGGATGTTACACTAAGATTATGGTGCGCATCCCTATGAATAAGGAAGGATCTATATAAGGATCAGGAGGATAAGATGCATACATTATTGATCGTTGAAGATGAAAAGATGATACGCCAGGGAATAAAAACGATGGTACAAAGAAGTAAAGTGCCGGTGGACAATATTCTGGAATGCAATAACGGTGAGATGGCACTTGAAATTTTGAAAATGCAGCATGTAGATGTAATGTTTACAGATATCCGGATGCCTAAAATGGATGGGATCACACTGGTTAAGGCAATGCAGGATCTTCCCCATGTTCCTCTTACCGTAGCCATAAGCGGATATGATGATTTTTCTTATGCGGTGGAGCTTATGCGCATGGGAGTAAGAGAATATATTTTGAAGCCTTTGGATCGGGAAAAAATAAAGGAAGTGCTTGAAAAATTAAATGCGGAAATTTTAAAAGGGCAGGAAAATGCCAAATATGACAGGCACTTGGGAAAACAGCAGTTAAAATACATTATACTAAATAAAAACCTTACTCCGGCAGAAAAAGAGCTTCTGGTAAAAATGTATGAAAATACTTATCTCACAAGCAGCTACCAGATTGCTTTAAGCAATGAATCAGGGGGGGTATTAGGTGAAAATGAAGAAGAGGATTTTTATATTCACTTAAAATCCGTAGAGGGCAATGAACTCTTTATTTCTGCCAGTGAAAATATTCCAATTCTTTTGCGAGATGAATTAGTAAACAGATATGTGGGGGTAAGCGCGGTTCACTCCGGTCTCGATACTTTAAGAGAAGCCTACGAGGAGGCTTATTCGGCCAGAAAGGAGGCCTTTTACTTAGGAAAGCCGGTGAGCTTCTTTAAGGAAATGCTCAGTAAAAAGGCCACGCTGCATTTAGAAGAAGGAATGGTCAGCCAGATCGTGCAGCAGCTGGGAACAGATAAGTATGAGGATGCCATAAGACAGCTTTCCCGTATCTTAAAAAATGCTTCTCTTTTAGGCTATCCGCCGGAAGAGGTGGAAAATGGAATACAAATACTGTTAGATGGTGTTCTGACCACCTATGCAAATATTTTACAAACAAAAAAAGAAGAAATAGGAGAATATTATACAATATATGGGTTTAACTGTTTATCTGAATATGAATCAGAAGTTTTAGGCTGGCTTGAAAATTTCTGTAATACTTTAAACAGCCGGTTTGATGATTACAAAAATAAACAGAAAATTCAGCAGGCAATTGAATATATCAAAGAAAATTATGATAAGGATTTAAATATGGCAGTGGTTTCAAATCATATTTCCATGAATTATTCGTTGTTTTCTTATGTATTTAAACAGTATGCCGGAAATAATTTTGTCAATTATTTAAAGGAAATCCGAATAGAGGAAGCAAAAAGGCTTTTGGAAGCAACTGATATGAAGGTGATTGATATAAGCAGCAGGGTAGGGTATGAAAATGAAAAACATTTTATGAAGACCTTTAAGGCATCCTGTGGAGTGTCGCCTACAGAATACCGGAAAAATATGCAGTTTAAAGGGAAGGCTTAGCCTTCCCTTTATCATAAGAATTTTACTCATTTTTTACTTTGCTTTTGCGCATACATATTTAAATCAGCTTCACGAAACATTTCTGTCAGGTCGGCATAACTTTCAGGAACCTTAACCGCATATCCACAACTGGTTTGTATCTGGTACTCCTTGGGATGGAGTTTGTTATAGTTATTCAGATATTTTGTCACATGATTCATTAGGGAAGATGCTTTTTCTGGTGTATAATCAAAGGCTAATACCCAGAATTCATCCCCTCCCTGCCGGGAGCAGATGGCAGTTTCATCTGTGGAATTTTCCAGAGCATGTGCCAGAACCGAAATGGCAAAATTGCCTTCCTCATGTCCAAATGTGTTATTAATTGTTTTTAAACCGTCCAAGTCAAACATAAAAGCACAAACCGGGGTTTGATCTGCAATAGCTTTATTTACAGCAGGAACTGATGCAAGTTTAAAACCTTGTCTGTTTAACAGGCCGGTCAGCTCATCCTTTGTATAAATATCTTCAAGACGTCCTACCAGTAATCCTAAGTTTTTCTTATCACATAATTCCATCAGCATATTGTTTACATTCATCAGCCAGGACAGGAAAAAGAAAGGATATCCGGATTTTGAATTTTCTAAAGTAAGTGCAAGGTAGCCGAAGCTTTTTTCTCCAAAGAATAAAGGAGTATAAATATAAGAAGAGGAATTGCTGTCATATAAGTAATCCGGCAGAATGCTGCGTTTTGTAAAGGTACACTCAGGAAGTCTTTTTCCGTTTTTAATGGCAAGCTTTAAAAGTACGGTATCAGAACAAAGCTCTTCTTCCTCAGTAAAAGTAATTTCTCTGATATGATGGGAAATCTGGTCCCAGTCTTCGTACAGACACAGATAAAACTCTCTGCAGTCAGGAAGGGATAGGGCAAATTCTGCTAAAAGCTCAATGCCTGTATCTAAGTCATCTATACATTGAAGGTTAGCAGACATATGCATATTTAGCAGCATATTTTGCTCTAAAGACATAATATGCTCATCCAGTTTTCTTGTGTAAAAGTAAGAAGAGATGGGGTGGGCTGCCGGGCATCCGCAGGAGGTTCCAAAGCTGGGAACAGCATTTACGGTAGTAAATGGCTCCACAGTTTCCCTGCGGATTAATCTGGCAAGCTGCATGGCCGCCATTTTACCTACCTCGTCAGAAGGAAATGTGACAGAGGTAAGGATAGGAGCTGTCATTTGTCCAAATTCAAGGGTATCGCAGCCGGTTATGGCAATCTGTTCAGGGATGCGCAGATCCCGTTCCTTCAACATTGTAATCACAGACAAAGCAATTCTGTCATTATAACAGACAATTGCATCAGGGAGCTGCTGGGAATCTAAAATATGTTTGAGTGCAAGCTCAATACTTTCTCTGGAATAATCACAGGCATAGACAGTGTCCTTGGCAGGAAGAGACAATTCTTCCAGTCCTTCCAGAAAAGACTGCTGGCGCAGAATATTATTGTCTGATTCGGCAAGACTGCCAAGATAGCATATTTTTTTACAGTGATGTCTTTTTCCAAGATGGATAACAACATCCCTGACTGGTTTGTTATTTTCGAGAACGATTCTGGGATACTCAGAAGACTTTTGCGTGATGTCAATTACCGGGCAGGTAAAGCATTCCTTCAGCAGTTTAAAAAGCGCCTGCTTAAGAGAGGGGAGGACGAAGGTGTCAGAGGCTGTGATAATACCTGCATAATCATCTGGCCTTGGAATATTTAAGATGCTGAATTCGCCTTTTCCGTAATCCCCTAAGTTTTCTCCGTCGTTGGAAGCAAAAATTTCTACCAGGTAGCCGTATTCTGAAGCTTTTTCGATAATACCTGAGCACAGCCTGCTTTGATAATTTCCATAAATATGAGAAATAAAAACTCCGATTTTTTTTGTGCGATGCATAATTTCCTTTCTCCTTTCATGGATTATTCAGCAAGTGTTTCCCACTGGTCGTATAATAAAGCCAGTTGTGTGTTTATTTCTTCCTGATTCTTTGTCAGTTCCTGCAGCTTTGCCACATCAGTTGCAATTTCCGGCAGAGTCATTGCAGCATCAATTTCGGAAAGTTTTCCTTCTAAGGAAGAAATGGCTTCCTCACATTTTCTTAAATCATTTTCTTTCTTCCGCTGTTTGGCCTGTGCTTCCTTTTGCGCCTGCCAGTTCAGCTTGGTTTCGGAAACAGGTTCTTCTTTTTTAGGACTGGCGGCATTGGAAAGAGAAGAGTCGGATAAATCGGCTTTCTTTTCCAGATAATAGTCGTAGTTCCCCAAATAGTTAATCAGCCTTCCTTCACTAAGATCTAAAATGCGGCTTGCGGTGCGGTTAATAAAATAACGGTCATGGGAAACATAAAGAACCGTTCCTTCGTAAGCATTTAGTGCATCCTCAAGAATTTCTTTGGAGGTAATGTCCAAATGGTTTGTAGGCTCGTCCAATATAAGAAAATTGGATTCGGAAAGCATTAATTTTGCTAATGACATGCGTCCCCTTTCACCGCCGCTTAAGTTGTCAATACGCTTAAATACATCATCACCGGTAAAAAGAAAGGCGGCAAGGGTATTGCGGATCTCGGTGTTGGATAAATAAGGGTAAGCATCTGATATTTCATCAAAAAGAGTTTTATCCATGTGTAAAACGTGATGCTCCTGATCGTAATAACCAATATGTACGTTAGTGCCAAGTGTGATCTGCCCCTTATCAGCGGGAATCAGATCGTTTATGATCTTAAGGATTGTGGTTTTTCCGGTGCCGTTATCTCCGATAACAGCCACATGCTCGCCACGTTTTATGTCCATTTCCAAATCAGTAAAAAGGGTTTGGCTTCCAAAGGATTTAGATAAACCTTTTACGTGCAGTACATCATTACCGCTGGTGCATCTTGGAGTAAGCGTCATATGGATATCGGTACGTGCCTGGGTGGGTTTATCTAAAACTTCTATTTTACTTAGCAATTTTTCGCGGCTTTCCGCTCTTTTAATGGATTTTTCCCTATTAAAAGATTTTAATTTATCAATCACTTCTTCCTGATGTTTAATTTCCTGCTGCTGTTTTAAATAAGCGTTCATGGCAGCAGCACGGAGCTGCTCTTTTTTTATGGCATAATCAGAGTAATTTCCTGTAAAGGAAACTGCTTTTGTCTGGTCAATTTCAATTATTTTGCTGGCAATGCGATCCAGAAAATAGCGGTCATGGGATACGATAAGAACAGCTCCTTTATAATTTAACAGGTAAGTTTCCAACCAGGTAATAGAGTTTAAGTCCAGATGGTTGGTAGGTTCATCCAAAATAATGAGATCGGATTTTTGCAGCAGTAAACGTCCTAAAGCAACACGGGTTTTCTGACCGCCTGAGAGAGTGGAAATTTTTTTGGAGAATTCAGATTCCTCAAAGCCTAATCCCTTGAGAACGCCAACCACTTCACTTTTATAGGCATACCCGTTTAAAAGATCAAAGGAATGGGTAAGGCGGGTATAGGAATCCATTAAGGCTTCCAGCTCCGTTCCCGATACGGTTTTCATGTTAAATTCAATTTCACGGATTTTCTGCTCCATAAAAATAATATCCGCTTTAACAGAAAGAAGCTCATCATAGATTGTATTTTCACTGTCTACATCCTGATTCTGGGCAAGATAACCCAAGGTTTTGTCTTTTGATAATGTGACAATCCCTTCATCTGCCTGCTGCTGACCTACAATGATTCGAAGCAGGGTTGTTTTTCCGGCGCCGTTTATCCCTACAATAGCAGCCTTGTCATAATCTTCAATATGAAAGGAGACATTGGAAAGTACAGGCTGTTCATTAAAAGCTTTTGATATATTTTGACATGATAAGATCATTTTGCACATCCTTAATGAAATATTTCCCTCTTAGTTTACAGATGATAAAAGGGAATGTCAATTGATTGACATTATTTTAACAGTGTTATATAGTATTTTTATAATATTAATACAGGAGGCAGTCCAATTGGATAACAAGGAAATTTCACAGGCCGTAATTGGACGGTTGCCAAGATATTTTAGGTTTTTAGGTGAATTAAAGGACGAAGGCATTGAGAGAATATCTTCCCAGGAACTTAGCGATATCATGAAGGTGACTGCATCCCAGATCCGCCAGGATTTCAATAATTTTGGCGGCTTTGGACAGCAGGGATATGGTTATAAGGTCGAGTATCTTTATGAAGAGATCGGAAAGATATTAGGTCTTGATAAGACGCATAATCTGATTATTATCGGAGCGGGAAATTTAGGGCAGGCGCTGGCTAATTATATGAACTTTGAAAGAAGAGGGTTTCTTTTTAAGGGGATATTTGATAACAATCCTGACCTATATGGAAAAAAGATCAGAAACATGGAAGTAAGGCCAATAGAGGAAATGGATGCCTTTGTAAAAGAAAATGGAATTGATATTGCGGTGCTTACCATCCCGAAGGCAAGTGCAGTATCGGTAGCGGAACGACTGGTGCGTAACGGGATCAGAGGTATTTGGAACTTTGCGCATGTGGATCTGAATGTGCCAAGGGAGATTCAGGTTGAAAATGTGCATTTATCAGACAGTGTGATGAAGCTGGCATACAATATCAACAGATTTGAAAAAGGGGAGCGTAGCTGATAAAATTATCAGCATATTTGGGGAGGCGTGTATATGTCAAGAACAGACGATATTTATAAACCTGCATTGGAGGGAAAGAAGATACCAGTACTTACACTGGACAATAAATGGCATCAGCTATTTACACAGGCCCAGACGGATAAACGCATAAAGCGTCTGGAGGAGGAGTTAAATGAATTACTCAAAAGACAGGGAAAGGCGGTTACCGAAACTAAGGAAATTAAAAAGCTGAAAAAAAAGCTTATGAATGAAATCATGGATAATGCGGTGGAAGCATCCGTAGAGAATAATCATAAGGCACAGAGAAAAAATGATGAGAATAAACGCCTGATTAATGACTGTAATGAAATGCTTGATAATTATAAGGATGAGCTTATAGAGGTTCCTAAAGAAATAGAAAAGGTAAATTATAAGCTGATGCTTTTGACTATGGAGTCCTGCTATGACAGACTGAAAAAAAACAAAAAGGAAATTGACGAAATCTCCAGGTGGGTTACTGAAATCCGAATAGAATTAAAAGAAAAACTGGTTCGTAAGCAGGAGATGGAAATGGCAAGTCAGGAGCTTTATTCTTATATGCATGATATTTTTGGCGCTGATGTGATCAATATATTTGATATGAAGTATC
Organism: Lachnospiraceae bacterium 10-1; assembly: GCA_000403495.2. Classification (GTDB taxonomy): domain Bacteria; phylum Bacillota; class Clostridia; order Lachnospirales; family Lachnospiraceae; genus Suilimivivens. The sequence continues at coordinate 136,054 of KE159799.1, read as the reverse complement.
AGGTCAAAGAAATAAAAGATGATGGAAATAAAAATGATGTGTAACAAAGCAGGAAACAGTGCGTCATGGCCGAAGCGGGTATGGCGCACTTCTTAACATAAGTGTGAAGAAATGGAGAAGGATATGAAATATGCTGTAAAAGCTGCTGAAATGAAAGCCTATGATGAATATACCATAAATAAAATAGGAATTCCATCCATAGTTTTAATGGAAAGAGCTGCCCTTTGCGTGGTATTTCATCTTTCGGAAAAATTAGGGGATACGGCTAAGAAGGTTCTGGTGGCGGCGGGAGCAGGAAATAATGGAGGCGACGGACTGGCAGTGGGACGTATTCTGGCGCTAAAAGGACATAAGGTTGATTTTTTTATGGCAGGAAATCAGGATAAAGTGACAAAGGAAGTGGAAGAACAATTAAAGATTTTGAGAAATTTAGGGTTTTCCATCCAGAGCAAACTGAAAGATGCTGAATATGATATGGTAATAGATGCACTTTTAGGGATTGGCTTATCCAGAGAGGTTTCAGGAGATTATGCGGATGCGGCAGATAAAATAAATCAATTGAAAAGTAAAGGTGCTTACATATGCGGGGTGGATATTCCGTCAGGAATTTGTGCAGATACAGGCAGAGTGCTGGGATGTGCCGTCAAAGCAGATCTTACAGTGGCTTTTGCCTTTGCAAAAAGAGGCCATCTTTTATATCCGGGCAAAACCTTTTGTGGGAAGCTGGTGGTGGAGGATATCGGCATTCCTGAAAATGGACTTTCCCTTCCAAAACCGGCAGCTTTTTATTATGAAAAGGAAGATTTGCATCAATTAATGCCTTACAGGGTGCCGGATGGGAACAAGGGGACTTTTGGAAAGGTGCTTTTAATAGCCGGCAGTAAAGATATGAGCGGTGCATGTATCTTATGTGGAAGCAGTATTTTGCGTTCAGGCGCCGGAATGGTGAAGATCATTACGCCTGCCTGTAACAAACAGACCGTTCAGTTAAGCCTTCCGGAGGCTATGCTGCACACTTATGAAGAATATCCCGATGAAAGTAAAATAAAACAATTACTGAAATGGTGTGATGTGGTGGTAGCCGGTCCGGCAATGGGAACAGATGAAAATGGATATACACTTATGAAATGTATATTGGAAGAAAGGGATCTTCCTATGGTGATTGATGCTGACGGACTAAATCTTATGGCACGTTATAAAGACTTGATGGAGCTTGCAGCAAAGAGACGGACTGGGCAGATGGTAATTACACCCCATCCGGCAGAGTTTAACAGGCTTTTAGGGACAGATATGGAAGCATATCAAAAAAACAGGGAACAATTAATACGAATGCTTTCCCAAAAGCTGCACTGTATTGTTGTTGCCAAGGATGCAGTTACGATGATTACAGGGGATCAGAAAAGTGAAATATATATAAACAATTCCGGTAATAATGGCATGGCAACAGCAGGAAGCGGTGATGTACTTGCCGGAATATTGGGGGCATTGATTGGTCAGGGAATGGACACATTTGATGCTGCCTGCCTTGCTGTGTATCTGCACGGTGCTGCGGGGGAACAGGCAGCAAAAGAAAATGGGCTCAGCGCAGTGGTGGCATCAGATATTATCAAAAAACTTATGCAGGTTATGAAAGAATGTCAGAATACCACAGAAGGAAAGGTACGTATATGAATGTGAAGGAAGAATATCTGAGAGTGTACGCCAGGATAGACTTAGATGCGCTCAGAAAAAATATGGAACATATGAAAGAAAATCTTTCAACAAAAACCCGGATTCTTGGGGTGATTAAAACAGACGGATATGGTCATGGGGCAATTCCCATAGCAAAGGAATTAGAGCCTTTAGAGTATGTATATGGTTTTGCAACAGCCACTGCTGAAGAAGCCTTTATCCTGCGGGATAAGGGAATAAACAAACCCATATTAATTTTGGGATATACGTTTCCTTACAGTTATGAAAGACTGATCAGGGAGGAGGTCAGAATATGTGTTTTCCGAGAGGATACACTGGCTCAATTGTCAAAGGCGGTATCTGATCTTTCCATGAATGGAATTATAAAAAAAGCAAAAGTTCATATCAAGGTTGATACGGGAATGAACCGCATCGGCGTAAGCGCGGACTTAAAAGGGCTTGCATTTGTGGAAAAAGCATTTGAAACGGATGGAGTGGAAGTGGAAGGTATTTTTACGCATTTTGCAAGAGCTGATGAGATAGATAAAAAAGCAGTAGAAGGCCAGCTTAAGGCGTTTTGGGACTTTCTTGCATTGATAAAAGAAAGAACAGGCAGGGAGATTCCGGTAAAACACTGCTCAAACAGCGCAGGAATCGTAGAAATGCCAGAAGCAAACATGGATGTTGTGAGAGCGGGGATAACATTATATGGTTTGTGGCCTTCCGATCAGGTAAGAAAAGATATTGTTCCTCTTACCCCCGTACTTTCACTTTACAGCCACATTGTTTACATTAAGGAGATTGGGGAGGGGGCCCAGGTAAGTTATGGAGGAACTTATATTGCAAAGCATAAAATGCGGGTTGCCACTATTCCGGTAGGCTATGGAGACGGGTATGCCAGAGGCTTGTCAAATAAAGGCTGGGTGCTGGTACACGGGAAAAGGGCGCCTGTGATAGGAAGAGTGTGCATGGATCAATTTATGATAGATGTGACAAAAATACCGGAAGCCGCCCAGGGAGATAAAGTTACTTTAATTGGCCGGGACGGAGAGGAAATGATTACGATGGAAGAACTGGGGGAACTTTCAGGCAGATTTAATTATGAATTTGCCTGCGGCCTTGGTAAACGGGTGCCCAGAGTATATACAAAAGGCGGGCAGATTCTGTGGACGAAAGACGAAACTACAGATTTTTGACCGCACCTGAATACCTTCTGACAATATGGTTATACTACTTATTGAATTTGAAAAGATCCTATTGGAATGAAGGGTGTGTGAATAGATGGATATATCAGTAAAAAGAGGGGATATATATTACGCGGATTTAAGACCGGTGGTAGGCTCCGAACAGGGCGGAGTAAGACCGGTGCTGATTATACAAAATGATGTGGGAAACAGGCATAGTCCGACTATTATCTGTGCGGCGATCACATCAAAAATGAACAAAGCAAAACTCCCGACACATATAGAGCTGAATGCAGGAAAATACGATATGGTGAAAGATTCTGTCATTTTACTTGAACAGCTTCGCACCATTGACAAAAGGCGCCTGAAGGATAAAGTATGCCACCTGGATGAAGAGATTATGAAGCGGGTAAATCATGGACTTATTGTTAGTCTGGAGCTGGATACATATATGTAAGCTGCAAGCCATGCTCTAAAAAGGGGACAATACCGGCAAACGCCGGAGAGAACTTGACGGTAAGAAAAGTAAATGATATAGTTTTACTTGATATTTTATACAAAAAGGGGATGAAGAAATGGATGATGGCGGGCCCACGGCCAGTTATATTATTTTCCTGGTATTATTATTAGTTGATATGCTCTTTTATGGATTTGGTGCGGCTGCGAAGGAACTTAACGCCAAGGAGCTTTCCGACCAGATTGCGGAGAACGGGAGTAAAAAGGCAAAAAGACTTTACAGAATTGTGGTACATCCGGAACAGTACATAAATACAGTACAGTTTGTGGTCAGCCTGATTAATTTGATAATAGGCGGCTTTTTCTGGAAAATGTATGGTTCGGTGCCTTTGATTCTTTCGGGCGCCCTGCTTTTATACATATTACTCACTTTTGGTGTTCTTATTCCAAAGAGATTGGGAACAAAGTATGCCGAAAAATGGGCATTTGCATGTATCAATCCAATTTATTATGCTACCATGATTTTCCTGCCTGTTACAGGACTTATTTCCGTGACTGCCAAGGGCGTGCTTTTAATCTTTGGCATTCGCGGCGGAGAGGAAACAGAGGATGTAACAGAAGAAGAAATTATTTCTATGGTTAATGAAGGTCATGAACAAGGGGTGCTTTTGGCAACCGAAGCGGAAATGATCACAAATATTTTTGAATTTGGTGATAAGGAAGCGCAGGATATTATGACGCACCGCAAAAATATTCTTGCCATTGATAGAAATATGACGCTGGAAGATGCTTTGGACTTTATGCTTAGTGAAAGTAAGAGTCGTTTTCCTGTTTATGAAGAAAACATTGATAACATTATAGGAATTTTACATTTCAGGGATGCAATGCGTTCCCACATAGAAGAAGAGAATCTGCTGCTTCCGGTAGGGGATATTGAAGGGCTTATAAGAGAGACTATGTTTGTTCCGGAAACCAAAAATATTGATGTTCTTTTTCAAAGCATGCAGCATACAAAGACGCAGATGGTAATTGTAGTGGATGAGTATGGGCAGACTACCGGACTGATTGCAATGGAAGATATTTTAGAGGAGATTGTGGGTAATATCATGGACGAATATGATGAGGATGAAGCACATATTGAAGAGACGGAAAATGCGGATGAATATATCATAGAAGGAATTACACCCCTTGAAGAACTGGAAGAAAGGTTTGATATTTCCTTCCATGAAGAAGAGTTTGATACATTAAACGGTTTTATGATCTCTAAAATGGATAAAATTCCGGAGGAAGATGAAGAATTTTCCATTCGTGTGGATGGATACGAATTCAGGATCATAAATGTGGAAAACAGGATGATTAAAAGCGTATTGGTCACAAGGCTGCCTGAAACTGCCCAAAAAGCAGATGAGGACAAACAAGTAAAAGAAGAAACATAAAAAAGAAAAGTGCATGCTTAAGGCACAGAAATGAGGGAAAAATGTCAGGACATTCAAAATTTGCAAATATTAAACATAAGAAAGAAAAAAATGATGCTGCAAAGGGGAAAATTTTTACGATTTTAGGCAGGGAAATTGCGGTGGCTGTAAAGGAAGGCGGTCCTGATCCGTCTAATAATTCAAAACTTGCACAGGTGATTGCAAAGGCAAAGTCAAACAATATGCCCAATGATACTATTGAGAGAGGGATTAAAAAAGCTGCCGGAGATATAGGAAATGTTAATTACAAGTACATTACTTACGAAGGGTATGGGCCAAATGGAATTGCAATTATTGTAGATGCCCTGACGGATAATCAGAATCGGACGGCGGCAAATGTCAGAAATGCTTTTACAAAGGGAAATGGCAATGTTGGAACGCCAGGCTGTGTTTCTTTTATGTTTGATAAAAAAGGACAGCTTATTATTGATAAGGAAGAATATGAAGGGGATTCCGATGAACTTATGATGCTTGCATTAGATGCCGGCGCAGAAGATTTTGCGGAGGAAGAAGACAGTTATGAAATCATTACCGCACCTGATGATTTTGACAAAGTATTAAAGTCACTGCAGGATAACGGCATTGCGCTTGCTTCTGCGGAAGTGACCATGATTCCCCAGAATTACGTGGAACTTACAGATGAAACATCAGTTAAAAATTTACAGAAAATTCTTGATCTTTTAGATGAGGAAGATGACGTACAGGCAGTATATCATAACTGGGATGAATAATGGAGCCGGCCTGCTATAAAAGGATAAAGGATTAGATATGAAAAAAAAGACGCAGATATTGTTGATTTCCCTTTGGGGATTGGCAGTTGCAGGAAGCCGGATATTATATTTTTCGTTGAACAGGCGTCCCGTAGTTGATACATATGAATATTTTGCAAATGCCATGATACAGGTAGAAAAAAGCAGTGCACCTTTTACTTCCGGACTTGCTTATGCATATACGGAATTTTTATCGAGGTTACTCCGCTTTACGGGAAACAGGATTGAAGCAGTCAGTATTTTTCAGATGATAACTCAAATTTTGTGGATTATTTTTTTGTTTGCAGGAATCAGCATGATATTTGGGAAACTGGCAGCAGTTGTATCAATGACGATTCTTGCGGCGTTGCCGGTAATTTTTAACAGTATGCTGGAACCCTCAACAGAAAATTTTTATATGCTGCATTTATCCCTTGTTCTTATGCTGCTGGGAGTATTTTCCATGCAGACCAGAAAAAAAGGCTGGTTTGAAAGAAGAATATACGAATTGTATCTGTTGACCGCAGGATTTTATTTGGGAGTGATTTGTATATGGAATTATACAGGTTTTTCTCTGCTCCTTATAGGAGTGTATATAATAATCTGTAATTATGTTTTGTTGAAAGAAAAGATCAAGGCGCAAAAAGAGAAAAAAGAAGAAAAGCCTAAAAATCAGATTATGAGGGTTTTTTATCAGGGGTTTTGGCTTTTGTTTGGGATATTTGCAGGAATGTTTACCACTCTGATGAAATATACGGGAAGAACCGGACAGACGCTTGGACAGCAGTTTGACTGGTGGATGATACAGTTAAGGAGTTTTCCAAACAGGTGTCAGGATATTTCCACATGGCTTATAGTTGTGCTTGTAATGTCTGTTTTTATAGGAATTTTATGTAATATGGTTTTTTTTGCGGTTAAAAAGAAAAAAGCCGGACAGGCAGAGGAAAATAACAAAGTTTTGGAAGAAGCAGCAGAAAGTCCGGAAGAAGAGTCTGATATGGAAGAAACACATGAGGGATACGTGACGACTGCAGATGGAAGGCAGATTAAACTTTTGGACAATCCACTGCCGGTTCCTAAAAAACATGTAAAAAGAGAAATGAGATTTGATTTTGATTTTGAAGATGAGGGGAAAAAAGAGAACTGCATAGAAGAAAAATCGGATTTTGACATAGAAATCAGTGAGAATGACGATTTTGACCTTATATAGTGAATAAAAAAGAAAAGAAGAAATATACTAAGGAGGACTGCTTTTGCAGTCCTTTTTGAATATATGGTGAAAAATGGAGATTAATATGTCAGGAAAAAAAGTTGAAGAAGAAAAGCATAGAAGTGAAAAGATTGAACAAACCGGCCAGGTAACTTTGGACAAAAATGGAAAATCACGCACAATACACCTTATTTCCGTAATTGGTGAAGTAGAAGGACATGATAACTTAAGCAACAATTCCAAAACAACAAAGTATGAGCATATTCTTCCCGAACTGGCAGCAATTGAGGACAGCGAAAATATTGACGGAGTGCTTATTTTATTAAACACAATGGGGGGAGATGTGGAAGCAGGCCTTGCCATTGCGGAGATGATTGCATCCTTAAGCAAACCCACCGTCTCTCTGGTGCTGGGTGGTAGTCATTCCATAGGAGTGCCCATTGCAGTCAGCACAGACTATTCATTTATTGTGCCTACCGGAACAATGGTTATCCATCCTGTCAGAATGAACGGAATGGTGATCGGTGTGCCCCAGACTTTTGATTATTTCAGACAGATTCAAAACAGGATCACAGGATTTGTATGCAGCCACTGCAAAATAAGCAAAAACAGATTTGAAGAGCTGATGATGGAAACAGGGGTGCTTACCAAAGATGTGGGAACTATTTTGGTTGGAGAGGAGGCCGTTTCAGAAGGAATCATCAATGAAACGGGAGGGATTAGTGAAGCAATGAAAAAACTTCATTCCCTGATTGGAAAACAAAAAAAGCAAAAACAATAATAGATTTATTTTCTAACAAATAATCGTTTGTTAGTGACAAGGTTTGCCTAAAATGCTATACTATATAAGATTATGTTAGCAACTGTAAGATGCTGAAGGAGTTTTGGTATGGCACAGGCAAAGAAGACCAGTACGACAAGAGGAAGGAAAAGCACAGCTAATTCCCGTAATAATTCCAGAAAAAGTGAACCTATGGATGTGGCAATCAGAAATGAAATTGTTTTGATTGCCTTGTTTGCGTTGGCTGTATTTTTGTTTTTGTGTAACTTTGGAATTGCCGGAGTATTTGGAAATACGGTCAGTAACGTAATGTTTGGTATATTTGGACTGATGGCATATGTTATGCCATTGGCTTTTTTTGTTATGATTGCGTTTGGTATGGTAAACAGCGGAAATTCAATTGCCACAAGGAAACTTGCTGCCGGTATATTTTTAGTACTTTTGGCCGGCATGTTGTGCGATTTGTTTACCGGAGAACCGGAGAAAGCACAAAGTTATCAAATTGTGGAAATATATTTAAGATGCAGTGAAGGACATAATGGAGGCGGCGTAATTGCCGGTTCCCTTGCTTATTTAAGCTTTCATTTTCTTGGGATGATAGGCACCATACTGGTAATTTTAGTGGCAGTGATTGTATCGCTGGTAGTGCTTACTGAAAAATCCTTTGTATCCGGAGTCACATCAAAAGGGCGCAAGGTGTATGAAAGATCCAAGGAAGATGCGGCGTACCGCAGGGAGCGGGCAAAAGCACGCAGGCAGGAAATGGAAGAAGAAAAAAGGCGCAGGGAAGAGGAAAGAAAGCAGCGGGAAGAAGAGCAGGAAAATGAAAAAATTCTCCGCATGGATAAAAAAGTCAGCGGTGTTATGCTGAACACAACCTTATCTGGAATAGAAGAAGAAAAAGAAAGATCAAGAGATGATATTCATGAAATTAATCTGACTGATTTCGAAGAACAGATTGAGCATGCAGATTTATATAAGGAAGATCAGGAAATACAGGTTCAACCGGAATATGATATGACTCAGATCAGGATCAACAGTACTTATCTTGAAGAAGAGGAAGGAAATGATGAATTATCTGAAATTACAGGAATTTATGAGGATGCAGAACCTGAAGAAATCATTGGGATGCCTGTTTCTATGGAACATAAGGAACCTGTCAGAGTAAAAGAAAAAGAATCGGTGAAGCCTTCGGGAAGTGCAGTGGAACCTGCACCTATGCCTCAAAGAAAGCCGGTGCCTAAAAAATACATATTTCCTCCCATCAGTAAGCTTGCCAAAAGCAGTAATAAGCAGAGTGGGGATTCTTCAAGAGAGTTAAAGGAAACGGCGTTAAGACTTCAACAAACGCTTCAGACTTTTGGAGTGCGCGTGACAATTACGGAGATCAGCAAGGGACCTTCTGTTACCAGATTTGAACTGCAGCCGGAACAGGGTGTAAAGGTAAGCAAAATTGTAGGGCTGGCTGATGATATTAAATTGAATCTGGCGGCTACGGATATTCGTATTGAGGCACCGATTCCAGGTAAAGCGGCGATAGGGATAGAAGTGCCCAATAAGGAAAATATGACGGTAGCTTTGCGGGATCTTATTGAGAGCAAAGAATTTAAAGATTTTTCTTCCAATCTGGCATTTGCTGTGGGAAAGGATATTGGTGGAAAAACAGTGGTGGCGGATATTGCTAAAATGCCCCATATGCTGATTGCAGGGGCAACCGGATCTGGTAAATCCGTATGTATCAATACACTGATTATGAGTATTTTGTATAAGGCTCATCCGGATGATGTGAAGCTGATTATGATAGATCCCAAGGTAGTTGAGTTAAGTGTTTATAATGGAATTCCCCATCTGTTAATTCCTGTGGTTACCGATCCGAAGAAAGCATCTGCCGCACTTCAGTGGGGAGTGGCGGAAATGACAGACCGTTATCAGAAATTTGCAGATTTCAATGTAAGGGATTTAAAAGGTTATAACAAAAAAGTTGTGGAAATGAAGGAAAAAGGAGATCCCGAGGCACCTGCTAAAATGCCTCAGATCATCATCATTGTGGACGAGCTTGCAGATCTTATGATGGTGGCACCGGGGGAAGTGGAGGAAGCTATCTGCCGGCTGGCACAATTGGCAAGGGCTGCGGGGATTCACTTGATTATAGCAACCCAGCGTCCTTCAGTAGATGTTATTACGGGATTAATCAAAGCGAATATGCCAAGCCGGGTGGCATTTAGCGTTTCCAGCGGAGTGGACTCCCGTACCATTTTGGATATGAATGGGGCGGAAAAGCTGCTTGGAAAAGGAGATATGCTGTTTTATCCCCAAGGGTACAGTAAGCCTGCCAGAGTGCAGGGAGCCTTTGTATCGGATAAAGAGGTATCGGATGTGGTAGAGTTTTTGAAAAACCAGACGCTTGGCAATATTTACGATACGGATGTACAGGAAAAGCTTTCTAATATTGGAAATGCTTCAACAGGCGGAGGAATTGAAGATTCGGAAAGAGATCAGTATTTTATAGATGCTGCCAGATTTATTATTGAAAAGGACAAGGCATCCATTGGCATGCTGCAACGGGTATTTAAGATTGGTTTTAACCGCGCCGCAAGAATAATGGATCAGCTTTGTGAAGCAGGAGTTGTGGGAGAGGAAGAAGGGACCAAGCCACGCAAAGTGCTAATGAATATGGAGCAGTTAGAACAATTTATTGAGGAATCTCTGTAAAGAAGCTTTTAGAAAAGCAGTTTATGGAAAGGGTACGGTATTGCAATGAAAACAGACATTCAAATTGCGCAGGAAGCAGTTATGGAACCCATCACAAAGGTGGCAGAGTCGTTACAGATTAAGGCAGATGAGCTGGAATTATACGGAAAGTATAAGGCCAAAATTTCAGATGAGTATCTTGCTGAAATTGCCTCCGGGGCAGATGGAAAACTGATACTTGTAACTGCCATTAACCCTACTCCGGCAGGAGAGGGAAAGACAACCACCAGCGTGGGGCTGGGACAGGCTTTTGGACGACTTGGGAAAAAAGCTGTGATTGCGCTCAGAGAGCCTTCTTTAGGGCCATGCTTCGGCATTAAGGGAGGAGCTGCCGGAGGCGGATATGCCCAGGTAGTTCCTATGGAGGATTTAAATCTTCATTTTACAGGTGATTTTCATGCAATTACCTCTGCCAATAATCTGCTGGCGGCTCTTTTGGACAACCATATCCAGCAGGGGAATGCTCTTAAAATAGATCCCAGACAGGTAGTCTGGAAAAGATGCCTTGATATGAATGACAGAGTGCTTAGAAATGTGGTAGTGGGACTTGGCGCAAAAACAGATGGAACTGTGAGAGAGGATCATTTTGTAATAACTGTTGCATCGGAAATTATGGCCATATTATGCCTTGCATCAGATATGGAAGATTTAAAGGAAAGACTTGGAAGAATTGTTGTTGCATATAATTATGAAGGGCAGCCGGTTACCGCAGAAGAATTACAGGCAGTAGGTGCAATGGCGGCACTGCTTAAAGACGCAATGAAGCCAAATCTGATACAGACGCTTGAGCATACGCCGGCATTAATTCATGGCGGTCCCTTTGCGAACATTGCCCACGGATGTAATTCTGTCCGTGCCACCAAAGCAGCCCTTAAAATGGCAGATTATGTAATTACTGAAGCTGGTTTTGGCGCAGACTTGGGGGCTGAGAAATTTTTTGATATTAAATGCCGTATTGCAGGATTAAAACCGGATGCAGTTGTTTTGGTGGCAACTGTTCGGGCGCTGAAATATAATGGAGGCGTTTCAAAGCCCCAGCTAGGGAATGAAGATCTTCCGGCCCTGAAAAAGGGTATCGTTAATTTGGAAAAACACATTGAAAATTTGCAAAAGTACAAAATACCAGTAGTAGTAACCTTAAACAGCTTTATAACGGATACGGAAGCGGAAACTGCATATGTAAAGCAGTTTTGTGAGGAAAGAGGCTGTGAATTTGCAATTTCACAGGTTTGGGAAAAAGGTGGCGAAGGTGGGATTTTATTGGCTGAAAAGGTACTTGAAACCCTGGAAAATAAGGAAAGTAATTTTGAACTTTTATACCCCGATGAAATCAGTCTTGCAGAAAAAATTGAAACAGTTTCCCGGGAAATTTATGGAGCAGAGGGAGTTACCTATTCAGCACAGGCTCAAAAGCAGCTTCAAAAGCTGGAAGAGCTGGGATTTGGAAAGCTTCCCGTATGTATGGCAAAAACACAATATTCTCTGTCAGATGATCCGGCGCTTTTAGGAAGACCGGAAAACTTTAAGGTGAATGTAAGAGAGGTATATGTTTCGGCCGGAGCAGGCTTTATAGTAGTTCTTACCGGTGCGGTCATGACCATGCCAGGGCTTCCCGCACAGCCGGCGGCCTTTGGGATTGATGTAAATGAAGAGGGCAGGATCACAGGTTTGTTTTAATACAACGTTGGTTATGTGGAAAGGATGGAACGTATATGGCAATGTTGATTGACGGAAAAGCAATTTCGATGCAGATTAAAGATGAATTGAAGCAAAAAGCAGCAGAGCTGAAAGCAAAAGGAATCAATGTAACTTTAGCAGTTATTCAGGTTGGGGATAATCCAGCTTCCTGTGTATATGTCAGGAATAAGAAAAAAGGATGTGAGTATATAGGGATTGGCTCATTATCCTATGAGCTTCCGGAAGAAACTTCCCAGGAGGAATTGCTTAATCTGATACGGGAATTAAATGGGAGGGATGATGTAAACGGTATTTTAGTCCAGCTTCCCCTGCCTTCACATATTGATGAGGATACAGTGATAAAAGCCATTGATCCATTAAAAGATGTGGATGGGTTTCATCCTCAAAGTGTGGGCGCGCTCTGTATTGGACAGTCGGGGTTTGTTTCCTGTACACCGGCCGGGATTATACAGCTTTTGAAAAGAAGCAATATTGACATTGCAGGGAAAGAATGTGTTGTGCTTGGAAGAAGCAATATTGTGGGAAAGCCTATGTCTTTACTGCTTCTTCGGGAAAATGCAACGGTAACCATTGCCCATTCCCGGACAAAAAATTTAAAAGAAGTAACCCAAAGAGCTGATATTTTGGTGGCGGCAGTGGGAAAGCCTAAAATGATCACTAAAGATTACGTGAAAAAAGGTGTGGTAGTGGTTGATGTGGGAATTAACAGGGATGAAAACAATAAGCTTTGCGGTGATGTTGATTTTGATGATGTAGAACCAGTGTGCAGTGCGATTACACCTGTTCCGGGAGGCGTAGGCCCTATGACGATAGCAATGCTCCTTCATAATTGTATTGAGTCGGTCAGCCTTAAAGTTTAGTGGATTTATGTTTACTCATAAGTGAACCAAGGTGGAAAGAATCTTTCAACCTCACATATTTGGAAGGTTTGGGAATAGATATGAAATGTCCTGATTGCGGTGCCGAAATGGCATATGGGCATCTTTACTGTGAAAAGTGCGGTAGAGAAATCCAAATTGTGCCTGATTTTGAGCCGGAAATTGAAAACAGCATAACAGAAACTTTATCCACTGTTGGGGAAGAAATTGAAGGCGGAAGTCTAAAAGATGACCAGGGCATAGAGACAGCGGTGGATATACACGGTTTAGGAAAAAAGAAGCATAAAAACCGCAGCAGTTCTTTCTTTTCACAGGAATTGGGAAAAAATGGGATGATTCTTGCTTTTGTTATTTTCTTTGTGGTGCTTCTGGCAGGAGCTTTTTTGACTCTGCATTTGTATCACAGATTTTCAGCAGCTTATCAGATAGAGCAGGCAAGGTATTATGCCCAATTAGGTGAATATGAGGAAGCTGTAGGGTATTTGGAAAAGGCAAAAAAACTGGAGGCGGATGTAGTTGAAGTTGCCTTTTTGGAATCCAATTATTATTATCAGCTGGGAGAAAAGCAAAAGGCGGCTGAAGTGCTTGTAGAATTAATTACCAGTGAACCATTGGAATACGGGGATGAAGAAAAAGCCTACAGTTATGTGATTGATATATGGGATGAAGAAAAAAAATATACGGATATTAATTGGATTTTGTCAGAGTGCAGGAACAATGAAATTGTAAATCAATTTCAGCAGTATATAGCAAGAACGCCTGAATTTGGATATGAGCCGGGAAGTTATGATGAGGTGGTTCTTTTGAAAATAAGTGCTAATACCACCGGGAAAATATATTATACGTTAGATGGAAGCACTCCTGATCAAAACAGTTCGGTCTATATAGCACCTTTAATACTGGAATCAGGAGAATATCAGGTTGCGGCGCTTTTTGTGAATGACTATGGGATTGAAAGCGAAGTGGCAAGAAGCTGGTATGTAATTAATTTGACTGTACCTGATCCACCTGAATTATTGCTGTACAGCGGCAGCTTTCATGTGCCTACAATGATCGAAGTGGTGGTGCCGGAAAGCGGGACGGTGCATTATACAATGGATGGAAGCAATCCGACGAAAGACAGTCCCAAATATACAGGTCCGATTTCCATGCCGTTAGGGAGATCGAATTTTAAATTTATTGCCGTGTCAGAGGAAGGGGTTTCAAGTGAAATTGTGAGCAGAAGCTTTGAGTTTACTTTGGAAACGGATGTAACAGTTAGCAAGGCTGTAAATAATGTGACACAAGCACTTTTTGACCGAAAGGTATTAAGCGACCTGCAGGGGCATTCTCATGAGATCATGGGAAAATATGTATTTAAATATAATACTATTGTGGAAATTCCTGATATGGGCTATTATTATGTTTTGGATGAATATATTGAGGCTGAAAACGGAGAGCAGACAAAAACAGACCGTTTGTACGCAGTAGAAGTATATACGGGAGCGCCAAACCGGTTAATTTATGATGATAATGGCCAGATGGGACTTATTTCCCTAAGCACGCCATAAAATAAAACAGGAAAGGGATTAGCAATGTATAAGATTTTAGAAACCAAAGAGCTTGCTGCCAATATTTTTTATATGGTAGTAGAAGCAAAGCGAGTAGCCAAAGCATGTAAACCCGGTCAATTTGTTATTGTCAGAACAGATGAGGAGGCAGAGCGGATTCCATTAACTATCTGTGATTATGATGCTGAAAAAGGGACTGTAACTATTGTATTTCAGATTGTGGGAGCGGGAACACAGATTATGTCATCTTTAAAAGCAGGTGATTCTTTCCATGATTTTGTAGGGCCTTTGGGCTGTCCTTCAGAGTTTGTGGAGGAAGAGATGGAAGCACTTAAGAAAAAGAAAATGTTGTTTGTGGCAGGAGGCGTGGGAACAGCTCCTGTATATCCTCAGGTGAAATGGCTTCATGAAAGAGGCATAGATGCAGATGTGATTGTGGGAGCCAAGACAAAAGATTTGTTGATTCTGGAAGAAGAAATGAAGAACGTGGCAGGCAATTTGTATGTTACCACAGATGACGGCTCTTATGGAAGAAGCGGGATGGTCACACAGACAATTACAGATCTTGTTAATGAAGGAAATCATTATGATGTATGTGTGGCAATCGGCCCCATGATTATGATGAAATTTGTCTGCAAGCTTACGAAGGAATTAGGCCTTCCTACAATTGTCAGCCTGAATCCTATTATGGTGGATGGAACAGGCATGTGTGGAGCATGTCGTGTGACGGTAGGTGGTAAAGTGAAATTTGCCTGTGTGGATGGTCCTGAATTTGACGGACATCAGGTGAATTTTGATGAGGCAATGCAGCGTCAGCAGATATACAAAACAGCAGAGGGAAGAGCATTCCTGAAAGCCAAAGAAGGGGACACCCATCATGGTGGATGCGGAAATTGCGGAGGTGATAAGTAAATGGACGTATTGAAAAAGGTTCCCGTAAGGGAGCAGGATGCAAAGGAAAGAGCAGCCAATTTTGAGGAAGTCTGCCTTGGATATAACAAAGAGGAAGCAATGGAAGAGGCTTCAAGGTGTATCAACTGTAAAAATGCACAATGCATCAAGGGATGTCCTGTGGCAATTAATATTCCGGCATTTATTGAACAGGTAAAGGAAGGAAATATTGAAAAAGCATATCAGGTGATCAGTGAATCATCCGCGCTTCCGGCAGTGTGCGGGCGTGTATGCCCCCAGGAAAGCCAGTGTGAAGGAAAATGTATCAGAGGGATTAAAGGAGAACCGGTTTCTATCGGCAAACTGGAGCGTTTTGTTGCAGACTGGGCCAGTGAAAATGGAATTATTCCCCAAGGGGCCGATCAGAAAAACGGTAAAAAGGTTGCTGTTATTGGTTCCGGACCGGCAGGGCTTACCTGTGCAGGGGATTTGGCAAAAATGGGATACGAAGTGACTATTTTTGAAGCTCTTCATGAAGCAGGCGGCGTACTGGTTTATGGTATTCCAGAGTTTCGTCTTCCCAAAACAAAGGTGGTGGCAAGAGAAATTGAAAATGTGAAGTCTCTTGGCGTAAAAATTGAAACTAATGTTGTTGTGGGCAAGTCTGTTACTATTGATGAGCTGCTAAAAGAGGAAGGATTTGATGCTGTATTTATTGGCTCAGGAGCAGGACTTCCCAAGTTCATGGGGATTCCTGGTGAGCAGGCAAACGGTGTATTTTCTGCAAATGAGTACTTAACCAGAAGCAATTTGATGAAGGCTTTTGACGAAAATTCCAATACGCCTATTATGAGGGGAAATAAAGTGGCTGTGGTAGGCGGCGGAAATGTGGCAATGGATGCGGCAAGAACAGCACTGCGTCTTGGAGCGGAAGTACATATTGTATATAGAAGAAGTGAAGAAGAATTACCGGCGCGTGTGGAAGAAGTTCATCATGCAAAAGAAGAAGGAATTATATTTGATCTTCTCACTAATCCAGTTGAGGTAATTGAGGATGAAAAAGGCTGGGTAAAGGGAATCAAATGCATTAAAATGGAATTGGGAGAACCTGATGAATCAGGAAGGAGACGCCCTGTGGAGGTTCCCGGATCAGAGTTTGTGATTGATGTGGATACTGTAATCATGTCTCTTGGAACATCGCCCAATCCGCTTATTTCTTCTACTACGGAAGGGCTGGAAGTCAATAAATGGAAATGTATTGTGGCAGATGAAGAATTTGGTAAAACCACGAAAGAAGGAGTATATGCCGGTGGTGATGCTGTCACGGGAGCAGCAACAGTTATTCTTGCTATGGGTGCAGGCAAGGCAGGCGCAAAGGGAATCGATGAGTATATAAAAAATAAATGATAAACAATGTACCTTTGTATCAGACTGTGCCGGAGACTCTTTCGGCACAGTTTTTGCATGAAACCGGAGGCAAAGCGTAAGATTGTCTGATGTTAATAAAATAAGAAAATATTAATAAATTTTATTCCTTAAATTAAAAGAAATATTGTATAGTAAAAGACGGAGAGTTAAAATGGTAAATCATATTGTTTTATGGAATATAAAAGGGGACTTGTCAGTACAGGAAAAAAGGGAAGCGGCTCTTACAATTAAAAGTAAATTACAGGCAGTGGCACAGAAGGTGGAGGGTGTGATTTCACTTGAAGTAGTAATTAACGAAATGGAATCCAGCAATAAGGATATTGCGCTGATTTCTAAATTTGAGTCAGAAAAAGCCCTTGAGGCTTATCAGGTTTCCCCTGAACATGTGGAGGCAGGAAAATATATCAAAACTGTCACTGAGGGGCGAAGCTGTTTTGATTTTTGTGAATAAAAGAGGATAAAAAGAGGGACAACGATGCGAAAGATATTTGATGAAGATGATGATGACGGATATTCTGATCTGGATAAGAAAAAGATTCTGGTGACGATCATTCCTTTTGTACTAATTATAATTATTCTTGCAGTCACACTTGCTGTAGGCGGCATGAAAAAAGAAAAGAATGATTTGGAGGATTTGCAGCAAAGTATTATGGATTATGCAGACGAGCATGGAGAAACAGAATCATCCGGCAGGCAGGAGGAACAAAGTACGCCGGACAAGGCAGAGGAAGCATCACCTTCCATTCCCCCGGATGATACTGATAAGGTAACGGTTTCACCTGGTCCGGTTCCTGATAAAGATGTTATGGAGCAGGGAAAAGTTGACTTTAGCAAAGTTACATATAGTACGGAATCGCAGCTTAAGGAAATGATGGCTTATTGGGCGGATAACAATCAAAAGGCTCTGGATGACCTTGCAAATCTGGAACGGTTTATGGCTATGTCATGGAGTCTTAAAGGAACAGATGATTGCTATTATTATGGTCAAAAGGATGCAAATGGTCTGCCAAATGGTACGGGAATTGCAGTTTACAGAGATAATCAATATTATTATGGAGAATGGAAAAATGGATTAAGGAGCGGAAATGGAACCTGGATTCATTATCATATTCATCTGGCAGAAAATAAAACGGATCTGTTTACTTATCATCAATACACTGGTGGATGGAAAGACGATTTGCCATCAGGGGAAGGCTCGGAACATTACGAATACGATACTGCGCTTTTAAAAGAAGGGATTGGGTATGATACGAATCTGGTAGGAAGCTATTTAAATGGTATGATTCATGGAGAGTTTTTTATTACCAATTTATATGCAGACGGAACGGTTAAAGAATGGAATGCCAGTGCTGAGAAGGGGGCTTGGATTTATCAAAGCGAAACCAAGGATAAGAAGGGAAACAGGACTGTTTATGTGGATATTCATGATCCTGAAAATTATATCTGGATGAAGCCGGAAGAGAATGTGAATATTAAAGTTCCCTGCCTGATTGCAAATGCAGTAGTAAGGTCTGCTTCTTCATAAAAATAAGTGGAAACCTTTGCCGCTTCGTAGTAAAATAATAAAAGGGGTTAAAGGAGGTTTCATTATGGCATGGTGTCCCAAATGTGAAAGTGAGTATGTAGATGGAATTACAGTATGTGCAGATTGTGGATGTAAATTAGTGGAGTCTTTAGGGAAGGACAAGCTGTTTGACGAAGAAAAGGAATATTTTCCGGAAGAGATTCAGGTATTTGAAGATACATCAAATACAATTGAGTTTGAGGAAGAGGAACTTCCAGAGCGTAAATCACATACAGTTTATGTGAACAATGAAGAAAGAGCAGAAGAAAACAGAACATCGGCTTATACACTTTTATCGGTAGGCGGTATTGGTTTTGTTGTTATTGTTTTGATATTTATTGATGTAATAGACTTACATATGTCGCTGACTAATAAATATATGGTTACTGGCGTTATGGGGGCGCTGTTTATTCTTTTTATAGTTATGGGCATTGTATCCATGAAGAACTCAAGGATTTTAAAGCGTAAAGCATCAAAAGAAAATAAGCTGACTATAGAGATTAAGAAATGGTGTGTGGAAAATATTAAGAAAAACCAGGTGGATGAGAAGCTTAATATTATAGGACAGCCAGAAGAACTGCAGTATTTTCAGCGTTTTGATTATATGAAAAAGATAATTCAAAATCAGTTTGTAAATTTGGATGAAGGCTATCTGGAACGGTTGATCGAAGAGATTTATCCGGAAATTTTTGAGGAAAATTGTGAATGAAGGTCACCATAATCTGTGTTGGAAAAATAAAAGAAGATTTTTACAGGAAGGCTGTTTCCGAATATGAAAAGCGCCTTAGCAGGTACTGCAAGCTGGACATTATTGAGGTACAGGATGAAAAAACGCCTGATAATGCCAGCCCTGCCTTGGAAGAGCAGATTAAAGAAAGAGAAGCAGCCCGTATTTTTAAATATATAAAAGAGGATGCACATGTTATTTCATTGGAAATTACGGGAAGTAAACCGGATTCCGTGTCCTTTGCCAATCAGTTAAATCAGTTGGCAGTTCAGGGGAAAAGCCATATTCAGTTTATTATTGGCGGATCTTTGGGACTGCATCAAAGCGTGTCCGATGCGTCGCATCAGGCGGTCAGTTTTTCAAATATGACATTTCCACATCAGCTTATGAGAGTTATTCTTTTAGAACAAATTTATAGAGGCTATCGTATTATTAAGGGCGAACCATATCATAAATGAATTTTGGTACATGAAATATTTTGGAAGACAGGCGGAGATTATTATGAGAATGTATGATTTGATAATGAAAAAAAGAAATGGAAAAGCGCTATCTAAAGAAGAAATAAATTATATGGTATCAGGTTACACAAAGGGGGAAATTCCCGATTACCAAATGTCAGCCATGATGATGGCAATTTATTTTGTAGGAATGAATGAGGAAGAAACCCTTTTTCTAACAATGGCAATGGCAGAAAGCGGGGATATGCTGGATTTATCTTCTATTTCAGGAGTTAAGGTGGATAAACACAGTACCGGAGGCGTTGGGGATAAAACATCCCTTGCGCTGGTACCTATGGCTGCCGCATGTGGAGTTAAAATTGCTAAAATGAGCGGAAGGGGATTAGGGCATACAGGGGGAACCATTGATAAACTGGAAAGTTTTAAAGGATTTTCTACAGAAATATCTACCCGGCAGTTTCTTAAAAATGTAGATGAAATAGGAATTGCCATTATGGGGCAGACAAAAGAGCTTGCCCCTGCTGATAAAAAATTATATGCATTAAGAGATGTAACGGCAACAGTTGATAATATGTCCCTTATTGCGTCATCTATTATGAGCAAAAAGCTGGCTGCCGGGGCAGATGCTATTGTATTGGATGTGAAAACAGGAAGCGGCGCTTTTATGAAAAGACAGGAGGATGCATATGCCCTGGCAGAAGAAATGGTAAGGATCGGACAAAATGCAGGACGAAATACGGTTGCGGTAATATCGGATATGGATCAGCCGCTGGGAAATATGGTAGGAAATGCTCTGGAAGTTAAGGAGGCAATTGATACTTTGCTGGGAAAAGGAGCAGAGGATTTCACCGAACTGTGCTACACATTAGGAAGCTATATGCTTATGATGGGAGGAAAAGCCGAAAGTGAAGAACAGGGAAAGGAAATGCTTAAGAAGGTCATTGAAGATGGCAGCGCACTTAATAAGCTGGCAGAATTTGTAAAGGCCCAGGGAGGAGATGAGCGCATGGTTTATAATCCGGAGCTTTTGCCCAAAGCCAGCCTGATTGAGCCAGTATGCGCGCCAAAAGATGGATGGGTGAATAAGCTGGTCTGCGACCAGGTTGGGATATGCTCTTTGCTTTTAGGAGGAGGACGCGAGACGAAAGAAAGCGTCATTGATTTATCTGTGGGAATTGAACTGAAAAAGAAAACCGGTGATTATGTAAAAAAAGGCGAGGTGCTTGCTTATCTGTATGCAAATGACCGGGTAAAACTTGGGGCGGCAAAGGAAAGGCTTCTTGACGCTTATCATATAGGAGGAGAGGAAAAGAAAACAAATTCCATTATAATTGAAGTGGTAAAACAGGTATAGGCGGCAGATGGTTTTCATATATTGTGATATGAGAAAAGGGATGAGTCGAAAATCAAAATATAACTGGAGTCAATCCAGAGAAGAGAGAAAAGATACAAAGTTATCTGCTTCTGGGAAAGAGCTTGTGGTGGAGTCATTGAAACTGCCAAAAGATTCCCTCCTTGGAGCATCCATAGTCACCGTTACAGGGAATACGGATGCCTTTGTTGAAAACTATAAAGGGATTATAGAATATACAAGCCAAATAATTTTACTGCAAGGGAAAACCTGTAAAATTGAGATATGCGGCAGACGTCTTACGATTGTTTATTATACCAATGAGGATATGAAGATTAACGGGTGGATAGAATCTGTCCGTTATCTTTTATAAAAGGGGAACAAAAATTTTTTCAAAACTGGAGAGCATTAAGGTATAAAACTTGCAGCGGAGGTGTGCTATGATACAGGTTATTCGGTACTTAAAGGGGTACCTGGCAATTACGGTGTCCGGATTTTCCCCTGAAAGATTTATGAATCTTTGCAGTCATCATAATATATTTCTTTGGGACATTGAAAACCACAAAGATTACTATACAATGAAAATCAGTCTGAAAGGATTTTACCGACTGAAAGGCATTACAAGAAAAACAGGTACAAGGGTAGCCATAACCAGGCGTTATGGATTGCCCTTTCTTTCTGTGACAATGTGGAAACGTCGGATTTTTATGCTGGGATTACTGGGAAGTCTTTTCTTTTGGATTTGGATGTCAAGATTCATATGGGCGATAGAAATAGAGGGCAACTATTACGTTACAACGGATGTATTTCAGGATTTCCTTGAAGAAAACGGTTTCAGGATAGGTATGAAGAAGAAAAGTGTGGAAATAGAGGCCCTTGAGAAAGCGATCAGGACGCAGTTCGATATTGTAACATGGACTTCAGCCCAGATAGATGGAACAAAACTGCTGATTCAAGTGAAGGAAAATGATTTGATTCTGGTGGAAAATAAGGAAGAGCCTGATTTAAATGAAGGGGAAGGCATGGATTTAACTGCGGAAAAGAGCGGTACCGTTATTAGTATTGTGACCAGAAGCGGTGTTCCTTTGGTTACTGCCGGAATGGAGGTGGAAAAGGGAGATATTCTGGTAGAGGGAGGGGTGCCTATCTATAATGATGACGGCAGTGTGAAGCGGTATGATTTCTGCAGGGCTGATGCCGATATTATGCTTAGGTGTATTTATGAAATGCAGGAAGAAATGGAAGAAAAATATGAACAAAAGCAATATACGGGAAGAGAGAGAAAATATCCTTTTATTTTGTTTGGCAGTAAAAAGTTGGGAGTTCCGCTGATTGGCAGTCAGTTTGATCAAAGTGATGCTGTAGAAGAAAAGACACAGCTTTGCCTGTTTAACAATTATTATCTGCCGGTGTATGTGGGGTATGATTTTGTGAGGGAGTACACAACGGAAGAAAAAACTTACACAAAAGAAGAAGTAAAAAGTATATTTGAGAATAAAATACAAAAATTTATAGAAACTTTACAGGAAAAAGGGGTTCAAATTATAGAAAAAAATGTTACAATAAATAAGACTTCCGGCGTATGGAAAATGAGTGTAGATTTTTTGGCGGTGGAAAAGACAGGAACAGCACAAAAAACACATTTGATACAGGTGGAAGAAGATCCGGAACCGGAAGAGGAAACAGAATAACAGAAAGATCAGGAGCAGCATATGGGAGAGATTTCCGAAGTCGTTAGTGTACCGGCAAAAGACCAGATGAATGTTTTTGGGCAATTTGATTCAAATATTAAAAAGTTGGAGCAGCAGCTGCAGGTATCCATTTCAGACAGAAACGGTGAGGTACGGATCAGTGGAAGCGAAACATTAGTCCGGCAGGCTAAAGCAGTGCTTGCTTATCTGACAGAATTATCAATGAGAGGAAATGTGATCCAGGAACAGAGTGTGGATTATGCAATTACTATGAGTATGGAAGAAAATGAGGACATTTTATTGGAAATAGATAAAGACTGTATTTGTCATACGGTGTCGGGAAAGCCCGTTAAACCTAAAACTCTTGGACAGAAGCAGTATGTTGATGCAATCCGGAATAATATGATTGTATTTGGCTTAGGGCCGGCAGGTACTGGTAAGACTTATCTTGCTATGGCTATGGCGATAACTGCTTTTAAAAATCAGGAGGTAGAGAGGATCATACTTACCAGACCGGCAATTGAAGCAGGAGAAAAGCTGGGATTCCTTCCGGGAGATCTGCAAAGCAAGGTAGATCCTTATTTAAGGCCTTTATATGACGCACTATATCAGATTATGGGTGGAGAAACATTTGCCAGGAATATGGAAAGAGGATTGATCGAGGTTGCACCTTTAGCATATATGAGAGGCAGGACTTTGGATAATGCTTATATTATTTTAGATGAAGCCCAGAATACTACGCCTGCGCAGATGAAAATGTTTCTGACCAGAATTGGTTTTGGCTCTAAAGTGGTGGTTACAGGGGATGCTACACAAAAAGACTTATCGCCTGGAGCTGCATCGGGGCTCGATGTGGCAATCAAAGTTTTACGGGGTATCGAAGGTATTTCCCTTTGTAATATGTCCAGCAGGGATGTAGTCAGACATCCTTTAGTGCAAAAGATAGTAAAAGCTTACGAGGTATATGAAGCAAAAGAAAGCAGCGGTACGAAACGAAAAAGTAGGAATTCAGGTTATGAAAAAAAACATTGAGAATATTTTCTTATTTCTTTTTACGATAATAGTCAGTGCTTTGGCAGCTTATTTTTATCATATGGAAACCATAAGGATTGCAGGCGTTATAATTATAGTTACTGCCGGATGCGGCTGTGTGTGGTTTGGAATAGAGAAAAGCAGCCAGGAGAAAAGCTTTTTATTTGATAATGAAGAGCATTTTGGAAGATTTATGGCAGTATATCTGCTGGCTTTATTAGGAAGTGTTGCTTTCCCTATGCTTCCGGTGGGCGGATGGCCCTATCTGGTTATTTTTATTGGATTAATGCTCTTTAGCAATCAAATGATAGGAATTTCGGTGGGAAGCGTACTATTGATGATATCTGTTATGCTTCAGGGAAGTGATGCCAGTACCTTTTTTATTTATTTTATCGGCGGTCTTGTAGGAATTACAGCTTTCTCTTATGTGGATAAAAGTTTTAAAATCTGGCTGCCTCTTTTAGTTTCACTTTCGGTTCAAATGGTGTGTCTGTCCATTCAGGAAGTATTATTGGTTAATGAAGTGCTGAACATTTATATGTTTATAATACCGGCAGTTAACATTATGGTTTGCCTGATACTTCTTTTGATTCTTCTTAAATATTTCAGTTTTTCTATTATCTATGGAAGCAGGAATATTTATATGGACATTAATGATCCGGAGTGTCCACTTTTGGTAGAACTAAAAACATTTTCCAAGGAGGAGTATTACAGAGCTGTACATACGGCATACTTATGCGACAGAATAGCTAAAAGGCTGAATTTAGATTATGCGGTGGTAAAGGCCTGCGGGTATTATCACAGAATTGGAATCATGAGAGGCGAAAATAATTGGGAAAATGTAAGTGCAATATTGCAGGAATACAAGTTTCCAATAGAGGTACAAACGATTCTGCAAGAATATATAGATAAAAATGAAATCATTATTTCCAAAGAGACAGTGGTACTTCTTTTTTGTGACACGGTGATCTCATCAATCAGTTATCTTTTTTCACAAAATTCACAGGCAAATATGGATTATCAGAAAATTATTACTGCAATATTTAAGAAAAAGCTTGAAAGTGGTATGATAGACTATAGCAGATTGACCTTTGGAGAACTTCAGGAAATGAAAAAGATACTTGTGGAGGAAAAGCTGTATTATGACTTCTTACGTTGAGAATGAAACAGATATAGAATTTGAGTTTGACATAAAACAACTTTTGGATACAGTTATGGAGCAAGTGCTTGATATGGAAAAATGTCCTTATGAAGCACAGGTGAATCTGCTGATTACAGATAATCAGGGCATTCATGAGTTTAACATGCAATACCGTCAGGTAGATGCACCTACGGATGTACTTTCTTTTCCTATGATCCCATTTCAAAAGGAGGCCGGGTTTTCTGTAGTAGAGGAGGGGGAAGCAGATTATTTTGATCCGGAAAGTGGAGAGCTTCTTTTAGGAGATATTATTATATCTGCCGAAAAAGCATTTGAACAGGCAGAACAGTACGGGCATTCTGCAAAAAGAGAGCTGGCTTTTTTGATGGTGCATAGTTTACTTCATTTATGTGGCTATGATCATATGGTGGAAAAAGAAGCAGGTATAATGGAGGAAAAACAGGAAAGGATACTTTCTTTCCTTGGAATTACAAGAGGAGACATTTTATGAAAAGACCGGAGAGAAAAAGGACGATTTCCTCAAGAAAAGATCAATATATGACCACTGTCTTACTTGTTGCTATGGGGGCTTTGATATTCCGTATTCCTTTGGGACTTATGATTGGTGATAAGGGAATTACATGTTATGCTTCAGCATATGAGATTTATTTGGTAGTTGCAGGCACAGCATCATATGGATTGTCAGAAGCTGTTGCAGCATTAGTCAAGTTTCGGGTAAAAAGAGAACAATATAAAAATGCACGAATGGTTTTAAATGGAGCGCTGCTCTTTGGCGGTGCTTTGGGATTGATTTTCAGTGCGTTTTTTTGCATTTCAGGGCAATTTGCT
Source organism: Lachnospiraceae bacterium 10-1 (assembly GCA_000403495.2). GTDB lineage: Bacteria > Bacillota > Clostridia > Lachnospirales > Lachnospiraceae > Suilimivivens. The sequence continues at coordinate 110,519 of KE159799.1, read as the reverse complement.
GCAGAAAAGATTTTACATGTGCCATTAGCCGGTTTAGCAGTTTCCATGATGGCGCCTTCTATGTTTTTTATAATTTTAACAGGTGTTTTTAAAGGTTATTTCCAGGGGAGTGGATCAAGGATGCCTGCCCTGCATTCCAATATACTGCATTTGATCATTATGTTTGCAGGAGGGCTTTCAGGGGCGGCTTTCGTCCATGGGTATGGATTAAAAGTTTCCGCACTCTTACAAAATGATGATTATGCTGGTGCATATGGTGCAATGGGGGCATCAATAGGCCTGTTAGCGGCATCCATACTTTGCTTTCTTCATATGCTGGTTCTGTACTTTATTTATAAAAGCTCTTTAAAAAAGCAGACTGGAAGAGAAGTACCTAAAAATCAGGATTTTGGTTTTCATATTATACACATGCTGGTGGGAACAGGCGTGATGTATTCACTTGTCTGGCTGTGTTTTCAAGGCTTGCCGCTGATTGATCAGTATTTGTTTTTTCTACTGGGGGACAGGTCAGGGGAAAGTATTGCTGCATGGGGCGTCTATTATGGAAAATGCCTTGTTTTTTACGGGATTATCAGTGGAATTATTATAATTTTCTGCATGGGAGCTGTTCGCAGGACGGCAGGACTTATTGAACGGGACGAGCAAAGAATGGCAAGAGAAAAGCTTGGAATATTAATTCATCAGTGTGCTGTGATTTCCCTGCCGGCGGCTGTACTGTTGGCAGTATTTTCAGGAAACCTTTTGGAAATACTATCTGCGGATGCAGGCAGACAGACAGTAGGATGGATGCAGTTAGCAAGCATACTTATTGTTTTTTGTGTTTATACAGCAGTTTTTGTTGAAATACTGGTAAGAAGCAGGAAAATAAAATATGTTGTGCTTATAGGTGCTGGTGCGCTTCTTTTGCATGTTGGACTTTTATCTTTAATGCTAAAAATTACAAAGCTGGGAATTACAGCCGTGTTGATTGCGGTGATTGCTTTCTATGTACTGGCAGCTGGAGCAGGATTTTGGCTGATCAGTCGTTTCATTCAGTACACACAGGAATGGATAAAAAGTTTTGCAATTACTATCATTGATTCTGCTGTTTCAGGAGTGATTGCAATGCTGCTGAATAAGGTGTTTTCTCCCCTGCTGGGTGCTGTTGTTTCGATGATTATCTGCCTTTTAACAGCAATTATTGTTTATCTGGTTCTTTTAGTAATAACCAGAGCTTTTGACGAGGAAGAATTAGAAGAAATGGCCGGTGGCGGAATATTAATTATGTTGATGGGAATGCTGCGCTTTAGATAGATAGTTTTGGTAATGGTATAAATTTGAATATTTTGGCTGATACTGTTTAAAAAGAAATGGTAAAGGTGTGCATTTTATGAAATTTGTAAGACGTATCAGCATTTTTTTTATTTACCCCTTAACTATGTTTGCTCTTGGATTTGCTTCTAACATGGCTATTATGGATTTTTTTTATCCGGGAGATAGTAAAGTAAAGCTGCAGATGGAAGAAGAGAAAAAAAATCAGGAAGAAACTGTGCCGGTGTCAGTCAGTGATGAACCAATAATGACAGCCAATACGCAATATATAGTGCAGTCCTATAATACTATAACAGGAGAAACATTGGAAGAAGAAGCGGTATCACCAGATAAATTTATGGGATTAAGCAGGGAAAAATTAGTTCAGGAAATTGATGAATACAATAGAAATCCGTCTCTTTCTGATTTGGAGCTGGGCTTTTTGCACATGGAATTAATTTCTTTTTCTTCAGGAAAAGTAGTAGTTCGAAAAAGTTTTGAACCTGAACAGGAAGAAAAAGGTTTTTTTCTTTTAAATGAGAATCATTATGTGGTAGTTTATGATCATCAACTGTCTCAAGTCTATATGAGTACAGATATTTTGGTGGAAGAACTGCCGGAAAATCTTCAAAATGAAATCTTAAACATGAAGTTTATAGAAGATGAAGGAGAATTATATAATTTTCTTGAGTCTTATTCCAGTTAGTATTATAGTAATCCATGACGATAATATTTAATGAATATTTTTGTGCGTGAAAGCGAAAGAAATGAGGAAATAGATGGAGAAAAAAATAGCGATAGCAATAATCGGAGCAGGAGCTTCCGGAATGACTGCAGCCATAGCGGCAGCTAGAAATGGAGCTGAAGTTACGCTATTTGAAAAAAATGACAGGGTGGGGAAAAAAATACTTTCTACTGGAAATGGAAAGTGTAATTTAACTAATTTGGAATTTGATTTGGAGCAGTACTTTTGTGAAGATAAAGTAAAGCTCCAAAAACAATTTGATTCATTTTCAGTATGGGAGACAATTTCCTTTTTTGAAAGCTTAGGACTGATGGTTAAAAGTAAAAATGGATACATCTATCCTTATTCGGAACAGGCATCATCAGTGTTAGATATTTTGCGGATGGAACTTAAACAGTGCAGGGTTAAAGTGGTAACAGATACGGAAATAACGGAAGCTGTCTGCCTGGAAAGGAGTGGAAAATTTCAAATTAAGGATAAAGAGGGAAAAACATATTGCTTTAACAGATTGATTTTATCTTGCGGTAGTCCGGCTTCCCTGAAAAAAGGAGACGGAACTGTTGGATACGAAATTGCAAAAGGATTTGGACACAGAATCAGGCCGGTTGTTCCGGGGCTGGTTCAGCTTAAATCAAATGAACGTTTTTTAAAAGCGCTTGCAGGAGTGAGGTGCCATGCTGATGTGAAACTTATGCTGGATGGAAAAGAGACAGTCTGTGAATCCGGGGAACTGCAGTTTACAGAATATGGGATTTCAGGAATTCCTGTTTTTCAATTAAGCCGTATTGCAGCATATGCATTAAAAAAGAGACAGTTGGTTACAGTACATATCAATTTTTTCCCGGAACAGGATGAAAAAGTATTTTTTTATACAAACAGATTACGTTACGAATCTCAATTAGAAAAAACATTAGAAGAGTTTTTGACAGGAACGCAAAATAAAAAAATCAATATGGTTATGATTAAGCAGGCAGGTTTTCGTCCGGAAATGAAAGTAAAAGATACCGGATGGAAGAAAATATGGACAATGATGCAAAAATATCAGTGTTTTGTCATACCCATCAGTGATATAAATACAATGGAAAAAGCACAGGTTTGTGCAGGCGGTGTTGATTATACACAATTAAGTGTAAGCTTACAGTCGAAACTTGTTAAGGGACTGTATTTTGCCGGCGAAATGCTTGATGTGGATGGAAAATGCGGTGGGTATAATTTACAGTGGGCATGGACTAGCGGGTATATCGCAGGCAGGAATGCAGCTAAAATGGATAAAAGGGAAATTAAGGATGCTGAGAATTAATCAGTTAAAACTTCCGGTGGGGCATACAGGATCGGAACTGGAAAAGCAGGTTAAAAAAATATTGCGGTGCAGGGAAAATCTGGAGATTACAATTGTGAGACGTTCTGTTGATGCAAGGAAAAAGCCGGAGTTATATTTTAATTACATATTAGATGTAAAAGTTAAGAATGAGGCAGATATTTACCGAAGATGTAATAAAAAGCAGGTACAAATATACAGGGAGGTTTTCTACCATTTTCCGGTCAGCGGATATTCAGGGGATATAAGACCTGTGATTATCGGGACAGGACCAGCCGGACTCTTCTGCGGTTATATGCTGGCAAAGGCCGGATTTAAGCCGATACTTTTAGAACGTGGTCATTCCATAGAACAAAGAACAATAGATGTGGAAAGCTTTTGGGAAAATGGAAATTTAAATCCTGAGTCAAATGTACAATTTGGTGAAGGAGGCGCGGGAACATTTTCAGATGGAAAGCTTAACACATTGGTAAAAGATAAATATGGAAGAAATAAAAAGGTATTGTCTTTGTTTGTGAAGTTTGGAGCGCCAGAGGAAATCTTGTATGACTATAAGCCGCATATAGGTACTGATGTGCTGAGAAGAGTTGTGGTAAATATCCGGAAAGCCATTGAAAATATGGGCGGAGAAGTCAGATTTTCTTCTAAGGTAACCGGGATTGAAGCTGAGGAAAATCAGGTATCTGCCCTGATTATTAATGAAATGGAAAGGCTGGAAACAAAATTTGTTGTTTTAGCTCCAGGACATAGTGCAAGGGATACATTTGAAATGCTTCACCATAAGGGAATCTTAATGGAAGCCAAGCCTTTTGCCTTGGGAATGCGCGTGGAACATCCCCAGGAGATAATTAATTTGTCCCAATACGGAAAAGCAGAAGAAAAGATATTGGGAAATGCGGCTTACAAGGTAACCGCAAAGGCTCCAGACCAAAGAGGGGTATATTCATTTTGTATGTGTCCGGGAGGTTATGTAGTAGATGCGTCTTCCGAACAGGGGCGCCTTGTAGTTAATGGCATGAGTTACAGCGGCAGAAGCGGATGTAATGCAAACAGTGCAATTATTGTGTCAGTGACGCCGGAGGACTTTGAAGGAGAAGGTGTTCTTGCGGGAATGGAATTTCAAAGAAAACTGGAAGAAAAAGCGTTTCAGACAGGTTTTGGCACAATACCGGTGGAAAGATATTCTGACTATAAAGAGGCAGTTGATGGAATGATGGGTAGAGAGAACAAAGAATATCAGAAGAAACCATCGATGATTTCACAGAATTTTACACCTCAAATAAAGGGAAGATGGAGTTTTGGGGCTGTTCATGAAATACTTCCCAAATCCCTTAGTAAGGCATTTGTTGAGGGAATGGAGCAGTTTGGAACTGTAATAAAGGGATTTAATGATGGAAATGTACTGGTAGAAGGGGTGGAGAGTAGAACTTCTTCTCCAGTAAGGATTTTAAGAGATGAAAATCTGCAATCCTCCCTGAAAGGGTTGTATCCATGTGGTGAGGGGGCTGGATATGCAGGTGGAATTACTTCAGCGGCTATGGATGGAATACGCGTAGCAGAGGAGTTGGCAGTTCATATTATAAATAGGAATAAGCACTAAAAATATGAGAGGCTGGTCTTTGATAAAGGCAGAATGCACTGGAAAGGAAAGGTATTGACATGGAGAAAAAAATATTTAGCAGAAAACAAGAGCTGAGAAACAGGTATTTAAATTACAGAAATAATCTTTCCATGAAGGAACGAAGGGAAAAAAGTGCTAAAATATGGGAGCAGCTTAAAAAAGAAGATATTTTTAAACAGGCTCAGATCCTTCTTGTATATATGGATTACCGAAGTGAGGTTATGACTACGGGATTGGTTGAAGAGCTGATTGTATCGCAAGAGAAAAGAATTTTTGCACCAAAGGTTGAGGGGATGGATATCCAATTTTATGAGGTAACCAGTATGGAAGATTTTGCAGAAGGGTATCAGGGAATTAGAGAGCCATTAGGAGACAGTGCAGGATTATTTACAAATAAAATATTACAGGATACAGAAGCCCTAATTCTGGTTCCAGGTGCAGTATTTGACAGGGAACGGGGGCGTATGGGGTATGGCAAAGGATTTTATGACAGGTATCTTACAGCTTTTCCCAGACTTCATAGCGCTGCTTTTGCTTTTGAATGCCAGATTACCAAGAAAGTGCCAATGGAAACACATGATATCAGACCGAACTTGATTATAACAGATACAGAGGTTATCAGATAATAGATTTACAGCAGTAAAATAAAAATTAAGGGAATGGTACATAAAAGATGGAATTGCTAAATAAATTAGGAAAAAATGCGTCAGACGCTAAATATGAACTTCAGAAATTAACTACGGAAGAAAAAAATCATGCGTTATGTAAAGTAGCCAGCGCACTTGTTGAAGAAAATGATTTGTTATTACGGGAAAATGCAAAGGATATTGCAAAAGGAGAGGAAAAGGGAATGCATCCTGCTTTGCTTGACCGACTGCGCCTTACGGAAGAAAGAATTAAAGGAATGGCAAAGGGACTTTTACAGGTTGCAGAGCTTCCAGATCCTGTTGGAGAGATAATTGAAACCATAGAACGCCCCAATGGACTTAGAATTGAGAAACGAAGAGTACCTATGGGGGTTATAGGCATGATCTATGAATCCCGTCCCAATGTTACGGCAGATGCTTTCGGCCTTTGTTTTAAGAGTGGGAATGCAGTTATTTTAAAAGGGGGGAGTGATGCGGTTTGCTCCAATATTGCAATTGCAGGAATCATTAGACAGGCACTTAAAGAAGAAGGAATTACGGAGGATGCCATTCAACTAATAGAGTCTTCGGATAGAGCGGTAACCCGGGAATTTATGCGGATGAAGGAATATGTAGATTTACTGATTCCCCGGGGAGGCGCCGGACTTATTAAAAGTGTGGTGGAAAATAGTATTATACCAGTGATTGAGACTGGTACTGGAAATTGCCATATTTATGTAGATGAATCTGCAGATATTGAAAAAGCAATTCAGATTATTTTAAACGCAAAGACACAACGGATTGGAGTGTGTAATGCCTGTGAATCTTTAGTAATCCATGAAAACATAAAGGACGTGCTGCTTCCGCGGCTTGCAGATGCATTGAAAACATATCATGTGGAAATTAGGGGAGATGAAAAGGTACGTCAGGTGATTGATTGTGTGCCTGCGACAGAAGAGGACTATGGAACGGAGTACCTGGATTACATTATTTCCATGAAAACCGTATCGTCTGTAGATGAGGCTGTTGCTCATATTAATAAATATAGTACCAGACATTCTGAATCAATTGTTACGGAAAAGAAAGAGAGCGCTGAAAAGTTTTTAAATGAAGTGGATGCCGCTTGTGTTTATGCAAATGCTTCTACAAGATTTACAGATGGATTTGAATTTGGATTTGGAGCAGAAATAGGTATCAGTACACAGAAGCTTCACGCCAGAGGTCCAATGGGGCTTAAAGAATTAACCTCTTATAAATATGTGGTTATAGGTAATGGGCAGGTAAGATGCTAATTAACTTTAAAAATAACGGACAGTTCTAGAAGAGCTGTCCGTTGTTTTTTATATGAGAATATCTAATAAATTATTATAAATTGCTCTTTAAAAATGGTATTTTGCGGCGAAAAAAGTAATAATATCATATGTTATGTAAAAATATGTCGAAATGTGTAACAAATATAATCTAAATATAATTTTTGCAAAAAGTTGAAAAATGTCAAAAAATATCGAAAAATATCAGTAGTTATTCATAAAAAACTTGTGAATTTGCGGATCAGTAGGTCTTGACTTCCTTCCAGAGATTGTTATATAGTTCAGTACCTTCTACTCCCAGATATTGAAAGGTTTCCAAATTTTCATAGCAGCTAAGATCAGGGAATGCGATGGGTGAATTTTTAATATCGGTGTCTTCGATCAAAGCATATGCAGCGGTATTTGGAGTGGAATAGGTAATATATTCAAAATTGAGCAGGGCAATGTCAGGACGACACATAAAATTTATAAAGGCTTCTGCATTTTCCTTGTTGGCTGCATTTTTAGGGATTACCCAACTGTCAATCCATACATTAGTGCCTTCTTTGGGAATGACGTAAGCAAGATCCGGGTTTTCCTGAATGGTATAAATTGCTTCGCCGGAGTAAATAACGCCGATGGCTGCCTCGCCGCCGATCATTTTGTCTCTTACCTGATCAATAACATACGCCTGAACAAGGTTTTTCTGTTCAATCAAAGCATTTTTTGCGGTTTCAAGCTCTGCTGCATTTAATGTATTCATGGAATAACCATTCAACTTAAGTGCAACCATAAAGGCGTCTCTTACAGAATCCTGCATAAGAATATTATCGTAATAGGTTTCATCCCAAAGAACAGCCCAGCTGTCAATCGGTTCTTTTACCATTGTTTTATTGTAAAGGATTCCTACGGTTCCAAAGCAGTAGGGGACGGAATATTTGTTTTCCGGATCAAATTCTCTGGACTGTTCAAAATATTGGCGGCCAATATTTACCGCATTTGGGATATGGTCAAAATTAATTTCTGCAAGAAGGTTATTTTCAATCATTTTTTGTATCATATAATCAGAAGGGCAGATCACATCATATATTGTGGAACCGGACTCCATTTTAGGATACATTATTTCATTGGTTTCAAATTCTTCGTAAATTACTTTAATTCCGGTTTCTTCTTCAAACATGTCAATTGCCATGGGATCAATGTATTCACCCCAGTTATATACAATTACCTGGCCATTTTTTGAAGAAGCAGAATTTCCGCAGCCTGTCAGCATGAAAAATAAAACGCCATAAAGTGTAAAAATCAGATAGAACAGTTTTTTCATTGTAATCTCCATTATAAATATAAAAGGGTTAAGTAAATGCAGGTTTCTTTTTAGTGCGTGGCATTTTTATTGTCATCAGGCGATTTGTTGACAAGCAGTAAAAGAAGCAGCACCGTAAAAAAAATGATAGTGGAAAGGGCATACATTTCCGGTTTGATTCCCTTTTTTACTTCCGTGTATATTTTGGTGGATAGGGTGTCTACTCCGGCACCCTTTGTAAAATGAGTAATAATGAAATCATCCAGGGACATGGTAAATGCCATTAAAAATCCTGAAAGAATACCAGGCAGGATTTCCGGAAAAACTACTTTCATAAAACCATATACAGGTCCGGCGCCAAGATCCAGCGCAGCTTCGTAGGTATAAGGATTTAACTGTCTCATTTTAGGAAGTACGTTTAAAATTACATAAGGAATACAAAAGGTAATATGTGACAAAAGGATAGTTCCCATTCCAAACCGGAATCCTGCACTGATAAAAAGAAGCATTAGTGAGATGCCGGTAACAATATCTGCATTCAGCATAGGGATATTAGTTATTCCAATTATAATTGTTCTTGTATGCTTTTTTAAATTCATGATAGAAATACAGGCAATGGTGCCGATTAGTGTGGCAGTGACAGAAGCAATCAGGGCAATAAGCAGAGTATTAAAAAGCGCCTGCATGATTTCCTCATTCAAAAACAGAGACTGGTACCATGCTAAGGTAAAGCCTCCCCATTTTGCCCGGGTTTTACTTTTATTAAAAGATAGAACAATTAAAGTTGCAATGGGGGCGTAGAGAAAAATAAAAATCAATGCCAAATAGAGCTTTTTTACGGTACTTTTTATCATAAGACTGCCACCTTTCCATCTTTATCAAACACAGCGGATACTACCATATTAAAAATAATAAACATCATAAGCACAATAGAAAGACCGCTTCCTAAGTGCCAATTGCTTGCCTGTGTAAATTCTTCTTCTATTATATTTCCAATCAAAAGAATTTTCCCTCCTCCAAGCAGCTTGCTGATTAAAAAAGTGGTGAGGGCAGGAATAAATACCATAGTAATGCCGCTGATAATGCCGGGAGTGGTCAAAGGAAGAGTGATTTTTGTAAAAACCTGAAATTCATTTGCACCAAGATCCCTTGCAGCATGGATTACATTGGGATCAATCTTTATTAAGGAGTTGTAAACAGGCAGCATCATAAAGGGCAGAAAGTTATAAACCATGCCAAGTATAATGGCATAGGGAGTATTTATGATTTTTAGGGCAGGTAAATGTAAAAAAGTAAGAATATTATTAATAACGCCTGTTTTTTCCAGTAATGTCTGCCATGCCAGCGTGCGCAGCAGAAAATTCATCCACATGGGAAGAATAAAAATAAGTACAATAATGTTTTTGCGATCAGTCCGTGGTTTATTTGACATAGAGCCGGTTGGAGAAGCATGACCGCTGCCAGATAAGATCATGGCGAGGGGATATGCCAAAAGCAGACAGATCAATGTGGAAACAAATGATAAACACAGCGCAATCCACAGCGACTTTGCATGCCCGGGAGAGGAAATTGCCATAATATTTTTTAAAGTTAAAGCCCCCTTTTCGTCTGTAAGTCCATAATAAAACACGATCCCTAAAGGGATAAGGATAAACAGGGCTGACCAGATAAAATATGGGGTTCCCAGCAGTTTTTTCTTATTCATTGATACCAACGGCCTCCTCGTCCTCAGAAGCAGGTTTGTTCATGATCTGGATATTAAAAGGATCTACATTAATGCCTACTTTTGTGCCTACGGGAAACATACTGGTTGAATGAACCAGCCATTCATACCCGGCGGCTGTAACCTCCATTTCATAATGAACGCCTTTGAAAATAAGATGTGTTACCACACCGTTTATTTTTCCACAGCCAGGATCGGAGAGAATGACGTCTTCCGGACGTATCACTACATCCACGGGCTTGTTGCAGCCAAAACCTGTGTCAACACATGGAAAACGGGTTCCTAAAATATCCACCAGCTTATCCTCTATCATAATGGAACTAATAATATTACTATCTCCGATAAAGTCGGCTACAAATGCGTTTTCAGGTTCATTGTATATTTTTTCCGGTGTACCAATCTGCTGGATGTAACCCTGGTTCATGACTACAATGGTATCGGACATGGTAAGAGCTTCTTCCTGATCATGAGTTACATAAATAAAAGTAATTCCCAGTTCATTTTTTAAACGAATCAGTTCATACTGCATATCCTGGCGGAGCTTAAGATCCAAAGCGCCTAAAGGCTCATCCAAAAGAAGTACTTTAGGCTCGTTTACAATTGCCCGTGCAATGGCAATACGCTGCTGCTGGCCGCCGCTTAAAGAATCAGGCATACGCTTTTCATATCCATCAAGATTTACTAACTTTAATGCGTATTTGATTTTATCATCAATGTAGGATTGGCTTTTATTTTTAATTTTAAGACCGAAGGCAATGTTTTCGGCAATGGTCATATGAGTGAAAAGTGCATATTTTTGAAAAACAGTGTTAAGCTGTCTTTTATTGGGAGGTAGTTTTGTAATATCTGTTCCGTCAAAAATAACCTTTCCAGTATCCGGCATTTCAAAACCGCCCAGAATGCGCAGGGTAGTAGTTTTACCGCATCCGCTGGGGCCTAATAAAGTTAAAAATTCGTTTTCACGTATGTATAGATTCAAATCATCTAAAACCATCTGCCCATCATAAGTTTTGTTTATATTTTTCAGGTCAATTAAAATTTTGTTCATGTGATATCTCCTTATGGGAATTAAAAACTGGGAGGAGTGCTTACCCAGATCAGAACGACTCCGGTTTTATTGTCTGCCGATAAAAAATGCGTCTTGTTGGCCGTAAAATAAAAGGTTTCTCCTTTTTTTACTTTATACGTTTTTTTACCCAGATGGAGCGTGGCACTGCCTGAGATAATATAACCAAATTCTTCTCCGTCATGGGGGTTGTCGGGATAAGTGCTGCCTCCTGGAAATAAGCTGAGACGAATTGGCTCCATCATATTTTTCTGGGCGTTTGGAATAATCCATTCAATTTTATTTTTTAGTTCTTCATCTATTTTTTCAAAATAATCTGTTTCCTTAAAAGAAATCTGGGTATCCTGTGAATCACTAAAAAATTCTTTCAAATCAGTACCAAGACACATAAGAATGTCTACCAAAGTGGCAATGGAAGGGGAGGTTAAATCCCGTTCTAATTGGGAAATAAATCCCTTTGAAAGTTCACAGCGGTCTGCAAGTTCCTCCTGTGTCAGTCCTTTTTGAGTGCGCAGGTCTTTAATTTTATTGCCAATATTGATTCCGTTATTCATATGACTCCTATTTATTGGAAAAATGTATGAGTTACTTTATAATAAACTTTTAGTTTAGTAAAACTAAACACAGGTATATTATACAAAAGAGAAAAGAATTGTCAATATTTTTTATCTTATTCTTTGGCAAAAAGTATTGATGCATGTGTTATATAGGGTTTGATCTGGACTGGAAAAATAACCTGTGATATAATAAGCAGGTAAATAATTTTGCCAATAATGCTTAAGAGAGGTTGGATATTATCATGAAAAAAGAGAAATATGTTGCATATGTATCTACGTATACGTCTGGAAATAAAAGCAGTTTTGGAATAAGAATTTATGATGTGGATATGGAAAACGGAAGGTTTTTTGAAAAGGATCAGGTGGAAATTACCAATTCTTCTTATGTAACTATATCACATAACCGAAAGTTTTTATACTCTATAACAGATTTTGGGGTTGAGTCCTATAAAATACTGGAGGATGGAAGTCTTTCCGTGATCAATCATGCTTCAATTAATGGTATGCGGGGGTGTTATTTATCTACAGATTATGATGATAAGTTTTTATTTGTGGCAGGGTATCATGATGCAAAGCTGACAGTTCTTAAAGTAGGTGAGGATGGCGCCATTGGTGAAATCACAGAAGAAATTTTTCATAAAGGACTTGGCAGTATTGCTGAAAGAAATTTCAGGCCCCATATTAACTGTGTGAAAATGACAAGAGATAATAAATTTTTGTGTGCAGCGGATTTAGGCATGGATCATGTTGTGCTTTATGAATTAAATCATTCAAATGGAAGGCTGCGTCAAGTGGATATGATCAGAAGCGAACAGGAATCCGCACCCCGCCATTTGAAATTTTCCGCTGATGGAAAGTATTTATATATTGTGCATGAACTGAAAAATTATATTGATGTTTATACTTATTCCATTGATGAGCATAATAATCCTGTTTTCGATAAAATACAGAATATTTCTACCCTGAATACTTATCATGCAGGGGGATCAGCGGCAAGCGCCCTTAATTTTTCAGAAGATTTTAAATATCTTTGCAGTTCTAATGCAGGCGATAACAGCGTAATTGTTTATTCCATTGATCAGGAAACAGGGCTGCTTGATAAAAGATTTTGTCTGCCGGTAAGCGGTGACTACCCGAAAGATGCGGCTTTGTTTCCGGACAACAGGCATTTGGTGGCTTTAAATCATGAATCTGATTCCATGACCTTTTTTAACGTGGATATGGAGAAGGGGATAATGGTTATGAATGGAAAGGAAATGAAAGTTGACCAGCCAAATTGTATCATATTCTACCGTTTATAATTTTAAGAAGAATAAAATAACCAGGAACCGTCAGGCGTTTTGTAATTATTGGTTACAGATGCCTGGCGGTTTTTAATGGAGGCAGAAATGCTGAATTTACTGATGATAGAAGTTAGTCAGATAATCAAGTCTGGCAGTCATGTTTACCATGCAGGCATCTAAAATGGTAAGTGCAGTCATAGCTTCTACGACAACCACGGCTCTTGGAACAATAACAGGATCATGACGTCCTTTTATGGTAATTTCAATGTTTTGTTTATTTTTATTAATCGTTTCCTGTGAGGAAAAAATGGAAGGAGTAGGTTTTATATAAGCTCTTAAGACAAGCTGTGCTCCATCGCTGATGCCGCCTAAAACGCCGCCGGAGTGGTTGGTTTTTTTACAAATTTGTCCATTTTCACAAACAAATGCATCGTTGTTTACAGAACCGGTGGATTTTGCTGCAAGCAGCCCATCACCGATTTCCACAGCCTTAACAGCGCCGATGGACAGAATCGCTTTGCCAAGATTAGCATCTAATTTTTCAAAAACAGGATCTCCTATGCCGGCAGGAATGCCCTTTGCAATACATTCCACCACGCCGCCGCAGGAATCTTTATTTGACATACATTCTTGTAAATATCTTATGGCTTTTTGATCTGCTTCGGCATCTGGCATGCAGGTGGCAGTGGTGTAAATATTTTCTTTGTTATAGTTTGCATAATCAATTTCCACAGGGCCTATGGATTTGGTGTAAGCAGTAATGGTAATTCCCATTTCTTTCAGGATTTTAGCGGCAACAGCACCGGCGGCTACACGACCGATGGTTTCACGTCCTGAAGAGCGTCCGCCGCCTGTATAATCCCGAAAACCGTATTTGGCATCGAAGGTGTAATCTGCATGTCCGGGCCTGTAGTAAGAGGCAATTTCGCTGTAGTCCGAGGATTTTTGCGAAGTGTTTGGCACAAGTAATGAAATGGGAGTGCCTGTTGTTTTTCCTTCAAAAACGCCGGAGAGAATTTCCACCTGGTCCGATTCTTTTCTGGGGGTGGAAATAAGGCTTTGGCCGGGTTTTCTGCGGTTTAAATAAAGCTGGATATCATTTTCATTTAACATAAGGCCGGCGGGACATCCATCAATGACTACTCCCAGCGCTTTTCCATGAGATTCTCCCCAAGTAGTGATTTTAAATATATTTCCAAGTGTTGAACCTGCCATAAATTTTCCAAACCTTTCTAAAATATGAATTTTTTGATAGTAATTATATCAAATTATATCTAAATTTTTGTAATTTTACAATTATTTTTCAAACACCTATTGTAGAAAAACAATTATTTGTGTAAAATATTGAATGAATTGCTGTATAAATATCTAAGGAAATTAAAATAATGAAAAGAAGCTTTTATGAGAAAACAAAATCATTTTTTATAAATATGGGAAAACATTATAAATTACTAAGAGTACTTGCCATCATTGGTCTGGCTTTCAGTATGCTTTTCCATAGGATTTATCTGTATTTCAAAACAGGTACCAAGCGTTTTGCCAGTACAGCTTTTATTTTGTTGTGCTTTATGGTAGGAAATAGTTTTGCTTACCCTGTTTTTCAGGAGGAAAATGGGTTTATTTCCGGTGAAGAAAAAGAGGCGGAGGTAGTGGCGGTTGCAGATTCACAAATAGCATTGGCAGATGAGCAGCAGGTTGAATATGAAAATATAAAAGTTCTGGATGATGAGGATGTGGTTGACGGATACAGCGACAGCCAGTTTCATGATATGGAAAACGTGGACAAGTATTTTCTTGATGAAATTCTCGAAGAAAATGCAGACACAAATTTCCAGCCGCTAAAAGATTCAGAGCAGGCAGAAATGGAATCGATTCCGGAAATGGCTATGGCGCAAAAGCCTCAATTTGATGCCGGAGACTGGAAATTGGTGTTGATTAATAAACAACACCCTATACCAGAAGATTATTCTTTTTCACTTGGAATGATCAAAACCATCAAGGGAGATATGGAGTGTGATGAACGGATTATAGATGATCTGCTTTTGATGATGCAGGCCGCAAGTGAGGACGGTGTAACGCTTGCAATTTGTTCTCCTTATCGTGATTTAAGTTATCAGGAATACCTGTTTAACAGGAAAGTAAGGGCATACATGAAAAAAGGGATGTCTTATATGGAGGCTTACAGTATATCTTCTCAGGCAGTAACGGTTCCCGGAGCAAGCGAGCATCAGATTGGACTGGCAATTGATATTATATCTGATACCTATTTAACCCTGGATGAAGGATTTGCAGAAACAAGTGCGGGTATCTGGCTGTCACAGCATTGTGCCGAGTATGGATTTATTCTTCGTTATCCCAAAGGTAAGGAAGCAATCACAAGTATTGAATTTGAACCATGGCACTTCAGGTATGTGGGAAGGGATGCCGCAGAAGTGATTATGAAAGAAGGACTTTGTCTGGAAGAATTTTGGGATAAATATTTGTAAATTTTGGAGGATATTATGTACCGGCTGTTAAAACAGGAAGGAAGAGCAAAACGGGCAGAGTTTACAACGGTTCATGGGGTAATACAGACACCTGTTTTTATGAATGTAGGGACAGTGGCAGCAATTAAAGGCGCTGTTTCTACAGAGGATTTGGAACAAATACATACACAAGTAGAGCTGTCTAATACGTATCATTTACATGTGAGGCCCGGAGACAAAATTGTAAAACAGCTTGGCGGCCTTCATAAATTTATGTCATGGAACAAACCGATTCTTACCGATTCCGGAGGTTTTCAGGTTTTTTCACTGGCAGGACTCAGAAAGATCAAAGAAGAAGGGGTATATTTTAATTCACATATTGATGGACGTAAGATTTTTATGGGGCCAGAGGAGAGTATGCAGATTCAGTCTAATCTTGCATCCACTATAGCAATGGCGTTTGATGAATGCCCGTCAAGTCTTGCAGACAGGACATATGTGCAGGCATCCGTTGAGAGAACTACAAGATGGCTGGCTCGTTGTAAGCAGGAGATGGCAAGACTGAATGATCTGGAGGATACCATCAACAAAAAGCAAATGCTGTTTGGAATCAATCAGGGGGCAGTTTTTGCGGATATTCGGATAGAACATGCTAAGCAGATTGCACAGATGGGACTGGATGGATATGCCATAGGAGGTTTGGCAGTTGGAGAAAGCCATCAGGAAATGTATTATATTATTGAAGAAACGGTTCCACATCTGCCCAAGGACAAACCTGTTTATTTGATGGGAGTCGGTACGCCCGCCAATATTTTAGAGGGAGTGGAACGGGGGATTGATTTCTTTGACTGTGTTTATCCAAGCAGAAATGGGCGGCATGGACATCTTTATACCAATCATGGAAAGATAAATTTGTTTAATGCAAAGTATGAACTGGATGAGCGTCCTATTGAGGAGGGGTGCGGCTGTCCTGCATGCCGCAGATACTCAAGAGCATACATCAGGCATTTATTAAAGGCGAAAGAGATGCTTGGAATGAGGCTGTGTGTTTTACACAATTTGTACTTTTATAATAAAATGATGGAAGAAATTCGGGAGTCGCTGGATAAGGGAGAGTTTGCCGCTTACAAAAAAAGAAAGCTGGAAGGCATGATGAATGAAACCGCACAATAAAAAAGGCTTGTTTTTGAACCGCTTATTGTGTATTATATATTCTAGACTTATTGAGTAAATCAAATCAGGAGGAAACCTAAATGGGCATGTTATTGTCAGCAGAAGCTGGTGCTGCGGCTGGCGGCGGTATTATAATGATAGTATATGTTGTGTTGATTTTTGCATTTATATACTTTTTTATGATTCGTCCCCAGAAAAAAGAGCAGAAAAAGATGGCAGCAATGTTATCTACATTGGAAGTAGGTGACTGTGTACTTACAAGTAGTGGTTTTTATGGTATTATTATTGACATTACAGACGATACAGTAATTGTAGAGTTTGGTAATAACAAGAATTGCCGTATTCCCATGCAGAAATCTGCAATATCACAGGTTGAAAAGGCAGATGCAGAATAAATTTAAGGTTGGAAGTAGGGCGCAGGTAATGCGCCTTATTTTATATCAGCAAATACTTTCGTATAGGTTAAATAAGAGTGGAAATGGAGATAGAGGATGAGGTTAAATATTGTATGTATACCTGGGGACGGTATTGGTCCTGAAATTGTAGCGGAGGCAAAAAAGATTCTTGATAAAATGGCTTTGGTTTATGGGCATGAAATAAATTATAAGGATGTATTAATGGGAGGCGCGTCCATAGATGCTTATGGAGTTCCCCTGACGGATGAGACAATCGCCGCAGCAAAGGCGGCAGATGCAGTGCTTATGGGCTCTATTGGTGGAGATACTACCACTTCTCACTGGTATAAGCTGGCACCAAACTTAAGGCCGGAAGCTGGACTGCTTGGCATTCGTAAGGCATTAAATCTCTTTGCAAATTTAAGGCCGGCAGTACTTTATAAGGAATTATCAGATGCCTGTCCGCTGAAAAAAGAAATTAGTGATGCCGGATTTGATATGCTGATCATGCGTGAACTGACAGGCGGATTGTATTTTGGAGAACGTTATACGACCGAGGAGGGAGGTATTCGTAAAGCAGTTGATACCCTTTCTTATGATGAAAAAGAAATTCGAAGGATTGCAATTAAAGGCTTTGATATTGCGATGAAGCGCAGGAAAAAGGTGACAAGCGTGGACAAAGCAAATGTTCTGGATTCTTCCAGATTGTGGCGCAGGGTGGTAGATGAGGTTTCAGCAGATTATCCGGAGGTTAAGCTAGAGCACATGCTGGTTGATAATTGTGCAATGCAGCTTGTGAAGGATCCTGCACAGTTTGACGTGATTTTAACTGAGAATATGTTTGGAGATATTCTTTCTGATGAGGCAAGCATGGTGACCGGCTCTATTGGAATGCTGGCTTCTGCATCATTAAATGACAGTAAATTTGGATTATATGAACCAAGTCATGGTTCTGCACCGGATATTGCCGGCAAGGGAATTGCAAACCCTATAGCAACTATTTTATCCGCTGCCATGATGCTTCGATATTCCTTTGATCTGGATAAAGAAGCTGATGCCATTGAAGATGCAGTAAAAAATGTCTTAAAGAAGGGATATCGGACTGTTGACATTATGACTGAAGGCTGCCGACAGGTGGGCTGTAAGGAGATGGGTGATTTACTGGCAGATGAAATTATTTAAAAAATATTATTTCTGGATTTTGTTTGTAATCATGGCAGTGTATTATGGGTATCGGATGTTTTTCCTTACTCCCTGGTATGATGAACTTTATACTTATTATTATTTTATCAGCAAAGGGCCTTTGTATGCTGCCATTCACTGGCCACTTCCCAATAATCATGTAGGGTATTCGGTGCTTTCAGCCTGTTTTGATTTTTTGGGGAATGCCTACATAGGACTTCGGGGCGTTTCCTATTTGTGTGCGTTGGTCAATATGTATCTGATCTACCGGATTGCGGGAAAATATATGAAGGAGCAGATGGCCTTTGCCACTGTGATTTTATACATATCCATGAATCTTGTAAATCAGCTTGCAGTTCAGGGAAGAGGATATACCCTTGGGATTACCTGTTTTTTAACAGCGTGGTTTTGTCTGATTCAAATTTGTACTTTAAAACAGCCAGGAAAACGGTTTTATTTCGTTTATGCTGCTGCACTGGTGCTTGGACTTTATACGGTTTCAAGCAATGTATACTGGGTAGTGCCCCTTTGCCTTGCAGGAGGCTGTTATCTGTTGATCTGTGGAATCAGTGAAAGCAGAAATAAAACCCTTTCTGTCAGGAAAACGGAGGGAATAAGCAGATTAATTAAATTAATACTGGCTTCCTTGTCCGCTGCCCTTGCAACTATCCTGTTATACATGACTATTTGGGTGTCTATCGGTTCTAATCTGCTGGTAAAGGATGAGACGGAAAGCTATTATGGCATGGGACATGTACAGATGATTTTAAAAGCCCCTTTTAAGGCAATCCAAAAAGGGATGGAATACATGCTGGCAACCCCTTATATTCAAAGTGAAGAAAGAGCAGGGTTTGCAGGCCGGCTTTTTCAGTGGATTGTTACCCTGGCGGGATATTATTATAATTCCCTTTCCACACTGCTGCTTATTGTTTTGGGAATTGGAACCGTCTTTTTAATATACCGGATAATGAAGAAAATCCGTCAGGAAAATAATGTTAATTTGCTTTTAAATCTGGTTTTGCTATTGGAAATCATTCTGATTCCGGTTTTTCTTTTGATACAATGCAAACGTCCCTATTACAGGGTATTTACCTATGGCGGCGTTTTAGCGGCTATGCTCCTTGGCGTGCTTTTGGGAGAGGCGGCAGAGTACTTTAAGTCAAAGCTGCCAAAAGGAAAAAATGGAATATATGTGGTACTTTTATTGCTGATTACCGTATTTGGGGTAAAATGCATTTTCTTTTCAGATTATAATAACCAGTATGGATTAAATGAATATGAAATCCAGGATGCGTTTGCTCATGGAGATATGGAGAACCGGGAAAATTTTTGTGTTACGGACTGCAATCAGGAGTATCTCCTTTATTTCCTTTATGGCATTCGATGTGAGAATAGAAATATCGAGGGGGCAGATGTGGTTCTTTTAGATAAAAGAATGGCAGATCCTGATTTTGATGAAATGGTATGGGAATTTTATTTCTATTATGATTCAATCCCGTGGGATTATATAGGGCAGAATATGGAACTTACCTATGAAAATGAAAATTATATTTTATATACAAAAAATAAATTAAAAATGAGGCTTGTGTCTGCGCCGCAACCGCAAGCTGAAAAGTATAAAGCGGCGCAGAAATGAGGAAAAAGAATGAGAAGCGATCATGTTAAGTCAGGGATACAGCAGGCACCGCATAGAAGCCTGTTTAATGCGCTTGGATTTACGGAAGAAGAAATGAAAAAGCCTATGGTTGGAATTGTTAGTTCCTATAATGAAATTGTACCGGGGCATATGAATCTGGATAAAATTGTAAACGCAGTAAAGCTTGGTGTGGCACAGGCAGGCGGCGTGCCGGTAGTATTTCCTGCAATTGCGGTTTGTGACGGGATTGCAATGGGGCATGTGGGCATGAAATATTCCCTTGTGACAAGAGATTTGATTGCCGATTCCACAGAATGTATGGCGCTGGCACATCAATTTGATGCGCTGGTGATGGTTCCTAATTGCGATAAAAATGTGCCGGGGCTTTTGATGGCAGCAGCAAGAATTAATGTTCCCACTGTTTTTGTCTCGGGAGGGCCAATGCTTGCAGGCCGCGTTCATGGACAAAAAAGAAGTCTTTCTTCCATGTTTGAAGCAGTAGGTTCCCATGCGGCCGGAAAGATGACAGAAGAAGAAGTGAGAGAATTTGAGGAAAAGGTATGCCCTACCTGTGGCTCCTGCTCCGGTATGTATACAGCCAATTCCATGAACTGTCTGACAGAAGCATTAGGAATGGGGCTTAGGGGAAATGGAACGATTCCGGCGGTTTATTCCGAAAGAATTAAACTTGCAAAGCATGCAGGCATGGCGGTAATGGAATTGTATCGAAAGGATATCCGCCCAAGAGATATTATGACAAAGGATGCAATTTTAAATGCGCTTACTGTTGATATGGCACTTGGCTGTTCTACAAACTCTATGCTGCACTTACCGGCAATTGCGCACGAAGTGGACTTTGACTTTGACATTGCATTTGCAAATGAAATCAGTGAAAAAACACCAAATTTATGCCACCTGGCACCGGCAGGTCCGACTTACATGGAAGATTTGAATGAGGCAGGCGGGGTTTATGCGGTTATGAAAGAATTGTCTGATGCAGGTCTTTTAAATACAGACTGCATGACAGTAACAGGAAAAACAATTGGTGAAGTGATTGAGGGTGCAGTAAATAAAAATCCGGAAGTAATAAGACCTCTTGACAATCCATATTCAAAAACCGGTGGCCTTGCGGTGCTTAAGGGTAATTTAGCGCCTGACGGAAGTGTGGTAAAGCGTTCGGCGGTGGTAGCGGAAATGATGGTGCATGAAGGCCCTGCCAGGGTGTTTGACTGTGAAGAAGAGGCGATTAATGCAATCAAAGGCGGAAAGATTGTAGAAGGAGATGTGGTGGTAATCCGTTATGAAGGGCCAAAGGGAGGCCCTGGTATGCGTGAAATGCTGAATCCTACTTCTGCCATTGCCGGCATGGGGCTGGGTTCCAGTGTGGCCCTTATTACAGACGGACGGTTTTCCGGTGCCTCCAGAGGTGCCTCTATCGGCCATGTTTCTCCGGAAGCGGCAGTGGGAGGTCCCATTGCGCTGGTGGAAGAAGGAGACATGATCAGTATTAATATACCGGAAATGAAATTGGATGTTAAGATTTCTGAGGAAGAAATGAAGGCAAGGGCATTAAAATGGCAGCCCAGAGAGCCGGAAGTTACCAGCGGATATCTTGCACGATACAGAGAAATGGTTACCAGCGGAAACAAAGGAGCAATCTTGGAACTTCCTAAAAAATAAAATGGTAAAGACTTAAATTGAGGAGGAGTGGCAAATGCAGCTTACAGGTGCGGAAATTGTAGTTGAATGCTTAAAGGAACAGGGTGTGGATACCGTGTTTGGATATCCTGGCGGCACGATCTTAAATGTATATGATGCTTTATACAAGCATAGCAAAGAAATTAATCATATTTTGACTTCCCATGAGCAGGGGGCGGCACATGCGGCGGACGGATATGCACGTGCAACAGGAAAGGTGGGAGTGTGCCTTGCTACCAGTGGTCCCGGGGCAACGAATCTGGTTACAGGGATTGCAACTGCATATATGGATTCTGTTCCTGTAATAGCAATTACATGTAATGTAAATCTTCCTCTGCTTGGCAAGGATTCTTTTCAGGAGGTAGATATTGCTGGAATTACAATGCCTATTACAAAGCATAATTACATTGTAAAAGATATTTCGAAACTGGCAGACACCATAAGAAATGCATTTGTGATTGCAAGAGAAGGAAGACCTGGGCCTGTGCTTGTAGATATTACAAAAGATGTGACGGCCAATACTTATGAGTATGAAAAGCAGGAAGTTTCTGTGCCATCTGTTGTGTGTAAATATACAGATCAGGATATCAAAGAAGCTGCAGCTTTGCTGAAAGAATCTCAAAAGCCTTTTATTTATGTAGGCGGTGGCGCCGTTTTATCAGGTGCTTTTAACCAGGTACGTGAACTGGCAAGAAAGATAGATGCACCTGTCTGTGATACCCTGATGGGAAAAGGGGTTATGAACGGACATGATAAGCGCTACACAGGGATGATCGGCATGCATGGCACGAAAGCATCCAACTTAGGTGTAAGTGAATGCGATCTTCTGATTGCTTTAGGGGCAAGATTTTCCGACAGAGTGGTAGGAAATGCGTCAAAGTTTGCTTCAAATGCCAAGGTACTGCATATTGATATTGACGCAGCGGAAATCAACAAAAATATTAAAACCACAGTTTCCGTGGTGGGTGATTTGAAAGAAATTCTTGAAAAGCTTAATTGCGAGATACCTGAATTGGAACACAAGGAATGGAATGCGCATATAAATGAATTAAAAGAAAAGCATCCGCTTAATTATGATAACAGCAAGTTATCCTGTCCTTTCATTATGGAAGAGATTGATAAAGCAACAGAGGGAAAAGCGGTTATTACTACGGATGTAGGCCAGCATCAGATGTGGGCAGCCCAGTATTATAAATATTCGGAACCGAGAACCTTTTTATCATCAGGCGGGCTTGGTACAATGGGATACGGTTTGGGAGCATGTATCGGAGCTAAAATGGGCAGGCCGGATAAGGTATGCATTAACATAGCCGGTGACGGATGTTTTCGTATGAATATGAATGAACTTGCGACAGCATCCAGATATCAAATTCCAATTATAGAGGTGGTTATCAATAATCATGTGCTGGGAATGGTAAGGCAGTGGCAGACACTATTTTACGAAAAGCGTTACTCACAGACAGTTCTGAATGATGGTGTTGATTTTTGCATGGTGGCTAAGGGACTTGGATGTGAAGCTATACGCGTAACTAAAAAAGAGGAAGTTGCTGACGCTGTTAAGCGGGCAATTGAAATGAAAAGGCCGGTGCTGATTGATTGTATGATTCCTGAGGACGATAAGGTATTTCCTATGGTTCCGGCAGGGGCGCCAATCAGTGAAGTATTCGATGCAACGGATTTGGAAGAAAAAGAATGAAAAGCTATGTTTTAAAAGGAATTGGATTAGGAGTATTCATTATTTTATTGTCATTGATCGCCATGTACTTAGGGCTGGCATATTATTACGCTGATGGATTCAGTTACAATACATGGATTAACGGAGTGTACTGTACGGGAAAGAGTGTAAATGAGGTCAATGATGAGCTTTTAAAACAGTTTGATTACAAAGGACTTACCATCATTGACGGCGATGGTAAGTCTTATGCTATTTTACCGGAGGAAGTAGCGTTTTCCTTTGATTTCAATGATGCATTAAATATTTATTTAGAACGTCAGAATCCTTATTTATGGATTGATAATCTTACCGGAAATACAGGGGAAAAAAGTATAGAACCGGTTATAGAATATGATGAAGCTGTTTTTGAAGAAAAGGTGGGCAGATTTGCTTTTTTTCATGAAGGAGTGACAGAGAGGGGAATTGTAGAAATCCGAAAAGGAGAACAAGGATATTATCTGATAGATGGCTGCAGCCAGATTTTAAATGTGGAAAAAACCAAAGCGCTTATCAGGGAAGCCTTTGAAGAGGGCGAAGATCAGATTGATCTTATGAGGGCAGGATGCTATGAAGATCTTCCAATGACAGAGGAAATGAAACAGAATCTGGCAATCTGGGAAAAAATAAAGGTTTATCAGGATTGCGGTATTGTCTATCAGTTTGGAGAAGAAAAAGTCCCGGTGGATGCAGGCGTTGTCTGCAATTTTATTATGACAGATGAGAATGGAAATTTTGTACTGGACGATATGGGAAATCTCTGCACGGATGAAGAAAAAGTGTATGAATTTGTAGACCAGCTTTCAGATGAATATGATACGGTAGGCAAAACAAGACAGTTTCAAGCTACCCGTGGTGAGATAGTCACTGTGGAAGGCGGAATATACGGAAACCAAATAGATCGTGATGCGGAAAAAGAGTACCTTCTTCAGGCTTTTTTAGAAAACAGAAGAGAGGTTCATGAGCCGGCATACCTTCAAATGGCCAGAAATCAGGGAAAGGATGACATTGGGAACACATATATAGAAGTGGATATGACCAATCAGATGATGTACTATTACGAAAATGGGGAGCTTAAGATAGAAACCCCGGTAGTTACCGGAAATACTTCTTTAAGAAGGGGAACTCCTACAGGTACCAATTATGTATATAATAAGCAGCGAAACAGAGTGCTTAGAGGAGCAGATTATGAGAGTCCTGTAAAATACTGGATACCGGTAAAAGGCGCAATCGGTATTCATGATGCATCCTGGAGGAGTACTTATGGAGGAGAAATCTATAAGACCAATGGCTCTCATGGATGTATTAATACGCCTCTTGATAAGGTTTCGGAACTGTATGATATGGTGGAAATTGGAACGCCCTGCATAATGTTTTACTAAATCAGTTGACTAAAGTGTTTTTAAAGTTTAAAATGTTTTCCAGATGTTTTTTTAGAAAAAGGGGAAACCATAAACAGGAGGAAGAAAAAAGTGTCCAGAGTATATAATTTTTCAGCAGGTCCGGCAGTTTTACCTGAAGAAGTATTGAAAGAAGCTGCAGATGAGATGTTAGACTATAAAGGTTCGGGAATGTCCGTTATGGAGATGAGCCACCGTTCCAAGGCATATGATACCATAATTAAAGAAGCAGAGGCTGATCTTCGTGAACTGATGAATATTCCTGATAACTATAAGGTTTTATTTTTGCAGGGAGGTGCCAGTTTACAGTTTGCCATGATTCCCATGAATCTGATGAAAAACCGCAAGGCTGCGTATATTGTAACAGGGCAATGGGCAAAGAAAGCTTTTCAGGAGGCTAAGATTTATGGTGACGCGGTAGAAGTTGCGTCTTCTGCAGATGAGACATTTTCCTATATTCCTGATTGTTCGGATCTTGCTATTCCGGAAGATGCAGATTATGTTTACATATGTGAAAATAATACAATTTATGGAACAAAATTTAAGACTTTGCCCAATACAAAAGGCCATACTCTGGTGGCAGATGTTTCCTCTTGTTTTTTATCCGAACCTGTTGATGTTTCCCAATATGGTGTAATCTATGGCGGTGTGCAGAAAAATATCGGACCGGCCGGCGTTGTTATTGTTATTATCAGAGAGGATTTGATTACGGATGATACGCTGCCCGGAACCCCTGCCATGTTAAAATATAAGATTCATGCAGATGCCCAGTCACTTTACAATACACCGCCGGCTTATGGTATTTACATCTGCGGCAAGGTATTTAAGTGGATTAAGAAAATGGGCGGTTTATCTGCAATGAAGGAGTATAATGAAAAGAAAGCTGAAATTCTTTACCGTTTTTTGGATGAAAGCAAATTGTTTAAAGGAACAGTAAGAAAAGAAGACCGTTCCCTTATGAATGTACCTTTTGTAACAGGCAGTGAGGAACTGGATGCGAAATTTGTGAAGGAAGCCAAAGAAGCCGGATTTGAAAACTTAAAGGGGCATAGAAGTGTTGGCGGCATGCGTGCAAGTATTTACAATGCAATGCCCATAGAAGGTGTTGAAAAGCTTGTTGCATTCATGAGAGAATTTGAAAAAAATAACGGTTAATGGCGGGGAAAAGGAGAAAGTGGAGATGTTTCAATATTATTGTTTAAATCCCATTGCACAAGTGGGATTGGAAAAGTTTACGGATGAATTTGAAAAGACAGAAAATGCAAATGAAGCCCAGGGAATTTTGGTAAGAAGCGCCGCAATGCATGATATGGAGTTGTCGGATAACCTTCTGGCAGTTGCCAGAGCCGGAGCAGGCGTTAACAATATTCCATTGGATAAATGTGCTGAAAAAGGTATTGTGGTTTTTAACACGCCGGGGGCAAATGCCAATGGGGTGAAAGAGCTGGTAATTGCCGGTATGTTGCTGGCTTCCAGAGATATTGTAGGTGGTATCAACTGGGTAGAATCTGCAAAAGAAGATGAAAATATTGCCAAAGCAACTGAAAAGGAAAAGAAACGTTTTGCCGGTACGGAAATTCAGGATAAAAAGCTGGGAATCATCGGTCTTGGTGCAATTGGCGTTAAGGTTGCCAATGTTGCCAAGCATATGGGAATGGAAGTGTATGGCTATGATCCCTATGTTTCCGTAGATGCTGCATGGAACTTAAGCCGGGACGTAAAACACGTGCTGAATGTAGAGGATATTTATGAAAACTGTGATATTATCACCATTCATGTTCCCCTGCTTGATTCTACAAAGGGCATGATCAACAAAGAAGCCATTGATAAGATGAAAGAAGGGGTTATTTTACTTAATTTTGCAAGGGATCTTCTTGTAAATGAAAAGGATGTGCTTGCCGGAATTAAGGAAGGAAAGGTGCGTAAATATGTATCTGATTTCCCCAATGGCACAACAGCAGGCCAGGAAGGATGCATTGTGATTCCCCATTTGGGAGCATCTACGGAAGAATCTGAAGATAACTGTGCAAAAATGGCAGTGAAAGAAATGATGAATTATTTGAAGAATGGCAATATTACCAATAGTGTGAATTATCCCAACTGCGATATGGGGGTATGTTCCCAGGCAGGACGTGTTGCTATTTTCCATAAAAATATCGCTAATATGATCACAAAGTTTACGGCATGTTTTGGTGATGAGGGAATCAATATTACAGACATGATGAATAAGTCAAAAGGGGAAGTAGCTTATACTATGTTAGATATTGAAAAACCGGCAGATCAGGAAATGATAGATAAACTTAAGGCAATCAGCGGGGTTTTCCGTGTAAGAGTAGTAAAATAAATAAGAAATTTTAAGGGGCTGCGGAACTTAAACCGGAGCCCCTTGTGTTACATTTTTGTGAAATCAGTCAATCCGCTTTCTTCAAAATCTTCTTTTAAAAGAGCGTCCTGCTTGGCCGATACGATACTGGCCAAATCCATATATTTAATAAAAATATCCTCCAGTGAAACACCCTTTTCTTCAGCAATTTCCTGCATAACAGGCTTTAATTTGTCAAGCTGAAAGGAAATACGGGTTTTTTGGGGATCAATTTCACCCAAAACCTGCTCCGAATATGCGTTAATTCGTCTTAAAATAATTCTATCTTCCTCTGTAAGAGACTCAAATTGTGCTTTTCTATCTTCTTTATTAAACATGCTTTCACATTCCTTTCATGATTTGTCAGGCAGCTTTTCTGCCTCTTGATTTATAATAGCACTTGACGCTTGTGTTGTATAGATATCTTTGTTAAAATAAGGATATCTAAATGTAAGGTATGGAAAGGGGTTACTATGGAAAATAAATTATATAAGCTAATGAACTGGCCGAGAATTGAGGGGATTATTTATTCTGAGGAGGACAATCCGCATGAAATTCTGGGCGCACATATTTCAGGGAAAAATGTGTTGTTTCAGACTTTTTGGCCGGGGGCATGCAGTATAAATATTATTACAGGGGATGACGGAAAAAAGCATAAAATGGAAATGGTGGATGAAGTAGGGTATTTTGCCGCGCTTATGCCTGGAAAGGTTCCGGAAAAGTATAAGTATGAAGTGGAATATCCGGATGGAAACAGCACTGTTGTTAAAGATGC
The DNA here is from genome assembly GCA_000403495.2 of Lachnospiraceae bacterium 10-1. Classification (GTDB taxonomy): domain Bacteria; phylum Bacillota; class Clostridia; order Lachnospirales; family Lachnospiraceae; genus Suilimivivens. Next base: position 82,901 of record KE159799.1, on the reverse strand, counting down.
TTACAATTATCATGTGGGGCTGGATGAAAAAGATATTGAAAAATTTAATGCGGGGATACACTATACCATATATGAAAAGCTGGGGGCGCATTATATGACGGTGGATGGCATACAGGGCACCTTCTTTGCAGTGTGGGCGCCTAATGCGGTGCGTGTCAGTGTGGTAGGGGATTTTAACCACTGGGACGGACGAATCCATCAAATGAAGCGAAATGAAAATGGCGGTATTTTTGAAATATTTATTCCTGACGTAAAGCCGGGAGAATGCTATAAATTTGAATTGAAAGTAAAAGGAGGATTAACCTTTTTAAAGGCAGATCCATATGCTGCAGGCCAGCAGATGCGGCCGGAATCAGCTTCTATTGTACGTGATACGCAGTACAAATGGAACGATCAAAAGTGGATGGATGAGAGGAAGAAGCGCCAGAGTGAAAATTCACCTGTCAGCGTATATGAACTGTATCTGGGCTCATTTAAAAGAAATCCTGATACAAATGAATATTTAAATTACAGAGAACTTGCCACAGAAGTAATTACTTATGTGAAGGAAATGGGATATACCCATGTGGAATTAATGCCGGTTATGGAGCATCCTCTTGACGCATCCTGGGGCTATCAGGTAATTGGGTATTATGCACCTACCGCAAGATATGGAACAGCGGAAGATTTTATGTACTTTATAGATGCATTTCATCAGGCAGGAATCGGTGTGATTTTAGACTGGGTTCCGGCTCATTTTCCAAGGGACACTTATGGTCTATCAGGATTTGACGGGACATGTTTGTATGAGCATGCAGATCCAAGACAGGGGGCACATCCCCACTGGGGAACACTGATTTATAATTATGGGCGCCCCCAGGTATCTAATTATTTGATTGCAAATGCACTTTACTGGGTTGAAAAGTTTCATGTGGACGGAATCCGTATGGATGCTGTGGCATCTATGCTTTATCTCGATTATGGCAAAAAAGATGGGGAATGGATTGCTAATATTTATGGCGGAAATGAAAATCTGGAAGCAATTGAATTACTTAAACATTTAAATTCTGTTATGAAAAAGAGAAATCCCGGTGTGCTTATGATCGCGGAAGAGTCTACTGCATGGCCTAAAATCACCGGAAAGGTGGAAGAAGAGGGATTAGGATTTGACTTAAAATGGAATATGGGCTTTATGAACGATTATCTTTCCTATATTGGAAATGATCCTTATTTCAGGGCGCATCATCATAATGAATTGACTTTCAGTATGATTTATGCATACAGTGAAAACTTCATGCTGGTATTTTCACATGACGAGGTGGTACACGGAAAGTCAACTCTGATCGGTAAAATGCCGGGAACTATGGAGGATAAATTTGCTAATTTACGAGCAACCTATGCTTATATGATGACGCATCCCGGAAAGAAGCTCTTATTTATGGGACAGGATATTGCAGAATTTAAGGAGTTTGATGAAACCAGGGAAACCCAGTGGGCGCTGCTTCAGTATGATTCCCATAAGGGAGTTAACTGTCTGGTAAAAGATTTAAATAAATTATACAAGGAAAAACCAGCACTTTATGCAAAGGATACTCTGCCAGAAGGATTCGAATGGATCAATTGTATTTCTCCAGAAAAATGTATGGTTTCCTTCCTGCGCAAGGCGGAAAAAGATACGGATATCCTTGTGGTAGTTGTGAATTTTGCAAATACGGAACAGGAATTTGAGATAGGTGTTCCCTTTGAAGGAAAATATAAAGAAATTTTAAATACAGACGCCAAATGTTATGGTGGACTTGGCAGAGTAAACGGAAAGGCAAAGCCTGCTGAGGAAAAAGAGGTGGATGGCAAGCCTTATTCCTTTATCATGAATAGTGCACCGCTATCTGTCAGCATCTTTTCCTTTGTGCCCTATACACAGAAGGAAAAAATGCAGATAGCAAAGAGAAAAGAAAAGCTTGAGGCTGAAGCTAGGGCGGAACAGGCAAAGCGTGAAGCTGAGGCCGCAAAAGAAGAGGCTGACAAAGCAAAAAAAGAGGCCCAGGAAGCTAAAAAACAGGCAAAGGAAGCACAGGAAAGAGCCAGATTAGCGGAAGAAAAGGCAATGGAAGAACTGCAAAAGGCGCAGGAAGAGCTGCAAAGAGCAAATGAAAAACGCAAAGAAGAGGAAGAATTTGCTAAAACAGCATCTGCAAAGAAAAAATAATAAAGGAAAAGAAAGGAAATTAAAATGGAACTAGAAGAACTGGTGGAGGAAGAGATTGATCCGGGCATTATTGAAAAGTTTTTAGACCAGCTTCCTGAAAAAGCATTTCATCTTGGGTTCAGAGTTGTTCTTGCCGCGCTTGCTTTTCTAATTGGAGTACAGGTGATCCGGCTGGTAAGGAACTTTTTAAAAAGAGCCTTAAAGAGAAGCCATGTAGATGAAAGCGCAGTACATTTTATAGATTCTTTTACTAAGTTTGGACTTTATTTTGTTTTGATATTATTGATTGCATCAGGGCTTGGAGTGGATGCGGCAAGTATTTTGGCCCTTTTAGGTTCTGCCAGCGTGGCCATTGGCCTTGCCGTCCAGGGGAGCCTCAGCAATTTTGCAGGAGGCGTGCTGCTTCTGATTTTAAAGCCTTTTACAACGGGAGAATATATTAAGGATGGGGCAGGAAATGAAGGAACTGTGGAAGCGGTTGATGTTTTTTATACACAGCTCCTTACCCCTGACAATCGAATGGTGGTTTTGCCTAACGGAAATCTTGCAAACGGAACCATAACAAATTTTACCAGATGCAGGGAAAGAAGAATAGATATTCCCGTAGGAATTGCTTATCGGGAGGATATTCGAAAGGCGCGGGAGGTTTTAGAGAAGGCAGCTAATGATGAAGCAGGAGTAATTAAGGAACGGGAGATAAGGGTGTTTGTTGACTCACTGGGGGAAAGCAGCGTTAATTTGGTTCTAAGGTGCTGGGCTTTGCAGGAAGCGTATTGGAATACCAAGTGGCAGTTGACAGAGCAGGTGAAATATGCCCTTGATGATGCCGGAATCAGCATTCCGTTTCCACAGTTGGATGTTTATATGCAGCATTCAGATATGGAATAATTTTAGCTTGCATTTCTCAGAAGCTTTCGCTATAATTGTTTTTGATGCTACTGTGGCTCAGTTGGTAGAGCAGCTGATTCGTAATCAGCAGGTCAGGGGTTCGAGTCCCCTCAGTAGCTTGAAAAAGCTGACCGGCGGTCAGCTTTTTTTCTTATATAGATGTTCCAGCCATTGAATTAACTGGTATAATCCCATAGCGATCAGGCATAAAATAATGATAGAAGTGATCACCATATTTAGCTTGAATACCTGTGAACCGTATATGATCAGATAGCCAAGGCCTTTTCTGGCGGCAAGAAATTCTCCAATAATAACTCCAACAAGAGCAAGCCCTATATTTACCTTCATATTGCTTAAAATAACAGGAATAGAGGAGGGAAGCACTACTTTGTGGAAAGCGGTTATGGGGCTGCCGCCTAAAGTGTAGATCAACTTTAATTTTTCTTTATCTACCTGCTTGAAGCCTGTATACAAACTTATAATAGAACCGAAGAGTGCAACGGAGATACCAGCAACAATAATGGTGTTGAGGCCTGTGCCGAGCCAGACAATAAAAAGAGGCGCCAGGGCTGATTTAGGCAGACTGTTTAAAACCACAAGATAAGGCTCAAGGATTTCTGAAAGGGTTTTAGAGTACCATAAAAGGGTAGCTATGATCATTGAGATTAAGGTGATTAGTAAAAAACTGATCAGAGTTTCCAACAAAGTGATCCCGGTATGGGTAATAAAAGAGCCGTCAAGCAGCATTTCTTTAAAATAGGCAGCAATCATACTTGGACTGCTGAAGAAAAAAGTATCTATTAATTCTATTCTGCCGGCGTATTCCCAAGTTCCCAAAAACAAAATTAAAATAAGAAGGCGCAGCAAAGTAACAATGTGGTGATGCCTGTAATGGTTTTTCATATACAGTTTTTGGGAAAGAGAAATAGTATTATCAACAGTTTTCTCCGCAATATTCATCAGAAATCTCCTTCCATAATAAAGTAAAAAGGTCGTTAAATTCAGGTGCATTTCTTGCCGCTAATGGGGAATTATCCGAAAGTGAAAGATGAACAGGGATATTTTTTTTGATTGTAGCGGGACGTTTGGTTAAAACAAGGATTCTGTCAGCAAGTGAAATTGCTTCTGACAGATCATGGGTAATTAAAATTGCGGTAATTCCGGAGGCTCTTATGATATTGCCTATATCGGAGGAAACCATAAGACGCGTCTGATAATCCAGTGCACTGAAAGGTTCATCCAAAAGAAGCAGTTTGGGTTCCATAACCATAGTCCGTATCAATGCCGCACGCTGTTTCATACCGCCGGATAATTCACTTGGTTTTTTATCCTTAAATTTTAAAAGTCCATAATCAGAAAGAAGTTTTAGAGCAAGGTCTTCTTTTTGCTTTGTAAGTGCTTTGGTGATTTCAGGACCGAGAAGAATGTTCTTCCATATGGTGCGCCATTCTAACAGATGATCCTGCTGGAGCATATAGCCGATTTTCAAATTTTCCTGTTCATGAAATATGATTTCTCCTGATTCAGGTTCAAGGAGCCTTGCTATGATTGAAAGCAGTGTGGATTTACCACATCCGCTGGGACCAACAATTGCAAGGAATTCGCCCTTGTTTACCTGAAATGATATGTTGGTAAGCGCTTTTGTTTCACCGTTTAAATTGTGATAAGAAAAGCATATGTTTTTACATTCCAGAATAGTCTGATTCATAGTCATTCCTCACATTTGAGCTTTTTGTATGCATGATTTCTGCATATCATTACCAGGTTCTTATACATATAATTTATGAACATTCGACATTTATGTGCTTAATTTTTATTCGCTTTTATATGGGAACAGTTCTGTCAATGTTTGTAAGAAATGATTGAAATACCCGATAAAATGTGATAGTATCAATTTCAGATTTTATAATTGGAGGAAAGTTTGCATGGCTCAATTATGGGGAGGACGTTTTACCAAGGAAACGGACAAGCTGGTTTATCAGTTTAATGCATCTATCACTTACGATAAAAGGCTTTTTGAACAAGATATTGAAGGAAGCATTGCCCATGTAGTAATGCTGGAAAAACAAAGAATACTTACCTGTGAGGAAAAAGACTCAATTGTAAAAGGTTTAACTGCCATCCGCAAGGATATAATTGAGGGACGGCTTATTATTACAGATGAATATGAGGATATTCACAGCTTTGTGGAGGCAAACTTAATTGAACGGATCGGAGAAGCAGGAAAGAAACTGCATACCGGCAGAAGCAGGAATGATCAGGTAGCCTTGGATATGAAGCTGTATGTGAGAGCACAAGTTCTTTCTATTTCTGAATTGCTGGTGGAAGTTCTAAAAACCCTGCTTTCTATTATGGAAAATAATCTGACCACTTATATGCCGGGATTTACCCATCTTCAGAAGGCACAGCCTACCACCCTGGCCCATCATATGGGTGCCTATTTTGAAATGCTGAAACGGGATCTTTTGCGGCTTCATGACATTTATAAGAGAATGAATTACAGTCCTTTAGGAGCCGGTGCCTTTGCCGGAACCACATATCCACTGGATCGTTCTTATACTGCCTCGCTTATGGGATTTGAAGGCCCAACTATAAACAGCATGGATTCTGTGGCTGATCGGGACTATATCATTGAATTTCTGGCGGCGCTTTCAATGATTATGATGCACTTAAGCAGATTTTCGGAAGAAATCATTATATGGAATTCCAACGAATATCAATTTGTGGAAATTGATGACGGCTTTTCAACAGGAAGCAGTATCATGCCCCAGAAAAAGAATCCTGATATAGCAGAGTTGGTCAGGGGAAAAACAGGGCGTGTATATGGCGCGTTAATGTCAATTCTTACTACTATGAAGGGACTTCCGCTTGCTTATAACAAAGACATGCAGGAGGATAAAGAAGTTACTTTTGATGCAATTGAGACGGTAAGCAATTGTCTGACTTTATTTGACGGTATGTTAAAGACGATGAAGTTTAATAATTGTATTATGGAAAAAAGTGCAATAAAAGGTTTTACAAATGCTACCGATGCAGCAGATTATCTGGTGAACAAAGGGGTACCTTTTCGTGATGCGCATGGAATCATCGGACGTCTTGTGCTATACTGCATTAAAAAGGACTGCAGTATTGACGAGTTGAGCCTTGAGGAATTGAAATTGATCAGTCCTGTGTTTGAGACAGATGTTTATGATGCCATTAGCTTAAAAACCTGTGTGGAAAAGAGACTTACAATTGGAGGACCGGGGCAAAAGGCAATGGAAGAAGTGATAAGGATTAATAAAAACTTCCTCGCCCATGTTTGGATAAAAGATAGTGACAGAACATAATATACAATAAATCGACAAGCGGAGATCGCTTTGAAATGGAGGAAAAAATGAGTGAAAAATTAAAAGTGGGAATTTTAGGCGGTACAGGCATGGTTGGACAGAGATTTATTTCTCTACTTGAAAACCATCCCTGGTTTCAGGTAACTACAATTGCAGCAAGCCCGAGATCTGCCGGAAAAACTTATAAAGAGGCAGTGGGAGAGCGGTGGAAAATGACCACGCCTATGCCGGAAGCAGTAAAAGATCTTGTGGTGATGAATGTAAATGAAGTGGAAAAAGTAGCTTCCCAGGTTGATTTTGTATTTAGTGCAGTGGATATGACAAAAGAAGAAATCAGGAAAATAGAGGAAGAGTATGCAAAGACGGAAACACCTGTTGTATCCAACAATTCTGCACACCGCTGGACGCCGGATGTACCTATGGTAGTGCCGGAAATCAATCCGGAGCACATGAAAGTGATTGATTTCCAGAAAAAAAGACTGGGAACGGAAAAAGGATTTGTAGCTGTCAAACCCAATTGTTCCATACAAAGCTATGCTCCGGTTCTTACCGCATGGAAAGAATTCGAACCCTATGAAGTGGTGGCAACTACTTATCAGGCAATCTCAGGTGCTGGTAAAACATTTAAGGATTGGCCGGAAATGATTGAAAACATTATTCCTTATATTGGAGGCGAAGAAGAAAAAAGTGAAAAAGAGCCTTTAAGAATTTGGGGAGAAATAAAGGATGGTGTGATTGTGCCTGCAAAGACACCGGTAATTACATGCCAGTGTATCAGAGTACCTGTGTTAAATGGGCATACTGCGGCTGTTTTTGTAAAGTTTAGAAAAAAACCAACCAAAGAACAGTTGATTGAAAAGCTGGTTTCCTTTAAGGGACAGCCCCAGGAACTTGAGCTTCCCAGCGCACCAAGGCAGTTTATTCAGTATATGGAGGAAGACAACAGGCCGCAGGTAAAGCTGGATGTTGATTTTGAAAATGGAATGGGAATCAGTGTAGGACGTATTCGGGAGGATAGTGTATATGACTGGAAGTTTGTAGGACTTTCCCATAATACGGTTCGTGGAGCAGCAGGGGGAGCTGTACTTTGTGCGGAACTTTTAAAAGCACAGGGGTATATAACAAAGAAATAATTCATCGTCCGATAAGACATATTATAGCGCAGCAGCGGTTTACGTACGCAGGAAAGTAAGGGATGAGAATAATAATAAGGGAAGGAATAAAATATGGATGAATTACGTTATAGGGTAGACCTGCTGAGCGCAATGAATCAAAGACTGACAAATGATGAAAAGATGTATCGCTTGATCTGCGATACATCCAGCAATGCGTTTTTGTATGTTAATTTTGTTAAAAATGAAGTGAGAACTTTAGCTAACTGGAATTTCTTTTTTCCTGATGTGGAAATCCGCCATATGAAAGATCTGGCAAAGCTGTATTCCCAGGTGGAAGATAAATATGTGCTTCCCCTTAGGGATTTATTGTTTTTGGAAAAAACGGAAATGAACGCTGACAGCGGAATCGTCAAGTTAAAAGATGGAAGAACGTGGGTAGAATGTGAATCAGCTATTTTGTATGACGAATCAGGAAATGCAACGGACAAGGTGATTCGGTTTAAAGATATTTCCAAGTTTAAAAACCAAAATGACGAACTGACTTACATGGCTTATTATGACGTTTTGACAGGACTATACAGCAGAAATTATTTTGTAAGGCTTTTGTCGGATTTTGTGCGGAAGGCAGAGGAAGAAAATGGCATTGTTGCAGTTATGTTTGTGGATATTGACGATTTCAGAAAGATCAATGATGGTTTGGGAATTATTGTAGGAGATGAGATTGTACAGCAGTTTGGCCAGTTTTTAGCAGGATTTCAGGGAGAAAATGTGCTGGTGTCTCATTTTAATGCGGATATTTATTGTATTGCAATTTATGAGCCAGGTGGAAATAGAAGTGTGGAACATATTTTTAAATTAATACATGAACGCATTAAAAATCCTTTTGCATTAAGTACAGGGCAGGAACTAAGCTTAACAGTCAGTGTAGGAGTGGCAGAATACCCTGAGGCGGCAAAGACTACGCTGGATTTAATTAACTGTGCTGAAATTGTTATGTTTAAGGCAAAAAACCAGGGAAAAGATTCCATTCAGTATTTTGACGCACCTATATTAAATGAGTTTCTTCAAAATGTCAGCATAGAGACAAAATTAAAGGAAGCTGTTTTCAGCCAGAATTTTGTTATGAATTTTCAACCACAGTATTATGTGGATGGTAAAAAGCTTCGCGGTATGGAGGCGCTGATCAGATGGCGGGATAATGACGGTAAAATGATCAGTCCGGCTCTTTTTATACCAATTGCAGAGAAAAATGGAACGATTGTACCTATTGGAACATGGGTAATGGAGGAAAGCATTAAATATTTTGCAGGGTGGAAGAAAAAATATGACTGCAGCTTTATATTGTCGCTTAATATTTCAGCAATTCAATACATGAGAGATGAATTCATTGAAAATATTTTAAGCATTATTAAAAAATATGATGTTAATCCGGAAGAATTAGAGCTTGAAATCACAGAAAGCGTTTTAATTGAAAATTTCAAGGAAATCACAGAAAAAATGTGTATTTTAAGGGATTATGGCATACGAATATCCCTTGATGATTTTGGAACGGGTTATTCATCACTTTCTTACTTAAAGGGGCTTCCAATTGATACCTTAAAGGTGGATAAAAGCTTTATTGATACAAGTATTACAGATGAAAATACCAGAATTATTACGGAATCCATTATTTTTATGGCAAAGAGGCTTGGATTTGAAACTGTTGCAGAAGGAGTTGAAACGGAGGAACAGTTTGAATATTTGAATAAGATAGGCTGTGACTGCATTCAGGGCTATCTTCTTGGAAAGCCCATGTCAAAAGAAGATATTGAACAGCTTTTAAGTCAGGTATAACAGATGAGGGGAAAAGATGATTTTAGGGCGGGAGTCAGAAGTAAACTATTTAAATATGCACTTTGATCAGGATGATAGCCGGATTATGGTGGTTTATGGAGAAAAGAATGTTGGCAAAACCGCACTTTTGCATCAGTTTGTAAGAGATAAATCCTTTTACTATTATTGCGCCAAATATGTATCTTTAAGAGAGCAGCGTTATCAATGGGGAGCAGAACTGAAAAAAAAAGGAATCCGTTTACCCGAGTATCCGGAATTTACAGACATTTTCAAATCTCTTATGGGAAATGAAAAGAAAAAGAAAGTAATCATTGTAGATGAATTTCAAAATATGGTAAAAGCTGGAGATGAGTTTATCAGGCAGCTAATTTGGTTTGTACATGAAATTCAGGCCTCCTGTCAGGTTATGATTGTTTTATGTTCTTCGTCCATAGGCTGGGTGGAAAATAATATGGTTACCAAAATAGGTGAAGCTGCCTATGAGCTTTCTGGTTTGTTAAAAATCAGAGCGCTTGGATTTGAAACCTTGCGGGAATATTTTGCAGGGTTTTCCATGGAACAGAGCATTGAGGCATATGCGGTTCTTGGAGGAATGCCCGGTTTGTTAAAGCAATTTGATGATAAACTGAGCATAAAAGAAAATATATGCAGATATATTTTAAACAGAAATGCTTTTTTATATGAGGAAGGGCAGCGGATTGCAGCACAGGAGCTTCGGGAAATGGGAGTGTACAATACCATTTTAGCGGCTCTTGCTTCAGGCAGGCATAAATTAAATGATTTGCATCTGCATACGGAATTTTCCAGGGCAAAGATCAGTGTGTATCTGAAAAATTTAATGGAGCTTGAATTTGTTGAAAAAGTTTTTTCTTATGATACGGAAGGGAAAGCCAATACACAAAAAGGCATTTACCGGATCAGCAATCATTTTGTACATTTTTATTTTACCTATATTTATCCAAACTTAAGCAGCTTAGAGCAGATGGAACCCTTGGAATTTTATAACTGCTACATAGAACCTTCGTTTAAATATTATGTGGCGGAGTATTTTAAGAGCGTATGCAGGCAGTATATTGAAAAATGGAACAAATGGGGAAAACTTCCCTTTGAAATAGAAAAAACAGGAGAATGGGTTGGAAAATTCGGAACGATTGATGTGATTGCCCAAAATGAAGAAGGCAGAACAATAGCAGGTATTTGCAATTGGGATAATCCCATGATGCGTTATGATGATTATGAATGGCTTCTTTTTTGTTTAAAAAAGGCAAAGCTGCAGGCGGACTATATTTATCTGTTTTCATCGAACCGTTTTGATGAGAAACTAAGATTGGAAGCAGCAGTGAAGCAGAATTTGAAATTGATCAGTTTGGATGAAATGTGATGGGAAAAAGTCTTTATATAGCCGAAAAACCAAGTGTTGCAAGAGAATTTGCCAAAGCGCTTAAAATAAATGCCAGTAACCGGGATGGGTATATGGAATCACCAGATGCTGTAATTACATGGTGTGTAGGACATTTGGTAACAATGAGTTATCCGGAAATTTATGATGAAAAATACAAAAGGTGGTCTTTGGATACCATACCCTTTATTCCCACAGAATTTAAATATGAGGTGATAGAAGGGGTTAAAAAGCAGTTTCAGATTGTAAGCGGCCTTTTAAATCGTGAAGATGTGGAAACCATTTATGTTTGTACGGACTCAGGACGGGAAGGAGAATATATCTATCGTCTGGTTGAGCAACAGGCTCATGTGACAGGCAAAAGAAGAAGACGTGTCTGGATTGATTCGCAAACGGAAGAAGAAATCATTCGGGGCATCAAAGAAGCAAAAGACCTTTCGGAATATGATAACCTGGGAGCGGCGGCATATCTTAGGGCCAAGGAAGATTATTTGATGGGAATTAATTTTTCCAGGGTTCTCACATTAAAATATGGAAATCATGTAAAATCTTATTTAAGGGCGGATAAAGCGGTAATCAGTGTGGGGCGCGTTATGACCTGTGTACTTGGCATGATCGTAGGCAGAGAGCGGGAAATCAGGGAATTCGTAAAAACTCCTTTTTATCGGGTAGTTGCGAACATTCCATTAGGGGGACGAGACAGCGAATTTGAGTGGAAAGCAGTAGAAAATACAAAGTATTTTAATTCGCCTCTTTTGTATAAAGAAAATGGATTTAAAGAGAAAAAAGATGCTTTGGAGCTAATAGAGTCTCTTAAGGCTCCTTTGCCGGTAAACGCCTGTGTTTTAGGAATTCAGAAAAAGAAAGAAACGAAGAATCCCCCACTTTTATATAATTTGGCGGAACTTCAAAATGACTGTTCCAAGTATTTTAAAATCAGCCCTGATGAAACTCTTAGGATTGTGCAGGAACTGTATGAAAAAAAAATGACTACATATCCTCGTACAGATGCAAGAGTGCTTTCTACAGCGGTATCAAAAGAAATTTATAAAAACATTAAAGGGCTGTGTAATCTGGAAATGGTAAAAGAGCTGGCGGCCAAGGTACTTGAAACAGGCAGTTATAAAGGGATTGCAAGAACCAGGTATGTAAATGATAAGCAGATTACAGACCATTATGCGATTATTCCTACCGGACAGGGACTTAATAATTTTAATTCACTGAATCCTGTCTCAGCTAAGGTTTATGAAGTGATTGTCCGCAGATTTTTAAGTATTTTTTTTCCGCCTGCGGTATACCGGAAGATAGCTTTAAATGTTTCTGTTAAAGAGGAACAGTTTTTTGCAAACTTTAAGGTGCTTGAGGAAGAAGGGTATCTGACAGCAGTTTCTTTTTCTTTTACATCAAAAAAAAGCAATAAGGAAAAAGAGGATAGTGATGCAGAGGAAACAGGAGGCAGTGTGGATCAGGGGATTATGGAATTCCTTGAGCATTTAAAAAAGGGAACGGAACTGCCGGTAAAAGAAATGCAGATTAAAGAGGGGGAAACCTCTCCTCCTAAGCGTTATAATTCGGGAACGATTATTCTCGCTATGGAAAATGCGGGACAGCTTATTGAAGATGAAGAATTGCGGGCGCAGATAAAAGGAAGCGGAATTGGAACTTCCGCAACCCGTGCTGAAATTTTAAAAAAACTTATCAATATAAAGTATTTGAACTTGAATAAAAAAACGCAGATCATGACGCCTACGCTGATGGGTGAAATGATCTATGATGTAGTAAACAACTCTATCAGGCCGCTTTTAGATCCTGCCCTTACTGCAAGCTGGGAGAAAGGTCTTACCCTGGTGGCAGAGGGGACAATTACGGAAGAAGAATACATGAAAAAGCTGGATGATTTTGTATCAAGAAGGACAAATATTGTAAAAAGCCTGAGCAATCAATCGGTTTTAAACCGACAGTTTAATAAAGCAGCAGAAAATTATAAAAAGAGAGGAAAAAGTTAAGATGGAACAGTTTACAATTAAAAATCTATATCAATTGGAAGAAACTATAGCGGCAGAGCTTTTTGAGGGAGTGGTTTATCCTTGGGAGCTGCTTCCTGAAATCAGCAGCTTTATCTTGGAACTTGGAAAGAGACTGCCGGCAGATAAATTTACGCAGGTTAAGGAAAATATATGGGTTGCAAATTCTGCAAAGGTGGCGCCTAGTGCATGTTTAAATGGGCCTTTGATTGTTGATGAGGAGGCAGAAATCAGGCATTGTGCTTTTGTTCGGGGCAATGCAATTGTGGGAAAAGGAGCAGTTGTGGGAAATTCCACAGAGCTGAAAAACGTGATTTTGTTTAACAAGGTTCAAGTGCCTCATTACAATTATGTAGGCGACAGTATCCTTGGATTTAAAGCACATATGGGTGCTGGTTCCATCACATCAAATGTAAAAAGCGATAAGACGCTGGTGGCTGTAAAAAATGGGGATATGGAAATAGAAACCGGACTGAAAAAATTTGGAGCAATGATTGGAGACTATGTGGAGGTTGGCTGTAACAGTGTTTTAAATCCCGGAACGGTTATCGGCAGAAACTCAAACATTTATCCGGTAAGTATGGTACGTGGATATGTGCCTGCGGGAAGCATTTACAAAAAAAGAGGCGAAATTGCAGAAAAATATCAAAAAGACTAGATTTTTTGCGTGATTTATGCAACAATATAAGTTGTGATTATGATAAAATATTCACATACATTATCTACATATTGAAAGGAGTTTTCACATGATTTATTCAAAGGAAGTTGAAGAAATGTGTACAGTTGCACAGGGTGTTCATCATGGCTGTGCTCCTATCCCAGAAGAAGCAAAGTGGGTTCAGGCTAAAAAGGTAGAAGACATTTCAGGTTTAACACATGGTGTTGGCTGGTGTGCCCCTCAGCAGGGTGCATGTAAATTAACCCTGAATGTTAAGGAAGGCATTATTCAGGAAGCATTGGTTGAGACCATCGGATGTTCAGGTATGACGCATTCTGCTGCTATGGCATCTGAAATTCTTCCCGGACTTACCGTAATGGAAGCATTGAATACAGACCTTGTATGTGATGCAATTAATACAGCCATGAGAGAATTATTCTTACAGATCGTTTATGGCCGCTCACAGAGTGCATTTTCAGAAGACGGACTTCCTATCGGTGCCGGTCTTGAAGACTTAGGTAAGGGATTAAGAAGTCAGGTTGGTACGATGTACGGAACATTAAAGAAAGGACCTCGTTACCTTGAAATGGCTGAGGGGTATGTAACAGGTATCGCTCTTGATGCAGATAATGAAATCATTGGTTATAAATTCGTAAACTTTGGTAAGATGACAGACTTTATGAAAAAGGGTGATGATCCGGCTACTGCATATGAGAAAGCATGCGGACAGTATGGTCGTGTAGATGATGCTGTTAAGATTATTGATCCCAGAAAAGAATAATTATAGGAGGAATGTAAAAATGGCATTATTTGAATCATATGAAAGAAGAATTGATACGATCAATTCCGTTTTAAATTCTTACGGCATTTCTTCTATTGAAGAAGCTGAAAAAATCACAAAAGATGCTGGCCTTGATGTTTACGAACAGGTTAAGAAAATCCAGCCGATTTGTTTTGAAAATGCCTGCTGGGCTTATACAGTAGGAGCTGCAATTGCAATTAAAAAAGGATGTAAAAAAGCGGCTGATGCAGCGGCTGCAATCGGTGAAGGACTTCAGGCTTTCTGTATTCCGGGTTCTGTAGCAGATACCCGTAAGGTTGGTCTTGGACATGGAAATCTTGGAAAGATGTTGCTTGAGGAGGAGACAGAATGCTTTGCATTCCTTGCAGGACATGAATCCTTTGCAGCAGCTGAAGGTGCAATCGGTATTGCTGAAAAAGCAAATAAGGTTCGCCAGAAACCGTTACGTGTTATTTTAAATGGTCTTGGAAAAGATGCAGCCAAGATTATTTCCAGAATTAATGGATTTACTTTTGTTGAGACAGAGTATGATCCTTATACCAATACCGTAAAGGAAATCGAGCGCAAGTCTTATTCAGAGGGACTTCGTGCAAAGGTTAACTGCTATGGTGCAAATTCCGTTCCGGAAGGTGTTGCAATTATGTGGAAGGAAAATGTAGACGTTTCCATTACAGGTAACTCTACCAATCCTACCAGATTTCAGCATCCTGTAGCAGGTACATACAAGAAAGAAAGAATCGAGGATGGCAAGAAATACTTCTCAGTTGCATCAGGCGGCGGTACCGGACGTACCCTTCATCCTGATAATATGGCTGCTGGTCCTGCATCCTACGGTTTTACAGATACCTTAGGACGTATGCATTCCGATGCGCAGTTTGCAGGCTCTTCTTCCGTACCGGCTCACGTTGAAATGATGGGACTTATTGGCATGGGCAATAACCCTATGGTAGGTGCTACTGTTGCTGTTGCTGTTTCTGTTGAAGAAGCTGCTAAAGAAGGCAAATTCTAAAATAGTTTATAAACTAGTGTCTCAGACTTTAATAGTCTGGGACACTTTTCATCATAATACAAAAATATTTAAATATTTATAGACATTTGTCCGTTATTATTTTAGAATAATAATAAATATTTTGTAGAAAAGGGTGGAATATAAAAATGAGCGAAGAAAATAAGATGATTTATTGTACACAATGTGGAAGTGAAAACAATGCGGGATCAAAATTTTGCCATAATTGCGGTAATAAATTAGAAAAAGCGGCAGAAGCTGTAAATGAAGAACAAAGGACAGCAACGGAAGGAGTATTTTCAGGGCAGGATACAAAGCCTGCATATGAAAAAATAACAGATGCGGAAGAGGAAGCTCCTGCACCAATTCCTTCTTACAGAGAAGAAATAAAAATCAATTACAGTCAGGAACCGCAGAATTTCGGGAATGAATACCAGAATTTTGGAACAAACAGCAGTACAAATGCATATAATGTATCTTCCCAGCCTCAGTATTATTCCACAGATGGCAATGCAGCAGGCGCTGAAGTTAAAGGCGGTGGAAATATCGGATTTGCAATTGCTTCTATGATATGTGGTATTTTTTCAATTGTATGCTGCTGCTTTACTTTGTTTAGTGCGGTGCTTGCGGTAGCAGCAGTGGTTCTTGGCATTATTACATTATGCTTTAAGTATGATGGAAAAGGGATGGCAATTGCAGGAATTGCAACAGGCGGAGTAGGGCTTGTTATTGTTATATTTACGATGATTTTAAGTGGTTCGGCTACTTATAATGAGATAATGTATGATTTCATGGATGACTTGTATTACTAAAATGGACAGCAGTGGGAAAATCCGGGTAGATGATTTTTTTTATCAGGTGGGAAAAGTGATATGGATTCCTTTTTGCATCGCCGGTTTTTGGTTTGTTCATTATGGATACGAAAGATATAGCTCTTTTGCGGAATGCGCTGTTAAAAGAAGATGCGGTTTTCCATGTCCGGGATGTGGAGGAACAAGAGCTTTTTATTACCTGTTTCAGGGAGAGTTTATAAAAAGCTTTTTGTATAATCCGGTGGTTATTTATGGTATTTTGGCATATTTCCATTTTATGCTGCTGTATCTTTTTAGGAAGCATAGCAGAAAAACTGTCATTAGAAAAGAAATTTATATTCCATATTACTTGTATTTTGCAATTGTTATTTTATTGATTCAATGGTGTATAAAGCTAATAATTATTTTATTTTTTTTATAATTATTTAATATTTGCTTGATTCAAAGGGATTTTTCATGTATATTATTTTATAGTTATAATTTACATTAAGGAGGAAAATTGCAATGGATGCAAAAACAACGAGTATTGTAGCATATCTTACTTGGATTGGCCTTTTGATTGCAGTATTGGCAGGAGACAAGGAAGGAGCAAAATTCCATGTAAATCAGGCATTGGTAATTTTACTGTTTTCCCTGTTATCAATTATTCCTTGTATTGGATGGGTATGGGGAATTTTCATGGTAGTATGCTGGGTAATGGGACTTATCGCTGCTATCAATCAGGAAGAAAAAGAAGTACCGCTTATTGGAAAAATCAGAATTATAAAATAGTAAGCGAAAAACGTCCGAGATTCTTTCCCGGACGTTTTTAATATAAGTTGTTTTATTCTGATTCGAAGGCTGCGTCATTACTTTCGGCAGTATCTTCGGAAGAAGTTTCATCTTCATAGGTATAGATTTCTTCAGGAATATCTCCGTGTAAAATAGAAACGATATATTGAAATCTTACATTAGCACTTTCATAATATTGACGGGCCGCATCTTCCAAATTTGCATTATATCCGTTTTCATAAGCCTGATGATAATAAGAAACCGCTTCTGACATATATTCGCTGGCTTCATCTGCAAGCTCATCAACACCAGGGAACCCATCAGGAACGTCTAAAGAAGCCATTTGCTCAAAGGAAGTATTCATGGAGTCCAGTAAACTTAAAAGATCGGAAACAGCAGTTTCCGAATTTGGATCAAGTGCATTGATGGAAGAATCAATCACTCTTATGTTTTCAAAAAACTGGTTCATATTTGCTTTGTAATTTTCAAGTTCAGCATCTTTGCCGCAGCCGGTTAAGAAAAATGACGTCAGAAAAGTTAACAATAATATAATTTTATGCTTTGTATTCAAGGCGATTCCCCCAATCATATGATCACATTACACTAAAAATAAAGTATCATAGTTGACAAATGAAGTCAACAATTGTAGTTTTTTCAAAATTATGATAACATTGAAAAAGCAGTATTAATTGCTGCCTGGAGGTGGACTTGAAAATCAAAGAATTTAAGAAATTTACTGAAAGCAAATTGGTTTATTTAGATGGTGCTACAGGTTCTAACCTGATAAAGAGGGGAATGAGTGCAGGTGTATGCCCTGAAAAATGGATTTTGGAGCATCCAGATATCTTTATTGGACTTCAAAAGGAATTTGTTGAAGCGGGAAGTAATATTATTTATGCGCCTACTTTTACGGCAAACCGTATTAAACTGCAGGAATATGGTCTGGAAAATCAGATAGAAGAGATCAATCATCAGCTGGTGGAGCTTTCTAAGCAAGCAGCAGGGAAAAGGGCGCTTGTAGCAGGTGATCTTACAATGACAGGACGCCAGCTTACGCCAATGGGGAATATGGAATTTGAGGATTTGATTGATATTTATAAAGAACAAATTAAATATATAGATGCGGCAGGAGCTGACCTGTTGATTGTGGAAACAATGATGAGTCTTCAGGAGACAAGGGCGGCGCTTATTGCAGCTAAAGAGGTCTGTGAGCTTCCTGTAATGGTAACGCTTACTTTTGAAACAGATGGCAGGACGCTATATGGTACTGACGGAATAACTGCAGCGGTGACGCTTGAAAGCTTAGGTGCCTGTGCCATTGGTGCAAATTGTTCTACAGGTCCTGATAAAATGATTGATCTGATTCAAAATATTTCTGAGGTGGTCAGTGTACCTGTAATAGCAAAGCCCAATGCCGGAATGCCAAGCCTTAACAGCAATGGCGAGACAGTGTATAGTATGGAAGCAGAGAAGTTTGCCCAGGAAATGGTTAAACTGGTTCATGCAGGAGCAGGCATTTTAGGCGGCTGCTGCGGAACCACACCGGAATATATAGAAAAACTGGTAAATACAACAAAGGGAATGAAAGCAGTAACAAAGAAAAGGTCAGGTGTGCGTTATCTTTCCAGTGAAAGACAAACGCTTGCATTTGGACTTGACTCGCCTTTTATTATTGTGGGTGAAAGAATTAATCCCACGGGAAAGAAGAAACTACAGGCGCAGCTTCGGGAAAGAAATCTGGATATGGTGCTTTCCTTTGCAGAAGAGCAGGAGGCTTGCGGTGCTGCTTTACTGGATGTTAATATGGGAATGAGCGGTATTGATGAAAAGGAGATGATGCTGAAAACGCTAGATGAGGTTACAACAGCATCCAATCTGCCCTTATCCATTGATTCCAGCCATGTGGATGTAATTGAAGCAGCCCTTCGCAGGTATCCGGGAAGAGCCCTTATTAATTCTATATCAGGAGAAAAGGAAAAACTAAAAAAGCTTCTTCCTATTGCAAAAAAATATGGAGCCATGTTCATTCTCCTTCCGCTTTCTGATAAAGGACTGCCCGAGAATTTGGAAGAGAAGATTCAAATTATTGAAGAAATCAGCGGTATGGCCCTTGAAAGCGGCATGACAAAAGAAGATATTGTGGTAGATGGGCTTGCTGCTACCGTAGGTGCAAATCCAAATGCGGCAAAAGAAGTGCTTGAAACACTTCGTTATTGTAGAAAAAAGGGATTTGCAACTATTTGTGGTTTATCAAACATTTCTTTTGGCCTGCCGGAGCGGGGCTTTGTGAATGCCGCTTTTCTTACAATGGCAATTCAGGAAGGACTTACAATGGCAATTGCCAATCCTTCTCAGGATTTACTGGTAAATACGGCCTTTGCCGCAGATCTTTTGATGAATAAAAAGGAATCAGATATACGCTATATTGACCGTATTGAAATATATAAAGAAAAAATGCCTGTTCTTACAGGAAATATACAGCCAGCATCCCCGGTTCATGTGCCGGATAAAGAGGATGAAAAAAAAGCCCAGGTTTTGGAGGCTGGAAATAAGACAGATAGTCAGATTTATCAGGATGTGATGAAAGGAAACCGGAAGCAGATCAAAGAGCACACGCAGGCAATGCTGGAAGAACTTAAGAAATCAGGTGACTTATCAGAATCAGCGGCCGGGCATATTTTAAATGACATGCTTCTTCCGGCAATTGGCGAAGTGGGTGAGTTATTTGACAAAGGAAAATATTTTCTTCCCCAATTGATTGCCAGTGCAGAGGCAATGAAGATATCCATTGAATATCTGGAGCCTTTTCTTACCACAGGGACAAATAAAGAGAAAATGCCTGTAGTGGTGATTGCCACAGTGTCAGGCGATATCCATGATATAGGGAAAAATCTGGTTGCCTTAATGCTTAAAAATTATGGATTTCAGGTGATCGATCTTGGAAAGGATGTTCCCAGAGAAGTCATTATAGATAAAGCAATAGAGTATCATGCGCAGATCATTGCGTTATCAGCCCTTATGACTACTACAATGCAGGAGATGAAGAGAGTAGTTGATTATGCAAGGGAAAAACAAATTAAATCAAAAATTATGATAGGCGGAGCTGTAATCACATCAGAGTACGCTATAGAAATTGGGGCTGATGGATATTCAAGGGATGCGGCAGAGGCAGTAAAGACTGCGAAAAGACTGCTTCAGATGGAAGAATAGATACAAAAGAAAAAGGAGTATGGAATAAATGGATGAATTGATTAAATATTCTAAGAAACAGTTATTTTATGCCAGAGTCAGAACGTTGGCATCTATTGTAACAGCAGGAGGGCTTGTAATTTGTTTGTTTATTTTAATGCCTGTGGTGCTGGACAGTGCTGCGAAAGCAAATGCCATTATGGAACAGGCATCGGAAACCATAGTCCTCGCTGATACAGCTCTTGAGAGCATTACGGAAATGAGTGATTCCATAACAGAGATGGGGGATAGTATGGATACATTAATTATGGAAAATGCAGAATCTGTAGAAGCGGTAATGAAAAAGATAGAAGCAGTGGATTTTGAAGGTTTAAACAATGCAATTAAAGATCTGGGGACTGTGATTGAACCATTGGCTAAATTCTTTAATAAATTTTAAATACATAAAAAAGGACAATAGAATTAAAAAGGAGTATAAGTAGAATATGATAGGAGCAGATGCTATTGTAAAATGTTTGGAAGAAGAAGGTGTAGAATATGTTTTTGGGTATCCAGGGGTAGCAATCTGTCCCTTTTACAACAGCATATTAAATTCAACAATCCAGACAATTTTAATAAGAACAGAGCAAAATGCCGCCCATGCGGCAAGTGGACTGGCAAGAGTATCAGGTAAGGTTGGGGTATGTGCGGTTACTTCGGGACCAGGGGCAACCAATGTAATTACTGGAATTGCCACTGCATTTGCAGACAGTATTCCACTTGTATGTATTACCGGTCAGGTGAATTCCGAGCTGCTGGGAAGTGATGTGTTTCAGGAGGCGGATATTACAGGTGCGGTAGAATCTTTTGTAAAATACAGCTATTTAGTGAAAAATGTAAATGATATTCCACGGATTTTTAAAGAAGCATTTCATATTGCAAGTACAGGAAGAAGAGGTCCTGTTTTAATTGACATCCCTATTGACATACAAAATGCGGAGATCAGGAAATTTGCATATCCGGAATCTGTTTCCATGCGTACTTATAAACCTACGGTTAAAGGAAATATTGTACAGATCAAAAAAGTGGCGGCAGAACTTGAAAAAGCAAAGCGTCCCATTATATGTGCAGGAGGAGGCGTGCTTTTGTCTGAGGGGGAAAAGGAGCTGCTTGATTTTGCCCAAAAACACAGCATACCTGTGGTTTCTACCATGATGGGAATTGGAGTTATGCCCACCAGACATCCCTTATATTTTGGCATGGTGGGAAATAACGGAAAGCCCTATGCAAATCGTGCCATGAATGAATCAGACCTGCTTATTATGGTGGGGGCAAGAGTTGCAGACCGGGCGGTCAGCCAGCCAGGTCTTATTACCAATAACAAAGTATTGATTCATATTGATGTGGATCCGGCGGAAATCGGAAAAAATGTGGGACCTACAATTCCTTTGGTAGGTGATGCGAAACATATTTTTGAAGATCTGCTTTTACAGGAATTTTCCTGTGAACATGAAGAATGGATCGATACACTGAATAATTATAAAATAGATATGGCGCTTAAGAGAAATCCTAATCCTGCATATGTGGATCCGGCATGCTTTGTTACGCTTCTTTCTGAAAAAATGGAAGAGGATGGCGTTTATGTTGCAGATGTAGGGCAGAATCAGATCTGGTCCTGTGGGTATCATATCGTTCAAAAAGGAAAGTTTCTTACTTCCGGAGGTATGGGAACTATGGGATATTCTATTCCGGCAGCTATGGGAGCCAAGCTGGCTGATAAGAACAGACAGGTAATTGCGGTTTGTGGAGATGGTTCATTTCAGATGTCTATGATGGAGCTTGCGACCATGCGCCAGCATAATATCCCGGTTAAAATTATTGTTCTCAAAAATAATTATCTTGGAATGGTCAGAGAGTATCAGCATTATACCTATAAGGACAATTATTCAGTAGTAGATTTGTCCGGCAGCCCTGATCTGGAAAAGCTTTCATCTGCTTATGACATGAAGTTTTTACGTCTTAACAATATGGAGAACGTAAATGAAATTCTGGATGAGTTTTTAAGTAAGGACGAATCTGTACTTTTAGAATGTGTGATTGATCCTATGGATTTGGTAAAGTAAGGAGTGTGGGGATAGAAATGAAAAGGATATATTCAGTATTAGTGGAAAACCGATCCGGTGTACTCTGCAAGGTGGCAGGACTTTTTTCCAGACGCTGTTTTAATATTGATTCCCTGGCAGTTGGGGAAACCGATGACTCGGCGGTATCCTGTATGACTATTGTCAGCAGTGGAGATAAGCGTACCATAGAGCAGATTGAGAAACAGCTTAACAAAAAGCTGGATGTGATTAAGGTAAAAACCTTTGATGAGGTATGCAGTATCAGCAGGGAACTTCTTTTAATGAAGGTAAAATATAATAAAAGCAACCGAAGAGACATTATGGAAATTTGTGAAATCATGAATGCCCAGATTGTAGACATGTCTAAAAATATGATGTTGATTCAGATGTGTGATACTCCGGAGAGAATCCAGCTTCTTATCAGTATGTTTAAATCTGTCAGTATTGTGGAAGCGGCGCGTACCGGAACACTGGCGCTTCAAAAATGTAATGAGACAGAAGGTTGACTTTTCCGCGGTAAATTGTTAAAATAAATTTCAGCGTAAAAAAGCAGAGGGAGGTAAAACCTCCTAAAAAGCAAGGAGGTTAAAACCTCCTTAAAAAGCAGGGAGGTTTATAATTTGCGTAAGAAAGTATTTCAGCTTATAGTAGATAATACCTCCGGCGTATTAAGCCGGATTTCAGGCCTTTTTTCAAGAAGAGGCTATAATATCGAAAGTATTACGGCAGGCGTTACAGCTGATACCCGTTTTACGAGAATCACCATTGTGGCATCCGGTGATGATGAGATTTTGGATCAGATTGAAAAACAGGTGGCCAAGCTGGTGGATGTAAAGGATGTAAAGGCACTTGAACCGGAAAGCAGTGTTTATCGTGAACTTGCGCTTATCAAGGTAAAAACCAGTAAGGAATCAAGACAGGGAGTTATTTCTATTGCCGATATTTTCAGGGCTAACATTATTGATGTGGCACATGACAGCCTTATTGTGGAACTTACCGGTACACAGGATAAAATCAATGCTTTTATCAGTCTATTAGGCGACTATGAAATTTTGGAGCTTGCCAGAACAGGTATTGCCGGTCTGGGAAGAGGAACGGAAAACGTTACTTATCTGTAAAAACAGTGGGTATACATAACGGAGGCAGAACCTCCTGAGGAAGAACCTCATAGGAAAGGAGTCAAAAATGGCAAATATTTATTATCAGGAAGATTGCAACCTGTCCTTACTGGAAGGAAAAACAATTGCAGTGATCGGTTATGGCAGTCAGGGACATGCTCATGCATTAAATGCAAAAGAATCAGGATGTCATGTTATCATTGGTCTTTATGAAGGATCAAAGTCCTGGGCAAAGGCCGAGGCACAGGGATTTGAAGTATATACCGCAGCTGAAGCGGCTAAAAAGGCAGATATCATTATGATTCTTATTAATGACGAGCTTCAGGCAGCTATGTATAAAAAAGACATTGAGCCTAACCTTGAAGAGGGCAATATGCTTATGTTTGCACATGGCTTTAATATTCACTTTAATCAGATCGTACCTCCAAAGAATGTAGATGTTACCATGATTGCACCCAAGGGGCCCGGACATACGGTAAGAAGCGAATACCAGGAAGGCAAGGGTGTTCCATGCCTTGTGGCTGTTCATCAGGATGCAACGGGAAAGGCACTTGACAAGGCTTTAGCATATGCGCTTGCAATTGGAGGAGCAAGGGCAGGAGTGCTTGAAACCACTTTCCGCACAGAAACGGAAACAGACCTTTTCGGAGAGCAGGCAGTGCTCTGTGGCGGAGTATGTGCATTAATGCAGGCAGGTTTTGAAACACTTACGGAAGCCGGATATGATCCTAGAAATGCATATTTTGAGTGTATTCATGAAATGAAGCTGATTGTTGACCTGATCTATCAGTCAGGCTTTGAAGGAATGAGATATTCCATCTCCAACACGGCAGAATATGGCGATTATGTAACAGGACCTAAGATTATCACAGAAGAAACGAAAAAGACCATGAAAAAGATTTTGAAGGATATTCAGGATGGTTCTTTTGCAAAGGAATTCCTGCTTGATATGTCTCCGGCAGGTGGACAGGCACACTTTAAAGCTATGAGAAAACTGGCGGCAGAGCATCCTGCAGAGCAGGTAGGAAAGGAAATCCGTAAGCTTTACAGCTGGAATAACGAAAATGATAAACTGATCAATAACTAAACTAACCGGAGATTAACCGGAAGAACAATGGCTGTCGTGTATTGCGGCCATTCTTATGCGAAGCAAAAAAGCCGGAGCAATTATGTCTCCGGCTTTTTGTACAGCAGGAACATAAACAGATTTATAGTAAATGAGAGAAAAGGAAAGGGAATTATCAGTGAAAATTCTTGTGATTTTAACCGGAGGCACAATCGGGAGCCTTATTTCGGAAAATGTGATTAATGTGAAAGAAGGGGCGTCTGCCAAACTGATAGAAATGTATCAGGAAAAAGAGGGAAATGACATTGAATTTGAAGTGATTCAGCCTTTAAATATTTTAAGTGAAAATCTTGATCCTTCTTATTGGGAGGTTTTGTGCGACTGTCTTGATCAGGTTGAACTAAATCAGTACCAGGGAATTATCATTACCCACGGTTCCGATACCCTTTCTTATACAGCCGCTATGATAGGGTTATGCTACAGCCATACAAGTATCCCTATTGTGCTAATTGCCAGTAATTATGCCCTGCAGGATGAAAGAAGCAACGGGTTTGCCAATTTTTATTATGCAGTATGCTTTATTAAAGAAGAACAGAGAGCAGGAGTTTTTGCTGTTTATCAAAATAATAAAGAAGAAAATATTGTTTATCTGGCTACGAGATTAAAAGAAGCAGACACTTATTTAGACCAGTTTTCCAGTTTTGGAAGCGTGGATTTTGGAAAAATTGCAGAAAATGGATTTTGGGAAATCATTCATGAACAAAATCCTGCGCGGCAGGAAATGCAGGTGCATACAGAAAAATGGAGGCAGGAGAAATTTCGCTATATAAAAAAAGTATTGTTGATTCATTCTTATCCTGGGCTTGATTATAATAGTATTTTACTGGATTCGGGAATTGGGGCAGTGCTGTTTGCCACTTATCATTCTGCAACGGTCTGTGGCGGAACCAAACAATGTCCGGTAGAAAAATTTTTGAAAAAATGTAAAGACAAAGGAATTGAGGTTTATGCATGCTCTTTTAAACAGGTAGAAGATTTCTATGCCACCAGTACAGAGCTTTTACGCCAAGGAGTTATCCCCCTTGTCAATATTTCTACGGAAGCCGCGTATGCCAAGCTGATTCTTGCATATAATCAACCGATAAAGGATCGGAAAACATTCATGAATAAGAACATATATTTTGAAATATTACCGGAATTAAAAATGAAAAAATAGATAAATTATTTTTCAAATTAGGAATTCTGTGCTAAAATCAAACTTGGTGAATGAAAATGAATTGAAAATTTTGGAGGTAATGAGTATGGGAATGACAATGACTCAGAAAATACTTGCGGCACATGCCGGACTTGATAAAGTGGAAGCAGGGCAGCTTATAGAGGCTGATTTGGATCTTGTTCTTGGAAATGATATTACAAGTCCTGTGGCAATTAAAGAAATGGATAAAATGAAGGTGAAAGGTGTTTTTGATAAAGATAAGATCGCCCTTGTTCCTGATCATTTTGTTCCCAATAAGGATATAAAGTCGGCAGAGCATTGTAAATGCGTGAGAGAATTTGCACATCGCAATGAAATTACCAATTATTTTGAAGTAGGTGAGATGGGAATTGAACATGCGCTTCTGCCTGAAAAGGGGCTTACGACAGCAGGAGATGTAATTATCGGGGCTGATTCCCATACCTGTACCTATGGAGCCCTTGGCGCTTTTTCAACAGGGGTGGGAAGTACCGATATGGCGGCCGGAATGGCTACTGGGAAAGCATGGTTTAAAGTGCCTGCGGCAATTAAGTTTAACATAATTGGCAAGCCTGCCAAATGGGTAAGCGGTAAGGATGTAATCTTACATATTATTGGGCTGATTGGTGTGGATGGCGCTTTATATAAGTCTATGGAATTTTCGGGAGAAGGGGTTAAAAACCTTTCTATGGATGATCGGTTTACGATTGCTAATATGGCCATTGAGGCAGGTGGAAAAAATGGAATTTTTCCTGTAGATGATCTTGCAGTTTCTTATATGGAAGAACATTCCCGAAAATCTTATACTGTTTATGAGGCAGATGAGGATGCCGTTTATGATGAGGAATATACCATTGACTTAAGCACGCTTCGTCCAACGATTGCATTTCCCCATCTTCCTGAGAATACAAAAACAATAGATCAGATTACTGAGGAAATTAAAATAGATCAGGTAGTGATCGGCTCCTGTACCAACGGACGAATTGATGATATGAGGATTGCTGCTGAGGTTTTGAAGGGCAGGCACGTTGCAAAGGGAATGCGCTGTATTGTTATTCCTGCAACACAGGCAGTTTATTTACAGGCAATGGAAGAGGGGCTTTTAAAGATATTTGTTGAGGCCGGCGCTGTTGTAAGCACCCCCACCTGTGGTCCATGTCTTGGTGGATATATGGGTATCCTTGCAGAAGGTGAAAAATGTGTTTCTACAACAAACCGTAATTTTGTAGGACGCATGGGACATGTGAATTCTGCAGTTTTTCTTGCAAGTCCTGCCATAGCGGCTGCAAGTGCTGTCACGGGAAAGATTTCCTGTCCCTGTGAATTTATGTAAAGTTAAGAAGAAGTCTGAATGTAGAAAGGAAATGAAACATGAAAGCAGCAAAAGGAATTGTATTTAAATACGGAGATAACGTTGATACTGATGTGATTATTCCGGCCAGATATCTGAATTCGTCAGATCCTGCGGAGCTTGCAGCTCATTGCATGGAAGATATTGATAAGGATTTCATTAAAAATGTAAAGCAGGGTGATATTATTGTGGCGGATAAAAATTTTGGCTGCGGTTCATCCAGAGAACATGCACCCATTGCAATAAAAGCCGCCGGAGTCAGCTGCGTAATTGCAGAAACTTTTGCAAGAATTTTTTACCGGAATGCAATCAATATTGGTCTTCCTATCATTGAATGCCCTGATGCATCCAAAGGAATTGAAAATGGGGATGAGGTTTGTGTAAACTTTGATACTGGAATTATTAAAAATCTGACAAAGGGAACGGAGTTTAAAGGACAGGCATTTCCTGAATTTATGCAGAAAATTATTGCTGCAGAAGGATTGATAAATTACATTAATCAAAAGTAACAGGTTCGTTCACAGGATAGACACATTTGCCTGATATGATGTGCTTTGTGAAAGTATTATATATTTCATTTATTATTTTATTATTGATTTTTATATTGAGGAGGAATTTTCCAAATGTCCAGGAAAGATACGTCAGAAGTGAATACAGCCCAAAAGGTTCAGACAAAGTATGACCGCAAGATGGAAGCAAGAAAACAGCAGAAAATAAAAGAACAGAGAGAAGAAAAAATAACAAAAGCCGTAACAGCGGCTATTGGGATTGGACTTGCTGCGGTTGTTATAATTTCTGTAGCTGTTTCTTTTATCAGTAAAAACAATGCGTTAAACGGAACTTATGTTAAAATCGGAAATCATGAGTTATCCCAGGTGGAATATGATTATTATTACCAGACTACCGTCAATAACTATCTGACCAGTTATGCATCCATTTTACCTTATTTTGGAGTGGATACATCAGTAGACTTTGATAAACAGGAATATATGGGAAGTGGTATGACATGGAAAGATATGTTTGATGAAATGACCGTAGAACAGATTAAGCAGAATAAGGCGATGGTTGATGATGCGCAAAAAACAGGTTTTACTTATGATGCTGCAGAAGATTATGCCGGATTTGTAAGCAACATAGAGCAAGGAGCTGCTTCCGCCGGTTTAAGTGTGAAACAATACTATAAAGAAACTTTTGGCGCTTATGCTACCGAAAAAAATATGGAAGCCTTTATTAAAGAAAGTTTATTGGCAGGTGCCTATTATAATGAATTGATTACCCAAAATGCTCCGGCAGAAGATGAGATTAAAGCTTATTATGAAGAAAATAAGCAAAGCTATGACAGGGTTAATTATAGAAGCTTTGCTTTTCAGGCGGAAATAGAAGAGGGCGCTGAGGAAGACGCAATAAATGCGGCAATGGATGCGGCTGAGAAAAAGGCAGATGCGATGCTGAAAGAACGTGAAAATGGCGCAGACTTTGAACAGCTTTGTATTGAAAATGCTTCTGAAGATGCCAAAGCAGATTATGAAGATCCTCAGACAGAACACTGTTTAAGTGAAGGTAAAAATTATTCCGGAATTACTTCCACTGCTGTGGCTGTATGGCTTTTTGAAGAAGGACGTACACAGGGTGACCTTACCGTGATCAGAGATGATAATGCACAGGTATGCTATGTGGTTGAGTTTGCCGAAAGGTATTTTGATGAAGCTGATAATTCTGCAATCTCAAATACAATTGCAAGTCAGAAGACAGCCGATTATATTAATGCCCTTGTAGAAAATTATCAAGTGGTTGATGTGAAAGGTGAACTTAAGTATCTGACAATTCCTGAACAGGATGCTGAAACTGAAACGGAGTCGGCTGATGAAAATTCTGAGGGTGCTGCCGCTGAAGAAAACAAAGATAGTACAAGTGATTTAGAATAAGTTGACATAAAATAGTTATGTAAACTATATGGCAGGGGCTTAATAATATTAAATTTAAGCCCCTGTTTTTTCTATCCTTCAAAAACTATAGAAAAGGAACCGGCAGAGGAAAGCGGTTCTTTTCCCTTAAGGAGATGATGTACATCACCTATTGCCTGTGCCCTGAAATAGGCTTCTTTTCCCCAGCGCTCTTCACTGTTTAAAACAGTAATGGAGGTAGTTGGCAAAAATATGCCATGTACAAGCAATTGAAATGGGATATTAAGCAAATGAGAAAGAATGATGCAGGTAATGCCAAGATGACAGAAAAACACAAGACATGGTGTTTCCGTATTCGGCACATTTATGATAGGACTTAAATCAGAAGGGGAAACAGTACTTGAAATAAAGCGCTCTTCAGCATCGGGCATTTGATAATAGTGATTTTTGCGCTGATAACCATAGGAGGATAACAGCTCATCCATGTTTTGGCATACTGACTGATAGGCGGAAGCAATCATAGGATTCTGACCGGGAATTTGGGCATTTACCCACTGGCGGCTGTCAAACATCAGTGGATCATCACTCCAGCAGGATGGTACAAAATCCCAGGGAACTCCATGCCTGCCGGTGACCGGATCATCAATAGGATAAAAAAATTCCTTAATCCAGTCTAATGTTTCTGCAGTTCGGTTCATTTTCTTTAAGGTGCATGATGCGGTATCTTTGGCACGTCCCAAAGGAGAACAGTAAAACTTTGTTACATTCCATTTACTGATTCTTTCAGCCAAAAGCTCTGCTTCACGCCAGCCTTTTTCAGTTAATGTATCATTTACATAATCAGGTTCGCCATGGCGGACAAATATAAGTCTCATGATAAACTCCTTTCAAGATTACCTTAATGTATCAGCCAAATCGTATCATAATGCAAAAGGAAAGTCCAGAGCATTCATTTATAAAGTACTTGAAACGTATGTTCGACTGTGCTAGAATGATTTTATGAATAAGTTGAAAAAAGATATGATTCTTATATTGTGTATTTTGATAGCTGCTTTTTTAATATGGCGGGTTCCTGCTTTTTTTTCAAAAAAAGCCCCTGCTCTTGTGAAAGTAATGCAGGATGGGCAGGAGATAGGGAATTATTCTCTTTTGAAAGATCAGACAGTTTTTATTCCATGGGGTGATGAAAATTATAACCTTTTGTTTATCAGCGGCGGAGAGGTATCTGTTTCTGATGCTGACTGTCCTGATGGCTTGTGTGTGAAAGCGCGCAATATATCAAAGAGCGGTGAGAGTATTATCTGCCTGCCTCATAAGCTGGTAATACAAATAGAATCAAAGGAGGAAGGTGCACTGGATGCAGTCACTTACTGAGAAGCACAGACCAAAATCGTCAAATGATAAAGAGCAGATCCGTATTGGAAGAACTGCTTTTTTAGGGCTGTTACTTGCATTTGCGTTAATTCTTTCTTATATAGAGACACTGATCCCCTTTCAAAGTGGTGTTCCGGGAATAAAACTTGGACTGGCTAATCTTGCCGTAATTCTCAGCCTTTACTTATTTGGCTGGAAAGAGGCACTTCTCCTTACCACCTTAAAGGCATTGTTAAGCGGTCTTTTGTTTGGAAATTTATTTATGATTTTGTATTCCCTGGCAGGGGCATGGCTTAGCTGTATCTCCATGATTTTTATGAAAAAAAGCGGCTGGTTTCATCTGCCTGTAATTAGTGGATTTGGAGGAGTGATGCATAATGCCGGACAGCTTATTGTAGCGGCAATTGTTGTAAAAACATATGGAGTTTTATATTATGCACCAATTCTTATTATTGCAGGGCTGGGGGTAGGACTTGTCATTGGAGCGGCAGCTTCTTTTGTTCTGCCTTATATTCGAAATATTATGTGGAAAGGAACTTCTTATAGATGATTGGATTTGTGAAAGGTAGAATTGATGAAATTTCAGAAGAAAATGTTGTTGTGGATATAGGAGGAATTGGCTGTAATGTTAAAATCTCAAGTGAAACGGCAGCGCAGCTTTCAGGAGTAAATGAGGAGGTTAAACTTTACACTTACACCTGTGTCAGGGAAGATTTATTTCAACTTTATGGTTTTTTGACAAGAGATGAACTGGAAATATTTAAAAAGCTGATTACGGTAAATGGAATTGGACCGAAAGGCGGGCTTGCAATTTTATCTGTGATGAGTGTGGATAATTTGAGATTTGCAATTATTGCAGGGGATGCAGCAGCAATTGCAAAAGCACCTGGGATTGGGAAAAAGACAGCCGAGAGGGTTATTTTAGATTTAAAAGACAAAGTGTCCATAGAAGATACATTTGTTTCTAAGGAAATGATGCAGCTAACGGAAAAAACTGTGGATAAGCAGGCAAAAAATGAGGCAGTGGAAGCGCTTACAGCGTTGGGATATTCTGCTTCCGATGCATTACGTGCAGTAAATATGGTTTCATTTGAAGAGGACATGAGTGTGGAGACAATTTTGAAACTTGCACTTAAGAATATGTTTTAAATAATATGGAGCACAATATATATGGTTAAAAGAATGATAGAGACCAACTTGCAAGAAGAAGATGTCAAAATGGAAGGAACATTGCGTCCTCAAAAATTAAATGACTATATTGGTCAATCAAAGATAAAGGACAGTTTAAAAATATACATAGAAGCGGCCAGACAAAGAAATGATTCTTTGGATCATGTTCTTTTTTATGGGCCGCCCGGCCTTGGGAAAACCACCCTTGCAGGAATTATTGCAAATGAAATGGGGGTTCATATGAAGGTTACCAGCGGACCGGCAATAGAAAAGCCAGGGGAAATGGCAGCGATCCTTAATAATCTGCAGGAGGGGGATCTTTTGTTTGTAGATGAGATTCACCGGCTGAACCGTCAGGTGGAGGAAGTTCTTTACCCCGCAATGGAAGACTTCGTAATCGACATTATGATAGGGAAAGGACCTACGGCCCGCTCTATTCGTCTGGATCTTCCCCACTTTACGCTTGTAGGAGCAACCACCAGAGCAGGTCTTTTAACAGCGCCTCTCAGAGATCGGTTTGGAATTATTCACAGGCTTGAATTCTATACGGTGGAGGAGCTGCAAACCATTATTATGCATTCAGCCCGAATTTTAAATGCGCCGGTTGAGGCGGCAGGGGCAATGGAAATGGCCAAGAGAAGCAGAGGGACGCCCAGACTGGCCAACAGAATTTTAAAAAGGGTTAGGGACTATGCACAGGTCAAGCATGATGGAATTATTACTGAGCAGGTTGCCATGACAGCACTGGACTTGATGGATGTGGATAAAATGGGGCTTGATCATATTGACAGGAATATTTTACTTAACATGATTCAGAAGTTTAATGGAGGGCCGGTGGGATTGGATACCCTTGCGGCAGCAATTGGTGAGGATTCGGGAACAATAGAAGATGTGTATGAACCATATCTTTTAAAAAATGGATTCATTAACCGTACTCCCAGAGGAAGAGTGGTGACAGATCTGGCTTATCATCATTTGGGACTTGAAATTCCCGAATAATCTGATTATAATATAACTTGTATAGTTGTCCAAAGAGAAACCATATATTTTGTATGTAAAGGGGTGGCCTGATGTCAGTTAAGACGGATACGGAAGTAATTATTGGCGGAAAAGTATTTACGCTGAGTGGATATGAAAGTGAAGAATATCTGCAGAAGGTAGCTTCTTATATTAATAATAAAATGACGGAATACGGGAAAGTTCAGTCATTTAAAAGGCAGCCGCTTGACACACAAAATGTTCTTCTTCAGCTTAACATTGCAGATGATTATTTTAAAGCCAAGAAGCAGATCGGTCTGCTGGAAGAAGAAATTCAGGGAAAAGAAAAGGAATTATACAATTTGAAGCATGAACTGATTGCTTCTCAGATTAAACTGGAAAATACAGAAAAAAATTTAAAATCACTTCAATCAGAATTGAATGAAAGTGCAAAGAAAATTATCAGACTTGAAACCGAATTGAAAAATAATGGCTGACATGAAAAAAGTGGAATTGCTGGCTCCGGCAGGAAATTTTGATGCTCTGACAGGGGCTTTGAAGGCAGGTGCTGACGCTGTTTATTTGGGTGGAGCGCTTTATGGTGCTCGGGCATATGCAGATAATTTTACACAGGATGAGATTTGTACAGGAATACATTTGGCACATGTATTTGGCAGAAGGATTTATCTTACTGTTAATACATTGATGAAAGAAAAAGAGCTGGATGGACTGTACAATTTTTTGTTGCCTTTTTATGAGTGTGGGCTGGATGGAGTAATTGTCCAGGATTTGGGGGCATTACGCTTTATCAGGAAATATTTTCCGCTTCTTTCCCTTCATGCAAGCACGCAGATGGCTCTGACAGGAAGTGAAGGAGCCGCTTTAATGAAGGCGGAAGGGGTGTCAAGAATTGTACCTGCAAGGGAATTATCACTTGCCGAAATAAAAAGGATAAAGGAAAATACAGGACTTGAATTAGAAACATTTATTCATGGCGCCATGTGCTACTGTTATTCCGGTCAATGTCTGTTCAGCAGCATTCTTGGCGGACGCAGCGGCAATAGAGGCAGATGTGCACAGCCCTGCCGGCTTCCCTATGAAGTTAATACCATACATTTAAGCGGCAGTACATCATATCCTTTAAGCATGAGGGATATGTGCACCATTTCCATGCTTCCGGAGCTGATTGAAGCTGGAATTGATTCCTTTAAGATTGAGGGAAGAATGAAAAAGCCTGTTTATTCGGCAGGCGTGACCGCAGTTTATCGGAAATATATAGATCTTTATTATGAACAGAAAGAAAATTACCAGGTGGCGCAGGCGGATATGGAACAGTTAAAAAGCCTGTATATTCGCAGCCAGGTAGGAGACGGCTATTATAAACGTCATAATGGAAAGGAAATGATCTCCCTTACTTCACCGGCTTATTCAGGATCGGACGAAAAGCTTTTGGAAGATATTCAGAAGAAGTATATCGAAGGAAAGCTTTGCCATGAAGTAACTGCAAAGGTCCGCATGAAAAAAGGAATGCCTTCTTACCTTGCACTAAGTAAAG
Organism: Lachnospiraceae bacterium 10-1; assembly: GCA_000403495.2. Lineage (GTDB taxonomy): Bacteria > Bacillota > Clostridia > Lachnospirales > Lachnospiraceae > Suilimivivens. Next base: position 49,038 of record KE159799.1, on the reverse strand, counting down.
GCAAAGTACATGTTTCCTGCACAGGAGAGATTGTACAGAAGGCACTAAAACAGCCTCTTTCACAGGAGAAAATAAAAGAACAGATCAAAAAATGCGGAAACAGCCTTGTTGAAATCACACAAATGGAATTAGAAGCAGAAGATGACATATTTTTGCCGGTTAGTTCTCTCAATGAACTTAGAAGAAAGACGATAGCTGCTTTTGAAAAAGAAATGATCAGGCAAAACGGATTTCATGAACCTGCCTCCTTAAATTCTGAATTGATATTAAAAAAAGAAGCAGAGGATGGCGCGGCAATTATTCCAGAAAATCATGAAAAACAGTTTAACCAGCAGCTTCATGCTGCGGTAAATACAAAGGATCAGCTTTATGCAGCTTTAAATGAATCCGTAGAGCGTATTTATTTGGATTATAGTTTGTTGTGCGGGGAAGTATATCAGAAATTAGAAAAATACAAAGAAAAAAATAACTTCCGGACGAGTTTTTATGTGATTACACCTTATATCGTCAGAGAAAGAAACATTTCCTGTCTTGAGAAAATAAAAAGAATTTTTGCAGACAGTTTGTTGTTTGAGGGTGTTTTGGTAAGAAATCTTGAAAGCTATCACTTCTTAACAAAGCAAGGATTTTCAGGAAAAATTATACTGGATGCAAATCTTTATTTATGGAATCATGAGGCAGTGGAATTTTGGAAAGAACGAGCGGAAGAATTTTACCTTCCGGTTGAATGCAATGTGCATGAATGGAAGGAATTATTGCAGCATTGCCAGCAGAAGAATTTTCTTTCCTCAGCAATTGTATATGGAAGGCTGCCTATGATGGTCACTGCAAACTGCCTGAACAAGACTGGTGGGAAATGCAGCAATCCTGCTCAGATTGTTACGTTAAAGGACCGCTATGAAAAACAATTTCCGGTTTATGCGGATTGTTTTAGCTGCTATAACATTATTTATAACAGTGTTCCTTTGTCTCTGCATAAGCTTTTTGAAAATAAAGGCTGGCTGAAGGGGAACTTCAGGCTGGATTTTACCATAGAGGATGAGAGGGAAACTTTACAGATTATCCAATATTTTAAGGAATTATTTCAGTGCTTTAAAGCTCCTTTTTATAAAGAATATACAACGGGGCATTTAAAAAGAGGAGTTGAATAAATGGAGCTATACGTCAGCGAATTTTCTAAATATGTGATTGCATTTCTGCTGATTTTTTATACTTATGAGTGTTTTGCCGTATTCCGGTTTGAGGAGGAGGCGCAAAGAAAAGGAATTTATCTCAGGCAGAATCTTTTTATGTTTTTGTTTCATTTTAGCTGTTTTCTTGTTATTTGCTTTGAGACAGGCGATATTACCTACCTGTTCTTTTATGCGTTCCAACAGATCATTCTTTATGCGGCAATTGTGTTATACCATATGCTTTATCCTAAAACAAACCGTCTGATTATCAATAACATGTGCATGCTTCTTATTATTGGATTTGTGATTTTGACAAGGTTTGGCATTGAAAAAGCGCTTAAGCAATTTATTATTGTGACAGGATCACTGATTATTGCGTTGATTATTCCCTTTTTTGTTCATAAGTTTAAATTTTTAAAGAGGCTGAAATGGATTTATGCGGCGATAGGAATTGCTGCTTTGTCAGTGGTGATGATTTTAGGACAAACCACATACGGAAGTAAGCTTTCCTATTCCATTGCAGGACTGACTTTTCAGCCTTCCGAATTTGTAAAGATTTTGTTTGTGTTTTTTGTGGCAAGCGCTTTATATGAATCTTCTGGTTTTTTTGAAGTATTTACTACTGCAGTGGTTGCTGCGGCTCATGTGATTATTTTGGTTATTTCAAAGGATTTGGGAAGTGCGCTTATTTTTTTTGTGGTTTATGTGCTGATGGTGTTTGTGGCAAGCAGAAATTTTTTATATGTAATAGCCGGACTTTTAGGCGGTTCCGGTGCTGCTTATATTGCATACCGGGTATTTACCCATGTGCAGGTACGGGTGCAGGCGTGGAAGGATCCATGGAGCGTAATTGATTCCGCAGGTTATCAGATTACCCAGTCTCTTTTTGCAATTTCAAGCGGAGGATGGTTTGGACTTGGATTATTTAAAGGAAGACCTGATGATATTCCTTTTGTGGAGGCTGATTTTATTTTTTCTGCAATTGCCGAGGAACTTGGCATTTTAATTGCAGTCTGCCTGATTTTAATCTGTGTTAGCTGCTTTGTTATGTTCATGAATATTTCATCGGGAATTTCAGATAAATTTTACCAGCTTACAGCCTTTGGACTTGGTGTTACCTACATTTTTCAGGTGTTTCTTACAATTGGCGGTGGTTCAAAATTTATTCCCCTTACAGGAGTCACGCTGCCGCTGGTCAGTTATGGAGGCAGTTCGGTTCTCACTACTTTAATTATGTTTGCCATTATTGAAGGTTTGCATATTGTGAAACAGGAGGAAGAAGAACAGAAAAAAAGGGAAGAAAGAAAGGTTAGAAGAAAAAAGAAATCAGTCGTAATTGAGATGGAAGAGGAAGATTTGCCAGGAGATGAAATTGAAGAAGAGGAATGATAATAAAAAGCATAAAAAGAAAAATCGAGAGATACGGATTGTTACCTGGATATTTGTAATGTTATTTTTCTGCATGGCAGGCTATATTACTTATTATTCCGTGACAAATCATCAGGAACTTATTAACAACAGCTATAATGGCAGACAGCAGGCGCTGCTTGCCCAAAATGTCCGCGGCAGAATTTATTCAGGGGATGGAGCAGTACTTGCACAGACAATTACAAATGAAGAAGGAAAAGAAATAAGGGAATATCCATATGAAAATTTATTTGCACATGTGGTAGGCTATGCTGTTAACGGAAGAATGGGGGTTGAGTCCCAGGCTAACTATTATCTGATAAATTCAAATGCACCTCTTTCAGAGAAGGCAGCAATGGATATAAACGGAGCAAAATATCCGGGAGATGATGTTTATACTACTTTAAATGTTGATCTGCAGCAGGTGGCATCAACAGCATTAGGAATTTATCAGGGAGCAATTATTGTATCGGAGCCCCAAACAGGAAAAATTCTTGCAATGGTTTCAAAACCTGATTTTAATCCTGAAGAAATTTCAGACATATGGGATGAATTGGTGGAGGATAAAGAAAGCAGCATATTGCTTAACCGTGTCACTCAGGGATTATATCCACCAGGTTCTACTTTTAAGATTGTGACTGCGTTAGAATATATTAAAGAAAATAAAGACACTTATCAGAACTACAGCTATAATTGTACAGGCGCTATTTCAAGAGGAGAAGACAGGATTCAATGTTATCATGGGAGTGTTCATGGGACGGTAAATTTTAAAAGGTCTTTTGCCAAGTCTTGTAATTCTTCCTTTGCCAATATCGGGCTTTCCCTGGACAGACAATTGTTTGGGGATACTTTGGAGAAATTGTTGTTTAACCAAAGTCTGGATTTGCCTTTTACCACGGGGACAAGCAGGGTGGAGGTTTCAGAACAAACCAGTGATGGGGATATGATGCAGATATCTATCGGACAGGGGACTACAGGAATTACCCCTCTTTGGCTGAATATGCTCACCTGTGCGATTGCCAATGAGGGAACAGTAATGAAGCCTTATGTGGTGGACTATGTGCAAAATAGCGCAGGCACAAGGATAAAAACCTTTTCGCCCTCTGTTTATGGAAAACTAATGGAGGAGCAGGAGGCGGAAATCTTAAGAGGCCTGATGACTGATGTGGTGGAAGAAGGGACAGCTTCAAGATTAAGCGGGCTTTCCTACACAGCAGCAGGAAAAACCGGTTCAGCAGAATATGGAACGGTAAAGGGAGACAGTCATGCATGGTTTACCGGTTTTGCACCGGCAGAAAATCCTCAGATTTGTGTAACGATTATTATTGAAGGCGCGGGAGCCGGTGGTGATTACGCGGTTCCCATTGCCAAAAGAATTTTTGATGCATATTTTGAAGATTAATAGATACCTGTAATGGAAATGCCTTTTTTGTGTGCTAAGTGGATGATCTCGCCGCTGGTGGTGCGCACTACAGGGCGTCCCATTTTATTTTGATTGATCAATATGACTTCAGCAATCTGGTCATTGCTTAAGCGGACATTTAACCCAACCATATGATTGGCAATGTGGGATAAAATAGGGCGCAAAAGTTCTATATCGTATTTAAATGCGTCCTTTTCAAATATTTCAACTACTTCAAAAGGCGTTTTAGACTGCCTGTAGGTTCTTGCAGAGGTCATAGCTTCATAAGCATCGATAATTGAAATATATCTTGCATAAATATCTATCTGAGTATCATGAAGCTTAGAGGGATAGCCGGTGCCGTCATACCGTTCATGGTGCATGAGAGCCGCTTTTAAAATATGGGAATCCACATTCAGCTCCTGAAGTAGTTTAAATCCTGTCATGGTATGGGTTTTTATTTTTTCAAATTCCAGATCTGTAAGTTTGTCAGTTTTCCAGATCAGTTCATTAGGAAGCTTTAATTTGCCAATATCATAGAAAAATGCACACTGAATCAGCAGATTGGCTTCCTCTTTTGATAATGACATCCAATGTGCAAATAAGCCTGCAATTAGTGCGGAATTCAGACAATGGACATAGGTCAGGTCATCTTCCATGGGAAGCATATTATACAAATAATCTAAAAGAAGATCATGACGTTCCAAACTGCTGTAGATATCCTGATAAATCTGCATAAGGCTGCCCATATCAAGAGGAGTTTTTTCAAACACAAGCTGGTACATTATTTTTTTGTAATCAGGCAGTGCTTTTAAATAAGCCTCCTGAAAAGCGGCAAATCCCTTGCTGAAACGGATTTTTTCAAAATAGGTTACGGCAAAGTCGATGCTTTCCTTTATAGATACACACATAATGGAATGGCGGGCTAATTTATTTATTACATTAGCATCGACTTTGGTGCCGGCAGGGAGGATTAATTCATTTTTATAGTTGTATACGTCGGCTCCGATTTCCATTCCGGGTTCCAAGGCCATTCTGGCAATATCTTTCATAGTCTTCTCCGTTAAATACATTGTGAAATATGTAGTATGATACATATATTTGTTCAATAACTTTACAATTTTAAGTATAAGTATTTTACCAGATTTGTCAATATTTTGCTTTGGAATTTCAATGAAATATGATATGATGAAACTATCGGTGTAGGGAAAGGAACGTATAATGAAATTTTATAAATATTTATATATTGGCGATACTGTTACTGATCCTGCAAAAGTAAAATGGAAGTTAAAACATCATGCAGGCACACAGGTTTATGTAGTGTCCATAGCAGCAGGAGCAGATCAACTGGAAATATTTCATGCGGCATATTTAAAACAACAGTATTACAGATATCACCCGCCGATTATTGTGGGAATAGCGTCCAACTATGATGAGGCAGTTGACATTATCATTAAAATAACACAGGAATGTGTGGATGCAACAGGAACCTGTAATTTGAAAGAATATTTAAAACGTAAAGCAAAAAATTGAGCCCCAAGCTAGAAGCGTGACAATGGAGTAACCTAATGATTTCTATTTTATTGACTATTTTAAAAATTTTAGGCCTGCTTTTGCTTTCCGTGTTGGGAATTTTACTGGTGCTGATCCTTCTGGTGCTGTTTGTGCCGGTCAGGTACCGGATTGTGCTTCACCGGAAAGAAACAGAAAAAGCGCCTGTGGCGGCAAAAGTAAGTATTACATGGCTGCTGCACATGGTGAGTGCAGTATTTAGCTATCCGGAGGAAGCATATGTAAAAATAAAATTATTTTTTATTACAGTGTTCAGGTCCGATCAGCCTTCAAAAGAAAAAATAAAAAAAGAGAAAAAACAAAAAGATAAGACACAAAAGAAAAGTCATAAGACAGAAGAAGGGACGAAAAACGAAAAAATAAACGCATTCCGGCAGGAAGAAAAAAGGGATGTTGACAAAGAAAACGATAAGGAAGAACAAAGGAAAATAGAACAGGAAGAGGATAAAAAAGAGCAGAAAAAAATTTCGGACAATAAAGGAGAAGATAAAGAAAGTAAGAAAGATTTTTTCAAAAAACTCTTATCTATACTTAAAAATATTAAGTACACAATCACAAAAATCTGTGATAAGATAAAATATATTGTAAACAATATCCGGTATTATATTGATATTTTAAAAAGTGATACCTTCCGCATGGCCTGGTCCGTATGCTCTCCGCAGGTATTTGGCCTGCTTAAAAGTATCCTTCCAAATAAAATTCAGGGAAAATTAAGGATTGGGACAGGAGATCCTGCAAGTACAGGACAGGTTTTGGCGGCTTATGGTATTTTATATCCGCTGCTTGGCAATCATATAGAAATAATTCCAGATTTTGAGCAGCAGATTGTAGAAGGTGATCTTTTTATCAAAGGAAAAATTACATTTTTCAGACTGGTAAAAACAGCATGGATCGTTTATTTTAACAAAGATTTACGTCAATTGATCAAATTATTTAAAAGGGAGGCGGCATAAATGGCAGAAAATAATTTTACAGGGGTAATTGAATCTCTCATGAAGGGGATGAATACTGTTTTGTCAACAAAAACAGTAGTTGGTGAGGCAACTCAGATAGGAGATACGATTATTTTACCTTTAGTGGATGTTACCTTTGGTGTGGGGGCTGGTGCCAGTGCAGCAGATAAAAAAACAGGCGGTGCAGGCGGTTTTTCAGGAAAACTTACTCCCAGCGCCGTACTTGTAATCAAAAACGGAAGCACCAAGCTTGTGAATATAAAAAATCAGGATACGGTTACAAAGGTTTTGGATTTAATCCCTGACCTTGTGGATAAATTCACTGCGCCAAAAGATGAAATGATGGATGATGATGCGGCGGTGGATATTGCTTTTCCAGAAGAAGTAGATGATGGGAAATAATTTTAAGGTAACTGCATAAGATAAAGTAAGAAGCATAAGTAGGTGGATACGCATGAAAAAACTGATTGGTTTTATCGCTTTTTGGATTGCAGTTGGAATGCTGCTTATGCTTTTTCTTGCACATCATTATCTTATTGCACTGATTATTATAGCACTTTTGCTTTTAATAGGCTATAATTGTTACCTGCAGTAGTTTTTGTGTTGAAAGGGAATTGGTTATTTACTATGGAGGATATGGAAAAGGTGCTTGACGCCAAGGAGTTTGAAAGGGATCTGGCAGAAGCAGAAGGAGAGGAAAAAGAAAAAGCCTTAAATGAATTAAAGGAATGGCTGTTTAAAGAAAACATACGGATTCAAATGGAGCGTAAAAAGCTTAAACAGGAGGAAGCCTTTTTTGAGAAAAAAATGGACATATTAAAAAGTGGATTTGCCCAGTTGGATTTAGAACGCAAAAAGGTAGAGCGGGACAAGCTTATTCTTGAAGCGGAAAAAAATGCCCATATAAGCTATACCAGACAGGAGAAAAATTTTGATGTGGCTGAAATGCTGTTTCAGGGTGTAAACAGCTCTTTGGCGTTAAAGAAACGATATAAGGATTTGATTAAAATGTTTCATCCTGATAATATTGCGGGAGACCATGAAATGGTACTTGTAATTAACAAAATATATGAGGAACTGAAACAGGATTATGAGATGGGAAAAAGAGCATAAATAAATGTAAAATAAAAAGAGCTGGCTTTTAAAGCCAGCCTTTTAAAAACTTATTATGCTCTTTCAACTCTGCCTGATTTTAAGCAGCTTGTACAAACGTGCATTCTTTTGGAAGCTCCGTTTACTTTACATTTAACCTTTTTGATGTTTGAATTCCAGATTCTGTTAGATCTTCTATGAGAATGGCTTACGTTATTTCCGAAATGAACACCTTTACCACAAATATCACACTTAGCCATCATTACACCTCCTAACAATTGATAATAAACGTACACAACAGTTGTATAATATCAGAAATCAAATCAGAATGCAAGGGTATTTTTAATTATTTTACCATAGATTTATGTTTCTTTTTTTTCTTTTTGAGGTTATAATACAATATATATGTTCAAAATATAAGGAGGCAGCCTATGAAAAATTCTTCCATGAAGGAAACTTCTATGAATACACATATGGGGAATATAGCAATTGATAATGATGTAATTGCTCAGTATGCGGGAAGCATTGCGATGGAATGCTTTGGTATTGTAGGAATGGCAGGCATTAATGTTAAGGATGGCCTGGTAAAATTGCTTAAAAGGGACAGCATGACCAGAGGCATCAATGTTTCTATTAATAATAACAAGCTGACAATCAATTTCCATGTAATTGTAGCTTATGGTGTAGGTATACTTGCAGTTTCTGATAACCTGATCAGTAATGTAAAGTACAAAGTAGAGGAATTTACAGGAATACATGTAGAAAAAATAAACATCTTTGTTGAAGGTGTTAGAGTGATTGATTAAGGAGGACTTGCTGTGACTAATACAATCGACGCTAAGATACTTGCAAAGATGTTCTTAGCTGGAGCTAAAAATCTGGAATCCCAGAAAGAGTGGATTAATGACCTGAATGTTTTTCCGGTGCCGGATGGTGATACTGGAACGAATATGACGCTTACGATCATGTCTGCGGCAAAAGATGTTGCTGCAATGGATAATCCGGATATGATATCCCTTTGTAAAGCAATTTCTTCCGGCTCATTAAGAGGAGCCAGAGGTAACTCAGGAGTTATATTGTCCCAGCTTTTTCGTGGGTTTACCAAATCCATCAGAGAAAAGGATGTATTAGACATTCCCGTATTTGCAGATGCATTTGAAAAAGCGGTGGAAACTGCCTATAAAGCAGTTATGAAGCCCAAGGAAGGTACTATTTTAACAGTTGCAAAAGGAGCCAGCATAAGAGCAAGAGAGCTGGCTGAAGAAGGCTGCACTGATCTGGGGTATTTTTTTGATGAAGTGATCAAGTATGCAGATGAGGTTTTGGAGAGAACACCGGAAATGCTTCCTGTTTTAAAGCAGGCAGGGGTTGTTGACTCCGGAGGTCAAGGACTTGTGCAGGTTTTAAAAGGTGCATATGATGCATTTCTTGGCAAGGAAATTGATTTAACCATCAAAGAAGTAAAATCTTCGCAGGGAACTAAGGTAAAAGCAGAAGCACAGACAGATATTGACATTAAATATGGTTATTGCACAGAGTTTATTATTATGCTCAGCAGAAATTTTAATATTAAAACCGAAATGGATTTCAAAGAGTATCTGGAATCTATTGGTGACTCAATTGTTGTGGTGGCAGACGATGACGTGGTTAAGGTACACGTACATACGAATGATCCCGGACTTGCAATCCAGAAGGCTCTTAAGTATGGTGCGTTATCTAACTTAAAGATTGACAATATGCGCCTTGAGCATCAGGAAAAGCTTTTCAGGGAAGGACAATTAAAAGATGAAATCAAAGATGCACAAAAAGCTGAGGAACTGATGCCCCACAAGGAAGTAGGCTTTATTGCCGTTTCAGTGGGAGAAGGCATTAATGATATCTTTAGAGGACTGGGCGTAGATTATATTATTGAAGGCGGACAAACAATGAATCCCAGTACAGAAGATATGTTAAATGCAATCGAACGGGTAAATGCAGATTCCGTGTTCATTCTTCCAAATAACAAGAATATTATTCTTGCGGCAAATCAGGCGCAAATGATGGTAAAAGACAAAAACATTATAGTGATTCCAACCAAGACAGTACCACAGGGAATCACTGCAATTATTAATTATGTTCCGGATATGAGTGTACAGGAAAATGAAGAAAACATGAAATCCGAAATTGGCAATGTTAAGACCGGACAGGTTACTTATGCAGTAAGAGACACCGTGATTGATGATAAGGAAATCAAGCAGGGTGATTATATGGGACTTGGCGATGCGGGTATTCTTTCTGTGGGAAGCAATGTTTCCGATGTTACATTTGATATGGTAAAGGAAATGATGAGCGACGATTTAGAGCTGATCAGCGTTTATTATGGTGAAGAGATAACGGAAGATGTGGCGAAAGAGCTAAAGATGCGCATTGAAAAAGAATATCCGTCCTGCGATATTGAGCTGCAGTATGGCGGACAGCCGATCTACTACTACATTATTTCAGCAGAATAATCATTACAGTTTAAAATGGGAATTTTTTATAATGAAAAGGACGGAAAAACCGTCCTTTTTGCATCCTGAAATTATGGGGGATTTTAGATGAAATATTCAGATGACATTATAAACTTAAAAGGAATTGGTGAAAAGACAGCAAAGCTTTTTTATAAATTGGGGATTTTCACTATAAAAGATCTGCTTTTTTATTATCCTAAAAATTATCAAAGATTTGAAGAGCCGGTGAAGATTGCCAAGGCGGGGGAAGGTGAAATGGTTACTCTTGAATTATTTCTCCCAGCAGATTTTAAATGGAAAAAGTTAAGAAATCTTACCATTGGCACAGGCGTTTGCAGTGATGGAAACGATAAAATATCTATTTCTTACTTTAATGTTCCTTATTTAAAAAGTAAATTAAAATCGGGAAGCAGCTTTTTGTTCCGGGGAAAAATGAAGAAAGAAAATGGAAAATATCATATGGATCAGCCGGCATTATTTACCTGGGACGAATACACGGAAAAAATGGGGCAGCTTCAGCCTTGTTATGGTCTTACTGCCGGCCTTGGCAATAAAGCTGTCATGAAGGCTGTAAGGCAGGCGTTAAAGGAACTTGTGCCGGAATCTGGAATTTTTACGGAAAATGATACAGATGACAGGGCTGTAAGCTTGTTTGGGGAAATCCTGTCAGAAGAGATTAAAAATGAGTATGCCCTTTCCTCACGAAGCAGTGCTTTTTGGCAGATTCATTTTCCAAGGGACTGGGAAAGTCTTTTGCAGGCACGAAAAAGGCTGGTTTTTGATGAATTGTTTTTATTTCTTTTGTCTGTCCGAAAAATGAAAGAGTACAATGAAACATTATGTAGTGATTATTCCATGATAGAAACCGCGTGGACAAAGCGTTTTCTGGAAATGCTGCCCTATAAGCTTACCAATGCCCAGATGCGGGTATGGCAGGAAATTGAAAAAGATCTTCTAAGCGGTATGTGCATGAACAGGCTGGTACAGGGAGATGTAGGCTCCGGCAAAACGATTCTTGCCTTTTTATCCTTACTAATGACCGTAAGTAATGGATATCAGGGAGCTCTTATGGCGCCTACGGAGATTTTGGCAGCCCAGCATTTTGAGCAGCTAAGCAGTATGACAAAGCAGTATCACCTGCCATTTAAGCCTGTTCTTTTAACTGGTTCTGTAAGTGGATCTGCAAAAAAGGAAATATACAGGCAGATAGAGGGCGGAAACTTTAATGTAATCATTGGAACCCATGCATTAATACAGGAAAAAGTGAAATATCAAAATCTTGCATTGGTGATTACTGACGAGCAGCATCGCTTTGGCGTCCGGCAAAGAGAAATTCTGGGAGAAAAAGGTGGAAGGAGTCACGTACTGGTTATGAGTGCTACGCCTATTCCACGCACGCTGGCAATTATTCTCTATGGAGACCTGCATTTGTCTGTTATAGATGAGATGCCTGCAGATCGTCTCTCTATTAAAAACTGTGTGGTGAATGTTTCTTACCGCAGGAAAGCATATGAATTTATCGCAAAAGAGGTGCGGGCAGGACATCAGGTTTATGTAATCTGTCCTATGGTGGAGGCCGGTGATGATGATATGGAAGGAATTCAGAATGTAACTGATTATGGAGAAAAGCTACGGATGGAACTTTCAGAAGATATTCATGTTGAAACTCTGCATGGAAAAATGAAACCGGCAGACAAAAAAAGGATTATGGAAGCCTTTGCAAAAGGAGATATTCATGTGCTGGTCTCAACAACAGTGATTGAAGTGGGGATTAACGTGCCAAATGCAACTGTTATGATGGTGGAAAATGCAGAACGATTCGGACTTGCCCAGCTTCATCAGCTGCGTGGCAGGATTGGAAGAGGAAAATCACAGTCTTATTGTATTTTTATTGATGGGGCCGGCAAGGAAAAAACTACGGAGCGGTTAAAAATATTAAATAGCTCAAATGATGGATTTTACATTGCGGAAGAGGATTTAAAGCTTCGGGGGCCGGGGGACTTGTTCGGAATCAGACAAAGCGGAGCAATGGAATTTAAAATTGCCGATATCTATCAGGATGCCGGATTACTTAAGAAAATCAGCATTACGGTGGATCATCTGCTTAATGAAGACAGAATGCTGGAAAGTGAAAAGTATGCCCGTCTGAAAAAGTATCTAAGTGAAAATGCTGGAAATTTTGTTGACTTTAGAACAATCTGACAGTAAGATATATTTGTATGTTTATGCGCAAATGCGTACAATATATAGTGAATTAAAATAAGGATGAAAATAAAAGGATTGAATTTAAGAGAGGTCTACAAACATGAGTAAAAAAATTGCAGTTGTAACAGATTCTAATAGTGGAATAACCCAGACAGAGGCTTTAGAGCGCGGCATCAGAGTTCTCCCCATGCCTTTTATGATCAATGAAGAAACTTTTTATGAAGATATTACCCTTACCCAGACAGAATTTTATGAAAAGCTGGAAAGCGGGGCCAATGTGGTAACCAGTCAGCCATCTCCTGAATCAGTTATGAAACTGTGGGATGAAATACTTAAAGAGCATGATGAAATTGTTTATATTCCTATGAGCAGCGGCCTGTCAGGTTCCTGCCAAAGTGCAATTATGCTTTCAGAAGATTATGATGGCAGAGTACAGGTGGTAAATAATCAGAGAATTTCCGTTACCCAAAGACAATCGGCATTGGATGCCAAACTGCTTGCAGAAAGAGGAATGGATGCTGCCCAGATTAAGGATTTTCTTGAAAAAGATAAATATAACTCCAGCATTTATATTATGCTGGATACCTTATATTACTTAAAAAAGGGTGGAAGAATCACTCCGGCCGCCGCTGCAATCGGCACAATGCTTAAACTTAAGCCGGTGCTCACCATTCAGGGGGATAAGCTGGATGCTTTTGCAAAGGCAAGAACCAGCAATCAGGGAAAGAGCATTATGATTAACGCCATCAGAAACGACATGGAAAACCGGTTTGGCGGTGCAAAAGCAGATAACATATGGCTTGAGGTTGCTTATACTAAAAATGAAGAGACAATGAGACAGTTTGTTGCGGAACTGGAAAAAGAATTTCCGGGATTTGATATTGTGGCAAATCCTCTTTCTTTAAGTGTGGCATGCCATATTGGTCCCGGAGCCCTGGCAGTTGCCTGCTGTAAAAAAATCAAATAGGAGTTTATTGTAATGGCAAAAGAAGCAACTTATGATGCTTCCAGCATTACGGTGCTGGAAGGGCTTGAAGCGGTACGAAGAAGGCCTGGGATGTACATTGGCAGTGTATCTACCAAGGGGCTCAATCATTTGATCTATGAAATCGTGGATAATGCAGTGGATGAGCATCTTGCAGGGCATTGTGATACGATTTGCGTAACCCTTGAGGCAGATGGATCTGCCACCATAGAAGACAATGGACGTGGAATTCCTGTGGGAATGCATGAAAAAGGAGTCAGTGCGGAACGACTTGTTTTTACAACCTTACATGCAGGCGGAAAATTTGATGATTCTGCCTATAAAACAAGCGGCGGACTTCATGGCGTAGGTTCTTCTGTTGTAAATGCACTTTCTACATATTTGACTGTGCAAGTCAAAAATGGGGGACGCATTTATGAGGATAAATATGAAAGGGGTAATCCCACGGTAGAGCTGGTTGATGGTCTGCTTCCTGTTATCGGCAAGGCAAAGGGAACGGGAACAAAAGTCAATTTCCTGCCGGATGATACGATATTTGACAAGACAAGGTTTAAAGAAGATGAAATTAAAAGCAGAATGCATGAAACTGCTTATTTAAATCCTGCACTTACCATTATTTTTGAAGATAAAAGAAAAGAAGAGCCTGAATCTATTACATATCATGAACCTGATGGCCTGATTGGCTTTATTAAAGATATGAATAAATCTACCCAGCCTGTCTGCGATGTGATTTATTTCAAAGGGGAAAGCGACGGAATTTCCGTGGAAGGTGCATTTCAGTATATTAATGAATTTCATGAAAATGTACTTGGATTCTGCAATAATATATATAATGCCGAGGGCGGCACTCATCTCACTGGATTTAAAACTGCGTTTACCAATATTATTAATACTTATGCAAGAGAATTGAACATTCTTAAGGAAAAAGATGCAAACTTTACGGGGACGGATGTGAGGAACGGAATGACTGCGGTTATTTCATTAAAGCATCCTGATCCCAGGTTTGAGGGGCAGACGAAAACCAAGCTGGATAATCAGGATGCCGCTAAGGTGGTTTCCAAAGTTACAGGAGAGGAAATTGTTCGTTATTTTGATAGAAATCTTGAGATCCTAAAGAATATTATAGGCTGTGCGGAAAAGGCGGCCAAGATCCGGAAGGCAGAAGAAAAAGCAAGAACCAATATACTGACAAAACAGAAGTTCTCTTTTGATTCTAATGGAAAACTTGCAAATTGTGAGTCAAAAGACGCCTCAAAGTGCGAAATTTTCATTGTAGAGGGTGATTCTGCAGGAGGAAGTGCCAAGACTGCAAGAAATCGTGCATATCAGGCCATCCTTCCCATACGGGGAAAAATACTAAATGTGGAAAAAGCAAGCATTGATAAGGTGCTCGCCAATGCAGAAATCAAGACGATGATCAATGCCTTTGGCTGTGGATTTTCCGAAGGCTATGGGAATGATTTTGATATCACTAAGCTTCGTTATGATAAGATTATTATTATGGCTGATGCGGATGTTGACGGGGCACATATTTCCACCCTGCTGCTGACTTTATTTTACAGGTTTATGCCTGAACTTATTTATGAAGGACATGTATATATTGCCATGCCTCCTTTATATAAGGCCATGCCCTCTAAGGGAGCGGAACAGTATTTATATGATGACAAGGCATTAGAACAATACAGAAAACGCCACAAGGGGCCTTTTACGCTGCAAAGATATAAGGGGCTTGGGGAAATGGATGCTGACCAGCTTTGGGAAACTACTTTAAATCCGGAAAGCAGAATTTTAAAACAGGTTGAGATAGAAGATGCACGTATGGCTTCAGAAGTAACGGAAATGCTGATGGGTACGGAGGTACCTCCAAGAAAGGCATTTATCTATGAACATGCCACGGATGCGGAGCTTGACATTTAAACTATTGGGGGAATTATGGAAGAAAAGATCATTAAAACCGAATACTCTGAGGTAATGCAGAAATCTTATATTGATTATGCCATGAGCGTTATTATTGCAAGGGCGCTGCCAGATGCCAGAGACGGTTTAAAGCCGGTTCAGCGAAGAGTTCTTTATGATATGCATGAACTTGGAATTAAATATGATAAGCCTTATAGAAAGAGTGCCCGTATTGTGGGTGATACCATGGGTAAATATCACCCACATGGAGACAGCTCCATTTATGAGGCGCTTGTAGTCATGACGCAGGAATTTAAAAAGGGACTTCCTTTGATAGACGGTCATGGCAATTTTGGAAATATTGAAGGAGATGGCGCCGCTGCCATGCGTTATACCGAAGCCAGGCTTGAACGGATTACGCAGGAGGCGTTTCTTTCAGATTTGGATAAAGATGTTGTAGATTTTATTCCCAATTTTGATGAGACAGAAAAAGAGCCGGGGGTTCTTCCTGCTAAATTTCCCAATTTGCTGGTAAATGGTTCCGAAGGCATTGCAGTTGGCATGGCCACAAGCATTCCTCCCCATAATTTAGGAGAAGTGACTGATGCGGTCAAAGCATATATGCTGGATGAAACAATTACTACAAAAGGACTTATGAAGTACATTAAAGGTCCGGACTTCCCAACAGGGGGGATTGTCACAAATAAAGATGATCTTTTGGAAATCTATGAAACCGGCGCCGGAAAAATAAAAATCCGTGGAAAGGTGGAAATTGAAAAAGGAAAAGCTGGCAGGACCAATATAGTGATCAGTGAAATTCCTTACCCTATGATTGGTGCAAATATATCCAAATTTCTTATGGATGTTGCGGCACTTTCGGAGAGCAAAAAAACCCAGGATATTGTTGATATTTCAAACCAGTCCTCAAAAGAAGGCATCAGAATTGTAATTGAATTAAAAAAAGATGCGGACGTGGATAATTTTGTAAATATGCTTTACAAAAAAACCCGTCTGGAAGATACCTTTGGCGTTAATATGCTTGCCATAGCAAATGGCAGGCCGGAAGTTATGGGAATTAAGGAAATCATTAAGCATAATGTGGATTTCCAATTTCAGGTAGCAAAGAGAAAATATACAACACTTCTTGCCAGGGAAAGAGAAAGAAAGGAAATTCAGGAAGGGCTTATTAAAGCCTGCAATGTAATTGACCTTGTGATAGAGATTTTACGCGGTTCTAAAGACAGGGCTATGGCGAAAGCATGCCTCGTGGAAGGAAAGATTGAGGGAATAAAATTCCGGTCAAAAGAATCAAAAATTATGGCGGCACAGCTTTGCTTTACGGAAAAACAGGCCAATGCTATTTTGGAAATGCGGCTGTATAAGCTGATTGGTTTGGAATTGGAAGCGCTGATTAACGAACATGAGGAAACTATGGCAAATATCTACCGTTACGAGGATATTTTGGACAGGCGTGATTCTATGGCACAGGTTATTATCAATGAGCTGGATGCCATCAGACGCTCTTATGGAAAAAAGCGGAAAACGGTGATTGAAAATGTAGCCGAGGCTGTTTATGTGGAAAAGAAAGTAGAAGAGATGGAAGTTATGTTCCTGATGGACCGCTTTGGATATGTAAGATGTATTGATCTGGCAGCTTATGAAAGAAATAAAGAAGCAGCTGATTCGGAAAACAGGTATGTTTTTTCATGCAAAAATACAGGACGGGTTTGCATTTTTACCAATACAGGGCAGCTTCATACGATAAAGGTTATGGATATTCCTTTTGGAAAATTCAGGGATAAAGGAGTGCCCATAGACAATATCAGTAATTTCAACGGCGAAAAAGAAGTTGTGATTGCCGCTGCAAGCCAGATGAGCCTTAATCTTTACCGCATGATATTCGTAACAAAAACGTCTATGATGAAGGTAGTGGACGGAGGAGAATTTGATGTGGCAAAAAGAACCGTTGCCGCAACAAAGCTGGCAGAGGAGGACGAAGTTATAAGTGTTGTTGTTTTAAATGATCAAAAGCAGATTGTGCTGCAGACCGGGGAAGGATATTTTCTCAAATTTGGAGTGGATGAGATTCCGGAAAAGAAAAAAAGTGCAATTGGTGTACGCGGAATGAAGTTAAACAACAATGATTATGTTGAACAGGTTTATTTTTTAAAAAGCGGTGAAGGGCAGACAATTACTTACAAAGAAAAAGAAATTGACCTTCAGAAATTAAAGACAGCAAAAAGAGATGGAAAAGGTACAAAAATAAGAGTATCTTAATGCAGGTAAGGAGATTTGTGTATGCGCGTAATAGCCGGAAGAGCCAGAAGTCTGAAATTAAAAACGCCTGAGGGGACAGGTACCAGACCTACCACAGACAGAATAAAGGAAACTTTATTTAACATGATTCAGGGTGAAATTCCCGGATGTATTTTTATTGACCTGTTTGCAGGAAGCGGAGGAATTGGAATAGAGGCATTAAGCAGGGGAGCGTCCCATGCATATTTTGTGGAAAATGATAAGGAAGCAATTTCCTGTATTCTGGATAATCTTTCCTTTACAAAGTTTTTTGATAGTGCTACACTGCTTAAACAGGATGTTTTTAGCGCACTTTCCATAATCAGCGAAAAGGAAGCTGATGTTATCTTTATTGATCCGCCTTATCAGGCCGGTTATGAAGAAAAAATATTTATGATGTTAAAGCAGCAGCCTTATGTAACAGAAAACACTTTGCTGATCCTAGAAGCGCAGCTGCATATGGATATGGAATTTTTGCAAAAACTTGATTTTACAGTGGTGAAAGAAAAGAAATATAAGACAAATAAGCATGTATTTGTAAGAAAAGGGGATCTTGATGAAAGCAGCAATTTATCCCGGAAGTTTTGATCCGGTTACCTATGGACATTTGGATGTGATAAAACGTGCCGCGAATATTTTTGATGAATTAACAGTCAGTGTTTTAAATAATAAGCTAAAGACTCCATTGTTTTCTGTGGAGGAACGTGTTAAGATATTACAGGAAGCAGTTCGGGAGATTCCAAATGTAAAAGTGGAATCCTTCAGCGGGCTTTTAGTAGATTATGCCAAGTCAAGAGATATTCACGTGGTTATCAGAGGGCTGCGTGCGATTACCGACTTTGAATATGAACTTCAGAATGCGCAGACCAATGCAAAACTTTCCAGCGGAGCATTAGATACGGTGTTTCTTACCACCAGCCTGGAATATGCTTATTTAAGTTCTTCCAGTGTAAAAGAAATTGCAAGTTTCGGTGGTGATATTTCCATGTGTGTTCCTGATTTTGTAGCAAAGCTTGTGTATCGTAAGTTTGGATTTGGAGAGAAAGAAATGGGAGGACGTACATGAGCAGCAGAATCGAACAGTTGATCGATGAAATTGAAGAGTATATTGATGGCTGTAAATACCAGCCTCTTTCAAACAGCAAAATTATTGTCAACAAGGAAGAAATAGACGAGCTTTTAAGAGAGCTTAGAATGAAAACTCCCGATGAAATAAAGCGTTATCAGAAAATAATCAGTAATAAGGAAGCAATTTTAAATGATGCACGTGTGAAAGCACAGGCACTGATTGATGAGGCAACCGTTCATACCAACGAACTAATCAATGAGCATGAAATTATGCAGCAGGCCTATGCACAGGCGAATGAAGTAGTAAAAATGGCAACCATGCAGGCACAGGAAATTCTGGACAATGCGACCACAGAGGCAAACAGTATGCGTATGGCGGCTATGCAGTATACGGATGATATTTTGGCAAATGTAGAAACTTTAATGACACAGACCATGAAAACTACTACCGATCATTATGAAAGCTTTATTGGTGCGTTAAACCATTATAATGATATTGTAAATGCCAACCGGGTGGAATTAAATCCGCCTGAAGCAGACGCATATACAGGAGATGATTTAATTGATTCACAGGGGAATGAAAGTAAAAATACCGATAATCTGAATTTGGATTTGATTTAGTATGAGGATGAACCGCCAAGTGCGGCATTCTGTTATTTTATTATGAAAAGGCTGATCCAGCTTACCGCATAACAGTAAGCTGGATTTTTTTACAAAAATTTTGTATGTAAAAAGATGGAGAAGAAAATGAAAGATATATGGAAAAAAATAAGCGTCCTACTGGTTTTAGTGACTGTTTTTTTCTTTTTTTCTATACATTCCAAAGCGGAAGAACCTTTGATTATTGTAATTGATCCCGGTCATGGCGGAGAAAATCTTGGAGCTGAATATGGAAGCTATACGGAAAAGGAAATGACCATGATTGTGGCCAAGGCAATGAAAGAAGAGCTTGAAAAATACGATCAGGTGGTGGTTTATCTGACACATGATGTGGATATGAACATGAGCATTGAACAAAGAGCGCTGTTTGCCAAAGAAAAAAATGCTGATTTTCTTTTTTGCCTGCATTTTAATATGTCAGTAAACCATGATCTTTTTGGTGCTGAAGTCTGGGTACCGGCAGGGGGAGAATTTTATTCCAAAGGATATTCTTTTGCACAGATTGAAATGAGTGAACTTACCAGTCTGGGATTATATTCAAGGGGAATTAAAACAAAGCTGAATGACAGAGGGGACAACTATTATGGGATTTTAAGGTACTGTTCAGGACAGCAGATTCCCTCCGTACTGATTGAGCACTGTCATTTAGATCATGCCAAAGATCAGGATTTTTATCAGCAGGGAGATGATCAGCTAAAAGAATTCGGCCGTCTGGATGCCACAGCAGTGGCAAAATACTTCAGATTAAGTTCCACAAGCCTTGGAGTAGACTATAGCGATTATCCGGTAGAAGAAACACCTGTACCGGAAGGGATGGTGAAGCCTGATAAAACTGAACCGGAAACGTGCCGGATAGAAGTAACAAATATAAATAAAGAGACCGGAGAAGTGACGGTTTCTATGGAGGCGGAGGATTCAGACAGTTATATTTTATATTATAATTACAGTCTGAATGGAGGAGCTTCGTATTCTATGCCGGATGCGTGGCCAAGGGCAAAGGCATGGGATCAGTCTGATAAAGACCATAGCTTTACCATTTATGTACCATTTGACCAGCCTATAATACTACAGTGTGGAGCCAGCAACGGATTTGATGTTTGGGCGGAAAGCAATGAAATTCTCCTTGATCCTATCGAAGATCCCCAACGGATTAAGGAGGAAAAAGAACTTCTTCTTCGGAAATTTTGGTTATTATGGCACTGATTATAGTAATACTTGCCTGCATTGTTTTTGTATCATTTTTTATGGCAAAAATGATACACCTGTTGATAAAAGATAATAAAAAACGGTAATAGCTGTCAGAATCATTTTATGCATCACATATTCCGTAATAGAAAGATCCGTATCTTTAATCATGCTGTATGTCTGGACAATACAGGACAGACCGCCAAAAGGAAGAACACACAATACCCATAAAGGAGCTTTATTTTTAAGCATTCCAATGCCTCCTGTGATTTCAAGCAGACAGCCAACGCTTCCTGTAAGTGTATCAGACAGACCGATTGAAAGGGGAAGCAGACGGAGAAAAAGCACAGGAAGAATAAATAATAAATTAAAAAATACCATATATCCCCCCAGTTTGGCAATGCTGTAGAGGGAGCTGAAAACAGATTCATCCAAAGCACTCAGCAAAGAGGCAGGAGAACTAAAAACAGGCGTTTTGGGTTTTAAGGTAATGCTTTGTCTATAAATGGTATAGCGTAGAAAAAGCCCATAAAAAAATGGAAGTCCATACATAGCAAATAAATATGGAACCGTCTCGGTCAGTTTAAGTGTTGGAAGGACAAAACTTAAAAAATATACGGGACCTATGTTGTTACAAAAGGCCAAAAGAAGGGATGCTTCTTTTTTATTAATCTGCTTTTGGGTATATAATTGGGCTGTTACGTGTGCGCCCATGGGAAAGCCGCACAAAAATCCAATGACAATACCATAAATGCAAGGATCGCTTAGCTGGAAAATTCTGCCCATCAACGGTTTTAAAACTTTGACAAAAGAGCTTGTCAGGTTCATACGGATCATTATGCCGGAGAGAACCATAAACGGAAAAAGTGTAGGTATCATCCGCTGAAACCACAAATTAAGACCATTTAAGGAAAAAGAAAGGCATGCAGCAGGAAAAGATAAAATTATTACTGTAAGCAGAAAGGCAAAAAACGTGTAAATATAAAATTTCAGTTTCATGATAGGTTCTTTTCCGGATTTGTGATATGATAATATTTATGAGACTTGATAAATTATTATGCGAAATGAATATAGGCTCCAGAAGCCAGGTGAAGGAATTGATAAAAAAGGGCTTTGTCTGTGTAGATGACACAGTTGTTAAAAAGCCTGAAACTCATGTAGATGAAAATATTGTGACGATAACCTGTCAAGGGAAAGTGTACAGATATGCGCCCTACGTTTATTATATGATGAATAAGCCTTCCGGCGTGATCACTGCTACTTATGATGAAAAAGAGAGGACGGTTCTTGACGTGCTGCGCGGCGAGCTTTTAAAATATGGCGGTCTTGCAGGAATTCCCTTAAAGGATATTTCTCCGGTAGGACGTCTTGATAAAGATACAGTGGGGCTATTACTTTTAACAAATAACGGAAACCTCTCACATAATTTGCTTTCCCCTAAAAATCATGTGTCTAAGAAATATTTTGTAAAAACGGACGGTCCTATTAGTGATGAAATGGTACTGGCTTTGGAAAATGGCATTATGATCGGATATGAGGAAAAAACACTGCCGGCGGTTATTGAAGACAAAAATCAGGATCAATGTACGATAACCATTACGGAAGGAAAATATCATCAGATAAAGAGAATGTTTCATGCAGTGGGACGAAATGTAATTTATTTAAAGAGGCTGTCCATGGGAACACTGGTTTTGGATCAGAGACTTTTGGAAGGGCAGATCAGAGAATTAACAAAAGAAGAGGTTGATGCATTATGCTTAAGAACGTAGAAGCGGTATTATTTGATTTAGATGGATCTTTAGTAGATTCCATGTGGATATGGCAGGAGATTGATGTTGAATATTTACAAAAATTTGGAATAACACTTCCTGAAAATCTTCAAACAGAAATTGAAGGAATGAGTTTTACGGAAACTGCTGTTTATTTTAAGGAAAAATTTCAAATACCAGATTCCTTAGAGAAAATAAAGTCAGACTGGAATCGCATGGCATGGGATAAGTATTCCCATCAGGTGCCCTTAAAAAACGGTGCCTTGGAATTTATCACATATTGTCATGAAAATAACATCAGGCTGGGAATTGCAACCAGCAACTCCAGAGAACTTGTGGAAAATGTAATTCAGGTTCATGGAATTCGGGATTATTTTGACAGTATTGTAACAGGATGTGATGTGGCAAAAGGCAAGCCATCGCCGGATATTTATTTGGAAACAGCAAGAAGGTGCTATACAGCTCCCGATAAGTGTCTTGTTTTTGAAGACATTATACCCGGTATTTTGGCGGGCAAAGCTGCCGGTATGAAAGTATGTGCAGTGGATGATGACTATTCTAGTCAACAAAAAGAAGAAAAAAAGAAGCTTTCCGATTTCTTTATAAAAGATTATTTTGACATTGTATCAAAGCTTTAGGAGGTTTATTTGACAAACGGATTTTTACCAGTTTCCAGTCAGGACATGATAGACAGAGGGATTGATCAATTTGACTTTGTTTATATTATTGGGGATGCCTATGTGGATCATCCATCCTTTGGACATGCTGTGATCAGCCGGGTTTTGGAAGCGCATGGATACCGGGTAGGAATTATTTCACAGCCGGACTGGAAAGATGAAAACAGTATAACTATTTTGGGAAAACCCAGACTTGCGTTTCTTATTTCCGGTGGAAATATGGATTCTATGGTAAATCATTATTTTGTATCCAAAAAAAGACGCCTGACAGACGCTTATACGCCTGGCGGAGCAGTGGGAAAACGTCCCGATTACGCCACTGTTGTATATGGAAATCTTTTGCGGAGAAAATATAAGGACGTTCCTGTTATCATAGGCGGGATTGAGGCCAGTTTAAGAAGGCTTGCCCACTACGATTACTGGAGCAATTCTTTAAAGCGCTCCATTCTCTTAGACAGTCAGGCAGATTTGATTTCCTATGGAATGGGAGAGCGTTCCATTGTGGAGATTGCGGATGCTCTTGACAGTGGGATTCCCATCAAAGACATTACCTTTATTTCTGGAACTGTTTATAAAACAAGAGATATTTCAGGGATTACGGGATTTAAAGAGGAAACCTGCAATGCAGTTTTTCTTCCAGCCTATGAAGAAATGAAAAAAGATTCCGAAAAATATGCGGACAGCTTTGGGATTCAATATAAAAATACGGATCCTTTTACAGCCAGAATCCTTGCGGAAGCCTATCCGGAAGGAATGTTTGTAGTCCAAAATCCTCCCTCAAAGCCCCTTACTATTGATGAAATGGATCAGGTTTATGAGCTGCCATATATGAGAGGGTGTCATCCCTCTTATGAGGATATGGGAGGCGTTCCGGCTATATCTGAAGTTAAATTTTCACTGGTCAGCAATAGGGGCTGTTTTGGTGGATGCAGTTTTTGTGCTTTAACTTTCCATCAGGGAAGAATTGTTCAGGTACGAAGCCATGAATCCATTTTAAGGGAAGCTGAAGCGATAACAAAAGCTCCTGATTTTAAAGGATATATTCATGATGTAGGAGGCCCAACGGCTAATTTCCGGCATTCTGCATGTGAAAAGCAGCTAAAAAACGGAGTATGCTCTGATAAACAGTGTTTATTTCCCTCTCCTTGTAAGAATATAAATGCAGATCATCAGGATTACGTTCAGCTTCTTAGGAAGCTGCGTGCACTTAAGGGAGTTAAAAAGGTATTTATACGCTCCGGCATCCGGTATGATTATCTCCTTGCAGATAAGAATGATGTTTTTTTAAGAGAACTGACAGAGCATCATATCAGTGGACAGCTTAAAGTTGCTCCTGAGCACATTTCGGATGTGGTTCTTGAAAAAATGGGCAAGCCCAAGCGGGCGGTTTATGAGCAGTTTACAAAAAAATATGAAAAATTAAATGCCTCTCTTGGGAAAAAACAATACCTTGTGCCTTATTTTATGTCCTCTCACCCGGGAGCAGCCTTAAAGGAGGCCATAGAACTTGCGGAATACTTAAGGGATTTTGGATATATGCCTGAACAGGTACAGGATTTTTATCCTACGCCATCCACCCTTTCTACGGTTATGTATTATACAGGGATTGATCCAAGAAATGGCTCTAAGGTTTATGTGTGTAAAAATCCCCATGAAAAAAGTATGCAGAGGGCATTGATTCAATATCGCGATCCTAAAAATTATAAGCTGGTAAAAGAAGCTCTGATAAAGGCAGGCAGGGAAGACCTGATTGGCTTTGACAAAAAATGTCTGATAAAGCCTTATGGAAATGACAGGGAACGATTTAATAAATCTGCCAATCAGGCAGCGCAAAAGAGCCCAAAAAAGAAGAAAACCATCCGAAACAAACATGCAAAAAAATCGTGAGGAGACAGTAAGGTGAAAAAAGCAGTAAAAGGAACTTATGGATATTTAAAGATAAAAAGAAACTGGGTGTTTATACGGACGATCGTTTTTTTTGCAATTTCCATTGCCATTTTCATTACTGGTTATGTAACCACCGGAAGCAGGAAAAATTTGTTTACTATTGTAGCTGTTTTGGGGTGCCTTCCGGCCTGTAAAAGCCTGGTCAATTTAATCCTGTTTTTCAGGGCAAAAGGCTGCAGCAAAAAAGCAATGGAACAAATCCGCCCTGTGGAAGGACATTTGATGGGAATGTATGATATGTTTTTTACTTCTTATCAGAATAATTTTTCCATCAGTCATATGGTAGTGGAAGATAAGATCATTCTTGCATACACGGAAGCAGAGAATTTTCATGATAAAGAATTTAAAGAACATCTGACTACTATCTTTAAGCAGGGCGGCATTAAGGATATGACAATTACAACAACAAATGATATAAAAAAATATTGCGGACAACTGGAAGGATTAAATGCCATGAATCAGGAGTATAATCCCCAAAGAGATGATGAAGTAAGAATTGTATTGTATGATATTTCCCTGTAGAATGAAAACGTATCTAAGAAAGAATAAGGCAAGGTATTAAGTGATGCAGCAGATAGAAATCAAGGAAAATGAAGCGGGACAACGACTGGATAAATTTTTACATAAATTTATGCCTTTAGCGCCTGCGTCCTTTTTTTATAAAATGCTGCGCAGGAAAAATATTACTTTAAACGGCAAAAAGGCAGAAGGCAATGAAAAACTTATTGTTGGGGATAAACTTTCTTTTTACCTTTCAGAGGAAACAATTCAAAATTTTATGAATAAAGAAGCAGCGTCCGATGAATATGAAAAAGCATTTTGCAGGCTTAAAGGGATTAAAATTGTTTATGAAGATGAACATGTCCTTTTCATGAATAAACCTGCCGGAATTTTATCACAAAAAGCATCGCCTTTAGATTTATCCTTAAACGAATGGATGATTGGGTATCTGCTTGCAGAAAAGATTCTGGATGTAAAAGCGCTTTCAACTTTTAAGCCTTCTATCTGCAACCGGCTTGACCGAAATACGATGGGGCTTGTAATAGGCGCCAAAACCCTTGCCGGCAGCCAGAAAATAAACCATTTAATTAAAAGCCGGAGCATTAAAAAATTTTATCGAATGCTTGTGAAAGGAGAGGTCCGGAAAGAAGAAACGCTGGAAGGATTTCTGATTAAAGATGAAGTAAGTAATAAGGTTCGGCTTGCTGCAAAGGGAAATGAAGATAAATCTGCTTATATCAAAACCAGATATTATCCTGTACAGGTTTTTTCGGATAAAACCTTAGTGGAGGCAGAGCTGATTACCGGTAAGACGCATCAGATCCGCATTCATATGGCCAGTACAGGGCACCCGCTGCTTGGAGATTATAAATATGGGGACAGGCAGTGGAATGATAAGTATAAGAGGCAGTTTCATGTAAACAGCCAGCTTTTGTATGCCAGCCGCCTGGAATTTCCTGAACTTGAGAGTCCCTTTGAAAGGTTAAGCGGCCAAAAAATCGAAATTGCCGCACCTGAAATCTTTGACCAGATATTAAATACAAAATAAGCAAGGAGAAGGCTATGGCAACATGGAGTTCAAGAGGTCTTAGGGGATCTACGCTGGAGGATTTGATCAACAGGACCAATGAAAAATATATGGAAAATAATCTGGCGCTTATCCAGAAAATACCGACTCCCATTACCCCTATTAATATTGACAAAGCCACCAGACACATTACACTTGCTTATTTTGAACAGAAAAGCACTGTGGATTATATTGGTGTGGTTCAGGGAATCCCTGTCTGCTTTGATGCAAAAGAATGTGCAGTAGACAGATTTGCACTTCAGAATATCCATCATCATCAGGTAACCTTCATGGAACGGTTTGAAGGTCAGGGCGGTGTTGCATTTTTTTTGATTTACTTTTCACATAAAGATGAATTTTATTATCTTCCCTTTGAAATGTTGAAGTTTTTTTGGGACAGAGCGGAAAATGGAGGCAGAAAAAGCTTTCTTTATGAGGAATTAAATCCTGAGTATGTATTACCCAAAAAGCATGGGATATTTGTTCCTTACCTAGATATGCTAAGCAAAGATTTAGATGAAAGAGATTAGTGAGTTACAAAACAGTTTGTTTGACAAAACAATTCGTATCTAGTATACTACCAGTGGTTTTATCTGATAATGCGGTAGTGGATTAACACTTTAAATCGCGAAAGTTATATAAAGTATAAAAAAGAAGTTGACATAAAAATATTATGTAAACATAGGAGCAAATAGTATGGTAAAAAGGTTAATACATACGCCAGAGGGCGTCAGAGATATTTATGGAAAAGAGTATGCAGGAAAGCTTGCAGTTGAAGATTTAATCCACAATCAGCTTAATTTATTCGGATATCAGGATATTCAGACGCCTGCTTTTGAATTTTTTGATGTATTTTCCAATGAAATTGGAACCACGCCATCCAATGAATTGTATAAATTTTTTGATAAAGAAGGTAATACGCTGGTACTGCGTCCTGATTTTACTCCGTCTATGGCAAGATGTGCGGCTAAATATTTTATGGATGAAAATGTACCTATCCGTTTTTGCTATGCAGGAAATACCTTTACAAATACCAGCAGTCTGCAGGGAAAATTAAAAGAAGTTACTCAGATGGGAGCTGAGTTAATCGGAGATGGCAGTGTGGAAGCAGATGGTGAAATGATTGCCCTTGTTGTGGAATCTCTTTTAAGTGCAGGTTTAACTGATTTTCAGGTAAGTATCGGGCAGATGGAGTACTTTAAAGGAATCTGTGCACAGGCAGGACTGGATGAGCAGACGGAAAATGAGCTGCGGGAGTTAATTTCCGGTAAGAACATCTTTGGGGCTGAAGAATTGCTGGAGGGCAAAGGCGTTGCTGATGCTTACTGCCAGGCGCTTTTAAAGGTTACCGATTATTTTGGAACTGTGGAAGTTTTAAAAGAGGCGGAAAAATTTGCCTTAAATTCCAGATCCCGTTTGGCCATTGACCGGCTTTTTAAGCTGTATCAGGTTCTTTGTATGTATGGCGTTGAAAAATATGTGTCTTTTGACCTTGGAATGCTCAGTAAATATCATTATTACACCGGAGTGATTTTTAAGGTTTATACCTATGGAGTGGGAGAACCCATTGTAAAGGGAGGAAGATATGATCATTTACTGGGATATTTTGGAAAGGAATCGCCTGCAATTGGATTTGCAGTTGTAATAGATGATCTGATGCTGGCGCTTGGCCGGCAGAAGGCAGGAATAAAAGCAGCAGAGGAAATTATTTATCTGACTTATAATCCGGATAATTATGAAAGCAGGCTTTCTGAAGCCAAAGGACTTAGAAAAAATGGCAGAAAGGTATCACTGATTCCTGAAAAATAAAGAATCTGTGATTGTGTGAATGAGATGAGTGAAGAAAGATATTTGACCTTTGCCTTAGGGAAGGGGCGCCTTGCAAATAAAACCCTTGAACTTTTGGAACAGATCGGCATTACCTGTGAGGAAATGAAGGATAAAAATTCACGAAAACTGATTTTTGTAAATGAAGAAAAGAAAGTAAGGTTTTTTCTTGCAAAAGGTCCTGATGTACCTACCTATGTAGAATATGGGGCTGCTGATATCGGAGTGGTTGGAAAAGATACTATATTAGAAGAAAACAGAAGGGTATATGAGGTGCTGGATCTGGGATTTGGAAAATGCCGGATGTGTGTATGTGGTCCGGCATCGGCAAAAGAGCTGCTGCAGCATCATGAAAGGATTCGTGTTGCAACAAAATATCCTATCATTGCAAAGGATTATTTTTATAACAAAAAGCATCAGACAGTGGATATTATCAAACTGAATGGTTCCGTAGAGTTAGGACCGATTGTGGAACTTTCGGATGTAATTGTGGATATTGTTGAGACAGGTTCCACCTTAAAGGAAAATGGTCTTGAAGTGTTGGAGGAAATTTGTCCTTTATCTGCCAGAATGATTGTAAATCAGGTAAGTATGCAGATGGAAACAGAAAGGATTAAGGACTTGATTTTCCGCTTAAAGCAGTTGTGTTAAAAGTTATGTGTTAAAGTATAATAGGAGAGGAGCCGCTAAATTTATGCGCATCATAGAATTAAATGACCAGACAAAAAACAATCTTCTTGAAAGTCTTTTAAAGAGAAGCCCCAACAGTTACGGAAGCTATGAACAGGCAGTAAATGAAATTATTACACAGATACGGGAAAAGAAGGATGAAGCTTTGTTTGCCTATACAAAGCAGTTTGACCACTGTGAAATAACAAAAGATAATATTAAGGTGACAGAAAAAGAGATAGAAGAAGCATACAAAAAGGTAGATCCAAAGCTTTTAGAGGTAATGAAAAAGTCAGCCGCCAACATCACTGAATTTCATCAAAAACAGCTTCATAACAGTTGGATTTCACCTAAAGATAATGGTACTATCTTAGGTCAGAGAATTACTCCTATTGAAGTTTCCGGTGTATATGTTCCAGGAGGAAAGGCTGCTTATCCTTCCAGCGTGCTTATGAATGTGCTTCCTGCAAAAGTTGCCGGTGTGTCAAGAATTATTATGACCACTCCGCCGGGAGCCGATGGAAAGGTCAATCCCGCCACATTAGCTGCCGCTGATATTGCAGGGGTAGACGAAATCTATAAAGCAGGCGGAGCACAGGCCATTGCTGCCATGGCATTTGGAACGGAAAGCATTCCAAGAGTGGATAAAATAACCGGCCCGGGAAATATTTTTGTAGCTCTTGCCAAAAAAGCCTGCTTTGGTTATGTAAGCATTGATTCTATTGCCGGCCCCAGCGAGATTCTTGTGCTGGCTGACGAAAGCGCCAATCCCAGATTTGTGGCTGCCGATTTGTTATCTCAGGCAGAGCATGATGAAATGGCCAGCGCAATTCTGATCACCACCAGCAAAACGTTAGCCGGACAGGTTTCGGAGGAAGTGGAGCAGTTTACAAAAGAGCTTTCCAGAAAAGAAATTATTGAAAAGTCTCTTGAAAACTATGGATATATTTTGATTGCACAAAACATGGAGGAAGCAATAGAGGCTGCAAATGAAATTGCTTCCGAGCATTTGGAGATTCTTACAAAAAATCCTTTTGAAACCATGACAAAAATAAAAAACGCCGGCGCAATTTTCCTTGGGGAATATTCCTCGGAGCCTTTAGGGGATTATTTTGCAGGACCTAATCATATTCTGCCAACCAATGGAACAGCACGATTCTTTTCTCCTTTAAATGTGGATGATTTTATGAAAAAAACCAGTATTATTTCTTATTCTAAAGACGCACTTTTAAAGGTGCATGAGGAGATTGAATTATTTGCCAGCAAAGAGGGCTTGACTGCACATGCAAACTCCATTAAAGTTAGATTCGAATAGGAGGCTTTAGAGATGGAACGAAAAGCAGAAGTTACCAGAAAAACAAAAGAAACTGACATATCTGTCATATTAAATCTGGATGGATGCGGTAAAAGCAACATTAAAACGGGAATCGGTTTTTTTGATCATATGCTGGAAGGATTTGCAAAGCATGGCTTTTTTGATCTTTCCGTGACAGTGGATGGAGACCTTCAGGTAGATGGACATCATTCGGTGGAAGATGCAGGAATTGTTTTGGGGACAGCCTTAAAAAAAGCTTTGGGAGACAAATCCGGCATTAAAAGATACGGTTCCTGTATCCTGCCTATGGATGATGCACTTGCTCTGTGCGCCGTGGATTTATGCGGCAGACCATATTTTGTTTTTGAATGCAATTTTACTGCGGAAAAAGTGGGCGGCCTGGATACGGAGCTTGTACGGGAATTCTTTTATGCCCTTTCATATAGTGCAGAAATGAATCTGCATATTAAAATGATTTCAGGTATTAACAATCATCATATGATAGAAGCCATATTTAAAGCATTTTCCAAAGCACTGGATGAAGCAGTTGGGAAGGATGCAAGAATTACAGATGTTCTAAGTACAAAGGGAAGTTTATAAAATCATACGGAGAAGTTCCTGTTTTAGGGACAAAGATAAAAGGAAGCAGCAAATTATGAAAGATTATAAAAAATTTATACCATGTATTTATCTTTTAAAGGAAAAAGCTGTTGCAGGTTTTCATGATGAGAGGGTGGTAAATGAAAATCCGGCGCAGTTAGCAAGATTTTATGGGGAAAATAATGCGGATGAACTGATTGTTTTTGATCTTTCCGATGATGATGTTTCCCATGATGCAGCCCTTGATTTGATAAAGCTTATATGCAAAGAGGCGCAGATTCCTGTTATCGGCGCAGGAAACATCAAACGCATGGAGGATGTAAAAAAGCTGCTTTATGCAGGATGTGCAAAGGCAGCCCTTAATTATTCCAAGGAAGGAAATATAGAAATCACAAAGGAAGTTTCCTTAAAGTTTGGAAAGGAAAAGATTCTCGCATGTATTTATGAGGCAGATGAGATAAATGCCAATGAAGAGATTTTATCTGAATTTGCAGATGGAATTATATTAATTAACGAAAGGGGAATTAAACAGGCAGTAAACAACTCAAAACTACCCCTTATCGTTACGCTTCCGGAGGTGTCTCTTGATAAAATTATTGAGCTGCTGTCCACAGAAATAATTTCAGGTGTTACAGGGCCGGCAATTAACGCCAATGCAAAAGAATTGAATGATATTAAAGACCTATGTGCAGGAAACGGGGTAGGCGTCAGAACCTTTGAACCGGCAGTTAAATGGGAAGAGTTAAAGAAAAACCCGGAGGGACTTGTGCCTGTGGTAACCCAGGATTACAAAACCCGGGAGGTTTTGATGGTTGCCTATATGAATGAAGAAGCTTATCTTCACACGTTAAAAACCGGGCGTATGACTTATTACAGCAGAAGCCGCAGGGAGCAGTGGATAAAAGGAGAGACCAGCGGACATTTTCAGTACGTGATGGAAATGACTGCTGATTGCGATAAGGATACCATTTTAGCAAAAGTTTCCCAGATTGGAGCTGCCTGCCATACGGGAAATTACAGCTGCTTCTTTCACAATATTATGAAAAAAGATTATGAAGAAACAAATCCCCTTGTGGTTTTTGAATCTGTTTTAAATGTAATCAAAGACAGGAAGGTACATCCAAAAGAAGGTTCTTACACCAACTATCTGTTTGAGAAAGGAATTGATAAAATCCTGAAAAAATTAGGAGAAGAAGCTACGGAAATTGTAATAGCGGCTAAAAATCCCAATGCAAATGAAATCAAATATGAAATTGCCGATTTTTTGTATCATATGATGGTTTTAATGGTTGAAAAGGGAGTATCCTGGGAGGAAATTACGGAAGAGCTTGACAAAAGGTGATAATCATGTGCACTGCATACATATTCTTGTATGGCAGTGCATATTTTTTATAAACCAGCAGCATGGACAATCAATTTATGAGTAAAGTAAATACGGACAAAAAGCTTGAGCTGATCAGAGCAATCAGAATGCAGAATCAATATGACCGGCAGTTAATTCGAATGCGGGAAGGAATCGTATATTCAGATCAGCCAGATGGAAAACATGGGGAATTATATGGCTTAGAGGAGCCTGCACCTTCTGAGCAAACCGGAAAAAGCAAAGTTTTGGTAAATTTCCGTATACGATTTGTAATTGCGGTCTTACTTTTACTTGGCTTCATTTTATGTGATGTAAATCATATTACCATAGGAAAAGAAGACGCAGACAGTCTTTATACACGGATAAAAAGCAGTACGGAAATTGAAGCACTGATCGACAAAGTAAAATAGTGCTTGCCAACCAAAAGAAATACCCCGTATAATGACTATGGACAAAATTACAAAGGTTGGTAATTATGAGAAAATTAGCTTTAAAAGATGAAATACTGATGCAGGTGGAAAAACCTGCCCGCTATATTGGTAATGAAGTAAATGCTGTTATGAAAGACAAAGCTACGATAGATGTCCGATTTGCCATGTGTTTTCCTGATGTATATGAAATTGGCATGTCACATCTCGGCATACAGATTATATATGATATGCTGAATCAGTTTGAGGATGTCTGGTGTGAACGGGTATATTCTCCCTGGGTGGATTTAGATAAAATCATGCGGAAAGAAAAAATTCCGTTGTTTGCTTTGGAGTCTCAGGAGCCTGTAAAGGATTTTGATTTTCTTGGAATTACGCTCCAATATGAAATGTGCTATACCAATATTTTACAAATTTTAGATCTTTCAGGAATTCCGGTTCTTTCCAGGGACAGAAATGATGCGGATCCGATTGTGATCGGCGGCGGGCCATGCAGCTATAATCCCGAACCTGTCTGTGATTTTTTTGATATGTTTTATATCGGAGAGGGAGAAACCAGATACAGAGAATTGTTGGATTTATATAAGGAAAATAAAGCCAGTGGGGCAGACAGAAAAGAATTTCTTAAAAAGGCTGCACAGGTTCCCGGCATCTATGTTCCATCACTTTATGAAGTTACTTATAAAGAGGATGGCACCATTGATGAGAGAATACCTTTAGAACCCAATATTCCCTCAATAATTGAAAAAGAACTGGTAAAGGATGTGACAGATACTTTTTACCCTGATAAGCCGGTGGTTCCCTTTATTAAAGTTACTCAGGACCGGGTGGTGCTGGAAATTCAAAGAGGCTGTATCAGAGGCTGTCGTTTCTGTCAGGCCGGACAACTATACCGCCCTGTTAGAGAACGAAGTCTTGAAATGTTAGAGGATTATGCCTTAAAGATGTTAAAAAATACAGGACATGAGGAAATTTCTTTAAGTTCCTTAAGTTCCAGTGATTATACACAGCTTGCTCCGCTTCTGGATTTTCTGATAGAAAACTGCAGGGAAAGAAAAATCAATATTTCCCTTCCCTCCCTTAGGATTGATGCCTTTTCACTGGATGTAATGAATAAAGTACAGGATGTAAAAAAAAGCAGCCTTACCTTTGCACCGGAAGCGGGAAGCCAGCGTCTTAGAAATGTAATTAACAAAGGATTGACTGAAGAAGTCATTCTTGATGGCGCCCGGCTTGCCTTTGAAGGCGGGTGGAGCAGAGTTAAGCTTTATTTTATGCTTGGGCTTCCTACGGAATCGGAAGAGGATATTCGCGGCATTGCGGAATTATGTAATAAAATTGCAGCAGTATATTATGAAACGGTTCCCAAGGAAAAGCGGACAGGCAGGGTACAGATTGTTGCAAGCACCTCTTTTTTCATTCCCAAACCTTTTACCCCTTTTCAGTGGGCTCCACAGTGTACTAAGGAAGATTTTTTGGATAAAGCTTATCAGACCAGATCTGCCATTTCAGATCAGTTGAATCAAAAAAGCATCAAATACAACTGGCACGAGACAGATGCAAGTGTGTTAGAAGGAGTTATGGCCAGAGGCGACAGAAGACTGAATCAGGTTATTTTAAAGGCGTATGAAAAGGGCTGCATGTATGATGCCTGGAGTGAATATTACAAAAATGATATTTGGATGGAAACCTTTGAAGAGTGCGGTATTGATATGGGTTTTTATACCACAAGAATTCGAACAGATGAAGAAATTTTCCCCTGGGATTTTATTGACTGCGGTGTGACAAAGGAGTTTTTATTAAGGGAATGGCATAAGGCGAAGGAAGAAGAGACAAGCCCTAACTGCCAGATGAAGTGTAGTGGCTGCGGCGCCGCCAGATTTGGTACAGGAATTTGTGTCAGGCACAAAACCAGCGGCATTGATTTGGCTGCTAAAGCAGCAGACGGGAGCAAGGTTGAAAGAAAAGCACTTTCAACCTCCCTGATTTAAATGCCGCTAAAGCGGCAGACGGGAGCAAGTAAATGAAAGTCAGGATAAAATTTTCCAAATATGGTTCAGTTAAATTTATAGGACATCTTGATATGATGCGGTATTTTCAAAAGGCAATCCGGAGAGCGGAAATTGATATTGCCTATTCAGAAGGTTTCAGTCCTCATCAGATTATGTCTTTTGCCGCCCCTTTATCCGTAGGCCATACCAGTAAAGGGGAGTATTTCGATATTGAGCTAAATTCTTTTACCAGTGAAGCCGATCTGCTGAACAGGCTGCAATCTGTCATGGTTGAGGGAATTGATATTTTGCAGGTACAGTTATTAAAAGAGGGAGAGCAGAATGCTATGGCCAGTGTAAAAGCTGCTTCTTACCTGATTACTTTTAGAGACGAAACAATTCTTCCCACAGGCTGGCAGGAAGAACTTATGTCCTTTTATGCGAAGCCATTTATTCCGGTTATAAAAAAGACGAAAAAGGGCGAAAAGGAAATGAATTTAAAAGACAGCATTTATCAGTTGGAAATCAGGGGAAATTCCGGTATTTATATGCTTTTGGATGCAAGCAGCGGCGGAAATATCAAACCTGGATTTGTTCTTGACAGCTTTTTTGATACTTTAAATTATAAACTTCCGGAATTTGCATTTACAGTGCATCGAATAGAAACCTGTAAAAATATTGGAACAGAAGAAGAAAGAAAACTGGTGCCTTTAATATGGGAAAAGTAATTATAACAAAAAAAGATAACTGTATTCTGCTGTTTTTGATTGATACAGCAGGCCGATCTCAACTGATCAGGGCGGCTTCTTTGAATGAAAAGGAAGATAATCTGGGAAATATTTATGTGGGGAGAGTCAGCGAAGTGGTTCATGGCATTGATGCGGCGTTTATAGCAATCAGCAAATGTGAAACTGTTTTTTTATCTTTTTCCGACTGCCAGGAGCCAATGCTGCGAAACAGAGCATACGATGGAACGTTAAAACAGGGAGACGAACTGGTGGTACAGATAAAGGCTCCTGCTTTAAAGACCAAGTATCCTGCCGCAACTGCAAAACTGTCTCTTGCAGGACAATTTTGTGTCTGCGAAAAAGGAGGGCACAACATATCCTGTTCTGCAAAATTAAAGAAAGAAGCAGCTGTGACTTTAAAAGAAGCTGTCTTAAAAGAAGAAATCATTGGCCGGAAAAAATACAGCTTTATTTTACGCACCAATGCAGGAAGTCTTACGGATCTTTCGCCTTTGTTTGAAGAAATGAGACAGTTTATTGCCATTTTTAATAAACTGGATGAAATTTATCAATACCGGAGTCTGTATAGCTGCCTTTATTCATCCAAACCGGAAGTGGTTAAGCTGTTAGAAGGCATTCCCTTATCCGAATATGAAGAAATTGTGACAGATGAAGAAGATTTATATAAGCTGTTTACCGATAATTTTGAAAATATACCTGTCAGATTTTATCAGGATGATATGCTGCCTTTGTCAAAGTTGTACAGTATTGACACCCACTTAAAGGAAGCCCTGGGGAAAAAGGTCTGGCTGAAATGTGGTGGATATCTTGTAATTGAGCCTACGGAAGCAATGGTGGTCATAGATGTTAATTCCGGTAAAACAGACAGCCACAGAAAAGAAAAAGAAACCTATTATCTGAAAATAAATCTGGAGGCGGCAAAAGAAGTGGCAAGACAACTCCGCATCAGAAACTATTCGGGAATGATTATGGTAGATTTTATCAATATGGAGGATAAGGAAAATAATAAAATACTGTTATCTGCACTGGATGAGTATTTAAGAAAGGACACTACCAAAACAAGGCTTGTTGATATGACCGCACTTGGAATTGTAGAGATTACAAGAAAAAAGGAAAGAAAACCCCTTTCAGAATGGCTGTTATGATGCAACTTTGATGCATTCATCCTGTATAATGTACCTGTATTAAGTTACAGGAATTCTTAAAACAGATAGATGCGAAAGGTGAAAAAACATGCCGGAAAGTACTGAAACAAATAAAAAACAATGGAAGCTTATTATTCTGTTATGTTTACTAATTGTATTGGTGATTGTGATAACTGCAATTGGCATTGCACATTTATCCGCACCAAAGGGGTACACTGACTATACGGTACAAAAAGAACAGTATTATGTAGAATATTCGGAAAAATATGATTATTGGGATGTGCTTACAGTGGAGTATCCCAGATTGGAAGGAATTTCTGAAGAAAGGGAATCCCAGATCAATCAGCTAATGTATGATGCCGCTATGGACAGGGTAAACTACTGGCATTTAACCCCTTCCGAGGAGGTAAAAGAGTTTCAGAAAGAATATTTTTCGATTTTTGCCAGTGACGTAAATTGTGATGTTGCCTATCACAGTCAGTATTTGTTAAGTGTAGATTATCAGGAATATTATTCGGCAGGCCACCCAATCTATATGACAAACGGAACAGAACGGGCGCTTACTGTCAATTTGATTACCGGAGAATGCTATTATCTTGCCGATATTATTGAACTGAATGAGGATTTTGTCAGGCTGTGGGATCAAATATACAGTGAGGAAACAGGCTCAGACTATGCGGATGATGAGACAATTGATTATTTGCTGGACTGGTTTTTGCAACGAGACGAAGAGATTAATGAAGATTATTTCTGCACACCATTTTTTTATGTTACGGAGAATAAAGAATTTGTAATAGGAATTTCTCTGGATCCAAAACTTTATGAAGCATATACTTACAAACCTGCAACCCGAAGTTTTTCAACATTGCTTACGAAAGAAGAGCTGGAAGCATTTAAAAAGCAAAGCAGCTTCTGGGAGCTTTTGGAACAGTCTGAAATGGCAGGAGAAGTGCTTCCCTGCGAGGATAAAGCAGAAAATATATGGCTTGGAGAGGATGCAGGCGTATGGGATTTCGAATTTTGAAGAAATTGTTTTTAACCGTTTCGGGTGTTGTATTTGTGACAAATCTCTGTACAGAAAGAATTGTTATTGCTGCTGAAAAATATCCCCTTACCTATGAGGAACCAGAGGGTGATGAGCCCTATATGACACTGAAAGAAAAGACGGAAGGATACATTGTGCTTCCCGGTGACAGCTTATGGCGGATTGCCGAAAAGCAGTTTGGAGACGGAAATAAATATGTTTCCCTGATAGATGCAAATAAAGCCATTCTTACAAATCCGAATCTGATTTATCCGGGCATGTTGCTTAATCTTTCACAGACAGGCCGGATTATCAGAACAGAAGCCAAATACGGAGGCATCCAAATGGGCAGTTATTCAATGGATATGCCTTATGGCTGGAGGATTGGCGTGACACAATCAGGCAATGCCGGCGGAAATTTTGTTCTGTCCGGGGATGGGACAATTGCCTGCCTTGTGCAGGATATTCAAAAAGAAACGATAAAAAGTATGCAGGACTGGGAAACACAATGCACGCAAAAGATCTCTGACTATGTAAAAGAAAATTATGCTGATCAGGTGTCCGACTTATCCTTTGAGCATTATTATATGGAAGATCAAAAGGAACTTTCCGGTGAACTTTATTTATATTCCTATATCTGGCATATCAGTCCTGCTGATTATCCAGGCTTAACCTGTAAAGTCTGTGCAGGACTGAAGATGACAGATCACATTCAGGCGGAATTTTTAGGCTATACGATGGATGAATATGATATTCATGGCTGCGTGCGCTATATTACCGCTTCTTTTGCGGAAGATTTTTCCGGGGAAGAGAGTGGAGCTTTTACAGTAAATTCCAATATGCATATTATGCCCGAAACAAAATGGGAACTTGCTGGAATGTATAATTCCTTTGCCTATATGGATGAATATTTTTCAGCACTGTTGGAGCAGGCTGTGGGAACAGAGGAAATGGACAGAAGCGGCAGAGAAAAACTGCTGGATCGTATAAGCCGCTAAGAAATGAGATGATTGAGATGATTTTTTCTTGACATGCAGACATATAAATGTTATATTTTATGAGTATGCCGCATAACGAGGCTGAAGTGCACGAAAGTGACGCCGCAGTTAGCGAGTAAAATCAGTTTTTTGCTGATTAGTATAGGAGGTGCCATATGTACGCAATCATTGCAACAGGTGGGAAGCAGTATAAGGTTTCCGAAGGCGATGTAATCAAAGTTGAAAAGCTGGATGCAGAACCGGGAGCTACTGTAACATTTGACCAGGTTGTCGCTGTCAGCGATAAAGAGCTTAAGGTTGCCGGTGATGTAGCCAATGCAAACGTAACTGCAACTGTTATGGAACAGGGCAAGTACCGCAAGGTTATCGTTTACAAATACAAGAGAAAAACCGGTTATCATAAGAAAAATGGTCATAGACAAGCATACACACAGGTAAAGATTGAAAAAATCAACGCTTAAAAGTATGACTACAATTACGATTATAAAATCCAAAAACGGGGAATATAAAGAAGTAATCTGTAAAGGACATGCCGGTTATGCAGATGCAGGAAATGATATTGTCTGCTGTGCGATTTCCATGCTGGTGATTAATACCATCAATTCACTGGATGAATTGACGAATGCACCTATGGAGGTAAGCAGTAATGAAGAAAATGGGTTCATTGACTGCCTGTTTACCGAAAGCCTTAATGAAGGCAGCATACTTCTTCTTGATTCCATGATTCTTGGATTGCAGAATGTCGTATCAGAATACGGCACAAAATATTTAAAACTCAAATTCAAGGAGGTGTAAATCATGTTAAAGCTGAACCTTCAATTTTTCGCTCATAAAAAGGGTGTTGGTTCTACCAAGAACGGTAGAGATTCCGAATCCAAGAGATTGGGTGCGAAGAGAGCTGACGGCCAATTCGTAAAAGCAGGAAATATTTTATACAGACAACGTGGAACAAAGATTCATCCCGGCATCAATGTAGGACGCGGTGGTGATGATACATTGTTTGCATTAGTTGATGGTGTACTTAGATTCGAAAGAAAG
This sequence comes from Lachnospiraceae bacterium 10-1, assembly GCA_000403495.2. GTDB lineage: Bacteria > Bacillota > Clostridia > Lachnospirales > Lachnospiraceae > Suilimivivens. The sequence continues at coordinate 9,550 of KE159799.1, read as the reverse complement.
GGAAGAGACAAGAAACAGGCTTCCGTATATCCGGTAGAGAAATAGTACCTACGAATTGCCAGGCTTTAAACAAAAACATGTTTTTGTTTAAAGCCTTTTTTAAACCGGAAGGTTTTGCTTTAGCCTTCCGCTTGAAAGGGAAATAATATGTTTGCAGACAGAGCAAGAATATATGTGCAAAGTGGAAAGGGCGGGGACGGCCACGTGTCCTTTCGACGGGAAAAATATGTTCCAAATGGAGGGCCGGACGGAGGCGATGGCGGAAATGGAGGCAGTGTTATCCTAGAGGTGGATGATGGCCTGAATACCCTTACTGACTACCGTCATGTACGCAAGTACCATGCGGAAGATGGAGAAAAGGGCAGTAAACGAAACTGCCGTGGAAAAAATGGTTCTGATCTGATCTTAAAGGTGCCGGAAGGAACTGTAATAAAAGAGGCGGAAACCGGAAAAGTAATTACAGATATGTCCGGTGAAAACAGGCGGTTTGTACTTTTGACCGGAGGCAGAGGAGGCAGCGGCAATCAGCATTATGCTACCAGTACCATGCAGGCTCCCAAATATGCACAGCCGGGACAGCCGGCAAAAGAACTGGAGCTTTTTATGGAACTTAAAGTAATTGCTGACGTTGGACTGGTGGGATTTCCTAATGTGGGCAAGTCCACACTGCTTACAAAAGTTTCCAATGCAAGGCCCCAAATTGCCAATTACCATTTTACCACTTTAAACCCGCATTTGGGTGTAGTTGACCTTCCGGATGCAAATGGGTACGTGATTGCTGATATTCCGGGGTTGATTGAAGGTGCTTCCGAAGGGGTGGGACTGGGGTTTGAATTTCTCCGCCACATTGAAAGAACAAAAGTAATTATTCATATTGTAGATGCTGCGGGAACAGAAGGAAGAGATCCTGTTGCCGATATTTACGCGATTAACAAAGAACTGGAAGCGTATAATCCTGAAATTGCAAAGCGTCCCCAAGTGATTGCAGCAAATAAAACGGATATGATTTATATTTCAGAAGAAGAAATAAATCCAATAGACCGGCTGAAAGAAGAATTTGAACCTAAGGGAATTAAGGTTTATCCTATTTCTGCAATCAGCGGCAAAGGTGTGAGAGAACTTCTTTATTATGTAAGAAATATGCTGGATCAGGTAAACGATAAGCCGGTTGTCTTTGAACAGGAATTTTTCCCGGAGCAAATGCTTTCTGTTTCTGATGAGCCCTATACAGTCATTTATGATGAAAAAGAAAATGAATATGTGGTAGAAGGCCCCAGAATCGAAAAAATGCTGGGTTATACCAATCTGGAGTCTGAAAAAGGGTTTACTTTTTTCCAAAATTTTCTGAAGATAAATGGAATTTTAGAACAACTTGAAGAACTTGGTATTCAGGAAGGCGATACAGTAAGAATGTATGGATTATCCTTTGATTACTATAAATAGGAGGAACAAATGACAAGTAAACAGCGATCATATTTAATGGGACTGGCAATGAATATTGATCCGGTTTTTCAAATTGGAAAATCAGGATTGACTCCTGAAGTCACTGAAGCAGTCAGAGAGACTTTTAACACCAGAGAACTGGTGAAAATTGGTGTTTTAAAGAATTGCTTTGAGGATCCAAGACAAATGGCACAGCTTCTTGCTGACAGAACAGGCGCCCAGGTTGTACAGATCATCGGAAAAAAAATCGTCTTATATAAAGAAAGCAAGGATCATAAAAAAATTGAACTTCCAAAATAAAAAGTAAGGATGGAATATATTATGGGGAAAAAAATCGGCATTATGGGCGGAACATTTAATCCAGTTCATTATGGACATTTATTGCTTGCAGAATCTGCCAGAGAAGTTTTTGAACTGGATAAAGTGCTTTTTATGCCCAGCGGGGACTCTTACATGAAGGACGCATCTTCCATTTTGCATGGGGAAACAAGAATGCAGATGTTAAAGCTGGCAATAGATGGTAATCCATATTTTGAAATATCCCGAATTGAGCTTGACAGAACAGGCCCTACTTACACTTGTGATACTTTAGCTCAGCTCCAGCAGCAAAATAGTGAAGATACGTATTATTTTATTATGGGTGCTGACAGTCTCCTTATGCTGGAAAGCTGGAAAGATCCTGAATATGTTCTTCGCAATTGTACCATTGCAGCAGCAGTTCGGGGAACCGGAACTGCTGAAAAAATCGAAAAAATTGCAGGACATTTAATATATGAATATCAGGCAGATATCAGAATTCTTCCTGCCAGATATATTGATATTTCTTCTTCTGACATCAGGGAAAATATTAAAAATGGAGCTTCCATCCGTTATATGCTTCCGGAAAAAGTAATTGCATATATTCAGGAGAATGGGCTGTATGCTTCCTGTTAAAAAAGGTGATAGGCATGAAAACTATAAACACAAAGAAAATCAGAAAAAAACTGGAAAAGCAATTAGATGCCAAGCGTTATGAGCACACATTAGGCGTAGCCTATACAGCCAGTGCACTTGCAATGTGCAATCAAACAGATATTGATAGGGCTTTGATTGCCGGACTCTTACATGATTGCGCAAAATGTATGAGTAACGAAAAAAAGATTTCTATTTGTAAAAAAGAGGATATTCCAATTACTAAAATTGAAGAAAAAAATCCATTTCTGCTGCATGCCAAGGTTGGCAGATACTTGGCCGAAAAACAATTTCACATTCATGATGAAGACATCTTAAACGCAATTTTATATCATAATACCGGAAGGCCTGATATGTCTTTACTTGAAAAAATTGTTTATGTTGCAGATTATATTGAGCCGGGAAGAAAACATGCACCTGATCTGCCCGGGGTACGCAGTCTGGCATTTCAAAATTTAGATCTTGCATTATTGCAGATTTTAAAGAATACGCTGGGATATCTGCATGACTGTAATGCTGTTATTGATCCAATGACACAGGAAACTTATGATTATTATGTCCAATCTGAAAAGTGAGGTGGCAAATGACAAATTTAATTAATGAAAAAATAAACGAAATGGTTGAAATAAGTGTTAAGGCTTTAGAAGATAAAAAGGCGGAAGATATTAAAGTAATTGATATCAGCCAGATTTCAGTACTTGCCGATTATTTTATCATTGCAAGCGGAACAAATAAAAGCCAGATTCAGGCTCTTTGTGATGCGGTGGAAGAAAAACTTGGAAGGGCAGGGCATCCCCTCAAACAAATGGAAGGGTATGACAATGCCAACTGGGTTTTATTGGATTTTGGCGATATTATTGTGCATGTTTTTGATCGGGAAAATCGGTTATTTTATGATCTTGAACGAATATGGTGTGATGGAAAAACTGTTGATATTCAGCATAAAACGGAACCCAGGTTTTAACCTTGCGGTTCCGTTTTAAGGTGAGATATCATTTATTGATCATTTTTTGACAAGCCGCCGGCATACATATAAAATGTAATTAGGTAAAGCCCGCAAATACCAACTAAGGCATAAACAATTCTTGATATCCAGCTCATGTTTCCAAAAATGAATGAAACAAGGTCAAAAGAAAAGAACCCGATAAGTCCCCAGTTAACTGCACCGATAATAGCAATTGTAAGTGCAATGCAGTCAAGATATTTATTGTTCATTTCGTACACCTCCATGAGAATAAAATTGAAACCTAAATATAAGGCATCAGCTTTATTCTTACCTGTTTGACAAAAATTTATTCTTTGTCCTATCCACAAATTGTCCGTTGTAAAATGCATAAAAATACATTTATTATATATTTATATAATAATTTATATAAAAATTTATATGAAAGTTGACAACAAAGCATATTTGGAGTAATATATTGCACGTGTATAAATATTAAGAGGAGGAAAAAAATATGAAAAAATTTCAAAAAATCATGAGTCTTATGCTTGCATCTGCCATGATCATGACAATGCTTGCCGGATGCAGCAATTCCAATGATGCATCCAATGCTGATAGCTCAACTGCGGAAACAACAGAAGCAGCAGGCGAAGAAACAGCAGAAGGTACCAATGAAGCAGCTTCCAATTCAGGTGCTGCATTTAAAATTGGTGCTATCGGACCTGCTACAGGCGGTGCGGCAGTTTACGGCATTGCAGTTCAGAACGGTGCTGACCTTGCAATTAAGGAGATCAATGCTGCAGGTGGTATTAATGGATACCAGATCGAGTACAATTTCCAGGATGATGAATGCGATAACGAAAAATCTGTAAACGCATACAACACCTTAAAGGATTGGGGTATGCAGATGCTGGTAGGAACTACAACAAGTGGATGCTGTATTGCAGTTGCAGCAGAATCCGCTAATGATAATTTGTTCCAGATTACACCTTCAGGTTCTTCTGTAGACTGTATCAACGGAAATGACAATGTTTTCCAGGTATGCTTTACAGATCCTAACCAGGGAGTTGGTGCAGCACAGTATATTGGAACTAACAATGTAGCAGGTAAGGTTGCTGTTATTTATGATAGTTCTGATGTATATTCTTCAGGTATTTATGAAAAATTTGCACAGGAAGCAGCTAACCAGCCTTTCGAAATTGTTGCAGCAGAAGCTTTTACTGCTGATAACAAGACAGATTTTTCCGTACAGCTTCAGAAAGCTAAAGATGCAGGTGCAGAACTTGTATTTTTACCTATTTATTATACAGAAGCATCTTTAATCCTTACACAGGCTAATGCAATGGGATATGATGTAAAGTTCTTTGGATGTGACGGACTTGATGGAATTCTTAACGTAGAAAATTTCGATACAGCATTAGCAGAAGGCGTTATGTTGTTAACACCTTTTGCAGCAGATGCTGAAGATGAAGCAACCAAGGCTTTTGTAAGCGCATATGTAGAAAGCTATGGTGATACACCCAATCAGTTTGCAGCAGATGCTTATGATGCAGTTTATATTTTGAAAGCTGCAATTGAGCAGTGTGGTGCAACACCTGATGACAGTGTTTCCGATCTTTGTGAGAAATTAAAAGCAGCAATGCCTCAAATTACCGTAGACGGACTTACCGGAGAGGCAATGTCCTGGGATGCAGATGGTGCTGTTAATAAATCTCCTAAAGCTATGGAAATTGTAGACGGAAACTATAGCTTAATTCAGTAATTGCTTAATTTTATGTTGTTGAAAAGCCAAAGAGGGGTGCATTTATAAGCAGCCCTCTTTCTTTAAATTATTATTTCAAAACTTGCCAGCAGACCATATCATCTGCTATACTAGATAAGTCAACTTATGGAAAAAATTACGCAGAGGTGTTCTTATGAGTTTTATATCCTATTTAATCAATGGAATCAGTTTAGGAAGTGTTTATGCAATAATAGCCCTGGGATATACTATGGTATATGGCATTGCTAAAATGTTGAATTTTGCCCACGGAGATGTAATTATGGTAGGCGGCTTTGCCGTGTTTTTTGCAGTCAGTATGCAGGGGCTGCCCACTTTTGCAGGTATGCTTTTAGCAGTGGTATTATGTACAGTTCTGGGAATTGCCATTGAATATATTGCGTACAGGCCTTTAAGGCAGGCAGCATCTTCACTTGCAGTTTTAATCACTGCAATCGGCGTCAGCTACTTTCTTCAAAATATTGCCCTTCTTATTTTTGGAGCAAATACAAAAGCATTTACTTCTGTAGTTACCATTCCGGCTTTGAAACTGGCAGATGAGCAGATCATTATTTCCGGCGAAACGATAGTAACCATAATTTCCTGTATCATTATTATGACGACGCTTACCCTTTTTATCAATAAAACCAAAGCCGGCCAGGCTATGCTTGCAGTTTCTGAGGACAAGGGTGCTGCCCAGCTTATGGGAATTAACGTAAACAGAACCATATCCCTTACTTTTGCCATTGGTTCCGCACTTGCCGCTATTGCAGGGATGCTTCTTTGCTCTGCATATCCATCCCTTACTCCTTATACGGGATCCATGCCCGGAATCAAAGCTTTTGTGGCGGCTGTATTTGGAGGAATAGGTTCCATTCCTGGAGCGTTGATCGGGGGCATTGTACTTGGCGTCATAGAAATTTTAAGTAAAGCATATATTTCATCACAATTATCAGACGCAATTGTATTTTTAGTACTTATTGTAGTCCTTCTTGTGAAACCTACAGGTATTCTTGGCAAGAAGATTCAGGAAAAGGTATAAGGGGGATTTCAATAATGAAAAAATTGAAGCTAAGTAAAAATATAAAGGATAATTCTATCACATACGGAATCATAATTATTGCATATGTGATTATGCAGATTATGATAAAGACAGGGCATGTATCCAGTCTCATGCAGGGGCTTTTAGTGCCTTTATGTGTCTACATTATTTTAGCAGTATCCTTAAATCTTACAGTAGGCATTTTAGGAGAACTTAGTCTTGGTCATGCGGGATTTATGTGTGTGGGCGCTTTTACAGGTGCATTCTTTTCCAAATGCATGCAGGATGTTATTACAATAGATTTATTGCGTTTTATTCTTGCAATTTTAATTGGTGCCATATCAGCAGGAATCATCGGGCTTTTAATAGGAATGCCTGTTCTACGCCTGAAAGGCGATTATCTTGCAATTGTTACGCTTGCATTTGGTGAAATTATAAAAAATATTATGAATGTACTATATATAGGAAAAGATGACAGCGGCCTTCATTTTTCCATGAAAGATTCCTTATCACTGGGACTGGATGCGGAAGGAACCGTAATTATAAATGGTGCACAGGGGATTACAGGAACTCCTAAGAACTCTACTTTTACCATTGGTGTAATATTAATCATTCTTACTTTGTTCATTGTACTTAATCTGATTCACTCCAGAGACGGACGCGCCATTATGTCTATCAGAGACAATCTGATTGCTGCAGAGTCTATTGGAATTAATATAACAAAATATAAATTAATGGCATTTTCTATTTCTGCGGCCCTTGCAGGAATTGCCGGAGTGCTGTATTCCCATAATTTAAGCAGCCTTATGGCTACGCCTAAAAATTTCGGATACAATATGTCAATTATGATTTTGGTTTTTGTTGTTTTAGGTGGAATAGGAAATATCAGAGGCTCTATCATTTCTGCCGTGATATTAACCCTGCTTCCGGAAGTTTTACGTGGGCTTAGCAATTATCGTATGTTGATCTATTCTATTGTTTTGATTGTGATGATGTTATTTAACTGGAGTCCTAAGCTGATCAACTTAAGAGAAAAATATTCCTTAAAAAGGTTATTCAAAAAACCTAAGGAGGTACAATAACTATGGCAGCATTATTAGAAGTTAAAAATCTTGGGATTTCGTTTGGCGGCCTGCGTGCAGTTGATGATTTTGAAATATCCATAAATAAAGGCCGGCTTTATGGGCTGATTGGCCCTAATGGCGCCGGAAAAACAACGGTATTTAATCTGCTTACCGGTGTATATAAACCCAGTGAAGGCGTGATCAAATTAGATTCACATAATATAACAGGATTAAAAACTGTGGAAATCAATAAGGCTGGAATTGCAAGGACATTTCAGAACATCAGGCTTTTTAAAGATTTAAGTGTGATTGACAATGTGAAAGCAGGACTTCACAATCATTTTAAATATTCAACTATTGAAGGCATTTTAAGAATGCCAAGTTTCTTTAAAACAGAAAAAGCAATGACAGAAAAAGCAATGGAACTGTTAAAAGTTTTTGAACTGGATCAGGAAGCTGAGTATCTTGCAGCAAATTTACCTTATGGCAAACAGCGGAAACTGGAAATTGCCCGGGCGCTTGCAACTGATCCTAAACTGCTTTTATTAGATGAACCGGCTGCCGGCATGAATCCTAATGAAACCAAAGAGCTTATGGATACTATCCGTTTTGTACGGGATAATTTTGATATGACAATACTTCTTATAGAACATGATATGAAGCTGGTTTCCGGCATCTGTGAAGAATTGACAGTTCTTAACTTCGGACGGATTCTTGCTCAGGGCCCAACAGGAAAAGTACTGAATGATCCTCAGGTTATCACAGCATATTTAGGCGAATAATGGGGGAGGACTAGACAATGGCAATGCTTGAAATAAAAGATTTAGAAGTATATTATGGAATGATTAAGGCTATCAAGGGCGTGTCCTTTGAAGTTAATGAAGGAGAAGTTATTGCACTGATTGGCGCTAACGGAGCCGGAAAAACAACAATTCTCCATACAATAACAGGTCTTCTTGAGGCTAAAAAAGGTGCCGTATATTTTGATGGGAAGGATATCACAAAGGTGCCCGCCCACAAAATTGTGTCCATGGGTATGGCCCATGTTCCGGAAGGCAGACGTGTATTTGCAAATCTTACCGTACTCCAGAACTTAAAAATGGGTGCCTACACCAGAAAAGACAAAAATGAAATAGAAGCCACGCTGAAAACAGTATACAAACGTTTTCCAAGGCTGGAAGAAAGACAAAATCAGCTTGCAGGAACGTTAAGCGGAGGAGAGCAGCAGATGCTGGCTATGGGCAGAGCGCTTATGTCTCATCCAAGAATTATTTTAATGGATGAACCTTCCATGGGGCTTTCACCCATTTTTGTGAATGAGATATTTGATATTATTAAAGAAGTGAGCGCTGGCGGCACAACAGTACTTTTGGTGGAGCAAAATGCGAAAAAGGCGCTTGCAATTTCAGACCGTGCTTATGTACTTGAAACCGGAAATATTGTTCTTGATGGAAATGCAGAGGACCTGCTCAATAATGATTCCATCAAAAAAGCTTATCTGGGTGAATAAAATTTTGGAGGTTGCATTTATGAAAGACAAGATTGTTATTACAATTGCAAGGCAGTACGGCAGCGGTGGACGTACCATTGGAAATATGCTGGCGGAAAAACTTGGCATTCACTTTTATGACAAGGAGCTTATGAAGCTTGCTTCTGATGAAAGCGGGATTAATGAAGCACTTTTTGCCAATGCAGATGAAAAACTAAGGAGAACCAGTCTTTTTAAAATAGCACATAATGCATATAATGGAGAATTAATTTCGCCTGAAAGCGATGATTTTGTTTCTACTAAAAACCTTTTTAATTATCAGGCCAAAATTATTAAGGGACTGGCAGAAGAAGAATCCTGTGTCATTGTAGGCAGATGTGCTGATTATATTTTAAAAGATTATGACAATGTACTCAGCGTTTTTATACATGCGCCTCATGAATATTGTATGGAGCAGGCTGCAACAAAGCACAGCATGTCCTCAAAAGAACTTGAAAAGTTTATTTTAAAGACCGATAAACACAGGGCTGAATATTACAAGTACTATACAGGACGTGAGTGGTCAGATGCCAGGAATTATGATTTATGTCTGAATAGTTCAAAACTTGGCTACGACAGATGCGTAAAGGAAATTATCTCTTACATTAATGTACGTTTTGGGAAATAAATTTAAAATCATTTTCAAAAAAACATCCATCTGTAAAATACAGTTGGATGTTTTTTTACATAAGAATAAATTCAAAGCATACATTCGCTTATTTCATATGTAAGCGCCTAATTTCGGGGTAGATTTCATCTACCCACCATATTCTTTATAATGATTGCCAGGAAACGCAAGCGTTTTACTCCATTTGGAAGG